>CANMOV010000001.1 GCA_947499565.1 uncultured Croceitalea sp.
CCACGTTGATAGGCCGTAGGTGTAAGGGCAGTAATGTCCGTAGCCGAGCGGTACTAATTATCCGTATGCTTGCGCATTGCCCCTCGGAAGTTCTTAAACTGTCATGGACAGCATTAACTATTCGTTATATATTTAAAAACTACATACCTTAAGTACCTTCTTTTTACTTCGTCCCTATATGTTAAGATATTATGTTCAATTATCAATTGACAACAAGCAATAAACAATTACGTACAATTGTAAATTGTTAACTGTAAGATTGTTTATTGAATTACAATTTAGGTGGCCATGGCGACGGGGTTCACCCCTTCCCATCCCGAACAGGGAAGTTAAGCCCGTTTGCGCCGATGGTACTGCTATACCAAGTGGGAGAGTAGGTCGCCGCCTTCTTTGAAGCCCTTTTACACTACGTAAAGGGGCTTTTTTTGTATATATTATAAGAATGAATTCAAAAGAACAGCTTGAGGAAAAACTTAATACCTATTCTCATGGATTAGGAATTATCTTAGCTATGGTAGGAGGAATTTTAGTATTAAAGACAGGAGCACATAATCTAAAATTTGAGATAACAATTTATAGCATTTCTTTGGTATTGCTTTTTAGCGCATCTACTATTTATCACGCAGCAACCAACCCTATATTAAAAAAGAAACTAAGGATTTTAGATCATATAAGTATCTATTATCTAATTGCAGGAACATATACTCCGGTTTGTTTAGCTATACTCAAAGATTCAAAGGGAATACTCCTATTATGTTTAGTTTGGGGAATTGCCTTTTTTGGAACCCTATTAAAACTATTTTTTACTGGAAAATTTGAAACATTTTCATTAGTATTATATGGAATCATGGGGTGGTTAGTAGTTATTGATTATAGCTACTTAATAACACATATTTCTTCAACAGGGCTTTTTTATTTAGGCCTAGGAGGATTTTTTTATACAGTAGGCATACTTTTTTATGCCGTAAAAAAAATACCCTTTAATCACTTTATTTGGCACTTATTTGTTTTGGGAGGCGCTATCTCCCATTGGTGGTGTATTTATAGCATTATAATTTAGAATTTACAGAAAATAAGCTAAACCTATTCCTAAAATAATTACTACTAATTTTCTTAGATTAAAAGCATGTCCTTGGGCACTTTCAAACAAGACTACGGTAGAAATATGTAAAAAAACGCCAATTGCTAACGCGGTAAGTTCAATACTATAATTACTTATAAAATTTGATTCTATAGCTAATAGACTACCTAAAGGAGTCATAAAAGCGAATAATAGAATAAAAAGTATAGAATACACTCTTTTTAAACTGGAATTTAAAAGAAAAATAGACAGAATAATGGCTATAGGTACTTTGTGTATTAAAATCCCATAAATAATATTATTCTCCCCGTTTATAGGCAATCCTTCGATAAGGGCGTGTAAAGAAAGACTAATAAACAATACTACAGGGAAACTATTCTTTTTAATGTCAAAATGTAAATGACCATGTTCAGCACCTTTTGAGAAGGATTCTAAAATAATCTGGAGCAGGATTCCAGCTAAAATAAATAACGAAACGATTTTAGGTTTTGAAGATTGATATACTTCAGGTAATAATTCAAAACAAGTAAGCGCCAATAAAAAAGCTCCACTGAATGCTAATAGTAATTTTATACTTTTTTGATTTTTTGGCTTAGCCCAGTAAACAAAAATATAGCTAATCAAGACAGCAAAAATGGGTAAGATATAAATCACTAAGATTTGTATTTATTAGTTAGTTGATATAAGGGCTAAAATTAGCCTATTTTTGGCGAACATTTTTATTTAGTATGGAAGGTAATTTTAAAATGTTAGCCAAAACCTTGTATGGATTTGAGCCGCTATTGGCTAAAGAGTTAAGAAATCTTGGGGCAAGCAATGTTAGAGAGGGTGTTAGGAATGTAAGTTTTGAAGGAGATACTGGTTTTATGTATAAAGCTAATCTTTCTTTAAGAACCGCTTTAAAAGTATTCAAACCCATAAAAAGTTTTAAAGTTTTTAATGAAAAACAACTCTATAGACAGCTATATGACATTGATTGGTCAGATTATTTTGAAAGTAGCCAGACTTTTGCTTTTGATACTACTATGAATTCTGATGTATTTAATAACTCCCTTTTTGTTTCTCAAAGGTCTAAGGATGCATTGGTGGATAAATTTAGAGATGTAGAACGTCAGAGACCTTCTGTGAATACTAGTAATCCGGATATTCGAATCAATATTCATATTTTTAATAATGATTGTACAGTATCCTTAGATAGCTCTGGGACATCACTTCATCAGAGAGGGTACCGAATAGCTACAAATATTGCCCCAATTAATGAGGTGTTAGCTGCAGGACTTTTATTAATGAGCAACTGGGATGGTAGAACAGATTTCCTGGATCCTATGTGCGGCAGTGGAACGTTTTTAATTGAAGCGGCAATGATAGCATGTAACATACCAGTAAATATTAATAGGGATTCTTTTGCCTTTATGAATTGGAATAGTTTTGATGAAATACTCTACCAAAAGATTAGAGATTCCAGACTAAATCAAGTAAGAGAGTTTAATCATAGAATTATAGGTTATGATAAAGCTCCTTCAGCAGTTAGAAAAGCGCAAGAGAATGTGGATAATGCTAACCTTTCAGAATATATTACTATTGAGCGTAAAGACTTTTTTAGAACAGAAAAACCTACTGAAAATAACTTAAAAATGGTTTTTAACCCACCTTATGGTGAGCGCCTTAATATTGATGTTGAAGAGTTTTATTCAAAAATAGGCGATGCATTAAAGCAAAACTACTCCGGTACAAATGCTTGGTTAATTACTGCAAATCTTGATGCATTAAAACATGTAGGCCTTAAACCTTCCCGAAAAATAAAAGTATTTAACGGCAAACTAGAATCTAGATTGGTGAATTATGAAATATATGATGGAAGTAAAAAAGCTAAATATAATTAGCAGCATGGACTACTGTTGTGAATTGTTAGTGTCTTCTTTTTTCTTTTTTGCTTTTTTGTACAGTGGGATAAAATAAGAAATAGAGTAATTGTAACCCACTCCAAATTTACTACCATCAGTTACTTTATTAAATCCTGGTATCCATAGATTAGGAAATCTTTCTTCGTCATTTTGGGTTATCAAATAAGCCAAACGAACACTAATTCCAGCATATATATTCTTAAATAATTCTGCTTTCATTCCTAAAACGAATTCTAGCCAAGAGGCATTTCTCCCACTAAACTCTTCTGGAGTATTAACTAAATCTGAAAAATCTTCACTAAAAAAACGGTCACTGTTGAAAATACGGTAATTATTTAAAGTTTGACTAAACGTACTAAAAGCATAACGCGCACCAATAGTAACAAAGTTTTGCTCACCATACCAATTACCATAGGTATTATGATCAAAGCCCAATTTTATATAGCTACCAGAAGTAGTATAATTATACAATGCGGTGCTACCTACGCCTTCTGTATCGGTTCTTTTTTCATTACCTAACTCAGCTGCAATAAAAAGGTTTTCCTTAAGCCTATAATCTCCCACAAATTCTAATCCGGTATAACCATCTTCAAAAAAGGACAAAATGGGTCTGCTTAAATCTACTCCTACACGTAATCCATATTTCTGTTTGTATTCCACAGAATCTTTGGGGTTTAAGTCCACAGGTTTGTTTACTTGAGCATAACTCCCAAGCCCTAAAAAAAGTAATAAGAGGCTAATGAAATATTTTAACATGAATAGCAGTAGGATTATTTGTTATGGTATTTTCAAGTACTGTAATGCGACGTATCCAATCTTCGGAGCTTACCGTTCTAATAGTATCTAACTCATTAAAATTTGCTACAAAGCCACAAGCTCTTGATACAAATTGCTCTCCCAGTGTATAGCTAAAACCTAGAGTATCTAAAGTGCCGGTTTCTTCCATTGTTGTGGCATCATCAGCTGAATTAATAATAAATTCAAAAGAGGTGTTTAAGGCATCTAAGCGAAGCGGAATTAGAACAGAATCTGCAACTGTTGAACGGTCAGAAAATGTATCAGAAGAAAAAACACTATCATTATCTATTGCCCGTATGCGCAGGTTTGGGACGGATTTAAAAACAGTAGTGTCTTCAGAACTTGCATCATAAAAACCAATAATTAAAAAAGGAGTGTCTCCATCTACGCAAATATCATCTTTTTCGCAGGAAGAAAAATTGATAAAAACAGCCATGATTATTAAAACAATAAGAACTCTTTTCATAGGTTATAAAAGCTACTTAAATTACTATGCCCGCTTGCGTAAAAGTACAATATTTTCAACGTGATGAGTTTGTGGAAACATATCCACCGGTTGAACTTTAATAACTTCATACTTTTCATCTAAAAAGGCTAAATCACGTCCTTGCGTTGCACTATTGCAACTTACATAAACGATTTCTTTTGGCGCAACTTTTAACAATTGTTCAACAACTAATTTATGCATGCCATCCCGTGGAGGGTCCGTAATAATCACATCTGGTTGGCCATGGCTTGCTATAAAATCATCATCAAAGACAGTTTTCATGTCTCCAACAAAAAATTCCACATTGTCTATTTTATTATGCTTTGCATTAGCTTTGGCATCCATAATAGCCTCAGGAACAGATTCTATACCAACTACTTTTTTTGCATTTTTTGAAACAAACTGTGCTATGGTTCCTGTTCCAGTGTAAAGGTCATAGACTAGCTCTTTACCTGTAAGATTTGCAAAATCTCTCGTAATCTTATACAATTCGTATGCTTGTGCCGAGTTAGTTTGATAAAAGGATTTGGCATTAATTTTAAACTGTAACCCTTCCATTTCTTCGAAAATATGATCTCTTCCAGAAAAACAAATGACATCTTGATTATATATAGTATCGTTTGCTTTTTGATTTACTACATATTGTAAAGAAGTTATTTCAGGAAATCTATCTGATAGATTCTTTAACAAAAGTTCTCTCTTGGTTTTATCATCATCATAAAACTGAACTACAATCATTATTTCCCCAATAGATGTAGTTCTAATCATTAAAGTTCGCAATAACCCTTTTTGTTGTCTAGGGTTAAAAAAAAGAAACCCATTTTCTTCAGAAAACTCCTTTACCCATAAACGTATAGCATTGGAAGGGTCTGCTTGTAAATGACATTTTTTTATGTCCAAGATTTTGTCCCACATTCCCGGTATATGGAATCCAAGTGCGTTTTTATCGGTGAAAATGGTATCTGATTGCAGTTCTTCTAGGCTTAACCACCTACTATCAGAAAATGAAAACTCCATTTTGTTGCGATAGAAGTACTTTTCCTTTGAACCTAGAATAGGTTTTGTTTTGGGGAGTGCTACACCCCCGATCCTTTTTAAATTATTCTCAACTTCCTTTTGTTTGTAGTAAAGTTGATGCTCATAATCCATATGTTGCCATTTGCAACCACCACAAACTCCAAAATGCTCACAAACAGCTTTGGTTCTCTTTTCAGATAGTTTATGAAAATGAGTTGCAGTGCCCTCAAAATATGCTTTTCGCTTTTTTGTAGTTTGTATATCTACTACATCTCCAGGGATTGCATTAGATAAGAAGATTACACGTCCGTCTGGTGCTTTAGCAACTGATTTTCCTTTTGCTCCGGCATCTATTACTTCAACATGTTCAAACGTTTGCCGCCTTTTTTTTTTTCGCATGGGGCAAAAGTAAGAATAGGTTTCTATAAAGAACAAGTAACTTGTAAAAATGAATTAGTAAAAACATACACTTTTTTTGAACCTTTTCTAAAATGCACTGTCTATTATATAGAAACGATTATGAAAGCAACCGAGAAAGTTTTTGATGGTTTAATAGTGCTGGAATACCAAGCGGGGAATAAAAAGTCCTTTCCAATTTTGGTAAATCGTCATCATTTAAGGTTGTGTAAGTATTCTTATAGATATACCATGGATATTGAAGCTTCTAAGGATATCGTGCAAGATTCATGGAAAGTTATAATGAGTAAGATATATACCCTAAAAGAGCCTAATAGTTTTGGAAGTTGGGCTACCAAAATTGTGATTCGAAAATCTTTGGATTATATAAATAGCGCAAAACGCAATAAAGTTATCATTGAAGATTACTACAGAGATTACAAAGTGAATGATGATAGTGGCACCAAGGAATTGGATTTAAAACTACTACTTTCTCTTATTAAAGAGTTGCCTGAAAATCAGCGTATGGTTTTAAGACTGTTTTATCTGGAAGAATATTCATTAAAAGAGATTGGTGCCATACTTGACATTTCTGTTGGAACAGCAAAATCTAGATTGTTCCATGCAAGAGAACGATTAAAAATAATTTTAAAAAATAAGAAACAATGAAAAATGATATTGAGAAAATAGACAAATTAATAAAAGAGGCTTTAACCAAAGAAGAAGCAAAATTTTACGATGAACTTGGAGAGCAAAATGTATTTGAAAAATTTGGAGGTGTATTTAAGGGAAAAATGGGCTGGTTAGCTATTATAATGAATGTAGTGGTACTTGTGCTTTTTGGGCTATTAGTGTATTGTTTAATTCAATTTTTGAATGTAGAAACCACAAATGAACTTATCAAGTGGGGCGCAGGTATGTTTACTTGTATGTTAATGATGAGTATGCTAAAGCTCTATTTCTGGATGCAAATGGATAAAAATGATGTTTTAAGGGAACTTAAAAGATTGGAACTTCAGATTTCAGCTTTGGCAAATAAAAATAATGGTCAAAATTAGTAAACTTGCTAAAATTGATTAAATATTTAATAATTTAGCGACTCTTCAGGGATGATTTCTCTCCCACGCTGAATTTTCGAGACTTCGAAAGGATAAAGGTATCGCAGGAATGGTTATTTTTTTAATTTAAACACGATTAAAATGGCTGTTTTAGAACATTTAACATCGCAACAAGCGATAGATATAGAAAACAAGTACGGAGCCCACAATTACCACCCACTTCCTGTAGTGTTGCGCAAAGGAGAAGGTGTATTTGTATGGGATGTAGAGGGTAAAAAGTATTATGATTTTTTATCCGCTTATTCCGCAGTAAACCAAGGTCATTGCCACCCATCTATTGTTAGAGCAATGGCAGCACAAGCTCAAACGCTAACCTTAACGTCAAGAGCATTTTATAACGATATGCTTGGTAAGTTTGAAAAGTATGCTACTGATACTTTTAAGTTTGATAAACTGTTGCCTATGAATACGGGTGCAGAAGCGGTAGAGACTGCTTTAAAAATCTGTAGAAAATGGGCATACGAGAAAAAGGGTATTCCTGAGAATGAGGCAAAAATTATTGTTTGCGAGAATAATTTTCATGGTAGAACGACTACAATTATATCATTTTCTAATGATCCCGTAGCACGAAAGAATTTTGGACCTTATACAGAAGGTTTTGTAAAGATTGAGTATGATAATCTTCAAGCTTTAAAAGATGCTTTGCAGAATACTAAAAATATTGCAGGCTTCTTGGTGGAACCTATTCAAGGAGAAGCGGGAGTTTATGTACCATCAGAAGGTTATTTGAGTGCAGCTAAAGTACTCTGTGAAGAGCATAATGTATTGTTTATAGCAGATGAAGTACAAACTGGGATTGCACGCACTGGAAGGCTTTTAGCAACCTGCGGTAATTGCTCATGTACAGATAAACATTGTAGTGATACTCCAGAGGTTAAACCAGATATTTTAATTTTAGGAAAAGCACTTTCAGGTGGCGCTTACCCAGTATCTGCTGTATTAGCTAATGATGCTATTATGGAAGTGATTCGCCCTGGTAACCATGGAAGCACGTTTGGAGGTAACCCAATTGCAGCTGCTGTAGGAATAGCAGCTCTTAATGTAATAAAAGATGAAGAGTTAGCAAATAATGCCTATGAGTTAGGCGTACTTTTTAGAGAGGAACTAAATAAGTTTATTCCAGAATGTGATTTGGTAACTTCAGTCAGAGGTAAAGGATTACTAAATGCGATATTAATCAACGATACTGAGGATAGTTCTACGGCATGGGACATATGTATGGCTTTAAAAGAGAATGGATTATTGGCTAAACCCACTCATGGTAATATTATCCGTTTTGCACCGCCACTTGTTATGACAAGAGAACAATTGTTGGACTGCGTTTCAATAATTATAAAAACCTTAAAAGAGTTTAAGAAATAAAAAATCCCCGAAAGGGGATTTTACTTTTATAAGATTATAATTTTTAAGGTTTTGAAGCCCCACTTTTTTTAGCCCGTCTCAACTGGCGTTGAATTTTTTTAATGGCAGATTCAATAGATTTTTCGGGTTCTATAATATTATATTCTCCCCAAAAATCTGGATCCGAAAAACCAACAGCTTCTTCGCTAAGGATAATGGACTTCTTTAATCGCTCTTTAAACTTTGGAAGTTTTCCTGTTTCGTTTTTTTGCCAATCGGTAACAGCCATTTCAGCAGTCATACTATATACGGAGTTAAAAAGTTTATCATCCCAGTCAACTTTAAATTTTAATAGTACATTACTATATCCATAGTACCATTTACCGTTTTTACTTCTGTAATCCACTCGGTATGCCACCTCGGTTGGCCATACATCAACATTCTTTGGTTTTTTTCTAACAAATAAGCGTGCCGCAAGTTCCCTATTGGTAATATTTAAATTGTAAACGGCACTTGTCAATGTTTTGTTCTCGGCATCTATATAGAGTTTACCTTGATATAATGGTGTCTCAATTTGAGCCAATTGATTAAAGTTAATCACATATATTAATCGGTCATTAACCCTAGTGGACCTATCAAAAGTAAATTCGTAATCATCTATGGATTCATTAGTGAATATATAATCAGGATATTTTATAATATCAACATATAGCGTGTTAAAAGGACCACCCTGTAATTTTAATGCTACAGTATCTAACTTACTATAATCGGTGCTTTTTCTAGCTTTGTATAATTCAACTGCATCTCTTTTTTCTGATGAATAGGACGTTTTGTATATATTCACAACAGCTTCTGATAATGAAACGTTCTTTCTTCTTTTCTTAATTGTTTCCCTGTAAAAAGCAGTCATCAGTGTAGGGTCTTCAAAATAATTCTCTCCTTTTCTTTTTAGGGTTTCACGGAACAAGGCTTTAGCATCTTTAGGTGCCTTAATATTAACTTCTGTTAATTGAAGTGCAGAAGTATTTAAACTAATTTTATTTTTAGTAGGTTTTAAATCGCTCAATACTACTTTCTTAGTTGTATAACCTATAAATGAAAATACTACTGTACTATTACTTAAAGAAGATGGGACTTTCAATAGAAAATTACCTTCTGTATTGGATATAGTACTAATATTAGTTCCCTCTAATGTTATTGTTGCAAATACTAAAGGATTGTTATTTTCAGCGTCAATAACTTCTCCTTCATATTGTTTAAAACCATTTTCGGCTTGAAATGCAAATAATGAAGCATTTGCACTAAAGAATATTAAAGCTAAAATGTAAATTACATTTTTGTATTTTAATTTTAGTGATTGTATAGATAAAGTTTTCATAGGCTATTTTTAATGCAATTTCACTTCTAAAATAATGATTTTAAAGCGGATATATATTCTTGTCGTTAATATAAATTTAAACTTACGCTTTTTGAAGTCCAGATGATTTTAGTGCATTTTAACCTTAATTCATAGCAGAACACATAAAATTGGTACAAAGATGAATGTGCTTTGTTATATTTGATTTAGAACACTTATGAAGAGTACGATATTTATTTTAATAACACTTTTGTCATTCAATTTTGGTAATTCACAAATTGATAATGATAAAGTTCTCCATTTTGCTGGCGGTGCTTTATTTGGATTGGCTGGTGCTGGAATAGCAAAAGAGATTTCCAACGGAGACCGTTATTGGACTTTTGCGGGAGCAGTTGGTGGAGCGCTATTAGTAGGCCTGGGTAAAGAAGCAATAGATTCCGGACAAGAAGGGAATAGTTGGGATAATGCAGATGTTTTAGCTACTGCTTTGGGTGGCGTTGCAGTTGGTTTTACAATTGATATTTTTACGGGTAAAAAGAGAAGGAAACAGGCGAGTGCTAATTCGCTTACCTATGATGAGAATTTAAATATCTTTTTTAAAAATAGATTACCCTCTTTGGATGAATTACGATTTTCTACTTCTATAATCCATACAGAGTAAGTTAGAGCAGACCTCTAGCCTTAATTTCTAAATATTTGTTTATTGTATTTATAGTTAAATCCTCTGGTTTGGTAAGAATCGTTTGAATACCATACTTTCTTAGTTCATTTACAATAAGCTTCTTTTCGTAGATAAATTTTTCCGCTATAGTTTGTTCAAAAATTTGTTGTGTTGTTTCCGCTTTCTTATTTGCAAAATCTAATAATTCGGTATTTTCAAAAAAGATTACTACCAATAAGTGCTGCTTAGAAATTGCTTGTAAATAGGGTAATTGCCGGTTAAGGGCATCTAGGGTTTCAAAGTTGGTATATAACAATAGTAGACTCCGTTGATTTAAATTTCTTTTTATATCAACATACAATCTGCTAAAATCACTTTCTACAAAATTGCTTTCCAAATTATAGAGTGTTTCTAAAATTAGATTCATTTGAGAACTTCTGCGCTCAGCAGCTACTCTATTGGCTATAGTATTACTAAAGGAAAACATACCAGCTTTATCATTTTTTTTAAGCGCAATATTACTTATGACCAATGTGGCATTAATAGCATAGTCTAAAAGGCTTAACTCATTAAAAGGCATTTTCATTACCCTGCCCTTATCAATTACAGAATAAATAGGTTGTGACTTTTCATCCTGAAATTGATTCACCATTAACTGTCCTTTTTTTGCAGTTGCTTTCCAATTTATGTTTCTGATGTCATCTCCTTGAATGTAATCTTTTATTTGTTCAAATTCCATAGTATGCCCAATACGTCTAATTTTTTTAAGGCCATACTCAAAAAGTCGATTTGTAAAAGCAATTAAATCATACTTTCTAAGTTGAAGAAAAGATGGATATACGGGTACTTCCTTGCTACTGTCAAAAGTGATTTTCTTTGCTAAAAACCCAATTGGTGAGCTAACAAAAATATTTAAGCTTCCAAACGAATAAACACCTCTTTCTGTTGGTCTAACATTATAGTCATATGTTTTAGAACCTCCGCTTTTGACTAAACTATCTAACCCAAAGTCACGCTTTTGAAACTGAAAGGGCAATTCATCTATAAGTTTTATACTTGCTTTAAAAAGATAGTTGTTTGCAAGTTGTATTTGTATTGCATTCTCATCACCGTTCGACAGTTTGTCAGGTAGAATACGCTCAGCATGAATGCCACCTTTTGAAAAGAAAAGTAATAACAAGTCGACCAAAAAGAGTATAAGAAAAACGAAAAATAGAATACGTATAGCACCAAGTATATCCTGAAAAATAAAGGATAGTAAAAAGCCCACAATTATTGCGGTTAATACTATAAAAAACCTTCTTTTTAGATAAATACTTTTAAATGCCTTTTTCACGGTTATTATCTTGGTATTTCTATAGTTTCGATTAATTGCTGAACGACCTTTTGGGCAGTAAAACCTTCCATTTCGCGCTCAGGAGTTAAAATAATGCGATGCGAAAGTATTGGGCTAGCTACTTTTTTAATATCATCCGGAGTAATAAAATCCCTTCCACTTATAGCTGCTAAGGCTTTAGAAGCATCCATTATAGCAATAGAAGCTCTTGGCGATGCTCCTAAATATAAATTTGCGTTGGTACGGGTATTATTTACAATTGCTGCTATATACTTTAATAGGTTATCCTCTACAATAATTTGCTTAATCACATCTTGGTATTCTGCAATTTGTTTAGCCGTCAAGACAGAATTTATTAGGGCTTCAACATTTGTGTTTTTCTGAGCATGTTTGCTCTCTAGGATTTGTACTTCTTCTTCTAGTGATGGATAGTTTACATTTATTTTAAAAAGAAAACGGTCTAATTGTGCCTCGGGCAAGCGATAGGTACCTTCTTGTTCAACGGGATTTTGAGTAGCAAATACTAAAAATGGAGGTTGCATGTCATATTCCTCGCCATCAATAGTAATTTGACGTTCCGCCATTGCTTCAAAAAGTGCGGCTTGCGTTTTTGCAGGGGCACGGTTAATTTCATCAATTAATATGATATTTGAAAAAATCGGGCCTTTTTTAAATTCAAACTCTGAAGTTTTTACATTGAAAATAGAAGTTCCCAAAATATCACTAGGCATTAAATCTGGCGTAAACTGAATACGACTAAAATCTACATTCATTGTTTTGGCTAACAATTTTGCAGTTACTGTTTTTGCAACACCAGGAACACCTTCAATTAAAGAATGTCCGTTTGCTAAAATTGAAATGATAAGTAGTTCTATCATATCTTTTTGACCAATAATTACCTTCCCCAATTCTGACTTTATCTGAGATACAGCTTCCTGTAGCTTAGTTAAGTCCACTCTTGAGTTAAACTCTAAAGGATTTTCATCTTGTGTTTTATCTTCCATGTTACTTTTTAAATGCAGTTATTTTTTTTGTTAATTCTATCGTGTCTTGTTCGCTATGCGAAGATTTATTTTTTAAATACAATATAAATTCGATAAGCTTTTTAATTTCTTCAATAGACTTGCCTGATTTAGCTGCTAATTGATGAATAGTTTTTTCATTCAATGTAGAAGTATCAATATAGTAGCGATTGCGTAGCTCGGCTAAGAAATAATTTAACTTCTTTTGGATTAGGTTGGTGTAATCTTTATTTTGATGATAAAGTGTACCGACAGTTCTTGCAAATTCAACGGATGAATTCTCTAAGGGTTTTATTACGGGAATAATGCGCTGCTCTCTTTTTGCCTTAAAGATTACAAAGAGTATGAGGCCTACCATCGTTAAATAGTAAACCCATTTTAAAGCAGTTTGGTTTAAAACAAAACGCATAGGAGAGTCGATGACCACCCTACCAGATTTTTTATAATCGTCCCAATAAAGTGTATTATGATTTAGGTATGAAAAAGTCTGTGTTATGTATTCTTTATTACCCTTTAAAAGATAATAATTGGAATATGCTTCGGGAGTAGTATGAATAAAAAAAGAACCTTTACCAAAATTGGTTTTTATAAAATTGGGGGCGGTTATAATTTCTTTATTGGTTCCAGCAATAGTGTTGCTCTTTGCAAATTTTACTCGGCCTAAAATTGTTGTATTACTTGAATCTACAGATGAAAAATATGTTTTGGATGCTCCTCTTGAAAATTCAAATTGTTTGTTAGCAAAACTCTTGTGTGTAAGCATAACGCTTACGCTATCTTCTTTTAAAGAATACTCATAATCCAGACCTATATTTAAAGTATCGTTTAGAAAGTAACTTATAGAAGTTGCAGCTATAAATACATTATTTCCTTTAGAGACATAATCAAGCAGTTTATTTGTCTCTTGCTTATCAAGTTGAATATTATTGTTAATAAGGAGATAATTAGACTTTATGGTAGTATCTCTTTGAATCATAAAATCATAAACACTTTGTACTACTTTCTCTGATTTACTGTTTGGGAATAATGCGGGTAACTCATTATAAAGCACATAACAACCAAAAGGTATTTTAGATTCCGAAGTATAAGACGGTCTCCAATTAATCGGTTTAGGGCGCACAATCTCTGTTACTATGATACTAACCAGTACCACTGCAAATATGATTAATATGAATTTTGAACGTTTATCCAAACTAATTTGTTATCAGATTATTTAAAGCAGTAAACCTTGCTTTGGCTGTATTGTATTTACTTTCATCAATTGGTTGCTCTCCATACCAAATGTAATCGTATAAATAGGCCACTTCTTTAAAACCTAGCTGTATTTGTTGTTGCTGAATTTCGTTTAGATAGTCCGTATTGGTTTTATCAAAATGCCATTCTATAATGTCTTTTTGAGATAATCGCTTTAAGATTCTCAGAAAGTGATACCTAATTGCCAACCTGTAATTTTTATCTTCTAAAGCAGTATTTAAGAGTGCATCTAAATCTAAGTTTTCAATATGCTGTTCCGCCAAGTCTATATCAAAAATAGTTTTGGCTTTTTTTGTAAAAATGGAATTAAACTTTTCATTTACCAATACTCTAACTAGCAAATAAATGACTAAACCTCCCATTAAAAAATAAATGAAATACTCTAATAACTTTAGCGCTTGGGGGGAGAGATTTATTCCGAAAATATTATTTAAACCCCTTCCTATCCAATTAAAAAAACGACTTAGAAGGTTTTGTGATTCACCAGTTTTAATGTCGTAATTAAAGTCTTCGCCAGTATATTTTTTAGTGAGGTCTTCATTTAAAGAACGCTCATATAGGGTTGAGGTAGAGTCTATTGGAACTATAGAATCCTTAACCTCTTGAGAAAAAGCGGCAGAATTCAGAAAAAAGTAAAAAAAGAGGAGTATATATAGTTTCACTATTCGCTTTTTCCGATTTGTTCAATTTTACTTCTTGCATTCAAGTTATAAGTTTTCTCATGCAAGGCATAGTATAAAATTCCATTTACGAACTGTGAAAGACACTGTCCATAAACTGCAATTATTAAAACTAAACAAGTACCTAGGGTATATACTATAGTAGAAACTACTGAAGTAGAATAATCTACATTGTTTTCAACTACATGAAAAGTATAAATACCTATTATAACTCCTGGTATTACTAACGCAATAAATATTAAAATACCTATTAAAAGCCCTAAAATGAAGTTTACGCCTACAGATTTCCAAAAGTTTTTGGTAACCAGATTCCACCCCTCTCCTAAACCTTCTGTTACTCCCTTTTTATTTTGAAGCATATCATAAAAAGAAACACCTAGCCATGCAGCAATAAAAAACTGAAGAATATACTGAACAAAAAGCCCAACAATAGGGATGAAAGCAAATATTATAGAAACAATAAAGAAGCCTATATAAATTGGAATCATTAAGAGAATAAAAACTAGAATATTTCCAAATTGACTTTTGGTATATTCCCAAACTTCTTTCCTATCGAAATTGTTATTTTGATTGTCTTCATATTTTATCATATAACTGCTGGCAAGGGCATAGTTTAGCACCATTACCATAATAAAAATGAGAAAGAATAATATCCCTCCAGCTATCATATAGATAGTGTACTTCTCTTCTAGTTCTATACCAGAACTAAAACGATTCGGAGTGTTTTCATAAGCTATTAAGCCAATAAATCCAGAAACAAGCAAATAACTAGCAATTAATAAGCCAACTAAGAAGATGCCATTATAGCTCAGGAAGACATTAGTGAACTTTTTGATGTTTTGCTTAAAAAAATCAAAATATGTAGTAATAATATCTCCAAAATCACGATTTACTCGCAGTGGAATGTAATTGTCTGCCATGTATTTTATTTAGTAATATGGGGTATAACCCGTAATAAAAAAGTATTAGTAGAAGTGAAGTGCCGATAATTAAAAAGGCAAGCCAATTAGGCATATCCGTATACCTCGTAATAAAGCCCTCTATAAAGCCAGCTACTATAAAAAATGGTATCGTACTCACCACAACCTTTAATCCATCTTTTGCCCCTTTCATAAAAGATACGCGTCTGGAATAGGTTTTTGGAAATAAGATACTATTACCCATTATTAAACCAGCGCAGCCAGCTACTATAATCACCGAAATTTCTATAGTGCCATGCAACCAGATTTGCTTATTAGCTTCAAAAAATACGCCCTTAGTGTAAAAGAATGTAATAAATGCGCCAAGCATTACGCCATTACTAAATAGTATATAAGCGGTACCAACACTAGTGATTACTCCAAAAGCAAATGCTAAGAAAGCTACCCTTATATTGTTAATGGTGATACCCAAAAAAGTACCAATTTCACTACCTCCTTTATAAATTGCTGCCGGGTCACCGTTGGCAATATTATTAAGCGTTTCATTAACATAAGCATCACCTAAAATTAATCTAAGAAAAGTACCATCATTAATTGCAGATATACTTCCAATTGCTGTTGCTACAATAAAAATTAAGAATGCAACCCCTAATGTTCCTTGGTATTGCCTAAAAAATATAGGAAATTCAGTTATCCAGAAATCCAATATTCGGTTTCCGCTTTCTTTTTTATTTTTATAAATTTTTTGATGCGCCTGTGAAGCTAAAGCATTTAAATACAATAAAGTCTTGCTTTCTTCGTAATACGTTTGGGCATATGCTAAATCGTTTGTGAGTTGAATATAACCGTCGGCAAGTTGATCAGGGTCTGTATTTGAGCTAAGATTGATAGCCTTTTCAAATGCTATCCATTTTTCCTTATTTTGCTTCACAAAAGCGGCTTCGCGCATAAATCGTATTTACCTAGCTAAATTTAATACTTAATGAGTAACCTTCAAATCAATACAACGCAAAATGTTAATCTTAATTATAAAATTGTAAGTGTTGGCGAACGAATAGTTGCTTTTTTTATAGATGCTTTTATTTTATATCTGTACGCAATACTTGTGAATTTTATTGGTGATGCAATTGGCTATATTTATGAGGATAGATGGACTCAACGTGGTTTGGTGGCTTTAATATTTTTGCCAGCTATGTTCTATAGCCTGGTAATGCATAGTATTTTTAATGGACGTACTGTGGGTAAGATGTTACTTAGAATGCGAGTTGTAAAATTTGACGGTAGTCCAGTTCATTGGAGTAATTATTTGGTAAGATGGATGCTACGCTTAGTTGATATCTGGATTTTTCTTGGTTCTATTGGTTTGCTTACCATACTTTTTTCTGAAAGAAGACAGCGTTTGGGTGATGCTGCTGCAGGCACTGTGGTAATAAGTACAAAGAATAAAACAAAAGTCTCCCATACAATTTTAGAAGAAGTAGAGGAAGCTTATCAGCCAAAGTTCACTAATGTTACGCTATTGACAGATAAAGATGTTAGGCTTATTAAAGAAACGTATCGTATTGCGCGTAAGAGCAATGATTTTAAAACAATGACTGCGCTGCGGGTAAAGGTTGATAGTATTTTACAAACCAAATCCGAGCTTTATGATGTTCAGTATTTGGATACTGTGCTAAAAGACTACAACTATTATACTCAAAAATTATAAGCTATGTTCTATACTGTAATTGATATTCTAGGTACAATTGCCTTTGCTATTTCTGGAGTTTTAGTTGCAATGGAAAAAAAGTTGGACTTGTTTGGGGTAATTATTATCGCATTTGTCACTTCTATAGGTGGAGGAACTTTACGAGATTTATTAATTGGGAACACCCCTGTCGTCTGGATGCGAGATTCAACATATGTAATTACCATACTAAGTACAGCTGTTTTAGCAATTCTGTTTGTTAACCAGCTCAAATATTTTAGAAAGTCTTTGTTCTTGTTTGATACTATAGGTTTGGGTCTATTCACAATGATTGGAATAGAAAAAGGTTTGGAATTTGGTCTTTTGCCCGTGATGTGTATTGCTTTGGGCACAATCACTGCAAGTTTTGGAGGGGTAATTCGGGATATACTGTGTAATGAAATACCGGTAATATTCAGAAAAGAAATTTATGCTACCCCATGTATCTTAGGTGGTCTTAGTTATTTTTTACTTCAGCAATTGCCCATAGTAGATGCCTACGCCTATATAGGAGGAATTTTAGTGGTAATCGGTCTTCGCTTGCTAGCTGTAAAATTCAATATACGTTTGCCTAACATTTATAGAACAACCTAAAGTACTTCTGCTTTTAGGATATAGACATTTTGCATTGGCCAGTCACCTTTGTCCACAGGAACATTGTTTATTTTGTCAACAACACTCATCCCTTCTATAACTCTTCCAAATGGTGTGTAATTGCCATCTAGATGATAAGAACCTGGTTTGGTTACTACGATAAAGAATTCAAATGGAGAAGCTAATTTATGTGGATTGTCTATTTCGCCGCTTGGCATAGAAATAACACCTCTATGGTGTTTATGTCCTTTTTTGGCATCTGGTGGGAGTAAATACCTACCTATTTTACTTCTTTTTTTACTTGTATCTCTATTATCAGAATTACCTCCCTGAATGATAAAATTTTTAACTACTCTATGGAACATCGTATTATCAAAATAGTTCTGCCTAGTTAGATAAATAAAATTTGCTCTATGGTATGGCACATTATCATATAATTCAATGGTAAAACTACCTAAACTGGTTGTTAGTTTAACCTTGTTTTTTTTAAGTGTTTTTTCGTAATCAAAGAAAAAATCAATTGCATTTTCTTCCGTAAGGAGAAAAGGTTCTTCAACTTCTTTTTTCTTTATTGCTTTGGAAGCTAAAGAATCAGTTTCTATTGTTAGGATTTGTTTTTTACTAGATTGCTGTTTCTTTTCCTTGGTTTCACCACAGCTAATAAATAATAATAGTATACTTGTAATAAAAGCGATATTCTTTTTAAGCATGGATTTTACTGATTTTTACAAACAGGCTACTAAAATAAAAAATCTGGATTTGCCTGGTGACGAATCTCATTTTAAAATGGAGCCTGAAATAAGAAAACAATGGCGTGATTCTGAAAAGATTGCTAAGCGTAAGCCTAAGAGAGCAGCTGTTATGGCGCTATTTTATCCAAATGTATCCCAAGAAACACAACTATTACTCATTTTAAGAAAGACTTATAAAGGTGTTCATTCCAATCAGATTGGATTCCCGGGAGGGAAAGTAGAGCCTGAGGATAAAGATTTAGAGATTACAGCACTTAGGGAAACCCACGAAGAAGTAGGTGTTTTGCCAGATAGTATTGAAGTTCTTAAACAGTTAACAGCGTTATACATACCACCTAGTAATTTTATGGTACAACCTTACCTTGGACTATATGCCGAACCAAAACCTTTTAAAATCCAGGAGAGCGAAGTAGAGGCAGTAGTTGAGGTCTTATTTTCTGATTTTATGGATGATGAAAATTTGATATATCAAAATTTGACCACCTCCTATGCAAATAATATAGATGTACCAGCCTTTAAATTAAATGGTTACGTAGTATGGGGTGCAACCGCTATGATGCTTAGTGAAATCAAAGAACTTTTAAAGCAAGTGCTTTAGTACCTATTTTGTAAATTAGCTTTTCAAACCAACTTATGGGAATTTTTAAAGAAAATCCTTTTGGCCATATTTTATTTTTAAAAAAGTGGCTTATCCGAATTTTGGGGGTAATGACCCATTCTAGATACAAGGGCTTTAATACCTTGGATATAGAAGGGTCCGATGTTATACGAAATTTGCCAGATAAGAATGTTCTTTTTGTTAGTAACCATCAAACCTATTTTGCGGATGTAGTAGCCATGTTTCATGTTTTTAATGCAAGTTTAAAGGGTAGGGACGATAGTATAAGGAATGTCGGTTATTTATGGAATCCAAAATTGAACTTTTACTACGTAGCTGCTAAAGAAACAATGGGTAAAAGTCTATTAACAAAGATTCTTGCTTATGCGGGTTCTATTAGTATTGAACGTACTTGGAGAGCGGATGGTCAAGATGTGAATAGACAAGTGAAAATGAGCGATATCTCTAGTATTGGTATTGCTTTAGAAGATGGTTGGGTAGTTACTTTTCCTCAGGGAACAACAAAACCTTGGAAGCCCTTGAGAAAGGGGACGGCCCATATTATAAAAAGATATAAACCTGTTGTTGTACCAGTTGTTATAGATGGTTTTAGGAGGTCTTTTGATAAAAAAGGATTATATATTAAGAAAAAGGGTATTCTACAGTCTATGCAAATTAAAGAACCGCTAGACATTGATTATGCCAATGAATCGATAGAGCAAATTATTGAAAAGCTAGAATATGCAATTGAGCAGCATCCTTCATTTCTTCATGTAATTCCGGAATCCGAGATGGCAGCGTATGAAGCAGACCATCAAAAAAGGAGATACAGTCACAAATCTTAGACTTCCAACTTTTTTAACTCACGATAATTAAGGTTTAATCTTTTTAATAATATTCCATAAAGAAGTCTGTAAAAAAGCCAAAGTAATATTCCAAACAGAACTATTGTAAATAGCAGTAGAAGCCCAACTATAAACCAAATTAATATTGGATTTCCAGCTTCGGAAATACGTTGGGATAAATCTGCGTACTCTGCATTATAAAAGATAGATTCTAGGAATACAATAATCATAAGTGTCGCAAATAATCCAAGATTAAACCAGACATATTGCATTACTGTCTTACGGGTGATTATTATTTTTTTCATTAATGCTCTAGCAGAATCAGTAGTGTTTATTTTTTTATAGTTTAAGTAGAATTTAAAAATAAAGTACACAATTACTACATAGCCAACAATTTCTATTATATTTTCTATAGTTTGAAAAGTCTTGGCTCCACGCCCTGTTAACTCATCATTCTCTATTGGAATAAATGACATGGCTATCCAAAATAGAAATTCTATAATACTAATATAGAATATCCACTTAACAATGGAAGATGACTTTTTCCAAATCATCTTATAGATTTCGTCAAATGACAATTTTGGAAGGTGCTCTTCCTTCTTTTGCCAATCCTTCTTTAAAAGTTCTAATTCGTCCATCATCATACTTACGGATTTAGGATGGTCCTTAGTTTGTTTTTTATACGATTCATTTTTACTCTAGCATTAACTTCGGTTATACCCAGCGTTGCTGCTATTTCAGAATAATCTTTATCTTCTAAATACAGAAATACAAGTGCCTTGTCAATATCACCTAGCTGCTTTACAGCATCATAGATGAGTTTCAATTGCCTTTCTTCTGTATCATCATATTCGTCGGTCTTAATCTTATAAATTACACTATTAAAATCTTGAGTTTTAACCCTTCTTTTCGATTTTCTGTATAGGGTAATAGCTGTATTTAAAGCAACACGATACATCCATGTGCTAAATTTTGCTTCTCCTCGAAATTTTGGATACGCCTTCCATAATTGAATAGTTATCTCTTGGAACAAGTCATTGTGTGAGTCTCTATCGCTAGTATAGAGACTGCATACCTTATGAACAATATTCTGATTGCTCTCTAATTCGGTCACAAATTTGTGTTCCAGGTCTTTATTCACAGATAGGTTGGTGGATAGTTTAAATGTTAGTAGTTACGTTTTGACAATTGTTACAATTTTAAGGTACTTTTTATTAGTAAGCATTAAGCATTAAGCATTAAGCATTAAGCAGAAAAGTTGAAAATATAATTTCATCTAACATCTAACATCTAACATCTAACATCTAACATCTAACATCGCTACTTTCTATAATCCAATGCCGGTGGCCTATCACCTAATAATGGTTTATACACAAAACCTTTGCCTCTTTTTTCTTCAAATTCAATTTTTGCTTTTTTAATAAGATCTTCATTGCTAAATAAATCAATAGCTGTAGCTGTGAGGGTTTTGGCGGCAACCATCATACCTTTAGTACCGATAGAAGTTCCTCCGGCAGCAACAGCCTGCCAACTATGCGCTGGTGTCCCCGGTACCCAGGTAGCCGTGCCAAAACCAACCGTAGGGACTACAAAACTTACGTCGCCAACATCTGTAGAACCATACGCTCTTGCAGTTTCTTTGTAGGGTTGCACATCTATGGATCGTGACTCGTTCAACTCTTTTTGTCCTAAACTCAAAGCTATTTTATTGCCAAAAGCTTTTTCTTCATCTGTATACGTAAAACCTCCAATTTTTGTTAGATTGGAATGCACTAGTTTTTGAAGTGTTAAATTTGGTAAAAGCTCATGAACACCATTAACTATCTCATACTCCATTGTAGTTTCAGTTCCTAAGGCAGCACCTTCTCCGGCTTTTATAATACGCTCAAAAATACCACGAACAATATCTCTTCTATTATGCCGTGCATAATAATAAACTTCAGCAAAATCCGGTACTACATTTGGGGCTTTTCCACCATCGGTAATAACGTAATGAATTCTAGCTTCTTGTGGAATATGTTCTCGCATCATATTCACCATAACATTCATGGCTTCAACAGCATCTAACGAAGAACGTCCCATTTCTGGAGCACCAGCAGCATGAGCCGAAACCCCATGGAATCTAAACTTTGCTGATATGTTTGCCAACGCAGCTGCTGCACTAGCAGCATTTTGTGAACTAGGATGCCAATGGAGCGCAATATCTACATCATCAAAAAGACCTTCTCTAGACATATAGACCTTAGCACCTCCGCCTTCTTCTGCTGGGCAACCATAAAAGCGAATTGTTCCGGATTGTTTGTTGGCTTTCATCCAATCTTTAACCGCAATCGCTGCAGCTGAAGAAGCCGTGCCAAATAAATGATGTCCACAGGCATGACCAGCAACTTTTCCGGCTGATTTTTTCTCTGGTACTGCTTGTTGAGATAATCCAGGCAAGGCATCAAATTCGCCTAAAATTGCAATAACCGGATATCCAGAACCATATTCTGCTGTAAAGGCTGTAGGTATTTCTGCTACTCCAGTTTTTATCTGAAAACCTTCTTCTTGCAATGTTTTTTGTAAAAGATTAGAACTCTTGGTTTCTTGATATCCCATTTCTGCATAGTTCCATATCTCTTGTGCTATGGCTTCATATGCTTCGCTTTTAGAATCAATTGCAGCTAGCATATCTTGCTTGGATTTTTGAGCTGTAATTAAATTACAAATCAAGAAGGATGCTATTAGAAAGAATAATTTAATTTTCATGGTTTTGATTGGTTTTTTGTCTAATGATAAATATACTAAAATGCTTTTCAGAAAATTAATGTTAACCTATGGCTTATTTGTAAATTTGCATTTCAATAAAGACTATGAATATTCCGCAGTCAAGTTTTCCAAGAGTAATCATAATAGGTGGTGGTTTTGGAGGTATTTCCCTTGCAAAAAAATTACATAAAAAAGAGTTTCAAGTTGTGTTATTGGATAAGCACAACTATCATACTTTTCAACCTTTACTATATCAAGTATCAACTGGAGGACTCGAACCAGACTCTATTGCTTACCCTATTCGGAAAGTGATACACGATTTCCCCAACACCTATTTTAGACTCGCTAAAGTAGAAGCTGTAGATACTGACGCAAATTTGGTAAAGACCAATATTGGAGAATTAAAATATGATTATTTAGTAGTTGCTACTGGTTCTACAACCAATTTCTTTGGAAATAAAGCCATCGAGAGTAATAGTATGTCGATGAAATCTATTCCAGAATCTTTAAACTTAAGGAGTTTAATTCTAGAGAATTTTGAACAAGCTTTACTAACGGACGATTTGCATGAACGTGAAGCACTAATGAATTTTGTTATTGTTGGTGGTGGACCTACCGGAGTAGAATTAGCAGGAGCACTTGCTGAGATTAAAAAAGGCATATTACCTAAAGATTACCCAGATTTGGATACGCGTAGAGCTCAAATTAATCTAGTACAGGGGGGTGATAGAATATTACCTGCGATGAGTAAAATTGCTTCAAAAAAGGCAGAGCAATTCTTAGAAGGACTTGGGGTTAACGTATGGAAAAATACAAGGGTTAATGATTATGATGGAAAAGTCGCAACTACAAACACAGACACTATTTTTAGAACAGAAACTTTAGTTTGGGCGGCTGGAGTACAAGCAGTTTGCGTTAAAGGACTGGATGCTAAAGATTTGTTGTGTCGAGGAAATAGACTTAAGGTTAATCAGTTTCATCAAGTAGCCGGTTTTGAACATATTTTTGCCCTTGGTGATGTAGCTCAAATGGAATCTGAATTGTATCCTGATGGTCATCCTATGATGGCACAACCAGCAATGCAACAAGGTGAAAATTTAGGCAAGAACTTGATAAGAATGTCCGAAAACAAACCTTTGTTACCATTTACGTATAATGATAAAGGTAGTATGGCAACTGTTGGCAGAAACAAAGCTGTTGCTGACTTACCTAAATTTAAATCTCAAGGTGTTTTTGCCTGGTTTATTTGGATGTTTGTGCACCTCTATTTTCTTATAGGGTTTAGAAATAGGGTAGTGGTCTTTATTAATTGGGTATACAATTATATAAAGTTTGATAGAGAAGCGCGGTTAATTATCCGTCCTTTTAAGAAAAATTATATAAATAAATAGTTTAAATTTGAGTATGTCTCTAAGCACATTTCCTTTTTACAATCCATTATACGAACCGAATTTATCACTTAATGCATTCCTTCTTACGATAGGATTGTTAATTACTATTCTGTTAATAAACATGTTGTTTTTTGATTTTTTAAATGAAGTTTTTGATAAAAAGGAAAATAATCATAAAAAACTTCCTATTTCTGAGTCAGTCATCCTAGTAAAATCTAACCCTCTATTATTATGCAGGTTTGAAAAAGCAAATGGGAGTATTTCGCAAAAAATTATTGTTATTGTTTTGTCTTTATTAATCTGTTTTCAAGTATTTGCGTCTCTTTTAAACCCTTTTCATTTATTTTAATTCATAAACTAATGCTTGATAGGGTTTTAGCTTAAATCTAGTATTTGATTGTTCTGCTTTAGCTTTGTCATTAGAAATTAATAGTAAAGCTTTATTATAGGAAATCTCATTTACCTCTACAGTTGTTTCTTTTTCAGAAAAACTTAATAGGATAAGGTATTTTTCTGATTCGAAAGTTCTCGTATAAGCATATATTTCTTCATTGTTTGCCAGTAACAAATCGTACTTGCCGTAGACTAAACCTAAATGTGACTTACGAACTTGTACCATTTTTTTGAAATAACTTAGGACAGAAGCGGAATCATTTTCTTGGGTTTCAACATTAATTCCCGAAGCAAAATTCGTATTTACTTTTATCCAAGGTTCTTCAGTTGTAAAACCTGCATTTTTACTATTATCCCATTGCATAGGAGTTCTCGCATTATCACGTGCAGCTTCTTTCTCATTTTCTAAAAAATCTACTAAGCTTATGTTGTTTTGCTTTAAAAGCTCATACCTATTAATAGTATTAATGTCTTTGTAATCTTCAATACTATTAAAGCGCGCGTTGGTCATTCCAATTTCATCTCCAAAATAAAAATAGGGCGTACCTTTCATAGTTAATAGGAAAGTATGTAACATGGTTGCAGAATTGTGCCAATGCTCTGGAGCATCATTAGCCCACCTGCTCACGCTTCGTGGAAAATCATGATTACTTAAATACATGCTTCCCCAACCTTTTTCAGCAAAAGCTTTATCCCAATCGGAGTGTATTTTTTTAAATTCTGTCAGTTTCCATTTGTCTTGTCGCATCCAAAACACTTCATCCCCGTCGCGATCTAATGACATTAAATCAAAATGAAAAAACATGTTCAGTTCTTGTCTATCTTCATTTACAAAGTCTAAAGCCTTATCTAATGTAATCCCAGGAGCCTCTCCAACGGTCATTATATCATACTTAGACAATACTTGTTGGTTCATTTCATGTAAAAATTCATGTAACCTTGGTCCCTCGGAATAATATAAAACAAAATTGCCTTTATATTTTTTTGGTAGCTCCGGATACTCAATATCTTTTGAAATAAATGGTATAACATCCATACGAAAACCATCTACGCCTTTATCAAACCAAAAACGAATTGCATCATAAATTTCTTCGCGTACTTTAGGGTTTTCCCACTTTAAGTCAGGTTGTTTTACAGAAAAGTAGTGCAGGTAATAAGCATCCGTTAGCTTATCGTATTTCCAGGCATTACCATCCACATCAAAATAACTCCACCTTTTTGGAGGTGTTCCTTTTTCTGCAGGCCACCAATGGTAGTAATCCCTGTATTTATTATCTCTGGACTTTCTTGATTCTTGAAACCAAAAATGTTCATCACTTGTATGGTTGGCAACTAAATCCATAACCAATTTTAGACCTCTAGACTTCATAACAGATAAAAGGGTATCAAATTCAGTCATTGTTCCAAACTCACCCATAATGGATTTATAATCACTTATATCATATCCATTATCATCATTAGGGGATTGGTAAATGGGACAGAGCCAAATAATATCAACTCCAAGACTTTTGATATAATCTAATCTTTTTGTGATTCCATTTAAATCGCCAATACCATTGCCAGTAGTGTCTTGAAAACTTCTAGGATAAATTTGGTAGACTACACCTTCTTTCCACCATTGTCTTTTCATAGCTGCCATTAATACAAATAAGCTTTAAAAATAGGTTATTTTCTGGGATGAAACTCATTTAAAACCTTAGCTAAATGTGTTCTATTTACATGCATATATACCTCTGTAGTTGTAATGCTTTCATGACCAAGCATTTGCTGGATTGATCTTAAGTCGGCCCCATTCTCTAATAGGTGAGTGGCAAAAGAATGTCTAAAGGTATGT
Source organism: uncultured Croceitalea sp. (assembly GCA_947499565.1). Classification (GTDB taxonomy): domain Bacteria; phylum Bacteroidota; class Bacteroidia; order Flavobacteriales; family Flavobacteriaceae; genus Croceitalea. The sequence continues at coordinate 26,254 of CANMOV010000001.1, forward strand.
GGACTTATATTTTTTTGTAACCCTATTTTGTCTGCTAATTGTTTAATTATAGTAAAAATCATAGCTCGTGTGAGCTGTTTTCCTCTTCTATTAAGAAAGACAAAGTCTTCATGACCTACTCCAATTTTTTGATGAACCCTAACTTCATTTCGATATAAATTAATATATCTTTTATTGAGTTTACTAATAGGAACAAAACGCTGCTTGTCTCCCTTACCGGTTACTTTTATAAATTCTTCATCAAAATATAAATCTGATAATCTTAAATTGGTTAATTCAGAGACACGAAGTCCGCAGCCATATAGTGTTTCTAGTATTGCTCTATTCCGCTCACCTTCTGGTTTAGAAAGGTCTATTGCAGAAATTAAATTGTTAATTTCATCAGTTGATAAAGTGTCCGGTAGTTTTCTGCCAATTTTAGGAGACTCGATTAAATCCATAGGATTTTCTAATCTAAAATCTTCAAAAACTAAATAATTAAAGAAACCTTTAAGTCCAGAAATAATTCTCGCTTGCGATCTTGGATTTACAATTTTTGCTACTTCATAAACAAATTGCTGAACTGTTTCTTTTGAAATTGAAATTGGGTTTTCCAAAATGTTAGACTCGGTCAAAAAGTTAATAAGTTTTTGAATATCAAGCGTATAGTTTTTAATGGAATTTTCAGAGAGACCACGTTCAATCTTAAGGTAATGGGTGTAATCTTGCAATGCTTGACTCCATTTCATTTTATAAAGATACATTAGATTATAAAACCTATTTTCCACATAAAAATGAGTTTTTACAACTGATTTTTAACATATTACAACTTTAATTATCTAATGATGGCGAAGATGATAAGTTTGCATTCTATAACAACCATACAACTTACATTATGAAAACATTTATAGCTACCCTAGTTTTAATAGCTACTTCTTTATCGCTTCAGGCACAGGTAGATAGAACAAATTTTAGAGCAGGCCTAAACGCTGGTATAATTACTGGAGAAGTTTCAGATTTTTATAGCTTTAGTCTTGGCGTGGACTTGCAGTATGTTTGGGGCCTTTCTAAGGAAATTGATCTAGGTCTTGCAACAGGTTTTAATAATGCATTTGGTGAGGAAGAGTCATCTACCAATGGCGGAATTACAACAACTACGGAATTTGCCAATTTACAATATATTCCTGCGGCTGTGGCACTTAGAATTTATCCTTCCTATGGCTTTAAACTAGGAGGTGACTTAGGATATGCTATTGGTGTTAGTGATGGTTTTGATGGTGGTCTGTACTATAGACCAATGATAGGAGTAGATATCAATGGAACTACAGAGATAAATGCATCCTTTTCAGCAATTAGTAATGATGGTACCTTTGCTACCATAATGATTGGAGTACTTTTCTTATTTTAATACTACCAGTTATATCATATAATTTTTAAAAAGAGCCTAAAAGGCTCTTTTTTTTATTATAACTATAGCGTAAAAATTGAAATTAAAAGTTTTATATATTTGATTATCAATATACTAAACACTATAATTATGAAAAGAACATTTTTTACAATTGCTATAGGTATTACAAGCCTTTTTTTCGCACAGGCTCAGGGTAATATAAAGTTTGGCATTACTGGAGGTTTATTAAATTCTGATGCTAATATTGATTTATCCGTTGGAGATATTTTCGATATTACTTCTATTGATGCTGTTAACGAAACTGGTTTTTATATAGGTGTAATTAGTGATTTCGAAATTTCCGATTCCTTTCACGTACAACCGGAACTTACTTACGGAAGTGCGGGAGACCTATCATTCGTTTATTTACCTGTAATGGCAAAGTATTATATTTTATTAAATAAGCTGCATATTCAGGCGGGTCCCCAATTTAGTTTTTCTTCTAATTTAGATGATATTAAGGGAGCAATTCAGGATATAGACGGGGTACTGGGAACAAATTCTAATTTAGACGATGTTTTGAAAACTGTTGGTATTGATTTCGGTTTTGGCGCTGGGTTTGATATTTCAAATCAATTTACGATTCAAGCTAGGTATGCTTTTGAACTAACGGATAGATATTCTGGTCCTTTAGGAAACTCATTGGATATTAAAGGAGCTACTTTAAATGTAGGTTTCGCCTATTTCTTTTGATATATACTTATAGTTTTGAATTTCATTTATATCTTTATTAAATAACTTAAAATTTACACATGAGAAAATTATTTATTTGTTGTCTATTTAGTTTAACTATTTCTACAATATCTTTTGCGCAAGAAGGTTTTGCAGTGAAGGCAGGTATCAATAATGTAACTCTGGATCTTGATGGTTTTGGTTCTGAAAGTGAGCTAGGTTTTTTCTTAGGAGGTAGCTACACTTTTGAAACCAATTGTGCAGTCCAAATTGAACCTTCAGTTTTAGTAAGTATTGTTGATGATTTAACAGCACTTTATATTCCTGTAATGGCAAAATACCCAATCTCTGATCAGTTCAACATTCAAGCTGGACCACAAATTAATTACTTGTTAGAAGATGTTGATCAAGGCGCTTTTGGACTTGATTTAGGCGTAGGGGCTGGCTTTGATATTGATGCTAACTGGTTTGTTGAGGCAAGATATGCATTTGAAATAGTGCGAGATTTAGATGGTTTGAATATTAATACGTTAACTGCTGGAGTTGGTTATAGATTTAACTAAGCTGCCTAAAAATAAAATCTAAAAGGAAGCCAACGTGCTTCCTTTTTTTATGCCCTTAAATTATTATTACTTTTACTTTATGAAGTTAATTATCATTAATGGCCCTAACCTAAACCTTTTGGGTAAACGTGAACCAGAAGTGTATGGCAACACTACTTTTGAAGACTATTTTTTAAAATTACAGTCTAAGTTCAAGAATATTCAACTAGAATATTTTCAATCAAATATCGAAGGTGAAATAATAGATAAACTACAAGAAGTTGGTTTTTCCCATGATGGTATTATCTTAAATGCTGCTTCTTATACCCATACTTCTGTTGGGATTGGTGATGCAGTAAAGGCTATTGAAACACCTGTTGTTGAGGTACATATTTCTAATACTTTTACAAGGGAGGACTTTAGACATACGTCATATATATCTTCGGGAGCAAAGGGAGTTATTCTTGGTTTTGGATTGCAGAGCTATGATTTGGCAATACAAAGCTTTGATAATTAGTTGTTTAAAAACGTCCCTTTCGAGCATTTTTTACGTAAATAAGTAAAACCCCGCTGCTATGAAGGTTCTTAAAAGTATTACCCTAGTATTTATTTTTCTTCTTTTTTCATGCGAAACAGAAGAATTTAACAACAATTCAAATGACGATATGGATGATACTGGAGAAGAGATGCCCAGTGAATCTATAGTCTTAGCAAATGCCTTTCCTAATTTAAGTTTTACACAACCTTTAGATTTTCAATCTCCAGATGATGGCTCAAATAGGGTATTCATTGGTGAGAAAGGAGGAAGTATTAGAGTATTTGACAATGACTCTGATGTCATGGAAACAACTGTTTTTTTAGATTTAAGGGGTACTATTTCCACCTCAAGTGAACAAGGCTTATTAGGTTTTGCTTTCCATCCTAGTTTTGAAAGTAATGGTTATGTATTTGTATGTTACACGCCATCGGAAAGACTTTCTGTTATTTCTAGATTTACAGTTTCTAGTACAAATCAAAATGCTGTAGACCTAACTAGTGAATTGGTTGTCATTGAAATACCTCAACCAGCTACAAATCATAATGGAGGCCAAATTGCTTTTCATACAGATGGGTATTTATATATAGCTATGGGCGATGGCGGAGGAAGTGGTGACCCGCATGGAAATGCACAAAACAGAACTAATTTATTGGGTAATATCCTTAGAATTGATGTTGATAATACGCAAGCAGGATTAAACTATGCGATTCCTTCAAATAATCCATTTATTAGTGATACAAGTGTAAGAGATGAAATTTTCGCATATGGTTTTCGAAACCCCTGGAGAATGAGTTTTGATACTACCACAGGAAAATTGTGGACTGGAGATGTTGGTCAGAATGAGATTGAAGAGATTGATATTGTAGAAATTGGTGGTAATTATGGTTGGAAGCTTTTTGAAGGTACCTCCTGCTTCTCTGGCGATTGTGATGATACAGGTCTAATTCCCCCAATTTTTGAGTATAACCAAGATAATGGAGATCGGTCTATAACTGGAGGTTATGTCTATAGAGGAGATGCTATATCCACATTACAGGGAAAATATGTGTATGGGGACTTTGTAAGTGGAAGAATATGGACATTAACCGAAGATGGAAGTGCTAATGAATTACTTCTTGAATCGGGATTAAATATTGCTTCTTTCGGAACTGATGCTAGCCAAGAACTTTATTTATGTGCTTTTGACGGAAATATTTACAAGTTTGTAGTTTCCGAAAATTAGTTTCCTTTCAGATATTTTTTATCAATATAAAAGGTCCCAAATGGAAGTAGAGATGCTATAAAAAATATAACAAATCTTTTAATACTCCATTTACGTTCCCAGCAAACGATACCAGCCAAGACTACAAAAAGAATGAATAAAATACCATGAGCCATACCAACTACTTTGTTAGGCTCACCAATTTCTGCCCAGTATTTTAAAGGCATTGTTAACCCAAAAATTAACAAATAAGATATTCCCTCAAGAATGGCAGTTGCCCTAAAGATTTTTAGCAAAATTATTCGTTATAAATGGATAACTTCATCGTACGCTGCAGCAACAGCTTCCATAACAGCTTCACTCATAGTAGGGTGCGGATGAACTGCTTTAAGAACCTCATGACCGGTAGTTTCTAATTTTCTGCCTAATACTGCTTCGGCAATCATATCAGTAACACCGGCGCCAATCATATGACATCCTAGCCATTCCCCGTATTTAGCATCAAAAATCACTTTTACAAAACCATCAGAATTACCCGAAGCTTTGGCTTTTCCACTAGCTGAAAATGGGAACTTACCAACTTTAATGTCATACCCTTTTTCTTTGGCTTGCTTCTCTGTTAAACCAACAGAAGCAATTTCTGGCGAGCAATACGTACAACCTGGTATATTACCATAGTCCAATGCCTCAACATGCATTCCTGCAATTTTTTCTACACAAAGAATACCTTCTGCAGATGCAACGTGTGCTAACGCTTGCCCTGGAGTAACATCTCCAATAGCATAGTAACCTGGGATATTAGTTTGATAATAATCGTTAACTAAAATTTTATCCCTGTCTGTGGCAATACCTACTTCTTCAAGACCTATATTCTCAATATTCGTTTTAATACCAACAGCAGATAGTACAATATCTGCTTCCAATACTTCTTCGCCTTTAGCAGTTTTTATTGTTGCTTTAACACCACTTCCAGAAGTATCAACTTTAGTTACTTCTGCTGAGGTTTTTATCTTTATTCCTGTCTTTTTAAAGCTACGTTCCAATTGCTTAGAAACGTCTTCATCTTCAACAGGTACAATGTTTGGTAAATATTCAACAACCGTTACCTCTGTACCCATACTATTATAAAAATATGCGAACTCTATGCCTATAGCACCGCTTCCAACAACAATCATTTTCTTAGGCTGGGTTTCTAAAGTCATTGCTTCACGATAGCCAATAACTTTTTTTCCATCTTGCGGAAGACTGGGTAATTCACGACTTCTTGCTCCAGTTGCGATAATAATGTGATTAGCACTATATTCCGCTGGATCTCCGTTTTCACCTTTAACAACTACTTTTTTGCCAGGAAGCACTTTTCCATATCCGTTTAAGACTTCAATTTTATTTTTTTTCATTAAAAATTGAACTCCTTTGCTCATACCATCAGCAACTCCTCTACTTCTTTTAACAACAGCATCAAAATCATGCTCTACTTTCTTAGCACTTAGACCATAATCTTCGGCATGTTTTAGATATTCAAAAACTTGGGCAGATTTTAATAGTGCTTTTGTAGGGATGCATCCCCAATTTAGGCAAACCCCACCAAGATTTTCTTTTTCAACTATTGCGGTTTTTAAACCTAATTGCGAAGCTCTAATAGCAGTTACATAACCTCCTGGGCCACTACCTAAAACAATAACATCAAAATTGCTCATTCCGTAAAGATTTTAGTTGTTAAAATGGAGGTGCAAAGATAGTGAAGAGTTACAAGTTTTTTGTAATCTCATATAAGGTTTTGTTAAACGCAGATAAGAAAAAGCGCTATAGTACCTTTAAACTAAAGGATTAATGCAATGATTGCTAATCTTTGGAAGAATCAAATCCAATACTAACAGAGTTTATACAATAGCGTTGCCCTGTAGTTTCTCTTGGCCCATCATTAAAAACATGCCCTAAATGACTTCCACAATTAGCACAGACCGTCTCTGTGCGAATCATACCATGCGTGGTATCTTTTATATATTCAATAGCACCTTCTACTGCCTCATCAAAAGAAGGCCAACCACAGCCACTCTCAAATTTGTGTTCACTTTCAAACAACTTCGCTTTGCAAGCTTTACAATGGTAATCACCATTTTTAAAGTGTAGATTGAGTTCACCAGTATGAGGTCTTTCGGTACCTTTTTGTCTAAGCACGTAATACTCTTCTGGAGTAAGTTCTTCTTTCCACTCTGCCTCCGTTTTTTCTACGCCGTATTTTTTCATTTGGAATCTGGTATAAAATCTAGTGCTGCACCATTAATACAATGCCTTTTTCCAGTCGTTTCGCTAGGGCCGTCATTAAAAACGTGTCCTAAGTGGCCACCGCATGTTGCACAGTGTTCTTCTGTTCTTGCATAACCAATCTTATAATCAACGTCATAAGCTATGTTTCCTTCAATTCCTTGGTCAAAAGAAGGCCAGCCCGTACCAGACTTAAATTTATTTTCGCTTTTAAAAAGAGGTGTGGCGCAACCTGCGCAAACATAAGTGCCCTTTTCTTTATTGTTTAATAAATCACTGCTAAAAGAATTTTCTGTAGCCGCTTTGCGAAGCACGTAGTATTCTATATCTGTAAGCTCTGCACGCCATTCTGCATCAGTCTTTGTTACTGGATAGACTGTTTTTTCTTTATTCTTTGCAGTACTTTTTTCTTTTTCTTCTTGTGAAATTCCTTTACATCCTGAAAGGACTAAAAGAATCACAAATGCAATATTTTTTCCCATCAATTTTATTTTTTTAATAAGACGTATTTTTTACTGAGTCCTTTCAAATTTAGACATTTAATAAAACGAAAAAACCCAAATCCGAATAGAAATGGGTTTTAATTTTATGTATTTGTAGTTATTAGTTTACTACAGACGTATTTATAGCATCTGTGTTTAGTTTTAGTGAACTCATTACGGCATCTAAATTTGATACATCAATATCGTTATCTACACCAAATTCTGCTGGTACAACTGCGATTCTAAAGATTTGATCGTCTGTATCACCTGCAGGCAATGTTGCTAGGTCAAAGTCCGATTCTAAAAATATATTTACGTCAAAAAAAGTATGGTCATAGTTATATTGTAAGAGACCTTGGTCAATAATTCGAGTTTGTGGCAATAGTCTCCAAACATCAATTGGGTCACCACCATCAGGATCATCTAATTGTTCAAATAGAATATATACCAGAACTACATCTGACTCAAAAACTTCAACGGTATCTGGAAAATCAAAGGAAATAGCATACTCATTTGCTGCTGAAAAAGTGCCTTGTATTTCTAAGACTGTTCCAAGAATATTTACTCCATCCTGACCGTCGAGACCATTTAAGCCGTTTAAACCGTCAAACCCCGGAGGTCCTTGGGGTCCTTCACAGGACATAAAAAAGAAAACTGCTAATGCACCTAGAATAAGTTTGATTTTTTGCATAATTTTTGATTTTGAATTGAAATGGTTTTTATTTTTCATCTGTTCTGAACAAGTAATCAAAAAGCGTTCCATTTTTTATAATCAATAACTGAGTATTGTAATTATGTATAAGAATTCATGTATCTTTCTTAAAGATGTGTAATATTGTATTCACTTAACTAAATAACATGGCAGCCATTATTGCGCATAGTCTTTTTACAGATTTTGATATTGATTTATTTAAAGGTGGAAAGCATTATCGTCTATACGAAAAACTAGGGGCTCACCTGACCGAAGTTAATGGAGTAAAAGGTACTTATTTTGCCGTTTGGGCTCCTTCAGCTAAAAATGTAGCTGTTGTAGGGGACTTTAACTTTTGGAACGGTGAGGAACACTTGCTCAATGTGCGTTGGGATTCAAGTGGTATATGGGAAGGTTTTATACCTGGTGTAGCTAAAGGTGCTATTTATAAATACAAGATTACATCTAACAATAGTGGTATTATAACTGAAAAGGCGGACCCCTTTGCTAGATTTTGTGAACATCCCCCTAATACTGCATCTGTTATTTGGGATGCATCATACAAATGGGACGATAAAAAATGGATGGATTCTAGGGTAAAACACAATGCTTTAGATAAACCGTATTCAGTTTATGAAGTGCATCTAGGTTCTTGGAAAAGAAAAGAGGATAATGAATTTCTTTCCTATATTGAGTTAGCAGATGATTTGGTTAACTATGTAAAAGAAATGGGCTTTACTCATATTGAGTTTATGCCAATTATGGAATACCCCTATGACCCATCTTGGGGTTACCAGCTTACAGGTTATTTTGCCCCAACGTCACGTTTTGGTAAGCCAGAAGATTTTAAGTTACTTGTTGATAAACTACATCAAGCTGGTATCGGAGTAATTTTGGATTGGGTGCCATCGCATTTTCCTGAAGATGCACATGGACTAGGTTTTTTTGATGGATCTCATTTATATGAGCATCCCGATAGAAGACGTGGGTATCACCCAGATTGGAAAAGTTTGATTTTCAATTATGGGAGAAATGAAGTGCGCGCTTTTTTAATAAGTAATGCTATTTTTTGGCTAGATCAATATCATGTAGATGGTTTACGTGTAGATGCTGTAGCTTCCATGCTTTATTTGGATTATTCTCGTGAAGAAGGGGAATGGGAACCAAACATGTATGGTAATAATGAGAACTTGGAGGCCATGTCCTTTATTAGAGAAATGAACCAAGAGGTCTATGCTAGTTTTGATGGTGTGCAGACAATAGCAGAAGAATCAACCGCTTTCTCCGGAGTTTCTAAACCTGTTCATTTTGGCGGCCTAGGTTTTGGAATGAAATGGATGATGGGTTGGATGCATGACACCCTAGAATACTTCAAAAAAGAACCTATTTATAGAAAGCATCATCAAAATGATTTAACATTTAGTATGACCTATGCTTTTACCGAAAACTTTATGTTGCCTTTTTCCCATGATGAGGTTGTTTATGGCAAACAGTCGTTAGTATATAGAATGCCCGGAGATGAGTGGCAACGTTTTGCGAACCTAAGATTGCTTTTTGGCTATATGTTTACGCATCCTGGAGCTAACCTAATCTTTATGGGGGGAGAATTTGGACAGACAGCTGAGTGGAATTTTCAACAAAGTCTAGATTGGCATCTTACAGAATATGACTTTCATTCTGGCATTCAAAATGTAATAAAGGATTTAAATACTATTTATAAGAATTACCCGGCGCTGCACGAAAAGCAATTTAGCCCAGAAGGTTTTGAATGGATAGATTATGGCGACAGTGAAAATTCTGTACTTACATACGTAAGAAAAGGGCATGATGCTAAAAATGATTTAATCATTGTTTGCAATCTAACTCCTGTACCTAGAGCGGATTATCAAATTGGAGTTTCTAAAGTCACACAATTAAAACAAATCTTTAATAGTGATGACGCTAAATATGGTGGAAGTAGTGTAAGTAAGAAAACAATAAAGCCATCTAAGAAGGCAATGCATGGTAGAGATTATTCTTTTATATCCACATTACCACCACTAAGTATACAGATTTTTAAGTAGAAAACCAGTTACTACATCGTTATAGTTTTATTCTGTTGAAAACATCTTTTTATAATCTCAGTCTAATGTTCTTTTTTTGTTAGTCTGATAAATGAAATTCTATGATTACGAATACCGAAATTGAGAGACGGGGCAACCAGCACCCTAATCAAATTACTGAGTTTAGACAGGATAATGATAAGTTATACTTTACAACTCAGAATGGGGTAATTTTAGAGTTAACAGTTATGCGAGATAGCGCAATTAGATTTCGCTATGCTACAGAACATGTATTTGAACCAGATTTTTCATATGCTATAAGCGATGATGTAAGTTTGGGTTATAATGAGTTAGATGTTAAAGAGGAGCCGCCAGAATATGTAATTACTACTGGTAAGATTAAAATATATATAAAAAAGTCAAATTTAAAAGTTCAAATCACTGATTTAGAGGATAATATTATTAATGAAGATGAGAAAGGTTTTCATTGGGAAGAAAGCTATGATTATGGTGGGAATATCGTTAAAATGAGTAAAGTCACTCAATCTGCCGAAAGTTATTACGGTATGGGTGATAAAGCTTCACATACCAATTTAAAAGGTAAGCGAGTAAATAATTGGAATACAGACTCATACGCTTATGGAAAGGACCAGGAGCCTTTGTATAAGTCAATCCCTTTTTATGTAGGCTTAAACAAGGATATAGCCTACGGAATATTTTTTGATAACTCATTTAGAACTCATTTTGATTTTGCTCATGAAAGAAGAAGCACTACTAGTTTTTGGGCAGATGGTGGTGAAATGAATTATTATTTCTTCTATGGACCCAAGATTTCTCAAGTAGTTGAAGCGTATACGAACTTAACAGGGGTACCAGAATTACCTCCTTTATGGGCTCTAGGTTTTCACCAATCTAAATGGAGTTATTATCCAGAAAAGAATGTAAAAGATATTGCTGGTAAGTTTCGAGAGCTAAAAATCCCGTGTGATGCTATTTATTTGGATATTGATTACATGGAAGGTTTCCGATGTTTTACTTGGGATCATCAACGTTTTCCTAACCCTAAAAAAATGGTTGAGGAATTGCAGGAGGACGGTTTTAAAACTGTTACAATGATTGATCCTGGTATTAAAATTGATCGAGATTATTGGGTTTATCAGCAGGCAATGGATAATGGTTTCTTCTGTCGTAGGGCGGATGGTCCACATTTTAAAGGAAAAGTATGGCCCGGGGAATGTAAGTTTCCAGATTTTACCGACCCGGAAGTGCGAGAATGGTGGGCAGGATTGTATAAAGAAATGATAGCAGATATTGGTGTGCACGGCGTTTGGAATGATATGAATGAGCCTGCAGTAATGGAAGTCCCTTCTAAAACGGCAAATTTAGATGTAAGGCATGATTATGACGGCCATCCATGCAGTCATAGAAAAGCACACAATATATATGGCATGCAGATGATACGCGCCACTTTTGATGGAATTAAAAAATTTAGTTTTCCACAACGTCCATTTGTTTTAACTAGAGCTGGGTATTCAGGTACACAACGTTATTGTGCTACTTGGACAGGGGATAATGTTGCCACTTGGGAGCATTTATGGATTGCTAATGTTCAAATGCAAAGAATGTGCATGAGTGGGTATTCGTTTGTAGGTTCTGATATTGGAGGTTTTGCAGAACAACCTAATGGCGAATTATTTGCTAGATGGATACAGTTAGGTGTTTTCCATCCTTTTTGTAGAGTACATTCTAGTGGTGATCACGGAGAACAAGAACCATGGTCTTTTGGGACCGAGGTTACAGATATCGTTAGAAAGTTTATTGAACTTAGGTACGAGTTGTTGCCTTATTTGTACACTATGTTTTATAAATATATCAAAGAAGGGCTCCCTATGCTTCAGTCAATGGTCTTTTATGACCAAGAGGATACTCAAACACATTTTAGAACAGACGAATTCTTATTTGGAGAACAAATCTTGGTTTGTCCTGTGCAAGAGCCCAATTCTCAAGGTAGAAGAATGTACATTCCAAGGGGTAAATGGTATAATTATTGGACAGAAGAAGTAGTAGACGGTGGTGCAGAAAAATGGGTTTCTGCCGGGATAGATAAAATCCCACTTTTTATCAAAGAAGGTGCGATGATTCCTAAATACCCTGTTCAGCAATATGTGGGTGAGAAGAAAATTGAACAGTTAAAAGTAGATGTTTATTTTAAAGACGGTGTAGAAACTTCAACAGTGTATGAAGACCAGCAAGATGGTTATGATTATAAAAAAGGACGTTATAGTCTGCGTAATTTTAGATTAAAAGGCAAGATTGATGGAATGAGCATTCAACAATTTAAAGATGGCAGTTATATTACAGAATACGAGACGATAAAACTTCATTTTCATGGGCTTCCCTTTAAAATAAAAACAATTGAAATAGATAATGAAAAAGTTGATGCTGCATCTGTAAAGCTAAACGGAAACAATAGTATTGAGGTAAGTAAAGACTTTACATCATTATATATTTCGGCTAAATAAAATTTTGTAATTTACTAGATATAAACACTATACTAAATGAAAAAATTAATTTTAACCATGGCTATTTTTTTAGCCGTTGTAGCATGTAAGACTAACCCTTTTACAGGGAAGAGTACTTTAAACTTTTATCCCAATAGTCAAGTTTTTCCTATGGCTTTTGCGGAATATGATCAATTTTTAGGGGCCAATAAAGTGGTAACTGGAACAGCGGAAGCTAAAATGATTACCAATGTTGGTCAGAGGATTGCATCAGCGGCAGAACGCTGGTTAGATGCAAATGGACATCCGGGTTATCTAAAAGATTACCAATGGGAATATAATCTTGTAAATGATAAAACAGTTAATGCGTGGTGTATGCCTGGAGGTAAAATTGTTTTCTACACAGGAATACTGCCAATAACGCAAACGGAAACTGGTGTTGCGGTAGTTATGGGACACGAGGTTGCACATGCGCTCGCGGACCATGGAGCACAGCGAATGAGCGCAAGTACATTACAACAAGTTGGCGCCGTTGCCGGTAATGTGGCAATTAAAGATGAAAAACTGTTGAATGCATTTAACTCTTCTTATGGGGTAGTAAGTACTGTTGCTGGTATGTTGCCTTTTAGCAGAGGTCATGAAACTGAAGCAGATAGAATTGGACTTCAAATTATGGCTATTGCGGGATACAATCCCGAAGAAGCTGCACAATTATGGAGGAGAATGAAAGCTAATAGTGGGGGACAGGCACCTCCTGAATTTTTGAGTACACACCCTTCCAATGATACGCGTATTAATAACCTTACGGCGTGGGCACCAGCTGCAAAACAAGAAGCGGCTAAGTTTGGAGTTACCTCTTTTAAGTAAAGAGTTATATAATATATAATTTAAAAAGCTGCATTTTTTAATGCAGCTTTTCTATTTTTATAACTATGACAACTGTACTAACCTTAAAAGGGACAAAAAAATTATTAAACGCCTGGGCCTTTTACGACTGGGCAAATTCAGTTTATAGTTTAGTAATATCATCTGCAATTTTTCCAATTTTTTACGGAGCATTATTTCGTGTTGAAGAGATTGAAAAGATAACTGTATTTGGAGGGGAGATTTCTCGTGCACCATTAATTAGTTATGTTACCTCAGCAGCTTTTATCTTTATAGCAATTGTGACACCACTTATTTCTGGTATAGCAGATTATTTAGGCAATAAGAGGGTTTTTCTCAAATTCTTTTGCTATCTAGGAGCTGCTTCGTGTATTGGATTATACTGGTTTTCTCTTGAAAACATTTATTTTGGACTTATCTGTTATTTCTTTGGACTGGTTGGTTTTTGGGTCAGTTTTGCAATTAACAACTCTTATTTGCCGGATATAGCTTATCCCGAGCAACAGGATGGTATTAGTGCAAAAGGTTTTTCGTTGGGTTATATAGGGAGCGTGATACTATTACTTTTCAACCTTGCTATGGTCATGAAGCCAGATATATTTGGTATTACGGATAGTGGAGGAGAAGTTGCCGAAATAAAGGCAATGAAATATTCTTTTGTTACTGTGGGTATTTGGTGGATACTTTTTAGTCAATATACTTTTATGCATTTACCAAAAGGATACAAGCGAGAAGGTGAACGTAAGAATATTGTTTTAAATGGTTTTAGAGAGCTCAAAAGTGTATGGAATCAACTCGGTTCGGAATTAAAGTTAAAAAGATATTTAACAGCTTTTTTTGTATACAGTATGGCTGTACAAACCATCATGTTAATTGCAACTTATTTTGGGGAAGAAGAAATTAATTGGGGAGGAGACAGTGAACGCACAACAGGTTTAATCGTAAGCATATTAATAATTCAAGTTATTGCAATTGGTGGAGCGATGTTAACTGCAAAAGCTTCAAAACGTTTTGGAAATATTAATACTTTAATTGTAGTCAATATTTTTTGGGTTTTACTCTGCGTATATGCCTATTTTCTGCAAACACCTACAGATTTTTATATTGCAGCCGGACTTGTTGGAATTGTAATGGGTGGTATTCAGGCATTATCACGATCTACATACTCTAAGTTCTTACCAGAAACAACTGATACTACTTCGTTTTTTAGTTTTTATGATGTTGCTGAAAAAATAGGGATTGTCATCGGAACATTAATGTATGGTGCAGTTGCACAATTAACGGGTAGTATGCGAAATAGCACTATTTTCTTAGGTGTTTTCTTCTTGATAGGAGCTTTTTTACTCCTTAAAGTAGAGAAGAAAAAGTAACTTTGTGTAATTCATTCATCAATCAAAACATACAATCATGAAATTTAAACTATTAGTAATCCTATTTTTTGGAGGCTTTTTGTTACACTCTCAAGAAAAGTCTCAAATTTCTACTATGGAATTTGTTGAAATTCTTAACAATAATAAAGCTGAAGCATTGTATTATTTTAGCAATAATTGGAAAGTGCTAAGAGAAAAGGCACTTGCTCAAAATGATATTACTGGCTTTAATATTATGGAAAATGAAAAAAGCAAAGAAGCACCCTTTGATTTGATTCTTATGACCAGTTACGGGAATGAAGAAAAGTATTTGAATCGGGAAAAGGCCTTCCAAACATTAATTTCAGAAAGCGGAGGTCTCAAGTTGTTGAACAAGAAAAAACCTTCGGAATTTAGAAGATCTGTTTTTGGTATAGAAAATGTAAAGCATCACTAATAAAAAGCCCTAACTTAATAATAGTTAGGGCTTTTTCGTTTATTGATTGATGTGGTTGTTTTTTGATTGTAAACTCATTAGTAACTTGAGATATCGCCAGAACCTGAAGTCTTGGTGTCAATCTTCTTAGGGTTTCCTTTATAACGAATATCTCCGGATCCAGAAACTCTGGCTTTTAGCATTTGATTTGCCGTTACTTTTATATCTGCAGAACCTGAAACTTGTGCAGTAACAAACTCAGCATCTAAATCATAGGCTTTTATATCTCCAGAACCAGATACTTGAACATCTAAATCATTGGTTTTCCCAGATAAGTTAATATCTCCAGAGCCAGACATTGAAGCATCTATAGAATTTGCTTCAATAGCTAATGTAATATCCCCAGAGCCAGACATTTTTGTCTTAAAATCATCAGCTTTTATTTTTGTCTCTCCTACAATATCTCCTGAACCGGAAAGCGCTACCATATCTACAGATTCTACAGGTACTGTTATGTAAATTCCAGAATTCCAATTAGATGGTTTAAGATTTACACCTTTTTCTGTTTTAATAACTAGCTTTCCATCTTTTACTTCAGTTTTTATGTATTCCAGAAGATTTTCTTCTCCTTTTAGCGTTAATTCACCTTCGTTACCATCGACCAAATTTACATCAAACCAGCCGGCGACAGCTATTGCATCGTAATCACCTACAGATCTTTCAATTGTGACCGTTTTTCCATTTCCTTTTACTCTTTTTCCCCATTGGGCTGTTGCTACAACAGTGCAGAGTGCTAAACTTAATGTTAATAATTTTTTCATGATTGTGTTTTTAGTTTCTTGATTATTAATTTTTATAAAATGATATTCCTCCGTAATCACTAGTTATATTGACTGAATTACCTGAGTTTTCTTTTCCATAATATCCCTTGTAATACTTATCAGAAGATTTTTCTTTGCTAACATTTATTGTAAAATCATCTTTACCACTTACACCTGCATATTCCGTAGAAATTTCAAAATCAAAATAATATCCAGAATCGTAACCTATTTTAATCCCAGTATAATCAGATTTTATATAAATATTACCCGCATCTGAAGCCATCTTACCGATTTTTACAGATCCATAATCTGATGTGACCGAAACGTTACCGTGTACTTCTCCTAATTTTACACCTATATAGTCTCCATTCCCTTGTACATTTTTTACATTTTTCACTTCCATAGATCCATAATCCGATGAGTAATCTAGACTCCCCATTTCCCCAATGATTGCATTGGTGTAATCTGCTTTAACAGTTAGGTCTCCAGCTTTTTCAACAGTAAATCCTGAGTAATCGGCAATAATTTCTCCACTATTAATATACTCAAAAGTTGAGCGAGAAGTATAATCAAACCTTAATTCATTATTTCTTCCACGTAATTCGCCTATTTCCATTTTTCCATAATCGCAGTTAATCTTTGCATGACCATCTACTCTATCCACATAAATATTTCCGTAGTCATTATTTAGATTAATACTATTCTTAACGGGTAGTTTTATGGTGTAGTTAACTTGTACGTTAACATTGTTCTTTTTACCCCAGTTCCAGCCCCAGTTTCGACCTTTATCACCAAATCTTGTAATCGCAGAAACAAGGCTACTGTTGTTTTCAAAGTCTACATCAATCTCATTTAATCGGCTTTTAACTTTTTCTTCATTATTGCCATTGGTTTTTATATGTACTTCAATCATAACCTTGTTTTGGTCCCAAGAAGTAATATTTAAGTTACCATAGCTGTTCCTAACTTTAAGCAGTGCATCTGAGTTTACATTAAACTCTTTCTTAATGGTTTTTTCTTTGGTATACTTGCCTTTTCCGCCTCCACCAAAACTTGCGTTTATGGTAAATGGCACCAATAAAAGGGTTAATATTAGATATTTAGATAGTAAAGTTTGCATCATTATATGATTTTAAGTTTTTAATGTCTTCGATATTGTTTAATACTTCTTTTAGCAAATCAATTCTAGTTTGAAAGTTGATTATCATTGCATTAAGTATAATTTTACTGTTTCCTCCATTAACAAGCTCTTGTTCTAATTTTTTATAATCGCCATCAAGCTTATTTAATTGTAATAGCGTATCATCCACTAATCTTGCAGTCTCAGGAGTTTTTTCGTTTTTTAATTGTTCAACTTGCTCCTCAATTAAGCTTGCAAAATAGAACTCGGTTTTAGTTACCTCTGGAGAGATTTCAACAACTTGTTCTTTTATAGTTGGTTGGTTGGTGAAAAATTGTAAACCAAGAACGCATAATAGCACTACAGATGCCGCTATGGATAAAGGTCTTAACCAGTTTCTCTTCTTCTTTTGTAAACTGACAACGCCTTTTGATTGATTTAATTTTTCTAAAAATCGCTGTTCATGATTTCCCTCTGGGCTCTCAAAGTCAAAATCCTTATTCAATCTTTCAAACAATTCTTCTATGTTATCTTTCTCTTTCATAGTTAAGCATTTACTGTTAACCGCTTTCTTAAATTTTCTTTAGCTCTAGAAATTGTAGTTCTACAATTTGCGTAGCTTATATTCATTATTTCACTTATTTCTTCATAGTCATAACCTTCAATTAAATGTAAGGTCAAAGAAACTCTGTAATTGTCTTTTAAACTTTTCATGGTTTCCATCACTTTTTGAGCCTTCAGTTCAGTATAACCATTGTGATCTAAAGCAACTCCATCATTATCTTCGACCTTGTACAATACTTCATTTAAATCAGAAGTTTGATTCTTCTGTTGTTTTCTGTAATGATAGATACTGTTGTTAATCACAATTCTTTTCAACCATGCCCCAAAGGTTACTTCACCTTTAAATGTATGCAGCTTCATAAACGCGTTTAGAAATGACTCTTGCATAACATCTTCTGCTTCGGCTGTGTGTTTTACAATTCGTAAAGCTGTATTGTACATTGCTTTATAATACCTGTTGTAAATTTCTAGTTGGGCACTTTGCTTCCCTTCTAGACACAATTGCAACAATGCGTCAGTATGTTCATTTTTGTGGCTCAAAAAGTGAATGGTTTGTCTTATAGATAAGACAATTTAGTGTTTGTTACACTTTCTTTTATTTTTTTTCATTTTCAGTGGCATAAGAATTGCATTTAGGTAATAGAATAAGATTAATATGTTATGTTAATCCCTTTGATAATAGCATTTTAAGCTATTTTGGGAGGCAGATAGGAATAATAAAAACTATTTGTTCGATGACAGAATGACCGATATCGATATTATGGGAGAAGTAAAATTCACAAATTTTGACAATATGTCTATGCAGGGAATAGATGAAGAGGCTGAATTAATTCCGTTGTTAACTCCGGAAGATGAAGAAGAAATGAATAATGAGACACTGCCAGAAACCTTACCGGTTTTGCCATTGCGCAATACAGTATTGTTCCCAGGGGTAGTGATTCCTATTACTGCTGGTAGAGATAAATCCATTAGTTTAATAAAAGATGCCAATACTGGTAATAAAACTATAGGTGTTGTTTCCCAAAAAGATGCTGAAACAGAAGACCCAGAAGTGAAGGATATAAATACACTAGGGACTGTAGCTCGTATTCTAAGGGTTTTGCAAATGCCAGATGGCAACACTACTGTTATTATACAAGGTAAGAAACGTTTTGAAATAGCTGAGATTCTTACAGAAGATCCTTATATGACAGCTACAATTCGTGAAGCAGGTGAGACTAGACCAGATCAAAAGGATGAGGAGTTCTTGGCGATTATTGAGTCGATAAAAGATTTGGCTTTTAAAATAATTAAGGACAATCCGAATATACCTAGTGAGGCTACTTTTGCGATTAAGAACATTCAGAGTAATTCTTTCTTAATAAATTTTGTATCGTCTAATTTAAATCTGGGTGTTGCTGAAAAACAGCATTTACTTGAAATCCCGGATTTACAAGATCGTGCTTTAGCCACTTTAAAGTATATGAACCTTGAGTTCCAGAAATTGGAATTGAAGAACGATATTCAATCTAAGGTCCGTAGTGATATGGATCAGCAACAACGGGAGTATTTTCTACATCAGCAGATGAAGACCATCCAGGAAGAGTTAGGTGGGGTTTCATATGAGGAAGAAGTTGATGAAATGAAGGTGAAAGCCAAGAAAAAGAAATGGGATAAAAAAGTAAAGGAACATTTTGAAAAGGAATTGGCAAAAATGCAACGAATGAACCCGCAGGTTGCAGAGTATTCCATTCAAAGAAACTATTTAGACCTATTCTTGGATTTACCATGGAATGAGTTTTCAAATGATAAATTTGATTTAAAAAGAGCTGAGAAAATTCTTGACCGTGACCATTATGGTTTAGAAGATGTAAAGCGAAGAATTATAGAATACTTGGCAGTGCTTAAGCTAAGGAATGATATGAAATCGCCAATTCTTTGCTTATATGGACCTCCAGGGGTAGGTAAAACTTCTTTAGGAAAGTCGGTTGCGGAAGCTCTTGGAAGAGAATATGTACGTATGTCTTTGGGAGGTTTACGTGACGAAGCAGAAATACGTGGTCACCGTAAAACCTACATTGGCGCTATGCCCGGTAGAATTGTCCAGAGTCTTAAAAAGGCTGGCACTTCTAACCCTGTGTTTATTTTGGATGAGATAGATAAATTGTCAAACAGCCACCAAGGAGACCCATCATCTGCAATGTTAGAAGTTTTAGATCCTGAACAGAATAGCGAGTTTTATGATAACTTCTTAGAAATGGGTTATGACCTTTCTAAGGTAATGTTTATCGCAACAGCAAATAATTTAGGTTCTATCCAACCAGCACTTCGTGATCGTATGGAGATTATAAATGTTTCTGGTTACACAATAGAAGAGAAGGTAGAGATTGCTAAAAAGCACTTGTTGCCAAAACAGCTTAAGGAACATGGTCTAGATGCAAAGCATTTAAAGATTGGAAAATCCCAAATGGAAAAAATTGTTGAGGGTTATACCAGAGAATCTGGAGTACGGTCATTAGAAAAGCAATTGGCTAAGATGGTACGTTATGCTGCTAAAAATATTGCTACCGAAGAAGAATATGATATAAAAGTAGCCAATGAAACTATTGAGAAAGTTTTAGGTCCTGCACGTTTAGAACGTGATAAATATGAAAACAATGAGGTTGCTGGTGTGGTAACTGGATTAGCATGGACAAGTGTTGGCGGAGATATCCTATTTATAGAGTCTATTCTATCCAAAGGAAAAGGGACTTTAAATATTACCGGGAATTTAGGCAAAGTGATGAAGGAATCTGCTACGATTGCTTTGGAATACATAAAATCAAATGCCGATTCTTTTGGGATTAGCTCAGAAGTTTTTAGCAACTATAATGTTCATATTCACGTTCCTGAAGGAGCAACCCCAAAAGATGGTCCAAGTGCTGGTATAACAATGCTTACCTCTTTAGTTTCTTTATTTACCCAACGGAAAGTAAAAAAGAGCTTGGCTATGACAGGTGAGATTACTTTAAGAGGTAAGGTACTTCCAGTTGGTGGAATTAAAGAGAAAATCCTAGCTGCTAAAAGAGCTCGTATTAAAGAAATTATTCTTTGTGAAGAGAATAGAAAAGACATTTTAGAAATAAAAGAGGCTTATTTAAAAGGACTAACTTTTCATTATGTTAGTGATATGAGTGAGGTAATTGAGATTGCTGTGACAAAGCAGAAGGTAAAGAATGCGAAAAAGCTATAAACCGTTTCTTGAAATTCTAGAATCTTAGGTATTTTTAGGTTATGAGAAAAATTACCATTGCAATTGACGGATATTCCTCTACAGGTAAAAGTACTATCGCTAAGCGTTTAGCGAATGCTTTGGGTTATGTGTTTATAGATACTGGCGCAATGTATAGAGCGGTTACTTATTTTGCGTTGGAAAAAGGTTTGATTGCTAACGGTAAAGTTGATGTTGATTCCTTGGTAAGTTCACTTTCTCAAATACAATTAAAGTTTGTTCCCAATCCCAGCCTAGGGAAGTCAGAGATGTTTTTAAATGGCGATAATGTTGAGCGTGATATTCGCACGATGAACGTTTCAGAACATGTAAGTCAGGTTGCAATTATTGGGGAGGTTCGCGAGAAATTAGTGGCGCTACAGCAACAAATGGGAAAGGAAAAAGGAATTGTAATGGACGGTCGTGACATTGGCACAGTTGTCTTTCCGAACGCTGAACTTAAACTATTTATGACTGCTTCACCCGAAACAAGGGCTAATAGGAGGTATAAGGAGTTATTAGATAGGGGAGAAGAAGTAACTTTTGAAGCGGTATTAAAAAATGTTCGCGAACGAGATTATATAGATTCACACAGAGAAATATCACCTTTAAAAAAGGCTGAGGATGCTATTGAATTTGATAATAGTGATATGGGTCTAGACGAACAATTTGAACGTGTGCATAATTATACGTTAAGAATAATTGCTTCCAAATAAAAAGACGCCCTTCAGAGGCGTCTTTTCTTTATATTCTTTTTTAACATACTAGATATTAGGAATCACCAAAACTTGATCCGGATGAATTACATCTGGATTTTTCAAAATATTGGTATTCGCTTCAAAAATCTTGTTGTATTTCATGGCATCCCCATAGTAATGCTTAGCAATTTTACTTAAAGATTCTCCGCTAGCAACAGTATGTCTATGATAAACAGAATCGTCACTTACTGTAATATTTGCTTTAACGTCAGAAGCGCCTTCGCCTCCTAATTGCTTTATTTTATCCCAAAGTAAGTCTTTTTCGTAAGGTGTATTTGCTTCACCTTTAATCTTAAGAACGCCACCTTCTTCTGATACGTCTCCATTTTTGATTCCAAGTTGTTGACCTAAATCCAATACACCTTGATATTTTGCTTTAACACTCATAATGTCTTAATTAATTTAATGGTTACTATTAGGAAACAAGATACTCATAAAAGTCACATTTGGGCGTAAATTTTTAGTAAACCTGAATAAATTACTGGGTCTTTGGTTTAATACTTTGTATAACAACAAATTAATTGTATTTTTGCGCTCCTTTTTAGCGAATAATCAAGAGAAAAAAGGGAAACATATAATTATAACAACTTCTATAGTCATCGTTTAACTCTTGTAAGCACTATAGAATACAAATTTTAATCAGCAAATGGCTGAAGAAAAAAAAGCAAAAGCAGCTAAGGCTGTTGAAGCAACAGAAGCAGCTACCGAAACACTACAAGAGGTAGCACCAAAGGAAGAAACTCCAAAACAAGACCCACAAGAATTTTTGAACAGCTTCGATTGGGATAAATACGAAGAGGGTATTGAGCGTGTAGACGATTCTAAATTAGAAGAGTTTGAAAAGCTAGTAGCAGAGAACTTTGTGGACACAGCAGATGCTGAGGTTGTAGAAGGTAAAGTTGTACACATGACTGACCGTGAAGCAATTATCGACATTAATGCAAAGTCTGAAGGTGTTATCTCGTTAAATGAGTTTCGTTATAATCCAGATTTAAAACCTGGCGATACTGTAGAAGTGTTAATTGATATCCGCGAAGATAAAACGGGACAATTAGTACTTTCTCACAGAAAAGCTAGAACCATAATGGCATGGGATCGTGTAAATGCGGCTCATGATAAGGAAGAAATTGTTCAAGGTTTCGTTAAGTGCAGAACTAAAGGTGGTATGATTGTAGATGTCTTTGGCATTGAGGCTTTCTTGCCAGGTTCTCAGATTGATGTTAAGCCAATCCGTGATTACGATCAGTACGTTGGAAAAACAATGGAATTTAAAGTGGTTAAAATTAACCATGAATTTAAAAACGTTGTTGTATCTCACAAAGCACTTATTGAAGCGGATATTGAAGAACAGAAAAAAGAAATCATCGGTCAGCTTGAAAAAGGTCAAGTATTGGAAGGTATTGTGAAGAACGTTACTTCTTACGGTGTCTTTATTGATCTTGGAGGTGTAGATGGATTAATTCACATTACAGATCTTTCTTGGAGTAGAATTAATCACCCTAATGAGGTTGTTGAGCTAGACCAGAAACTTAATGTGGTAATCCTTGATTTTGATGATAACAAATCTAGAATCCAATTAGGTCTTAAGCAATTAGAGAAACATCCATGGGATGCTCTTGGTGATGAGATTAAAGTAGGTGACAAAGTAAAAGGTAAGGTTGTTGTAATCGCTGATTATGGTGCATTTATCGAAGTTGCTGAAGGCGTTGAAGGTCTAATCCACGTTTCTGAAATGTCATGGTCAACGCATTTGAGGTCTGCACAAGACTTCGTAAAAGTTGGTGATGAGGTAGAAGCGGTTGTATTAACGCTAGATAGAGAAGACAGAAAAATGTCTCTAGGTATTAAGCAAATGACTCCAGACCCATGGACAGATATCACATCTAAATATCCTGTAGGTTCTAAGCATAAAGGTATTGTTAGAAACTTTACCAATTTTGGTGTCTTTGTAGAGATGGAAGAAGGTATTGATGGTTTAATTTATATCTCGGACCTTTCTTGGACTAAGAAAATTAAGCATCCTTCAGAATTTGTAAATGTTAGTGATACTTTAGAAGTTGAAGTTCTTGAGCTAGATGTTGAAGGAAGAAAGCTTAGTTTAGGTCACAAACAGACTACAGAAAACCCTTGGGACAAATATGCAGACGAGTTTGCTGAAGGTACACTTCACAAGGCAGCTGTTACTGATATTGTAGATAAAGGTGCCACTGTTGTATTTAATGATGATATTACTGGCTTTATTCCATCTAGACATATGGAAAAAGAAGACGGTAAGAAAATCACTAAAGGAGAAGAAGTTGAATTTAAGATTATTGAATTCAACAAAGACTTCAAACGTGTTGTAGCTAGTCATACAGCCTTGTTCAGAGAACAAGAGGAGCGTAATGTAAAAGCTGCTAAGAAGAAGATGGCTAAGGCGGCAGATGAGTCAGCAACTACATTAGGTGATGCTAATTCTGCATTACAAGCATTAAAGGACAAAATGGAGGCAGACTCTAAAAAATAGTCTTTTTAAAATAGATTTTTAAAAGCCCTTGATTAATAATCAAGGGCTTTTTGTTTCTTGTACTACTGCTTATAAAGAATTGTGTATTTTTGTAGCCCAAACGATTCGGGAGTTTATGAGTCAAAAAGTACTGCTTTCCGCCAAAGAAATTCATATTATACTTCACCGTTTGGCTTGTCAGTTATTAGAAAACCATTTAGACTTTTCAAATACAGTGTTAGTTGGAATTCAACCAAGAGGAGTTTTCCTGGCTAATCGATTAACTCAAGTCCTTAAGGAAGATTATAAAGTCAAAAATGTTAACCTAGGTTCCTTAGATATAACATTCTATAGAGATGACTTTAGAAGAGGAGATAAAATCCATGAAGCGAATAAAACCAAAATTGACTTTTTAGTAGAAAATAAGAAAGTAGTCTTTATAGATGACGTTTTATATACGGGAAGGAGTATACGAGCTGCATTAACGGCAATACAGTCTTTTGGAAGGCCTGAAGAAATAGAACTGCTAACTTTAATAGACAGAAGGTTTAGTAGGCATTTACCTATACAGCCAAACTATAGAGGACGGCAGGTTGATGCAATTAACGATGAAAAAGTAAAAGTAATGTGGAAAGAGAACGACGGAAAAGATGCCGTTTATCTTATAAGCGACTAAAAAAATGAGTGAATTAAGTGTTAATCATTTATTGGGAATAAAATATCTAAACAAAAAGGATATTGAACTCATTTTTGAAACTGCTGACCATTTTAAAGAAGTTATCAACCGTTCCATTAAAAAGGTTCCCACCTTACGTGATATAACTATCGCAAATATATTTTTTGAGAATAGTACAAGAACAAAACTTTCATTCGAACTAGCAGAAAAAAGACTTTCAGCAGATGTTATTAATTTTTCTGCAGCCCAATCTTCAGTTAGAAAAGGTGAAACATTAATTGATACAGTTAACAATATTTTGTCTATGAAGGTGGATATGGTTGTAATGCGACATCCTAACCCTGGTGCAGGAATCTTCCTTTCAAAACATGTTAACGCTTCGATAATAAACGCAGGTGACGGAGCACATGAACATCCAACACAAGCACTATTGGATTCGTATTCCATTAGAGAAAAACTTGGCGATGTCGCTGGTAAAAATGTGGTAATCGTAGGTGATATTTTACATTCTAGAGTTGCACTCTCAAATATCTTCGCCTTAAAATTGCAAAAAGCTAATGTAAAGGTTTGTGGTCCTAAAACACTAATCCCTAAACATATAGAATCCTTAGGAATAGAAGTTGAAACAGACTTAAAAAAAGCTTTAGAGTGGTGTGATGTTGCTAACATGTTGCGGGTGCAAAATGAACGAATGGATGTAAGTTACTTTCCAACCACTCGAGAATATACTCAGCAATTTGGTGTTAATAAAGCTTTGCTAGATAGTTTAAGTAAAGAAATAGTTATCATGCATCCTGGTCCAATAAATAGAGGTGTAGAAATAACTAGCGATGTGGCAGATTCAAATCAATCTATTATCTTAGAGCAAGTAGAAAATGGAGTAGCCATACGAATGGCTGTTATCTATTTACTCGCTTCTAAAATTAAGTGATATGATTTTTGATAAAGAAGGTACTACAACCATAGTTTTTCAAGAAAATATTTCTTTAAATACGTTTTTGGAAAACTTAAAGAAAGCTTATGACAAGCTAAAACATGACCACATTATTGTGAATCTATTTTCATTTGAGAAACTAAATTCAAATGATGTTTTGGAGTTTTTAGAGTTATCCAATTCACACAGAGCTTCAAAAAAATCATTTGTCTTGGTAACAGAAAAAGTTTCATATGAAGAAGTGCCAGATGAAATTTGTTTAGTTCCAACAATCCAAGAAGCAAAAGATATTATAGAAATGGAAGAAATAGAGCGAGACCTTGAAATTTAATTAAAAATGTATAATTGAGAAGGGAAAATGTTATTAATACTAAAAGCTTTCAATTTGCATTGAGTGTTATTGATTTAGTTAAAGAAATTCAATCCTCTAAAAAAGAATTTGTCCTTACAAAACAGATACTTAGGTCTGGTACTGCAATTGGAGCTTTAGTGAGAGAAGCAGAACATGCGGAAAGTAAAAAAGATTTTATCCATAAGATGTCTATAGGATTGAAGGAAGCAAACGAAACGGATTACTGGTTAGAATTACTATATCAATCGGAATATATTTTAAAACCTAGATATGATTTTTTAAAAGATGGAATAACGCAGGTTATTAGGATTTTGGTAAGCATTGTTAAATCTGCTAAGTCTAGTTCATGACTACCGAAAAAAGGTTTCAATTTTCAATTTTCAACTTTCCATTTAGATGAAGCTCACCATTCTAGGCTGTTATTCTGCAACTCCGCGCACGCTTACAAATCCCACTGCTCAATTGCTTGAGATAAGAAATCATATGTTTTTAATTGATTGTGGGGAAGGCACTCAAGTACAACTTCGAAAACATAAATTAAAGTTTTCTCGGATAAGACATATTTTTATTTCTCATTTACATGGAGACCATTTTTTTGGACTTCCTGGATTAATTTCAACTTTTCGTTTATTAGGTAGAGAGTCAGAACTTCATATTTACGGACCTAAAGGAATTAAAGAAGCAATTACGCTATTTCTAAAGTTAGGAGATTCATGGACAAATTATCCTTTACTTTTTCATGAACTAAGTTCAAAAAAATCTGAGCTAATTTTTGAAGATGATAAAGTTTTGGTTAGAACAATCCCATTAAATCATAGAATATATACCAATGGTTTCTTATTCATAGAAAAAATGGCACCTAGAGTGCTAAATATTGAAGCTGCTATCAAATTTGGAATAGATAAAAGTGAGTTTGTGAATATTAAGAATGGTAAAGATGGAACCTCCAAAGAAGGAAAATCGATTCCTAATCCCGAACTTACTATAGACCCTCCAAAACCAAAGCGTTATGCCTTCTGCAGTGATACAGCTTATAAAGAGGATATTGTACCATTAATAGAAGAGGTAGATTTGCTTTACCATGAATCAACTTTCCTAGAAACAGAACAGCGTCTATGTGCTAAGACAAAGCATTCTACAGCTGCGGAAGCAGCAACTATAGCTAAGAAAGCAAATGTAAATAAGCTGTTATTGGGACATTATTCTACACGCTATAAATCCTTAGAACTTTTTAAGGAAGAAGCGAAACCTATTTTTGAGAATGTTGATATAGCTGAAGATGGTAAAGTCTTTGAAATTTAACTTAAGGTAACACTTATTTTAAATTTTCCCTTCTCCCTTCTTTTGCTGAACTTTGTGATATCATGCAAAAAGATTTAAGTAATTACCGCAAATCATATGAGAAGAGTGAATTAAATGAATCTCTTATCGATAAAAACCCGCTCCAACAATTTCAGAAATGGTTTTATGAGGTGGAAAAGATGGGAGGCATAGATGAGCCTAATGCAATGACTATCTCAACAGTTGGTCTGGATGGTTTTCCTAAGAATAGAGTTGTTTTAATGAAGAAGTTTACGCATGAAGGTTTTATTTTTTACACAAATTACCTTAGCGAAAAAGGAAAAGCACTTGAAAGTAACCCTTCTACATGTTTATCTTTTTTCTGGCCAAATATGGAAAGACAAATAATTATAAAGGGTAGCGCAGAGAAAATCGCTAAAAACCTTTCTGATGGTTATTTTGAGTCTCGTCCTTTAGGCAGTAAGCTGGGAGCAATAGTTTCGGAGCAAAGCGAAGTAGTAGCTTCAAGAGAGGTTTTAGAAAACCGCTTAACGCAGTTAGAAAAAGACTTTGAAAATAAAGAAGTTAATAGACCGGACCATTGGGGAGGGTATCTAGTAAAACCAGTATCTGTAGAATTTTGGCAAGGAAGACCAAATAGGTTACATGATAGAATACGATATACCTTACTAGAGGACCTAAATTGGAAGATAGAACGCTTACAACCCTAAGAGGTTTTGTCATGCTGAGCATGTCGAAGCATAAAAAATAAATCTTATGAGAACTATCATATTTGTTAGACATGGTAAATCTTCTTGGGAACTTAATGTAAGTGACCAAGACAGGCCGTTAAAAGAAAGAGGAATAAACGACGCACATTTAGTATCCAAAGTCTTAAAATCTTGGGGGGTACATATTGATTTCACTTTTTCTAGTCCAGCGAATAGAGCTTTACATACCTGTATGATTTTCTTAAGAAATCTAGATTTTGACTTGAATAAGTTGTTAGTAAGTAGCGAATTATATGATTTTTCGGGAGAAAGTGTCTTAAGATTTTTAAAGCAAGTGAGTAATGATTATAAAACTATTTTAGTTTTTGGACACAATTATGCTTTAACTACACTTGTAAATACGCTAGGAGATCGGTATATTGAAAATGTTCCTACATCAGGATTAACAAAGATTGAGTTTTCAATAGAAAATTGGGAGAAAATTACAAAAGGAAAAACGACAGAAGTTGTTTTTCCAAAAGAGCTACGATAGCATGACTAAACCTCAAAACGAGTATGTAAACAGAGAAATTAGCTGGTTGCATTTTAATGATAGAGTATTACAAGAAAGTGCGGATAAGAATGTACCTTTAATAGAACGGCTGCGTTTTTTAGGTATTTTCAGTAATAATCTGGATGAATTCTTTAAAGTACGTTATGCTACGGTAAAGCGCATTGTTGAAGCCGGAAAAAGTGGAAAAAGTGTTCTAGGTGGCGAAAAAGCTAAAGATTTGCTAGAAGAGATTACACAAGTTGTAATTAAACAACAATCAAAGAGCTTAGAAATATTAAGAAAAATAGAAGCCGAATTAGCTACTGAGAATATTCAAATTATTAACGAAACTGAAGTTTCTGTCAAACAAGGAGAGTTTCTAAAAGACTATTTTTTACGTAAAGTAAACCCAGAGTTAATTACGATTATATTAAATAACCTTACCGAGTTTCCTACACTTAAAGATACAGCAGCATATCTGGCTGTGAAAATGGTTCTTAAGAAGGAACAAAGTGGCTTTTTAAAGCGTAAAACTGAAATGCAATACGCTTTAATTGAGATTCCAAAAGGGATTGATCGTTTTGTAGAGTTACCAAAAGAAAACGGTAAAAACTATATTATAATTCTAGATGATTTAATCCGCTTTTGTTTGGACGACATATTTACCATGTTTGATTACGAAGAGATTTCTGCTCACATGATTAAGATTACTAGAGATGCAGAATTGGATATAGACAATGATTTGAGCAAAAGTTTTATAGAGAAGATTTCTTCTAGTGTTGAGCATAGAAAGATTGGTGACCCAGTTCGTTTTGTATATGACAAAAAAATAAGAATAGATACTTTGCGATTCCTTAAAGAAAAAATGAATATTGAGGAAACGGATAGTGTTATACCGGGTGGAAGATACCATAACCGTAGGGATTATATGGGTTTTCCAAGTTTGGGAAGACAAGATTTGTTATATGATAAAATCACCCCGCTACCAGTCAAAGGTCTTGGATTAGAAGGTAGTATCTTGGAGAGGATAGCTAAAAAAGACTATCTAATATATACACCTTATCATACCTACTCCTACGTAATTAAATTTTTAAAAGAAGCTGCTTTAGATCCTTTAGTAAAGTCGATACAAATTACGGTATACAGGTTAGCAAGTAACTCACAGGTTGCTGCGGCACTTATAAATGCTGCCAAAAACGGAAAACAAGTAACCGTACAGATTGAGTTACAAGCTCGTTTTGATGAGCAGGCTAATATAGAATATGCCAATCAACTTCAAGAAGAGGGAATTAAATTAATTTTTGGCATTCCTGGACTTAAAGTGCATAGTAAAATATGTTTAATTGACAGGGAAGAATCGGGTAAGACCAAACGTTATGGATTTATAAGTACTGGAAATTTTAACGAGTCCACTGCAAAAATCTATACGGATTACACTTTATTTACAGCGCATGAACCAATATTAAAAGAGCTGCAAAAAGTATTTAATTTCTTCGAAACCACCTATAAAATAAATAAGTACAAGCATCTAATTGTATCGCCTCATTATACAAAAAATGTATTCAGTAAGCTTATTGATAATGAAATTGCAAATGCCTTAGTAGGTAAAGAAGCGTATATTAAAATTAAAATGAACAGCTTTACTTCCTTTAAAATGGTTGATAAGCTTTATGAAGCAAGTAGGGCTGGTGTTAAAGTGCAATTAATTATTAGAGGTATTTGCTGTTTAATTCCAGGTGTGGAAGGGCTTAGTGAAAATATTGAAGCTATTAGTGTTGTAGATAAGTTTTTAGAGCATCCTAGATTATTCATTTTTGGTAATGAGGGTAATCCGAAAGTTTATATTTCTTCAGCAGATTGGATGACAAGAAATCTAGATAATCGTGTCGAAGTGGGCTGTCCTATCTATAATGAAGAAGTAAAGGAGGAGTTATTGGAAACCTTTGAAATTTCATGGAATGATAATGTTAAAGCAAGGGTCTTTTCCTCAAAACATGATAATGCATATAAGAAAGATGACAAGCCAAAAGTACGTTCGCAATTTGCACTATATGAGTACTATCGGAAAAAGCTAGAAGCATAATTTAGCCGTGAATAGTTTCTTTATTACCTAGATTTTTCATGATTTGTGCTTCATAATCTAGTAAGTCTTGCCATTTCTGATTTACTTCTTCAAGTTCACCATATTTGCGGGCGAATTTTAAAAACATGGTATAGTGGCTTGCCTCGCTAACCATTAACTTATAGTAAAATTCTGAAAGCTCTTTGTCTTCCAGTTCTTCAGATAGTAATCTAAAGCGTTCGCAACTTCTTGCTTCAATTAAAGCAGCATACAAAAGGCGATGGACTAATTGGGTAGTCCGACTTCCTCCCTTTGGAAAGAACTTTAATAATTGTAGTACGTATTCGTCCTTACGGTCTCTCCCTAATATAGCTCCACGTTTTAGAATCAAATCGTGAACCATTTTAAAATGCCCCATTTCTTCCCTAGAAAGCGCTATCATCTCCTGCGTTAGCTCTGTATACTCCGGAAATGAAACTATTAGTGAGATAGCAGTGCTAGCTGCTTTTTGTTCACAATAGGCATGATCCGTTAATATTTCTTCAATATTCTTTTCAACGATATTCACCCACCTTGGGTCTGTTGGTAATTTTAAGCCTAACATTTTAAGTAATTAAAGATCTAAATCAAATTCTTTTCGCAACAAATCTATTACAGGATTTTTTTCTTTGAGTTTTTCATATTTCTCTTCGGGAGTAAAAGCGAATTTTTTTGAGGTCTCTTCATTCACAGTTATTTGAAGCGAAATCTCATAATTATTCAACTTTTCTTTTAGATAATTTAGCATTAGGCTTTGCTCACGCTCAACCTCTTTTTTCATAGTTGAATTTGGAAGTTCTATCCAGATTATAGTATCACTTTTTAGTTTTGGAATATCAGCATTTAAATTAGAAGCTAGTATCTTCTTTCCTTTATCATCTAACTTTTTTACAAAATTTGCCCAATGCTGTTGCATATCATTCTCAGTAAAAGACTCTTTTGGTTTTTCTTCTTCCTTTATTGAATTACTTTTTGTATTCTCATGTTCTTTTTTAGCTTTTAAGCTAGAAATAGAAAGTCCTGATACTCTATTTGGTAAATTCTTTAATTCAATCTTGGGAGCAGGTATTTTCTCAGTTTTTACCTGTTCAATGGGTTTATCAATAGTTTTTGATACTTCTAATTTCTCCTTTTCTGGAGAAGGAACCGCTACGATTTCTTCTGAAATTGAGTATGAAGGAGTTTTGGTATAATCTTGAGTTCTAAAATAAGTGGCCGGAACTATAAAATCAGTCTTTTTTTTTTCGGTATCAAAAGTTATAGATGCTAACTTCATTAAAGCTAATTCTACTAACAAGCGTTGGTTTTTACTTGTTCTATAGTTTAAATCACAGGTGTTAGCTATATCTAATGCCTTAATTAGAAATTGTTGTGGTGCCTTTTGCGCTTGAGTTCTATATTGTTCTTTCGTAGTTTCACCAACTTCTAATAAGGAGATTGTTTCTTGATGCTGGCAAACAAGCAAATCTCTAAAGTGAGAAGCTAATCCGTTAATAAAATGATGTCCATCAAAACCAAGCGATAGTGTTTTATTAAATAAGACTAAAAGTTCTGGGATTTTATTCTCTAAAATTAAATTGGTGCTTTCAAAAAAAGTATCGTAATCAAGAACATTTAAGTTTTCCGTTACTGCTTTTCTAGTCAGGTTCTTTCCCGAAAAACTTACCACTCTATCAAATATTGATAAAGCGTCTCGCATTGCACCATCAGCTTTTTGTGCAATTATGTGTAACGCATCCTCTTCAGCAGTTACCCCTTGCTCTTCAGCAATATACTTTAAGTATTCAGCGGCATCTTTTACTGTAATTCGCTTAAAGTCAAAAATCTGACACCTGGAAAGAATGGTGGGTATGATTTTATGTTTCTCGGTAGTTGCTAAGATAAAAATAGCATGCTTGGGAGGTTCTTCTAGAGTTTTTAAAAATGCATTGAATGCAGATTGCGATAGCATATGCACTTCATCAATAATATAGACCTTGTATTTACCTACCTGTGGCGGAATACGCACTTGATCTATTAAGCTTCTAATATCATCTACAGAGTTATTAGAAGCAGCATCTAATTCGAAAATATTAAACGCAAAATCCTCGTCAGTACTTTCGGTTCCATCAGAATTAATTTTTTTTGCTAGAATACGTGCACATGTGGTTTTACCAACTCCTCTTGGTCCACAAAAAAGCAACGCTTGAGCAAGGTGATTATTCTCAATAGCATTTGTCAACGTATTGGTAATAGACTGTTGCCCAACAACATCTTTAAAAGATTGGGGTCTATATTTTCTGGCTGAGACTACAAAAGGTTCCAATACAACAAAATTTTGATGCTATACAAATATAAAAATAGCGAATGCTATAACGACTAGTATCGCCTATTTAAGCCATATTTTTATTAACAATTGCTTTACCTTTGCGACTAGCAGGTCACCTTATCGCTGCGTTTTGAACTTAGTTCACAACGGAGAGGAAAGTCCGGACACCATAGTGCAGTATAGCGGGTAACACCCGTCATCCGTTTAAGCGGAGCGGACAAGTGCAACAGAAAGCAAGTACAGTTCGGCTGTAGTGAAATCAGGTAAACTCTATACGGTGAAACGTCATGTAAACCAATGTTTGAGGGCTGCACGCTCAAATTGGAGGGTAGACGGTTAGAGCTTTTAGGCAACTAAAGGCCTAGATAAATGATAAGGCTTAGACAGAATCCGGCTTATGACCTGCTTTTTTCAAAAAAACTAAAAATACTACTGCCATATTTCCGTTTTTCACTAAAATGGGATAGCTCACTTAAGTCTGTTTGTTCAGAATGTTCAATGATTAGTAAGCCATCATCTTGCAATAATTCATTTGCAAAAACTAACTCCGGTATTTTAGAAAATTTAGAAACTTCAAAATTATAGGGTGGATCTGCAAAAATAACATCGTACTTACTTTTAGAGCGTTCTAAAAATTTGAAAACATCACTTTTTAAAGTCGTTATATCAAAGTCTAGCTCTTTGGCTGTTTTAGAAATAAATTGAACACAACCAGAATTACCATCTATTGCAGTGGTATTTGTAGCTCCTCTTGAAGCAAATTCAAAACTTATATTTCCAGTTCCAGAAAATAAATCCAATACTGCTAAATCCTCAAAGTAATATTTGTTGTTTAAAATATTAAATAAAGCCTCTTTGGCCATATCGGTAGTAGGTCTAACAGGTAGCTTTTTAGGAGCTGTTAGTCGCTTCCCTTTATATTTTCCGGAGATAATTCGCATAAAACTAGTTAAGCAAAGTAAAATCTATAGATTCTTTATTTTCTTCTTCAAAGCTATAGGAATTATGTTTTGGAAGAAAAACGGATACTTTTTTAATGTAGGTGTAACAAGTTTCAAAGAGCTCATCACCTTCCTCAATCTTTCCAAAAAGTTTAAGTTTTATATTTTTGGGGTCTAGTTGAAGTTGTTCAAAAGTAAACAGAATGTAGTACAAGAAATCTTCTTTTGTACGGTATTGAAATTGGTTGTACAACAATATTTTTTTTTGAGCCAAGACAACAAGTTCCAATTCTCTTTCGGCTACATATACATAGCAAATGGATTTGGAACTAGGTTTTTGTAGCAATAAAGTTTGTAATAATGCACTGCTACTATGCTTAAATTCGAACTCTCCAAAATTGTCAAAGATATAGTTGTTGATATTTGTGAAAGGGACATAAACACTAACAATATCTTGATTCTCTATTTCGTCATACACAATATCATCGTTTGCTAACAATTTGGTATTGAATTTTAAATAATTGGCGAGCTCATTTTTATCAAATAAGGCTTTGGGGACTAGACTAAATAAATTGTTTTTATGAACAACAAGAACTTCTGAAAAATGCTTTGTGAGGATGTTATGTTTTTCAAATAGTGTTTTTAATTCTTTTAAAAGCAAATAAGGAGTAGATTCTATTTTAAAAAGAACAGTATCAGATAAAACTACTTTATTAACCACTGTGTCTACAATACAAAAAGAAAGTCCATTCAAACTAATTTGAATGGACAGTTTCTTGAAAGAGTTTAATAAACTTTTTTCTTCGTTATTAGTTATCTTTTCTGTCATAGAGTGGTGGCCAGTTACCATTGGTGCTCACATCAGTTAACGAACCTACTTTAATTTCCGAACCATTTACCTCTTCTACACTATTATAGGCATTCTCTTTAGATTTTAAATCTTCAGGTTGGTCATATAAGACTACATTCTTTTTAACCTTTACTTCAAAAACGGGTGCTTTATACCCACTTTTATCAATAATATCTGCTTTCATTTCAAACTTTTCTCCGTTTTGACCATGAGGGACATTCATCATGGTTTTGAAACGATCATCATTTTTGAAAAGTGAATCTTTTACTTTTACCATACCCAATGTATCAATAACAACAGAATCTTGTTGAAGTTCAATCTGATAAACTTTATCAAAACGCATGAAAGAAGTATCTCTTTGTTGCGTAATAGTATAATTACCTGTGTCTATAAATTGAATAAGACTGTTAAAATTACCAGCATATCTTCCATTAACAGATTTATAAGCTTCTTGTGAATCTCTAATGTCTTTTAGCTTGCTGATTACATCAGAAAATCGTTCTTCACGAACTTTATTAAATTCTATAGGTGCATTGATTGATTTGTAAATTAGATATCCTAATCCGATACATACAATCCAAAGAACTACTTGTAAAATGCTTTTCATTAGTGTACGAGTTAATTAAATTTAGTGGTTTAGACAAATCTACAATTTTTTTTCAATCACGAAAGTTTTTGCCTTAAAAATCATCCCTATATTTGGGGCTTTATGACCCATTTTACTGCAATTGATTTTCATAAGGTTTTAGTTGAAAAATTCCCACATTCACCAACTGAATTGCAAGACGTTACCTTGCATAAGTTGGCAGATTTTGTATTGTCCAAAGAAAAAGAAAGGCTCTTTTTACTTAAGGGATATGCAGGAACAGGAAAAACTACAATTATCGGAAGCCTAGTTAAAAACTTATGGCATGCGAAAATGAAATCCGTTTTAATGGCGCCAACGGGCAGAGCAGCAAAAGTAATGTCTGTATATGCAAAGACAAAAGCTTTTACTATTCATAAGAAAATTTATTTCCCTAAAAAACAGGCGAGTGGCGCAATACAATTTACATTAGCCCCTAA
This sequence comes from uncultured Croceitalea sp., assembly GCA_947499565.1. Classification (GTDB taxonomy): domain Bacteria; phylum Bacteroidota; class Bacteroidia; order Flavobacteriales; family Flavobacteriaceae; genus Croceitalea. The sequence goes on from CANMOV010000001.1 coordinate 62,032, forward strand.
TAAACATAGAGATACGGTATTTATAGTCGATGAAGCATCTATGATTCCCGATGCTCCTGCAGATTCTAAGCTTTTTGAAAATGGGTCTTTGTTAGATGACTTAATCTTTTATGTCTATTCCGGCCACAATTGTAAATTAATTTTAATAGGCGATACGGCTCAGTTACCGCCGGTAAAGTTAGAACTAAGCCCAGCTTTAGATGAGAACAAACTAGAATTACATTATAATAAGTCGGTTACAAAAATTGAGTTGGATGAGGTAATGCGGCAAACTAGTGATTCTGGCATTCTTTTTAATGCGACCAATCTTAGAGAACAACTACAAAGCGATTTTTTTGATGAGTTTAAATTTCATCTAAGTTTATTTCAGGACATTGTCCGGTTAGTAGATGGGCATGAAATACAAGAGGCTATAGACGCTTCATATTCTCAAAATGGTAAGGAAGAAACAGCGATTATAGTACGTTCAAATAAGAGAGCTAATTTATATAATGAAAATATTAGGGAACGTATACTCTTCTTAGAAAATCAAATTTCAGTAGGGGATTTTATGATGGTAGTGAAGAATAATTATTTTTGGCTTAAACCAACTTCAGAAGCAGGTTTCATAGCCAATGGCGATATTATTGAGATTTTAGAACTCTTTTCCATCAAAGAACTATATGGATTTTCATTTGCAGAGGTAAAAGTTCAAATGGTTGATTATCCAAATCAAAAACCCTTTGAAACTGTATTACTTTTAGATACCATTAAGGCAGAAACGCCTTCGTTACCATATGAAGAGAGTAACCGATTGTATCAAGAAGTTTCAAAAGATTTTGCTCATGAAAAATCAAAATACAAGAAGTTTCTAAGCGTTAAGAACAACAAATATTTTAATGCCTTACAGGTCAAATTTTCTTATGCTATTACGTGTCACAAATCACAAGGGGGGCAATGGAATACTATTTTTGTAGAGCAACCTTATTTACCAAATGGTATAGATAAAGATTATTTGCGTTGGTTATATACAGCAGTAACAAGAGCTAAAAATCAGCTTTACCTTATTGGATTTAAGGATGATTTTTTTGTTGGTGAGGAATAGCCTATTTTAGTATAAATCGTTTCAAAAATGACACCGGAAACAATCATAAGTATATTTTTAGGTATAGGTCTAGCAGCTTCTACAGGCTTTAGAGTATTTCTACCTTTATTTGCGTTAAGTCTAGCTTCATACTTTGGAGTTTGGGACTTGAATGAAAGCTGGCAATGGATAGGTAGTTTAGCTGCTGTAATCACTTTAGGCGTAGCTACAGTAGCAGAAGTATTTGCGTACTTTATACCATGGGTAGATAATGCTTTGGATAGTATTGCAATACCATTGGCGGCAATTGCTGGTACTGCAGTTATGGTCTCTACAGTTGCAAACCTAGATCCGGTAATTACTTGGTCATTGGCTATTATAGCTGGTGGAGGCACAGCCGCTGCGATAAAAGGTGCAAATGCTACAGGTAGATTAACATCAACCGCAACAACCGGAGGTTTTGCAAACCCTGTTGTATCAACAGTAGAAACAGGAACCGCAGTTGTGGTATCTACAGCTTCTATATTTGCTCCAATTTTAGCTGCTGTTTTAGTAGTCATTATACTAGCTATTATATTTAAAATATATAGGAAACTCCGACCTAAGACTCGAACCCAATAAGATAATTTTCTAGGAAAGTGAAGATAATTTCAATGATTCCCGCTCGTTATCAAGCCTCAAGGTTTCCCGCAAAATTAATGCAAGATTTAGGTGGAAAACCGGTCATTTTAAGAACTTATGAGGCCACAGTAGCTACTCAACTTTTTGATGATGTATATGTGGTTACAGATAGTGATATCATTTTTACACTCATTGTAGATAATGGAGGAAAAGCCATAATGAGCAAAGAAACACATGAAAGTGGAAGCGACAGAATTGCGGAAGCAGTTGCTGACATGGAAGTGGATATTGTTATTAATGTACAAGGTGATGAACCTTTTATAGATAAAGAAAGTCTTGCAAAAACAATAGCGGTTTTTAAAGCAGACGGCAAAAAAGAAATAGATTTAGCTTCTTTAATGACACCAATAACAGATTGGGAAGAGATTGCTAACCCAAATACTGTTAAAGTAATAGTTGACAACCAGAATTTTGCTCTCTATTTTTCCAGGTCACCAATTCCTTATCCTCGGGATAAAGAGGTAGGTGCTACTTATTTTAAGCATAAAGGCATTTATGCGTTTAGGAAGAGAGCTTTAGCTGATTTCCAAAGGTTGCCAATGCTCAAGTTGGAGGCCACAGAAAAAATAGAGGCAATTCGGTTTTTAGAGTATGGTAAAAAAATTAAAATGGTAGAAACTCATGTCACTGGTATTGAAATAGATACTCCTGAAGATTTAGAAAGAGCAAAAAAGGCATGGAAGTAGATTTTTCTAACATTAAGGTAATTGGGTTTGATGCAGACGATACACTCTGGGTAAATGAAACTTATTTTAGAGAAACTGAAGAACGCTTTACCAAGCTGTTAGAAGGCTTTGAAACTAAAAATAAAATAGACCAAGAGTTATTTAAAATGGAGATGCAAAATCTTGAAACCTATGGGTACGGTATTAAAGGTTTTATGCTTTCCATGATAGAATCGGCACTCGATTTATCTAATAACACTGTTTCACACGATATTATTTCTGAAATTTTAGATCTTGGTAAGAAGATGATTCTACAACCAGTAGAGTTGTTAGATGGCGTTGAAGAAGTGTTGGAAAAATTATATTCAAATTATAGACTTATAGTGTTAACAAAAGGAGACTTACTAGACCAAGAACGAAAACTTGAAAAATCTGGTTTATCAAAATATTTTCATCATGTTGAAGTATTGAGTGATAAAAAGGAGTCCAATTACAAGAAACTGTTAAATCATCTTGAAATTGATATAAATGAGTTTTTGATGGTAGGGAATTCCCTAAAGTCAGATGTTATACCTATATTAAACATTGGTGCGATGGCTGTTCATATCCCTTTTCATACCACTTGGGCGCATGAGCAAGTTTCACAAGAAGAAGAAAAAACGAATAATCACTTGAAGCTGAATAGTGTACGTGATATTTTGAAGTACTTATCCAATTAATGAAGATAGAAAAGGAAATAGCGAATCGGAAAAAAGAAGTTTCCACCTTAAATAGGGTTCATAGGAATTTTCCAATGGTACCAAAAGTAGTATTTGGTAGAGGGAGTTTTAATCAACTAGGAGATATTTTACTTCCTAAAAGACGTAACTCAGATGCTCCTTTTATTTTTTTGGTGGATGATTTTTTCAATGGAAAAGATTTAGAACAGAAACTTCCTTGGTTATTTAATGACCAAATTATTTTCGTTTCAGCAGATGAAGAACCTAAGACAGAACAGGTAGATGCCCTAGTAGAAAAAATTAAAACCGATTTTGAGGAATTACCCTCTGGCGTTGTCGGTATAGGAGGTGGAACACTTTTGGATTTAGCAAAAGCAGTAGCCATTATGTTAACCAATAAAGGTAAGTCTGAAAGCTATCAAGGATGGGATTTAGTAACAAAAAAATCTATTTACCATGTAGGTATTCCAACAATAAGCGGCACTGGTGCTGAGGTTTCCAGAACAGCAGTTTTATCCGGTCCAGATAAAAAATTAGGAATAAATTCTGATTATACCACCTATGACCAAGTAGTTTTAGACCCAAATTTATTAGAAACAGTACCTAAAGAACAATGGTTCTATACTGGGATGGACTGTTTTATTCATTGCATAGAGTCACTAAATGGAACGTATTTAAATGCTTTTAGTCAAAGTTATGGGGAAAAAGCCCTTGATCTATGTAAAGAGGTTTTCTTAGGAGAATTGAGTAAAGAAGAATCCGAAGAGAAATTAATGATGGCTTCCTGGCATGGTGGTATGAGTATTGCCTACTCTCAAGTTGGTGTTGCACATGCTATGAGCTATGGACTTTCCTATTTATTAGGGGTAAAACACGGTATTGGTAATTGTTTGGTTTTTCAACATTTAAGTGAGTTTTATCCAAAAGGGGTTAAGCTTTTTAATGAAATGAAAGAGAAGCACAATATTGAATTCCCAAAAGGGGTTTGTGCTAATTTAAGTGAAGAAGATTTTGATATTATGATATCTGTCTCCCTTTCAATGGATGCTTTATGGGAAAATGCATTAGGGACTAATTGGCGGGACAAAATTTCTCCAGAAAAGTTAAGAGCGATTTACTCAAAAATTTAGTTGAGGGTTACCTAAACCAAAATATATAATGCATAACCTAGCTAAGTTTATTTATTTTAAAGTCCTAGGCTGGAAACTCGTTGGAGATTTCCCTAACGTAAAGAAGTGTGTGGTCATTGTAGTACCGCATACCCATTGGGTAGATTTTTTATTAGGACTTCTAATTAGAAAAGTACTTAATATTGAAATAAATTATATTGGTAAAAAAAGTCTATTTAAAGCTCCATATGGATGGTTTTTTAGATGGACAGGAGGTACTCCAGTTAATCGAACAAAGAGCGAAAATTTAGTCGAAGCTGTTATTAATATCTTTAAAGAACGCGATGTTTTTCGATTTGCTCTAGCTCCCGAAGGAACTAGAAAAAAAGTAAGTAAGCTTAAAACTGGTTTTTATTTTATTGCTAAGGGAGCCCAAGTGCCTATAGTAAAAGTCGCATTTGATTTTGGGAGAAAGCAAGTAATAATAGATTCAGAATTTTATACTACTGATAATCCCGAATCTGATTTTAAGAAAATTGAAAAGTTTTATGAAGGGGTAAAAGGCTATGTGGCGGATTATAGTTTCTAAGTTTTTTTCAAAACTTTAGGCAGTGTCTTTTCCTTTTTCTTAGTATTTCCGGGAAATACAAGATTTGTACTTGAATAAGAACCCCCAAAAGTTTTAGCAGCAGTATAAACTTGTTTTACAGCATCAATAACTTGCCCCTCGGACAATTCTTTAAGTGGATGCGTGAATACTGACCAAATAATCTCATCACTTAAAGCATATTTTACATCTAAAGCGGAATGAAAGTTTGCCACTAGAGCGTTTAATAATTCTTCCTCCCCCAACTTATCTCGCTCAATAATTGGCGAAATAATTCGCATACGATTAGCATTTTCATCAAAAACGCAGATTAACATTACGTCTTCTACTAAGAATTGATATGTATTTCCGTTTGTTTTTAGTGTATCTGATTCTTGTTGAAGTATTGCTAATAATTTATCAGCAGTCATCTCTTGAGAAATAACGCTAGCGGTAGTTAGGAAAATAAAAATTATTGCTAAAAAAAGACGCATAATAGAATGGTTTAAAAATAAGTCGGTAAAACCTCCTATGATTTACAAGATGTTGTATAAAAATGAAACTTATTCTTTCATTGTGTGATATACGTTCTGTACATCATCATCTTCCTCAATCTTTTCTAGGAGTTTTTCAACATCTGCCGCCTGTTCTTCGTTTAGTTCCTTGGTTACTTGAGGAATACGTTCAAAGCCAGAGGATAAAATTTCAATTTCTCTTGTTTCCAACTCTTTTTGGATAGCCCCAAAACTTTCAAAAGGCGCATAGATTAATATTCCGTCTTCATCTACAAAAACCTCTTCCGCACCAAAATCTATAAACTCTAACTCCAATTCTTCGGCATCTATGCCTTCAGCAGGAATTCTAAAATTGCAGGTGTGATCAAACATAAACTCCACAGAACCCGATGTTCCCAGACTACCATTACATTTATTAAAATAACTTCTAATATTAGCAACTGTTCTTGTATTATTGTCCGTGGCAGTTTCTACAAGAATTGCAATACCATGTGGAGCATATCCTTCAAACAAAACTTCTTTATAATCACCAAGGTTTTTATCGCTAGCCCTTTTAATGGCTCTTTCAACATTATCTTTAGGCATGTTTACAGATTTAGCATTCTGTATAACTGCTCTAAGTTTTGAATTGGAATCTGGGTCTGGCCCACCTTCTTTTACAGCCATGACAATGTCTTTACCAATACGTGTAAAGGCTTTAGACATTGCTGACCAACGCTTCATTTTTCGTGCTTTTCTAAATTCAAAAGCTCTTCCCATGTGATAAAAAATTTAAGGATATTGGCAAATTAACAAAACCACTGTGATAATCACAAGCCTGTCAAAACGAATTAATGTTTAATGATTTTTTCTATTATGTGCGCTAAATCTATATCATTTTGGGTTATTCCACCCACATCATGTGTATTTAGTCTTATTGTGAGGGAATTATATACGTTTTCCCAATTTGGATGATGATTCTTAGCTTCGCATTCAAAAGCTATCTGAGTCATTTTTGAAAAGGCTTCCTTAAAATTTTTGAACTTATAGGATTTAGTGATAGCTTCATTATCTAGAATCCACCCATCTAAATTGCCAAGCTTTTCTTCGATTTGATTTTGGCTAAGTTTTTCCATTGGCTACTAATTTAATCAATTCAATCCACCATTAAGTGGTGGTCTATAATTTCTTGATATGTAATTCTAAGGTTTTTTGGGAGTTTATTTTTCTTAGGCAATACGGCTAGATACCTATCTTTATTTGTAGTGAAGACTTTTTTTAGCAGAGGATGATAATTTCCTAAACGTTTAATCACCTCCTTAATAAACTCTTCATGATGAACTAAATCTGTGCTTCCTAGATGATAAATGCCAGTTTTATCCTGATTTATAAGGTAATGTACTTGTTGCATTAGTCTATCATCGTTGGTGACATTAATAATTAAATTTGGAAATACTTCAACAGGTTCATTGCTTTCTAAAAGGGCTTTTAGTTCTTTTATCCTAGGAGATGTATTGCCAAAAACCATAGGTACTCTTAGAATAGCGATTTTATTTTTTGGCATTCGCATCATCATATTTTCTATGCGAATTTTTAACCTCCCATAAATACTCTCGGACAGTGTCTTATCACTTTCATAAGAAGGAAATTTGCTATAAGCATCAAAGACATTCGCAGATGATATAAAGTAAAGTTTGCAGCTGTTTTTTGATAAATATTCTATCAAGTGCGTATGGGCTTGTATTTGAGCAGTGAAGTTTCCTCGTAAAGAAGAAATAACAAAATCGGGTTTTACTTTTTCTAAAACATGGAAAATGTCATCTTCTTCTAAGTCATAAGGCAAAAACTGTTTGTTATTGGCAAATGCTTTGTTAGAATAATAGGTGCCGTAGGTATCAAAATAGTTACAAAGTTCTTTGTAAATAGAATTTCCTATAAATCCACTAGCACCAAGAATTAAGATTTTTTTCTTCTTGTCCAATGCAACTATTAACTTTTATAAAAAGGAGGCTTCACTATTGTTGCGGGAATAGTTTTTTTACGAATCTGAATGTGTATTTTTTCGCCAAGCTTAGCATAAGAGGAGTTAACATATCCCAATCCAATTCCTTTACCCATTGAAGGAGACATGGTTCCCGAGGTAACTTTTCCGATAGTGTTTTGTTCACCATCAATGATTTCATAATCATGGCGAGGAATTGCTTTTTCCTCCATTTCAAAAGCTATCAACTTTCTAGATACTCCTTCCTCTTTTTGCTTAGCAAGAGCTTCACTATTCACAAATTTTTTAGTGAATTTAGTTACCCAGCCCAAACCAGCTTCCAGCGGTGAGGTAGTATCGTCAATATCGTTTCCATAAAGGCAATAGCCCATTTCTAATCTAAGAGTATCCCTTGCGGCAAGACCAATTGGTTTGATACCAAAATTACCCCCTGCTTCTAAAACTTTATTCCAAATTTGTTCTACTTCAGAATTCTTACAGTAGATTTCAAAACCTCCCGAACCTGTATAACCTGTTGCGGATATGATTACATGGTCTATTCCAGCAAAGTCACCAACAATAAAATTATAAAACTTTATTTCAGCTAAATCATGCGATGAAAGAGATTGCATAGCTTCAACAGCTTTTGGACCTTGAATAGCTAGTAATGAATAATCTTCAGAGATATTACGCATTTCTGCACCAATGTTTTCATTGTATTTAGAAATATGATTCCAGTCTTTATCAATATTTGAAGCATTTACAACTAATAAATAGGTTTCTTCTTTTACTTGATAAATAATAAGGTCATCAACTATGCCACCTTCTTCATTTGGAAGACAACTGTATTGTGCTTTCCCCATAGTGAGCTTGGCAGCATCATTAGAACTTACTTTTTGAATTAAATCCAATGCTTTTGGCCCAGAAATTAAAAACTCTCCCATATGAGAGACATCAAAAACGCCTAAAGCTTTGCGAACAGTTTCATGTTCAATATTTACACCTTCATAGGATACAGGCATATTATATCCTGCGAAAGGAACCATTTTGGCTCCTAGGGAAATATGTGTTTTAGTAAGTGCGGTATCTTTCATTATTCCATATTAGTCGCTGTAAAAATATTGAAATAATAGCGGCTAACTAAAAATACCTTCTATTGTTTTTTAGAAATTTACTTTGTATTTAATAGGTATAATTTTAGTTCCTCGTATGTACTTATTTTTTGGGATACTTTTTCTTTACCTATTACTTTTTTAATCTGTGATGGAATTTCTGGGTCAATATTCAGAGTATCCTGCACAACTTCCAAAAACTTTACAGGATGCGCGGTTTCGAGAAAAAGACCATAAGTATTTTGATTGTTCTCTTGATATTTTTTAAGTCCTAAATATCCAACTGCCCCATGAGGGTCACTTACATAACCTGAAATTTTATGAATATTCTGCATTGCCTTCTTTGTTTCATTATCATCAAAACTAAAAGAAGAAAGGTTTTTAGTAAGCTCGTTAAAATCATTATCATATAAATGACGGATACGTACAAAATTACTTGGATCACCTACATCCATAGCGTTAGAAATGGTCGCTATTGATGGTCTTGGATGATATTCACCATTTTCCATATACTTAGGCACGGTATCATTTACATTAGTAGCTGCAATAAAGTGTTTTGTAGGCATACCTAATTTTTGAGCCACCATGCCGGCGCATACATTTCCAAAATTACCAGATGGGATAGAAAAAACAATTTCCTTACCTTTTGATTTAGCTTGCTTGTAAGCAAATAGGAAATAAAATAATTGTGGTAACCAACGCGCTACATTAATACTATTGGCTGAGGTTAATTTCTTATGGTCTGTTATTTTGGTATCTAAAAAAGCCGTCTTTACCATTCGCTGACAATCATCAAAAGTGCCATTAACTTCCATGGCAGTAATATTTTGACCCAGCGTAGTCAATTGTTTTTCTTGTATTTCGCTAACCTTACCGCTTGGGTATAGGATTACGACATTTACACCCTTCACTCCTAAAAATCCATTAGCAACTGCACCACCCGTATCACCAGAAGTTGCAACCAATACAGTGACCTCTTCTTTATCACCTTCAGAAAAATATCCTAGGCAATTGGCCATAAACCTTGCACCAACATCCTTAAATGCCATAGTTGGTCCATGGAATAACTCTAAAGTGCCTATACTTTCTTCAATTTCAACTATAGGAAACTCAAAATCTAGCATATCTGCCAGTATTCTTTTTAGTGTTTTATCCGGAAGATCTTGATTTACAAACTGATGAATAGCTTTAAAAGCAATTTCTTGGTTGGATAATGCTTCAATATTTTCAAAAAATGAATTTGGTAATGGAGTAATCTTCTCTGGAAAATATAAACCTTTATCGGGTGCGATACCTGCTATAACCGCATCTTTAAAAGATACATTTGGAGCTTGTTTGTTTAAACTGTAGAAAATCATTTTTAGTTTTTAAAATAGCGTCAAAATCTTACTTTATCTCTTTAACTCCGGTTGTAGCAATCTTTGATATATGAATATCGTATGCAACTTCAACTTTATCATAAATAGCAGCCATACTTTTAGCCACAGCTTGCGCATTTTCTTTCTTTCTGCTTAATGTAAAAATGGAAGGACCAGAACCAGAAATACCACAACCCAATGCGCCATTTTTAATGGAAGATGACTTTACATTATCAAATTCTGGAATTAATATAGAGCGCATTGGCTCAATAATATGGTCTTCCAAAGATCGTCCAATAAGCTGATAATCTTCGGTAAATAATCCAGCAACTAGACCTCCAAGGTTTCCCCATTGTTTTATTCCATTTTCTAAACTGATAGTAGTTTTTAGAATTTTCCGAGAATCTGAAGTTTTAATCTCTATCTGTGGATGAATAACGGTGGCGAATAATTCTTTAGGCGTAGGTATTGGTATGATATCTAAGGGCGTGTAACTTCTTACTAAAGTAAAACCACCATAAATTGCTGGGGCTACATTATCTGCATGTGCGACATTACTAGCTAATTTTTCACCTTGCATGGCAAATTGGACTAATTCCAATTTTGAAAATGGTTTCCCAAGTAGCTCGTTCATTGCCCATACCGCTCCAGTAGAACTTGCGGCACTACTACCAATACCGCTACCAGGTTTAATCTTTTTATGTATTTCTATTTCAAAGCCTCCAATATAACTGCTTTGTTTTAACAAGGCCAAACCGGCTACACCAGCTACATTTTTATGGGCTTCTAAAGGTAATTCTTGCCCTGTAATTTTAGTAATTTTAATTCCTGAGGTCTTGGATTTACGAACTATCATTTCATCTCCTACGGTTTCTAAAGCAAGACCAAGAACATCAAACCCGCAAGATAAATTTGCAATAGTTGCGGGACAAAAAACTTTAATTTCTTCCATATTTAGAAATTTCCTATTCGTATTATATCCGCAAAAATACCAGAAGCAGTAACTTCTGCTCCAGCCCCAGCTCCTTTAATAATTAAAGGTTGATTAGGATATCTTTCCGTATAAAAAAGCACAATATTGTCACTCCCTTCTAGGTTATAAAAATCATGCCCTTTAGGAATCTGTTGTAAACCTACACTCGCTTTTCCATTTTCAAACTGTGCTACGTATTTTAGTTTGGATTCTTTTTGAGCAGCATCAGCATATAATTCTTGAAAATCTTCTTCATATTTTTTGAGTGATTCAAAAAAGGCCTCGTTGGAATTGGTATTTAGGCTTTCTTCTGGCAAAAAAGGTTCATTTTTAATGTCCTCAATTTCTAATTCATAACCACTTTCTCGCGCTAGAATTAAAATTTTACGCATAACATCAATTCCACTTAAATCAATCGTGGGGTCTGGTTCGGTGTATCCTTCTTCTTGAGCTTGCTTAACCACATCATGAAAAGTATTCTTACTATTGAAGTTATTAAAAACAAAGTTCAAACTACCTGATAAAACCGCTTGAATTTTATTGATTTTGTCTCCGGAGGCAATTAAATGCCTAAGGGTGTCTAAAATTGGTAAGCCTGCGCCAACATTAGTCTCAAATAGAAATGGCGCATTATATTTTTTAGCCAGTTGCTTTAATTCTTTATATGATGCAAAATCTGAAGAACAGGCAATCTTATTGCAGGTAACTACAGAAACACTATTTTTAAGATAACTGGTATATGTTTCAGAAACTTCTTTATTGGCAGTATTATCAACAAAAATGCTATTTCTATAGTTAAGCTTATTTACTTTTTCAATGAATACCGTTTTGTTTGCTTTTTCGCCATCAGCTAGTTCTACTTCCCAGTTTTTCAAAGAAATACCATCTTCATTAAAAGTCATTGTTCTGGAGTTTGAAATTCCAATAACTCTTATGTTGAGCTTTAACTCAGCTTTTAAGTATTTTTTCTGCTGTTTAATTTGTTCTAAAAAACGTGCGCCAACATTGCCAACACCCATTACAAAGAGGTTGAGTTGCTTTATATTTTCTTCAAAAAAGGCTTCATGCAAAGTGTTAAGCGCTTTTTTAACATCGTCCTTTCTTATTACCGCAGAAATATTCCGTTCAGATGCTCCTTGAGCAATAGCACGGATATTAACATTGTTTTTTCCAAGTGTGCTAAACATCTTTCCGCTTAGACCTTGATGGCTCTTCATATTATCACCAACAAGAGCAATAATTGCCAAATTACCCTCAACTACCAATGGTTTTATCTTTTTGCTTGCTATTTCATATTCGAAAGTAGTGTTCACCGCAATAGTAGCATGTTCTGCATCTTTATCTGAAATACCAACACAAATTGAATGCTCCGAAGAAGCTTGTGTAATCATAACAACGCTAATGCCTTCCTGGGATAGCGTCTCAAAAAAACGCTTAGAAATACCAGGTATTCCAACCATGCCAGAACCTTCCAAAGAAAGTAAAGTGATATTTCCAACATGACTTATGCCACGTACAGTTTTATCTTTGTCATTTTTACTTTTGGTGATTAATGTACCTTCCTCTTCTGGAGCAAAAGTATTCTTAATGACTATAGGAATACCTTTGGTTAGAACGGGTTGTATTGTAGGGGGATAAAGCACTTTAGCCCCAAAGTGAGAAAGCTCCATGGCTTCTTCATAAGAAATATGTGATACACATTTTGCCTGTTTTACCAACTTTGGATTGGCAGTATACATACCGCTAACATCTGTCCAAATTTCTAATACTTCTGCATTAATAGCTGCTGCTAAAATAGCTGCTGTATAATCTGAACCTCCTCTTCCAAGAGTGGTCGCATTACCTAGAGTCGATGAAGAAACAAAGCCAGGTATTACGGTTATTATTTCTTTGACTTGAGCAAAATGATTGCTGCAATTAGCATTGGTGAGCTCAAAATCTATATTCGCATTACCAAAGTTCTCATCCGTAATAATAAGTGCTCTACCGTCTTTTAAAATAGTATTTAGCCCTTCAGTAATAAAATATTCACTGATTACAAAAGAGGACAACAATTCTCCGTAGCTAACAACCTTGTCCGAAAGTCTTGGCGTAGTTTCACCAATTAGAAATGCGCCTTCTAAAAGTGTTTCTAAATCATTCAGTTCACTTTTTACTTTGCTAAGAATACCACTTTGAGCATTTATTGGAAAAAGTTCTTTAATAACTTTAAAATGTCTTTCTTCAATCTCACAAAGCTTATTTTTATAAGCTATGTCTTGTGAGGAAGCTTGTTGTAGACTCTCTAATAACAAGTCGGTTACGCCACCCAATGCTGAAACAACAACTCCGATTTTGACCTCAGAAGCATTTTTAACTATTGATTTTACTTTTTTTATATTTTCATCGTTAGCTACCGAAGTACCACCGAATTTTAAGATTTTCATTTTATGAAGAGTTTGGAAAAATTGTGAAACAATTAGTATAGTGGACGAGTGTTAATAGCAAATTACCCCAAAGGGGTAATAATTACAGTAGTAGCGATAGTTGATGTAGAATGCATCATAGAAGCTATTATGTCCAATTGTTTAAATTGCATGGTCAAATGTAGTACTTTTGATTCCTGCATCAAATGATTCCTAAATTTTTATCAATTCCTTAATTTCTAACTAGCTTCTTTGCCAAATGAAAATATTTAATGCCAAACAGATATATGCTGCTGATGAATTCACAATAGAAAAGCAACAGATTACAAGTGATGTTCTTATGGAAAGGGCGGCTGAACGTATTTTTAGCTGGGTACATTCTAGATTAAATGGCGCAGCCGTTAAAATTCATTTGTTTTGCGGGATTGGCAACAACGGAGGTGATGGCATTGCGCTAGCAAGACATTTAATGGAAAACGGCTATTCAATTGCCGTTTACGTAGTTAACTATAGCGAAAAACGCTCTAAGGATTTCTTAATTAATTTAGATAGGTTAAAAGAACGAAAACTTTGGCCAGAATTTTTAGATTCAGATTGTGAGTTTCCAGAAATTGGTCATGATGATATAATAATTGACGCCATTTTTGGTATTGGCTTAAATAGAAACCCAGATAATTGGGTTGCAAAACTTATTAATCATATAAATGATTCGGCTGCTTTTATTCTGTCTATTGACGTTCCTTCTGGCTTGTTTTTAGATAGACTCCCTGAACATCCTGAAAACGTGATTAGAGCAAATCATGTATTGAGTTTTCAAGCTCCTAAACTTGTTTTTTTCTTGCCCCAAACGGGAGGTTTTTTAAATCAATGGGAGCTTTTGGATATAGGTTTAGATCAAGAATATCTTTATAAGACAGAAACTGAATTTGAATTTATAGGAAAGCCTGAAGTTTTACCATTATACATTCCAAGGCTTAAATTCTCTCACAAGGGTAGTTATGGGCATGCGGTAATTGTAGGAGGAAGTTATGGGAAAATAGGAGCTGTTAATTTAGCGGCTAAAGCATGTTTAAAAGCAGGAAGCGGTCTTGTTACTGCTTTTGTGCCTGAATGTGGATATTTTCCATTACAAGCTAGTGCACCAGAATTGATGGTAATTACCGATGAAGAGGATGATATCATCTCAAAAATCTCCATGTCTATCCAACCATCTGTTGTTGGTATTGGGGTTGGCATGGGTACACACAAGGATACCGTTGCTGCTTTTTCTTCATTCTTAGATAAAAATCAAAAATTGCTCATGGTCATTGATGCAGATGGTTTAAACATTTTATCTTCTAATTCAGAACTGTTAAGCAAAATCCCTAAGCAAACGGTTTTGACCCCTCACCCAAAAGAACTAGAAAGGTTAATAGGTGAGTGGAAAGATGATTTTGATAAGTTGAAGAAAGCCAAAGCTTTTTCAAAAAAGCATGATTGTATTTTAGTAATAAAAGGAGCGCATACCGTTACTATTTATGATAATAAGGGGTATGTAAACTCTACAGGAAACCCTGGAATGGCTACTGCCGGTAGTGGAGACGTGTTAACTGGAATAATCACGGGTTTAATTTCGCAAAACTACCCGCCACTTTATGCAGCTATTTTTGGAGTTTATTTACACGGACTCTCGGGAGATATTTCGTCAGCGGAGAATGGATATGAAGCTGTTACGGCTACGACATTACTAGATAATATTGGTAAAGCGTATATGGAACTGGTTAAAAGGCCATCGCCAGAAAATGAACAACAGCAATAGGTAGTTAAGCACTTTTCTTACCCTTATTTTTTTTGGAGATACGTTTCTTAACCCAGGAAACAGCATTTTCATATTCTATGAAGAACTCCATGTTCTTTTTGTAGAACATTTTTTCAATTTTAAAGTTATGCATATCTATTTCTTTTTTAGAAACGATTGCAAAAGCCTTTAAATTTTCTAAACCTCTTAAATATGTATAGATGACAGGGTCAATAGCATATGAGTTTTTTCTAAAACTGATGTAGCCAAATTTTTTTGCCCTAAAGTGAATTTCTGAAATCCCTATTATTTGATACGCCCGTTCAAGTGTAAGTGTAGATCCTTCCTCAAAGATGGAAACCATATAATCGTCAAAAACTTGTACTATCCCAATATCTAAATGATATTCTTTAACGACAATGGTTTTTTTACTAAATCCCATGCTCATTCCCAAAATGTATTATAGTGTCTCGAGAGCGAATGTATAAGTAGCACTACTTAAAAGAAAAAATAATAGATTAAAAGCTTAAATATCGTATTAAACGTTACAAACAAATGAAAACTAGGTAATAGTCGCGTTTTGCATGAAACAATTGTAATAAAAAAGGAGCCTTTAATTAAGGCTCCTTCATAATCAAAATGAAATTATCTTAATTAAGCTTTTGATGATTTTTCTTTCTTTTTAATTTTTATAGTAAGCTCATCTTTTTTCTCATCTAAATCCATGAAAATACTATCCCCTTCATTAAGGTTAGAGTTAACTATTTCTTCAGCTAATGAGTCTTCTATATACTTTTGGATAGCTCTTTTTAACGGTCTAGCACCATATTGCTTATCAAAACCTTTGTTAGCGATATAGTCTTTAGCCTTTTCTGAAAGAGTCAAGTCATAACCAATAACTTTTATACGCTTAAATAGCTTGTCTAACTCAATATCAATAATCTTGTGAATATCCTCACGTTCAAGTGGGTTAAAAACGATTACATCATCAATTCTATTTAAGAATTCTGGAGCAAAAGCTTTCTTTAGAGCATTTTCTATAACACTTTTTTGATGGCTATCTGCCTGCGCTTTTTTAGACGCTGTTCCAAAACCAACGCCTTGTCCAAAATCTTTTAGTTGTCTAGCGCCAATATTAGATGTCATTATAATGATAGAGTTTCTAAAATCAATTTTTCTACCTAAACTATCCGTTAAATAACCATCATCTAATACTTGCAATAACATGTTAAAAACATCTGGATGCGCTTTTTCAACTTCATCTAAAAGAATTACAGAATATGGTTTTCTCCTAACTTTTTCTGTCAATTGACCACCTTCTTCATAACCTACATATCCCGGAGGTGCGCCCACTAATCTAGAGATGGCAAATTTCTCCATGTATTCACTCATATCAATTCGAATGAGTGCGTCTTCAGAATCAAATAATTCTTTAGCCAAAACCTTTGCTAATTGGGTTTTACCAACACCTGTCTGTCCTAAAAAGATAAATGACCCAATAGGCTTGTTGGGGTCTTTAAGACCTGCTCTATTCCTTTGTATGGCTCTGGCTACTTTTACAACAGCTTCATCTTGACCAATAACATAATCTTTAATATGTTCTGGCAACTCGGCAAGTTTATTGCTTTCAGTCTGAGCGATTCTATTTACAGGAATTCCGCTCATCATAGAGACAACATCCGCTACATTATCTTCAGATACTGTTTCTCTATTTAGTTTGCTTTCTTCCTCCCAAGTTTCCTGAGCCATAGCTAAATCTTTCTCAATGCGTTTCTCATCATCACGGAGTTTAGCTGCTTCCTCGTACTTCTGTTTTTTAACTACGCTATTTTTTAATTCTCGTACTTCGTCCAACTGATTTTCCAATTCCAAAATCTGCTTTGGAACATCCATATTTACAATATGGACCCGAGAACCAGCTTCATCCAAAGCATCTATAGCTTTGTCTGGTAAAAAACGATCTGTCATATACCTATTGGTCAAGGTGACACATGCTTTTATAGCATCGTCCGTATACGTTACGTTATGATGGTCTTCGTACTTACTTTTAATGTTCATTAAAATCTCAACTGTTTCCTCAACACTTGTTGGTTCTACAATCACTTTTTGAAAACGACGCTCAAGTGCGCCATCTTTTTCAATGTACTGTCTATATTCATCAAGTGTTGTTGCACCGATACATTGAATTTCACCTCTTGCTAATGCTGGTTTAAACATGTTGGAAGCATCTAAGCTTCCTGTTGCACCACCAGCACCAACTATAGTATGAATTTCATCAATGAACAAGATGATATCGTCATTTTTTTCGAGTTCATTCATCACAGCTTTCATTCGCTCTTCAAACTGACCTCTATATTTTGTGCCTGCAACTAGAGATGCTAAATCTAAAGTCACAACGCGTTTTCCATAAAGTATTCTGGATACTTTCTTATTTATAATCCGTAAGGCTAAGCCTTCTGCAATAGCACTTTTACCTACCCCAGGCTCGCCAATTAAAAGTGGGTTATTCTTTTTTCTTCTGCTAAGAATTTGAGAAACGCGCTCTATTTCTTTTTCTCGACCAACAACTGGGTCTAACTTATTTTCTTCTGCTAGTTTTGTTAAGTCTCTTCCAAAATTATCTAAAACTGGAGTTTTAGACTTTTTACTTCCTTTCTGTGAACTAGAAGAGCCAAAGGTACTTTCTTTAGAATCACCAGGAGCATCTTCAGAATCACCAGGAAAAGATTCGGACCTAGTTACATCAAGATAATCATCATCACTCGTAATCATAGATTTAAACTGCTCCTTTACATTATCATAATCGACCTTCAGTTTATGAAGTAACTTTGTTGTTGGATCGTTTTCGTTACGTAGTATGCAGAGTAATAAGTGAGCTGTATTTATAGAAGAGCTTTGAAAAAGCTTAGCTTCTAAAAAAGTAGTTTTTAATGCACGTTCCGCTTGTCTTGTTAAATGCAAGTTTTTTTTATCTTTTTGAACGCTAGTTGTATTTGGGTTAGCAGGGCTTAATATCTCAACCTTTCTTCTTAAATGGTCTAAGTCCACGTCTAAGGCATCTAGAATGTTTATGGCTTTACCATTTCCATCACGCAGAAGCCCTAGCATTAAATGCTCTGTACCTATAAAATCATGACCAAGTCTAAGAGCCTCCTCTTTGCTAAATGCAATAACGTCTTTTACTCTTGGCGAAAAATTATCATCCATAAATTTCCTTATTCAGCAATTAAAATTAATAAAACTAATTCAACAATGGTCAAATACCATACCCATAATCGTTAAATAGGTCGTAAAAGAAGAGAAAAAGTAACTTTTTTAAAATATTTAACAGCTAGTTATAGGTTAATAAACGGTGATCCTAATGTTGATAATTTTTTTAATAAAGTAATTGGTATCTGTTTCTAAACATGGGTTTTTACGTATATTGCCTTGATATTTTAATTACAAAAAGCAAGAAGATTTTAATATGGCAGAAGGAGAAAAATTGATACCTATTAACATCGATGATGAGATGAAATCTGCCTACATTGATTATTCAATGTCGGTCATTGTGTCACGTGCCTTACCTGATGTTAGGGATGGTTTAAAACCTGTGCACAGAAGAGTTCTTTATGGTATGCATGAACTGGGAGTTCGTTCAGGTAGTGCTCATAAGAAATCTGCTCGTATTGTAGGTGAGGTGTTAGGTAAGTATCATCCACATGGTGATACATCAGTTTATGACAGTATGGTGCGTATGGCTCAAGAATGGAGCTTACGCTACATGTTGGTGGATGGACAAGGTAACTTTGGTTCTGTTGATGGAGACAGTCCTGCTGCAATGCGATATACGGAAGCTCGTATGCGTAAAATTGCTGACGATATGTTGGCAGATATAGATAAGGACACTGTAGACCATCAACTAAATTTTGATGACTCTTTAAAAGAACCAACGGTTTTACCAACTAGAGTTCCACAGTTGTTGGTGAATGGTGCTTCTGGTATAGCAGTAGGTATGGCAACTAATATGCCGCCTCATAACCTTTCTGAAGTGGTAGATGGTACCATAGCTTATATTGATAATTCTGATATTGAAATTGATGAATTAATCACCCATATAAAAGCACCAGATTTTCCAACTGGTGGAATAATCTATGGCTATGATGGAGTTAAAGAAGCTTTTCATACTGGTCGCGGAAGAGTAGTAATGCGAGGCAAAGCTACTTTTGAAGAAGTGCAAGGAAAAGAGAGTATTGTTGTCACAGAGATTCCATATCAGGTAAATAAAGCTGATATGATTAAAAAGACAGCAGACCTTATCAATGATAAGAAAATAGAAGGGATATCTGCTATTAGAGATGAGTCTGATAGGAAAGGAATGCGTATTGTGTATATTCTTAAAAGAGATGCAATTCCTAATATTGTTTTAAATACACTATATAAGTATACCGCATTACAATCATCTTTTAGCGTAAATAATATTGCTTTAGTCAATGGTCGTCCACAACTATTGAACTTAAAGGAGATGATTCATTATTTTGTTGAGCACAGACATGAAGTTGTTGTTAGAAGAACAAAATTTGAACTAAAAAAAGCAGAAGATAGAGCTCATATTCTTGAAGGCTTAATAATTGCCTCTGATAATATTGATAGGGTTATTGAAATTATTAGGGGATCATCTAATGTTGATGAAGCTAGGAGTAACTTAATGGAAGAGTTTAAGTTAACCGAAGTGCAGGCGAAAGCAATTGTAGAAATGCGTCTTCGTCAGTTAACTGGATTAGAGCAGGACAAACTAAGGGAAGAATATGATGCACTTTTAAAGACTATAGAAGACTTAAAGGATATTCTAGATAAGAAGGATAGAAGAATGCAAATCATTAAAGATGAGTTGCTAGAAGTAAAAAATAAGTATGGTGATGAGCGTCGTTCGGAAATAAACTTTGCTGGAGGGGATTTAAGCATTGAGGATATGATTCCAGATGAACAAGTGGTAATCACCATTTCTCATGCGGGTTATATTAAGCGTACACCACTCACAGAATATAAGACTCAGAATAGGGGCGGTGTTGGACAAAAAGCATCTTCTACTCGTAATGAAGACTTTCTGGAGCATTTATTTGTTGGAACCAATCACCAATACATGTTGTTCTTTACCCAGAAAGGAAAATGTTTTTGGATGCGTGTCTATGAAATCCCTGAAGGAAGTAGAACATCTAAAGGAAGGGCGATTCAAAACCTAATTAATATTGAAAGTGAGGATAAGGTAAAAGCCTTTATTTGCACCCAAGATTTAAAAGACGAAGATTACGTAAATAGCCACTACGTAATTATGGCTACCAAAAAAGGTACAGTTAAGAAAACCTCTTTAGAACAATATTCTAGGCCAAGACAAAACGGAATTAATGCAATTACCATTAGAGATAATGATGAATTGCTCGAAGCGAAATTAACAACTGGTACAAGTGAAATTTTCTTAGGTCTTAAATCTGGTAAAGCTATTCGATTTGAAGAAAGTAAAACGCGACCGATGGGTAGAAACGCCTCTGGAGTTCGTGGTATTAGATTGGCAAGTGATGATGATGAGGTTGTTGGAATGGTATCTGTACACAATTTTGAAGACAATATTCTAGTTGTTTCGGAAAATGGTTATGGTAAAAGATCCAATATAGATGATTATCGCGTAACTAATAGAGGTGGAAAAGGAGTTAAGACCATTTCTATTACTGATAAAACAGGAGGGCTTGTTGCAATAAAAAATGTAACGGACTCAGATGATTTAATGATTATTAATAAATCTGGAATCGCAATCCGAATGGGTGTTGAAGACCTAAGAGTTATGGGGCGCGCAACCCAAGGAGTTAAACTAATTAACTTAAAAGGCAATGATAGTATTGCTGCCGTAGCTAAAGTTATGAAAGATGAAGATGCTGTTGAAGGGACGGATGTTCTTGATATTGAGGTGAATACCGAAGATGGCACGGCTCTTGATAATACAGATAGCGAAACAAAAGAATAACAATAAACACTAAATATTAATTAGACAAAAATGAAAACTAAGATTTTAATACTTCTTGCCATTATGGTTTCAATGGTGGGATTTTCTCAGAAAAATGAAATTAAAGCCGCTGATAAAGCACTTAAAAGTGGAGATGCAGCTACTGCTAAAAGTACTCTTGAAGGAATTTCTTCAACTATAGATGCTGCAGATGCCAAATACCAAGCACAGTATTACTCTGTATTAGGTGGTGCATATGCTAACCTTTCAGAATATAAACCTGCTATAGAGGCATTGCGTAAGGTAGTATCGTTAGAAGAAGCTTCTGGTAAAAAGAAATTCACCGCAGATGCGCAACAAAAATTAGGACAAATGTCGGCTGATATAATTAATGCTGCTGTTGAAGATAACAATAACAAGGATTACAAAGCTGGAGCAGATAAATTGTATATGGCTTATCAATTAAGTCCAAAAGACACAATATACCTTTATTATGCCGCTAGTAGTGCTGTAAATGGGGCTGATTATGATACTGCACTTAATTATTATAATAAATTAAAAGAAATAGGCTATGATGGCAGTGGAGTTAAATATTCTGCTGTAAACATAGAGTCAGGTGCGGTAGAAGAAATGGATAAAGGAACTCGTGACCTTTATGTAAAAGCCGGTACTCACAAAGATCCTAAAGAAGAAAAAACACCATCTAAGAGTGCTGAGATTGTAAAAAATATCGCTCTTATATACCAACAGCAAGGTAAGAACGAAGAAGCAATTGCTGCTTACGAAGATGCGATAGCTAGTAACCCAGATGATGTTAATTTAGTTTTGAACAAAGCAAACTTGTACTATACAATGGGTGATAAAGACAAGTTCAAAGTTTTGATGGCAGAAGCTTCATCTATGGCTCCTGATAATCCTGATTTACTTTATAACATTGGAGTTATTAGTATGGAACAAGGAAATTTGGTAGAAGCACGTGAAGCATACCGTAAAGTACTAGAGATCGACCCAAGTTATGTTAATGCTCAATTAAACCTTTCTACCTCTTATGTTAATGAAGGTAACGGTTTGATTGATGAGATGAATACACTAGGAACATCAAGAGCTGATACAGCTCGCTATGATGAACTTAAGCAAAAGAAAGATGATTTATTTGTGGAAGGTTCTAAAATATTAGAAGAAGCACTAAAAATGAATCCAGACAATGAAGGTGTTTTATCACAATTAAAGAATATTTACGGAGCATTAGGTGATAACGATAACTTCATGCGTATTAAAAAATTACTGGGAGAATAGTACCTTCCTTTATTAAGTAAAAAGCCTTGACATTGTCAAGGCTTTTTTTATGCTATTTTTTTAATTACCCTAAGTTTATGGGAGTATATTTTTTCTTCAACATTAAAAATACCAGTGTGATCTATTCTATCTATGCGTACATGACCATGTGCATGTATGATGTAATTGTCTTTCAAAATAATACCCACATGGTCAATAATACCTTCAGTATTATCAAAGAAAGCTAAATCACCTGGTTCACTTTCCTCAATAAAACTCAAAGCATCCCCTTGCGTGGCTTGCTTTTCTGTAGTTCTAAATAATGTAAAACCATTAATTTTATATACTATTTGGGTAAAACCAGAACAATCTACGCCAAAAGGAGTTTTTCCACCCCATAAGCAAGGAGCATTTAAAAAGATTAAAGCAGTTTCTACTAACTTGGATTTGTCCTGTATAGGTTTTAGGGCATTGCCCTCATGTGAATGCTTTAAAAAGCTTGCAATATCTACTCTAGCTCCTGCGGTTATTGGCTGAAAAACACTTTCCTTAGTAACAATATGCGATATAAAATCTGTAGAAAGTATTGTTTCTTGCTCTAGAGCTAAACTATTATAATCTTGCTCGGAAAGAAGTTGGTATTGCTTTTTATTAATCCAGCCTTCTTGACCGTCAAAGGTTATTTTAATTCGGATCCAATACTTACGTTGTTCCTTAATTTTAAAAAGGTCGCCATATAGCAATTGTGATACCATTTCTGTAGTATCATTCGGGGCTATTCTAACAGGAACGATGCTTAAATGGCAAATTCCATATTGCATACTACTTCGTAAAAATTAATTTCGTTCCAAAACAATTGCAGAAGCACCACCACCTCCGTTGCAAATAGCTGCCGCGCCAGTTTTGGCATTATTTTGTTTAAGTACATGTAATAATGTCACTATAATTCTTGCTCCAGAACAGCCTAATGGATGCCCCAGAGATACGGCACCTCCATTTACATTAACATTCTTATCATTTAAGCCTAGAAGTTTCATGTTAGCAAGACCAACAACTGCGAAAGCTTCGTTAAATTCAAAATAATCAACAGCATCTATTTTTAAACCAGCTTTATCTAAAGCTTTTGGTAAGGCTTTAGCAGGAGCAGTGGTAAACCATTTTGGTTCGTGAGCAGCATCAGCATAGCTTTTTATTTTGGCGATTGGTTTAATACCCAATTCTAATGCTCTATCAGCGCTCATTAGCACTAATGCCGCTGCGCCGTCATTAATTGTGGACGCATTTGCAGCTGTTACAGTTCCATCTTTGGAGAATGCAGGTCTTAATGCTGGAATTTTTTCCATCCTAACATTTTTAAACTCTTCATCTTCACTAACCAGAATAGGTTCACCTCTTCGTTGAGGTACTTCGACGGGTATAACCTCATCTTTAAATTTACCCTCTTTCCAAGCAGCATCTGAACGATTATAGGATTGTATGGCAAAAGCATCTTGATCTTCACGAGAAAAATTGTGTTCAGCGGCACAAGCATCTGCACAAACTCCCATAGCATTTTGGTCATAAACATCTACTAGACCATCTTTTTGCATTCCATCAACTAATGCAGAAGGACCAAACTTATTACCATTTCTCATATGAACATAGTGCGGAATAAGACTCATATTTTCCATTCCACCAGCAACAACAATTTGAGTATCACCTAAAGCTATGGATTGTGCTGCTTGCATTACGGTTTTCATACCGGAAGCACAAACTTTGTTAATTGTTGTGCAAGGGACAGAATCTGGTATGCCAGCATAGATAGCTGCTTGTCTGGCAGGAGCTTGTCCTGTGCCAGCTTGCACCACATTACCCATTAACACTTCATCTACCATCTCTGGTTTTATATTAGCCTTTTTAAGAGCACCTTCTATAGCAATTGCTCCTAGCTTTGGCGCAGGTATGTTGGACAATGCACCCATAAAACTACCTATAGGAGTCCTAACTGCAGAGACAATAACAACTTCTTTCATTCTAGTATATTTATTCCTGCGAAAATACTAAAATTAAAAGCATAACAACAGTTTGTTGATTTATGAGATGCATGAAATTAGATTTCTTTATTTTTGAGCAATAGGTTTTTTAAATGGGCAAAACATTAGATAATTTTTACAAGAAACAATCCTTAGTTTACAAGTATGTTCTTTACTTTATATCCATTGCCTTAATTGTCTTTTTCTTTCCAAGAGGAGGAAAGTTTAAATACGAGTTTCAAAAAGGAAAACCTTGGCAGTATGAGAACTTATATGCTCCATTTGATTTTTCCATTAAAAAAACTGATGATGATTTAATAGCGGAGCGTAAACAATTAGAAGCAAACAAATCAGATTACTATACTTTTAATGAGCAAGTTTACAAAGAGGTAGTAAATAAATATGCTAGCAGCTTTGAAAGTACTTTTTCTTCAAATTCGCTTTCACCTCAGAACAAAAAAAGACTTTATAATATTGGTACTGTTATTTTAGATTCTATTTATTTGGATGGACTGTTTGGAGAACAGATTTTAAGTAAAGAGGTTTTTCTTATTAAAAATAATACCGCCAAGCTAGTACCTGCAGATGATATCAACTATTTAGCTGATATAAATTCATCAATTGATGATTATATAGAAGCGTATAACCTTGGAAGTAACAAAACCCAATTAAGAGCATTACTAACCTCGGTTTTAAGAGCCAATGTATCCTACAATAAGAGCTTGTCAGACAAAGCTTTGCAAGAAGAATTTTCCAGGCTTTCTTTTACCAGAGGAAATATTTTAGAAGGTAAACTCATTATAGCTAAGGGAGAAGTTGTAGAATCTGAAAATTTTAATATTCTAAATTCTTTAAAGAGAGAATTTGAATCGGAATTGTGGAAAGGGAGTAACTATTATTTTATTCTTTTTGGATATACCGTATTAGTTGCATTGGTTCTGGTGATGCTTTTTTTGTTTCTGAAAAAGTATAGACCAGAGATTTTTGATAACAATAATAAAGTCACCTTCATTTTTGTTAATATTCTCCTCATGGTGTTTATAACCACTTTGGTGGTGAAAAATGATGAAAATTATGTCTATGTAGTCCCCCTATGTATTTTACCACTTATTTTAAAGAACTTTTTTGATGCCAGACTGGGACTTTTTGTTCATGTATTAACTATTCTAATTTTAGGCTTTGTTGTGCCTAATAGCTTTGAATATATCTTTCTTCAGATAATTGCGGGTATTGTGACCATACTATCTGTTTCTGAATTATACAAAAGAGCAAACTTATTTATCTCCGTTGGTCAGATAACATTTATATATATTATTGGATATTTTGCTTTTCATATTATCCATGAAGGAAATCTTGATAATATTGAATGGATAACCTTTGGCATTTTTCTTTTAAATGGGATGATTACACTTTTTGCGCAGCCTCTTATCTATTTATATGAGAAGATTTTTGGGTTGGTTTCGGATGTGTCACTATTAGAATTGTCAGACACAAATTCTAAACTTTTAAAAGAACTATCCAACAAAGCTCCGGGAACTTTTCATCATTCTTTACAAGTAGCAAATTTGGCTGAAGCTGTAGCTAATGAAATTGGAGCAAACGCAATGTTGGTTAGGGTAGGAGCACTTTATCATGATATAGGCAAAATGAATAGACCAGCGTATTTCACCGAAAATCAAACTACAAGTGCAAATCCACATAATGATTTACCCCCTAAGGAGAGTGCTAAAATTATAATAGATCATGTGATAGAGGGTATTGAGTTAGCAAGAAAGAATAATTTACCAGACCGAGTCATAGATTTTTTAAGAACGCATCATGGTACCACCTTGGTGTATTACTTCTTTAAAAAACAACAAGAAATCGATGAGGATGTGGATGAAGCTAATTTTAGATACCCAGGCCCTATGCCTTTCTCTAAAGAAACAGCTATTCTAATGATGGCGGATTCTGTTGAGGCGGCTTCAAAAAGTTTAAAGTCTCCCACATATACTATGATTGATGAGTTCGTAGAGAAGATAATAAAAGGGCAGATGCAAGCAAACCAATTCTTAAATGCAAACATTACATTTAAAGAGATTGAGGCTATAAAAAAAGTTCTTAAACAGAAATTAACTAATATCTATCATTTACGAGTAGAATATCCGGAGTAGTATCTGTAAATATCTGATTGCTTTGTATTTAACTAAAGCAAAATTAAATTCTCAAGAGTAAAGATTTTTACAACAAAAAAATCAAGTAAATAGTTGCTTTATTGTGTTGTAAAAATGTACCTTTGCAACCGCTTTATAGCAAAGTTCATTATTAAAATACTAAGGAGAGGTGCCTGAGTGGCCGAAAGGAACGGTTTGCTAAATCGTCGTACACGAAAGTGTACCCAGGGTTCGAATCCCTGTCTCTCCGCAAGAGTCTGTGTGAGAAGACAGAATTAGAAAAATAGATAACCATTTCGGGGTGTAGCGTAGCCCGGTTATCGCGCCGCGTTTGGGACGCGGAGGTCGCAGGTTCGAATCCTGCCACCCCGACGAACCGCCTTTTGGCGGACTTCATTACCCTGCTAATTTATTGATTAGCAGGGTTTTTCATTTTTTCTGCAATCATTTGATATCGTTTAAAACCACCTTTTAGGTGTGCAATTCGGTGTACAAAACTGTATACAATATGTGCTAACTTTAAGTACCATTTAGAGCAATTTAGATGTAGTCTTTGAACAATAATTGTTTAACCAAAAGACTTAAAGATATGCGTACGGACAGCACATTAGGAGTGATTTTCTTCACTAGAAAAAAAAGAAGCAACCCCGAAAGATTGGACATTTATGTTCGGATTACGGTCAACAAAGAACGCGCAGAATTCAGTATCAAACGGGACATTGCGGTGTGCAATTGGGACATTTTCAGGTGCAGGGCTAAAGAAACCAGTGAAAACCTGATTTTATTCAACAGTTATCTGGATGATGTATATGCCGAAGTCCTCAATGCCCATAAGCAATTACACTCGGAAAGGAAGCTCATCACGGCCAAAGGAATCAAGCTAAGGTACTTCGGGGAGGACGAAGAACGAATGGGTCTGATGCAAGCGGTAGCCTATCACAACAAGAACATCAACAACGAGCTCAAACCAGGAACATTAAAAAACTACTTTTCGACAGAGAAGTATTTAAAAGAGTATTTATTGGAAAAACTAAAGACCAATGATATTTATTTGGTACAGTTGAACTATAAGTTCATCGTGAACTTTGAAAACTATATCAGGACCTATAAGCCTAAGACCACAAGAAAGACCTGTACCAACAATGGGGTAATGAAACATATGGAACGATTGCGAAAGATCATCAATCTTTCCTTAAGAATGGAATGGTTGGAAAAAGACCCATTTAGAAACTATAAGCTCCGATTTATTAAAAATGAAAGAGACTATCTAACGGAAAGAGAACTACAGTTATTAGAAGGCATCTCTTTTATGACCAGAGGTCTGGAAACCGTGAAGGATGTCTTCTTGTTCAGTTGCTATACGGGACTCTCATACATTGATATCAAAGAACTAAAGCCCAACCAAGTTTTGATAGGGATAGATGGTCACCAATGGATATATACCAAAAGGGCCAAAACAAATGAAACGGTTAAAATTCCATTATTGCCAAAAGCCAAGGAAATCCTGGAGAAGTACAAGGAAGAAATGCAACTGACAGGAGAATTGTTACCAGTGTTAAGCAACCAAAAGACAAATAAGAATCTTAAGGAAATCGCCAAAGCCTGTGATATCCATAAGAATATAACCTTTCACGTCGCACGTCATACATTCGCCACAACGGTAACATTGTCCAATGGTGTACCCATAGAGACAGTTTCCAAGCTTTTAGGGCATACAAAACTGTCCACTACCCAAATCTATGCGAGAGTGATACAGAAGAAAGTAGGGGAGGATATGCAAGAGTTGATGGAGAAATTAAAGAACAAAAAACAAGCAGAAAGAAGCGCAGCCCCCAAATCTTACCAAAACTAAAAGCGAATGGTTCCTGTCCGGTTTTTTTTAGTGTTCGGAAAGATAAGCGTAAAGAAAAAATCGGATAGGGCGCGACCTACTTTTTGAATGAAAAGCATTGAATAAAGTTTACAAATTTTAATAGCGGAGCGGATAAGGTTTGTAAAGCAAGAGGGTAACACGCTAAAGCGATGTTACGTTGTTCAAACCATTGATTTTCAATGAATTGAAAACAGCGTCAAAATAATTTTTGTCGCAAAAACAAGAAATAAGACTTTCAAACCCTATTAAACCTCAAAAAAATTACTGTAATGGAACAGGAAAAGAAGAAAAAAAGTGAATTCTCTGCGATAAGCATCAATCGGATTACAGCTGGAAGATATCGAGAGTTTTCGAAGAAGATATCCAAGTCTCATACCCTTACCTTGGAATTGATGATGGACTTCTTTGAGGGAGCGAATATCTCCCCAAAGAACAAATATTTAATGAATCATATGGGATTTGAGCATCGACTAAATAAACGTTTTGATTACATAGAAGAGCTATTACGAAGAATAGAGCGAGAACAATTAAAACCAACTCATGATAAGCTAAAGAAATTGTTTGAATACGCTGAGAATGAAGAAAGGGACAGAAAGGAGAGTTTGGATTTTGAAAAAAGAATGTTCGAGCAATCCTTAAAAAATGATAGGATTACCCAATACGATAACTATATCCTCAAAGAAAATTGGAAAAAGGAGCGAAACAAAGTATTGAAACTACTTAACAAAGTAAAGCTGGAAAAACCAAGATTCGGTAAAGCATATTTTAAACTGGATATTAATCAGAATGATTTAGAGGGTTTGAAGAAAGTTCTAGGACAAGAATTATGATTTACCTCGCAAAAAGATAGGATGAAGTTTGGTAAGATTTGGGCTTGCAGCACGAAACGAAGTTTCGTTCGCTTCATCACTTACCTTGTTAAATTAAATTTTGAATGAAAGCTATAAATATTGATTTTTCTAGAAGTTGCGTATGAAGAGTGCGAAAAGCTATGAATCTTTTTTTAGATTTTACGGCCTTCTTCCTTAGGCCTACAACTGTAGAATTCATACTATTTGTGTAAATTTATAATGCTCTTATGACCCGCGATTTTATCCATATAAATGACTTTGTGATTTTAGTTGAAGAAGCAAATGCAACTAAGGTTGAAGTAGATACGTGTTATTTTGATGAGCCCATCGTAGCCGTGGCTTTTTACGGCTCAGGCAATGTGGATTTAGCGGTTAAATACGGTGAGAAACGAAAAGACTTTCACTACACTAAAGGCTTATCCTTTGCCTTTTATGCAGATGAAAAAGTAGAATTTGAACATACCGTTAGCCCCGAAAAATGCCTTAAATGTATCGTTGTGGCTACTAAGATGAGTAAACTCGAAGAACTACCGAATCATGAAGGCGAATTGTTTTCTGACCTTCTAAAAGAATTGGTGACCCCTAAAGACCATTACGTAGAAGGACCGAGCTTCTTTATGACGCCAGAGATGGAAAACATTGTCGATGCGTTTTTTTCGAATACCTATTCAGGAAAAACCAAAATGATGTTTTTTAGAAGTCAGATTACTGCCTTGTTATCTCATTTCTTTGGCCAACTCGCCCTTAAACAACAAGAAGCTTCGAAGCCACTGCATAGAGAGCAATTGAATAAGGCAAAAGACCTTTTATTGGAAAACTTGGAAAACCCTCCTTCACTTACAGAGCTTTCTAAAGCGATTGGATTTAATACGACTAGACTTAAAAAAGAATTCAAAGCTATTTTTGGTGTTCCCGTTTTCAAATATCTCCAAAACGAAAGGCTTACTTCTGCACATAAATTAATTAGTGAGAATGAAGCTACCGTTCAGGAAGCGGCGTGGCAGGTAGGCTATGATAGTTTAAGTTCATTTTCTAACGCTTTTGCGAAAAAGTTTGGCTATCGCCCGAGTCAAATTAAATAGTTGAATCTTCTTTTATGAACATTGGTATTAGTCTATCTGTAAAAAAGTGAGACTCAGAAAGAAAATGTTAGTAATCATATGTACAAGAAGTGGATATTGAAATCCAAAAGCTACTCTTGTATACCCAGCTATGGTAGCACTAAATAGTTGCGGAAGTGTTAGAATAGGCATCCACAAAAGATTGACTAAACTCAACTCAAAATTGAAAATGTGTAGCCACGCAAAGCTAAGGCAAGACAAGTAATATAACTTTCTGAAGTGCTTCTCCCAAAATCCTTGTAATACTATTTGGTTATTCTTTCTACTGCATAAGCCATAGGCAATCAAGACTACCATTATAACAAGGACGACTCTATGCCAAAATGTATCATCTATAAGTGATAATTTGCTTTTGAAGACTGCCTTAGTTAAAATATAATAGGTAAAACCTCCAGTAGTTAAGGCAAGATACATTGGATTAAATTTTAATGACAGTCTAAAGGTCATTTCTTCAAATAGTGGTAATATAACCCCTCCAACCAACAGAAGGATTAATGGAGAAAATCGTTCTGCCATACTTGTGGACGTCAAGTTTTCAGGGTTATAGATAATCTGAAGTAATGATGCGACTACGACTGAGAAAACCACCTTGATTAAAAAGAGGCCAATGGTATCATAGATTTTGTTTCTCGTGCTTTTTTCTTGTCCTGTCTTATACTTGGGCGACACGATAAAAGTGCTTAAATCATTTATCAAAGACCAATAATATTTTGGTTTAATTAATGGATAGGATATCATCATCTTTCTTTTACTTTAAAATTGATTCACCTGTTTTTAGAACTAAAGCGACTGAGAGCATTGTATTTTCATCAAAATTTAAAAGCCCCAAAACCAATATTGGTTTTTTGGAGCTTTTGTAAATTCATTAATTAATCTGTGGTACTGAGGCGTTCCAAGCACCTGTAGCAGCCACTTTTGCAGCATACTCAGTAAAGTCGATAGGTTTTCTATCCAACACTTTTTCAACATCATTGGTCACTTCAGCTAATTCAGGATTGCCCAATACTTCTGTAAAAAGATATTCGATAAGCCACACAAAATCTTCGGGAATATTGGCTTGACGCATTCCATCGCTATATTCCTTTACTGAAATAGGAATGAAGGTAAGTTCACGATTACTTGCTTTGGCAATTTCATTTACCGCATCTTTAAAAGTCAAGGTTCTCGGACCAGTAAGTTCATAGATTCTCCCATTATGTTCATCTTCAGTTAAGGCTTTGGCAGCCACAGCAGCAATATCATCAGCATCAACCCAAGGGATATTTGCCTGTGCTTGTGGTAAGGCAACCACACCTTCGAGTACTGGTTCTAACAAGAAGTTTTCACTAAAATTCTGATTAAACCAGCTTGCGCGCACAATAGTATAGGCTAACCCTGAATGAATGATAACC
Organism: uncultured Croceitalea sp.; assembly: GCA_947499565.1. Taxonomy (GTDB): domain Bacteria; phylum Bacteroidota; class Bacteroidia; order Flavobacteriales; family Flavobacteriaceae; genus Croceitalea. Next base: position 93,608 of record CANMOV010000001.1, read on the forward strand.
TGCTCACATAACTGAGCTTCACGTTCTCCTTTTCCTGAAAGAATGACTAGTTTTTTCACCTTGGCGCGTTTTGATTCTTTCACCAATTGCTCAATAGCTTGCAATGCTCCAGGAACTGCTAAATCAGGCTGATAGGTGATATAAACTTTATCTATTCCTTCTAAAGCTTGTGCCCAACCTTCGGGCTGATGCCAATCAAATGCTGGCGATGCACTACGTGAACCTACTCGTACGTTTTGGCCCAATTCTTCCAAAAGGTGAACCACTCGCTTTCCTGTTTTTCCAGTTCCTCCAATAACTAAAATGTTTTCTGTTTTCATTTTTATTCGCTTTTAAATTGATATTAATAATGTTTCAAATAATTGAAGTTTTTGTTTTTACTCTTTTTGTTTAAACCCTTGATGTACCAATACAGTATAGTCGTTGCAATGAACTCTAATCCAATGAACCAAAAACCGAAATCAACGAAGAAATCATAATAAGTTCCTCCATAGGGCAGTACTGTAAATGGCACTGTAATGAGGGCATCTAAAACTGCAGATATGAAGAAGAAAATGAGTCCTACCCTAAACCCGTGAGTACTAGTACTATTTTGATAATAGAGTTTTGCTCCAAACCAAACCACAGGGACTATGACTATCGACAACCAAATATTGGCTTGCTGTTCTGCATCTTCTAAAAGTGACACATAAAAGGAAGATGCATATAGGCTCACGCCGATTATCCAAATAAGTATTCCAATGCTAATTGCTCTTGTTAGTTTCATAACTGTTCGTTTATTGATTAATGAATATTTTGTTTGCTGTTCATTTTGAATATATCAAGCCTATTATCAGCAATGTGAATGATGTGAATGAGGCTATAGTACGCTGTATATGCCAACGGTTCCAAGGCTGCTCAAATTTGGTTCGTAGTTCCTTAAGCTCAATAGTCGAAAGGTTTTTAAGCACCGTTTTATCTAAGAGTTCGTTAAGCGGTACGTTTTTGAAAACTGTTATCAACCCTATTCCAATAAGGAATAGAATTGCCGCAAGCATAAATGACCAAAATGTCGTGGGATGTGCATTTCGATGCAAATAGGCATTGATGAATAGCAATATTACTGGTCCAAAAAAGGTGATGAGAAAACTGCGGTTGATGATGGCGCGGTTCATCGCCTGAAATGACTGTAAGAAACCTAAATCATCCAGTCTGCCGATTCCCGGAGTTACTGCGTTAGACCACGTAAAACATAATCCTGCGGTAAGCCCTGTAAATAAGATGCCTAGTATCAATATGATAATTTTAAAGTTGATTTCCATTTTCATTATTTTTTAAGGATGTTATCCAGGTTAATAAATCTTGATACTCTTCGCTGGTCAATTTTATTTTCTTGCCTTTTGGCATTCGTTTTTTAATAAAAACTTGTTTGTACACGTCATCAGACCAGCCATTCATATTATCTTCAGTGAAGACACGTCTACGATTGCGTTTCTCGTGACAGACATTGCATTTGTTTGTAAGAACCGTAAACGCTCTTTCCTCTATTGGGTCTTCTTTAGATAGACCTACATACGCTAGACCTTCATATCCATCAGATAATGTCTGAGGGTCATTCTGCCCTGCCATAATTGCTAGACAGGTGGCGACAATTAATTTCACTAATGTGTTCATTGTTAAAAGGCTGATTGTTAATGATGATACAAAGTTGCGTAGATATGCTCCCAATCATTTATTCGAGCGGAAATATGATTTGTTCGAAAAGTTCATTCCCATAAACTGGTTTAGAGTTCTTTAGAAAATCCGACTATTTTATCTTCTAATTCTTTTCTAAAACTCTCCTCTATGATTTCACCTTCTTTAAAGTTGTCATAAAAATATGGTAACGCATATGTTCCTATGAGTTTTGCTCCAAGAAATGGAAAACTAGCCTCTGCTGATTGTAATACGGTAGCACCACCCCTACCTCCAGGTGAAGTAGCCATCAAGAGCATTGGTTTTTCTCTCCATATTTGCATATTCAGCCGTGACAACCAGTCTATCACATTCTTAAAGACTGCAGCATAAGAACCATTGTGTTCTGCTAAAGAGATAATAAATGCATCTGCCGTATTGATTATTTCATCTAATCTCTTGACGGCTATGGGGATGCCATTCTCAGCCTCGTAGTCTTCCCCGTAAACTGGAAGTACATAATCATTCAAATCGATAGACATGATTTCTATATTTTTCAATAAGCTAGCTGTGTAACCCACTAAAGCTTTGTTGATTGATTTTTGACTGCTGCTACCTGCAATTGTGATTACTTTTTTCATAATTATTGTTTTTTTGAGATTAAACTATCGATAGACCATTTTCCACTTCCATTAACTAGAATTGTTAGTGCTAAACCAATGACTAGCAAGGAATATTCGTAACCTTCACCTGCTTGGTTACCATACCAGTTCATAAAAAAGCCTTCTTCTAACTGCGTAGTAATTATGATGCCTGTGAACATACCTGCAAGAGACATTGCCCAAAACCTTGAAAAGAGTCCAAGAACCAATGAAATAGAGCCAAAAAACTCAATCATAATCACTGAGAATGCTACAATACTAGGCAAACCCATTTGGGTAGTCAATGATTCCATCGTACCGGAATAACCATATCCACCAAAGAGTCCTAATAACTTTTGTGCTCCGTGCGGAAATATGACTAATCCTAGCGTTAAACGTGCAATACTAAACCCCAAATTAGGGAGTGTCGTAATTAATTTTTTGAATAGATTTTTCATAATATGTATGGATTAAAATGTTTTACGGTAATACAATCCGAAACTTGATTTTTGAATAGGTTTATCTCCGTATTGGTCAAAATCTGCCCCGAGTCCAAATTGATGTCCTTTGTAGGATAGACCTAAACGTAATTGTTGGAAGCTTCTGGAATGCGTTTTAAATTTGTCCCAAACTGTTAGAAACTGCCCATTTAACCACATTGAAATAGTTGCGGTTAGTGGTTTACTTAATTGAAATTGGGCAAATATTTCGGCTTGACTAGCCTGTTTCTTTTCTGAATATACTACAGTTGGAATAACAATAAATAGAGCATTGGAATTCTTTAAGGTGAGCTTAGCTGATAGTCTTTCTGAAAACCCTCCGAAACTATTATAGTATAGAGAAGGTCCGACGGATATAGTCTCATTAAAATTCCAGAATAATGTAGGTTGTACGCCTACTTCATCAAAGATTTGATTTTCTTTTTCTTTGAATTTTTGGAAGAAAGCAAGGGTAGTGACACTTAGCGTATTCGCATCATTTATGGCATAACTAGAGAGTAATGTGAAATCAGTTTTCTCGAATCCAGAAAACAGTTCTATTTGGGTGAATTGGGCTTGTAAAGTGCTTACAAAACCAATTATAAAGACTTTTGATATGAGTTTTACTTTTTTCACACTTCAAAATTGCGATGGTGAAGCGTGAAAAAAAATGAACTAGTTTAAGACTTTTACATTCGGTTGACTTTTGTAATTATTTTACTCATAAATTCTGGAGTAATCCCAATGTATGCGGCTAAGTCTTTTTGAGTAATTCTACTAACAATTTGCGGATATTTCTTTTTGAATTCCAAATATCGTTCTTCAGCTGTTAAAGATATACCGTGGTTTGAGCGTCTGATATAACTGATTAAAGACTTTTGATATAAGATACGATAAAACCGTTCAAATTTTGGAATCTCTCGAAACAACAAATCATAATTCTCTCTCGAAATTCCCAGAAGTTCTGAATGTTCAGTTGCCTTAATAAAATATCGGGAAGGTTCTTTGGTCATAAAGCTAGACAAATCACCCGTCCAGTAGTCTTCAATAGCAAACATTGAGATATGAGGTGCGCCTTCCTCATCTAGGGTATAAACTTTCAAGCATCCCTTGGTGATGAAATACTCGTATTTAGCAATCTCGCCTGCTTGCATCAGAAAATCTCTCTTATCTACCTTAATTTCGGTCAATAAAGAAATATATTTCTGCTTTTCTAACTCAGTTAAATTAATAAACCGAGACACATTGCTAAGTAAAAGCTTATGAGATTCTTTATAATTCAATTCTTATGACATTCAATTGACTTTAATTTAAATAATAAATTTGAGATTTAGAAATTCGATAATACTATGACTAAATACTCAAAATAAATTTGGAAAATTAAAGACATCAAGTTTGCATTTGGCTTTTAGTTCATTCATAGTTCTTGTCCATTAAAGGATTTACCAATAGGAATGATTCTGTCATCTATTTCAACACTTTCGTTGTTATAGGAATCAATAAGGTTTTTATTAATAATGAACGATTTGTGTATTCTTACAAATTTTTCTGGTAATATACTTTTCATTTCTTTTAGCGACATGTACACAATTAACGGTTTTCTATTCACTAAATAAGTGGTTAAATAATTTCCCATTCCCTCGATAAATTTAATTTCGGAGGGCAGAACTCGATAGATTCTTTTGTTTGATTTTATTTCTAGATATTCCTCAGAATCCTCACGGTTCTTTTTGCTTTCTATTCTCCAAACAGAAAAAATTTTAAGTGAAGAAAGTAACATTACAGTAGTATTTATCAATACGATAGAACGAAAATAAGGACTTAACTCTATGAGGTTCGAGGTTTCTATAAAAAAACATTCATGAAAGTAATAGTTCAAAACTCTTTGTAAAATTCCGGTAATAAATATGAGGGTCAAATAGAGCGTAAGGAACCGTTCTATTTTTTCTTTTAATAAAAAACGCGGAATTAAATAATATAATACAACGTAAGAGGCTGCAATACGAAGAGGCATAAGAACAAATTCAAGCTCAAAAGACCTAAAGTAATTCCCTTCTTTAACCCATAGAAGGCTAAAAAAAATATAGTAAAAAAGCCAAAAAAGAACATGCGTGAATATTCTTGAATTGAACAAATGATACTCTCCTAAAAGTATTTTGGAAAACTTTGTCATATAAATTGATAGTTACATATAAGAACACTCTAGGGTTACATAAAAATAATGGTATAAGCGTTATTAATTGTAGTTTTCCTATAAGTCATCCTTTCAGCAATATGCGAAATAATAAGCAATAAAATGAAGAATATTTTAAAATCAATCCTTTTTATTCTCCCTTATTTGGTAATAGGTCAGGAACTCTCAAGGAGAGGAAATTGGCAAGCTTCGTTTAAAGAACCAACCGATGGTTTTGGAGCAAAAGTTGTATCCATTGAACCAAATAGTCCTATGGAAAAGGCAAATATTAAAGTAGGGGATATTGTTTTAAAAGTTGACGGCGTGCATGTATCTTCTTCAGAACAATGGTCAACCATATTCTATAGTCTTAGAGAGGACAAAGAAATAAAGTTGATGTTAAGGCGTCTAGATGAAGTTTTTAATGTTAAACTCTCTTTTAATGCAATCCCCCTTGAGGAAAATGAGAATGTAGAAACTATTTATGGCCAGATTATAAGTGATGCTGGAGTAAAACAAAGAACAATAATAACTCGCCCAAAGAATGTAAAAGGCAAATTACCATCTCTGGTATTAGTTCAAGGTCTAAGTTGCAGCACTGTAGAAGTTTTTCCTGGTCGAAATGGTAATTGGTCTAAGCAAATAAAATACCTAGTTGAGAACTCTAATATGGTCGTAATGAGAGTTGAGAAGCCTGGTGTTGGTGACAGTGATGGAGATTGTTCCGAGACTGATTTTTTAACTGAACTAGAAGGTTATAGAGCAGCAATTAGGACTCTTAAAGGAAAAGACTATGTAGATTCAAAACGCATAGTTGTATACGGTTCAAGTTTAGGAAGTGCGTTAGCTCCACTTCTTGCGAATGAGTTTGATTTAGCTGGGGTAATATCGGAAGGAACTTTTTTTAAAACTTGGTTTGAGCATATGCTTGAAATTGAACGTCGCATCCGGAAAATGAGTGGCGACGATGAATCTACAATCACAAAAAAAATGAATCAAGGGTACATACCCTTGTATTATGCAATGCTTGTCGAAAAAAAAACATATCAAGAAATCATCAACGAAAATCCTTCATTAGTTGAGTATAATTATCATTCTAAAAGACATATGTACGGTAAACCAGTAGAATACTATCATCAATTACAAAAGTTTGATTTAGCAAGCGAATGGGAAAAATTAAAAGTGCCAGTACGCATTCTGTATGGGTCAAATGACTGGATTATGTCTGAGCAAGACCAAGATATGATAATAGATGTGCTTGATAAAGCTGAACATCAAGATCATAAATTAGTAGTATATCCTGGTTTAGATCATTGGAATACCATACATAAAACTCCAGAAGACTCATTTAATGGGGGAACAGGCGAATGGGATGACAGGGTTCCAAAGCTTATTATTGAATGGTGCAAAGAAATCCTTCATTAAAGTTTATTACTTTACTAACTACTCCATTTTATATCAGTAATTAAAATATTTGAGAAATGAAGTTTTGTTTATCCTTTATACTATTAGGCCTTCTATTTATTGGTTGTGTTACAGATAAAACTCAAAAACCCGATTTTAGGCATGATTTAGAATCAGGTCCTAAGCCGTGGACAAAAAACAACTTTGAACTTGAAGAAGATGACTTCACTTTCGCCATAATCTCTGATTTAAACGGCGGCGAAAGAGCAGGAGTTTTCAGTACGGCAGTAGCACAATTAAATAGACTCGATCCAACATTTGTATTAAGTGTTGGTGATTTAATTGAGGGTGGCACTGAGGATAGAATTCAACTAGCTAAAGAATGGGAGTCTTTTGATCAACGAGCTTCCCAACTAAATATGCCTTTCTTTTACTTAGGGGGAAATCATGATTTGACTAACCCAACCATGCGGGAGTTTTGGAAGAAAAGATTCGGTCCAAGATATTATCACTTTATATATGAAAATGTTCTTTTTTTAATGTTGGATTCTGAGGATTATGAAGAGGAGCGAATGCTAGAGATTTATGAGGCCAGGTCAGAGGCCATAAGAATTCTGGATGGAGAGGAAGAAGGAGTTTATGAAGAATCGGATTATTATAAAATGCCTGAGCGTCGTATTGGTGGTATAAATGAACAACAGCACAATTACTTTAAAGAGGTTTTAGAAAAATATCAGGAAGTAAAGTGGATTTTTGTCCTTATGCATAAACCGGTTTGGATGCGAGAAGATTCGAAGGGTCTGGGGAGACTTGAAAAATTGTTATCCAAACGTCGCTATACTTTAATCAATGGTCATTTTCATTCCTTTTCTCATCGACTAAGAAATAACAATGACTACATTATATTAGGAACTACAGGCGGATCTCAAAACCCTATAGATTCTATGTCATTTGACCATGTTACCTTAGTCCGAATGGCTAAAGAACCTATAATCACACATTTAAAAATGCAAGGTATTTTAGATGAAACAGGAAAGGTTCCTTTTATTTTGGATAGTTTGGGGATGTAGCTCCAAAATAGTACTATTTTTTATCAGACAAATATGGGTTTTGGCCAAGTTTTTCGATTATTTTTTTAAATATGAATTAATTTTTCATTAACGTTCTTTGAATTTTCTAGAATTTCACAATTTGTACATGGTAAATTATTAATTGTAATATTGTTTTGAGCAAAACAGTAAAAGTTACTGATAAAAAGGACAATAGCGATTATTGATTTCATGATATTTATTTTGTGATTATATCACTTTCAGTTTTAAAACCAAATTCGCAAAATTTTTTAACACCTTCATTTACTATTCTAACGGTTTAAGGAATAAGTTTTTGTAATTTTTTTGATTCCAAATTAATAGAAAGATATTAGCCATAAGCATAGTAGAAGTAATGATGGAGGTTCCCTTCATATTTAGTGCAATAGATACTAGAAAAATATTAAAGGTAACAGGCATCATTAAAACACTGGTAAGTACTACAAAACGATTAAAAAATATTAGAATCCCTAGTAATATTTGAAAGTAGCCTATAAAATTCCAGTAAAAACCAGTATCATACATAGCGTTAAAAAAAGCTCCGGCAGGATTATCATTTGATAAAATTGTAAATCTTATTCCTGGAAGTTTTCTCATTCCTGATAGTACAAAGCCAAATCCCATGCTTATACGAACAAACCAATAAAATACCTTAAGGATTTTTATTTTTTTTATCTTCTCAAAATCAGAGAATTGAATTATCTGTTTCATAATGACTTTTATGTTTAAGAGTATTTTGAATTGGAAATACCACCAATATTATTTTTTTTGAATAAAATCATATTTACTCATATCGCATGAGCCATTTCGTCATTATTGCTTTTTATTTTTCTCCACTTGAAAATCATCCAAAATCCAATAATTAGCCTAAAAAATGGCTGAAAAACAATATTGAATGATTCTAGTGTTTTGGAAATTGGTCCATATTCCCAAAATTCATTTCCAAAGGCAATTAAATTTCCAAATCCCCAAAAAAGTAAAAGAATTGCTAAAATGGTATCGATTCTATTTTTTTTAAATAGTCCCAACCCATAAAAAATATTTCCTAAAGCAAAGGTTAAAATGAATAACCCAAATAATGAATAACCTACTAGTCCAGCATTTTCTATACTTATTCTAAGTACTTCTTGACTGGTATTATCCGCTTCTAAAAAATTACGACGCAGACCATTTAAGTAAAACATTACGAATATTTGGCGAAAGATTTCCGTAAATGCAAAGACGCTAAATAGAACAAAACCTAAGCCGATAAAGCCAGGAGACTTATTGAATTGGACTAGACCGAAACCCCACATAGAAATTAAAACGAATAAGCAGTGTAGAATTACCCAAAATCTATTAGCAAGATAACGGTTGTCATTAAAAAGGAGAAGTCGCTCATCAAAATTTAAAGCTCCCAAATCGAACAAGCTGGAATGAATTCCTATGGTTGTAATTACAGATAGAAGGCAACAAACACTTGCAAACAGCAAGAATTTTTTATTAATAACTATAGCTGTCATAATTGGTTAATTTATTGCTTGTTTATGATACTATTACTCTCATAAGTAAATCTTTTTTAATTGGCTTGAATAGCATATCTGCTAATTTTGTCCAGTCGTAATCGTTTATAAAATTAACTTCACTATAATGCAAGTCACTTAATTGGGTTCCTTCAAATTTTTTAATTGAGCTACTTCTTTCTTTAAGAATTAATGGTAATAAGAGAAAAACTACAACTATCAAAAAGACTAGAATAAGTTTGTTTTTTGTTTTTAATAACTTCACTTTATTTTTTAAAAATTATAAATCAAATACGGATTTTTATATAAAATAAAAACAATTGTTTATTATCAATTCATTATTCCCCATGCCCATTATTTATTTAAGTTCAGCAACAATAACATCGCTACCTAGATATTTGTTTTGACTTTGGGAATACCAGTTTCTGATTCTTGGAGTTTTTACACCGTTGAACTCATATTCTCCAAAAAACTTGAGTATTTCTCCATTATTCCTATCTTCTCTTGAATGGTTAAATTCTATAGCAAGTAGTTTGTCCATCTCTTTGGAGATTATTAAAGTCCAATATTTACTTATAATTTCTTCTTTTAGCTCCATACTAATTCTATATATCTCTATGCCATCTTATTCGGCTTTTACAGCTGGGTCTATTGTATTCCAAACCTTATCTGTAATTGACATTGGTACTGCATATAACGTTTTATAAAAATTCTTGTGTTCCTTCGTTTTTTCTACGTTTAAGGCATATTTTTCCTTTATCTCACTTGTTAAATCAGATTTTCCATCAACAAATACTTCACTCTTCTCATTCACATTAAGTATTCTTTTTATAACCCCTACATCTTTTGTTCTTTCCATTTCAAAATAATCTGTAGTGTTATTAAGGAATAATTTGGTATATCTTTCTGGGTTACCAACTCTTGGTTCTTGAATATGAATTTTAATCTCAGAATTTTTCCAATTACTGGAAGCATCATATTTTTCTTTGACTTGATTCAATATATATATACTGTTTTTACAATTTCCAGTGTTTCCTTGCCAGCTCACGGTTGCCAGAATCAATAAAAATCCTGCTACAAATTTTAAGTAATTCATAATCGTATGTTTTAGGTTCATTTTATGTGTTAAAATAGGTTTTAAGAAGGCGCGTTGTTCTAAAGGTTTGGAGTCTGAATAATTTTCATTCTTGGTTTATATTTCGTTTACGGTCAATCAAATCGAATCTAGCCATTCTATAATATGAAAAAATGCTTTTGATTCCATTCTAGTGATATCTTTGCTGTTAAAATAGTATCCGTCAACTACCCAACCGCCATGAGTGGTATTTGAAAAAATCCTAGCGCTTATATCGTTTGATTTAGATTTTGTTAATCCAGCAATGAATCGGGCTGGTGAATCTGGAGGCGTGGAGTGATCGTATTGATAAAAGATTCCTAAACTAGGTGCATAAACATCTTTAAGAAAATCTGTAGGGTCAAATGAATTTTCTTCCTGTAGTCTTAAGGCCCTATCCTTATTTTTGAATTTTACCAACTTTCTTGTTTCCAATTTTTTAAACCATACTTTATTTATAAACAACGGCAATATCTTTTCATACTCTTCAAATTCAATTTTATTTAGGCACAAATCAAAATAGACCTTAAAATAGTCGGTCGCTTCGACTAAATCTGCTTTGGAAAAACCGTTTCGTTTTAAGTAGCTTAGCATATAATGGCGAAACTGCTGCCATCCGATTGACATATTTCCTGCGATATTCACGTAAAACCCTAGATCAGGTATTGCTTGCGCAACCATAGCACCAATCCATCCACCCTGGCTTATGCCTATTACTCCTATTTGATTATTCGGATATTTTTTTTGCAACCAGTTAACAATTTGGGTAGCATCGTTGGCATATTCTTTTGAGAAATCTAAGTAATTATCGCCCACTATCTTTTTGCCAATTGATTTTCCTACGTTTCTTTTATCAAATGCAAATACGGAATACCCACTATCGATTAAATACATCCCTAAATCGTACAAATCATATCGATTGTTTTCTCCGTCTCCATGAAGTAGAACGGCGATTTTATTTTTTTGCGTTTGAGCAGATTGTATTAGACTTCCTGAAATGTAAAGACTATCGTTAAGGTTTAAACCTAGTTCAGTTTTATTTATTGGTATGCTGGTAAGTACCTTTGTGCCTCCTTTGTTAAAGCTAAGTGTTATTGTATTTGATTTTGTCAATTCAAAAAATCCACCAACCTTACTAAAGTTGTTTCTAGTGTTTGAAAACTCGTACTGATTTTTTCTTACCCTTCTAAGCATGTGGGTTTTACCAGATTTTAATAGAACAAAATGTGGAAAACCTGCTCTAGGATTTAATAAATATTTTTCACCTTGAGAATCCATATATAGTCCTTCATATTTTTGAAGTTCTGTTTCTTCTTGTGCAAAAGCAGTTGTGACCGCTAAAACACATATAATAATTAATTGTAAATAAGTTGATTTCATAATTTTGATGGATGTTTAACCTTAAATTCTACATTATTTATTGAATTGGATTATTTCCAATGAATCTATTTTTATAGGTTCTATCTGTAATGATTTACCAAAAAAGCGGTTCTTAAAAACCCGTTCATATATTCTGATGTCTTATCCAAAAGTTCTAGATTGACAAAAGCATGAGACTGAGAAAAATAATTTTAAAATGCTTGCGATATCTTTTTTTATCATAAACTGCGTATTTATTTTGATTATGGGTAAAGGATATTCTTTTAATTATTTATGAATTCAAGGTGTACTCTTTTTTTATTAAGGTAGCCGACTATTCATTTAAAAAAATTATTTTATTTTAGGAAGTTTGTTTTTTATGCGTAATTCTAGATTATTAGGACTTAAAATTTGTTGCTTTTTAAAACTTTGAAGATTCCCTATCTATTGGTTATTTCTTATTTATGAGTTCTTCAATGTCGTCAAGATATACTTTCATTTTATTGAATAGTGGGGTGTAGGAATCGGCTTTTAAAAAGTCAATTCCAGCAGCTTTTAAAATTTGATAAGATCGATCACTTTCTGGTGTAGTTTTTCCAACAAGCAAATTCATAATATCCGGGTCATTTAAATTTTCCATAATTCCGCAAGCGGCTGCCATGGCTACAGGCCAATATTGATGTTCGTAGGTATTAAATGGTTGCGCTATTGTCATCCATTCATAGGCATATGCCTCGGGGATTTCTATTTCGTCTCCAAAATATTCTTTAAGTACCCCATAGTATATTTTAGAGACTTCTTCCCCATTTGGGGATTCTCCGTTTATAAGTTTTTCTTCAATTTTATGTTCAAAACTTGCGTAGACGGCATATTTGAAGAAAGTATTATACAAACCGTAAGCAGCTGCTTGTAAATAGGTTAATCTTTCTTTTTTGGATTTTGCTTGCTTCACAAAATAGTCTCTATGTAATAAGCTGCCCACATAGATTATTCCATTGTTGTAAACTGGAGGATCATCTCTTGTGTCTGGTAGATAATGATGTTGTGCAAGATTACCTACTAATGCTCGCGAGATTACGCTCGACGCTCTAAAACTACCATCGTATGGCATAATGGTATAAGGTTTTGCACCACCTACTGGAGGGTAAATAGCCCACATAATTCGTTTAGTATCTGTCATTTCTAAATGGAAAGTTTTTTCTTGTAGAAGAGAATCTAATTTTTTTGTGTAATCTTCCCCAAAATGCTCCGTAGCCTTATATACAATATCTATACTCTCACCTAAAGAGAAATTTCTATCAACACTGGCAGTCCCAATATATATATCAGAATAATGTTGTTTTCCACCATCGTTTAGGCTGGATATAATTGAACAATATCTTTGTATTTGTTTATTATTATCCAGTGCTGCTTTTCTAAATATATCCGTTGATCCGATTGGAAAACCATCACGCATATAGAATTCCGAATCAATGCCAGAAGGGAACCCTCTTAATAAACCTAATTCTAGCTCAATCTCTATTCTTTTTGTAAGCTGAATTGCCAAGATATCTTTATACTTTTCTAAGTACTCTAAAAAAGTAATAGACGCATTTGCTCTCTCATCTCTTTCTTTATGTTTGCGTAGCCTATAAAATTGACTTGGTGTGAGTACTACTTTTTTTTGATTTGATAATGTTATTTCCGGCCAATCTAATTTTTCATTTTCAAAGATTGCTTGATGGGTTTGTCCTGATTGGAGCCATAATCGCTTCATTCCTAAAAGGGTTTTCTCAGTTTCATTTGACAATCTGTAATTACCTTCTTCTTTTATTCTATTTATTCTTTTAAGATGTTTCTCAAGATTTTCATTTCCTTTTAACTGGGCTGTTAGGTTTTGTTCAGAAATACCCGCTATTTCTTTATTGATAAAACATGTAGCCGCTTCGATTTCATCTTCAATTTCCAAAGCAGTTAGAAACCTTTGCTGAGCTATTGATGAAGTATAGTCTAAATTTTCCTTTAAAGCTGTATAAACAACTAGTTTGGCTGCTTTACTTCTTAAACTTGAAACGCTATCTAGAACCATTTCAAGATTTTTATAATCTTTTGCTATGAGTCCCTCTAGTTTTAGTATGGAAGCCGTTTCTAGTCGTAGTTTTTTTATCTCTTCATCCCACGTATTTTTTTCATTAAATAGGGTTTTTAAGTCCCATTGAAAATCTGAAGGTTTTAGAGAGATATGATTTTGTCCATTAATAATAGCTGTTGTAAGAAGGAGTAATACGAATAAATTTTTGCGAGTTGAATTCATTTTTTATACTTAGTTTTCAATTACTAGATAGGTGGTGAACTTGTACTCACCGTGCTAATAAATAGTTATTTTGTTTATGATTTTTATGTGTTGATTTTTTGCAATTACTTAATTGTATTCATTTTTTTAATTCTACTTAATTAATCAGTTGTCTGTATTAATAAATCTTTAATGATAGATAAGACAGGTCTCTTTCTTTATACCATGTAGTATCTTCTTTAATTATTTTTTAGATTATGATTTTTAAGTAGAATTAAACATATCATTGCTACTAGAACTACTGTGACTACATAAGTAATATTGTCAACTGGAGTTTCTTTCATTTCAGGGATTAAACTATTTCTAAAAAATATAAAGTAGTTTATTGAGGTATGTAGTAAAACAGCTATTATGGGAAACTTACTGAAACGCATATAGAAAAAAGTAAAAATAACTGAGATTCCTAAAATTGAGATTAGGTATTTTATAATAAAACTTGAATTAAGTTCAGGTCCATCTGCGTCAAAAATGATTATATGCCAAAAGAACATTACTAACCCGATAATTAAACTAGATACTAAAGGACTAAACTTGGATAATACCTCTGGCAATAAGAAACCCCTCCAACCTAATTCCTCCCCAAGAGGACCATCAAGAAAAATAAAAATAAAATAGATGGCTAAAAATTTTGGATAGTTTAATTCTATAAATGAAATGGAACTGTCAATAAATTGCGAGGTTACTATTACTACCACAACATTTATAAAAAGCGGTATTAAGAAAACAGCTAGATATGACCTGATTGATGCTTTAAACCTCATAATGTTATGCCAATAATCTTTAAACCCTCTCCTTTTGGTGGTAAAAAGAATAGTTAAAAGCGCAGCAAAAGTTGGTGTATATCCTCTTAGAAGACCAGATATTTCTTCACCTGTAGAGTTGTTTTCTGATACTATAAAAGGGAATAATAACCAATAAATAAAGGCAAGAAAAAGAACAAAAAATATGAACAGAATTATTTTTTTCATCTAACATAATTTGCCGTAAAAAAACAGAAAGTTAGATGCTCTAAGGAATTGTTTAATTAATCAATACTTATTTGTCTTTTAAATTGACCAGGGGTTTTGCCCGTATTTTTTTTAAAATGAAAATAAAATGCAGCCTTAGTGTTGAAACCTGCATCATACCCTAAGGCTTCAAAGGTCATTTTTAAATCTTTCTTTGCGATTATTTCTCTTTTTACATATTCTACCCGTTTTGTATTGATTATATCATAAAATGTGGTCTGCATTTGGACATTTATAACTTGGGATAAATGATGCTTAGGAACGTTCAATTTTTTGGAAAGATGCGATATAGAAAAATTTGGATTGGTATATTCCTCTGTTTTAATGAAAAACAATTCTATATCATGCTTTATTTTAGATAGTTTTTCATTGTTGAGTGGACTATGCTTATAACTACTTGCCTTATGAGGTTTACTTTCTTGGGTGATTTCTTGATTAAACACAATTCCTAGTTTTAATCCATAATACCCCATAATTGTAATCATAATAACATAGATAATCATGTCAAAATTATTGTTGAGATTCCATTCAAATATTTGATTTGCAGCTACAAATAATAAGCTAGCGATAAATGAGAAAAGGAGTAGAAAGGCTAAAGTTTTTATCCAATTCATTTCTAAAACAATATTATTGGAGCTTTCATTTCTTAGTAAATTATTTCTTTTTGAAAGCCAAAAAATTGAATATATAGGATATGATAAAATGGAAATTAGTTTAATAATCAATAGTATATTTTCCCATACTATTCGTTGATTTTCATAGAATACGAATCCAGAAATCAATATTATTAGAAAAGGCAATAAATGGTAAATAAAAAAGGTCTTAGCCCTTGAATCAAATATTTTTAATGCATACACCCATAAAATTGGCCCATGAAGCAAGACAATAGTCTTTGCAATTACTTCCGTAAAAGAATTATGAAATTCAAATTCTGCAAACAAAAGTATTGTTAAGTGAATTCCAAATACAGATAACCATAGAATTAATATTCTATCCACGGTTTTTTTTTGGGATTTTTGAAGATTTAGTAATAGGAAAATAGCGTCCTGTATGAGCCCTATTATTAAAATGCTTTGCATATACTCAAGTTTTTCTCCTAAGTTATGCAAATAAACATTTAAACCTAAGACTATGATTTTACAGTCACAGACTATTCTTGTATAATAAGATTAAATTCTTCAACTCCTGTTTTTAATATCTTTTTAAGATGTTCTTCTTCACTTTTTTTTAAATTTTCATCCAAAAAAGCAACTATAATATTATTTAAGTATTCATATGACTTCTTTGAGTCTATATTGCCTCCTATATCCAAATACTTACTGAGTGGAGAGATTAAGGGATATTCTATGAAATTGGAATGTTTGGTTTTTGGGAATGTGATTACATAGCTTGCCTCTGGAGCAGAATTTAACACTTCCATGGATCTTTTTTGAATGAGTTTTTTTGGAGCTTCAACGGTTTCTCTTGTGATACCCCAAGCATTGATTTGAGCATCGGTAAAATTTAAAGGTTCACTAAAAATTGCTAGTATCGGAGACTTGGGCATATCGGTTTCGAGTATTCCTCTTGGGGTACCATCTAAATTAATGGATGCTTTGATATTATCGAGTTTATGACTTCCAAGAGTGGCCATTGTACCACCAGCAGAGAAGCCCATGAGTCCAATATTTTCAAAATCGATATTTTTTGAAAGTTGTTTGTCAGTTAAATTATCTTTTACAAAACTGACATCGTTGAGCCACTGATTGGCTATTATGGTTTTAACGCTATCTATTTTTTCAATTGGGTCACCAAGTTGAGATAATGCCATATAGCCAACAACTTCTTTATTAGATAGTATCGCAAAGTCACTACTGTAACTATGGTTTATGGCCACAACAACGTATCCCTTGCTCGCAATATTCATCAATCTACCTGAGGCTTCATTATAATTATTAGTAAGTCCATGAGAATAAAAAATTAGTGGGAATAGATCATTTTCAAATTGCGGAGCATTCTCCTTAGCGTCAATTGTAAATAATTTGAGGTAATCAAGAAGAAATGAAGGCCATCCCAGTTTCTTTTGATAGGTATGGCGTATTACTTCAAAATTTGGAATATAAGGATACGTCTCTTTATGTTTAAGAGGTGTCGGATAATACACTCGAATAGATAACTCCCTAAAGTCATCTGGTTTTTCTGTTAATATTTCTGCACGTTTCTTATCTATTAATTTATAACTTTTGATTCCTACAGGGTACTTGTTGTTGAGATTTTTAAATTGTAAAACTGGAAGTGAAAAACTTAAAAAAACAGATAGACTTACTAAAAAAAAGAGTATTGTATTTTGAACTACTGATATAGTTTTTTTAATCTTTCTTCTGTAAAGATAGATTAGTATTAAACTAAACATTACTAAATAAGAAGGAATCATTTGCCATCTATAACCCTCTATTAATAAGTGGAAGATAAAAAGGAGCAAAGTCAAAAGTAGAAACCACTTTTTACTTTTTTGATTGAATATCCTAACAAACAACCCTATGAGATGAATGCTTAATAATGCCACAAATATGATTTCAAATAACCTCAAAGCGCTTTAATTTTAAAATCCAAAACTAAAGCAAACGAAAACCATCTCACTAAAATTAAAATGAAATATGATGTCAATTTACAAATTGACTTTTTTTTTGGTTCTATACTTTGCAGGACTTATACCTTCATTTTCTTTAAAAGCTCGCTGAAACGTTGATAAAGAACTAAAACCAGAATCTTGAGCTATCTTTTCCAAAGTATATTGTTGATAATTGGGTGAGGCAATTAATCGTTTTGCGTGGGTAACTCTAAATGAATTTATGTATTTAGTAAAAGAGACACCTTTTACATCATTTATTGCATTGGATAAATATTGTCTATTGGTATTTAGTCTTTTTGATAGAGTATCAAGGTTTTCATTGTGGTTTAAAAACAGTTTATTATCGTTTAACTCTTCCTCCAATAATGAAACCAGTACCATAGATCTTGAAATTTCCATTTTAGTCTTACCATCTATTGTGGTTGTAACTACATCGTCTATACGTAAAGCTCTATAAGCTATAATAAATAAGAGTGCTGCAATAGTCAATGGCATCCATAAAATTGTTTCAGCATTATATGAAGTCCAGAATCGAATTAGATTTATAGCATAAACTATGAATATTCCAGATATAACTAGTAAGGCAGGTTTTAAATCTGTTTTAAGTGGAAGAATATTCTGCTTTTTATTCGATTTAAATGCTCTTGTCATTAGAAATATTGCCGCTAATAAATAAAAAAATATATGAGCATTAAACAGGATATTAATTTCTAAATCACGAACCGCTTTGTAATTTTCATACATGGCGTCTAAAATATTTTTTTTATAGGTACTTGATCTTAGATATAAAGGAAAAATTCTAAAAACAAAAAAAATGAACGGTACTATATGTAAAAGATGAATCCAACGAAGCCTAAACTTTTTTACTAAAACACTAAGCGAATAGAATAAGATAAGAGGACCATACAATAAAACAAATGGGTCTTTTACAGCAAAAAAATGTGGGTAATTGTAATATTCCTTAGTGTAAGTTAAAACAGAATCAGTTATATGAATACATAAAAGCAATATTAAAAAACCTAAAAAAAGCTTTGAGAGATTTACACTACTATTTTTTTTAGGTATCAGAAGATTCAAACTTAGAAATAACCCTTGAACGATACCTATAATAGCTACAATGGGGATTAATTTCATTTAGATATTTTAGATTGTTTTATCTTATCTCAAAATACATTTTTTAATTTAAACAAAATAACTGTATACGCTAAAAAAAAGCTTCAAAAACTGTCGCGGGAACATACGTTATTAGATTTGCCATATAGGTAGTATTATTATTGGGAATTACTTAGTAATTCAATCAATTTTATCAAATTACCTTTTAAGTCTTCAGATTCATTGTATCCTTCATGTTTTAAACGGATGTTGTTTTCTTTGTCTAAAATTACTAGGGCTGGAACACCTGTAAACCCAAAAAGTTTATGTGCTTCATTTTTAAAATCAAAATATGCTTTGAAATTAAGATCTCGTTTTTCAATAAATCTCTTGGCTTTTTCAGGATTATCCTTTGCAAATTCTGTACAGACCAGTAAAAATTCAATATCAGTTCTGTTTTTATATTTCTTCTTCAGTTCTTTCAGTTCTTCCATCTCTTTAATACATGGCGCGCACCATGTACCAAAAAAATCGATTACGACTATCTTTCCTTTAAAATCATCTAGATTTATTTTCTCTTGAGTACTGATTGATTCCATTGATACTGAGGGAGCTATCTCATTTACAAGCTGGAAAAGATTATTTGTTACAAGTTTTGGGACTATTAAGTAAGAAAAAAAGAAAAATGGTAATACCCCCAAAATTGCAATTTTTTTTGAGTGAATCCAGTTGCCAAGTAATGCAGCATATAAAAAAATAAGAATTGATATCCACATGCTTGGTAGTTCAGGTAATATACCTAACACAAAACCGATAGAAATTGGCAGGGTCACTAAAAAAATGGACAGAAGGCTTACATTTCTTTTAGGAGTTATCAAATAAGAATAAAAACACAGAAGTATTGCAGCAATAAGAGTTATTACTCTTAAGTCTAATGTGATAAATTTCATAGTCAGAACAACCATGATTAATAATAATAATCCAGCAAAGAAATCAACTACGTATTTTTTCATTCTATATTAATTTTTAATGAGTTTTAGTTTTTTATCGGTCATAGTAAAAATGTCATCTTTAATAGTTTTGTCAGATAATATAATCTCGGATATAGTTGATTTTGGAAGAATAAATTCTTTACACTCCATTTTTACTTTAAACATTGTTTATACTTTTAAACGGGTCGGGGTACACTTCTCCTTGTTTTTTAATAGAAATAGAAAGAAATAACGTCCATCAGTAGATGTCAAATATTCTTATTGAAGTTGAGCTGGCATTAGCTAAATAAAAAGATAGCAATATGCAGGTGCTATTTCTAATGTTTATTGATTTTACAACAAAGGAAATAGTTGGTAAGGAAGAGAGGGTAAATCTAGCTGTAGACTTACCTATTTATTTTTCGAAATTCTGTAGGAGTAAAACCGACACGTTCCTTAAAAGCTTTGTTAAAGGTTACTTTATTATTAAATCCGCAATCATACATAACATTCTTGATTGCCATTTTTGAGCTTTCCGAATCCAAAAACATATTTTGAGCTTTTCGAACCCTTAAAAAATTCAAATAATCGTAAAAGTTGTTCCCCAGATGTTGATTAATAGCTTGAGAGATTTTCTTTTGGGAAAAATTTAATTCATTAGATAGTTTTTCTAATGTGATGTTAGAATCTACAAATCTTTCGTTGTCAAGCAGGTAAGAAGTAATTTCTTTTGAAAGGATTAAACTTTCTTTTTTATTTAAACCGGAGCCTAAGTATTTTGCCTTAAAATTCTTAAAAACTTCAGGGGCAATGATACTAAAATATACTAATGTACCTATTAGAAATGCAGCTAATATAAATATGAGTGTGGTTGCCTTGTTGTGATAAGTACTTTTCTCAGCTATTGAAAAGAAAAGATTAGCACCAACCGTTATTAAGAGAATTCCAAACATACCAACTAAAGACAAAAGCCACTTTCTTTCAGATAAACTAAAGATATTTTCGTTCTTAAAATAATATGCTAAGCAACTAATGATAAAACCAATATTATATAGAAGTATAAGTATCGTAATTACTGTTATCCCATTAAAGGTAAAATCATTAAAGCTTCCCCAAATAAGAAACAAAAATGCGGGAAAAAAGTAAAGAATTGATTTTTTATTTGTTGAATTAGTATTCCTTTTAAAGTTTATAAAGTATAGCCATAGAGTGGGCCCATAGTTTAATGAAAAAAATGGATTTAAATTGATTGGAATGGATACTTGTGAAAATTCTAAAAAATAAATGTTCAGAAAATGAAGTACAAAATTTAATACAAAAATTATGAGCAACTTTTTCCCGTAATTTTTCCCGGGTAAACTTATGAGTGCCAAAAGAAAAATAACTGCTAATGTAATTACAATCCAAATTATTAATTGATTAACATTCATGCCATAAAAAACTTCCGAACAGTTAAAAATACAACTTAGTTCTATTTTTTAGCTTTTAAAAAATTGTGAACTATAAATTAAAATCAAAAACGGTATTAAAAGGTTAACCTGGAAGCAGATTTACTCTGTCACTAGATTTTTTTTGACTTATTAAATTAACCTGATAGGATTTGATTTTGATTGGTGAATCTATTATTTTTAAAACACAAAGTATTACATCATTTGTGTCTATTTAGTTTGAAAATTGCAATACGGTGTATAGTTTAGAATTAGCAGGTTAAAATATTGAAAGTCAATGTGGTAAGAAGTGTTATCTCAGCCTGCCACCCCGACAAAAACCAGTTCATTTATGAACTGGTTTTTTTATTTGCCTTCCACTTTTCGAATTTCACTTTTATACTATCATTTGTAAGCGGATAAAGCCCAATAATCGTATCCCCTTTCTGTACATTTTCCATTACAAATTCCTCAAAGAGAGTCATCTCTAAACATTCATTAGCGACTTCTTCGGCAATATTAGATGGAATTACCATTACGCCATCATCGTCTCCAATAATTATATCACCAGGAAAAACAGCCACATCACCGCAACCAATAGGGACATTAATATCTATGGCTTGATGTAATGTGAGATTAGTAGGAGCAGACGGCGCGCTATGATAGGATGAGAAATCTAAATTTGCTATTTCGGATGAATCTCTAAAACCGCCATCTGTTACCATTCCCGAAACACCTCGTTTCATGAGACGGGTCGCCAAAATGGAACCTGCAGAGGCGGCCCTCGCATCTTTTCGGCTATCTATAACGAGTACTGCACCTTCGGGACAGGTTTCAACAGCCACCCGCTGTGGATGATTTTCGTCTTTAAAAACACTAATCGGATTCAGATCTTCGCGTGCCGGAATATATCGTAATGTAAAGGCTTCACCTACCATCGTTGGTTTGCCTTTCTTTAGTGGGACAACCCCTTGTATAAATTGATTTTTTAATCCTTTTTTGAATAGACAAGTGGCAACTGTTGCAGTACTAACTGCTTTTAGTTTTTTCCTGGTCGCATCTAATAATGAAAACATATTTTAGAGTTTTATTCGGCGTTTTTCCATGTTTCCCTAAGGAAATTCAAATCCTTTTTCATTTGACTGAAAACTTCCTTTTTGTCAATGGTGATTTTTGTATCTCCGTGTTCGGCTCCACCTAAATCATATTCTAAATGTAAAGAAACGGGGACATTAATTTCATACTTTTTAAGTAACGAAAAGTAACGTTTAAAATCTACCATTCCTTCTCCAAGAGGAGTGTTGACGGGTTTCCATTTTCCATCAACTTCCCCCCATTTAAAGTCTTTGATGACTATGGACTTTATAAAAGGCTTTATTTGTCGTAAACCCAATTCCCAGCTGTTTCCTCCTTCAACGACCGCATGTCTAATATCGTACTGTACTCCGATATGCTTATTATTGGTGGCTCCCAAAATAGGAGGGAGGTCCCAAATAGGTGCACCCACATGATTTCCTGCGTGGTTTTGATAGCATCCAATTAATCCTAACTCTTTATTTAACACTTCCAATGCTGCAGCTTGTTGTCCATATAATTCCTGACTTTCTGTTATCGTTCTATTCTCGGGATATTTTAACCAGCCTGTTCGGTAATGTGTAAATCCTGAAGTACTTGCCGTTTCTAAAACTGTTTTTTGTTCCAAACTGGTTAAATCCCAAATGTTGGTTGTCATTAATCCAGGACGAATTCCATATTTCCTCATGGCCGCAACCGCTTTAGGTAAATCATCTACGACTTTTTCTGGTAGAACATGTCCTTTGGGTCTGACAGTCAAATCCAATCCATCGAATCCTATTTCTGCAGCAGCAGCTGCCATGTCATTATAATTAAGAAACTGTAGGTGTTTGGAAAACAGGTGCACGCTCAATGAATTATGGGCCGTTGAACTTTCTAAATAAAATTTATTTCCAAAGCCTAAGAAAGGAATAGATGCGACACCTAACGTTGCTAATTTAACGAAGTCTATTCTTGAATAATCCATGGTTGAAATGATAAGTTATAGTTGTTAAAAATGGGAAATCCATACTTTAAGAGTTAATTTTTTGCCTGTTCAACAAATATACATATATTTGGTAAACCAAACTGGTAAACCAATTTTAATCACATGAAATCTAAAGTAACCGAATCAACTTTCGCTTCTTATCTCTTAATGGCAACTGCTGTCTTACTGCTACAAAGTTGTGCAGATAAAAAGCAAAAGGTTGCAAAGGAGATTGGGAAATCTGCACTAGTAACAAAGGCAAACGATATTATTCCGTTTTTTCAGCATTGGAATTTAATTTTGGGTGATGGTTCCAATGTTGGGCAAGCCACTAATTATGAGAATAAAGATTTTTTCTACACCGTAGAAGATGATAATGGAGATTGGGTGGTATTTAAGTCACCAAATGCAGGGAATACTCATGGCACTTCCAATAACACTAGAACAGAGTTGGCACAATTAAAAAAATGGACACCAATGATGGAAGCTAAAATGAATGCTACCCTTAAGGTAATGAATGTGTCAACAACTGGTGATGCGCGTGTTGCTTCAACCTACTCTGTTGTTATTGGTCAGATTCATAGTGCGGATGGTCATGAAAACGAACCGTTAAAAATATTTTATAAAAAATTTCCTGGACATACAAAGGGGTCTGTATTCTGGAATTATGAGATTAATACTCAAGGAGATGATAATTCTGGAAGATGGGATTATTCCTATCCTATCTGGGGCTACGACTTTTCAGTTGTTGGAAATGATGAAAATACTTTTCCTCCAGAACCAGAAGACGGGATTGAATTGGGTGAAGAACTAAGCTATGAAGTAGTAGTCAGAGACGGTGTAATGCATTTAAAATTTATGAGTGACGGACATGAGACCAAAACATTCACCAAGAACTTAATTGAGTCTGAATATGGTGAAGCTTCGGATATGCCAGGACAGGTCAAGAATTTATTTGCGGCAATAGGACAAGATGGGGTAGAACAGAAAAATGCCTATGCCGGTCAAGGACTCTTTTTTAAATTAGGAACATATAATCAGACCAATGGGAAAGACCCTAAAGTAAATAAGGTATGGTGTTCCGGAGCTGAAACACATGGTGGGAACCTGCAAAAACAATATGCAGATGGTAATTACGCTGAAGTGTGGTTTAAATCAGCTAGCATAACCATCCCAGATAATGCCATTTCCAATGCGGGGTATTTTCAAGCTAATGATGGCTTAAGTACAAAGACAGTTTATCCAAGTGAGGTGATTCCCTTTATGGATAAATTTAAAATCTTGTTGGGCGATGGAACGAACGAGGATAACCTAGTCCATTTTGAACATAAGGAATTCTTTTATACTGTAATCGACGGCACTAGACGGTGGGTAGTTTACAAAACACCAAATTCAGGTATCACTTCAAAAAACTCCAGCAATACCAGAACAGAGTTGCATGAAAAAAGAGAATGGACACCTGAAGAAGGAGGTAACCTAACCGGTACCTGTAAAGTTATGCAGGTTTCTGTTTCTGGTGACTCGAGGGTTGCTGCATCTTATTCAGTAGTGGTTGGACAAATTCATGGTGGCGAAGGACATGAAAATGAACCGTTGAAAATATTTTACAAAAAATTTCCTGGTCACACTAAGGGTTCTGTCTTTTGGAATTATGAAATAAATACAGCAGGTGATGATAATTCAGGAAGGTGGGATTATTCAACTGCGGTATGGGGAAATGATATGTCTGTAGTAAGTAGTAGTAAGAATGAGTATCCGGAGGAACCTTTAGACGGAATTGAATTAGGCGAAGAATTCAGTTACGAGGTAAATGTGTACAAGGGCATTATGTACCTCACCTTTATTAGTGAAGGGCATGAAACCAAAACCTTTACTAAAAATTTAATAGCATCGGAATACATTAATAAATCTGACCTTCCAAGTCAAGTCAAGAAATTATTTGTACCCATAGGACAAGATGGTACCGAACGTGCCACTGCCTATAAGGGTGAGTTAGGATATTTTAAGCAAGGTGCTTATAACCAAACCAATGGCAAAAGTCCTGATACAAATATGGTTTGGTGTGCAGGTGCCGAAATCTATGGAGGTGATATTGCTTTGCAATATGAAAATGGCTGTTATACCGAAGTGTGGTTTAGAGAAGCTTCTGTTGGTCCAGGAATACCGCCAAAAAAGTAGATTGTATTAAATAAGTCTCATAGCATGAGTTTAATAAGCGTAAATTAAAATTATGAAGCGATTTAGCGAGAAGTACGTCATCACAAAAGAAATGGAATGGGAGGAACTTGGAGGTGGAGTATCAAGAAAGTTCTTAGGTTATGACAATCAAATTATGATGGTAAAAGTAAAGTTTGAAAAAGGAGCATTAGGTTCTCCTCATCAACATTTTCATACCCAAGCTACTTATTGTGTTTCAGGGAAATTTGAATTTGAAATTGATGGAGAGAAGAAAATTGTTGAAGCTGGAGATGGAGTTTATATTGAACCTAACTTAATACATAGTGCAGTTTGTTTGGAAGAAGGGATGTTAATTGACACCTTTAGTCCTGTAAGAGAAGATTTCTTAAGTGGGGGTGAAGTTTCATATTTTGGAGATAAATAGGAGCAGTAAAAATAGCATACCAATTCGTAAAGGCATATAACATATTGAACCTCGATAGTAATACTTTCGTTTACACTTTAGGAACATTTATTAAACAAACTTAGCAATACCTTAAAATTTTAACATTTAAATGAAAAATTCATTTTTTTTTAACTGTTGTATAACATATATTTGGTAATCCAAACTGGTAAACCAATTTGGTTGACCAAAATAAAACAACTTAAGAATTCTATATGAGTAAAAATTAAAGCATAAAAAAAGGATAGGTGCACGCCTATCCTTTTAAAAAATTACTTCTTTCGGAGGGAAGTAAAATTCGACAAACACACATTACATGCAAATTTGAAGAATTCAAAAGTATGAAATTCCAAGTAAAAATTTGCTTACGAAATGTGATTTACTAAACTTAATAAGTAGCATTCCTGAATTAATAGGCAGGTATTCTAAACTTTTGAAATTAACTGAATGAAAATGAACTTAAAAACTAAACTATTAGTAATTGTGGTATTGCTGGTCAATATCCAATTATTTGCCCAGGATACCTATAGTATTTCTGGAACTGTAAAAGATGTGAACAACGTTCCTATTCCGGGAGCAAATGTTGTCGTTTTAAATACGACACGAGGAACGCAAACTGATTTTGATGGAAATTTCTCTCTTAATGTTTCTAATGGAGAGGCACTGCAGTTTTCATATATCGGGTATGCGAGCCAAACTGTAATAGTGGATGGTCAGTCCACTATTAATATTGTAATGCAAGAAGATGCCAGTCAGTTAGATGAGGTAGTCGTTATCGGGTATGGTACCCAACGAAAATCTACGATAACAGGATCAATATCTAAAGTAGTAAATGAAACTTTAGATCAGATTGCTGTATCTAGGGTAGACGATGCCCTTATAGGACAGGTTTCGGGGGTAAATATTCAAGCTACTAATGCTGAAGCTGGTGGTGCGCCGACCATAAATATAAGAGGGGTTGGTTCTATTAGTTCAGATACAGGTCCAGCACTAGTAATAGATGGTATTGTAGTAAGCTCAGAATTTCTTGCGAATATTGACATGAACGATGTTGAATCCTTTGAAGTTCTTAAGGATGCAGCTTCTGCCTCTATATATGGTAGTGAAGGTGCAAATGGGGTAATTCTAATTACTACTAAGAGTGGAAAGGCAGGAAAAACTAAGTTTAGTTATCAAACTTACACCGGTTATAAACAAGCTCACGGTAGCGACGATTACCGAAAAGACCTTAATGAGTGGGCTGCTATAGAACAAGCGGCAACAGGGACTCTCTCTGGTGAAACTTTGTACGCTTTGGATTTAGTTAGCATTACTGGCGTTAATAGAGATTGGCAAGATGTTTTTTTTGATGGAGGTACAGTAACCAGTCACTCACTTTCTGCACGGGGCGGAACAGAAAATTCGACATTTAGTGGTTCTTTACGATCGTTACATGACGAAGGTGTTGTAATTACCGACGATTATAAATTGTACACAGCAAATCTAAAATTTGATACTAAAATCGGTAAGAAATTAAAGTTTGGTCTTAGAGCATCTCCTTCCTATACAAAACAAAGAAGATTACCTACATCTATTCATAACCCTACCCGACAGTCTCCTTGGTTACCTATTTTTCATACCGAGGAAACTTTACAGTTTATAAACCGAAGTGTATATCCTGATGTTGGTGTTGGAGACTACTTTTGGGAAAACCATTTGGAAAATAGGGATTATGATGGCGATGGAAATACCGAGAGACCCAGAACTTCTGGTGATTCCAATCCATTTCAGCAATATGTAGAACGTAACCACCAAGAGTTTAATACAAAACTTTTTGGTTCTACTTATCTGAGTTATAAACTGGCAAAAGGTTTAACAGCTAAAACTTCCTTAGGTATTACACTAGAACAGCGAAAAAGAGACAGATATGATGGTGTTAATTATCATGCAGCTGGCGCGGGAAGGTCTAATTATTTTTTAGAGAACAGATTTCGTACGAGACTTGTTTCCGATAATACATTGAACTACAATAGAAAATTTGGAGATCATGATTTAAATGTATTAGGTGGTCTTACCATACAACAGCGAAAAACCGAGATTAGTCAGGTTCGTGCCAATGGTTTTACGGATGACCGTCTTCCAAACGTTCAAGGGGCGAATCCAGATAATACCACTGTTTTTCAAGCGAATGGTGAACGTAAGAAGATAGGTATGTTCGCAAGGGTAAATTATGCTTATAAAGATAAGTATCTCTTTAATGCATCCTTTAGACGAGATGGGAGTTCTGTTTTTGGTGTAAATAACAAATGGGGTAATTTCCCAGCGGTATCTGTAGGTTGGAATGCAGCAAAGGAAAATTTCTTAACTAACAGTGAGTTAGTAAACAATTTAAAGTTTAGGGCTAGTTATGGTTTTACAGGTGCTGAGAACTTTAGCCTTAACACACTTGAAGAAACAATATGGCCATACTTGTCGCTATTGCAAAATACGAATGCTGTAGTTGATAATAGTCTGGTTTCTGGAATATCTCCTTTAAACATTGCAAACAATAACTTAGGATGGGAATCTTCGGAAGAATTAACAGTTGGTTTGGATTATGGTTTCTGGAATAATAGAATTTCTGGTTCTATAGATTATTACCGAAGAAATAGCGATGATTTATTATTAAATAACCCAGTTTCGTATATCACCGGATTTAATAACGGTATTGTGAATTTGGGTGAGGTTCAAAACAGAGGACTAGAATTTGAATTAAGAACAAAAAACATTGTTAAGGAAAATTTTAGATGGAATTCTACAATTATAGCGTCTACCAATCAAAATGAACTGTTGAGTTTTGGAGATTCCAATAACGCTTTGATAGAGGATACTTATGGTAGAAATTCACAGTGGATTAATAGAATAGGCGAGCCTATTTCTTCATATTGGGGCTTTGTAGTAGATACAGATGCATATGATGAAACCTCCTTTAGAACCACCTATGTTGATAACCCATGGAATCGAATTAACGGTCAGGCTGATGACACTATTGTAAAAGATTTAAATGGTGACGGTATTATTACAGAAGATGATAAGACAATTCTTGGAGATCCTTATCCCGATTTAATCTACAGTTTTACCAATGAGTTTCAGATTGGACAGGTTGATATCTCTTTTATGGTTCAAGGTAGTTTAGGTGCACAGGTAAATAATATTGGCGACCAATATTTTTATAACTGGTTTGGAAATAGAACCAGAAGTGGCGGCGAAGCACAAGCAGTAGCAGATGGCTTAGTTCCACACGTATCCTTCATTCAAGAAAAAGTATTAACCAGTGAGGTAATTGCAAGTGCAGATTACTTCTCTCTACGAAACGTAAACATTGGATATAATTTTGATGAGGATACCATTTCAAGAATTGGCTTAGACGGTCTTAGAGTGTATGCTACAGCTCAAAACCTTATATACATTACCGCAGATGACTATCATGGTTTTAACCCGGAACATGATGATAATGGAAATATTAGAGCATTTGGTTCGCAGAGAGCAGGTACACCAATATTCAGTACACTAACACTAGGTCTAAACATTGATTTTTAAAAAAATAATTATTATGAAATACATAAAATATTTAGTATTCACAGTAACGGCCTTTTTAATGTCGTGTACTGCAGACGAGTTTTTAAATCCGATACCAGATACGGTAGTGGTAGAAGAGTCATTTTTTCAAACTGATGCAGATGTCGAGGCTAGTGTGTTGGGAATTTATGATGCCCTTCAAGGAGTAAATGAAAATAGCGGAACAAATATTGGTAATTTCAATAGAGGAGTACAGTTTGAACACCTTTTAACGGAACATCGAACCGATAATACCAGAAATGCGACATTAGAAGGTTCTAAATCTGATTTCCATAGGTATGTTGTAGATGCAAATAATGTGGAATCGGAAGATTATTATGCATCAATGTACGAGGCCATCTTTAGAGCAAACAATACCCTTAGGTTTATTGATATTGCTGATGAAAGCAATAGAGCAAGATATACTGCTGAGGCAAAATTTTTAAGGGCTTATGCATATTTTAAATTGGTTAGGCTGTTTAGTGATGTGCCTTTGGTAACAGCGGTAGCAGGTCCAGAGGATAATGAAACTCTTTTCACTAGAATACCAGAAGAACAGATTTATGCTCAGATTGTAGAAGATTTACAAGAGGCTATCAGTGTATTGGATAATACTTATAAGGCTAGAGCCTCTAGAGCGGCAGCACAAGGTATTTTGGCAAAGGTTTATATGACACAGCCAAACCCTAACTATTCAGGAGCAGAACAATTATGTGAGGCAATTATCAGCAGTGGAGAATTTGCTTTAGAAAATAATTTTACAGATGTGTTTTATAACGAACTGAATGACGAAATAATTTTTGCTATTCAGTATCAATTTGGAAATACATTGGAAAGTCAAAGTTTCTCTTCCGAGTTTACATCTTTTTCACGTCAAGGTAGGGAAGATGGTCAGAATATAGTTAACGATAACCTAGTAGCAGATTTCAGTGCATTTGGCGGCGTAAGAGGCGGACAGTCTTTTATTAACCTTGGCAGTTCTATTGAAGTAATTAAGTTTTTACCTGAGGGGTCAGATATAACTGTATCTCCCCCAACATATGGAGAAAATGCGCGTAATGCAGGTAACGATTATATAGCCTTGCGTTATGCAGATGTATTATTAATGCATGTTGAAGCTACCATAGGGTCAGGTACAAGTACCTCTGATATAGGTGCCATACAATCTTTTCAGCAGATAAGGGACAGAGCCTTCCCAGCTACTGCGCCAAATGCAATATCAAGCATATCCAAAAACGAGCTTTTAACAGAGAGAAGAGTAGAACTGGCATTTGAAAATCAACGTTGGTTTGATCTACTTAGATTTGGTGTAGCGAATGACGTACTAAGCGCACATGCTGTTGAGATGGGATATGTCTATTCTCCAAGAGATTTATTGTTGCCAATTCCTGCAAGGGAAATTAATCTAAGCGATGGTCTTTTAACGCAAAATCCAGGATATTAATATTAATATTAGAAACGATGAAATTTAAAGTAAACATATTTAATAAAATAAGACTGGTGCTAACAACATTGGTAGTAGCCAGTATTGTCTTAAGTTGCGTGGGTGATGAGCTTTTTAGAGATGATTTACCCGGTGCAAATTCCAAAGCAGATACAGTTTTTCCGGCGGCTAATTTTTCCTATGCTTCTTCTTCTGATGATTTTAGGATAATTAACTTTACTAACCTTTCTACGGAAGCCTTGTCATTTGAGTGGGACTTTGGGAACGGTAATTCCTCAACGGAAGAAGACCCATCATTTACATTTGAAGCAGGAGAAGGTACTTACCCTGTATCATTGACAGCTACTGATGGTAATGGTATTACAGGAACTACCACTATTGATGTTATTGTGGTAGAAGGACCATTCCAACCGATTATTTTAGAAGCAGGATTTGAAGATGATACCTTGCCCGAAGGTGGAGGTGATGGAAGGGATTCTTGGAGGAACAGTGATTTAGGTGGAGTAATACAGATTACGGGAAGCCCAGTAACTTTTGGAGATCAAGGAGGTAAATTGCCTACTCCAGCGGGAGACCGTGCGGGTTATCAAGAACTTACGGTTGACCCAGATACTAACTATGATTTGAGCTTCTGGTATACTATGCTTAGTGGTTCTTCTGACCCTAGACTTATAGTATCTGTACTTGGAGTTACGCAGAACGGCGGTACTTTTGAAACATTAGAAGCAGTTGCAAACGGAACTATTGCTACGGTAACTGTAACCGATGATTCTGAACCAGACGTTTATGTTCAACAGAAGTTATCTTTTAATTCTGGTACAAATAATACAATTGCTATATTCTTCACCAACGGTGACGTAGAATGTAGAATAGATGATTTTACAATTGATATAGGTGCCGAAGGTGCAGTGCCACCTTCAGTAGGTTTTGAAGCTCAGCAAAGTGAGATTAATTTCTTAGAATATACTTTCGCAAACTCTTCTGCAGGTGCAACAAGCTATGCTTGGGATTTTGGCGACGGAAATACTTCAACAGAAGAATCTCCTACACATGTTTATGATACACCTGATACATATACGATAACGCTTGTAGTATCTAACGATGCTGGTTTATCTAGCACATTGGAACAAACCATAACTATCTTGGCACCAGTATCTGCTGCATTTACTTCGCAGGTGGATCCAGATGACTATACAACGTTCTCCTTCATGGATGCCTCTGAAGGCTCAGTAGCGTCCTTATTATGGGAGTTTGGAGATGGTTTCCAATTTACAGGAATGAATCCTTCGCATACATATGCGGAAGACGGGATATACACAGTTACTTTAACAGCAACTAGTATTACAGGTAATACTTCCGCTGCAACAGAAGAGCTTGTAGTAGCTCAAGGATTTGTTGTGCAGGTAATAAATGGAAACTTTGACCTTTATGGAACAACCGCGGGATGTGGTGGTGAAAGTACTGGAGATAATGTTGACCCTTGGGATATGACAACTAATTCAACTATTAAGGATTGTGATGGAAATGATATTCCTAGTCCCTACGCGGATTTATGGGATAATGGAGCTCTAGATAGTTGGCTGGAAACTGAATATGGTGATAATAGTGAGCAAGCGGGTTCTACTAGTGATGGAAATAATGATACAAGAGGAGCAAAATTGGATGAAAGAGGTCGTCGTTTATACCAAGTAGTAACTGTGCAACAAGGAGAGACCTATACATTTTCTATAGATGCACGAACTACCGCAGGAGGAATAACTTCCGAAGTATTTATACTTAATACAGAAATTGCAGATGAGACAGGTATTAATGCCAATCTTGGTGCAGATGCAGATGTAGATGCTTATTTTGCTATTCCAAATATTTTTGACACCGATGGTGATGCGTATGCAACAAGTACTTTCCAGTTTACAGCATCAACAAATCAGATAGTTATTTATGTGAGAAATATAGATGTTGTAGATGGTGCTGCTGAGGCCTTCTTTGATAATATTACTATTGAATGATATAGTGTAATACAAAATACCCATCCAAACCTGGTTATAAAATCAGGTTCGGGTGGTTATTAACTATGAAGATTAATACTAATCTTACTTTTTTAACTTTTAAATTATAAAATGAAGATTTTCTCAAAAAAATCCATCACGATTTTTTTATTATCATTTCTAATCGTGAGCGTTAATGCTCAGGAGAGTATAAGTGATACTTCATATTCAAAAACCAAAGTTGGTAAGAAAAAGAGAAAGGTTAAAAAGAAAATTAGACTGCCAGAAGTAGATTTAAGTAATTGGAAGGTTACTATTCCTGAAGGTAAAGGTAAGGGAGGTGCAATAAGTGTATCACCACCAGAGATTTTGGACTATGCTAATAATGAGGTACTAAAGCCCTTTATGTATAATGATTCTTTGTCCGGAGCTTTGGTTTTTCATGCATACCCAACTGATGCTACTACAGCAAATACAAAGTATTCAAGGTCTGAACTTAGGGAGCAAATGGAACCTGGTAATGACAAGGTTAATTGGACTTTTGCAGAAGGAGGGTATTTAAAGGCGAAAATGGCAATGGGTGAAGTTTCCAGAGCAGCAAACGGAAAATATCATAAGGTTATCATTGCTCAAATTCATGGTCGCTTATCAAATGAGCAACGTGAACTAATAGGGCAGAAGGATAATAATGCTCCTCCTATTCTAAAAATTTACTGGCAAAACGGAAAAATAAGAGTAAAAACAAAAGTATTAAAGTATGCTGGTGTTGATCAAAAGGGAATTTTATACAAAGAGGCTTGGACAGATGATAAAGGTCAAAATTTTGAACAAGAAGTTGGCTTTAGAAAATTTACGATAGAGGTAAAAGTTACCGATGGTAAAATGGTTGTTTCCTTAAACAAAAATGAGTTTTTTGTTTATGATAGTGCCAGTATAAAACGCTGGGGAGTATTTGAAAACTATTTTAAAGTAGGTAATTATTTTCAAACAAGAGATAAAGGTGCTTTTGCAAGCGTAAAACTTTTTGAACTTAATGTAGTGCATTAAAAAAGACATGATGAGAATAGATATATACATTACTTTTTACAAGCTTATTCCTATAAGACTGCTCATGCTTAGCGCGGGTATGGTTTTATTTTGCTCTTGTAATAGTGAAGGAAAGGATATCCCTATTGAAGAAATAGAAGAAGAAGTTATTCTAGAAGATGATACTGTCGTCGAGGATAACAATTCATTTACTTTACCAGAAATAGATTTGAATAATTGGAAAGTTACATTACCAATTTCCAACAATGGAAAACCAATTGAAGTTGAACCACCAGAAATTTTAGATTACGCTAACAATGAGGTATTAAAACCTTTTATGTACAATGATTCCATTAATGGAGCACTAGTTTTTTATACGTATCCAGGTGCTACAACAGCGAATTCATCTTATTCAAGAACAGAATTAAGAGAACAAATGAATCCAGGAAGTAATTCAACTAATTGGACCTTTGGTCAGGGTGGAAATATGAAAGGAACACTTTCTTTAGAGGAAATCTCTAGAGATAGTGGTGGGGATTATCATCGAACAATGGTTATGCAAATTCATGGAAGATTAACAAATGCACAACGTGATTTAATAGGTGAAAATGATAATAACGCGCCACCTATGTTAAAAATTTATTGGCAAGATGGGGCAGTAAGAGTCGTAACAAAAGCCTTAAAAGATTTATCTGCATCGGATACCGAAATATTGTATACCGATGCTTGGAGGGATGGAGAGAGCTATATTTTTCCAGATAAAGTTGATTTTGAAAAATTTACAGTCGAAATAAAAGCATCTGAAGGAAAAATAGAAGTAATACTAAATGAAAGTGCTTCTAAAACTTTTGATGGTATTCACATAGAAAAATGGGGAGTTTTTGAAAACTACTTTAAGGCAGGAAATTA
Source organism: uncultured Croceitalea sp. (assembly GCA_947499565.1). Classification (GTDB taxonomy): domain Bacteria; phylum Bacteroidota; class Bacteroidia; order Flavobacteriales; family Flavobacteriaceae; genus Croceitalea. The sequence continues at coordinate 128,062 of CANMOV010000001.1, forward strand.
TTTGCAAACAACAGATTCAGAGGCATTTGCAAAAGTTAAATATTATGATTTATTGGTTGAGCATTAATTCGTATTTGAGTTAGTTTAGTTATGACAAGGGCTGTTATTAGTCAGTTATTAGCAGCCTTTGTAAACTATAAAATAATTAATGCCGATATAATTTGGGTCAATAACAAATAGTTGAAGTTATTTTCATAAATTTAACAAACCAATCTGGTTAACCAATTTGGTCAAAATATAAAAATAGTATGAAAGTTGAGGTTTTAACAAACAATGAAAAGCGAGATGTACAGCAAAGTATTATTGCCAAACTTCGTGATTTAATTGAATATAAAAATCTAGAGCCAGGTGATAAATTACCATCTGAAAGAATGTTGTCAGAGAAGTTTGGCGTAAGCAGAAGTAATATTCGTGAAGCTATTCAAAAGCTAGAATTTTATGGAATTTTATATTCTAAACCTCAGAGTGGAACTTTCATTGCGGAAATTGGTCGGGTCGCTATGAGCGGGATGATGGAAGATATTCTAGGATTGGAAGAACCAGATTTTAAATCATTAGTGGAAACAAGAATTTTACTAGAACTTAAAACAGTAAGATTGGCAGCACTTAGAAGAACAGATGAGGATTTGGAAGCATTGCAATCAGCGTTAAATGCTTATAAAAATAAGGTGTTAAACAAAGAAGATGCTGTTGAAGAAGACCTATTATTTCACTTGGCAATTGCCAAGGCTAGTAAAAATAGTTCGATGAATACGTTTATGTTAATTATTACGCCAGAGATTATTACAAATTTCGAAAAATATCATGTGTGTGATTCAAACCAATCATTCAAAGGTATTCAAGAACACGAAGATATTTTTCAAGCAATAAAAGACCAAAACCCTAAAAGGGCAAAAGAGATGATGAAAATTCATTTTAGCGTATTGTATCAATATTGTTATCATTCGAATAACTAAGTTGAAAGTTTTGAAAACAAAAAATGCACGATTTTGTTTTCGATAAATAGAATTAGGAGGGAGTAAAACTTGATAGAAAAATTACGAATCGGATTCTAGATTTGTCATTAGTATTCAAGAAATACTTTAAAATATATACTGATATATAAGATACTCATATACAGATTTGGAAATCTTAATTTGAGTTTTAAGTCAGTTGTAATTAGAATACTATTATGAAAGTAAAAGGACTTAGGTGGTGGATTATTGGATTAGTATGTTTAGCAACCATTATTAATTATATAGACAGATCCGCATTGGGCATAATGTGGCCAGAAATGAGCAAAGATTTGGGATTAACCGAGTCTGACTATGCTTGGGTTATTAATATCTTCACAATAACCTATGCAGCAGGTAAATTTATCTCCGGAAAGGTTTACGACAAAGTAGGAACTAAAATTGGTTTTGTACTGTCTATTTTCTTTTGGTCTTTAGCATCTGTATTACATTTCTTTGCTAAAGGAGCGGCTTCATTAGGGATTTTTAGAGGACTTTTGGGTGTTGCAGAAGCAGGAAACTGGCCAGGTGCGGTAAAGAACAATGCAGAATGGTTTCCTATACAAGAAAGAGCAATGGCTCAGGGTATCTTTAATGCCGGAGCAGGTATCGGATCAATAGTTGCAGCTCCAACAATAGCAGAATTATTTGGAGCTTATGGTTGGAAACTAACTTTTGTCATTATCGGTGTGTTGGGTTTTCTATGGATTATTCCTTGGTTAATCATGAACAAAAAGAAACCAAAATTACATCCTTGGATTACCGAGGAGGAGAAAACACATATTGTTTCTGGTAGACATGAGAGTAGGCAAAATGACGATGTAGTTAAAGGACTTAGTGTCTTTGAAATCCTATCCAAGAAAGAATCTTGGGGGTTAATAGCAGCGCGTTTTTTTATTGAACCTATATGGTGGTTGTTTGTTTTTTGGATGCCGATTTATCTTTTTAAAGAATTTGATTTCAACGTAAAAGAAATTGGTTATTACGCTTGGTTTCCATACGTAGGAGCAATGATTGGAAGTTTAGCAGGAGGTTGGTATGCTCAGAAACTTATTAAGAAGAATACAGTTGATTTTAGTAGAAAAAAGACGATTACCATAGGAGCAATAATTATAGTCCTAGCTATTATAGGGGCGATATTCTTAGCCGATACCCCAATTAAATTTGTTTCGTTTGTCTTTATTGTTTTGTTTGGTTTTCAATTCTCAATCAGCAATATTCAAACGATTCCAAGTGATCTTTTAAGCGGGAAATCTGTAGGGACATTGGCAGGTTTGGGGGGAAGTATAGGTGCTGTTTCTGTTATAATAATGAATTGGTTGATCCCAATAATAACAACAGAGTCTTATACTCCGGCATTTATCATATTAGCAATACTAGCTCCTTTGGCAGTTTTATCGGTGTATGGATTAATCAAGGAAATAAAACCAATCGATGTTTAAAATAAAAATTAATCAAAAAAATATAATATTAAACGATGAGTAAAAATACTGGAAAAGTTGCTGTTGTAACAGGAGCAACGGGAGGCATAGGTTTTGAAGTTGCAAAAAGATTGGGAACAGATGGTTATACCGTTGTATTAAATGGTATAGAAGATGATGCTGGAGCTCAACGAGTAAAAGAACTAGTTGCACAAGGAATTAAAGCAGAATACTTTGGATTTGATGTTACTAGTGAGGAAGCTGTAACTTCTAACATTAAAAAAATAGGAGAAAAGTATGGTAAAATAGATGTGCTAGTTAACAACGCTGGTGGATTAGGTGGAAGATCAAGGTTCGAAGAAATGACAACAGATTTTTACAGATTTGTAATGGCATTAAATCTTGATTCTGTATTTTTTGCATCAAGAGCTGCGATTCCATTCCTTAAAAAAGGAGAACATCCTTCTATCATAAATTATACTTCAAATGCGGGTTGGACTGCTGGTGGTCCTGGCGCAGGTATTTATGGGACATCAAAAGCTGGTGTTCATGCTATCACAAGAGCCTTGGCAAAGGATTTAGCAGAATATGGTATAAGAGCGAATGCCGTATCTCCAGGCACAATAGATACTCCTTTTCATGCACAAATAAAAGCCACTAAACCAGAGGTTTTTGCCTCATGGGCGAACAATATTATGCTAGGAAGATTAGGACAACCAGAAGATGTTGCAGGGGTTATTTCTTTCTTAGCAAGTAAAGACGCATCTTTTATAACGGCAGAAACTATTCAAATTGGTGGAGGACAAGCTTTAGGAATATAAAAGCATACAAAATATATAATGGGTAAACTAGAAGGAAAAATAGCAGTAGTTACAGGAGGTTCAAGAGATATTGGGCGAGCGATAGCTATAAAATTAGCCAAAGAGGGAGCTAATGTTGTTGTTAACTATTTTAATACAGAGGCAGGAGCCATTGACACAGTTAAAACAATAAAGTCTTTAGGACAAAAAGCTATTGCAGTTAAAGCCGATGCTTCAAACCTTGATGATATTAAAAAATTAAAAGACCAAACTGTTGAAGCATTTGGTGAACAAGTTCATATTTTGGTAAATAATGCTGGAGGGCTTTTTGCTAGAAAGACATTACAAGAATTTGATGAAGACTTTTATAACCTTGTAATGAATGTTAATTTTAAATCTACGGTATTCGTATCTCAGGCTTTTGAACCTTTAATGCCTAAAGGCGCATCAATTATAAATTTATCTTCCCAAGCTGCAAGGGATGGAGGAGGGGGAGGTTCAGCCTTATACGCTTCTTCAAAAGGTGCTGTTACTACTTTCACAAGGGCAATGGCAAAAGAACTTGGACCAAAAGGCATAAGAGTAAATGCGCTATGTCCTGGGTTAATAGGCACAAAATTCCATGATGATTTTACTAAGGATGAAGTTAGAACTAAAGTAGCCTCAGGAACTCCATTAAGAAGAGAAGGTGGTGCAGAAGAAGTTGCAGATTTGGTAGCTTACTTAGGTTCTGATGAAGCTTCTTTTGTAACCGGTAATAACATCGATATAAATGGGGGATTGGCTTTTAGTTAAAAAGAGGAAAATAATAGCAATCAAAAAAATATAGTACAAAATGAAAAAAGTTGTAACCTTCGGAGAGATTATGTTACGATTAGCGCCTCCTGGTTTTTTAAGGTTTTCACAAACCACTAGCTTTGATGTTGTTTATGGCGGAGGCGAGTCAAATGTGGCTGTGTCCTTAGCAAATTATGGAGTTCCAGTAGATTTTGTAACAAGACTACCTAAGAATGATATTGGAGATTGTGCTTTAATGGAAATGCGGAAAAGAGGTGTTGGCACGGATAAGATTATCTATGGTGGAGATCGTCTAGGAATTTATTTTTTGGAAACTGGAGCCGTAAGCAGAGGGAGTAAAGTTGTTTATGATCGTGCACACTCTGCTATTGCTGAAATACAGAAGGGAATGGTGGATTGGAAGTCAGTTTTTAAAGGAGTGGAATGGTTTCATTGGACCGGTATTACTCCAGCAATCTCTCAAGGAGCTGCAGATGCTTGTCTTGAAGCTGTTAAGGTAGCTAGCGAAATGGGTGTTACTATTTCAACAGACTTAAATTACCGAGCAAAACTTTGGAAGTATGGCGGTGATAGAGAAGCTATTATGACTGAATTGACTTCTTATTGTGATATTGTATTAGGGAATGAAGAAGATGCAGAAAAGCATTTTGGCATTAAGCCAGAAGGTTTAGACATTACTACACAAGGTGAGCATGTTAAAGCCGAAGCTTTTTTGTCTGTATGTGAGCAAATGATGAAAAAATTTCCTCGAGCTAAAAAAGTAATTACGACGTTAAGAGGATCCATATCGGCTTCACATAATAGTTGGGCCGGGGTACTTTATGATGGTAAAAAAATGTTTAAATCTCCGGAGTATCAGATTACTGATATTGTGGATAGAGTAGGTGGGGGAGATTCTTTTATGGGCGGTTTAATCTACGGTCTTTTAAAATACCCAGAAGATGATCAAAACGCTTTGAATTTTGCAGTAGCAGCTTCATGTTTAAAACATACTATTAAAGGAGATGCAAACTTGGCTACAGTAGCGGAAGTTGAAAAGTTAATGAGTGGAGATGCTTCTGGAAGAGTAGCAAGATAACTATTAAGATGGCACAATATTCAAGAATAGAAGTTGCAGGAGTAATGAAGAATAATGGAATGGTACCATTATTTTATCACCCAGATATTGAATTGGGTAAACAAGTACTTAAAGCATGTTATGATGGAGGCTCGCGCTTAATGGAGTTTACGGCACGTGGTGATTTTGCGTATGAAGTATTTTTAGAACTTAATAAGTATGCTCTTAGCGCATTGCCAGGAATGATTATGGGTGTAGGATCTATTACAGATGCTGGAGCAGCGTCACTTTTCATGCAAATGGGAGCTAATTTTATTGTTACTCCGTCTCTTAGAGAGGACATTGCAATTGTTTGTAATAGACGTAAAGTATTGTGGTCTCCAGGATGTGGTTCCTTAACAGAAATAAATAAGGCAGAAGAATTGGGCTGCGAAATAGTTAAGTTATTTCCTGGGTCAACATATGGCCCTGGTTTTGTAAAAGCGATAAAAGGCCCACAACCATGGACGAGTATAATGCCAACAGGAGGAGTAAGCACAGAAGAAAGCAACCTTAAAAACTGGTTTGATGCTGGGGTTACTTGTGTTGGTATGGGTTCTAAACTTATTAGCAAAGAAATACTAGCAACAAAGGACTTTCAAGGACTTGAAGAAAAAGTACGTGCTACCTTAACAACTATAGCTAACCTTAGAGGATAAGTAAGTGGATAATTCAACCGTAAGTAAGTCATTGTTTAAGAAACTACTTGCGGTTATTTTAGCATTCGGACCTGGCATTTTTGCAATTGGCTATACCATTGGAACAGGCAGTGTCACTTCAATGATTGTTGCCGGCAGTACTTTTGGTATGCAACTTTTATGGGTACTACTTTTAAGCTGTTTTTTTTCAGGTGTTTTAATGTACGTATACGGTAATTATGCTTTGCTTACTGGCGAAACTGCTTTATATGCATTCAAAAAACATCTAAAATATGGCAAACTTATAGCCATACTTATCATCATTGGAATCTCTTTTGGACAATGGAACTCCCTGATGGGAATTTTAGGAATTTCGTCCAATATCATCTTTGAAATAATTCACATCTATCTGCCTGTAGTTAGTAATTATCAATATGAAGTAGTTTTAGCAATTGCTATAGTAGTTATTGCGATTATGTACGGACTATTAATGGTGGGTAAGTATACATTTTTCGAGAAAATTTTAGTTGTTTTTGTTACCATAATGGCATTCTCTTTTCTAATTTCCTTATTTATGGTGTATCCGTTACCTATGGAAGTTGCAAAGGGCCTTATTCCTTCTATTCCTGAGGTAGAAGGTGGTAAAATGATGGTTGCCGCTTTTGTAGGCACTACTATGGCTGCAGCAACATTTTTATCCAGGCCATTATTTGTTCAGGGTAAAGGATGGACAGAAAAGAATCTTGGTCAACAAAAGAAAGATGCCATTACGGCTGCTTGCTTAGTATTTTTAATAAGTGCTACTATTATGGCTGTTGCTTGCGGTGCTTTGTTTTATGAAGGACAGCCGGTTACTAAGGTTTTAGACATGGTAGGTGTTTTAGAGCCAGTTGCTGGAAAGTTTGCTTTAACACTTTTCTTTTTTGGAACTTTAAGCGCTGGTCTATCTTCAATTTTTCCATGTGTTTTAATTGCTCCTATATTGGTTGCGGATTATCAATCTGGGAAACTGGATACTACATCTCGTCAATTTAAAATAATAACTTTTATTGCTTGTTTGTTCGCTTTAATTGTTCCTGTTTTTGGAGCTAACCCTATAGAAATGCAAATTCTTTCTCAGGTATTTAACGTCTTTGTTTTGCCACTTGTTATTATTGGTATTTTACTATTGATAAATAATAAGAAATTAATGGGTAAGCATAAAACTAGTTTTCTAATAAATCTAAGTTTAATTGCAGCTTTGTTCTTTTCCTGTGTGATTTCTTATAATGGTGTTTTAGCCTTACAAGGTTATTTCTAGACTTTATCTTTTTTGCAAATGATTTTAAGAAATTTGCCCCAAACATTCTTCAATTGAAAAAATGTATTAGCAAGTACGTTGTTAGAGAAGTTTATACATTAGCCTCTTGGTAGTTTCGTATTTTACATTCCCAGTCCCATGCAGATTTCATGGCTTGATCCAGCGTAGTTTCTGCTTGCCAACCTAATATCTTGTTTGCCTTGTTGGTACTCGCATAAGCAGTGATGACATCACCAAGACGCCGATCTACCATTTTATAATTTAATTTTTTGCCTGAAACTCGTTCATAGCTTTGTATAACCTCGAGCACAGAACTTCCTTTTCCTGTTCCTAAGTTATAGACTTCGTAGTTCTTGTTATTTTCTCCACTCAATAGTCGTTTTAAAGCCATTACATGAGCCTTTGCTAAATCCATAACATGAATGTAATCCCTAATGCATGTTCCATCTGCTGTGGGATAATCATGTCCAAAAACAGATAGGCTTTCCCGTAATCCAACTCCTGTTTGGGTAATAAAAGGCACTAAATTCTGTGGGACACCAATAGGGAGTTCACCAATTTCAGCAGATGGATGCGCACCCATTGGATTAAAATAGCGTAATGAAATGGCATTTAACCCTTCTTTCACCTTGCAAGTATCTTTAATAATTTCCTCACCTACCTGTTTGGTATTTCCGTAAGGAGATTCGGCTGGTTTAACAGGAGCATTTTCAGTAATCGGCATTTCATCGGCTTGGCCATAAACTGTACAAGAAGAGCTAAATATAAAATTTGTTCTTTTCTTATCTTGTAGTTCCTGTAGAAGATACACTAATGTGCCAATATTGTTTTCATAATATGCAAGCGGATCCGTAACACTTTCACCAACTGCCTTATACGCAGCAAAATGAATAACCCCCTCAATATCCGGATGCCTTTTAAAAAAGGAAATTACACTGGATTTATCTCGTAAGTCTATATTTTCGAATAAAGGTTTCTCTCCGGTGATCTTTGCAATACCGTCTAGCACATCTTCACTGGAATTACTAAGATTGTCTATTATCACAACTTCAAAACCATCATTTTGCAATGCAACTACGGTATGGGATCCTATAAAACCCAATCCGCCTGTAACTAATACTTTCATCTTTCTGTTTTTTATGTAACTAAATTATTTTTTTGATACACCTCACTGGCTCTTAACAGACTATTCCTCCAATATGGAATTTGTATACCGAGTAAGTCTTTAATTTTGGTCTTGTCTAAAACACTGTAAGAAGGCCTTTTTGCTGGTGAGGGATATTCGTCTGTCCGAATAGGGTTTACCGAGACGGTTATTTTGTTTATCTCAAAAATTGCTTTGGCAAAGTCATACCAACTTGCTACACCTTCATTACTGTAGTGATATGTACCATATGATTTTATATTCTTTTCAATAAGAAGTAAGATAACATCTGCTAAATCTTTGGCATAAGTTGGTGTTCCTATTTGATCATATACGATAGATAGTTTATCCATTTCCTTACCATATTTCAACATAGATTTCATGAAATTATGACCATATTCAGAATAGAGCCAAGAGGTTCGTATTATGAAATGTTTTTTGCACGCCGATGCAATTTCTTTTTCACCTAAAAGCTTTGTATTTCCATATACACCTAATCCATACGGTTCGTCTTCTTCGCTATATGGAAGGCTATTGGAGCCATCAAAAACAAAGTCGGTAGAAATATGGATTAATATTGTATTTTTTTCGGACGATATATTGGCAAGGTTTCTTGCTCCCATTCGGTTAACCGCATCCGCAAAACTTGGATTTGTCTCAGCCGCATCAACATTAGTATATGCAGCGCAATTGATACAAAAATCGTAGTTACCCGTTTCAAATTCTTTTGAAACAGCCTTAAGGTTTGTAATATCCAATTCGGCCGAAGACCGATATACGAACTTCATGTTTCTAATGTGGTTCAAGGAAGCCTCCGCTATACAGCTTGCTAATTGACCAGTTCCGCCCGTTACAAGTATTTTAATCATCGCTTGCTGTTAGGACTTAAAGATTGTGGTTTCCGTTAGTTCCTTAAAGGTTGGTAACAGCTTATCTTTTTCAGAAATAATCATTTCGTCTTCTGGAATTTCCCAATCGATGTTAAAAAAATCATCATTGTAGAGCAAACCAGATTCTGCATCTTTATTATAATAATTATCACATTTATAAGAGAAAATGGCATTTTCGCTCAAAGTGATAAAACCATGCGCGCAACCTCTTGGAATAAAAATCTGGGTATTATTGGCTTCAGACAATAAGATAGAAATTACATTACCGTAGGTTGCCGATTTTTGCCTTAAATCTACTGCCACATCCAATACTTTTCCGCTCAAGACACGAACTAATTTCGCCTGAGCATAATCTCCCCGTTGGAAGTGTAAGCCACGAAGCACACCTCTTGAGGAAAATGACTGGTTGTCTTGCACAAAATGTATTTTCTTTTGGATGACTTCCTCAAATTTTTCTTGATTAAAGGATTCGAAAAAATAACCCCGCTCATCTTCAAAGACCCTAGGTTTAATTGTGAAACACCCTTCTATTCTTGTATTTTTTATTTCCATAATTTTAAATTAAAGCGTCTAGCAAAGCTTTGCTATACCCACTTTTGATTAAAGGTGCAGTAAGTTTTTTGTATTGGGTTTTGGTAATAAAGCCCATTTTATAGGCAGAAGCCTCAATAGCTCCAATTTTAAGCCCCTGTCTTTCTTCTATTACCTGCACAAACTGTGCTGCTTGCATTAGGGAATTAAAAGTTCCAGTATCTAACCAGGCAGTGCCTTTATCCAAAATACTAACTTTTAATTTCCCCCTTTTTAAATATTCCTTATTAACATCGGTTATTTCAATTTCACCGCGCGGACTTGGTTTAACATTCTTTGCAATTTCAACTACGGCATTATCGTAAAAGTAAATTCCAGGAACAGCATAGCTGGACTTAGGCTTTTTTGGCTTTTCTTCAATCGAAATTGCATTGTTTTTCTCATCAAAATCTACTACACCATAACGTTCAGGGTCGGTTACATGATAAGCATAAATAATACCGCCGTCTGGGTTATTATTGGCTTGTAACAAATTTTCTAATCCGGTACCATGGAAAATGTTATCCCCAAGAATAAGTGCGACCTTATCGTTTCCTATAAATTTTTCTCCAATAATAAAAGCTTCCGCCAATCCATTAGGATTATGTTGTACTGCATATTCAAATTTGCATCCGTATTGCCGTCCATCTCCCAAAAGTTTTTTAAACATAGGCAAGTCATGAGCAGTAGAAATAATCAATATTTCCCATATACCAGACTCTATCAATGTGGATAGCGGGTAATAAATCATGGGTTTATCATAAACAGGCATTAGCTGTTTACTAACTGCGAGTGTGCATGGGTGAAGTCTTGTGCCGGATCCGCCAGCTAGAATTATTCCTTTCATCTATTAAAGCGTTTATTTTTTCCTAAAATCTAGGATAGGTTTTTTTCTTTTTTGCTAGCATACTCTGCTAGGTACCATTTCAATGTTTTTTCAATACCGGTCTCAAAATTTTCCTCAGCTTTCCAGCCCAATTCCTTTTCAATTTTTGAAGCATCAATAGCATACCTAAAATCATGACCGGCTCTATCCTTAACATAAGTAATCAATTCAAGGTAACTTTCCCCTGTTTGTAAAGGTTTTACCTTATCTAACAACTCGCATATTTTAGTAGCGATATAGAGATTAGTACGCTCGTTTTTTCCACCAATATTATAAGTCTCACCAGTAACCCCCGTATGAAATGCTAGTGCAATACCCTTGCAATGATCTAGAACATATAACCAGTCTCTAACATTTAGCCCATCACCGTAAATGGGTATGGGTTGATTGGAAATTGCTTTTCTTATTATGGTTGGAATTAATTTTTCATCATGTTGATTTGGGCCGTAGTTATTGGAACAGTTAGTAGTAACTACATTCATTCCAAAAGTATGATGGTAGCTTCTCACTATAAAATCTGACGATGCTTTTGAAGCACTATATGGACTATTTGGTGCATAAGGTGTGGTTTCCTTAAAAAGACCATTTTTGCCTAATGTACCGTAAACCTCATCTGTTGAAACGTGATGAAAGCGACTATGTGTATAGTCCGCTTTGTAAATTTCTGGAGCCATCATCCAATGTTTTTTTGCAACGTCTATTAGATTGAAGGTGCCTAGAATATTGGTGTGCATAAAAGCGTCCGGATTTTTTATTGAATTATCCACATGGGATTCCGCGGCAAAATGAATTACATGTTTAATATCATATTTATTGAACAATTTCTCGACTAAATTACGGTCACAGATATTACCTTTTACAAAAGAATAACGCTCATGATTTTCTACTGCAGCCAAATTCTTTAGATTTCCGGCATAAGTGAGCGCATCGATATTTACGATATGTAGTTCTGGATTTTCCTCAAGAAAATATGGGATAAAATTAGAGCCTATAAAACCAGCTCCTCCTGTAATTAAAACATGTTCCATTTTAGAATTTTGTATAAGGTTCAATTAAATGAATTGTAAACATAATCCTACAAAAATGGAATTTTAAATATTTGTTGTGAAATGCAGTTTTTGTGTGGTCGAATGTAGATAAGTATCGATGGAGTATTAGTATTTATAGTACTCTTCGCATGTTTCGCTTTTAAATTGAAATATTTAGAAATAATAACGTTTATAAACTTTTTCCTACTTTTGATAATGTGATATTAGAATTATTCAAATAAATACACTCATGCCCAAAGCTCTCATTGCTGCTATTGATGATGAAATAATGAATATTGAGATAATTAAGTTTGTTATCCAAGGAATGGATTATGACTTTTTAGGAATCAATAATAGCCTAGAAGCCATTGAACTTTTATCGAAAAATAAACCGCACCTGATTTTAATGGATGTTCAAATGCCCAATTTGGACGGATTTGAACTCTGCCGACAAATAAAGCTGAATGATTATCTTTCCAAGGTTCCGATTATTTTCCTAACGGGTATGAATAAAACTGAGAGCAAAGTAAAGGGATTGGAGCTTGGAGGTGTAGATTATGTTACCAAGCCTTTTAATAAACAGGAGCTCGCAGCACGGATTACCACCCATGTAAATCTTGTTAAGGCAAATTCTAAAGTGGAGGAACAAGCTAAAGCATTAGAGCGGGATAACGTGTTAAAAAACAGATTATTATCAATAATTGGTCATGATTTAAGATCTCCTTTAAGCGCAGTGAAGATGCAATTAGATTTTATCATAAGGGGAATTATTAATCCACGTGATGATGAGTTTATAGATACCACCGTACATAGTCTTGCTGCAACTACGGATGAAGCATTTAATTTATTGGATAACCTTTTGAGCTGGGCTAAATCTGAAAGCGGGGTTTTGAGTGTTATCGAGGAAAAATTGGATATTAAAGAAATAGTAGAACGGAATATTCGACTAGTACAAATGGCCTTGACAGCAAAGGAAATAGAATTAAAAATAGTAGTTCCAGAGGATGCTTACGTGCTTACCGATTTGAATATGTTTAAGACGCTATTGCGGAACTTGCTTTCAAATGCCATAAAGTTTACCCCAAAGGAGGGTAGAATTACAATTTCGGCAGCACCTAAAGCTAATACCTGGGTTATCAGCGTAGCAGACACTGGTACTGGGATGTCTAAGGATGAGTTGGTTAAAGTACGAGATACCAAGAAGCACTTTACTAAAACGGGAACCGACGATGAAGCGGGTACAGGACTTGGTCTAGTGCTCTGTCAAGACTTTGCCAGAAAGGTTGGTGGTGAGCTTGTTATAGAAAGCGAGTTAGGAAAGGGTAGTTGTTTTTCATTTGCATTACCAAAAGCGTCCTAAAAAGACTAAGCAACAACTTTTGTGGTATTACTACCTCTTTGAGCACGTTCCCAATTTACAGATTGGTTTCCTTTCATATACCTTTCAAAGCCCAAGAAAACTGATAAATTCATAATAAAAAAGTAGTAGGGTATAAATAGTATTTTTAAACGTATTTGCCGGTTTTCTAAAAACCAACCCAATAGAGCTGCCGTATAAAATAAAATTTGCCCCCAAGCTAACAGACTATATAAGCCAAACTCAAAAAAACCTTCGTTGTAGGCCAAAATAAAATTGATTGGGATAATCAATAACAAGAATAAAGGCGTTAATGTCCACCGTAATACCCTATGTGATATGTATTGAAAAGACAGCGTACCATATTTAAAAATGTTGAGTAAAGGCGAAAGCCTAATAACAGACTGTATTCCACCAGCAGAAATACGAACTTTACGCTTTAATTCTTCCTTAACATTGGCAGATGCATTTTCAATTGCATAGGCTTCTGGGTTATATTGAATGGTATAACCAGACATAGCCACCCGCAATGAAATCATAAAATCATCTAATAAAGTATCTTTTTCAACTTCTTGCCATAGTTCTGTGCGTATCGCAAATAACTCACCTGCAGCACCCACTACCGAATAAAGTTCGGCATCCCATTTTTTTAACTGGGACTCGTATTTCCAATACATACCTTCACCTGCACCAGCAGCACTATCTACGTCTTTTGAATATATTCTTTTTTCTCCAGAAACGCAGCCTACCTCAGGGTCTCTGAACAAACGTATAATTTCTTTTATAGAATCCTTACCCAAGTTTGTATTGCCATCTGAAAAGATAACAATGGGGGTTTTTACATATTTCATTCCCCGGTTCATGGCAGCAATTTTTCCCGCACGTTCGTCATGGTGCAATACTTCAACATCCTTATATGCTTTCAGTAAATTTGGCGTGCCATCATCTGAACCATCTGTTACCCAAAGTTGGGTCACTTTTTCACTTGGATAGTTTAAACTTTTGGAATTAGCAACTTTTTCCGCTAAATAATCCTTTTCGTTGTAGGCAGCCACAAAAAGAGTTACTTCCGGCTCATAATCTTCATTGCCAGTAAATGGTTTACCTAAACCGAATAATCTTCTAATTTTTACAATAACAAAAAGTAAAATCCCATATCCTAAATAAGAATAAAAGATGATAAACAATGCTACCAAAAAAATGATTTTTAACGACTCCATGTTTTGTTTATTTAAGAAATTATGGCATGCTTTCTCTTGAGTGATTCCCATTCACCGTTATAATGATTGTATTGTTTTATAACCCTTGCAGGGTTGCCTACTGCAACAGAATAATCGGGAATATCCTTGGTCACAACGCTTCCTCCGGCAATGATGCAGTGTTTGCCAATACTAACACCGGCGACAATGGTGACGTTGGCACCAATCCAAGTTTCTTCTTTAACAACTATAGTTGCTGTTGATACACCTTGAGCATGAATAGGTTGTGAAACATCTTCATAATTGTGGTTAAGGCCAGATAGCACAACATTTTGTGCCAACCGAACATCGTCCTTAATTGTTACTGGGCCAATAATCGTATTACCAAGGCCAATGCGGGTATTTTTGCCTATAATAACAGCGCCAACACCATTGTTTATGGTTGAAAAATCTTCAATTGTGGAATTAGCCCCTAATTGAAACGAATTCCATGGCAGAACATCAATCCTTGTCCGTCTTCTAATCCTTGCCCCACTCCCTTTCTTATGATAAAATGAATTCACGAACAATTTCACCCATAATCTAGGCCTTGCCTGACCATTAGGTACTAGCATCCAATGCACTAGTCTTTTTAGCTTTTGGCTACTCTTTATTTTATTCTTTAATCCCATTGCTAAGCAGAATTTTTAATGGCCTCATATATCGCCAGTACATTATTTTCCCAAGTATGACTTTTTGCAAATCCAATTCTTTCATCAATAAGTTCTTTGGAGTTTTCGGAAAGAGCTTTCTCTGCTAAAGCGATGTATTCTTCCTTAGAAGAGGCCAAGTACACATGATTTTTGAACATTTCCATTGCTTTTGTACTAGTCGCCAAGGTAGGTTTACCCATGGCCAGATACTCATCAATTTTTCTCGGATAGTTGCCAATTGTCCAATCATTCACCAATTGCGGATTCATTGCCACATCAAAGCCTTTGACATAGGCTGGTAGTTCAGAACCATCTTTACCCCCCAAGAAATACACATTGTCAATTTCATGTAATACAGATTTTCTAAAATCCTCATCTTCCGGACCGACAAGAACAATGCTCCAATCTTTTCGTTCTTTAGCTAAATGTTCTAAAAGCGAAATATCCAATCGCATGCTTGTCAAGTAACCTACATAACCTAATATTGGTTTCGGAATGTTCTGGAACTCCTCAGGCACTTTAATTCCACGATCTTCATCATTGAACAATGACACATCACATCCTTGGCCAACCATAAAACTTTTAGGGTTATACTGAGCCCCATATTCGGTGTATAATATAGAATTATTGACCACGGTATCCGCCTTTTTTATCAATTGAGGTTCCATTCGTTCCCCATGTTTCTTCCAATAAGGCACTCGTATCAAATAATCCCGCATATAATAAGTATACCACTTTGGGGATAAGAATTCTTTAAGATGAAAGCCCAAAAACATAGAGCTATCATTAAAGAGCAGAATATCTTCAAAACCAAGTCTATCCATCGCCGATTTAATATCCTTGGCGAAGGTTCTGGAGTTTCGCTTATTGAGAATTTTGAATACTCCATGAAAAGGAATCCAATTAATGGATTCGGTCATCGTTTTTGGATATAGATTCCATAAGTTGAAATCTATTTTAACCAAATCATTTTCTTTACCTTGTTTTACCCGTATTCTTTTTTTAATCTTTTCGGTGTGCTTTTCCCTTTTTAGGGATGATCTGTCCAAAGGTGGGTTCACATATAACACCCTGTTATTTTTTGCCATTTCAATGGCAATGTTTTTACAGTTGCTTCCAATCTCTATATCCCAGGCTTGAATGCCCATTACGATGATGTCTTTTCCTTTAATCATTCCGTAACAACGTTTAGTTCTTCAACTACTTCTTCATAAAGTTCCAATACATTTTTTGCCATGGTTTCCCATGAAAAGTGTTTCGCCCTTGCTATTCCTTTTTCTATCAAAATACTTGTCAATAATTCATCTTCTACCAAGGTTTGCATGGCATTGGCAATTTCCTTAGGTTTAAAGGGATCTATTATAAATGCAGCATCTTCTCCCGCCACTTCAGGCATTGATGATGTATTAGAAGTGATAACTGGAACGCCACAAGCCATACCTTCTAAAATTGGAATCCCAAAACTCTCGCGTAAGGAAGGGTAAAGAAAAATGGAACATTGATTTATGATAGCGGGTAGCTGCACATTTGGCACATATCCCAACAATTGGATTTGGGCTCTCAACTCGGGATGGCCAATAGATTCTAAAATGCGCTGTAGCTCATTCTCATCATAGTCCAACATCACCAATTTATATTGATTATGATAGTTTTGATTAAAAAAAGCAAAAGCTCTTAAAACCCCAATAGTATTCTTTTTTGGATCCGTATTTCCTAGAAAGAAAAAGAATTTTTCAGGTAGATTGAATGTTGTTCCCACTTGTGCAAGTTCTTTCGTATCTGTAACTTTTTTGAAATGTTCTCCAACACCGTTATAAATTGTCTTTAATCTAGCATCATCAAAGCCAAAGAATTTATTAATGCGATTTTTTTCATAATTGGATACTGTAATTACTTTTTTACTTTTTTTGATTACAGGCGGGACAAAGTACCGTCGATACATATTTCCTAATTTTTGATACCAAGTACCCTCTTTTTTAAAAATGCTGATACTCTCAAGATAGATAATGTCATGTAGGGTAGTCACTAGTGGAACTTTAGAAAAAATTGGACCCGTATTGCTAGTACAATGTAATACATCACAACCTTCTCGATAAGCCGCCCTAGGTAACTCCCACTGTTCCCAGCCTGGATAACCCAATTTAGAATTGAGTTCGATAATTTTAAAGTTAGGGGCTGGAGGAATACAGGAATTATCTTCATCGGGTTTAACAAAAATTATATATTCATTGGTTTGGTCTATCCGTTGCAAGTTTTTGATTAACTCCAGAGCCACCATATCCATGCCGTGTTTCTTTTTTCTAAAAAGGCGTTGTCCTTCTATTCCTATTATCATTATTTTTTAATCAAGAGTTAATAGTACCGTGCTGGGTATGTATAAATTTTTTATTGGCTCCTTTTAGTTTAAAAAGAGAAAAGAACATAAGTGCAAAAGCTTTTGGCAAGGTTAGTAGCGCTTTTAGTGTATTTAAAGAATAAAACTTAAGGGGTATTGCCATTATAAAGGCGATTACTGTTAGTGTACAAATAACTAACCATAATTTTAGTGGAATAGTTAAGCTAGTGGCTAGACCTATTCCATATAAAAGTGAATAGAGTATGGTAATTATGACCACTATTCCTGCCAATAAAATTCGTGGAGGAGATATCATCTGATATACCTTATCCGCAAAATCGACATTCCCATTTAAAAAAAGCTCTTTAATTCCTGTTCCGATATACCTTTTAAAGTAAATGAATTGCGCAGATAACCATCTTTTTCGTTGGTTAGAGAATACTTCTGCCTTTTGTACTTTTTCATCAAGAACCAAGGCCTCATGGAGGTATTCTATTTTAGTTCTATCTTGAAGTAGCTTCAATTCCAACTCCTTATCAAAACCACCCACAGCATTTACATTGGCCATGATTGTTTTAAAAAAGTGATAGTCAAAAGCCATTCCTGAACCTATTAATGCTGATGAGAGACCAAGAACGCGATGTCCTTTTCTAAAAATATGATTATTTACCTCTTCACTTATAGCATCTAAAACAGCCATTGGCGTATTGGTGTTTTTTGCTATTCTATGCCCTTGAACTACCGTGTAACCCTTGTTGAAAGCATTATTTATCCGTTCAATAAAGTCAAATGCCATAATGTTATCAGCATCTAGAATTAGTGCTATGTGGTATTGGTCACCAATAACTTCCATTGCTTTGTTTAATGCCTTGGACTTGGTACTTTTTTCAAATGAGACTTCTACCAATTTTATAGGAAGCTCAGCTAATTTTTGTAATGTACGCTCCTTAAAGGAATCGGCAATCACAACGACATCGTACAAAGCCTGATCATAACTTTGCTCTAAAGCCTTTTTGGCAACTTCTATAATTACATTATCTTCTTTATAGCCTGGAATTAAAACTGCAAACTTTCGCTTTTTGTTAATTACCGTTTTTCTCTTTTTGGCTTTGAAAAGACCAAAAAAGGAGAATAGGAAGATATAGATGGATGCAAATCCAAAATACGATATCAATACAATTTCGACTACATTGAATATAAGCTTGATTGCATCCATGATTATGTGATTTTGTTAGAATTATGAATTAAGCAATTCTCGAATAGACTTGTCTTGAAGCGTATTATCAAAATACTTGATAGTCTTTTCCAACCCGGTGCGCAAATTCACACTTGGATTCCAATTCTTAAGCTTTTCCTTGGCCAAAGTAATATCTGGTTTACGTTGCATAGGATCGTCTGATGGTAATGGTAAATGGATGATTTTTGATTTTGACTCGGTTAAATCAATAATGTTTTCCGCTAATTCAAGCATAGTGAATTCTACTGGGTTGCCAATATTTATTGGTCCAATGAAATCATCATCTGTCCCCATCATTTTAATCATACCATCAACTAAATCACTTACATACTGAAAGCTTCTAGTTTGGGTTCCATCGCCAAAAACGGTTATATCCTTTCCCTGGAGTGCTTGCATAATAAAGTTTGATACAACTCTACCATCATCAGGTTCCATCCTTGGTCCGTAAGTATTAAAAATTCTAATAATTTTTACTAGGACATCATTTGATTGATGATAGTTCACAAAGAGGGATTCTGCACATCTTTTCCCTTCATCATAACATGAACGCAAACCTATAGGGTTCACATGACCCCAGTAATTTTCAGGTTGAGGATGTACCTCAGGATCGCCATACACCTCGCTGGTAGATGCTTGTAAAATTTTTGCATTAATTCGTTTGGCAAGACCTAACATATTTATTGCCCCTAAAACAGAAGTTTTTATTGTTTTTATGGGGTTATGCTGATAATGTACGGGCGAGGCTGGGCAAGCAAGATTGTATATCTCATCTACCTCAATAAAGTAAGGCAATGTGACATCATGTCTTATTAACTCAAAATAAGGGTTGTCCATTAAATGAACAATTTTACTTTTACGACCCGTAAAATAATTATCCATACATACAACTTCATTCCCCTCCTTAAGAAGGCGCTCACATAAATGTGATCCTACAAAACCTGCTCCACCAGTTACTAATATTCTTTTCATCTTTTTGCTTTCAATATGATTAAACCTGTGCTGACTCTTCTACTTTTATTGCGCTACGGCCTATGCTATAGTAGTTAAAACCTATTTCTTCCATTTCTTCAGGGTCGTATATGTTTCTTCCATCAAAAATGGTATGCTCATTCATAAGTTTTTCTAGAATTCTAAAATTTGGCATCCTAAATTCCGACCATTCAGTTACTACAATAAGAGCATCAGCGTCTATAGCCACATCGTATTCATCTTTGGCATACTCGATAGAATCTCCAAGAATTCGTTTGGCTTCTTCCATTGCTACTGGGTCATATGCACGAATATTTGCACCCATTGCTTTCAATTGTTCAATTATGACTAAGGATGGAGCTTCTCGCATATCATCAGTTTTTGGTTTAAAGGCTAGGCCCCACATTCCAAATTGTTTTCCTTTTAGGTTTTCACCAAAGTGTTTTTTGATTTTTTCCACAAGTGTGGTTTTTTGCCTATAGTTAACAGCTTCTACGGCTTTTAGCACTTCTAAAGAATGTCCATATTCATCTGCGGTGCGAACCAAGGCTTGTACATCTTTTGGAAAACAGCTACCACCATATCCAGTGCCCGGGTAAATAAACTTATTACCAATTCTGGTATCTGAGCCAATCCCTTTTCTAACCAAATCTATATTAGCACCAACTAGTTCACAAAGGTTAGCGATATCGTTCATAAAGCTAATTTTTGTAGCTAACATGGAATTAGCTGCATATTTGGTCATCTCAGAAGAGAAAATGTCCATAAATAATAATGGGTGACCATTCATCAAGAAAGGCTTGTAAAGTCTTTTCATTACTTTTTCGGCTCTCTTACTTTCTACACCAACTACAATACGGTCTGGCTTTAAGAAATCATCAACGGCACTACCTTCTTTTAAAAACTCTGGGTTTGATGCCACATCAAATGGAATACGTACACCTCTATTAACTAATTCTTCTTCAACAGCTGTTTTTACTTTATAAGAAGTTCCTACAGGTACCGTACTTTTTGTAATAATTACTTTGTAGTCTTCCATATGTTGACCAATTTCTCTGGCAACACCTAAAACATATTTTAAATCGGCACTACCATCTTCATCAGGTGGTGTTCCAACGGCAATGAATACTGCATCACAGTCTTTGATCGCTTTTTGCAAATTTGTAGTAAAAGAAATTCTACCTTTATCAATGTTGCGTTCTAAAAGCGCATCAAGGCCTGGTTCGTAGATAGGCACTTCTCCGTTGCGGAGCATATCTACTTTCTTTTTGTCAATATCAACGCAGACAACGTTTATACCCGTTTCTGCAAAACAAGTGCCGGTTACCAAACCAACATACCCTGTACCAATTACTGCAATATTCATTATTAAAGTTTTTTCGTTATTTATTTGTAAATATTATCCTACAATATTTAGATTGAAAAATTATGTTGTGAAACCTAACCAATGCGTTGTAAAAAGAATTTTTAGGTTATTGAGCGTACCAATCAAGATCCTCCGTGCCACCAGAATTTGCCCAATTAACAAACCTAGGATACTGTAAAATAATTGGAACACTTTCAGGTGGTGTCTGAAAACCTTCGTAAATATTGAGTGCCCATGGTAGATTAGTACTGGTTTTATAATAGCGTCCATTTGAGGCATCACTAAAATCATCTTTTGTCCCTAAATAATCTGCCTTGCTAGTAGGTGGTAAGTCCGGTAGATGAATTTCCTTAGCACGATCCTGATTTGCTATTAAAAAAGCATTAAATGGTACTTGCCCTAAGTCGTTTGCATCTACTGGTGTGGTAAATTCTATCGAAATAGCTATTGTCTGTCCTAGTAAATCAAAACAGTCACCAACTACAATAATTACGGTTTCATCAGAATTAGTACCAGTCTCAGTGCCATTTGAAGCTATAGTCTCATAACCCCCATTGATAATTTGACCATCTATATCATTAATAATATTAGGGCTTATTGGAAGTGTAAATGCAAAACCATTGTGCAAAGCCCCACCAATATTGTCAATTGTAAAGGAAGCATCAATGGAGGTTACCAAATTATCCCCATTTGCTATTAGATTAAAAGAATAATCCACTGCCAAGTCATTAAAATCATAATCTCCTTTACTTGGCCATAAATCTTCATAAACTAACTTCCCAGTTGAATTAACTGATGGTAAGAAGTTATTAAAGGCCTTGTCTGGATCAAAAGGAAAGTCATCTAGCTCATCGTTAATACCATCTCCGTCAGCATCATTAGCAACTTCTATTTCAGCAAAATTCCCTATTTGAATAGCGTCAGGCGGATTGGCCTTAGCGTAAAACACGGCATCATTAAAATCATCATCAGTAGCGACATCTCTTCTTAAATCCTCAAACCCGAGTAAGGTTAATTCACGAGCTTCGTCATAAAGCAAGACCATATGATTTCTTGTTGCAGCGGTGGATTCTGGATTAAAATCAGGGTTTGAATAGTATACGCCGTTACCGTCATTCACCCCACTTCCGAACCAGCCATTTGCTGCCAAAAACCAGGATATAACCGTATTTTCCGGAAACCTTCCCAAATAAACTCTATCCCCAGGAATTAAACCTCCGCCAGAGCCTAAAAATGAAACATTTGGAAAAATGATGCGATGCTCAGCAATATCATTAACCGTAGCGGGTTCACTGCCAAGAGGATAAGAATAATACCCCAAGACGTTTCTATAACCCGCTCCTTCCGAAACAAAAGTCACCCAAACATCAGCCTCTTCTGTAATTATTAAACTGGTTTCCTTACCTGCTAAGAAATCAGGGTTTGAAGTTGGTATACCACCAGGCACATTCTCGGGTAAAGAAGCATTGATATCATCCAATAAATTTTGTTGAATTACATCTGCAAATGCTAAGTTATCAGGCACCCCTAATCCATTAAAGCTATCAATAAAAGTATAATCAGCTTGTCCATTTTGAGTACGGTAAGTACGCTTTGGCTGTTCAAAGCTTTTTCCTGAACTTCCATTGCGCACATAAAATTGTGAATAATCAAAAATTACTTCTTGTGTATTTACTGGTAAACGTATGTTGTCTATTAGTCCAATATAATTTGTAAATATCAAAAGGCTATCCAGCCTGGTACTAACAGTCAACCTTTTTTCAAAGCGGCCTTGATCATTGAATGTTCCACTTGCTATTGCTAGGCTATCTTGGTTACCAATTTTGCCAAAAATGGAAAAAGTAGCTCCTTTTAAAAAGTCGGGTGCATCAAGCACCAAATTCAAATTTTTACTTGTTGGGTAATCAAATGTAGTGGCAACATTTAATGAAGATAGTGGGTCGTCGTCTGTGATAACAACTTCATCATCTGAAATAGGTTGATCTAAATCTTTCTCACTAACGCAAGAAAAGAATGCAATCGTAACTGCAATAAGTAGAATTTTACATAGGTTTTTCATGGAATTTTTTTTAAGAATGAATTATTTTGTGATTTGTGACATTCCAGAAAATTGCTTTCCAAAAAGCCCTTAAATGCCTAAACTGTCTTTTAATAAGGAATGTCACCGTATTCTTAGGAATAGAAACTAAGGTTTGAAATAACATACTAACCAGTAAATGCAGTGGCTTAAAGTTGCGCCTAGCATATACGATTCGATTTCTAGAAATGTAGTATGTTTTTAGTGGGCTGAACTTGCCTGTTGAAAGTGATTCTTTATGAAGAATATATGATTTTGGTTGATAGTAAACTTTATATCCTGCACGCTTTATAGCCTGAGCCCAATCATGCTCCTCATAATATAGAAAGTAGATTTCCGTCATCAATCCAACCTTTTCAATGACACGTCTTGGAACCATCATAGCCGCTCCATGAATTGACTCAGTTTCACCGGGTTTATCATAATCACCGTCATCTTTTTGATGATAGCCAATACTGTTGTTTCTAATTGTCCAATGATTCATTGGTGTATACCCTGCATATTGAATTAAAGTTGGATCCCAATGAAATTTAATCTTCGGGCTAACCATACCAATGGTTTCATCTTTATCCAAAGTTTCGACTAAGGGCTCAATAAAACCATCTGGGACTATGGTGTCATTGTTTATGAATAGTAAATATTCTCCTTGAGCTGCATTAACTCCTATATTGTTGCCTCCAGCAAAACCTAAATTTTTTGTACTCTTAATTAATGTTACCTCTGGAAATTTTTCTTTTATTCTTTCTGGATTATCATTTGGGGAAGCATTATCAACTACAATGACTTCAACATTTTTATAGGATAAGTTATTTAAAGACTCCAACATCTCTATAGTCACATCGGACTCGTTATAATTTATG
The DNA here is from genome assembly GCA_947499565.1 of uncultured Croceitalea sp. Lineage (GTDB taxonomy): Bacteria > Bacteroidota > Bacteroidia > Flavobacteriales > Flavobacteriaceae > Croceitalea. Next base: position 151,717 of record CANMOV010000001.1, read on the forward strand.
GTTATGATAGAAACCAAGGGGTTGTTTGTTTTCATAATTTTATTTTTAAGCTGGACTCAGGTTGCCTAATTTTTTTAATACCGTTTCGTTGGATTGCCCTGCTTTTTCAGTCATGATTTTTTTATCCATTTTAGGTGCAATAAACATGAAAACCATACCTGTATACATTAGGATACAAGTTGGAAACTGTCCAAAAACTCCATTGCCATATGAAGCCCCCATAATTCCGAACATGCCGCAAACCAATGCAGCTATTTGCCCTTTGAGCCATGGATCTTTAATTTTAAACATTACATTATAGGCGCCAGTAATCAATACAAAAAACAGGATGAACAAATGCAAATAGAGTCCAACAACACCAGTATCTGCCCATATGGCAACAAACCAACTGTCTGTCGCAGTATTGGCTAAAAATGTGTGCGGAGTAAAACGTTGCCCCCAGTTACCCGTTGATCCAATTCCGCCACCAAATGGTCTAGATGCCAAATAAGTTTTTAATTTTCTTTGATTTGCCAAGCGTACCTGAAGGGAAGCATCATTGGGGTCAAATGCGGTTCGCATTCGCCGTACCTGGGCATTATTATTCATTATTGTTGTATGGGCAAAAAACACATACACGCCAATACCCATTATAGCTCCTGCAATTAGAATAGGAATATTTTTTCTTAAGATTAAAAACATTATACCCCCAGCGGCAGGCACTGCAATAGCACCTCTTGTTCCTGAAATTAGCATTCCATATAGACCAGCTAAGGAAACTACAATACAAAAAACTCTGAATTTCTTACTTTTTGCAAAAAGGGCAAGGACTCCAAATACTACTCCAGCATGACCTTGAGATGCACCAAATTGACCAGCATCTGAATAAAACGAGAATATTCGCAATTTACCAAAGAGCACATGTGTTAAAGCTCCTCCATTGTCTAACCATTTTTGTTCAAATGGATCTACTCCAAAAAATAATTGCTGACAACCTTTTAAAGTTCCTAGTAAGGACATTATTCCCCAGATAATAAGGAAAAGCTTTAAGTCTTTGGGTTTATTAAAAATGATAAATAACAATGGTACTATCATCCATTGGTATAGTGCTAAGCCCCGCATGGCATAGAACCATGCTTCAAAACTAGCAGCTTCTGGATTTACGGCCTGAAATAAGGCATAACCAAACCAAATTGTAACTAGTAAACTAAGTTGTGATCTTGCTCTGCTCCAAGGAATTTTAATTTTAAAGGCTTTAAAGAACAAAGCCAAGTACATTAAAAATAATAGGCCGTCAATCAGTAAGCCCCACGTCATTGAAACATAACGCGCAAGCCCTAGAATAGTAAAATTCAGCACAAAAATTGTTAGTATTCCGAGTTTAGGCTTTGCAAAGAGGACCCCTAAATACACAATTGCAATAGGCAGAATTATTATTGCCATGCCCACAACTAAGCCTTTTGTAGCTGTTAAGTGCGCACATGTAATAGTCATGGAAAGGAGAATCGCAATTGGTAATGGCTCCTTTAAGTAATCTGTTCCATATGTTTTATGAAATGGATTCATCGGCCTATATAGGTATTAAGGTTTTTAAAGAAGAAGATTCCCTCTGGTAATATTTCTTTCGATTGAATCTGAATTTCTTTTCGTAAAAAATAAAATCCTAAAAAGATACCTAATAGCGTGAAGCCTACTGTGCCTATGGCAACTATAATAAGACTTTCAAAAACGAAAACCCCCAACAGATCTACCAAAATATTTGCTGTTGCCATAAAAATGACTTTATACAAATTCAATTTTGGCTTATTAATACTGTCTAATAATACACCTGTAAATCGGTCAATTGGAAGCAATAAGGTATAAACAGTAAATATTCTAAATACTGTAACTAATAAGGGTAATGAATCTGCATAAACTTCACCGCCTAAAAATAGAATCAAATATTCGGCAAAAACAAAGCAGAAAATTGCAACTGGTATAAACAACAATGTGATGGCTCCTGAATAGCTGTAAAATATTTTACGTACCGCATCTAAGTCACCCTCAATTGCTTTCTTTGACATTCTTGGGTACGCTGTCATCGTAAAGCTTCGCAATGGAATTCCGAGTAAATCTGTAAGTTTTAATGGAATCGCATACATTGCGATTCCTGCTGAACCTAATACTGGACTTAATCCAATAATGAGTGTATCTGCGCTTTTTAGTAGGCTAGAACCTATTAATGTGCCCATGGAGTACTTACCAAAATTGATAAGTTCATTTTCTGTGCTTCTTTTAGCGTATTTATAGTAGAATAGCCCATCCCATTTCTTGATAGTACACCAAACACTGGAAAGCAAATTCACAATTAGATTAACCAAAATAATCTCTAATATGCCTAAGTGGAACCAAAACATATTGCTGATTAGGAATAATACAAAAAGACCAATATTGGCAAACCGAACATACATCATCCGGGTAAAATTTTGTTCAGCTTGGAACAATGCTGAAGCAGTATTCCATCCTAAATTGCATAATGCTAATAAAGGATACCATCTTATAAAAAGTTCATAGCCTTGATTAATATTAACCTTAAACATGGATAACATACCCATAGTTCCCCAGCATAAAACTGCAATTAGTATTAGCAGTATTAGGTTGATTCTATAAGATGACCCCAATAAAACTTTAAACTCTTTTGCATCTGCCCCAGCTAGTAGCCTAACTACCGAAGTTCTAGTTAAGCCAAATCGCAACAGATCAATAAAAGTTGCTAGCGTAATAAAAAGTACCCAATCACCAAATAACTCTTTGTTTAGTTGCCTTGTTAAGAGCATAAAACTCAAAAGGCCAAGAAAGGCGATAACAACATTCGTCAACAAGGAGGAAATGTTCTTCTCTTTCCCTATTTTTTTTAGTTTATGTATCATTAGGCAACAGATTTTTTAGTGAAGAATCTTAACTGAACGATTTGTTTAATCCATCTTCTAATGATTGATCTTTTCTTAGGAATATCGCCTACTACTGTTTCCATTTCCAACGTTTTAACCCCATTAAGAATAATAGAGGGTTCTGGACCTGTTGTAGCTTCATTGAAAAGTGCTAATGCATTCTTATCTGCATCACCCCAAGCTCTATTAGCTCTGGTAATCAAAAATGTGTAATCCATAGTTGATGCTAACTTTACTGGAAAAGGATTTTTGATTATACTTGGAAGTTCAAGAATTATAAAATCATAAAACGTAAAATCTTGGATAGTATTAGCATTATCAAGCTCTTCTATCTTTGAGATTTTGTACAGATAATCGCTTACTTTGTAGCTTAGTTTTTGGTAACAAGGTTTGGTTAAATTAAAGTCTTGTTCGTCATAAGTAACATGAAGCGTATTATAATCTAGTTCACAGAGCTTTGTTATTAAGTGCTCACAAATGAAAGTTTTACCCTCATTATCTTGAGTTGAAAAGAACATATTCACAACAGGCATACCTCCTTTTTCCTTCTTGAATTGATTTAAAATGATGTTACGAGAAATTGCATTTACTGCTTTATTCTTTAAATAATCAAAATCTATTTTTTTGCTTTTTTCATTTATGATAGGGAATATGGAAGAAATTTTCAGCTCTATCTTTTCTTCAGCTCTAGCAGCTGTGTTGATATTGCCATCTAAAAACTCTAGAATTAATACTGTAAAGGTTACTAAGACAAATCCGGCCATGCCTGCAACAATTACAAGCATCATTCGCTTACTTGGTTTAGGATTTATTGGAAAAAATGGAACCTCAATCAATTTTAGATTTGATTTTAATTCTACATTTTGCTGTCTAAGTTTTGCCAAACCCAAACTATGTAATAAGCTTAGGTATTCACGTTCGGCAATATCAATTTTTCTTTCAAGCCTTTTCATTGTTGCTCCAAGTGGAGAAAAGACTTGATAAAGTTTTTCAAATTCAAGTCGTTTTAAGTCCATGACCTTTAATTGAGCCTTGGTACTTTCAAACAGGATTGTATTTTCTAGCCAATCTGTTAAAATATCAGTTGAGGCTAAGGTCTTTTCATCATAATCTGTGGAATAAAGTTCGTTGACTTGTTTTGTTAGTTTATTGTTTAGTTCTGAAGCTTTCTTTTCAAGACTCACAACATCCTTGGCATTCTGAATTCGTATTGTAGAATCAGTTTCAACACCCAAAGATTTCATTGAAATTTCAAAATTAATATCAGCCATTTCATTACGTAAAGCCATTATTTCTTCGCTAGAAAGACGTTTCTTTTCATGCGATTCTATTTTAGATTCTAATGTTTTCAAAACTGCTTTAGCACCATAATGCTTTATATGCACATTTTGATATTCCAACTCAAAATGCTCCTTTTCAGAAGCAAGGTGCTTGGTTTGTTCATAGTAGTTGATGATATTGTGAGTTCTATTAAAATCTAGTAACTCATCTTCCGCTGAACGAAGTTCTTTGGTTGATGTGTTTAATTGCCCTTCAAAATATTTTACTACAGCATCACTTTGGTTTACCTTTATTTCTGCATTCAGCTTCACAAAAACGTCAGAGAGAATTAGTAGCGTGCTCTGACAAATAGCGGGATCTTCAGATTCAAATTCAATATCTACAAAATCACTACTTAAAATTCTGCGTACACTAATACGTTTAACAATTTTTTCAATACTGTAGTCAGGATGCTCTAGATTAATAAGCTCATAAATAAAATTGGTGTGATTAGAATCTTTGAGTTCTTTAAAATTAACAAAGGTCTTTTCGATGTCGCCTTTTACTGCTAAAGCCTTAACCTCATCTGGTACAATTTCCATTAAAGCATCATACTTTTCTTTGGAGATTACTTTAATATTAGCACTATCAAGTGACATATGTAGCGCAAATAGCTTAAGCCCTACGGTCTCGATAGTTGTGCGAGCCTTAATGAGATTTAGTAAATTGTCATAAGCTGTGTTAGTTGCTCTAAAATCAAGTTTGGTATTATCTAACTCTATAGTTGAACCGGAGGCAATTCCTGTATAAACCCTAGCTTTAGAATTATAGACCTTTGGTTGATCTTGGGTCAAATAGAAAACTAATGAGGCAAGAATTATAGGAATTAATAGTAATAAGGCAATGTGCCTTAGTAATAGTCTAACAAAAAATAGAAGGTTAAACTTCATACTTAAAATTCTATTTTAATACCTACTGTTCCTTCAAGTGATTTCAATGCAATCAGAAATTCTGAACGTTGCGATTCGAAGGAGCTTATAGCCTGGTTTAGCATTTGCTGTAAACGGGTATATTCGGTTACATTTATTGCCCCATTGGCAAAATCTTTATCTGCTCGGACAGCTTGAACTTTGTAGGACTCTACTATGGAATTGGAAATAAAAAACAAGCGATGTGCTTTAATCAAATCATTGTATTGTCTAACAATTAGTTGTTCAAGCTCCCATTCCGCAAATTCTTTTTGATATTTTGACTTCTCTGCTTCCGCTTTTGCATTCTTTATTTTTCTCCCTCTATTAAAAACTGATGAAAGCGGTAGTTTTATTGATGCGCCAACGGTATATCTGCTCTGCTGTGTAGAAAACAAGGTTTGACTTCCCGGGTCACCCGCTATTTGTTGATTACTGAGGTTATCAAAAATGCCATAACCATAGGAAGCGTCTAAATTTATATTGTTAAGCCATGCCCTTTTTTCAAGAGTGATTTGACCATCCCAATAATCAAAATCAGAATCAAAAAATTTAAGTCGAGGAGAGTTGTTTTTTGCTATTGTAATTAGGGTATCTAACTGAGGAAGACGTTGTGAAATATCATTATCCTCAAGACCTCGATTTACAAAATCATTTAAACTCTGAGAATTTCCAATGGTTGGTAAAAAAACAAGTACTGCTATTAAAATGAATATTGTTCTCATGTTTAAACGTTCTCTTTTTGGAAAACAGCTTTAAATGTTCTAAAAACAATCCACATATCCCACAGGAATGCCTTGTTGCTATTGGCATATTCAACATATTTCACATCCAAGGATTTACGTTCTTCCGGACTCATTTTTGAAGTTCGCCCCCTGGCTTCTACTTGCCAAAGACCCGTTATTCCAGACGGTCCATTAAAACGTTCTGTCCATTCATCAGTGGTAAGTAATTCAGCTTCGTACAAGGGAAGAGGTCTGTTGCCCACAATGGACATATCTCCTCTTAGAACATTAATTAACTGTGGTAATTCATCAATGCTAAGCTTTCGTATTATTTTACCAACTTTTGTGATTCTTGGGTCGTTTTCAAATTTTACAAAAGCACTTTTTGCGGTCTCCGTTCTTTGTCTGTTAAAAGTATCTTCATCTACCTCTTCATCATCCCCTACAAGCATATTTCCTGATAGAGTGTGAATAGGTTTTGTAACTGTTTCAGTTTCCAACATTTCGTTTTTATCCTTATCTATATATTGATTAAGGTGCTCAAACTCCTTTAACCGTTTGTCAGCATCAGGATACATAGACCGAAGCTTTAAGAAATTAAATATTTTGTAGCCCGTTCCTACTCTTTTTGAGATGTAATAGACCTTCCCTTTAGACTCCAAACGAATAGCTAGTATTACTAGGAGTAAAAATGGAGCAGCCACAAGTAGCACCCCGCCTGCAACTACAATGTCAAACAACCTTTTAAAAGAACTCATCTTATACTCTTTGTTTGTATCTGCAGATGTCTTTATACTATTGCTTTCTAGATTAGATTTCAGCTGTGTTAAAAAACGAATTCTATCAAGTAGGTTTTCTGGCGATATGGGTAGTGTATACAAGTCGTCTATACCGCTTTGCAGTAATGTCTGTTTATCTTTACTACCTTCTTTGTCCGATAAAACAATGAAGCATACTTGTTTGGTATTGTCCAAGGCTTTAACAGTATCATAAAATTCCATGGCATTAAGGCCTGGTATGTTTCTTTCGCATAGGATGGCATCATAATTTGGATTCTCCTCCAAATGCTTTGTTGCCAGTAAGGCATTTTTTATGGAGTGTATGGTTACGCTCTCTGAAAATTCTGTAAACTGTTGGACAAAAGATGAATCCTTGCCAACATGCAATAGATGTAACGATTTGGTAGTGATTACTTCCATTTATTTTTTATAACTAATTAATTTTGACGTACTAATAATTTTTCTACGCGTATTAAAAGCTCTTCTGGATTAAATGGTTTAATCATATAATCATCTGCTCCTAATTTTAAACACTTTACGCGATCAATGCTATTGTCCTTACAACTAAGCACAATAATGGGTATATCCTTAAAGAAACCGCTTTGCTTTACCCTCTTAATGAGTTCAAATCCATCCATTTCTGGCATTTCCAAATCTGTAATTATAAGGTCTGGAACATTGCCAGATTGAAGCCAACTAAAAGCTTCTAATCCATTCTTTTTAGTAATCATTTCAAATGATTGCCCCAAAAACTGAGCGACCATTTTACTAAGGGTGGTTTTGTCGTCCACTACAAGTATTTTCATAGTCTAATATTTTATATGTAATTGTAATTGGTGTTGTTTAGCACCAGTTTTATTTCCCCGAGATTTAAAAGAATTATTCTCTGTCTGGGCTAAATATGTAGTTGGTATTTGTTCTTTTCAGCGTATCTTTAATACTCTTGTTTTCTAGCCCAAAAAGAACAAGTATTTTGTTTAAATTGATGGCCTCCAGATAAAGGGTCTCAAAATTAAATATGGCAGAATCGTCAGCAAATTTAACTTCCTCTAGACTAACTAGCATCTTATCTTTGATGTCCAATAATTTTCTCATATGATTTGTTGCCAGCAATGAAGTTTTTGTGTTTAACGTACCTATAATTTTTAAGATGCCGTGTTCTTCTTTAATTTCTAAAGCCATAATAATTTTGATTTGTAGGTTAATAATTTGTAAAAATTTTAATAAATTCTTACTCATACATAACGTATATAACTAATAATATTGTAGTACTTTTCTTATTTTTTAAAATATGATTATCGATTATCTACTTATATCATCGACAAAATGACTAGGCTTTTTAGTACTTTTTTACTTGATAATCACATATATAGAATGCCTTGTAGGTTTTATGATAGCCTCTCAAAATTAATTTTAAGCTGGACCTGATTAAGATTCATTAATTGAGTGCTTATTTTAACTTACAAGACAAATGTCATAATTCTGATTAGGGGGTTAAGCCTTAATCCTCGGATGACCTGTTAGTGTGGATGAATGGACGTATTACTATGTTAAATACGATATCCACTCCATAAAGGAAAGGACAGTTATTAGGTTTTTTATACGAAAACGTTATTTTAGATAAAAGGGAGTCGGATTGTATAAGTTGTTGAAGGATGATTGGCTAATTGGAGTTGTTCAGACTTTATATGGTTCTTATTACATAAAGGAATTATGAACGGGCTTTTATATATCTATATTACAGCGCATGTTTTTTCTGCTTTTTGTTGCATTGGACATTTAAGGCTAGTGCTCTATTAATATACTTAAATAAGAGTACTTAATCTGCAATAGAAAAGTGATTTGCTAAGAATTTGAAATTGCGAGAAAGCAACATTTGGTTCTTACAAAAGAATTGATAATGGTCTCAAGACGCCATAATAACACGTTCAAAAACTTAAACCGGTTTTACCAGTTTTTAATACTATGGCTTATACTTCTACCAATAATTTGTGGAAAGATTTAATTTTTTCTGGTTCATTAGTTATTTTACCAATACAAGTTTGTAAAAAGCGATCAAACACTTCTTTTTCACTATTACTAAAACCTTCAGTCAAAAACATGATAACTGCTGAACGAGAAGGTTGTGCTCTGTTTACAAAATCAATTCCTTTTTTTGTAAGCTCTAATCGCTTTTTTCTACGATCTTGCTCATCTTCGTACTGCCATATTAGATCTTTTTCTAAAAGCACATTTATAAGATTAGTAATATTAGCTCGCGAAACGTTTAAGGAATCTGCTAATTCACTTGCCATCAAAGCTTTTTTATGTTTTTCTCTTTTGAAAAAAGGAAGGTTAGGATTTTCAGCTAAATGAAGTAAAATAAGCCATTGTTGCGTAGTTAGACCAACTTTTTGGTATACTTCATCACCAATTTTTTTCAATTGATTTGCTAGTTCAAAAATGTTAAGTACTATAGACTCTTCAATACTTTTTTCTATCATATTCTTTTTCATTAAGTGGTGATAAGCATACGCTAAGATATGCTACATCGCCTTATTTTTGTAGGTTTTTTATAACCTTTAATTGTGTTTTTATAAACAATTCCTTAGATGGTTTTTCCTTTGCAAAACTGTTAGCTGGGTAATGGGTAAAGTTTGTATAAGAATCTGCATACAATTCAAAACGTTGTCTTGCATTATAATTTTGCATAGAAACTTTGGAACGATAGTCTCTTTGAGCCCCAATATCTAAATAACTGTTTGCTACCATACTTCCACCAGTTCCGGCCTCTGCCAAAACATGCCCTTCATAACTTATTATTTTTGATAGTCCATCGGTAGCAGCAAAGGGGAAATCTATTCCCGAAATACCCGCAGAATTTGCTGATACAACATAACACATATTCTCTATTGCTCTCGCTCTTTTTGCAACTTCCTTGTGTGTTAGTTTTGGACTTCCTGCTTCTGATGAAGAATGTAAAAATACTTCAGCTCCCCGCATCATTAGACACCTTGCTATTTCAGGATATAAAATTTCTTCAGAAGCTATACACGCTAATTTCCCTAATTTGGTCTCCACCACAGGGAAAAGAGATTCATATCCGTATACTTCTATATACGCATCCATAACATCATGTGGAGTAGGAGCGAACATAGAGTTTAATCTTCGATATTTTAAAATTAGCTCACCTTTATCATCAATTATGAAGCTACTTTGAAAATAGAGATCTGGGAAATTATCATCTATTTCATAAAAATTGCCGGATAAAAAGATTTCATTCTTAACGCAGAATTCCCTCATTTGATTAAACAAATCGTCATTAGTAGTCAAGCAGGCTTTTTCCTTCCATTCTTCTAGACTCTCTCCAAATGGAAAACTGGTCAAAAAGTATTCTGGTAGCACAACTAGTTTTAAATCTGGACCAATAAATGCTTTTGAACCTCTGGTTTCTGCTAAAACCGTGTTGAGAGATTTTTGCATTAAATCATAAGCTGAAGCTCGGTTTTTGCAACTATTAATTGCAAAACATTCAGTTTGTAAGGCAAGCGCTTTATATCTCGAAATTAACTCCAATGAATTAGCTCTTTTTATAAGTTACGAAAATAATTAATAATATTAACTGTTTTGGCTTTCTTAGGGCTTATATCGATAAACTTCTCTTTATATCCATTAATAGAAATCAACTGTCAATCAGTTAGTTCAAATTCCAGTTTAGTTATTGGTTTGTTTTTTGGCTCATCAGTTTTCTCAATAATCTGCCAGCTTACTCCTGCAGTATCAGAAAATAGAAAAGATTGTTCCCCAAATTCATTTTTTAGTATTGGGGTAGGGTTTAATTTATGCCCACTTACCAGTTGATGAACCATCTTAATTTTTGGTGTGTAAAATGAGTGTAGGGTAATTCCTTTTTCCCCAATTCGTTGGTGATTAGATTTATTAGTTTTATCTCCTCTAGGGATAAAAAATTTCAACTTTCCACAAATGTTATTTGGCGAAACAAAACCTTGATACCAATGGCTATAACCGGGTTCCATTTGAAAAACACGTTTAGGACCTTTTAGCCAATCACCATCAATAACAGGCTCATCTTCAGCCTGTAAACCCAAAGCAGAAGATAGATACGACATCTGCTCCATAGACTTTGCATTTATGATAAAATCATGATGGGTAAACTCACTAGTTTTTAAAGGAGTTTCTGATTTAATAGTACCATACCCTGGAATTTTATAACCATATCGTTGAAAGAAAATGTGATTAAAAAACTCTCCATAAACTGCATTTTCCCTAACCAAAACAGGGCGATTAAAAAAATCTCTTTCCCCAGTATTAAGTCCAAATAAATCGTCAGCAATTGGTTTTGTAGGCAACCAAGGCTTTTTTCCAACAGCCCTGGCAGTTTGGTAAATATCATAAAGTCTAAAAATATCCTTAGTCATCATTACGGCTATCCGTGAACCAATTGTCTCTACAGGAGCATAACCAATACCTTCTCCTAAGGGTTTCTCCCATTCTAGAATGCGTAAAAGCCCATGACTATCAATATTTCCATTTTGTAATCTATAGGATGTAAGTTTAGAATTTACACCATAGATTTTTTGAGCTTCTTTTGAGGAAATAGTGCTACTATCAATAGTTTTAAAACCAAAATCTGCGAAGTACTTCTTTGCGTAATCGGCATTGTCCACGCCTATCATTACTTCATAAACCCCACTAATACCCGTTTCAGGTAAACTTTGTGAAATTGATGGAATAGCAATCATCGTGAATATTATTAAATATAGTGTGGTTAATGATTTCATTTTAAGTTATTAATACTAGCTTGCCAAAGTTTTCACCAGTAAAAAGCATTTTGAGTGTTGGTACATAATTATCCAATCCTTTAACTAAGTGTTCTTTTACATTAATTTTTCCATCAGCAATCCATCCGGACATTTCTTCTACCGCGGACGGCCATTCTTCGATAAAGTCAAATACAATAATACCAGTCATATACCCTCTAGCACTTACTATTTTCATATAATTTTTTGGACCATATATATTTGCCATGTCGTTATATTGGGAAATTGCGCCACAGATAACTACCCTAGCACCTCTAGCCAGATTTAGTAAGGCAGTATCTAAAGTAGCCCCTCCAACATTATCATAAAAAATATTAATACCATCCGGCGCATATTCTTTTAATTTTGCATCTAAATCTTCGGTTTTGTAGTTGATTGCATAATCAAAACCACATTCATCAACTAAAAATTTACATTTTGTATCACTGCCAGCAGAACCTATAACTGTGCAACCTTTAATCTTGGCAATCTGTCCGACAGTAGAACCTACTACTCCTGAGGCAGCTGAAATATAAATAACTTCACCACTTTTTGGCTCACCTCGTCGTAACAAGCCAAAATATGCGGTCATACCCGGCATGCCTAATACACCTAAATAATGGGAAAGTTTACCATGAGAAACATTTATGACGCGTATTCCTTCCCCATTAGATATGGAATAAAGTTGAGTTCCCAAAAAACCTTCTACATAATCATCAACCGCAAAAGAATCATTTTTAGACTGTATTACTTTACCGGCAGAAAAGCTTCGCATCACAGCGCCAATTTCAATCCCTTTTATATACGTAGTACCTTCGTTCATCCAACCACGAATAGCTGGATCAAGTGAAATTGCTTCAATCTGCACAAGTATTTCACCGTCCTCAATTGCAGGAATTTCTTCTTCAACAATTTTGAAATTATTATCCGCTATCATACCATTTGGCCGGCTTGCCAAAGTAACTTTTCTATTAGTCATTAGTATATTTATTTATGTAATATTAAAAGTACTTAAAATTAGTTAATATTATAAATAATTAACTATATTAACTATTCATTTTTAAAAGGACTGATTTGAGTAAAAGTAGAATAGTAACTATTGATGACCAAAAGCTGCATTTTTATACTATGGGTAAAGGTCCAGCATTAGTTATGATGCATCCTTCTCCCAGTAGTGCAGAATCTCTGTTGCCTTTGGCAAAGGAGCTTGCGGAAAACTTTACAGTTTTTTGTGTGGATACTCCGGGATATGGCAAGTCTGACCCGTTAGTAAAGAAGCCAGAAAACCTAAGAGATTATACACGTTTTTTAAATAAAGCCTTTTTTAAATTAGGTCTAGAGAAACCGGCTTTATATGGCTCGGCTACTGGCGCTCAGTTGGCTATTCGCTATGGATTAGAATATCCTGAAGCTGTATCACATATTTTTTTGGATAACTCGGCTCACTTTGATGATGACTTACGAGATAAAGTTTTGAAAAATTATTTCCCCGATTTAACCCCTAAAATAAATGGAAATCATCTCGATATTATTTGGACTATGGTTAGCCAAATGTTTCAATTTTTTCCGTGGTGTTTTACTACAGAAGAGTATGCTCTCAACAGACCGCAAATGCCCCTTGTTGTCTTGCAAATGGTTGCAATGGATTATCTAAAGGCGGGTGAGCATTATAATGTGGCTTATATGGCTGCTTTTAAACACGAGAAAGGAGAATTTGTTCAACAATTAAAAATTCCTACAACAATATTTAGATGGAACAATAGTATAATTACTCCATATATAGACAGTCTATTGGCTTTTGAGTTACCGTCAAATATAAATGGTTTTTACATAGAAGGTGATGCTGCTGAAAGAAGTATGAAAATGACTTCGTTCATGAATAGTATTTCTAAACAAATACCAATTCATACGATTAAAGAATCAGCAATGGAAGTTCTTCCGGATGAACAAGTAATTTATGTAAAGCCAACTACGTATCCACCAAAAATTGAAGCTACCGGAAAGTACTTGCATGATGCTTGGAACCAACTTGTATTAAGTAATACTCATTTAAATGCTAAAGCAATACAAGAATCTTTAGTAGACTGGTATTCTTCTAATTCAGAATAGCGCATATGAGAAATTTAATAATTATAATACTAATAAGTACAAGCTTCTTGTCTTGTAAAAAGACAATGGATCAAGTGCCAAAACCTCAAAAAGAAGATGCTACCATAATAGGTCACTGGGATAATTTTCAACAGTATTGGTTAGAGAACACAAAAACTAAAATTCACCGCGTTGAAACGGATGATAAACACCGTCATTTATCTTTAGATATTAATGAAAGCTCAAATGACAAAGAAATTATCATTGAGATTAGGGAAGGAAGAAATGGAAAATCTTTAGTCGAGAAAATGACGATTCGAAAAGAAGATTTAACGGAATTTGTTTTAGACCATAACGCAGATACCCTATTCATAAGTGGAATGAAACACTTTAAAAATAGTCAACCTTACAAGTTTATCCGTACACGTAAATTTTCTGGATGGTTAGAATACCCAATGCAACAATTTAAAGATAGTGTGTACAGAAAAAGCAATTTGGAGATTCATGACCAAGGCGGTATGGCAGAAATAAATATCGATGGAGTGCACTACACTGCGGAGTTAACACAATTGTTATTCGGGCATAAACTTCCTATTATGAAATTGGCTATTTATAATATGCCTATGGATAGTGTTCAAATAAACAGTCGTTCCATTAGCTATACTTGGCTTAATCCAGATGCAAAAAGGACAGGAATTAATTTGCGAAAAATAATTACTGGGTGGACGTTTATCGAACCTGGATATATAAATTCTGATAATACAAAGTTTAGCAAGAAAGAAGATGATTAAGGCAAAATATGAAATAGAAAAAGTCTTTATTGTCATTGTTGGAGCCAATAGTGGTATTGGACAGGCCTTGATAAAACAACTTGTGGAAGCCAAGGCTTCAGTCTTTGGCATTGATATTCAAAAAGAAACTAGGACTACAACCTCTAAAACATATCAATATTTTACTGCCAATCCATTAGATAAGGATGATTTGGTTAAAGTAATTCAAAACATTGAGGAAGAAACGGCTCAAATTAATGGATTGGTAAATCTATCGGGGACCATAACTCAGTTTAAAACAATTGCCGATATTTCCTTTGAGGAATGGAATGAAACCTATGATATAAGCTTTAAAAGTTGTTTTAATGCTTGTAAAGCATTCATTCCATTAATGAAGAATTCATCCAATCCATGCATTGTAAATATGTCTTCAGGGCTTGCTTTTATAGGCCAAAAGAATTATGGTCCCTATAGTGCGGCAAAAGCAGCTGTTATTAGTTTTAGTAAGACATTGGCGGCAGAATTAGCTCCAGAAATAAGAGTAAATACCGTTGCGCCAGGTGCGGTAGATACGAACTTCATTTATAAAGAAGATGGCTCCACCAGATTTGATAAAGAAGTTTATAAAGGTTTAGTTCCACTAGGAACCATGGCTAAAGCAGAGGAGATTGGTTCTGTGATTTTATTTTTATTGAGCGATGCAGCTTCTCATATTACAGGGCAATGCATTCACGTAAATGGGGGGGCTGGAATGCATTAAAAGTGCATTATATGGCTAACTACACTTTTTCTTCTCTAAGAATCATTCTTTTGTAAATAAAAATAACCCCAATTGCTAAAACACTCATTACTACGCCGTAAACTCCAGGAGTCGCTGCCATTTCAGGACTATTAAGTAAACTTGGCGACATTGCAAGTGTCATTCCTAAGACATTGTTTTGCATACCACTTTCAATAGAAATAGTCGCAGCTTGTTTAGTAGATAACTTTATAGACTTGGCACTTATAAAACCTATTGCTAAGGTGAAAAAATTTAGTAAGACTACACTAAAGAAGGCAGCTTTAAGAAAGGACCAACTATCGCCAATCTCCTCTAATTTTAAAACCATAAAAATCAATGCCAGTATTATAACTGTAATAGATCCCCATTTAATAACTGGTTTTCCTTTTTCTGCCGACTTTGGAAATTTATAGTTTAAAAACATCCCTAAAAAGACTGGAAGTGCAGTAAGTTTAAAAATATTAAATATAGTTCTCCCTAGAGGCAGCTGAATACTTTTAGAAGCTTCCCCAAGAATGGTATCCAAAGAAAAATTAATAATAAGGGGAATAGTAAATATGGTCACAATACTGCTAATTGCAGTTAATGTAATCGAAAGTGCTGTATCACCCTTTGATAAATATGAAAATAAATTAGATACTGCTCCACCAGGGCTGCATGCACAAACCATTAAACCCATTGCCATTATGGGTTCCATAGGAACTAATATAACGATACCATATGCAATTAATGGAACAAGTATAATTTGATTTACTAAACCTGTAATTACCGCTTTCGGTGCTATACCTACTCTTGTAAAATCAGGTACTGTTAACGTCATCCCCATTCCAAACATGACTAAAAAAAGGAGTACTTGTAAAATGTAAGGAATATAACTCGAAAGGATATCTGTCATTTACCGCTTAATTATTGTTGATTTTTCCAAGCTGATAAAATCTTGCTCGCAGATGTAGACCAGACTTCAGGATTGTCGCTTAATTTTTCCAAAACCCGCTCTAAATACTGAATGCGATGTGGTTGCCCCAATACCCAAGGATGAATATTTAAACTTAAAATACGCCCTCCAGATGTTTTACTTTCCTTTAATAAAAACTCAAAAGCATCTTCAACTTGATTTGCCCAATCTTCAGCTGAATGAAGGTTATTTAAGATGATGAAACGGTCTTCCAATTCTGTACTTAACGGCATTGCTGTTAAAGTACCATTTTTGGTTTTAAAATTATAGGGCATATCATCATTTACCCAATCACAGAAATATTCAATACCATTTGCAGCGAGGATATCTGGCGTATTTTCAGATTCATTTTTTGCAGGACTAATCCATCCTTTTATGTCTTGCCCTGATAATTTACGCAGTCCATCTAAGGAACGTTTTATAAGTTCTGTTTCCTCAGCGTTATCTTGTCCCCCGTAATGCAACTTGTCCATATCATAACCGTGACACAATAGTTCATTGTTGCGTTCTCTAATAGTGCCTAAAAGATAAGGGTAACGTTCTGCCAACTTTGTATTCATGGCAAAAGTGGGCGTAATATTATAATTGTCAAGAGCTTTAAAGAAACGATAGATACCTATACGGTTACCATAGTCTCGGAGGCTATAATGCCTTAAATCTGGATACGGTTTTGTCATTCCACCGGGTACCTTAAATGGAATTCCTTTTTGATTTAAAGGAAAAAATTGGACCCCAACATTTATCCATAAAGCTATTTTCTTTCCGTTAGGCCATGTTACCTTTTTTCGATTTTGTAGCATGCTCCATTCATAACGGTCATGGTCCATACCATATGACCGCTCTGGATATTTTAAATAGTCACTATCCAAGCTTGCCATATTTCTGTTTTTTAGTTTTGATATCTTCCAATGCTATGTCGTAGTAATTGTCTAAAAAGAATTGAGCAATTTCCTTTCCTGTAGTCACCCAAACATCTGAATGACCAGTAATATACTCCAGTGCCTCCTCATATGCCTTAATTCTATGCGCGTTAGTTACTTGATAATTGTGAGTAGGAATACACATTATCGTACCGCTTTCTGCGCCTTCGGTATACAACCTATCAAAATTATCTTTGATTTCCTTACCATAGCTACGGGGTGTTGTTTTTTGAACTAGATAGGCTATGGTATCATTCATTTCGAGCGAGTAGGGGATAGAAGCAAATCGCTTTCCACTTCTTAAATTAATTGGTGTTGGCTGATCGTCATGAAATAAATCGCATGAGTATATTCCAGCTTCATCACCAAATAGTTCCGTACCAACTTCGGCAAATAAATCCAACGTATTTTCGGAATGGGATAGAGCAGGAGCTAAATAACCGGCGCACTTTTGACCAGTATGCTTATATATGGTTTCAATAGAATCTTTAATCATTTCTCGTTCTTGCGCTTCGGTCATGCCATAGGTGTAGCGTGTATTGTAAATACCATGACTAAAAAATTCCCAGTTACGCGCTGCACATAATTCGATGATTTCGGGGTGATGGTCACACAAAGCAGTTGATAAAGAAATAGAACCCCTGATTCCATATTTTTCCAATAACTCCATTTGGCGTATATGACCAACACGATTTCCCCAGTCTCTGCTGGTATAACCAGGCAGTGCAGGATTGGGCTGTGGCCATGGTTTCCTAAATGGGTTATTTGGAGGATTTAACTCATAAAACTCAATATTAGGAGCTACCCAAAAGGCAACTTTTGCACCATTTGGCCATTCTATTTTGGGCCTGTTTTCATAAGGCCAATAATCATAATATCCTGGATCTTCTTTCATTTAATTATAAGCTATTTAACCATGTAAATACTTCTTCAACTTCCATCACATCACAATATTTTAAGGATAGGTCTGTCAAATTTGCATAGTGATAGCTCTCATGCTTGTCTGCTACACATTCTTCAGGAATTATGGTCCTATATCCTCTTGAAAGAGAGTCAACACCTGCTGCACGCACGCATCCTGAGGTTGAACCCCCGGTTAAGATCACTGTGTCAATCTGGTGCCAAACTAATAGGGACTGCAAAGGCGTTTCAAAAAATGGAGAGGGCATTTTCTTTTCATAAAACACGTCAGTGCTTTTATCCAATTGCAAACGATTATCTAATTCTGAACGTTCTGAATCAAACTTAATGTTTTGTAAACTATCTGGGGTGTCTGTTCGAGTACCCCAAATACCTGCATCAGCGGCAGTGTCCATATAGGCTACGTTCGTCCAAACAACAGGCCAGCCTAAAACTCTAAATTTAGATGCTAGCTGATTTACATATTCCAGTTGTTTTGGGTCAGCTTCATAAGCAGTTTTAAAAAGATCGGTTCTTGTATATGCTTTTTGAATATCTATATTCACCAAACAGGCCTTTTTACCAAAACCAAAACGTTTTCGTGCCGGATTCGCTTTTACCTCAAAATAAAGTTCCTTTGCAGTTTTGTCTGTGGTTTTCATTTTCGTTCCTTTCATGAGTTTAAGCTATTTTTTCTTTTTCTCTTTTATTTTTGATGATTGCATCGAAATAATTTTCCAAGAACCTTCATGTATTTTCCATACCGTGGTTAGGCGAAATTTCCCCTTTGGAAAATCCTTATATTTTCTTTCGTTAATATAATTAGAAATGATTACATCGTCTGCTACTTTTAAAAGAACAATATCAGAATTTTGATAGCTTTCAAAAGTGTTCTTGATATTAATTAAGGCTACCTTTTTGTTGTATTTTTTTCCGCTTTGAGAAGTGAGCATTAAATCCGGATGATATAGTCTATTTGCTAAAGAGCTATCACTATGCAGATGCGCTATTTTTAGACTATCTATTTGGTTGAGGATTTGGCCTTTGATTTCTGGAGTTATTTCTTGGGCGCTAATACTAAAAGAAAAAAGTATTGTGCATAGTAGGAGGCTTATATTTTTAAAAACAATTTTCAATTTTATTCTGTTTTTATAATTCCTTCAGAAATCATCTTAACTATTGCTTCATCACCAATATTTAGCGCTTTCAATACTTCGGCAGTATGCTCTCCAATCTTAGGTGGATTAAATCGTTTTTCAACACGGGTCCCTTTATATTCAAGAGGAAATTTAGGCAATTTTGTGGTTTTACCATTGTCCATTGTAACTTCCATCAAACTATTTCCTTTGTTCAGCTGCTCGTCCTCAAAAAGGTCTTCTGGCCTATTAATTGGGGCAAAAGGGATATGACCACGTTCACACTTTTCTATAATCTCAGCTTTGGTAAATTGTTTTACGCGCTCATTTAGGGCAGGGATAAACCATTCTCGCTCATCTATACGGAGATTGTTTGTTTTTAAACGTTCATCATTAGCCCAATCATTCCATTCAAATACATCACATAAACGCTCCCAATGTTTTTCACTAATAATACCAATAAAAGCTTTGTCACCATCCTTGGTGTCAAAAACTTTATAAATAGACCATGCGCTTACACGAGAGGGCATAGGTGGAATCTCATAATCTATCTGCGAGGAATACGCCATGTGTTGTCCCATTAAAAAAGCACAAGTTTCAAACAGGGCTGATTTTATAAATCCTCCCTCACCGGTTTTTTCACGTTCATAGAGTGCCTGTAAAATACCAATATACCCGAACATTCCTCCAGTGATATCTATCACAGATGTGCCGGCACGTAAAGGATCTCCTTCACGGCCGGTCATATAGGCGAGTCCGCCCATCATCTGTACGACTTCGTCCATTGCATGTCTTTTCTCATAAGGCCCACTTAAAAAACCTTTGAGCGAACAGTAGATTAGTCGATTATTATATGTTTTTAACTTCTCGTAACCTAAGCCTAAACGATCCATTGTACCTGGACCAAAGTTTTCTACAATTACATCATATTCTTTAACCAAATCATAAATAAGTTGAATACCTTCTTTTGATTTTAAGTTGATAGCCAAACTTTTTTTGTTTCGGTTATAAAACCAAAAATAACCTGTTCCAAAACCTTGTAAACGCCTAGTACTATCACCGTTGGTAGGCTCAACATGTACTACGTCTGCACCCATATCTGCAAGCATTAATCCTGCACAGGGCCCCATTACAGCATGCGTAAATTCTAAAACTTTAATACCTTTTAAGGGTGCACTACTCATTGTTTTCTTTTTTTAAAGATTGATAAAAAGAATTGGGTGAATCTTCTAGCCGGGTCTTTAAGGTTGAATTCCATCGATTTAAGAACCCAAACATGGCGATAACGCTAACAATTTCAATAATAGCTTCGTTATCATAATATTTTTTTAGGGTATTAAAATCTTCATCAGTAGATTGGTTGGGCAACATGCTGGATTTTATAGCGAGCTCCAAAGCTGCTTTTTCCGCAGCCGAGAAAAGGGATGAGGTTCTGAATTCCCAAATTTGTTCTATTTTTTCCTTTTCTACACCATTTTCATTAGCTCCATAAGCGGAATGCGCGCTACAATACTCACATCCGCTTGATAAGCTTGAAATATGACCTATCATTCGTTTAAGCCCAGAAGGGATTTTTCCTTCTGCATAGACGGCTTTGGCCAAACCAAAGAATGAAGTCAACACGTCTGGTTTATGAGCCATAACTAAACCATCGTTCGGCAAAAACCCCATCCAAGATTCTGCCTGCTGGAATAAAGGAGCTAGTTTGCCTTCTTTTGGATTTTGTATTGGGTCTACTCTACTCATTACTAAAGAGAATAACTCCCGTTTTTAGTTAAGTAATTAACAAGTCCACCTTCATTTAGGATGTTAATCATGATATCTGGTAGTTTGGTTGCGGTATAAGTAACCCCACCAGTTAGGTCTTTTACAATTCCAGTTTTTAAATCCACATCCAATTCAGCTCCTTTATCAATTTTATGATTTGCCAATTCCAATACTGGAAGTCCAATGTTTATTGCGTTTCTAAAAAAGATACGAGCAAAATCCTGGGCTATAACTACAGACACTCCAGCTTGCTTTAATGCTAAAGGGGCTTGTTCACGAGAAGAGCCACAACCAAAATTAATTCCTGCAACAAGAATGTCACCTTGTTTTACAATCTTATTGAAATTTGGGTCCAAGTCTTCTAAAACATGATTTGCTAAAGTGGACATGTCTAAGGTTTTGGTGTATTTTCCAGGTATAATGCGATCGGTATCTATATGGTCGCCATACACGTGGGCTTTTGCTTTGATATTGGTTTGTATTCCACTCATCCTACAACAAATATTTTTTTGGATTTACAATATGCCCTTCAAGAGCAGAGGCTGCAACGGTTGACGGCGCACCTAAATAGATGTTGGAATTGGGATTTCCCATGCGACCTCTAAAATTTCGATTGGCAGCAGAAATAACCACTTCTCCATCTGCTGGTACTCCTTGATGTGTGCCAACACATGGCCCACAACCGGATGTAATTAATGAAGCTCCTGCTTCTATCAATGTTTTCATAGTTCCGTTACTGATAGCGTCCAATAATACACTTTGCGAGGCTGGTGCTATCACCATGCGCACATCAGCATGTATTTTTTTTCCTTTTAAAATTTCAGCGGCAATATCTAAATCCTCTAAACGGCCGTTGCAACAGGTTCCGATAAAAGCATAGTTGATTTTGGTACCTTCATAATTTGAAATATTATGCACATTATCAGGAGATTCAGGAGCACTTACTTGAGGTTCTAACCCAGAAACATCAAAATCAAATGATTTTATATAGTTTGCATCATCATCAGGGGTTATCGCTTCAAAATCATAATCCAATTTTAATCCTTTTGGGTGTACAATACCTGTTTTAGCCCCCATCTCGGAAGACATATTAGCAATGGTCATTCTACTTGCCAACGTCATTCCCTCAAAAGCCTCTCCAGTAAATTCAATGGTTTGGTAGGTAGCACCAGATACGGTCACTTTACCTACTAAAAAGAGAATTAAGTCTTTTGCAGTAACACCATCTTGGAGTTTGCCCGAACAATTTATTTTTATGGTCTGGGGTACTTTTAACCAGATTTTCCCGGTCATCATAGTTGCTGCTAAATCCGTAGAACCAACACCACAAGCAAAAGCGTTTAAAGCACCATACGTAGGCGTATGTGAATCTGCACCTATAAAGATATCGCCTGGTTTTACATATTGGTTTTCTACCATTACCTGGTGGCAAATTCCTTCGCCTATTTCAAATAAGCGCATACCTTGCTCCTTAGCAAAATCGCGCATCATTTTATGCAAATTGGCAATACGTTCATTTGGAGATGGCGCCGCATGATCAATAATTAAAGCGCATTTTTTAGGGTTGAAAACCTTTTTGCCTCCCATTTCACGAAAAGCTTTTATGGTCAATGGCCCAGTAGTGTCACTCGCCATGCAACCATCAACATCACTAATTACCAATTCACCGGCATATACCTTTTTGCCTGCGTGATTGGATATAATTTTTTCTGAAATTGTTTGCCCCATTTAAATCATCTTGATTTCATCGTTATCTACTAATTGGTATAACTGGCCAGGAAGTTTATAACCTAGCGTAGCTTCCATTTCTCTACTAATAGCTGCAATTTTGTTAATATCCAAACCTGTTTCATACCCCATTTGATGCGCCGTATGTGCAGTATCTTCAGTAGCAATATTGCCTGTTGCACTTTTGATAAAGGGGCATCCACCTAATCCACCAAAAGCAGTATCAAAAATTCGAACACCTGCCTCTGTTGCAGCATAGAAATTAGAATAGCCTTTGTTTTCTGTATTATGAAGGTGTAAAATAACAGGAACACCGTTTGCTTTTTCCATTACTTTTCCCATCAACTCTCCTAATTGCTTTGGATTTCCCATTCCAGTTGAATCTGCCAAAGCTAATTCGTCAATTCCAGCATCTAAATGATGGTCAACCATATCCAATACATGATTAGCATCTACTTTTCCTTCATACCTGCATCCAAAAGCACATTGAATACCTCCTCGGACTGTAACATCATTTATCTTAGATAGTTTTACCATTTCTTTGAAAGCACTTTTAGCTTCTGTAAGAGTTAAACGAGCATTCTTTTGACTATGCGCATTACTGGCAGAAATTGAACATGCTAAATGATTAAGCCCAGCAGCAATACCGCGCTCAACACCTTTCAGGTTCAGCACTAATCCGCTATAAATAACCCCGTCTTTTTTAGTGACATTTTTGCAAACTTCCTCGGCATCTGCCATTTGGGGAACCAATCTTGGGTGCACAAAAGAGGCAATCTGTATACGCTTAATACCAGCATCTACCAATTGATCTATATAGTCTAATTTCTTTTCTGTTGGGATTACTTGAGTCAAGGTTTGAAACCCATCTCGCAAACCCTGTTCTTCAAGAATTACTTTCATTATCTTTAATTTCTAATGTCCTTGGCAGACATTTATTCGACGGATTTTTGTGAAGTTCCCTCAAATTTTCTAGAATTCATAACCAAAAAATAAAAATACAAAAAAAGTTAATATAATTAATGATTAATATAGTTAACTATTTTTATAACTTTGAGATATTCGGTTTGTACTAGTAATGTAATAAAGTGCCTATGAAAGTAAGAAACCCAAGAACGGGAGAGTACGATTATAATTTGCAAGAAGATAGTACGCGATTAGTTGTTGAAAAAGCATTATCTATTCGTTCTGCACAAAAAGAATGGCAAAATATGACCATCACTGAGCGCGTTGCTGTTTTGAAAAAATGGCTTGCTAGTTTTACTAACTTTCAATCGGAGATAGCAGGGCAATTAGCTGTTGATACCGCTAGAAAAAGAATTTCGGAAGTTGAAACGGGAGGTATTATTGGTTTAATGCAGGCATGGAGTTACCGAGCACCACAATTATATAATCCACCAGCTGAAAGAACTTCTGCTTCGGCAAACACCGTACAAATTGGACAACAATGGATACCCTATGGTTTAGTTGGCGTAATTAGCCCTTGGAATTTCCCCTTGCTTTTAGCTTTAATTGACACAATTCCTGCTTTAATGGCTGGTTGTGGAGTGCTATTAAAACCTAGCGAAGTGACACCACGTTTTATGGATGGGTTAGAGAAAAGTATCAAAGCAGTACCCGAATTGGATGCGGTTTTAAAATTAGTTCGTGGTGGTGCTGAAGCTGGTAAAGCTGTTGTGAATACTGTGGATGCGCTATGCTTCACTGGGAGTGTACCTACCGGTAAAAAGATAGGTGCAGTGTGCGCTGAACGTTTTATCCCTGCATTTTTAGAGTTGGGAGGAAAAGACCCTGCCATTGTGCTCTCAGATGCGGATTTAGAAGTGGCAACCGATGCTGTTTTACGCAGCTGTGTTGGTGCCACCGGTCAAGCATGTCAATCTTTGGAACGCATATATGTTGCTGAAAACATTTATGATGATTTTGTAGAACAAATTACAAAGAAAGCTACAGCGGTTACCATGACCATTAATCCAGAAGAAGGACAAATGGGGCCACTTATTTTTGAACAGCAAGCTGAGAAAATTCAAGAACAAATAAATGATGCCGTAGCTAAAGGGGCAAAAATCCTTTCAGGAGGAAAAGTAGAAAATATAAATGGGGGTTTATGGTGTAGACCAACCGTTTTAACCAATGTCAACCATAAGATGAGTGTTATGGTAGAGGAGACTTTTGGTCCACTAATACCTATTATGCCTTTTCGCACAGAAGAACAAGCACTCGAGTGGGCGAACGACAGTATTTTTGGGTTGTCAGCATCAGTATTTTCAAAGGATAGGGAAAAAGCCATTGAAATTGCTTCACAAATTGAAGCAGGCGCTATCAGTATTAACGATGGTAGCTTAACCAACAAAGTATATGATGCCGAAAAGAATTCGTTTAAAGAATCTGGTATCAATGGTTCTCGAATGGGAGATGCAGGATTTTTACGCTTTTTTAGAAAGAAAGCGTTGTTGATACAAACGGCACATCCAGAGACAATGGCACATTTTGAAGAAAAAAGTTCATAGAACTATAAAGAAACAACAACTTTCCCACAGCTTTTACCTGCTAATAAATACTCGGAAGCATCAACTATAGCTTCAATACCCTTGAATTGTTTAGGGTCTACTTTTACTTGTAATATTCCTTTTTGGTATTGGTTAAATAAGAAGTTCCTAGCTTCAGGATGTTGTTCTTTATATAAATGGTTCATAAAGCAACGGACTGATGCTCCTTTCCAATAAATACTCTCATAAACTCTTGGTCCTGTAATTTGTTGAAACGCTCCATCATTAATCTCCGTGGCAAGTCCGCTTACAACTAAGCGACCTAAAGGGGCTAAATTCTTTAAGAAAGCATCGAATATATGACGTCCCACGGAATCAAAAGCAACATTAATGGTATTTGCATATTCCCTGTTTAAAACCCCAGCAATATCTTCTTCGCTATGATTGATAATTCGGTCACATGAATTCAAAGATTCCAATAGGGAAACCTTATCAGGATTTCCACAAATACCAACTACATGACATCCTTTTTGTTTTGCTAATTGCACAATAATATGGCCGAGACCTCCTGCAGCTGCAGAAACTACAATAGTTTCGTTAGCTTGAAGCTCTCCAACATTTTTCAGAGCCAAATATGCGGAAACTCCTGTTGGGTTTAAAGTAAGGTATTCCGGCGTTGCCTTGGGAATTAAAACAATTTCTTCTTCATTAATAATCTGATATTGTTGGTAGGCAGTACCAACTTTGACTGTTGTCACTGAATCTCCTATTCGAGCTTGGGTTACATTGGACCCAATGTCGACAATTTCACCTACGGCTTCTACGCCATATACATAAGGAAAATCTACCCGTATATAAGGAATCTTACCACGATAGAGTTCTCTATCGTATAGCGCATTAATTCCCACAAAAGTATTTTTAACCAATACTTGATTAGGTTTTAGTTTGGGAACTTCAGTTTCCTTAATTGTTGTTGCTTGTCTGATTTCGTTTGCAAAACTGCTAACAACTAGTTGTTTATTCTTCATTCGGATATTTTCACCAATTGTTTGCCTTTATTTTTGCGTTCGAAGAGCCTATTTAATGCAATTGGCATTTGAGATAAACCTTCTAATATATCTTCTTGATAGGTTAGTTTTCCCTCTTCAATCCATAGTGCCATTTGGGATTCGGCCTGATCAAATTGTGATTCAAAGTCGTAGATGAAAAAGCCTTTTAACATAGAACGAGTAGCTCCAACCCGATACCAATTTTTAAGGGAATACTCAGATTTATGCAGCGATTCTTCATACTGCGAAATGCGACCACATAGCACGGTACGTGAATACCTTCTTATTTTACTTAGTGCAATATCCAAGATTTCACCACCAACATTGTCAAAATAAACATCAATACCATTTGGAAAGTAGTGGTCTATTCGTTCTGCTATATTTTCTGTCTTGTAATTAATAGCACCAACATAACCCAATCTTTCCGTTAGTAGTCTGCACTTCTCATCTGTACTAGCAAGACCTATGGCTTTTGCACCTTTTATTTTTGCAAGGTTTCCGATATTAGAACCAACCCCACCGGTAGCAGCAGATACCAAAACATTTTCACCGGCTTTGAGCTCTCCCACATGATATAATCCAAAGTAAGAGGTGAAACCAGTCATACCTAAAACTCCTAAAGCTGTGGAGTAGGGGGCTTTTCGTTGCTTTACTTTATACATCATATGATAAGGTGTGCCATCGCAAATTTTATATTCTTGCCAGCCACATTTTCCTTGAACAATATCTCCTACTTTAAAGCCTGTATTTTTGCTTTCTATTACCTCACCAACTCCACGACCGCGCATGGTATCTCCAAATTGTAAAGGAGCTTCAATCCCCGCACCATCTTGCATATAAAACTTCATTACCGGAGCAACGGATAGAAACAAAACCTTAATCAAGAATTCACCATTTTTTAGAGGACGAATATCCTCTTCTTCCATTCTAAAATCAGTTTCCTTAATTAAAAGCCCACTGGGACGCGCTGCCAGCACTAGTTTTTTATTTTTCATAAGGCTTTGTTTAATACAAATAGACTATCTGGAAGTGTTTGGTTTACTTCAAAATCCTCCCAAATTATTGTGTTTACTTTTTTATTATCATAGTATAAATCAACCTGCCCTGATTGTAACCAAGAATATGCTTCTTTACTAAAGAATTTTGAATAAATACGATGATGCCATCCACGAGGGGTATCAAAAGCGACTTTTACGATTTTAAAATCTTCTTTATCTATTCCAAAGAAAGTTTCACCCTTACTTTTATCAATCACCTTAATTTGATAAACGGCTTTGTTTGCAACGGTATCATCAACCATCTTTTGTAATTGATAACCGTCATCCAGCGCATGCCTTATTGCTCCATAACCAAAATTTGACGCCCAACGTTTATCTGCTTCTGATTTTTCTTGTCTTCCTCTAAGGTCATAAGTGTTTTCCCCATCATAGGAAACAATAAATACAGGTTCACCATTTCGAAAAGATTCTATACGCACTTTACCATTTGCCTTATGCGCTTCATTCTTTTCGTTTGCAAAGGCTCGCCACATATTATGGTTTTCATGTTTAACGGAATCTTCATTTCTAAAAAAAATACCATACCCTTTTAGGGTAAGACTTTTGGGTCTACGCCAAAAATCTCCACCTGCTTTTTCATGAGCTTTTTTCATGATTTGGGTGGCAGTTAATGGCACTTCTTTTATGGATGTATTTTCTTTCGTTCTCTCTTTACAACTAGTAATGAGGATGACGATAAATAGTAAAAAGATTGTTTTTTTCATTATATATTATTTTTCTTATTCAGTACATGGTATCTCTTTAAGATTAATAGTAGGACCTTTGTCATTTACTCCAAAAACTAAATTCCCACTACTATCAACTGCCGTATCGTCCAATAGTAAAGCGTCTTTCCTTAAAATAAGGGTTTCATTCAAGAAAACTTCGGTATTAAAACGTTTTGAAAAATAACTACAGGCATTTTCTTGTAGATAACCCTCAAATTGCTCCCCATTACGTTTCCAATAAACATCACAACCCGGTTTAAGAAAAAAATCATCAATAGTCAACCCTTCAAATAGCACTGGGTTTAGATGCGCATCTTTAAGTTTTTTAGGCTCTTTTGGAGTATAAATTGTTAATCGAATTGCTTGTTCAATACTGTCTATTTGGAAAGCGTAAATACGTTGTCTGTAGATATTATTTAGATCATAATGTTGAGATTGTTGCGCGTAGATTTCTCTTCCTTCAATAAAATTTAACTCCACTGGAAAAAAAATATGATGAGTTTGTCTGTGCCTTTTTTCTATAGGAAAACTGTCTACAGCTTCTTTATATACTTGTTGATGGTTGTCATATTCTCCAGGAAACCAATTTAGTAGTTTATCTAAATCCTGTTCCAATTTATTAGTTGATTTCTGATTTTGCACGAACTGTGGTGATTTTTCAGTTTTTTCGCGACAACTGCTGTTACATGTAAAAATGAAAACAAAAACGAAAAGATATTTTAAGTTAGCCATCATACAATTTCTTTAACAGGTTGGATTTTTGGTATAAATACCATTACTATTAATGCGGATAGGACATGTAAAAATGCTACTATTACAAATACAGGGGAATAAGAAATGGTGTCTACAAGCCAGCCAATAAGGGGAGTAAATAACATAGCTCCAAAGCTACCAGCGGAACCAGAAATCCCCCAAACTGATGCAGCGTCTTTTTTTGGGAATAGATCAATAGGCAATGTGAAAAGTGAAGCCTGTTTAAATTGTGTAGCAAAAAGCGCAAAACTTATAAGTGCGATTGCCCAGTACGCAGATTCTACATATAAACAGCCTAGTATGGGAATTACAAGTAATGCTCCAATCCATATTACTCGTTTTCTTGATGAATCTAAAGACACTTTTCTTCTTATTAAATGACTGCTATACCATCCGCCTACAAAACTCCCCAAATCAGCAAGAACAAAAGGTATCCAAGCAAATAGGGCAATATCGGTTAGACTAAATCCTTTAGCATCCGTAAGCCACGATGGTAACCAGAATACAAAGAAGTAAAACACACCATCTGACACAAAACGTGATAATGCTATACCCCAGACTTGTTTGTATTTAAAATAGCTTAACCACGGTGTTTTTTTAGATGTAACTACTTTTCTACCATCCTCTTGAATATGTGCTAATTCCTCCCTAGAAATCTTTGGATGTTTATCTGGTGAGTAGTAAATCCATTTCCATAAAATTAACCAGACAAACCCTAAAGCCCCAGTTATTACAAAAGCTAATTTCCATCCAAATGCCAAAATCAACCAAGCCATTAGTGGAGGAGCAATAATGGCTCCCATTCCCGGTCCCATATTTAAGATACCTACAGCTTTGCTTTTTTCTCTCTTTGGAAACCATTCAGAAATTGCTTTCATGGCTGCAGGATAATTGCCAGCTTCACCAATACCTAATAAAAATCTAAATAGCCCAAGACTAGCCATACTATTTCCAAAGGCATGTAGCATATTAGCTATGGACCACCATACAACAGCTAGGCTAAATCCTTTTTTTGTTCCTATTTTGTCAATGACTATACCGGAAGCTAATTGCATTATAGCATATGCTAATAAGAAAGCACTAACTATCCAACCATACTGTTCGTTAGAAAGACCTAGGTCTTCTTTTATGACCGGGGCAGCTACAGATAATGCTTGTCTATCTATATAATTAATTGTGGTTGCTAAGAAAATGGTGCCAACAATGTACCATCTCAAGTTTTTTTTAAAAATCATTTAGTCTTTTCTAAAGAACTATAAATAATAGCAATGCTTTATCGCTCATAGAACGTGTGTTAAAAAGGATTTAATTACCCTTAAATCACATTTACTTTTTTATGTACTCATACATTTGTATGCGCACCCCATTTGGATCTAGTACAGCTAATGTCATAGATTTACCAGTGGCAGATGGGGTTAATGGAGCGACTATAGGTATATTATTGGCTTGCATCATCTTTTCAATCTTTTTTAGATTCTTTACGGAAAATGCCACCATGAGCTCACTAGCTATAGGTGCTCTTGCTCCCATTTGTTTTAATTGAGTTTCCGCTGCCTCAGGAATTTCAATTAAGTTAATGCCCATGATTATGTTTTCTTTAGAAAATGTAGCAGGTACAAGTGCCACGTATGTTAATGATTTTTGGCCAGTAACACCAAAATTCGCAAGACCTCCAGGCGTATCTATTTGAATACGTTTACGCTCTTTAAAACCTAAAAAATCTTCATAAAACTTTATGCTGGCTTTCAAGTCTTTAGTTACAAAAGCCATACCCGAAACCGTAGCATTAATATCTTCATCTGTAATTTTTGACACCTCTGATTGTGCATTTAATTGAGAGATACTAAGTAAGTTCGCAAGTATTATTATTGTGAATACTTTTTTCATTGTACGGCATATATTGGTTAATCTAATTTTAATTCTGCAAAGCGCCCTTAAATCCATTTCTTATTGATGAATAAATTCGTTTTTATATTCTTTTAGCTAAATAGGAAGTCTTAATTAACAAAAAAGCACCACTTTACGTGGTGCTTTTATTGATTAAACTAACTCAAACTTTAAATAATTAAAATTGATATCCTACGGTAAATAATACTCTTTTCGGATTTTGAAAAACTGCAGATGATATTCTACCTGCTCTTGTTGGGTTGTTTTGTAGCTCTACTAAACCGGCATCAGTATTTTGACCACCTACAACAAGTTGTCTAGCATTTGCTCCATCAAACAAATTCTTAATACGCATACTAAACCTTAGTTGATTTGAACCTAAAGGAAAAGTATAGTAGGCTCCAAAGTTATACTCTGATATGGTTGGTAACTCATAAAGATTTAAAGCATCAGCATATCCACCTGAATACGTGAAACCTCCAAAATCTGCACCCCATCTAGAGGCATTGTACCCAATATTTATGTTGTAAATTGTTGGAGGTCTGTTCTGTGCTTTCAATCCTTCAAGATTAATACCTGCTTCATCTCCTGATCCTACTAAATTAAGACCAAAAAGATCACCGCTTTGATCAACTCCGCTACCTACTGGAACAAAGAATTCTTCATATTCAGAATTTTGAAGCGTTAAAGAACCTCTAACTAATAGACCTCTTATTGCTTTTGGGGTGTATACTGCGGCGAATTCACCACCAAATATTTTGTTTGAACCAGCTGGTCTTTCAACAAATTCTCCAAGACCACCGTCAAATATTGTAGCAGTTCTATTGTCGATTTTAGTATTAAATATTGTAAAATCTAGCGTTAAATCCCCCAGTCCTGCTCTATAGCCCACTTCAAAGTTATTTACAACTTCGTTGTCATCTGGCAGTTCTGTTGTCAAATTAATAGAACCTGGTAAGGAAAATGCGCGAACATAATTAGCATAAATAGCTGAAGATTCTCCTAATAAATAGTTGGCACCAATGGAATAGGAAAGATCATTAAACTTCAATTCATTTTCCTCAAATGTTGCTGGATTAAAATCCACACCTGTATCGCGTATTTCTTCAGGGTCGTTGTTAAATCTATGCTTTAACCAGTCATAACGAAACGCAAGGTTTAAACTAAGCTTTTCATTAAATACCATTTCATCACCAATAAAGAGCCCAGTACTTGTCTCTTGTCTGTTAGACGACGTATTAGATATGTATGAAGTTGCTGGTGGCTGTGGAAACCCAAAGGAACCTGTACTGAACCCAAATGAATTTCCAACTGTTGGATTCCTGAAATCTACACTGGAACCATAAATAAAGTTAACGCCCAAACGATCTCTGTTGGCATTACTAAAATAAAGACCTCCACTTATATTATGCTCAGCCGTGGCACCTTTTATTTGCTTAGAAATTCTATGCTCAGTAATCCAAGTTCTATTCTGATTGTTCGCTTCTCCGTTAAACCTGCTAACTGTTGAATTTACATCATAAAAGGTAGAGAAATTAAACTCATTGATATCATTGTATCTAAAATCATTATACCTAACTCTTTCATTCCAGAACCAACCATTACCTAAATCAAAATTCAAATCTATTCCTACGCTGGCACCTTGAGTTTTTTCTCTATTTCTTCCGGGTCTATCGGTTAAGGTATTACCACTTGCATCTGTTGCAAGTGCTGTATTGAAAAACCCTTGTCTAACATTTAGTTGACCAAACGCTGTAGTTAGATTACTTGCATCATTAAAAAAGGCATTTGCAGGATGCCATCCATCAAGAATTCTTTCGTTTTCTAAATCCCAGGGCGCATCGGTGATGTTTTGGAACTGATTGTTGAAAGCACTTGCATAAAGTCGTATTGATGAAGTTTCTGATAATAGATAGTCAAAATTTGCTCTTACTTGTGCTCCTCTATCCTTTGCAAACTGCTCCTTAACTCCAGAATCTTCTAAAACATAGCCACCAATATTATAGCGTAATTTATCGCTTATGGGCCCGTTAAAGTTCATATCAACTCTATAATCAACTTCATCTTCGAACTGATGTCCTGCCCTTGAATTATTGCTATATTTTGTCATGGAAAAAGAGCCATGATGCTCTGTTCCACCTGTTTTTGAAATAATATTAATTGCACCTGCAGCAGAAGCTCTACCAAAAAGGGTAGCGGCTGCACCTCTTACGACCTCTATATTTTGAACATTCTGATCAATACCATAGAATTCTTGGGTTCCTCCAGACTGCACGGCAATACCAGATACAGGCAAACCATCAATTAAAGTTGTCGTATAAATTGAACCTCCAGGAAAGCCCCGTATATTAAAGCCACCTTTTCTACCTTGCGTTTCATCAATGATAACACCTGGAGTATTTTGGATAGCTTCTGTAAATGATTCTGCTTTTAAAGTAGCTAATTCTTCGGTTCCAATACTGTTAATAGCTGTAGTAGCCTGCAGTTTTCGAACTGGCTTTCTAGTTGATGAAACTACAACTTCGTCTAATAAACTAACATTTTCTTTTAATTGTGCATTTACCACATTACCAGTTACCGAGATTCTTTGAGTTTGATAGCCGATGTAAGAGAAAATAAGCACGTCGCCAGTTGAAGCAGAAATGCTATAATTACCATCATCATCTGAAGTGGTACCAGTATTAGTGCCCTGAACCTGAATTGTGGCTCCTAAGATTCCAATGCCGTCTTCATCTGTCACCTTACCAGTTACAGTGTTTTGAGCAAAAACTCCTGTTGTACAGCACAAAAAGCTGACTAAACAGATAAAATTTAAGATTTTTTTCATTTTTCTAAGTTTTAGTCCTTGGTTTTTTTATTAGTTAAATTCAATTTAAAATATTGAAAATCAATTATTTAAATATTTTTTAATTTGATTTTGTCAATATATACTCATCGAATATAATGATTAATTATGTTAATCGTTAACTAAATTAACTATTTTTTTAATAAAATTTAATACTTAAGTTTTGGAAATATTGAATACCTGCTCAAATGAAGCAAAAAATGCATATTTCTTAACTAGCATTCTTCAATTAAGAAAGGTGTTCTATAAAAAGAGTTTTTTAATACATAATTCTCAATGTAATTACTAATAAACATTATTAACTATTAACTAAGTTAACTTTTAGTATTTTGCAATGGAATTGGCACTAAATAATTACCTGGATTACTATAAAAACATAAATATGAAATTGATGAAAACAAAATTTTTAATAGGAATACTTTTAATTACGGCTCTTATAAGTTGTAAAAAACAAATGAATACTGGTCCTGAAGACGGGACAAACACAACTATGGAAATTGCTGTTCATCCATGGGCTGAAAAAGCCTCTTACCAAGCTGCTCCAGATGTTTTAAAAAATTGGGTAGATGCGCGTGCGGGTACAGGCGAGCCTGTGCATTGGGTTGCAGATGGTGCGGTTTATGAATATCCTTCGGGAAAAAAACTTTTTGGAATGATTGGTTTTGATAGCTCTACTATTATTTGGCCTGATGAAGCTGATGGAAAAGTTATCCATTTAACACGTAAAACATTTGCCTATACAGATCCAGTAACTGGAGAAGTAATAACAGATTATAATGGTCAAGAGGTAAAGCCTATAGCGTACCCTTACCAAATGATTACTTATAGGTTAGAAAATGATAGAATTTATGGTGATGTAGAGCAAGGAGTTGGCGAGCGTGTTCAAATTATTAAATCTGAGGATGGTATTCCATATCGTAAAATGGGTAGCGGTTATATATACAATGCCCAAGTGTATTTAGATTTCCCCCTTCCCACAGGAAAGCAATATCAAGCATGGGAAAACTATGATTTTTTTATTCAACCAGAGGGTAGTGTAGATGAACCACATCAAATGGCATGGCAACGCTATGGTTCTTTACCACCATGGGCGGGTATGCCAGATACTAAGGCTATTATTCAATTACATTCGTGGCGTGTTGAAAGTCATGAAGAGTTTCCTGAAAAATTGTTGTCCTGGGCAAAGGAGAATAAACCTAAATGGCTAAATCCACCAAAAGATGTGGCGGAGGTGAGGGCCCTGCAGAATGGAGAAGCCGGTGATGGTTGGGGAAGATAAAATAAATAAAAAAAGGGGCTATAATGCCCCTTTTTTATAATTTGAATACCGAATATTAGTTTATTTAGTCTCCTCCTTTAAATATTCGATGAGAACATCCTGTTGCTCTTTATTTTTAATGCCAATAAAAGCCATAATAGTGCCAGGAACATAGTCTGTTGGTTTTTCTAACCACGCTCTAATATGATCTTCGTTCCAAACAATGTCAGATTTTTTAAGTGCTTCTGAATAAGCAAAACCTTCTAATGAGGCTGCTTTTCTTCCAAAAATGCCATGTAAGTTTGGACCAACTTTATTGGGTTCACCTTTCTTTAGATTATGGCAGGCAGCACATTGTATAAATGCTTTAGCTCCTGGAGATAGTTTTGCTATAGGCTTTTTTTGGCTTGTCTCCGTCTTAGGTCTTTTAACCAGAGACTCTTCTTTCTTCTCAGCTTTGCTTCCGCAAGATGCCATAGCGAATGCTAATGCCGAGGTAAAAATTATTTTTTTCATGTACTACTATTTATTCAATCCTTCTTAATTACTATTTACTTTCTACTTTTTCACATACGCATGACGCCCATCCCATCTGAAACCCTGCTTTATCTGGATCAGGTTGTGCGAATGCCAAGGCTACTGAAGCACGTTGCCCTTTTTCTATTAGGCGAACCATAAAAAAGTCTGAACCTTCTTTGTAAAATGGATACTGTTTTTCTCGTAACTGGACTTTATATGTTTTGCCATCAACAGGATTCTCAAAAAAACGAGAACCACCTTGGTCATGAATCAGAATATCATTGTAGCGTTTGTCTTTTTCGCTTGGTAAGTAATACGCTTTTTCGTGAAAAGCAATATCACAACTGTACCAATCTACTTTTCGCATTTTATGTGGAATGTCATTTGGATGCCCTTTATAAAAGGAATTATCCTTAACCAAGTAGGTCTGGTCAACCCGCCAATATTGATTCTCCGAAATAATCATATCATGCACCGAATATCGTTTTAAGTCACCTTCACCAAACTGACACGATTTGTCTTTCATACTGCCATGGTACTGTTCACCAATCCTTTTGAAAAAGACGTTACATCCATCCAAGCCAAAGAGGCTTTCTTTTTTTAAACCATCAAAAACTTTTGGTGTAGCATAGGTCCCCAAATATTTTTTAGAATCCCTTAAAAAATAAAGCTCCATTTCAATAGTTTCTTTGGGAGCGTTACTTTTAAAATTAACTATTCTTTGTCGCCCAACTTTGGTGGAATCACCTCCTGTGTACTCTTCAATATAAAAAACATATTCACCAATTTCAGGTGCATTTATGCGGGTATGAATTACATGAATGCGCTCATGCTTTTCCTCTTCTTTTCCAGGCCATCCACCACGACCTTCATACCAGTTTTGAGAATCGTTATCAAATTCGCCTTCAAACCACTTTGAAAGCAGTAAAAGATCTCTAACATTAGGGTCACTAGATTGCGCTATGCCATTAAAACTTCCAAGAAATATTACTAGAATGGCCAGAAAGCCGGTATTCAAGTTTGAGTTCATTTTAAATTTTTTCATGTATTTCCGTTAAATAAAGCGATTCTTTTTTATGCTTCCATTATAATCTCTAGGGCAGCTCGTTCGCCAGATTCAAAAGCACCTTCCATGCCACGTTCCATAATTGCGGTGTGTTCACCACAGAAATGAATATTGCCATGTCTTGGACGCATGTTGTTTCCAAACTTTGTTACTTGGCCTGGTTGCCAATATACCCAATCACCTGCACCATGAATGTCACGTTCACAAGACTGAATTAATAATGGTTTCAGAAGCCCTTTTGTAGAAGGGCGCAATTCTGCAAGCTTTATTTGGCAATAAGAGAATACCTGTTCATCTGTCATTAATCGGAATTTCAGAGATTCAGGTCCGTTTATAAAGACTACTAATGCCTCTGGTTGGTCAGAAGAGCGTTTTGTGCGGACTGCAACTCTTTCTAGCTCCCCATCGGACCACATGTTAGGCGCCAATCCGTCTTTTTCCCAAAATGGCTCCATTACTTGAAAGTGCGCTTGAATTGATAGTCCATACCCTATTTCGTTAACTGCTTCTGCAGCAATCCCTCGCATTAATGGCTCAAAAGTCACATTTTTTAGTACAGAAATTGGAATACTACAAATTACATGGTCGGCATTATATACTGTACCATCTGAGCAGCTTATTTCAGTAATGTTGTTTTTTTCACGGAAAGCAACAACGGTCTTTTCCAAAAGTACTTCGTTATTAAGACTTTCTGCCATCCTTGATGGTAACTGAGAGTTTCCACCCTTAATCATTTTATAGCTTTTTCCATCTGCGAATTGTAGCTTACCATTGAATTCGTTTACATGATATCTGCGCAATTCGTTTAAAGCTGAAGTCCTGTGCATACCACCCGAGTGAATGGTCACATTCATCAAACGAATGGTTTCTTCATCTAATCCTTTAGAACGCAAATACTGATCATGTGGGATATCATATTTTTGAAATTCTGGCTTTAACCAGGCATCTAAAGGCTGGTCTTTTAATGGGTTTTCATGATTAGAGATTCTAGATAAAAATTGACTAGGTAACAGATCTCTGAATTCCCCTTTTTGAGGATTCATTGGATGTGAAGGCCAATCTTCTCTAGTAATAAACTCCCCATTGATGTGATACATCCAAGGACGGTTTTCATTTGTTTGTTCAGGGGAAAATAAGGATAGCCCCATTTTATCCACCATACTAATCATCCGAGCATAGTTGGCGCCAATCCATTCTCCGGCTGCTTCTGGTTTTCCAGGGATATTTTCTAAAGTGTATACTCTACCTCCAAGTCGTTTTCTTCCTTCCAGAACTAAAACATCGTAACCAGCATCTTCCAATAGGATTGCGGCTTGTAGTCCTGAAAGTCCAGCACCAACAACGATAACATCATATTTTTCTTTAGCGGGACCTTTAGGCTGTTCTGGCAGTAGTACTAGTTCTTCTTTTGGTTTTTCTTCTTTAGTAGCACAGTTTGCAAGTCCTAATGCGCCCACGGCTGCAGCAGCTCCTGCCACATTTTTTACAAACTTTCTTCTTGTTGTTTTCATCTTTTTTTTTCTTAAATAGCGATATTTTATTTCTTTTCAATTTCTGCAGCAACGCGAAAGCCTAACATAAAACTTTTGTAATCTGCACCATCAGCTGAGCGAACTGCTGCCCGGCTCCATGCTATTCCACTAATCCAACTTCCTCCTTTTGGAGTGCGCCATGCGCAATTATTTTCTGGGTCATTTGTGTCCGCTGTTCCATCTAGAGGAGCATCTGTTAAGTCTCTTTTGTAACAGTCTTCCGTCCATTCCCAAGCGTTGCCGACCATGTCATATAAACCAAACTTATTAGGTTTAAATTTTCCAACTGGAGCGGTGTATACGTAACCATCTGTGCATGGAAAAGAAGGTCTTGTAGGATACTTGTCTCCAAACGCTCTATCGCCAATGTTAGCGTACTCACATGCCTCTTCTGGGTTCGTTCCCCAATACCAAGGAGAACTGCTTCCTGCTCTTGAAGCATATTCGAATTCAACGGCAGAGGGAATACGGTATTTTCTCCCTGTTTTTTTAGACAACCAATTTGCATATGCATTGGCATCACTCCAGCTTACACATACTACGGGTGCATCTTCCCGTTGTGCATAACCAGGGTTTTTCCAATTATGATTGGCAATATATCCATATTGTTTACCATCGTAGTAGTTGCAACCCACTAGGGGCTCACCATCACGAATGGCAGCCTTAGATTTGTATTTAGTCTCTTCCATAAATACTCTGTACTGGCCCAAGGTGACTTCTTTGGCTGCTAACGCAAATGGTTTGCTAATAGTTGCCAACACTCTCTTTCTATCGCTTTGTTTTCTTCCTATTTCTTCTTTGTAAGAACCAATATAGACTTTGCCAGTTGGAATAGTTACCATTTCTGGACATGATTTACAATCTTTAAAAGATGGTATACTATCATTTTGCGCTGCAACTTTAAAAAAGAAAATTTGTAACAGGATTAAGAATAGTATGTGGAAGCTCGTTTTCATTTTTAGGAACTCTTTTTTAAACTATAACTTTTAAAATGAGAAATAATATGTGAAATATACAAATAATTAGTTAACTTAGTTAACAATTAACATAATTAATCAATATTTAATTTTAAATTGAAGTTATATTAAAATCTATCATGAAAGCGCAAGAACAACTAATATTGACCGTATTTTTCTCTTTTATTATTTTAGGCAGTTGTAAGGAGAATGAGAAAAAAGACTCAGATGCTGCAGAGATTTCAATACTACAAGAGGATTTAGCTTATGACCTAAATGACCCAAATGATCAATTCCTTATTTTTCAAAAACTACAAGGAGATTTATCTGGAAAAAAGACGTATTCATATTCCGAGGGACGTGTGTTTGGTATTAGACCGGATAGACCAGATAGTTTAAACGTCTTTGGAAAAGAAGTTTTTAAGTATACCGGTTGTGGTATAAAAATTATGAGACTTTTGGAAAATGGAAATGTAGAATCAAAATCCCGAGGTTGGTTATTATACCAAGACCCGAAGACTAAAGCATTTCTTGATAGTATGGTAAATCCATATACCGGAAAAACGGTTGAGGTGCCGCCATTTAGAGCTGGAATAAGAGGAGGGGTTATGACTCCTAATGGACCTAAGATAGATGCGACCTTTAAAATGGAAAGTACGGCTTTTGATTCTCCAATGAATTTAGTTTTCACAGAAATAGGAGACCGCATGCATGTTACGCGCCATGCCTTTACCAAATGGTTTGAAAGTAAATCGCAAACTTGGCGTACAGAAATGACACTGGATACTTATGATTTTGATACATCTTACCTAATGGATAGATCGCATACCCATATACCATCGGATTTTCATTGGACAAGTGAAACTTCATGGCTTTCAATTCTTAAGATGAGAGGCACTCCAGGTCATATGATTTGGACCTCTAGCGGAAGTACTTTTTATAGTGAAGATGATTTGCCAGAAGAATTTATTGCAAAAACCATAGAGAAACAACCCACTATATTTTCGGAACCTTTAAATTGGGATGAAGAATGAAAAAACCAGTTAAAAATGTAAAATCAACGAACATGAATCGTCGTGAGATGATCCAAAAAACGGGTCTAGCATTTGCTGCTGCTCCATTTTATTTTGGATTAAACTCTTGTGTACTGGGAGGAGCTAAAAAATCATTTGATGCAGATGTAATTATTGTTGGTGCTGGACTATCAGGCCTAAATGCTGCATTATTATTAGAAAATGCTGGATACAAGGTAATTATAGTTGAGGCTACAGACCGTTTTGGAGGTCGCGTTCATACAGCAAAAGAAAGTGATGTTCCTGGTCATCCGGAATTAGGAGCCAATGGCATAGGTGGTGGTTATGCACGCGTTCTAGATGCGGCTCAAAAGTATGGTGTTGAAATTGGTCCTATGCGACCAAGAACAGAAGCCAGAAATGGGGAATTGATTTATCATATTAAGGATAATTTCATTCTACCCGCAGATTGGTCCGTCAGTTCTATAAACACATTACCAGATGGTTACAGAAAATCGCTACCTGCTTACACAGCATGGCCGCTTTTTTCGAAACTGAATCCACTTCCTAAGATGGATTTAGCAGCATGGAGAAACCCCGAATATAAGGACTGGGACAAATCGGTTTATGAGGTATTAAAAAAAGAAGGATTCTCCGAAGATGCTATGAAATTGGCTATGGGAACAAACTCCAGCTACGGAATAGACGCCAAGAATATTTCAATCATGATGTTCTTTCAGATATTAACTTGGTTTGATCAACAATCAGCTTCTTCTGGAAAAGGTGGTGCTGTTATTGGTGGTAATCAACGCTTACCAGAGGCAATGGGGGCAGCTTTTAAACAAGATGTACTTCTTAATAGCCCCGTTAAAAGTATTGCATCGGAAGAAGATGGTGTAAGCGTAACACTTAAAGATGATAAAAAATTAAGAGCCCCATATACCTTGGTTACATTACCTACATCTGCATTAAGAAGAATTAAAATATCCCCAGACGCCAATGCAAATCAAAAAAGAGGTTTCCAAGGTCTTGACTATACTCCCGTTCTTCAAATACATTATGTGCCTACAAAGAAGTACTGGGAAGAAGATAGTCTGCCTCCTAGTATGTGGTGCGATAATTTGGCGGGTCGTTTTATGGCACTAAAGAACGATCTTCAAAATCCGGATAGGGTTACAAGTTGTGTTGCTTTTTTAAATAGTACTGTTGCCCTTGAAGTTAGTAAAATGAGCAAGAAAGATGCTATTGCTCGTGTCACCAAAACCTTAGAAGAAATGCGACCAAGTTTAAAAGGAGCATTGAAGTTTGTCCACTATTGGAACTGGATAGATAATCCTTATGCAGGTGGCGCTTATGCATACTGGAAACCAGGACAGATTACCGATTTTGCTAACAATCTTGCCCAACCTATTGGTAGGATACATTTTGCAGGAGAACACACCGCTCTAATGAATAGAGGTATGGAAGGTGCTATGGAATCTGGGGAACGTGCAGGTTTAGAAATTTTAAATTTAATTTAAAGAGATACTATAATGATGAACATTTCAAAGAACAATATTTTAGGAGTTTGTTTGCTTGCTTCAGCTATGGTCTTTACAAGCTGTAGTGAAAAAAAGAAAAAGGAAGTTTCGGAAATTGAGGAACCCGTAATTAAAGTCTTATCCATTGATGAACAAATTGATGAGATCATGAATATGTGGCCTGGCACCTATAATAATGATAAACAGATTGCTGAAGTTGAATCTAATGGTGATAAAGTTTGGCGTTTAGATGATTCAGGCGAGGATGGATGGTTGCATTTACAATCACATTATATTAAATTAAATGCACCTACTATTGGAGAAAACGTTTTGTATGTTGAAGAATATAGAGATCATGATCCTTCGGCAACCTATCGTCAACGAATCTATACCATAGCCAAAGATAGTTTAGGAGAACAGATTCGAGTAAAAATGTGGCCTTTTAAGGATAAGACTAAATATGTTGGCGCTTGGGAAAATATGTCAATTTTGGATAGTCTAAGTGTTGAAGAGATAAGTGCATTCCCCGATATATGCGATTTGATTGTAAAAAATATGGATGGAAAATACAATATGAAAATGAATGGCAGAGACTGTACTTTTGGTTCAAAGACATTTAACTATGAGGTAATGCTAAGTGAGGGAATGTTTAGTTATCGAGATAAGATTACCGATAAAGAAACCGATTCTGTTATTTCGACCGCAGCAAATTATGCCTATCATAACTTGGATTTAATAAAAAAATAAATTCTAAAAATTTTATTTAAAAGCCCTTGAGAAAGGGCTTTTCTATTTTATGAACCAGGTCTTAAACCATATTGTAATTTTCTATTTTCCGGAGTATCTAAATCGCATTGTACGCGTATCCATCCGGGGTTAAAACCAATACGGTCTGCACCTGGATTACCCCAAGAATAAATAAGTGTCTTTCCTTTTTGCGAACCTTCCTGAATAAAAATAACAAAGGTCTCACGTTGCATGCCCAAGGACCAAGTATTGCGCATACCTAAAACCATGTGACGCCCATCATCATAGTCAAACTCAAACTTTCCACCTTGGTCGTGGATAGGAATATAATATTTGGTAATGGTAGGTCTTCCATTCTCTTTGTTTGGAAAATCTATCATGCACACAAAACATCTAGCCTTCTCTAACTTGGACCATGTGGATTGTTCTTGATCAGGGAGTCTATTACCGGTAACCTTGTGGTATTTAATTTCATTAAACCAATACTCATTTTCACCAACCATGATTTGATAAT
The DNA here is from genome assembly GCA_947499565.1 of uncultured Croceitalea sp. Taxonomy (GTDB): domain Bacteria; phylum Bacteroidota; class Bacteroidia; order Flavobacteriales; family Flavobacteriaceae; genus Croceitalea. The sequence continues at coordinate 194,115 of CANMOV010000001.1, forward strand.
CTATGGAAAGCTGAGAATTAGAAGATGAGTTTATACAATTAGTGTTTTCAGTCTTTCCTCTAAAAGACATGCCATCTCTTTCCATTAGCATATCACAACCCTTTTTTAGTAGCGCAGAGTTGGGTTTTATATCCTTTAAAAATGACAGATTATCCATTACGGACAGCTTTGGAATAGGTTTTTTAAAGTGGTGCACTTTTACTCGGATTGCATTTGCTTCTTCATCTGCAAACAACTCATAAATACCTTGCTTTGTGATAATGTCAGGATTGTCATTTTCATATTCTTCAATATAAATTACATAGTTACCAAAAGCTGGTAAATCTAATCTCTTAGCAAAACTATGGCTCCGAACATGTTTTCCTTTTTTAGGAGTATCCTTTTTTAAATAACGATCAAAGTCCATTTGTTCCACGTTGTCATACTCCCCAGGCCAAATGGTCATTAAGTATTCTAGTTCTCTTTCTTGGTAGGAGTAGATACGTTCTGGTGGTATTTCAGGAGAAGTATCACCTTGAGCAATTAATGTATGAATCCAAGCCATTAAAATTAACAGCACTAATAAACCTGTTTTGACCTTTATAGTTTTCATTGTATAGAAGTTAAATTAATTGGATTCAAGTTCGTATAGTACGATAAGATGACCATCAAAATCTATGAATGCCTGTTCTATAAAATAGAATTCATGGTTTTTAGCCCTTCTAGGTTCTGTAGTTTCAAGACCCAATGCAGCTATTTTGCTCATAGTGTTTTTTAAATCGCCCACCTTAATAACAGCTGCCGTCATTAATGGAATACCTGGTTTTGGAAGCGCAATGCCTTTTACTTCTGTCAATGCCAGAGTACGCTCTTGAGATGGAGAGCTTAAAGTGATAAAAGAAATCTCAGCTTCTTTTGGTATTTTAAAAACGGGATACGAGTACGAATCTGGTGAAGATTTTTTTCTGCTGAAAATTGAAAAACCCAAAATATCATGATAAATTTCTAAGGATTTAGTAGCATCACTTATTAGAAGATTGGTTCTTTTAAAAAGTAGCTCTTTATCTGCTGCAATGATTAAAGAATCACTTTGTGCCTTTACACTAGCAATAAAAAGGAGAAGTATGGTTATAGTAATATTATTTTTCATCAGATTTTAGAATTACTTTTTAATAAATGCTTTAATAGCTTGAGCACTTTCTTTTGGCTTTCCAAAAAACATAAAAGCACCACCGTCTTGCACAACCAATCTTTGACTATTAGGAATAATATCCAATAGTTTTTCTTGCCGACTTACAAACATATCCAACGTACCTTGTATTAATAAAACTGGTATTTTTAAACTCTTCAACGCAGGCTTTCTATCCCAGCCCAAAACACCATAATGTGCATCATAAGGTCGTAATCTAGAATTTAAATTATTAATGAATGGGCTTAAAATTTCTTCTGCTTTAGCGTGGGGAATGTAATCTATGTAACGCTTCCATGTACCCAATACGGCCTCTCCATCTTTATCCATGGATTTCCTAGTTTTTACTGGAAGGTTGTTTTTGAATTTTTCTGTTTCCTCTTTTGTTTTTGGTCCGCTTGTACCTGAAAGTATTACTTTATGAATACGCTCAGGTTGTAAATGGGCAATGTTCATAGCAAGTAATGCACCTCCATGATGACCCAGAACGGAACATTTTTTAACTCCTAAATAGTCCAAAACTGCAATAGCACTCTGGGTGTATTCTGGCACACCCAATTCAAAATCCGGATCATCCGAATTTCCATGCCCAGGCCAATCATATGCTATTAACTGAAAAGAATCTTTTAGATACGGTATTAATCTAGCATATTCTTCTCCAGAAGAGGAAGATTGGTGTATCAGCAAAAGAGCTTCTCCTTGCCCAACGGTCCAATAATGGATTTTACCGTGAGGACCATCTATATATCCTTTTTTTACCGATTTTTCTGATGTTGTAAGCATATGAGATTCGTTTATATGATTTAATCTAAAGGCTTTTAAGTCTATTACTTATACTATCTAGAGCTTTTTGGTTATGCAATTTTCCATCTTTGATTACAGCTTTTATGTTAGTTGTATTCCTAATATTTTCGATCGGGTTTGCATTAAGCAGGACTAAATCTGCCAACATTCCTTTTTCTATGGTTCCCAGCTCATTTTCCATCTTAAAGTATTTTGCGGGCTGCAATGTGGCAGCATCAAGAGCTTCTAAAGGGGTTAATCCTCCTTTTACTAATAGTGCCAGTTCTTCATGAAGACTATAACCGGGAGTAAGAAAAAAAATAGGAGTATCAGTACCTGCCATTATAGGAACATTAGCTTCTTTTAATGTTTTTATCATTTGTAACATCCATTCTCCATATGTAGCCATTTCCTCATTAATTGGAGATTTCAAGTAGCGTTCTAGTCGTTCTTTCCACCCAATGGATACTGAATCTGGTAATTCATCAAAAGTGGCTTTCCATTCATCGGTCCCAAAAAAACGTAGGGAAGCTACTGTCATTATATTTAAGGTTGGCACTTGCCATACTTCATTTTCGTCAAGTTGATCAAGCACAAGTTTTTTTTGTGCTTCATCAGAATTTTCCAAAGCATAAGCTCTTTGTGCTGCATGTATATTTGCTCTTAATTTTCCTCCAGATTTTGAAACTCCATCTAAAAGCATCTTTTGTCGAACTTTAAGGAGACTGTCCCAATCTTTTGTAAAAGCCATTTCTAAATTCCGCAAATGTTCCATACTCCGCATCCCAGATTTGGATGCTGTAATTGCATCTATGCTTAAAGGTACATGGCCCGTAACTGGAAGCCCTAAACTATCGGCATGTTTTAAGATGGCATTAAATACTTCTGGAGAAAGCATTTCGTATACCTTTAGAAAATCAACCCCAGATTCTGCCAACTCATCAATTTGTCTTTTGGCATCTTCAACGCTTTTCAAGCCTACACCAAGTTTTGGAACTCTTGGGTTAGCTCCATCATATACTGTAGGAATACCATCTAACAAAGGACCAGAGATCTTAACTCTCGGGGTGTTTTTTGGACTTTTATCTGCAATCTCCTTTAGTGGCAGGACCAAATCCAGTTCTCCTCCAGTATCCCTGACACTCGTAATACCATACTTTAAAAATAAATTAAACATGACAGGGGTTAGATTATTATTATAGGTAAGGTGGATATGGGCATCCCAAAGACCAGGAATAAGATATTTTCCTGTACCATCAATAACCGTTGCGCCACTTGTAATTTTAATATTGGTTGAAGCAGTAACTTCCGTTATCTTATTTTCTTCTATGCGGATGCTCATGGCTTTTTGTTGTCCATTTTTAGCATCAATTAATGTTACATTATGGATTATAAGGCTATTATCTTCTGTTGTTGTAGTACAAGATTGAAAGCTTAGTTGTATCGAATAAACAACTAACCAAGCAAATACTTTTAAATATCTTCTCATGAAATAGTTTAAAGTAAGCATTTTTAAATATAGTTAATATTATTAATAATTAATATAGTTAACTATTATTTTTTTATATTTGAGTTCCATCAACAGGAATATCATGTATTCATCTAGATAAAGATAGTAGGATTGTTATGAATGAAATAGCTCAAAATAAAGACTTGGATTGGCAATTAGAATTGACAGAATGGATAGCCTCATTAGAGGAGTTTATAGACGATAAAGGCGATGAGAAATCTGCCGACTTAATACATGAATTACGATCGTTTGCTCAACGAAAAGGAGTAAAATTAGCAGGGGAAGCTCTAAACTCTCCTTATATAAACACCATTAATGCTAAAAACCAACCACCATATCCAGGAGACACCGTTATGGAAAAAAAGATTGAGAATATCAATCGTTGGAATGCTATGGCAATGGTTTTACAGGGTTATGATAGTGGCGAAGGAGTAGGAGGGCATATTGCTACTTATGCCTCTGCTGCTAGTATGTACGAGGTTGGTCAAAATCATATTTTTAAAAAGAAGTCTGATGATTATGGAGGGGATTTGGTTTCTTTTCAACCCCATGCTGCACCAGGCGTTTATGCTAGAGCTTTTCTCGAAGGAAGATTAACAGAGGAACACCTAAAAAACTTTAGAAGAGAACTTCAACCTGAGGGAGGATTACCATCTTATCCCCATCCTAGAAGGATGCCGGATTTTTGGGAGATTCCATCGGCCTCTATGGGTCTTATTGGTGTAAGTTCAATTTACCAAGCCCGTTTTCAAAAATATTTAGAGAATAGAGGATTAAAACCAAAAAAAGGAGGTCTTGTTTGGGCATTTGTAGGTGACGGAGAAATGGATGAGCCCGAAACTTTAGGCACTTTAAATATCGCTTCAAGAGAGCAATTAGACAATTTTGTATTAGTAGTTAACTGTAATCTGCAACGTTTAGATGGTCCTGTTAGGGGTAATGGTAAAATTATTCAGGAGCTAGAACGTAGTTTCCTAGGAGCAGGTTGGAATGTTACTAAAGTGATTTGGGGTAGTGAGTGGGACGCACTTTTGGCCAGAGATGACAAAGGTATTCTTGTAGACCGCATGGAGCGTGCTTTGGATGGAGACTATCAATTGTATTCTGTACTTGAGGGTGATAAGGTTAGAGCGCATTGGGTAAAAGATAATCCCGAATTGGAAAAACTAATGCAATCACTCTCAGATGAAGAGATTCGCACAATTAGAAGAGGTGGCCATGATTATAAAAAGATATTTGCAGCTTTTGAAAAGGCGGCTAAGCCTAATGGTAAACCAAGTGTAATTTTAATGAAAACCCTTAAAGGGTATGGTATGGGTAGTTCTGGTGAGGGTAAAAACACCACCCACCAGAAAAAGAATATGAGTTCAGAAGAGCGTATTGAAGCGGCCAAAAGATTTGGTATTCCCTTTAGTGAGGAAGAGGCTGCAAAGGCAGCTTTCTATAAGCCTGCAGACAATAGCCCCGAAATGCAATACCTAAGAAAAAAGAGAGAAACATTAGGTGGATATATTCCAGAACGTCGTGATGAAAGTAAACCTATAAAAACTCCTGATGATTCTTTGTTTGATGAATTCTATGCTGGTACAGATGACCGCGAGGTTTCTACAACCATGGTTTTAGTGCGAATTATTTCAAAGCTTTTAAGGTACGAAGGAGTTAAAGATTATATAGTGCCTATTATCCCTGATGAAGCACGGACTTTTGGTATGGACGGACTCTTCCGTCATGCTGGAATTTATCAGCCTAAAGGCCAATTATATCAGCCAGTGGATACCGGAAGTATTTCATACTATCGAGAAAGTACGGATGGACAAATTCTACAGGAAGGTATTTGTGAGGCGGGTGCGCTTGCTTCATTTATGGCTGCTGGTTCGGCATATTCATTACATGGATTGCCTATGATTCCATTTTATATTTTCTATTCGATATTCGGTTTTCAGCGAGTAGGGGATATGATTTGGGCTTGCGGAGATATGATGGTGAAAGGATTTTTAATTGGTGGGACTTCAGGTAGGACTACGTTGAATGGTGAGGGGGTACAACACCAAGATGGACATTCACATGTTTTATCCAGTATTGTACCTAATATGAAGAGCTATGACCCAACTTTTGCTTTTGAGTTGGCGATTATTGTAAAAGATGGAATCTATCGCATGTATGAGTTGCAGGAGAAGATTTTCTATTACATCACTGTAACCAATGAGAATTATACCATGCCGCTAATGCCAGAAGGTGTTACGGAAGGTATAATCAAAGGGATGTACAGATACCAAAAGTCTAGCACTAAAGTTGTCAAAGGAAGAAAAGCACACCTTATGGGTAGTGGCTCTATAATGATGCAAGTAATTGAAGCTAAGAAAATTCTAGAAGACATGGGTATTTCTACAGATGTCTGGAGTGTTACTAGCTATACAGAGTTGCAAAGGGATGCATTGGCAGTAGAACGTGAGAAGTTATTATCTACCGAAACTAAGAAGCCAAAGAACTATTTGGAAACCTTGTTAGAGAAAGAAACTGGGGTTTTTGTTTCAGCTTCGGATTATGTAAAACAATTAGGAATGGGTATCTCTAAATGGATGCCAGGAGGCTATCACGTCTTAGGTACGGACGGTTATGGACTTAGTGAAGCAAGGTCAGACCTGAGAAACTATTTTGAAATAAGTGCTAAATACATTGCTTTAAGTGCCTTACAATTATTGCAAGAAGAAGGAGTAGTTACTGTAAAAGAAGTGAAAGACTTTATTAAGTCCCAAAAAATAGATAGTAAAAAAATGAATCCTGCGGAGCTTTAGTCCGTCTAAAATTTCAAACTTAAAGCAAATACAAATGACCCAGCTTAAATTACCATCATTAGGTGAAGGCATAGAAAAAGGTACTGTTATTTCTATTACAGTAAAAGTTGGAGATACTATTTCCACAGAACAAGCCCTAATGGAAGTAGAGACCGATAAAGTAGTGGTAGAAGTGCCTTCGGATGCTGCAGGAATTGTAGCTGCTATTTTGGTGAATATAGGAGACGAAATTAATGAGGGTACACCTATAATTCAATTAGAAGGAGAAGAAATACTAAAAGAGGTGCCCATTACTATATCTAAAGTGGAGGACACCGCAGTAATGAGCTTAGTAAAAGATCCTATTACCGAAACCAAAACAAAAGAAAAAATTGTTGAGAAACCAACAGTCAATGAGGAATTAAAACTACCTTCCTTAGGTGAAGGTATAGAAAAAGGTACTGTAATAGCCATTCATGTAAAAGAAGGTGATACGATTGTTGCCGAGCAATCGCTAATGGAGGTTGAAACAGACAAAGTAGTGGTTGAGGTTCCAGCAGATGCCTCCGGTATGGTAAGTAAGGTGTTGGTTTCTATTGGGGATGAAATAGGAGAAGGAAACCCGATAATCATTTTAAAAAAGGATGAGGTTGAAGGAGCTAATATTGCAGCAGCAGCTCCTATTGAAATTGTTAAAGAAGATAACCCAAATAATACCTCATTAGAAACAAAAACACCAAAGCAGTCTGCCGCTATAAACAATACTTTAAATGGAGAACGTAAGGGAAAATTTAGGGCGTCTCCCTTAGCACGCAAAATAGCGCGTGAAATAGGTATAGATATTACGCAAGTAACACTTCCTGAAGGCGGAAACAGAATTTCGGTCCAAGATGTTAAGAATTATAGTAAAATACGCAATCAAAATAGAGCAACGGTTAACGGAGTTTCCAATGTAGCACCAAAGCTTCCAGACTTTAGCAAATGGGGCACTATACGCAAAGAAGCAATGTCTGGTATTGCGCAAGCGACCAGTAAAAATATGACAACTACTTGGAGTCAGATTCCGCATGCTTGGTTACAAGAAAAAGTTGACATTACAGATTTAGAGACCAAAAGACAGACTCATAAAGTCCAAATTAAAGAAGCAGGTGGTGCGTTAACGATTACTAGTATTCTAGTTAAAGTTATGAGTAAGGCACTAGAAAAGTTCCCTATATTCAATGCTAGTCTAGATGGCAGTACTAATGAAATTATCTATAAGGATTATATTAATGTAGGTGTTGCAGTTGATTCAGATAGAGGATTAATGGTACCTGTTTTACGAAATGCAAACGAAAAAGGAATGCTACAAATCTCGCAAGGTTTGGTATCTCTTTCTAAAAGTGTAAAAGAGAAAAAAATTAAGCCAGAGGAATTGCAGGGCGGAACATTTACTATTTCTAATTTGGGAGGAATAGGCACATCTGCTATTTTTCCATTAGTAAATCATCCTCAAGCAGCTATTTTAGGTGTAGCAGCTAGTCAAACGGAAGCAATTTGGTTAGACGGAAAATTTGAACCACGTTTAATAATGCCTCTAACGATTGGTTTTGATCATAGAATTATTAATGGTGCAGATGCGGCTCGTTTTTTAAAATATGCAAAAGAATTGTTAGAAGATTGGTTTCTCTGGAATATGTAAATAAAACAACTAATAAAGACATTATGAGCTTATTTCTTTTTCTTAAACTGTTCCACGTTGTTCTGTTTGCCTTTTGGTTAGGAACTGATATGGGAACCTATTATTCAAGTAAGTTCGTGGTTAATCCTAAGCTTACACCAGGCCAACGGACAACAGCATTAAATATACTACTTGGTTGTGATTTAGGACCGCGTATTGCTATGCCATTAGTAACACCTACAGGTTTGCACATGGCAAGTTTAATAGGTATTGCAAAAATCAGTACTATATGGCTTACATTAATTTGGATTATTAGTTTGTTATGGCTGGCTTTAGTTTTGGCTGCTCACTACAACAAGAATGAGGGTATGAAGAAAAAACTAAAAAACATAGACTTTTGGATTCGCCCAATTCTTGTTTTGGGTATTGGAGCTGTTGCCATTTATAACTTGCTTCATCCTACCCATTTAATTGCACCTTTTTTAAATTATAAGTTGTTAATATTATGTGGCTTAATTTTATGTGGTCTGGGTATTAGAAAACAATTGGCAAAATTTACACCTGCCTTTGTTGATTTGGTAACTGGAAATGAAAAACCAGAAACTAATGCCATAATGAAAAAAAGAATGGATAATTGCCTACCTTATGTTTACGGCATATGGGCAGGTACCATTGCTTGTGCTGCTCTAGGACTTCATTTAATAGGATAATATGAAACATAAAATCATCAGGGGACACATTCTGTATACCAGTAAGAAAGCTGAACGAATGAACCAAGAGCGCGGGCGTGAGTTTTTTACGCTAACAACGCAAAGTGATGATACTGTTGTTATGCAAGCGCATTGCGAGATAGACGATGAACCTAATGTAGTTAGGGATGTTGTTTTAGCAATGGAGAAAGATGGTACTCCAATTGATTGTAGTGTTCGTCTTTCTGTTGGGGATAAATTCGAAGGTTCAGGATGGTTTAGAGTTACTCCAGAATATGCAGAATGTGAAATGATAAATGTAAAAGATGGGCGCATTTCACAACGAATTGAAACAGAAACCCCAGCTAAATGGTTACAGGCGCACCCTATACTTGGTGACGGATTGCTGATGAAATTATACGACTTGTCCAAAGGCGTTGGAAAACAAATGATAACCAACTTTTTACTTACTTCTCCTGACCATAGGGGAGCAACGGGACCAATGCTATTTAAAATGGCTAAAATGAGTATTGAGTATTTGGGTGATGAAGAAGTTACCGTATTGGCTGGTACGTTTAAAGCTCGGCATTTTGCTGTCGGTGATACTGCTGGTAGTTTACTAGAGGAGCACCCGCCATATCATGTTTGGGTAACTGCAGACGATGATTATTTACTTCTAAAGGCAGGAGCTGCTGGGTATATGCAAACACATTATGAGTTAGAAAGCGTGGAGTATATTAATTAAATACTATGATAAATATCAGTTTTTGAAAAAAAATTAATAGTTAATTTTATTAATCATTAATATAATTAACTAATTTTATAAGAACTAGTAATACCAATAAAAATGAAAGAACTAAAATTATTTCCGAAGCATGAAGGTATTTGGGAAGGGACTTACCGCAGAATAGATGCCAATGGTAAGCTTGTTGACGAATGGAAAAGTAGGTTAACATGTGTTTTACTGCCAGACAATAAATATCACCAAGTAAACGAATATACTTGGGATGATGGTTTTAAAGAGTGTCTGGATTTTGGAGTTTGCCCATTTAATGAAGATGGAGAATTAATTTTTGAAAACCCAAGGTTATCTGGAAAGGCATGGGAGACAGGAAGAAGTGTGGTCTTAATCTGGGAATACAAACATAGACCTGGAATGATTTTGTTTGAACAAATAGACTTAATTGGTAATGACGACCATCGTATTCGTGTTTGGAAATGGTCTGAAGGTGATGTATTCAATGGAATTACTATGATTGAAGAACGTAAAGTTTGTGGAAAGGAAGGCATAGACCCGCAATTTTGGGTAGACTTACCAAAAAATAGAACGAATGGACAAGCATCTAGGTCTGATAATTAAAAATTACCCAACCGATTAATAATCAAAAGCTTCACTTTTTTTAAGTGGAGCTTTTTTAGTCGAAGTGTGTTTTTAAATAGGTTTCGTAATTTTCTAGTATTTTTTTGCGCTCTTTATTGGAAATCCTAGAAACCCCATAACCCACAAAGGGTGGTAGCACTTCAAAACCAACCAACCCTAATATACCTTGATGGATATTTTTTAAAATATCATCTATTGTTCTTCCATGAGCACCTGATTCCGTATACATTTCTTCAGGACTTCCTGTTGTTATGGATAAAAATGCCTTTTTACCTTTGAACCTTCCGGTATTAAAAAAACCATATTCTCCACCATAGGCAAATCCGTAGGCTAATACGCGATCTACCCATCCTTTTAAAATAGCCGGCATTCCAAACCACCATAAGGGGAAATTAAATACAAGGACATCAGCTTCCAAAAGAGCATTCATTTCTATTTTCAGATTAGGAATAAAACTATTACTGTTGTGAGCAGATAATTGTTCGGAAGCATACTTGTAGTACTCAACATCTGATAACTTGGTAAAATCCTTCTTTCCACCAGCTGCATTAAATTCTTTTGCGTACAAATCAGATATTGTTACGGTATTGCCTTTTTCTGCCAAAACTCTTTTTATGGTCTTGGTCATGGCAGAACAAAAAGAATCTGGATTTTCATGCGCATGAATAATAAGTACCTTCATGTTATTTACGATTCAACTGTTTGCGTAGTATTTGATGAAAAATCACGATACTTTCCTAATAAAAGTAATGGTAAAGAACCTACCAAGAAAGCAATAGCTGCATAACCTAAAATACTATCGTAACTTCCCGTGCTTGTAAAAAATTTCCCAAAAATATAGGGTCCGAATCCAGCACCCAACCCAAAGAAAGCATATAAGAAGCCATAAATAGCGGCATAATTTTTCATTCCAAAGTAGCGAGAAACCAAATATGCTAACAAATCATATTCGACACCAGCACCAAAGCCTAATATACAAACAGAAATTAATGCATTGGTATAGGTTAAATCTGCGGATTGCAGCATAATACAGGATATCGCGGGAATACTTAATAAAACAAAAGCTACAGCTGGAGCCCAAAATCGATCTAAAAGATAGCCTCCAACAAGCCTGCCGATAACAACGGCGTAGCCTAGAAAACTAGCCAATAATATAGCATCGCCCGTATCAAAACCTTTAGAGCTTAACATTTTTTCTAAATTTGGTATAGGACCACCCACAGCGTATGAGATTATTAAAAAACATATGGATAACAACCAAAATCGCCAATCTGATAAGGCCTGTTTTACTGTCATACCAGCGGTGTTACTTTTGGCATACCCGGGGACTTCCTTTCTAAGCTTTGCAACTTTATCGGCTACTTTAGGGTCATCTGTGTCTCTAAAGAAAAAATATGCCAAAGGCAATGATATTAACAAAGGCAATGCTGCTACTCCAATGTAAGCCATTTTCCAGCCATAGTTATCAATTAGACCGGAGGCAAAAAGCTTTGCCAAGGAGCCAAATATACCTGTGCCTAGTAGTGATAATCCAAGCGCAAGTCCTCTATTTTCATTAAACCAATTGTTTATTGCTCTAGTCCATGTCATTGGCAATGTACCAGCCCCTGCAACCGCCAATATTCCCCATAATACCAGATAGAGCGTTTTAGAGCCCGTATTTAAACTGAAAGCCATAAAAGCCAAACTGAATAATAGAACAGATATCAATGCTGTTTTTCGTGCCCCAATTTTATCAGCAATATAACCTACTAAGGGACCACAAAATACAGCGCCAATAGTAAAAACTGGCATAGCGGCCATTACAGTATCCATTCCCCATCCAAAGTTTTCAGTTAAGGGTATGGCAAATACCCCAATGGTGTAAAATGGTAAAGGGGACATACCTAAACCAATACCAAATGTAGAGGATAGAATTACTGGCCATCCAAACTTAAATTCTTTAAAATTACGTTTTCCCAAGGTCTTGCTATTTTAGAGGTTACTAGGTCAATTTTAAGTATTATTTCCAATACTTTTATAATTAAAGTAAGTTTTTAGTAGAAAGACTTACGCTTTTTATGGAATAGGTTTGTTACTTAAAACTCTCTATTTCAGTGAAAAACATTTTTTTCAACCAAAAATGATTAACTTTATTAATAATTAATATTGTTAACTAAAATAAAATAAATATCTTAGACCAAAGAAGATATTTAAACAAATCTTTAAAAATATGGGAATGACCATCACTGAAAAAATAATGGCTCGTAGCAGCGGAAAAGACAAAGTAATTCCAGGTGAATTAGTTTGGACAGACATTCATTCTGTTATGACTATGGATTTTTTAGGTAAACAATGCTTTGAGAAATTTCGTTCGTTAGGTAAAACAGAAGTTTTTGATAAGGATAAGGTTATTTGCGTATCAGATCATTTAGTACCTCCACCTAATCAAAAGTTTGCTAATATGCTAAATGAGTGGCGTGAAGTTGTAAAGCAACACGATATCACTAATTTTTATGATTTAGGAAGACAGGGCATTGCACATCAAATTATGGTGGAACAAGGCCATGTGCTTCCTGGAACAATTAGTATAGGAACGGATTCCCATGCAAACACATATGGAGCAGTGGGTGCTATGGGTAATGCTATTGGCGTTACCGATGCTGCCGTTGCAATGGCAACTGGTAAGGCTTGGTTTAGGATACCAAAATCTGTAAAGTTTAATGTTACAGGTAAGTGGCAACCATGGGTTATGGCCAAAGATTTAAGTCTTCATATTATGGGGATGATGCATTGGAATGGGCATCTTTTATATAAAGCCTTGGAATTTACCGGACCAGCAATTAGCAGTTTAAGTATGGCCGGGCGTATGACTTTGTGTAATATGACCGTAGATTTAGGTGCAAAAAATGGAATTGTTGCACCGGATGTGGTAACAGAAAGATATTTAAGAAACCGTACCCAGGACAAATGGGAATTCCTCAATAGTGATGATGATGCGGAATATGACCAAGTTTATGATATTGACATTTCTGACTTAGCCCCAACAATAGCGATGCCCGGAAAACTAGATGATACTGTTACTATTGATAAGCTTATAGGAACAAAATTTAATAAGGCATTCGTGGGTACTTGCACCAATGGAAGACTAGAAGATATTGCTGTTATGGCAGAAATCATGAAAGATAAACAGGTGCACAGAGATGTAAATATGATTCTTGTACCCGCAAGTCAGACTGTATATTTAGAGGCCTTACAAGCAGGTCATTTAGAAACATTAATTAAAGCTGGTGTTGCCATAGATACGCCTAGTTGTGCATCTTGTGCTGGTTTGCATACAGGTGTTGCCGGTAGTGGAGATATTGTACTAAGTGCGGGAAACCGTAACATGGCTGGCCGTATGGGAAGTAGAGAAGCTAAAGTGTATTTAACATCACCTTCTGTAGTTGCGGCATCTTCAATTAGAGGTGAAGTTACAGACCCTAGAACTTTTGATATATAAAAATGAAAAGAAGAATCTTTATTCAAAAATCAGGAGCAGCAGGTTTAGCATTGAGTGTTATGCCCATTGCGTGTACAGAACCAGCGCCAAAGTTAGATGCTGAAGTCTTGATTTTAGGGGGTGGACTTTCAGGTTTATATCTAGCTTATCTTTTAGACAAAGCTGGGAAAGATTACTTGGTCTTAGAAGGAAGTAATAGAATTGGTGGTCGTATGTTTTCACGAGAAGATATCGGCCGTGAAGTTGGTGGAAGAGGTATTGGAGATAAGTATACCGAAGTCATGAAATTGGTTAAAGAGTTCAATACCGAGATGATTGACATCACAGACTATATGCGTTCGCCAACTGCTATTTACGTCGAGGGAAAGTTGCATGCCAAATGGCCCGACCCAGCAACGAATCCCGCCTATTTACAGTTTACCGCTTTTGGAAAATCCCCACAGTTAACTGCTTTAAATCAATGGTATCAAAAACCTGAACTTGATGAAAAGTACAGTGAGCTTTTAAAACGAAACGGGCTTACTGAGGCACAAATAGATTTGGCTAATATTAGTGCCAATTACAACGACATCCGTGAGACATCTGCTATTAATGCATACCATAGTTCTGCCTTTCGTAAGTTTAACGGTTCGGAGAGAGTCTTAAATTTTAAGGGCGGTTCAAAACATTTTATAAAAGCAATAGCTGATAGTCTTAAAAATCCGGTGTTAACGAATAAAATGGTAAATACCATTGAAGACAACGAAAATGGGGTTGTAGTAAGTTGTATTGATGGGTCTAAATACCGAGCCAAAAAAGTTGTTTCTACAATGCCTTTTACAACGCTACGGGATGTAAAAATGAACACCTCTTTTAATAGCAATCAAAAAAAGGCAATTCAAAAACTGGATTATACAGATATTACTCAAATACATTTACAACATACGGAACCTTTTTGGGAACAAGATGAAATGCCTGTGGATATATGGACAGATACCCCCTTAGAACGCATTATGAATATGAGTTCGTCTCCCACGGAAAAAGAACTTGCTTGTTGGGTGAATGGCATTGGCACAGCTTTTTTTGACAAGATGTCTGAAAAGGAGGTTGCGGAATACACGATTAAAAAGATAAATGAAATACGTCCTTCATCCGTTGGAAAAATAGAATATCTAGGCCAGCAGAATTGGGGGAAATATCCTTTTAATAAAGGTGCCTATGTAGAGTTTGGCGTTGGTCAGGCTGCTTGGTTTGAAGATATGATTAAACCAGCCGGAAATATGCACTTTGCTGGTGAACATGCAGCACGCGAATCACGAGGAATGGAGGCAGCAGCAGAATCTGCCAATCGTGTTTTTAAAGAATTAATTAGTTAAAAAGACAAAAGAATGGTAAAAGGAACATGTTGGGTAGCAGATGACTATGTAATGGCTTATGATATTATAGTTTCAGAACACTGGACTTCACCAATAGACCCTATTGAAAATAGCAAAATAGTAATGTCGGGCGTAAAAGAGGAGTTTAATAGAGAAAATGGTTTTAAGGACAAAGGATACACTTTTATTGTTGCCAATCATAATTTTGCTGGTGGTGGAAAATCAATAGAGCATGTGATAACGGGACTTATGGGTGCTGGAATTAAAGGTGTTTTTGCTACTAGTTTTGCTCGCTTGCAATTTCGTAATGCTATCAATTATGGGCTACCATTTATTACTTGTGATGATATTCATTTAGCATGTGAAACAGGAGATGAATTAGAATTTGATGAAGCTAGCGGTATCATAAAAAATATAACTAAAGGGACAGAGATGCAATCTGTGCCTGTAGCACCTTTTGTTGCTGAGGTCTCGGAATCTGGAGGATTAATGAATTATGTTCGAGACAAAATAGCAAAAGGAGAACCTATAGGATAATATTATGAAAGAGAATCAACTCAAGAAAAGAATAAATTCAGGTAAGGCAGGACTAGGAGTCATTTCTCCAACAATAGATCCAACAATCTGTGAATATATTGGGCTATTAGGAATGGACTTTTATATGATTGATGGAGAACACGGAGCTATCACTGCATCGGATATTACCAATATGGTACGTGCTTGTGAGTTAAGAAATACAACACCATTAGCAAGAATACGAAGTGTGGATACTAAATTGATTTTACAATATATGGATGCCGGTATAATGGGTGTTATGATGCCCAGTATTGATAACGCTGACGACGTAAAACAATTGGTAGAAGCTATAAAATATCCACCTCATGGTAAAAGGGGATTAGGCCCTTCTCGAGCTTCAGATTATATGCAAGGACCAATGAGTCAAGAAGAGTATGTAAGTTTTGCCAATGAACAAACGCTTGTAATGCCACAAATAGAATCTATGGAATGTGTAAAAAACCTTCCTGAGCTATGTAAGATTGATGGTGTAGACGGTTTCATTATTGGGCCAAGGGATTTAGCTATGTCTATGGGGTATTACGATGGTCCAGGTCATGATGAGGTGAAAAAGGTATTAAACGAAATTTTTGCAACTGTTATAGATTCCGGAAAATGGTATGGTACTGTTGCAGGAAATGCGGAAGGAGCATCAGCACTTATAGATAAGGGAGCTTCCTTGGTAATGAATTCTGTTCAGGGTTTAATTAAGGCTTCCGGAACAGCTTTCCTAAAAGCAAGAAATTAAGTACGAATATTTAAAAGAAAAGCTATGGCAGCATTAGTCGTATTATTTAATTTAAAAAGTGATGCCTCAAAAGAGGCATATGAACAATGGGCAAAGACCACAGATGTTCCAACAGCTTCAAACATGGCATCTGTAGATAGTTTCAAGATTTTTAAACTTGGAAATATAATGGGGACAGCGAATACTTCGCCTTACGAATATTGTGAAGTATTGGAAATTAATGATATGGTAAAACTAGGAGAGGAAGTAGGTTCGGATGCAATGAAGAAAGTTGCCGCAGAATTTCAATCTTTTGCGGATAACCCAATGTTTATCATTTCAGAACAAATTGCTTAGTCATGTATAATTTAAAAGGAAAAACAGCAATTGTTACCGGTTCCGGACGCATAGATGGAATAGGAGAAGCCATTGTTTTAAAATTGGCAGAACAAGGTTGTA
This sequence comes from uncultured Croceitalea sp., assembly GCA_947499565.1. Classification (GTDB taxonomy): domain Bacteria; phylum Bacteroidota; class Bacteroidia; order Flavobacteriales; family Flavobacteriaceae; genus Croceitalea. Next base: position 210,657 of record CANMOV010000001.1, read on the forward strand.
ATGTTGTTATTTCGGATATCGGTGTTAGCCAAGGAGAAAACTTCAGCGAAGAACATATTGGGACTACGGAAGATATGGAAACCATTGTACAGAAAGCTAAAAACAAAGGTGTTAATGCAATGGCGGTGGTTTGTGACATTCGTTTTGAGGACCAGGTTGCTAACCTTTTAAGGAAGACCATAGATGCTTTTGGGAGTATTGATATTATGGTTAATAATGCTGGAGTAGGTTATATTATGGAGCCTTTTGCAGAATTTAAGGAAGCTAGTTGGGACGCAGTTTTAGATGTAAACCTAAAGGGTGCATTTCTGTGTTCAAAACATGCTGCAATTGCTATGATTAAAAATGGAAAGGGAGGAGCTATAATAAATATTGCAAGTCAAGCGGCAAAATCCGGGTTTCCTTACGCTGCAGCATACACTGCATCTAAACATGGTATGATTGGTCTAACTAGATCAAATGCTGTTGAGTTAGGAGAACATAAAATCCGTGTAAATGCAGTCTGCCCAAACCATATAACTACAGGTTTAGGGCATTGGCAAAATAAATTTTTCAGCGAAAAAACGGGTCAAAAATATGAGGATTATTTACAAGCCATTGTAGATAAAAATCCATTAAAGAGAACAGGTTTGGTGGAGGATATCGCCAAAGCAGTTGCTTTCCTTGCATCTGACCAAGCAGATTATATAACAGGAGAAGCCATGAACGTCAGTGGTGGAGAGGAATACCATTAGAATAATGAATTGTAAGCATGTGGATTCCCTTTGAAAGGGGTTAGGGGACATTGTCCCAGATTTGAAAAAGCAGAAAAAATGAAACTAGGAATAGACATCGGAGGAACATTTACAGATTTTGTATTGTTCGATAACAATAGCAATCAACTATATTTTGCGAAGACTTTAACCACCTATCCAGACCCAACTGTTGGGATTTTCAATGGAGTTAAAGAATTGGAGGATAAATTCGGTTTTCCCGTAAAAGATATGGAGGGAATAGTTCATGGAACAACTTTGGTAACCAATGCGGTTATTGAACGCAAAGGCGCTAAAACCGCTTTTATTACCACAAAAGGCTTTGAGGATGTGTTGGAAATAGGTAGAGAGATGCGTTACGATATTTATGATATTTTCTTGACTATGCCGAAGCCTTTGGTACCAAGAAATTTACGAATGGGAGTATCGGAGCGCGTTGATATTGAAGGAAACGTGATAACTCCGTTAGATGAGGGAACGCTAGAATCCCTGGCGACTACATTAAAGAATAGCGGTATTGAAGCAGTTGGAGTTTGCTTATTGAATTCCTTTGCAAATACTTCTCATGAGAAAGCTCTTGGTGAATATTTGTCAGAGAATGTTCCGGATATGTACTACAGTTTATCTTCTGAAATTATGCCAGAGATTCGCGAATACGAACGCAGTTCGGCCACAGCTATGAATGCCTATGTGCAACCGATAACGGATAAATATTTAAAGGACTTTGAAACACAGCTACGAAAACAAGGTTTTGAAGGGAATATTAATATCATGATTTCCAGTGGAAAGTTAACAACGATTGATGGCGCACGCAAATCCCCAATTCATTTGTTGGAATCTGGTCCAGCAGGTGGCGCCATGGCTGGAGTTTTCTTTGGAAAGCATTTGCAAGAAGAGAACCTTTTGTGTTTTGATATGGGGGGTACTACTGCTAAAGCCTGTGTAATTTATGAAGGGAAACCTGAAATTACGAATCATTTCGAAGCAGGTCGGGTAAAACGATTCAAAAAAGGTAGCGGACTGCCAGTGCGTATTCCGGTAATCGATTTGATTGAAATCGGTGCCGGCGGAGGAAGTATCGCGAGGGTAAATAATATTGGACTGCTCACTGTTGGTCCAGATAGTGCATCTTCGACTCCAGGTCCTGCATGCTACAATTTGGGAGGAGAAGACCCAACGGTAACCGATGCTGATTTGGTATTAGGCTATTTGAATGCCGATTACTTCTTAGGAGGTGAAATGAAATTAAGTGTCCAAGCGGCTCGAAAAGCTATAGAAACTAAGTTGGCAAAACCAATGGGCATCTCAATTGAGGAAGCAGCCATGGGTGTGCATCGGATTGTAAATGAAAATATGGCGAATGCAGCCAGAGTTCATGTACTAGAAAAAGGAATGGATCCTCGTCATTTTAATATGATTGGTTTTGGTGGCGCTGGACCTGTACATTCTTTTGGAGTAGCAAAATTATTGAACACCAAGCGTTTGATTATTCCAGTAGGAGCTGGGGTAACTTCAGCGATAGGGTTCTTGGTTTCTCCGGTGGCAAGTGAAAAAATCCATAGCCATATTTCCGAATTAGAAACTTTGGATTGGAAGGAAGTCAACCGATTCTTGAGTGATATGGAGGATGATGGATATGAGTTCTTGTCTCAATCCGGAATTGCTAAAAAAGACGCAACCGTTCAACGTGTGGTGGAGATGAGGTATTACGGACAAGGACATGAAATCACTATAGATTTGCCGGAAGGGCAGTTAAGTGAAAAAGATATAACCGAAATCCAAGAACGTTTTATTAAAGAATACGAATTCAGATACAATCGTTCTATCGAAGGCATGCGAATGGAAATGGTAACCTGGCGCGTTGTTGTTCAAGGACCAATTCCAGAGATGAATGTAGAACAGTTCTCTACTGGTGTTGGTGGAGATGAATCGTATAAGGGAACACGAAAAGTATATTTTGAAGAAACGGGTTATATAGATTGTCCTGTCTATAATCGATATGCCCTAAAACCGGATGAGAAGTTTGATGGCCCTGCAATTATTGAGGAAACTGAAAGCACTACCGTAATAGGCATAAATACCACTATTCAGGTTGATTCAGACAAGAACATCCTTATAGATTTGCACCAATAATATGAGTTACGATATTTTAATAGTGGGAGCAGGTACAGCCGGTATGAGCTGCGCAATTACTGCTGCCCAGCGTGGTTTAAAAGTTGGGGTGATAGAGAAATCTGACCATGTTGGTGGGGCCATGCATTGGTCAGGTGGCCATATGAGTGCTGGTGGAACTAGACTTCAAAAAGAGAAAGGTATCGAAGATTCGGTGGAGAAGCATTTGGAAGATATTTACCGTATCAATAATAAATCTGGAGACCTTGATCTTATTGAAATGGCTGTAAAAGAAGCACCCAAAACGATTGAGTGGCTTGATGAATTGGGAATGGAATGGGCACCTGAATGCCCACGTATAATATATGGTCATGTTGCATACGAAATGGCGCGTACCATTTACGGACCTGAAAAGGCAATGAGCATTTACAAGGTTTTATTACCGCAATGGGAAGAACAGGTGGCTATGGGAAGAATCGAATGTCATTTTAAAAATTCCTTTGTAGGCTTAAGTAAATCAGATAATCGTTTTGATACAGTTATATGCGATACGGAAACTGGTAAATGCGAGTATAAAGGAAAAAATATTGTAATAACCTCTGGAGGATATGGAAGTAATCCTGCTTATTTTCAGCAAAAACATCCAAATATCCCCTTAGTGAGCTCATGCTACCCAACGGCTACAGCAGACGGACATGTAATTCTAGAAAAGCAAGGTGCTCAATTTAAATATGGTGAATTTCATCTACCAAGCCTAGGAGGAATGGAAGAAGAAGAAGGTAGTGGTCGCGTTGATTTTAATGCAAATTGGGCAATGGTTTTAACATCGGTTTACCGCCAACCTCGGGATATATATGTCAATGCACACGGAAAGCGTTTTATAAGGGAGGATGAGGTTAGCCCAGAAGCTCGGGAATTGGCAACTATGCAGCAGCCAGAATGGTGCTTTTGGGTAATTTTTGATGAAAAGGCATTAAATTCTCCCGATGAAAATGGTAATCATAATCCAATTATGATTGGTCGTACTGTGGAAGAAATGAAAGCTGAAGCCAAAAGAGGCAAGGCCTTGCGAATGGCAGATACCATAGAAGGCTTGGCTGATGCAACAGGATTGCCTAAGGATAATCTAAAACAAACCATAGCGGAATACAATACCATGATAGACCTAAAAAAGGATTCTAATTTCGGTCGTACGTATTTGGAAGACCCTATAAAAACAGCTCCGTTTTATGCTTTAAAAGTGCATGCGTCAGTATTAGTGACTTTTGGAGGAATTAAAGTGAACAAAGACCTACAGGTATTGGATGCAGATGAGCAACCTATGCCAGGCATCTATGCAGCTGGGGAGGTCTTGGGGCTAGGAGCTACAAGCGGTAGTTCCTTTTGTAGTGGTATGGCCATAACACCGGCCTTAGGTTTTGGAAGAATTTTGGGTAGAACTCTGTAAATAAAAGAATCAGGCTAGTTTTTGTGTAACACACCAATTTTTAAGGAAATAATGACAGTTTAGGTTAAGATTTTCCTAATGAGAATTCGTTTAAACACAAAAATTAGTTAACTTAGTTAACTAATTTTAATCATGCAACACACAGCAACAACTTTTGACCCTATTGCTTTAAGTATTCTCTGGTCGAGATTAATAAGTATTGTGGATGAAGCAGGTACGACTTTACAACGTACTTCCTTTTCAACTGTGACACGTGAGAGTAACGATTTTGCCGTCGTTTTGATGGATAAAAAAGGGCGCTCAATTGCCCAGTCAAGTGTTTCAGTACCTTCATTTTTGGGCGTTTTACCCATATTGACCAAAGCACTTTTAAAGGACTATTTCCCAGAAGAAACTTGGAAGGAAGGAGATGTTGTGATGACCAATGATCCTTGGTTGTGTGCTGGGCACAAACCTGATATAGGTATTGTTTCCCCAATATTCTATAAAAAATCCCTTATAGGCTTTATTGGAACTATTGCGCATTCTCCAGATATGGGTGGGCAACTATGGGGTGCAGGAACCCGGGACCTTTATGAAGAAGGATTGATGGTGCCTCCTACCAAATTAATGTCCGAAGGTGTACCAAACGACACTTTATTTAATATACTGGAACAAAATGTTCGTGCGGCAGAACAAACTGTGGGTGATATTCGCGCACAAGTAGCTGCAAATGACCAAGGCATCAAATCTTTAATGAAGTTGATGGAAGAAAATGAGTTAACGGATTTACAAGATTTATCAGATGCCGTCATAAACGCCTCTGAAAAAGCAATGCGAGAAGCATTATCAGCCGCTCCAGATGGTAGCTATCATTACGAATACGATACGGATGGTGATGGAAGAGGGGTCGGTTGCCATTTTGAAATAACAATTACGATAAAAGGTGATGAAATAGTAGCCGATTATACGGGTACTTCAGGAGCTCATTATATGAGTATTAACGCAGTACTAAATTATGCGTTTGCATATACCGCATATCCAATAAAGTGTGCCTTTAGTCCAGATGTTCCAAACAATGATGGATCTTTCTATCCTATTACGGTCACCGCACCAAAGGGTTGTTTGGTGAATGCGCAAAAACCTTCTCCGTTAGGAGCTCGCAATGTTACTGGTAACATGCTACATTCTGTGGTATTTGGAGCTTTGGCAAAAGCAGTTCCTGATCAAGTACAAGCAGACTGCGGAAGTGCTTGTTGGTGTATTGTTTTAAATGGAGAGCACAAAGGGAAAGAATTTGTAGAATACTTTTTCCTAAATGGAGGATATGGCGCTAGACCAACTATGGATGGGGAACACGTTTTGAGTTTTCCAACCAATGTGGCGAACGTGCCAATTGAAGTATTGGAAACTGACGTAGCTGTTTTGGTTACCGAAAAATCATTGCTTCCCAACTCTGCCGGAAGCGGTAGATATAGAGGTGGTTTGGGACAGCGTTTTAGCTTCAAGAACATTGGTGAAAAACCTATAAATGTTTCAATGGTGGCCGAAAAGACCGTAACAGCGTCTAAAGGTGTTTTAGGAGGAGAGGATGGTCAAATGGGCTCGGTTAAAATCGTTCCCGAAAGAGAATTCCCATCAAAAGGCTTAGGAAAACTTCACCCTGGTGAGGAGTTGATATTAACGCTTCCCGGTGGTGCAGGTTATGGCGATCCTAAAAAACGAGATAAAATATTGATTGAAGAAGATAAATTGTTAGGTTATATTAGTTAAAAAAAAGTACTATGAGCACAAGAAATTTACCTCCCGTTTATAACAAAATAGCACAACATGCTGTTTTCCCAGAAATGAATCATGATGAAAGAGCTAGGTATAATTTCTTAGCTAATTTGAACAAACATTTGGCACATGTATCTCAAGGTAATAAAGTGGCTTTTGAAAATAGAGTAGCGCCACAGTTTGAAAAAGAGCATGGCAGAAAGATGACTTCTACAGAGGAATTAAAAGAGGCAATAAGTAAGGATTCTCATTATCAAATATGGTCTTCTCTGCGCAGAAGTACCATGGAAATGCGCCAGCAAGCAGGGCGCTCTATAGTATTACGACAAGCAGTAGAATTGCGTGATAAGGCAAAAAACTTAAATAAAGGGAAGGACTCATTAATTCTTGATGATAATGTGCAGGTACCACCCTATTTATTGGCATGTGACAATCATATTATGCCGGGTAGCTATCATACGGAACTTATAGAAGGAGACGTTACTCCAGCAGCCAACTATGACACAGGACTTTTTGTAACTACTGCTGGGCTTTTAGGCCGGTACAGTGATGGAGGAGGAAAAGCAATTGTAAGTTGGGTAAAAAAAACCTATCCTGACTTTAATCCAAAGCGTATTTTAGATATCGGCTGTGGTATGGGACACAATGTTTTACCTATTGCAAAAGCATTTCCCGATGCAGAGGTTATAGGCATAGATACAGGTGCACCAATGTTGCGCTATGCTCATGCGAGAGCTATGGATTTGGGTATAACCAATGTAAAGTTCATGCAAATGGATGCTGCGAAAACTAGCTTTGAGGATGAATCTTTCGATTGGGTACAGTCTACAATGTTCTTTCATGAAACTGGTGGAAAAGCAATTTATAACATTATGAATGAAGTTCATCGTGTATTAAAACCTAAAGGATTAACCTTACATATAGAACAGCCCCAATATACAGATGATATGAGCCTTTTTGAAAAGTTTATTCGAGATTGGGATGCTTTGTATAATAATGAGCCTTATTGGTCTAAAATGCACGATATTGAACCAGTAGATTTAATGAAATCTTCTGGATTTAAAGAAGAAGATTTTATGCAAATTGGAGCTAAAGCTGAAAATGATTTGGATGATGGTTCGCAAAAAGCAGATGAGCCCGAAGATCACGGGCGTTCGCCAATTTGGAATGTATTTGGTGCTATTAAAAACTAAATTATGGAAGAAAAAATAGATTATATAAAACTAGCTTCAAATAAGCCTAAAGGGAAACGTCCTTATTTTCATGATGACCCTGCGGTAGAACGCGTTTTAAATATTACAATGGCGATTGCAGGTGAACTTGCTGTGATGAGAGAACGTATGGACAGCATTGAGCGTTTGTTAGAGAAAAAAGGAGTAGTTACCCGGGAAGAGATAGAAACTTTTGTTCCAGAGAATAAGGAACAAGAGGAACAACGCCAAACTTGGCATGCGGAATATATTGGTCGTGTATTACGAATTGTTCAACAAGAACAAGAAGAACTCGAGAATCCCGATAAGTCTTTAGAGGAGATTGCGAACGATATCAACGAAATGTAATGGCAATATTACAACAGAGAATCCGGAAATTTTGGAATGCCATATCGGAATGTGATATGGAAGAAATCAACAGAGGATATTGCCCAGACGAGGATACTTATGTAGTACTGGAAGGACCTCGTTTGGCTACCAAAGGTTTTAAAATGATTATGAGCGGTTGGGGAGATTTTGTTACCTCTTCTATTTCTTTGGATAAAATTGTTTGGACAGAGGGTCCTTATGAAGAAATTGTAGGCGATATGGGATGGATAAGCGGTGTGACCGATTTATATATTTCCATTGGCGAGAAAGAAATTATGACCACTTTTAGGTCTTCTTTTGTAATGAAAAAAGTAGACGGTGATTGGAAAATACGGCATGAGCATGTTTCTGCAGCTCATCCAGATCCGTATGGAGTTGGAGATTGGAAAAAGTAAATAGTATAATTTTAAAACCCATGTTCAATAAACGTGGGTTTTTTATTTCCTGATATAAGAATTCCTTTAGAGTTAATTATTAACTTCATTAATAGTTAATATAGTTAACTATTTTTATTATCTTGTTGCATAATCAAAAAATGAATGTTTCAATTAAAAACAATTCTTGAAGTGGTTTACAGTGTAGGTGATATGGAAAAAGCAAAACACTTCTTCTGCGACTATGGTGGACTTGGAATTGTGGGAGAATATGAAACGGATAGGACTGTTCTTAATTTTTGGAACCTGGATGCAGGCGCAACCGCATCAGAAAAACTTGTTAGGTTCGAAAACCATACGGCAGGTTCGTTAAGACTTATTAAATATCAAAATACAGCGCAAGAATACATCCGGTCATCACAAAAACCATGGGATACAGGAGGTATTATGGATATAAACCTTCGTGTACCCGAAGTTACGAAAACCTTTAATGAGATACGAGATTTAGGCTTTCATGGTTTAAGTGACCCATTATTACAAGAAATGGGGCCTTTTAAATTGTATGATATCTTAATGCAAGGTTACGATGATATTATTATTGCTTTCACGCATCGAGTGCAACCTCCTTTGGAACTGCCAGATGGCTATAAAATTCCATCTCATGTATACAATTCATCTTTAACCGTAAAAAGCCTTAAAGATTCCCAAGATTTTTATGTGAATACCTTAGGCTTTTCTCTGTTAAATGAATATGAAGTAAAGAAAGATAGTCCTATTGAAAATATGTTTGGTATTCCAATGAATATGATAACAGATGTCACTTGCAAAGCGAATATTTTTTCTTTGGATGGTACTCGTGATGTCATTTTTCAAGTTTGTGAGTTTGAAGGAGTAGAAGGAAAAGATTTTTCAAAGTTGGCGATACCTCCTAATAGAGGTTTGTTATTATACCGATGTAATGTTGAAAACGTTTCAGCATACTATGATTCACTAATAGAAAAAGGGATTAAAATACACCAACCCATACAGGAGTTAAGTATTGAACCATATGGCAAAGTAAATTGCTTTGCATTATTAAGCCCAGATGGGGTCTGGTGGGAATTTTTAGAGACTAAAACTTAAATCACATAAAAATGAAAACAAGAGTTACACTAGTAGTATTTAGCATGTTGCTTGCACTATCGACGCAAGCACAAAAAATGGAATTTGAAGGAGAAAAAGCCTTAGAAATAAGGCAAAAAACAACTTGTAATACCCTTGAAGAAGGAAAACCTGTGTACGGAATGTGGGAGGGTAGAATTTATAGCAGGGTGCAAGGTGAAAAAGATCGTCATCTATTTAATGTTGTTGGTATTAATGTACGACAATGTGATTGCGTAGAAGACCCTATAAGAGGAAAAGGATTCCGAAGTGTTGGTAGGGAAATTATGATGTATCTAAATCCAGAAACCAATGAGATTATGGATACTTGGGAAAATCCTTGGACAGGAGAAACGGTTGATGTGGTTCATGTTGCTAATGACCCGGTAAACATGCGAGGTTATGTGTATGAAAAGGATAAAGATGGTAAGGTAACAGCAAAAACGAGTTTTAGACAGTATGGAGATGTTGCTGTGACTTCCTATGAAATCCCTTTATTTTACAACAATCCTCTATCGGGAGATTATCAGAAATATGTTGGGGGTACTTACCATGCTATGGAAATTTTTAATACCTATTATAAGGCTGAAGAGCTTACAAACTCCAAAATTAAAAACTTAAGTCAGTCCAATATCTCATGGCAAAGAATGTCACAATGGTTGCCATGGATGGAAATGGGTAGTAGATCAGGCTGGATAATTGCAAATGCAACAGGTGAAAGTATTTTAGATAAAGATGGAATCTGGGATAGACTAGAAGTTATCCTAAATGACCGTTACCCTATTTATTTTAACCCACCTGAAAGAAATGATAAACGACCAAATGAAACTTCTTGGACTGTTTTTAAAAAATTCTTAGCAGCTAAAGGAGATACTATGCAAGGAACTAAAGAAGAATAGTATGGCTAAAATTACAGTTGGAGAAAAAGCTCCAAATTTTAAGCTTGTAGGCACAGATTTAGAACCTATAACCTTATCAGATTATAAGGGAAAGAACCTTATATTACATTTCTTCCCCCTTGCTTTTACTAGCGTTTGTACCGAGCAATTGTGTACAGCAAACGGTGATGATAATGACTATGCTTCATTAAATGCAGAGGTTGTAGGTGTTTCCGTGGATTCTCCTTTTGTGTTGGATAAGTTTTCTAAAGAGAACAATCTTAATTTTAAGCTAGGTTCTGATTTTAATAGAACAGTAAGTGAAGATTATGGTGTGCTTTTTAGCGGTGATTTTGCTGGTATGACAGGTTTTTCAATGCGTTCCGCATTTGTAATAGATAGCGAGGGTATTCTAAGATATTCTGAAACAACTGATGGTAAAACCCTGCCAAGTTTTGACAAAATTAAACACACCTTGGCAAATTTATAAAACGTGAAAATGAAGAGAACAACTTTAGATATCCCGAATGGAATTGGTGAGGGAGCTTTAACTAGCTATATCCATACCGCTACGCTTTGTACTGTAGATTTAGAAAAGTACAGGCATTTTTATGGAGAAGTCATGAAAATGAATTTTGATGCTGTGAGTCTAACAGAAGCAGAAAAAGCTGCGCAACGTTCGTTTTGGAATATACCTCAAGATTTGGATTATGACCTATATCACTGTTACAGGCCAACTGTACCGAGTTTAATACAATTAAGAATTTTACACTTAAAAACAGCTACTCCACATATTCATAAAAGTTATAGTTCTTATGAATTAGGGTCTTTTTCCTTAGGATTTCCTACTTCAGATGCAAAGGGAATGGATAAAAGAATGCAGGAATATGAGGTAAAGGCAATGGCTCCCATGCAGTTAGGTGATATTGTAAGGGCTAATGGAGACAAAGGGCATTATTTAGAAACCATCTATCAAGGACCAGATTATTTGCATTGTGTGGGTATAGAGCGGGTTAACTATCCGCAATTGGCTCCTTGTGACCCTGCGGATGGTTTTGGAGGGCCAGGATATTCAGCCTTTGTAGCTAAAGATTCTGATGCTGAAGTTGCTTTTTATATAGATATTTTGGAGCATTATATTCTGTTTGATTCCGTATGGGAAGCCGCAGATGAAGGTGCTCTTGGGGTTAACCCAGGAACTCCTTTTCGTTTTTGTGGTATTTATGCACCAGAAGCAAAACAAAACCATTATTTGTTATTAGATTTCAAGGATGGTAATATGGTGGATACCGGAGTACAAAGTTGTATTCCAAATCAAGGTTTGGGAATGTATACGTTTCAAACTAAAGATATAAATAAAGTAATGCGTAATGCGAAGTCCAAGGGCGTTAAAATTATTTCAGAAATACAGGAGGTGTCAGATTATATTTTAGGTGATGGTATGGCATGTTTGTTGGAAACACCTAATGGACTTTATATAGAAATCTTTCAACAGAACTAATGGAACCGGTATTAAAAAAAATGGCTGATATTCTCTGTGGCACCCTGGATAACCAAGCACAGGTAGATGCGGAGCGGGCAGAAGGTAAACAAATACATCCCTATGCGAAGCATGTAACAGAAGTATGTGATCATATGATAATTAATAGGCCACCAGACCATCCAGGCATATATATTCTTGAGGAGAGTTACTATATCCAGCCTGGAAAGACCGATTCTGAAACGGAACTAAAACCTTTGTTTTTTTACTTTACTGCAAAAGATAAAAACACAGCTTTACTTCACTCCATGCAAATACCGGAACATATAAAGCCTGAAGAAGCTACTAATGCAAATGATAGTTTGGTATTCGATTTCAATGATATTGAAATGCGCCCATGGGGCCCCGCGGAATATACATGGCACGAAAACGAAAAGTGTTTTACGGTTGATCATGAAGACCCGATTAATGGAGTGGATTTTAGACTAATAGAAACACTAAAAATGGGCGAGCTTTTTGTTATGGAGCTAGTTCATAAAGATGGTGTAAAGTTAACACCTTATGATACACCAATACATTACGTCAAAATATAATTATGAGCAAAAAACAATCATTTGGGACCCTTTTAGGTTTTGCGATTTTAGGTACTATTACTCTTGTGGTAACTAATGGAATGACCATATCTGGCATTGGTGTTTTTGACACTTCAATCCTAGAGGAGTTTAATCTTTCTAGGGGAGATTTAAAACTCAGAGGATTAATTAATCTAGTCGCTTCCTCCATCATAATGCCTTTTGTGGGTGCTGTAATTGACCGGTTTGGGGTAAAAAGGATGTTGGTTATTGGTTTGATTTTTATCTCAACTTTATTGTTTTCGTATTCTTTGGTGCAAGCAGTATGGCACATGTACATCATTCACTTTTTGTTTGCTTTCGCTGTTTCCGCTGCTGGTACCTTGGCGGTTGTGATTATGGTTTCGCAGCGCGCTTCTAATGCGAACAGAGGTAAAGCAATTGGTATTGCATTGGCAGGTACATCTCTTGGTGGTATGATTGTTCCTCAAATTGGTCGACGGTTGCTCGATGGCGTAGGATGGCGAGAGGCATTTCAATGGGAGGCTATCGTACCCATAGTTATTGCAGTTATCATCTTAATCATTTTAAAACCTATTAAATATAAAAAACAGGCAAAAGAAAATTCGGTTACCGATGCTGAAACTGGTCTAGTAGAATTTTCAATAGCTCAAGCAATGAAAACCCCAGTTTTTTGGGCTATTTGTTTTGCTGGTATTTTTTGCTTCTATAGTATTCTAGGAATTATTGATAATTTGTTCTTATACCTTAGTGAATTAGGATTTACTACGGAAGAGGCCACAAATGCTTTCAGTATTTTCTTTGCAGTAATTTTGGTCGCCAAATTGTCGTCTGGGGTAATATCGGATTACATTAATGAGCACCTACTCTTTAAAATTCAGTTGCTGATTATGATTGCTGGTGCTGCACTACTAGCCATGAATTCTACAAGTACGATTTGGTTCTCATTAATACTATTAGGTATTGGTTGGGGTGGGTTGTATACACTTTTTAACTATATCATCATAACCACATTTGGCGTAAAGTCTGCAGGTAAAATAGGTGGGATTATATCTTTTTTTGAGGGAGTAGGCTCTGGTTTAGGGATGTGGCTTACAGCGGTTATAGCTGATACTACGGGTGACTATAGCACAAGTTTCTGGGTAATCGTCGGACTTTTGGGAATTGCTTTTGTAATTAGTTTCTTCATTAAAAAAATTGCTCCGGAGAAACCTCTTGAATCCGCAACGGTGACATAAATTTTCTAGTGTATTTTTAGCGCTAAAGAATTGAGGACATATCGGTTTAACTAAAAACTTTCATCAACAGAAGGTTTTCCAGGTCCATTAATAAAAAAGAAAATACTTAAGATAAAAAGTATTATAGCAGAAAAACTTTCTTTCACGCCATGACCCTCTGGAACATGAAAAACAAATATAGCCACTCCAAAATAAATGATTAATGGTATAGCAGCTAAACGTGCTTTGTAACCAATAACTAGTAGTAAATAACCAATTACAACACTCCATATTCCTAGATAAGAGAAGAATAGGGGAATTGGAAATCCAAGTCCTGTAAGATTCTCAGCAAATTTATCAGCATAACTGGGTTTGTAAATACCACTAGAGATTGAGGTGAAGAGGTAATATAAAAACACTAACCTTAATACTACTGAGGCATAGTCTTTAAAGCTATTAAGCTTATCCAACATTTTAAAAATCATAGTTTTGTTTTAGATTATATTTCAATTTTCACCATTCGTGTTCCTCCTTTAGTTCCTTTATACAAACTAATTAAGGCTTCTGGCATATTTTCGATTCCTTGTCTAATATCCTCATAGGGGATTATTTTTCCCTGGCGAATCCATTGGGCGAGTTGGTTTTCATACTCAGGGTAATGTTCTTGATAATCATAGATAAAAAAACCTTCCATTTTTGAATCCATTAAACCAATTTTGTACATGTTTTTAGGTCGATGATATTCTTCTGGAGGAATTAGATATTCAGAAATTCTACCGCAAATAGCAATACGGGCCCTACGGTTTATGCGTGCCAATACGTTATCCAATAATTCTCCTCCAACATTATCAAAAAAGACATCTATCCCATGCGGAAAATAATGGTCTAACTTCTCATAAAGACCTTCCGCTTTATAATCAATAGCGGCGTCATAGCCCATCTTTTCGGTAAGTAATTTACATTTCTTTTCTCCTCCCGCAATTCCTACCACTATAGAACAATCTAAAGCTTTTGCAATAAACCCCGCCATACTACCTACGCTGCCAGCAGCACCAGAGACAAGCACTTTATCACCTTTTTTAACCTTTGCGATATCGCGCATCCCCAGAATAGCAGTAAAGCCGTTCATACCTAAAGCGCCAACCCCATATGAAGACGATAAATCTGTATTTTTCATGTTATAGGTCATGAAATAAGGATCATCTTTAATAACACCATATTCGCGCCAACCTAATTTAGTCTGCAATAGGTTTCCTATTTTAAATGATGAACTTTTACTTTCAACAACGCGTCCAACACCTCTACCAATCATAACATCTCCAATATTCATAGGACGTTCAAAGGATGTTTCATTGGTCATGTATCTTAGCATTACTGGTGCAACTCCTAAATACAATGTTTTTACTAAAACTTCTCCTTTAGCAATAGTAGGGATAGGTACTTCCTCTAGCCTAAAATCGGTAGGTTTCACCAAACCTTTTGGTTTAGAGGACATAACCCATTGTTTCATTTTGGTATGCTCCATCTAAAACCTTACAATTCGTCTAATAGCTTATTGAATTCAACTAGGAATCCATCCGCGTCATAAAATTTACTTACCATTACTCGAGTGACGCTTTTGCCATCATAAGAGGGATATTTCACTAAGGTAGGCTCACCTAATATCTCAATATTAGCAAGCTCTTTTATTTTTTTAAACTGTTCCTCTTGGTTTATACTATTAAAAAGTAAAACCACATTTTGGGGCGTAAACCCTTCTTTACGAACAGGTTTTTCCACTTTAAATTCACTTTTGTAGTCATACTCTAATAAGCCTAATACCCCAGAGAATTTGGTAGTAGCTTTTAAAAATACTAGGCGAATTACCTGTTCTCTTTCTGGTGCGTCTGGATGAGGTCTTTTAATGAAGTTATCATAAATTACTTCCATTCCAATCGCATCACGATATAGTTTCAGAGATTCTTCAATGTTTCTTACAATAAGTGTGGTTCTTCTAAATACCAAAGGCATATCCTTTGGTTGGATAAGTTCTTGTTCAACGTTCTCTTTATTTTCTATTGTGGATTGCGCTTTGCTTGTGCTTACCATAAGCAGGAAGGATGCAATAAGTATGATTGAATACTTCATAATGATTTTACGGATTATTACTTGTTTTTATTGTAGCAATTGGCATATCATTTCTTGACCATTCACTCCATGAACCAACATAAAGATTTGGAATTTCCATTCCTGCATGCGACATGGCTAAAAGTGTATGGCAGGCAGTAACTCCAGAACCGCAATGTACAGTGACATTTTTGGCAGATCGCGAACCCAACACTTTTTGATATTTTTCTTTTAAAGCTTTTGGAGGCAAAAACAGACCATTTTCATCCAAGTTAGAACTAAAAGGAACGTTGATTGCTCCTGGAATATGCCCAGCAACCAAATCTATAGGTTCCATTTCTCCATTGTAACGTTCTTTAGCTCTCACATCTATAACTAGATGTTCCTTGTCTTTAGATATTTTTTCAACCTGTTTTATGGTCGCAACAGGTAGTTTCCAACTATCAATGTAATAGGGCGCAACCGATTTTGGAGTTTCTATATTTGAACTCATTGGAAATCCAACTTTTACGGCCTCTTTTAGGCCTCCATTTAAAACCTGAACGTTCTTATGACCAATAGCTTTTAGCATCCACCATAAGCGGGCAGATGCAATAGATCCATTTTTATCATCATAGGCGATTACATGACTTTCTGGAGTAATCCCCAGAGAGGACAAGGTTTTAGAAAACTGTTCTATGCTGGGCAATGGGTGTCTACCTCCATTTGCAACATCTTCTTTAATATCTGATAACTCCTCATTTAAATCTACATGCAATGCACCTGCTAAATGTTCTTGTAGGTAGTTTTTTTTGATGTCTTTTCCCATACGTGTATCTACAAGTACTACGTTTTCGTTTTTATAGATGCTCAAAAGTTCCGAAGCAGAGATAAGCGATTTAATCGTTTTGGTTTTCACTGTATTGGTTGTTTTGTTCATTGGTTTTGTTTTTTTCTGAAGACACCCGCCAGATAATAAAACCATTACAAAAAAAATATTCCTTTTAAAGCTTAGTGTCATGAGGATACTACTATTTCTCCATTAATTGATATAATACGATTAAATGACCATCATAATCAACAAATGCCTGTTCTATAAAAGTGGCATATTCATTCTCGTCTGTCTTTACATCTGTTGTCTCTAAACCTAAAGCCTTTATCTTAGTAATTACATCAGCTAAATCGTCTACCTTAATAACAGAAGCAGACATGTATATGCCTTCTTGTTTTGGCAAGGGTACTCCTTTTATTTCCGTCAGTGCAAAAGTACGTTCCTGTTCAGGGCTATCCATAGTGGCAAAATTTAGATCGGCCTCATTGGGAATATTAAATACAGGATAGGAGAACGAATCTTTTTCGGATGGTTGAATATAATTGATTGTGAATCCTAAGATATCTCTATAAATACCTAAGGATTTCTCTAAGTCAGCTACACAAAGTGTAATTCTTTTATAATACGTTGACATACTATTTTTATTTATGTTTTACCAGGTTGCTTTTTTGGGTGGACTGTATCTACTAATACTGTCCATTAGTGCTTTCATTTCTTGTCCGGTTTTTGGTAATTTTTCTTTGCTCATTTCTAAATGATTAATTGGTACTTCTTGCAAGTACTGCTCAAAAACAGGCTTGGTCATTTCCAAAGCATAATTGGGAATGGTTCTATCTTTTCTAAAGGAAGCAATAGGAATTTTGGCTTCTACAATACCATCTTCTTCTTTACTTGGATGTTTGGCCAATATTTTACCATTAGGACTAACGATAACGGATTCCCCGGCATTATAACCTGTACTTACAGGTAAGGTAAAGTTGGCCATTGCTGAATAGAAATCATTACTCCAAGCGGTAAAAACTACATCCTCTTCAGCAAAAAGAGTTGCTGTTCGTAACATAATCTCTGTACCGCGCATGGCAAAAGCTGCAAATATGAAAGGGTCAAATTGTACCGTACTCACAGCAATGTTTCCAAACTCGGTTTTTAGAACTGGAAACTCTTCTTCAACCCCATATTTAGCTCTATAGGAATCTCGTACAGCTTCTATAGTGGTGGTGGTGATTTCACGATCTTTATACAGTCGTTTGATATTCCTAGATTTCCAAAAGGTCTTTGCAATTTCTCCGTCTCTTCCAATAACCGTATTGATACTCAAAATATGGTCTGGCCATTCCTTGTCACGCACATAGCTGCCAAAAATTACATAGCAATCACATTCCTCTGCAATTTTTCCGATGCGTTCGGTTTGTGGACCTGGTACTTCAATGGTAAAAGGTAGTTTTTCCTGTCGTGTTCCAGAAGAATATCCCGTTAACGGAAATTCATGGAACAATATAAAGTCTGGTTTGTCACCTTCAGTCGTCGCCTGCTTTGCCATTTGTTCCATATACTTCATATTTTCTTCCAATCCTTCTTCAATAGAAGGAAAGCTAGATAAGGATTTTACCCTGGTTTGCATTACTTTAATAACGATGCTATCCTTTTCCAATGGTACTTTGTCATAAGTGCCATCTGCCTTTACCAATTCAGTTTCTGAGTTTTTTGGTGTATCATCAATAGCGGTAGATTTTTCCATATTTTCCTTGCAAGCACTTGTCCACAGTAATGCAAGTAAAAATGAAATAGTGATTAGCCTTGTTTTCATAAGTATTATTTAATCTATTAGTTGTACAAACTCAATCCAAACACCATCTGGCGATAAAACCGAAAATATTTTTAAATCACCATATGGAGGAACGTTTGCAATTTGAATTTCTGAGTTCAATTTTAATCCCCTTTCTTTTAGCTTAGTTGCATATGCTTCAGCATCCTTTACTGGAAAACGGTACATTAAGATTCCTAGGTTAGGTGGTTTCGCAAATTCCGCACAGTCCATACCTTTGAGTTCATTGGTATGTATATATTCAATAGAGCCAAAGTTGTCCTTATCCGGCCTTACAATGTCTATAGGCACCGTAATATCTTGATTTATGTTTGGAGGAATACCAATTACATTATGACCAGTTTCTCTATCCAAACCAGGAGTTTGAAAAAACATTTGGAATCCTAATTTGTTTATGTAAAAATCATAAGATTCTTTCATATCCCTAACCGTAACCGAGGAATTAAAAATGCGACTTGTTTTCTTCATATGATCAAAATCCTTCAGTGGTGGCGCGTATCTTTGCATAAAAGCAATTACAATTCCATCGGGACCTTTCATAAGCACTTCGGAAACATCATAAATACCAAAAACATAGCGTTTGGGTTCAGAGATTCCATTCCAACCTTCATTCTGCAGTTCTCGGTACCAGTTATCCATGTCTGGAGTTCGCATATTCACGTCAAAAATTCCCCCAGTATCCCAAATATGGGTAGCAGAACGTATTTGGCGTTGCTTTACATTTTTAAATTGCACTAGGCGTGCAAAGCCTTCATGGTCACCCTCATTTTGCAGAAGTGCTTCTTCAATCTGCACGGAGTCATCCAAAGCCCATAGTTTTTTTAGGGTATGAACACTTTTATTACGACCAACTAGGACCCATCCACATACTCTAGTAAAGAAATCAATATACCTTTCAATATTAGAAACACTAAAAAGTACTTCTTGGAAACCTTTTATTTCTGGGTCATTTGCTGAAAATTTAAGATTGTGTTTCATAGTATTTATTTCCAAATATGCTTTAAAAGTCTAAACGATTGCTTACTTTTTAAGTCGAATTATCTAATTTAAACAAAATAGTTAATATATTTAATGATTAACATAGTTAATTAATTTTTAAATACCTTTATACCATTATAAAATTAAGTTTATGGCTGATGTAATGACCAATTATAAGATTAGTGTTGATGAGGAAGAGTTTACACTTTCTAACCAAGATATGGCTGCTTTGGACATGCTAGAATTGGATGAAAATAAATTTCATTTACTACAAGACAATCTTGCTTATGATGTAGCGGTTTTACATTCTAATTTCATGGATAAAACCCTTTCTATTTCTGTTAACGGAAACACATATGAAGTAAAGATAGCGGATGCGTATGACCAAATGGTTGAGAAAATGGGCCTCCTGATAAACACTTCTCAAAAAGTGAATGAAATTAAAGCACCCATGCCAGGATTAATTTTAGATATTATGGTGGAGGTAGGACAAGAGATTTTTGAGGGAACACCTTTGCTTGTTTTATCCGCCATGAAAATGGAAAATATTATTTTATCGCAAGGAGATGGAATTGTAAAATCCATTGAAGTAAAGAAGGATGACGCAGTTGAGAAAGGACAGTTAATTATTGAAATGGAATAAACTAATTATTAATACGATACTGAAAATATTCAGCATAAATGAAGAAAATATTAATAGCCAACAGAGGAGAGATAGCATTACGTATAATGAAGACGGCCCAAAAAATGGGTATTAAAACAGTTGCGGTGTATTCTGAAGTAGATAGGCATTCACCTCATGTAAAATTTGCAGACGAAGCTGTTTTATTGGGAAAAGCGCCTTCCTCAGAGTCGTATTTAGTCATGGAAAGGGTAATAGAAGCTGCAAAGAATACTGGCGCGGAGGGAATACACCCGGGATATGGTTTCTTAAGTGAGAACGCCACTTTTGCCAAAATGGTAGCAGATAGTGGTATTACTTTTATTGGTCCGAAACCCCATACTATAAAAGTTATGGGTGATAAATTGGCAGCAAAAGAAGCGGTACGAGATTACGATATTCCTATGGTTCCTGGAATTGAGGAAGCGATTACGGATGTGGAGCTAGCAAAAAAAATTGCTTCAGAAGTTGGCTTTCCTATTCTAATAAAAGCCTCAGCAGGGGGTGGAGGTAAGGGTATGCGAATTGTAAATACTTTAGAAGAACTTCCCGAACAAATGGAACGGGCCATAAGTGAAGCAGTTGCTGCTTTTGGAGATGGATCTGTTTTTATTGAAAAATATGTGGGTTCTCCTCGCCATATAGAAATACAAGTCTTAGCAGATTCACATGGTAATATAGTACACCTTTTTGAACGTGAATGCAGTGTGCAACGTAGGCATCAAAAAGTAGTAGAAGAAGCTCCATCTGCGGTACTAACTCCAAAAATTAGAGAAGCGATGGGCGAAGCCGCTGTAAAAGTTGCGAAAGCTTGCGATTATGTAGGTGCCGGAACTGTCGAATTCTTGTTAGATGAAAATAAGAATTTCTATTTTTTAGAGATGAATACACGTTTGCAAGTAGAACATCCTGTTACAGAATTGATTTCTGGAGTTGATTTAGTTGAACAGCAAATAAAAGTTGCTAGAGGAGAAAAGCTTCAATTTAAACAAGAAGATTTAAAAATTACCGGCCATGCATTGGAAATTAGGGTGTATGCAGAAGATTCCTTAGATAATTTTATGCCAAGTATAGGAACATTATCAACATATAAAAAGCCTAGTGGTGAAGGGATTCGACTGGATGATGGGTTTGAAGAAGGAATGGAAGTACCTATCCATTATGACCCCATGTTATCCAAGTTAATTACCTATGGAAAGAATAGAGAAGAAGCAATTCAGTTAATGATTAAAGCGATAGGGGATTACAAGATAGAGGGAATTTCAACAACGCTTCCTTTTGGCAAATTTGTTTGTGAACATGAAGCGTTTACGTCTGGAAATTTTGACACACATTTTGTTAAAAACTATTATTCTCCTGAGCAACTAAAAGCCCAATATAAAAAGGAGAAAGAAATTGCTGCATTAGTAGGTTTAAAATTATATTTAAGCGATAAGGAAAAATTGAAGACACCTAGTTCTTCGGAATCTGAATGGCAAAAAAATAGAGCTTAGTTAGAATGAAAGATAATAAGCAAATATTAGAGGATAAATTGATGCAGTCTCGTTTAGGAGGCGGTCAGGTTCGTATTGATAAACAACATGCTAAGGGAAAACTTACTGCTAGAGAACGCGTACATTTTCTATTGGATGAAGGTTCGTTCGAGGAGATGGGAGCTTTAGTGACGCACCGTACTAAAGATTTTGGTATGGAAAAGCAGGTTTTCTATGGAGATGGTGTTGTAACGGGCTATGGAACTATAAATGGAAGACAAGTTTGCGTTTTTGCGCAAGATTTCACTGTTTTTGGTGGCGCCCTGTCTGAAACCCATGCAGAGAAAATCTGTAAGGTTATGGATATGGCGATGAAAATAGGTGTTCCAGTAATCGGGCTTAATGATAGTGGAGGAGCTAGAATCCAAGAAGGGGTTCGCTCTTTGGGAGGTTATGCGGATATTTTCCATAGAAATGTAATGGCTTCTGGAGTTATTCCGCAACTATCTGCAATTATGGGACCATGTGCCGGCGGAGCTGTTTATTCGCCAGCGATGACAGATTTTACCTTAATGGTAGAAAACTCTAGTTATATGTTTGTTACGGGACCCAATGTGGTAAAAACAGTTACTAATGAGGAAGTAACATCAGAAGAATTGGGTGGTGCTTCTACGCATGCTACAAAATCTGGAGTAACTCATATGACTGCTGCTAATGATATGGAGTGTATTGCTCAGATAAAGCAAATGGTAAGTTATATGCCTCAGAACTGCGAAGATTTACCTGTAACTCTCCCTTATAGTGTTGGGGAGGAAACTAGAGCTATATTAGAAAGTATTGTACCTGAAAATGCGAGTCAGCCTTATGATATGCGTCATGTAATAAACGGAATTGTAGACGAATCTTCATTCTTTGAAATTCATAAGGATTATGCCGAGAATATTGTAGTCGGTTTTGCCCGTTTGGCGGGTAAGAGTATTGGTATTGTTGCCAATCAACCAATTAGTTTAGCAGGTGTTTTAGATGTAGATAGTTCAAAAAAGGCAGCTCGATTTACACGTTTTTGTGATTGTTTTAATATTCCTTTATTAGTATTGGTAGATGTACCAGGCTTCTTACCAGGTACAGACCAAGAATGGAATGGAATTATAACTAATGGTGCTAAGCTTTTATATGCCTTAAGTGAGGCAACAGTTCCTAAAGTTACTGTGATAACCAGAAAAGCCTATGGTGGTGCATATGATGTAATGAACTCGAAGCATATTGGTGCAGATATGAATTATGCTTGGCCGGGGGCAGAAATTGCAGTTATGGGGGCAAAAGGAGCAAGTGAAATAATCTTTAGAAAAGAGATTACTTCTGCTAAAGACCCTGCTGCTAAATTAGCCGAGAAAGAAGCAGAATATGCCGATAAATTTGCCAATCCATACAGCGCAGCGGAAAGAGGTTTTATAGATGAGGTAATTCTTCCAAAAAATACACGTAGAAAATTGATAAAAGCATATGCGATGCTTCAAAATAAAGTAGCTACATTACCAAAGAAAAAACACGGAAATATTCCGTTGTAATTCGCTGAAATACAGTTGCTACTAAGTTTGAAAAATGTTAGGAATGAGTGACAAAAGCTTATTTGATGATTTTAATCCAGTTTCTGCGAAAGAATGGAAACAGAAAATTCAGTTCGATTTAAAAGGTGCTGACTATAACGAAACACTAGTTTGGGAATCACCAGAAGGGATTAAGGTAAAACCCTTTTATCATGCTGATGATAATGTAAATAGCTATAAGGTTCCTGTTACATCCGGATGGAGTGTAGGGCAATCCATTTATGTACGTAATGCAATAGTAGCAAATGGCAAAGCTAAAACGGTTTTAGAAAAGGGAGCGGAAAGTATTCAGTTTATAATTCCTTCAGATGATATTATAATATCAGAATTACTAGAAGGTATTCCACTCGAAGAAACTCACATTTATTTTGATTTTCATTTTTTATCATTGGACTATATAAAATCCATACAAGATTTTATTGGTGATTTTAAAGCTGGTATTCACCTTAATATAGACCCAATAGGTCATCTCGCTAGGACAGGGAATTGGTTTTCTAATCTAAAAACAGATTTAGACAGCGTTAATCAAGTATTAGATTTAGAATTTAAGAACACTTTAAGCATTGATAGTTCGCTGTATCAAAATGCAGGGGCTAATATGGTGCAGCAATTAGCCTATTCTCTTGCTCATGCAAATGAGTATTTAAATCAGTCTGAAAACGTAATAGAAAAAGGTCCTAATATCACGTTTAAAGTAGCTATGGGGACTAACTATTTTTTCGAAATTGCTAAGCTAAGAGCTTTAAGAATTCTATGGGCTGCTTTAGCTAATGCATATGCTATATCAGAAGAATGCCATATCATAGCAATGCCTTCCAAACGGAATAAAACGCTATATGATTACAATACCAATATGCTTCGTACGACTACGGAATGCATGTCAGCAGTATTGGGAGGAACCAATATGGTTTTAAACATGCCTTACGATGCTATTTATCATAAGGATAATGATTTTGGAGAGCGTATCGCTTTAAATCAGCTATTACTGCTTAAAAATGAAAGTCATTTTGACAAAGTAAATAATGCTGCAGATGGGGCTTATTATATTGAACAGGTGACCAATCAGTTAGCTGAAAAAGCATTAGAACTCTTTAAACAATTAGAAAAGGGCGGAGGATTTTTAAAGCAGTTAAAAGACACTATTATCCAAAAGAAAATAAAGGACAGTGCAACTAAAGAACAGAAGGCTTTTAATTCTGGCGAGGAAGTACTTTTGGGAACCAACAAGTATGTAAATGAGTTGGATAAAATGAAAGATACTATGGAACTGTATCCTTTTGTCAAGAAAAATTCCCGAAAGACTTTAATAGAACCTATTATAGAAAGGCGACTAGCGGAAGAAGTAGAACAAAAAAGACTGAATGATGAGTAGGAAGAACTTAGACCATATCAGTTTAAATAGCACCTCAGCAAGTACAAACGATGAAGGTAAATTGGTTCAAAAAACGTTTGAAACGGCAGAGAAGATTGGTGTAAAGTCTTCTTTTTCGGCATCAGATAATATAGATTTTGAGCATTTAAATTTCGCCGCAGGAATACCGCCATACTTACGCGGACCATACTCTACTATGTATGTTAGAAGGCCGTGGACAATACGGCAATACGCTGGATTTTCTACGGCTGAAGAGAGTAATGCATTTTATAGGAGAAATTTAAAAGGCGGGCAAAAAGGACTTTCAGTTGCGTTTGATTTGCCTACTCACAGGGGTTACGATAGTGATCATGAACGTGTGATTGGGGATGTTGGTAAAGCAGGTGTGGCTATCGATTCTGTTGAGGATATGAAAATTTTGTTTGATGGTATTCCTCTGGATAAAATGTCGGTTTCTATGACTATGAATGGAGCTGTACTACCAATTATGGCTTTTTATATTGTTGCAGCAGAAGAACAAGGTGTGGACAAGAAACTATTAGCGGGAACTATTCAGAACGATATTTTAAAGGAATTTATGGTTCGGAATACCTATATCTATCCGCCCAAACCTTCTATGCAATTGGTAGCAGATATTTTTGAGTATACGAGTAAGTTTATGCCCAAATTTAATAGTATAAGTATTTCCGGGTATCACATGCATGAGGCTGGGGCAACTGCAGATATAGAGTTGGCATATACCTTAGCGGATGGTTTAGAATATATTAAGACTGGACTCAAAGCAGGTCTGGAGATAGATAATTTTGCACCGCGACTTTCTTTCTTTTGGGGAATAGGGATGAACCATTTTATGGAAATTGCTAAAATGCGAGCAGCTAGAATGCTTTGGGCCAAACTAGTAAAACAGTTTAATCCGAAAAGTGATAAATCTCTTGCATTACGAACCCATTGTCAAACTAGTGGATGGAGTTTAACAGAGCAAGACCCTTTTAATAATGTAGCGCGAACAGTTGTTGAAGCTACAGCTGCCATTTTTGGCGGCACTCAAAGTTTACATACCAATGCTTTGGATGAGGCCATTGCCTTACCAACAGATTTTTCTGCGCGAATTGCTAGAGAAACGCAGATTTTACTCCAAGAGGAAACAAAAATCACCAAGACTGTAGATCCTTGGGCTGGTAGTTATTATGTGGAGTACCTAACAGACCAATTGGTGAAAAAGGCATGGGCATTAATAGAAGAAGTTGAAGAATTGGGAGGAATGACAAAGGCTATTGAAGCAGGTATTCCAAAAATGCGAATTGAACAAGCTGCAGCAAGAAAGCAAGCTAAGATTGATAGCGGACGTGATGTTATTGTTGGTGTAAATAAGTTTCAGTTAGAAGAGGAAGATGACCTGCAGATTCTTGAAGTAGATAATCAAGAAGTTCGCAGGCAGCAATTGGAACGTTTGGAATCCATCAGAAAGAGTAGAGATGAGAAAGCTGTTAAAGATGCTTTGGCAAAACTAACAGAAGCAGCTAAGCTTAAAATGCAATCTGATGAAGATAATTTGCCCCAGGATAAAAATTTACTAGCTTTAGCTGTAGATGCCGCAAGATTAAGAGCCACTTTAGGAGAGATAAGTTTGGCTATGGAGAACGTTTTTGGACGACATAAAGCGGTTATAAAATCATTTTCAGGAGTGTATTCTAAAGAGATAAAACAAGATGATAGCTTTATAAAAGCCCGTGAAATGGCTAATAAGTTTGCAGAGCAAGATGGCCGTAGACCGCGAATAATGATTGCAAAAATGGGACAAGATGGTCATGACCGTGGAGCAAAAGTTGTTGCAACTGGTTATGCTGATATTGGTTTTGATGTTGATATAGGACCATTGTTTCAAACGCCAGAGGAAGCTGCAAAACAAGCCGTTGAGAATGATGTTCATATTCTTGGGGTGTCTTCATTAGCTGCTGGCCATAAAACATTAGTACCTAAAGTGATTGAAGAACTAAAGAAGTTTGGTAGAGAAGACATCATGGTGATTGTAGGAGGGGTTATTCCTAAGCAAGATTATGATTTTCTCTATGAAGCTGGAGCTGTAGCTGTTTTTGGACCAGGTACAAAGATTGGTGAAGCAGCAATACAACTACTAGATATTTTAATTGATTAGTTTTTGGTATAAAAATTTTTAACTTGACTAATACCTTACTATATTTGCACCCGCAAAATAGGTCGCGTAGCTCAGCTGGATAGAGCATCTGCCTTCTAAGCAGACGGTCAAAGGTTCGAATCCTTTCGCGATCACGAATAAATAGTTCAATAAGGAAAAACGCCAAGCATGCTTGAGCGTTTTTTTGTTTGGACTATTTTCAAAACTGAGCTTTAAAGGAAAATCCAAGATAATCCTTTCGCGATTACGAACGAATCAACAAAAGATTGAAAATAAGCAGGCTAAAAAACATAGCTTGCTTTCGTTTTTTAAATGATTAAGTTTTCTTTTTTGATTCTCAACACGGAGTGTTATAAGGACATCTAATCTTTTAGTGATTACTATTTCCAACTAGAACGTGAATAATAATATGGCAGTGATAGGGAATCTAAACGCAAATGCGCAAAGCAATAATATATTCCCAATTCTTAAATTAACCCTTAAAAACCTTTGGCTTATTTAATTGAACATTTGATCAGAAGTATTAGGGATTTGACATTTTCAACAAATCTTTGTGCAAGTTCTTGGCATCCTCTTTATAGATACCATCATAAGCGATGATTTCTTTTAAAAGTGAAATAGATTTATCATTTTCATTTGTTTTTAGATAGGATAATGCCATATACCATTTAGCAATTTCGGCATAATTAGATGTATTAACTAAAGATCTGAATTCACCTAGAGCTTTGTCCGAGTCTCCATTTTTTAGATAGGAATTACCCAGATACACTTTTAGTTCGTACGAATTAGGCATTTCAGTAACAAGCTTTTCAAATTCCAGAACAGCACTACTATAGTTCCCACTGGAATATTCTTCCATGGCTTTTTTAACATTACTTTCCTGACTACTTCTTACAACATCTTCTACAGGATATAGAGTAAAATATTTTTCAAAAAGCGTTTGGTCTTTTTCAAAATTTTGAAAAATAAAAAGAGAAGTAAGACTTACCATGATTAAAACTGTAGCCGCAATTTTCCAATTAAAAAATGAATATTTTTCTTTTTTAGAAAGAGTTTCTTGGACACCACTTTCAATTTTGATTAGTTTTTTCCTAAACTCCAAAGAATCTGTATCCGTAAATACCTCATGAAGCAATCGATGCTTTTCAACTTCTTCCCTAAATTTTGCATCAACAACCATTTTTCTCTCAAAATCATCCTTATCATTTGGATTGAGTTTATTGTCGAGATAGGCTTCAATCAAATCGAAAAACTCTGGACTTCGCTTACTCATTTAGCCTTGGATTTAAGATTTTTCAATTGTAACTCGCTGTAGACAGGATCAGCTTCTATCATTTCTAGCAATTTTTTCTTACACTCAAACTTTTTCTTTCGTGTATAGGCATGGGTATAATCCATTAAAGATGCTATTTCTTGCATTTTTTTGCCTAGGAAAAAGTGCTTTAATACTTGTTGACAATTCTCACCTAATTTTAGAAAATGCTTTTGATAAAGAGAAACACGTTCCTGTCTTTCAATTTCATAAAGGATTCCTTTTTCAAGATTTACAGAAATGTCTAAAACAGCGTCTACAGAGATGGTTTTTTTTCTTTTCCTAAGTGAATTCATCCACAAATTTCTGCTAACGGCAAAAATATAGGTTGCCAAAGAACATTCTAAGTTCAAAGAATCAGATTTTAGTTTTTGATATGTAATTACCAAT
Source organism: uncultured Croceitalea sp. (assembly GCA_947499565.1). Taxonomy (GTDB): domain Bacteria; phylum Bacteroidota; class Bacteroidia; order Flavobacteriales; family Flavobacteriaceae; genus Croceitalea. The sequence goes on from CANMOV010000001.1 coordinate 238,677, forward strand.
GCATCTTGAAAGATATCTTTTGCGTCGTTTTCAGTGCCTGAATTTTTTACAATATAACTTTTAACCTCAGGAAAGTGTCTAGAATAAATCTCGCGTAAAACAAGAGAATTTCCTGTTATAAAACCATGTAAAATTTCAGTATCCTTTTTTGTGCTCAATGGTTAATGTAAAGAATCAGCAAATTGTTACCTCAGAAAGTAAAAAAGAAATAAAGATACTATTTTTCATATTCTTTAAGTACAAATTTTCTGTATGGTAGTGTAATATGATTGTTTACTTCCAACTTATGTCCTGAAAATATAATTTAAGGTAAGATTATGCTCTTTATTATTGCTTGTTTAAAGGATTCCAATTTTCTCTTATCAAAAAGGTAAAGCGCTATAAGCGTATATTTTTCATTATCAGTAGTTTATAGATTTGTTTTTTCTCTTTTTCAATTTTTTTTGAAAAAAGTACTCTTTTTCGGGTAACACATCACACTTTTCTTACATAAAAATGAGAGAACGTCCAAGTGCCATAATATATCCTTGATTGCACAGGCAACCTAAAACGAAGACACTAACTAAATTCAATCGCATGAAATTGAAAAGCGCATGCTTAGCGGTGGCAATGATTATTTCAATGACCACTTTCGCCCAAAACAACTTTTTAGACACTTCTACATGGACCCTAGGAACGGGTTCTGTATTGGGTTTTAACAAAAATGGAGATACCTCTGAAAATGTTCGAGAAATGGGAATCAATCCCCATGGAGAAAATACGGTCTTATGGAAGGCGGTACCCGATGCGGTCAGTGGACCGGATGGCGGATGGAACGGAAGTTACTATGATATTGATCATACCAAGACCTATCGATTTACCGTCTGGGTCAAAAAAACCAATTCCACCAATGGGACTACCTACTTTGGGTTATACTCAAGAGATGCTGGAGGTAGCCATTCTACATTAAAACTAGATGGCACGGCTAAAAGCAATGCTTATTTCTGGAGCGGGGATCTGCCGCAACTGGACAAGTGGTACTTATTAGTGGGTTTTGTTCATGGCAGTTCTTATATGGGTACTAGTACTACAGGGGGAATATATGATGGGGATACGGGTGTCAAGGTGCTCAATGCAAACCTTGACTTCAAATTTTCTACAGCAGCTGCACGACTTTTACATCGTACCTACTTATTTTATAATACGAATACCGACAATCGACAATTCTTCTGGGGACCTACCATTTATGAAGTGAACAACCTGGAACCCACAATCCAAGAACTAATCGATGGCCCAAACAACAATAACAATAGTGGAACCTCGGTATGGACCGAAAATGGAGACACCGCCAGTTACGATGGGTTCGTTGCTGTGGGCACTACTTCAGTACCTGCAGGCTACCAGTTAGCCGTTGAGGGTAAGGTCCGTGCTCGTGAAATGCGGGTAGATCAAGACACATGGCCGGACTATGTTTTTAATAAGGAATACGACCTGTCTTCACTTAAGGAATTAAAAATACATATTCAAGAAAAAGGACACTTGCCAAAAATCCCTTCAGCAAAAGAAGTTGAAGCCCATGGTATTGAACTGGGCGAAATGAACAAATTACTGCTGGAAAAAATCGAGGAACTCACCCTTCACCTAATTCAACTTAGCGAAGAGGTGGATCAACTAAAAGAAGACCTAAACTAAGACTATGGACCATAAAAAATCAAACCAAATCATGGAAACACGAAGAAAAACGCTTTTAATCTCACTATTTCTATTTGCCGTATTCGTAAGCATAAATGTAAAAGCACAGGATGAATACCTCACTTTTGACGGTACCGATGATTACGTTGCACTGCCCATTTCTTATAATGGCGTAAATGCAATACCTGAAGTTAGTGTTGAGGCATGGGTAAGAACAAGTTTCACAGGTTCTGGGTATAATTCTAACTGGGCCATAGTTGACTTTGATCGTAGTGATTTTTATGATTTATTTGTTCGAGGTGATAACGGAAGGGTAGGGTTTAGTACCTATTCCGCTACCGGGGGCATCAACGATTTTTACGGCAACATAGCTGTTAATGACGGGCAATGGCACCATATTGCGGCCGTATATGACGGGGTAGACAAACATATTTATGTAGATGGTATTCTTGATACCAGCATTGCTAACCCACATGGGGGTAATGCGTTAGGTAAAGCCACAACACGTTTTGGATTTATTGGAGATGGGTCCGAAGCTTCTAGTTATAATGCGGGTAAGAACAATATTTTTTACGATGGCGATATTTCCGAGGTTCGTATATGGAGCCGTGCACTAGACGCAACCGAATTAGATGCCAATAAGTTTCCAGGAACACTTAGCGGAAATGAAGCAGGTTTGTATGCCTATTATACTTTTGGCAGTGGTGCAGTAAATGATTTAGGTCCTAATGGTTTTGACGGGGGTATTTTTAATGGTCCTATTTTTAATAATTCGGATGGTGTTCCTCCTCCTCCTACTTCTGGTAGCTCAGTATGGTCTACAAATGGGAATACCGCATATTATACTTCGGGCAACGTTGCTATTGGTAGAACAACAGTTCCTAATGGCTATGCATTAGCAGTGGATGGTTTCATAAGAGCTCGAGAAATGCGGGTAGATCAAGATACTTGGCCAGATTTTGTTTTTGAAAAAGATTATAAGCTACCAAGCCTCCAAGAAATTGAAAGGCATATAGAAAAAAAAGGACATCTGCCCAAAATACCTTCAGCGGAAGAAGTCGATGCCCATGGTATTGAACTGGGGAATATGAACCGCTTACTATTGGAAAAAATTGAAGAACTGACCCTCCATATCATCGCACAAGAAAAGCGTATTGCAAAGCTTGAAGGTGAAAACAACTAATCGGGAACAAAAATACGATATCATGAAAAAACAGCTAATTCCATTCATAGTGGCGGTATCATCAATATATAGTTTGAACGCCCAAAGAGTAGATTATTCCAAACTAGCACCGCCCAATCCCAACGTAGCGGCCTTAGTAAAACCCGTACTTACCCCAGTGGCAGAATATGCAGGTCTTTCCAGTATCAACGTCCCCATGTACGTTATTCAAGAAGATGGGGTGCAAGTTCCGATAAGCATAGACTATCAAACAGGAGGCATACAAGTAAGTGAGGAGGCGAGTTCTGTAGGGCTTGGATGGGCATTGAATGCCGGCGGCGTGATTTCGAGGGATATACAAGGGGATCCAGATTTTGGGGAATCGCCCAGCAATTTCCTATACAATAGGTATTATAAAACGGCACGAGACTTTCCTGATCATGAAGAGACCACCGTGAACGGTAGTACCTTCTTTAGCCCTCCCAACAATACCTATCGACGTTCGGACAACCAGGCACGCTTACCAGTAAACGGAGTACCTACATATTTCCCTCCTTTCTGGGATACTTTTACGGCTGCTGATAATCAACCGGATATTTTTTACTATAATTTCAATGGCTATTCGGGAAGCTTTGTGTTCAACCGTGAAGGAGGAATTTTTCAACTGGAAAAAAATGGTTTAATCATCGAACACCAACCTACGGACGGTGCAGGCAACCCCGTTACGAATATTGGAGCCCCAGGATTTAATTCTATTTTTAAGATTACCGCCCAAGATGGCACCGTGTACTACTTTGGAGAACAGGCCAAAACGCGCTTAAGCATATTCGATACCCCTACCACCTATACCTCCACATGGCATCTAACAAGAATTACTACTCCGAACAACCGAACCGTAGATTTTGAATACAATTCTATTGGCGGTGCTGCGGACAGCCATTTCTGGCCCATAAAGAGCTTCTCACAGCGCTTATGGAACAGTTCCTCCTTTAGAAATTCGCATGGCCCGCAATCAAAAATTGATGACTTGTATCTTACCAAAATTATCTTCACCAATGGTGAGGTCGATTTCAATTATTCAGACGAAGGTACTAGAGAAGACATTCCCCATGCCCATTATCTTGAAAGTGTTACAGTAAAAAGTGGGTTGGAAACCATCAAAAATTTCGATTTTAATTATTCTTATTTTGGAAGTTCCACTGCCCCTAGCGGTAATATAGATACCGGAGATTATTCATCTGTAATTGCTTATTCGGCGAGTAATCCATCGCTCAACCTACGATTAAAATTAGACGGCCTTGTTGAGAACAACACCTTGGAGCATTCTTTTGATTACTTCGAAGTCAATAGTAGTCTATACCCAAACAAGACCAGTATGAGTCAGGACTATTGGGGTTTCTATAATGGTATTACGAATTCTCGATCGTTTATTCCCAACATTTATATAGATAATTCTTTCTTTATCGTACCCATCAAGGCAAAGCGGTATCCAGTCGCCTCCAAGGCAAAGTTGTTCAGTTTAAAGCGAATTACCTATCCCACCAAGGGATATACCGAATTTGATTACGAATCGAATACCTATGACAAGGGAATTGATTATAACTTTTGGGAGTCGAGCTTCATACCGGTACCCGATACTTTTAGCCCTTTAGCCACAATACCGAGAGAAGAATATGCTCTTTCATCGGGATCCGAAAATTGGGTAATCAAACCCTTTTCTGTTAATACTGGGCTTAGTGTAAACGTCAAATTTCAATTGGCGATTAGAGGTACAAGCTTAGAACCTAGCAGTTCTGGTATATATCCCAACGGTCCTTTTAATTTTCAAGAGGACATGTCAGTCATTCTTAGAAGAAGTTCCGATAACCAAATAATTTGGCAACAAGGTTATTTTTCGGAGCAAGCATCCCTCGATTTCCAGAATACCGGTATGGCATTCTTTAATTCGGAAATAGACCAGCCTTTGCCTGGCGGTGAGTATACCTTGGAAGCCTACTTTAATGATTACAACCAAACCTATTTTGGGCAGGCAAGAATCGTTGCCTCCTGGGAGGAAGAATCAGAGGTCGGTGACCCTGACAATCCCAAGGATTACTCTATTGGTGGTGGGTTGCGTATTAATTCTATTACCGATTATGATAATACGGAAAGAAGGGTCAAAAAACGAAATTTTAACTACCACTACAAACAAAACATCGGTGGACAGGAAATTGAAAAATCGTACGGGAGGTTTAAAATTGTTCCTAAGTTCAATCTAGACTATCCGTATGTTCAGACCAGTCCACAAACTGTCTGTTTTGATGTTGGATTAAACACTACTTGTAGCACCAATGTCGTCGACCCCAATGATCCCAATGACGACATTGAGGTTTGCTATTCGGACGGGCTAGCTTCTAGCTGTGTAAGTTTTGTCGATTATGGTCAATACATAGCGTCTGCGGGATCTACCAACCCCTTAGGCAAGGACCGTGGCAGTTATGTGACCTATGGGCAGGTTGAAATGACCTACGAAGACCTAAGAGGTGATGACAATGGGAAAACTATTTCCAAATTCTTCAATTTCAGGGATTACAACGCTACCGGCAACAATCTTGGGCTGGATTATGTGGACATGTACTATGATTTTCCTAGTATCCGCATTCCCCATACAGGTAGAATGTACGAGCAAGAACATTACAAACGGAACACTGATAATACCTACACCCTGGTATCAGAAAGCAAGAACGAATACAGGGTCAATGGGCTCAATGCCCAGGGCATGACCTTTCAAGACTTTATATCAAATCCTGCAACCAGCCTGTTGATGACGGGTGTTAGGGAATTCATCCCCTATTTTTCAAATGTTTACTTAGAGGGGCCGGATGCAGAGTATGTAAATAGTCTGTATCATTTCCATCCCTTGTACGGATCACGTGTTGAACTTACTAAAACCGAACGAATCAATTACGATGAAAATGGCCAAAACCCGGTAACCTCTGCGGAAGAGGTATTCTACGACAATCCCATACACTACATGCCCACAAGAACTGAAATGGTTGATAGTGAGGGAAATACGGTTACCACCCAGACCTGGTATGCAGATGATATCGATCAAGGGTCCAGTATCGAGGGAGGTGCTTTTCAAAACTACACGGTCATAGAGGCCTTTAAAAACAGTGGCCAGAACCCTAGAATTGGCCAACCTATACAAAGCCTAACCGTAAACAACGGTCAAAAGACATTGGATCGTACTAATTTTTCTGACTGGGGTAATGGCATCTTACAGCCCGATAGTCAACAGTTCATCAAAGGAGAGGTATCTGCACAGAATGTATTCCAGGACATGGTCGTGGTGTATGACTATGATGACTATGGAAACCCTTTGGAGTTTTCCAAGGACAATGGGCCCATTACTAGCTACATCTGGGGGTACGACAAAAAATATCTGATTGCCAAGATTGAGAATGCCTCGTACCAAGACATAGCCGATGCCTTGAATATCACGCCCAATGCCCTGAAGGCCTTTACCGAAAATGACCTGTCGAACATAGCAGGCTTAAGAACCAGTTTAACCAAAGCAATGGTAACAACTTATACCTATAGTCCTTTAGTTGGAGTCACTACCACTACCGACCCTCGGGGGTATACCATGACTTACCGTTACGATGACCTCAATCGACTAATCGAAGTCAAAGATGGTCAAGATCACATCGTTTCCGATTACAAATACCACTATAAAGGCCAATCCAACTAAGAAAGACCATTATGAAAAAAATATATATACTAGTATTGATTTTGTTTATGGCAAACCATTTAGTTGGTCAAAACTGTCAGATTGTATTCACATCCCCTAATTCTCATAACTTTTCAGCTAGTGGAGGAACTATTGATATTAATGTGCAATATAGTACAACCCAATGTGAAGAGGGAATCAGTAATAAACCTTCATGGATAAGCTCCGCTACATTTCTAAACAGAAATACCTTACGATTGGTTGCATCAAGCAATTCAGGACCAGCGCGAAGCGGTACTGTCACTATAACGGTTAATTCAGGAAGTACTTCGAATATTAGCGTAAGTCAAGCAACAAATGCTGTACCCCCAGGAACACCTTCTGTTACTGGAGACAGTCGTTGTGGCTCTGGTAGTGTTACATTAACTGCTAATCCTGGAAGTGGTGGTAACGCGATACGTTGGTACGAGAATAGTTCCGGAGGTTCAGTCATTAGTAGCAGTACAAGTTTGACTAGAACCATTAGCACTACTAGAAATTATTATGCGGCGAGCTATAATACCAGTACACAGCTGTATTCTTCTCGGGTTGCTGTATTGGCACAAGTGACCACACCTCCCACACCGCTATTAGGGAATGCGCCCTCGGCATGTAGTGGAGCTAGTGGAACAGGTTCAGCACAATCATTAAATTCAGATGGAGTGACATCTCATATTTGGTATACCGCAGCTAGTGGTGGCAGTGTGGTTTCTGGGGTTGCTCAAAATACGGCACCTGGTTCTGGGTATTACATTTCGTCATTGACCCGAACAATTACGACAACAACAACCTATTATGTTGCTGCAGTCTGCAACGGATTGGAAAGCAGTGCGCGTAGGGCGGTAACCTTTACATTGGACAATGCGCCACAAATTACCATTGGTGTAAGTGGTGGGGCACAAACCTCGTATTGCCCTGGAGAAACGGTTACGCTATTAGCACAAGGTGGTAGCAACTATCAATGGAGGAGAGGAAGCGCAACTGGCACGATACTGAGTACCTCGACTTCTTTCGGGGTTACCGCCTCGGACACGTATTATTTAACCGGAACAAGAAGTTGTGGTGCAACACAAACCAGATCGATTGTTATTTCTTTTCAAGCTCCAGCAACACCGACACCACCGACAATTACCAATAATTGTGGGAATACGGTATTAACGAAAACGAGTGCTCCATCCGGGTTTACCTATTACTGGCAAAGTACGGCCAGTGGTACCGCGACCTCAGGTTCCGCCGCTGCCCAGTCCATAACGCGTACCGGTGGATCGGTCTACTACCTAAGGGCACGTAATAATAGTACAGCATGTTGGAGTCCCGCGCGCACCGTAAATTACGCGATAGATGCCGTGCCCAATACGCCGACAAATGCAACGGGAGATAGTCGCTGTGGCTCGGGAAGTGTTACGGTGTCCGCAACTCCCGGTAGTGGGGGGAATACCATTCGATGGTATACGGCTTCTTCCGGCGGTAGCGTTTTGGATGCCGGTTTGAGTTTAACACGCACAGTTAGCACTACTACGACCTACTATGCCGAAACATATAATAGCACTACGCAATGTGCTTCGTCATCTAGGCTTGCCGTGCAAGCTAGCGTAGGAGCTCCTGCAGCCCCGCAAGAAGTATCAAACTCAGGTTGTTCTGGAGAATCCGGACCAATTTCTGCGCGTTCTACCTCACCAGATGTTACCGAACATCGTTGGTACAACAATGTGTCTGGAGGTACAGCTATTTCAGGAATAGCTCAGGATACCGCCCCAGGGAGTGGTAGTTATATCTCTACATTGACAAAGACATTTACCCAGACCGAAACATATTATGTGGCGGCTGTTTGTAACGGAGAAGAAAGTAGTACAAGAACGGCAGTTACTTATACCGTTACTAGTGCACCCAATATTACCATTGGCGTAAGTGGTGGGGTACAACCGCAATATTGTGCTAGTACGGTTACTTTGTTGGCCCAAGGAGGTAGTGGTTACCAGTGGCGTCAAGGGAGTGCAACTGGTAACATTATCAGTTCTGGCACATCCTTAGCGGTTACTTCCTCAGATACGTATTTTCTAACGGGAAACCGGGATTGTGGAGCAACACAGACTACATCCATTAACATTGTCTTTGCCAATTTATCAACCCCGTCAATACAAAGTATCGTTGAAAATTGTGGTAGTACCATTGTCACCATGAACAATGCTCCAACAGGTGAGGTCTGGCACTGGCAAAGTACAATAGACGGTACGGATCAAACAGCTGCATCAGTAGAACAAATACGTACGTTTACTGCGCACGAACCTTTATTCCTTAGAAGTAGGGCTGAGTTTACGGATTGCTGGGGTCCGGCAATTCCGATCGATTATACGGTACGATTGACACCGAATGCCCCATCCGGAGATGACGTAGTGCAGTGTGGTAATGATCCTTTTGACATTTTTGCCACAATCGGCCCCGATGCCGATACCATTAATTGGTATACCTCGGCGACCGGTGGCACCGCTTTTCATGAAGGAATGTTTTACAGGGTCATTAATGGGTCGGGTACCACCTCTTATTTTGTGGAAAGCTATAACAGCGCTACGGGCTGTGCCTCTGCCACTAGAACAGAGATACAGGCCACGATTCTAAGTGGTCAAACACCTTCTGCGCCCTTTGGCGAAAACATTCCCTTTTGTGGTGAGACCGCCGTCACATTCACAGTTTCCCAACCCACCGGGGTAGACGAAATTAGATGGTATGACAGTGTTACGAAAGAAAATCTGGTGGGGACGGGCACTACCTATACCACCCCCTTGATCAGTGTAACCACTACCTATTTTGTAGAAGGCGTCAATACCAGTACTGGTTGTACTTCGGGCCTTAAATCAATTCAGGCGCAACTGGGTACCGAAACCGTATGGTATTTAGATGCCGATCAAGACGGACTTGGCGATCCTGCTAACGCTACAACACCCACTTGTGTTCAACCTCAAGGTTATGTGGGGAATGCGAATGACGAATGTCCCGATGTGTATTCCCCAACGAATTATTGTAATTCGGACCCCGCTGATCAAAACTATGTTTATACCAGAACGTACGAAATACCTAGTACAACCACGATTGATGCTAACTTCTTTACGGCAAACAATGCCTTGATTCAAGATATCACCTATATAGATGGTTTGGGACGACCGTTACAGCAAATTGCCATTGACCAATCGCCACAGCAGAATGATATCGTAACTCCCATAGAGTATGATGATTTTGGGCGTATAAAAAAAGAGTGGTTATCCTATCCTACCACCGACGATGCCTTGGCCACCCTCCGATTCACCGCAAAAAACGATGCCCTGACCTATTATGACCAATCTAAATATGAAAATACTCAAAATCCTTTTTCTGAAAGCGCATTTGAAGCTTCGCCGTTGAACCGTGTTAAGCAGCAGGCTGCTCCCGGTGACGATTGGGCCTTAGATCAAGGACACGAAATCGAATTTGAATATCAAACGAATACTGCTACTGATGCCGTAAAGCAGTTTGAAATAAGCATCGATGTTTTAACAAATAATACTGTCATCACCTACGAATCGACACTGGTCGAAAATGGAGAATACATAACAGGAGAACTCTTTAAAAGTATTGTTTATGATGAAAACCATACGGTAGATCAGGACCATTCCACAGAAGAGTATACCGATAAGTCGGGGCGTGTAGTCTTAAAGCGCACTTTTAACAATGAAGAGCCACATGACACCTACTACATCTATGATGATTTTGGTAACTTAAGTTTTGTATTGCCTCCTTTGATTGATGTAAGCGATGGGGTGTCGCAAACGGAATTGGATGAACTTGGCTATCAATACACTTACGACCATCGCAACCGAATGGTCATCAAAAAAATACCTGGGAAGGGCGAAGAACACATCGTTTACAATAGATTGGACCAGCCCATAATGACACAAGACCCTAACTTGCGGACCAATGGTGAGTGGTTGTTCACCAAATACGATGCCTTTGGGCGGGTAGCCTATACCGGGATGGTAGATAACAGTTTGACTAGAACAGCCTTGCAAAACAATGCAAACAACAGTGCTACTGAATTATGGGTAGAACCAACAGCCACTTCTTTCATTACCATCGACAATATCAACGTCTATTATACCAATGATGGGTATCCTAATGCAAGCTATAAGGAACTGCATACAGTCAATTACTATGACCGGTATGACACTGCTCGTGACGGTATGCCCATTTCGGTGTCGGCCTTTGGGGTGACCAATATCACGGAGGTACAAGGCATGCCTACGGTCAATTTAGTAAAGGTGCTGGGTACAAGCCACATCGTAACGTCTGCTTCCTATTATGACGCCAAGGGTCGTGTAATCTACTACCGAAGTGACAATACCTATCTGGGAACGGTAGATATTAAAACATCTCAATTAGATTTTGTAGGCAGACCATTAAAAACCAGAACGGCCCATGCTCGTAATGGAAATACGGTTGTTACTATAGACAACTTTAGCTATGATCACATCGGCCGATTATTGACCCAGACCCAATGCGTCGGTGATGCTACTTTGGGCAACAGTTGCCCTGCTAGTGGAGGTTCGGCACCGATAGACCTTATTTTGGAGAACACCACGATTACTAGTGACCAATTGGCGACGAATAGCGTCACCTTACAACCAATTGCTACCGTGAGCGGCACAGCAACTCTTAGTGTGGATCCTAATGCCACAGGAGGCACTGGTAGCGCAACCGAGTTGATCGTCTACAACAAGTACGATGAGCTAGGGCAGTTACAGGCCAAAAAAGTAGGAGGTATACCTAGTAATGACTATGGTAGCACTACAGGTTTACAGACAGTAGACTATACCTATAATGTACGAGGTTGGCTCACCGGAATCAACGATGCTGACGATACCGATGCCACCTTGACCAAGACCGTTGACAAACTCTTCGGCTTTAGAATCGGCTATAACGAGGGTCCCAACGCCCTGTACAATGGGAATATCGCCTTGACCCAATGGCAGAGTCAAAACCAAGATACAGGCGTTAAAGACTATAATTACGCTTACGATGCGCTAAACCGAATAACCGCTGCAACTGATAATACAGGTAACTTTAATTTATCAAATATTAACTACGATAAAAACGGTAATATTGAAACTCTTAAAAGAGAAGGTTGGATTAGTGCAAACCCGTCCCTGACGAATAATAGTGGTTTTGGTACTATGGATAATCTTACCTACGATTATGACAGTGGAAACAAGTTAATCAACGTTGCAGATAACAATGCAAGTGAAACCTATGGTTTTAAAGATGTAAACGGTAGCGGAATAGAATACCAATATGACCAAAATGGAAATATGACATCTGACGCAAACAAGGGCATCACGGCCATAACTTACAACCACCTGAACCTGCCTAAATCAGTAACCTTCGATAACAGTAGTACCAAGAATATCGAATATATTTATGATGCAATAGGTACTAAATTGGAGAAAAAGGTGAACGACAACGGAACACTTACAAATACCCTATATGCTGGTAATTTTATTTACCAGGGAAACGATTTAAGGTCTTTTAACCATTCCGAAGGGTATGCAGAACCCAAAAATGCTTCTAACTACCATTCAGGTTTTGATTATGTTTACCAATACAAAGACCATCTTGATAATGTAAGGCTCACCTATTCAGATAGTAACAATGACGGTTCGATAAATCCAAATACCGAAATAATTAGTGAGAAACATTATTACCCCTTCGGAATGACCCATTCTGGATATAATAATGTAATAAGTGCAAAAGCGAATTCACAAGCTGAAAAGTATAGATATAATGGGAAAGAGCTTGAAGAAAGTTTAGGTTTGAATTGGCACGATTACGGAGCGAGGAGATACGATGCAAGTTTAGGTAGATTCATGACACTTGACCCGTTTGCAGAAAAGTACTCACCTCAGTCTGCTTTCGCTTATGCCGCAAATAACCCAATAATGTATGTGGATGTTTTTGGTTTAGGACCAGGAGACCCACCTTACACCAAAAACAATGTAACTTTTATTCATTTTAATGCACCAACTATAAGTGTTGTTAATAGACAAAGTGGTGGAACATTTACTTCAGCTGCTATAGCAGCTGACAATAGTTCTGTTAAAAATGAATATGTAGTAAATATGCAACAATATGAAACACTTTCATATATGGCCAGAGCTAAATACATTGCTGGTTCTAATATTGACGTTAGTGATGTGAGAACACAAGGATTAACAATTGTTGATGGAGCTGCACAAGAAGGTGGAAGGACTTCCAATAGCTACTATGTTGCACAATGTATTGATGGTTCTTGTCAGGCAGGATTAGGAGACCCTCCTTCTGATGCCAAGATTGGTTTTGGAGGCGGAATACCTTTATTAGTTGATGGAATGTCATTTGGAGCAGAAAAAAAATACGATAGTAATGGTAATATGATTCAAAATAGTAGTGCAGGTTTTAAGGCTCAAAACAAAAACAGTAAAACATTAGGTAAAACTATATTGGCTTTTGATAATAATGGTAATTTTATGATTGTTTCCCAACAAAACGGAGTTGAAGGAATGACATTAGCCGCCATAAGAGACCATTTAAAATCTAAGGGCTATACTAATGCTATTTCTTTTGATGGTTCGACATCATCTACATTAGTTAAAGATAATAAGGTGATAAATAAACCAGATAAAAGAAAAAATAATTCAATTCCAGTTGGAGCTAAAATAAATGAATAAAGATTATGAAGAAGTACATAATGATAATTATAGTTGTAATAGAGCTTTTTATGGCGCTTCTAACATCGTTAGTTTTTAATTCAGATAATGATAATTTATTATTTTCGGGAGGTAGTATTGGTTCAACAATGGAAGTGTTTAGTCCTAATGCGATTATTACATCAATACTTTTTTTAGCCACTATAATCAGCTCATTTGTTTATAGGAAAAGAGTAAAACCTTTTTTAATAACGTTTTTGGTTTTTTTTAGTTTATGGTTTTTCAATGGTAGAACAATAGGAGTTCATTGGACAGGAGAGGTTACAACTGGATGGTTTAACATAGGATTTGCTAAGATAACTTTGCATGATGAACAGAATATATCCAACAACATTATAGAAGAAACATCTTTAGAGAGTAAGTTTCCTTTTAGAGTGAAGTTTAGTAATAGCTACAAAGAAGGAATTTTTTTTGTAGGCCCTGTTGTTAAAAAAGATTTAATTGATTATTTTAATAAATCAAATTAATACAATTTTCAGATATTACAGAAAACTGCCTTTAACGAGGTGGTTTTTTTGCCTTAAACTGAAGACATATTTTTATCAAAGCAGTCTTTAAGCTTAGATTTGTCAGCATACTACCAATAATACGTAACAACGCACTTTTATCTTCTTCTTCAGCTGCTGTGTTAGGTTGATATGTTCAAAAACAGACTTATCTACAATAGTAACTTCATTAGGTATTATCTCTAGCTGAGCGAATTTTATAACTTCGCAGGGTCTGACCTTTAATTCTACTGGCGACATTTTCCATTCCCTGTTACAAACTTGCAGGGAACCAACCTATCTTTACCGATTAAAAGGTAACAATCCGTTCCATTTAGACATTAATAATACACTAAGGTGTGGATGAAAACACCCTCTGCTCCCGCTCGTTTATTACGAATGGCGGTAGGGTGTTTAGTTTTAAATCAATACCCTGTTAAAACTGTATCTTATCTTTTATACAACCAGTTTTTGATGGATAAAAATATAGAAAAGAGCCATGACAATTGTTGTGGTTTTTGTTTTATTACAACATATATTATCTAGTGTAAATCGATATCACATTTCATCGAAAAAATAGAGACAGAAAGGTCATAAAATTGTATTTTACTAAATAACTATAATTAAAAACCAACCATGCGTATTTTCCTCCTTACAGTTCTGTGCTGTTTGGGCTTTACTCTTATTGCCCATTCCCAACAAAGTGATACCCAAGACAAAGTCTCGGCAATTGCTGACAGACTTATCCAAAAGTTTAAAACTTTGGGTCCAAAAGAAGTTTTTACTGCATTACAAACAGATAGAACAGCTTTTATAGAAGGAGAACTAGAGCTCAACGATTATATCTTTAAATTGGGCAACGGCAGCATAGAGCCGTTCTTTTATCATGGCGATTTTTACGGCTCCGAAAAGTTATTGTTGGAACTATTGTCGGTTTCTGAAGCCGACACCACCGTACCACCAGCTGTTTTGGCGGAGCTTAACCGATCGATGTCCGTAATTCTAGTAGAGAAAGGAGATATTAGAAAAGCGCTTGTTTTTATTAATAAGGCCGAGCAACAGTATAAGCAGGCTTCGGTCGAAATTCCCCATATGTTCTATATAAGTACGGGTAATGTATACGTAAACCTTGATTTAACGGCTAAGGCGAGGGAATATTTTGAAGAATCACTTAGAGCTTTACAACGAGCGGAAAACCCCGAAGGTTATCGTTTTTTGATTAGCTATTATAGCATTGCCAATAGTCTTGTAATTGATAATAAGAACGATGAAGCTCTTGAATATCTTAATAAAATACTGGTTATTGGGATTCCTATGATGGGTGAAGACAATGCGGACTTGGCACAGACTTATGAACTTATGAGTGTTGCTTACATAAAAAAAAGAGCGTTTGATAAGGCAAAACATTATTTAGAAAAAACTAAAAAAATATATCTAAACGCTTTTGGTGAAATACATAACAGAACTGCGCATATTTTTGGTTTTTTTGGTGAGTTTTATGCGGCACAAGAAGAATACGAGAAGGCGCATTCTTTTTATTTACGCAGAGCAGCCATAGAAAAAGAACTTTATGGCGAAAAAAGCGGTGCTATTGCCAGCACGTATCAAATAATAGGTGGTAAATTAAGAAAGCAAAAAAAATATAAGCTAGCAGGAACATACTATAAAAACGCCATAGAGGCCATTACAATTGCAGATTTTGATGGTAATATTTATACCAGTGATATAGGTATGTACTTTTTAAATTCGTCTGACTTGGCAGCCAGTTATTTGGAATCTTTTAGGAACAGTAATACTTTGAAGGATTTAAAACTGGCGCAAATACAATATAAAAAAGTTGACAGTGTAATAGACAACTTTAGACAAGATATACATAATTCCAACGATAAGATTTCCTACTCAAGAAAATACCATAGAATATACTTTGGCGCCATGGAATCTTTTTTGATTGAATATGAAAAAACTAAAAACCCTTTGACTCTTGAAATGGCGTTTGAATTTTCAGAGAAGAGCAGGGCTACTATGTTACGACAAGCGCTTCAAGAATCAGAAGTGAATAAATTTTTAAATCTTCCCCAAGAAGTAATTGCAATGGAAAAAGAGCTTGCAATTAACAGAGCTTATTACCAGTCTGAGTTAGCAAACGCCAAAGCAGCCAAGTCAAAAGATTCGGTAGAAATAACAGAAATTGAAAACCGATTATTTAGAACAAATAGGAAACAAGATTCATTACGAAATACGCTTAAACAGCAGTATCCAAATTACCATGTATTAAAATATAAAAACAAGGTGATTGATCTAAAGGAGATTCAGAAGAACCTTAAGCCAGAAACAACATTGCTAGAGTACCATTATTTAAAAGGTATCAGCTATGTTTTTATCATATTAAAAGATAACAGCTTTGTCTATAAATTAAATGTACCCAATTTAGAAGATGACATCGAAGCTTTTCAAAGTAGCATCTTAAACAAGGAAACAGGGTTATTCAAGGAAAAATCACATAAACTCTATCAAGAACTTATTGCTCCAATTGCAAATAGGCTAAATGGTGAGGAATTAATAATTATACCTGATGGACCTTTATGGAACATTAACTTTGATCTTTTGCTAAGAAAGGCAGATGCATCGAACAACCCTAAAGATTTTTCTTATTTACTGAGAGATTTTGTTATTGGTTATGCGAATTCAGCAACAGCACTTTTCGCTACTAAAAGTCAAGAAAGAATTACTAATACTGGAGAGTGTTTGGCTTTTTCGTTCTCCGGTCAAGAAGTTACAGAAGGGGAGAACATGCTACGTTTGTCTGTTCTTAGGAATTCGAATGTGGATTTGCCTGGGACCAGAAAGGAAATTTCCAAAATCGCCAAAGTACTAGACGGGGATTACTTTTATGGTGCTTTGGCAAGTGAAGAAAACTTTAAAATGCATGCGCCTAACTATCCAATATTACACCTTGCATTACATGGCGAGGTCAATAGCGAAAAGCCTAATGATTCTCGCCTGTTTTTTACCAAAACCAAAGAGAATATAGAAGATAATTACTTGTATGCCCATGAACTTTTCGCCCTAAATCTCCCTGCGGAATTAGCCGTTTTAAGTGCTTGTAATACGGGGTCCGGTAAAATTGCCTCAGGCGAAGGTATTATGAGTTTAGGCAATGCGTTTCAATATGCAGGTACCAAAAGTTTGTTGTTATCTAAATGGGAGCTTGCAGATGGTGCTGCACCAGAACTCATGGAGCAGTTTTATCGCAATCTTAAAAAGGGAGTGTCTAAAGCAAAGGCCTTACAACAGGCAAAGCTTTATTATTTAGAAGGAGCTTCGATTAACCGGGTAAATCCTTTTTATTGGGGCAGTTTTTACCTGTTAGGAGATAACACCTCTATTGCTTTTAATACATCAAAAAAACCATGGTTTTTTATTCTAGGAGGGTTAATACTCCTCCTTGTTTGTTGGTTTGGCTATAACAAGTTCAAGAAAAAACCCAATTAATTTAGTAGAATAGTCATAGAACTATTTCCTAAATGCATTACTTAATTCTTTTTATCTTGTTCCAGAATCTAACAGGATATTAAATACTTGTACTATTTAGGAATAGACACAGGAAGCTCTTATATTTAAGTTTCACTGGTTGAAAGTGCCATGGGAATTTGCAAATCTGTAGTGTAAGAAGAAGATAGAGATGACACGTAGCAAACTATTAAAAATGAAATATGCAGTCTTGCTTTTAGGCTTTCTATTATTGCAGTCTTGCGCTGGACAAAGTAGGTTAATAAATGCTGAACTTGAGACCGTAACCAAAGAAAAACTTCAGTATTACTTGTATTACCCTGCTGAGTATGATAAAAATCCAAAGGATGATTTTGGGATACTATTGTTTCTGCACGGTGGAGGAGAAGCTGGTGGTGAATTGGATGAAATTAAAAAAAATGGTCCTCCAAAACTATTAGTAGAAGGAAAAGAGTTCCCTTTTCTAGTATTAGCGCCTCAAAACCCGCACAAACAAAAATGGTGGAATATAAATGCAGTTAATCAACTTTTAGATGCTGTTATAGCAACTAATCGCGTAGACCCTAAACGAATTTATTTATCCGGATTAAGCAGAGGAGGAAGTGCTGCTTGGGATTTAGCAGTGCAATACCCAAAAAAATGGGCAGCTTTGGCGGTGGTTTGTGGTATGGCACCGGTACCTTATGCGCATTGGATAAATAAAAAACTTCCTGTTTGGGTTTTCCATGGGGAATTGGACAAAGTAATACCCGTTCAAGAATCTGATGCTATGGTTAAAAAGCTCAAAGAGATGGGTTATGATGTTACTTATACAAAATATACAGACGTTGGACACAATTCTTGGGAACGTGCTTATACCACAGATGAATTATACGAGTGGATGGCCAATCAAAAGCAATAAACAATGAAATATCTTAGCTTTATTTTTTTAGGAACACTTTTGTTGTCCTGCAAGTCTAAAGTTTCAGAAGCTACTTCTTCCGATGCAATTAAGGAAAACAAAAGCTTGGTTTCAGATACACTTAAAAAAACAGAATCGCTTGTTAAAGAACCAGAAATTCCAGAACTAAAGACATTTGAAGGCTTGGCAGACACCACATTTATTCGTTTGGCAGATTTTAGTCATGATTTTGCTTATGATATGCGTTACGCAACTGAGAACAACTTTTTAAGGGCAAAGGTTTATGATTGTGCGGAATGTTATACCCGGATAAGAACTGCTAAGGCTTTATTAAAAGCAAATACAGAATTTTTACAGCAAGGTGTAAAGATTAAGTTTTTTGATTGTTACCGCCCTAATTCTGTACAATATAAAATGTGGGAGATTGTCCCAAATCCACAATACGTAGCAAACCCTGTAAAAGGTTCTATCCACAATAAGGGCGGGGCTGTAGACATTACTTTAGTAGACTTAGAGGGTAATGAACTAGATATGGGAACAGATTTTGATTTCTTTGGAAAGCGAGCCTATCATGATAATTTAGATTTACCCCAAGAAATTTTGGATAATCGAAAATTACTTAAAGAAACCATGGAAAAGTACGGTTTTTGGTCTATTCGCACGGAATGGTGGCATTATAACCTGTCAGCTGGGAGTAATTCGAAAATTGCCAATTTTAAGTGGGAGTGTGAGTAAGCGTTGGTATGGTGCCAACTATTAATGGTCCCTTTTTTCGAAGTCTTCTTTTTTTATGAGTTTTATTCTACGAAAGATCAGATATATTAAAATTGCCAAACAACTTCCCCAGAATAGCGCCTGAAGGATAAAAATTAGTACTGTCTCATTCATATCAAGCTAGTTTTACGGCTGTGCCATATGCCAAAATTTCAGAGGCTCCCTGCATAACCATAGAAGTGGTTAACCGTACATTTACAATTGCAGTGGCTCCAATTTTTTGGGCATCTTGTACCATGCGCTGCATGGCTTGTTCACGAGAATGGGCTTGCAGCTTAGTATACTCTTCAATTTCACCTCCGACAATATTTTTAAGTCCTGCAAAAACATCTCTACCAATATTTCGCGCTCGTACGGTACTGCCTCTTGCAATACCAAGGATTTCAATAATTTCTCTATTTGGGATTTTTTCTGTGGTGGATATAATCATATTATGGAGTTTTATGGATTATGCTATAGTATAAGTAGATGAATAGTGATTTTTGTTACACCTTATAGATCTTGGTACAACGGATTACAATCAAATTACTATTCAAATCCCTAGTAAAAAACAAATAAGTATCTCCACCATCTTTTAACTTATATTTTTTTCGCAATGTGGCTACAGTTTCAGAAAAGTTACGGGTGGTCACATTTACTTTTGACCCTTTAAATTGTACCATTGTTTTTTTGTTATATGGTAATGTCTCTTGAATATGGAATATACGTCCTGGAAAATCTATCAATTTATCTAAACTATATAAGTGGGAATGCTCATGAAACTTAGTTAAACCAAAAGTGGCACTAATTGTTTTAAATCCTCCAGATTTTAAAATAGCAGCATTTGGTTCATAGAGATAGTTGCCCGGGGTTCCTAATTCTGATGTTGTAGTTTTTTCTTCCGAAAGTATAAAGTCAAAAATTTGTTTTGCTTCTTTTTGTAGATTAACTGTTTTTACTTTTAACTCCCCTTCAAAACTTTTTTCTAAAATCCATAGTAATTCTTTCACCTCATTTTTAACAGCGACTACGTGAATTTCTTTTACGAATTTTAACTCTGAAATTCCCTGAGCAATATCTAAAAGGGGAGAAGTCTTTATTAATATGTTATCTGCTTTATGAAAAAGAGTATCCAATTCTAGAGGAATATTGGGCAAACAATCTTTAAGTAAAAACACTTTTTCCTTCGCCTCATTTCTACGAGATGGGTCTGCATAAATCCAATCAAATTTCGTGTCAGAATTCTTTAAAAAATCAATTCCATTTTGAGCTTCAAATTTGATGTTTTTTGTGTCTAAAATTTTTGCATTATAAGATGTTATTTTAGATAGTTTTTGGTCAAGTTCGCAATGAATAATTTGGGCAATTTTCTTTGCAAAAAAATAACTGTCAATTCCAAGTCCCCCAGTGATGTCTATAAGCGATTTTCCGCTAACTAAATCCGCTTTGTATTGTGCAGTAATTTCCGAACTGGTTTGTTCTATATTTAGTTTATTGGGGTAGTAGATTTGTTCCGTAGCAAACCAAGTCGGTAGTTTGTTTTGACTCTTTTTTTTGGCTTCAAGCTGTTCTACGAGTTCTTTTTGGGAAACACCATTAAATTGTTGTTTTTTTAGCAAAACTGACACGATGTCAGCATTGCAATTATTTTTTATAAATTCCTGTACACCAGTTTTTAAAATGTTTTTATTCAAACTAAAACTATAAATTTTTAGTTAACTTTTGCACAAAGCTGTTTTCACTTAAAAATTCTTTTAAAATCACTTTAATTGCGGTATATCCTGGTACAGCAATTACCATCCCTACCACACCAAATAATAGACCGGCGATAATAATGATTAAGAAAATTTCTAAGGGATGTGATTTTACAGAATTGGAAAAAATAAAAGGTTGTGAAAAGAAATTGTCAACCAGTTGTCCTATAAATAATCCTATTAAAACATAGAGTGCTTTTGGTAATATTACGGTGCTAAAATCCATACCTAAATTACTGGTCATGGTAAGGGTAATCATAAGCACACCTCCAATGATTGGACCAACGTATGGAATAATGTTAAATAGTGCACATAAAAAGGCAATTACAATAGCGTTTTCTACCCCTACAATTAGAAGTGTAACGGTATAAATAATAAACAGAATAAATAGCTGTAAAAGGATACCACCAAAGTAGCGAGATAATAGATTGTTAATTTTATCAATAGACTTTACCATGTTCCCTTCTTTGTTGTCTGGAACAAAAGTTAGAATGCCATTTTGGAAAAGTTTGCTATCCTTTAAAAAGAAAAAGGAAATAAATAAAACAGAAAAAAGACCAACGCTAAAATTGCTTAAAACGTTTACTAAAGAATTTAAAAAGTCTGGAATAAAATTAAGATTGAGTCCTTCGAGCACATTTTTTTCAATATCGGAATCCTCAATTATCTCGTTAACATTAGAAGTTGTAATTCCAAAATAATCTACTATTTGTAGATAAAGGGTATTGAGGTCTCCTCTTAATGCATCAATATCCAATAAGGATAGATTTTTACTTTGCTCTGTTATAAGTGGAATAAACAAGGCTAGAATACCTATAAAAACACCTAGCATTAATACCATAGTTAAAATAACCGCTAGTAAGTTTGGGAATTTTAGCTTTCTACGCAGAAATAATACGATAGGTCTCCCTAAAAGTGCAATAACGGCTGCGATTGCCAAATACGCCAGCACAGATTGTATTTTTAGTAAAAAGTAGAATAGTAACACTATGGCAGCCAAAATGAATACCGCCCTTAAAATACCATTTGCTAAGGTTTTTGATGTCATTTTCACGATTTGAATGCGTAAGCTACAATATTTGCACCCATTTGCAAGGCTTTTAGACGAATTGCCTCTGGATCGTTATGAACAGACGGGTCTTCCCAACCATCACCTAAATCACTCTCTAGTGTAAATAATAACAGTAACCTCCCTTCATGGAAAAAGCCAAATGCTTGTGGTCTTTTACCATCATGCTCATGAATCTTTGGCAAACCTTCAGGGAATTTATATTTCTGACTAAAAATTGGATGGTCCGCTCCAAGCTCTTCTAATTCTTTGTCTGGGAATACTTTTAAAAGTTCTCTTCGCAAATATTTTTCCATCCCATAATTATCATCAATATGTAAAAAGCCACCAGATAAAAGATAAGTACGTAGGTTATCTGCCTCTTCATCACTAAAAAAGACGTTACCATGCCCGGTCATATGTAAATAGGGAAATTGAAAAATAGCTACGCTACCAACCTCCACTGTTTCTGGCTTTGTTTTAATCTTAGTATCAATGTTTTCGTTGCAGAAACGTATTAGATTTGGTAAAGCTGTGGGATTGGAATACCAATCTCCACCCCCACCATATTTAAGTATGGCAACTTCTTGTGATACTACTGTGGTAATCACAAAAAAAGTTAAAATAAAGGGCAGTGCGGTAAGGTATTTCATGTAGTAACGAATAACTAGTTAACTCAAAAATACAGCATTTCATGTATAAAAAAATCATAATACCTACGTTGACTCTAGTAGCACTTTTCTTTATAGGTTTTATAAGCCTATCGAATATAACTCCAAATTATGATAAGACAACAGCGACAATTGCTGATTTTGACCCAATAATTGTATTAGAGCTTTTTACGTCGCAAGGATGTTCTAGTTGCCCACCTGCAGACGTTCTTTTGAACAAAGTAAAAGAGCAGTACCCAGAGAAAGTGTTTGCGCTATCATACCATGTCGATTATTGGAACTATATTGGTTGGGAAGATCCTTTTAGTAAAGCGATATTTACTAAGAAACAACGCTATTATAACCAAAAATTCAGCTATAGAAGTAATTATACACCACAGTTAGTGGTAAATGGGCAGGAACACTTTGTAGGTTCTAACGGGACTAAACTTGCTACTAAGATTTCTGAATATGGAAAATTACAGTCCGCCAATAGTATAAAGCTAGGTAAAGTATCTGAGAATGCAACCATGGTTAATTTTGAATATACCATTGATGGCGAAATAAAAGATAAGCAATTAAGAGCTGTCTTAGTACTGGATGAAAGAACTACTTCTGTAAAACGAGGAGAGAATAGAAATAGAGTGCTTAAAAATTCCAATATCGTAGTTGCGGAGAAATATATAGAACTTAATCAAGATTCTGGCAAAGGGAAAATAGAAATACCAGCTATTGTTTCTGCAAAAGATAAAATCACTTTGCTACTACTTACAGAAAATGAAGTAGCAGATATAACAGGAGCAGTAAAAAAAACACTCTAGCTATTAATGATGGAAACTACTGTGCAGGCATAGACTGCTGCGGTTTCGGTTCTTAAACGGTTTCTACCTAGAGACACAGGGGTAAAACCTTTTTTATAAGCTAAGTTGATTTCATTGTTAGAAAAATCGCCTTCTGGGCCAATTAATATAACAACATCTTTATCCGCGGCAAGACGCCTTTTTAGCTCCGCTTTTTCATCATCTTCACAGTGGGCAATAAATTTTAAGTCCCCAGAAGTTTTAGCTAAAAAATCTTCATAAGTAGTTAATGGGTTTAATTTAGGCAAGAAGGTTTGTAAAGACTGTTTCATTGCAGACTGTATAATCTTTTGCAGCCGTTCTGGTTTTATAACTTTTCGTTCAGAATGTTCACATAGTATAGGTGTAACTTCATTCACCCCTATTTCTGTGGCTTTCTCTAAAAACCATTCAAAACGGTCATTCATTTTCGTTGGGGCAACAGCTAAGTGCAAAGTATGTAACCTAGTAATAGTTTTTTCCGAAGAAATAATCTGTGCTTTGCACTTTTTAGGATTTGCTTCTAAAATTTCAGCTTCAAACAAATACCCATTACCATTTGTTAGGTGCAAAACATCACCTTCTTTTTTTCGCAATACTTTAATGATATGCTTACTTTCTTCAGTAGGAAAGCTAAATTGTTTAAAACTATTATCAAGCGAAGCGTTATAAAAGAGTTGCATAGATTCTATTTGTAATTATCTTAAGTACGATTTAAATGTATTCATCTCATACAAAAGTCAGTTCGAGTTTTTTCGAGGGAAAAGTCCGCCTACCGACAGGCAGGTACAATTTTTCAACCTCCGATTCTGAAAAATTACTCGAATTGACGATTTTCTACATTACCATACTATAGTTCTTAATTATATTTCTCTATCTGAAAAAGTAATGCTCTTTTGACCGAGGGCCACTCATTCGCAATAATTGAAAAGACAACAGTATCCCTTAAAGTGCCATCACTACTAATTCTATGGTTGCGTAATACACCGTCCTGTTTGGCGCCAATTCTGGTTATTGCATTTCTTGATGCGTAATTAAACCAATGCGTTCTAAATTCTACTGCTACGGCATCTAGTTCTTCAAAAGCATGTTGTAATAACAGTAATTTGCAAATGGTATTTACTCCTGTTCGCTGGTATGTTTTTGAATACCATGTATACCCAATTTCTAACCTTCTATTAGTAGCATCAATATTACAGAATCGTGTAGAACCAATTACTGTATTGGTCTTTAAATCCTTAACAATAAAGGGCAAAGCCGTTTTTTCTTCTTCATTATCCAGTGCAGTAGTTATATAATCATCAATTGAAGTTTTGGATGGTACAGAGGTTACCCATAAGTTCCATAATTCCCCATCTGCAGCAGCTTGTAATAACTCTTTTTTATGCTCTTTTTGCAAAGGGAGTAGTTTTACTCCGTTTAACTCCAGTTCTATTTTTTGTAACCAGTCTTTCATATAAAAATAACTTTACTCTAGTTTAGATTTTGCATGTTCCACACCTAACTCAATCCAATATTGTAAATGTTCTTCGTTTTGCAACCCTTCTAGAGAAACAAAAGCAAATTCTTTCATTGGTTTTCCCGTAAAATCCATTGGTCTTACATATTCCTTTATAAGCTCACTATCAATTTTTGAGGAGTGGATTCTAACCATTAAATCATTATTTATAGCTCCAACCGTCATTTTTCCATGATATAAAAAGGCAATCCCACCAAACATTTTCTTTTCGGTGAATTCTTCAGGAAAGCTCTTTAAAGCTGCCCTTATTCTTACCACTAATTCTTCACTATAAGCCATTTCACCCAATTTTATATCGCGCCTTTGCTGCTACATTTTGTTTTGCAAAATCTTCTTCCAAAAATTTTAAATACCCCACAATACCAATCATGGCAGCATTGTCTGTGCAATATGCAAACTTTGGGATATAGGTTTGCCAACCCAAATCCTTTTCTGCATTCTGCAAGCGTCCACGGATTCCGGAATTAGCAGCTACTCCACCTCCAATAGCTATCTGTTTAATACCTGTTTGTTTTACAGCAAGCTTTAATTTATCCATTAGAATTTCTAGGATAGTAAATTGAATAGATGCGCAAATGTCATCTATATTTTTAGTTATAAATTCTGAATCTTCCTTGGTTCTCTTTTGGATGAAGTAGAGAATACTCGTTTTTAGCCCACTAAAGCTAAAATTTAAACCTGGCACTTGGGGTTTAGGAAATTCAAAAGCTTTTTGGTTACCCAGCTTAGCATGTTTATCTACCAATGGTCCTCCGGGGTAGGGCAGCCCCAGAAGTTTTGCACTTTTATCAAATGCCTCGCCAACGGCATCATCTAGCGTTTCGCCCAAAATTTCCATGTCAAAATAATTCTTTACTAAAACTATTTGTGTATGCCCACCGCTAATGGTCATCGCAAGGAATGGGAACTGCGGTGATGTTTGAGCTGCATCTTCAATAAAATGGGCTAAAATATGTGCTTGCATATGATTCACTTCTATCAAAGGTATGTTTAAACCTAAGGCTAATGACTTAGCAAATGAGGTTCCCACTAATAAAGAACCCAGTAGTCCAGGTCCTCTAGTAAATGCTATGGCGGATAGTTGTTTTTTATCGATATTTGCCTGAGCCAACGCCTGATGTACAACTGGAACTATATTTTGCTGATGTGCCCTCGATGCTAATTCGGGTACAACACCACCATATTTTTTATGTATTTCTTGTGTAGCCACCACATTGCTAAGCACTTTTTTATTGCAAAGCACTGCTGCTGATGTGTCGTCACATGATGATTCAATGGCTAGAATAAAATTTTCCTGATTTTTCACCTATTTTGGAACAAAAGTTGGATACACAAAGATAAACGGTAAAGCGCTATCAAAAAACTAAAAAAAATACTACTTCGAACCCTTTTGGTTCTGCTTATACTAAGCATCTTAGTTTCCGTGCTATTTTCTTTGCCTATTGTACAAACAAGGTTAGCCAGATATGCTACCGATAGTATAAACGAAGAGTTTGGTACAAGTATTAATATAGAGCGAGTGCGTTTTTCTCCTTTTTCTATGAGTGCGGATATTAAGGGCATTTATGTAGAAGACTATAAAAAAGATACGCTAATTCATATCCATAAGCTAACCACTTCAGTTATAAGTATCCGTAATATGGTCAATGGAACATTGGAGTTTGGTGATATTGATGTGGATAAACTTTACCTTAATATGAAGACGTATTTGGGTGAAGAGGAAACAAATCTAGATGTTTTTGTAGACAAACTAGATGATGGACAACCTAGGAAACCAGGAACACCACCTTTTTTTATGGCCTCTTCTGAAATTAATATAGAGGATAGTAGGTTTAAACTTTCAGATGAAAATTTAGAAAATGCTACAGTATTAAATTTTAATAGATTAAAAGTAAACGCAAGTGATTTTCAAATTATTGGTCCAGAAGTCACGCTAGAGATAGATGATTTGTCCTTAGTTAGTAGGCGAGGACTAAAAATAAACAAATTAGCTACAGATTTTAAATACACAAAGGAGCAAATGCGTTTTGATGCCTTAGCTATAACTACCGACCAATCTAAGATTAATGGAAAGCTTGTTTTTGATTACAATAGAGAAGATTTTTCTGATTTTTTGGATAAGGTTAAGGTTAGCGCAGAATTTGATGAATCAGTAATCGCGTTTAATGAAGTCAATAGTTATTTTAATGAGTTTGGGACAGACATTAGCGCTACGTTCTCTGCAAGAACAGAAGGAGTTTTAAATGATTTATCGGTTAATGACTTAATACTACGTTCAGATAATACCGGTATTCGAGGTGATTTTAAATTTAAAAACCTGTTTAGACAAACTGAGCCTTTTATCATGGATGCGGATATGGATAATGTTACTTCCAGTTATTATCAATTACGAGCGCTGCTTCCAAATCTGCTTGGGAAAACAATACCTACTTCGTTTCAAAAATTTGGACAGTTTACGGTCAGGGGTAAAGCAGAAATAACAGAGACTTCAATTGACGCACAAGTCAATTTAAATACTGCCATAGGAAGTAGTTATTCAGATTTACAAATGACCAATATCAATAATATCGATGACGCTTCCTATAGAGGACTAATTTCATTGACCGATTTTGATTTAGGTGAGTTTATTGATGACCCTAAGTTTGGAAAAACGTCGCTTGACGTAAATGTAGAAGGACGCGGTTTTATAGCCGAATATTTAAATACGGAAGCTATAGGAGAAATTTATAAGCTGGAGTTTAATGGCTATGAGTATACCGATATTAAGGTTTCTGGAATTTTAAAAGACGAACTTTTTGATGGAAGTCTTATCTGTAATGATAGAAATTTGCGATTTGATTTTGAGGGTCTGGCTGACTTTAGTGATGACCGCAATGATTTTAATTTTAGTGCAGATGTGGACTACGCTGATTTGAAGTTAATGAATTTCATAAATGATAGCATTTCCATATTTAAGGGAGAAGTTAAAATGGATATCTCTGGTAATACGTTGGATAATCTAACAGGCGATATACAATTTACAAATACCACCTATCAGAATATAAATGAAATTTACTTTTTTGACGATTTTGCCGTTTCTTCATCTTTTGAAAAGGATACTATAAGAACCATTAAAATAGAATCTCCCGATATAGTTTCTGGCTATTTAAAAGGAAAATATAAAGTTGCTGAATTGGGGAAATTAGTACAGAACTCCGTTGGCAGTATTTATACAAATTATAAGCCATTTGAAGTTTCACCAGGACAACGAATTAACTTTAATTTTAAAATTTATAACAAGTTTGTTGGGGTGTTTTTTCCAGAAGTAAGCCTAGGTCCAGAGACTTTTATAAGAGGAAACATTATTGCAGATGAAGGTGATTTTAAGTTAACCTTTAAATCCCCTGCGATAGAGGCCTATAAGAACAAATTAGAAACTGTAGAACTACTAATAGATAACAAAAATGCATTGTTTAACACGTTTTTGTCCGTAGACAATATGTCAACAGTTTATTATGATATTAAGGAGTTTAATTTAATAAACACCAAATTAAAGGATACACTATTTTTTAGAACAGAGTTTAAAGGTGGCAGCCAATACGATGATGCCTACAACCTAAATTTTTACCACACTTTTAATAAAGAAAACAAGTCAGTAATAGGCCTAAAAAAATCTGATATTAGTTTTAAAGATAACAATTGGATTATTAATGAAGATGGGAATACTAAGAACAAAATTATTTTAAATAAAAGCCTAGATAGCATTACAATTGAAGAGATTGTAATGAATAATAATAAGGAAGAACAGATAAGACTTCGGGGAGAATTAGCTGATTCCACCTACAAGGACTTAGAACTTCAGTTTAAGATTGTGTCATTAAATAAAATTACACCCGCTATCGATAGTCTAAAGCTCGATGGGCAAGTAGATGGTTTTTTAAATATTTTACAAAAAGACGGCAAATACCTACCTACATCAAGTTTAAACATCAAAGATTTTGCTGTAAATAAAATGAATCTTGGCGATTTAGAAATGATGATTTTTGGCAACAATGACCTTTCGGAATACGGTGTTAATACCTGGTTGCGAAAAGATGGTGTAGAAAAAATGAATGTTAATGGAAAAGTTTTTGATTCCAAAACAGCAACAACCTTTGATTTAACTGCTAGCTTTAATGAGTTTCAATTAGAGCCATTTGCTCCATTAGGAGAAGATATTATTTCAAACATTAGGGGTACTGTAAACGGTAATGCCAACATTACAGGGAATGCCAATAATCCGGATATTAATGGTGAATTATTTTTAAATGATGCTGGAATTGGAATTCCTTATTTAAATGTTGATTATGATTTTGGGGTAAGATCTAGAGTTTTATTAGACAAGCAATCCTTCAACTTTGATAATATAGTATTAACAGATATTAAGGAGAGTACTCAGGGAACTTTAAATGGAAGTATTTCGCATACAGCCTTTGATGATTGGGTGCTAAATTTAAATTTAAACACTAACAATAATCGTTTTTTAATACTGAACACAGATTTTGATGAAGACGCACTTTATTACGGCACTGGATTTGTGAATGGAATAGGCAGTATTACGGGGTCTACAAATGCGTTGAATATTAATTTTGAAGGATCCACTGCTAAAGGAAGTTCCCTTAAAATTCCGCTAAGTGACCTTACCGCTGTAGGAGATTATTCATTTATCAATTTTATTGATAAAAACAAAGTTGAATCTTTTGAAGAAGAACGAATTCTTGATGATTATCAGGGCATAGAAATGTTTTTTGATTTAGATGTTACGCCAGATGCTGAAGTAGAAATTGTAATTGATCAAAATACAGGTAGTTCTTTAAAAGGTACCGGTTCTGGACTGTTGTTAATGGAAATTAATACCAACGGAAAATTTAATATGTATGGTCAGTTTGTTGCAGTAACAGGAGAATATAATTTTAAACGCGCAGGACTTATTGATAAAAAATTTACGGTTAGACCTGGAGGAACTGTAAATTGGGATGGTGATCCATTAAAAGCCACTTTAAATATGGAGGCGGTTTATGCTTTAAATGCTAATCCAGCCCCTTTGTTAGATGGTAATAATTTTCAAGGACGAATACCTACCGAGGTGGTTATTCGTTTAAATGGTGAATTGGAGAATACTCAAATAGATTTTGATATTGAATTCCCAGGCACGAATTCAGTTGTGCAGTCTGAACTAGAATATAGGTTACAAGATCCAACAATAAAAAGTGATAATGCTTTCTTTCTCTTAGCTCAAGGTACTTTTGTGGACCGCGAAACATCTGGTTTAAATCAACAAGCATTAACAGGTAATTTGATACAAACAGCCTCAGGCCTTTTAAACCAAGTATTAACAGGGAATAATGATAAATTGAACTTGGGTTTATCATATGAACAAGGTTATACTGATGAACAAGCAAATTTATATACCCAAGACAGGATTGGAGTTACACTATCTACGCAGATTTCTGATAGAATTTTAGTGAATGGCAGGGTAGGAGTTCCGGTTGGTGGCCTTTCAGAAACCGTTGTGGCTGGTGATGTTGAGGTACAGGTCTTATTAAACGAAGAAGGAACGCTAAGCGCAAAGATTTTTAATAGAGAAAACCAATTACAACAGTTCTTAGGAGAACGGCAAGGATATACACAAGGTTTAGGTTTATCTTACCAAGTGGATTTTAATACTTTTAAAGAGTTAATGCAGAAAGTATTTAAAAAGAAAGCTAAAGAACCAGAAAAACCTAAAGATGCTCCTCCAGTTACAAACATCATGGGAAAGGATAGTCTTATCCGATTTCACACTAAAAAAGAGCTTCCAAAGCAATAAAAACCCACTAATTTATTTTTAATCGGTAAAAAACTGCAAACGAAAACGTTTGAGTAGTTTATGCATTGATAAATAGACTAATACGGCGTTCTTTTATTGGAATAAGTTTCCTAGTTTTGATATTTCAAAATTTGGAATGACCAAGAAAATTAATAAAATAGCAGTTTTTACATCAGGAGGTGATTCTCCTGGAATGAACTCGGCAATACGTTCTGTTGTTCGTACTTGTGCTTTTATGAAATTGGAATGTGTTGCAATTTATAGAGGTTACCAAGGAATGATAGATGGTGATTTTAAACCAATGAACGCCCGTAGCGTAAATAACATTATAAATAAGGGAGGAACAGTACTAAAATCTGCTCGGTGTGAAGAATTTAGGACTCCAGAAGGAAGAAAGAAAGCATACGACCAGTTGGTAAAAGCTAAAATAGACGCTTTTGTTGTTATCGGAGGTAATGGGAGTTTTGCAGGGGCTCAATTATTTAATGAAGAGTTTGATTTTCCAGTAATGGGAATTCCTGGCACTATTGATAATGATATTATTGGAACTTCTTACACAATTGGATTCGACACTGCAATTAATACGGTCGTGGAGGTAATTGATAAAATTAGGGATACTGCAAGTTCACATAATCGCTTGTTCTTTGTAGAGGTAATGGGACGTGATGTGGGTCATATAGCTCTAAATGCTGGAGTGGGCGCGGGAGCAGAAGAGATATTAATACCAGAACAGAATTTAGGTTTAGAACGATTACTCGACTCATTAAAAAGAAGTAAGAAGTCTGGTAAATCATCAAGTATTGTAATTGTTGCAGAAGGTGATAAAACCGGTAAAAATGTGTTTGAACTAAAAGAATATGTAGAAGAGCATTTACCAATTTATGATGTTAGAGTTTCAGTATTAGGACACATGCAGAGAGGTGGTAACCCAACTTGTTTCGATAGAGTTTTGGCCAGTAGAATGGGCGTAAAATCTGTTGAGGCACTTTTAGAAGGAAAATCAAATTATATGGTTGGCATTCGTGATACCAAATTGGTATTGGTGCCCATAAAAGAGGCGATAAGCGCGCATACTGCGATAGATGAAGAACTCATAAGAGTTTCAGATATAATGACAACATAATTAAACTTTAAAAATAATAGAATGGCACAAGTTAAAATTGGTATAAATGGATTTGGTAGAATTGGTCGATTAGTCTTTAGAGCTTCAGTAAAGCGAGACAATGTTGATGTAGTTGCCATTAATGACTTGTTAGATGTAGAGCATTTAGCATACTTGTTAAAATATGACTCTGTTCATGGAAGATTTGATGGAACAGTAGATGTTAAGGATGGTCATTTAGTAGTAAATGGAAAAACCATTAGAATTACTGCGGAGAGAGAACCTAAGAATTTAAAATGGAACGAAGCTGGCGCTGATATCGTTGCAGAGTGCACAGGTATCTTTACTACTATGGACACTGCTCAGTATCATATTGATGGCGGTGCCAAAAAAGTAGTAATATCTGCTCCATCTAAAGATGCTCCAATGTTTGTAATGGGCGTAAATCACAATGAGGTTAAAGCTTCTGATAAGATTGTTTCTAACGCGTCCTGTACAACCAACTGTTTGGCTCCATTAGCAAAAGTATTGAATGATAATTTTGGTATTGAAGAAGGATTAATGACTACGGTTCATGCCACTACAGCAACACAATTAACAGTAGATGGTCCATCAAAAAAGGACTATAGAGGTGGTAGAAGTGCTATGTTAAATATTATTCCAGCTTCCACAGGAGCTGCTAAAGCAGTAACTAAAGTGATACCTGCGTTGCAAGGTAAATTAACGGGAATGGCATTTAGAGTGCCAACTGCGGATGTATCTGTTGTGGATTTAACTGTGCGTTTAGAAAAAGAGACTTCTTATGAAGAAATCAAGAAAGTTTTTAAAGCAGCTTCAGAAGGAGAAATGAAAGGTGTTTTAGGCTATACGGATGACGCTGTGGTTTCTCAAGACTTCGTTTCGGACACGCATACCAGTATTTTTGACGCTGGAGCAGGAATTGAGCTTAATTCCAAATTCTTTAAATTAATTTCTTGGTACGACAATGAGGCTGGTTTTTCAGATAAAATGATAGATTTAGCTCAACATGTAGCAAGTCTTTAAAATTCTATTCAAACTATTCCTGAAAATAATGATGAATAAATTCATTATTTTCAGGAATATTTATTTTAAGATATATGATTTTAATAGTAGATAGTGGCGCTACAAAGTCTGATTGGATTGCATTAGACGAAAAAGGGAATCAACTTTTCGTTACACAAACTCTAGGTTTAAGCCCAGAGGTGTTGACAAGAGAAGTAATTGAAGACCGTTTGGCTAACAATTTCGAATTATCCAAGAATAGAGAAGAAGTTTCTCATCTTTATTTTTATGGTGCAGGGTGTGGTACGGATAGAATGAAGTTGTTTTTGAAAGAAATTTTCAATGACTTTTTTCCAAAAGCTAAAAGCGAAGTTAGAGAAGATACGTATGCAGCTATCTATTCAACTACTAAAATTGGTCATCAAGGGATAGTATGTATTTTAGGCACAGGTTCTAATTGCAGCTATTATGATGGTCATCAATTGTTCCAAAAAGTAACCTCTTTAGGTTACATTTTAATGGATGATGGTAGTGGTAATTTTTTCGGAAGAAAACTCTTAAGAGATTATTACTTTCATAAGATGCCGCAGGATTTAGGAATTAAGTTCGCTAAGGAATATGAGTTAGATGCAGATGTTATTAAGGAACATCTTTATAAACAGCCTAATCCAAATACCTACCTAGCAACATTTGCAAAATTTATTGTTGAGAATAAAGAACATCCATATTGCCGAGGAGTAATTGACAAGGCTTTTCAGCAATTTGTAAATAATTATATCATGCAATTTGAACTTGCAACAAAAGTTCCAATAAACTTTGTAGGGAGTATTGCTTATTATTTACGCGAAGAACTAGCAACTGTAATCCACAGAAACGATTTAATTTTAGGTGTAATTAGACAAAGACCAATTGATGGTCTTGTTGAATTTCATAAAAGCACTATTTAACCGCTATCATTGAAATTTCTACATTCA
Organism: uncultured Croceitalea sp.; assembly: GCA_947499565.1. Lineage (GTDB taxonomy): Bacteria > Bacteroidota > Bacteroidia > Flavobacteriales > Flavobacteriaceae > Croceitalea. The sequence continues at coordinate 272,416 of CANMOV010000001.1, forward strand.
CAAATTTTGGAAGATTAGCAACTTCCACAGTTTCTCTAGCTGGTGCTGTTTCTGGATTAAAATAAGCACCATATGCCTCATTTATAGCCCCAAATTGATGCATGTCTTTTACAAAAATTGAGGTTTTAACTATGTTTTCAAAAGTCATACCTGCCTCTTGCAAAATGGCTTTTAAATTCTCCATAGATTGCGTAGTTTCTTTTTTAATGTCACCTTCCACTAATTCTCCCGTGCTTGGATTTATAGGAATTTGACCTGAAATATATAGGGTATCATTAATTAGTGTTGCTTGATTATATGGACCTATTGGTGCTGGGGCATTTGGGGTAGTAATTATTTTTTTCATTTTACTAGTTTCTATATTTAATTATCGAATACGTTGACTGCGACTTTCCCATTTTAAATCTGATAAAATAGAACTGCTAATTCCGATAAAGAAATCCCAACGTTCATTGCGTCCAAAAGGTACCCAATTAAATCGCAAATCAAAACTTTTTAGATTGCGTTGAAAGCCTAATTGTGTTTGAGCAAATCCTTTTCCTATAAAGTCATACCCGGAGGATACTCTAACACTCCATCTGGGTGAGGGAGAAATATTACCGGAGAACATTAAGGATGCAGTGCCAAATTCATTTTGTCGGTTACTGTTATTGTAGGAGGTAGTGAATTGCATGCGCAAATCCCATGGTATTGTTGTAGCATAAATTGGGTTTTCAATATCATCTTCATTTTTACTACTATTCCTATTGAAGGTATCATCATTTAGACCAAAACCAAACAAATCATCAGTTCTACCGCCACTTCGTGCACGGTACTCATCATTTAACTCACTTTCATTATTATCTTCATCGTCTTTAGATTTTTTCTTAAACGTTTCATTATTCAGTGAATAACTCAAATTCATACTAGCTCTTGTTAAACGTAATAAGCTACCACCATTAGAAACGTTAAAAGTATTAATTCTTCTACCGTTATTATCTATGGTATATGGGTCCAGACTACCGGAAAAATTAATATTCATTTTGTTATTTAGAATGCTTGTACCTCCATTAAAACCAATGGGGGCCAACTTTAGAGAATCTGCTTCAAAATTATATGCTGTAGAAAAATTTAAATTACTTAAAAGCTTAATTTTTTTAGGTTCTAGCTTGGTAGAATCTTTATCTCTGACCTTTGCTTCCAATGTATTTTGAAGTGAAAAACTAATGGAATTTGATTTATTTAAACTCGGAGCACCATTTAAAGTGCCTTCAAATCTACTAAACAAGACTTCCTCATCATTTAAGTCTGTATAACTATCATAAAATTGCTCAAAAGAAGGGGTATACCCCCAACCGATAGATGGGCGCATTACATGGCGTATTGCTTGTATTTTTTTATCCTCTCCAAAATTAAAAGTTCCATATAAGGTGGTTCCAATACTGGCACTCAGCCCATAACGGTTATAACGATCAAAACCATTTATAGTATCTAAAACAACTTCAGCGTTGCTGTCAGGATTATTTGGATCTAAACCTCTTTGGAAGGTTTGTGCCGTCCAGATATCTTCATAATTTCCGCCTACAGAAACACTAAAATACTTTGCCACCTTAAAATTTGTATTCAGTGGTAAGGTGTGTCTTGCACCGAGTTGCGCATTCTCGAACATTCTGCCAGTAAGAAAGTCTTCATCATTGGTGCGTATTCGATTTTCTGCTCTTACGTTATATTGAAAATTAATATTCTGAATAAGCCCTTTTTTTATTCCATCTCGCTTTGCAAACGGAAAAATACGTTCCATACTTGCTTGTAAAGTAGGTAAGGTTAAGCTAATATTATCGGTATCTGGGGTAGCATTGCTGCTAATATTTTGGTTATGTGTCGCAGTTAAGCTAACATTTACAGAAGGGTATTCTGGAAAGGTCTTGGAATACGAGATAGAAGAAGAAAGGTTATTGTTTTGCGTATTTTGAACGTTAATTTGATTAAAAGAATTAGTAAAATATTGACTACTCCCCAGATTTACTTGTGCTGAAAACCTGGAATTAGGACTCGCTTTTGGATCTTGCTGATGAGATATTTGAATATTATAGAGTGTTGACCTAGAAAAGTCGTCAAACCCTTTTTGGCTGGTTATTTGATTCTCATATCTAAAATTGATATTTCCTCTATAGCGATACCTTTTTGTATATATAGATTGCGTTCTAAATCCATAACTGCCATTGGTGAAAAAATCTCCAAGAATGCTAAAATCTACATAATCGTTTATAGGGAAATAATACCCACCATTCTGTATGGCAAAGCCTCGGTTAGGGTCTTGTGTAAATGTCGGAAAAATTAAACCAGCAGTTCTACCAACAGTTAACGGAAAATACGCAAAGGGAAGGGCTATAGGTGTTGGTACATCTACTAAATACATATTACTAAAGCCCGCAATAATCTTTTTACCCGGTACAAACTTAGCCTTGTGGATTTTTATATAATAATCTGGGTCTACTGTATCTTTGGAAGTAGTTAACCTTGCAGATTTTAAAAAGTAAACAGAATCATTCTCTTTTTTAGTAATTTCCGCCAATACCTTCATAGCATCAGTTCCTAAAGCACCTGCCCCAGCTTGTTGTTCTGTCCTTGAGTTCCAAATAAGCGCTTTTTGGGTATCAAAATTAAACCGAATTGAATCTGGTATAACGATATTATCTCCCTGCTTAAAATAGGGTAATTGAGAATATGTGCCAGTAGAATCTTTAATTCTTCCAGCATATACTTCGTTCTTAACATAATCCATGATAATGATACCGGCCTTTAACTCTGTATCTTGATAATAGATTTCAGCCTCGTTATAGAGATATATCTTATTGTCTTTCTGGCTTAACCTCACATAGTCTTTAGCCTTGTATTTAATTTTATCCATTAAAAGAGGTTTTTTATTCTGTGATGAATCTTGGTTAATGGAATCAATCAGAATAGAGTCATTTAAAATATTTGGTGGTAGTAGGGGAGCAACAATTGTATCCTTAACGGCTTTAATAGGTAATGGTGTAATTGGGTCTTCTTGTGCAAATGAAAATTGCATACAAGAAATTAGCACGAATAGGAAAAGAAGAAGATGTTTGTTTGCTTGCAACGTGATAAATCCTATTTTTGTAGCAGGTTGGCTTGGTTTTTGAAGCTCAAACTTACATATATTTTTTGTTCTGTTTATTGGACATTACGATAAATTTAACCAAGACTGAACATTGAAAATGAATTGTCCTTATGATTAAAAATCGAATTCTATCCTTAGCTCTTTGTTTACTTTTTTTGCTTCACACTTCTTTTATCAAAAATAATACCGAAGCACCCACTCAGGATAAATTTGTTGTTGTTCTAGATGCTGGGCATGGTGGTCATGATCCAGGAAATTTAGGTAATGGTTACCTTGAAAAAAATATTGCTCTAGCAATTGTGCTTAAAGTAGGGGAGTTATTAGAAGGAAAAAAAGATATTGAAGTCATATATACAAGACAAGACGATACATTTGTAGACCTTTTTGAAAGAGGGGAAATTGCTAATAAAGCTAATGCAAATCTTTTTGTATCCGTTCATTGCGATTCCCATACCTCAGATGCCAATGGTGCTGGTACATTTGTTCTTGGTTTGCATGCTAACAAACAAAATTTTGATGTTGCTAAAAAGGAGAATTCCGTTATTTACTTAGAGGATAATTATGAACAAAAATATGCTAAGTATGATATTAACTCTCCAGAATCTGTTATTGGTTTAACCATTATGCAGGAAGAATTTTTGGAGCAAAGTATTCAATTGGCAAAATTAATGCAAGATAACTTTGCCGGAAAACTAAAACGTAAAGACCGTAAAGTAAAACAAGCAGGTTTTATTGTATTACATCAAACTTTTATGCCTAGCGTTTTAGTTGAAACTGGTTTTTTAACCAATAAGGGCGAGGGTTCTTATTTAAACTCCGCTAAAGGTCAAAATGAAATGGGAACCGCTATTGCAAATGCAATATTAAGCTACAAAGATGGCGTTGATGCTAATCTTATTGAATTAAGCGACACTATTGTTGAACAAAAGACCCCTGAGAAGGAAGAAATTTCAAAAGAGATAAAGGAGAAAGTAACTATTGCTCCACCTAAGGAAGAGGCTATTACAGAAGTTGTTGAAAAACCTTCAATTCCTGAGGTAAAAACTAAAACCGAGGTAAAAAAACCTCAAAAAATGGAAACAGTAGCTGTTGCCGATGTGATTTTTAAAGTTCAATTAATGGCAAGTTCAAAAATTATCCCTTTAGATGGCGCTAATTTTAAAGGTTTAAATACGCTTTCCAAAGAGCCAGTTAAAAATCTATACAGATATATGTACGGTAATACTAACTCATACTTAAAAGCCAAGCTGCTAAAGTCTAATGCGGATGCTAAAGGCTATACAACTTCTTATATTGTAGCATATAAGAACGGTAATCGCATTCCATTACATGAGGCGATAAAATCTGTTCCAGTCCAATAAAGTCTTGTCTTAAAATTATTCCTAATTTTGTTTAGAACAGAAAACCAAACCTTTGAAGCTATCAAGAGAAGTTAAAACAGGTCTTATTGTTATTCTAGGTATCCTTTGTGTAATATTTGGATATAGCTATTTAAAAGCATCTTCAATTTTTGACAATAGCAAAACACTTTATGCAGTATATAATTCTGTAGGTGGTCTACAACCAGGTACAGAAGTGGTAATAAATGGTTTTAGTGTTGGAAATGTAAATAATATACGTTTTAAGGATAATACTGGAAAATTGCTAGTTACTTTCTCGGTAAATAGTGATTTTGAGTTTTCTAAGAATAGTAAAGCAGAGTTGTATGACACCGGTATTATTGGAGGTAAAGGAATTCAAATTATTCCGGTATTCGATGGTGCGCCAATGGTACAATCCGGAGACACTTTAAATGCTAATGTAAAACCAGGACTTACAGCATTGGTGCAAGAAAAGCTAACCCCTTTGCAATTAAAGGTCGAAGGAGCAGTCTCCAATGCCGATTCATTATTAATGAATTTTAACGATGTTTTAGATGACCAAACCAGAAGAGAGCTTCGCCAAAGCATAGCCGGGTTAAATACATTGGTAAAAAGCTTTCAGACTAGTGCCAATGCCATGAATGAGATTCTTGTAAATAATAAACAACAATTGGACAGCTCCATAAAAAATATAAATACTACTAGTGCAAATTTCGCAACGCTTTCAGAATCTTTGGCGGAAGCAAATTTAGCTAAAACGCTTAAAAATCTAGAAACCACTATTGCTAGTCTAAATGGAGTATTATCCAAAATAGAAAAGGGAGAAGGTTCTTTAGGAAAAATGGCTAATAACGATGAGTTATATGATAACTTATCTAATGCTTCACGTGAATTGGATTTGCTGTTACAGGACTTCAGGTTGAATCCAAAACGGTACGTAAACGTTTCAGTTTTTGGAAAGAAGCAGAAGGAGTATGAACTCCCTGAAGATGATCCCGCTGCTAAGAAAGATAACTAACTAATTTTATGGAATACCTTCCAAATATCCTTTTTGCCATAGCCCTTGTTTTGGGTATTGGTTTTTTTGTAAGAAATATTCAAAAATTATCAAGGAACATAAAACTTGGTAAAACTGTAGACGCAAGTGATAATAAATCGCAGCGTTGGAAAAATATGGCAAGAATTGCTCTTGGACAAACCAAAATGGTTGTGCGTCCTATTGCTGGTCTTATGCATATAATTGTCTACGTAGGTTTTATCATTATTAATATAGAGGTATTAGAGATTGTAATCGATGGTCTTTTAGGAACGCATAGAGTTTTCGCATCACTTGGCACTCTTTATGATTTTTTAATTGGTTCGTTTGAAGTATTGGCTTTTCTAGTAATTGTGGCAGTAGTCATTTTTTGGATACGTAGGAATGCTATAAAGCTAAAACGCTTTATTAAGCCTGAAATGGAAGGCTGGCCTAAAAAAGATGGTAACCTGATTCTATATATTGAGTTGGTATTGATGTTTTTGTTTTTAACGATGAATGCTGCCGATTTTCAATTACAACAGCTAGGTGCAGAACATTATACCAAAGCAGGTTCATTTCCTATAAGTCAGTTTATTGCTCCATTATTTGATGGTATGTCAGTATCAAACCTGATAATGGTTGAACGTACTGCATGGTGGTTACATATTCTAGGCATACTTGCTTTTTTAAATTACCTATACTATTCTAAACACCTCCATATATTATTGGCTTTCCCAAATACTTATTATGGGAAACTTAAAGTACAGGGAGCATTTAATAATGTTGAAGCTGTTACTAATGAAGTTAAGTTGATGCTAGACCCATCTGCAGACCCTTTTGCAGCTCCGGCTGAAGATGTACCAGAACCTGAAAAATTTGGAGCTTCGGATGTTAAGGATTTAAATAGGATACAACTTTTAAATGCATACACCTGTACGGAATGTGGTAGATGCACATCAGAATGCCCAGCGAATCAGACCGGGAAGAAGTTATCTCCTAGAAAGATAATGATGGATACCCGAGATCGATTGGAAGAAGTGGGTAAAAACATAGATAAGAACAAAGGTGTATTTGTAGACGATGGTAAGCAGCTTTTGGGAGATTATATTTCTAACGAAGAGCTTTGGGCATGTACTACATGCAATGCATGTGTTGAAGCTTGTCCAGTCAGCATAGACCCACTTTCCATTATTTTAGAAATGAGGCGTTATTTAGTTATGGAGCAATCAGCGGCACCTACAGAATTAAATAACATGATGTCCAATATTGAAAATAATGGTGCTCCATGGCCTTATAATCAAATGGATCGGTTAAACTGGGTAAACGAATAAATTTATAACTATGAGTGATGCACTTAAGGTGAAGACTATGGAAGAATTCATGGCGCAAGGAACACAACCAGAAATCCTATTTTGGGTTGGTTCTGCTGGTAGTTATGATGACAGAGCCAAAAAGATTTCTAGGGCTTTTGTTAAATTACTCAATAAAGCCAATGTTGATTTTGCAGTTTTAGGGTCGGAAGAGAGCTGTACTGGAGATGTTGCAAAACGTGCTGGAAATGAGTTTCTGTTCCAGATGCAGGCTATGATGAATATTGAAATTTTAAATGGCTACGAAATAAAACGGATTGTAACATGTGATCCGCATTCCTTTAATACAATAAAGAATGAATACCCTGGTCTTGGCGGCAATTATGAAGTTGTTCACCATACACAATATATAAAGGAACTTATTGATAGTGGACGTTTATCTGTTGAGGGTGATTTTTATAAGGGGAAACGAATTACATTTCATGATCCATGCTATTTAGGAAGGGCAAACTCAGTTTATGACGCTCCTAGAGAAGTGCTTAAAAAAACAAATGCAACTATTATAGAAATGAAACGCAACAAAAAGACAGCTTTATGTTGTGGAGCCGGAGGCGCTCAAATGTTTAAAGAACCTGAAAAAGGAGATATGGACATTAATGTCTTACGTACAAAAGACGCATTGGAAACCAATCCTAATATTATTGCTACGGGTTGTCCTTACTGTAATACCATGATGACAGACGGCATTAAAGCCCACGAAAAGGAAGCTTCTGTGGAGGTATTAGACATTGCCGAGCTTATTGCAAATACTGAAGGTTAGTAAAACATAACTCTTAATGAGATTAAGTCCTATTCTATTTTCACTTATAATTTGTTTTTCTTGTCAAGAAAAACAAAAGATAACTGCTGTTAATAAATCTATTGCTACGGACTGTGATTATAACGAAAAAACGTGGTTAGAATTCGACGAAGAACAGAAAAGTAAGATTCTTAACTCTAGACTAATAAACCAAAACATAATATCAGTTCTAAAAGGCGAAAAGTATATTATTGATGGGACCACAGAAAAACAAGGTATTATTAGGAGTATAGCATATGCTAACTGCAATCATTTACCATTATATCTACATTTCACTAATCTAATTCTTAGTGATTCAATTCTTATTTATACGGATACTACTAAAATCAATCATTATACTCCTACTAGTGATTTAGGTTATCCTATAATCAAATTATTCAAAAAACATCCAAAGGAGATGTTTAATTACGTTAGTAAATCTCCAGAGAACAATTATAACATTTCTGGAGCTTTGATTGCCGGTTTTTATGAAAAATCCTTGAACCTCATCTCTGATATTCCTACCCCGGTAATTACAGTTGATGAGCTTTTTACTATTATAGAAGAGAATGTTGATTTTGAGACTAATAATAAGAAAGAATTCTACAAGAATTTTAAAATTGATATTGAACAAGGCTTATGGGAAATGCATCAAGAACATTGATAATATTGTTTTGCACTTTAGAATAAAATTATGCTAGTAGACTTTAAATCATTACCAGATAATTCTAGAATTTGGATTTACCAATGTAACCGTAGTTTTTCAGCTGAAGAGTTAGAAGAAGTTACTACAGGGTTAAACACGTTTATTACCCAATGGACTGCACACGGAAGTGATTTAAAAGCTGGTTTTGAGATTAAATACAATCGTTTTATTATTATTGGATTAGACCAAGCTGAAGCTAGTGCTTCAGGTTGTTCTATAGATGCATCAGTGCATTATATTCAAAGTTTAGAGAAGCAATACAATGTTGATTTGTTGGATAAAATGAACGTTTCATACAAGCAAGGAGAGTATGTGGCATATAAAGACCTAAAAGACTTTAAAAAAATGGCTAAAGAGCGTGCGGTTTCAAAAAACACCATTGTTTTTAACAACTTGGTAGCTACAAAACAAGATTATTTGGAGAACTGGGAAGTTCCCGCTTCAGAGAGTTGGCATGCTCGTTTTATGTGAATTTTATCCCAAATATGCTCGATTTCCCCTATTTTCTTTAGTTTCTTCGATGAAATACAATATTTTTATTCGCTTTAAGTTGATGCCCTAGACAATTTAGTATGCGTAAATACTTTTACTCTCTTTTCTTTTCACTTTCTTTTTTTATAACTCAAGGTCAGATAAACCCTTTAGTTACTTCAGATTCTGTTTTACAGCAGCGGTGGGTGGAAGCGAAGTATACTAAGATGACCCTTGAAGAAAAAATTGGGCAATTATTTATGGTCAGTATTGCATCTGATCAGAATAATAATGCTACATCAGCTATAAAAACGCTAATTGAAGAAGAACATATAGGTGGAGTAATCTTCTCTAAAGGAGGTCCAGTGCGGCAAGCAAAATTGACCAATGAATACCAAGCAGCATCAAAAATTCCTTTATTGATTGGCATGGATGCGGAGTGGGGGTTAGCGATGAGATTGGACTCTACGTATGCCTTTCCATGGAATATGACATTAGGCGCAATTAGGGATAGCACGGTTGTAGAAAAAGTAGGTAGACAAATAGGTAAGCATGCAAAACGAATAGGAGTCAACATTAATTTTGCGCCAGATATTGATATTAACATCAACCCTAGAAATCCAATAATTGGTAATCGTTCTTTTGGAGAAGACAAAGAAAATGTAGCGCAAAAGGGAGTAGCATTTATGAAAGGGATGGAAAGTGTTGGTGTATTAACCTCTGGTAAGCATTTTCCTGGTCATGGTGATACGGAAACAGACTCTCATAAAGCTCTTCCTTATCTAGATTTTACTAAAGAGCGCTTGGATAGTATTGAGATTTATCCCTTTAAAAAACTTATCGCAAATGGCTTAAGCAGTGTTATGGTTGCTCACCTTGATATTCCTAGTTTACAAGGAATAGAGGGACATCCGTCATCATTATCTAAAAACATAATTACAAACTTGCTAAAAAAACAGCTTGGTTTTAATGGATTGGTTTTTACAGATGCGTTGAATATGAAAGCAGTTTCGGAGTTTGCTCCGGAAGGAGAGGTAGAGCTTTCTGCTTTTATGGCTGGAAACGATATTCTTTTAATGCCAGTAGATGTAAAAAATGCTAAAGAAAAAATCATAGAAGCCTATAATTACGGACTTATTACAGAGCAGCGATTAAGCGAATCTGTTAAGAAAATTTTAATGGCAAAATACAAAGCAGGTTTGCAGAATTACACGCCCGTGGCAGTGGATAGTTTGTATGAAGATTTGAATGACTTAGCTAATGATATTGTTTATGAGGAAGCAATCGAAAATGCAATTACTATCGTTAAGAACAAATTCGATTTAGCTCCAATCAAAAACTTAGACAATAAAAAGATTGCATATGTAAAGTTTGGAGATGATGATGGGGTACCATTTTTCAACACTTTAAACAAGTATGCTAAAGTCACTCAAATTGAAGCTAAAGATATTGCGGGATATCGTGAAAAGCTTAAAGATTTCAACCTAGTGATTATAGGTTTTCATAAAAATAATGATAGTCCGTGGAAAGCATATAAGTTTTCTAAAAACGAATTGTTTTGGCTGCAAGAAATCTCAAGATTGCGCACAAGCAATACTATTTTAACAGTTTTTGCGAAACCATACGCATTGCTAGATGTAATAAATTTTAGCAGCGTTGATGCGGTAGTTGTTGGTTATCAAAATAGTAAAATTGCTCAGGAGAAAACTGCTCAGGTATTATTTGGAGCACTTCCTTCAAAAGGTGTGTTACCCGTTTCTGCAAGCGCTGCATTTCCTGTTAATACCGGACTTAAAACCAAATCAATTGCGAGATTGGGTTATAGCATTCCGGAACGTGTTGGTTTAAGTTCGACGAAATTAGCAGTGGTAGATAGCTTGGTGCAGCTAGGAATAGATTCTTTAATGTATCCTGGTGCTCAAATACTTGTGGCCAAGAAGGGTAAAGTAGTTTATCAAAAGAATTTTGGAAAACCTACATATACAAGTGCTGATAGCATTGATGACAATCATATTTATGATTTAGCTTCTTTAACAAAAATTTTAGCAACCTTACCTTTGATAATGCAAATGGAAGAGGATAATGAAATTGAATTAAATGATACCTTTGAGGACTTAATTCCACAATATGCAGAGTCAGAATTAAAAGATGTTACCGTTTTAAAAGCATTATCCCATTATGGAAGACTACCAGCTTGGATTGCTTTTTATGCGAGTACCTTAGATAGAAAGCGTAAACCATCAACAGAATTTTATAGAAATAAGCCCTCAGATGGCTTTTCTATTAAAGTAACGGATAAATTATACCTTACTGATGCGTACAAGGATTCTATTTACAATCGTATTGGGCGTCAGGAATTAAAATCCAATAGATATCGCTATAGCGATGTAGCCTATTACGTGCTTAAAAAATACATAGAAGACACAAAAAGTAAAAGACTAGATGTATTAATTAATGATTTTTTATTACAATCTTTAGGAGCTACAAATACTTGCTATAATCCTTTGGAAAAGTTTAAAAAGGAAAGAATAGTTCCATCAGAAGAAGACAATTATTATAGGTATGAAACCGTGCAGGGTTATGTTCATGATATGGGAGCAGCTATGCAAAATGGAGTTGGTGGCCATGCAGGTTTATTCAGTAATGCTAATGATGTAGCTAAGATTATGCAAATGTATTTGCAAGGAGGTCGTTATGGAGGAGAACGTTATTTGGATGCCAGAACTGTTGAGAAATTTAATAAATGTTATTTCTGTGACAAGGATGTTAGGCGAGGTGTAGGTTTTGATAAACCACAACTTAAAGATAGTGGTCCAACTTGTGGATGTGTTTCAAGAAAAAGCTTTGGACATAGTGGTTTTACAGGCACCTACACTTGGGCAGACCCAGATGAAGAATTGGTCTACGTATTTTTATCTAATAGAACATATCCTTCCTCTAGAAACAATATTCTAGTAAAATCCGGATTACGAACTCGAATTCAGCAAGCGATTTATGATTCTATTATCAATTAGCAACTAAAATATAAGCTAATTTTATACCCATGAAGATAGCTATAGTATGTTACCCAACATTTGGGGGGAGTGGAGTAGTGGCAACTGAATTAGGGATAGCCCTAGCCGAAAGAGGTCATGAAGTGCATTTTATCACTTACAAACAACCAGTTCGACTAGACCTTTTAAGTAATAACATTCACTTTCATGAAGTAAATGTGCCAGACTATCCATTATTTAAGTATCAACCTTATGAGTTAGCATTGTCTAGTAAATTGGTAGATACCGTGCGTCATTTTGGAATAGAAGTTTTGCATGTGCACTATGCAATTCCTCATGCGTATGCTGGTTATATGGCTAAGAAGATGCTACAAGAAGAAGGCATTTTTATCCCAATGATTACTACGCTTCATGGTACGGATATTACATTAGTGGGTAAGCATCCTTTTTATAAACCAGCGGTTACATTTAGTATAAATAAATCTGATATAGTTACTTCTGTTTCCGAAAATTTGAAACAGAGTACTAATGAAATTTTTGAGGTTGAGAAAGAGATTGAAGTAATCCCAAATTTTATAGACAAGAAGAAATATAGTTCTGGTTATACCGATTGTCAACGCTCTTTAATGGCAAATGATGACGAGAAAATAGTAACACATATCAGTAATTTTAGAAAAGTAAAACGTATTCCAGATGTTGTTACCGTGTTTCACAAGATTCAAGAAAAAATACCAGCTAAGCTAATAATGGTTGGAGAAGGTCCTGAAAAAGAAGGTGCAGAGTATTTATGTGAAAAATTAGGAATTAAAGATAAAGTTGTCTTTTTGGGGAATAGTAATGAGATTGATAGAATCTTATGCTTCTCGGATTTATTCTTATTGCCTTCTGAGACGGAAAGTTTTGGTTTAGCAGCATTGGAAGCTATGATCAATAAAGTTCCTGTAGTGTCGTCTAATGCTGGAGGGATACCTGAAGTTAATAAACATGGGGTAACAGGATTTTTAAGCGATATAGGTAATACTGCTGAAATGGCTACAAATGCAATTAAGATTCTTGAAAACGATACAAATCTTGAACAATTTAAAGACGAAGCATTTAAATGGGCCTTACAATTTGATATTTTAAACATTTTACCTATGTACGAAGAGGTATATGATAAGGCTTACAAATCTCGATTTAAGAATTCTTATTAGTTACATATGAAGTTTGTTTTAATAGCACTAGTAATTCTAACGTCATCTTGTAAAAATCAAAAAGGTTTGGTAGTAACTGATGAGAGCCAAGATAATTCTCTAACACTTTTAGTGCAGGATGGGTATTTTTTTACAGATTCTATAGAAACTAGTGTTGTTCGTGATGAAAAAACTTTAAAATCTTTTTTCTCTAGAGTAAATAGAACAAGAAAACCAGGTCTTCCAGTTCCAAAAATAAATTTTGAAGAAGAAATGGTACTTGTAGTATGTATGGGAGAACAAAAAACTACTGCAATGCCTTACTTGGACTTAGTTGCACGTGATAATCAAAAAATCAAAGTTGGAATAGCAGTGCAGAATGAAACTGAAACTAAAAACACTGTTGTTTCATATCCGTTCTGTGTTTACAAGATACCTACTTCAGAAAAGGAAATTATTTTTAAGCTGGTTAATTAATATTTTACCAATTATCGATTATTAATGACCTTTGGGAGTATATTATTTTAACACTTCTCTCATTTGTTCTACTTTCGCCAATGAGTGCCCAAATTAATTGATTATGAAAGCTACAAGATTAACCTTACTTGTAATTACTTTATTGTTATTTAAAACTGCATTTTCCCAAGACTTTGAGCTAACAAAGCAAGATTCTATTGTTAAAAGCTCCTGGATTTTTGGAATAGGCTTTAATGTTGTTGATGATGCAGGTTCTGAATTTACAGATTTTTTTAATGTAGAAGATAATTGGAATATAGTACCTTTTCCCTCTAGATTGAGTATTGGAAAATATTTTGAAAATGGTCTTGGATTAGAACTTATTGGTTCCTACAACAAATATATGGCTGGGAAAACAGTAGACAATCAAGTTAATCAAAACGATATAGATTATTACGCCGCAGATGCAAGGATTAGTTACGATTTGAATAAAATACTTGGTGAGACAGGTTTTTTCGACCCATATGTTGGTATAGGAATTGGTTATACGGATGCAAATAATACAGGGAGGGGAACTTATAATGCTACGGTAGGTTTTAGAACATGGTTTTCAGATAAATTTGGGTTAGATTTTAATTCTACAGGAAAATGGGCAATGAGCACAGAAAATGCATCTAACCACATACAGCATGCAGCAGGATTAGTTTATCGTTTTGGGGCTGAAAAGGGACTTTCCGAAAAAGGAAAGCAAAAGATTGAGCAGCAGAAACTAATTGAAAAAGAATTAAAACGTGTTCAAGATTCAACATTAGTTGCAGAGAAAACAGCAAGGGAGGCGCAAGAGTTAAAAGAACGTTTAGAACAAGAAAAAGCTGCAAGACTTGCTGAATCAAATAATGAGAAGTTTATCACAGAAAAGAGTAATGTTGAGAGGGTTGGAGAAGAAATTAAAGCTTTAGGGTTCGTGTATTTTGATTTGAATTCTTCTTATCTAAGTTCCAGAGATAAAGAAATGTTAGGAAAGTTGATTTCTATCTTAAATAAAAATTCAACAGTTAATTTGAAAATCACGTCTCATACAGATTCCCGAGGTTCATCTACATATAACCAATGGCTTTCTGAGCGTAGACTTAAACGTACTATTGATTATCTAGTTTCTCAAGGTATTTCAGCAGACAGATTAACAAGCGAAGCAAAAGGAGAAGGTCAATTATCTAATGAGTGCAGAGATGGAGTACAATGCTCGGAAGCAAAGCATAGGGAGAATAGAAGGTGTGAGTTTATGATATTAGGTAATTAATTGATTAAAATATAGTATTAATTTTGAAGATTTTCGCTATAAAATGTAATGATCTGTATCTAATCTATATTTTATGACTTTTAAAGTATTAGTATCTTTTTGGATAGTATCATGTTTACATTTGTTTGAGAAGAGCATACTAAATAATAAAAACAAGAACTTTGAATCATTCAGAATTATTAAAGTTAGCAATAAAAGCGTCCATTTCTGCGGGGGCAAAAATCTTGGAAATATATAAGAATGATAATTTTGGTTTTCAATCAAAGGATGATGAATCACCATTAACAATAGCCGATATTACATCAAATAATGCTATTATGAGTTATTTGAATACAACTAACATTCCAATCATTAGTGAAGAAAATAAAGAGATAGCATATGCTGATAGGAAGGATTGGAATGAGTGTTGGATAGTTGATCCTTTAGATGGTACTAAGGAATTTATTAAAAAGAATGGCGAATTTACTGTAAACATTGCTTTGTGCACATTTGGTAAGCCTACATTAGGGGTTATTTACGTTCCTGTTACTCGAGAAATCTATTATGCTGAGGTCAATAATAATGTAGCTTATAAATCTATTTTGGACCAAGATCATAGTATCACTAAAGAGCTTTTTTCTGAAGAAGATAGAATAGCACCTAGCTTACTAGATAAATACCTTATTACAGTTGTAGGCAGTAGATCCCATATGAATAAAAACACATTAGATTACATTGATTCGGTTAAACCTAATTTTGAGAATGTTGATATAGTCTCAAAAGGTAGTTCTTTAAAATTTTGCTTGGTTGCGGAAGGTAAGGCCGATGTTTATCCACGTTTTGCCCCAACCATGGAGTGGGATACTGCCGCCGGTCAAGCTATTTGTAATGCAGTAGGTTTGAATGTAATTTCGCAGGAAACGAAAGAAGAACTCAATTACAATAAGGAAAACTTATTAAATCCTTTTTTCTTAGTTCGAAAATAAATGGGAGCCTTAGGCAAAATATCACGATTGATGGGTAAAATTTCCCATAAAAGACACATTGCCAAAACCATTACATGGCGCATGGTAGGCACCTTGGATACCGTTTTATTATCATGGCTTATTACAGGTAACCCTATGACCGGTTTGAAAATCGGTTTTTCGGAGGTGGTGACCAAAATGATATTATATTACGTACATGAAAGGGCTTGGCTTCGTGTGAGTATACCTGAAAGTCGAAAAAGGCATTTATTAAAAACCGTTTCGTGGCGTGTTGTTGGTACATTAGACACCATTCTGTTGTCATGGATTATATCCGGAAACCCGCTCACCGGTCTAAAAATAGGCGGTGCCGAGGTAGTCACCAAAATGATACTGTACTACGGACATGAACGTGTATGGTATCGCATTAATTTTGGACTTGATAAAATCACTAGATCAAAGAGATGGAAAAAAATATAGTGCGACATTCTTATGGGGTAAACTCCCAAGACCGTCAGAAAGCTAATGGACATCGTTCCATGTTGATTTTTTTTACCGGTTTATCTGGATCTGGAAAATCGACCATAGCAAATGCCTTAGAAGAAAAATTACATGCCGATGGTATAAAAACTTTCGCTCTTGATGGGGATAATATAAGACATGGAATCAACAAAGATCTTTCATTTAGCCCTGAGGATCGCTCTGAAAACAATCGTCGAATAGGAGAGATTGCAAAATTGTTCGTTGATGCTGGTATAGTTGTTTTGGCCGCTTTTGTAGCTCCGTACAAGAAAGACCGGGATGTGATTAAAAATACGGTTGGTGCTGAGAATTATATCGAGGTATTTGTGAATGCAAGCCTTGAGGTTTGTGAACAACGTGATGTTAAAGGCTTATATGCAAAGGCGCGTAAAGGAGAAATCAAGAATATGACCGGGATTTCAGCACCTTATGAGGAACCTGATAATCCTAATGCGGAAGTGACCCATGAGAATTCCATTGAAGAATCTGTAGAAATTATTTATAATAAAATCAAAAACCATTTAAGACTCAAAAAATGAGTAAATACTATTTAGATTACCTTGACGAATTAGAATCCGAAGCCATTTATGTTCTTCGGGAGGTATGGGCTCAATTTCAGAACCCGGTAATTCTTTTTTCTGGAGGAAAAGATTCCATCTTGGTTGCCCATTTAGCGAAAAAAGCCTTTTACCCTGCAAAAATCCCTTTTCCCTTGATGCATGTTGATACAGGACACAACTTTCCAGAAACCATACAATTCCGAGATGATACACTTAAAGAACTAGGTGTAAATCTGATAGTTGGTTCTGTGCAAGAATCCATTGACCAGGGAAGAGTTGCTGAAGAGAAAGGGAAAAATGCCACAAGGAATGCACTTCAAATCACAACATTATTGGATGCAATAGAAGCTAACAAGGTTGATTGTGCTATTGGAGGAGGAAGAAGAGACGAAGAAAAGGCAAGGGCCAAAGAACGCTTCTTTTCTCATAGGGATGATTTTGGACAATGGGACCCAAAAAACCAGCGTCCTGAATTATGGAATCTCTTTAATGGTAAACATTTCGAAGGGGAACACTTTAGAGCTTTTCCCATTAGTAACTGGACTGAAATGGATGTCTGGAACTATATCTGTAGAGAAAACATAGCTATTCCGTCTTTGTATTATGCTCATGAGCGTGAAGTAGTCTGGCGAAGTGATTCATGGATTCCTAATTCGGAGTTCTTAAAGTTGGAAGAAGGGGAAGAAATTGTGACTAAAAAAATTAGATTTAGAACCTTAGGAGATATTACTATTACGGGAGGTATTGAATCGGATGCAGATACTTTAGAAAAAATAGCTGAAGAGGTCTCAGGTATGCGACAAACCGAACGAGGCAATAGGACAGATGATAAACGTTCCGAAAGCGCAATGGAAGATAGAAAAAGACAAGGTTACTTTTAAAGAAAACTAAAATGAAATTAAATAATAATCAATTATTAAGATTTACTACAGCTGGGAGTGTAGATGACGGGAAAAGTACATTAATCGGAAGACTATTGTACGACTCAAAATCAATCTTCGAAGATCAACTTGAGGCTATTGAAAATACAAGTCTAAAAAAAGGTCACGATGGTGTAGACCTTGCATTGTTTACAGATGGACTCAAAGATGAACGCGAACAGGGAATTACTATAGATGTTGCATATAGATATTTTACAACGCCAAAAAGAAAATTTATTATTGCAGATACACCAGGGCATATTCAATATACTAGAAATATGGTGACAGGTGCTTCTACCGCAAATGCTGCTATTATTTTAATAGATGCTAGGCATGGGGTAATCGAACAAACAAAACGCCACTCATTCATCGCATCATTATTACAAATTCCGCATCTTGTTGTTTGTATTAATAAAATGGATTTAGTTGATTATAAGGAAGAGGTATATGATAATATAGTTAAACAATTTCAAGATTTTTCTTCAAAACTTTTGGTTAAAGATGTACGTTTTATTCCTATTAGTGCTCTTTTGGGAGATAATGTGGTTAATCGCTCCAAAAATATGGAATGGTACAATGGTGCGCCATTATTACATACGCTGGAGACTATTCATATAAGTAGTGATTTTAATAGCGTTGATGCTCGTTTCCCAGTTCAGACAGTATTAAGGCCACAGCGAGATGGATTTATTGATTATCGTGGTTATGCAGGAAGGATTTCTAGTGGAATTTTTAGACCCGGCGATGAAGTTACTGTAATGCCATCTGGTTTTACTTCAAAAATTAAAACTGTAGAAGGACCAAAGGGAGAAATTGAAGAGGCTTACGCTCCTATGTCTATATCTATGACTTTAGAGGATGATATAGATATTGGGCGAGGAGATATGATTGTTAGATCAAACAATAAGCCTGAACCAATTCAAGACCTGGAAGTAATGCTGTGTTGGATGAATAATTCTGCTGCCAAGCCACGCACAAAATATACAGTCCGACATACTAGTAATAATCAAACGGCAATGATTAAAGAGGTGATTTATAAGATTGATATTGAGACCCTTGGACGTAATTTTGATGATAAAGATATGAAAATGAATGATATTTGTAAAGTTAAAATACGGACAACAAAACCTCTAATGGTAGATTCATATAGAGAAAATAGAGCTACTGGTAGTTTAATCTTAATTGATGAGAATACTAATGAAACTGTTGCAGCTGGAATGATTATTTAATCGGAAATAGCGTCTTTTTAAAATTTCAAAACCAATCAAACCTTTACCTCCTCCTAAGATTGGGTACTGGTCATAACTGAAAAATCTGGGCTATTTTCATTCATTTCGATGTGTTCATTTAGATACGTGTCTCCCAATGAACACATCGAAAACTATTTTTATCATCCTTCCAAATATCAAGTTTTTCGTGAGCATTTTCCAAAGAAAAGAACCATTTTGCATTTAGGCATTCGTCCTCAAAAGATTTATTAAAGCTTTTGATATAAGGGTTGTCCTTTGGTTTTCCCGGTCTTAAGAGGTTTAGTTCAACCGTATCTTCACAGCTCTATTCGTTCCAGCACCTTATTTATGAATTATTCCCATTTTCGACTTTTATCCGCTGTTGAGAGGAACTTGTAATTTCAGTTATTCGTTCTTCAAAATAAATCCTTATATATAGGTTTTGTGATTGTCTATGAAACATTCTATGTATTCTCCTGGAACAATAACTAACTACACCTAAGCAATCTCTTCCATCCGTATTCCCAACAACTCATCCCTATGGTCATTGGTTATATAATATCAAAGACAATCTGACTTTCTATACACTTAGACTGTTTTATATATCCATTTAAAATTAACTTGTTTGCCCGTAAAACTCCAGTTTTAAACTGTCCTAGCCAATTAGGAATATGTCAATACCGACTTTGGTGAATAATAAAAAAAGACTCCAGAAGGAGTCCTTTTTTATTATATTAATCCGAATTTCCACTGAATTCCTTCTTAGTGGAGTCAAAAACTTACAAGTCCTGACCAAAAAAATTAGGGGAATTGCTGAAATTGTTTATACCTCTCAGGAACTGGAAATTCTGGGGTAACACCATGCCAAAACATGTTGATAATCCACCATCTGTCCTGATAATAGGCCAATTGAATACTTTTTACATCTTGTTTGTAAGGTTTATTGTTTGCCATATCTTCCTTGCTATGAAAAGCCTCACAATGACTAAAAGCATGACCTATGTTCGCATAAGATTCTACTACCCTACCTAGTTCTCTTTCGTAGAATGCAGTCTCTCGCGTATTGTCAAACCAAAAGCCAATGCGTTCAACATAATCATTTGGATATATCCATTGAGGTCTGAAGTTTTTATTTATGTCATTTTCATAACCAATTTTCATGCCTTGTGGATGAAATAAAAACTTCATGAATTCCCAGTCTCTTTTTTCACCTGGTTCCCCACCCAGACAACCATAAAATGCAGTGATTAAGTCATCTATGGTTTGTACCTTTTCTAAATACTCTTTTTTCATTATTTGTAGTTTAATTAGTATCCAATTTATTATCAAATGACTAAACGCGAAGTAAAACCAATTATTTTAAAAAAATTAAAATTAGAATAATTTTTGGGTTATTTACCCCTTTATACCGCTGAATGGTAAAATATAGACATAAACTCATTTAAGCTTTTTGTTTCTGAACTTTGGGAGTGTATCAATAAATGCCAAATAGCTGAATTTCTAGCTTGCGATTCCCATATTATTTATTGAGTTGTGAACAGAAATCGTCCACCCTATACATTTGGAAGTAAGGTTGATACAAAAAGTTTCCTATTACTAAGCTTAAGAACCTATTCCCTTGTCAAAACCCTTGATTTTGTGTCCAAATTTGCACAAAACTTCCACATTTTCTTAGAATTTGATTTAAAATTGGCATCTGAATTGAAGGATAGTTGTTTTAATTTCTTGCTATTTAGAAGTTCGTATTTTTTTTAAATACACAAAGAGCTAGAGAGATATTTACTTTACTTTTGTTAATATTGATGTTTAACTCACCTGAAAAAATAGGTGACAATTGTTAAGAGCAAATGAAAATACTTATTATTGGAGGGAATTCTAGTGTTTCAAGGTACTTAATACCTTTGTTTTCTGAAAATTATGAAATTATTACAGTTGGTCGTAGAGATTGTGATATTAATTTAGATACAACTAAGCCTTTAGCCAGTCAGTTGCCGGATTATGTAGATACGGTGATTCATACAGCTGCTGCGTTTGGGAGAAATACAGCGGAGGAAATATATGAAACAGAAAAGTATAACGTATTAGATACAATGGACTTATGTTTTCAGTTGAAAAAAATGAATGTGAAACACTTTATTTTCATATCAAGTATATTCGTCCATTTGAAAGATACATCACCACTCTATAGCATTTACAATATCTCTAAACAACATGCTGAAGAAATTATTGAATATTGCTTAAAAAGGGATGAAATTCCTTACACCATTTTAAGGCCTTCACAGTTATATGGTAATGACCCTGCTTTCGTAAAACATCATCCTTTTCTTTATCAACTTATTGAAATGGCATCTAAAGGTGAAAAAATCACCTTATTTGGAAAGCATGGTGGAAGTGCGAACTATCTTCACATTAAGGATTTTACGGAAACCATTTTTAGGGTAGTCAAAAATGGAGTGTTCGGAGTATATGATTCTATCACAAAGACTCCCAATACTTATTTGGAGATTGCCAGTATCGTCTATGAATTAACGAATAACTCTATAAATATCGAATTTTTAAGAGATAGAAAAGAGTCAGGTCAAGGATTTACATTTGATGATACCATTTATAAAAAGATAGACTTTTTTCCAAAAATGTCGATAAAAAATGGTTTATCTGAAATACTAAATGTATAGTGACCTCGATATAAGAAGTTAATCAATTTTCATCTTTGAAAAACCACCGACTACGATTATACGAATAAGTGGGTTACATAATCTCTGTATGTTCGAATAATTTCCAGAGGAGGTGATATCGAGAGAACAAGGGGTTAAATATTGCATGAGACATAAAGACATTGTCAACTGTTGGGAAAAGAAAGGCATTACCTGTTTTCTAGTAAATAAAACCTGAGATTCGGAATATTTTGGTTATTTAATGATTATTATAAGTACGAAAAACGTCCAATTGTTCGAGGCTATTTATGCTAACAATTTGTGAAAGCACCCCCTCGTGTTCTCTGACAAAATCAAGGCATCTGTAGATTTTCTTCTCCCGATTTTTTTTATTCTTATCCAAAATCAACTTTCCTGCAAAAAAAGGTCTAATAGCAATAAATGGAAATTTATTTGCATAAGAAGAGTACTCCAATTCCTCTTTATTTAGATAAGACATAATTCCATCGACTTCTTCTAGCATTGTTACCGACTTTGCAAAGACAGGGGAATAAGGAAAACTAAAAATTGACTTTACCTTACCTTCTTCCTTAAGTCTTGATAGGCAGGCTATAATTTCCTCTTTTTGGTTCTCAAGGGTAGCAAGCCTATCCACATCATTGATGGGTTTTGAACGCACCAACCACTGCAATACATCTATCCGTTCAACATTCAATGCCCTCAGTTGGTCCTCAACCCTTTGTACCAATGTTTGGGTTGAAAACCCATCGTCTTCAAAATGAGGAGATGCCAATTTTACAATATGTTGGATTTCAGCTTTACATTGACTGGTTCTAAGTGCCTTGGTATACAATTCATAAGAACTGTATTCAAATGAGGAATGATGGGTAGTTATACCAATGTCAAAACACTGTTCAATTAATTCAACTACCTGATTTGTAGAAAGTGATTTGTCATGGAACCGCATGGTACCTAAAGAAATGGCACTAAGTTCTAGTTCTCTTTTTAATTTTTCCAATTAAAGCCTGTTTTCCAAATAAATCGATCGTTTGTTTTCTTGACTTCATATGAGTTACGACCGTGAAGTACCAAATCATCCCACCAAAGCACAGCTTCGCCTGGATTAAGAGTTACCTCTTCTGCCATATGGGAATGAGCAACATAATTCTGTAAAAAATCAAAAAATTCTTGGTTCAAAGCTTTATGCTCCTCAGTTTCGTTCGGATCAATGCAATAATAGTTGTAGTTGAACTTGATTTGACCATCTTCCAAGATATCAATGATTCTTTCTTCCCTAAACTGCTCAGCCTTACTATACTTGATTTTTTCAGAGTTCTTAAGTCTGTCTAGGAGCTCAGGTGCATTTTCTTCCATATATTCTATAAGAACAGGACCATCAACAAAAGTAGTTGCGCCACCTTTAATTGCTTTATTGACACAATAAAAAATAAAGATGTCTGAGGAATTGTCATGACTGTATGCCCCATCGGTATGTAATGGTTGTGCATTTTTACTATGTCTGTATGCAGCCATATCCGGTATATCCGCATCATATCTAATTTCCAACCATTTTTCTCCTGTCGTAGTTCCCTCTTTGGTAAAATCTTCTCCAATATTTAGTGGTTCCCCCACATTGTCCGTGAACTCATCATAAAAGGCTCTAAGATCACCTAAATACCATTCTGGTATTACTTTAATTACCTTGTATTTCTTTAGGGCTTCCCGAACAACCTGAGCGGCTTCTTTAGGGTCATTTGATCGTAATATAACTTCCGTAATTAATTCCATATTATTTATTTTTTCATTGATTAGTTTAATACTATTAATTGTTACCGTTAAAAGCAACGGCGGTAACTTCTTTTGAATTATTGACTTCTGAAAATTTGAAAAGTTTTATAGCGGTTAAAAATAGAATTTTTATATCTAGGAAAAAGCCTCTATTCTGAACATACCAAATATCCAATTCAAATTTTTGTTGCCAACTAAGCGTGTTTCTACCTTTCACTTGCGCCCATCCCGTAATTCCAGGTTTCACCTGATGTCTTTGGTTTTGATAATCATCATATAAGGTTAAATATTCGGCCGTAAAGGGTCTGGGCCCTACGAAACTCATATGACCCATCAAAATATTGAAAAGTTGAGGAATTTCATCCAAAGATAGATTTCTTAGTATCTGACCTAATTTAGTAGTTCTTTCCACATCTGATAACAAGTTTCCATTTTCATCACGCTTTTCGTTCATAGTCTTGAACTTAATTATTTTGAATAGATTCCCATCCTTTCCTCCCCGGTTCTGCATAAAAAAAGGGTTCGAACCGCAGTGAAAAGCCAAAATTATTGTTAACAATAGTAGCAGAGGTAAAAAGATAGCGAAAAGTAGAGAAGCTAAAATATAGTCTGAAATGGATTTTAAGATAGGGTACATAAGACAATCGATAATTTGGAATACGAAATTAGAATTTACTGTTTATAGTATGCTAAATAATCTTCAAAAATTAAAAAAAAAACGATTAAATGAATGAAATGTCGCTTTAATATCCAGCGTTTTGATTAGCCAGAAAAGTGCGTTAAAGAAAAAGGAAGAGGCCAAGTCTCATTTAGGGGTAGGACTACCTGCCCAAATATCCTCCATCTACAGGAATTATAGTTCCCGTTACATAATCACTGGCAGCGGAGGCCAAAAACACAGTCAATCCTTTTAAATCTTCCCCAGTTCCCCATCTTTTCATGGGTACCCTCATAAATACTTCTTCCGTACGTTTTTTATCATTTATTAACGCGGTGTTCAATTGGGTATCCATGTATCCTGGAGCAATTGCATTAACGCAAATACCTTTTGCCGCCCAATCGTTTGACAAGGCTTTGGTAAGCTGCCCGACCCCTCCTTTTGAGGCAGCGTAGGCTGGAATTGTAATACCACCTAGAAAACTCATTAAAGAAGCAACATTTATTATTTTTCCCCCGCCATTTTTCAACATGGTATTACCGGCATATTTACAATAATAAAAAGTAGCATCTAGGTTTATTGAAATTACTTGATTCCATTCTTCCTCTGGAAAATCCTCACTGGGATATCTCCTTTGGATACCAGCAGAATTAATCAAGATATCGACTGTACCGCCTAATATTTCGAGTGAAGCAGAGTAAGATTCTTTAATTTGAGAAATCTGACTAACATCGGCTTGAATTGCAGTTACATCAAGACCATCTGCCCTAAACGCATCACAAATATCGAAAACTCGTTGATCAAAATCAATGACTACGGTTTTTGCTCCTGCCTGACTTATGGCTTCTACCATGGCTTTGCCAAGATCTCCTGCACCACCTACTACTATTGCTTTTTTATCTATTAAACTGAATTTTTCTAAAATATTTTGCATTGTATTATATGTCTATTGATTTCAAAATTTGACTTTATAAAAAGCCCACAAGCTGATAAAAAGTTTTAATTAAAGATATAACTATCTGTATTCCATGGATTTAGCCATTCTATTATCATATCCTCGCCATTAGAATCCTTGATTTTTAATACATTTTTTATGTCTTCTATGGTTTGATTTATGCCAAAAATTGAATCTGCGGCAGTATAAATTCTAAAAATAACTTGTCTTTCGGTCCCGACCCATTCTTCTTGCACTGTGTCACCTACTTTAAATCTTTCTACTATGAAGTTTACATTTTCATGTGATTTTATGTTTTCCAAGCCCTCAATTGAACTAATCTTTCCATCTTTTAAAAGAACCCATACGGAGCAAGCGGATTTACCATTCATCATGACGTCATTCTTTTCAGAGAAATCATCTTCTCCAAAAGTACCACTAAGCGCATAATTTATTAACATCTCCCTATGATCAAATCCGTTTATGTGCGCCAAATGAATATGGGGGGCTTCACCTTGTAATCGAAAGCCGGGATCGTAACTATAAAAAACATTATTCTCAACAAAAAACTGAATGTTAAGTACACCTGTTGTGACTTCTAGGCCACTAAACATTTCGCATAATTTAGGATGCACGTCTTTTAAAAATAATTCTGTATACTTCGAGGGATAAACAGTGCCGATTGCAATTGGACTGGAATCACCTTGTAATCTTGTTAAATACCTGTCATAAGTTGCTGAAAGATATGGAATACCATCTTTAAAAGTATAATATACTGCCATATCATCGCAATGACTATCCATATACTTTTCTACTAGAACCACACCTTTCTTAGAATATTTAAATACGTTCTTTACCGTTGCGATATAATCCTCTTCATCTCTGCAAATTTTCATTCCAACACCACCTCCACTATCTACAGGTTTTACCATTAAAGGCCATTCTATATTTTCAGGTTTTTTTACATTATTGTCTTGCGTTAAATATATTCCAGGAATATCTTGGACGCCATATTTTGAGCAATATCTTTTATAACCGTCCTTACTACAAAACGCTTCAATGGTTTTTTCATTGGCGTAGCATGGCAAATCCAATCTCTCACAAATTTCCCTGTAAGGCTTGACTAAAATATCAGCAACACCAACTAAAACACCATTAACATTTTCTTTTCTTGCGATAGCAACAATCCCATCAATATCAAAGCCATCGATATCGTATGTCTTAGCTGCAAATTTTTTTGCTGGTGCATCAGGATTCGGATCAATCACTATAGTATGGATACCCATAGAGTTTGCAACTTCTACCAAAACACCCGTTTCTGGATTTCCGCCAAGAATAATAAGTTTTTTTTGCATGATTTTAATCGATTATAGACTCCGTAATACTTTATGAATGTTATGTTTATAGAACAGGAGGTTTATTAAAATTAGTTGTTATTATATATGAAATCTTCATTGAATCCTAGATGTGATAATAGGTCGTCAATTACAGTTTCATCTGTATTAATTTTTGTAAATTTATTTTGATTTATGCCCATAAGTGTCAACTCTTGTTGAATAGATTTATGGATAGAGGGATTTATCGTTGCGATTATCAAATGGTCAAAAATATCATTTTTTATAGAACTAATTGGTTCTACGACGTTCTCTCCTATTTTCATATCATGAAAATCAACATCTATCCAT
The DNA here is from genome assembly GCA_947499565.1 of uncultured Croceitalea sp. GTDB lineage: Bacteria > Bacteroidota > Bacteroidia > Flavobacteriales > Flavobacteriaceae > Croceitalea. The sequence continues at coordinate 299,059 of CANMOV010000001.1, forward strand.
TTTACAATCTTAAAAAAATGAGATTTTAGATTGGTGGCTAATATATGCTGACCAAATGAACCAGAACTATAGATTACTACTTTGGAACCCTCTTCTACATTTAAAAATGGATTATGAAGGACTTCACTTGATGTATTAAGGATTAACCCTCCAGACCGCACTAAAATTTGTGAGTACAAATAATATTTTATTTGTTTATGTAAGTTCTCTGAATCCAATACTTCACTCAACTTTAGTTTTAAAAAGTTCATTAGTAAACCTAACCTATAATACTCTGTCTTTGGATTCTCAACGGACTTTACTATAGAGTCATGTCTTTGTCGGTAATAACATAATGGAATTCTACTGATGACAAGTTTTCTTGTTATAGCTAAATAGGAATATGTAATAGCTGCATCTTCTCCCATAATAATATCACTTGGGACATCCATAAGAATAGAAGAAAGTAATTCCTTTTTAAATAACTTATTCCATACATAGGTAGAGATACCATGTTCGCAAAACTCTCCAGAATAAATGGCATTGGGCATAATGGAGGTTTTTATTTCTTTTTCTCCATAGATACCAGCAGTTTTAGGTTTAATAGTTTCTATTTTACCATCAAATTCTCTAAAGTGCCCTGTGACTACAAGGTCTGCATCATTTGCAATAGCAAGTTTGTATAATGTATCTAAGTAAAATTTATCTACCCAATCATCACCGTCTACAAAGGCAATATATTTTCCGTTAGAATTTTCTAACCCTGCTTTTCTAGCACTTAATAGGCCACCATTTTCTTTATGTACCACCTTAACTCTAGTATCCAGTCTTGCATAATCATCACAGATTTTAGGACAATTATCTGGACTTCCATCATCTACTAAAATCAATTCAAAATCCAAAAATGATTGTTGTAGAAGACTTTCAATACATTCTGGCAAGTATTTTTCTATTTTGTATATCGGAACAATTACACTTAGCTTAGAAGTACTCATAAATTTAGATACTGTTTAATTCTATATAATATAATCCTCCAGCAATAGGATTATTATCTTCTTCCGAGATTGCTGTCGTCACGTATAAATTATCGTTATTATCAAAACAACAAGAGGTTACATTTATACATGGTAACTTTAGTTCATCAATTTTATTACCTGTTAAAGGATTCCATTTAGATATGCATGCACCTCCCCATTCAGCAATCCAGAGCATACCATCTTTATCCATACACATACCATCAGGACTACTTTCCCCTCTAAATTCAATAACGTAAGAATCAAATTCAGTTTCTCCGTTATTTATGTTATAAAGGTACTTGGCAACTTTCTTTGTTGGTGTATCTATAAAATAAAGATACTTGTAATCCAAAGAGAAAGCTAATCCATTGGATATTGTAGTATTTTTTATGATGGTCTTATATTTACCTTCGTGGTAAGAATAAACCTTGCCAATATTATCTATAACTTCTGGATAGCCCATTGTGCCTATTATAAATCTGCCAAAGGAATCTTTAATCCCGTCATTATATCTTACAGCATTATCAATATCTATTTGAAAAGCAAATTCTTTTTCAAGGGTATTAAAATCAATTTTAAAGAATCCGTTTTTTGCTGATACAAAAACTTTCTTTTTCTCTGATAAGAATATACAGCTAACAGGTGCTTCTAATTTTACACTAAGCATTTCTTTAGTGGTCGGGTTGTAGCAGTATACCAAACAATCAAAAATTGATACAAAGTAGAGAAGATTATTCTCGGTATCAAATATAGGACCTTCTAAAAGCTCGGCACCGGAAAAAAAACATAAAGTTGGAGTCATTCGTTTATATATATTGCCCGCCGGTAACTCTGATTACAGAACCGGTCGTCATTGCAGAATCATCTGAAATTAAATGCATTACAGCTGGCACTGGATCATATCGGTTTAACATACGACCCATAGGAAGTATTCTAGCAGCTTTGGTCTTTAATTCTTCTTCGTTTATTCCTTCTGAATGTCTTAACTTTAGTTCTCCTTCGGTATTTGTCCAACCCATAACTATATAATTAGATCTGACACCATATTCAGCATAGTGATGCGCTATATGAGTGGATAGCGTATAAAGCGTACTTTTAGTAAGGGCATAAGCTGCTCTGTTTTTCATACCATAATCCATATGGGCAGAACCAAAGAAGATAATAGAACCTGATTTAGAAGCTACCATTGATTTTAACACGTGCTTTATCAAGAAATATGGTGCTTTTAGGTTTACATTAAAAACATTATCAAAAATATCTTCCTCGGTTTCAACTATAGATGATATAGGAGTTATACCAGAATAGACAACTAAAGCATCTACTTTTTTAAATCGTTTTATGGTTTCATTAAAATAGTTTTCAATCTCATCTATAGTACTTAAATCAATTTGATGAAAATAGAGCTTGTCCTTCGCTTGTAAGGATTGAATTATTTTATTCCCTTCATCAAGATTTCTTCCGCAAAAAGCGATATTGTATCCTTGGTCTAGGCTAGATTTAAGGATTTCGTTACCGACCCCTTTTGTGCCACCTAAAATCATTACCGTTTTCATCAAAACCTATATTAATTAGTTTATTATTTCTACCAACGATTAAAACTACTTATTTATTTCCTTGTAATTTTATTTCTTCTGTGTAATTGATATATTCTCGTTTAATTGGAAGAGATTTCTATTTCAATGAAGGTCTTAAGTTGGTTCGCGTCAGGTACTCATTGAATTGGATACTTTGCTTTCATGAATATCCTTAATAGTAAGGAATCGATTGAAGCAATAGGAGTTTTATGTGATAGCAACTAATGATTTGAAGAATCCTTACACTAAGGTCATGGATTTAATGCAGCAGTTGTCAGGTTGTTTATATTGTATTGTTTTTTGTTAAAAGTTATCTGGTCTGAATTTGTTGTTTTTAGTCGATAAAACTCCAATGTGATAAATAATTGTCCTTTATTTGGATTATCAAATAAGATTATTTCATGTTGACCTTTATAGTGCCTGTTAAAAGTAAAGTGGTAACTTCAGACTGGGATAGGTTCAGTCAATTATTGGAGAGAACACTAAAGTCAATTTGTAATCAGACAGATTCAAATTTTAAAGTTGTAGTAGTCTGTCATGAAATTCCGGAAACTACTTTCTGTCACAACAAACTTCATTACGTCCTTGTTGATTTTGAACCTCCAAACCCTGATGATTTCGATAGTTCTAAGAGTTTTTACAAAGCCAAGGAAATGGATAAAGGAAAGAAAATATTGCTAGGAGTGGAGTATGCTTCCAAGTCGTTCAAGACTGATTACATAATGACTGTTGATTCAGATGATTATGTGAGTAAAAACATTTCGAAATTTGTGAACAGCAGTAGCGGTAACATCCCTGGTTGGTATATTAAAAATGGATATGTTCATGTTGAAGGCAGAAAATTTTTGGTTAAAACATTTAAATTCAACTACCTCTGTGGGAGTTCAATAATTGTTAAGCCTGGACTTGTAAAATATTTTATAGGGGTTAATTCAACATTTTATTTTGATCATAGACTGACTATTCTTGATTCAAACATTGCACTACACAAAGTTCCTTTTCCTGCAGGAATCTATGACATAGGAAACGGTGAGAATATTTATATGTCTTCCCAAAATGTTAAGACATTCAGTCGACATGGTAATTGGATATCTTTGAAGGGTATCAAAAGATTATTAGGTAGGTTGAAAAACTACCGCTTTAAATTCATAACCAGAGGGTTACGGGAGGAATTTAATTTTTACCCTGTTATGGATGGATGAACAATTACGTTAGTAAAATGTTTTGTAATTTGCATCTGGTTTCGTTAATTTCTTCCCTTGTACTGGGCATTAGTTCCAAAATACTTATTTTTTATTTTTGGCAAGGTATACATCTCCACTCATGATAGGATAGTAATACTAACTAGTTTCAAATATTGATTGGTAAATGAAAATTTCTCAATTTTCATTAAAGTGCTTATTTTCTTTGGTTTTCATGAATTTCTTTCCTCAATCAACTTTGCCACTAAGAGTTCGTATTTTGCGTCAATTGATTGGTCTTTATAGATAAAAGGTTTACGTTTTGCTTCTCTTTTCCAGCGATTTTCAATTGTGGAAGTCTCATGAATTAAGGACTCAACATGCGCCAAGTTCTTATCTAATTCCTTTAGTTTAATATATGTGAGATTTTTTAATAAACTGGTATTTTTAGTAACATCAAAGTAAAACTGAATAAGTTTATCAATTATTTCCTGGTTTTTGAGTGTATCGGAACCAATTTCAAAGTCATGAAGATTTACACCAACTTTTTTTTCCCAAAACAATTCTATAATAAATTGAAATTTATATTCAAGTAAATTCGGTTGGTGCCAATTATTTATTACCGAGGTTACCCATGATGATGGGGATCTAAGAATCCATATATACTCCAAATCCTTCGCAATCTGATTTTGGGCTAATTGATTTATATAAGCACTCCAAAATCCAGAACACTCCAACTTTAGGTTTAGATGTTTCATGCGCTTAGGAAAAAAATGATTAAATTTTTTTTCAAGCATTTTCAGGGATAAATGATGAAGCGGTTCGTGCTGCGATATTTCTGGACTAAAACAGCTGGCCAAATAAGTTGTGCCAGTCTTATACGGAGAAATACAGTATACTGTTTTTCGTTCAATTCCATCTTTTATATATAATATTCTTGCATATGATATAATTGCTTGAATATTTTTTAAAATTTTAGCAAAGGCAGTTCTAAGTAGAAATTTTTTAACAGAATTTATTACGCTCATGAATCTGGTTATTTAGCTTTAATTATTGCCTTTTACTATATCAACTAAGTCTAAAATTTCTTCTATAATTATTAAAATAAGTTGACTAAAACGTATCATTTTTCAACGCTCCACTAAAATCTAAAATAACCTTATTATCAAGGTCAATTAGCTCTTTAAATTCCTTGTGAGCAACCAAAACTGCAATTATATCTGCTTCTTTAACAGCAACTGAAACATCAGTTAGTTTAAATACGTTGTGGTCATCAATATTCGGTTCAACAATAAAATAATCCTCATTATTAGAATCTTGTAAGACACGTTGCACTATATATTTGGCAGGTGATTCCCTTAAATCATCAATATTCGGTTTAAAGGCTAATCCTAAAAGAGCAATTTTTGGTTTTCTACCATGACGTAGCTCAAATTCTAGCTTAGTTGAAACAATTTTTTCAGCACACCAAAAAGATTTATAGTTATTAACCTCTCTAGCTTTTCCGATTATTCTAGATTCCATAGGATACTCAGCTACTATAAAATATGGATCGACCGCAATGCAATGCCCTCCAACCCCACATCCAGGCTGCAAGATGTTTACTCTTGGATGTTTATTGGCCAAATTAATTAATTCCCAAACATCAATATCGGCCTTATCACAAATAAGAGAAAGTTCATTTGCAAAAGCAATTTGCACATCACGGGATGAGTTTTCAACCAATTTGCACATTTCAGCGGTTCGTGCATTAGTTTCATGTAAGTCTCCAGTAACATATTCTCGATAAAAATCTACGGCTTTTTTAGTACTTTTCGCATCGATTCCTCCAATAACACGATCGTTATTTAGGAGTTCATACATGACATTGCCTGGTAATACTCGTTCTGGACAGTATGCAATAAAAACCTCTCCTTTTAATTCAGGCCTTTCTTCATAGATTAAGTTCATCATTTTCTCAGTAGTGCCTACTGGGGAGGTCGATTCGATGATGTACGTATCTCCTTTTTTTAATAGAGGTATGATATTTTTGGTGGCGGACTCCACATAGGAAATATCTGGTTCATGATTGTTTTTAAAGGGTGTTGGCACCACTATAAGATAGGTGTTTGCCATTATTGCTTCCGTACTCGCCTTTAAAAATCCATTTGAGACAGCTTGTGAAACAACTTCCCCTAAATCGGGTTCTACGATATGAATTTCTCCCTTGTTTATTGTTTCTACAACATCGGGATTAATATCCACCCCATGCACATATGTACCGTTTTTTGATATTAATGCGGCAGTTGGTAAACCAATGTAACCTAGTCCTAGAATATTTACTTCTGGATTTTCCATTATTTAGAGTTTTTTAATGTATTCTACTATTTTTTTACAGGCTTTACCATCTCCATATGGGTTATGTAATTTACTCATGGATTTATACCTATTTATGTCATTTAGCAGGCTATTGGCCTCGCTAACTATTTTTTGAGAGTCTGTTCCTACTAAAATAACCGTGCCTGCATCTACTGCTTCTGGTCGCTCGGTAGTATCTCTCATTACCAATACTGGCTTTCCTAAACTAGGTGCTTCTTCTTGTACACCACCGCTATCGGTAATAATAAGTTCTGCTTTATTCATTAACCAAACAAAGGCCGGATAGGCTAGTGGCTTAATTAGTTTTACACTAGAAAGGTCTCCTAAAATTTCATGTACCGGTTTTAGTACTTTTGGGTTTAAGTGTACAGGATATACGATTTGTACTTCTGGGTTAGCAGCAACAATTTCTTTTAAAGCAGTACAAATGTTTATAAAGCCTTGTCCGTGATTTTCTCTTCTATGCCCAGTAACCAAAATAATTTTTTTATCAAAATCTAAGGTCTGCTTTAACTCCTCTATTTCGTTATCTTCCATGTTTTCCACTTTCGAAGAACTTTCTAAAAGTGCGTCAATAACAGTATTTCCAGTAATTAAAATAGACGCTTCAGCTACGTTTTCTCTTAGTAAATTTTCTTGGGAGGTCGTAGTAGGAGCAAAGTGGTAGTCAGCAATTCGGCCAGTAATAGATCTATTAATTTCTTCAGGGAAAGGAGCATATTTGTTAAAGGTGCGTAGTCCAGCTTCTACATGGCAAACTTTTGCTCCTGCATAGAAGCCAGCAATACCTGCAGCCATGGTAGTAGTTGTATCGCCATGCACATATACAAAATCTGGCTTAAATGATTCTAATACGGGTTGCAGCTCTGTTATAATAGCTGCTGTTAGTCCATAAAGATTTTGCCCAGGTTTCATTAAATCCAAATCATAGTCTGGCGTAATTTCAAAAAAATCCAATACTTGATCCAGCATCTCGCGGTGTTGCGCTGTTACACAAACCTTAGTTTCAAAATCACTAGATTTCTTAAACTCTTTAACTAAAGGAGCCATTTTAATAGCTTCAGGTCGTGTTCCAAAAATTATGAGGTTCTTTTTTTTCATGGATGAAAGATTTCTTTGTGTTTTACTAAGAGTTTGTCTTTATTAGTTCTTTTTGATCGCTATTTTTTTTATTTCGTTCAAATACTCAAGTGCCAATTTATCTCTGTCAAAATGTTCTTTCGCGTGATTATACCCATTTAAACCTTGTTCAATTATATTATGCTCTCCTCTAAGGTAACTTCGGATTTTTTCTGCTATATCATCAGCATTTTCAGGTTCTGCAAAAACACCACATTGGGCTTCTTCAATTAGATCTCTAGAAACACCATCAATTGCCAAAAGAATAGGCTTTTTACAGGACATATAGTCGAATGTTTTGTTTGAATAAATGGTCTTAAAGGTATCAACCTTTTTTAATACTGCAGTACCTAAATCAGACGCGAGTATATATTTGAAGGCTGTTTCTTTGTTCACACCTCCAATAAATCGAACGTTGTTTAAGTTTCTTTTTTTAACTTCTTCAATTAACATATCTTTTGTGGGGCCTCCTCCGATAAGTTGTATAAGAACATTGGTGTCCGTAAGCTTTTCAGCTGCATCAATTAGTTGGATTAAATGGTTAGCGATACCATGGGCACCTGCATAGGTAATTACAAACCTATCATCAATGCCTTCTTCTTTTCTGAATGTATCAGGGTTGAAGCTTTGCGCAACCTTTTCTGCCAAACTGAAGTCTGCAGCATTGGGAATATAAATGATTTTTTCTTTTGGGATACCCTTCTTAATCAATGCTTCTCTAAAGGCAGGGGTAAGAACATTAATCAGTTTAGAATTCCGATATATGAAAGCCTCAAATTTATAGGAGAAATTTATTAAAGCTGAATTACTTATCACTCCTGTATCTATGGCAGATTCCGGCCATAAATCCCGTACTTCAAAAATCAGTGGTATTCTTTTTAACTTTGACAATATGTACCCCGTAATTCCAACAAATAGGGGAGGAGAGGTGACAACAAGGGCATCATATTTACCTTTTACCAAAAATAAACCCGCCCAGGTACCTGAAAAAACAAAAGAAAAATACGCCCACAATCTTCCTAAAAAATTCACATCATATTGTTCAGACACATGACATCTATAGACATCTGTGTTTTTCTCAAAATTTTTTTCCAAATAGAAAAGTTTCCCTTTATATCTAGGATCCCTTTTTTTAGCACCCTCTAACATACCGGCTATTACGGATACTTCATGCCCTTCCTCTGCCCAGACTTTGGTCATTTGATTAAACCTGGAGCCTCCGCCTTGATTTTTTCCTAAAAAATATTGATGTATTAATAATATCCTCATTTTGACTTTATTTCAATAGTTGTTTCAAAACCTGTTTCTGACATATAGGTGTGCCTAATAGAAGGTTCTATTTCGCCGTAGTAATTAGAACACCATTTTTCTTCAATTACTGGATTGAGAAGTTTTCCATCACAATCTTTACAAACAATATCAATTTGATTATATGTTTCAGGATTGAAATGCCAATAAAGCTGTGCGGTTAAATTTTCAGCATTTTGAAGTGAATCTGAGATAGTCCATTTATTCCGCCCCTTCTTTTTACTGAGTGACCTTTTATGAACAATCTTATTCCCCAATTCGGGGAATCCTTGAAATTGTCCACTAAACTCATGGGTGTTAGGAGTTTCTGAGAGATTGGCCTTGGCTTTTTTGGTCCAATAATTCCAAATAAACCTACTTCCTTTTAACATTTGATCTCTGCCATCCAAAGACACTGTATTATGCCCATGGCACCTTGAGAAAAACTCACTATATTCTTCTGTGGTGTTGTATTTATAGGATCCTGTATCCCAAATATAGTTTTCACCATCTAACCAGATATCGACATGCAAATTATCTGCATGTCCCGGTCTATCTTTATATTGTGCACATTTAATAAAGGTCTTGGTCGAACCGTCATTGATTACAAAATTTCCACCCAAAGGGAAAGCGGCTAGATTGTTATATTCTTGAGTAATTATTTTTGCATTAGTTATTCCATACCATCGTTGACTTTCATCCTGTTTTGAAACTTCATTAAAAAGTACAGCACTTAAATCATTCAACTGCGATGTATATACTCGGTAATCATCATTCGTTAGTTTGAAGAAAAGTGCGCCATCATTAGCCCCATAATTAGGAAGTTTTCCACTTTGTTCGTCTTGACATTGTCTTAAAAAGTATAACGATTTTTTAGCCCTTTCATATACGGTTGAATTAAACGGGGAATCGTGAATTTCACCTAGCTTGATTCCCCAGGTAAGTAGTTGAATGACAACCCGATGGTAATTCATGGAAAACTGCAAAAATGTTCCATCCTTATAAATTTGATAGGCAATTTCTTCCTGGAACCATTTTTTACCTTTTACAGACCATTTCTTGGTATCTGGTAAAAATGGAAATAACAAACCTCCCAAAAAGAGCATTAGAGTTTCAGTTAGAGCGTGGTTATTTCGCACAGCAATTCTAGAGAAGTTGATGTTGTTGTATACATGATGTAACTGCCAGTAGATGGCATTCATAATAGATTTAAACCTTTCCTCCGTTAACGCCGCAGAATTTCTGTAATAATACAGCGCAAATGACCAATTAAGAATCCTTAAACTTATTTCCTGACTACATCTATAGTTGGGTCCCAAGTTTATCGGGTTATGGCCCAAAAAAGATTCAATCTCGTTGAACACCAATTTGGAACAGTCTTTATCAAAATGATAATCATAACGAATTATATCGTACAAGAAAGAAAATCGAGCCTTTTCCCAAACGTATTTAATATCACCTGCTTGTTTGGAAAGGTCGACTATTTGAGACCAGTGTATTAATTCATATTTATATCCTGTCTCGGGATTAGTAATCCAATCAAAATCTTTTCCCAGAGATAATTTTGTTTTGCTAAAATAGGTATAGGCGTAATTTTTAATATCGTTAAAAGTTTCATGTAGTTCAGAATGCTGATTCTTGGTAATTTTCAAAGATTCTTTCGATTCAAAGAAAAATTTTGGAGCATTCTTTTTCCATTCATCTAAGGTTATAGTGCAATCAATGAATTTAGGTTGTGTAGGAAATTTAGACTTTAAAAGTCCGGTCTTCCTGCGAAATTCATAAAATAATCGAAATTGGGTATAGCGCATACCCATATTTCGAATAATATTTAATAATCTAAGAATTTTCAAAGTTCAGGAAATACTTTACGGGTTAATTCTTTGGTTCATCATAAATCGAGTACAAACTTAATTCGGATATAATTAATAACTCAACAAATCAGATGATAACTTCAAAAATTTAGATAAACAGATGTATTTGAACATCAAAACGATTGTTTAGACTATATATTATATAATCTCAAAATTCTAGGACGACTTTTCTTTAAAAATAAGTTTTATATGATGTTGAAAAGAGGAGTTATTATAAATGTATCAACGAATATTTTTGTGATAAAATTTTTATTAATGATAATTTGTTTAAAATGATTAAAGCCTTTCCATTTCAATGATTTGCCGGCATATTCTAGAATAGAATCTATTTATCATTCAGCAATATAGCATTGATTAACTCAGCCTGGTATTCGGCATTGTATTTCTCCCTTATGATTTTGGTACAATTATTTCTCATTAATTCTTCTGAAGTTTCTTTATTTTCGATAAGCCACTGCTTCGTTTTAGAGGCTATATCAGCAATAGAATTTCTTTTAAAAAGCATTCCATTGATGCCCGGTTCAATAGCTTCATATTCGGGCATTTGATAATTGAAATCATCATGTGACAGTACAGGGGTTCCATTGCCTAATGCTGACATTGCTGTCAATCCCACTTCACCTGGAGATATACAGAGACTACTGATTTTAAATAATTCTTCAAGTTCTTCTTTTTTAAAACAAGCTCCATAAAAATGGCAATATTCGGAAATGTTGAGGCTTTGGGCCAAGCTTTCCAAGTCTTTTCGGGCTTGGCCATCTCCTACATAAAGAACATTGATTTTGAAATCTTCTTGATGCAAAATATGGGCCGCTTGGAGAATTTGATCTAATTTTTTGACATAAGTGAGCCGGCCTACAAAAATGACTATGGGTAAATCTGAATACTTAAATAGTTGCTGTTTGGTATTGTTCCGACTTTCAATAGAAATCTCATTTGTAGCAATTAAATCGTTAACGCTTCCGGTTGAATTGTAAATGACATGTAACTTTCTTTCGGGAAAGCCATTTTTGACCATTACGGCCTTGGCCTTATGGCCATATAACATGAGCCCATCACTTAATCCATAAAAAACCTTCCTAAGTCTCCATTTCCAATCCTTTTTAGTGGTTATCACACCATGTGTCCACATATATACTTTCTTACCTGTAAGTTTAAGGTAAAAGACTGCGAACCATGTAGATAGGTAGTACGCATTTGCTAAGAAAATAACATCATCAAACTTTTCTTTCCGTAAAAACCGCAATAACCCGGATTGCCAAAGGATAGCTTCCTTATAAATCCATTTATTCTTTATGAATTTCCAACGGAGGCCACCATCTTCTACGTTTATGCTGGCTATATCTGGATTTATTTTCTTAATATCGTTTCCTGAATCAGCGGCTGAAATCATAGTGTATCTAATAGCGCTCGAATTCATAAGCTCTTGCAATACCGGCAATCTATAAAGGGCAAAATATGGATATATTATAGCCACATTTTTTATTGGTTTATCCAAATGGTTCATATTTTGGTGTTAGAAAGATTAATGACTTTCTTAATTATAACTAAAACAGTTGTAGAAGAATTATTTAAGCTAAAAATCAAATTTTATTCTTCAATATAAAAATAGAAAACAGTTTATTACCGTTTAAATTGTAAAAACTCATAAATTTTATCCAATATTACTTCCAAAAAAATATCTTATGCGCAAAGAGGTCATTCGTAATTTTGGACTTGAATATTTTAAACAAAGTTAGTTTGTTTTATTTAACACATTTTGAAAGTAGAAGTTATAATATTCAATTAAGCGGTAAAATAAGTTTTTAATCTATTAGTAACCACTCCTACTTGTTTTTTAAATTATATTTGATCTCAGATGTCAAATGCCTTTAAATAAGTTATGCTAAGGACTTTAAATATCATCAATGATTACTGTTTATATTTACTTGTTTTTTCTGTAACTTTTGAGAAATGGGATCCTTTCCAATTAGTTGGAACGGTTTCGGTCACTTTTATTACAACCATACTTTATTTTGGAACTTGGGTTCCTTTAATAGGTACTAATTTTCAGTTTGCACCTTTTAAGAAATTTGTAATCCCTCTGTTGTATTTAATTTTGGTTGGGTTTATTTGTTCTGCGATAAACTCAGAATATGTGACGGAAATGAAGCTTGCTTACAATTATAGAACACTTCTTTTAATAGTGTTAATGACCTTTGTTGCTGCCCATATTTATTGTAAACCCAAAGTTTTGCCCTTAGTGTTAAACAGCTATGTAGCCAGTATGCTTTTGGTTTCTTTATTGGTGTCACAAGGTAATGGAGTTACCTATGTGAATGATAGGTTGTTGTTGTTTGGAGAGAATCCCAATGTGATGGGGGCCAAAGCTGCTTTAGCTTTTTTAATTGCAATTTCACGGCTAATTAATAAATTCTCTATTACAAGATTAATTATCCTTGGTGCCATTTGTATCCCCTTTATTGCTTTAGTTGCTATGTCTGGTTCACGTGGAGCTTTTATATCCATATTTTTGGGACTTGCTGTTCTGCTCTATTTTAAAAAGATGGGAGTTCTCCAAAAATGGACGCTAATTGTTTTTGCGGCATTCGCCTCTGTTATACTAATAACTTATTTATTAGAAACCAATCCACTTCTAGCAGAACGCTTTTTAAATACTGTGGAAAAGGGAGATACTGGAAGAAGTGGAGTGTGGAATACTGCTTTTAATGTAATTAAGGATAATATTATCATTGGAGCTGGATTTGAAGGCGTCTTGCCTCGGATGTATGCATATTCAGGAGGAGTTCCTTTGTTACCACATAATGTTTTTCTCTATTTATACATAGCTACGGGCCTTCCCGGAATAATTTTGTTTTTGATTTTTTTAGCCCGGTTGACTAAATTATTATTCGCCCACTTTAAGCGGACAGGAGATTCTTTAAATCTTGTATTATTTGTAATCGTTGTATTTAATATGGCTAAGCAAGGAGGTAGTATAGGGAAAATATTATTCTGGTTCTTTTTTGCAGTTTTAATAGGATCAACTGCACATATGATATCAAAAGACCAACATAAAAAAATAACGTAATGAAAATATTGGTAGTATCTGGTAATTACCCATCCTTAAAAAACCCATCAAGAGGTGTATTTGTTTACAATTTAATTCAACAATTTGCCCGATTGGGTCATACAGTGTATATAATATCTCCAGAGGGTATCTTACCTAAAAATTTTTTCAAAAATAAAAAGGAAACGGACTACGGTAAAGAACTAGGAACAGTTTATAGACCAAAATTTTTAAGTGCATCTCAGAAATTTATATTTGGATTTAACACCTTCAGAATAGGCGAATGGGGTCAAATAAAAGCGGTAAAGAGGACAGTAAAGAGACATAAAATTGAATTTGATGTAGTTTATGCCCATTTTTTGAAAAATGCTTTTGTTGCTGTCGAAGCCTTATCAGAATACAATAAACCGATTTATGGGGCCATTGGGGAGTACAATATGTTGAAGGTAAGAAAAGCTTTTTATTCTAGTGCCTACTTCAGCTCAGTTTTGGAAAAAATAAATGGTTTTATAGCCGTTTCGCCTCAAGTAAAGGAGAGGCTTATTGAGTATGGAGTTAAGGAAAACAAAATAATAATTAAACCAAATGCCGTAAATTCTGATATTTTTTATCCTAGGAACAAACTAGAAATGAGAAGTAAATATGACTTTCCAAAAGATAAAATTTTAGCAATATTTGTTGGTAGGTTTGTTGAGAATAAAGGTCCTAAAGTATTGTTAGAAGCTACTAAAAACCAGAAAGGTTTAGGTCTTATCTTTGTAGGTCGTGGCCCCCAAATTCTCGAGGCAAATAATATCATATTTAAAGACAGTGTCCCGTCTGAAAAAGTACCAGAATTACTATCGGCAGCGGATTTGTTTGTCTTGCCAACTTGGAATGAGGGTTCTTGTAATGCAATAGTTGAGGCAATGGCGTGCGGATTGCCAATAATTTCATCGGATATACCTGAGATTCGCTTTCAATGCGATCCTTCTTTTTCCATTTTGGTTGATCCCTTAGATGTTAAAGGCATTGAGAGTGCTATAGATTCGATTATCAGTAATGAGCACAAAAGAGCAGAAATGTCTAAGCACGCCATGGAATACGCAAAAAAATTTGAAATTGGTGATAGGGCGCTTAGCATACTGAATTTTATTCAAGGTAAGTCAGAAGAATAATTTATGGGACTTACTACACTAGAAAAACTAATACAACTATTGGATGAGTCTTAGCGACAAAATCAAGCACGCAGGTAAATGGCAGTCATTTTCGGTTCTCTCCCTAAATGTTTTAAAGATTCTTTACTTTTCTATCATGACTAGGCTTTTACTTAAAGAAGATTATGGTCTTATGGCTATTATCAATGCCATCATTGGTGTTGGAAATATTTTTATACAGGGTGGTATGGGTACTGCATTAATTCAACGAAAGGAAATAAATAACAAACATGTTAATGGAGCCTTACAGACCAGCCTTCTTTTAGCACTCATACTGTATGCAATTTTTTATATAACTGCCCCATTTATTGCCTCGGCATACAATGATCTTAGGTTAAATAATCTCATCAAAGTTTCGTCTTTGAACCTCATATTACTCGCATTGACCAATATTTCTGTCAATTTGCTTTTTAAATATTACTTCTTTAAAAACATCGCGATAGTCAATATTATCTCAAATATAATTGGTTATGGCATCGGTGTTTATTTAGCTATGAATGGTTATGGAGTATGGTCTCTTGTTATTGCTACCCTTATCGTGTCCTTACTAAGTGCTACAGCATTGTTTTATTTAGCTCCTATAAAAATAAGCTTTAAGGTACATTATAAAGAGGCCCGTCAGTTGTTTAGTTTTGGTTTTGGCATGATATTATTGACGTTTAGCAGTTTTTTATCGAGAAATGGGCTGAATCTGATATTTGGAAAAATCTTTGCGCAGGATATGTTAGGTGTCTATGAGAGAGCTTCTAGGGTAAAGGAGATACCTAGTGAATTTCTTGCAAAGGTTATGAATCCAGTCATGTTTCCTATGATGTCCGAGATTCAGGATGAGAATGAAAGATTGATTAAAATTTACAAATTTGGATTGGGGTTTAGTAACTCAATTATGATTCCTACTACGGTTTTTCTAGTTTTTTTTTCAGCGGAAATTGTACAAATTCTTATGGGGCCAAATTGGCCAGAGGCCGTCTTGCCCCTAAAAATTATGTTTCTTATTCTAACCTTCAGCAATGCCGGAAAAACGACGGATGAAGTTATCAAGGCCAAAGGTCTTGTTTATAAAAATGTCACTCGTAAGTATATTTTTACGGTAATTATTATTGTACTTTCTGGTGCTTTGGGTTATTTATACGGAATCAATGGTGCAGCCGTTGGAATTGTTATTAGCCATTTTATAAATTATCTAATGATGATTGTTTTAGTAAAGAATGTTTTTAAGGGATCTATTGGAGAATATTTTTATAAACCCTTGTTGGCAGGATTAAGACTGGGGATGTATCTTGGTATTTTGATTTTTGCATATAAATATTTATTCAATTTATGGGGAGAAACAGATGTCACTATGTTTGTTGTATTTACTCTATTTCTGCTGATAGTTTGTGCTGGTTTGTTAAAGTTTAAACCTTCTGTATTTGGACAATATTTAGAATTGGCAATTAGAAATACGTTGAAAAGAGGTTAATACTCTTCTTTATAAGAATAAAAAGATTTTAGTATTTTGAATTATACTCAAGGAAGAACAAACACTAATAAATCTTTTGGGGTATAGGAACTCAAAAGGCAGTGACTTTATGGTTATACTATATATTTGTCCAAAACACCTTGGTTTTGTGATTCCCCATTTTGAAAAGGATACCCATGGACAATTACTCTATATGCCAACCTACTTCCATGAGACTTTGATATCATTTTACTCTACTAAGAAATACTTCCGGTATAAATTTAACTTGCTTCAAAATTGCGCTATGCATTTTGATCTTACATACCTAAGAGACTTTAGAACTCTATCAACTACCGTTGATCAAAACTAATTTCTTCACTATTAATTACTAACCAGAGTTGGTTAGTTCTTCCTAAAAATCAAAACTATTTGTTAAAGAATAGTGTAGTTCATCGAATAAATAAAACGGTGAGATCCAAAAGTATAGTTTCATACGTTTAAGATTTAATGATAAATGGGTAGTTCGTCGAAAAATAGATACAATATGTCGATGATTATTGAAATTTAAATAAGTTTATAACCCAAATTGAATTGTCAAAAACTTAATTTACTTAACATTATGAAATCCTATACCCCAAGTCCCCTAGTATTGTTGTGCTTTATTTGTAGTATTCTAATCTTTACTTCTTGCAGTAAAGATTCAGATTTATTCAACGAATATGTCCTTTTAGAGCCAGAAACAGACCCTATAGAAAGTGCCGATAGTGATGGTACTGAGGGAAGTGAAGAAGAGGCAAGTGACGAAGAAGAGGGAAATGAGCCAACAGATTCATCTTCTAAAGCTGATGGTGAAAACCTGTTGTTAAATGGAACTTTTACGAACTCGGATGAATGGGAACTATTAAACGGCAGTACCGCCAGAGACAGTATTTTAAGGATAATTACAAGTGGTAGAATACAAGGTAGTGAAGCAAATTGGGCAGCTGCATATTATAATATATCAGTACAGTCATTTTATCAAACTAGACGTTATAGGTTGAAATTTACCGCAAGACGTGTAGCTGGAAGCGATGTATTTCGTGCAGGTCAAAGATATTCGGCCATTTTTACTGATAACTTAACAAATGATTTCAAAGAATACATTGTAGAGTTCAACGGCGAGGGCAAACCGGGAGGTAATGACCTTGTATTTGGAGGTGATGGCGACGGGGATATTTTTGAGCTTAAAAATGTAGTATTAGAGGACCTTGGACCAAAATCTTCTGAAGATGGAAATTCAGATTTGCCAACAGAAATCACTTTCCATACGGACTTTGAAACCGACCAATGGGGGCCAAATGGGGGAAAAGAGCCTGCAGGCAATTTTTGGGAGGTAGACAATGGTTTGCCAAGAACTACAGACCATCCTGATTCGCCGTTAAAAGCAGGAAGAAACAGTGGTAGAGCAATTTGGTTGGGTGCCTATAACAATGGCGTAACAAGAAACGAATTAGGAAAAGACTTTGCTTTAAGTTTCAAAGAGCATTGGGTAGGTGTTTCTGTATACATTGAGAATGAATTGCCGCCAAGCAGAATATTAATCCAAAATAGGTTGTTGGCTAACGGTACTAGCAATACAGTTAACGCCATTTCTTTAAGACAGGGGCAAAATGATGGGCAATTATATTTCAGCTTGCCCACCAATGTTGACTTCGTTGACCAAACACGAGATGCTTTGGGTGGTAAATGGAACGGCGCAGGAACAAATACAGAGAAAGTTTATTTCGATTATAATAAAGGAGAATGGTTAGATATTGTTATCCATTATATAGGGGCTTTTGGAGCTAATTACACAGGTCCAGATACTACAGAAATGTCAAGGAGACTCGGTCACGAGGTTAGGGCTGATGGATTGATTGAGATTTGGGTGAATGGCGAAAAGATAGTTGACCATGTCGGAACTACGGTATATAGGTATGCTAAACATGGGCAAGAAGCCACGGGCATAATAACTCCCAAAATCGGTACTTATTGGAGCGATGCTTACGCCCCGCAGGGTGACGTGTATTACGACAACTATAGGATCTGGACAGGACCAAATGGGACTTATGAAGACCTTGATCCGAGTAAATAAGTAAGATTTGAGCATAAAAACAAGAAAACAATAGCGTATTGGTTTTCCCAGTAATGTGAATTGCTAGGGTTAGCTCTAAAATATACAAGTTTCGAACGAAGGGATATTGAGTTTAATCTACAATCTTAATTACAGGTATAACGGTATTATGTTGTTATTATATATGGTAAACCTAATGGTGTTGGAAAACCTAAAGATGAGAAATGAAGATTTAGGTAGATGGTGATGTTTTCTTATTTAAGAAAATACAACTTACTTTATACAAGAAGAAAGGATAACTTACCTTTAGCTGGTACTTATACAACCAAGATTGAACCTTTTCTTGCTGAAAGAGAAAAGGTAGTAGAGATAGATAAGTTGTGCAGCTATAAGTCATGGAGTAGTCCAAGAAGGTTCTTATAAAGTTGTAAGTTCGTTGGATTAAGCCCTAATGCAAATTTGTCGAATGCTTCTTCGTCAACAAGGAAGACAATAAAATCAAAACAATTTCATTTTTATCAAGCTAGAGTGGATAATTTAGCATTTAGAAATAGAATGTTGCTAATTAAGGCTATTAATACTCAGCCATCAATATCTACTTTAAACAAACAAATATTAGATTTATTACCCCAATAGCTATTCATTTTGTGTATACTAATAAAAAGCAAGGAAGCTTACCAGTTAAATAGAAATTTTAAAGAATAGGATTTTCAATTTGTTAATGATTTATAACAGCATTATAAATAAACCTGTGTTATTTATTCCTATTTAAAATCGGTCATAATCTAGCATCTACATGTTCTGTTAAGATGCCCTTTACGTCGTATAGTACTCCATTTTTACTAAGCATACTCCTTAAATTCATTTGTAAAAACTCTTGATGGGCAACGGCAAGTACAATAGCATCGAATTTACTTTTTGGTATTTCTTTGGTTGTATCCATGCCATATTCGTGTTTCACTTCCGAGGGAGAGGCCCATGGATCAAATACGGTAACTTCTGTACCATAACTTTTTAAGTTGTTTATTACATCGACAGCCTTTGTATTGCGAACATCTGGGCAGTTTTCCTTAAAAGTTATACCCAAGACAAGTATTTTAGAACCTTTTACTTTAATATCATTTTGAACCATCAATTTTATGACTTCTGAAGCTACATATTTTCCCATGCCATCATTCATCCTCCTTCCTGTTAGAATTATTTCCGGATGGTATCCAAATTCTTGAGCTTTTTGCGCCAAGTAATATGGGTCTACCCCTATACAATGCCCCCCAACCAGCCCTGGTTTAAAGGGAAGAAAATTCCATTTTGTACCTGCAGCTTCTAGAACTGCGTGAGTATCAATTTCCATTAAATTAAAAATTTTGGCCAGTTCATTGACAAAGGCAATATTGATATCCCGTTGGGAATTTTCTATTACTTTGGCCGCTTCCGCTACTTTGATAGACGGGGCTAAATGGGTCCCCGCAGTAATTACGGAAGCATATAAATCGTTCACTCGCTGACCTATTTTGGGAGTAGATCCTGAAGTAACCTTTAATATTTTTTCTACAGTATGTTCTTTATCTCCGGGGTTGATTCGTTCAGGAGAATAGCCCACAAAAAAGTCTTCATTAAACTTTAATCCGCTGATTTTTTCAAGAACTGGCACACATTCCTCCTCAGTAACCCCAGGATAAACAGTGGATTCATATATTACAATGTCACCTTTTTTTAACACTTGACCCACAGTTTCACTGGATTTGTATAAAGGTATTAAAATGGGTCTGTTGGTACTATCTACTGGAGTAGGAACCGTAACGATATAGACGTTACAATCCTTTATATTTTCGAGATTATTGGTACAAAATAACCCCGTTTTCATATTTGGGCTTTCTTGTATTACCGCTTGCAAAACACTGTCCTCTACCTCAAGCGTTCTATCTGTTCCTGATTGAAGTTCGGATACACGATTCGCATTAATATCAAAACCAATCACTGGGTATTTAACTGAGAATAACCTAGCAAGTGGTAGTCCTACATAGCCCAAACCAATAATAGCGATTTTTATATCATTCATGATTATTATTTTATTATTTTTTCAATTTTAAGTTTTTCCAATACCAATCCACTGCCTCTTTAAGACCATTTGCGATATCATATTTTGGGGCATAGCCCAAAAGTTTTTTTGCCTTTTCAACAGATGCTAAGGAATGGGGCACATCGCCTTGACGGTTAGCGCCATAGTTAACTTCAATATTTGTGATGCTTTTATCGTATTTGCCTAAATATTCCTTTAATAAGCTTACCAATTCATTTAATGTAGTTCGTTCTCCATAAGCTACATTATATACTGTATTTACAGCATTTTCATTGCTAGTGATTAGGGCTCTTACGTTCATTTCGATTACATTATCGATGTAGGTGAAATCACGTGAATACGACCCATCTCCATTGATTGTAGGGGAGTTATGTTCCATAAATTGTATTACAAACTTGGGAATAACTGCTGCATAAGCTCCATTAGGGTCTTGTTTTCTACCAAAAACATTAAAATAGCGCAGCCCTACCGTTTCAATCTCATATGTTTTAGAAAAGATTTCAGCATACAGCTCATTTACATATTTGGTAATGGCATATGGTGATAGTGGTTTACCTATAACTTCTTCTACTTTGGGCAAAGCTTTAGAGTCACCGTAGGTAGATGAACTCGCTGCAAAGACAAAACGATTTACCTTGGCATCACGTGCTGCAACCAACATATTAACAAAACCAGAAACATTAACATTGTTACTGGTAATTGGATCGTTAATAGATCTTGGAACGGAACCCAAAGCTGCTTGATGTAGTACATAGTCTACATTTTTACAGGCTGAGTGGCAATCTTCAGGATTGCGAATGTCTCCCTCTATTAGGGTAAACTTTTTGTTTGAAAGAAAAGGGCTTATGTTTTCTTTTTTTCCAGTGGAAAAATTGTCCAAACAGACTACGGTATTACCATTATTGAGCAATGATTCACAAAGGTTAGAACCTATAAATCCTGCTCCTCCCGTTACCAAAATATTATATTTAGGATTAAAATTTAATGATGAAATATCCATTTTTTTATGTAAAGTAAGCTGCAAAAATGCGACTTTTTAATTTTTAAATTATTATTTATTTACGCTGAAATTCTGATTCTGAAATGTCTTACCCTATTTTGATAAAATCAATTATTTTTTACCGATTTGGAAATATTCAAATCCGTTAGTTTGCATTTTTTCGGAATCATATTGATTTCTACCGTCAAAAATTATAGCATGTTTAAGTTGTTTTTTTAACTCCTCAAAGTCAGGAGATCTAAACTCTTTCCATTCAGTTAGTAATATCATTGCATCTGCGCCTACTAGAGTTTCGTATTTAGATGGAAAATATTCAACATTCGGTTCATCTTTGAGGTAAAAATGTTTGGCTTCATCAATTGCTTTTGGGTCATAAGCTTTAATTTTAGCACCTCTACGAGTTAATTCTTTTATGATATAAATGGCTGGTGCTTCACGCATATCATCAGTTCCAGGCTTAAATGCAAGTCCCCAGATTGCAAAGGTTTTCCCAGTCAAATCTTCGCCAAATCTAGAGATTACTTTTTTTGCAATCACTAATTTTTGAAGGTCATTGACATCCTCAACTGCTTTAATTAATTTGGGAGAGTATCCATTTTTTTCAGCCGTCTTCTTTAAGGCTTTTACGTCTTTTGGAAAACAAGATCCACCATAACCACTTCCTGGATAGATGAAACTATACCCAATTCTGCTATCTGAACCAATTCCTATCCGAACTTTATTTACATCAGCATCCACTAATTCACAAATATTAGCAATCTCATTCATAAATGAGATTTTGGTAGCCAGCATGGCATTGGCTACATATTTGGTCATCTCTGCCGATTTTACATCCATAGTAATAAGGCGGTCTGTACTGCTCCTGAAAAATGGAGTATAAAGGTTTCTCATTATTTTTGTAGCAACTTCACTATCAGAACCAATTACTACCCGGTCAGGTTTCATAAAGTCATTAATGGCATCTCCCTCTTTTAAGAATTCAGGATTAGATACCACGTGGAACTCAATTTCAACTTTTCTTTTTGCTAACTCTTGCGAGATTGCATCCCTAACCTTGTCAGCAGTTCCGACAGGAACAGTAGATTTATCAACAATTACTAATGGAGTAGTAATATGCATTCCAATCTCTTTTGCAACTCCAAGGACATATTTTAAATCTGCAGAACCATCTTCCCCCATAGGAGTTCCTACGGCAATGAAAGCAGCATCACATTTATCTAGATTTTCGGATAGTTTTGTGCTAAATTTTAAGGTGTTGTTTTCAACATTACGTTTCACCATTTGCTCCAGGCCAGGCTCATATATAGGGATAATACCCTCCTTTAGTTTGTTTATTTTATTACTATCAATATCTATACATGTGACTTCATTGCCCATTTCAGCAAAACAAGTACCACTTACTAGACCAACATATCCGGTTCCAATTACTGTTAATTTCATTGCTTTTTATTGAATTTACTTCGTTTGTAGATTATTTTATATATTTCTAATACTAGGAGATGGCTAATTCCAGTACCATTTTAAATTGTAAATATTTCCATTAGTATTATGTAAAAGGCATTCAATGGCTTTAATTGCCAGAATGTTCATTTTCAAAATTTTAATCCGCAAAGTTGCGAAAGTTTTTTGTTCATCAACTAAAACTACCATAACAGTCCATAAATAACGATGAAATGTAATTTTTACTTTGGGTTCCTCCTAAATACGTTGTTAGAAAAAGCGACCAAAATTCAGAATCATTGTTTTTATGTTTTGTAGAAATTCTTGTACCAGTTAATGAATTCGGCAACCCCTGTTTTAATTGGTGTGTTGGGGGAATATGCATAGTCCCTAATTAATGAATCAACATCGGCCCAAGTTTTTTCGACATCACCAGGTTGCATGGGCATGAGATTCTTATCTGCTACCGTTCTTAGTTCATTTTCTATGGCTTTTATAAATTCATCTAACTTGACAGATTTATTATTTCCTATATTATACAGATTATATTTTTTGCTGCTATCGTAAGAAGAAGTGTGTTTATTTTCTAGTATCCTGACTACACCTTGAACAATATCATCAATGTAGGTAAAATCCCTTTCCATAGCACCTTTATTAAACACGTTGATTGGCTTTTTATTAAGTATGGCCTTGGTAAATAGAAACATTGCCATGTCCGGGCGTCCCCATGGACCATAAACCGTAAAAAAGCGTAAGCCTGTGGTACGAAAATCATACAAATGGGCATAGGTATGGGCCATTAGCTCATTGCTCTTTTTCGAGGCTGCATATAAACTGATTGGATAATCCACATTATCTGAAGTTGCAAAAGGAACTTTTTTATTCATACCATATACACTGGAACTACTAGCATATACTAAATGTTCTACACTATTATGCCTACAACATTCCAAAATGTTCATAAATCCAACGATATTACTTTCAACATAGGCTTTTGGATTTTCTAAACTATATCTTACACCTGCTTGCGCCGCTAGATTACAGACTACATCAAAACGTTCCTCCTCAAACAGATTTCCTAATGTATTGTCATCTGTAATATCACTCCGTATGAATCTAAAATTCGGATGACTCTCACTCTTATTCACCTTATTGAATTGTTCTGCTTTTTTTCGAACTATACCTAATTCATTAATTCTTGCATACTTCAGATTAATATCATAATAATCGTTGATATTATCAAGACCAATTATCTTATGTTGCGATTCCAATAAACTTTTTGTGACATGAAAACCAATAAAACCAGCCGCACCAGTAACCAATATCTTCATTTCTTTTATTTAAAGGTTTGATTCAGAATTATACTACCTTTTGTAAAGGTCGCTTTAAACTTTTCCATTTTGGATAATTTATAAAGTTTATAATAGGTATTCAAACGATTTTTTTTACAGATTCGCCGAAATATTATGCATATTTTATTCCAAATCGGGATTTCAGAGTAATTTTGATTTTAGAACTTAAGCAAAGATACTTGTAGAGTTATTAATTTGAAATATAAATTTGTTGAAATTCTCGTTCTCTAAATTGTTAAACCCTGAATTAAATGAGCATTAACTTGAAAACCGAAACACAAAGTAAGATTTGGCTTTCCTCTCCTCATATGGGTGATATGGAGCAGCTTTTTGTTAAAGAAGCTTTTGATACAAATTGGATAGCTCCTTTGGGTCCAAATGTTTCAGGTTTCGAAGCTGACATTAAAGGCTACTTGGATGAGGGGGTGCACGTTGCAGCCTTAAGTTCTGGTACTGCTGCGATTCACTTAGGACTTAAACTTTTAGGTGTTGGCATGGGTGATGAAGTGCTATGTCAAAGCTTTACTTTTTCGGCATCCGCAAACCCTGTAACATACGTGGGTGCTTCACCAGTATTTGTAGACAGTGAGAAAGAAACTTGGAATATGTCTCCAGAACTACTTGAAGCTGCTATAATTGAAAGAAGGTCTAAGGGAAAAACACCAAAGGCCATAGTTGCGGTACATTTATATGGTATGCCATATAAGGTAGATGAGATACATGCTATATCTGAAAAATACAGCATACCAGTTCTAGAGGATAGCGCTGAAGCTTTAGGTAGTACTTACAATGGAAGAAAATGCGGAACTTTTGGGGATATTGCTATTCTTTCATTTAATGGAAATAAGATTATTACCACCTCAGGGGGTGGAGCTCTGGTGTCGTCCAATAAACTTCACAAAGAAAACGCTGTCTTTCTTGCTACTCAAGCTAGGGATGATGCGCCACATTACCAACATTCTAAAATAGGGCACAATTATCGAATGAGCAATATTCTGGCAGGCATTGGAAGAGGTCAAATGAAAGTCTTGGATAAAAGGGTTAATGCTAGAAGAGGAAACTATGACTACTATCATCAACAACTCCATGACCTAAATAACATTACCTTTCTTCCGGAACCAAAGGAAATGGTTTCAAATAGATGGCTAAGTTGTGTTTTATTTGATAGTTATGCATTAAGGGAAAAGGTCAGAATTGCGCTGTTGGAGGAGAATATTGAATCACGTCCTCTATGGAAGCCAATGCATCTGCAACCAATTTTTGAAAACGAGCTCAGTTTTACAGATGGAACTTCGGAAGATTTATTCCAAAGAGGTCTATGCCTCCCCAGTGGATCTAATCTTTCTTTTAATGACCTAGAACGAGTGATACAAATCATTAAATTTACCTTAGGATGATACAAAGCTATCTAACGAATAAGGTCGAGCGATATGCTTCAAAATGGCTAGTACTGATAATTGACGTTGTCATTGTAATGGTATCCTTTGTTCTATCGTACTTAATTCGATTTAACCTTACTTTTAATTTCGATGTTGAAAAATTGTTTGTGCAGATTCCTTGGATATCTTTAATGTTTCTATGCTCTTTTTTGGTAATCGGTTCTTACAAAGGTGTTGTTAGACATGCTGGCGTTCAAGATGTTTACAATTTATTCAATGCTATTTGTCTCGCCAGTATTTTTATTATTTTTCTAGTTATTGTCAATAAAGAATATCTGATAGTTGAAAATTTCACTATTCCGCTTTCAATAATCATAATCAATAGCCTAATAAGCTTTATTGCCTTAATTACTTCAAGATTTCTATTTAAGACTTTATTCTTAAATATTTTTAATCAAAGTAGGATTAATGCATCTAAAAATGTCCTAATTTATGGAGCAGGAGAGTCGGGTATTTTAACATATGGCACAATTACCAATCATTCCAAGAGTAATGCCAAAATTTTAGGGTTTGTCGATTATGATAAAAAGAAGATTGGCAAAGTAATAAATGGAGTCACCGTTTATGCTCCTGAAGCACTTACAAAGGATTTTATTGTTAGGAAAGGAATATCAGAAGTCATATTTTGTATACAAGGTATTTCGCATAAAAGACTAAAGAGTCTTGTGGAAGGATTAGTAGACTTTCCGGTATTGGTTAAAATAGTGCCACCGGTAGAGGATTGGATTAATGGAGAATTGAAAGTTTCTCAAATAAAAAATATCCAGATAGAGGATTTATTGAATCGTGCACCTATTGATTTGAACAATTTGAATATAGAAAGGGAATTGCACAATAAAACTGTTCTGGTAACTGGAGGAGCGGGTTCAATAGGTAGCGAATTAGTTAGACAAATATGCAATTTCAAGTATAAATCTTTAATTATTATTGATCAGGCAGAATCGGCCTTGTATGATTTGCAGCAGGAGTTAAAACAAAAAGGGTTTAACAATTTCATTCCCATAGTAGGAGATGTTAGGGACAAGAAAAGAATGGATATGCTTTTTGGGGAACACAAGCCAAATATGGTGTTTCACGCTGCCGCATACAAACATGTTCCTTTAATGGAGCAAAATTCTTATGAGGCAATCAAAATAAATATTGCAGGAACTAAAAATATCGCGGACATATCAACTGAACATAAGGTGGATAAATTTGTATTGGTTTCAACAGATAAAGCGGTAAACCCAACAAATATTATGGGGGCTAGTAAACGTATTGCTGAAATTTATGTCAGCTGTCTTCAGCAGCAGAATGATACGCGCTATATTATTACAAGATTTGGAAATGTTCTAGGTTCCAATGGTTCGGTCATTCCATTATTTAGGAAACAAATCGAAAAAGGTGGGCCACTTACGCTTACCCATAAAGAGATAACACGTTATTTTATGACTATTCCCGAAGCTTCCCAATTAGTTTTAGAGGCTGGTTCTATGGGTGTTGGTGGTGAGATTTTTATTTTTGATATGGGTGAGTCTGTTAAGATTTTCGATTTAGCCAAAAATATGATTAAGCTTTCTGGTTTGAAATATCCAGAGGATATTGATATTATCATTACAGGATTAAGACCAGGAGAAAAATTATATGAGGAGTTATTGGCAAATGGAGAAAATACACTTCCTACATATCACAAGAAAATTAAGATTAGCAAGACTAAGGAATTGGATTACGAAAAACTGAAATCTCTAATTGACGAGCTTTGCATTGCCAATACATTTTTCGGTGAAAATACTGTCAAGCTTATGAAACATATTGTTCCTGAGTTTATATCAAACAACTCGAAATTTTGCGAATTGGATAGGAAAGAAAGTGTTACTTTTGAAGCGAATAAAAAAATCCAATCAAATCAACCTCACAAGGCATTAAATTTATAAGTTTATATTCTTTTTTTTATGAAAAAAAATGATTCGATATTTTTAGTTAGGGCTGTGCTAATATGCATTTTTATTATGCTTTCCTCCTGTGCTTCAAGAAAAGACGTGGTCTATTTCCAAGATACCCAAAATTTCGAAACTTTGGTCAACGATAATACGTTTGTTTCAAAGTTTAAGGTAGATGATTTAGTGTCCATTCATGTATCTTCATTAAATCCAGAAGCTAGTGCCCCTTTTAATCTTTTTAGAGGCAGTTCTGAAGGAGGTTTTCGAGCTGAACAGATAGATTATTTAGTGGATCAGGCAGGGGAAATCGATTTTCCGGTAATCGGAAAGCTGAAAATTGAAGGACTTTCACCAGATGAAGTACGTGTCCTTTTAAGAGAGCAATTGTCGGATTATTTGAAAGACCCCATTATAAATATAAGATTGCGCAATTTTACGGTGACTGTTTTGGGAGAAGTTCTAAGACCTGGTACGTATCCCGTAAATGGAGAACAAATAACAATTTTAGAGGCTTTAGGTCTTGCGGGTGATTTGACATTGCGAGGTGTTCGAAACAATGTCTTAGTGATACGGGATTTTAATGGTACAAAAGTATATTCCCGTGTTGATTTGACTTCTAAGGATATTATAAAGTCGCCTGTATTTTATTTAACTCAAAATGACGTAGTCTATGTAGAACCCAACAAATCCGGCATTAAAGAAACTTCCCTTGATGGAAGGGCTACAATTTATGTGTCCATTGCATCGGTTCTAATTACCTCAACTGTTATTTTAATCACACGAAATTAAATTGTGTTTTAATATGCAGACCGAAAAACAAATAAGCCCTAATAATAACCTTGATTTAAGTAACCTGATTAAGCCATATGCGAAGAATTGGAAATGGTTTGTGGCTTCAGTTATCCTTGCCATAACCTTTGCCATTTTCTACATAAGGTATACCGTGCCTGAGTACGCTATCCGTTCCAAGGTTAAAATATTAGAAGACCAGAATTCTTCTTCAGAACTAGGTGCATTCTCGGATTTAGGTATCTTGGGCGGGACTAGGAACAATGTCCAAGATGAGATAGAATCATTAAACTCCAGAACTAGCCTTATTGAGGTGGTTAAAGAACTGGGATTAAATAAAAGGATAATAGCAATTGGAAACATCAAGAATACGGAGCTATATGATAACCCGCCGTTTAACATCAATTTTTTAGGACCAGACTCTATTGTTCAAAAAACCGAATATGAATTTTACGTAAGATTGAATTCGGGTACCAAATTTGAATTTGCTAATATTGAGAACGATACGTTTAAAGAGTATTCTTTTGGAAAACCGATACCCTCTTCCTTGGGCGATTTAATAATAACTCCGAATGGCACTTTAGATATTGGTTCCTACAAAGGGAGGGAATATGAAGTCAAAATCAGTCCACTGGCAACGAGGGCGGAATACTATCAAAAAAGTATAGTCATAACCACTACAAGTGAATTTTCCAATATAATTACAATAACTCTAAATGACGCTATTAAGAAAAGAGGAAAAGATATCATTAATGCTTTAGTAGATAAGTACAATCAAAATGCTGTTGATGACAAAAAAGCAATTGCCGATCGTACCTCTAATTTTATCAATGAACGAATAAGCGATATATACGGAAGTTTGTCCACGGTAGACAAGAGTGCAGAAGACTTCAAAGCTGGCAGGGGAATAACAGATATTGCTGCTCAAACAAATGTAAATTTGAATGTTGGAGCAGCTAATCAACAAGAATTACGGAACTCGACGGTTCAATTGGATATCGCTTCCTCTATGAAAGACCTTGTGGATAATCAAGATGGGTATGAACTACTTCCAGCCAATGTGGGGTTGGCGGATCGGACTATTGCCAGTACAACTGCACGATATAATGAACTAGCTTTAGAGAGAAAAAGACTATTGGAAAGTTCAAATGAGAAAAATCCAATCATTGTTAATTTAGATCAACAGTTGGATGGTTTAAAGCGAAGTATGAAATCAAGTTTAAACAGTGTCACCAATAATTTATCGCTTCAAGTTAATAGTCTAAGCAATCAAGTATCTAGGATTAATTCTCGAATCTATTCTGCCCCTAAAAATGAGCGTGCACTTAGAGATATCACACGCCAACAGCAAACAACGGAATCATTGTATCTTTACTTGTTACAGAAACGTGAGGAATCACAAATTACATTTGCATCGGCATCTCCTAAATCAAAAGTTATAGATAGAGCTTATCTATTGAACAGGGCTCCTGTCTCTCCGAAGAAGTCAATTGTGCTTTTAGCATCCATTATTCTTGGTCTTTTAACACCTTTTTCTATTATATATGCTAAGGATGTTTTGGACAACAAGATTCATAATAAAGTCAATTTAGAAAAGCTGACTGGGGATGTTCCTGTCTTAGCCGAGTTACCTAAAATTTCTAAAAAGGAAGAAACTTTAATAAAGCCTGATGAGCGAACAGTTTTGGCTGAATCTCTCAGAGTTTTAAGAACAAACTTAGATTTTATATTAAAATCCAGGCAGAATGTCAATGAAAATTATGGAAAAACTATTTTTGTAACGTCTAGTTTGCCAGGAGAGGGTAAGACCTTAGTTTCCTTTAATCTCTCTATGATTTATGCAAATGCTGGTAAAAGAGTTCTTTTGATGGGTGCAGATATTAGAAATCCAAAAATTTACGAGTTTTATAAGGGGAAGAATATTGATAAACTGTCAAAATCCGTTATGAATAGTGACAATTGGGGATTAACAGATTTTTTATCCAATGAATCTTTGAAATCAAAGGAAATTATTTCTTCAATATTGGTAAACAACCAGACTATTGATGTGATTTTTGCGGGGACTATACCACCTAATCCTACTGAACTATTAATGAGTAAAAGAACTAATGAATTATTTGAAGCGGTCAGAAATAAGTATGATTATATCATCGTTGATACTGCGCCACTGATGGTAGTTTCCGATACACTACTTATAAGCGAAAATGCCGATCAGACCCTTTATGTAACTAGAGCTGGGATTACGGAAACGAATGTAGTTGGATTTCCAATCCGGTTGCAGGAAGAAGGCAAGTTAAAAGGGTTATCCTTTATTGTAAATGGTGTGAAGTCCTCCAATTTAGGTTATGGTGGAAAGTATGGTTATGGTTACAGCAATAGTAGTAAGAAATGGTATCAAATTTTTAGTTGAACTTATCATCTTCTAACAATTTTCTATTGTTATTGATTAAGTGCAATAGATTTGTTGCATAACGCTCTTTAAGTTTAATAGATTTTAAAGACTGTATATGTGTTATGCTGTGAGCATCGCTTCCTAAAAAGTCGTATAAATTGTTCTCTAATAGTTGCAAAGCCGCTCTCTTAACATCTGTGCCATAATAACCCCCAAGGGATAGTAAGTTGAGTTGAAATTTTAGTCCTTGCGACTTTAATTTTTCATAATTTTTTAGATCAGTATTTAAATACTGATAGCGTTCAGGATGAGCGAATACCGGAAATAACCCCTTTGATTTAATATTTTCTACTGCCTGATTAAAACTTAAACTAGGTTGCAGATAAGACATTTCAATCAAAATATGATTTGAATTTAAGGGTAAAACCTCATTATCGTCTAATAAATGCTCAAAATTCTCATCTATCATGTGTTCAGCTGCATAGTTTATATCAACATAGTCAATATTATTATTTTTCAGCTCTTTTTTTAGAATCTTAAAAGATTTTTTGATAGACTTAGGAGTATTATCATAGTAATTATGCATAATGTGAGGTGTGCATATGAACTTATTTACACCAAACTCTCTAAAACCTTTTACAAGTTCAATTGACTCTTCAACATTTTTTGCTCCATCATCAATCCCTGGTAAAATATGATTGTGAATATCGACAAACCCATTTAAACAATCTACTAGATATCTTTTTTTTATAAAAAAAGTGAACATGAATATAGTTTGATATGCAAATATACGCTTACTTAACTGGGAATTAATCTTACTTTCCAATACAGTATCTTCTTTGTCCCAGAAACACTAGGGTAGGGGCGTTCGAGGTGGAAAATAGGTGAAAACCTTTGTTTACTTTTGTTAGGATTTTGTTTTCCATGCTGTTTTTATTGAAGAATAATATCACTATCAATATTCAATTTTTGATGCAAAGCTTTGGCAACATTCAAAGTGATTTCCCTTTTTCCGTTTAAATAATCGCTAATTCTTGAAGCGCTTGTATCTAATAGCGTAGCTAAGTCTTTTCGTTTCAGACCCATCTCGAACATACGTAACTCAATCATTTCCTGTAAGGTTGGTAAACCTATAGGGAAATGTATTTCTTCATATTGCTCAATAATATCAGTAATCTCTAGAAACTCTTTTGCTAAAGGGTCATCAGTTGGTGTATTATCATCCACAATATCTATCAACTCTTCTAAGCGAAGATTCGCTTTTACATATGCTGCGTGTGTTATTAATTTTCCCATGCCTCTATAACTTATCTATATTCTTTATTTTGTCGTAATCTCGATGATTGCCTACCCAACGTATCAATACTTTCTTAAACTTAAATCGTACAATGGCAATAACTCGGTAATGATTTCCCTTGACGTTAAAAACAAACCTACCATTTCCAACGCTGTCAGCTGAATTGAAAGTGTTCTTTAAATCGGCAAAACTATCCCATTCAGCTTTATTTGCTTTTTTATACCAATCTTGTAAGGCCACTTTTGCATTGGTTTCTTTCGAAAAATACTCCCTTAGCTTTTTAAATGATATTACATGCACTTTATGAGATGTTTATTTAGAACGTAAAGATATAATAAAAATTACATATTTGGTTATTTAATTACATTTTGGAAAACAGTTGTCATAATTAGAAAGCAAAAGTATCCCAAAAAAGGTGAATATACAGGACAATTAAAAGAGACCACGATTGAGACACTCGGGGAATAAGTCTTTTGAATTAATAAAGTAGTCCTATAAATGGGCCGTTTTATTAGCCCACATTAATTTTTTGATAATATCATTCCCCTCCCGACAATTGAGCATGTATGTATCGTCCCGAGTAGAATATTAATTTGTAGACTAGACCCTATTAAGTAGTGCGCCGTAAATTATTATATATGAGTTTATTATCATAATGAGCGGTTGTGTCAAAACTCTTATATGTTGTGTTTTTTTCTTATATTTAAGCAATGGGTCTTTCCCTCTTCAAACCCAAGTACGACTGCCAATTTAATCAATAACCATGTTTTCAGGAAAGGGGATGTTCCATTTTATAAAGATTTCTTGCACCACGCCAAAAGTTTTGATTTTTGCGCTGTTTTTTTTACATCCTTTTACTTCTGTTATTGCTCAAGAATCCAATAAAAATATATTAGAGCAGCCAGGTATTATTGGAACCATTGTCCTTGGCGCGATGATTTTGATTATAGCAACGCTAATTGCCATAATAAGGGCCAGCACTTATCTCAAAAAAATCAAGGAAACCAACTCGTTAAAAAGTCCTGAAGGGCTCCGGCAGCAGATTGTCAATTTAGAGGCAGATAAGATTGCCCATATTTTAGAAGAAAGGACTCGCAGCGAAAAGATGCCCCAAAAGAATATAAAGTTTCCAAAATTCTTGGCAAATGTGAAAGAAAAAGCGGCTTACGCCCTTATCCATATTGATGAGTCTTCAATTAATGATTATTTACAACAAAGACTGACAAACCTTGGTTATGAATTATCCGGGCAAGAGCTTGGGTCAAACGCAGAAGTTCTTGACAAAAGAGGGCTTGTTGTTTCACAATCACAAGATGTCAGTAGTCCGATTTATGATGATAAGCAACGCTCCGATTACAAGATTGTTGCCGACCCAGCACTCGCCAAAATTGTTATTTCGTATATAGCTGCATCCACATTTTGGCTATTGTTCGGAACTTTTATTGGGTTGTATGTTGGGATAAAGTTCGTTGCGCCAGATATTGAAAGTCTATCCTTTTTATCTTTTGGGAGATTGAGGCCAGTACATACGAATGCGGTTTTTTGGGGTTGGTCTTCATTGGCTATGATTGGCCTCGGATATTTTGTAGTGACCAGAACTTCAAATGCCAAGATATATAATGTCCGCTGGGCTTGGATTGCCCTTGCTCTTATGAATCTGTCAGTTATTCTTGGAACCATATTTTTAATGGCAGGAATCAACAACGGAGGCGGTGAGTACCGCGAATACATTTGGCCGGTGATCTCACTATTCGCCATTGGCCTTTTTATAACATTTCTCAATTTTTATAAGACAGTTGCCAATAGAAAAACAGAGGATATCTATATTTCAAATTGGTATATCCTGGCGGGATGTATTTGGACTTTGGTGTTGGTTACCATAGGTTATTTGCCCTTTTATCAGGAAGGATTGGGAGAAACCATAATCCAAGGGTATTATATGCACCAAGGAGTGGGAATGTGGTTTATGACATTTACACTCGGCTTGGTATATTATTTCCTTCCTTCTTCCTTGAACAAACCAATTTATTCATATTCACTTGGAATATTGGCTTTCTGGACCCAGATGTTATTCTATACCCTTATAGGTACACATCATTTTGTTTTTAGTCCCATTCCATGGTGGCTACAGACGGTCGCAATTGTCTTTAGTATCGGAATGTTCATTCCCGTTTTGGCAGGGACGACGAATTTTTTATTGACTATGCGAGGAAGTTTCAGTCAGATAGGTAGAAGTTATGTACTGCCTTTCATGTTGGTCGGAGTACTATTTTACTTTATCGGTTCAACTCAAGGAAGTTTTCAGGCGTTCCGCTTTACAAACTTTGTATGGCATTTTACCGATTTCAATGTAGCCCATTCTCATATTACGATGTATGGCATAATAAGCTTTTTCCTCTGGGGTTGTATATATGCTTTGGTACCTAAACTAATTGGAAGGGAACCCAATCAATTGTTAGTAGGAGTTCATTTCTGGCTATCATTTTTAGGTCTTATCGTTTATACATTTTCGTTGATGATAGGTGGGACCGAAAGGGGCCTGAGTTGGATCGAGGGTGCGCCTTTTATTGAAAGTGTCTCTCTTATGTTCCCATACTGGTTATGGCGGGCCATAGGCGGAACATTTATGTTTTTTGGACATATATTTTTCTGGTATAACCTGCATTTGGTTTACAGGGGATGGAGAACTTCTACAATAACACCAAAAGAAAAGAGAGATGTTGAACTTGTCTAAAAATCATGCGCTACTGACGTTCACGGCATTCATTGTCTTCTTTGGTCTAAGTACCGTCATAGCTATTTTTCCAGCCTTGGATATGCAAAATAGCGTTCAGCCCTTATCAAAAGCGGTGGATCTGTCACCGGAGGAGCGAGCGGGTCTAAATATATATATCGCTGAAGGTTGTGTTGCTTGCCACACGCAGCAGGTTCGTAATATAGAGATGGATAAGGTCTGGGGCGATAGACCCAGCCTAGCTTCAGACTACTACTATTCAAAGAAAAGAATGGATGTATGGAGGCAATCCCCATCTCTTTTGGGAAGCGAGCGCACAGGTCCGGATTTGACCAATGTGGGAAAGCGACAACCTAGTCAAGACTGGCACTTAATTCATTTATACAATCCAAGGATTGTTGTTGAACAATCCGTTATGGCACCATATCCTTGGTTGTTTGAGCTAAAAAGTCCATCTGAAGTAGAACCAACCGATGTCAAGGTCAATGTGCCAAAAAAGTTTTTGAAAAACGCCTCTCTTGTAGTAGTGGCAAAGGATGAAGCCCTGAATTTGGTCAAATACATTCAATCGCTTAAACAGGTGGATCCCAGTTTTGCAATTCCTGATTTCATTCCCTCTTCAGGGACGGATGCTTTTGCCGAGACAACTCCTGACGGACAAGCTCTGGATGGAAAATCGCTGTATATTCAAAATTGTGCTGCATGTCACCAACCATCTGGTGAGGGATTGGCCGGGGCCTTTCCAACATTGAAAAATAGTCCCATCGTGATTGATGAAGATTATGATTTTATGGTTCGAATTATCATTCAAGGATATGATGCCCGGGACGAATATGGGGTAATGCCCCCTTTGGGCGACCAATTGAATGATTCTGAAATAGCCGCGATCGTCAATTACGAACGTAACAGTTGGGGAAATGAAGCCGCTAGAGTTTCCACGGAAGATGTGAAGAGAATTCGAGATTTTGTCAATGCTTTAAATCAATAGCCATGAAAAGAATAATCTATTTTCTATTGTTTTTTATTGGGTCGGTCGCGGAAGCCGTGGCATGTGATCTATGCAAGGAAAAACAACCTGAACTTCTTAAAGAGGTAGCGCATGGAGCTGGTCCGGAAGGAACAATTGATTTATTGATTATGT
This sequence comes from uncultured Croceitalea sp., assembly GCA_947499565.1. Classification (GTDB taxonomy): domain Bacteria; phylum Bacteroidota; class Bacteroidia; order Flavobacteriales; family Flavobacteriaceae; genus Croceitalea. Next base: position 334,808 of record CANMOV010000001.1, read on the forward strand.
GGTCTGCGGTAATTCTAGTTGGTGGCACCTTGGTGCTTAGCTTGAAGTTTTTGATTTTCCCTAAAGAGAAAAATCCACATCATATTAAGTATCTGCCATTTGATGATGCCAATTAAAATTGATGAGATGGAAAAAACAGACAATATAATGGACAAAGTAAAAATATATTTAGATGATGACCCAAACCCATTCGTGGAATTGGATACACCATCGAAAATTTTATTTGATACGACCAAAATTCAAGACGGCAAGCACACCCTGAAATTCATTGCCAAATCTTCTTCCGGCAAGGAAGGAATCAAAACAATTCCCTTTGAGGTCAGGAATGGCCCTTCGATTTCGGTAATCGGCCTGGAAGAAAATCAAGTTGTCGAAGATAAGCTGCCGATAAATGTGAATGCGTATGGCAGTGAAAGAAAGGAAATTTTTGTTGTAAAAGGTTCTGAAAACCCTAAAGGAATTCCCATTTGGGTTTGGGTTATCTTGTTGTTATTCATCGGTTGGGGATTACATTATTTGGTTCTGTACTGGACGGATCAAAATTATATATCCTTCTTTTGATTTGAATATGTTCAAGATAAAGAAATGAGAAACTACTTAGAATCATTTGATATACTTTCCAATGAGGAAATTGACTTGTTTGAAAGTAAAGTACGATACAAAAACCTAAAAAAAGGAGCGTTTTTTATCAAAGAAGGTGAAACCTGCAATGAAGTTGCATTCGTAGTTGATGGATTATTCCGTTCATTTTATTATTCATCTTCAGAAGAAGAAGTAACGTATTGTTTTACTTTTTCCGATTCTTTTGTTAGTGCCTATTCTTCATTTTTATCACAAACGAAGACAGTAGAAAACATCCAGGCTCTGACAAGTATTGATTTGTTAACAATTTCGAGAGATGAAATTTTAAAATTAGAGCAATCAAGTACCAATTGGTTAAAGCTATTTAAGTTCATCGCAGAGCAAGAATACATTAAATTGGAAAAAAGAATTTTTTTATTACAAAAGGAAACTGCTGAAAAAAGGTACCGAGATTTGCTTGCTAATCAACCAGAGTTATTACAGATGATACCATTGAATTATCTATCCTCATATTTGGGAATTTCGCAACGACATTTAAGCCGGATAAGGAAGTCGATTTGGAATTAGACAAATGTCCTTTCTGTGGAACTTCATATTACTGTTCTTTGTAAAAAGGAATAGAAAATGAAACACGTTTTAATAATCAATGGACATCCAGACAATCAGAGTTTCAATTATGCTTTATCAGAAGCTTACACAAAAGGTGCAAGTAATACAAATTCTAAATTGAGTCTAGTCAATATTTCAGATTTACGATTCAATCCGAATCTTTCTTTCGGTTATCGAAAAAGAATGGATTTAGAGCCCGATTTAATAGATGCAATAGAAAAAATAAAAAAAGCGGACCATATTGTATGGATATTTCCAATGTGGTGGTATGGCTATCCTGCGATAATGAAAGGGTTTATCGATAGAACATTTTTGCCTGGAATTACTTATCTACCTGTTGAAGGAAAACTTTTCCCAGATAAACTCTTAAAAGGAAAAACAGCGAGAATTATCGTCACTGCTGACACTGTAAGCTGGTATAATAGATTGGTAATGAAAAATCCAGCTATCAATCAATTTAAAAAAGGCACTTTAGAATTTTGCGGAATAAGTCCTGTTAAGGTAACTTATATTGCGCCAATCAAAAATTCAAGTTCTGGTTTTAGGGAAAATTGGTTAAGAAAAATTGCCCTGCTGGGTAATAATTTGAAATAAATTCTGGCACAACATATACAAAAATAGAACGGGGAATTGCATTATTTATCCCTTTACTGATGAGATAAAAATTAGATACCTTTCTTTTTGTTTACTTTTTTCATAATTCAGACTCGTTTAAAGCGTAACTGCAAGAAAGAACCCCAAATGTTTTGATCTAAATGCCCTTTCTTCTAAGGGCTTGAACCACGGTGTCCCTAGACCCATTCTAATGTTTTTGTACTGCAGACCCAAACGATAAAGGTTGGAAAGGCCGCTCTCGCCTGAAAAGTTTGTAGAAGCATTGAACTGTCCACGAAAATATAAACTGACCCGACTGCTGATAGGGGACTGATATTCAAGCAATATTCTGGTATACAGGGATCGCTTATCCGAAATTCTATAGGAAGGGAAGAAGGCAAACCGGAAATTGTTTTTAGTATAGGTATATCGTGTTCCAATCGCCACGATAAACACTTTTTGATTTACAGCCCCTTCGACTGCCAAGGAAATCCGGTTTTTTATTTGATAAAAAAGAAAGTTATCAATAAGGTAACTTTCGGACGCCCTTCCAAAGTTGTAATCGGCACTTACGGAGGTCAAATTAAAAAAACTGAATTTGGTAGATTCAAAGTCCTTGAAAAAGGTATACTGATTTTTTATTTTCTCGTTCATAAAAGTACTTTCCACATTAGCATGTTGTGATAGCAAACTGGTTTGCATCCCAAATAATATCCCGATCAAAATCATGTACTTCATTGCCAAGGTGTTTTTTACCTTTTACGTTATTGTTATGTTCCGTAGTATGTTTTTTCATTCAAAGACAACAAGCTCTAATTAGCTTCTTTATATTTTTTCGAATAATTCTTCCAAAGGCTTTCTGACCTTTTTGCGGTATTGGGTATCATCTTCTTCCGAACGATATCCAACTGTAGCGATGACCGAAGCGTTAAGTCCTTTTTTATCCAGGCCTAAAATTTCATTATATGCTACGGGGTCAAAACCTTCCATTGGACAGGCATCGATCTTGAGTTCGGCACATGCATTCAGTAAATTGGCTAGCGATAAATACGTCTGACGTTTGGACCAGGACTGCCATTCAGATTCGTTCTTTTGGGAAAGGCTTTCTTTAATAAAATCCCCATAACCCTGTATCTCTGAAATTGGTATTTGCTGAGTCTTGGAAATGTTGTTTATATAATCGTCTATATGCTCCTCTTTGTGTTCTGAAAAATTGCAAAACACGAATAAATGGGATGCTTCGGTTACCTGAGATTGCCCCCAAGAAACCTCTTTTAAACGCTCTCTTAATGCCTTGTCTTCTATAATCAACACTTTGTACAACTGTAAACCATAGGATGACACGGATAGTTGTACCGCTTCTTTCAAGTAATCCAAATCTCGTTCTGAAACGATTTTTTCGGAATCAAATTTTTTGGTTGCGTAACGCCATTTTAAATTTTCTAGTAGCTTCATTTTTCTCGTTGTTTTAGATTAAAAGTTGTTTTCGTTCTGTTTATATATTTTGCGCTAGTACGTAATTTCTCATTAAGAATTGCTCTTCAAAACCAAGCTTATCATACAGTCCTTTCCCCATCGCGGAGGATTGAAGTACCGCATAACGATATCCTTTATTAATTGCTTCATATAGCATGGACTGCATCATTCTTTCGGCATAACCTTTTCTTCTCATCTCAGGAATGATCCCCATGGAATGAATTCCAACAACCTCGTTTCCACTATAATACATTAAGGCAGTGCCTACTGGGTATGCCTTATCATAGGCTATCAGATAGTCTACTTCATCATAGCTGTTCAGGAGTAGTTTATGGTGAATTTTGTAGCCGAAGGCCTTTTCAAATAGGGATTCCCATAATAGTGATGTGCGTTCGTCCTTTACTTTGTGAAGTTCAATTTCTGCAGGAGCGAAGCTAGCTTTTGTAAGGTCTAAGGACATCCCTACCTGTTCTAAAACTTTTTCGAAACCGTTCATTTTCAAAAGGGGTCCATAATCGTTCCCATCAATTTCCCAATAGGGAACTGTAATTTTGGTAGACGATGAAGAAATAATTCGTTTAGCAAGGTCCAGATCACTTTGTTCAGGAGTATTTTTAAACCAGAGCCTATTCGGCCAACTCGAGTAATTTACAATTCCGTAGTCAAAAGCATCCCCTATTGCATAAGCGTCTACTCTTTGATTTACTAATTGCCATAGAGCGGTCAAATTATGTATATTGTGTTTCTTTAAGTCCATGTTTTATGTGTTTTTAATTAATATTATTCCTAGGGTCATGGCAAGCACGCCAAAAATCTTTTTATAGGCTAAAGGTTCTGTAGGTAGTCCAAACCAGCCAAAATGCCCTGCTATAACAGAAAACAAAATTTGTCCAAAGAGGCCGATGGAGATCATTGTTGAAATACCCAATTTTGGTATGGTATAATAGTACAGGCCGATACCGGCTACGCTAAATAGCGCTCCCGAAAACCATAAATAGTATGGGACGTCTTTCAATTGATGGAAGGATGGAAAATGTCTGGTATTAACGGTTACCGCAAGAAAAGCTATCAACGTACTTACAATATAGGCTACCAGGGAAGTCAACATTGGACTTTTAAGTTGCTCGCTCAATTGGGAATTAAAACCACCATGCAAGGCTAAGAACACTCCGCCTACGAAAGCTAAAAGAATTGGTGTTGACTGACTCATAATTCAAAGTATTAATGATTTATAGGCCAAAATTAGGGTAGTTCTTAACCCCCTGCATTTACATATGTCGATAAATGAATTTTAAAGCCCCTTTCTTATCCTACTAAGCTGCGTTGGAGTTATTCCAAGATAAGAAGCTATTAACCATTGGGGTACTCTCTGAGGTAATTTGGGGTACTTATTCAGGAAAGAGATATAGCGTTCGGTAGCATTTTCCGCAGCGAATGAAATTTGTCGTCTTTCATTTTCAATAATCCAATTTTGCTCCAGATTGGCGATATAGTAATTCTTTAAATCATCATGTTTATAGATTACCTCTTTATAACGTTGATAGTTCATCTCTAGAATGGTGCCATTGGTGACGGATTCGATACCAAACCCAGAAGGGGTATCCGTCAACATGGAAACTGTGGAGCCAGCCAAATGACCTTCAACGAAAAAGTTTTTGACATACACGTTGGCTTCATCATCCATCCATTGAGAAATCAAAATTCCTTCACATACAAAATAAATATTTCTTGCAGTTTGTCCGCGAAATACTATGCTCTCATTTTTCTGAACATTTCTGATTTTAATTAAAGGAAGGAAATCCTCGAAAGAATTTTGAGAAACAGGAGCAAAACCGTTTAGATAATTATAAAAAAGTTGGATATGTGGATGGTCGAAAGAAATCATAATAGATACTTTATTGGCAATATTTTTTGTGTTGAGGAGGAATCCATTAAGAACGGATTTTAGATGTATTGCCTACAAATAAAGATAACGAAAAGATGATTGCAATGAGAAGATTTGCAGTTGTTTATAGTTGTAACATAAAAGAAGCCCGGAAATGCTTTTAGACGAGTTTCCGGGCCTTATCAATTGGATTATTTTGATTTTTCTTCCAAAGTTGTCACGAGCTCCTGCGTTGTAAAAACATGACTGGAAATCATTCGAAAATTAGTTTGAGCAGCCTGATTACCATCCAGGTCTGGTATGATGGCCGAGGCAGTGGCATCACCGACTACAGCTACTTCAAAACCATCTTCAATCAATTCTCGCATGTGTGCTTCCACACATAGGTTACCCGACATGCCGGCCAGAATGATATTATCGATCTTGTTTTTACGCAACTGCAAGCTTAGATCATTTTGTTCCGGTCCGAACACCTTATGAGGCCCAACAACAGTTACGAAATCCTTGTCGATATACTTTTTGTAAACTTCTAAAAAGTCGGCTCCCGAACCTTCAAATCCTTCATCGGAGAATTGATCTTTACGATCGAACATTTTGATATCGTGCATTAGAGTCTCCAATGCACCTTCAAAAACCCATTTATGATCATGTTCATAATAGAAATGTGGTGAAATGAATACAGGAATCCCATTCGCCTTAGCCAACTTAAAAAGTGTTTCGAGATTTTCAACCGTATTATTTTCTGTAACACTCTGCCCTACTACACCCCAAGTAACACCGGATGGACTAAGGAAATCATTCTGTGGGTCTGTAATTACAATCGCTGTACCACCGTCTATTTTAAATCCCGGATCTGGTAACTGCGCATTAACTTTGTTTACTGCTAACAAGCCTACCACTGTGATAAGCATTGTCCATGTCATTTTTGTTTTCATTTTATTTGTTTTTAAAATTATTAAGTACTTTTTGTGACTTTCTATTTTTTTGAAGGCCGCCACTCACCTTTAAATTACATTCAAACGCGCTTGATAATCTTTTGTCCTAAACCATTTAGATACCGATTGCGCTATCTCATATGGGAAATCTTCCTGCACGTAATGTGACTCCTTTAAAAAACCTTTTGAGCTAATTCCGAGATATTCCGTATGAAGGTTCGGATAGCTTTCCTGCATCTGTATAACATGCCATGGCTTTATAAGTACTCCTGGTTTTACCCACAGTAATAATTTTGGTATGGAAGTCCTACTCAACCACTCATGGTTACTTTTGACCATTTCGTAGACATCTCTCGGTTTCTTGTTAATGGGAATCTCATTCGGGAAAACATACACAGGTTTTCTACTATTCTTCGATAGAAATGGTGCGGCATAATATTCCCTTTCTTTAGTACTCAATTCCCTCTTTGTTCCCATATGTAAGAGGATATTTTCAACAAAGAAGTTATTCTTGATAATCATCCATTGGCCGATGAAGGGTGTTCTGAAAAGACGGAAGATGAGCCGTGTACGGGCTTTTCCGAAATCCCATTTTTTGGGCTTTATAACACCCTCCATAAAAGCAACTCCCGTAACCCTATTTTCATTCTTGCGAGCGAAGGCCAAACCGAGGGCCGTTCCCCAATCGTGCAGAACGAAAACAATGTTGTCCAATTCCAGGATGTTGATGAATTTCTCGATATACCTTTCATGGGTAAGTACTTTATAATCAATTTCGGGTTTATCCGACTTGCCAAAACCTATTAGATCTGGTGCAACCACTCTTCCTTGCTTTGTGAGCTCCGGTACAATATTGCGCCACAGATAGTTGGAACTGGGATTGCCATGAAGTAAAACAAAGGTGGTTTGATTGGCATCATTTTGTCTGTTTTCATCTATATAATGTACTTTCGATCCATATACCTTCACGTATTTGGACTCAAATGGAAAGTCTGATTTTATTACTGTTTTCATGATATATTTGTATTAAGTTGTTGTTTTGTAATACGTTGCTCCGAAGTGTTATCCCGGGATTTCCTTTTTTGGTTTGCTTTTCCCATTAGCGTCCCGAACAATTTGGTATTTGCATTGCGAGACATTACCCTTTTTGCTAAAAAACCAAGGACCTTGTTGGAAAAGCCAGGTATGACCTGTGATTTTTTACCTATGGATTTCAAAGCCACCTTGGCCACCTCTTCAGGTTGCATAAGATCTGAAGGCATATGACTGAAATCAAAGGAGTCCGTCATTTCAGTTGCCGTCAATCCGGGATTTACCGTCAATACATCCACGCCTTTTTTTGCGAGTTCGTACTGCAGGCTTTCTCCTTTTGACAATTCATAGGCTTTTGTCGCTCCATAGACCGAAGAATAGGGCACACTAACATATGCGAGTAAGGAACCCAGATTAATAATTCCGCCTTCACCTCTTTGAATCAAATGTTTGCCAAAGTGATGTGTCAAAATAGCGGGCGCTTTAATATTCAGGTCGATCATATCAAGCTCCTCTTCCAGAGCGATATCAAAGTATTCACCCATTTTCCATAGCCCGGCATTATTGATCAACAGACCTATATCAAGATGGGCGGTTTCTTCTTTGATGTGGTCAATAAAATTGGGCTGAAGCAAATCTGCTTTAATCGTTTTCACCCGTATACCGTAGTGACCTTCTAATTCATCGGCAAGCGCATTCAGTAATTCCTGCCTTCGTGCAACTAGAATTAGGTGTATTCCTTTTTGCGCCAGTTGTTTGGCAAACTCCTTTCCGATTCCTGAAGAGGCTCCGGTTATCAATGCCCATGGGCCGTACTGTTGTTTAAAATCTTTCATTTTTACTTGTTTTATATGTTATTAATGATTCAATATTTATCTACTCATTTGAGATAGGAAGATGTTCTTTCCCAATTATTTCTGTGTAGGTTACAAACTTGAAGGGGTCAAAAAACTGCACGGAGCTTCGTAATCGATCTGCCGCTTCTTCTTTTAATCGTTTGATTTTCTCGTTTGTTGGATATCTGCTTTCGGCAGCTGTGGCCATCTGTAATGCCAACTCATTATCACCGTTATGAAGCATTTTTTTTAGGGCCTTAGCTACCTGATTTCCGGAAAGGCCTAGATATAGTTGCAAGAGTCGACCACGCTCTACTGAGGTAATTACGTCAAGTCCTTCAGGATCTTTTCCACTGACCTCCTCTTGCCATATGCCTACCATATGATCGGCTGTACGTGCTATGATATGGTCTCGTGGTGATAGATAGCCGATGAAAATTTCAGGATGGTCTTGCAATCCCGGTGGAATCAGATTGAGTCGTATAATGTCTTTGGCGGAATAGCCATTTTTTAAATGTTTTTTGGTTTCATTAATTAACCATTCATAAGCGTCTCGATAGGCGCCAAGTTGTTGGATATTTTCGTACAGGATTGTTATTCCAATGTGCCCATGTAAAATGTATTCGGGGCTAAGGTCCAGTGTAATGTCCATTACTTCTAGAGCTTCATCAATGTATCCTTCTTCCGTCCATGGCTCTCCATAAAAGGGCATAAGCACATCGCCCATAAAAACCAGTTCCAATTCGGGAAAATGAATGAGAAGCGCGTCTTCGGTTTCGCCTCCGGTCACCGGGATAAGTTTTATTTGGGACTGACCAATGTTTAACTTTGTTATTGTATCAACAACAACATCCGGTTCGTATTCACTAACCCAACGGTCTTTAAAGTCTGTGCCCCTGAATTGGTCATAGGAATGATTTTTAAGGATGCGGTCAACCGTTCCGTGGAAATTCTCACGCCCGTAAAGCGTTATATCGGAATCAAGGGATTTTAAGTGGGTATATCCCCCAATATGATCCCAATGTGCATGTGTAATCAAAGCCGTCGTTAACGAAGGCAAGTCGGGATAGTTCTCCAATAAAAACTCATACCCGTCTTTATAGCTGTAGGGCTGGGTTCCCGCATCAATGGATATCAGTTCTTCTCCATTTTTGGAGACCACAAAATGAAGATCAGAAAATCCAAACCCTCTAACCGCAAAAACTCGATTTGGAATTACCTCTTCCACCCATGGTGTCGGAGCAAATAAAAGACCCTTCTCCTTGGTGGTAGAAAACCACCCTGAAAACAACATTTTTGGTTCATAATCACCGTAGCCGCTTCGAGCTAGATAGTCCTTTGCCAACTCTATGTTGCCTTCTTCGGCATGTAGTTTAGCCAAATAATGGTATACTTCCCTATAGAAACCAGGGGTTGGTTCCAGTTCTGGATGATTTATTAACCATGTAAGTTCCTCAAAGGCTTCTTCTGTCTTATTAAATAGGGTAGGTACTTGGGCGTAAATAATTCCTGAAGCCCAATGTGCCAATGGATTTTTTTGAGATAACTCGCTTGCTTCCTCTAAGATCTTAAAAGTATCTTTTACCCAACCAATTCTGGAAACAAAGGAAATATTATCAGCATAACTTGCCCTTAAAAGCGCATATGCGGATAGGTAATTAGATCTTACCTGATCTGACATTTTATTTCGATACCTTCCAAGCAAAGTTTCGAAATAAGGAATACCGTAATTCTGCTGATTAGTAGCAATATATGCATTTGCCAGCAGGAAAACGGGATTGGGGTCTTCAATTGACCCATAGGATAACACCGTTTCATAAAATGCAATATCAGAATGAAAACTACGGTCGTTTTCATGTTGCTTGAAAGAAGCAAAGCCCCTAGAGGGATGTAGTGATTCGCTAAGCCCTACAATAGATGTATTCTGCTCAATATTTGAATCCTTGGTATAAGGTTCAAGATCTGTTTTTGTTTCCTCAGTATCGCATGCCAAAACAATGGTAGCTATTAGTCCCGAGAGATAGATAAGTGATTTTGTTTTCATGATAAATTAGTTTTTTATAATGTTGTATATACAACATATAATTTAAATTTTTTAATCAAACTTTTCTTCAATTCCTTGGATGTACTCTAGCCCTTCTTTTTCAAGCTTACCCACTAGTTCATCCATGACCTTTCGCCATTTTGGAATAAGTGTTTTTACCAATTCTTTACCTTTTCCAGCAAGCTCTATTTCGGGGCGATATTCGGGTGATCTTTTTACCAGACCTTGCTCTTGAAGTAGTTTTATATTTCTACTCACGGTTGACCGTTCCAAGAAAAGAAATTCCCCAATCTTACCCTGCTCTACACGCCCCAGTTCACTTAACGTGAAAAGAATAGTCATTTGATTCTCTGTAATCTTGTGATCGGCAAGACATTTTCTCATATAGTTGTCCGCAATGCGGGATAACCGTCTCAACCGCGATGCTACGCAATCTTCCAATTTGTATTTCATCGGGCAAAGATACAATCAAATGTTGCATATACAACTTAATTGGCTGTTGCTTAACAATTTTCAATTAAGCAATAGCTTTTTTTTCAACTTCATTCTCTTTGACCACATACTTGCCCGGTGTCAATTTGAACGTTTTCATCAATCTGGTCCAAGTATTGATTTGAGAGATGGCCAAGGTCAGATAACTTATTTCACTTTTGCTGAAATGCTTCAGTAAAGTGTCAATTTCCTCATCAGTAATAGGTCTACTTCCCATATTTGTCAGGTTTTCTGTAAACCTAAGTACTTCTCGTTCCCTATCGTTAAAAAATGGGGAATCGTCCCAGGCAGAGAGTAAGGCAAGGCGCAGATCGGATTCACCAAGATGTTTCAATACCTTATGGTGCATGTCAACACAATAGGCACATCCGTTGATTTGCCCGACTCTTAACCGGATAAGCTCCAACAAATCCATTTCAATGGGGGAATCATTTATAAACTGTTCCACCCCCATTAATTTTTCGAACATTCCCTTGGGAATTTCGTGATAACTAATTCGTTCCATAATTCTAAATTTTAAGATTAAACATTATCATATTATAAATATGAGGCAAAGTTAAACCCGGTCTTGCGCATTGGCATTTACATATGTTGATAAATGATAGCAATAGGGCTTTTTAGATATTTTGAATTATTTTAATTTAAACTTGCCAATACTCCTTGAGAATAAACAGCTTCATTTTGTCTATGCGTAAATTGTGTCAATCGAAGTATAGAATTGTGTTTTGCTAAAAGTTCGTGGAGGATACCTCCTTCCAAGCTAAGCATATCACCTCTTTTTAGAAGTACTTTCTTGTCTCCAGCAGAAAATAATATTTCCCCCGCGAATACCTCCACAGTAATTCTATATGGGGTTTTATGTCTACGCATTAGCTGCCCCCTCTTAAATGTTACTCTCAATTCTCTGCCACCATCTGTTTCGGAGAGTAAAGTGACCAATGGGTAATTTTCTCCATATACCAAGTTGTTCAATATTGATGTTTTCTTCATGATTCTAGTTTTATATATTTCTATTTTTTTTAGATTAAATGGAATTAAAAATGATGATGAACGTGCTGATTAAAATGCTAGCCAATAACAGTTTGAAAACCACTTCCGATTTTCTTTGTGATAGTACCGCAGCATTAAAAAGCATACACGCGATAGTGACTATAAATAATTGTATCATTTGAAAAATGCTATTTCCGTTCATTAGAATAAACATGGCCGCCACTGAACCCAGACAACTTTGTCCGATTATGAAAATCGTTGAATATCCTCTAATGTCCTTTCGAAATTCCTTCAGAGATTTTACATATAGTTCCATAACTAATAGGTTTTAATTATGGTACAAATTTATTCAGCCCAAAAGAGGCTGGCATTTACATATGTTGATAATGGGAAATTTAGTGGAAGAATTAAGTTGTACTATTAAAGGAACTATTTAGAATATTCTGATATTCCCTAAATCTAGTATTGTAAGCTATATCAGGCTTAAGAAGGTATTGGCATAAAGAAATATTATGAATTATAGCTGATTTTGACATTAGTATTCATTCCGCGACAAAATTATCATCGTCCTTATTTTCAGTCCAATTGTATTCAATCTCATTGGCTACTTTCCTAGCAAAGTCCATTCCATGTCTATCTGCTAAGAACCCAAGCGACATATCCATTCCCGCGCTCACTCCCGAAGAAGTATAATATTTACCGTCAATTGCCCATCGTGCTCTCTTATCCCAATTAACATTTGTGTTTTGAGAAGAAACCCAAGAAAAAGCTATCTTATTTGAAGTAGCCCTTTTTCTGTCCAGAAGTCCTGATTTTGCAAGAAGAGCACTTCCTGTGCAAACTGTAAGCACATAATTACTTGCTTTGGAAAGTTCCGTTATCTTGTCTATTAGGGACAAATTATCTACTTCTTTTCTTGTACCATACCCACCAGGTATTAACAATATTTCAGGTTTAATGCCAATGGTTTCTAGTTTTTCCGTCATAATCGGAACCCCGTGTCGGTTTGATATTATTCCACCTTCCAATGAGTAGAACTTTAGAGTATATAGGTCTGCTAATCTACCAAAGATTTCAGCAGGTCCAAATACATCCAGAGTTTCATAATCATCGAACATAACGAAAGCGATTCCCATAGTATTATTTTTTTTATGCATGGTTTTCTATTTTTTGATCAATTATGCTATTCACCGTAATAAAGATCAGGATTACAATTAACAAATGAAACAAAGCTAGTTTCAATTTTATCGCTGGGCATTTACATATGTTGATGGATTAACTGCTTTATAAAGTTCAACTAAATTATCCATCTAGATTTTGATTGTTTTAGAAGTAAATCGATTCACCCCCTGTTTTAAAGATGATAGATAGGATTAAACGGCTGTATAATTTTTAAAGTTTAGATTTTACCGCTTATATAATAATTTATTTGAGATTAATATGCAGGAAGGCTTTTAACTTAAATTAATCTAGGGTTCCAAAAACGAATGTTTTCTGAGACTCTCTTTTTTCTTAATCGATTTTATTATTTCTAACCGTTTGTTTAGTTTTGCATAATAATTCACTAATAATGCCCAGAAAGAAGGAATATAAGGAAGAAGATGTTATAGATAAAGCGATGCATTTATTTTGGTTAAATGGCTATGAAAATACTTCAATGCAAATGCTTGAAAAAGAAATGGGGATTAATAAATTTTCCATTTATTCAAGCTTTGGTAATAAAAGTGGGGTTTTTGTTGAAAGTTTAAAACTATATAGAAAGAAATTAAATAAAATTATTAGTCAGCTTGAAGCATCCACGGATGGAGTATTGGGTATCAAACAGTATTTTTATAATACATTGGATTTTTCAAAAGGGAAAGATTTTTGTAAAGGTTGTTTAGTAACAAATACTGCGAATGAAGTTGATAATAATACTGACCCAAAAATATTATCTCAAATAGAAGATTTCAGCGTATATATAAGACAATTATTTTTAGATAACCTTAGTCAAGATGCGAGTAAGGGCAAAGAAACTATTGAGGAACAAGCAGATTATTTATTGATTGCAATGATTGCTCTATCTTCTGCATCTAAAATTTGTAACCAAGCACAGTTAAATAATTATATAGAAAACACATTTAATAGATTATAATTTTTTTGCATTATTACTAAACGATTAGTTAGTTATTATTGTCGAAATAATAAATTTAAAACAACCAAAATGAAAAATTCAACTACAAAATTCGGTGCTATAGCATTATCATTAGGAGCATTCTTAAATATGGTTAGAATGATTCCCATCTATATGGAAGTCGGTTTTGATGGTTATCCACCTAAAAGCTTATCAGAAACTGTAAATATTGCTCAAGGTATTGGATATTATATTTCTCATACAATGGTATATTTTGCAGCACCACTATTTATACTTGGTTTTTATACCATATATAAGGAACTAAAGAAAAAGTATTCGAGTGCTTTTCTGACACTAACACTTATTGTATTTGTTATTGGTCAGATATTTTATATGATAGGTGTTGTACTACATGGATTGGTATTACCCGAAATGGCACACGAATATGTAAATGCGACTGTGGCATACCAAGAAACCATGATACCATTATTTGAAACTATTCATTACATGGCAACCAGTTACGGAGGACTTGGCTTTGCGTTATGCCTTGTGAGCACAGGTGTTTTAGGAATTTTTCTTCGCCATAAATTCAAAGTATTAGGCTATATAGCCATTGCTTTAGGTGCAATAGCATTATTAGGCTACAGCACTGGATTCTTAGCAATATTATTATTTAAGAGTTTTCAACTTACGGCAGGATTTATTACAGTACTATTCGTATTCTATTTTGTAATGGGAATAGCCATGTATAGATCACATGAATTTAACGATTAACAAAATATCATATTTTGAAATTAACATTTAGAGATTAAAACAAATAATTATGCAGAACTTAAAAAATAAATATGGAGATAAAGCTTTAGTTACGGGAGGATCTTCAGGTATGGGAAGAGCGTTTGCTTTTGAACTTGCAAAGCAAGGAATTGAGCCAATTTTAATTGCTAGAAGTAAAGATAAACTTGATGAAACAGCAAATGAAATTTTTGAAAAGCACAACGTCAAGGCACAAGTTTACTCTGTAGATTTATCAGACGAAAATGCCATCACAACATTTTTATCTCAAATTGAGAATGAGAAAATAGGTTTATTAATTCATGCCGCAGGAATGGAAAATAATGGAGGTTTTACAAAAGTGAACCCACAGAAAGAACTCATGTTAATTAAGCTTAATGTTACGGCAACTTACCTTTTAACCAATCATTTTGCAAAAAAAATGACACAAAATAAAAAGGGTGGCATTTTACTGATATCAAGTATGGCCGGTTTAATGCCCACACCTTATTTTAGTAATTATGCAGCTTCAAAAGCCTATGTTCATAATTTAGGTTTGTCACTCTATCCTGAACTTAAACACAAAGGTGTTGATATTAGTGTTCTTGCACCTGGCTTAACGGAAACCAATATGGTGGCAGATAATGGTATAGACTGGTCTAAATTACCAATGTCAAGTATGAAGCCTGAAAAAGTAGCAAAAATCACACTAAGTAATCTAGGAAACAAAGCAACAATAATTCCAGGGTTCATGAACAAGATGATGGTGGCAATGTCTAAAAGAGTTTTCTCAATGAAAAGCTTTAGTACACTACAAGGCTCATTAATAAAAAAAGCAATTTCTGATGACAAATTATAATCAGAAACTTTAAAATCAAAATATTATGAAAAAAACTAATTGGATTAAATTTTTCAGGATTTATGTGATTATCTGGATTTGGATCATGTTTGCCTTTGAGGCTATGGAATCATTTTTATGGATGACTCAAACGAAAGAAATGCTTCTAGAGCACCCTAAACTTGGAACCTTTTTTGGGTATCAAGACATAATATCCTCAGGTACTGAAAGTGCACAACGACTTCCAATCATAATGGGAAAATGGATTGGTATGTGCAAGGGGTTTTGGGCAGGCTCACTACTAGCCATTGCATTGTTGAGTAATAATCGCACGCGTACTTTTGCAAGTGCTTGGATTGCTGTAGGCTTAACAATTATGAGTTTAGGGCTTTATCCAACATTAGATGAAATCGCCTTATCATTTCCAACAGATTTTTCTAATGGATTTAGCGGTATGACAACCTTAGAGGCAATTTTTGCAATGCTATCTGCAATTGCGATGATCTTTGGGATAATTGTAGAATCGAAATCGAAAAAAAAGAACTAATAAGTAAAAGTCATGGAAATTAAAAGAACAAAATATACTATAAAAGGCAACGAACTATCTATTCTAGAGTCTGGAGATAAAAACAATCCAATAGCACTTTTTGTGCATGGTATACCTGCAAATGCAAAGCTTTGGACAAGAACTATGGAACAATTAAGTGATAATGGATATTACGCACTAGCATTTGATATTCCCGGATTTGGAGAAACAAAAGTAACTGAAGATTTTGACTATTCACTAAAAGGAGCAGCCTCTCTTATTAATAATTGGTTAATTGAGCAGAATTTCGAAAATATATGGTTGATAGCTCATGATATAGGAGGTGGTATCGCACAGATTATGCTTACCTTAAACGAGTCTTTATATCAAAAAGTTACTTTGTCTAATTCCATTACCGCAGATACATGGCCAGTGCCAGCAATTGAAGGAATAATTGGTGCGGCTAAATCTGGAATGTTCACATCATTAGCTGAAACTGGGGCAATTGCGACTCAATTAGGACCTGTCATAAAAGACACTTTTGTAAATAAAAAATCTATTACTGATTACATTTTAAATGATGTTTTTCTTGATAGTAAATTTAACTCTAAAGAAGGGCGTGATAAATTTATTAAACTGTTGAAAGCTCTTGACCCCAAACATACCATAGAAAACATGAAGAAGCTTTCTAAAGTTACAATTCCTCTTCATTTAATATGGGCAATGCAAGATCCTAATCAACCCTGGGATGGGCCAGGAAAAATTTTAAAAGAGACATTTAAAACAGTTCGTGTTTCCCAAATTGAAAACGCAGGGCATTTTTTACAATTGGATGCACCCAAAGAATATTTCAATTTACTAATCAGTTAAGGGGACAAACCTGAATAAAAGAAGGGAGGTAACTTAAGTACAAATCAAAAACAAGTACTCATGAAAAAAAAGCAGGAAAAACAGAGCGTATCATCCGGGCAATACTTGGATCAATAGTAATTACAATCGGTTTAACATTCAACTCTTGGTGTGGTGCAATCGGTGCCGTGATTATGATGCCAACATTTCTGGTATGGGATCCTCTATCTGCTGCACTGGGAATCAGTTCGATAAAAAAACCGGCACAATGAAAAAATCAGTAAAAATCATCACCGGAATCTTAGGCGTCTTCATGCTAGTGCCTGGACTTGCAAAGTTCTTTGAACCCTTTAAGACCATGTTGGCAGTGCAGATATGGGAAAGCGAACTGCCTTATCCGACCTTATCCCAAATCGGTGCGCAAGGGACTGAAATAGCTGTTGGATTAGTCCTTATTTTCTTGGCTTTCTATTGGAACAAATTAGGTTCAGCGATATCGAATAAAATATTTTTAGTATGTCACGCTTTAATCATAGCAACAATGCTAGTTGCCCTATATGTGCATTTTCATCCCAATGTACCGGCCGAGGTCTTGCCTTTTGAAAGCAAACCTCCTTACTTGACCAGTTTTTATATCATATTAACCTTCGTGAATATTTATCTTTCAGAAAATCAAAAAAAAATTAAGTCCGAATGGAGAAATCGATAAAAACCTTGGAAAACAGTTTTAAGAATATAGCATCAACAAAACGACTAAAAGTTTTGTTCTTTATGTCAACGAATCTCTAATGAATCTGCTAAAAATTTCTGAAAAACTTATCATCTTTAAAAAATGGATTGAACACTTTAGTCCGACTAACAAGATATATCTTTAAGCTTTACTAGCCCCATAAAAAGAACAATTCTTGGGACACACAAAAGCCCCCAAATCTTACCCAAAACTTTGCGCGTGGATCCTGTCCGGTTTTTGTAGTGTTCCGGCAGATAAACGTAAAGCAAAAACCGGATAGGGCGCACCCTACTTTTTGCTTTGGGGTTCTCGCCATTCTTGATAGAGTTCGCTGGCCTCTGGGCTGGCCTCGAAGAAAGCCCTGAAATGCGCAACCGCTTTTTCTTCTCCCTGTCCATAAGCTTCCTGCTCAATTTTAGAGATTCGGGAGACTTTATAAATGGAGAATCCTAGCACCAAAATTACGCAGACCACTAACCCCACGAACAATTTGACTGCCCATTTCGGAATTGTCATTGATTTTTTAATGTAGTAAACCACGTTCGCCATCAGTTTGTGTTGGTCTTCAACCGCTTTCTTTTGATAGTCGTTATATTCTTTTAGAATAAAGTCGATATGTGAGGTATCCGCTTGTACTTTATAGGTCATCAAAAAGGCTTTCAATTTTTCCATTCGGTTGACCGAGTTTTCGAAGCCTTTGATTTCTTCCGTTAGCAATTCTGCTATTTCATCTAATTTTGCCATAATCTTATATTTCCATTCCTAAACCAATTGTTTTCTTGACGGTCATCTTGATAACCCGTTTGGCAATAGTGGCCGCTATGTTGGGCGATATCCCAACAGTCTTGCCTAATAATTCTAGTCTATTGTCCTTCACTATCTTTTGGGAAGCAGTTTTATCAAAACCAATTCGCTCTGCGATTCTTGCCATAGACATGGAGCAGTGTACTTCACTTCCCTTTAGATTTTGACCTTTGTATTCAAGGCGAAAGCCCTGTAACCTTTTTGATTTGTTGATGCTTGGAATAACTTCCACATTTCTTTGTTTCATGTATTTGATATATTGGTCAAAATCTTTAGGTTTCATTTCGGTTAGAACCTTTTCATTTACTTGTTTTATTTCTTGCCGTATACTTTGAATTTCATTCAATCTCTCTTGCTGCACTTCTCTAACTGTGGTTAATCCCATTTGCTGCGCCACTTTTTCTGCGGCCTGTTGGCTTCTTTTACCTATAAAGTTGTCTTTGTAAGCCTTGCCATCAAAACCGATACGGTTCACGTATAAATGAATGTGCAAATGACTTTTATCTCGATGCACAAATGCAATCGCCTGTCGTTCTTGTAATTTCATTTCTTGTACAAACCGTTGTGTGATTTCTGTAAGTTGTTTGTCCTTCAAATCTTGACCATCTTTTATAGTAGGGCTCAACACAAAGCTCATAGTGTTCTTTTTACATCGCTGGTTCTGTGTTTGAATTATTTTGAATTCTTGGGTAATCTCTTTTGGGTTGTCGCCCGCCAAATATTCTTGATAGATTACTTCGGCCTCTTTTTCCTCATCCCATCCATAACCCATGGAAGCACCTGTATGCGATATGGATTTCCCCATGCCTATCATTTCTTAAAGTTGTAAAGATGTTTCCGTATTTCATTCGCTAATTGCACAACCTCTTCTGATAATTTTGGATTCCGTTTTTTGTACATATTTCCAATACGTTTAAAATTGACCTGATACTGAACCAGTAATTTGTAAACATTGATTTGTTCATCGGAAAAGCGTTCAACAATCCTATGGTCAAAAGCAGCACGACGACAATATTCACTTATGGAAAGCCCACTCTTTTTGGCCTTAATTTTTAAGAGCTTCTTCTCATAAATAGAACATCGAAATTGTACAAACTCCTTTTTCATTCTAGATTTTTAAATCTTTATTCATCAAAATACTTTTTGCTAAATCACATATCGAAAACTCGATTACCAGTTCCTATCCTTTTGCGACCTTCGGGAGCAAAAGCAAGATTTGTCATGACAATGACACATCTTGAATTCTCACTCAGATGTAATTATTAGTACTGTTTTCATTTTTCTTACTTCTCCCTATCCATAAAAATTTAATCATGTATTTTCATTTAAATATTTAGTTTGGAAAGCGTATTTCAATATGATTTATAAAGTCATTTACAAATCTAAACCTGTCTATTTTTAAAGGTGTATTCCAATGCTTCTTTCTCAATTTCAGTTTTTGATTTTCTACGATTTTGCAGTAACCAAATATTAAGTTTGGCCTTCTCAAAAAACAGCATTTTACCGTTGGGTTTGGAGTGGGGGATTTCCCTTGCTGCAGTTAACTTATAGAGGTAGCTCCGTGATATACCTGTGTATTCACAAGCTTCCTCAAATGTGAGTACTTCTTTATTCGCCACTAATAAGCGTTCGATGCGGTCGAGTCGTTCTTCTAATTCCAGATAGTCCATTTCCTTCAAATTTTGGATTAAACAATGCACAAAAGCTTTTGTTCTTATTATTAGAATTCTGGTGCTAAACTAGTATAGGAAGTAAAGGGAAATGTGTGCAATTCATGCAATGCACACGGAATTAGGAAAAATGCAAGCAAACGAAGCTAAAGGCGAGAAAAGATGGTTTTGAGTTCTTCACTTTTTTTAGAAATCGGCGTTCTCGATTTGGCATCTTTTACCGTAGAGTATTTATAAGGTTTGCCATCTTCCCTGTGGATAGTGTCCGACCTTTTGAAAAAGTCGATAACGCTCATTGTGTTTTTCGGGAAGGTGACTTTAAGCAGTTCGTAGAACTCCCGACAGCTTGGAGCGTCAAGTTTGAAATGTATTTTGGATTGGTGAGAATACCAATCCTCCTTAAAAACTTTGATAAAATCATCTTTATCCGTTTTCTCTGTTAGTATCATATCGTAGTTAACCAATCCACGATACAGTTCTTTCAGTTGGTCATTTGTAGCTGAAAGGCTAAAGTTGTTCTTCTTTTTAAGTTTTTCTTGAATTTTTGGGATAAAAACATTTCTGAATTTTTTAGTCCATGTAATTTGTGACAGCATTATACCACTTAAAAAAATGAACCAATTAAGAGGATATAAAAGCGATGTTAGTTGAGTTTGACTCGTATCGACCAATGCTGAATAACTTCCATGCATCAATAGTAACCCAATTCCATAAAAAACCAATCTTGGTTTTTCAATGTATTTATCCCATTGTGTGGATTCATTGAACATATAACGGGCAAAGAAACCAACATACGGAATTAGCAATCGCACGTAAACATATGCGAAGGATGCCAATAGGAGATATTTAATGAAATCAGGCATACTTCTAAGTTACTATTTTATGTGGGTAATGAAGTGAATCATAGATATACTGATGGGTTTTTGGGATAGAAGAGACCATAAATGATTATTTAGTACTTGGATGTTTCAATGTGCAATATGGAGGACTACAATAAAACAGGTTGAAGATTCCATATAATTTAAGATAACTTATTGTGGGTAGGGGAGGAAAGGTTAAGCGGCTTTTTCGCCGCTTGTTCTTTCGCGCGGCTCCGAGGATGTCTGGCAAAACTGGAGCGGAAAGACTTCCCGAGCCGACCGGCGAAGCGTGTTAGCAAGGGGAGGATTGGAGTGGAAGGTTTGCCAGACTTCCGTAGGTGCTTGGGGTTTATAAGTAAACCGTTATTTAATGAAATATGACCCTGATTACAGATGTTTAGATTCTAGTTGTGTGCTTGATTTTGAATAGGTGCGGAATAAAGGATATTGAAAATATTGATTTAAAAGGATTGTCGGCTTTTTGTGCTTATTGCTTTCCGCTCACTTACTCAATTTCAGTATTCGAAACGCACCTTGTATTACCAAAGCAAAAACGATTGTACCTATTATCAAATCAGGTTTGTTCGAACTCAACCAATTTACCAAAAGGCCAGCGATTATTACTCCCACATTGATAATAACGTCATTTGAAGTAAAAATCATACTTGCTTTCATATGCGCCTCTTCTTTGCTTTTTGATTTTTGTAAAATATAAAGACAAATTCCGTTTGCGATAAGAGCAAAAATCGAAACGATAATCATTGTTGAGAAATCAGGAAGTTTCTCGTCTCCGAAAAATCTCCTTAAAACTTCTACAAACCCCATAATCGCAAGTATGATTTGAAAATAACCGGCAAGTTTTGCAATCCGCTTTTTCTTAATCAGAGTTCCGCCAACCGCAAATAAACTAATCCCATAAACGAAACTGTCTGCAAGCATATCCAAACTATCGGCAACAAGCCCCATAGATTTTGAAACCAGACCTGTTGTCATTTCGATGATGAAAAAAGCAAAATTGATTATAAGTACAGACCAAAGTAGCTTTTTTTGGTTTGTATTTTCTTTAAATTCCGTTTGGTCGGTCTGCTCTGTAGAGATTTTCTTTCCGCCTAAATTCAGCTCAGTAACAGACTTTTCGATTTGGTCGATTTCTCCGCTATGAAAAACAGTTAATTTTCGGTTAGCAATGTCAAAGTCCAAATTCGCAATGCTTGAAATTCCGTCGAGTTTCATTCGGATTAGGTTTTCCTCTGACGGACAGTCCATTTTAGGAATTATAAATATTGTTTTCTTCATGCTAATTAACAGCAACTTTTATTTTCCTGAATTGGTGGGCAAGCAACAGTTCCATAGGAACAATAAACACAACAATCGCCTTCTTTGGGCTTAAGTAATGTTTTACAATTTTCGCATTCATAGAAAAACTGGCATGCCGTTGTGGGCATTTCCTCTTTCGCCTTATGTCCACATTCGGGGCATATAATCGTAGATTCTAACTGTACTTCCATTATTTGACTATTTTGTATCCAGTACTTAATATGGCAGTTTCTATCTTTTGAAGGTCGACCTTGGTTTCATCATATTTTACGATTGTATTCGCCGCTTCGTAATCTGCATTGACTTTTAGTATGCCGTCAAGTTTATTTACCTCACTTTCGATATGTGCTTCGCAACCCGTACAGGTCATTCCTTCAATAGTTACCCTGATTTCTTTAATGTTCGATTGCTCCACGTAAACGATTTGCTTACTTGAACCTGGACTGGAATAAAGAATATGGGAGTAGGATGGAAATGCCAACATGGCTCCGGCGAATAGGGTTATCAAAAACAAAAAACCCTTGGAGTTGATAAAATTCGATTTTTCGTCATCACATTCGCAATCAATTTTCGCTTGGGTTTTGGGCTTGAATTTTTGATACCATGCAAATGCTAGCACCAAAACCGTAAAGCCAATTAAATAAGGTCTAAAAGGTTCTATCCATGAAAAGGTAGAGGCTAAACCAGTAGTTCCTGCCAATACTGCAAGTACAGGTGTAATACAACATATAGATGCAGCAAGAGCAGTTAGAACCGACGTACCAATCAATTTTTTATTTCCAATCATAACACTATACTTTCCTTTTTCAATAAATTGAGAATTGGACTCAATGTCGTCAACTTGTCCTTGTTAAGCGCATAAAAAATCGTCTGAGCTTCTTTTGTGGCGTAGACCAAATCTCTATCCTTTAGCTTTCTAAGGTGTTGTGAAATTGCCGATACGTTCATTTGAAGTATATCGCTCAAATCACAAACGCATAGTCTTTCTTCCCTTTGGAGCAAAAAGAGAATTTGAAGTCTAACCTTATTTCCTGCCAAGTTTAAGACTTCGGAAACAAAACTTAAAGAACTGTCCAACTCCGCTATTGAAGACCTACAGTCCATTATCTGTCTTGCGTCTGCTTCCAATCGGATACATATCTGTTTTCCCATAAAACAAAGATATGTATTTTAGTATTTGCTTAAATACATATCTTTATTAAAATTGTTCTTTATAAAACAACTTATTAATAGAATCAAGCAGGAAAAATATAAAGTCTTAGTAAACATCTCTTTTGCAATTCACTTTTTAAACTTCTGTTAAACAAATGACTACCATTTAATATTTTTGTAATTTTGCAATTCAAATGAAAGAAACGCTACATAAAATAACCTCTACTTTAATGGCACTTATTGTGCTATTATCCACCATGTCTTTCTCTGTGGATATGCATTACTGTGGTGACCATTTGGTAGATTTCAGTATGTTCGATAAGGTAGACACCTGCATGATGAAAGCAGAAAAGTCGAAAGACTCTAATTCCTGTGAAGTTATGGAAATGGAGACTGAGACAAGCTGTTGTTCCGATATAGAAGTTACAATTGAAGGTCAAGATGATTTAAAAATCTCATTCGACAACCTTTCTTTTGAACAGCAACAATTTGTTTATTCTTTTGCTTATTCCTTTATAAATCTCTTTGATGCGGTAGACGAAAATATAACTCCGTTTAGAGACTATGTCCCGCCTCCACTATTACGGGATGTTCAAATTTTAGACCAGACTTTCCTTATTTGATTATTAGACAGTATTAAGTGCGCCCTGCGATAACTATCGTTTAGGGCTCAATTTGTTGTGTTTGTTTTTCTGTTTTCTAGAATTTCAAATCTTTCATAACTGTTTAATTATCAAATCACATGCTTAATAAAGCTATCAAATTCCTTATCGAGAACAAACTCGTTGCAGTATTAATGCTCGCCTTATTTGTAGGTTGGGGTATCGTAAATGCACCATTTGGTTGGAATACAGGCTTTCTGCCTTCAAACCCCGTAGCAGTAGATGCTATTCCGGATATTGGTGAAAATCAACAAATTGTTTTTACGAAATGGGAAGGTCGTTCTCCACAAGATATTGAGGACCAAATTACGTACCCGTTGACCACTTCTCTGCTTGGTATACCAGGTGTAAAAACTATCCGTAGTTCTTCTATGTTCGGTTTTTCTAGCATCTATATCATATTTGAGGAAGATGTTGAGTTTTATTGGTCACGTAGTCGGATTTTAGAAAAGCTAAATTCATTACCGGCAAATCTTTTGCCTGAAGGTTTAAACCCAGCTCTGGGTCCCGATGCAACAGGATTAGGTCAAATTTATTGGTACACTTTAGAAGGGCGTGATGAAAATGGAAATGTAACTGGTGGATGGGATTTACAGGAACTACGCAGCATTCAAGACTACTATGTGAAATATGCACTTTCAGGTGCTAGTGGAGTATCAGAGGTCGCTTCTATTGGTGGTTATGTACAGGAATATCAAGTTGACGTGAATCCTGAGAAAATGCGCCAATATAAAATAAGCCTTAGCCAAATTGTAAAGGCAGTAAAGGAGAGCAATCAGGATATAGGAGCGCAGACATTAGAAATAAACCAAGCTGAATACCTTGTTCGCGGCTTGGGCTATGTCAAGACCATTGCAGATTTAGAGAATGCGGTTGTTTCTTCTGAAAATTTCACATCACTTCGAATTAAGGATGTAGCCAACGTAAGTCTTGGTCCAGCAACTAGACGTGGTATTCTGGATAAGGAAGGAGCAGAAGTCGTTGGTGGTGTGGTTGTTGCTCGATACGGTGCTAACCCAATGGAAGTCATCACGAATGTAAAAGCCCAAATTGATGAACTTAAAGATGGCCTACCGTCAAAAGTACTGGCCGATGGACGCACCTCTCAATTGACCGTAGTTCCTTTTTACGACCGTACAGAGCTTATTGAAGAAACACTCGATACACTTAATGAAGCATTGACATTAGAAATACTAATTACCATTTTGGTAATTATCATAATGGTCTTCAATTTAAGGGCGTCTATATTAATCTCTGGACTATTACCGGTTGCTGTTTTGATGGTTTTTGTTGCCATGAAAATCTTTAATGTAGATGCCAATATAGTCGCGCTTTCAGGTATCGCCATCGCTATTGGTACCATGGTCGATGTTGGTGTTATTCTAGCCGAAAACATGATACGGCATATGGATGATAAAAAGTTGCGTTTTAGCGAAAACGGAACTGAATACACCACAAATGAAATTATCTATAATGCCACGTCTGAAGTTTCTGGAGCAATCTTAACTGCAGTCCTAACTACCATTATAAGTTTTGTGCCAGTATTTACTATGATTGGTGCAGAAGGAAAGCTATTCCGTCCCCTTGCTTTTACTAAAACAATGGCACTTTCGGCTTCATTGGTTATCGCCTTGTTCATAATCCCACCATTGGCGGCATATTTATTTAGAAAGAAGAACCTAAAAGCCTCGTTTAGCTATGTACTTCAAATTTCGCTTTTAGTATTGGGAGCAATCGCAATGTTTTCAGGCTATTGGTTAGGGATTGTTTTGATTGCTTTTGGTGTAACGGGACTTTTAAATTTAAGGGGTAATCTTAACAAGAAGAAAGTAAATCTGATTAACATTATTATATCGTCAACTGCTATAATATTTATGCTAGCAGAATATTGGAGACCCTTAGGCTTTGATAGAAGTGTATTTGTCAACCTGATTTTTGTAGCGCTAATTTGCTTTGGAGTTCTAGGGATATTTTCTGTACTGAGAAGGTATTATGGTCAGATTTTGGAATGGGCATTAGCGAATAAACTCTTGTTCCTAATCATTCCTGCAACAGTACTTATTTCTGGTGTCTGGATTATGAACAACACCGGAAAGGAATTTATGCCATCTCTAAACGAAGGCTCGTTCCTTTTAATGCCCACCTCTTTACCTCACGCTGGTGTAGAAGAAAACAAACGGGTATTGCAACAACTGGATATGGCAGTTGCTACTATTCCAGAAATAGAAACTGTGGTTGGTAAATCTGGCAGAACAGAATCCGCACTCGACCCAGCACCGCTATCCATGTATGAAAATATGATTCAGTATAAATCTGAATACATGCATAATACAGAGGGTAAAAAGCAACGCTATAAAATAAATGACGACGGGCTTTTTGTACTAAAAGATGGTAATCTTGTTATCAACCCAAATACGGATATAGATAGTGAAAATTCGAGTTACGATGCATCAAGATTAAGAGACCCATTTGCTATTCATTCGAAGCATTTGGTTGAAGATGACGATGGCGAATTCTACCGTAACTGGCGACCAGAGATTAATAACCCAGATGATATATGGAATGAAATAGTTAAGGTGACCAAATTACCAGGGGTAACTTCCGCACCGAAATTACAACCCATTGAAACCCGATTGGTAATGCTACAAACAGGAATGCGAGCACCTATGGGAATCAAGGTTAAAGGGCAAGATTTAGCCCAAATAGAGGCCTTTGGTTTACAGTTAGAAGGTATTCTGAAACAAGCCGAAGGTGTTAAGGAGCAGGCTGTTTTTGCAGACCGTATTGTGGGTAAACCTTACTTATTAATTGATATCAAACGAGAGCAACTAGCGCGATATGGAATATCCATTATGGATGTTCAGCAAGTTCTAAAAGTAGCTGTTGGCGGAATGCCTTTGACGCAGACAGTTGAAGGTCGTGAGCGTTATGGAGTTCGTGTGCGTTACCCAAGAGAATTACGTGGGAATGAAGAAGACCTTAAAAAGATTTATGTTCCTGTAGAAAAGGGAAGTCCCGTGCCATTGGGCGAACTCGTTGACATACGTTACGAGCAAGGTCCACAAGTGATTAAAAGTGAAGATACCTTCCTAATCGGATATGTTCTATTCGATAAGCTTGATGGTTTTGCTGAAGTAGATGTCGTAGAAAATGCTCAGGCTTTGATTAAGGAAAAAATCGCTGCTGGGGAATTAACCGTTCCTAAAGGAATCAGTTATCAATTTACTGGAACCTATGAAAACCAGTTGCGAGCAGAGAAAACACTTTCTGTTGTGGTTCCGTTGGCACTAGCAATCATTTTCTTGATTTTGTATTTCCAGTTCAAATCTGTTTCTACTTCACTTATGGTCTTTACTGGAATCACGGTGGCTTTTGCAGGTGGTTTCATTATGATTTGGTTGTATGGTCAAGACTGGTTCTTCAATTTCAATCTGTTCGGAGAGAATATGCGTGACCTATTCAATATGAAAACCATCAATCTGAGTGTGGCGGTATGGGTCGGGTTTATTGCACTATTTGGTATTGCTACCGATGACGGAGTAGTAATGGCAACCTACCTCACACAAACCTTTGACCGTGATAAACCAACAGATAAAAAGGGTATCAGGCATTCAGCATTAGAAGCTGCGAAAAAGCGAATACGTCCTTGTCTGATGACCACGGTAACTACAATTCTTGCCTTACTTCCCGTATTGACATCCACAGGAAAGGGGAGTGATATAATGATACCAATGGCTATCCCAATTTTTGGGGGAATGGTGATTGATATTACCTCCTATTTCATTGTACCGGTATTGTACAGTTGGAGAGAAGAATTAAAACTAAAAAGAGCAAACTAATGAAAAATATAAATATCGTTATCTGTCTTTTGTTTGTTTCCGCTTTTTCGAGAGCGCAACAATTACAATCATTTATTAGCGAGGCAGTAGGTAATAGTCCTGAGATTCAGGCGTACAATCTTCGTCATAACATAGCTGAAGAAAAAGTAAACGAAGCAGACTGGATTCCCAATACAGAATTCAGCGCAGGTTATTTTGTAAGTGAACCTGAAACTAGAACAGGCGCGCAACGTGCTCGATTTTCGGCGAGACAAATGTTGCCTTGGTTCGGTACGATTACGGCTAGAGAAAATTACGCGAGCGCAATGGCAGATTCAGAATATGAAGAAATCGTGATTGCAAGACGTAAACTGGCACTTTCGGTTTCTCAATCCTATTATAGACTCTATAGTATAAAGGAAAAACAAAAAGTACTTGAGGAGAATATTCAGTTATTGAAAACCTATGAAAAACTGGCACTTACTTCTGTGGAAGTTGGAAAGGCATCTGCAGTAGACGTATTACGGTTGCAGATTAGACAAAATGAGTTGCAGCAGCAAAAAGAAGTATTAGATGAAGGGTATTTAGGCGAACAAACAACCCTTAATACATTACTTAATCGAGATGGGAACACAGAAGTAGTTATTCTTGAAAAATTAATGCTCCCAGATGAGGATGGCGTGTTTGCCGAGGATGCTTTAACGCTTAATCCAGAATTGCTCAAATATGATAAACTCTATGAATCTGTAGTACAATCAGAAGAATTAAATCAAGCAGAACGCAATCCTATGATTGGTTTTGGATTGGATTATGTGCCAGTTTCCGAGCGACCTGATATGAGTTTTAGTGATAATGGTAAGGATATTTTTATGCCCATGGTCTCTGTTTCTGTACCACTTTTCAATAATAAGTACAAGTCTACTTCAAAACAGAACGAACTGAGACAGCTTGAAATAACAGCTCAAAAAGACAATCGCCTGAATGTTTTAGAGTCTGCTTTTGCTCAAGCGATATCACAACGCAATCAAGCTAGAATTAAATACAATACACAAGAGAAAAACTTGAAGCAAGCTAATGATGCGGAAGAAATCCTCATTAAAAATTATGAAACTGGTACTATAGATTTTAATGATGTTCTCGATATACAAGAATTGCAATTAAAGTTCCAAATCAATCAGATAAGTGCCATAACAACCTACTATGCCCAAAGTGCGGTAGTCAATTATTTAATAACTCAATAAACAGAAAAACAATGAAAAAATTCAGAACAATTTTAGGAGCAATGTTAGTAATAGCCTCAATTACAATGGTCTCTTGTAAAGACAATAAAAAAGAGGTACTAACGGAAACGGAAACAAACGCTGAGAACCAAGGAAAAGAATATACTTCGGCTTACGTATGTCCAATGCATTGCGAAGATAGTGGTAGCGATAAAGAAGGTAAATGTGCTACCTGTGGAATGACGTTAGTGAAAAACGAAGACCATACGGCAAATGGCCATACTCACTAGAAAAGTCGAAAGATAATTAGAGTAGGTATTCTGAAAGAGAAGACTAAACCTCTTTGCATTTCTAAACAATCATAAGAAAATGAAGATGTATAATCACAGCTTTTACGTGTTACTTGGAATGGCTCTGTTGAGTTTTTTAACTAATTCTTGTACTGATGAATCTACTAATGTAAAAGTTAGGTATTCGGGAGCTTTGCGAAACGTAATGTCAGGAAATATAGATGCTACAATTTCATTAGATACCCTGTCACAAAAGAAACATTTTTATGCTCTTGGCGCAATAGCGGATTTAAAAGGTGAAATACAAATATTTGACAGTCAACCACATAATAGTGTTGTAATTGATAGTAGTATTAGTATCACCGATTCTTATGCCATCAAAGCTGCTTTACTTGTTTATGCGGAAGTTGAAACATGGAATGGTTTTAATATTGAGAATGTCACAACTAAAGTTGATTTAGAAAAGAGAATTTTTGAAACTGCGAAATCTAATGGTATTAATGTGGAAGAACCTTTTCCTTTCTTGTTAGAAGGCCAAGTTGCTACTTTAGACTGGCACGTGATAAATTGGAAAGAAGGAGATACTGTTCATAATCATAAGAAGCATAAAGAATCTGGTTTGAGTGGAAGCATACAGCAAGCAGATGTTGAAATTATTGGTTTCTATTCCACAAAACACAAGGCAGTATTTACGCATCATACCACTAATATGCATATGCATTTCAGAACTGATGATAATGCAATTGCTGGGCACGTTGACGAACTGATGTTAGACAAGCAATTGATACTAAAACTTCCAAACCAATGAAACACACCTTTCACATAGACGGTATGACCTGCAACGGTTGCCGTAATCACGTAGAGCAAACACTTTCTAAAGTGGAAGGTGTGAATAATGTTTCGGTAGATTTAGAGAAAGCAGAAGCAACTATCGAAATGGAATCTCATATTCCAATTGAGACATTTCAAAAAGCAATGCAAAAAGATGGAAGTTCTTATAGCATACATAAATTAGGAGAACATCATAAAGCAAAAGAAACCAAAGAGGAAAAGCCGAAAGGTAAAGGAACTGGTACTTTCTATTGTCCAATGCATTGCGAAGGCGACAAAACATATGACCAGCCAGGTGATTGTCCAGTTTGTGGAATGGACTTAGTAGAAGAACAAAATTTATCTGCGACGAGTTCAGAACAATGGACTTGTCCAATGCATCCCGAAATTGTTAAGGACGAAGCTGGAGCTTGTCCCATTTGCGGAATGGATTTAGTACCTATGCAGCCAGACCTTTCCTCGGAAGAGAAGACCTATAAAAAGTCACTCAAGAAATTCTGGATAGCAGTAGCTTTTACGCTGCCTATCTTCATAATCGCAATGAGCGAGATGATTCCTAACAATCCATTATACAATATAATGGAACAAAAATCGTGGAATTGGATTCAGTTCGGGTTATCTATTCCCGTAGTTTTCTATGCAACTTGGATGTTCTTTGAACGTGCCTATAAAAGTATAAAAACGTGGAATCTCAATATGTTTACGCTCATAGGCATCGGTGCCGGTGTGGCGTGGTTGTTTAGTGTCTTTGGGATGTTGTTTCCTGATTTCTTTCCTGAACAATTTAAAACTGATTCAGGAGCAGTACATGTCTATTTTGAGGCCGCAACAGTAATACTTACCCTTGTATTAATGGGGCAAGTTTTAGAGGCTAGAGCGCACAGTAAGACTAATTCAGCTGTCAAAGAATTATTAAAGCTCGCACCAAATAAAGCGGTACGTGTGGTTGATGGCAATGAAGAAGAAGTTGCCATAGACCAAATCCAAAAAGGAGATATCCTTCGAGTGAAACCAGGGGAAAAAATCCCTGTGGATGGTGTAATTACAGAAGGTCATACCACCGTAGATGAATCAATGATTTCAGGCGAACCTATTCCGGTAAATAAAGTCGAGAATGATAAAGTAAGCAGCGGAACTATTAACGGTAATCAGTCCTTTTTAATGAAAGCCGAAAAAGTAGGCAGCGACACCTTGCTTTCCCAAATCATTCATATGGTAAACGATGCGAGTCGTAGTCGTGCACCTATTCAAAAGCTAGCAGATACCGTTTCAGGATATTTTGTACCTGTGGTGGTTATCATTTCTCTAGTCACTTTTGCAGTTTGGGCAATTTGGGGTCCAGAACCAGCATATGTATACGCGCTCGTAAATGCGATTGCAGTATTGATTATTGCTTGTCCCTGTGCATTAGGGTTGGCGACACCAATGTCAGTAATGGTAGGTGTCGGTAAAGGGGCGCAGAATGGCGTGCTAATAAAGAACGCCGAGGCTTTAGAGAAAATGGACAAGGTAGATACTTTGATAGTTGATAAGACAGGAACGATAACAGAAGGAAAACCAACTGTTGAAAAAATGGGGTCGTTCAATGATTCATTTTCTGAAAGTGAAATAACTCAATTTATAGCTTCCTTGAACAGTTCTAGCGAACATCCACTTGCCGAAGCTACCGTCAAGTATGGGAAAGAACAAAAAATAGAAATCCGTAAAGTGGATGGTTTTAGTGCCGTTACGGGAAAAGGAGTCGAAGGAAAAGTAGATGGTAAAAAGCTGGACTTAGGAAATGCCAAAATGATGGAGTATGCTAATGCAACTATATCATCAGAAATGGAAGCCGAAGCGCAATCATTTCAAAAACAAGGAAAAACCGTTTCCTATCTGGCAGTAGATGGCCATGTATCTGGCTACGTGGTGATAGGTGATAAAATTAAAGTTACAAGTGCCAAAGCCATTGCAGCACTTCAAAATAAAGGAATTTCAGTAATAATGCTTACTGGCGATAATCACGATACTGCACAAGCCGTTGCCAACGAACTCAACTTAGTAAACTTCAAGGCTGGAATGTTACCAGAAAATAAATTAGAAGAGGTCAAGAAACTACAAGACGAAGGCCATGTCGTGGCAATGGCAGGAGATGGAATCAATGATGCTCCAGCCCTAGCAAAAAGTGACGTAGGTATCGCAATGGGTACGGGAACAGATGTTGCAATTGGGAGTGCAATGATTACCCTAATAAAAGGGGATTTACATGGTATCGTAAAAGCAAGAAATTTAAGTGATAAAGTAATGCGGAATATAAAACAAAATCTATTTTTCGCTTTGATATATAACACACTAGGTATACCCATAGCGGCAGGGGTTTTATTTCCTGTTTTTGGAATTCTCTTATCACCAATGATTGCCGCATTAGCAATGAGTTTTAGTTCAGTTTCAGTAATTGTAAATGCACTCAGACTCAAAACAAAATCAATTAATTAATTAGTTATGAAAAAGAACATCTTATATCTCGGTATCGCAGTAATTATTGGACTACTAGGAGGTTACTTAATATTCGGTAATAGCTCGGATTCAAGCAATCAAAAAATAACGGAAGTCCATGACCATTCTGAGGATTCAACGAATGAAATGTGGACCTGTTCAATGCATCCGCAAATTATGCAGCAAGAACCTGGTGATTGCCCAATTTGTGGTATGGAATTGATTCCTGCAGAAGCAAGTTCTGAAGGTCTATTGGCAAACCAAATCCAGATGACAGAAAATGCAATGGCATTAGCAAATATTGAAACTACCATTGTTGGAAACCTTATGGAAGGTAATGATGATGGGGTAATTTCATTATCTGGTAAAATAGCTACAAATGAGGAAAACAATGCTATTCAAGCAAGTTATTTTGATGGTCGTTTGGAGAAATTAAATGTAAGTTTTGAAGGGCAAGAAGTAAAAAGAGGGCAATTATTAGCAACAATCTATTCACCTAATCTTGTAGCTGCTCAACAGGAATTAATTACAGCAACTTCTTTAAAAGAATCTCAACCAGCTTTATATAAAGCTGTTCGTAATAAGTTGAAACTATGGAAGCTTTCTGAAAGTCAAATTGACAATATAGAGTCAACGGGAGAAGTGCGTGAAAACTTCCCATTATACGCAACGGTTTCAGGAACGGTTGCAATGGTAATGGCGGCAGAGGGTGATTATGTAAAACAAGGTCAGCCTATCCTAAAAGTAAGTAACCTTAATTCAGTTTGGGCAGAATTTGATGCTTATGAAAATCAAATTTCACAGTTTAAAAAAGGACTAAAAATAAAGGTTGCCACGAGCGCATATCCTAATAAAGAATTTGATGCAGTCATATCATTTATTGACCCTGTGTTGAATAGTAGTACAAGAACTGTGACGGTGCGTGCAACCCTAAAGAATAACGAAAGTTTATTCAAGCCAGGGATGTTTGTTTCTGGAAAGATAAAAGGCACAGCGCAAGTTCCGGGAGAATCATTGAATATTCCAGCAAGTGCTGTATTATGGACAGGAGAACGCTCATTGGTATATGTAAAACCAAATCCAAATAGGCCTGTTTTTGAAATGCGAGAAGTTACTGTTGGGCTTCGTAGCGGAGATAATTTTACGGTTACTTCAGGATTAGAGAATGGGGAAGAAATTGTGACCAATGGTACATTCACGGTAGACGCAGCAGCCCAATTACAAGGCAAGAAATCAATGATGAACAAGTCTGGTGGGAAAACAATGACGGGTCACGAAGGTCATTTAGGAATGCAAGGAGATTCAGAAAATAAATCCAATGCTATTTCAACAATGAAAATGAAACTACCAATGGCATTTCAAACAGCTTTTCAAGCTGCACTAAGACCCTATTTTAAGATGGAAGACGCCTTTGTGGCTAGTGACGCGAGTCAAGTTTCTGCTATAGCAAAAACGGCATTAGCAAAAATGAAAGCAATAGATGTAAGTGATTTGGGTAAGATGGAAAAATCGCATCTATCTAA
This sequence comes from uncultured Croceitalea sp., assembly GCA_947499565.1. Taxonomy (GTDB): domain Bacteria; phylum Bacteroidota; class Bacteroidia; order Flavobacteriales; family Flavobacteriaceae; genus Croceitalea. The sequence goes on from CANMOV010000001.1 coordinate 368,732, forward strand.
AAGTGTTGAAATCTTGGGTGCTATCTCAGCAAGTACGGATTTAAAAAACCAAAGAGCTCAATTGGTTGTTTTAAATGAAAATATTGTGGCCCTTGCAATGAACATCAAATCGCCAACAGAAACATTGTATGTTCAAAAATGTCCTATGGCCAATAGCAACAAAGGTGCAATTTGGTTAAGCATAGATGAAGAAATAAAAAATCCATATTACGGAGATGCAATGTTGACTTGTGGCAGTATAATTGATTCTACTCAATAGTTAAATCTAATTCAGGAATCAGATTAGCTGCTTCCTTCATTTTTTCATCGATTATCTTAGTGTAGATTTCTGTTGTTCGAATTTCCCTATGTCCTAAACGTTTCGACACGGTATAAATATCCGCACCGTTCTCTAGTAGGAGTACAGCATTCGTATGTCTTGCACTATGAAAAGTTATATGCTTTGTAATTCCAGCTTTCATACACCACCTTAAAATCTCGGTGTTATAAACAGCACCATATTTCAAGCCCCTAAAAACTCTATCACTTTCGTTGGCTCGTTTTCCTAGCAGTTTTCTTGATTGCTCTGAAACATAGAGGTATTCGAGTCCGTCTGTTTTCTTCTGTCTAAATATAATTCTAGTCCCCGTATCTTCATCGCGAACCTCTGACCATCTTAATTTGTCAATATCGCTCCATCTTAAACCCGTAAGACAACTGAAAATAAAAGCATTCTTTAAAATTGGATACTTACACTCTGCTTGTATCAATGCCTGTAATTCAGAATAGGTAAGATATTCTCTAGTAGATTCGCCCTGCTCAAAACCTTTAACTGACCGCAGTACATTTTCTTCCAAATAGTTTTCGGTATATGCTTCTCGTAAGGCTGCTTTAAATTTATTGAAATAGGTGTATTTGGAATTTTGGGATAGGGGAGTACCACTCTTGGTTTTGGCTTTGGTGTTCAAATATCGCTTAAACCCTTTGACAAAATCGGTGTCAATATCCTTTAGCTGTTTATGGGCAGGACAATATTTTTCGATATGTTTTAGAGCTGCATCCCAATTGCCATAATTCGCTTTGGTTTCAAAGCGGTCTTCTTTAAGCTGCTCATAGTACTCTAAAAAGGTTAATTCTCCTTTCTTATCGTTCTTGATTTTGTATTTCCCTTGGATATATTCAGCCTTTCTTATTGCTAATATATTTTCGGCCAATTGGAGCGTTTCTTTGTTCTTTCTTTTTTCCTCTGCATTTTTCGGATTGTCAAAAACATACTGTTTTAAGTATTCGAATTTTCGCAGATGTTTTTTAACCCCATTTTTATCTATGCGATAACCATTGTAGAATTCAAGAAATAAACTCGACTTATCGTTTTTTAATTTTTTCTGCTTTAGATTGATTTTCATAATTATTGCTTTCGAGGTGTAATTTTTACACCTTTTGGGTAAAAAAATTAAATGAGGTGTAAAAATGGTGTAATAAATGTATGAAAATAGGAGATTAAGAGAAAGAGAAAAGAAAAATACTTTTCAACAACTTATTGATTTACAGTCATATGAAACCAAATAGAACCATATGAGACCAAATGAAATACTTATTTATTTCCCGATACAAAAATTTGAAAAAATATTACCTAGTAGTTCATCATTGGTCACCTGTCCGGTTATTTCGCCTAAATGATACAGTGATTCACGTATATCAATGGCTATTAAATCACTAGGCAGGTTATTTATCATACCGTAATTAACTTTTTCTACTTCTTCTAAAGCCTTTGTTAAAGAATTATAATGTCTAGTGTTGGCTACTATGGTTTCATTATTTCTGAGAGCACCGGTATTTATAAAATCTAAAAGCAAATTTTTAAGATTTTCCACGCCCTCATGCGTTTTAGCTGATAGCAATGGGGCACCTAGTAACTCTTCTTCGAGGACTACCAATTGTTCTCGAGAAAGCATATCCTTTTTATTTACTAATACAACTAGTGATTTCTCGGGATATTTTTTTTTAATTTTTTCAATTTTAAATTTTAACACTTCTATGTTGTTAATTGGAGTAAACAAAGCGTAACCATCAACTAAATACAAAACAACCTGTGCTTGCGTAATTTTTTCAAATGTTTTACGTATACCAATGCCTTCAACTTTATCTTCAGTTTCTCTAATCCCTGCAGTATCAATAAATCGAAAGCTAATTCCATTTATTGAAATCTCATCCTCTATAGTATCTCTAGTGGTGCCTGCAATTTCTGAGACTATTGCACGATCCTCATTTAATAATGTATTAAGTAAGGTAGACTTACCAACATTTGGTTCGCCAACAATAACGACTGGAATACCATTTTTAATTACATTACCAACTGCAAAAGAATCAATTAATTTTTTTAAAACATTTTTGATTCGGTGTAATAAATCTTTGAATTGATTCCTATTAGCGAATTCTACATCTTCTTCAGAAAAATCAAGCTCCAATTCAATAAGGGATGCAAAATTTAATAGTTCATCTCGTAGAGTTTTTATTTCATTACTAAACCCACCACGCATTTGTTGCATAGCTATTTGATGACTTGTCTCGTTGTCAGATGCTATTAAATCTGCTACCGCTTCAGCCTGAGTTAAATCTAACTTACCGTTAAGAAAAGCTCTTAAGGTAAACTCCCCAGCCTCAGCAGTACGACAACCATTTCGTAGGAATAGCTGAATAATTTGTTGTTGAATGTAAGAAGAACCGTGACAGGATATCTCGACTACATTTTCTCCCGTATATGAATTTGGAGCTTTAAAAATAGAAATTAAAACTTCATCTAAAACTTTATCATTCTCAATTATATGCCCCAAATGAATAGTATGACTTTTCTGTTTAATTAGATGTTTCTCCTTAATTGACTTAAAGTACGGCACTACCAATGCAATTGCATCGGGACCGGATATACGAATGACACCTATGGCACCTATACCAGATGGTGTTGCGAGGGCAATAATGTTCTCCTGATTGTGCATGTTGGCAAAAATACAAAGTAAAAGAGTTCTGTGGGGAAGATTTGGTCCAACTATGAAAAATGAGCTAGAAGTTGACACTAAATATCTTAATAGCAGGCTTAAAAACTGAATACTTAAATTGCAAAATGCTTCTTAATCTGTGCGGATAAATTATCTCTTTGGAGTGTCGCATTACAAAAACCGTTGCATGTTACGTTTTTGAGGATTAATTGAAAAAAAGCATTAAATAGAATCTAGAATTTACCCCTTCTCCTTAAATAAAGCAAGTTTATTGTACATCCTGATTAAGGGAATTATAATTAATAAAAGTGTTCTTCGGTTATATACATATGTAATTAATTTTTGCATTGGGGAATTAAACCTTATTCCAATATAGTATTTTATGGGATAAGAATCAATTTTTTTAAGTCTACCAATTATAGAAATAATTTCTTTAATCGAAACATCAGACTTTATTAACTTTGAGATTAAAACTTTTATGTTTAAATCCCTCCAATGCCTAACTTGGGATACTACCGCATTCATTTTATTAGCTTTATTCTTTCTGGAAATTTCATCTATGAGCAGGTTATAACGTTCAAAAATTTCCATATAATTTTCAATCATTTTAATCAGATGTGATTTACTTTGATTATTCATAATTGAGTTTGTCACTTGAACATATCTATGAATGTCCAATGGTAAGTAGAGCATTTTTTCAGCTAAATGAATAATTCTTAGTGTAAACGGACCATCACCTAAAGGATTATTTTCATCAAATTTTATGTCTTTGGCTATCAGAAAGTCCCTTCTTATTATATACCACCAAACTGTATTGTAATGAGTATGGTTTGTTGAAAGGAAATTATTGCCGGTTTCTATTTCATAATTTAATTCTTTTACTTCCTTCTGGGATTTATATAAATCTAATTTTTTTGTTTTCTTATAATTAAATCCTATTATATCCACACCTTTTTCGATTGCTATATTCAATATAGTACCTAAAGAATAATGGACAATGTAGTCATCCGAATCAAGATTATAAATATATTCACCTTTGGCCAATTCCAAGAGTTTATTTCGAGTTGCGTATAAACCTATATTCATGTGCGAAAACATTTTTATATTGTCATGTTTCTCAGCATACTTAGCTGCAATAGCTTTTGAATTGTCTGTTGAGCCATCATCTATTATAATGATTTCATATTCATTAGAAGGGATATCTTGGTTAATTACGCTGTCCAAACAGTTGGCAATGTAATTTTCAACATTGAAAATGGGAATTAAAATACTAAGTTTCATAATTATTGAATCGAAGAAATAGATGAGTAGATGTGTCTGCCTAATAAAATTTGGGGTCAATCTTAATGTCCATTGGAAAATCTATAATGGCATTGCGACTTATTGTGTAATAAAAAGGCCAGAAAATATTTCTGGCCTTTTCTAATTTTATTGATTTATTATGAATATTCTGTTCGCGTTAAATTGTGTATTCACCACGAATCCAATTTTTAATGATATCTTGGGCAGCATCGAAGTCTAAAATCGAAGTCCATTACCCATAGACGCTCACCGGTATGTCTGTCCGTAATCCAACCCCAATTGCTAAACCCATGTGCTCCAATATTTGAATCAAATGCGGCACCATTAGGCCCTAGTTGACCTCTTAAGTTTTCTCCACGTTGCTCTAATCCAAAACATCCTTTACCAACACAATCATTTCCCCAAGAATATAACCAACTTCTTTTGTTATCTATTTCATAATATAAAAGTTCTTCAGGATTAGCGGCCTGTGAAGCGCAACCAATTTCTAATTTGAATTCCCCACCATTAGAAGTGAATTCATCATATTTTTGTTTATCTTTTAGCCATACATTAACATATACCTTGCAATTACCATCATTCATGTTGGTTATACCTCTTATCAAAGCCGTCCCGTTGCTAAATGTGGCAAATAACATGCGGCATCTTCTAGATGAAGAAAAATATGTAGTAGGGTTGTAATAATCCCTTTCGTTTTCAGGCCACCACATATTAGAAATTGGTTGACGACCTTCGTTAGGGCACCTATCTGCATCTTTTATCAAGCACAATGAAGTAATACGAGGACGATAGTAGTTACTACCCTTACTCGATGCTGCATTACCAAATTGCTCATCGTTACGAAGATCAACAACATCTAAATTAAGATTATCCAATTCGGTAAGATCTAAATCTTCTAGTTCACTGAAAAACTGATTTTGAATTTCTTCAAATTCTTCTATCTCTATTTCTTCATCAAAAGTGACATTTTCGTTTTCCTGCTCAACTATAGCTTCAGTTTCACTAGAAACGTCTATAGAAGAATCAATTGCATCCTTTGTGGAAGATACTTCTTCAGTTTCGCAACCAACAATGGTTACAATTATGGCCATCGCCACTAAATAATACTTTTTCATTTTATTGTGTTTAGGATTTATTTAACAAAATTGCATTTTTACTGTTTCAATAATGGTTTTTTTAGATAAAATGCAAAAAAAACTAGATGATATGTTTTTAAGGTAATCTAATATTCCTAGCGGCAAATTTTTTCTTACAAAAAGAATTGATTATCAGCACATTAAGATCAATAGAATTGTATTTACCAAACAATAGCTTTCTTAAAAACCTTAAACTCATGTAACATTTTTAATGAAATTGCTACAAATAAGTACATCATCATCAAAAACAATCAAAAATGGAATTAATAAATCAGCAAGTTTTAAGAAAAGATAATACAGTATTAGCAATAACACATTTAAGTCAGTTATTACATTATGTAACAGGATTTGGAGGTTTTATAGTACCATTAATCATATGGTTAACTTCCCGTAACTCTATCGAAGGAATGGATGAGCATGGCAAGTCGGTAATTAACCTGCAATTAAGTATGTTACTTTACATTATTATAAGTATACCTGCAATACTATTACTTGGACTTGGAATATTAACTTTAATAGGGGTTGGAATGTTAGGATTTATATTACCAATTGTGAATGCAGTAAAGGCTGCTAATGGAGAATCACCGTCCTATTTCTTAACAATAAAATTTATATAAATAAAAAGGCTAGCAATATTGCTAGCCTTTTTGGTGTATAAAGGTCGATTAGTTTAATTATTTAGCATTACTGGCATAACAAGCATTGTTACTTTTTCGCCTTCATCTAAGCCATCTGCGGGAGTTAATATTCCAGCGCGATTTGGTAGACTCATTTCTAGAGAAACATCGTCTGAAGACAGATTATTTAGCATTTCGACCAGGAATCTAGAATTAAAACCTATTTGCATATCATCTCCTTGATAAGCACAAGATAACCGCTCTTCAGCTTTATTGCTGTAATCAACATCTTCTGCAGAAATATTTAACTCCGCACCTGCAATTTTTAAACGAATCTGATGCGTAGTTTTGTTTGAGAAAATAGAAACTCTGCGTACGGAACTTAAAAACTGATTTCTAGAAATTGATAATAAATTTGGGTTTTCTTTTGGGATTACCGCTTCGTAATTAGGATATTTCCCGTCAATTAAACGGCAAATTAATTCTGTATCATCAAAGGTAAATTTGGCGTTACTCTCGTTGTATTCAATTTTCACATCAGATTCTGAACCAGCCAAAATACCTTTCAATAAATTCAAGGGTTTTTTTGGCATAATAAATTCTGCTACTTCAGAAGCTTGTACATCACTGCGTTGGTATTTAACTAGTTTATGGGCATCAGTTGCTACAAAAGTTAAATTCTCGGGAGAAAATTGAAAAAACACACCACTCATCACTGGGCGTAAATCATCATTCCCGGCTGCAAAAATGGTTTTGTTGATAGCAGTAGCTAAAATATCTCCTAATAAAGTAGTGGAACTTGGATTAGAAAGCTCTACCGCTTTTGGAAACTCCGCACCATCAGCATATGCTAGCGCATATTTACCGTGGTTAGAACTTATTTCTATGGTATTATTATCTTCGATTATAAAAGTTAGTGGCTGTTCTGGAAATGTTTTTAAAGTATCTAATAATAATCGAGCAGGTACTGCTATAGTTCCTTCAGAATCAGAATCTACGTTCAAAACCGAACTCATAGTAGTTTCTAAATCTGAAGCAGATACTGTTAGTTTTGTGTTCTTTAAATCAAAAAGAAAATTATCTAAAATTGGCAGTGTGTTACTGCTGTTTATTACTCCTCCTAAGACTTGAAGTTGTTTTAATAAATATGTACTAGATACAATAAATTTCATCAAAAGAATTTTAGTGAACGGTGTTTTTATAATCGAAAATTGAAGTTATAAAAATCAAATACCGATAAAAGCAAAGATATTTTAAAAGTACTTGCTTAAAAAAGAATTTTATTAACACTTAGGCCTTAAACTTCTTTTTTCGATAATAATTAAAGCACACTCCTAAAAGTAGAACAAAAACCACGGGAACACCAATGTTTATAAGCTGCCACTTTGATTTTTGATTGGTAATTTTTTGAATATCCAAAATAGGGATGGAAACTTTCTTGTTCCGAATGTTTATAAGTCCAGTGTCATCAAGTAAATAATTGATGCTGTTAACCAAAAACTCTTTGTTACCATAGGTGTTATTTGTCCACTTGTCATAGCCTAAAGGTAGAGGTGCTCTATTACGTATTTGATTTTTTATTAGGTCACCATCTGCAACCACTAAGAGTTTATTTTCACTTCCTTTTTCGAGAGCTCCATTTAGTTTTGTGGGTTTAATCCTATTGGAGTATGCAGAGCTAAATTCGCCTTCTACTAAGGCAGCTAAAGGCAAACTTCCATTTTGGGTGTAGGTTTCCTTATCTGGTTGTTTGCTAAGTATATTTAAACTTATTGGTTTAGGTGTACCTTCAGGTTTAGATAAAGGTGAAGATTGAAGAAGTATTGTCTTCCTATTTTTATTAGAAAGTGTATCAATGGTATTGGAAAATTGAAAACGTAAGGCTTCTATATTCGTATTAATTGGGTGATTATTCTTAGAAAAGACCATAGGGTGATACACCCAAGGTAATGGGTTGTATTGAGATTCGTTCGCCTCACCAGTAGCCAAAACAATTGGAGTATTGTACAAATCGTTTACTAAATTCGGATTTATTCGAATGCCATATTTAAAAAAGAAATCATCTAGATTTAGTTCTCTTTTTAAAGCAATAGCACTTCCTTTTTCATTAAAAAGACTATCCAATTCGATAGCTACTTTATCTATTAACCAAATAGATTTACCTCCATTAACAATAAATTGATCTAAAACGTATTTTTCTTCTTCTGTGAAAGCCTGGGTAGGTTTGGCAATTAAGGCTAAATCAAAAGTTTTTAATTGGTCAAATACCTTTTGTGGATTATTTGAAACAGAATCTAACGTGATTGCTCCAATATTATAATATTCACGGATTGTACTTAAATAATCGGTTAGATAAATATCCTCTAGTTCCCCATTTCCTTTAATAACCGCTACACGTTTTTTTTCTTTAATTGCTACTTTGGTAAATGCATCAGCAAATGAATACTCTAATTGCTGTACCGAGTTATTAATGCGGTCTTCCGCTGAAGCTCCAAGTTTGTTTTTTAGCAGCGGTACTTTTACCGTTTTGTTTTTGTAGTTCACCATTGCCCAAGGAAATACGAGCTCTTGTGATACTTTTCCATTCTCTTCTATAGTTATATTGGCAGGAGTTAAGCCTAATCGCTGTAACTCAGCAACCGTTTGTTCTCTGGGAGCATTTCCCTCAAGAGGGTTAACTAAATCAAATTTGATGTTTTTGTTCTTTGAGGCAAATTGCTCTAAAAGTAAAATTGTTTCTGTTTTAAGTTTTGAAAATTCAGAAGGTAGATTACCTTCTAAAAGTATATCGATTACCACTGGCGCATCAAACTTCATAACCGAGATACCTGCCTCTTCTGTAATGGTGTATCGTTTGTCTTCCGTTAAATCAAAACGTACGGAGAAATAGCTCGCTAATATGTTTAGAAGCACTAAAGCAACAATTCCTTTAAGTATTGCTATTAAAACTTCTTTTTTCATTTAGTTAAGTATTTTAAACGAATTGTGGTTAAATACAAAAAGAAAAACGTCAAACTTAAAAAATATACCAAATCACCAGTAGCTATTACACCCCTTGCAATACTTTCAAAATGACGTTTTGCTCCAAAAGATTTCACCAACTCTTGTATATCTCCACTGCTAAATAGCGTTGCTAAGGCTTCAAATCCATAGAAAATAAGAAAAGTTAAAAGTATTGCTAATACAAAGGCGAAAATCTGATTGTCTGTAAGTGATGATGCAAAAACTCCAATACTTGCATAACACCCAATCAAAAAGAGTAGTCCAAAATAAGAGCCCAGCACCACGCCTAAGTCAAAATTCCCTTCTTCTATACCAAGACTGGAAATTGCAAAAACATAAATTAAGCTTGGTATTATAGCTAAAAGGCATAAAACAAATATCCCCCCAAATTTCCCCAAGACTATTTTAGATATAGAAATAGGTTTTATTAAGAGTAGTTCTAGTGTTCCGAGTTTTCGTTCTTCAGAAAAACTTTTCATACTTACAGCTGGAATTAAAAAAAGAAATACCCAGGGGGCTAGTAGAAAGAAATTACTTAAGTCGGCAAAACCATAGTCGAAAATGTTGAATTCACCTTTAAAGACCCAGAGAAATAAGCCATTTAAAACTAAAAAGAGGCCTATAATTAGGTAACCAATTGGTGAAGTAAAAAAAGATTGAATTTCTTTTTTAAAAATTGCTAGCATAGTCCTAACTCAAAGTAGCTTTTTTGTTGACACTCCACGCTTCTGGCTTAGCATCAAATAAAATTTTTGTTTTAGCCCAAACGGACTTAAAGAAATCTGAATTCCTATATTTTTCTAGCGACTCTGCATTATCCCAATAGCTGTAGGTGAAAAATACATTTGGTTTTTCTTTTTCTTGATACAGTTCAAGAAAGTTACAACCTTCAAAATTTCTAATTTGCTGTTTGGTCTCTTTAAACACTTGTTCAAAACTAGAAATATTTTCTTTCTTAAAAGTCAATTTTACAATTCTGACCAACATTTATAAAAAATTTATGGTTATCATAGCGTCATTGGTAAGTCCGAGAAGGGTAGAAGCACCTCCAACAGATTTTAAATCACTTTTATAAATAGCTATTTCAATATAACCAGAGGAATTAAAAATTGCTAATAAATCACTTGGGCCATTACGCTGACCTTCGGGTAATTCGTAATTTACAATACTATTGTAGCTTTTATGAATTGACTTTATCTTTTGTCTTCTAGCTATTATTTCAAAAGGTCTTCCGTTTCTATATGCTTCAAACAATGTTTTGGTGATATTAGTTACCACATTACCATAATTATCAATGTAAATAACATTGCCAACAATCGTTTTCCCATCATTTGTTATCCTAGGTTCTAATTCTTTTATTTCTTTTAAGCCCTCAAATGGTCTGCTTACTACTCCCAGTTTCCCACCTCTTGCTATATGGCAAGCTACTTTTAAAAAAACCTCTAGTACAGGAAAAGAATTTGTTTGAACATTTGGTATGTTAATCTGGGCAATATGCTCGGGATTCAGTTCTTTTGTAACTAATGATAATATTCCATTGTTAGCACCAATAAAATAATGACCGTCTACTTGAACAACAATATGTTCGTTTTCCACAGATTCCTCAGAGTCCATTCCTATAACATGTATAGTACCTTTTGGAAAATAAGAATAGGAATTTTTTAGAATGTAAGCACATTCTCTAGTGTCTAAAGGAGAAATAGCATGCGAAATATCAACAATAGTAGCATTAGGCACCTCATTTAAAATACTTCCTTTAATGGCAGCAACAAAATGGTCTTTGTGTCCAAAATCTGTTGTTAATGTAATGATTGCCATGCAGTACTGTTAATATGTTTTTTGCTCCTGAAAAGCCTTTTTTAATTATGTTTGTGGGTAAGTTTAAGATGTAAAATTAAGCAAAAAGGAAGAACAAGTTTTTTCCTAACCCCACAAACCTTTAAATAGTAAAATTTCTTTGAACGAACTTGTAATAGAACTCACCGAAATTAGCCCTAGAGAATTTTTTGGGCAACAGAATGAGAACATCGAATTATTAAAAAAATACTTTCCTAAACTTAAGATTGTTGCTCGTGGTAGCAAGATTAAAGTTTATGGTGATGAAGAGCTTTTAGAAGAATTTGATAAGCGTTTCGATATGCTTACATCCTATTTTGCTAAATACAATAAGCTAGATGAAAATGCGATAGAACGTGTTCTTACCAGCAATGGTGAACAAGAGAATTCTTCAAAATCTAGTGGAGAGGTATTGGTTCATGGAGTAAGTGGTAGACTTATTAAAGCCCAGACTGCCAACCAACGTAGGCTTGTTGACGCTAGCAAGAAAGATGATATGGTTTTTGCCATAGGACCAGCGGGAACAGGTAAAACATATACAGGTGTTGCCCTAGCCGTTAAAGCTTTAAAAGAAAAACAAGTAAGACGGATTATTTTAACTAGACCAGCTGTAGAAGCTGGTGAGAATCTTGGATTTCTTCCCGGAGATTTAAAAGAAAAGCTAGACCCTTATATGCAGCCTTTGTATGATGCATTGCGTGATATGATAGCGCCAGAAAAATTAGAAAAGTATATAGAAGACGGTACTATTCAAATAGCACCAATGGCTTTTATGAGAGGACGTACCTTAGACAATGCTTTTGTGATTTTGGATGAAGCGCAGAACACTACGCATGCTCAAATGAAGATGTTTTTAACCCGTATGGGCAAAAACGCAAAGTTTTTATTAACAGGTGACCCAGGCCAGATAGATTTGCCTCGAAGAGTTATTTCTGGATTAAAAGAAGCGCTTCTCATCCTTAAAAATACAGAGGGCATAAGTATTATCTATCTGGACGATAAAGATGTTATTCGGCATAAATTGGTTAAAAAGGTTATTGACGCTTATAAAAATATAGAGCACCAAAACTAGTTAAGGATGTCAAATACAATAATGGATACCAATTTCCACTTTGCAGGTCAAAAATCTGTTTATAAAGGAAAAGTAAGAGAGGTATATACCTTAGAGAACAATATTTTAGTAATGGTTGCTACGGATCGCCTCTCTGCATTTGATGTAGTTATGCCAAAGGGGATTCCGTTTAAAGGGCAAATTTTAAATCAGATTGCAACTAAAATGATGCAAGCCACTGAAGATATTGTACCTAATTGGTTAATGGCAACGCCGGATGCAAACGTTGCGGTTGGTAAAGCTTGTGAACCCTTCAAGATAGAAATGGTTATTAGAGGTTATTTATCTGGTCACGCAGCTAGGGAATATAAATTGGGAAAAAGAGTTCTTTGCGGAGAGGCTATGCCCGATGGGATGAAAGAGAATGATAAATTCCCTCAGCCTATTATTACTCCAGCTACTAAAGCAGAAAAGGGAGATCATGACGAAGATATTTCTAAGGCTGATATTCTTAAAAAGGGTATTGTTTCTAAGGAAGATTATGAAGTCTTGGAAAAATATACCCATGCTTTGTTTCAAAGAGGTACAGAACTAGCAGCAAAAAGGGGATTAATATTGGTAGATACCAAATACGAATTTGGTAAGACAAAAGATGGCGAGATAGTTCTGATTGATGAGATTCATACTCCTGATTCTTCACGTTATTTTTATGCAGATGGCTATGCGGAAAGACAAAGTTTGGGAGAAGCACAAAAACAACTTTCTAAAGAATTTGTGCGCCAATGGCTAATCTCAAATGGTTTTCAGGGTTTGGAAGGACAAACTGTGCCCGAAATGAGTAATGCCTATATTGAATCTGTTTCTGAACGCTATGTTGAATTGTATGAAAGTATTATGGGTGAGACTTTTATAAAAGCGGATGTATCTAATATTCAGGAACGTATAGGAGAGAATGTATCCAATTATTTGAATTCTATAGAAGGGTAAGAATGTCATGCTGAGCTTGTCGAAGCATCTTTTTTCATGATTATTTTAGGTTTTCATATCTTTCACGAAATAACCAACCAAAATGGACGCTTCCCAACGTAAAAAATACTGGCGAGAGAATCTAAAATACCTCGCTATTCTTCTCGCAATTTGGTTTGTAGTTTCTTATGGATTTGGTATTCTATTGGTAGATGAATTAAATGCCATCCGTTTAGGCGGTTTTAAGCTCGGTTTTTGGTTTGCGCAACAAGGGTCAATTTATGTATTTGTGGTGCTCATTTTTGTTTATGTACAATTGATGAATAAGTTGGATAAGAAATACGACGTAAACGAATAGCACATGGGAATTCAGACTTGGACCTTTATCATAGTAGGCCTCACTTTTGCACTTTATATAGGTATTGCTATTTGGTCCAGAGCTAGTTCTACAAAAGAATTTTATGTTGCAGGCGGTGGTGTATCACCTTTAGCTAATGGATTAGCAACTGCAGCTGATTGGATGTCTGCAGCCTCTTTCTTAGGAATGGCAGGTATTATTGCTTTCTCTGGCTATGACGGCTCTGTTTATCTAATGGGGTGGACCGGTGGTTATGTTTTGTTAGCGCTCCTATTAGCGCCCTATCTAAGAAAATTTGGAAAGTTTACCGTACCAGATTTTATTGGAGACCGCTATTATTCTAACCTAGCCAGGACTGTAGCGGTAGTGGCTGCATTATTTGTTTCTTTTACCTATGTAGCTGGTCAAATGCGCGGTGTAGGAGTAGTATTTTCTCGATTTTTAGATGTTGAAGTTAACACTGGCGTATATATTGGTATGGCCGTGGTCTTATTCTATGCCTTTTTAGGAGGTATGAAAGGTATCACCTATACCCAAGTGGCACAATATTGCGTATTAATATTCGCCTTTATGGTGCCAGCTATTTTTATATCCTTAATGGCAACAGGAAACCCTATACCGCAATTGGGAATGGGTTCTGCGGGAAGCGATGGTGTATACCTTCTGGATAAGCTAGATGGTTTAATGACCGACCTTGGCTTTACCGCTTATACGGATGGTACAAAATCTACTACTGATATTTTCTTTATTACAGCCGCTTTAATGTTGGGAACTGCTGGTTTACCACACGTAATCATTCGGTTTTTTACGGTTCCTAAAGTAAAAGATGCCCGTAAATCTGCAGGATATGCTTTATTGTTTATTGCAATTTTATATACCACAGCCCCAGCTATAGCCGTTTTTGCTCGGACTAACCTAATGGAAACCGTTCAAGATACGCCGTATAAAGAAATTCCAGATTGGTTTACAAAGTGGGAAGAAACTGGACTTATTGCTTGGACAGATAAAAATGGGGACGGAAAAATTCAATATTTACCAGGTTCAGCGGTTGAAGGTAAAAAGCCCATGTTTTCAGAAGCTAGAGGAGCGGTTGGTCAGCGATTAATAACCAATGCTAGTGCAACTAGAAACGAATTATATGTGGACCGTGACATTACCGTATTGGCCAACCCTGAGATTGCAGGGCTGCCCAATTGGATTATTGCCTTGGTTGCCGCAGGAGGATTAGCAGCTGCGCTTTCAACAGCTGCAGGCCTACTTTTGGTGATTTCAACCTCTATTTCTCATGACTTAATTAAGAAACAATTTGCGCCAAATATTTCTGATAAAAGAGAACTTTTAATAGCAAGAGTATCATCGTTATTTGCTGTAGTTGTTGCAGGTTATTTTGGAATTAATCCTCCCGGTTTTGTGGCCTCTGTGGTTGCATTAGCCTTTGGTTTGGCAGCATCATCTTTCTTCCCAGCCATAGTAATGGGAATCTTTAGCAAGCGAATGAATAGAGAAGGAGCAATTACAGGTATGATTGCTGGTTTGGCGATTACTTCCTACTATATTGCTCGTTTTAAACTGGGTTGGATAGGTAATCCTGAAACTAGCACCGAGACACATTGGTGGTTTGGGATTTCTCCCGAAGGTTTTGGAACCGTTGGGATGTTGGTCAACTTTGTTATTGCAATCGTTATTTCACGTTTTACTGCTCCGCCTCCTGCTGAGGTTCAAGAAATTGTAGAAAACATTAGAATACCAAGTGGAGCAGGGGATGCGGTTCAACATTGATTGATTTCAGTTCTATTTTAATTAATTTTATTTTATAGTTACATTAGTTTTTATGAGCAACTACCATATCAAACATTTAGAAGAATATTTTCAGGTGTATCGTAAATCGGTTCGTAATCCAGAAGCTTTTTGGGAAGAAATTGCGGAAGAACATTTTATGTGGCGTAAAAAGTGGAATTCTGTGCTAGAATACGATTTTACCAAACCCGAGATTAAATGGTTTGATGGTGCTCAACTAAATATTACCGAAAACTGTATTGACAGGCACTTGCACATTCGAGGTGATAAGACTGCCATTCTTTTTGAACCTAATAATCCTGATGAAGAAGCCCAACATATTACGTATAAGCAATTGCATGGTAAAGTATGCCAGTTCGCGAATGTCTTAAAATCACAGGGCATTAAAAAAGGAGATAGGGTAGTTATCTATTTACCTATGATTCCCGAATTGGCAATTTCGGTTTTAGCCTGCGCAAGAATAGGAGCAGTGCACTCGGTAGTATTTGCAGGGTTTTCTGCTACTGCGCTAAGTACAAGAATTAATGACTGCGAAGCTAAAATGGTAATT
Source organism: uncultured Croceitalea sp. (assembly GCA_947499565.1). Lineage (GTDB taxonomy): Bacteria > Bacteroidota > Bacteroidia > Flavobacteriales > Flavobacteriaceae > Croceitalea. The sequence continues at coordinate 384,323 of CANMOV010000001.1, forward strand.
ACTTCAGATGGAAGTTATCGCGGTGCAAAAACCATCGATTTAAAAGGTATTGTAGATGATGCTTTAGAAGATTCCCCTGTGATTGAAACTGTTTTGGTAGTAAAGCGAATTAATTCTGATATTCAGATGAGGGAAGGGCGCGATAAATGGTTATTGCCGCTCTTAGATGCGGAAACCACAGAATGCGAGCCAGAAATCATGGAAGCCGAAGACCCATTGTTTATTTTATATACTTCAGGCTCTACGGGTCGCCCTAAAGGCATGTTGCATACCACAGCAGGTTATATGGTTTATACGGCCTATACTTTTAAGAATGTATTTCAGTACAAAGAGGAAGATGTGTATTGGTGTACCGCAGACATTGGTTGGATTACGGGACATTCCTATATTGTCTATGGACCTTTAGCCAACGGAGCAACTACGGTGATGTTCGAGGGAGTTCCTTCATATCCAGATTTTGGACGTTTTTGGGATATTGTTCAAAAACATAAGGTGACTCAATTTTATACCGCTCCAACGGCTATTAGAGCCTTGGCTAAAGAAAACCTAGATTTTGTTACGGAACATGACCTTTCTAGTCTTAAAGTCTTAGGAACGGTAGGAGAGCCCATAAATGAAGAAGCTTGGCATTGGTATAACGACCACGTAGGAGAAAAAAAATGCCCAATTGTAGATACATGGTGGCAAACTGAGACAGGTGGTATTCTTATTTCTCCAATTCCGTTTGCAACACCAACAAAACCAACATACGCTACACTACCTATGCCCGGAATTCAACCTGCATTAATGGATGAGAACGGAAAAGAAATATTTGGCAATCAGGTAGATGGACGTTTGTGCATTAAATTTCCTTGGCCCTCCATTGCTAGAAGTATTTGGGGTGACCATAAACGTTATAAAGAGACCTATTTCTCAGCTTTTGAAGGTAATTATTTTACTGGTGATGGGGCCTTACGCGATGAAGTAGGTTATTATCGTATTACTGGCAGGGTAGATGACGTTATCATTGTTTCTGGACATAATCTAGGTACAGCACCAATAGAGGATGCCATTAATGAACATCCTGCGGTAGCGGAATCTGCTATTGTAGGCTTCCCCCATGATATTAAGGGGAATGCGCTCTATGGGTATGTAATTTTAAAAGAAATAGGCGAATCACGAGATAGAGAAAATCTAAAGAAAGAAATCAACCAAGTAATTACAGAACATATTGGACCAATAGCAAAATTGGATAGGATACAGTTTGTTCCTGGGTTACCTAAAACTAGAAGTGGTAAAATTATGCGTAGAATCCTTCGAAAAATTGCTTCAAAGGATACGGGTAATTTAGGGGATACTTCAACGCTATTAAATCCTGAGGTTGTACAACAGATTATGGACGAATCACTATAAGTTTAGTTTAGCATGGGATGTATATGATGTAATCTATCCTTGTATTCCAATACTTTGAAAATTGCGGTTGTTTCCCCTATGTTTTCTAAATCGTTGATATAATCTTTTCCGGAATTTTCCTGATACTTAGTTTCTCCTTTTGCTATTCTAACTAAAGCAATTTTACCATTCCCAAATCTGCTTTTTAACAAAGCATCAGTTTCAGATATCCATGAATAATCTTTATTATTTCTCCAAAAAGGCATCCGCTCTCCTTTTTCCAATTTTAAATTCCACAACTTTATGGAATCGTCCTCGAATAAAAGCATGCTCCCCAATGATTCTTTAAATTCTAATAGATTTAATTCTTCAATATAATTGGCCTCCCATTTTGTAAAATCGTGCACCGGATTAAGTTCTAAACAATCCATAAGATGAAATTTTGAGGCGGCGAAATTACTTACTTTATGGAGTTTAAAAGCCTTTAAATATAGGTTTAACTTAATATAGCAATAGTCGGTATTTATAGCTTGATAAAATTATTAAAGTGTTAATAATGAGATGATTATTTTAAAAATTCTGCAAAACCTTCGAAAACATTAACTATTATTTTATTTTGAGCTTATGTTGATTAGGAAACCTACCCGTGACAAGCCAACCTCCAAAATTTTCAGAAACTGCCATTAATAATGTATTCTTTCCTTTTTTGAGATTAAGGTAAACCGCATCAAAAAGCCCTATAGTGCCTAAATATCGGTAGTCTCTTGTTCTAAAACCATTATTGCCTTTGTAGATGGGCTTCCCATTTAGAATAACAACAACCCTGTCACTATAACCAAATTCAAATAACTGGGTTTCATCTTTGTCTGCCGTAATGGTTATTTTGGCAAAAACAGTATTCCCAGGTTGGTCATCTCTTAACTGTACTTTCCTTGAAATATTTGCTGCAGTACCTTCTTCCAAAAGTATTTTTTCAACCCATTTGCGATTTGCTATTGTGGACTTAAGAGTATTCTCTTTGTTTAATAGATTTTCTTCAAACTTATCAGAAACCTCCCATTGCGCAATTGCGCCTTCAATGGGCTTGCGTTCTCCCGGGTTAAAATCTTGAATATTATGAACCTGGTTATTTATTTTAAAATTGGCTAGATGCATACCACTAACGCCACCGCCTGTGAAACTAATTCCACCAGACTTTGTTTCATGGAATAAGCTCCAAGATAGATTGGGTTTGTCCGCGTGGTCTAAATATATTTGGGCCTTATCTTCATGAACTACGATTTTAACATGCATCCACTTATCTACCGGATATTTGTATGAAAAAGAATATTTTGGCCCAAAATAGAGCTGCCAAGCGGTTATACCATTAATAAGCCCAATTGCCTGATTTGCATCTGGATTACCTGATTGATGAGGTCTAAGGTAAAATTGTTCTGCATTCGAATCATTGCTTCTAAAATAAACTCCAGGAAACCCTCGAGTCTCTTTCATAAAAATGTCATATTCAATAGTTCCGTTAAGAAAAGTGGCATCCTTTAAGGTTATTGAACCCCCTTGCAGGTATATGGCATCTTTACCTTTAAAAGGCTCCAAAACATATGATCTTGCATTAATGCTCCAATGCAATGTGTCCAGCGGTATTGTTTTTTGAGCTAAACCGTTTATAAAAAGAAAGAATAAGAACGTAATAGAAATTAATGTTTTGTACATGTTTTTTGATTTTTGAATGTACTAAGTAAGAATCAAATTAGTAAACGGTGCAAACAAGTTCGTTCAAGTTGGTTCATTCCTATTCAGGCTTTGTATTTTTTATAATCTTTGTAGTATAACCTAAGAATCATGTATCAAGAACATCAATATGTTCAAAAATGTTTACAGCAGATTGAAGAACGCCTTGATTGGGGATCGTCCGATGCATGGCACAACGATATGTTTATAGAGTTGAGTGGGGTTATTCAGCAAGAGACAAAAGTACTTTTAAGCCCTGTAACCCTAAAAAGAGTCTGGGGTAGGATAGATTATAAAAGTGCACCTAGTATAACTACCTTAAATACATTAGCTCAATTTGCAGGATATCAAAACTGGAGAGATTTTAAGGCGAAAGGAGTAGTGAAAAGAGGTTTTGGAATCTCCAAAAAGATACGTGTTAATTTGGGTGTTATTATGTTGAGTGCATCCATAATGACTCTAATTTTCATTTCGTTTTACTCACTGAAGAGCCCTGATAATGTGCCGCAACCTATTGATGCTTCAAAAGTAGTTTTTGAGAGCAGACCAATTTCAAAGAGTTTACCAAACTCCGTTGTTTTTAATTTAGATCTTAGTGAAATTAATGCGGACAGTATTCATATTCAACAATATTGGGACCCTACTAAAACTATTCCGCTTAGCGCCAATCAAAGACAAGCTACGGGACAGTATTACCTGCCTGGTTATTTTAGAGCAAAGCTTATAGCGGATGGGAAGATTATTAAACAGCATGATCTTTTTATTAAAACTGAAGGGTGGTTGGCTACATTAGACTACCAACCCATTCCTAAATACTTGAAAGCTGAAGATAGTGAGGAAGGAAAACTTGGATTGTCAAAAACTTTAATCGAAGAATTAGCTACTAATGAAAAACCTCTTACTTCTACCTATCATCTAGTGGAGGACTTTAAGAGTGTCTCTGGAGATAATTTTGAGCTTCGCTCTACTATCAAAAACACCTATCGTGATAAATGGGCAGTTTGTCAAAATGCAGCTATTTTTATTTTAGGTACTAAAGGAGCTATGATTATATCGTTTGCTATTCCTGGATGTACTTCTGAATTGGGGCTAATGATGAACGATGTATATATCGATGGAAAGGAACATGATTTATCTAATCTTGGAGTAGACCTGTCTGAACCCAAAGAAATTAAAATTCATGTTAAAGACAAGAAACTAAGTATATTTCTAGAGAATAGACAGCTGTTCACAGGAAGTTACAGGGAAGATATGGGCAGGATTGCTGGTGTGAGATATCGTTTTTTGGGAGCTGGAGAGGTCTATTCAAGCAAATTATCTAGTTTAAAAGAAGAATTTATAATACCTCTTTTGTAGTTTTTTAGATTGGGCTTTATTGTTAATTAATTTTAGACAAACAAGCTAAATTACATTTAACTGAACCGCTATTACTTAAAAAAGAAAAAGGAACTCCAATTATTGGAATTCCTTTGTTTACTTGTAGCGAGAGGGGGACTTGAACCCCCGGCCTCCGGGTTATGAATCCGACGCTCTAACCAGCTGAGCTACCTCGCCATGATTACTTATTTCCATTTGTTAATGGCTTTTAAGCGGCTGCAAATATAAATCTAATTTTTCGCGGAATCAAAATTCAGAATTAATTTATTATTTGAAATTTATTTTTCTATATTACCACACTTATAAATCAATCTAAAGAAACAACTAGTAGCATGGGTGATAAAATAAAATTTGAAATTGAGTTTGTGATTCAGTCTTCGCCTCAAATGCTTTACCAATATATTTCAACACCTTCAGGTCTTTCTGAATGGTTTGCAGATAATGTAAATTCTAGAGGAGAGCTTTTTAGCTTTATTTGGGATGGTACAGAGGAAGTAGCCAAAATGTTGAAAAAGAAAAGCGATGAGTTTGTAAAGATGGCTTGGGAAGAAAATGATGATGATAGTTATTTTGAAATGCGAATTATCGTAGATGAAATTACTAAAGATGTGTCGCTTTTTATTTCGGATTTTGCCGAAGAGGATGAAATAGACGAAGCTAAAATGTTATGGGAGAATCAAATCTCAGATTTAAAACATGTACTTGGTTCTAAATAACAGAAGCTAACATTCGATAATGTATCTTTGGCCTTGATTTTTTCAAGGCTTTTTTTATGGTCAATTTTAACGGAAACCTTATTTCATCCGGTGCTTTTTTCTTAAATCATGAAAATCGTGGTTTTAAGTATGGGGATGCTCTTTTTGAAACGATACGTATTATTAATGGAAAACTACTTTTTTGGGAAGACCATTATTTTCGCCTTATGTCTAGTATGCGTATTCTAAGAATGGAAATTCCTATGGAATTTACCATGGAATTTTTAGAGGAGGAGTTTTTAAAGACATTGACGGCCAATGAACTCATGGATAAGCCTGTTAGAGCTAGGTTAACGGTATATAGAAATGATGGTGGCAAGTATACACCAAGCACGAATGATTGTTCATTTGTAATTGAAATGGAGGAACTAGATGTTCCTTTTTATACCATAGATGATACTTCTTATGAAGTTGAATTATTTAAAGATTTTTATGTAAATGCAGATATGCTCTCTAATTTGAAGACAACAAATAAGGTGTTGCATACTGTTTCTAGCGTTTTTGCAAAAGAGAATGGTTATCAAAATTGTTTGTTACTAAATGGAGCAAAACGAGTTGTAGAAGGTATTAATGGTAATATTTTTCTAGTCTCTAATCAAACTATTAAAACCCCTCCTTTAAAGGACGGATGTCTGGATGGTATTCTTAGAAAAAAGTTGCTAGAAATTATTTCTAAATGGGATGATTTTGAATTAGAAGAAACTTCAATTTCTCCTTTTGAGCTTCAAAAAGCAGATGAGCTCTTTATTACCAATACTATTATAGGAATAAAGCCAATTACAAAATATCGAAAAAAAGAATTTGACACCAAAGTTGCTAAAAGTCTACTCGGACGCCTTAATGCCTTAGCTCGTTTAAGCTAGTTTAAAGTTGGATTTTCAGGAGCATTTGACCAAATAAGGTAATCTCCACCTAATTCAACCATTTTCTCTTTCCAGAAAGCGCTGGCAGATTTTTGTATGATGTTGCTTTCGTACTCGTTTTTTACTACAACCCAAGATTTAGAAGATAGTTCTTGGTCTAGTTGAAGTGAGTCCCAGCCCGAATATCCTAAAAAGAAACGGATATCATTTTCTGTTATCACTTTATCATTTATTAGTTTAATAGTTTTTTCAAAATCACCGCCCCAATAAATCCCGTCAGAAATTTCTATGCTCCCTTCTATAAGGTTGGGAACTTTATGAATAAAATAGAGATTGTCTTGTTCTACAGGACCTCCATTAAATACTTTAAATGGAACTGTAATTTCTGTGATAAGATCACTAATGTCATATTCCAAAGGTTTGTTCAAAATAAAGCCTACAGAACCTTCATCGTTATGTTCTGCTAACAGGACAACGGAACGATTAAAAGAAACATCACCTGTTATAGAGGGTTCTGCAATTAAAAGCTTTCCTTTTTTTGGTTTTAAACCTACCATTACTAATACATTAGCTTATTAAATGTAGTATTTTAATTTATATTTTCAAAAAAGGGCTAAAACAATAAAAGCGCTCCAATTAAGAAGCGCTTTTAAGGTATCTGTAAAATATAGATTTAGTTTACCGACTTTGCTAACTCAGCACCTGCCTTAAACTTTACAACGTTTTTAGCTGCAATTTTGATAGTCTGTCCAGTTTGTGGATTTCTACCTTCTCTTGCATTTCTTCTAGAAACAGACCAAGATCCGAAACCTACTAAAGAAACTCTACCACCTTTTTTAAGAGATCCTTCAACGTTTCCTAAGAAAGATTCCAATGCCTTTTTGGCTGCTGCTTTTGTGATGCCAGCATCAGCTGCCATTGCATCGATTAATTCTGTTTTGTTCATAATTGAATTAAATTAATTGTTGTTAAAATAATTTTAATGCTGAAACAAATTTATACGGAATTGTCGTTGAAGCAAGTAAAATAAGGGGAAATCAGCGTTTTTGTTGATAACTCGGGGTGTTTGTTGATAAATGTGCGGCTTTTCTACAAATTTCCTTAGCCTAGTCATAGTGCGACTTTAGCGGACATATGCATTTTTTGATAGTTGTAAACCATTTAAGACTTCTTGTGTTTTCATTTTTCGCTTACCTGGAAGCTGAATTTCTAATAAGTTGAGGTAGCCATCTTTAGCGGCAATTTTAATTGTCTTTTTAGTAGGAATTATTTTTCCAAGAGTATGATTATGCTTTTCGGATTCAATCTCTGTTTGGTATATTTTGAGTTGTAATTCATCTTCATCATTATATAAGGTTGTCCAAGCTGTAGGGTAGGGGCTCAGTCCTCTAATATGATTAAAAATTTCAATAATCGGCTTAGACCAATCTATTTTGCAGGTATCTCTATGAATTTTATGTGCAGGCTTTAAATCTTCAAACTCAGATTGTTTTTTCAACTCACTATCATTGACTTTTATTTTCTCTACAGTTTTTAGGATAAGTGTTGCTCCAAGGTTCATTAAGGTGTCGTGTAAGTCACCAGCAGTTGCTGTGTTATTAATCGCTGTACGCTCTTGAAGGATAATTTCACCGGTATCTATTTTTTCATCAATAAAAAATGTAGTGACACCAGTTTCTGTTTCTCCATTAATGATTGCCCAATTTATAGGTGCTGCTCCTCTATATTGAGGCAGAAGCGATGCATGAAGATTAAACGTGCCATACTCTGGCATTTGCCATACAGCTTTAGGGAGCATACGAAATGCAACTACTATCTGCAGATTAGCATTAAGCGCTTTTAAATCATCTAAAAAAGAAGCGGCCTTTAAATTTGTGGGTTGTAAAATTGGTAGACCTTTGGTTACAGCATATTCTTTTACAGCAGATGCTTTTAACTTTCTACCTCTACCAGCTGGTCTATCCGGCGCAGTAATAACTCCAACAATGTTATAACCAGCATCCACTAGTTGGTCTAATCCTGCAACTGCAAAATCTGGAGTTCCCATAAAAACAATTCGTAAATCTCTAGTTTCCTTGTTTTGCTTCATATTCATTTTTATGGTTAATATGTACTAATTCATCTTCTAATAATTCCTGTAGCGCGGAAAGTATAGTGGTATCTTTTAATTCTAATGTTACTATAAGTTCTCTGGAGGTTAAACCTTTATGCTGTAAAAGTGCCAAAACTTGCTTCTTTATGGCAGAAATATCAGTATCGGTGTCGCTATTTCCAATACAAATATCACATTTTCCACATGATTTTTTTAGATGCTCCCCAAAGTAATTTAGGATAAAAGCACTTCGACACTCGGTTTTATTTTCAACATAGGAAAGCATTTTTTTAAGATTTTCAATCTTAGTATTGTTTAATGATTGAATGGTTTTTGCAAATACGTTAATGGTTTTATCATCTTCTCTTGGAGCTAAAAAAGTAAGCTCCAAATCATTTTTGGTTCTGGTATAATTAACGAGATTATCTTTTTCTAATTTTTGCAATACTTGAGCAATCTTATCCTCTGCAATATTGGTTTTTTTAGCAATTAAAAAAGGATTTATTTTGGTTTCAAAATCAAACAGACCGCCATAGGTTCTAACAATAGACTGGATAATAGGGGCAATATCTTTGTTTCTTTCCAGGTAATTAAATAGTACTTCCTTCTTGATTATGAATTGCAAAGTTATTTTCTGCTGAAAATTTTCTGAAAGTGAGAGCACTGAGTTTTGATCTAGAACCCTAAGGCCGTTATAAGTACGAAGTTGATTTAAATCATACTTGCTACAAAAGGAATTAAAGTTTAAACTAAAGGATTCGCCGCTGCCTTCCCCATAGGCAATTTGAAAATGACTATTTAAGCGTTTGTAAAGGAGTTTAATAAAGGCAACATCAGCTAAGGATTGAATAAATTGTCTTTTTGCCAGTTGCTTGTCTTCCGCATTGGTGAGAATAATAGCTTTGGCTGGTTTTCCATCTCTTCCTGCTCTACCTGCTTCTTGAAAGTAATTCTCAATACTATCCGGAATTTGATAGTGAACTACTGAACGCACGTGTGGATTATCAATACCCATTCCAAAAGCATTGGTGGCAACCATTACCTTAATTTTACCATTGAGCCAATTGGATAGTTTTTGTTTTTTCTCTGTTTTAGACAAACCGCCATGAAAAAAAGTAACACTAAGATTATTCCTTGCTAATAAATCACTTATTTGTAATGTCATTCTTCGGGTACGAACATATACAATACTGTTGTCTTTTATCCCTTTTAGCTGTTGTAGTAATTGGTACTGTTTATCTTCATAAACCTTTACTTTAAAAGAAATGTTTTTTCTTTCAAAAGAGTCTTTAGCGATAAAAGGATTTTCTAATTTTAGATTTTGAATAATATCTTGTCCCACTTTATTGGTTGCGGTCGCGGTGAGAGCAATTATAGGCTTCTCTGGAACAAGTTTTCTTAGAATAGCACATTTTAGATAAGCAGGTCTAAAATCGTGTCCCCATTGCGAAATACAATGCGCTTCATCAATTGCAATAAGACTTACATTCATTTGTTGAATGCGTTCTTGTACTAAAGACTGTTGCAATCGCTCTGGTGATATGTATAGGAACTTATAATTTCCATAGACACAATTATCTAATAAATCATTTAGCGCATCAAAAGATATTCCACCTGCAAGCGCAATTGCTTTAATACCTTTTTCTTTTAAGCTATCTACTTGATTTTGAATTAATGCAACAAGTGGCGAAACTACAATGCAAATACCATCCATACACATTGCAGGCACTTGAAAGCAGAGCGATTTTCCACCCCCAGTTGGCATTAATGCCAACACATCTTTCTCCTTTAGAAGAGCTGAAATAACCTTTTCTTGGGACCCACGGAATGTTGTAAATCCCCAGTATTTTTTAAGAATAGCAGTTAGTTCTTCTTGCACTAAATGAGTTTTAGTTCCTTTAAGATAAAGGAAATACGTTCAGGGATTGTGGTTTTTGGAACAGAAATAGGGGAGTAGCCATAGGCTTTGTAACTATTCATTAAATTTTCATGCAATTGTTCTGCTTCCGTAAAAGTTTCTAGACGTTCATTATCAGAAACATAAATTTCTTTCCATGGCGGCATAATGAAAATTGCATCATAACGATTATCCTTACATGTATCACTAAACTCTTCTGCATAAGATTGTTTAAAATAATCCATGTATGCTAAAACATCTGGCATGCCTCTATCAAAAAAACTAACAGGTACATCTAAATTCTCAGCCTCTTTAAAATGCGCTAAACGCCCTTCTAATAAAAGCTGGTTAAATTTAAGTGGGTCATCTACGAAGGCCAAGGGATTAGATACAGGAATTTTTTTTGTTCCATCTTTTTTTGCTTTGGCAGTCATACTGCGTATGATTTCATGAAAACATGGGTAGCCTTCAGCTTCTATACCCTCTACTACAACCGTTTTACCAGTTCCTGGAGCACCGGTGATAACTATTCTTTTTAAACTCAATAAAGTTATTATTTAACTATACAAAGTAATGAAATAGGTTTTAGGGAAAAAAATTGCGGTATAAGAGATTATATTTGTAAAAAAAATGCATGGACGCAAAGAAGTCAAAAGAGTTTTACGATAGACTTAGAGCACAACTTTTAGAAGACACAGCATGGCCTTCTAAATACCTATATAAATTTATAGTTCCTACAGACAAAGAGAAGATAGATAGCATTACCAATATCTTTGATAATATAGGTGCAGTAATTGAATCTAAACAGTCAAAAAAAGGTACATACACTAGCGTTTCTATAACTGTTACCTTGGAAAATCCAGATGCTGTTATCAAAAAATATAAAGAAGTATCAGAAGTAGAAGGGGTAATTTCCCTTTAAAACCAGTATAAATGCAATAAATTTCTTATTTTGCGCTTATATAACGGATACTTCCTGTTAGTAATAATCATAAACTTTCCAGTTTGAATTTAGTAGAAAATTTAGAATACAATACGGAGCGCCCGCATTTGATTATACCAGAATATGGTAGACACTTTCAAAAAATGGTGGATCATGCGGTCTCTATAGAAGATAAAGAAGAACGAAATAAGGTAGCACAAGCTATTATTAGTGTAATGGGAAATTTGCAGCCTCACTTGCGGGATGTTCCAGATTTTCAACATAAACTTTGGGACCAACTTTTTATAATGTCGGATTTTAAGTTAGATGTTGATTCCCCATTCCCAATTACTTCAAAAGAGGATTTAAGACAACGTCCAGAAGCATTAGAATATCCTCAGAATCATCCAAAATACAGATTTTATGGTAATAATATTAAGCGGATGGTTGATGTTGCTGTAAAATGGGAAAAAGGAGATTTAAGAGATGGCTTGGAGTATGCAATTGCCAATCACATGAAAAAGTGCTATTTAAATTGGAATAAGGATACTGTTGAAGATTCTGCAATTTTTGCACATTTAAAAGAATTGAGCAATGGAGAAATAGATTTGGCTCCAAAAGGTGAAAGCTTAACAGAAAGCAACCAATTCTTAAAAAATAGGGTTCAGAAATCGACCAGAAGTTATAATAACAGCAATAACAAGAAGAACCACAGAAATAACCGAAACAAAAAGAGGTATTAATTTTAGCACTTCAAAAGGATAAATGGGTACATTTAGAATAGAAGGGGGACATCAACTAAAAGGAGAAATAACCCCTCAAGGAGCAAAGAACGAGGCACTTCAAATTCTTTGCGCAGTACTACTTACAGATGAAAAAGTTACTATACATAACATTCCAGACATTGTTGATGTAAATAAACTTATTGCTCTTCTAGAGGATTTAGGTGTTAAGATACAAAAGAAAGGCAAAGGTTCTTATACCTTTAAATCGGATGATGTTAATCTAGAGTACTTGCAATCTGACCAATTTAAGCAAGATGGACGTGGTCTTAGAGGTTCTATTATGCTTGTAGGTCCACTTTTAGGACGATTTGGTAAAGGGTACATTCCAAAACCAGGAGGTGATAAAATAGGACGTAGGAGGTTAGACACTCATTTTGAAGGCTTTATTAAGCTGGGTGCTAAGTTTCGATATAATAAAGAAGAGTATTTCTACGGTGTGGAGGCAGAGAAGCTAAAGGGTACTTATATGCTTTTAGATGAAGCCTCTGTAACTGGGACAGCAAATATAGTAATGGCAGCTGTTCTCGCTGAAGGTACCACTACAATTTATAATGCCGCCTGCGAACCTTATTTGCAACAATTATGCAAGATGTTGGTGCGTATGGGCGCTAAAATTACTGGAATTGGTTCTAACTTATTAAATATTGAAGGTGTAGAAAGCTTGGGTGGAACTGACCATACCATGTTACCTGATATGATTGAAATTGGTAGTTGGGTTGGCCTTGCTGCAATGACTAAAAGTGAACTGACTATAAAAAATGTTAGTTGGGATGATTTAGGACAGATACCAAATGCTTTTCAGAAGCTTGGAATTAAGTTAGAGCGCCGTAATGATGATATCTATGTTCCAGCTCATAAAGATGGATACGAAGTTCAAAATTATATAGACGGTTCTATTTTGACCATAGCAGATGCTCCATGGCCTGGACTAACTCCAGATTTATTAAGTATTTTATTGGTTGTAGCAATACAAGCAAAAGGAGAGGTGGTTATTCATCAAAAAATGTTTGAAAGCCGTCTGTTCTTTGTAGATAAATTATTGGATATGGGTGCTAAGATTATTCTATGCGACCCACACCGAGCCACTGTTATTGGACATAATTTTCAATCTACTTTGAAAGCTACCACAATGACTTCACCGGATATTAGGGCCGGGGTTTCTTTATTAATTGCAGCACTTTCTGCAAAAGGCACTTCTACTATTCATAATATTGAGCAGATAGATCGTGGTTATGAAAATATAGATGAAAGATTAAGAGCTATTGGAGCTAAAATAGATAGAATTTAAAGGTTTTATTAACCAAGTCCATAAACTTTTTTTGCACTTGCAATTTGCTCTTTTTCCGTTGTCTCGGGGTATAATATATATTTTGGGGCTATAATTGGTTTTATATTTTCAATTGTAATTTTTGTAATGGTTGCAAATGGAAATTTACCCTCTGTCATTTCTAACAATTCTTTTTCCATATTTAGGAATTCCAAATCTTTCTTTTCAATGATTTTTGCTTTTCCTTTTATTTGAAATCCTTTTTGAACTAGGATGTCAATAAAACTAATACACACATTCTCATTTTGTTTAATGTTCTTTACGGTTTGTGGTGAAGCGATGTTCGCAACGATAATCGAATTGATTCCATAAAATTTAAAAATTTCTTTTGGAGAAACATTGGGGACATTTATAGAAGAAGCAGTTGCTAGCCAACATAAAACACTTTTATCTATACACTCTTTTACGTCTATTGTTAGTCTCATTGGTTAAATTTTTAAAATCAATTAAAACTATGTTTTAGCTGATCCTTCTCTAAATCTATTTATTCTGATTGCACAAGTTGTTTAAACCCACCATAAACCATTCTACTACTATCAAATATTAATTTATTTGGATTAGTGAGGGGTGCAACCAATTCTGTCATTCTTGAATCTGTAGGAACTTTTTTATTAGCGATGTCTCGAATCTCTTTTGACGGAAAAACAACCCAGCCAAATATAACTTCCTCATCTTCTTTTACATCTACAATTTCTATAAAAGACTTTGTGCCTTCCAGGGACAAATCGTCACCAACGAATTCATAATAGGCAATTGCACCATATTCTTTCCAAATTTCTGCTACGCTTTCGGCCACCATTTTGTATTCATCCAAATAAATTCTTGGAATTGGAAGAACAAAACCATCTATATAATTTTCCATATTTTATCTTTTTTCGTGCGCTTGACTGATCATATGGTTAGTTATTTCCCATTTATTTTCTGTTTTTTGAAATACCCTCAAATGGTGAATATATCGGTCATTCATTAAAGTACCATCACTCCATTTCTGGCCTGTTCTTATATTCGTAGAGCGTAATAATGCGATGTCATCAGTAAGGAATTTAACATCGTCATTGATATAATTATCTACTCCATTCATAACGAAATCCATCGCAAAAATTTCTGTAAGAAGCTGTCTTAACTCAGATTTCGATTGCATTCTATCGCCAAAGGCATTAGTCCAATCAGTATCTTTAGAATAGTCTGAAATTGCTAATTCGACATCTTTTTTATCCCATCCCTCGTTCCAATTATCAATAGTTTTCAATATTTCCTTTGAATCTTTATCTCTATCAATCTTTATTTCTTTTTTCTCCGATTTGCACCCAAGCGTAAGTGCTATCATAAAAAATATTAATGCTATTTTATTCATTTCTCTATTTTTTAATAAGCTACATCTGTTCCGACTATGAGTGGTTACTTGAGTTAGTAACTACTGATTGACATTGTTGTAGCCAGTTATTTTATTTTGAAGCTCGATTCTTTCAATCCCTTGTCTTTTAAATAATCTAGAATTTCCGCTGAATCTTTTCCTCCTTGTTTTGCATGATGCAAAAGCGAAAAACCATGAGCTCCTTTTGCGTAAATTAAGTTTGGATATTCTTCCAGTGTCGGGATTACTATTTTCTTTTTCCCAAGCATTGTTAGGACAAAAATATTTACTCTTGCGCCCTGTTTAATTAAATAGTTTGCAATTTCTTTGTTGCCAAGATGACCAGCGCCTTCAATTGCTTCCTCAAAATCTCCAGACCCCCAATCATACCTTGAATAAATAAGGTTTGGCTCTTCCTGAAGCATTGATTTTACTTTATCTAAATCACCATGTCCGGCAATCACAAATTCTTTGATTTTTTTGATGTCGATACTTTTGTATGCGTCTTGAAACTGTTTTGAGCCAAAAACGGGAACGGTCCCTAATCCTGAAAATGCAATTAGTCCTGTTTTAATAAATGTTTTTCTTTCCATCTCTGTTATTTTTCAACCAAATTACCATCGGGATATTTAGCAAAACGTCCTTTATTTTTTTCGTGAACATTATCAGGGTAGGGCCAAGGCCAACCTCCAAATTGGGTGGTACGGTACTCATCCATTGCCTGTTGTATCTCAGCATCCGTATTCATTACGAAAGGGCCATACTTTGCTACGGGTTCTCCAATAGGTTTTCCCTGCAATACCAAAAAGTGCCCTTGTTTTCTTCCAATGCTAATAGTTGTTTCTTGAGCAGCATCCAATACCACACCAAAATTTGGAGTTACTTTTTTGCCTTCAATGATAACTTCATCTCCCTCATAGAAATAGAGTGTTCTAGAAACCTCAGTTGTTGCTTTTGGTAATGTAAATTCAGTCTCAGCATCCACATGAATATTCCAAATAGCTACTTCATTTTTATCTTTTGCGGCCCAAGAATTTGGTGCGGGGTCATTTGCCTGGTCTCCCTTATAGTTACCTGCAATTACTTTAATAGTTGCATTGGTTTCTTTTATAACAGGAATATCTTCATGCCATAACATTTTAAAATGTGGGTCAACAAATTTGTCTGCTTTTGGTAGATTCAACCAAATTTGGAATAACTCTAAAGGATTTTCTTTTTCATCATTAAGCAAGGGAAACATTTCGGAATGTTGCACGCCACGCCCGGCTGTCATCCATTGCACATCACCATCTCCAAAACGCCCTGCCGCTCCTAAGGAGTCAGAATGGTCACAATAGCCTTTGTTTACAATGGTTATGGTTTCAAAACCTCTGTGAGGATGGTAGGGAAAACCAGGTATTGTAGAACCATGATACATACGCCAACCATCTTTTATGGTGAAGTCATTACCAATAGTTCTACCTTCTAGCAGCTTTGGATTAGGGCCCATTTCACCATTACCTTTTGGGTAATGATCTAAATGGTATACGCAGAACAAAAAAGGGTCTTGCGTTTGCCAAGGGAAACCTAAGGGGAATGTTTGTATTACAGAGTTACTCATATTTTATTTTTTTAAAGGTTCTCGATACAATTTCCTTTGGAAATGACTCGAACTGACGTTTTTAGTATTTTTCAAGGTAAGATTTTTGATATAATTCCCTTGGAAATCACTCGAACTGACGTTTAAAGTATTTATCAAGTTAGGTTTCCGATATAACTTCTTTTGGAAGTTACTCAAACAGCAGGTTACGTTTACTAATGTTTTGCCGTATTAATCTCTACCCAATAGCCATCTGGGTCTTGCAAATAGATTTGTTTTACACCATCACTTCTATCTGTAACAGAACCTTTCTCACCTGGCCAGTTATAAAAATCAATATTATTAGACATTAGATGCTCTATAATACCTTCTAGGTTTTGAGTGGAAAGACATAAATGAATACTCTTATCTTTTTTAAAGACAATCACATCTTTTTTTATGAGATGTAATTGTGAATTTCCTCTAACCTGAAACCAACGAAATCCTTGCGCTTTATCCGGGTGTGGAATCTCTTTTAATTGCAATATATCGCGATAGAAATCTCCAGTTTCAATTAATTTTGTAACTACTAGGGATTCATGGTCAAAATGGAAATCAAAAGCTTCTTTAGCTTTAAATTGTGTTTCTAAATAGATTTGTTGCCATACCCCATCAACATAACTACCAACTTTAAAATTGTAGGTGGTATCATCCACATATTCCCAAGCATCAGTCACTTGTGAATCACCATAGGCGTACTGGTACAGAATATTTTTTCCTTTGAAAACCACCTTACCTTTGGTTACGCCTCCGAAAACATCAAACTCCCAAAACTGAATGGTATCGCTCTCAGCATCATATTTACGAATACCATGATTACGATGACCAAATTCCGTTTGTTCTTTATTTATAAAGCCTTTTGACTCTGTAATAACGGTCTTGCCTTCTAATGAATAGCTAAAGTCTATCTCCTGTTTAAATTTTGAGCCATCGCCCCAGGTGCCTTCTGCTTTCCATGTTTTACCAATTAAATTTTCAAATCCTGATAAGGGATTGTCTTGAGCAATTATAAAACTCGAAGTTATTAGGAATAGTAGTGCTGTAAGTTGTACACTTTTACGTTGTAAGTTCTTCAATCTGTTTTTGAATTTTATCAGCTTCAGCATATTTGGTATCACTTTCGCTTCTATTTATTTTAGAAAGATCAAAAGCTTCTTTCATTAACTTTTGATACTTTTCTTGTAATTTTTCAACTTCTGTTTTCTTTTTAAATAATCCGAACATAGCATTTTTAGGTTTAATCTTTCCCGATAGGAGGAGGACCATCTATCATAGCTTCATAAACTTCGTCTCCTTTTCGGGTTTTGTATTCTTCTTTTACTTTTTCAACCAATTTTGGGTTTTCAAAAAGGTCAACCATGGTCATTCCCATTGCCTTTGAGGCATATACCATTCCTTTATGCCCAATGCTCATTCCTCCACAAGCTACCACAGCCCATGAGTGCCAAGGCGTATCTTTAGGGGCTACCGTTACACTTAGGTTTATATTTGGAACATTCCAACTAACATCACCCACATCTGTAGAACCACCTCCAGGATTTTTCTCTGTCTCTCTTAGTGGACTAATCTTACTATCCATACCTACTTCTTCTTTCCCGGTAGCTTTCTGAATTGCCTTGCCAAATATTGTTTCTTCTTCTGTGTAGCTTATTGGACCTAATAATTCTAAGTTTTTCTGCATAATTTCTCCGCCAGAACGGTTTACCAAAGTTTCATAAATACCAGACACCAAAGAAATCTTATAATCTACATTCGCCATTATCGCAGCGCCTTCTGCCATTTTTTTAACACGCTCGTAAGTGGGTAACATCACTTTACGTTTAGGATCTCGAACACGTACCCAAAGTTTTGAGTAATCTGGAACCACATTTACTACTTGACCGCCATCTTGAATATGGTAATGAATCCTTGAAGTTGGTAAGATGTGTTCTCTATAATAATTAATACCTGTAGTATAAATTTCTAAAGCATCTGAGGCACTGCGTCCATTCCATGGATCAGCAGAAGCATGCGCTGCCTGCCCGTAAAACTCCACGATAAAATCTATTAATGACAGTCCGCTTTGCACATCAGCTTCTATATTAGCTCCTGGATGCCAGCTTATATTAACGTCTACATCGTCCCAAAGGCCAGCTTCTACCATCCAAACCTTAGCAAAGAACTTCTCTTCTGCAGGTGTTCCTAAAAACTTAACGGTACCTTTAATTTTGCCAGCTTCCATTAGCTCTTTAATGGCTATTGCTGAACCAAGACTAGCCGTACCAAACATATTATGTCCACAACCATGGCCTGGAGCATCTTTGTTTAAAGGTTCTTTTGTTGGAGATGCTTTTTGAGATAGGCCAGGTAAGGCATCAAACTCTCCAAGGATACTTATTATTGGCTTTCCAGAACCGTAAGTTGCTGTGAATGCTGTAGGAATATCTGCTACGCCTCTAGTAAC
Organism: uncultured Croceitalea sp.; assembly: GCA_947499565.1. Taxonomy (GTDB): domain Bacteria; phylum Bacteroidota; class Bacteroidia; order Flavobacteriales; family Flavobacteriaceae; genus Croceitalea. The sequence goes on from CANMOV010000001.1 coordinate 402,855, forward strand.
GGTTAATCCATTTTTTTCTGCGTAATCTGCAAGAATACGAGACGATTCACTCTCATTAAAAGCTGTTTCTGCAAGTGCCCAGATAGAGTCGCTAATTTTTATCAATTCAGCTTCATGCTTTTCAACTGAAGCAATAATAGCTTTTTTATTATTGTTTAATTTTTGACCTACCGCTGCCATCGATACAAATAGTGCGATTAAAAGGATAACATTTTTCATAATTATAATGTGTTGGTTACTTTAAAATTAGAATCTCTAAAGTAATGAAAAAGTATCACCCAACAGCTTCTTTATAAACGCGTAAACATCTTTCCCTAGCCATTTTATGGTCAACCATTTTTTCTGGGTAGGTAAGCTCTTGAAGTTCAGGAACCCATTTGTTTATATATTCTTTTTGTTTGTCGAATTTATCTACTTGAGTCATGGGATTAAAAATCCTAAAATAGGGTGCGGCGTCAACACCACTTCCAGCCGCCCATTGCCAATTGCCTATATTGGCACTCATGTCGTAATCCAGCAACTTTTCTGCAAAATAGGCTTCTCCCCAGCGCCAGTCTATTAATAAATGCTTACATAAAAAACTTGCAACTAACATCCGGACTCGGTTATGCATATATCCTGTAGTATTTAATTCCCGCATGCCTGCATCCACTAAAGCATAGCCGGTTTTTCCATTTTTCCATTTATCAAATTCTACTTCATTATTTCGCCATACTATGCGATCATATTTTGGCTTGAATGCATTTTTATGGGTGCTAGGAAAATGCCATAGAATTTGCATAAAAAATTCCCGCCATATTAATTCATTCCAAAAGACCTCATTTTCTTCGGCAATGGCTTTTTTTACCATTTTCCTGACTGATACCGTACCAAAACGCAAATGGGGACCTAGTCTAGAAGTTCCATTTTTTATAGCTGGAAAATTTCTAGTGGCCTCATAGTTCTGGACCAAATCTTTGGTAACTAAATAATTGGGGACGTCTATTTTTGCTTTTTCAAAACCTAAATCATCTAAAGAACAATTGGGTAAGCGCTTGTTCTTTATAAAATTGAAAAGTTCCGGCTCATAGTCTACCAAATCTATGGATGGATTAAAATGCTCTTTCCATTTATTTTTAAAAGGGGTATAAACTACATACGGATTGCCATCTCCTTTTACAATCTCACTTTTTTCAAAAATGACCTGATCTTTATAGGTTTTAAAACCTACTCTTTTTTTATGTAAAAACTTTGAAACTTCTTCATCACGTTTTTTAGCATATGGTTCGTAATCATGATTGGTGAATACGGTCTTTATATCATAGGTTTCCGCTATAGATTTAAAAACGTACAGTGGGTTTCCATGATAGACTGCTATGGAACTTTCAGCTTGGGCTTGCAGTGCTTTTCTAATTGCTAATAACTGCTTGTGAATGAAGCTTACGCGCGCATCATCTTTAGGAAGCTTATCTAAAATTTCCGTGTCGAAAATAAAAATTGGAAGTACCGGAATATTACTTTTTAAAGCATTGTATAATCCTACATTGTCTTCCAAACGCAAGTCTCGTCTAAACCAAAATACAACTACCTTTTCTGGCATTAATTTACATTTAATGTTGAAATACCGCCATCAATTCCAATACTTTGTCCTGTCACCCATGAGCTTTCTTCCTTTAATAAAAAGCAAGCAAGGTTAGCGATATCTTTAGCTTCACCAACGCGCTTTAAAGGATGTCGTTGGTCCATGAGTTCTCTTTTTTTATCATTATTCAATAAACGTTTTGCTAAAGGTGTATTTACCAAAGAAGGTGCAATGGTATTTACCCTTACTTTTGGAGCAAATTCAGCGGCCAACGATTTAGAAAACCCTTCTATAGCTCCTTTTGCTGCTGCGACACTTGTATGAAAAGGCATTCCAGTTGCTACGGCAACCGTGCTAAAAAACACCATACTAGAACCCTCAGCCATTTTTGGCATTATAGCTTTAACTACAGCTACCATGGAAAAGAAATTTAATTCCATATCCTCTTTAAACGTATCTAGGGATAACATTTTAAAGGGTTTTAAGTTGATGCTACCTGGACAATAAACAAAGCCATGGAGCTCATCCGGTAACTCAGATTCGTCGAGTGCATCACTAGTCGCATCAAATGAAATGTAATTTACATCTAAGTTTCCCAACTCATCATTTGTTCTGGATGCAACGTATATGGTATATTGATTTTGTAATGCTTTTACAATTTCAAAACCTATACCATGGGAACCGCCAACTAGTAATATATTTTTATGCATGTTATATTGATTTTAACTCTAATTGATTTTTGTGACCTTCAAGTTTACCAAACAATTCATTTAATTTGGTTTCGCGATAGTTGAAAATCTGAAGTAATTGTTTTTTTACCACTAAGGGCTGTGCTATTTGACCTAAAATACCAAAAGGGATTTTGTAGTCTATTATATCTTCCATTTCTACACCTCCATTAATCTCTTTAATAAAATGCTTGTGATGCCATAAGGCATAAGGACCAAAACGTTGTTCATCTACAAAATATTCCCCTTCTCGTACATGTGTTATTTCTGTGACCCATTTTGTTGCGTATCCTGGAAATGGTTTTACAACGTACTGAATAATTTGCCCTTGAAACATGGGTCTATCAGCCCCAGAAAGAATATTAAAACCCATGTGATCTGGCGTAATAACCTTTAAATTTTTTGGATCTGAAAGGAAATCCCAAGCTTCTTTTTTAGTTATTGGAAATGCTTGCTTTGCTCGTAGCTGATATAACTTCATGAAAGATTTTTATCAAAGATAAATGTTAAAATGTTTAATATAAAATATTAAAAGTTAAACAAAATTGAAAATGTTAGTTTCGATGCATTCAAAGTCAGCTATTGACTTTGCTATGACCTTCTTTATTTAAGTATTTGTTAACAGATGACGCTTTTCATTATAATTAGCTTTGTTATCTAATCCGATTTAAAACACTTATTATCATGAAAAAATTAGTATTATTTTCTCTTGTGGCCCTTTTGTCCTGTACATTAAGTGCTCAGATAGAGACGCCACAGCCAAGTACTTCTGCAAAAATTTGGCAAACTGTAGGTTTAACAGAAGTGACTGTAGATTATTCTAGACCTTCTATGCGAGGAAGAACCATTTTTGGTGACTTAGTTCCTTTTGACAAGTTATGGAGAACGGGTGCAAATGCTTACACTAAGATTAGTTTTGACAAAGACGTAACAATTGCAGATAATGATGTAAAAGCAGGTACCTATTCGATTTTTACCAAGCCAGGAAAAGAGAATTGGGAAGTTTTCTTTTATACAGATACCCAAGGAGGCGGTACACCAAGAGATTGGGATGATGCTAAGGTTGTTGCCAAAATAACGGTTCCAGTTTATAAAATGGAAATGCCTGTTGAAACATTTACCATTACTATTGATGATGTTGCAAGCAATGGTGCTAACCTAGGTTTTATATGGGAGAATACCTATGTAGGAGTTCCTTTTGGCGTTCATACAGATGCTGAAGTTGTAAAAAGTATTGAAAAAGTAATGTCTGGACCATCTGCGGGGGATTATTATGCTTCAGCTGTATATTATGCTTCTGAAGGGAAAGACATTAATAAGGCTAAAGAATGGATGGATAAAGCTATGTCTATGACGGAAACACCTAGATTTTGGCAATTAAGACAACAATCTTTAATACAGGCAAAATCTGGAGATAAGAAAGGTGCAATTGCTACTGCTAAAAAGTCACTAGCTGGTGCTGAAGAAGCTGGAAATGCAGACTATATAAAAATGAATAAAGACTCCTTAAAAGAATGGGGAGCTTTATAGTATAAATTCAATTATCATATTGAACCCTGGCAATTGTGTCAGGGTTTTTCTTTTCTAGCAAATTACAATTAAAAATATTCCAATTACTTTTCTTAATTATGGTTATTTCTTTAAAGATTTCTCCATTACCTTTTTGTTCAAAAACTATATGCTGTAAATAACAAATTCCTTTGTTATTGGCTAATATTGAAGCATTTCTAAATCGCGCGATAACATGGCCAGATCCATTAAAAGTTGATGCCCATCTATCACTAGTTATTATTACCTCTGAAACTTGGAATTTCTTTTGAGATTTATTTGCTGCTTCAATAAAATCCAGCTCTAGATTAGTATCATATAGCACAGCTTCTGGTAACTTATCTATTTCATCATATCCTAAAGACATATTGGCGTTTTTTGCAATAGGTTCTGTTTTAATTTTGGGGTTGCATGAAACAAAAAATGCAAAACAAAGTATAATGACTACCCTAAACATATTTAGTTTTTTTGCTAAAGTAGTTTACACTTAAAAATGTGTAATCCCTGTTTTCAGGGAATTTTAGAAAAGTAAAATTTAAATAATTCTAAACTTGGATAGGTTCTTTACGTAAGGTACGGTCAAACCCTTCTATTAGAATTGCAATTGCTATTACAAGACCGCAGCCTATTGCATTTAACCATAAATACCCCAGTTTTTCTTGTCCACTTTCATAAGGATAAATAAGAACGAAAAACAAAATAAAGATGATGATTTGAGTGATTATTGCCCCAATGAAAACTGCATTTCCTTTAACAAATTTAAAGAAGAAGGCCAATAAAAATATTCCCAAAACATTACCATAAAATATGGAGCCAATGATATTTACCAGCTGAATTAAATTATCAAATAGGTCCGCTACGCATGCAATTAGAATGGCTATAATCCCCCAAACTAAGGTGAAAAACTTACTTGCATTTAAGTAGTGCTTTTGAGTAAATTCCCCTTTTTTATTCCTTTTATACAAATCCAACGCCGTAATAGTACCCAGCGCATTTAATTCTGATGCTGTAGAAGACATGGCAGCAGATAGAATAACGGCTAGTAAGAGACCAACGAGCCCCATAGGGAGGTTATTGAGTATAAAATGGATAAAAACATAATCTTTATCATTTGTTTGTACGCCATCATCCGCACGTTCTATTAAATCTTTTGCTGTATTACGTGCAGCCATTTCTGTTTTATTTACTGCAACCACATTAATTTTGGCTTGTTCAATGGCATTAAAATCTTTTAGTTTTAGTGCAGAAGAGAACTCACTCTGAGCCATTTTTTTATCAAGCTGAATTTCTAAATGTCCCTCTTGTAAAGCTTTATAATCATCTGAATATTCCGAATTCAAAACCGCCTCCGTAGCTGCCGGGTTAAAGTTTAGTGGTGATGGATTGTATTGATAAAAAATGAATACCATTACACCTACCAAGAGAATAAAGAATTGCATTGGTATTTTTAGAATACCATTAAAAATAAGCCCCAATTGACTTTCTCTAATAGATTTACCTGATAAATAGCGTTGTACCTGACTTTGGTCTGTTCCAAAGTATGCTAACATTAGAAAGAAGCCACCAGTGATACCGCTCCAAAAGGTGTACCTATTTTTGGTGTCAAAATCGAAGTTTAGAATATTTAGCTTATCATTAGCTCCCGCAAGTTTTAAAGTTTCGCTAAACGAAATGTCAGAAGGAAGGCTTCCTAGAATAAAAAAGAAAACAAAAAACATTCCTGTCATAATCACAAACATTTGTTGTTTGTGCGTAACACTAACTGCTTTTGTTCCTCCAGAAACCGTGTAGGCAATTACAAGAACCCCAATAATAACATTTAAAGTTAAAAGGTTCCAACCAAGTACTGCCGATAAAATGATAGATGGTGCAAAAATTGTGATTCCAGCAGCTAAACCTCTTTGTATTAAAAAAAGAATGGCTGTTAGGGTTCTGGTCTTTAAATCGAAACGTTTTTCTAATAATTCATATGCGGTGTATACTTTTAGTTTGTGATAAATGGGTATAAATACACCACAAATCACAATCATGGCAATTGGTAATCCAAAGTAAAACTGAACAAACCCCATCCCATCATGAAAAGCTTGCCCGGGAGTAGAGAGGAAGGTAATTGCACTGGCTTGTGTTGCCATTACAGATAGCCCAATAGTCCACCATTTGGTATCATTACCACCTTTTATGTAGTCTTCAACATTTTTGCTGCCTTTGGTTTTCCAGACACCATACCCTACTATGAATAATAAAGTTCCACCAAGTACTATCCAATCTAGTAATACCATAAACTATATATTTCCCTTCATTAATAAGTAGAAAACTAAAATATAGAGCGTATTCAATATTAAGACTATTGAGTACGTTCTCTTCCAAATAAAGGGCTCGGTTTTTTCGTTACTTTCCTTTGATTTCATTTTCTGTTTGAAGGTTTTCTTTTCCTATGGAAAGCATATTTGCAAATAGTTTATATGCGCCGGATACACCTGCAGGTAACTCTCTAAAAAAGCTTAAACCTGTATAAATATAGTTTCCTTTTCCGTAAGGAGCTACTAATAAACTACCTGTTTTTGGAGTTTCTCCTTTATCATTCATAGATAAGATAGGGGTAAACTCTTTACTCCATTCATTTGGGAAATATAAACCTCTTTCTTGTACCCAACCATCAAAATCATTTTTAGTGATGGTGTTGGGGAAGTTAATGAGTGAATGTCTTTTTGCTATTATTTCAACTTCAGCATTTTCGTTTGTTACTCTATCACGAGAAATTGAAATAGGGTAGGGTGCAATATTTTCAAACTGGTTCCTCCAGCGGCCAGCCGTATTGTATTGGATAATTAGGTTTCCTCCGTTCTTAACATAATCGAGTAAATAAGTCTGCTTAAATTTAAGCTCTTCCACCACATTATAGGCTCTAATACCTAATACTATTCCATCATATTTACTTAGTGAGCCTTCTTGAATACTTGCAACATCAATTAGTTGCACATTATAACCAATCTGTTCTAAGCTTTCAGGGACTTTATCACCTGCACCTACAATATAACCTATATTATTTCCGCTTTTTTGGATGTTCAAACGAACAACTTTAGTTTCTGACGGAAGTAATATAGATTGTTTGGGAACATGATCATAATTAATTTCTACCAGTTTTTTAGTGTACGTCTTTCCATTTATTATGATTGAAGGCGAAATAACGCCTTCACTTTCACCACTTGTTGGCGTAACTTTAAATGATACGCTTTGGACATCATTTTTTTGTGCAATCGAAAAGTCTATTGAAGATGGATTTACCGTCCAACCGCTAGGATGATTTAAAGAAACCTTACCTGAAATAGTATTTTTACCAGCTCTAACTGCTAAGGTAACTTCCTTTGTTTTAGCATCGGCAAATAAGATTACATCATCTTTAAAGCTAGATGTAACTTCTGGAAGGATAGCAAAAGGTTCATAAATTTCACCTTTATCCGGTTTGGAATAATGGTATACAATTGGTTTCTTAAAATTTATAGTGGTACCGTCAAAGTCGAGTTCAAAATCTGCTATAAATGCTGGTGGGGTTTCTGGTTTGCCTATCAAAGCATCATCATTCACTTTGTACATTCCTAAACTTCCTTTTTCGTTTAGCCAGTATGGAGCTGATGTATTAGTCTTGTTGGGAATAGTTAATTCTAATTCTAAATTTTCTTTTTTGTTAGCTGTTAAATTCAAATTTGGATTGAGAGAAGCAGTTGTATTTTCTATTGTAACGGTGTGTAAACTAACCTTTGTAGTGCTTCTGTTTAAGGCTTCTATATTTATTTTTATAGTTTCATTGGATGTAGCAGATGAAGCCGTAGCATTAGCCTCTATATAAAGCCCAGAACAAGCAAGAATAATTTCTTTTAGATGATTGGACTTAAATTCTCTCCAATGTTTATCCTCCACTTTTTGAAGTAACCTATATGCTTCAACAAGCCTAGGAATATGAATAGCAGGATTTCTAAAATTGAAATTCTTTTCAACTTCATATAAAATTTCACCAACAGCCTTTCCACCTTTCACTCTTGACCAAGAGGTGTCAATTCCGTCAAAAATGTTGCTTTTATCTTTAGCTTCAATACCCTTTATGTGTTCGATATACTCATCTTGAGACCCTCTGGTAGAAATACGACCAAAACCTTGGCAAAGATGTTGGCTACTTGCCAATGAAGCAATCTCATTGTTTGAGACTCCCAAATCTGGATAGTAAACACCCACATCTAGTTTAGACATTTTAGATTTATCTGCTTTCTCAAAGTTTTCTCTACTTCCGTAGAACCACCAGTTTGTATTAAAATACAGGCGTCGCGGTTGCCAAATAGCTGTGTTGACTAGTTGATTTGAATATGCATTTGGATTATTAACTAAATCAAATGCTTCAAAGCTAAGCATGGCCGATGATGTATGGTGTCCATGTGTACTGCCAGGTGTTCTATGATCAAACCTATTGATGATTACATCGGGTCTTAGATTACGAATAGCCCAAACCACATCACCTAAGACCTTTTCTTTATCCCAAATCTCTAAGGTCTCATTTGGGTGTTTAGAATAGCCAAAGTCGTTAGCTCTTGTAAATCTTTGCTCACCGCCATCAACTCTTCTTGCAGCTAACAATTCTTGTGTTCTTAATACACCTAATAATTCACGTAGTTCTGCACCTATTAAATTTTGACCTCCATCACCTCTTGTAAGTGATAAATAGGCCGTTCTTGCTTTTGTCTCATTTGCTAAATATGAAATTAAGCGTGTATTTTCATCGTCTGGGTGCGCAGCTACATACAATGCTGTACCTAAAAAATTTAGTTTTTCTAATTCGTGATGTATAGCTGTGGATGATAGTTTTTTAGGTGTCTGCGCATAAATACTATTACATAGTACTAAGCAGGCTATAGCAAAAGCCCTAATAAATTGCATAGTTGGTTCTTTAATTAATATCAAATATAGAAAGATTAGGTGCCTAGAAGTTTAGATTTAGAACTTCTTTAACAAGCTAAAAATGTTGCTCTAAATCTGTTCCAGTAGCAACTTCTTTTTTAATTAGAACAACACCTTTCTGTAATAATAAGTTATTAGGATAGGTTAACAATTCGCCATTATCTTTCTTTAGGTTGATGGTGAACGCTTGAATATCAATAATAATAGCTTCTTCAGGAAAATCTTTATCTAATATTCTAATCCTATCACCAATCTTAAATGGAAAATAAAAGAATAGAATAATACCGGCGGTAATATTGCTTAAAATGGACCAACTTGCAAATAATGCGACTCCTAAGACCGCAAAAACAGATGAAAGAATTAAACCCAGCTCTTTAAAATTAACCCTCCAAATAAAGAGAAGCGCTATAAGCATAATTATAAAGAGTGCAAAAGAGAGGTACCTACCTACTAAAACAGTACGTACTTGGTTGATATCACTAATACGACCAATACGTTTTATCGCTTTGACCAGCAAAAAGCGTACTAAAAGAAAAATTGCAATACATATTATGGTACCTACAAGCTCGCTTTGGTAGTCATCCATAAAATTTTCTATTGTAATCATAAACCAAGACTATCTCTTAGTCCAATATACTTATTTGAATTTTGTCTCCAATATGGGGTTTTTATGCTTTTCATTTTTGTTCCGCTTGAAGTTAAGTGTTTTGCATTTGCACCATAACCACTTTTAAATTCCTCTTTCCAACTTTCAATAGTATATGGAAAATCACTAGTAAAATTAATTGTTAATTTACGAATAGCTTCTCCATAATCTATGGTATAAGAACTAATACCATTAGTAGTTGTTAGACTAGCTGTAGCATTAAGGGCTTTCATCTCTTGATGCTTAGTTCTAAAGAACTCTAAAGATGGTATAATGCTAATTTCACCAATAGGAAGGTCGCTAGGACTAATTCTAATTTTATTCCAGATTTCGTTTTCTAAAATAGCTTTTTCTAATTTTAAACTTTGGTCTGCTTCTCCTTCAAAATAGGAATGCGAAGTAAATTCAAATTGCTCTCTATTATTTAGCTGTGAATATACATGTCCACACCATTCCTGTACAGACAGACTGGTCTTAATAGCATGTTGATTGTCATGAACTGGGTAAAACGTACTGCTCATGATTGAGTAGGGGTAAATACCAGTTAAATACTTCTTTGTAGCATTTAATTTTAAAACAGGAACATTACTAGTATTGCTTCTATCGGCTTTAACTTGGACGTCAGGTAAAAAAGGTTCTGTAACGTAGACCAGCACAGAAGTCCCTTCTCTTACTTCACCATACCTGGCTTGTTCTAATTTATAAGAAGTAATTTCCGCATTACCAGCATACCAATACTTTTTAAAGTCTTCTGATAGTGTTTTTTTTGGTTCTTTAACTGTGACACTTTTAACCTCTTCCGAATTTAAAGCAAGCTCTTGGGAACTTGAATCGGATTTTTCTTTACAACCTTCAAAGGTGATTACTGCGATGGCAAAAAGTACTATAACAAGCTCAAATCGAATCCACTTTTTCATAATAGGAAGGTTTTATTCAAAATTAGCTAAGAAAAATTAGTCAACCATGCTCATTAACGTTTTGTAAACTAAATGCGTGGGTAACCCGACCACATTATTGTAAGAGCCCTGTATCTCTTCTATCCCTATTGTACCCAACCACTCCTGAATACCATATGCTCCTGCTTTGTCATAGGGTTTAAAGGTTTCTAAATAGTAGTTTATTTCTTTAGAAGTTAACTTAGATAATTTAACCTTAGTGGTTGCACTTACTGTTTTTTGATTTGTTGAAGTCGTAAAACACACAGCTGTTATCACATCATGCCAGTTATCGGACAATTTTTGAAGCATTTCTACTGCCTCAGTTTTATCACCAGCTTTTGCCAATGATTCGTTGTTATGCCACACTACGGTATCAGAAGTAATTAAAATCTCATTAGCATCTAATTCGTTTTTAAAAACTGAAGCTTTTAATTCAGCTAAATAAGCAGGTATTTCTTCTCCTTTAAGTTGCTCTGGATAGACTTCTTCAACAGATTTTATCCTAATTTCAACATCTACGCCCAAATCTTCAAAAAACTTTTTTCTACGAGGAGAACCAGAGGCTAAAATTAGTTTGCGATTTTGTAATTTCTCCGCAATTGGATTTTTAGTCATTTGCTGCACTAAAATTTGAATTCCAATCGCCACGAACTTTTAAGACTTGTTCAATAATATCGCGAACGCATCCTTCACCACCATTTTTATGAGAAATATAATCAGAAATTGCTTTTACTTCAGCTACTGCGTTCTGAGGACATGTAGCTAATTGCACCATTTTCATAGGAGGAATATCTGGAACATCATCTCCCATATAAAGCACATTCTCAGGCTTTATATTGTTAGCTTTTAAATATTCTTGCAGAGGTTCATTTTTATGATGTGCTCCTAAATAAATATCTGTTACTCCAAGGCCCTTAAATCTATTGCGAACACCTTCATTACTACCACCGGTAATAATGCATACATTATACCCCTTCTGTAATGCAGTTTTAAGGGCATAACCATCTTTTACGTTCATTTTACGAAGCATTTCGCCATTAGTAGTGATAAGGAGTGTACCGTCTGTGAAAACACCATCTACATCAAAAATAAAAGTGGTAATCTGGCTAAGGTATTCTTTATAATTTTTCTTCATTATTTTCTTTAATAGATTCGCTAATAAGCTGGTATATTTTTTTATGTATGGGACTTTCTAAAATTCCTAAATGCTTTTGCATTGTTAGTACATCGTTGCGTTTAGCAGGACCTGTTTGCGCATCTTCAGGGGATAAAAATCGTAATTTATCAGCAGTTTCTTTTATTAAAGGTTTTAGTAAATCAAAAGGTAACTCTTCTTTTTGGCAAACCTGGTGGCCAATTGCATACATATGATTTGTAAAATTATTTACAAAAACTGCTGCTAAATGCAACTTTTCACGTTGTGCAGAGGAAACTTTATAAACACTTTCCGATATGGTAGTGGCTAGTTCTTTAAGCAGTGTTACATCATTATTAGTTTCGGCTTCTATACAGATAGGGATTCCGGTAAAATCTACCTTTTTACCATTTGTAAAAGTCTGCAACGGATAAAAAACACCTTTTCTTTTTGTCTTAATACTATTCTTTGGAATACTTCCAGAGGTATGAACTACCAAACCTTTTCTATTTTTCAATAGTTTAGAAACTTCAGAAATAGCATCATCACTAACAGCAATGATATAGACGTCTGCGTCTAAAATAGCTTTAGAAGTTGCGGTAGTTTCACTTTTAGAGGCAAAAGATAAAAGGGAATCTGGATTTCGCCCAAAAACTTGTATCACTTGAATGCCATCTTTATTTGAAAAAGCGTCAAACAAATGATGTGCTACATTACCAGTGCCTAATAGTACAATTGAAAGCATGCCCAAAAATACAATTTCGTTGTGGGAAGTTCTTGAGAAAGAATTAACAATTTTGTTGAACTATTTAGTGTACCAAGTTCATTTTCAAAATGTAAAAACGCCGTACTTTTGCATGCCAAAGACAGATTTATGTTAGACTTGCTCAAGAAAACGCTTTTCTCTACTCGTTTAATGGCTATTCTCTTTTTGGTTTTTGCTGCTGCTATGGCTGCTGGCACTTTTGTTGAGAGCTGGTATAGCACAGAAACTGCAAGAATTTACATATACAATACTACCTGGTTTGAAGTAATCATGGTATTCTTTGTAATTAATTTTTCTGGTAATATTTTTAGATATAACCTGCTACAATGGAAAAAGTGGCCGGTATTAGTGCTGCATTTATCTTGGATTCTTATCATAATTGGCGCTGGTGTTACAAGGTATTTAGGTTTTGAGGGTATGATGCCAATTAGAGAAGGTAATGCAGAGAAAGTGTTTTATTCTGATAAAACATATCTAATGGCCTTCATAGATGGGGAGATTAATGGAGAAATACGCAGAAAGACTCTGGAGGACGATATTTTAGTGACTGCGGAGGGGAAACGCACTAGTTTACCTTGGAAAGATGATTTTAATGGCCAACCATTTACAATTTCTTATATAGATTTTATTGATGGGGCAACGGAAGGCTTAATTGAAGATGAAACTGGAAATGAATTTCTTAAAATAGTTGAAGCGGGTGATGGTCAGCGTCATGAACATTATTTAGAAAATGGAAAAATTGCTAGTATCCATAATGTTTTATTCGCTTTAAATAAGGATACAGATGGTGCGATTAATATTTTTTCTACAGACAGCACTTATGCTATAAAATCCCCTTTTGATGGTGCATTCATGCGGATGGCAGATCAATTTAAAGGCGCTGTTTCAAAAGATAGTTTAGAAACACTTCAATTACGATCATTATATACCATGGCAGGGATGCAGTTTGTTATTCCAGAACCATTAGTAAAAGGAAAATATGGTATCGTAAAAGTACCCAAAGAGGAAATAACAGCGCAAACCCAAGATGCTCTTGTAATTGCGGTGACTGCAAATGGAGAAACCGTTGTGAAGAAATTGTTAGGTGGTCAAGGTCAATCTGAGTTTAGTGATAAGTTTTCAGTTGGAGGATTAGAATTTGCCTTACGTTATGGCTCAAAAGTTTATGAATTACCATTTGATGTTAAACTAAATGATTTTATCGCAGAAAAATACCCTGGCACAGAAAACAGTTATAAGTCCTTTATGAGCAAAATTACTGTTAAAGATGAACGCCCTTTTGACTATGATATTTTCATGAATCATGTATTAGACCATAAAGGTTATCGCTTTTTTCAGGCCAGTTTCATGCCAGACGAAAAAGGAACTATTTTATCTGTAAATCATGATCGATGGGGAACTTGGATAACCTACATTGGATATTTCTTACTCTATATCGGTCTAATGGGAATCATGTTTTTTGGTAAAACACGCTTTAAAGATTTGACTAAAACTCTGGATAAATTAAAAGCAAAGAAAGCAGCACTAAGTATAGTTGCATTTTTGTCTATTTCATTTTATGCAGTTGCACAAGAAGATGAAGATGCTCATGAGCATAATGGTTTACCAACCCAAGCTCAAATAGATTCCGTTTTAAAGGCTACGATAGTTTCTAAAGAACATGCAGATAAATTTGGAGCATTAATTATCCAAGATGAGGGTGGGCGTATGAAGCCAATTCATACTTTTTCATCTGAATTATTGCGAAGACTAAGTGGAAAGAATGAGTTTAATGATATGAACTCGGATCAAGTTTTCTTATCCATGATGTTAAACCCTCCAGCATGGTATAATACAGAGTTTATTTCTTTAGGTAAAAAAGAGAACGATAGTATACGGGAAATTGTAGGTGTCCCAAAAGGGCAAGAGTTTGTTAAGGCTACAGATTTCTTTGACTCACAAGGCAGGTATAAATTACAACCCTATATTAAGGAAGCTACCTCTACCAATAACCCAAATAAGTTTCAAAAGGATTTTAAAAAAGTAAGTGAACGCTTAAGTCTTTTAGACTTAGCCTTAAGCGGACAAATGGTTAAGATATTTCCACTTTTGAATGATGAAAACAATAAATGGATTTCCGCTATAGAGTTTCGTTCAGGACAATATCAAATTCAAGATTCTTTGTATGCAAATTTTATGAATAATGGCATTCCTTATTATTTAAATACCGTTCAGCGTGCCATTGAAACGGGAGATTATACTGAGTCAGATAGATTACTAGAAGCATTTTATCAAAACCAAAAAAATCATGGTGCTGAGGTTTTACCAAGTGATAAAAAGGTAAAGACAGAAATTATTTATAATAAGCTGGATATCTTTAATCGCTTGTATAGGTATTATGCTTTGGTTGGTGGCTTGTTATTTTTTGTACTCATTTTTAGAATATTTAAAGATCGAGAGATTTGGAAGGCTGCAACTTATTTCTTTAAAGGACTTATCGTTTTATTATTTATTTGGCATACAGCTGGCCTAGTTTTACGTTGGTATATTTCTGGCCATGCTCCATGGAGTGATGCGTATGAAAGTATTCTATATGTTTCTTGGGCTACAATGGGTATGGGCCTATTGCTAGGAGCAAGGAAGAGTGATTTAACCCTTGCTGCGAGTGCCTTTGTTACAGCTATGTTATTATGGATTGCTCATCAGAGCTGGGTAGATCCATCCATTGCAAACTTACAACCTGTTTTAGATAGTTATTGGTTAATGATTCATGTTGCTGTAATAGTTGGGAGTTATGGACCTTTAACGGTAGGGATGATTCTTGGCGTAGTTTCTTTAATACTAATTATTCTTACAAACGAAAAGAATAAAAAGCGAATGGAAATTAACCTTAAAGAACTAACTACAATAAATGAACTAGCTTTAACCGTAGGTTTAATTATGCTAACCATAGGGAACTTTTTAGGCGGACAATGGGCAAATGAAAGTTGGGGTCGCTATTGGGGTTGGGATCCAAAAGAAACCTGGGCTTTAATTTCTATTATGATTTATGCTTTTGTACTGCATATGAGGTTAGTACCTGGGCTTCGTGGAAAATGGACTTTTAGCTTTGCTAGTATAATAGCCTTTGCCAGTATTATGATGACCTATTTTGGAGTCAACTTTTATCTTTCTGGATTACATAGTTATGCTAGCGGGGACCAAGTCATAACCCCAGATTTTATTTGGTATACAGTACTGGGTGTTTTTGTTTTAGGTGGAATTAGTTTGTGGAGGTATCGTGTAAATTATTCCAAATAACTTTAGTTAGCTAACAAAAGCCGCATTAATTCTTCAGCTGCAACTTTCCCTTTCTCCTTTAAAAATGGCCTAGGTGTATTATCACCTAATTCAAATACAATAGCTGGCATACCATGGTTTACAAAAAAATAGGTTCTGGACACCATTGTTGGATTTAGGCTTGAAGAGGCTTTTACGTTTGTTTTTTTCTGAGGGAGTCTTTTACTAATACTAGCTATCCAATCAAAAACTATTTTACCTTTTTTGCCTGTTGCCACAGTATCTAGAGGGTAATAGATATCATCCCAGGTAGAGTGAAAATCTACTCCAAAAACAAAATTGTAACCTTCAGAATCTTTTTTGTTTAAAAAGTCACGAACACTTTTAGTTTCTGGCTGGTTAAAGTTCTGCCAATCACGATTAAGGTCAATTCCGCTCATATTATGCCTCCAATGACCATTATCTACGCCATCAGGGTTCATTAATGGTACAACAAAAACTGTATTCTTTTTTCTAAACTCTATAGCGAGCTTGCTATTTCCTGAAATTGTTTCGATAAATGATTTCATAGCCAAAAACCCTGTCACCTCTGGAGGGTGTTGTCTAGAGATAACCATTATTGCATTTTTAGCATTTTCTGTTTCATTTATTTCTACTAACTGCATTGGTCTATTTTGGGTTGATTTCCCTATTTCATAAGTTGAAACATAGGGCTTTATAGCTAACGAATCTATCCAATTTTTAACTCTGGTTGAGGTATATAGTTCTTGTGCAGAAATCCAGATAGGACTTTCATTAATTGCTAAAGTAAGTTCTACAAATTCTGGGGCAGCTTTTATTCCAAAATCACCTTCACCTAAATTTATTGCCTTAAATGCAATACTGTCAATAGGTTTAAAATTTAACCCATCTGTACTTATTTTTGGGTAGTAACGGCTCCTAGAATCTTGGTAAGATAGTTTTAAGGTAATTTTCTTAGAGTTTTTGGACCAAACTTTAAACGCATACCATGGACTTACATTAATTGGGGTATTTTCTGCTGTAATCCAGAGTGTAAAGTGATTGTTACCGTCTTCGGCAACTCCATTAAGGCGTGCTCCGTCAAAATCATTGGTAAAAAATGTGGTACTGTCATTAAATGACCATATGCCTTTCCATTGCTTTTGTACAGGTTTATTTGTAGTTGGTACTACAGAACTTTTAGGCTGTCCTTGGTAACCAGTTGGTTTTTCTGAGCTTTTGCATGCTATCGCTAAGAATATTAGCACTAGCATATATTTATATAAAAGCCTCATAATTGGTGTTTTATGTTGGTTTTAAAGCAATGATATTGTAAAAATTTAGAATGAAACTATTTTTGAATCAATTTTTTTACCATCTTTGCGACATCATGAAGTTATAGAAATTATGTATTCCATAGATGTCATAGCCGATAGGCGATTTAAGTAACCGAAGCACTTTTTCGGTTAAGACATCTTTATTTTCTTTTTTAACATAATTTCATTTACAATGTCATCTCAACAATCATTATCAATAAAAAAACTATTTAATTACTTTCTTAAAGCCGTTACAGGCAAGGAAACCGAATTTACAACTGGTAGTATTAGAAAAGCAATTTTTATGCTTTCTATCCCCATGATTTTAGAAATGCTCATGGAGAGTATTTTTGCTTTGGTAGATATAGCATATGTTTCTCAAGTAAGTGTTAATGCCGTGGCTACTATTGGTCTTACAGAATCGGTAGTTACTTTAGTCTATGCCGTGGCCATTGGTCTAAGTATGGCTGCTACTGCTATTGTAGCCAGAAGAGTAGGAGAAAAGGATATCAAGGGCGCTCGGGAAGCAGCAGTACAGGCTATTTTTTTAGGTATTTTAATTTCCATAGTTGTAAGTATAATTGGCTTTTTATTTCATAAAGAAATATTAGTATTAATGGGTGCAGAACCGGATTTAATTGCTGAAGGTTCTGGGTATACCAAATGGCTTCTAGGTGGTAACATTACAATTGTGCTTTTGTTCCTTATCAATGCCATATTTAGAGGAGCTGGTGATGCTTCCATAGCTATGTGGGCACTTATTCTATCTAACGGGCTTAATATAATTCTAGATCCATTCTTTATTTTCGGATGGGGGCCTTTTCCGGAGCTTGGAGTTATGGGCGCTGCCGTTGCTACCAATATTGGTAGAGGAACCGCAGTTTTATTCCAACTCGGAATTTTATTTTTTGGATGGGGTAAAATAAAATTGGTACTAAATGATATCGCATTGAATGTTAAAGTAATGTTCAATATGATAAAAGTTTCCCTTGGAGGTATTGCACAATTTTTAATTGGTACTTCAAGCTGGGTATTTTTAATGCGAATTATGTCTGAATTTGGTAGTGAAGTACTAGCCGGATATACAATTGCAATTAGAATAATACTATTTACCTTAATGCCTTCTTGGGGCATGAGTAACGCTGCTGCAACATTGGTTGGGCAAAATTTGGGAGCAAACCAACCCGAAAGAGCAGAATTATCTGTTTGGAAAACAGGAAAATACAATGCAATTTTTATGGGCTTAGTTTCGCTGATATACCTTGTTTTTGCTAAGCAAATTGTCAGTTGGTTTAACAAAACTCCAGAAGTTGTTGAAAATGGAGCTGTTTGTCTTCAGGTAATTGCTTTAGGCTATATATTTTATGCTTATGGCATGGTTGTTACACAAGCTTTTAATGGCTCGGGAGATACTAGAACCCCTACACGGTTGAATTTAATCTGTTTTTGGTTGTTTCAACTACCAATGGCATATCTTTTAGCTTTAACATTTGATTTTGGGGCAACTGGAGTTTTTATAGCGATTACAACTGCTCAAGTATTCTTAGCAATATTGTCCATGATTTGGTTTAAAAAGGGCAGATGGAAAAGAGTGAAAGTATAGGCGTTTCCTTTTAGTTTTTGTTTATTTTTAAAACTGTACTAATCGGTAATGAAATTCAATACAAACTTTTTTTTGATATTGTTATTTATGGTCTTTTTTGCCAGTGCCCAGAATGTATTGGAAAAACAGGCAGGAACCTCTGTGAATGCCGTAGATGGAGAAAAAATATACTTGCAGGTTAATACAGTATATGATACGAGTGAAACCATCTGGTTCAAGGCTATTGTATGCAATGCTTTTTTTCATACACCAACTTCCAAAAGTTCTGTTTTGCACGTAGAACTTATAGATCCTTTAGAACAAAGGATTGTAGACAGTAAACTTTTGAAAATAGAAAATGGTATTTCGAAGGGGTTCTTTCAGTTGCATTCCAATTATAGAGAGGGGAAGTATATTATTAGGGCTTATACAGAATGGAACAGGAATTTTGATACTGACTTTATTTTTTCTAAAGAAATAACCATTTATAAATTTCAAAGACTGGAAACTAAACCAAATCCGATACGAGATATTGTATTTAGCAAAGACTTCAAGAATAAAATTTTTTCGGTTTCGGCACAGATATTCCCATTAGAACTTGATAGTCTCCATAAAGGAAAGTTCGTAGTCTATTTGGATTGGAAAAATGGTAAAGATTCTGTTGAGATAAAACCTAGAAAAGATAATGGTACGTCGGTTGTTTATAATATATCCTCTGATATTCAAATGATAAGTTACCGCTTAAAAACTCAGAACAAAACCTTCACAAAGTCTGTAATATTGGATGATGAGTACGGTACGTTGCAATTTTTTCCAGAAGGCGGTTCTTTGATGAACGGACTTGAAAGTGTATTAGGAATCAAATATTTGGATTATAGAGGCAAGGGGAGTCAAGTAAAAGGTATTATCGTAGATGATTTTGATATTAAAGTAGCTGATTTTGAGAGTAATAAATTGGGGATGGGAAAAATTATTTTCAGGCCTGAAAAAGGAAAAACTTATTTTGGAAAGCTTAAGACCAAAAGTGGCAATACCCTCAAATATAAACTTCCTAAAGCAAATGCACAAGGCATGGTATTGCGTGTGCGCCAAACAATCTCCTATGCGGAACTATCATTAAGGTCTACTAGTAGTGTTGAAGATAGCGTTTTTTTAAAAATTTACCATAGGGGAAAGGATATGTTCCTTGTAAAAGCAAAACTTAAAAAAGGTGAGTTTATTCATCGAGTAAAAAATAAGAAATTGCCTTATGGTATTATTGGAGTAACAGCATATGACAAGGACTTTAAACCAATTTGTGAACGCCAGTTTTTTAATAACATTCCTAATGAGAATATAGAAATATTGGTTTCAACGGATAGGTCTAGCTATATGCCACGAGATAGCGTTTCGGTAGAAATAGGCACCAAAAAGGAAGGATTTCCAGTAGTGGCCTCACTTTCTTTAATGGCTATTGATGCTGACTATTTCGAGAGTACAAATCAGAACAGAAGTACTATTATTTCTTATTTGATGTTACAATCAGATATTAGGGGGGAGATTGAAAATCCTTCCTACTATTTTAAAAATTCCAAAAACTTAGCGCAATTAGATAATTTGATGTTAACTCAAGGATGGAGCAATTATAAATATGACTCTCCAAAAAAGCCAAGATACATACAAGCTGAAAATGGACTGGAAGTGACTGGAACTGTAGGCGGAATACAAAATATGAAGAAACGAAAAAAATCTAAAAATAATATATATAGTATAAACATGTTAATGCTCGGAAATTCCTTAGAAGTATATAATTATGAAATTGATAGTACTGGCTATTTTAAGTTTAAAATAAAAGATAGTTATGGTAATGGGCAAAAATATGTAATACAACCATCTGATAATCAAGATAAAAGTAAAAATTTTAAAGTAAACATTAAAAGGCGAGAAGTTCCCGAGATAACATATAAAATTGATAAAGTAATTGTTCCTGTAGATAGTATTGTTGAGAAAAAGATGACAGAAAAGATAACTGATAATATGCGTCGTGACCCTTTTCTACTGCCAAATACGATCGCACTTAACGAAGTGGAAGTAAGTGACTATAAATTGACTCCAAAAAGAGCGGAAATGTTCAAGTTACATGGTTTGCCGGATGTTGTAATTGATAGCAAAGAATTACTAAAAAAGGAAAAGAATTGGACGGGTAGTTTGTATCCATGGTTATTGTTTAATTATCCGCACGAAATAAGGATTGATTGGAGAGCTGGTGTGGGCGGTTTTCAGATTGCAAAAGTGTACGGGGCGGGTTTTACTTATATTCTTATAGATGGTAAACCCGTAAAAATTTACAATTATATTCTTATTCCCAATATTCCTTTACACGTCGCGGAAAGTGTTGAAATTTTGAGAAGCGTAGCCGGAGCCAATAATAAATATTTTAATGATGTTTTTGGACGTTATTGTTTAGAATGTCCAGAATTCCCTGCTATATTAGCTATTTACACATATTCTGGAAAAGGACTTTTCGGAGCATTCCCTAAAAAGACAAACCTACTTAAAGAAACGGCTCCTCAGTATTCTCCAATAAGGGAATTTTATGTTCCAGAATATAATAATCCTGCGATAATAGACTGGAACATTCCCGATATACGTACCTTGTTACATTGGGAACCTAACTTAATTACAAATATAGATGGTAAAGCAAAACTTACTTTTTTCAATAGTGATACTACCGGAAAAATGATTATTATCTGCGAGGGCATCACTAATAATGGAAACGTTGGGTATACGGAAATTGTATATGATGTTTTGGAATGAAATAATTACGAAAAGTATTTTCGTAATTTCACCAACAGAATTGATGGGAGTTTTAACTTTAGCTCTTATTGTATTTTAATTGATTTATGAAGCATAATAGAAAAGGGATTAATACAATCTGCACGCACGTAGGAGAAGTTAAGGATGAGCAATTTAAAGGAGCTGTTTCCCCAATTTATATGGCTTCTTCCTATGCTTTTGAGGATGTAGCGGTAAAGCGATACCCTAGATATTTTAACACGCCAAATCAAGAAGCATTATGCAAAAAGATTGCGACTTTAGAGCATGCTGAGAGCGCTTTAATTTTTGGAAGTGGTATGGCGGCCATTAGTCATGCATTAATGGCTTTTTTAAAGGCAGGAGATCATATTATTTTGCAACAAACGCTATATGGAGGCACTTATAATTTTGCTGTTACACAATTTGAAAAATATGGTATTAGCTATTCTTTTACTGAAGGGTGGACAGCCGAAGATTTTGAAAAAGAAATTCAGCCTACTACAAAGGTTATCTATATAGAGACCCCATCTAATCCTCTTTTAACCATTACTGATGTTGAAGCTATAGCTCAAGTTTCCAAAAAGTATGGATTTATTTCTATGATTGATAATACATTCGCGAGCCCTGTTAATCAAAACCCAATAGACTTTGGTATTGATATTATCTTACACAGTGCTACAAAATATATGGGAGGTCATTCAGATATTTGTGCTGGTGCTGTAGCTGCGTCTCAAGAACATATTCATACTATTTGGGAATCATCAATTTGTTTTGGGGGGAGTTTGAGTGACCAAACCGTATGGCTTCTAGAACGAAGCTTAAAAACCATGGGATTACGTGTAAGGGCTCAAAATGAGAATGCTCAAAAAATGGCTGAATTTTTGCTAAGCCACAATGAAATTGATGCTGTTTATTATCCAGGTCTGGAGTCTCATCCAGATCATGAGTTAGCGAAAAGGCAAATGAATGGATTTGGTGGTATGTTATCATTTGAGTTAAGGGAAGGCATAAATCCATCAGAATTTATGAAAAACTTACAATTGATAAAACCTTCTATGAGTCTAGCGGGGGTTGAAAGCACAATGCTTTTGCCGGTATTAACATCACATGCTTTAATGTCTCCAGAGGATAGATTTAAACAGGGAATTAAAGATGGTCTAATACGTTTTTCCATTGGAATAGAAGAAATTGAAGACTTAATAGCTGATATCGAACAAGCATTGGCAAGAATCAAATCAAAATCAGTATTAGCATAATGAAGTTAGATATTTTAGCATTTGGAGCTCATCCTGATGATGTTGAACTCGGAGCAGGAGCGACCATAGCAAAAGAAATTGCTAATGGTAAAAAGGTAGGAATTATAGATTTAACAAGAGGTGAATTGGGAACTCGGGGTAGTGCAGAAATTAGGGACGGTGAGGCTACTGCAGCTGCTAAGATTTTAGATGTTTCCATTCGTGAAAATCTTGAATTTGCTGATGGGTTCTTTATTAATGACAAGGCACATCAAATAGAAGTGATTAGGATGGTGCGTAAGTATCAACCAGAAATAGTCCTATGTAATGCCATTGCTGACCGTCATATTGATCATGGAAAAGGAAGTAATCTAGTAAGTGATGCTTGTTTTTTAAGTGGATTAAAGAAGATTGATACTAAGTTAGTTGGTCAGGAAACTCACCAAAACCCTTGGCGACCTAAAGTTGTTTATCACTACATTCAATGGAAGAATGTAGAACCAGATTTTGTAGTCAATGTTACTGGATTTATGGATAAAAAAACCAGTGCAATTCTTGCCTACAGCTCACAATTTTATGACCCAAGGAGTGATGAACCAGAAACACCTATAAGCTCTAAAACTTTTATAGAGAGTGTAAATTATCGGGCTCGTGATTTAGGAAGATTAGTAGGGGTTGATTATGCAGAAGGATTTACTGTTGAACGGTACGCAGCTGTAGAAAAGTTAGATGATTTAATTTAACCAGCTTTTTTGTAACTGGATTTTTCTTTTGGTATAGTAAAAGAAAATATAGACCCTTTATTAATTATACTGTCCACCCATATTTTACCATTGTTCTTTTCGACCATCTCCCTGCAAAGCGACAGCCCTAATCCTGTACCTTTTTCATTATTAGTGCCATAAGTAGTGGTAGTGGAATTAGCAGACAATATTTTTTCTTGCATGTCCTTCGTCATGCCTACTCCGGTATCTTTTATTTGAATTTCCCAAAAATTACCATTCTCAATTGCAGAAATAGATATTAATCCATTTTCGGATGTAAATTTCAAAGCGTTACTTAGTAAGTTTCTAATGACAATATCTATCTGATTTTGATCAGCCCATGCTATCGGAGTATCCTCAACATGATTAAGCATTTTAATAGATTTATTAAGTGCCATTTCTGATAGTAGATTTATATTGCTATCTACTAAACTAGCAATTGAAAAATTCTTTGGTTTTGTAGAAGAACCGTTCATTTGTGACTGCCCCCATGAGAGCAAATTATTCAATGTAAAAAACACATTATCAACGTCGGACTTTAATTTTGGAATAAAAGAATCTAACTCATTCCTTTTTATATCTCCATTTGAAAATAAATGTAATAAGTCTTGTAGGGCTCCAATTGGTCCCCTTAAATCATGCCCTATAATTGAAAAGAGTTTATTTTTAGATTTATTTAGCTCACTTAATTGAATTTCTCTTTTTCTGATGAGTCTAGTTTTATGATTTAGTTTTTTATTTAATCGTTTTTGTATTTTTTGACTGCGCACAACAATAAATATGATTACTCCAAGAATTAATAGAATACCGAGAGATGAATATATAATAATACGTTGCCTAGCAAGCGTTTTTTCGGTTTTTTCTATTAGTAGTTCTTTTTGTTTTTCATAATCTAATTTCGCTTTTAACAGGGATAAGCTCTTCTTATTATCATCTCTAGACAAAGAATCTGATAATTTTTTATGTAGTTCATGATATAAAAGGGCATTAGTAAAATCACTATTTCTTTTACAAATTTTATAAAGCGTATTCGCACATTCTTTTTGACCCTCAAGGGAGTTGATATTTTTAGCAACTTTGAAACCACTTTCCGCATATGCCATTGCTAGGCTATCTTTTTCTAGACTTAAATATGTTTGAGAAATTCCGTTTAACATATCAATTTTACCTCGTTCATCATCAATTTTAGTATGAATTAGATTGCTTTGTTCATACCAGTATAATGCCCATTTATGTTTGTTTTGTTCCAGATAGATACGACCTTTAACCTCATAGGCATAAGCTAACCAATCCAAAATTTGATGTTTTTCAAAAGTTGAAATACTTTTATTAACATTAAACATTGCATAGTCAAATTTTTTCATTTTTGAATATGTAGAGGCAATATTGCTAAATGTTTCTGCTGCAAAAATTTCATTACCTATATCTTCATTAATAGCAATTACTTTTTCATAGAATTCTAAAGCTTGTTTAAAATCTTTTTGGGAAGTGTATAAATTTGCAATATTCTCATTCATTATAGATAATAGCGATTTGTTATTTACTTCGGTTGCCAAATCTATACCCTTTAAGTAGCCACTTAAGGCCTTTGAATAGTCACCTAAGTATCCATATTCACCTGCTAAACTGTTTAATAAATCTAGCTTTTGATTTTTGTTCATTTCAACTTCAACAATTTTTAAGGCTCTTTCATAATTATCAATGGCGTTTGCACTTTTGCCTTTATCAGAATAATAATCTCCGTATAAAGAATGAGCTCCAATTATTCCATATTTAAAATCTGAAGCTTTACTGAGTTTCAATGATTTTTTTGCAATCTGGAGTAAGCTATCTGAATTTACATAGCGATATGACTTACCAAGTTTTATTAAGGTGTTTATGTGCACAGTGTCCTTCTCAAAGAACCCTTTTTTTAAACTGTTTTTATGGATTAATTTGGAAAGACTATCAACTTTACTTTGCTGTGATTGGATTGGGGTAATGGTAATACCGCAGAGGATACCAATTAGCATCATCCTAAGTACTAAATTCCAATTTATTTTTGGAAAACAAAAGTTCATATTACCCTAAGTAGGTTACAATGGTAAATGTACTTTAGTAGTTAAGGGAATACTAACTATTGTTGTGAACTATGATTTTTTGTGTGTTTTAACAGTAAAAATAGGTATTTCATCGATGTTTTGTAATTTCAATAGCTGAATTACGTTTTTGGGATTTTTATAATGAAAACAACCATTCAATAGCTTAGAACTTAAATTGCTATATTTTTAGAAGTAGTTTTTTACTATTAAAAAAGACCACTTATATAAATTAAAATTTTAAGGATTAGAAAACCAATCTTTAGAGTTATATAGAAATATTAAGTCAAATTATGGTAAAAGAAAATGAGATTAAAGCTATTGTCATAACGTGGTTAGGTAAACAATAGAATAAAATTATTACATAGTAATTACTATTTTACTTTGTATAAGTAAGTTACTTGTTAAAAAGTTCATTTTTTTATTTATACCTACTTTTATTTTGAATGATAGCACAAAAAAAATTACATTTGCATCCGTTTAAATGGTGGTTGTAGCTCAGCTGGTTAGAGCATCGGTTTGTGGTACCGAGGGTCGCCGGTTCGAACCCGGTCTTCCACCCTTAACAAAGAAAAGCCTCCTTTTTAGGAGGCTTTATATTTTTAAGAAGTCTTCTAGATATTATTTTGAAGTAGTAGTAGCCTTATCAACAATTACCTTATTGGCTCTATTTGCTACTTCCCATGCCGTATGAAAAACCAAACGAGTTCTATTTTCTAATAAGTCATAATTTATTTTATCTGGCGTATCTCCTGGCTTATGGTAATCTGCATGTGTGCCATTAAAATAAAAAATGATTGGAATATTATTTTTTGCGAAATTGTAGTGATCACTTCTGTAGTAAAAACGGTTAGGATCGTTCTCGTCATTATATTTATAATCTAGTTCTATATTAGCGTATTTGGAATTAACTTCTTCTGATAAGTCATGTAGTTCTGTGCTTAGCTTATCCGAACCAATTAAATAAACATAATTTCTATTACCACCTCTTTTAGGGTCAATTCTCCCTATCATATCAATATTTAAATTTGTTACCGTTTGGTTCAAAGGAAAAATAGGAGCATAATCTGTGTAGTATTTTGAGCCCAAAAGTCCTTTTTCTTCACCTGTAACATGTAGAAAAACAACTGACCGTTTTGGCCCATTGCCTTCATCTGTAGCTTTTTTAAATGCTTCTGCAATTTCTAAAAGTGCTACACTTCCAGAACCGTCATCATCTGCACCATTATTTATTTGCCCGTCTGCTGTAACACCTATATGATCTAAATGTGAGGAAATTATAAGATATTCATTCGGCTTTTCTGAGCCTTTGATTACAGCAGCAACGTTTTCAGAATCAATATTTTTATTAGCACTCCTAACAGCCATTTCTATATTTACATTCAAGGAAGAAGGTGTATGACCCTCATTAATATCTGCCTTAATATCCTTAGCAGCTTTCTCATTTAACAAAACGATGAAATTATCAGATGTTTCTGCTGCAAGTCTCATTCTCCCAGAGTCATTGGCCTTCATATAATCAAAGTACCTTTTAAAGCGAGGAAAATTTTGAGAATCGTAGTATAATACTCCTGAAGCACCTTTAGAAAAGGCTAGAGTAGTTTTTTTGCCCATAGCTTCTGACATATTGCTCCATGCTGACTTTTCTTCTGATCCTGAAAGCAAATAACTGCCATCTTCATTCATTGGCTCGCCAGATTTTATAAGTAAGACCTTACCTGTAATGTTTAAACCTTTATAATCTGAATAATCATCTTCCTCAATTCCATAACCCACATATATAATTTCTTTAGGGTTACCTTCTGCTGAAGTAAAGGTTAAAACATCTTTTCCTAGCTCATAAGTATTTCCGTTTATAGAAATATCTCCAACAGGTACTTTACCAATTTCTAAGGGTACCTTTTGAAAGTAGTCACCATCAGCTTGTGCAGCCGGTATATTAAGAGCCTCATACTGTTCTTTTAAGTATGCAATTGCCTTTTTTTGGCCAGGTTGACCCGTCTCACGACCTTCAAACTCATCCGATGCATAGATATAAAGGTGTTCCTTTAATTCATCTTCAGTAATTGTTTCTGCATACGTAATTGGATTAGATTCCTTAGCAGGAGTAACGGTATTAGTCGAAACAGTTTTTTGTGAGGAATTGCATGAAGCTATTATTAGTGATGCAACAAAAAGTATTTTTTTCATTTTATAAATATTTCAATTAGGTAAAAATAGGTAAAGAAGGTATTTAATTTGAATTTTTAGGACAATATCATACTTTTTTGATATTGTGTTGGACTTAAACCTTTTATAGCTTTAAAGTGTTTATTAAAATTTGAAATCGTACTAAAGCCAGATTCCTGAGCTATTTCAGTAATGTAAGAATCCTCATTTTCTATCAACAATTGGCATGCATGTGCTACCCTCACCTCTGTAATAAATGTGAAGAATGATTTATTACTACGTTGTTTAAAGAATCTGCAAAACGCATTAGGGCTCATATGCACCATATTTGCGACAGTACTTAGTTTTATATCATTCTGAAAATTATTCATTACATAATCAAAAATTAATTGAAGTCTTTCCCCCTGATGCGTAGACAAACTTTTTTTATATACTTGATTGCTTAATAGTTTTACAGAAGCCTTGGAAAGATTCTTCAAAATATTTAAAAACGCAATAAATAATTCAAATCTATTTGTATTATGCAGTTGCAGGAACTGATTCTTCCAATCCTTGTTTTGAGCATTTAACGCTATCCCATATTTTATCTTATCAAAAAATGTTTTCGTTTCCTGCATTTCGGGAATGTCAAAAAAATCATCCCCAAAAGCATTATGCGAGAAAAAGATTGATATCATATGTGATTTAGAATCCTTTCTTTTACTTTGAAAAAGGTGAGGGATATTACTGCCAATGACAACAATATCTTCAGCTTTATAGGTATGAATAGTATTTCCTACAATAAGTTTGCCTTCGCCCTTGACAATGAAGCTTATTTGAATCTCTTGGTGATAATGTAACTTGTCAAAAAAAGTAAAAACTTTATCCTCTTGAAGCACTATATTCTCTTGCGGTTTTTTTACAATTTTAAAAGGGTAAGCCTTCATATCATCTATAAATTAACTATAAATATGATTTTAGAATTAAATATAGGGTAAAATAGTAGCAGTATTGGATAATAATGGAAAAAGAATAGATAAGTGCTTCTAGTATTTTTACAAAAAAATATTAGAATGGGAAGCATAGCTTGGAAGGGTGTAATGCCTGCAGTAACAACTAAATTTACTAAAGACGACAAGTTAGATTTAGAGATGTTTACGATTAACATTAATGCACAACTAGATGCTGGCGTTAATGGAATTGTTTTGGGAGGTACGCTAGGTGAAGCTAGCACACTGACTAATGAAGAGAAGAAAATATTAGTTGAAAAAACGGTTGAATTAGTAAATGATGAAACGCCAGTTATTATAAATATCGCAGAGCAATCCACAAGAGATGCTATAAAAGCTGCTGAAAATGCCAAAAAGAATGGAGCTGATGGTTTAATGATGTTGCCACCTATGCGCTATAAGTCTACGGACTATGAAACTGTTGCATATTTTGAGGCGGTTGCAAAAAGTACCGACCTGCCAATAATGATTTACAATAACCCAATAGATTATAAAATTGAAGTAACACTTAGTATGTTTGATCAACTTTTAAAGTTTGATAATATTGAGGCTGTAAAAGAATCTACACGAGATATTTCCAATGTAACACGAATTAGAAATGAGTTTGGAAACCGTTTAAAGATTTTATGTGGTGTAGATACTTTAGCCTTAGAAAGTATGCTTGTTGGTGCTGATGGTTGGGTTGCTGGTTTAGTATGTGCTTTTCCAAGAGAAACGGTAGCAATATATAGATTAGCAAAAGCAGGTAGAGTAGAAGAAGCTATTGAGATTTACAGATGGTTTTTACCTTTATTGGAATTAGATATTAACCCACAACTGGTCCAAAATATAAAACTAGCAGAAGTAGCTACAGGCATTGGCACCGAAAATGTTCGTGAACCTAGATTACCTTTAAGAGGAGCAGAAAGAGAAAGGGTAATTAAAATAATTGAGGATGGCATAAATACTAGGCCTAATCTACCAGAATACACATTGCTATGATAACAGGAAAAAATTACATTGGGAATTCACTTTCTAATCTTGGAAGTAAAACATTTTCCACTTATAATCCGATATTAAGTATTGAGAACGAATGGACTTTCTTTGAAGCATCTGATTCTGAGGTAAATACTGCCATTGCTTTAGCTAAGGAAGCGTATGAAACTTACAGGAATATTTCTAGGGATAAAAAAGCAGATTTTTTAAATCAAATTGCCAACGAAATTGAAGCTTTAGGTGATGAACTAATTAAAGTGTATTGCAAAGAAACAGGACTTCCTGAGGGTAGGGCAAAAGGCGAAAGAGGAAGGACTATGGGGCAATTAAGATCTTTTGCAATGCTTGTTAAAGAAGGTTCGTGGGTGCAAGCCATAATAGATACGCCACTACCGAACAGAATTCCTATTCCAAAACCTGATTTGCGTAAGATGATGAGTCCACTTGGTCCTGTCGCCGTTTTTGGGGCAAGTAATTTTCCTTTGGCGTATTCCACTGCTGGTGGTGATACCGCTAGTGCATTAGCTTCTGGTTGTCCGGTAATAGTAAAAAGTCATCCAATGCATGCTGGTACTGGAGAATTGGTAGCTTCTGCAATAATTAATGCTGCAGAAAAAATAGGCATGCCAAATGGTGTATTCTCTAATTTAAATAGCAGTGGAATTGAGGTAGGCGAAAAACTAGTGCAGCATCCAAATATAAAAGCAGTTGGATTCACCGGCAGTATAAAAGGTGGTAGAGCACTTTTTAACATGGCAGCGCTGCGAGAAGAACCAATCCCTGTTTTTGCAGAAATGGGTAGTGTTAATCCGGTAATTTTTCTACCCAAAGCTTTGGAATTAAAAACCAAAGAGTGGGCTAAAATGTATGCGGGATCAATTACATTGGGAGCTGGCCAATTCTGTACCAACCCCGGATTATTGTTTGGAATAAAAAGCAAGGAGCTTACTACTTTTATAGAAGAATTGGCACAAGAGATTTTAAAAGTTGAATCTTTTTGTATGCTAAACCCTGCAATTAAAAATAATTATTCGGCAAATAAGTCATTTATCCAAGAACAAAATGGTGTTTCTATTGTAGCTAAAGAAGACGAACGAAAAGATAATTTTGCTAATCAAGTTGTAGCAACCGTATCTGGCAATGAGTTTATTACCAATAAATCTTTGCATAGGGAGGTCTTTGGACCTTTTTCAATGGTAGTCCAATGTGAAAACATAGCAGAACTAGAAAAAGCAATTGCTAGTTTAGAAGGACAGTTAACAGGGACTATTATCTCTGAAGAAAATGAGATTCAGAATTATTCTGGAGCAGTTGATGCATTACAAGAAAAGGTAGGAAGACTAATATTTAATAGTGTTCCTACAGGCGTGGAAGTATGCCCAGCAATGCAACATGGAGGACCGTACCCTGCTTCTACGGATAGTAGATTTGGTGCTGTTGGCACCAATGCAATTAACAGATGGGTAAGACCAATTTCCTATCAGAGTTGGCCAAATGATTTATTACCAATTGAATTAATGGATGAAAACCCGCTACAAATTCATAGAATAGTAAATGGTATTTCTTCAAAAAATAATATTGAAAGATAAGTTGCGATGGCAGTTCATAAATTCAAATGTATAGATGCCCATACCTGTGGAAACCCAGTGCGCTTGATTATAGAAGGAGGTCCAAAGCTTAATGGGGCTACCATGAGTGAAAAGCGTTTGCATTTTTTAAAAGAGTTTGATTGGATAAGAAAAGGACTCATGTTTGAACCACGTGGCCACGATATGATGAGCGGAAGTATACTATATCCACCTCATAATCCTGAAAACGATTTTGCTATTCTATTTATTGAAACATCTGGTTGCCTGCCCATGTGTGGACATGGGACTATTGGAACAATTACCATTGCTATTGAAAAAGGTTTGGTAACTCCAAAAGTTCCTGGAAAAATAAGAATGGAAGCACCGGCTGGGTTAGTTGAAATTGAATATCAACAGACAAATAACAAAGTAGATTGGGTTAAGCTAACTAACGTAAAAAGTTATTTGGCGGCGGAGGGCTTAACGATTGAATGTCCTGAGCTAGGAGAGATTTCTTTTGATGTTGCCTATGGTGGAAATTATTATGCTATAGTTGATCCACAAGAAAACTTTTCTGGAATCCATGAATTTACAGCTGCAAAAATAATTCAGTATTCACAAGTAGTTAGGGAACTAATTAATAAAAGGTATCCCAATAAATTTATTCATCCGGAGAATATTACTATTAGAAATGTCTCTCACATGCTTTGGACTGGTAATACCTTAGATCCAACTTCATCTGGAAGAAATGCTGTCTTTTATGGCGATAAAGCAATAGATAGAAGCCCATGCGGAACTGGAACTTCAGCAAGATTAGCACAACTATACGCTAAAGAAAAACTTAAAATAGGAGAAGATTATATCCATGAGAGCTATATAGGAAGTAAGTTCATAGGAAGAGTTGAGGAAGAAACTACTATTAATGATAAAAAAGCAATAATTCCAAGTATTCAAGGATGGGCAAAAATATATGGAGAAAATACAATTACCATAGATCAAGAAGATGACCCGTATGCACATGGATTTCAAGTTATTTAAATGGGGAAACGTATCGTAATAATTGGGGGAGGAATTATAGGCTTATGCTCTGCTTATTATCTTCAGAAAGAAGGTCATGAGGTTACAATACTTGATAAGTCTAATATGAATGCTGGTGCTTCTTATGTAAATGCTGGTTACATAACACCTAGTCATATTATTCCGTTAGCTTCTCCAGGAATGATTTCTAAGGGTATACGGTATATGTTTAATGCGCGAAGTCCTTTTTATATGAAGCCTAGACTAGATCTAGATTTTTTGAAATGGGCGTGGTATTTTAAAAAATCATCTACCAAAGAAAAGGTGGAAAAGGCCATTCCCCTTATTAAGGATATCAACATTTTAAGTAGGGAGCTTTTCCATGATATTAAATCATCAGGAGATTTAGGAATTTTTCATTTGGAGCGTAAAGGTTTGTTAATGCTCTATCAGACCCATGCAGAAGGTGATCATGAATTGGAGATAGCAGAAAAGGCTAAGTTTCTTGGTTTGGAGGTAAATCATTTAGATAAACAGGGTATTAAAAAAATTGAACCTAATGTTTCTATAAATGCAGTTGGAGCAGTGCATTATGAGTGCGATGGACATACTACTCCAAACGAGTTTATGGAAAAAATGATAGACCACCTTTTAAGAAAAGGTGTCCGAATTTGTAAAAATGAAGAGGTAATAGCTATTTCTTCCTCAGATCAAAAAATAGATTCCTTACAAACCAATCTTGGTAATTATAGAGCCGATGAAGTAGTTTTTGCAGCTGGTTCATGGACATCTAGTTTGGCAAAAAAACTACAAATTTCACTACCAATTGAAGCAGGAAAAGGGTATCGGATTAATGTGCAAGAACCTACAGGAATTACAATGCCTGCAATTTTAATGGAAGCAAAGGTAGCGGTAACTCCAATGACTGGTTTTACTCGTTTTGCAGGAACCATGGAATTTTCAGGAATCAATAATACAATTAGAAGAGAAAGAGTTGACACTATTGCTGAGAATGCCTCAAAATTTTATGAGGGACTAGAAATAACAAATGATAATAAAGCTGAAGCTGCATGTGGATTGCGACCAGTTACTCCGGATGGATTACCATATATTGGTAAATCTTCAAACTATAAAAACTTAGTAATTGCCACTGGTCATGCTATGATGGGATGGAGCCTAGGTCCTATCACTGGAAAGTTAGTTACTCAACTGATTTCCAATTCAAAAACCGAGTTAGATATAGGAGCCTTAAGTCCCGAACGTAAATTCATATAAAATTTTACTTGATGAAGCTTATTTTCGATGTTTGGCATTCAATTTGCTTTTCAATTGGCATAAATCAGATTACTTTTGCACTATGATGAAAAGTTACCTCTATAACATTTTATTTTGCTTAGTATTTAGTTTTCAATCTTTTGCGCAAGAGTTAAAACTATTTACTACAAATGATTTTGATTTAAATGGCAATATAAAGTCATGCACTGTTATAACCGATTACGGTAAAGAAGTGTTTGAATTTAATGAGGAAGGCTTTTTAATTAAATCAATAACAGCTTACAATAAATCCGATCAAGATATCACCACATACAAATACAGTAATGGCTTCCTATTGGAAAAAAGAATGGAAAGTTATAAGGGTAATGTTTTAGACGAAGCGAGTTCTATGGCTAACTTTTACGAAATAGATACTACTGAGCAAAAGATTATTCGCGAACAAATTATTTCTTATGACAAAGAATTTGTTGAGCAACAAGAATTTGTTTTTGGTGAAGAGGATAGGATATATAAAATTACTACATCGCATGAAAATGCAATAGATGAAACAAGAATTGAGTATACCACCTTTAAAAATGAGGTGACTAAGACATTATTTGTCAATGGAGTTATAGAAAAATCGGTCCGTACATCAACTAAAAAGTCTAGGTTAAATGGAGAACAAAAGGTTATTTTAACCAAGGATTTTTTAGACGGTGAGCCAAACAAAGCTGTTGAACAACGTTTTGGAACAGATGGTAAATTAATATATGAAGAGTTGTTTTTAACGGATATTGCAGAGGGTGGTTTTGCAAGTCAAGAAATACATGTTTTTGAATATAGTCAAGAAGGTATTTTACAGAAAGAAATAATACGAAAAGGGAATGCAGTATTTGAGAAAGAATTTATTTTTCAATTTGATGATAATGTGGATAAGAACTGGGTTAAAAAGATAATTACGCCAGATAATACATATACCACTCGTAGAATAGAATATTACCCACCGTTAGAAGTAGAAGAACAACCGGAGTAGTTTATTCAAAATTTTTTAATATTTCTGGCTTTATTTCATGCCTACCTTTAAATGATAGTATTTCAGCATTTTCTTGAAATAATTCATCACTTTTTATCTTTTGGAGTTTAAGACGTTCATCAGTTAAAAACTCATCAGAATCACCATAAATAATTTTTACGACGGATTTATTATAATCAATAAATTCAAAATGTTCTTTTGTTAATTCAGAAGGTAACCCACCTGCATATAAAATAAGTTTATGAAATAACAACTTTCTTGTCGCTACCCATCTAGTTGCTATAGACACCCCTTGGGAGAAACCAAATACAATAATATTTTTATCCTCGGGTAAGTTTTCCGTTACCAAAACGGCATCAACATAGCGCAATACGTTAGCAAGCTCTACTTGTGTATCCTCCTTTGTTAACCAACTTGCACCAACATATTTATATTCTTCATTTAAATAATATTTTGAAGGCGCTTGTGGAGCAATAATATAGTTCTCCCCCGGGTTAAGCCCTTTAAAAAATTGTAAAAAATAACGGCTTAAGAACCCAATACCATGGAATACAATCCAAATATTCTTTGTTTTATTGGTTAAGCTATTAAGTGTTTCATAAGAGTTGGTATTGGTATAAGTAACTATTTTCTTTTCAGATTTCATAGTAATAAAAATAACCTCTTTTGTTATATGGGAATGCTTAATTTTACAAAAATTAAAGATGGAAGAGCATAAGGAAAAAATACTCAATGTCTGCAATGAAATTTGTAAAGGAACACTAATGGAAACATTAGCTATTGAGTTTGTTGATGTTGGAGAAAATTTTTTAATTGCGAAAATGCCAGTTACCCCAAAAGTTTATCAACCAGATGGTGTTTTACATGGCGGGGCTACTGTAGCTTTAGCTGAAAGTGTTGGCAGTGCTGCCTCATATATTTTTTTGGATGGAAATGAATTTTTTGTACGGGGTATTGAAATTTCAGCTAACCATGTGAAAAGTATTCGTGAAGGCTATGCTTATGCTAAAGCTACAATAATACATAAGGGAAAAACAACGCAGCTATGGGAAATCAAAATTACCAATGAAGCTAAGGAACTAATTTCAAACTGTAAACTAACTACAATTGCCCTTCCCAAAAAATAGAGAATTTTATAAGCTTATTGAGAAAGCTCGTTTTCAAAATGAAGACTGTAAGCCGTTTGTAATATATCAAAAACCAAATACTGCAAAAGTTAATGGCATATTTCCAAAGACTTCGAATTTAATTTATACTTCAAATTTTTCAGAATCAGGTTTTGTTTTTTCGCCATTTAATACTTCGGATAAAACAATATTGTTCTCCAATGAGAATAGGATTGAAGCTTCTTATGCTGGTGATGATACAAAAATTAGAGTATCCTCAGATTCAATTAAAATAGGAAGAGAACCTTATTTAGAATTAATAAATAAGGCGATAAAGCGAATAGGAGATAGAGAATTAAAAAAGGTTGTGGTTTCTCGAAAAATAACAACCCAAACTCAAAAAAATGCGTTTGAGTTATTTGAACAGCTACTTAATGTTTATCCAAATGCTTTTAAATATTTATGGTTTCATCCAAAAGTAGGGATGTGGTTGGGAGCAACACCAGAGACGCTTTTGAAAGTAAACAAAAATTCTTTAACCACAACTTCCTTGGCGGGAACTCTTCCAGCAATAGATGATGACCCTCCAAATTGGAGCACAAAAGAAGTTGAAGAGCAGCAACTAGTTACAGATTATATTTTAACTGCATTATCAGATACGCTTATCAATATAGAAGCTACTGTGGCGTCATCCATAAAGGCAGGAAATCTATGGCATCTAAAATCTATTATTAGAGGTGACTTAAATCCAGAAACAAGTTTGGATGAGATAATTAAAGTTTTACAACCAACTCCTGCGGTATGTGGAGTTCCAAAAATGGCAGCAAAAGAGTTCTTAATAAAGAATGAAGGTTATGATAGAGAATTTTATACAGGTTTCTTGGGTGAATTGAATTTTGATGCCTCTAGGACCGCACATCTATATGTTAATCTACGCTGTATGAAACTTAACGGTGAAAATGCTACTATTTTTATTGGTGGAGGTATTACTAAAGAATCCAATGCTGAAAGTGAATGGAACGAAACACAGTATAAGAGTAAAACAATGCTTAGTTTACTTTAACCAATTATCTAATTTTTCGATTTTAACTGTTTCAGTTTGTATTTTTGTAAAGCATGAAGCAGTCAAATATACCCTCGGCCCAAGCAGTTGTTTCTGCTTGTAAGTCTAGAGGTGTTAAGAACATAATTATTTCTCCAGGTTCGCGAAACGCTCCTCTGACCATTAGTTTTACTGAGAATCCATATTTTAATTGTTTTAGTATAGTAGATGAGCGTAGTGCGGCTTTTTTCGCTTTAGGTATGGCATTGCAGCAAAAAGAACCAGTTGCAGTAGTTTGCACATCTGGCAGTGCACTTTTAAACTATTACCCTGCAATAGCAGAAGCTTTCTATAGTACAATTCCATTAGTTGTAATATCTGCCGATAGACCGCCTTATAAGATTGATGTTGGTGATGGACAAACTATTAGACAAGATCATGTATTTGATAGGCATATTGGATATTCTGCAAATCTAAAACTGGATGTTAGTCATGCTCAAGAACGAATAGCACGATATGCCCCGGACTTACTTTCCCAAAATCAATCAAAGGTTGATCTATTTAATAAAAAGGAAATCACTGAAGCGTTGAGCGTTGCTTTTAATAAAAGATTACCTGTTCATATTAATGTTCCTTTTGAGGAGCCCTTGTATGATTTGAATGTAATTGATAAAGAGATGGGTTTTACTGAGGTGCTTTCCGAGACCTTGGAATTTTATATTGAAGGAGTTTTAAAGGATATAGATGAATATTGTAAGCTATGGAATTCCTCAAAAAAGAAGATGGTACTTGTAGGGGTTAATCACCCAAACCAGATAGAAGAAGAGCAATTA
The DNA here is from genome assembly GCA_947499565.1 of uncultured Croceitalea sp. GTDB lineage: Bacteria > Bacteroidota > Bacteroidia > Flavobacteriales > Flavobacteriaceae > Croceitalea. The sequence goes on from CANMOV010000001.1 coordinate 440,139, forward strand.
ACCATTCTAGCTAAAGACCCATCTGTATTAATTTTTACAGAAACTACATCTAACTTACATCATCCTAACTTTTTCCAAAGTATAGATAGTATTATTTTTCCGATAGAAAAGTCAAATGATAAAGTGAAACTATTTGAGGAATTGAAACCAGATATTTTGTTAACCTTTGGTGGATTAGTGGTTTCTAAAAAGATAAAAGCCTTTCTAAGAACGCATAAACCAAAACATCATTGGCATGTAGATGAGGTTAAAGCATATGACACTTATTTTTCATTATCCCATCATTTCAAGACAAATCCAAATAAGTTTTTAAAGTTTTTATTATTCAATAATCAAGGGTGTAAAAGCAATTATTTCAAGAAATGGCATGCGGTTAAATTAAAGTATGAATCAAGAAGAGCAGACTACTTAACTGAAATTCCTTTTTCCGATTTTTTTGTTTTTAATCAGCTATTAGCTTCAATACCTAAAAACTACCAAGTACATTTGGCAAATAGTTCAACCGTGCGTTATGCGCAATTATTTGATGTTAATCCCACGCTAAAGCTTTTTTGCAACAGAGGAACAAGTGGAATAGATGGCAGTACATCCACAGCAGTAGGCGCTTCTTTTCATGAAAACCAGCCTACACTTCTAATTACAGGAGATTTAAGCTTTTTTTACGATAGCAATGCACTTTGGAATAGTTACATAAAAAAGAATTTTCGAATTATAATTATTAATAATTCTGGTGGTGGAATATTTAGAATTTTACCTGGAGCTGAAGATTCAGAAAATTTTTCTACTTTTTTTGAAACAAAGCATGGAATGAATGCTGCTTATTTATGTAAACAATATGGTTTTGAGTATTTAAGTGCTAAAGATGAAATAACGTTACAGCAAGGTCTTTCAAATTTTTATAGTCCTTCGGAACAACCCAAATTATTGGAGATTTTCACACCTAGAGCACTAAATGACAAAATTTTGCTTGGTTATTTTGATTTTATATCTTAGAAGCATTGTAAACTATAAGAACACTAACAATCATGAGTAAAAGAGACGAATTAATTGAAAAGTATGCTGCTGATATTAAAAGCAAATTTGGTGAAACTCCAGATATGGATTTTCTTACCAAAGTTGCTATTGGCTTAGGACCAGCTATCTACAATCTAGATGCTTCAAAAGTATCTGGGAGCGACGACAAGGAATTAGAAACCGTAAAGAAAAATTTCTTAATGAAAAAGCTTGGTCTTTCGGACGGTCCGCAATTGATGGATGCCATCAACAGCGTTATTGAAAAGTATGGTAAATCTGAAAAGAATAAACACCGTGCTGTTATTTACTATCAGCTGGCTAAACATTTTAAGAAAGAATCTGTTTATAAATAGAAACAGTGTTTTAAGATAATTAAGAACCGTCCATATTTAGGGCGGTTTTTTTATTTCTATTTTTGCAGAATGATACAATTAGGAAATTATAATACCCTAGAAATATTACGTAGTACCAGTGTTGGACTTTTTCTTGGTGATGATGAGGGAACTGAGATATTACTTCCAAATAAATATGTTCCAGATCCAATAGAAATTGGACAAAAACTAAAGGTTTTTTGTTATCTAGATAATAGTGAAAGGCCTGTATCTACTATCTTAGAACCATATATAATTCGTAACGAATTTGCTTTTTTAGAAGTAGCAGAAATAAGTGCTTATGGAGCCTTTATGGATTGGGGATTAGAAAAGCACTTGCTTGTTCCTTTTAGAGAACAGCGACTCAAAATGGAAAAAGGGAGAAAATATGTGGTCCATTGTTATTTGGATGAACAATCATTTAGACTAACCGCTTCGAACAAATTAGATAAGTTTTTAGATAACGAGAAAATTACTAAAAATTTAAATGACGAAGTTTCACTTTTAATAAGTAGGAAAACAGAATTAGGGTGGGAAGCAGTTGTAGATAATAAGCATAAAGGACTTTTGTTTTTTAGTGATGTTTTTAAAGAGATACGCATTGGAGATCGTTTAACTGGTTTTATTAAAAATATAAGAGAAGATAAAAAGCTAGATGTTTCATTACTTCCTATTGGTCAAAAAATGTTAGAGCCAACATCAGAATTAATACTTAAGAAGATAAAGGAAGCTGGCGGTTTCTTAACCTTACATGATAAATCTTCTCCAGAAGAAATAAAAGAAGAACTACAACTTAGTAAAAAAGCATTTAAAAAGGGTGTTGGAGTGCTTTATAGAGAACGAAAGATTGCAATTGAAGCGAACGGAATTCGTTTACTTTAAGGAATTTATGATTCCATAGTAGTAACTAAAACTCTTTTTTTAGAACTGAGAAATAGATTTAGTCTTTCTTTATTTTTTTCTTAGAGCAAAAATTTTACATTTGTAACAATCTGTATATTTAAGTCATTGATAGTTATTTAATTAGTAACCATTATTAAAATCTAACGTACATTCATACATGCCGTTTATAGAGGAAAGCGATTTACTGGATTTACACAAGGATATTGAGAAATCTCAAATAATCAACGAAAGACTATTAGACCAAGTTGGTTTTAAAAACAAGGATCTAAAGAAGCTAAGGATTCAACGTAATATATTGGCTGGTATCACCTTAGTATTTTTGCTTTTAACCTTTGGCTTTTGGGCATTCTTCTCCGGACTAAGAACTTCAAATGAATTTAGAGGCCAAGAAACATTAGCGGAAGCTGTGGATAGCTTAGATACATTTAGAACTAGGATAGATTACCTAAAAGAACGTAATGAGGAATTAAGCTTGGTTAAAGAATTCTACTTAGCAAAAGAATTTTTAGAAAAGGAAAAAATTTATTCCGTACAGGTGAAATCATTTGTTGATAATAACGCTACGCTAGCTTCCGAGGCGCTTACAAATACATTGTTTGTTAAGACTAATCCATTTTACGCTTACTCATTAGGGAATTTCGAAACCTTAGACGAAGCAAGACGTTTTAGACAACAATTAGTAAATATGGGCTTTAAAGATGCTTTTGTAGCATCCTACCAGGATGGAAAGCGTGTAAAAATTGAAGATCCATTTTAATTGAATAAATTAAAAGCATGGGTAAGCGCCGCTAGGCTTAGAACTTTGCCCTTATCTATTTCAGGTATTTTAGTTGGAGCAGCATTAGCAAACTATCGTGGTTTTGCCGATAATGTAATTTTAACTCTATCACTTCTTACCACTATAGCTTTTCAAATCACTTCTAATTTTGCAAATGATTATGGAGATGGCGTAAAAGGCACCGATGCTGAAGATAGAGTTGGCCCAAAGAGAGCCTTGCAAAGTGGTATTCTCAGTAGAAAAGAGCTTAAATCAGGAATTGTTGTAAGCATTATTATTAGTCTTTTGCTAACGCTTCTTTTAATTTACCAAGCATTCGGAGTAAAGAATTTATTGTATCCTATTTTGTTTCTTGTATTAGGAGGATTAAGTGTATGGGCTGCTATTAGGTATACAATGGGAGATTCCCCATATGGGTATAGAGGTTTAGGGGATGTGTTTGTTTTTATGTTTTTTGGTTTGCTTGGTGTTTTAGGAAGTTTGTTTCTTTATACGAAGAACATTAACTACATAGAGATTCTGCCAGCAATTGCTATAGGATTTTTATGTGTTGGCGTCTTAAACCTAAATAACCTAAGGGATATAGAATCTGATAGAAATCATAATAAAAATACGCTAGTCGTTAAAATGGGTTTTGTAAATGGTAAGAAATTCCATTTTGCCCTATTGGTATTGAGTTTTATTGCGATGCTATTTTTCCATTTTATAGTCTTTAAGAGCTATGCCAGACTTTTCTATTTTATTGCATATTTACCAATCGGATTTCATTTAAGAAAAGTGTATCAAACCAAACTTCCTGTTAAATTAGATACTGAATTAAAGAAACTAGCGTTAAGTACATTCCTGCTATCCCTGTTGTTTTATATAGCAGTTAATTATTTTTCGTAATTTTATTCGCAAGAATATTGTAAACCAGCTCATTTTGGAACACCCCATTAAAATTCTTATAGTTGAGGACAATGTTATCATTGCCGATGATATGCAGTCCATGTTAGAGGAAATAGGTTATGAAGTTGTAGATAACGTTATCGTTTATGAACAAGCGGTAGAAGTTTTAAAAAACAACCATGTAGACTTAGTTCTAATAGATATTATACTTGCATCTGATAAAACAGGAATTGATTTAGGCAAACATATTAGAGATGTGTATAACATCCCTTTTGTATTTGTTACTTCCAATTCCGACAAAGCAACTGTAGAAAATGCAAAATTAGTTAAGCCAGATGGTTATTTAGTAAAGCCATTTGAACAACAAGATCTTTATACATCTATAGAGATTGCATTATCTAATTTTAATTATTCTAATAAAACGAGTAATACAAATGTAGAGAATGATGAAGGCGATAGTTTTATGTCTAATTCAGTTTTAAAGGACTCTATTTTTGTTAAGAAACAGCACCTTTATTATAGAATTCAATTTGGAGATATCCAATTTATAAAGGCTGATAATGTTTATCTAGAAGTAAACACCGTTGATAAGAAGTTCTTAGTGAGGTCTCCTTTAAAAGATTACCTTGAAAAATTACCTAAGGGCAAATTTTATCGTGCTCACAAGTCTTATATTGTTAATGTAGATCATATTGATGCTATAAATTCAAAGGACATTATGATTAACAACACATTAATACCAATTTCTAAAGATTTTAAAGAGTTTATTATTTCTTCAATGAACTCATAGTAGTTATTAAAATTAATAAAATGAATGCCCTGTATAGGGCATTTTTTGGTTTAAGAAAGTCGTAAATCACATTTTTAAAGCTTTAAACCACACTTAAATGCCAGTTCACAACATTAATTTCTAGTGCCCCCAAGGTGATAGTACATTTACTATATAATAAAAAAGAAAGTAAATTTTTTCATTTTCATATAGTGTTCTCGTAAAAAAGCCTTGTCAAAACAGATAAGGCTTTTTTTATGCCTAAAATCTGAGGATTATTTACGATTATCCATGAAATACATAAAACATCGATATAATGCACTTTCACATATGCCCAAAGTAGTTTCACAACATAATTTGGCACTTTCACAACATTTTGCAAGTAAGGCATTCGTTTCGTCCTAATTTTGGTGGAAATTTATGCGTCGCCAAATCTTACATTATCATAATATATATAAAGGACTATACGTTTAGTATGGTCTTTTTTTAGATATGGTGAACTAATTTGTTGTTAAGTACAAGCAAACTAATTATTCTTTTGTGTTTATACCACTTAAGTCCTTGTGTTTACAACAAAACATTGTGTCTAATAGGACATAATAATAATTTTATTTGAAGATGATGTCTGTTAGATACAAGTTATTTAAACAAGAAACGTTTTTATAAAAACAGCAAATAAGTAATGCCAAAACGAGCTAAAATAATTATTCTTCTTACCCTTTTTTCTTTTGGGTGTTTGGCTGCTCAGTCAATTCAAACACAAGAAGTTGATTTATTAGAGGTTTTTAGAGATACAGAAGGTGCTGTTGAAAAGTTTGATTACTTTTTTGAGACCCCAAATAGATATACCCAAGATTCTGCCTATGACTGGTTGGATGACGTTAAAGTATATTTAAATAGTGCCGAAAAAATTAATGATTCTAATGCAATCAGACTATACAAGTTAATTAAGGCTCAACTTTATTATGATTTAGGTGACTATGATAAGAGTATTGCTTTTGCTAAAGAGTTACCAAAGAATAAAGACACATTAGGACGAAAACAATTAGAAATACTGTTAACGATTCTTGATGAAAATTATAGTCAACTTAAATTGTTCGATGAACAAATAAAGATTCGAGAAGAGAAAATAGAGTTAGGTTATACAAGTGGAGTAGCATTTTATGATATCTATGAAAAAATGGGTCTCTATAGAAGAGCTTTAGATAAATATGTGCGAACTGTTGGTCCTACAATCGCTGATAATGATGACCTTGGTAAAGCAAAGCATCATAATAAAATTGGTAATTATTTGCGATTAGATAAATCTGAACGTACCGCAATTAGTGAATTGAATAAAGCCAGTGGCTATTTAAAAGTAGTAATCAATGATATTACCAAACAAAAGACAGAGAATGACCTTTTTGAAATTGAATTTCTTAAAGCCGAAATAGATGGTAACATTGGAAAATCATATGTAGGTTTAAAACAATACAAAGAGGCATTACCACATTTACAAGCTAGTTTAAAAATTTTTGAGGAATTTGATAATGGTAAGTATTATAATCAAATTACAGATAATAGATTAAACTTTGCAAATGCTCATCTACAACTTGGTAATTATAAAACCGCAAAGAGAAACCTAGATATCATTGGTAAACCTAGTGATATTCAGCAGCAATTAAAACAGAACCGATTGTTAGCCAGTTATTATGATAAAACAGACAACTTTAGGACTGCTTCATCTTTTTATAAGAGAAATGAGCGCATATTAGATTCATTAGAAGCTAATGAACAATCCATTTTAAAGCAGCAACTAGTTGCAATTGTTGGTGATTCTGATCTAGAAAATTCGAGAAGACTGGTTAATCAGCAAAAAGCAGCGAATGAAAAATTTAGAAGTGAGATGCAACAAGCTAGTGAGCGTACTAACCTTGTCATCATTTCTTTAATATTTACGCTTTTAGGTTTTGCCGGATTGGTCTATGCGTACTTAAAGAGTATTAAGAACCAACGTTTAATTGCGCAACAGAAACATATAATAGAAGATTCTTTAAAAGAGAAGGATTCGTTGTTAAAAGAAATCCATCATAGGGTTAAAAATAACCTTCAAATGGTATCTAGTCTATTAAGTCTTCAAACAAAAAATACGCGCAGTAAAGCTGCAATAGCTGCACTTGAGGAAGGTAAGAGTAGGGTAAAGGCTATGGCTTTAATCCACCAAAAATTGTATCAGAATGAAGACCTTTCTGTTATTGAGATGCAGGGATATATAGAGAGTTTAATAAATAGTGTACAATCTGTATACAAAAAAGGTGGACATAATATAAGTATTACTATAGATGCTGAAGGCACTGAGCTGGATATTGATAGAGCCATTCCTTTCGGGTTAATTTTAAATGAGCTGGTGTCCAACTCTTTTAAATATGCATTCCCGGAGAGTGATGATAATGGTAAAATTTATATTCACCTAAGAAAGAATGGAGACCAAGGATATTTTGAATATACTGACAATGGCGTTGGATTGCCTGAAGATACAGATGAGCGTGCGAACTCTTCTATGGGAATCCGTTTAATGAATCGCTTGGTAAATCAATTACAATCTAAGTTAAATGTTGACAAATCTGGTGAAGGTGTTCGTTTTTGGTTCAACTTTAATTAGGCTATCTTACTTCGCTTTTTAGTACAAGTTTATGCAGTAGTCTAGGAAAAAAGCGTTTTACAAGAATACCCTTAGTTTCTTTTCCTCCAATATAAGCTTCATAGTTTCCTTTTTCAATTGCTTGTATCATTTTTAAACATAATGTTTTAGAAGAAATTCCGTTTTGCGTAGCGGTGTCATTATTACCTTGCGCTGTCCCATCTGCGGTAAGTGCGCTTTTTGCAATGTTTGTGTTTACAAATCCGGGACAAATCATAGTTACCATAATATTATCCTTATCATGCTCCATCCGCAAGGAATCAAAAAAGCCATGTAACGCATGTTTGGCTGCACAATATCCAGAACGGTATGGAGAAGAAAACTTCCCCATTAAACTGCTTACGGTGACAAAATGGCCAGATTTATGTTTTATAAAATGGGGTAATAAAGCTTTAGTTAAGGCCACAGTGCCTAAATAATCTACATCAATCATTTTTTTATAGACACTAAATTCGGTATCAGCTATTAGTGAACGTTGGCTTATTCCGGCATTATTGACGAGGATGTCTACTTTGCCTACTTTAGACAGAATCTCTCCAACTTTAGCTTCCATTCCCTCAAATTTTGTAACATCCAAGGGCAAAACATAAATATTCTCTTTATTTGAACATTTGTCTTTTACCATTTCTAGAACTTCTTTTCTGCGGGCGGATAATATGAGATTACAATTTTTTGATGCAAGCTGATAAGCTAGTTCCTCGCCAATACCTGAAGATGCTCCCGTAATCCAAACCGTTTTTCCATCAATTCTAGCCATAAGAATTTATTTAGGCTTAGAATATAGTTAATTTTGAAGATAAATGAGAGCATCATACAAAAAGCACAAGCTTATTTTTAAACGTCCAAGCGGAACCTCTAGAGGAGTTTTAAAAACTAAAGAAACTTGGTTCCTAGTAGTAAACGATGGCAATAAATTTGGGGTAGGAGAATGCGGCCTCTTAAGGGGTTTAAGTATTGATGATGTTCCAAATTATGAAGCTAAACTAAAGTGGGTTTGCGAAAACATCCATTTAGGTTTGGATACGCTTATAAATCTACTGGTAGACTTTCCTTCAATCCAGTTTGGATTGGAACAAGCCTTTTTATCTTTTTCATCTCATAATCCATTTGTATTGTTCCCCAGTAAATTTACCATTAGCGATTCTCCAATTGAGATTAATGGTCTTATTTGGATGGGAAATAAAGAATATATGTTAGAACAGATTACTAAAAAATTAGAATCTGGATTTAGGTGCATAAAAATGAAGATTGGTGCCATAGATTTTAATACGGAACTTTCATTATTAGGTTCAGTTAGAGAAAAATATGGAAAAGAAGAAATTGAGTTGCGTGTTGACGCTAACGGTGCTTTTAAACCCAAAGAAGCGTTATCAAAACTAAAGCAATTAGCTGAGTTCGACTTACATTCCATAGAGCAACCTATTCGGCAAGGCAATTGGAAAGCAATGACTAATTTGTGTTGCAAGACACCACTACCAATAGCTCTAGATGAAGAATTAATTGGTATAAGCTCAATAACACAAAAGAACGAATTGCTCGAAACTATTAAACCACAATATATTATTCTTAAGCCTAGTTTGGTTGGAGGCTATAAAGGCTCGCAAGAATGGATAGATTTAGCAGAAAAACTTAAAATAAAATGGTGGATCACGAGTGCTTTAGAAAGTAATATTGGTTTAAATGCTATTTCCCAATGGACCTATACTTTAGAAAGTAAATTACCACAAGGATTAGGGACAGGAAGTTTATTTATAAATAATTTTGAAAGTCCATTAGAAGTAAAAGGCGGGAATTTATATTGCAGAAATGATTTATCTTGGCAAACAGATATAAAAGAAGAATTATGTATATAGAGCAAGGGCATAGAGGTAATTTAGGATTATGGAAATATTTACTTATTCCATTGGGTTTTATAAGTTTCATGATTTTTAATTACATCGCGGTATTAATGTCAGATGAACCTGTTGATGAAATGATGAATCGTTTAATTGATATGATTGGGAAAAATGCTGTTTTAGCCATAAATCTTGGTTTTTTGGCCCTTGGTTTGTTTATCGTATTAGGCTGGACAAAATTGGTGCATCCGCAATCAATAACATCATTAACCACATCAAGAAAGAAAATTGATTGGAGTCGTATTTTCACTTCCTTCTTTATTTGGGGAACGATTACCACGGTATTTACGCTGGTAAGTGTGTATTACTTGGATCCAGAAGATTATATTAACAATTTTGATGCTACAAAGTTTTTAATATTACTACCATTAGCAATTATACTCGTACCATTACAGACCAGTTTTGAAGAGTACCTTTTTAGGGGGTATATGATGCAAGGTCTGGGTATTTGGGTTAAGAACAAATGGTTTCCTTTAATATTGACTTCTGTTCTCTTTGGTTTAATGCACATTGCGAATCCAGAAATAGGAAAAATAGGATACATTCTTTTAATCTATTATATCGGAACTGGCTTATTTCTTGGTATTTTGACACTAATGGATGAAGGTTTGGAACTGGCATTAGGTTTCCATGCAGCAAATAATCTTTTTGGAGTTTTATTAGTTACCTATGATTGGGGAGCCTTGCAAGCGGATGCAATTTTCAAAAATATTGCTGTGGTAGAGGGAGCAGTATTATCAGAAATTTTGGTTCCAGTTTTTGTAATTTTTCCCATCCTTTTATTTGTTTTTTCTAAATTATACAGATGGACTAATTGGAAGGAGAGGCTTTTCGGAAGAGTCCTAGATAAAGAAGAATTTTTAGCAATTGAAAATGGAAATCCATCCGAAGTTTAAACTTAATGGCGAGTCGTATTCAAGTCAAGAACTAAAAGATGTCGCCTATAGTTTAGTTAAAGAAGGAGATCCTTTTGAAATTTCTATTGGAGATTTTCTTCTAGATTGGTTAAATTCTTCCAAATCACTAACAGTTTTTACTTCTGGTTCTACTGGACAACCTAAAGAAATAGAACTTCAAAAAAAACAAATGGTCAACTCTGCATTGGCCACAGGTTCCTTTTTTAATTTGAATTCTGGTGATTCTGCACTATTATGTTTGCCTTCTAATTTTATTGCAGGTAAAATGATGTTAGTTAGAGCAATGGTTTTGGGTCTGGAGTTGGATTATATTGAACCCAACTCAAACCCGCTCTCAGGTATTTTGCGAACTTATGATTTTGCTGCAATGATACCATTGCAAGTTCAAAATGGTATTGAAGAGCTAAATAGCTTAAAAAAACTAATAATTGGTGGAGCTAAAGTAGGTAAGGATTTAATTATCAAATTACAGAATGTCAATACTATAGTTTATGAAACCTATGGGATGACAGAGACAATAACGCACATAGCGGCAAAAAAACTTAATCATAATTCGGGCAAAGTGGAAGACTATTTCAAAGTACTTCCTAATATTTCTATAGCTAAAGATGAAAGAGATTGCTTGGTAATAACTGCACCAAAAATCAGTGATAATAAAGTAATTACTAATGATTTAGTCGAATTGGTTTCAGAAAAAGAATTTAAGTGGTTAGGTCGCCATGATACTATAATTAACTCTGGCGGAATTAAATTAGTTCCTGAGCAAATAGAGTTAAAATTAACAGGAGTAATTAGAAACCGTTTTTTTGTTGCTGGAGTTCCTGACGCAACATTGGAAAAAAAACTTGTTCTAGTGGTAGAAGGGGAAGTAAATAAATCAAATGTAAACTCCAAAATGGCTGCATTAAAAAGCCTTTCTAAATTTGAAATACCAAAAACTATTATAAGCGTTGAGAAATTTATGGAAAGCGATAATGGGAAGGTATTGCGGGCAATGACTTTAGCTGCATCTTTAGCTAACTAATATTTTGTATTTTTCATTTTAGAATTCACACGAAATGAAAAACCAACTATTCTTCTTTATTTGTCTTTTCCCTTTACTACTAGTAGCTCAACAAATTCTACCTGAAAATGAACGTGCAAGAGTAGTAGATGAAATACTTGAAGACAGATTTAATAATCTTTTGCCCAATTTAATGGATAAAACGGGTATTGATATGTGGATTCTTATTTCTAGAGAGTATAATGAAGACCCGGTACTAAGGACTATGCTGCCAGCTAAATGGTTAAACGCAAGGAGAAGAACTATACTAGTATTTTACCGAGACAAGAAAAATAATACGATTGATAAATTAGCTGTTGCCAGATATAATGTTGGAAAAAGTATTAATTCTGCTTGGTACAAAGAAAAAGAGCCTAATCAATGGAAAAGATTAATGGAACTTATAGAAGAACGAAGTCCTAGCAAAATTGGATTGGATTTTTCGCAAGACCATAATATTGCTGACGGTTTAGACAAGACTGATTATGATGCGTTCATGGCAAACCTGCCTAAAAAGTATAAAAGTAGCGTTGTTTCTGCGGAACAATTAGCGGTTCGTTGGATAGAGACCCGTACAGAACGTGAAATGGTAATTTACAATCAGTTGGTAGAGATTACCCATGATATAATTACCGAGGCATTTTCAGAGAAAGTTATTACTCCTGGTATTACTACTACAACAGAGGTAGAATGGTGGATGCGACAAAAAGTAACAGACTTAGGCCTAGAAGCATGGTTTCATCCCACTGTAGATGTTCAAAGAACAAGTGAAGAACTTGAAAGCCATCTATATTCGTTTTCTGGCAGACCAAATGATATGGTCATTTTACCAGGGGATTTATTGCATTGTGATTTTGGCATTACTTATTTACGATTAAACACGGATTGTCAAGAACTGGCCTATGTTTTAAAATCGGAAGAGAAAAATGCTCCCGAGTTTTTAGTAAAGGGTTTAAAAGATGGTAACCGTGTACAAGATTTTTTAACTTCTAATATGGTTAAAGGTAAGACTGGGAACGAAATTCTTGCTAAATCATTAGCGGATGCAAAAGCTGCTGGATTACGACCTTCAATTTACACCCATCCTTTAGGTCTTTATGGCCATTCTGCAGGAACAACAATAGGGATGTGGGATTCGCAGGGTGGCGTTATGAAGGATGATGGAGAGAACTATCCGTTAAACCCAAACACAGTTTACGCAATTGAATTAAATACCACCATAACAATCCCGGAATGGAAAAGAGATATTAGAATTATGCTAGAAGAAGCAGGGTTTTATGGGGAAGATGGGTTTAGATATGTCAATGGAAGGCAAACAGAACTTTTATTAATCCCAAGAGTTAAATCCCATCAAGACAATTAATTAACTGTTAAAAAGGAACATTTTTTTGTCTAAAATTTTGTAATTTGAAGAAAAAATATTCTTGCTATGAAGAAATTACTAATTCTTTTTCTGCTATCTGCTTTATTTTGTTTTCCACAAGATGGAAAGAAAAAAATATCTGGTCTTATTAATGACGGAAAACTTCCTATTTCTAATGTTTCTATATCGGTAGAAAAACAATCAAAGACAGTTTTTTCTAACGAATCTGGAAAGTATACTATCCAAGCGAGTATTGGAGATGTGCTTAAATACAGCTATCAGGGTATGAAGACCGTTCGTATTAAGGTTGAGGACGTTACTAGAATACTAAATGTGACGATGGTACCTGATATAGAAGAATTAGAAGAGGTAATAGTTGTCGGAAGTAATAGAAAATCCCAAAGTGAATTGGCGTTAGAATATTCTCAAAACCCTAATTTGATAAAAACGGCATATGGAATTTTAAATGCGGATACAGCGCCAGGTAACATTAGATTTATGCATGAGGATGAAATAAATCAAGTGTCGCTTTGCATTTTAGATTTATTAAGGAATCAATTTTCTGGAGTTAGGGTTCAAGGATCCTGTTTAGGTGCTTTTGGTCCTGGAGCAGGTAATCAAACCCAGGTAACAAATATTGCTGGGGGAAGTTCTAATACAGTTGGAGTGGTTGGTCTTAGCAGCAGTAATGCTGGTACTGGCGTAAATAGCAGTCTAAATCAAGGTAAAGTATTTATTAGAGGCGGAAATTCTATTAGTAATCCTAGGTCCGCTATTTTTGATGTGGATGGACAAATTTTTAATGACCCTCCAATTTGGATAGATGTAAAGAATATTAGGAGGTTAGCAATACTAAATAATTTTGCAACTACTACTCAGTATGGTAGTGCGGGCGCTGGTGGTGTGGTTGTAATTAATACTATTACGGCTAGTCCTAAATCTAATAAAATTTATGACCAGGCCAGACTTAGAAATAATTTTGTTAGTAGTGCTGTATATAGTCAATCAGAATTAAAAAACAATTGGCCAACGTATCTAAAGGAAATCAATGAAAGCGCTTCTTTGGATGAAGCTAAGACTGTTTATGAGCGTTATGCCAAGCAATATAGTGGGTCCCCTTATTTTGCTTTGGATATGCAAACCTATTTTCAGAATAAGTGGAATAACACGGATTTGGCTGAAGACATAATCAATTCAAAATCCTATATTTTCGATAAAAACCCAGTTTTACTAAAGGGTCTAGCATATCAATTAGAGTCTCAAGGTAAATATGATAAGGCAAATGAGATTTATAAGAAAGTTCTTAAGTTAAGACCAAATTATGCTCAAAGCTATTTAGATATTGCAAATAGTTACAGAGATTTAAGAAACTCTAAGCAAGCTGCTGCTATTTACACTCGATATAATTATTTGTTAGAAGAAGGATTATTAAGTAGTGATTCCATAACGCTAGAGCCTATTATGAATCGTGAATACAATAATTTTTTACTTCTAGAGAAAGCTGCTTTAATAAAGAATGGGAATAGTAGTGAATTATATGTTGCTGAAGAAGATTTTAAAGGGACACGTATTGTATTTGATTGGAGCGATAGTGAAGCGGAATTTGAACTTCAATTCGTAAACCCAAGCAAGCAGTATACCACTTTTAAACATTCGCAAGCCGATAATTCTGCACTTATTGATCGTGAGAAAGATTTTGGATTTAGTACCGCTGAATTTTTCTTAGATGATTCACTTCCAGGTACTTGGAGTATGAATATCAACTATTTAGGAAATAAGAGCTTAACACCTACATATTTAAAAGCTACAGTCTATTATAACTATGGTTCGTATTCGCAACGAAAGGAAGTAAAAGTTTTTAAATTAAGTTTAAAGAATATAAATCAGTCTCTATTCAATATTTCTATAGGTAGTAAATTAGTAGCAAGGTAATTAAATATTAAACTTGTAAAACTCCTAAATTAAATTGCTTCTCAATAGGAGCATGGTTTGCTGCTTCTATACCCATAGAAACCCATTTTCTCGTTTCTAATGGGTCTATGATTGCATCGGTCCAAATTCGCGCAGCTGCATAGTATGGAGAAACTTGATTGTCATAACGGTCTTTAATAGTTTTAAATAGCTCCGATTCTTTTTCAGGAGTTATTTTTTCACCTTTCTTCTCCAAAGAAGCTTTCTCAATTTGTAATAGCACTTTAGCTGCTGAATTACCGCTCATAACTGCCAATTCTGCACTGGGCCAAGCAACAATAAATCTTGGGTCATAGGCCTTACCGCACATTGCATAATTACCAGCACCATAACTATTACCAATTACAATAGTAAATTTTGGAACAACAGAATTACTTACTGCATTAACCATTTTTGCCCCATCTTTAATAATGCCACCATGCTCACTTTTGCTACCTACCATAAATCCGGTAACGTCTTGTAAAAACACCAATGGAATTTTTTTCTGATTACAATTAGCTATAAACCGAGTGGCCTTGTCAGCTGAATCAGAATAAATTACTCCTCCAAACTGCATTTCTCCTTTGCCGTTTTTAACTACTTTTCTTTGATTTGCAACAATACCAACAGCCCAGCCATCTATACGTGCATAACCCGTTAAAATAGTCTTTCCATAATCAGCTTTGTATTGTTCAAACTTCGAATCATCAACTATACGCTCAACAATCTCCAACATATCATATTGGTCAGAACGTGATGCAGGTAAAATGCCAAAGATATCCTCTTGATTTTTTACTGGTTTTTTTGACTCAACCCGGTTGTAACCAGCTTTTTCAAAATCTCCAATTTTACCCATTATGTTTTTAATGGTTGTTAATGCATCCGCATCATCTTTAGTCTTATAATCGATAACACCACTTATTTCCGAGTGGGTTGTAGCACCTCCCAAAGTTTCGTTATCAATGCTTTCGCCTATTGCAGCTTTTACCAAGTAGCTTCCTGCTAGGAAAATACTTCCGGTTTTGTCAACAATTAAGGCTTCATCACTCATAATAGGTAAATATGCACCACCAGCTACACAACTTCCCATAACTGC
This sequence comes from uncultured Croceitalea sp., assembly GCA_947499565.1. Taxonomy (GTDB): domain Bacteria; phylum Bacteroidota; class Bacteroidia; order Flavobacteriales; family Flavobacteriaceae; genus Croceitalea. The sequence goes on from CANMOV010000001.1 coordinate 455,805, forward strand.
AGAAATCTGGGTTATTCCCATGCTACTCATTATAGCGTTATTCCTAAAAATGCGTCCAAAATGTTCTTTATCCGGAAAAATCTCGTCCTGCATTGGTAAATAAACACCAGCACTATCTACCAAATAGATGATGGGTAGTTTATTTTCTATAGCAATTTCCTGTGCGCGTAAATTTTTCTTCCCGGTTATAGGGAACCAAGCCCCTGCTTTAACCGTTGCATCATTGGCAACTACAATACATTGTTTTCCTTGGATATGACCAATTTTAATAACTACACCGCCGGAAGGGCAGCCACCATGTTCTTTATACATGTCTTCTCCTGCAAATGCCGCTATTTCAATGGCTTCTTGTGCATTATCCAAAAGATAATCAATTCGTTCCCGAGCTGTCATTTTTCCTTTGGCATGATGCTTCTCAATCCGACTTTTACCACCTCCTAATTTTACTTTTGCAAGCCGTTTTCTAAGTTCTGATACTTTTAGTTTATTTTGGTCTTCGTTTTTATTGAACTTTATGTCCATAAATTAAGATGCTTAAGGCGTTAAAGGTTTAAAGATAAGGACTAATACTGATTTGTAAATAGCACTATGAAAAGTAAAATACGTTGGGGTATTGTTGGACCTGGAAAGATAGCAAGAGAGTTTGCAAACGATTTAATACAAGTTCCTGATTCAGAATTAACTGCAGTTGGTTCCAGAAATAAACAGCGCGCTAAATTATTTGCAGAGACATATCAAATATCTCATGTTTTTGATGACTACACTAAATTATTTGAATCTGATGTTGTTGATGTGCTCTATATAGCTACTCCACATAATTTCCATAAAGATTTGGCAATTAGAGCTATGCAAGCCGGTAAGCATATTTTATGCGAAAAACCTTTAGGAATTAATGCTAAGGAAGTAGAGGAAATGATTACGGTAGCACGAGAGGAAAAGGTTTTTTTAATGGAAGCTCTCTGGTCTCGTTTTAACCCCACTATTAAAAAAGTAAAGGCGCTGAGCGATAATGGAGAATTAGGGACATTAAAATACGTTAATGCTGACTTTGCATTTTATGCTCTAGACAGACCTATGGAATCTCGTCTATTTAATTTGGATTTAGCCGGTGGAACCATATTGGATATAGGGATTTATCCGGTTTTTCTAGCATATCTTTTTCTTGGAAAACCAGAACGAATAGAAGCTATTTCAAATTTCAATGAAATAGGAACGGAAATACAAACATCAATCATTTTTCAATATAAAGATGCTCAAGCCATATTAAATAGCAGCTTTGTTAATACTTCTAGAATGAGTGCTGAAATAGGAGGTACTGATGGAAATGTAACTTTAGAGCCGCGGTTTCATGAAACACAAGGATATCAAATAAAAACAGTTCAAAAAAATGAAAAAGTGCTATTACCAACCGTTGGTAAGGGATATGCTTATGAAATTATTGAGGTAAACAAGTGCTTAAGAGAAAACAAGCTTGAAAGTTCCTTATGGTCACACATAAATAGTATGGAATTGATAACGCTTTTAGATTCGGTAAGAGAAAAAAGCGGGGTTCGTTTTCCTTTTGAAAACTAAATTATAGTAGTGAGTTGTTCAATTTTTACGATATTTGATTTTACACAAAAATTATGGTGAGCAATGGATAAGAACAAAGTACTTGCAATAGCAACTTTTATAATGATAGTAGTAGGTCTTGGAATGATAGCTTTGGGCGCTTTTAGATACGACGAAAGTGCAGGATGGGGATTTGCTTCGGTAGGTATTGGATTCTTTGCTATTGCTTGGGTTTTTAATGCGCTAAAGGGACGTGTATAATATAATTTTCTTTTCAACTTTAATTTCATTTAACTAATGTCTGACGATAAAAAAGTCATTTTTTCTATGTCTGGGGTAACCAAGACATACAAAAACGCAAATACACCTGTATTAAAAAATATTTACCTCAGTTTTTTCTATGGTGCTAAAATTGGAATTTTAGGTCTTAATGGTTCTGGTAAATCAACATTATTAAAAATAATTGCGGGTGTTGATAAAAATTTTCAAGGGGATGTTGTTTTCTCACCAGGTTTTAACGTAGGTTATTTGGAACAGGAACCACAGCTAGATGAAAATAAAACGGTGCTTGAGGTAGTTAAAGAAGGAGCTGCAGAAACTGTTGCAATTCTAGACGAATACAACAAGATTAACGATATGTTTGCTTTGCCAGAAGTTTATGAAGACGCAGATAAAATGCAAAAACTCATGGACAAGCAAGCTGAGCTGCAAGATAAGATTGATGCAAGCAATGCATGGGAATTAGATACTAAGCTAGAAATTGCTATGGATGCGCTAAGAACTCCTGATTCCGAAAAGAAAATAGGAGTGCTTTCTGGTGGAGAGAAGCGTCGTGTTGCGCTATGCAGATTATTGCTTCAAGAGCCAGAAATTCTATTGTTGGATGAGCCAACAAACCACCTAGATGCAGAATCAGTTCATTGGTTAGAGCACCATTTGGCGCAATATAAAGGAACGGTAATCGCAGTTACTCACGACAGGTACTTTTTAGATAATGTTGCGGGATGGATTTTAGAATTAGATAGAGGTGAAGGTATTCCATGGAAAGGAAATTATTCCTCATGGTTAGATCAAAAGTCGAAACGTTTAGCACAAGAAAGTAAAACAGCTTCTAAAAGACAAAAGACTTTAGAGCGGGAGCTAGAATGGGTTAGACAGGGTGCTAAAGGAAGACAGACCAAGCAGAAAGCTAGACTTAAGAACTACGATAAGTTAATGAGTCAAGACCAAAAACAACTAGATGAAAAATTAGAAATTTATATTCCTAATGGTCCACGTTTAGGAACTAATGTGATTGAAGGAAAAGAGGTTAGTAAAGCCTATGATGATAAATTGTTATATGAAAACCTAAGTTTTAACCTTCCGCAAGCAGGAATTGTTGGTATCATAGGTCCTAATGGTGCAGGGAAAACAACAATTTTTAGAATGATAATGGGTGAGGAGAATCCAGATAAAGGAGAATTCATTGTCGGAGATACTGCTAAGATTGCGTATGTTGACCAAAGCCATTCAAACATTGACCCGAAAAAAACCATATGGCAAAACTTTAGTGATGAGCAGGAGCTTGTGATGATGGGAGGGAAACAGGTAAATTCTAGAGCTTATTTGAGCAGATTTAATTTTTCTGGTAGTGAACAGAATAAAAAAGTTAATATGTTATCGGGGGGTGAGCGTAACCGTCTACATCTCGCTATGACCTTAAAAGAAGAGGGTAATGTTTTGCTTTTAGATGAGCCAACTAATGATTTGGACGTAAATACCCTTCGTGCCTTAGAGGAAGGGTTAGAAAATTTTGCAGGTTGTGCAGTTGTTATTTCTCATGATAGGTGGTTTCTAGATAGAATTTGTACTCACATCTTAGCTTTTGAAGGTGATTCACAAGTATATTTCTTTGAAGGTTCTTTTTCTGATTATGAAGAGAATAAGAAGAAAAGACTAGGAGGTGATTTAATTCCTAAGAGAATCAAGTACAAGAAGTTAATACGCTAACTAATAATCTGTATTTGGGTACCAATCCAACTGAACTATTTCAATTGAAGGGTTTCCTTGATTAACTAGTTTTTTAAACTTTTTCACATCACTAACATTTGGTCTTCCTCTATAGTGATATGGATAGACTTGTTTTGGTTGAAACGCTAAAACAGCATCTGCAGCACTTTCCTCTGTCATAGTATAAGGTAAGTTCATACAAATGAAAGCTTTATCAATATCTTTTAATGCTCTCATTTCTGGGATATCTTCTGTATCACCAGAAAAGTATAACCGCTTCCCATCAATATTAAGGACATACCCATTACCGCGCCCTTTGGTATGAAACTTTAAAGCTTCTTCACGAAGATTATACATTGGTATTGCTTCTATAGTAATTTCAAACCGCTCTTTTGAATCTCCATTATTCAAAACATCTATCTGAGGGGTAAACTGCTCAGGTATTTTATCTGCAACAGCTTGTGGAACTATAATTTTTGATTTTTCAGTATTTAGTTCTTGTAGTGTCTCTAAGCTAAAGTGATCGCCATGAATATCTGTAATCAAAATTAAATCGGGGTTTCTTTGACCTTCAAAAGCCTTTAGTCCACCTACTGGATCTATATAAATTGTAACATCCTTCCATTCTAAAACTGCAGTCGCATGTTCAATTGGTTTGATTTTTATTTCATTTACGGTAGTCGCAGCTGGTTCTAATTTAATTGATTTTTCAGCCTTTCTTTCTTTACATCCTCCAAGAATAAGAATGATAAGCAAGCGAACCATAGCATTTTTTATCACTTTGTAAAAGTTTAACATTTCTTTTAAAGGTACGTCATCACTAGTTTAGAGAAAAAAAATTAACATTTAAGTGTTTTAAAACATCTAAAAGAAATCTTATCACGTAAATAGAACAGAAACAAACATTTTTGGTTTGTTTAAAAGAAGATATTAAAATCAAATTATTATGACAGACACTAAAAGTAACAACAGTTTAAAAGTGATAGCAGGTTTACTAGGAGTAATTCTATTAGGTACTATCATTTTCGCGGTAACTCAATATAATGAGAACAAAAAGAATACCGTAGCTCTTACACAAGAGAAAGAATTGGTCGTTGAAGATTTAAATAACCTTAAGTCTGAGTATGACAAAGCAATTTTAGAGAGCAATGCTACAAATGAAGAATTGGTAGCTGCTAGAGATAACATTGCACAGTATATTGATTCTGTACAAGGTATGAAAGCAGATATTGCATCACTTTCTAGATACAGAAGACAAGTAAGTGTTTTAAAAGCAGAACGTGAAGAATTATTAAGACAAGTAGATTCTTTATCACAGTCTAACACTATGCTTGCAATGCAAAGAGATAGTACTTTTGTTGAGTTAGAAAAGCAAACAGTTTTTAATGACTCTTTGGTTGTTCAAAATACACAATTGGCTGATGCCGTTGAGAGAGGTTCTGCATTAAACTTAACTACACAGAGTGTAGATGCTGTAAAAGAAAGAAACAGTGGTAAATTGGTTTCTACTTCTAGAGCAAAAGCAACTGATAAATTTAGAGTTTGCTTTACTGTTGCTCCAAACACAATTTCACAAGCTGGCGATAGAGAATTCTTTATTGAAGTTTTAGACCCACAAGGGAATATACTTGGTGAGAGCTTAAGTAAGTCTAATGAAAGTGGTGCTTCTATTACTTATACAAAAGGAACACAGTTTTATTATGAAAACAGTGCTTTAGATGTATGTGATTACGTAAACAAGCCTGCTGGAGATTTCCAAAAAGGAAACTATATGGTTAATGTATATGATGATGGATTAAAACTATTGGGTACATCAAAATTCACATTAAAGTAAGGTAATAAACACTATCCACAAATAAAAAGGGACGTCTCTATTGAGCGTCCCTTTTTTTATTATCATTTTTTAGAAAAGCTATTTTAGGCTTCCAACCATTTTTTCAGGCTTCACCCATTCGTCATATTCTTCTGGAGTAACATAACCCAAATTAACGGCTTCCTCTCTCAATGTAGTTCCGTTTTTATGAGCAGTATTTGCTATTTCTGCGGCCTTATAATAACCAATCTTTGTATTTAAAGCAGTTACCAACATTAATGAATTGTTCAATAACGTTTTTATGGTTTCATGATTTGGCTCTATACCCGCAGCACAATTAACATTAAAACTTACACAGGCGTCACCAAGTAATTGTGCAGACTGTAAAATGTTAGCTGCCATCATTGGTTTAAAGACATTAAGCTCGTAATGTCCTTGTGTACCACCAACGCTTATAGCAACATCATTTCCAATTACTTGTGCACAAACCATAGTTAATGCTTCAGATTGGGTAGGATTAACTTTTCCTGGCATAATAGAACTACCAGGTTCATTTGCAGGAATTATTATTTCTCCAATTCCAGAACGTGGACCAGAGGCCATCATTCGAATATCATTTGCAATTTTATTTAGAGAAACTGCTAATTGTTTAAGTGCACCATGGCTTTCTACTATGGCATCATGGGCTGCCAATGCTTCAAATTTATTTTCAGCTGTTATAAAAGGAAGACCGCTAAATTCTGCAATGTATTTTGCAACAAGTACATCGTAACCTTCTGGAGTATTTAAACCCGTTCCTACAGCAGTTCCACCAAGAGCCAATTCACCAAGATGGGGTAACGTATTTCTTAAAGCTTTTAAACCATGTTCTAATTGCGAAACATAGCCTGAAAATTCTTGTCCTAAAGTTAGAGGAGTAGCATCCATTAAGTGCGTACGCCCAATTTTAACTACATCTTTAAATGCAGCTGATTTTTTTTCTAGTGTATCACGAAGTTGTTCTACTCCTGGAATGGTCACTTCAACAATCTTTTTATAAGCTGCAATATGCATGCCTGTTGGAAATGTGTCATTGGAAGATTGAGATTTGTTGACATCATCATTCGGCTGTATAGTTTTTTCACCTTCCCCAATTTTATTTCCCGCCAATTCATGTGCTCGGTTAGCAACAACCTCGTTCACATTCATATTACTCTGCGTACCAGAACCAGTTTGCCAAATCACCAATGGAAATTGATCATCATGTTTGCCTTCTAAAATTTCGTCACAAACAGCAGCGATTAAATCTCGTTTTTCCTTAGATAATACTCCCAATTCATGGTTCGTAAATGCTGCTGCTTTTTTTAAATAAGCAAAACCATAAACTACTTCTAATGGCATAGATGCAGGTACACCTATTTTAAAATTATTTCTAGAACGTTCCGTTTGTGCACCCCAATATTTATCCGATGGGACTTTAACTTCACCCATTGTATCTTTTTCAATTCTATAGCTCATATTATTATCTTAAATATTGACAAAGGTAAAGTTTAGTCTTTTTATTTTTTAAGAAGTATCCTAGTTTTAAAATTTTCTCATCAACTGACTTGCAATTTTGAATCATTTCATGGTATCTTTGTATTATAAATTAAGTTTTCATGGTAGAATTTGACCAATATCTTGGTTTTTTAGCTTTTTTAACCATCCTTACCATAGGATTTTGGTTAATGATTTTCTTATTGACTTTTGTTGTGCCTTATTGGTTAGGTGGTAATTTACTTGAAATGTGGAAAGAAAGACGCGAGGCTAAAAAAGCCAAACGAAACGAATAAAAAAAGGAGCTATTTAGCTCCTTTTTTGTTATCCTTCAAACTCATCACCGCCATCACTATCCCGTTGTCCTCCTTGAGTTCTCTTTTTCTTTTGATTAAATCTATAGGTAAAAGATAGATTATAGCTACGCACCCTAAACTGGAACTCACTATCACTAGTAAAAAATGGCGTTACAGTCTCACTAACTCTTCTTCTGCTATTAAAAACATCACTAACGTTAAATGCAAGTGAAGCTTTTTCTTTAAATAGGTCTTTACTAAAGGCAAGACTCATAGAAAAAATACCTTGATTTTTTGTTTGTGCAGTTTCAGAAGGGCCTCTGTAAAAAAGTCGTGTCTGCCAATCTACACTTCCGGGTAAGGTAATTTTATTATTTAGCCTAACAAACCAGCTCAGGTTTTCTGCATCAAAATTCTGACCATTAAAATCACCTCTTGTAATTAAATTGAACAAATTAAAGTTTCCATTAACATTCCATTTTTTAGTGGGTCGGTAGTTGGCATTCATTTCAAAACCAAAACGTTCATTCTTTGCTAAGTTTACAGGTGTACGTCTAATAATACTTACTTGCTCGCCATCAAAAAGTGTGTCATCCCCAGTATCTTCTGTGATAAATGTAATAACGTCGGTAGCTCTTGCAAAATAGATAGAACTGTTCAAAGTCAATTTTTGATATCGTTTTAAATAACCAAAATCAACCTGGTTGGAAAACGAAGGTGTTAAGTTCGGATTACCTTGAAATAGATTAGTTGGACTAGAACGTGACGGAAAAGGGTTTAAAAAACGCGACCTTGGTCTTCTAATTCTTCTATTGTATCCAAATTGTATGCTTTCTGTTTCACTAAACTCATAGTTTAAGTTTAGTGTTGGAAACAAGCCATCAAAATTATTGCGGTTAAAATCTCCGGTTTCGATTTGATTTATAATTAGCCTTGTGGATTCATAACGTAAACCACTTAAAAAAGAGAATTTTTTAATTTTTGTCCCAAACTGGATATAAACCGCATTTATGGTTTCTTTATAATCCAGAACATTACTTGGATTTGTTATTCCTAATTCATCTATTGTTGGACTAATAAAAGCTACATTGTAATCGGTGTTTAACGTATTAAAATCACCACGGTATCCAACTTCAAACTGTCCTCCTTTGCCGATAGGAACAACATAATCCGATTGTAAAAACAACCTTCGTTGGTCTTCGATTGTTTCAACATTTTCGCTATCAAAACCATTTTGTATGATTAGGGATTCTTCACTTTCATCACTTTCTTCAAATTGAAAAGCAAAAGTTAACTTATGGCTAGAATCCCCATTAAATTGTTTATCAAAATTGAAGGAATATTGAAAGGTTCTGTCATCTTCGGTCTCCGGGTCAAATCGGAAACCAGAACTTGAATTCCCAGAAATATCGGTTTGAAAAAAGTTATTTGTTGTTTCACTACTATTATCAGAATTTCTTAAAAAGATGGATTGTGTAATGGATGCAGTTTTATTAACATACCATTCTACTCCAAAATTTACATTATACCCTTTCCGAAATCTTTCGAACTCTCGTTCCTCGCGGATAGAATTTGTAAAAACTCCATTAGTGTCAAAAAAATCTGTGGCATTAAAAGAATTACCTGGGCGTTCTCTATAGTTATATCCTGTATTGGTGAAAATATTTAAATCACCAGTTCTATAATTTAAATTACCATTTATACCAGCGGAATTCGGATATCCTAGATTGGCAGTAATTGCACCATTTAAGCCTTGTAACTTACTTCTTCGTAAAATTATATTTATAATTCCGCCAGAACCTTCCGCATCATATCTTGCCGAAGGAGATGTGATAACTTCAACTTTTTCAATAGATTCTGCAGGCAGTTGCCTTAAAGCTTCTGTACTATTAAGGCCTGTAATTGCGGATGGTTTTCCATTAATTAAAATACGCACATCGTCATTTCCCCGTAGTTGTACATTACCTTCTACATCTACAGAAACCGATGGAACATTATCTAATACATCGCTAACGGTACCACCACTAACGGTAAGGTCTTTTCCAACATTATAGATTTTCTTGTCTAGTCTTAATTCAACTGTGGTTTTTTCGGCAATTACTTCAACCTCTGCTAGTTGCTCAACATCTATGGCGAGTATAATATTGCCTAAATCCGTATCTGTGCGCAAAAGCTGTCTTTCTTTCTTATAAGTTTTATAAGAAATGTATTCCACAGCTATATTATACATACCCGCTAATGTTTCTACTTCAAATACGCCTTCTAGGTTTGTTATACCTCCGGTAACTTGTTCTGGATTACGAGCGTTTTGTAATACTAAGGTTGCATATTCTAGAGGCTGACCTGTGTCCTTGTCTATTACTCTTCCTGTTACTTTAATGCTTGGTCTTTGCCCTTGAGGTCTTTGAGCAATTAGTGTAGTAAAACTAAAAACGAAAACTACAAGTAACAGTTTCTTCATATTAGGATTTTGATTTCTTCTTTTTCTTTTTCTTCTTTTTTACCTTGAATTGATTTTTTTGCAAATCCATATAGGCATTATATTTTTCCTCGGGCAGGCCAGCTTTCATTTCTTCATCTTGAAGCTTTGCCAATTTCTCGTATTCTTCTCTCGTTTTTTGAGGCTCCAGTTTTAATATTTGCAGTTCCATACGTTTCTGGACGTATTTGACTAGAGTAGATCGGACAACTGCTTCTTCAAAAGGATCAAGTTCCAAGGATTCCGAAATTTTTGGCATTTGCTCATCCACCACTTGCTCAGCTGTTTTTGCCTCTGGTTCTTTGGGTGGGGTCTGTGCTTGAGGTATTGCTGTTCTGCCTCTTTGTTGACGACCGTATCTACTGCCATATTGAGCTTCAATAGTAGTGTAGCTAAATAAAAATAATAAAAAAGCGAGTTGGATAAGTGCTTTCATAATATATTAAGATTTCAAAATTAGAGTAAGGTTTAAATCACTTTGGTTAAATGTATGTTAAATGAATCTATGGATGATTAATCAATATTTGTGCCGAATAAAATAGTCTACTCTGCTTTTTGCCCCATCATCATTAAAAAGGCTTTCAAAAATTGATTTATATCCCCATCCATTACTGCATCTACATTACCCGTTTCTTCTGCAGTACGCACATCTTTTACTAGTTTATAGGGATGCATAACATAATTTCTTATTTGTGACCCCCATTCTATCTTCATTTTAGAAGATTCTATCTCTTGTCTTGCTTCTTGCTTTTTTCGAAGTTCGATTTCGTATAACTGTGATTTCAACATCTTCATCGCAGTAGCCCTATTATCATGTTGTGATCGAGAATCAGAACAAGAAATTTGAATTCCAGTTGGTTTGTGTACCAATTGAACTTTTGTCTCCACCTTATTTACGTTTTGACCACCAGCGCCGCTAGAACGAGCTGTAGTGATTTCAATATCAGCAGGATTAATAGCAATTTCAATAGTATCATCCGCTAGCGGATAAACGTAAACAGAAGCAAATGAAGTGTGACGTTTTGCATTGCTGTCAAATGGAGAAATTCTTACCAAACGATGAACACCATTTTCACCTTTTAACCAACCAAAGGCATAATCACCCTCTATTTCTAAAGTAACAGTTTTTATACCCGCCACATCGCCTTCTTGGTAATTAAGCTCTTTTACTTTAAAACCATTTTTTTCACTCCACATTAAATACATCCGCATAAGCATGGCAGCCCAATCACAACTCTCTGTCCCGCCAGCGCCTGCAGTTATTTGTAATACAGCCGTAAGCTCATCACCCTCATCTGAGAGCATGTTTTTGAACTCCAAATTTTCAATGAGTTCAATAGCATTTTCGTGTTTCTGAGTTACTTCATCCTCTTCAACTTCACCAACTTCTTGAAATTCTAATAATACCTCCAAATCATTAACCAAGGTTTGAGCCAAATTATAATTAGTTACCCAATTTTTCTTTGACTTAATAGATTTCATCTGAATTTGAGCTTCTTGGGGATTATCCCAAAAACCGGGTGCTAGTGTCTTCTCTTCTTCATTCTCTATTTCAATAAGTTTGGCATCAATGTCAAAGATACCTCCTTAACGCACCAAGGCGATCAATAAGATCTTTATGCTGATCTGTAGTTACCATAAATTACATTTATAACAAAAATAGGGTTTGCACTATGGTTAGACAATCAATTTTATATAAATTTAGAACTCCAACAAACCAATCATGAAATATAGATTAACATTCGTTTTTATACTAGTATTTTCAATATCTTCTATCACTGCTCAAACCTTTGATAAAGCTAAAGATTTTCAAAAATTTAATGGCTATTTTAATTTTTACTATGACGACGATGGCGACAAAATCTATTTACAAGTAGATGACCTAGAGAAAGAGTTTTTATATGTTTATTCGCTAAGTAGTGGTATAGGAAGTAATGATATTGGTTTAGATCGGGGGCAATTAGGTAACGAACAAGTAGTGTTTTTTAAAAAAGTTGGCACCAAATTATTATTGGTACAACCAAATCTCAGATTTAGAGCACTTACAGATAATGAACTAGAACGTAAGTCTGTAGAACAGGCTTTTGCAAAATCAATTTTACATGGTTTTAAAATCGTAGAAGAACAAAAAGGCAGCTATTTAATTGATATTACTGATTTTTTAATGCGCGATGCACATGGTGTTAGTGCAAGATTGAAAAGGAGTAAACAAGGGTCATATGGTTTAGATAAATCTAAAAGTGCTTTGGCTTTTGAGCGCACCAAGGCTTTTCCTAAGAATGTGGAGTTTGATGTTACTTTAACTTTTAAAGGAGAACCAAAAGGTAACTATATACGGTCTGTGACTCCAAATTCAAGTTTGGTAACCGTTGCGCAACATCATTCTTTAATAGAACTACCAGATGATGGCTATAAAAAGAGAGAGTTTGATCCAAGATGTGGTTCTTACCCATTTTCATACTATGATTATGCTACTCCAGTCCAAGAGCCTATTTTAAAACGGTACATTACAAGGCATCGCTTGGAAAAGAAAAATCCTAATGCAACCATTAGCGAAGCGGTAGATCCTATTATTTATTACCTGGATAATGGTACTCCTGAGCCAGTACGTTCAGCTTTGTTAGATGGAGGGCGTTGGTGGAATCAGGCGTTTGAGGCTATAGGTTATAAGGATGCATTTCAATTAAAAATTTTACCAGATGATGCTGACCCCATGGATGTTAGGTATAATGTAATACAGTGGGTACATCGCTCAACGCGAGGTTGGAGTTATGGTAGTAGTATTACAGACCCAAGAACGGGAGAGATTATGAAAGGTCATGTAAGCTTAGGCAGTTTGCGAATCCGTCAAGATTTTTTAATTGCTCAGGCTTTAATGAACAAACCTTTTGCAGAACGTGATGATAATTATCAGCCAATGCTAGAAATGGCATTAGCGAGAATACGTCAGTTATCGGCGCATGAAATAGGGCATACTTTAGGATTTGCACATAATTTTGCAGCAAGTACCAATGGCAGAGCTTCAGTGATGGATTATCCGCATCCACAATTTAAATTAAATGGTGATGAAATTGATTTCTCCGATGCTTATGCCGTAAATATTGGAGCATGGGATAAAGTTACTGTCGCTTATTCCTATTCAGATTTTTCTAAGAGCTCGGAAAAAGAGGGATTGAATACAATTTTAAAAGACGCTCAAACTGCAGGTCTTCGCTATATATCTGATCAGGATGCTCGACCAATGGGAGGTGCACATGTTTTAGGACACTTATGGGATAATGGTAAAAGTGCTAGCAAAGAATTAGAGGCTGTTTTAAAGATTAGAGAAACGGGGATTAATAATTTTTCTATTGATAATATTAGAAAGGGAGAGCCAAACTCGGTTTTAGAAGATGTTTTCGCACCACTATACTTCTTTCATCGCTATCAGACAGAAGCTGTAGCCAAGGTAATAGGTGGTTTAAATTATAATTATACGGTTAAAGGAGATGGACAACAAACCGTTTCTATTGTTGATAGAACAACTCAAGAAGATGCCTTGGAAAGTATTTTAAGGACTTTAGATGCTTCACAAATTGCAATTCCAAGAAAGAAACTAAGTCTATTTCCTCCAAGGGCAATTGGGTATGGAAAATCTAGAGAATCTTTAAAAGGTAAAACTGGCGTTTCCTTTGATGCGCTCTCAGCGCCAGAAACAGCTGCAGACATGACATTAGGTTTGTTATTGCACCCACAAAGAGCTTCTAGACTTATTCAGCAAAAAGCAATAGATTCTGGTAATTTGGGCTTGCAAGAGGTACTGGATGAAATAGTTAAAAATACTATCAATAAAACGATTAAGGATTCTTATATCAATGAAGTTCAACAGAATGTTAATTTCAGAGTTTTATTTCATTTAATGAATTTAGCGTCGCATACAGATGTGCATCCACAAGTAAACGCTATTGCTAATCAAACTATCCGTCAGCTATCTCAAAAAATAGGATTAGGAGCTTTAAATAATCCTATAAAAGCAGAGATGGTTAGAAGAATAAATGATTTTTACGCACATCCAAAGCAATTTAAAGTAATTGCTACACCAAAGATTCCAGACGGTTCGCCAATTGGAATGGCATGTTTTAACTAGTACTATGGAAATAAATTTAATAAGCGATACAGTTACAAAACCAACTTCTGGGATGTTAGATGCTATGATGAAGGCCGAGGTTGGGGACGATGTTTTTAAGAATGACCCTACTGTAAATAGATTAGAAGCTAAGGTTGCTGAATTGTTTGGAATGGAAGCTGCACTTTTCTTTCCTAGCGGAAGTATGACGAACCAAACAGCCATAAAATTACATACTCTACCCGGGGAGCAATTAATTTGTGACAAATATGCCCATGTTTATAATTATGAAGGGGGAGGCGCAAGTTTTAATAGCGGTGTATCCTGTAAGCTTATTGACGGTAATAGGGGCATGATGACAGCGTCTATGGTTGAAGCAGGTATTAATCCGCCAGATTTTTATCACAGTCCGTTAACAAGTTTGGTATGTATCGAAAACACGACCAATAAAGGTGGGGGAGCATGTTGGGATTTTAATGAGCTCGAGAAGATTAGAAAAGTATGCGAAAGCAATAACCTAAAGTACCATTTAGATGGAGCACGACTGTGGAATGCCATGGTAGCAAAAGATGAAACCCCAAAACAATATGGAAAATTATTTGACTCTATTAGCGTCTGCTTAAGTAAAGGTTTAGGTTGCCCGGTGGGCTCCGTATTGGTAGGGAGTGAAAAACTAATTCACGACGCTATAAGAGTTCGTAAAATTCTTGGCGGTGGAATGCGCCAAGCGGGTTTTTTAGCAGCGGCGGGAGTCTATGCTTTGGATAACCATGTCGCTAGATTAGCAGATGATCACCAAAAAGCCCGCGAAATAGGAGCTGTGCTTAGCAAGTTAGATTTTATCAAAAAGGTAGAACCAATTGAAACCAATATTATCATTTTCCAATTAGATGAAGCTATTATGTCTGCAGATAGGTTCTTGAAAAAACTAGAAGAAAATAAAATTTTAATCATAGGTATGGGACAGGGTAAATTGCGCATTGTTACTCATATGGATTATACTAATGAAATGCATAAAACCTTTTTAGACTTACTTCAACATTTGGATTGAGAAAGCATTTTTCCACATCTTAATTTCATTTTCTAGTATAATCACCTGTCTATTAAATAGATAAAGGCATCTTCTGCACCTCGTTTTTATCAATTTTCTTTGAAGATTTCGCAATCATTTCCTGATTTGCGATAAATTATTTTCAAATTTTGTGACTTTTTTAAGAAATAGGGTTCTTAGTAGTTGATAACAATATATATTGTATAACACTATAAATTTAATTAACTAACACATTAACTATTATGAAAAAAGTTCTATTTCTTATGGCAGTTTTTGCCACAGCCACAATTAGTGCACAAGATTTACCTACAAACCCAGAGCCGGGTAAATGCTATGTGCGTTGTACAACTCCAGATGTTTACACAAATGAGACGATGACAATTACTACAAAGCCTGCATATAAGGTTTTAAAAACGGTACCTGCAACATATAAAACTATTACGGAAAGAGTATTAGTAAAAGAAGAAGGTAAGCGACTTGCAGTTATTCCAGCAAAATGGGGAACAGAAACAGTTTCTTATGTTTCTAAAGAAGCAGGAAATTCTTTGAACATTATTCCTGCAAGTTTTAGACCTAGTTCTGAGACAATTGAGGTGAAGCCAGCTTACGCCCAATGGGAATTAGGTTCACCTGCACCTGATTGTGCTTCTGGTAATCCAGACGACTGTCGCTACTGGTGTTATAAAGGCTACCCTGCAGAATATACTACGGTAAGTACTCAGGTATTAGCAAATGATGCATCATCTCAAAAAATAGCTGGTTCTGTAAAGAATGCCTCTTACACAAAAAGAGTAATGCTGGAGCCTGCAAAGGTTGTAGAGGAAGTTATCCCAGCTGAATATGCTACTATTACTAAAACGGTATTAGATAAAGATGCATATACTGTGGAAGAAACTGTACCTGCGGTTACTAAAACTATTACCAAAGAAGTATTAAAAACTAAAGGTGGCTTAACTACTTGGAAAGAAGTGGAATGCTCATTAGTTGAGTATCAAGCATTACCTATCAATTGGAATTTAGGAAGTGCTACCTTAACTTCAGAGGCTAAACGAATCATCGATTCTAGATTAATGCCAGTTTTACAACAAAATGCTGGTACTAAATTAGAGATTGCTTCTCACACAGATTCTAGAGGTGGGGCTTCATCTAACCAAAGCCTTTCTGAGAGAAGAGCTAAGGCTGTAGCAGATTATTTAATTTCTAAAGGTGTTAACTCTAGCTTATTGGTAGCTAATGGTTACGGTGAAAGAAAATTAAAGAACAGATGTGCAGATGGTGTTTCTTGTACTGAAAGAGAGCATGCTTCTAACAGAAGAACAGAATTTAGATTGATTAATAACTAAACACTACTTTTCAATCTGTAAAAAGCCTCCTTTAAAAGGAGGCTTTTTTTATTTATTCTTTTTTAAGAAATCTAAATGATATCTAACTTCCCCGTTCATACTATAGCCGGAGTAATCATCTAGCAATACGCCATTAGAACTTACAACGGCCATAAGCGGAAAAACTCCTTTTTTATTATACTTGGGAAGGAGCGATTTGTTTTTAGAATATTGCTCAGGTGTAAGTATATCCCTATTCCTAGGAATATCTACATATAACAAAACATATTCTTCCGATAGTTCCTTAAAAGCATCGGTTTCAAATAAATCTTTTTTCAGCATTTTACAAGGAGGACACCAATCACTCCCAGTAAAATAGATAAGAACATTTTTTTTATCCTTTTTAGCTTGTTTCAGAACAGAATTATAATCTGTTTGCCATTCCACTGATGCAATAACTTCTTTTTCTGTTAGGCTTGGAGCCAAAAACAAAAAAGTAAAAATATATAGTAAGGTTTTCATTGCTCTTTATTTTTATTGTGCAAATTGCTTGCCATTTATTTAAATAACGAATCCATTCCCGGAATATTGGGCATACCTTCTTTAGCCGCAGCAGCTAATTCCGTCTCGTTTATAGTTGTTGCTTTCTCAATAGCTTTATTTAGCGTAAGAATTAAGTAATCTTCTAACTGTTCCTTGTCTGCCAGAAGGCTGTCATCAATTGCTATCGTTTTTATAGTTCTATTTGCAGTTAAAGAAACTTTTAAAAGTCCATCAGAAGAAGTTTCATCAACTAAAACGGTATCTAATCTTGCTTTTGTTGCCTTTACCTTTTCTTGGGTTTCTTTTAATTTCCCCATCATACCCATTAAGTCACCAAACATATTTTAAATTTTAATTAAGGTTAAAGTCCAAAATTACTAATATTGGTTAAAATCTAAGTAATGAGACATCTAACAAAACTAACACCTATTCTTTTTTTCTGTCTTATTTTTGCCGCTTCTTGTAAAAATGCGAATAACGATACCTCAGCTATGACAATTCCTAAAGCAAAAAAGATTCCAAAAAACCTTGAAATTCATGGTGATACGCGTATAGATGATTATTATTGGTTAAATGACAGGGAAGATGAAGCCGTGATAGCATATTTAGAAGCTGAGAATTCGTATTATCAGGAGAAAACTTTGCATACTAAACCGTTTCAAGAAGAATTGTTTCAAGAAATGAAATCGAGAATAAAAGAAGATGACGAATCTGTTCCATATAAAAGAGAGGGCTACTATTACATCACTCGTTTTGAAACAGGTAAGGAATATCCTATTTACTCTAGAAAGAAAGGATCGCTAGATGCAGAAGATGAAATTCTATTTAATTGTAATGAACTGGCTGTAGGTCATGATTTTTTTAATTTACGCGGAATTTCCGTAAGTCCAGATAATAGACTGGCAGCTTTTGGAACGGATACGGTATCTAGAAGACAGTATTTTATTCAAATTAAAAACCTTGAGACGGGCGAAATCTATCCAGATAAGATAGATAATACTACAGGCAGTGCAGTTTGGGCAGCTGATAACAAGACTATATTTTATACAAAAAAAGACCCAGTAACGCTTCGGTCTGACAAAATCTACAAACATAAATTAGGTACTCCTGTAGAAGAAGACATACTAATATTTCATGAAGAAGATGATACGTATTCAACCTTTGTTTATAAAACCAAGTCCAAGAAGTACATCATTATTGGTTCTGTAAGTACTTTGACTTCGGAATACCAATTCATACCAGCGAATCAGCCAGATGCTGATTTTAAAATTTTCTCACCGCGTACCAGAGGATTAGAATATTCTATTTCACATTATGATGATAGTTTCTATGTCTTAACCAATAAGGATGATGCAACTAATTTTAAGTTGATGAAAACCTCTGAGAATAATACATCTGCAGATAACTGGAAGGAGTTTATCCCGCATAGATTAGATGTTTTGCTTGAAGGCATTGATATCTTCAAGGATTATTATGTGCTTTCCGAGCGCGAAAATGGACTAAACAAGATGAAAGTATTTCGTTGGGATACTACAGATAGTTACTATTTACCCTTTGAGAGTGAAACCTATGTAGCTGGTGCTAGTACAAATATGGATTTTGATACTGAAAAATTGCGTTATTTCTACAATGCAATGACTTCTCCGTATTCCATCATCGATTTTAATATGCGGACTAAGGAAAAGGAGATTCTAAAAGAGCAAGAAGTATTAGGAGGCAAATTCGATAAAAAAAATTACCGTTCAGAACGAATATGGGCAACTGCTAAAGATGGAATAAAGGTTCCAGTTTCCATTGTTTATCATAAGGATACAAAGTTAGATGGTGCAAGCCCCTTATTACAGTATGCCTATGGTTCCTATGGATCTACAATAGACCCCTACTTTTCTACAGTACGCCTAAGTTTGTTGGATAGAGGTTTTATTTATGCTATTGCACATGTAAGGGGAGGAGAGTATTTAGGTAGACCTTGGTATGAGGATGGTAAACTGTTGACTAAAAAGAATACGTTCACAGATTTTGTAGATGTCTCTAAACATTTAATCGCTGAGAACTATACCTCTTCTGAACATTTATATGCTATGGGAGGCTCTGCTGGTGGATTGCTTATGGGAGCTGTAGTCAATATTGCACCAGAATTATATAATGGGGTAATAGCCGCAGTACCTTTTGTTGATGTTATAACTACCATGCTAGATGACAGTATTCCCTTAACTACTGGAGAGTATGATGAATGGGGGAATCCTAATGATAAAGTTTACTACGATTATATTAAAACCTATTCTCCATATGACAATGTAGAAGCAAAAGAGTACCCAAATTTGTTGGTTACTACCGGACTTCATGATTCCCAGGTGCAGTATTGGGAACCTGCAAAATGGGTTGCTAAATTACGTGAATATAAAACGGATGACAATCAGTTGTTTTTAGATACAAATATGGAAGCAGGTCACGGAGGAGCATCAGGTAGATTTGAAGCTTTAAAGGAAACAGCTAAAGAGTATGCTTTTATTCTAGATTTGGAGGGGAAAATTAAGTAAATCAATGGGGAGTGAGCTCGGAAAGCTTTCTTAGAAAATAAAATTAAAAAATAGGAGGCAAGTCCGATAGTATTAAAACCTCGATTATCGAGTAAAATAAAAAATACTATTTTTGCACGGTATATTAAAGACGCAAGTCTTTGTTTACAAGACCTTACTTAACTATGGAGAATAACATTAATGCGTATAATAGCATATTGGATTTAGTAGGTAATACGCCCCTTATCAAGCTAAATAAAATTGCTGAATCATTAACAGGTAACTTTTATGCCAAAGTAGAAGCATTTAACCCTGGACACTCTGCCAAGGACAGGATAGCTGTTCATATTATTGAAGAAGCAGAGCGCAAAGGACTTTTAAATGCGGAAAGTACCATTATAGAAACTACTTCAGGAAATACTGGATTTAGTTTAGCTATGGCTAGTATGGTGAAAGGATACAAATGTATTTTGGCTGTAAGCTCAAAATCTTCTCCGGATAAAATAGATATGCTTCGTTCAATGGGGGCTGAGGTATATGTTTGTCCAGCACATGTTAGTGCAGATGATCCGCGTTCCTATTATGAAGTAGCGAAGCGTTTGCACAAAGAAACACCTGGTTCTATCTATATTAATCAGTACTTCAATGGCTTAAATATTGAAGCTCATTACAGAACTACTGGTCCTGAAATTTGGAAGCAAACTAATGGTGAAATTACCCATTTAGTGGCCTGTAGTGGAACTGGAGGCACTATTTCTGGTACGGCACGTTTCTTAAAAGAGAAAAATCCAAATATTAAAATTTTAGCGGTAGATGCTTACGGCTCCGTACTTAAAAAGTACCATGAGACTGGTGAGTTTGATCATGATGAAGTTTATCCTTATCGGATTGAGGGATTGGGAAAGAACTTAATTCCAAGTGCTACGGATTTCAATACTATTGATAGATATATTAAAGTTACAGATGCGGAGAGTGCCCATATGGCTCGCAAAATAGCGCATACAGAAGGTATGTTTGTAGGTTATACTAGCGGAGCGGCAATGCAGGCAGTAATGCAATACGGTACAGAGGGAGAATTTAAAAAAGACAGTAATGTTGTTGTAATTTTTCCAGATCATGGCTCACGCTATATGAGTAAGATTTATAGTGATGAGTGGATGCAGAACCAAGGCTTTTTTGATGCTAAAAATGCTGAGACTCCTAAAGAGATTCAATACATCAAATAAGCAATACTAAAAGAAGTTTAAGAGCGGCAACTTCTTATAAGTTGCCGCTTTTTGTTTATAATTAAGCCATTGTATGGTTGGCAAAAATGTATATTTTTGCAACTGATTCAATTTTAAGGTAGATGAGAGATTTATTTGAGAGGATTATTGAAAATAAAGGCCCTTTGGGCAAATGGGCATCACAAGCAGAAGGTTATTTTGTATTTCCTAAGCTAGAAGGCCCTATATCTAACCGCATGAAATTCCAAGGAAAAGAGGTTATCACTTGGAGTATTAATGACTATTTAGGTCTCGCAAACCTACCTGAAGTCAAAAAAGTTGATGGCGAAGCAGCCCATGAGCATGGTTCTGCATATCCTATGGGTGCTCGTATGATGAGCGGCCATACAGATTATCATGAGCAATTAGAAAATGAACTTGCTGCTTTTGTTAGCAAAGAAGCTTCTTATTTATTAAATTTTGGCTACCAAGGTTTTATGTCTGTAGTAGACGCTTTGGTTACCAAAGATGATATTATTGTTTACGATGTTGATGCACATGCCTGTATTATAGATGGCGTTCGTCTTCACATGGGAAAACGATTCACTTTTAAGCATAATGATGTAGAAAGCCTAGAGAAGAACCTAGAACGTGCCACTAAAATGGCGGAGCAAACAGGAGGAGGTATTTTAGTTATCTCTGAAGGTGTATTTGGAATGCGCGGCGAACAAGGTATTTTGAAGGAAATTGTTGCTTTAAAGAAAAAATTCAATTTTAGATTATTGGTTGATGATGCTCACGGTTTTGGAACATTAGGTAAAACCGGTGCTGGAGCAGGTGAGGAGCAAGGAGTGCAAGATGATATTGATGTTTACTTGGCCACTTTTGCAAAATCAATGGCAAGTATTGGAGCTTTTGTTGCTGCAGACCAAGAAATAATAGATTATTTAAAATACAACCTACGTTCCCAGATGTTCGCAAAATCATTACCAATGGTTTATGTAAAAGGTGCATTAAAGCGTTTGGATATGTTACGTACAATGCCAGAGCTTAAAGAAAAGCTGTGGGAGAACGTAAATGCATTGCAAAACGGACTTAAAGAACGCGGTTTTGATATTGGTACCACCTCTAGTTGTGTTACGCCGGTATATTTAAATGGTAGTATTCCAGAAGCAATGGCTTTGGTTAAGGATTTACGTGAGAATTATGGTATTTTCTGTTCTATCGTAGTATATCCTGTTATTCCTAAAGGATTAATACTATTGCGTTTAATTCCTACGGCCACACATACCATGGAAGACATTTCTGAGACTTTAGATGCTTTTTCTGGTATTCGTGAACGCTTGGAAAATGGAACTTATAAAAGATTATCTGCTGCTGTTGCGGCTGCAATGGGGGAGTAATTACATTGCTTTTTCATAAGCTTCCTTCATCCAATTTACTAGTTCAGTATCAATTTCCGATGTTGAGGTCAATTGTACACGATGGGTGCACATAGTCCCAAAAGGATCCGAATTTCCAAGCCTATCCGTTGTTGGTTTGTCTTTTAGTTTCAGCCCTAAATCTATTCTTGTTTTTGTTGCAGGTTTTACAAGCATAAACTGACGTTTTCGTATAATACTTACACTGCCTTTTTTGGGTGTAATGGTAATATCGTTTCCAAAACCCTTAATAGATTCCAATAGTTTTTCATAAATAGGGAATAACACTTCTTTTCCTTTGTATTGTGCTTCAACCAAATCTATTGGAGCTTGGTTTTCCTCTTTTGACAGCGTTACTATGGTGTTTGCAAAACCGTGGGTAACATTATGTTCTTTTTTAAGAAAATTAACTCCTTCCGAATGTTTTTCAAAAGCTTTCTTTTTTAGAATAGATTTCCATTCTTCTAAAGATTTGCCTGTTTTTTCAGGCATATTGTCAATCATCGTTTGTAATGCTTTTTCCATTTTTATGATATTGATTGTCTGTATACAAGATAAAGAATATCACTATAAAGATGTGATTTTCACATTCCGGAATCTTATCTCCCCCGTTCCATTTGCTTGCAAACCAATATATCCTTTAGTTAGTGTATCATCATTAATATCAGCAGTTAGGATACCATTAATCCAAACTTGAACATGATTTTTCTCTGCCCTTATTTTATAAGTATTCCACTTATTATTAGTTTCAACTATAGCCAAAGGCACCGCCTTGAGAACTATTGCTCCCGTTCTAAAATCCTGATTTGGATGTAAATCCCAAATGTTCGCCTCATAACAATCAGTTGGGTTAATTTCTTGATTAGAGCAGCGGATAAAAACCCCAGAGTTAATAGTACCATCTGGTTTAAATTCTAACTGTAGAATAAAATCACTGTAAGTTTTTTGTGTCATAACAAACCCATTACTATCATCGGCAATACCAATTAATTCGTTGTAAGAGAATTTCCATGCAGAGTCTCCAAAACGCTCCCAATCACTAGTGTTTTCTTGAAATAGCACTTGAGAATTTCGACATGAAACAACAGAAAAACAGATAGCCATAACCGCAATTAAAAATGGCATTCTCTTTAGAAAGCTCATATTAACTAATTTTACTTTCTGCAAAAATCTTAAACTGATTCATCCATTTTTGACTTTGCTTCTTAAACATTCCTGGAAAAAGTTTTGCCATTAACTTAGGCATAAAATCATTGAACTTGGTGTATGCTACTTCAGAGATATAGCGCGTCTGATTTTCAGAGATTTTTTGAAACCGAGTGGTTTGCGTATTGGTCATGTGAATATGCTCATAAAGTGCTTTTTTCTCTTCAGGTAGATTGTTGACCAAAATAGTTTCCAGCAATTCTATTTTTCTTTTTCCTTCCTGTAATAGAATTTTAGATTTTGCACCAACAGAATTTGGTTCTCCTTCTTGGAGTGTTATATGCTGAAAACCATCCTGCCATTCTTTAAAATAAGCTTCATTAGTCCATAAGGCAACAACGTTTTCAATCGGTAGATTAATAACAATGGTACACGTATATTTCATGTTGGTTCTTTCTTAAATTTGTTGTCCGAAGGTTAATAGGTTGCTGTCTGGGTCAAGTATGGAGAATTCTTTTTGTCCCCAAGGCTTAATTTCTAATGGTCCATTTGGGTGAATAGCTGTTTTATTAGCCAATAAGGTATTGTATAAATCGTCAATATTGTTAGTTCTAATATAAACCTGCCCATAATTCCTTTTGGGTTTAAGTTTTTTAAACTCAAAGAAGTGAATTTCAACTTGGTCTTTTTCTAACATTAAATACCCATCATAATCTACATCGCCTAATGTCTTAAACCCTAACTTTTTTGTATAGAATTCTTTGGTAACATTTTTGTCACGCATTGGCAATTTAGGGTGAATATCTGTTAGCATGATTTCTAAAATAGTTTTGAAAACGATTTCGTCTTGCATTTAAATTTCACAGAATTCTATAGCAGCGGAATCGAGTTAGTTAAAAATAAGAAATTTCAGGCAAGAAGAATTCTGTTGTAAAATATAGCTAATGTTTAATGCTATATTTTTGATATTTACCCCAATGGTCTCATTTATGAATAGCAGCAATCCTTTTGTTAAGCGGCTATTTAGTATTTAAACAATTAAAAAAGTGGTTTAGGCATTAGCCTAAACCACTTTTTGGAACTTGTTACCAAATGTAGTTTTTCTATCTCTACTGTTCTAATTGTTTCAGTTGTTCAATTGCTTGTTCATTTTGTGGATTTATTTCTAAGCTCTTCTTATAATTTTTTATAGCTTCATTTTTGTGCCCTGCCTGTAATTGAAAATCCGCTAGGAAACTGTATGGATGCCACTGATCTGGATAAGCCTGAACAATTAGTTTTAGGATATCAATCGCTTTTTCTGGCTGTCCTTGCATCGCATATTTTTCTGCAAATCTAAATGTATTCCTATCCGAAATATTATTATCTAGCTTAGATAATAATTCACTCGCTTTATCAAAGCCTTGTGCTTTATAAGTTTTCACAACCTGTTCTGTATTTAAAAATTGCTCTGTTTCTGGAGTACTGCCAAAAAATTCTTTTCTAATTTCAGTTCTAACCTGCGCCCATCCATCCATAGGACTTCTATTTGACAATGTTATAATAATTAAGTGTTCGCCCATTACCATATCCAATTCTCCTGAAACACCAGGTGCTCCGCCATTATGTCCGTAAATCTTTGTGCCATTAAAGTCTCTTAAACTCATTCCATAGCCATAGCCATTTTTATAATGGTCTGTTGTCATTGAGGAAAGTGATTCTTTGCTAATAAGCTCATTAGCCTTTAGGGCAAGCGCAAATCTATGGAAATCTCCAACTGTTGAAGTTCCGCCACCGGCTGAGCTGGAAAGCGACCCAGTGGAATTCATCCCTATCGGTACCAAGATGTTTTTAGTTATATAACTGTTGTAGTCAGTATCTGATAGTTTTTCAATAATTAATCCTAGAACAATAAAACCTGCATTACTATATCGCATTCTTTCACCAGGGTTAAATTCTAAAGGATCATTTACAAAAAAGGGAAGATAGTCTTTCAAGGACTTTATAGCATCTTTGTTTTGATCAAATTCAGGCCCAAAAAAATCTCCAAGACCTGAAACATGTGAGAGTAATTGTTTAATGGTTATACTTTTAGCTTCTTCATTAGGATAATCGTTTAAGACTTCTCCAATAGTTTGTTGTAGAGTAAGCTTTCCTGTTTCTTCTAACTGCTTAATTGCTACCGCCGTAAACATTTTGCCCATTGATGCAATCTCATACTTGGTGTCTATTGCGTTTGGATTATTATTTTGGTCAGACCCATAAGATTCTTCAAATAATACACTTTGTCCGTCGGCAATTAGTATTGATCCGTTAAAAGCTTTACTCAAATCAGAACTGTCAAGCAATATTTTTATTTGTTTTACCTGCTCTGAGTAAGCTGATTGTTTATTGTTATTTGTTTTACAAGCGGTAAGGCAAGCAAAGGTTATAAATATGATTGTTAATTGTTTCATTTTGAAGTATTTAAGATTATTTTGTTTAATAGTGTAAAAAGGATTTCCTGTTCTTCCTCATTTAAATCTTTTTGAGCTATCTCTCTGTTTTTGAATATTACAGGTTTAGCTAGACTCAATAATTTTTGCCCTGTATTGGTAATTTTTAAATCCTTTTTTCTTCTGTCATTTACGTTTTCCATTCGAGTAATAAAGTCTTCTTTAACCAATAGCTCTATCATTCGAGTAATTGAAGCGACATCTTTAAATAAAAGCTCAGATAATTCTACTTGACTTACTTCAGGGTTATGGTCAATTTCTATCATCAGTAGAATTTGGTTTATGGTTATTTTATATCCGAGTTTGTTCAAGTTGCCCTGTGCCATTATTCGATATTGTTTTATCGCTTTTTCTATTTGATAGAAAATGGTTTCTGAAGGTGTTTTAAATTCCATAAAATCAAAATATTGATACAAATATAATTGATATATCAATTAAATAAATATAATTCATGTTTTTTCTTCTGGTATGATTAAAATAAGTGTTTTTTTATTGTAGTAAAAAGTCTCATCTACGGTCAATTTCGTGTCTGGATACCCATTCGGCTTAGTAAGCAGGTGAGAGCAAGTAATTTGTTGTAAATTTTGTTCTACGAAGTTTTTTTTCGCAAGGGCTCAGCCCAAAACTGATCAATTTTTCCATTTCGCTCATAAAAGTAGGCTCTTCTCCCTTTGATAATTACTTTCTTGCTTCTAGGCATTCTTTCATTGTCAATTGGAACAACGACGTTTATTTCTAGGTAGCCCGCTTCTCTGTTTTTCAATTCTGTTTCTATAGGTTTAGAAAAACCATATGTATATACGCCTATTTTATCCAAGTCTTTTTTAGCAATACGGAAAGTGTTGGTTGAATCTACTATTTTTTGGTTTCTAATTCTGGGAGCCCAGCCACACTTTCTAATGTATGCTTCGCGAAGCAAATTAATGTTCTTCCTTTGCTTACCAAAGTAAATTGTCAGCATTTCAAAATCAGCTAATTCTTTTTTGACTAAAGTGTTGTTTTCATAACGTTCAACATAATGATTGACTTTGATTTCTACAGAATCCCTCAGTCCAATTAGCTTTTCGTTTATGAATACTGTTGGTTCACGCAACTCCAATTCTGGATTAAGGGTAATTTCTTTTCCTTCCGAAACCCAAGTCCCTTTGTTACTATATCTTTTAAAGGTTTGAGGATATACATAATCTACTGTTTTGAGTTCAAAAGTTCCATCGTTTTTTAGTTCCAACTCGGTCGTTGCGGATAGTCCCAAAGTCCAATCCCCATAAATTCCACTAAATTTTGATAACGACTCTTGTCCGTTTAGGTTTAGAACAACTAGAAAAATGACTGTTATATTGATTACTTTTTTCAAATTATGTAGAACGCTTTGGTACATTACTCCTTAATATAAAATTTGTTAGTTAGTTGTTTTATAATTAATCTGTCCACCCGGGTTTAGAAGCAGATGAAACAGATTGCTATATGGCATTCTGATATTTTGTATCGATAGGCGCAGTGACATTATGGTGAAATAATTCACTTACCTCAAAGATTGCGCCAGGCATAAATATACTCAGATATGTTCGTAGAAACCTTAGCCCTTATTAATTATAACCTTTGGTAGCCTTAGCTTTAGCATTTTATAAGGTTCCAATTTTTTCAAGTCTAGAATTTTCTCCCCGTCAAAATTGTCTAGTTGGGTATTGATTACGAAAAAGATATTTCCGTCGAAAATGTCGAAAGTGGTCGGAATCTTAAATTCCTCAGTGAACTCAATTAATTTTTCTTTCGCTAAAACTTCAGTTCCAGCCTTGTTAAGTTTAAACTTGAACAGTCCATTTTTTGAATTGTCCCCCCAACCGTTCACAATTCCATACAAGTTACCTTGGTAGAATTTTAAACCATCGATACTCGAAAATTCCTCTTTAGGTTGATTTACTATTCTTTTTGAAGCTTTTTCGACAATGCAAATACCGTTGTTTGACGCAAAATATAAATATTCGTCATTGCTGGAAATAGTTATTCCATTTGAGTTTGGAATGTTTTTAGAATCCAAATAGATTTCGATAGTTTTACTAGGTCTTTGAATTTTATAACTTTTATTACTCTCAGAATCGGTAATGAAAATTTCATTTTTATAGCTAACTGCTAAATCATTTAAATACTGAAATTTCGAATGATTAATAGAATAAGACTCAATCAAATCTCCCGTTGAAATTTGTAATAGCAAAAGAATAGATTTGTTTTTGTCCGCTCTTAAGCTATTGCCAAGAGCATATAAAGTATCCCCTTTTATTGTCATTCCAAAACCTGCCAAATAATTATGTTCGTCTGTTTCTAGAAATGTTTTGGGATTGTTACCAACAATTGAACTGCTTACTATTTTTTTGCTTTTAAGACTGTTCAAATAAACAGTTTTTGTTCTACTATCTATGGCAATTCCTTCTGGAAATAAACTTTGTTCAAAAGGGAGTTCAATCAATTCTACTTTTTGATTCGAGCAAGAGATTAGACAGAACAATACTAAACAGAAGAGAATTGATTTAAACTTGAGCATTCTTTATAGCCTTTGTTAATTGCTGAATGAATCTTTGAACACTATGAATTACTTCTTGATCTGGTTTGTCTTTTTCAATCCAAGTGTGCAAATCGCCCAAATATAACATTCCTAAATATTGCGCACTTAGTTCAAAAGGAACAAAAAACCCTTCGGTAGCTTTTTTTTCTGAACCACAGCTGATAGCCGTCATATATTTTCCCCGCAATCTGTAACCCGTCTCTTTTTCTATTTTAAGGCAATCGGTTATTCTATCAAAAAAAATTTTCATAAGCCCTGACATTGAATACCAATAAACGGGTGTCAAAAACATAATAAGGTCATAATCTGTAATTTTTCTTATTAAGGGAAGAAAATCGTCCTGTCGATTTTTAAAATCATAATCGAATTGTCCGATTTGATAATTTTTAAGGTCAATAAGATCGCATTCTAGTTCCTTCTGAATTAGTTTTGCAACTTGGTTGGTATGCCCATTACTTCTTGAACTCCCTTGAATAATTACTTTTTTCATATTTGTAATGTGTGATAGAGAAAATAGACACATCCTTTTTAGTTGTTACAAAGCTTTTCTATAGGTACGTCTGCGTTTATGCGTCCAAGGGTCAAAATGTTTCCAGATTTGAGCAATAGCTGTATTTTCTTCAAGCTCAGGGGTACGAATACAGTTTATAATGCCTTTTTCTGTAAAGGTCTTATGAAATTCATTGAAAATAATAGCGGTTACCCCTTTATTTTGATACTCTGGGTGTACACCGATTAAATAGAAGGTTACATTTTTACTATGCTTTCTTGCGCGTAGTAAATGAAAAATACCAAAGGGAAAAAGCTTTCCCTTAGCCTTTTGTAAAGCTTCGGAAAAAGAGGGCATTACAATGGCAAAGGCCACTAGCTTATCATCTTTATCGATTACAAATTTTATATACTCAGGGTTTATAAAACTGATGTATTTCTTTTTAAAATATTCCTTCTGTACATCCGTAATCTTTACAAAGGAAGCTAGGCTAGCATAGCTGTCATTAAACAAATCGAACATACTATCTACCCATGGCATAATATCCTTGCTGTTTGTAAAATTGAGTTCCCTAAGATTGTAACGCTTTTTTATAAGCATGTTTGCTTTACCAAAGGTCTTTGGGTTTGCATTGGCAAATAGGAACTTGTTTTCTAGGTATTCCTTTTCTTTTACAAAACCATGCTGCTCAAAATGTGACTGGTAATAAGGATGATTATACCAGGTAATCATAGTACCTATATGGTCAAAACCATCAATTAGTACACCAACCTTGTCCAAATTGGAAAAGCCTACAGGGCCTTCCATGTATTCCAACTGCCGTTGTTTACCAATTTCAGAAACTATTTCTAATAGGGCTTTAGATACCTCAAAATCATCAATAAAGTCAAACCAGCCAAAGCGCATTTTCTGTAGCTTTTGTTCTTTAACTTCAATCCAGTTAATTACTGCTGCAACTCGACCTACAATGGTATTATCTCTATAAGCGAGAAAGAATTGCGCCTCCGCATTTTTAAAGGCAGGGTTCTTGCTCTTATCAAAAGTTTCTAGCTCGTCTTTTATAATTGGGGGCACCCAATACTTGTTGTCTTTGTAGAGTGAAAAAGGGAATTTCACAAAAGCCTTAAAATCGGCAGGAGTAAGTACTTCTTTTATAGTGACCATGCAGTTGTATTTGAATGGTCAATATTAGCAATATTAAGAACGCAAGAAAAATAGTATTCAAAATAAGTTAGAAATCTAACTCATCTTTCTTCTTTTTCTTTTTGCGTTTCTTTTTCATACTCTTCTTTTTGATCTTAGTATTATCCTCACTTTTAGTTTGGATTAACTCATCCTTATGAAAGTCTAAGCGATAAGAAACCCCTGTAGAAACAAATAGGCGAGAGGGAGTAGTTTTAAAGCTTCCTCCAAAATTAACGTCTACCTGAAAATTTGGACTAAACAGGTGTGCTATGCCACCTCTTAGCAATAAATCCGAATAACGGTCACTATCTATGCCTTGGTGCTCGGCAAACACACTCCATTTAGGGTTGCGCAGTGCGTGCGATAATGAAATGGTATAACTTAATTCAGGGAAATCTGTAGTGATTCTATCATAAGCGATGTTAGAAATAAGCACGAATCGTGGTGACAGCAAACTTTGTAAGGCTACCATACCGCGATATGAAATCGTGGCATCTTCACGATAAAAAGGGTTATCGCCTAAATTAAAAGTTGCTCCTCCATAAACCGAAACTGCTGGAATTAAATTTTTCCACTGAAACTTATTATTAGCTCTCCAGCTATATAAATTCGGCTTATTGGCTTCAGGATTTTTAAATGGATCATATAACAAATACTTCAGACCAATTCTATTTCTTCTAAAATCTGTTCTAGTTTCTTCTAGATTTAGATTATTGAAGGTAATATTCTGATTAATATAGGTTCCTTCGTAATTTAATTCTAACTTCTCCAATAGTAAGCCATAGCGGAGTGAAATATCACCGCCAAAAATTTTAGAGTCAGAATTAATATCGGAATGATCTTGCATTTCATAAAGCAGACCAAATTCTGCCTGTACAACATTTTTACCAACAGCATAGGCGCCAACGGATACTCCAGGCCTGTTAGAATTTATAACATCTGTATATTGTGCAGAAGCTAAGAATGGTAAAAGAAGTAAAAGGAATACTTTTTTTTGAAAGGCCATAGAACTGATTTTAATACTTTTTTATGAAACTTTTTGTGGGTTTGCGATACTTACAATGTAATTTTGAATCAATAGCAACAGTAATATGGTTTTATTACAAACGATTTTAATACTAATCTTAGTATACTACGGAGTAAAATTACTTTTAAAGTGGTTAGCTCCTAAGCTGTTTAATTATGCAGTTAAAAAGACCGAAGAGCGTTTTGGACAGCAGTTTGGTAATTTTCAAGATAGCAATGGGCAATCCCAGTCAAAAAGGCAGTCTACAGCTAATAAAAAGTCGAGACCAAAATCTAATCCTTCAAAAAAAGTTGGAGAATATATAGATTTTGAAGAAATTGAGTGATCTTTGACTACTCAATAGCAATCTATGAAGCTTTCCGCTAAAGCAATCTTTACCAATTTAATAGTCATTGCCCTTTTTATTATTACTGCACTGGCATACTTTAATCCAGTCTTGCAGGGAAAAGCAATTTTCCAATCAGATATTGCCCAATACAAGGGCATGGCCAAAGAGCGGAATGACTATAAAGAAACCACAGGTGTGGAATCCTATTGGACTAATAGTGCATTTGGCGGCATGCCAACTTACCAATTAGGAGCTAATTACCCTCATGATTATGTAAAGAAGTTAGACCGTTTAATTCGGTTTTTGCCTCGCCCTGCGGATTACCTTTTCCTTTATTTTATAGGGTTCTACATTTTAATGCTCTGTATGAAGGTAGAGTATCGGCTAGCTGTTTTAGGGGCTCTAGCCTTTGGCTTTTCTACTTATCTCATTATAATTTTAGGAGTGGGGCATAATGCAAAAGCGCATGCCTTGGGGTATTTACCCATGGTCTTAGGGGGAATCACCTTAGTCTTTAGAAAAAAATACTTGTTAGGGTTTATTTTAACTTCCATTGCCATGGCATTAGAGATTAGTGCCAATCACTACCAAATGACTTATTATTTTATGTTTTTGGTATTGATTCTAGGACTTGTTTACTTAATCTATGCGATAAAAGACAAACAGTTAAAGCATTTCTTTAGTTCTATTGGTATTTTAATTTTAGCTGTAGTATTGGCTATTGCGACCAATGCTACTTCTTTAATGGCTACCAAGGAATATGCGGATTGGAGCACACGTGGTAAATCTGAATTGACCATTAACCCAGATGGTTCCGCTAAAGAAATTAATAACGGATTGGACAGAGGTTATATCACTCATTACAGTTACGGTGTTACAGAGTCGTTAGATTTATTGGTACCACGAATGTTTGGTGGATCTAATCATGAGGATTTAGGAAAGGACTCTAAAGCCTATGAGTTTTTAATTGGTCAGGGTTTACAACCATCACGAGCACTAGAGTTTTCTAAAGATTTACC
The DNA here is from genome assembly GCA_947499565.1 of uncultured Croceitalea sp. Lineage (GTDB taxonomy): Bacteria > Bacteroidota > Bacteroidia > Flavobacteriales > Flavobacteriaceae > Croceitalea. The sequence goes on from CANMOV010000001.1 coordinate 487,843, forward strand.
ACTTTATTGGGGAGATCAGCCAGGTACTTCAGCACCGGCATATATTGGCGTTGTGATATTCTTCTTATTTGTACTAGGATTGTTTTTGGTAAAACGAAAGTTTGTATTGTGGCTTTTAGGAGGTACTATGTTATCGTTGTTTTTGTCTTGGGGGAAGAATTTTCCAGCCCTTACTAATTTTATGATAGACTACTTCCCTCTATATAATAAGTTTAGAGCAGTTTCTTCTATACAAGTAATATTAGAACTTTGCGCTCCAATTTTAGCGGTACTGGGCTTAAGGGAGTTATTTAAATCTTCTGTAAAAAAGAAGGTGAAAATGAAGGCACTAAAGTTTACCGGAATTATCGTTGGAAGTGTGTTGGTCTTTATTTTCTTAATGAAAGGTTTCTTTGATTTTGAAAGCTTTAGAGACGCAAGTATGGTACAACGCGGTTTCCCTGAAGATTTAATGGCGATGATAGAACGTGATCGGGAAGCTGTATATGTTAATGATACGATACGTTCTTTAATTTATATTGTACTTACTGCAGGCGTGCTCTTTTTGTTTTTAAGAGGAAAAGTAAAAAAGAATTTGGTGGTAATTGCACTTGGGGCATTACTATTATTCGATTTGATTGGCGTTAATTTGCGGTATGTAAATAAGGACGATTTTGTTCGTTCTAGAGCTGTTGAGCGCCCTTTTCAAGCATCAGATTTTGATACAGCAATTCAGCAAGACAAAGAAGTATTTCGTGTATTTGACCCACAAGAAGGGTTAAATGGTGCGCGCACCTCCTATTTTCATAATTCATTGGGAGGTTACCATGCCGCTAAACCCGGAAAATTGGAGGATTTGTTTGAATACCATCTTTATGAAAACAATGTAGAAGTTTTAAATATGTTGAATGTAAAATACATCATTCAACAAGATGAAGAAGGGAGAAGTTTCCCTGCAGTAAACGATGATAGAAATGGTAACGCTTGGTTTGTTGAGCGAATACAACCTGTAAGTTCTGCGGATGAGGAAATTAAGGCTTTAAAAGGTCTAAACTCAAAGACTACAGCTGTTGTAAATACAAAGGCGTATCCTAGAATCACCAAATTATCGTATGAGGTGGATTCTTTGGCTGCTATTAACTTGGTGGATTTAAGACCAGATGCAGTCAAGTACAATTATTCCAATTCAAGTGCTGGTTTTATAGTCTTTTCAGAAATGCATTATCCTAAGGGGTGGAAATCATTTGTAGATGGAAAAGAAGTAGCGCATATAAAAGTAAATTATGCTTTTAGGGGAATGAAAGTTCCAGAAGGTAACCATGAGATAGCGTTCAAATTTGAACCCGAAGTTGTTAAGACTGGAAGTCAGATAGCTTTAGGAAGTAATATTCTACTTGGCTTAGTAGTTTTAGGTGGAATCGTATTCTCTTTCTGGAAACCTAAGCGTAAAGGCGCCAAAAAATAATGCAAAAAGTTCTCATCATAGCGTATTATTGGCCACCAGCTGGTGGACCAGGGGTACAGCGGTGGTTGAAATTTGTAAAATACTTGCGTGATTTTAAATTGGAACCTGTAGTTTATGTTCCAGAGAATCCAAATTATCCAATAACAGATACCTCATTGGTAGACGAGATTCCAGAGGGAATTCAGATACTAAAACAACCCATTTTTGAACCTTATGGCTTCGCTGCTATATTTTCAAAAAAGAAGACAAAACGCATTAGTTCGGGAATTATCCAAAAGTATAAAAATCAAACAGCGTTAGAGCGTTTTTTTTTATGGATAAGAGGAAATTTCTTTATTCCAGATGCTCGTAAGTATTGGGTAAAACCTTCGGTTAAGTATCTATCAAATGTAATTGAGGAGCAAGGAATCAAAACAATTATTACCACGGGGCCTCCGCACAGTGTTCATTTAATTGGTTTAGCGCTAAAAAAACAAAAGAACATTAGTTGGATTACGGATTTTCGTGACCCTTGGACAACTATTGGTTATCACAAAAAGCTGAAACTAACGAAGTCTTCTCAGCAGAAACACAAACATCTAGAACAGCTGGTTTTAAATACTGCAGATAAGATAGTAGTTACTAGTGATGCAACTAAGAAAGAGTTTGAGCAACTAACCGGCAAGCCCATCAAGGTAATTACCAATGGTTATGATGGTGTATCCAAGAAGACAGCATTGGATAGTAAATTTAGCATTTCACATATTGGTTCTTTGTTGACCGATAGGAACCCACAAATGCTTTGGAAGGTTTTACAGGAATTAGTGAGCGAGAATATAGCTTTTAAAGAAGCATTACAAATTCAATTGGTTGGAGTAGTGGGTAAGGAAGTTTTGGCTTCTATCGCCGAATATGGTTTAGGGTCATTTATGAATGAAGTAGGCTATGTTTCCCATAGTGAAGTATTAGAATTGCAGCCTAAATCGCAAGTATTATTATTGTTGGAAATAGATTCTGAGGAAACTAAGGGGATTCTTCCTGGGAAACTTTTCGAATACTTAAATGCTAAAAGACCAATACTGGCAATAGGACCAGAAGGTTGGGAGGCGGCAGCAATTGTGAAAGCAACTAACTCTGGAATTGGTTTGGCTGCTACAGATGAATCCGCCTTAAAAAATGTACTTTTAGAGTGGTTTGCGTTATATCAGAAAGATAACCTTAAACTTGATTCTATAGGAATTGAAAAATATAGCCGAAAGGCATTAACCCAAGAACTTGCCAAATTTATTAGATGGGAATCGTCTTAAAACAATCGCTTAAGAATACTACCATAACCTATATTGGTTTTGCTATTGGGGCAATTAATATCCTCTTTTTATATACCAAAATACTCCCAGACGCCTATTTTGGACTTGTAAATGTGATTTTGGCAACGGCGGCAATTTTAATGCCTTTAATGGCTTTTGGTATTCATAATACCATGGTTAAATTTTATAGCAGTCAAAAAGAAGGAGAAAAGGATGCCTTTTTAACGCTCATGTTGCTCAGCCCTTTATTAGCATTAATTCCCTTGGCCATAGCAACTTGGTTTTTTTATGATGACATAGCTGCCTTTTTATCTAAAGAAAATGAGATTGTAAAAGACTATGTCTGGTATATTTTTTTAGTAGCTTTTGCTCTGGCTTATTTTGAAGTCTTTTATGCATGGTGTAAAGTCCATCTAAAATCTGTTTTTGGAAATTTTTTAAAAGAAGTATTTGCCAGACTTTGTATTATGGTTTTGCTAGGACTTTATTATTATGAAATCATAAGCCTAGATTTCTTTATAATGGCATTAGTAGGTGTTTACCTATTACGAACATTAATTATTAAGTTTTATGCATATAGTTTAAGAAGCCCAAAGCTGGATTTTAATTTTCCTAAAGAAACTAAGCAGATACTGAATTATAGTTTATTAATAATCCTTGGAGGTTCAGCGGCATTAGTTCTTTTGGAGATAGATAAAGTGATGATCAATCAATTTGTAGCCATTGAAAACGTGGCCTATTACAGTGTTGCTGTTTTTATAGCCACAGTAATTATTGTTCCTTCTAGAGCTATGCACAATATTACCTACCCACTTACAGCAGAACTTTTAAATTCGAATAAGCTCCCAGAATTAAGTAAGCTCTATCAGAAGACTTCTTTGACACTTTTTATCGCTTCGGGAATACTATTTCTTTTAATTGTTCTGAATTTAGAAGAGTTGCATCAATTATTGCCGGAAGCATACCGCGGAGGCGTTTATATTGTTTTACTCATTGGTTTAGCTAAGGTGTTGGATTCGCTTTTAGGGAATAATAACGCGATCTTATACAATTCTAAATATTACAAGACCGTACTACTATTTGGAGTTTGTTTGGCAGTATTGACCATACTTTTAAATTTATGGCTAATCCCTAGCATGGGTATTGAAGGTGCAGCCTTGGCAAGCTTTAGTGCTATTTGTCTTTTTAATCTTTTAAAACTTTGGTACGTAAACGCCAAGTTTAAAATTCAGCCATTTACGGCTGCTACAGGCAAGGTTTTGGGAACTTTGGTTGTTTTAGGTGTACTGTTTAGTTACCTCCATTTTTCTTTTCATCCCATTATAAATATCATACTTAAATCTTTACTTTTAGTAGCGATCTATGCAGGGATTTTATACCGTTTTAAAATTTCTGAAGATGTAAATGGGGTTCTTTCTAAACTTTTTAATAGGCTTAAGTAATTTAAAAGTTTTCTATTCTAACTACAATGTTAATTTGAGTAGGTTCTCGATAGTTCTACTGAGCGAAGTCGAAGTGCAATTTCTCGTTCCTCCAAATCACTCGAACTGATACTTAGGTGATATGTCAGAATACTTAACAACAATTAATTATTTAAACGCTGTCAATTCGAGTGGGTTTTACGCTTTAGCGTAAAACTTGTATCGAGAATGGGTTTAGTTATGTTATTTGTTCTCGATACAATTTCTCGTTCCTCGAAATCACTCGAACTGACACTTGGTTAATATGTCAGAATTCTTAACAATAATTGACAGTTAAGGAACGAGCTAGAATTTTTGATTATAAAGGATTCGTACTTTCACTTTGACTGCGCTAAGTGCGACATACGGCAATAAAAAAACCCCGCAGCGGATAAATCCAACTACGGGGTAACAACTAACCAACCTAAAAACTGTCTTTGGCACCCCGAACTCATTTCAGGGTCTATTTGCTATTGAACTCTTCTAGAACTTCTACTTCTAGAACTCGTTCCTGAACTTCTTTTAGTAGAAGAACTTCTACTTACTGTTTTTCTTTGCGGTGTACTTTTTCTTTGTACACTCTGAGTTCTTCTTTGTGGAGCGCTTCGTTGTACACTAGATTTACGTTGTGTACTACGGTTGCTCACCACGCTTCTGCTTCTATTCTGCGCTTGTGGCTTTTTGTACGTTGTTGTACTTCTGCTCACGGTACGCTTTTGAGGCGTTCTTGTAACTTCTCTTTTAGTAACAGAAGTACTTCTTGGTGTACGAGTCACAGTTCTTTGCGTTACACTTGTACCTCTGTTAGATCGCTTTGTAACATTAGCACTTCTATTAGAGCGCTGTGCAACACTATTTCCTCTTCGTACATCACCTTGCCTTGTAGTTTTGCTTCTAGATACTCCTGATCTATTTGTTGAACTACGTCCACTATCTGCAAACCTTCTATCAGACTTAGAGATTCTATCCCCTTTTCTATCATAATCTCCTCTTCGACCTCTATTCTCTCTTACTGCTACACGTCTATCGTTACGATATACATTACTTCTATGAGATCTGTTGTAACGATATTCTCTACCTCTATTTACATATGCACGTCTAAAGTTGTCTCTATATGGTCTATAGTACGTGTATCTTACTGGGTTGTACCATCTTCTATAAGGTGTAGTCCATACATTACAGAAATTTACTGCAGGTCTTGCAAACCATCTATGGAATGGGCGATACACATAGTTTCTGTTATATATATTAATGTATCCTGTGTAGTGGCTAAAAACACCCCCGTTATAAAAGACATTTAATCCGCCAACTCTACGTACTCTATTGTTTCTATACCATACATCTACACCACCAATTTGTGATACACGACCATAATAGTCATAAAATATAGGTACGTTTTCTACTTGTACAACAGCACCATAATCATCATACTGTACAAACGGATTGTAATTAAATCCAGAGTTAAATGTAATGCCAACATTACCAACTCTTGCTCTTGCACCAATGTTCACTTGATTGTCTATATAGAAATCAAATTCACCATCTTGGTAAACGGAGAATGTTACTCCATTTTCTACGAAGATGAAGGAGTTATTATAACGATAAGCATTAACAATAACCTTATCTTCTAGTGTTTCTGCTTTGGTCATGGTTGTACCAAAGAAGACCGCTGCAATAATAAGTACTAACTTTTTCATACTATAAGGTTTTAAATTCTGGAAGTAACTATTTACTTTCCGATTAGCTAATACCAAACAGCGTGCCAAAAAAATTAATTAGCTATAAATCAGATATTTAAGTTGTGTATAAAAAGTAGTGTGTAGATGCAGGCAAAGAAAATAAACAATAAATTCATGCCATAACTACCTATTTTAAAAATAGTCTTTTGTGGAATTTGATACATAGGGTAATACGCAATTTGTGTGATTACTTTACCAACCCAATATGCGCCAATAAGACCTGTAAGGGCTAATGCAAGATTTGTCTGGTTCTTTAAATCTGAGGGTATTAAAATAGCAATAAGCCCAAATGTAAAGTTTAATCCCTGTATATAACGTCCGTAGGTTTTAGCAATTTCTTGGTTTAGAGGCTTTAACTTTCTAACATCATTATACCAGTCAAAAACTTTATGCCTTATATAGGGATAAATCATAGCCGTAAAGATTTGACCAACCCCACCCGCTATTATTATCCAATTTGGAATTTCTATACGCATAGTCTTAGTATCTTAATAAAAAAGTTATCATTAGGTAGTGGTTAAAACTGAACATGATATTTTACAGGAAACTGTGTGGGAATTTCATCTTTTTTCTCTCCTAAATTTTGACGTAAATCAATTTCTATTCCCCTTGCAATGGTAGAAATAGGTACATCATTTGCGGTACCTTCAAATGGATTTTCACCTGTGCGCCCAATACGTTCCATGGTATGGAAAATCCATGCCACTATAACATAAAAAGGGATACTCAACCAAACAAACAAATTTCCAACAAGCGGATGGTTTTCCGAGATTTCGTTACCAATTTCTCCAAATTGTGGAACCAATGCCAGAGGGAGCAACAACACAAAAATCCACATAAAAAAGTGGTTTAGAGTTGCAAAATGCCTAGGATACGGGAAGTTTTTAATACGCTCGCTCTTCCCTTGTAGCGTAAAAAGCTCTAGCAAGACGGCTTCCAATTCTAAAAAAGAGAATTCCCATATCAACCCTTGTTCTTTTAATCTTCTTAGATGATGTGATTGCTGGTAGAGTAGCGCAGTTTGTTTGTTATCTTTTTCCAGAATCTCATTTAAGTCAGCCTTAGATAAATAAGGTTGAAGATCATCTGCTAAGTCAGCATCATGTTCTGGGGGTCTTACGTCCCATTCTTGGTTTGTTCTATGACCAACCGTGGTTTCCCAAGGTTTCTTTGCTCTCATGGCATGGCGTAACGCTGTCATCCAAGCGATATGGCGGTAGGTAAGCGTTTTTATCGCTGTCTGTAGTTCTTTATCGCTTAGGGACTTTGCGGCGTGTTCATTAGTGAGCATGTCTTGTACAAACATGCCAAAGGTTCTAGAAGTGTTTACAATACCTCCCCATATTTTACGAGCTTCCCAAATTCGGCCATATGCGGAGTTATTCTGAAAACCAATAACAAAGGCAACAGCGGTACCAATAAGGGCTAGAGGAGTCCACGGAATTTTTAACCACGCCAAGTCAAAAAAGTAATACGCAGCGACAACAGCTACAATGATTAGGATAAAAAGAAGGGTTTCAAAGCGCGTCCAAATCGCCATTTGAAGGGTGGTATAGGTTTTTTTGGTGTACATAAGTTTGGTAGTTCTTTTAGAGCAAACAAGCTACTAAAATAAAGTCTATAATCAAATAGTCTTAGTGTCACGCTGAGTACTTCGACTGTGCTCAGCACAGGCTTTGTCGAAGCGCAGTCAAGATAGAAGTGCAAACTAGTTTCAATGTCACACTGAGCCCGTCGAAGTGGACTCGAAGGAGAAGGTGAGTATTCTACCTGTTAAAAACTACTTTAGAATTAAAACCCTGTAGGTATAGATATACTAAAATATTTCTACGAACTTCGTTACCAGCTGCTAAAATGGAATTAAAAAGCCATTTAGCATATTGATAACCAAACCTTTTTTTACTATAATTTCTCCGCTAAATACTTCGCTGTAAAAGATGCCTTGTTTTGTATGACCTCTTCTGGGGTGCCCTCAGCCAATAGGTTTCCACCATTTTCGCCGCCTTCTGGGCCAAGGTCGATGATATAGTCAGCACACTTTATCAATTCTATATTGTGTTCTATCACGATTACAGAATGGCCTTTATCTATCAGCGCATCAAAAGATTTTAGCAGTTTTTTAATGTCATGAAAGTGTAGCCCTGTAGTAGGTTCATCAAAAATAAACAAGGCTTTGTCCTTAGTATTCCCTTTTACTAAAAAGGAAGCGAGTTTTATTCGCTGCGCCTCACCACCAGATAGGGTAGAGGAGCTTTGCCCTAAAGTCACATAACCCAAACCTACATCTTGCAATGGTTGCAACTTCTTTATTATTTTATCTTGTTTAAAGGTTTTAAAGTGGTCTATGGCATCGTCAATAGTCAGAATTAAAATGTCGTTAATGCTTTTGCCTTCAAACTTCACTTCTAACACTTCTTTTTTAAAGCGTTTTCCTTCGCAGACATCACACTCCAAATGAACATCTGCCATAAACTGCATTTCTACCGTGATTTCGCCTTCGCCCTTACATTTTTCACAGCGGCCACCATCCACATTAAACGAAAAATGTTTGGCTTGGTAACCTCTTAGCTTGCTTAGTTTTTGTGAGGCAAACAAAGCCCGTATATCATCATAGGCTTTTATATAAGTAACAGGATTAGAGCGCGAAGAACGCCCAATAGGGTTTTGGTCTACAAATTCCACAGTTTTCACCTGCGAATATTTGCCTTCTATTTTTGTAAACTGCCCCGCCTTTTCTCCATAACCGCCTACTTCTTTTAAAATAGCTGGGTATAAAATCTTTTTAACCAAGGTACTCTTGCCACTTCCTGAGACTCCCGTAACTACGGTAAGCATATTTAATGGAAAGGTGGTATCTATATTTTTAAGGTTGTTCTCGCGCGCACCTTTTATTTGAATGTAATTTGGTGAATTACGGCGTTCTTTTGGAACTGCAATCTCCATAGCGCCATTTAAATAAGATGCGGTTAGCGAATTGGATTTTAAAACTTCATCTAAGGGACCTGTAGCTACAACTTCACCACCCAAAGTTCCCGCTTCTGGACCAATATCAATGACTTCATCGGCAGCTTTCATAATATCCTCATCATGCTCTACTACAATTACGGTATTGCCTAAATCTCGAAGGGACTTTAATACTTCTATTAAATTCTCCGTGTCTTTTGGATGCAGTCCAATACTGGGTTCGTCCAAAATATACATGGAACCTACCAAACTGCTCCCTAAAGATGTCGCTAGATTAATTCGTTGGCTTTCCCCACCAGAAAGGGTGTTGGATTTTCGGTTAAGCGTTAAATAACTCAATCCTACTTTAGAAAGAAAATCTAGCCGGGTGTTTATTTCTTTTAGTAAACGTTTCGCAATAGTCTGGTCGTGTTCAGACAACTGTAGTTCCTCAAAAAAGGGTGTTAGCTTCCTTATAGGTAGTTCAATAATATCAGAAATAGACTTGCCGTTTAGTTGCACATAATCCGCTTCCTTACGAAGTCGCTTGCCTTTACATTTAGAGCATTTGGTTTTTCCGCGGTAACGCGAAAGCATTACCCGATTCTGAATTTTATAGCTTTTCTCTTCAAGCTGTTGAAAGAATTTATGAATGCCAATAAAATGTTCATTGCCATCCCACACCAGTTGCTTTTGTTCCTCAGAAAGCTCAAACCAGGGTTTATGAATAGGAAAGTCAAAGGTATAGGCAGCATTTACCAGCTGGTCCTTGTACCAACTCATACTTTCACCACGCCAAGGGAAAACAGCTTCTTCATAAATAGACAGAGCTGTATTAGGTATCACCAAATCCTCATCTATGCCTATGACATCACCGTAACCTTCACATTTTGGGCATGCACCATAGGGATTATTAAAACTAAAGAGGTGCACATTAGGTTCCAAAAACTTCATGTCATCCAACTCAAACTGATTGCTAAACTTTGCTTGTTCTCCAGTTTCTAAAGCTTCAATCGCACATCTTCCTTTACCTTCAAAGAATGCATTGTCCACCGCATTCCCCAATCGGTTTAAGAAATCTTCATCATCTTTAACGACAATTCGGTCTACCACCAAATCAAATTCTTTTCCAATATCCTCAGGAACTTGATCTATTCGTAAAACCTGTCCTTTATATTTAATACGCGCATAGCCTTGTTTGGAAAACAACTCCAAAGATTTTAAGCTATCCCGGTCTTCCTTTATATGTATAGGTGCAAGTAATAATAGTTTTGTACCTTCTTTAAAAGTCTTTACGTGATTCACCACATCTGTTACCACATCCTTTTTTACTTCTTTACCAGAAATAGGGGAGATGGTCTTTCCAATACGTGCGAACAAGAGTTTTAGATAATCATAAACCTCGGTAGTTGTACCTACCGTAGAACGTGGATTGGTAGAATTTACTTTTTGCTCAATAGCAATTGCGGGCGCTATACCTTTTATATAGTCCACTTTGGGTTTATCTAGTTTCCCCAAAAACTGGCGTGCATAGGAAGATAAACTCTCTACATACCGCCTTTGCCCCTCCGCATACAAGGTGTCAAAAGCTAGGCTAGACTTCCCAGAACCTGATAAACCCGTAATAACTACAAGTTTATTTCTAGGAATAATTACATCTATATTCTTGAGGTTATGGAGTTTGGCACCCTTTATGATAATATTTTGCTTAGAATCGACGTCTTTAAGGGAAAGCATTTACGTATATTTATTGTTCAAAGATACAATTGAATGTAGTTAATGACTATTATATTAACTTTGACATCTAAAATAACGCATATCACAACATAGTTTTTCTGAAGGAACCCCTTCTATCTATATTTGGTGTGTAATTAAAATCTGATAGGCCTATACAGCAATAATTACTTTTTTATTTAATAACTATAACTCAAAAGCTTCTTGTCTTAAGAAGAGGCTTTATATGTTAACCAAAAAGTAATTTGTATGGAACTGCAAATCGAAGACTCGATACTAGTAAAAGATTATATTGGCGGAGACGAAAAGGCTCTAGAAGTATTAATCAACCGCCACAACCAAAGAATTTCTAGTTTTATTTATTCTAAAGTATTGGATAGAGATGTTACTGAAGATATCTTCCAGGATACTTTTATTAAGGTAATAAAAACTTTAAAAAAGGGTAGATATAGCGAAGAAGGTAAATTTTTACCTTGGGTGATGCGTATAGCACACAACCTTATTATAGACCATTTTCGTAAAAATAAAAGGATGCCAAAGTTTGAAGGCAGCGATGACTTCAACATCTTCTCGGTTATCCATGATGACAAGCTTAATGCAGAGAAGCAGTTAATTAAAGACCAAATTGATTCTGATTTGACTTTATTAATTGATGAATTACCAGACGATCAGAAAGAAGTTTTACACATGCGTATCTATAAAGATATGAGTTTTAAAGAGATTTCTGAGAATACGGGAGTAAGCATAAACACTGCTTTAGGGCGTATGCGCTATGCTTTAATTAACCTTAGAAAGATTGTTGAGCGAAATAACATCGTTTTAACGAATTAATCTGCCTTAGGACGGATCCTGCAATATTTCCATTTTAGCGGCGTTATCTAATTGTAACAAAACGCTAGAATATGGAAGAAATTTACTCTGAAGAAGAACAAATTTGTAAAATCACGAAGGCTAGACCAGAGACGGTACAGTTTTTATTAGGATTTTCAGCATCAATGCATGTCATTGATTACAAAAACATTCAGTTCGAAACAACTTTGAACTAAAAACAAATTACATTTTGGAAAAAAGCCGCTATTTAGCGGCTTTTTTATTTTTATAATAGTCGTTAAGGACTGTTTTTCTGCCAATTGTTTTGGTAATACTATCTTTTTCTAAATCCCAACCCCGAGCTGGAGAGTATTCTCTACCATACCAGATAATTTGAAGATGAAGCCTATTCCAAATTTCTTTTGGGAATAGCCGTTTGGCATCTCTTTCTGTTTGCACAACATTTTTCCCATTGGTAAATCCCCAACGATACATCAATCTATGAATATGGGTATCTACTGGAAATGCTGGGATTCCAAAGGCTTGTGAAACTACTACACTAGCAGTTTTATGGCCAACGGCAGGCAATTCCTCTAAAAGTGCTATTTCCTTAGGGACTTCGCCATTATATTTTTCTATTAAAATTTCTGAAAGTCCGTGAATGCCTTTTGATTTCATTGGGGATAAGCCAACTGGTCTAATAATATCCCTAATTTCTTCCACAGTCAATTTTACCATATCATACGGATTATCAGCTCTTTGAAAGAGTAGGGGAGTAATTTTATTTACCCTTACATCTGTACTTTGCGCAGACATAAGCACAGCAATAAGCAGTGTGTAGGGATCTTTATGATCCAAAGGGATTGGAATTGTAGGATAAAGTTCATCTAAAGTCTTGATTGTAAAATTTACTTTTTCCTGTTTGGTCATTTTTGTTTAATTTTATCAAAAATAATTTAAACAAAATTAGATTCGATATGAACACTTTAAAAGTTGGTGATAAAGTACCTGAATTTTCAGCAAAAGACCAAGACGGAAATACGATTAGTTTATCTGATTATGCTGGTAAAAAACTTATTGTGTTTTTCTATCCTAGAGCTAATACCCCTACATGTACCAATGAAGCTTGTAATTTGAATGAAAATATTAAGAATTTAAAAAAAGCTGGCTACGAGATTTTGGGCGTAAGCGAAGATTCTCAGCGTAAGCAAGCAAATTTTAGAGAAAAATTTGGTTTCGAATACCCACTATTAGCAGATGTAGACCATAGTGTTATTAATGCTTTTGGAGTTTGGGGACCCAAAAAATTCATGGGTCGCGAGTTTGATGGAATTCATAGAACTACTTTTATAATTGATGAAAATGGCGTTGTTTCTAGAGTAATTGATAAAGTGAAAGCCAAACAACACGCTGAACAAATACTAGAACAATAACCATTAACTATAGGAGTCTGGTCAAATTGGCCAGGCTTTTTTTACTCTTCTGCTACTTCTTGAGTTTCTGGGGAATCTTTTCTAACAAATAGATTCTTATTCTGAATCATTTCTGCAATACCTTCTGGTAACATTTCTTCCCATCCCTCTTCACCGTTGGTAATTCTTTTAAGCACGTCTCTAGAGAAAATATGCATAATGTCTGGGTCATAGTCTATGATGTCCATTACCTTACCATTATATTTAAAGAATTTATAGAGTTCCTTCATTCTAGGATGCACTTTTACGTTATTACTAGTCATAATTTGACCAGTTTGTGCATCTTTCATTGGGTAGAGGTATACTTGTAAGTCTTTAAAGAACAGTTTTCCAAAAGCCTCTAAAATACCCCCACTTAGGTGACGATAGTATTTCTCATCAAAAACGTCTATTAGATTGTTAACCCCCATGGTTAAACCAATACGCGCTTTTGTGTAGTTATTAAAGTACTCTACTAACTTGTAATATTCTTGGAACTTAGAAATCATTACAGTATGCCCTAAAGAGCATAATAATTCTGCACGATCCATAAAATCTTGTTCATCTATCTCACCGGATGCTTTTAAGTTGGACAAGGTAATTTCAAAAATTACCATGGTCTTTTCTATATCAACCGTTTGGTCTCTAATGAATATGTCATATGATTTCTGGAACATATCCATATTTACCTTGGTTACTGGTCTAAAACTGCCGCGTAAGGCTAAAATGTTTTTCTTGTAAAGTGCTGCTGCTGGGAGTAAATTGTTCCCATCTGGACCAAACATGACAGCATCTGTCATGTCATTTTTAATAAGTTGTAGGCTCATTAGGCGGTTATCTACCTCTCTAAAATTAGGTCCCGTAAAGTTTACCATATCAATTTCAATGGTGTCTTTATCAATATGATCGTATAAGTACTTTAATAATTTTTTAGGTCTGTTGTATTTAAAGAAGGCGCCATAGATAAGATTTACGCCAAGAATACCTAGCGTTTCTTGTTGCAGACGCGCTTCATTTTGTTTAAAACGAATGTGCAAAACAATCTCATCATATTCTTTTTGATTTGGATCTAATTGAAAACGTAGCCCAATCCATCCATGACCTTTGTAGCGTTTAGAAAAATCAATCGTTGCTACTGTATTTGCATATGAAAAAAACCTGTAGTCTGGATTGCTCTTTCTATCAATGCGTTCTTCTACCAGTCGCATTTCATGCTTCAGCATAGTTTTAAGACGAGCCTGAGTTACATAGCGCCCATCTTTTTCCACACCATAAATTGCATCACTAAAAGCTTTGTCATAAGCACTCATTGCTTTCGCAATTGTACCAGATGCACCTCCTGCTCTAAAGAAATGCCTTGCTGTTTCTTGACCAGCACCTATTTCCGCGAACGTACCATAAATATCTGGATTTAGATTAATGCGAAGCGTTTTTGCTTTAATAGAAGGAATATTCTCAAACTCATTTACTTTGTTAGGAACAGTGGCCATGTTACGTTATTTGTTGTTAACAAAGTTAAGAAGTTAGCCAATTCTTTTAAACAAATATGTTATAATTTTGAATTAAATGAGTGAGGCATTAAAAGTCACATTTTTAGGAACGGGAACCTCCCAAGGAATCCCCATAATTGGAAGCAAGCACCCAGTATGTTTAAGTGATAATCCAAAAGACAAACGACTTCGGGTTTCGGTACTACTATCTTGGAAATCATATAATTATGTAATTGATTGTGGGCCAGACTTTAGACAGCAAATGTTGTCTAACCCCATTGATAAATTAGATGGCATCCTATTTACCCATGAGCATGCAGACCATACGGCTGGTATAGACGATATCCGTCCTTTTTTCTTTAGACAAGGAGATATACCGGTTTATGCCCATTCTAGAGTGGTAACTTCTCTTAAAAGACGTTTTGATTATATTTTTGAAAAGGAAAATAGATACCCAGGAGCTCCTGCGGTTGCTATAAACTTAGTTACTAAAACAGATTCGTTTAAACTAAATGGTCTTGAAGTAATCCCTATTGAAGTCTTCCACAATAAGCTCCCAATTTTGGGATATCGCCTTGGAGATTTTGTGTACTTGACCGATGTAAAAACTATAACCGAAAAAGAACTAAAAAAAATAAAAGGCTGTAAAGTTCTCGTAGTTAATGCTTTGCGAATAGAACCCCATATTTCACATCTAAATTTACAGGAGGCCTTAGATTTTGCTGCTATGGTTGGAGCGGAACGAACTTATTTTACACATATAAGTCATCTATTAGGGTTTCATAATGATGTAGAACAACAACTACCGGATACTGTTCATTTAGCCTATGATAATTTAAAAATTACGATATAATGAAAAAGAATATTTTTTTATACCTGTTTGTATTTGCCGCATTAATTGCATTGTATATGGTTGTGAATGGCGGTAAAATGGAACGGCAAAGTATTGAAGAAATTCAAAAATTAGAAAAGGAAGTAGCGCAGCTAAAAGATTCCTTACAGAGTTCGCAACTAAAAATTCTAGACAATCAGTACTTCTCTTTGGAGAACAATGATGACGCATTGGCCTATTATGACCATTTAAACCTAAAGAATCCAACTCGTTATATAGAAGATAAGTTGTTGGAAACCAATGAGAAGAAAGGTGATAACCCTTTAATCCCGTATGAAGGGATGAACAGCGATTTTAAAATAAATAAAATTAAAGTCCTAAACCATAAATGGATTCTAACGGATTTCTCCGATGGTCAATATTGGGGAGACCTTATTATTAAATATGAGCTGAAAGACGATTTAAGTGTAGATTTCACACTTGTTGAACATCTATTGTACACAAGGAGTAACTAGTTGATTTAGTCGATTTTTCCATCATGAAATGCTGCTCTTTGCCAAGTGCCAGAGTTGTTTACCCAAAGATTTGTTACTCTAAACGCACTTTCCTTTAACTCCTTATCAGTTTTGGTTGTAACCTTAACTTTTGCGGTAACGATTGCAGAATTACAATGTAATTCTATTGCTATTTCGTCCATGTTATAGTCAACTACTTCTAACTTCCCAGAAATAATATCGTGCTCTCTTTTTTTAAGATAATTAAGCCATTCTTTTTTATGAATAGCCTTGGAAGTACCGTTAGTGTGGATGTAATTATCTGTAATCATAGCCTCTAGGGTTTTAACGTCACCATTTTGGAATGCTAGGTTAAATTGATTTAGGGTAGTTAAAAGTTCCTCTTTTTTAAATGAACTTTTGTCACACTTGCTTTTACAACTTAGAAAAAGAGTGATTACAGCTATGACAATAATTCTATTTAAAATTTTCATACACAATATTGGAAAGTATTACTAGAAGTCTAATTTTTTATCCAACCACTCCTTAAAAGAATAAAAATTCTGTGGTGCTACACCATGACCAACTGGGAATTCTTCATATTTATGAGAAATACCAAGATTCTCTAGAAACTCTGGTGCTCGTTGCGCCCATTCTACAGGTATTACTGCATCTACTTGCCCATGAGAGCAATAGAAGTCTAAAGTTGAATGGTCTTTGTTTTTAAATTCAGCAATTAAAATTCCTTCATTAATATATCCGCTTAATGCGATTACATTTTTGATTTTTTCAGGATAGGATAATGCTACGGCATAACTTAATATAGTTCCTTGGCTAAATCCTAACAGCGTTACATTTTCATCGTCTAAGTCATAGGCCTTACAAGCTTCTTTAATAAATACAATTATTTTATCCCTAGATTCAATAGCTTGCTGGTCGTCGCTCCATTTGCCTTGTTGGGCATCAAAATTAATAGCATACCATGCATAACCGTATGGTTCCAAATTAAAAGGAGCTCTAACGGAAATTATAAATAATTCCTTGGGTAATTCGCTTGCAAAAGAGAACAAATCTTCTTCATTACTGCCATATCCATGTAGCATAAAAAGCACAGGACTTTTATTACTATTTGTGGTAGCAGGCCGTATTAAATGTTCTAGGGAAAGTGGAGTGGGGGTCATTGGATGTATTTATTGAATAAAAGTAAACCATTTTTGAAAATACTGCCCTACTAAGGGAATTTGGTTTTTCTTGTTTTTCAGTACTCCGACTATACTGAATAACCAGAGTCCTAGATGTAAAAGGAAAAGTACTTCCCAAGCAAATGCTATAGTGGTATAATTTAAAAAAATCACTAAAGCATGAAATGTAATGTGAAGGCCAAAAGTTTGCCGAATATAAAAGCGAGCGAATGCATTTTTTGGCTCAAGGTTCATTGTAATAGCAATTAGACAACCAACTAAGGTTAAATGTGTTACTACAGCAGCGGTCTTTCCTTTAGTAATATCGTTTTCCAAAGCTAATCGAGTGCCATTTTTTTGTTGTTTATGATACCGTAGACCACTCCTTTTAATTGCTTTCCTATGAATATGCTATTTTTTGAAGTTGACACTATACTGGAGCGTTCATAAGTATACGCTCCATCTGGATTAAAGAGGGTAAAACAAGCGGCTTCCCCTTCTTTCAATTCAGGACTTTTTATTCCAAAACGCTCTCTGCCCTTAGTCACTAATTGTATAGTTTCCTCAATTCCAAGTTCGGAATTTAAAGCTCCAAAAGCACTTTCTAGGCCAATACTTCCAAATTCCGCGTTGTCAAATTCTACACGTTTTTGTTCAATATCAATTGGGGTATGGTCTGCAGTTACAAAGTCAATAGTTTTGTTTTGTAAACCTTTAAGCAAGGCTTTAGCATCCTTTTGGGTTCTTAAGGGTGGTTTTACTTTGTAGTTAGAATCGAAAGATTCCAATTCAGCATCCGATAAAATCAGGTTATGTATAGCAACGCTTGCAGTTACATCCAAGCCTTTTTTCTTAGCTTCAGCTATAAGCTTAACGGAACCAGCGGTAGAAATCGTAGGAATATGTAATTTTCCACCTGTATATTCTAAAATATAGAGGTCTCGCGCTATTTGTAATTCTTCCGAAAGACCTGGGATTCCCTTTAGGCCTAATCTCGTTGACACTTCTCCTTCATTTACAGTGCCTTTCCCTTTAATTTGAAGCTCCTCGGGATATGATAAAACTAAACCATTAAAGTTCTGAGCATATAACAATGCTATCTTTAAAAGGTTAGCATTTAGAGAACTCTTAAAATCATAAAATGCAACAGCTCCAGCATTTTGCATATCAAAAAGCTCAGCTAAGTGTTCACCAGTTCCTTTAGCCGTTAGATTACCTATTGGATACAAATTAGTGGCGAAATCTTTACTTCGCTCTTTTAAGAATACAATATCTGAACTCGTATCCGGAGTTGGTTTTGTATTAGGATTTAACACAAGGTCTGTAAAACCACTCTTTGCAGCAACTTGTAATCCATTGGAGATGGTTTCACGTTCTTCAAAACCAGGCTCACCAAAACTCACACTGCTATCGAACCACCCTAATGAAACATGGAGGTTATCGCGTTTAATCTCCTTTGTTCCTTTTGGGGAATTAATTTTAGATGCAATTTTTTGGATAATACCATCCTTAATAAGGATATCTCGTTTTTTTTGATGAATAGCAGGACTGTTAGAATCTATAATTGTAGCAGACCTTAGAAGTATATTCATGCAAGAAATTTTTGTATCAGCACTTCCACTAAAGCGAAGACCATTGCAAAAATAATAAACCATTTCCAATATTGCGTAATGGAGTTGTCTTTAGCCAATTTTTCAAATACTTGTGGAATACTATTTTTTACTGTTGATGCTTTAAAATCAGCTATAGTTTGATAGCGCAAAACACTTTCTCCTCTTGGAAAATTAAAACTTAGATTTTTTAAAGTATCGCTAGCATTCATTAAGCTATATATACCAGCAGCTTCAGGATTATCTGTAAATGTTAGACTTACCTTGTTAGAAAAGGATTGCTGTAGCGGGATAAACTCAATACCAGGCTTTGTAACTTTTAAAACACGGTCTTTCTCAATTTTTTTAGCAACTTCTATAGTGGTATTTTTACCAATTATCGTGTATAATTCTGGTGATTTAAGGCTATTCACCCCTATGTTATAAAAAGTAGGTACAATTAGAGGGGCATTTTTAAAATTCGAATTCTTTTCGTCCAAAGCAGCTGTAAATAAGTATACATTATTACCACCTATTAGAAAAGGAGCACCATTTGCCAAAGAAAGAATTTTAGCGTTATTAGAATTAATTTCCCAGTAGCTTTTTACTTGTGGATAGTCAAAATTTGACACCCTTTTTTCAAACACATTTTCAAACAATGGATGATCAAAAGCGATAGCAGTTATCTTTTGCCCTTGTTCATTTTTAGCAGTAAGTTTGAGCCCTAAAAGACTAGATAATAGTATGTTATAGGTGTTTATATTTGTTTGAGTTGATGGTATTATAACTACACTTCCACCTTTTTGATGAAAAGCATTTAATACAGTCTGTAAACTTGTTGGTATTTCCGAAAGGCCATTAAGAATAACTAAGTTTTTAGAGTCTATTTCGCTATAATTCAAATTTTTAAGTTCAAAATTCTGTAAATCGAATTCTTCTTCTGTAAAAATTCTACCAAGAAAATTCGCGTCTGGCTCACTTATGGCTAATACTTTTATCTTATCCTTTTTATCAATATTAAAATAGAAGTTATTGTCATAGTTTAGGCCATCATCTGTTATTGATACGCGTCCTTTAATAGCTTCATTTTTTGATAAGGAAATAGGAATTGTAGTTTTTTGACCGGGATTGTAGTCCACCGCAGCTTTTGCAATAAGCTCACTCTCATTAAATATAGAAATTGGGATGCTTTCATCTTCAGATATCCCTGAGACTACAATATTTAATTCAATTTGGTCTTTTTTAGTATTACTTAGAAATAGAGAATCTATCGAAATATTAGTGGTATTGTCCGGTTTTAAATCTACAAGATGTATGAGAATATCTTGAATTGAATCTCTAGACGGTTTTCCTAATTGTTCTTGAAAGTCTGAAATTAAAATTAAATTTTTCTGTGTCGCTGAACTGTTTGAGAAAAGTGTTTTCGCTTTTAATGAAATTTCATTGTAAGTAAGCTGTTTTGAACCATAGTCAAGCGTCAAAAGCTTATTTTGAATACTCTTAAGTTCTATATCCTTATAGGTTTTTGTATTGGTGAAGAGACTAAAGCTAGATTCATCTGGAATGGATTTCACCAAATCTTGTACCGCCTCTTCTAGCAGTGTAAAGCCATCTTTTTTAGCTTGCATACTAAACGAATCATCCAAATAAATAACAGTTTCTTTTTCTTGTAAGGCACTGTTCTTTGCAAAGAATGGTTGTGCAAAAGCAATAACTAAGCAGGCTAGTACTAGTAATCTCGAAAGCAGAAGAAGCCATTTTTTTAGACGATTACTTTTCCGAGATTCAGATATCACTTTCTGTAGCATTGCCACATTAGTGAATGGTGTTTTTTTAAAGCGTCTTAGTTGAAAAAGGTGAACAATGATAGGAATAAGAAGAAAAAAAAGAGCCCAAAGGATTTCTGGATGTTTAAACTGCATTCCTAAAATTGATTCCGTAAATATACTGTTTTAATGAGTTTATGGAATTACAACTAGTTGTTAAGAGTTTGGTAATTTTGCTTAAGCATCAAGATTTAGGTAAGCTAACCCTTGCTTAGAAATAAAAGATGAATTTCCTTCTAGAGTCCGTGTCTCAGCTCCATTGTTGATTACTAATCTAGCAAAAGAAGAAATAATCTATTGAGGACCGCTGTTTTAATCCTTGTAAATAAGATGTAATCTCTTTCTGAGCTGTTTCATTGGCAACAGTAACAATACTTTGCGGCTTTCTTAAATTTTCCAACTTAGAAAAGTGAAATAACTCTTGACCGTATATTTTCTTATTTATTTTATTGGGATTATCACATAGCCATATAAAATTGATATTTCTTTCTAGGAGCCCTCTTGCAATTTTTTTGCCTTTAAACCCAGCACCCCAAACAACTAATGGTCTTTTAGAACTAAAGTCCAAACTTAGAAAGTAATGTAGTTTAATATCTAAGAAATAATTTTGGGCATAATGCTCATGTGTTCTGGATGTGCGTGTATCATAATCTCGCCATAACAATAGGATTTCATCACAGGGAAGTATTTTTAGCTTGTTTTTATAGAATCTGAACGTGAGATCATAATCTTCCGGATAACGGTTGGATTGGAATCCTCCGCAGTTATCAAAATCTTCTCGATAAACCATCCAACAGGGTGAAGGAATAACGCATTCCTTATAAATTTCAGAATAGTTAGTACCCAAAGCAGTTAATCCATTAAGCCATTTTTCATAACGTGAGTATCCGTCGCTTATTCCGCGGTCAGAAAAATACCGAACTTGACCAACCGAGACATTTCCTTTCCCATGTTTCAATAATAAATCGATCATTACTTGTAATCGATTTGGTTTCATAATATCATCAGAGTCCATTCTGGTAATAAAACTTCCTTTGCTTTTTGAGTAAGCCATTTGTAAGGCTGGTATTATCCCAGTTCCGTTATTAGAAAAGACTTTAATCCTAGAATCCTGTTTTGCAAAAGATTCAACTACACTAAGGCTATTGTCTGAAGCATGGTCATTAATGGCAATAACCTCCCAATTCTTGTAGGATTGGACTAAAATAGAGTTAAGGCATTCGGTTAAATATTGAGCAGTGTTTTTAAATGGAATAACAATACTAACTAAACCCTTGTGCATTTGTTATTGTTTCAAATCTATGGAAGCTTTATAAATTCTGCTATTTCCGTTCTCGTAGCTATGTAAGAAGTTTTTTAGCGCTCCTAGATTTTTAAAGTCTTTGTTAGCACCCTTAGTTCTTCTACTTGTAAAATATAAAGTGTTGGTTGTTTCATCAACAAATGGACAATAATCCATAAACTTAGAATTAATAGCTTTTGGTAGAGGTGTAGCTTTTGACCAAGCATCTCCATTTTTATAACTTATATAAATATCGCCACTACCTTGACCATCCTCTCTATTGTACCCTCCAAATAAGAGATATGATTCATCTTTTGAAATGTAGGCATTGTATTCAAATCCTTCAGAATTTATATTCTCACTTAATGAAATGGGTGCACGATATGAATTATTCGAGAATTCACTAAAGAAGATATCATCTCTACCAATAGCTTTAGGGTTGTCACTTGTAAAATAAAGGTTCCCATTTGCAGCAATTGCCGGATAAAATTCATTGTGCTCCGTGTTTATAGGAGCACCAATGTTCTTGGGTTTAGACCATTCTTTGGATGGGTTTTCGCGTTCAACGAACCAAATATCAAAATCTTTACTCCCAGAGATAGTGTCCGATAACTGCCTATCTGAAACAAAATACAATCGTAATCCATCGGGAGAAAGAAATGGTTCTAAGTCTTTATGTTTTCCTGAAAAACTTGCAATGGTTGGTGTTCCCCATTCTTTAGTATTCTTCACAGATTTACATATAACAGATATATTTTCTGTTTGTGATTGAATGCTGAAATATGCCTCATCGCCACTTTGATTTATTGTGAAATCTCTAACCTTATCAAATTCATTTAATATGGAAAAAGCGGGAGATACCTTTACATTTTGTTGTCCAAAACAGATACAGCCAAATAGAATGATTATTAAATTAATGTTTTTCATTTTTGTTTATTCAGTACCTTTTTTATGGATTGTTTCGCTAACTTTTCCATAATATCATACCCCTCTTTTGTTAGGTGTACTTCATCCGTTGTAAGTTTTGAAGGCAAACCATTTCTATCATCAGCCATAGCAGCAAAGTAATCCAAATATTGAACTCCTTTTTCTTCTGCCATGTTTTTTAGCATCAAATTCAATTTTGGAATCTTAATGTTTGGTGCTAAGCCAGGTCTCCATGGATAATCATAAGCAGGCAAGACAGAACAGACAATAGGAAAAATTCCATTAGCTTCAGCTATTTCAACCATTGAAAGAATATTATCCCTAATTTCCTCAAGTGTCATTGGACCGGTATTCCCTGCAATATCATTTGTGCCTGCGAGAATAAGAACCACTTTTGGTTTTAATTGAATTACGTCTTGTCTAAAACGCAGTAACATTTGTGGCGTAGTTTGCCCACCAATCCCTCGATTGATATAAGATGGGTTTTCAAAAAAAGATTTTGTCCAACCTTCTGTAATAGAATTCCCCATAAAGACTACTCGCTTTTCGTCTCCAGGTAGGGCTAGTAATTCTTCATTAGCAGTTTTGTATTTAGTTAGGTTAGCCCAATCTTGAGCAGTAGATTTTTTTAAGAAGGCGAATAAACTTAGCAGCACCAATATTTTTATTTTGAACATAAATATTCTGATTAAAACAAATAGTTAATTTTTAGGAGGACTAATCATTATATGCGCTCTATGCGTACCGGGATTCATTAACCAGGCATGCCCAGGTGGAGTAGGAGTAGTAGGTAATCCGGTAGTTTCCCCAGTAGCAAAAGGGACGTAAAAAACATATCTAACATACCCATTTTCTATTTCCTTGGTTTCTTTATTAACTTCACCAGTGAAAACACAAAGTGTGGTTTTATCTGGTATTTTTAGCTTACCGGATTTTACTTCTGCTTCACGAATGTCAAAAATTTCTTGAAATTCTTTTCCTTGCGCTTTTAAGGCCCTTCCTCTTGCCATAAATTCATCAAGACCCTTATGATATGCAGCTGTAGAAAAATTAGTTTTCTTTGGATCTGAAGCCAAAGCAATATAGTCATTTGTCCCTTCCCGTAGGGTTGTAAAGTTACCATCGGAATCATATCCATAGATTTTAGCTCCTTCCTTATAATCTTGTGGAACAGCCATTATTGCCGTTTTAATTTGCCACTCTTTTGGTGGGACTTCTTGACCAAACAAGACAGAACTGGATGTTAAAACTATTATTAGGAGTAGATTCTTCATGATTGCAATTTTAGTATTTGGCACTCTTACCAGTATTGGCGGTTCTTTTAATAAAAGCTCTAATGTCATCGTTAGCTTTTTGTAAATCTTCACGCCTTAAGTACATCATGTGTCCTGAGCGATAGCCTTTAAATTCGAATCTATCCTTCATACGACCGCTTGGGTCCACCTGCCACATGGTGTATTTTGCATTAAAATACGTAGTAGCACCATCATAGTATCCGGATTGCACTAAAACATTTAGATATGGGTTTTGTGCCATCGCTTGCCGTAAATTATCTCGTGTATTATCATTTTCATTGTTCCAAGGGCGAACAGGACCAAACATATTGTATTTTATATCTGTTTTAAAGTTTAATTCCTCTTGCAGGTAATAGTTTATTGCTGGAGTAAAACTGTGCAGCCATGAAGTAAGTTCTGAGTTATAATCTGGCCTTGTTCCAATCGCTTTTTTGTCAATACCTGTATAACGACTGTCTAAACGACCAACGGTAAAATCACCTTTATCCTTCAATAAGTTTTTCCAGAAAAATGCTGTAGGCACATCAAGATTATGATCCAAAATATCTTCTTGTTTTAATCCCGAATAAAATGCCATTTTTTCAGCTGTTTTGTTCTTTTCTGCATCTGAAATAAACCCGCCTTTTGCAATAGCAGGGATTAAAGTATTAATAGTATAAGCCTCTGATTCTGGAAGTATCTCTAGTAAATCTTTGTTTTGCAGTTCTGGTGGCAAAGCCTTGTGGTGCCATGCAGCAGCGGTAAAGTATGGGAGATTTAAAGCACTAGAAACTGGTCCGCCAACTCGTATTACTTTATAATCCGCAGGTGATACCATAATCACCCCATTTAAATACATCCACTGTTGATTTTGGAGGGCTAATGAAAGCCCCATTACCCTTGTTCCTCCATAACTTTCACCAACAATATACTTTGGAGAGCGCCACCTATTATTTCTTGTTACAAAGGTGTTTAACCATTCTGCCAAATATTTTATATCTGCATTAATACCAAAAAACTTATCACGGTCCACATCTTTACCCGTTTCTGGAATTGTTCTAGAATATCCAGTATTTGCTGGGTTTACATAAACAATGTCGGTTACGTCTAGAACCGAAAATGGATTTGCCTTTACACCATATGGTTGTACCGGGAAGCCTTCATCATCTATTTTAAGCACTTTGGGTCCAGTGTATGCCAAGTGCATCCATACAGAACCTGAACCAGGCCCACCATTAAAAGAAATTAATAGTGGTCTGTTGGCTCTATTTTTAATATTATTTCTTGTGTAATAAGTGTAATGTAATGAAGCTATTGGTTTTCCCATTTCATCCCAGACAGGTTGCGTTCCCGTTGTGGCAGTATAGCTAAAGCTAGCACCATTTATGGTAGCGTTATGCTGTGTAGTGATTGTAGTATCTATAGGTAACTTACGTTCCTGCGAAAACCCGAAAGCGATAAAGCCTAAAAAGGCTAAAATTAAAATTGATTTTTTCATTTGCTTGGTTGTGAATGGACGATTTCTAAAAATAAGAATTTTGAGCTAGAAACACTCTAATTAATATGAGCTGTATTTCATTTTCATATCTTTAAAAGAAGAAATTCATCATCATGAAAAAAATAACAAGAAGGGATTTTAATACTACTTTGGTAAAGGGAATAGGGGCTTCAGCCTTAGTCGCTAATGCCCCAATTGCTTGTGCAATGGGAACTAGCCAAGAAAGGAAAAAACTTGGAATTGCACTTGTGGGACTGGGCGGTTATAGCACCTATCAGTTAGCTCCAGCATTGTTGGATACACAACACTGTTATTTAGCAGGTATCGTTACGGGTACTCCACAGAAAGAAAACCTATGGGCTACAAAATATAGTATACCTCAGAAGAATATCTATAATTATGAAAATTTCGATGCTATAAAGGATAATAAGGAGATTGATGTAGTTTATGTAGTTCTTCCAAATGCTATGCATGCAGATTTTTCTATCAGGGCTGCCAAAGCGGGAAAACATGTAATTTGTGAAAAGCCAATGGCAATGAATGTAGAAGAGTGTGATGCTATAATAGCTGCTTGTATAAAGAACAATGTAAAACTTGGAATCGGTTATCGCCTGCATTCAGAACCTTATACGCAAGAAGTAAAGCGATTTGTAAAAGAAAAAACCTTTGGAAAGATTAGATATATTTCTGCAGATGCGGGTTATTATTCTGGCAGTAATCCCGGACAATGGCGACTGGATAAAAAGCTGTCTGGTGGTGGTGCTTTAGTGAATATGGGTGTTTATGCAATTCAAAGTCTTATCTATGGAACAGGAGAAAACCCGATTTCTGTTTCAGCTCAAGAGTATAGTACAAGGCCAGAATATTTTAAGGATACCGATGAAACTATTACGGCACAGTTTGAATTTGAAAGTGGGGTAGTGGGGACCATAATGACTTCTCATAATGTTAGTGCAAACCGGTTGCATGCAAAATGTGAAAGAGGTTGGTTTGAATTAGATCCAGCTAGCACCTATATTCCCTTAGCTGGTAGAACATCAAGAGGGCCATTAAATTTTAAGCAAGAAAGCCAGCAAAAACTACAAATGGATGATTTTGCCAAACACGTTCTTTTTGATGCTCCAAATTTGGTGCCTGGAGAAATGGGGAAAAGGGATATGATGCTAGTAGAAGCTATTTATAAATCCATATCTGAAGGTGGAAAAAAACAAACTTTAAATTTTGCGCCAAAATTTGGTTTTGGAAGTTAGAAAATAAACCCCTGTTTAGAATTTCTCAAAAACCCCTAATCCAAATAATGCAAAATCATATTTAACAGGGTCGTTAGTATCTAGTTTTCTTAAACTTGTATCCAATTCTAATAAAGCTTTAGCATCGTTCTGCTTTCTTCTAAGCAGTTTTAGTTTGCGAGCTACATTACCAGAATGCACATCCAAGGGACAGGACAATTTACTAGAAGAAATATTCTTCCAAAGTCCAAAATCTACACCTCTCTCCCCAGGTCTCACCATCCAGCGTAAAAACATGTTAATGCGTTTGGCCGCAGAACCTTTTAAGGGGTCAGAAACATGCTTTTGTGTTCTTGGCATATGCGCTAATTCAAAAAAAATAGTTTTGTAATTACTAATAGAAAGCTGCAGGGAATTTTGTGCTTGGTTTTTAGTAAAAACAGTTTCTAAGCCACCATGGTTCTTATAAATATTACTAAGAGATTTGATAAAATATTTTAAATCATCTCCGTTGAAAGTTCGATGTACAAAGTTTGATAAACTATCTAAATCTGATTCTTGATGATTTTGAAGAAAATCATAAGGAGCGTTATCCAGTAACTCCATTAATCTAGTAGCATTATTTATAATACTTTTTCGATTCCCCCAAGCTATCGTGGCGGTTAGAAAAGCACTTATTTCAATATCTTCTTTTTTAGAAAACCGATGCGGAATTTGTAACGGATCACTTTCTAAAAATTTAGGATGTTCATACTGCGCCGCTTTTTGGTCTAGAAAGTCTTTTAATTCGGCTTTATTCATTCAAAAGGAATATCTAGAATTTTCATAAAGATAAAAGGACCTAAAAGAATAAAGTTATGCATCGCATGTAATAATATCGACCAGACCAATCCAAGTTTTGTTCGTATAAATCCCAAAAAAACGCCTGCAGAAATCTGTGGTGCCACTAAAATGGGGATTAGCCAATAATAGCCGTCAATGTTTTGAAAATTTCCAATATGAATTAATCCAAATAAAAGAACAGACATGTAAAATGCGTACTTGAAGAATTTCGAATTTTTAAATAGTCCTAGGGGCGCACGAAAAACTAATTCTTCTAGTACAGGAGCCATAATAACCGCTAAGAAAAATAGCATCACTGGAGAATAAGAATCAAACATCTCTAATACGGCATGGTTGTCAAAATCAAAGTCTACCAGTGTAATAATACCTTGCATAAGTATGCCTAAACCTACACTAAAACAAATGGCAATGACAACTAGCTTAAAAAAGATGTTTCTTTTTTCTGATGCCGTATAATCTTCATGGGCGTAAACAGGGTTCTTAACAAAACTCCAAACTTCCTTTAACATATCAATTTGTTATTAAGCCATCTACCATCACTAATTTTCTATCGGCCATGTTAGCTAATTCTTCATTATGGGTTACAATAACAAAGGTTTGCCCAAATTCTTTTCGTAAATCAAAAAATAACTGATGAAGATTATCTGCGCTCTCAGAGTCTAAGTTACCACTAGGTTCATCTGCAAAAATCACAGAAGGATTATTAATTAAAGATCGCGCTACAGCCACACGTTGCTGCTCTCCACCAGATAACTCATTTGGTTTGTGATGCATCCTTTCAGATAACCCTAAGAAATTCAAAAGTTCTTTTGCTCTCTTTTCTGCTTCACTTTTAGTCGTTTTTTTTATGAATGCAGGCAAGCAAACATTTTCTAAAGCAGTAAATTCTGGTAGTAGCTGGTGAAATTGAAAAATAAACCCAATATGTTCATTTCTAAACTTTGCAAGATCCTTATCGGTTAAGCTGTTTATTGCTATATTGTTAATCGTGATGCTGCTATCCGTTTTATTAGAAGGAACGTCCAATGTTCCTAATATTTGTAGCAATGTAGTTTTCCCTGCTCCAGAAGCACCAACTATTGCTACAACCTCACCTTTTTTAATCTCAATAGCAACTCCTTTTAAAACCTCAAGGTTTCCGTAGAATTTTTGGATATTTGATGCCTTTATCATAGTCATAAAATGAAAAGATGAAAGTAAGCATAACTTACATGTAGTAAAAGGGCATTAAAAAAAAGATTTATATTTTTTTACGACTATTAAGTAAAAGTTAAAAGCAATAGAGGTATTGCATAATTAATAATATTGTTTAACATTTACATAGAATGAATGAACAAAATAATAATACTCTGGAGATTGCGATTTTTGCAAATGGTTGTTTTTGGTGCACGGAGGCTGTATTTCAAAGGCTTAAAGGGGTTGAGCAAGTAGTTTCTGGATTTACAGGTGGAACAATTAAGAATCCAGCTTATAGAGAAATTACTACAGGAAGAACGGGTCATGCTGAGGCGATAAAAATTAGTTTTGATTCTGCTCAAATAACTTATGATGAGTTATTGGAAGTCTTTTTTGCAACTCACGATCCTACTACCCTAAATAGGCAAGGCTATGACGTTGGAACACAATACCGAAGTGAAATTTTTTACATTTCAGAAAATCAAAAAGAAACAGCAGAAAAGTTCATTACTTTTCTTGAAAAAGAAAAAGTTTTTACATCACCTATAGTTACAGCAATTTCTGAAGCTAAACCTTTTTATATTGCAGAAGAAGAGCACCAGAATTATTATAATGAAAACAAAACGCAGCGTTACTGTCAGTTTGTTATTAATCCTAAGCTTGATAAGCTTAAAAAGTATTATGCGGATAAATTAAATACTCTTAAAACCTAATATGGCACAGTACAAGAATTTAGAGGAATACAATATAGAAGTCACTAATGAAGTAAAAGAGCGGTTTTCTAAGATAATTGATGAAATCGGAGAGGACGTTGATAGAGAAGGACTTTTAAAAACGCCAGAACGTGCTGCAAAAGCAATGTTGTTTCTTACACAGGGGTATCAACAAAATGCTGCCGAGATTCTTAAAGGCGCAATGTTTAAAGAAGACTATGATGATATGGTGATTATAAAAGATATTGAGTTGTACTCTCTTTGCGAACACCATATGCTTCCATTTTTTGGCAAGGCACATATTGCTTATATCCCAAATGGACATATTGTTGGTTTAAGTAAAATTCCAAGAATTGTGGATGTATTTGCAAGACGGCTGCAAGTTCAGGAGCGTTTAACTCATGATATATTGGAATGTTTAAACGATACATTAAAACCAAAAGGAGTTGCTGTGGTAATTGAAGCTTCACACATGTGTATGATGATGCGTGGGGTACAAAAACAAAACTCTGTTACTACTACGTCCGGTTTTAGAGGTCAGTTTGAAAAAATTGAAACCCGTAATGAATTCTTAAAATTGATTACCTCAGACTTATCTTAATAATTTTGGTATCTCTTTTGTTTTAGTTTAAATTGGAATTACTATTTTTCATGCATGTCAAAACTAAAAGATAAAAAAATTAAGAACCTTTTTCTTGGGCTGTTATTTGATGCCATAGGAATGTTATCATTTGCGCTCCCAGGAATAGGTGAGTTTTCAGATGTTATTTGGGCACCACTTGCTGCCTGGCTAATGACAAGAATGTACAAAGGAAAAATAGGACAAGCTGCGGGAGTGGTTACTTTTGTTGAAGAGTTGGTGCCTGGTCTAGATGTTGTCCCTACTTTTACCATTATGTGGGTATATACCTATTTGCTGTCTGGAAAAATTCAGAAGTAACGATTTTCAATAGCGAATAAGTTGCTCATACCGTAGATTAATAAATTGTTTTCTTTTTCAATTAGCTGCTAGTTTTTTACAAAGCCTTCTTATTTTTATGGCCTTAATGTCATCTCTAATAATCGTATGAAAAATAAGTTTTTGCTGGTATTTCTTTTGTTGTGTTTCTCTGCAATAGTTGCACAGGACAATATCCAATCTGGTCCAATGGTTGGTTATTCCACTATGCGCGAGGTTTTACTTTGGGTACAAACAAAAAGTACTGCTGAAGTTCATTTTGAATATTTTGATGTTGATAACCCATCAAAACGATTCAATACAAAAAAAATACTTACCAAGTCTGAGGATGGTTATGTTGCTAAAGTAATCGCAGATAAGGTTTTGCCAAGCAAAAAATATGCTTACGAATTGTTTGTAGATGGTAAAAAAGTCACAAAAGATTACCCTATGGAGTTTCAGTCACAAACCCTTTGGCAATGGCGAACGGACCCTCCTGAGGTAAGTTTTGCGATTGGAAGTTGTAATTATGTGAATGAAGCCCAATATGACCGCCCAGGAAAACCCTATGGTAGTGAATTTGAAATCTTTGAGTCTATTTACCAAAAGAAGCCAGAATTTATGCTCTGGTTGGGGGATAATACATACCTGAGAGAACCGGACTGGAACTCAAGAACGGGTATTCTGCATAGGTATACCCATACACGTTCACTGCCCGAATTACAACCTTTACTAGCATCTACCCATCATTATGCTATTTGGGACGATCATGATTTTGGTCCTAATGATGCCGACGGAAGTTTTTGGCTTAAAGAAACTACCTCGGAAATTTTTAAATTGTTTTGGGGAAATCCCAATTATGATGTGATTTCCAAAGGAGGTATCACAGGAAAGTTTCAATGGGCTGATTTAGACTTTTTTCTATTGGACAATCGCTACTTTAGAACTGCTAATTCCAATCATGCATCGGAGCGACAAATATTAGGGAAAGAACAGATAGATTGGTTAATTAATGCCTTGGCTTCAAGCAGGGCTCCTTTTAAATTCTTATGTATTGGAGGACAGGTGCTTAGCACTGAGGCTATGCATGAGAATTATGCAACTTTCCCAAGAGAGCGACGCTATCTTTTAGATAAAATTCGTGAGGCCAAAATTGAAGGAGTAATTTTTCTTGATGGTGACCGTCATCATACCGGTTTAAGTAGGATGCAAGAAAGCATGGATGTTTATCCAATATATGATTTAACCTGTTCTTCATTAACAGCGGGGGCATATCCCAATAAAGAAGAACTCAATAAATACCGATTAGAAGAAACCTTATATGGCAAACATAATTTTGGTATGTTAAAAGTTACGGGCCCCAGAACCAACCGCGTACTACATATGAGTATTTTTGATAAGGAAGGAAAAGAGGTATGGACTAAGAATATCAATGCGATTGATTTAAAGTATAAATAAAGTTTAAGCTACAATTACTTCATATTTTTTAAGCTTTAAAGGAACACGCGGACTTCTATATTGCTTGTCCAAGAGAGCTATGTATTTAATTAGAATAACATGTTAAGAGTTACTACTATCATTATCATACTGCTTTCGGTACAAATGCTTTTTACTCAAAAGACAATTGAGGAAACACTGGAAGACACCTATCGTCCGGTTAAGAAAAACCTTCGTATTAAAGTAGAAGATACTTTGGGCAATAATGGTTTTTTACCTGTTTCTATTGTAAAAGGAAAAAAAGAAGGACCAACGTTTACCATAGTTGCCGGAGTTCATGGGTTTGAGTATCCACCTATAATTGCAACTCAGCAATTAATGCAAGAAATAAACATAGACTCCTTAACGGGCACGCTTGTTTTTATTCCAATAGCTAGTAGGGGTTCTTTTTACAATCGTACTCCTTTTAAAAACCCAGAAGACGGAGTAAACTTAAATGGCGCGTTTCCAGGTAATAAAGATGGTTCTATCACACAGAAAACAGCTAATATTATAACTAAGCATATTATCCCCGTAAGTGACGTATTTCTTGATATCCATTGCGGAGATGCTCCTGAAGACCTTCTACCTTTTATTTGTTACTACAACAATAGAAGTAAACCTGAACAAACCCAACTTGCAAAAGAACTTTCTGAAACAAGCGGATTCGGGTATGTGGTTTCATACCCGTACACAATAAGTGATGAAGAACCAGCAAAATATATGTTTAAACAGGCTGTTCAAGATGGTAAAACCGCACTTAGTATTGAGTCTGGAAAATTGGGAAATGTGCAAGAAGAGTCAGTTGCTCTAATTAAGAAGGGTGTTTATAGTATGCTCGCAGAAATGAAAATGTACGGGAAGCCTGTTAAACCGACCAAAACACCAATTAGATTAAATGATCAAGTGTATATTAAATCTAATAAACAAGGTATTTTTTATAGTTCCTATAATGCAGGTGATACTGTTCAAAAAGGTGACGTTGTAGGGTATACGACCGATGAATTTGGTGTACTAATAGAGGAGTATAAAGCTTCAAAAACTGGAATTATTCTATACATGTTGGCAACACCACCTATTAACAAGGGCGATACGGTTATGTGTTTAAGTTCATTTAATCCAGAGAACGAATAAGTCTCTAAAGTTAAACCTTAATCATATACCTTCTAAATCACTTAATGGTGAGTGCAGCATTCTTCTCCTTTACATTTACAATACTTTTTATTGTATAAGTGAAAGAATACCAGAGCTAATGATGGAAAATATATAGTTTCTTCAGGCAATTGGAATAAAGTTAGCTTTTCGTTAAGTACGATAAATGCCAAAAATATCCAGCTAATCCAAAGGGCTAACCCTAGCGATGGTTTAGAAGTGGTCTTTCCTGACCGCCATACTGCAAGAAGTGAAATTACTAAAAATACCAAATCTAAAAGCCCCCACCATTGTTGGTGGGAGTTTTCAAATGCTAGAACTCCAGCCTGTACTACAAAAATAAATGGTGTTGCCAAACAATGTATAAGACAAAGAACACTTGCTATAATTCCAATATTGTTTGAGGATAGTGCTTTAAATGTGTGCATTGGGTTCTAATTATATGCTGCGTAGGTTTTTACACAAATTATGAGGCCAGAATTAATAGTTGGGAGTGGCTTTTAAACCACTCCCGTTTATATTACAAATAACTAGTTTATTGTAAAGGTAAAAGGTGCAGCAATATCAGTCTCACCACCGGCACCTGTTAATGTACCATCGTTAGGTTTTGTAGGCTCATGACGTAATGTAACTGTCAAGGTTCCAGCACCAGCTGTGTTTGTTACTAGGTCAAAACTTAAGCCAACCGGATTTCCATCACCATCTGTATCTGTAGCAGTTGCGCTAGCCACTGAACCTCCAATTTCAAAAATAAATTGGTGCTCATCATCTTCTGCTTGAACCTCTGCTGTGATATCTTCCGCAGGGCTTTCAGTCTCGTTCAACACCTCAATTGTAGCATTGTATGTAGTATTTCCAGCAAGATCTGGCGCTGAAACCACTGGAGGATTAGGCCCGTCTGCATCTAAATCTTGATAAGAAAATGTTACTGCAGTCCCTCCACCTGATGGGGTAAGTGTTATATTCAAGGTCGTTATTACTTCTTCTTCATTAACTGGAGCAGGATTCCCGCCATTGTCATCGTCAGAGCAAGAAAAGAACAGTAGTCCTGATGTTAATAAAATTGATAAATACTTAATTGTTTTCATAGTAATAGAATTGTGTTAATAATTAATTTTTAGTTGTAAAATGATATTTGTGCCTAAATCATCAGCAAAGTAACGCTGACGATTTAGGTATTCTCTATAATTTGTATTTAGGATGTTATTAATTGTTAAACTGGTTGTCAAATTTGTCTTGCCACCCAATGAAAATTCAAGCTGAGAATCAAGTCCCAGTAAATGATAGGCTGGAGGAGGTGTGTTTATTTCAAGGACAACATCTACAGCACCATCTGGCGAAAAGACTTCAATATTTGCAGGAAACTCGTTTTGTCTGAATACGTAATTGCTACGCAGGTTTACTTGAAAATTATTCCACTTTGGTTTTTTATAAGAAATGCTGTTACCAAAGTTTGCTGATGGAATGTTTATCAAAGGTATATCCAAATCCAAATCTTTGCCTTTAACCAATGCGAATTGATGGTTCGTACTCACAAAGTCATTCCAATTGATAAAGCTGGAAATATCAACTCCCAACAATCTGGCATTGGTTTGTCTGTAGCTCCATACAGGGAATGCTCCTCGAATTGTAAACTCTACACCAGTAGGTTCCAATATGATAAAGTTGTTTATGAAATTGGCATACGGTTCTACCGTAAAACCCCAATTTCTGAAGTCACGTGTTTCTGTTAATGCTATTTTGTGTGAAGTCTCACTTTGTAGCCTAAGGTCACCTAATTCAATACGTGCAGCAGAGTGATGTAAACCATCACTAAATAATTCTGCAGGGTTTGGAGCTCGCTGTGATAAGGCATAGTTAAAACGAAAACTACCGGTATTATCTTTTGAAAACTGTGCCCCAAGTGTAGTTGAATAGTTATGGTAATCAAAAACAGGGTTTACCAATAACTGTCCAATATCGCTGCGGTCTTCAATGACCAGATCTTGAAAATCTTCATCATATCCTCGTTCTTCCCATCTAGATATTCTATAGAATTTTTTGGCATCAATCTGCGTAAAGTCATACCGGAAACCTCCGTCTAAAACCCAATTTTGACCTAAGCGATATTCCGCAATTGTAAAACCACCTAAGTCATATTTTTCATAATCGGGTATCAAGCGTCTTACCCCAGTGTCTGGATTGGCAAAATTATCTTGATACCTCCCCAATAATCCTACGTGCAGGTTTAGCTTTTTATTGGCATCCCACTTAAAATTGCTTGATATTGTATGCGTAGTGAGTTCTAAATCTATGGAAGCTCTATCACTGCGTTCTCCTCTTCTTACATCAAATTCGAATCTTCGGTTACTTTGAAAATCATATTGTAAATCCCATTTACCCAAACCTTCAAAACGTTTGTAAAACTTTAGCTTTCCTAAATGGTGTCTCACCTTTTGCCTAGGGTTTCCTAAATCGTAAGTAAAATCTCGTATGACTAACGGCTCGCCACTATTAATACTGCGAATTAAATCATCTACATTACCAATATGGGAAGCTCTTAGAATGGCTATTTCAGCATCGTAATAGGTATAGTTGGCGTCCCAACCCCATTCGAGCGCATTTTTACCAAAGTGCACAGAACCGCCAAATTCTTTAACTCCAGTATTCGACAAAATATAATCAGGTGCTTCTTGGTCTCCCAATCTTCTGTAGGAAGCCTGTCCAGTTACAAACCAACCCTTTTCAAATGATTTGGTTAGTTCTGAGTTAATACTGCCGCCACGTCCATTAAATACGCCATTGACTATGGTTTTACCAAATAAGGTGTCGCTTTTAAAAATATGATTTTTTGCAAGCACAATAACACCACCAATTGCATCCCCTCCATATTGCAGTGCTGAGGCACCTTTGACTACTGTTACGCTACCCGCAGAATTCACATCAATATTTGGAGCATGTTCGTCACCCCATTCCATATCTTGCATGCGCACTCCATCGTTCAAAATTAGCACCCTACTACCATTTAATCCATGTATAGCTGGTTTTACGATGTTGGCACCCGTATTTAAGCTAGAAACTCCACTTATTTGTTTAAGAGCATCTCCTAAGGTTGCTGCGCTAAATTTTTCAAGTTTTTTAGTATTTAAAGTGGCTTCTTGAGCAGAGTTAGTTTGATCAAACAATACTTCACCAACAACCTCTACTTCTTCTAACTCTTCTAAATGATGTTCTAATTTTATTTCAATTTCTGTTTTGCCAGAAACATCAATATTTAGTAAAACTGTACTACACTCTGGATGAGATATTTCAAAAGTATATGTTGCATCACAAAGCCCATAAATTTTAAACTTACCATTTGTATCAGAAATCACGCGCTTTGAGCCATCTAAAGTCTGAATAATTGCTCTTTTTAAGGGCGTTTTATCATGATAATCAATAACCGAGCCTAATAAAATACTTTCACAATCCTGCGAAAATGACATGTAGCCAGTAAATATGTAAAATGTTATGAAAAGAAATTTTTTCATAAAAAATGATGATGTACTAATTAATTTGTAATTCTAGAAACCTTAAATAAAGGAAGGAGCAGGAGGGGGTCTGCCAAAAAGGTAGAACTTAAATTCTGTAGTAATAGAAATACCTTTGTAAATAGTTGGTTGCTCCTGAATGCTAATGGTAGATTCTGGAACAAACTCAAAAGCATAAGCGAAATCAAAATCTTCTTGCTCATTTTCTAAACTGATAGCACAAACTGTACAATCTTGAGTTTCATTAGAATCATCATGGCAATAAGAATGTACGGCAGATACCTTTATAAAAAGTAATGCTATAAAAAGAAAAATACCAAAAGATTGGGAAATTGACTTCACATAGCAAAGCTAACTAAATTAGAATAACAGCATATGTTAATAAAATCACAAATCTATTTAAGGAAAGAACCTAATCCCAACCGTCTCAACATCTTTTTTTCAAAAGCCCAGAAAAACTTGTGCTGTCCAAATAACCATCCAAAAAAGACCAGCAATACCTGATATAAAGGGAAAATTAAAAGGATTCGGATAGGCCAGTATATCCACCCAGAAACATTTTCTTTAGTAATACCAATTAACTCGGTTAGGGGAGCTGCAAGTTTTGCAGAAACACTTCCAGTAATTGCAAAAACAATAAAAATAATAACTATCTGAAAGTTGGATTCTATACCCCAGCGCTGTTTAAGTTTTTCCATCGATTAATTTTCGATGGCAAATTTACAAGATTATATCCGAGGTAAAAAAGGACCTAGCCTTTGATTATATCTACGCTGAAAATATATGAAATAGTTATAAAGTTTATAGTTTACTTCATATCCATAATCAATCTGTGAGTCATAATTAATCTGTAACTCGTACAAATTTGGATTAAATCTATTTGGCTGCAATACTCTTTGATTCCAATTTATAACAAGTAATTGGTTTCTACCTTCTAGAAAGGATTGCGAGTAATAGCCTTCTGGTCTTGCTATGCTTTGTAGCCAAGTATAAAAACCAGGTTCAATAATAATAATTTCATATTCTGTTTCGTCATTAGAAATCTCAACGGGTTCTTCGTTTCCAGATTCAAAAACTTGCTTTTCTTCATCAGAAATATTTAAAACTTCTTTTTGAGTGCCACATGAGCTTAAAATTAAAAAGAGAAATAAAATTGGCAGACCGGTACTTATAATGTTCTTTTTCATGTAGTTAAAATATAAAAAAAGCCGTTTAGAAAGTCTAAACGGCTTGTTAAATACTATTTATATGGATTTATTTTCCAAATAATCCTCCTAGAAGTCCTCCAAGACCGCTTTTCTTTTGTCCACCTCCAGATAAAACCATTCCTGCTAAATCATCAATCACACTACCATCACCATCGGAATCCAAAAAGGTTTCAATTAGTGACTGTTGTTTATTAGCAGTTTTGTTACCTCCCATTAGTCCTCCTAAAAGACCACTTAATGCATCTGGACTGCTAACATTTTGCTGTCTTGTTTGTTTTCCTAAATAACCAAGTAAAATTGGAGCAGCAATTTTAAGGATTTGCCCAATAGAACCCGCATCTATGCCAGATTTATTGCTTAAAGCATTTTCAACCTGTGGTTGTTTTGAACCAAATACATGACCTAAAATACCCGCGCCATCGTCCATTACAGATTGGTCTACGCCACCTCCAAATAAACCGCCAAGGTTATCTAAAATACCGCCATCATGTTTTGAAGAAAGTGCATTCATTAAACCTTCAGCTCCACCAGGTGTCGAGGCATTTTTTTTCATTGCACCCATTAATAGCGGCATGGCCATGGCTAAGACATCCGCAGTTTTATTTTCTGATTGACCGGTTTGACCGGCTACACCACTAATTAGTTGTTTGCCCATTGGGCTATTGATTAAATCTAGTAATCCTGACATTTTTTATATGTGTTTATTTTTATGACACACAATGTACAAAAAAGTCACCTTGCAAAGCTCTATTTTTGAGTGTATAATGATTATTTAAATAGTTTAATAATTTGCTCTGCTAATTCTAATCCAATTCTATCCTGCGCTTCAGCGGTAGCTGCGCCAATATGTGGTGTGAGTGAAATGTTTGGGTGCATTAGAATCTTTATTTCTGGGTTTGGTTCAGATTCGAAAACGTCTAATCCGGCAAAAGCAACTTTATTAGACTCGAGAGCATTCACCAATTCGACCTCATCGAGTGTTCCGCCACGAGCTGCATTTATAATTCCAACACCATCTTTCATAATTGAAAATTCTTTCTTACCAATCACATAATCTTGTTGTGCAGGAACATGAATAGTAATAAAATTTGATTCTTTTAAAAGGCTGTTTAGTTCTGAACCTGCAAGTTTAAAAGTTAGTTTTTGACCATCATAAAAGTCTAAATTTATTTCAGTTTCTTTATTATGAAGGTCTGTGTACAAAACTTTCATACCAACCCCAAGAGCCAGTTTTGCAACTTCTTGTCCAATTCTTCCAAAACCGATAATACCAATTGTCTTACCTCTTAACTCGCTACCTGCGGCGTAAGACTTTTTTAATTGTTTAAATTTTGAATCGCCTTCTAAAGGCATATTTCGGTTTGCATCATATAAAAAGCGAACGCCACCATACAAATGTGCAAACACTAATTCTGCAACTGAGGAAGAAGAAGCCGCTGGAGTATTAATTACATTAATGTTTTTTGATTTTGCATAGTCAACATCAATATTGTCCATTCCAACACCGCCACGACCAATCAATTTTAAGGTTGGACATGCATCAATTAAATTTTTCCGCACCTCTGTTGCACTGCGAACGAGAAGTCCATCAATTTGATGTTCGTTAATAAAATTCTCAAGTTGCTCTTGTGCTACCTTGGTTGTTATAATTTCAAATCCTGAACTTTTAAGCTTTTCAACGCCAGATTCAGAAATACCATCATTAGCTAAAATTTTCGCCATCTAATATTATCCTTTACGTTCTAATTCACTCATAATATCTACCAAGGTGCCAACACTCTCTAGTGATAAAGCGTTGTACATAGAAGCTCTGTATCCACCTACAGACCGGTGACCATTAATTCCATTAATACCTGCTTCTTTACAGTTTTTATCAAAAGTTTCTTTTAATGTATCATCCGTAATATTAAAAGTAGCATTCATATTGGAACGATCTTCTTTTGCTGCAAATCCAGAGAATACAGGATTTAAATCAATTTCTGAATAGATAAGACTAGCTTTCTTCTCATTAATTTCTTCTATAGCTGCTATACCTCCTAAATCTTTTAACCATTGCATGGTTAACATGGAAACATATACTGGAAAAACGGGTGGAGTATTAAACATACTGTCCTTAGAAATATGTGTTTTATAATCCAGCATAGAAGGAATTTTTCTTGAAACCTTCCCTAAAATATCATCCTTAACGACCACTAGTGTAGTTCCTGCTGGACCCATATTTTTTTGGGCACCAGCATAAATTAAATCAAATTGAGAAAAATCCATTTGGCGCGAAAAAATATCGGAACTCATGTCGCAGACTAATGGACAATCTACTTTAGGAAATTGCTTTAGTTGTGTTCCAAAAATGGTATTGTTTGATGTTAAGTGGAAATAATCTAAGCCAGCGGGAACTTCGTACCCTTTTGGTATAAAATTAAAATTTTGTTCTTGTGAAGAAGCAACTTCTATGATATCACCAAATAATCGCGCTTCTTTTATAGCTTTTAAACTCCAAGTACCCGTATTTACATATCCGGCTCTTTTCTCCAATAGGTTGTAAGCAATTGCTAAGAATTGCATACTGGCTCCACCTTGCAAGAATAAAGCAGTATATCCTTTACCATTTAAGCCTAGTAGTTCTAGCGTTAGAGAACGTGCCGTTTCCATAATTTCTACAAAAGCGGGACTTCGGTGAGATATTTCTATTAATGATAGTCCGCTACCATCTAACTCAATCACAGCTTCTGCTGCTTTTTTCATTACTTCTTGTGGAAGAATACATGGACCTGCACTAAAATTATGTTTTTTCATCTATGGTTGTTTGCTGTCCCATATGCTTAATGGGATGGTTCAGTATCAAAAAAATTAAGTGGTAAAGGTCTTAAAATTTCGGAGA
Source organism: uncultured Croceitalea sp. (assembly GCA_947499565.1). Taxonomy (GTDB): domain Bacteria; phylum Bacteroidota; class Bacteroidia; order Flavobacteriales; family Flavobacteriaceae; genus Croceitalea. The sequence goes on from CANMOV010000001.1 coordinate 528,224, forward strand.
AGTAAAAACAGGAAAAAATAATTTAAAGATTTAGAAGAAATTGTATGGTATCTACACCATCTGCATAATCATTTAAACTAGGTTTTTGAGTAGCACCAAATGGAATAGAATTTTCAATTGCGTTATTCGACACAACACATTGCAATAGCTTATTTTGCTCCTTAAGCTTCTCTTTTAGTTGAGCTAGCGTATTATAATGTTCATAGTAAAGGGTGCCTATGGGGGAGCCATAGCGCTCATCTTCCTTTAAAAGTAGAAAATTATTATCGTATAACTTAAAATCAGACATTAGGTAAACCGCTTTGTTATAATCGTAATTATTTGCATACTTACTAGTGTTGATTACACTATCATATTCGAAGATGGATTCGAAGAAATACGCAAAATCATACCCTGCAGGGACAAATAGCTTAGAAACACTGCGACAACCTAATCCAAAATACCTAAAAATATCTTCCCCTAATGGTTTTAGATCTTCCTTAGACTCATTCCCAGATAAAATAGCAACAGAGTTTCTATTTTTTCTAATAATATTAGGATGTTTTCCAAAGTAATACTCAAAATAGCGACCAGTGTTATTACTGCCGGTCGCAATTACAGCATCAAATTCTTCCAATTGCTCTTCTGTAAATGTTATGCAGTTTGATAATGCTTTGTCACAATGAATAAGATAGTCGGCTAAAAAAGGCAGTAATACCTTGTCATTTGATGATAATTTGGCAATTACCTTGTGTCCAGTTAACAAAACACAAATAAAATCATGAAAGCCTACAAGCGGAATATTTCCTGCCATTATAATTGCAACCGTCTTTTTTGACGGATTTGAACTTTCTTTATATGCAGATAACCAATTTGCTAAGTTGTCTTCAGTTAGCAGTTCTCCCCATTGTTTTAGGGCAAAAAGGACATTACTTTCTGTGAACCAACCATTTTGATGTCCAGCTTGTGCAATGGTATTCTTTAATCGCTCGCCCCAGACTGTTGTGTTTTGATCATTATTATCACAAAAATCAACAAGAAAGTTACCGAGTTTAACAAAAGCTTGCAAAATATGGCTGTCTACTGTCATTATATTTGTACACTAAATTAGTGGGGTTTATTTTTGTGCAAAAATAAGCGAAGCTGAATCTAGTTCAGCACAAGAAAAAGAAAATTTATGGCAATTATTATAACTGATGAATGTATAAATTGTGGAGCATGCGAGCCAGAATGCCCAAATACAGCAATTTATGAAGGTGCTGATGAATGGCGATATAGTGACGGGACATCACTTACAGGAGATGTTGTTTTGCCAAATGGGAAAAGCGTTAATGCTGATGAAGTACAGGAGCCCATAAGCGACGAGGTGTATTATATTTCACCGGATAAGTGTACGGAATGTATGGGCTTTCATGAAGAGCCTCAATGCGCTGCCGTTTGTCCCGTAGATTGTTGTGTTCCAGATGAAGATGTGGTGGAAACAGAAGAAGAACTTCTTGGAAAGCAGAAGTTTATGCATCCAGATGGATAAGATTTAAAAAACAATTAATTTAGCCCGAATCTAATTGGTTCGGGTTTTTTATGGGAGATGATCAAGAGTATAAAGGGGTTTGGAAAAATATTGGATGTTTTTTATCAGCATTAGCAATATTTGGCATCCTGGCTGTGCTTATAATTCTAGGGTACCTATTTTTTACAGGATTTTAATACTATGCTGTTTTAGAGATAACAGGAAGGTTCCTTCTCTTATAAAGTATTTTAAGCTGCTGATAAACTAAGTCCTCTTTCTTTAATGGCTTACTTATATGCCTGCGGACACATCTATGGTATAATATTTCGCAATTAAGGTGCTCAGAAATGCTAGAACTTATTATGTAAATACTTAGCTTAGAAGGATCAACGTTAAGTTCTGAAATAACTTCTAAAAAATCTGGACCATTCAATTCTGGCATATCTAAATCAATGAGCAATAAAACCTTTTGCTCAGCCATAATGTCTCTAATGAGATTTTTTAAGCCTTGTACCGGGTTATGGTAATTCTTAATCTCTTGCGAAATACTTAATTTCTCTATGATTCTAGAATGCAGTTTACCAACAATCTTGCTGTCATCTATAACGTAGGCTATGTCAAAGTAATTCTTAAACATATTGAAATTGGGGGTTTTGAAAGATTATTAACAATAAAAACCTTTAAAATATTGTTCAAAAACCCTAAATAATATTTGATTCTTATTATTTTTCACTTTCATCTTGTTTTCAAGGCGAAAACTTCACCATATATTTGCAGCCTTAAAACCTTAAGATGAAAGCTGGAATCGTAGGATTGCCAAATGTTGGTAAATCCACTCTTTTTAATTGTTTGTCCAATGCAAAAGCGCAAAGCGCCAATTTTCCGTTTTGTACTATAGAGCCTAATATAGGTGTGGTTAATGTCCCAGACTCAAGATTAGAGAAGTTAGAGTCATTGGTGAATCCGGAAAAGGTAATTCCTGCAACGGTGGAAATAGTAGATATAGCAGGTTTGGTAAAAGGCGCTAGCAAAGGGGAAGGTCTTGGCAATCAATTCCTGGGAAATATTAGAGAGACCGATGCGATACTTCATGTTTTACGCTGTTTTGATAATGACAATATTGTTCATGTAGACGGTTCTGTAGATCCTATTCGAGATAAGGAAACTATTGATATGGAACTGCAGCTTAAAGACTTGGAGAGTGTTGAAAAGAAATTAGACAAGGTAAAACGTTCTGCTAAGACAGGTAATAAAGAGGCACAGAAGGAAGAAGCAGTTTTAATTGCTTTAAAAGAAGGACTAGAATCTGGAAAATCTGTAAGAGCTATAGCAATTAGCGAAGATAGTAAAGTCGAATATGTGAAACCTTTGCAATTGATTACAGATAAACCTGTAATGTATGTTTGTAATGTAGATGAAGATGGGGCTGTAAATGGGAATGCCTATGTAGAAAAGGTAAAAACAGCAGTTGCAAATGAAAATGCAGAAGTTATTTTTCTGGCTGTTGGCACCGAAGCTGATATTACAGAATTAGAAACTTTTGATGAAAGACAAATGTTCCTAGAAGATTTAGGTCTTTCTGAACCAGGCTCAGGAAAGCTTATTCGAGGAGCATATAAGCTTTTGAATTTAGAGACGTATTTTACCGCGGGAGTTAAGGAAGTGCGGGCTTGGACAATTCCGGTTGGAGCTACAGCACCTCAGGCTGCAGGGGTAATTCATACAGATTTTGAAAAAGGATTTATTCGTGCTGAAGTAATTGCATATAATGACTATGTGCACTACGGAAGTGAGGTTAAAGTTAAAGAAGCAGGTAAAATGCGCGTTGAAGGCAAAGAGTATATTGTTAAAGATGGAGATGTAATGCACTTTAGGTTTAATGTCTAATTTGTATGATGTTTTTTATTATACTATCTTAACTAAGCTAATTTTAAAACCGCTATGAAATCTATAGGCTCCTTTTTAGTAATACTCTTTTTAATTCTTAGTTGTTCTAGTTCAGATTCAAGCGGAGGCGAGGAGTCTATGGTAGTAGTTCCTACGGTAACCACAAATGCGGTATCAAATATTACTATTAATTCGGCTATTTCTGGAGGAAATATTTCTAGCAATGGTGGTGGTAGTATAATTCGAAAAGGAGTGTGCTGGAGCATCACAGAGAATCCAACCATTGCAGATAACCGAACCCAAGAAGATACATTAGATGCTATTTTCACAAGTAATGTAGAGAGCCTAAATCCAGGAACAACATATTTCTTACGAGCTTATGCTAGCAATAGCGCTGGTGTAGCTTATGGAGCTCAAATAACTTTTACTACGCTTCAATAGCATATAAATTTTAATCATAGGAAAAAGAGTATTTAGTTTTTAGCCTATTTTTAAAACTATCAACAATCCTTTGCTGCTTTTGTTGATTACTTTCCTTAGCTTACATTTTGATTTTTCCCCCTAAATTCTATATTAGCGAGGATAATCCAGTTTTTAATGGCAAATACCCAATATACCGAAGACAATATACGTTCCCTCGACTGGAAAGAGCATATTCGTATGCGCCCAGGTATGTATATTGGAAAACTTGGAGATGGTTCTTCTGCAGATGATGGTATTTACATTCTTTTAAAAGAAGTAATAGACAACTGTATCGATGAGTTTGTCATGGGGGCGGGCAAGACTATTGAAATTGTCATAAAGGAACGTGAAGTTCGCGTACGTGATTATGGTCGCGGTATTCCCTTGGGTAAGGTAGTTGATGTTGTGTCAAAAATGAATACCGGCGGAAAGTACGACTCTCGTGCCTTTAAGAAGTCGGTTGGACTAAATGGAGTGGGTACCAAAGCGGTTAACGCCCTTTCAAACTATTTTAGGGTTGAATCTATACGAGATGGTAAATCCAAAGCTGCTGAGTTTAAAGCTGGAAATCTTGTAAATGAAGAATTAATAGAATCTACCAAAAGGAAAGGAACGCAAGTTAGTTTTATTCCAGACGAAACCATTTTTAAAAAGTTTAAATATAGAAATGAGTATGTGGAACGCATGCTTAAGAACTACGTATATCTAAATCCAGGACTTACCATTGTTTTTAATGGTGAAAAATTCTTTTCTGAAAATGGATTAAAGGATTTATTAGAGGATAATAACAACCAAGAAGATTTCTTATATCCTATTATTCATCTAAAAGGTGATGATATTGAGGTTGCGATTACCCATAGTAAAACGCAGTATAGTGAGGAATACCATTCATTTGTAAATGGACAACACACTACACAGGGTGGAACACACCAAGCAGCATTTAGAGAAGCTTTGGTTAAAACCATTCGTGACCATTACGGAAAAAATTACGATGCTTCAGACATAAGAAAGTCAATTATTTCTGCAATTGCCATCAAAGTTATGGAGCCCGTTTTTGAAAGTCAGACCAAAACAAAACTCGGCTCAACTGATATGGGAGGGGATTTACCAACCGTAAGGACTTACATTAACGATTTTATTGGTAGGTATTTAGACAACCATCTTCATAAAAATCCTACCGTAGCAGAAAGTCTCCAGAAAAAGATCGTTCAAGCAGAAAAAGAACGTAAGGAATTGTCTGGAATACGAAAGCTAGCTCGGGACAGAGCAAAGAAAGCCAGCTTGCACAACAAAAAATTGCGAGATTGTCGTGTACATCTTCAAGACATGAAGAAAGATAGGCGGCTAGAAAGTACATTATTTATCACGGAGGGTGATTCTGCTTCTGGTTCCATAACTAAATCTAGAGATGTAAACACACAAGCGGTTTTTAGTCTTAGAGGAAAACCATTGAATTCCTATGGGATGTCTAAAAAGATTGTTTATGAGAATGAGGAGTTTAATCTGCTACAAGCAGCATTGAATATTGAAGATTCCATGGAAGACCTCCGCTATAATAATATTGTGATTGCAACAGATGCAGATGTAGATGGCATGCACATTCGTTTATTGCTAATTACCTTCTTCCTGCAATTTTTCCCAGAATTGATAAAAGAAAATCACTTGTACATATTGCAAACACCTTTATTTAGAGTTCGTAATAAGAAAGAAACGATTTACTGTTATAGTGAAGAGGAGAGAAGAAATGCAATAGAAAAACTTACAGGCAAGCCAGAAATTACAAGATTTAAAGGTTTAGGAGAAATCTCACCAGATGAATTCCAACACTTTATTGGTGATGATATTAGATTAGAACCGGTAATGTTAGACAAAGCAATGTCTATTGAAGAGCTGTTGAAATTTTATATGGGAAAAAATACCCCTGACCGACAAAAATTTATTATAAATAACCTTAAAGTAGAACTTGATTTAGTTGAATAAAATCAATTGTAAGTCAAATAATTAAGTTGTTGAAAATACATGAATGAGAATGAAGAATTGACAGAAGGTTTTTCAAATGAAGAAGAAGCTTCTGGCGATGCGCTGACCCGTGTAACGGGCATGTATAAAGATTGGTTTTTAGACTATGCATCTTATGTGATTCTTGAGCGTGCCGTGCCAGCTATCGAAGATGGTTTTAAGCCCGTTCAGAGAAGAATTATGCACGCTCTTAAGGAGTTGGATGATGGTAGGTATAATAAAGTCGCTAATGTTGTTGGGCACACTATGCAATATCACCCTCATGGTGATGCAAGCATCGCTGATGCCATGGTCCAAATAGGTCAGAAAGACCTTTTAATAGATACGCAAGGGAACTGGGGTAATATCTTAACAGGGGATAGGGCTGCAGCTTCACGGTACATTGAAGCGAGGCTGTCTAAGTTTGCTTTAGAAGTTATTTTTAGCCCTAAAATAACAGAATGGCAGCTTTCCTATGACGGACGAAAAAAGGAGCCCGTTAATCTCCCAGTAAAGTTTCCACTTTTATTAGCGCAAGGTGCGGAAGGTATAGCGGTTGGACTTTCCACTAAAGTGCTCCCTCATAATTTTATTGAACTTATAGACGCCTCTATAAAGCACCTAAAAGGGAAAGGTTTTAAACTATTTCCCGATTTTCCTACTGCGGGGATTATTGATGTCACAAATTATAATGACGGTCTACGAGGAGGTAAAATTAGAGTAAGAGCGAAAATAGAAACATTTAATAAGAATACACTGGTTATTAGAGAGATACCTTATGGAACCAACACTTCTTCTTTAATAGATTCTATTTTAAAAGCTAATGACAAAGGCAAAATTAAAATCAAGAAGATTGAGGATAATACTGCTGCTGAGGTAGAGATTCTTGTGCATCTGCCCAATGGTATATCCCCTGATAAAACTATTGATGCCTTGTATGCATTTACTGCATGCGAATCTTCTATTTCTCCTTTGGGTTGTATAATTGAAGACAACAAACCCATTTTTATGGGGATGACAGAAATGCTTCGCAGATCTACAGACAACACCGTGGAGCTATTAAAAGCAGAATTGGAAATTCAGCTAAACGAGCTTGAGGAGCAATGGCATTTTGCTTCACTAGAACGAATTTTCATAGAAAATAGAATTTATAGAGAGATTGAAGAGGAAGAGACTTGGGAAGGTGTTATAGCTGCTATTGATAAAGGTTTAAAGCCGCACACCAAACATCTTCGCAGAGCTGTTACGGAAGAGGATATTGTTCGTTTGACTGAGATTAGAATTAAACGTATCTCTAAATTCGATTTAGATAAGGCTAAACAGCACCTGGAAAGCCTAGAAGATAAAATTGCAGAAACTAAGAACTATTTAGCAAACCTTATAGACTTTGCCATCTCTTACTTCCTTGAATTAAAGAAAAAGTTTGGTAAAGAGAGAGGCCGTAAATCGGAAATAAGAATTTTTGATGATATAGAAGCTACAAAAGTTGTAATCAGGAACACAAAGCTTTATGTTAATAGAGAAGAAGGTTTTGTTGGCACCTCATTAAGACGTGATGAATACGTCACAGATTGCAGTGATATTGATGATATTATCATTTTCACCAAAAGTGGAAAAATGATGGTAACCAAAGTTGATTCAAAAACATTTATAGAGAAAAACATCTTACATGTAGCTGTCTTTAAAAAGAAAGACAAACGGACAACGTATAATCTTATTTACAAGGACGGAAGGGGTGGTCCGAGCTATATAAAACGCTTTAATGTTACTAGTATTACAAGAGATAAGCTATATGATTTAGCTAATGGCAAAGCAAGTTCAGATGTATTGTATTTCTCTTCTAACCCTAATGGTGAGGCAGAGGTTATCTCGGTGCACCTACGACAATCGGGAAGCATTAAAAAATTAAAATGGGATATAGATTTTGCTGATGTTTTGATTAAAGGAAGAACATCTAAAGGAAATATTGTTACCAAATACCCTGTAAAACGAATAGAGCTTAAAGAGAAAGGATTATCTACGCTAAAGCCAAGAAGCATTTGGTTTGATGATATTGTAAATAGACTAAATGTTGATGAAAGAGGAGAGTTGTTAGGAGAGTTTAGACCAAATGACCTCTTGCTAGTCGTAAATCAAAAAGGATTCGTTAAAACTATTGTTCCAGATTTAAACGCTCGTTTTGATGACGATATGATTATTCTGGAAAAATGGAATCCTAATAAGCCCATATCTGCAATCTATTATGATGGTGATAAAGAGCGCTATTACATAAAGCGTTTCTTAATTGAAAGCTCAAATAAAGAAGAATTGGTGATTAGTGAACATCCTAAATCGCAATTGGAATTAATATCAACGGATTGGAGACCTGTGGTCGAATTAGAGTTTGTAAAGCCAAGAGGTAAAGATGCTAAACCAAATCAAAAGGTAGATGTAGAGGACTTTATTGCTGTTAAGGGTATTAAGGCTTTAGGGAATCAACTAACAGCAGAAAAGGTTAAAAATGTTAATTCTCTGGATTCACTTCCCTATGAAGAGCCTGAGGTTCAATCTCCCAATGATATTGAGGTAATTGAAGAAGAAAATGTTGAAAACGAAAATACAACTAAAAAGGAAGGTGATGATGAATCCCAAACGACTCTTTTTTAAATAAAAAAATAAATTGAAGCCATCTTTGTTTAGCGATTTCCATGTAATAGTCTTGATTATAACTTAAATCTTGAACAGTTTATGTGTAGGTGCTTAAGATGGCTATATTTGACCAAAAAATAAAAAGCATTTATGGATTTTACCAATCCTTTAGTTTACGGAGGCCCTTGTTTTATCATATTTATCTTATTAGAATTAACATACAGTAAAAATCATGATGAGCACCATGATTTGTATGATTGGAATGATCTTTTTGCAAGTGGTTTTATGGGATTGGGTTCTGCTGTCTTGGCAGCGTTGTTAAAAGTAGTTTCAGCGATTGTAATATTTACTTTTGTATACGAAATTTTCAATCCACTTGTAGATGGTGTGCGAACAAACATAATGGGGTATAAATCCTTTGGTTATGCATGGTATATATGGCTTTTGTGCCAATTAGCGGATGACTTTACATACTATTGGTTTCATAGAGCAAATCATGAAATTCGTATCCTTTGGGCTGCTCATATTGTTCATCATTCTTCGGATAATTTTAACTTGGGTACCGCTGTACGTAATGGGTGGTTTACACTATTATACAAACCGCTATTTTACATGTGGATGCCAGCTATTGGTTTTTCACCAGAGATGGTAGTTTTCTGCCTTGGTATAGAAGCGCTGTGGCAGTTTCAGTTACACACAGTTCTACTTCCTAAATTGGGAATTTTTGAAAAATTTATGAATACCCACACCATGCATCAAGTGCATCATGCCCAAAATGTAGAGTATTTAGATAAAAATCATGGAGGTTTCTTAAACATCTTTGATAGAATGTTTGGTACTTGGTTACCTTTAGATGACAGTATAGATGTAAAATATGGTGTTATTCATGCACCCAATTCAAATAATCCTATTGTTATCCTCACGCATGAGTTTAAAGATATTTGGATGGATATGAAGAAGTCACCTAAACTATCACATAAATTAATGTATATTTTTGGCCCTCCAGGTTGGAGCCACGATGGCAGCACAATGACTGTAAAGCAGCAGCAGGCCTTATTTGAAAAACAAAAAGAGGCTAATCCAAAGGTTGCTTTTAGCAGGCCTAATTAAAAATATAAAAACCCCAATTTATAGGATTGAGGTTTTTAATAGAATTAATTTTACTGCTTTTTATTCTTCAACAATTTCCTCTTCAGGTTGTTTGTTTTTCTTCATTCGCATATCTAAAAACTCCACCATTAAAGAGAACGCTATTGCAAAATAGAGATATCCTTTAGGTATTGTGCCTACTTCATTCCCAAATACCACAAGGTGTGATAAATGAGCAGCTTCTGCAATTAGCATAAAACCAATTAAAATTAAAAAAGAAAGCCCAAGTACCTGTATAGACGGGTGTTTAGTCACAAACTCTCCAACCGGATTAGCAAATAACATCATAATTATTACAGAAATTACAACGGCCACTATCATTAAAATTAAGGCATCGTTTGGGTTAGGTGATATACCGTTTGTCATCCCAATAGCTGTTAAGATGGAATCAAAAGAAAAAACAATATTTATGATGGTGATTTGAACTATTGCATTGGTCAATGATGCCGATTGTCCCTTTTTAACTTCTCGTTCATCATGTCCGCGATCTTCTACCTTTTCACGAATTTCTTTTGTGCTTTTATAAAGTAAGAAGAGACCACCTAAAAAAAGAATTAAAGCTTGCCAGCTTATTCCTCCATGAATCCACGATTCACTTAATACTATAAATGGTTTCTTAAGAGATGTTAGCCAAGTTATTCCAAAAAGAAGAACAATTCGCATTGCCATGGCAAGTATAAGTCCAATGTTGGTTGCTTTTCTTCTGTTTTTTTTCTCAAGCTTGCCAGCAGCTATAGATATAAATATGATATTATCTATACCTAAAACAATTTCTAAAAAAGTTAATGTTAATAATGCTATCCAGGCATCTGGGCTAGTGAAAATTTCGAACATGGTTAGTGTTTTTTATATGCGGTTCCTCTTAATTTTTTAGAATCACCAACGGTATTAAACTCAAATGTATAAGAACTATCCGTAGTAGTCAAGATTTTTATATGAATAGACTTTTCTTCTTGCTTATTTTTTGGATTCAACTGTTTTAAGATATACTCACAATCATTAATCCATCTAATACTAGATGTATCTATTTGATTTTTAAAATAATCAATCTCAATAGTATTCTCTCTAACAAAAGTGGTTGTAAGACTATCACCATCCACAACAGTAGTAAACATAAAAGTGCCTGTTTTAAAATCTTTGCAATTTCGTTCTGGTGCTTCTTGACAAGAAGATAGTAATAGGATAGAAAAGAAAAGAAGTGAAAATTTATTCATGCCCGAAAAGTACTAAAATACTTAGGTATATAAAATTCATTAACGGGGATTATGTGGTGCAAGGTAATTTAGGAAGAATAAACTCCAATTTACTGTAAAATGAATGTTAAGAATGGCGAAAATGTCCGCTTAAATAGTTAAATTAATTACTTTTCTTACATAATATTCAAAAAAAATTAAGTTTTCTTACATTATATTCTCTAATTCATTAGTTTTGTTGAAAATAATATTGATATGAGTAAAGTAAAGCTAGATGAGATAGATCACCAAATATTAGATATGCTAATAGACAATACCAGAACTCCTTTTACTGATATTGCCAAAAAGCTACTTATATCTGCTGGCACAGTGCATGTTAGAGTTAAGAAAATGGAGGAGGCAGGAATAATTAGAGGCTCTTCGCTAACTTTAGATTATGTTAAACTAGGATATTCTTTTATTGCATATGTTGGAATTTTTCTTGAGAAAACACACCAAACAAAATTTGTATTAGAACGTTTAGCACAAATTCCTAATGTTACGGTAGCTCATATCACTACTGGAAAGTTTAATATTTTCTGTAAAATTCGCGCAAAGGATACTACTCATGCAAAAAATATTATTTTTAAAATAGATGATATTGATGGTATTAGTAGGACAGAAACTATGATTTCTCTTGAAGAAAGTATCAATGATAAAAAACGTTTAATGCATACTATTTTTAATGAACTATAACTAAGTTTAATGAATAGTTCTGCGTTAAGTCCTACAGAGTATAATAGTTATTATCAACCATATATAGCAGCATTAGGTAATTCAGAATTGCTAACAACCTTAAAGGAAGGGTTAGATTCTTTTGCAGATTTTATTGAAGCATTACCTGATGAAAAGCTTACATATTCTTATGGAACAGATAAGTGGTCTGTTGCTGAAGTTTTAATACATTTAATTGACGCAGAGCGCATTTTTCAATACAGATCGCTGCGATTTGCCAGAAATGATGAAACACCAATTCCTGGTTTTGATCAGGATTTGTATGTTCCTAGTAGTAGGGCAAATTCTAGAAGTAAAAAGGCAATTGCACTAGAATTTAAGGCGGTAAGGGCATCCACTATTGCTTTGTTCGAATCTTTGAGTAAAGAAGAATTAGAAAGAAGTGGAATTGCAAGTAATAGTGAAATGAGTGTTAGAGCGCTTGGTTTTATTATTAGCGGTCATTTGCAACACCATAAAAATATTTTAAAGGAGCGCTACCTGTAAAAGTAGAGCTTAATATACATCCTCAGAAATATCCAAATCGGCATCGGTTTCGGATTCTAGACTAACCTTATTATTATCCAGAGTATTATCTGTTTGAGAACTTTCAAGTTCTTTTTCAATAGTACCTTCGAAGTTTGAAATAAAATTGGAAAGGCTTTTACTAATCTTTACCAAATAGATAGTGTCGTCTGTTCTAATCTCAACAGCTTCAACAACTTCTCCGTTTGGCTTTCTTAAGATGATGATGTCTTCATCACCATAGCCATGTGGATAAAGATCAATTAATAAAGCAGCTAAAGAGTGGTCCAGTCTTTTATAGTCTATAATTATGCGCTTCATAGTAGGCGTTTTAGGTTAATATTCCTAAGCTATGAATTTTTTATATCCTATCTTTTTAAAGAGTTGTCAATTGCTATATTTAGTATATGTAATGTTTATTCTTTGTAGTAAGCAAATGCTTTTGCGAATAATTCTGCAGGAACTTTTACATCTAATAATGTTGAACCTATTTCTTGCAAGAGCACAAAATTGATATCCCCATGCGTATTTTTCTTATCATGCTTTAATAAGTCTATGATTATTTCGATATCCTGATTTGCGAAACTGACTTTTTCAAAATTATCAAGAAAAACCTTCTTTATTTCATTTAAATCCACTCTTGATAGACCACATAGCTCATGAGAAAAATAGCCTTCTAAAATCATTCCAATTGCAATAGCTTCACCATGCAACAATGTTTTTAAATCTGGATTATCAAGAAAATAAGATTCAATTGCATGCCCAATAGTATGTCCAAAATTTAATTTTTTACGAATACCTTTTTCTGTAGGGTCTTGCTGGACAACAATATTTTTTATAGCTACAGATTTTTGAATATACCCAATAGATGAGAAATCTTCAGCATTAATAAGTTCCGACCAGTATTTGGAATCACTAATTAAACCATGCTTAAGCATTTCTGCAAAACCACTTTTTATTTGCCTCTTATGCAGTGTATTCAAAAATTCAGGAATTACTAATACCATTACTGGTTGATTAATTACACCAATCTGGTTTTTTAAAACTCCTAAGTCTACGCCTGTTTTTCCGCCAATAGATGCATCCACCATGGCAAGTAGGGTAGTAGGAATATTTATAAACGCTATTCCTCTTTTATAAGTTGATGCTACAAAGCCACCTAAATCTGTAACTACACCGCCACCAAGGTTTATTAGTAGACTTTTTCTATCAGCTCCTAAATCTGATAGTTGCTGCCATACTTGTAAACAAGTGGCTATGGTTTTATGTTCTTCTCCGGGTTTTATTTCAATAATATTATCCAATGTAAATCCAGCTAATTCTTTAAACAGAGAAAGGCATGAATTTTTGGTATTGGTATCTACTAAAACAAAAACTTTAGAATGCGTGGAATTTCTCAAATATTGCTGAATAGTTGCTTTTGCAACTTCAGTAAAATGAACATCGTAGGTAGCTGTAGAAACTGTTTCCATTTACTCAGAATATGGGTGTAAAATAAAGACTTATTTCATAGATAAGAATATAATTAGCCTGCTTATCTTTGATTCTTTATCAATTCATCAAATATGCATCAGATTTTTGAGAATACGGCAACCGCATTCCAATTAAAAACAGATTCTGAACTAGAAAGAGCTTACTTCCTTTTTAAAATGATTGCCAATGAACCATTGGTTAGAATTGGTACGGCGATGACCAATTTTGCAATAAAAGCAAACCTTCCCGTAGAAGGGCTTATTCGTGCAACCGTTTTTGACCATTTTTGCGGCGGTGTTAATGAGGAAGACTGCCTGCCAGTAGTGGATAAAATGTTTGGAAAAGGCGTTTGCTCTGTTTTGGATTATTCGGTAGAAGGACAAGAAGGCGATGACCCTTTTGATAGTGCTTTGGAAACAATTTTGAAAATCTTAGATTTTGTAAAGGAAAAAGATGCCATTCCTTTTGCGGTATTTAAACCTTCGGGTTTTGGACGGTTTGCTTTGTACCAAAAAGTGGGAGAAGGAAAGAAGCTTACTAAGGAAGAATCTCAGGAGTGGCAACGCGTTATAAATAGATTTGATAAAGTTTGTAAGAAAGCGTATGATTTAGATGTTTCGTTATTGATTGATGGGGAAGAAAGTTGGATGCAGGACGCTGCCGACCAAGTTGTAGAAGATTTAATGCGTAAGTATAACAAAAACAAAGCTATTGTTTTTAATACTTTGCAAATGTACCGTTGGGACAGATTGGATTATTTAAAACGGCTACATAAAAAAGCGATTACTGATGGATTCAAAATTGGAATGAAAGTGGTTCGTGGCGCATATATGGAAAAAGAGAACGAAAGAGCTAAGGAGCGCGGTTATCCTACACCAATATGTGCTTCAAAAAAAGCTACGGATGAAAATTTTGACGCCGCAATTGAGTACATGTTAGCTAACCTAGAGGTAATTTCTTTATTTGCTGGAACACATAATGAGGAAAGTTCTTATCGTTTAATGGAATTAATGCAAAATGCTAAAATTGAACATGGAGACCCAAGAGTGTGGTTTGGCCAGCTTTTTGGTATGAGCGATCATATCTCATTTAACCTTGCGACCCATGGTTATAATGTTGCTAAATATTTACCTTTTGGACCAGTAAAGGATGTAATGCCGTATCTTATTAGAAGAGCAGAAGAAAACACGTCAGTTGCCGGGCAAACCACGCGAGAACTAGGTTTATTAAAAAGGGAAAAGCAACGTAGAAAGATTTAACTGCTTTAATTAGTACTATATGAGGTATTTTGTTCTGATATAGAACCATCTAAACAAGGTTTTAGATTTCTCAAGCTCATTACATTCGGTTCGAAATGACAGGATGTTTCATTTCTAATCCTTCTAAAAGATTAAAATGGATTCAACAGTTATTTCGACATGAGCGTAGCGGTTGAGAAATCCTACAAATGAGGTTCTTACTTTTTCCGAACAATATTTTCTATAACTATTTCCTTCTCGCAATTTTTTAATTCAATCTCTTTCTCTTCAAAATTTACAAAGTAAATTTTGCAAGGTTGTGCTTTGGTATCACTTTTTCCAAAATCTACATCGCCATCCATAAAAGCATTAGAAAAATACAAGCTGTCTAATTGCATAGTAGTCATTTGCTCCTCAGCTTTACTGGAATACGTAATTGGCTTGGATTTAAAATCTTTTAATGCACGGCAATTAGGCAGGTAACAAAAATTGATACCTTCTTCTCCGGATTTCTTTTTAAGGATAAATGCTAAAAAGACAAGCCCAATGGACACCCCAACAAGGTACCATCCCAAACGTTTTATAAAAGCCATTAAATTTAAAAGATTAAAAAGTTGATATCATTATAAGAAAGGTTAAACCAATCTCCTACAGATTTGTTGGTTAAAATACCATGGTACATATACAAACCATTGCGTAAACCTTTATCAAATCTTAAGGAATGTTCTAAGCCTCCATCTTCACCTAGTTTAAGTAAATAAGGCGTAAAGATATTACTTATAGAAATAGTAGAAGTCCTTGGGTATCTAGAAGGGATATTAGGCACTCCATAATGGATTACGCCATATTTTTCCACCGTTGGTTTGGCATGTGTAGTTACCTCAGAAGATTCAAAACAACCACCAGTATCTATACTAACATCTATAATTACGGCACCCTTTTTCATGTTCTCTACCATAGAATTGGAAACTACAACTGGCGACCTGTCTTGTCCTCTTGTTGCTCCAATAGCTACATCACAACGTTTTAATGCCTTTAACAAATTTTTGGGTTGGATGGTAGAGGTATAAACTGTTTGATTCAAATTTGTTTGAATATTACGGAGCTTGGTAATAGAGTTATCAAACACTTTAATGTTGGCACCAAGTCCTAATGCCGAACGGGCTGCAAATTCTCCAACAGTTCCTGCGCCAATAATTACAACTTCTACAGGGGGAACACCACTAATGTTCCCAAACATAAGCCCATTGCCTTTGTTGGTAGCAGCCATTAGTTCTGAGGCTACAAGGATAGACGAGATACCAGCAATCTCACTAAGCGAACGCACTGCAGGGTATTTTCCATCTTCATCACGAATGTACTCAAACGCAATGGCCGTGATTCTCTTTTTAGCAAGTTCCTCAAAGTACTTTTTATTTTGCGTTTTAATCTGTAATGCAGAAATAACAATAGTCTGGGGATTTAGCATGTTAATCTCTGCTAGAGTAGGGGGCTCCACTTTTAAAATAATGGGGCAGGCAAATACTTTTTTGGTGTCTTTTGTAATTTCTGCGCCGGCATTGGTATAATCTAAGTCTGAATAATTAGCACCTTCCCCAGCTCCAGTTTCTATTAAAACCCGATGTCCATGAGCCGTAATCGCATTTACCGCATCTGGAGTAAGGCAAATACGTCTTTCTTGAAATTGATTTTCTTTGGGCAAACCAATAAAGAGTTCTCCTTTTTGTTTAAGGACTTCTAAGGTTTCTTCTTGTGGTAGTAATTGCTGTTTGCTAAACGGTGAGGATGGTTGTGCCATTAGTTGTAAATATTAACCCTAATAAAAGCTTACTGTAAAGCTATTCAAAAAATTATAATTAATTGAGTCTGTCTAAAAAGTATAAAAGAATGTCATATTGTTATGTCATACTGAGCCTGTCGAAGTATTGTCGAAATAGGCTAACTTATAACTATTAAAAAACTCAAAATGAAGAGGAGTTGTTTTTCGAGTCATTTCGAAATGAGCAGTCCTGCTGCGATTGAGAAATCCCATATAAACAATTACTTATCGGTGAGGTGTTTTTAGATTTCTCACATTCACTCCGTTCCGTTCGAAATGACAGTTTGTGTTGCACTCTGTCGACATTACGATTGTTGGAACCTATAAATTACAAACTGTACAACAGGTTTATACCTATAATTTTTTTGAGAGTGTCTCTTTACGCTGCTCTAATTTCTCACGTTCTTTACGGAGTTCTTCTTTAGCTTTAAGAATTTGTAGTTCCTCATCCATGGCTTTTAGGTCGATGCCATGTATATGCTTATCTACTAGTTTTATTCGAATGAAGTATACAATAGGTACAATAACCATAGTAACTGCTATAATATAAAATATTTCATTTTCATCTACATTTCCTGTCTCGTATGCAATTACAGTATATAGCTGAAAACTATACATAGAAATGGGAATTAAAATTGCATGATACCACCACTGTTTGGCCGTTATAAACCAAATAATCAACAGAACTAGAGGAACAAATTTGATTAGATAATACCAATATGCTGTTTTAGCATCAGGAAAATCATTCGCACTTATTTCAAATAGATAAAAGTTTAGTACGTCTGTATCTTCTGGTGTGTATTTATAAGAATAAAATAAAATAGGAGTTAAGGCAATGAAAAGGGAAATCATTCCTTCGATAATTAGCCTCTTACTAATTTTTTTCTTATCATTCATACATGTAATAACATAAGAAGATTGAATTTATTGTATAAAAAAACCCTTTGGTTAAAAAGGGTTTAAAAAAATTCATAATGGATACTACTACCTTCCAGGTTTAAGAACTGATTTCTTAATATTTGTAGTATCTGTTAAATCATCTTCACTAATAACTGTAGTAGAGACGGCGGTCATTGCCAAAAAGGCAACAGCCAAAAATCCAAAAAATAATTTTCTAGTGTTCATCGTAACTAAAAATTTTGGTTAATAAATGAATTCATTACTAACAAAAGTAGACAATTATAACCTTAAAAAGCGCATTTTATCGATAAAATATGCATTTTAACTGATTTAGTCGTCCTTTAGTCGAATGAATCGTTCTCGTTCTTTGAATATAACTAAAGTGAAATTAACAAGACCTTAAGAAAATTAAAATTCGATTAGGCGGGTGTTTTCATCGATTAGCTGCAACTGTAGTTTTTGGTGATTGTCTGGAAGAAGAGTGCCTATTTTTTCTGGCCATTCGATAAAAACATAAGCATTAGCATTAAAATATTCTTCAATGCCCATATCCAAAGCCTCTTCTTCATTTTCTATACGGTAAAAGTCAAAATGGTAAGCTATTAGTTCTCCTTTTGCATTATGGTATTCATTTACCAAACCAAAGGTGGGGCTGTTACCAGAGTCAATTACTCCTAATTCTTTTATAATTGCTTTAATTAAAGTGGTTTTACCAACACCCATCGGGCCATGGAAACAAATTATATTTTGACTAAAATTGGAGAGTAGTTGTTTGGAAACTTTATGAAGCTCCGCAATTGTAAATTGCAATTTCATTTGTTACTTTATTTTGCCTCCAAAACTACAAAAGGAATTATCATTTCTTCTAAACTTACGCCACCATGTTGGTAGGTGTTGCGATAATAACCAACATAATGGTTGTAGTTATTAGGATAAGCAAAAAACAAATCGTTCTTCGCAAAAATAAAAGAGCTGCTCACATTAATATTTGGTAAGTGAATGTCTTTTGGATTAGTAGCTGCCAAGACATCTTTATCCTCATACGTAAGACTTCGTCCTGTTTTGTAACGTAAGTTTAAACTAGTATCACGATCCCCAATTACTTTGGAGGGGTGTTTTACGTTTATAGTTCCATGATCTGTGGTAATAATCAATTTTTGCCCTAAACCCTGCGCCTGTTGAATAATATCCAGTAAGGGGGAATTCTTAAACCAACTCACGGTTAAAGAGCGGTAAGCCTTATCATTACTAGCCAATTCCTTTATTACTTCCATCTCAGTCTTGGAATGTGAAAGCATGTCCACAAAGTTGTAAACCAATACGGTGAGGTCATTATCCTTTTGAGATTTGTAATTATGGGCTAATTGCTTTCCTTGTTTTAGACTGCTTATTTTATGGTAGTCCCATTTTAAATCTAAACCCAAACGTCTTAGTTGAGCTCCTAAAAACTCTTTTTCAAAAAGGTTTTTACCACCTTCATCGGTATCGTTTTTCCACCAGTCTGGATGCTTTTTCTCCATATCTAGAGGTGTAAGCCCAGAGAAAATAGCATTTCTGGCATATTGTGTAGCTGTTGGTAAAATACTAAAGTAGGGGACTTCCTTTTTCTTTTTATAGAAGGTAGAAAGTGTTTCCTCAAAAGCTAGCCATTGATCATAGCGCAGATTATCTACTACCACTAAAAGGGTTTTCTCACCTTTTAATTCTGGTTGAATTAAATTTCTAAATAGGGTGTGAGACATTATTGGACCATCTTCATCGTTGAACCAATCTGCATAACGCTTATCCACAAATTTGCTAAACTGTGCATTTGCTTCTGCTTTTTGAGATTCTAAAATTTCGAACATACTAGAATCTTCTATTTCTTCTAGCTGCAGCTCCCAAAAAATCAATTTTTTATACAATTCGGCCCATTCTTCAAAACTATTCACCATAGATAAGTCCATAGCTATTTTCCGAAATTCCTGCTGGTAATTTGCAGTAGTGCGCTCAGATACTAAGCGCGAGTTATCTAAACTTTTCTTTAGGCTTAGTAGAATCTGGTTTGGGTTTACAGGCTTTATAAGGTAATCTGCAATTTTGCTGCCTATAGCCTCATCCATTAGATATTCTTCTTCACTCTTGGTTATCATAACCACTGGTAAAGAAACATCTAGTTGCTTAATTTCTGTAAGTGTTTCCAAGCCGGAAATTCCGGGCATATTTTCATCTAAAAAAACAATGTCGAAGGTTGTTTTTTCTATTTCTTCGATAGCTTCTTGTCCACTCTGGCAAGTAGTTACTTCGTAATTCTTTTTCTCAAGAAATAAAATATGGGGTTTTAATAAGTCAATTTCATCATCGACCCATAGAATGGAAATCTTTTTCATTTAGTGTTATCTTTGTTCTTCGAAAATAATACCTCTTGGCACAGACCAATAAGCTTAAAATATTTAACGATCCAATCTACGGTTTTATTGGCACTCCCAATGAACTTATTTTTAACTTAATTGCGCACCCTTATTTTCAACGTCTTCGTAGAATTTCGCAAATGGGATTATCTTTTCTGGTTTATCCTGGTGCTCATCATACACGATTTCATCATGCTTTAGGTAGTATGCATCTAATGCGACAAGCCATTAGAGTGCTTCGTTTTAAAAAAGTGGAAATAACTGAAGACGAAGAAATAGGCTTGTTAGCTGCAATTTTACTGCATGATATTGGTCACGGACCATTTTCGCATGGACTGGAACATGTTTTAGTTTTAGATACCAATCATGAAGCTATCTCTTTACATTTTATAGAATACCTTAATAAAGAGTTTAATGGAGCATTAGACACTGCAATTTCAATTTTTAAAGGAGAACATTCTAAAAAGTTTTTAAATCAGCTTGTGTCTAGTCAATTAGATATGGATCGTTTGGATTATTTAAAACGCGATAGTTTCTATACTGGTGTTACGGAGGGCAATATTAGTTCTGAACGGATGATTACAATGCTTAATGTGTATGATAATGAGCTTGTTGTGGAAGAGAAAGGCATCTATTCTGTGGAGAAATTTTTAATGGCACGTAGGTTTATGTACTGGCAGGTATACTTACATAAAACGAGTTTAGTTGCAGAACAATTATTAATTAAAGTAATTCATAGGGCAAAGCAATTATTGGAAGAAGGGGAAGCTTTAGTCTCTTCTAGTCCTTTATTGTTCTTTCTTAAACATGATGGTTCTATAAACTTTGATGACGAAACTTTAAATCTTTTTTCCCAACTAGATGATGTGGATATTTTAGCTGCTTTAAAATCATGGCAATCGCATTCCGATTTTGTGTTGTCCAAACTATCCACAATGTTATTGGATAGAAATTTATTGCATATAAAGATTAAGAACAAACCTGTAGATGATCAACTAATTTTAAGCAAAAAAGACTGGGTTAAGTCTAATTATAAAATAAATGATAAGCAATTGGAATATTTTGTGTTTTCTGGAATAATAAGTAATAGAGCTTATAACGAGAAGCATCAAAATATAAATATTCTAAGAAAGAACGGTAAGCTAACAGATGTTGCAAAAGCATCTGACCATCTAAACTTAAAGGCATTGTCACAAACAGTTACTAAGCACTATGTTTGCTATCCTAAGGAAAGCGTTTGACAAATTTTCTTACTTTTGCCAAAATGAAACGAAAATCTATAAATAAAACTGTCAAATTTTAGAATACAGTTTTGTTTTAAATGAGAGAACGAGTGCAGCGAGAGGTTACACGCGTCCTTAAATTTTATGGTAATTTGTTTTTACAAAGTATAAAATTTTAAACGTTTGAAATTTACCGCCACCCAAATTGCAGGAATTTTAGAAGGAGAGGTTGAAGGAAATCCGGAGACAGCTGTTCATAAGCTTTCTAAAATAGAAGAAGGAGAAATAGGATCTCTTACCTTCCTAGCCAATCCAAAATATACTTCCTATATCTATTCCACCAAAGCCTCCATAACCATAGTAAATAAAGATTTTATTCCGGAGCAAGCCTTATCCACAACGCTTATAAAAGTAGAAGATGCCTATAAATCATTTTCTAAGCTATTGGAATATTATAATCAAGTAAAGAATAATAAAGTAGGTATTGAAAACCCATCTTTTGTTTCCGAAAATGTTAATTATGGTGAAGGGTTCTATTTAGGGGCGTTTTCCTATTTAGGAAATAATGTTACGATTGGAAAAGATGTTAAGGTTTATCCTAACGTGTATATAGGTGATAATGTGACTATTGGAAACAATGTTCAGCTATTTGCAGGAGCTAAAGTGTATTCAGAATCTATTATTGGTGATGGTTGCGTTATCCATAGCGGTGCTATTATTGGTGCAGACGGTTTTGGATTTACTCCAAACGAAAAAGGTGAGTATAGTAAGGTTCCACAAACTGGGAATGTGATTCTAGAAGAGAATGTAGATGTTGGTGCAGGTACCACCATAGATAGAGCAACATTGGGGTCAACTATTCTTAGAAAAGGGGTAAAGCTAGATAATCAAATACAGATTGCACATAATGTTGAAATTGGGGAACACACTGCTATTGCGGCGCAGACAGGCGTTGCAGGATCTACCAAAATAGGCAAGCATTGTTTAATTGGTGGGCAAGTAGGTATCGTTGGTCATATTACAATAGGGGATAGGGTTAGAATACAAGCACAGTCAGGAATTGGAAGAAACGTAAAGGATGGTGAAGTTTTGCAAGGGTCACCAGCATTAAATTACGGCGATTACAACAAGTCATACGTTCATTTTAAGAATTTACCCAAACTGGTTAACCAAGTTTTTGATTTAGAAAAGAAGATTGACATTAAAAAAGATTGATGTGAAGCAACGTACAATTGCAAAAGAAATAACACTAAAAGGAGTTGGATTACATACTGGTGAAAACGTCACCATGAAGTTTGTGCCGGCTAAAGAGAATCATGGTTTTGCTTTTAAGCGTGTTGATTTAGAAGGGGAACCCATTATTGAAGCTGATGCTAATTATGTTGTTAATACGCAGCGCGGTACTAATCTCGAAAAGAAAGGTGTAAAGATTCAGACATCAGAACATGTTTTGGCAGCCTTTGTTGGTATGGATGTGGATAATGTTCTTATTGAATTAGATGCTCCAGAACCACCAATTATGGACGGTTCTTCAAAGTTTTTTGTTGAGGCCATTGAAGAAGCTGGGATTCTAGAACAGGAACAAGAACGCGATGAATACATCGTTAAAGATGTAATCACGTATAAAGATGAAGCTACGGGTAGCGAGATAACTATTATTCCATCTGAAGAATATCAGGTAACCACGATGGTAGATTTTGGAACAAAAGTTCTCGGTACTCAAAATGCTACTTTGGAAAAGATGACAGATTTTAAATCTGAAATTGCTAATGCTAGGACTTTTAGCTTTCTGCATGAATTAGAGATGCTCCTAGAACATGGACTTATAAAAGGCGGAGACTTAAATAATGCCATTGTTTATGTAGACAAAGAGATTTCTGAGCCTACAATGAAAAGACTGGAAAAGGCATTTAATAAAAAGAAACTTTCTGTTAAACCAAACGGTATTTTAGATAATCTAACCTTACACCAGCCAAATGAAGCAGCACGTCATAAATTATTGGATGTAATAGGGGATTTGGCGTTAACGGGTACTAGAATACGTGGTAAAGTAATTGCAAATAAGCCAGGGCATTATGTGAATACACAGTTTGCTAAAAAACTGGCCAAGATTATAAAAATAGAAAGAAGAAATAAGGTACCTAGTTATGATTTGAATCAAACACCTTTAATGGATGTAAATCAAATCATGGACATGCTTCCGCATAGACCTCCTTTTCTATTGGTGGATAAAATATTGGAGCTTACAGATAGCCACGTAGTTGGGGTAAAGAACGTAACAATGAACGAACCTTTTTTTGTTGGTCATTTCCCTGGTGCACCCGTAATGCCCGGAGTTCTTCAAGTTGAAGCTATGGCGCAAACAGGCGGCATATTGGTTTTAAGCACGGTTCCTGATCCAGAGAATTACCTAACCTTCTTTATGAAGATAGATAATGTTAAGTTTAAACAACAAGTTGTTCCTGGTGACACTTTAATTTTTAAATGTGATTTAATAACTCCTATTAGAAGAGGTATTTGTCATATGCAAGCATATGCTTATGCTAATGGTAAGTTAGTTTCCGAAGCAGAGCTTATGGCTCAAATAGTTAAAACAAAAGGCGAATAATATGAATCAGCCACTTGCTTATGTACATCCAGGCGCAAAGATTGCAAAGAATGTAGTTATAGAGCCATTTACTACCATACATAATAATGTTATAATTGGTGAAGGCACATGGATTGGTTCAAACGTAACTATTATGGAAGGCGCCAGAATTGGTAAAAACTGCAATATTTTTCCTGGAGCGGTTATTTCAGCACCTCCTCAGGACCTTAAATATCAAGGTGAAGAGACCACAGTGGAAATAGGGAATAATACTACCATTAGAGAGTGCGCTACTATTAATAAGGGCACCGCTGATCGCATGAAAACGGTTATTGGTAATAATTGTTTAATTATGGCTTATTGCCATGTAGCCCACGACTGTTTTGTAGGTGATGGCTGTATTTTTAGTAACGATTCTACTTTGGCAGGTCATGTGACCATTGGGCAAAACGTAGTTTTAGCAGGAATGGTTGCTGTTCACCAATTTGTTTCAATAGGTAAACATGCCTTTGTTACTGGTGGCTCATTGGTTAGAAAAGACGTTCCTCCTTTTGTTAAAGCAGCGAGAGAACCACTTTCTTATGTAGGAATCAATTCAGTTGGATTACGAAGAAGAGGGTTTGAATCTGATAAGATTAGAGAAGTACAGAATATTTATAGAATTCTATATCAAAAAAATTATAACAATTCTCAGGCAGCACAGATTATTGAGGCTGAAATGGAAGCTACTCCAGAACGAGATGAGATATTACAATTTATAAGAGATTCCCAACGTGGAATCATGAAGGGTTATTTTAGCACCAATTAATTATGGCAAGTACATCAGATATTAGAAAAGGATTGTGTATTAGATACAATCATGATATTTTTAAAATTATAGAGTTTTTACATGTTAAACCTGGAAAAGGACCAGCTTTTGTTAGAACAAAACTAAAAAGTGTAACCACTGGTAAGGTGATTGATAACACTTTTTCGGCTGGTCATAAGATAGAAGATGTACGTGTAGAAACGCGTTCTTATCAGTACTTATATCCAGAAGGGGACACGTATCATTTTATGAATACTGATGATTACAATCAAATCACACTGCAAAGAGAAACTCTGGACGCGCCAGATTTATTAAAGGAAGGAGAAGTGGTTAAGATTTTATTCAATACAGAAGATAGTATGCCACTTTCTGTGGAAATGCCGGCAAGTGTTATCCTTGAGGTAACAGAGTCTGAGCCTGGTGTTAAGGGCAACACGGCCACAAATGCCACTAAGCCTGCTACTGTTGAGACTGGAGCTCGCATTAATGTGCCACTTTTTATTAATGAAGGCGATAAAATAAAGGTAGATACAGAGAAAGGTACTTACTTGGAGCGAGTTAAAGAATAAGTTTCGCTAATATCATGCTGAGCTTGCCGAAGCATCTATAACACATACGATTTAAACAATTGAAGTTCTCAAGAGAATATACTTTAAAGGAAATTGCAGCAATTATAAACACCAATTATGTTGGTGATGCTGACTTTCCGGTTTTAGGAATGAACGAAATTCATGTAGTCGAAAAAGGAGATATTGTTTTTGTAGACCATCCAAAATATTATGATAAAGCCCTAAATTCAGCTGCTACAGTTGTCTTAATTAATAAAGAAGTAGATTGCCCTAAGGGGAAAGCGCTTTTAATTTCTGATGACCCTTTTAGGGATTTTAATAAACTTACAAAGCATTTCAAACCATTTTCTGCCTCAAATTCTTCCATTTCGAATACTGCAACTATAGGTGAGAATACTATAATTCAACCCAATTCATTTGTCGGTAATAATGTAAGCATTGGTAAAAATTGCCTTATTCATGCTAATGTTACCATTTATGATGACTGTATAATAGGGGATAATGTAACCATACATGCAGGAACCATTTTAGGAGGTGATGCATTCTATTATAAGAATAGACCAGACGGGTTTGATAAATTAATTTCTGGAGGCCGTGTTGTAATAAAAGACCATGTTGATATTGGCGCTAGTTGCACTATAGATAGAGGTGTTACGGGTGATACTACAATTGGTCATGGTAGTAAACTTGATAATCAAATCCAGATAGGTCACGATACTGTAATCGGAAAAAAATGCCTAATAGCCTCTCATACTGGGATTGCTGGGTGTGTAGTTGTTGAAGATGAAGTTACTTTATGGGGCCAGGTAGGTGTTATAAGTGGAATAACAATTGGAAAAGGTGCAGTAGTTTATGCGCAATCTGGTGTTGCAACTTCTTTAGAAAGTGGCAAAACATATTTTGGTAGTCCAGCTGTTGAAGCTAGAGCAAAAATGAAAGAATTGGCCACCATAAAAAACATGCCATCAATTCTTAAAAAATTAGAAAATAATAGCGAATGATTACTTTTCATTTGCTTTTCAAACCACTATTTTTGTCAACGATAACAAAGAAAAAACTATGAGTGTTTTAGTAAACAAGGATTCAAAAATAATTGTACAGGGTTTTACAGGTAGTGAAGGTACCTTTCATGCAGAACAAATGATAGCATATGGTACAAACATTGTTGGCGGTGTAACCCCGGGTAAAGGTGGTCAAACGCATTTAGACAAGCCTGTATTTAATACTGTTGAAGAAGCTGTGCAAAAAGTAGGAGCAGATACTTCTATAATTTTTGTTCCACCAGCTTTTGCTGCTGATGCAATTATGGAATCCGCAAACGCTGGAATTAAAGTTATCATAACAATAACAGAAGGTATTCCAGTAGCTGATATGGTTAAAGCAAACGATTATATAGCAAACAAGGATTGTACTTTGGTTGGGCCTAATTGCCCTGGAGTTATTACACCTGGCGAAGCAAAAGTTGGTATTATGCCAGGTTTTGTTTTTGAAAAAGGAACTATTGGTATTGTCTCAAAATCTGGAACACTAACCTATGAAGCTGCAGATCAGGTAGTACGCCAAGGTTTAGGGATAACAACTGCAATTGGTATTGGAGGCGACCCAATAATTGGAACCACAACAAAAGAAGCGGTTGAATTATTAATTAACGACCCTGAGACCGAGTGTGTGGTAATGATTGGAGAAATCGGCGGTCAGCTTGAAGCAGATGCTGCTAAATGGTATAAAGAAAGTGGAAGTAAAAAGCCAATAGTTGGATTTATTGCTGGTGAAACAGCTCCAGCAGGACGTACAATGGGTCATGCAGGTGCAATTGTTGGAGGAAGTGATGATACAGCGCAAGCCAAAAAACAAATTATGGCAGAATGTGGAATCCACGTTGTGGATTCTCCTGCAGAAATTGGGAAAAAAGTTAAAGAAGTGGTAATGTAGTTGCAGGTATCACTTAGAGTACATATTTTGTTAAAGTGAACCATTAGTTGTTTTCAATTAATGGTTTTTTTATGACTAATCAAAAACGAAAAATGAAAAAAACGGTATTATTTACTACATTAATTCTGCTCGTATTAGCAGGGTGTAAAAAAACAGCTTCGGAAAACACTTATGAAGTTACTATAACAACAGATGAAAATGGCTTTAGCTATGAATCGGTATCAAATGATCCAACGGGATTAAGACTTTATACCTTAGAAAATGGTTTAAAAGTTTATTTAAGTCAAAATAAGGCAGAACCAAAAATCCAAACATTTATTCCTGTTCGCGCAGGTTCTGTATATGATCCCGCAGATAATACGGGTCTTGCTCACTACTTAGAGCACATGGTTTTTAAAGGCACCGATGAGATAGGTACACAGGATTGGGAGTCAGAAAAAGTTCTATTGGATTCAATATCCAATCTTTATGAGATGCATAAAGCAGAAAACGATGTAGAAAAGAAAAAAACACTCTATACACAAATTGATAAAGTTTCTCAGGCAGCTTCTCAAATTTCTATAGCCAACGAATATGATAAGATGGTTGGCTCTTTAGGAGCAGAAGGTACGAATGCATGGACATGGCATGAGGAAACAGTCTATGTAAATAAAATACCAAGCAACGGATTGGATAAATGGTTACATGTTGAAAGTGAGCGATTTAGTCAACTTGTTTTACGAATATTTCATACGGAGTTAGAAGCCGTTTATGAAGAGTTTAATAGAGGTCAAGACAGTGATTTTAGAAGAGCAGCATATGCCATGAATGATGCTTTATTTCCAAATCATCCTTATGGACAACAAACAACCATTGGAATATCTGAACATTTAAAGAATCCATCAATGGTAGCTATTCATGAATATTTTAATACGTATTATGTTCCAAATAATATGGCAGTTATTCTGGTAGGGGATATAGACTATGATGAAACCATTAAGAAAGTGAATGACACTTTTGGAAAGTTTGAATATAAAGAAGTTAATCACCCACAACGGCCTACGGAAGAACCTCTTGAGGCAGTTGTGGAGCGTGAAGTTTTTGGTCCTGAGAATGAAAGAGTAAATCTTGCATTTAGAGCTAAGGCATTGGGTAGCGAGGATGAAATTATGGTGAATTTAATAGACATGATTCTAAATAATTCAACCGCTGGTCTTATAGATTTAAACTTAAACAAGAAGCAATTGGTCCAAGGTGCAGGTTGCTATACGCAATTTTTGAATGATTATGGGATGCATATTTTTTATGGAAACCCAAAATCTGGTCAAACGCTGGAAGAAGTAAAAGAGCTTATTTTGGGTCAGATAGAAGAAATTAAGAAAGGAAATTTTGATGAATGGCTTGTTGACGCTGTAGTAAACGACCTTAAGTTAAGTCAAATGCGTAGTTATGAAGAAGCTTCCAATGTTGCATATGATTATGTGAACTCTTTCGTACATTTTCAAGACTGGAAGGATAAAATCAGCATGTTTGATAAAATGAAGAAAGTTACCAAACAAGAATTGGTAGATTTTGCGAATACATTTTATGGCGAAAACTATGTGGCTGTATACAAAAGACAGGGAGAAGTTAAAAACTTGGTTAAGGTTGAAAACCCAGGAATTACGCCTATCGAATTAAATAGGGATAAAAAGTCGGAGTTTGTTGCCAATTTCGAAAAGATAGAAACTCCAGAACTTAAGCCAAGCTTTATCAATTATGAAGACGCGATTGTTACTGAGAAATTAGACGGTGGACAAGAACTAGCTTACGTTCCAAACGAGTTGAATGACTTGATGGAGATGAACGTTGTTTTTGATATGGGTAGTGATCATGACAAAAAATTAAGCTTAGCAGTTAATTACCTAAAATACCTTGGTACGGAAACGATGACGCCCGAAGAAGTAAGTCAAGAATTTTATAAGCTTGGTGTTGATTATGGGGTAACTACGAGAAACGACCAAACAATTATTTATCTAAGAGGACTTAGGGAAAACTTAGATAAAGGTATGATGCTATTAGAAGGCTTATGGGATAATGCTGTATCTGATCAGGAAGCTTACGATAAGTATGTATTATCTATAGCAAAATCTAGAGAAGATACGAAAGCAAATAAAGGACAGATTTTATGGAATGGTCTATACAGTTATGGTGTTTATGGAGAGAATTCTAGATTAAGAGATATTTTCACTATTGCCGAACTAAAAGCAATGAATCCAGATGAGCTTGTAAATATTGTTAAGGATTTAAAGCGTTATAAACATCGATTCTTTTATTATGGTAAAGATGTTGATGAGGCCAAAACTGCTATAGCCAATAATCATAAAGTTGGGGAGTTAAAACCTTACCCAGAAATGAAGAAATATGTAAACAAGGAAACAGGAGATAATGTGTACTTTGTAAATTATGACATGGTACAAGCGGAGCTTTTGTTCTTGTCCAAAGGTGATACATTTGATCCAAAACAGATGGCAGCTTCACGTTTATTTAATACCTATTTTGGTAGCGGACTTTCCTCAATTGTTTTTCAAGAATTAAGAGAGTCTAAGTCCTTAGCGTATTCTGCATTTGCAAGTTATAGTAATGCTTCTAAAGCAGGTGACCCAAACTATACTTATGCTTACATTGGTACACAGGCCAATAAATTAAATCAAGCAGTTGAGTCAATGCTAGAATTAATGAATAATATGCCAGAAGCAGAAGATAATTTTAATGCAGCTAAAGAGTCTACTTTAAAAAAGCTAGCAGCAGAAAGAACAGATAAAGCTGATATTTTTTGGAGTTATGAACGAATGAAAAAAAGAGGTATTACGGAAAATAACAAAGAAGAAATATATAACAGTATCAAGAATATGACGCTAGCTGATTTATCTACGTTTTTTAATGAGAACATTAAGAATGGGACTTATGATGTTATGGTAGTGGGTAATAAAAATGATGTTGATGTTAATGCATTGGCAAAATTGGGTGAAGTTCAAGAGTTGGATGTGGACTATTTGTTTAATTACGAAACTCCAATGCCAATTAAGAATTAATTTAACAAGACCTTTTAAATAAATTAGGACCCTGCTTTTTGCAGGGTTCTTATATTTATATATTTGTTTTCTAATAGTAGATTTATATGAAACTCTTACAAGATAAAAATGTCATTATAACTGGCGCAAGTCGTGGAATTGGAATGGGAATCGCTAAGGTTTTTGCCGAACATGGTGCTAATGTTGCTTTTACCTATAGTTCTAGTGAAGCTCCTGCGTTAGCATTGGAAAAAGAACTATCAGGCTTAGGCGTAAAGGCTAAAGCCTATAAAAGTAATGCGGCAAGTTTTGATGACTCAGAAAAGCTGGTAGCTTCGATTTTAGAAGATTTCGATGGTATTGATGTACTTATAAATAACGCAGGAATAACAAAGGATAATTTGTTAATGCGTATGGGAGAAGAGGATTTTGATAAAGTAATCGAAATAAATTTGAAGTCAGTTTTTAATATGACAAAAGCGGTACAACGTACACTTTTAAAGCAGCGTAAAGGATCCATAATAAATATGAGTAGTGTGGTGGGTGTTAAAGGAAATGCTGGTCAAACTAACTACGCCGCATCTAAAGCTGGAATGATTGGATTCACAAAATCTGTCGCTTTAGAGCTTGGGTCTCGAAACATTCGTTGCAATGCAATTGCTCCAGGATTTATAGAAACCGAGATGACAGATAAGCTGGACGAAAAAACGGTGCAGGGATGGCGAGATGCAATTCCTCTTAAACGAGGTGGCTCTCCGGAAGATGTCGCAAATGCATGTCTGTTTTTAGCGTCAGATTTATCAGCTTATGTGACGGGACAAGTATTGAATGTCGATGGTGGAATGCTTACCTAAATTAGGATTATAATCGAATAAATATTAATGCAGACAACAACGGTATTACTTATTATTCTTGCCGCGATAGTCTCGTTATGTCTTGTTTTATTTCAATACTTTTTTAAGTCGAAAAAAGGAAAACTTCAGATACTTCTTAGTTTTTTGAGGTTTTTAATACTGTTTACTGGCTTTCTATTGCTTATAAACCCAAAGTTTATAAAAGAAGCATATACTATTGAGAAAGCACACCTGATTATCGCAGTTGATAATTCAACATCCATAAAAAACCTCGATGGAACTTCAGCTGCTTTAGACAATTTAGATAGACTTAAATCCAACCCATCGCTTTTAGAGAAGTTTGAAATAAACTCTTATTCATTCGGAAATTCAATACGCGAAGTTGATTCTATAAAATTTGATGCTAAAATCACCAATATATCTTCAGCTCTAAATAGTTTAAATGAAATTTATGGAAATTCTAAAAGCGCGCTTATACTATTGAGTGATGGTAATCAAACATTAGGTTTAGACTATGAATACCAAAAATTAGATGCTGCCCTTAGTGTTTTTCCTATTGTTATAGGAGACACAACAACTTATGAAGACTTGCGTGTAGCATCGGTAAATGCCAATAAATATGCTTTTTTAAAAAACAAGTTTCCTATTGAAACTAGTATTTCCTACTCGGGAGAACGTTCTATAAATTCAATGGTGAAAATTTATTTGAACGGTAAACAGGTGTTTAGACAAGCGTTAAGTTTTAGTAAAACAAACACAAACACAGTTGTTAATGCATTACTTGAAGCAAGCGATGTGGGTATAAAAAGTTTAAAAGTTCAAGTTGATGAATTAAGTAATGAAAAGAACACTTTAAATAATAGCAAGGAACTTGTAATTGAAGTTATAGATGAAAAGACTAATGTTGGTCTCATATCATCCATTATACACCCGGATATAGGTGCTCTAAAGAAATCAATAGAGGCAAATGAACAACGAGAAGTTCAAATTTTAAAACCCAATGCTTCAGTAGAAATTCTAGAGAATATTGATGTTTTTATTTTATATCAACCCAACACTACTTTTAAATCAATTTATGATTTTATAGGCAAGCTAGGAGGAGGAGTTTTCACTATTACGGGTAGTAAAACTGATTGGAATTTTTTAAATGATATTCAATCTAGTTTTTCAAAAGAAAACTATAATCAAACAGAGGAGATACTTCCAATTAAAGACTCAAGTTTTCCTCTTTTTGATATTTCAGATTTATCTTTTGAAGGTTACCCACCTTTGGAAAGCGAGCTAGGAGATTTAGTAATTTCAAAGTCATATGAGACAATAGCCAGTCAACGGATTAAAGGTATAGATTTAGATTCACCATTATTTTTAATTGTCAACGATGAAGAATCAAAAGAGGCTGTTCTTTTTGGTGAAAATATTTGGAAATGGCGCGTGCAGGCTTATAGAAATGAAAGAACCTTTAAGACTTTTGATGATTTTATGGGCAAGGTTTTGTTGTATTTATCCGATGTCAAACAAAAAAGCAGATTAGATATTACCTATGAAAGCCTGTATGAAGAAAGCTATAATGCAAAAGTTTCTGCATCATATTTTGACAATTCTTACACTTTTGACCCAAATGCAAAGCTCACGCTAAAGTTAAAGAAGCAAGAATCAGATTTCTCCAGAGAACTTCCTATGCTTTTAAAAGGCAATACTTATGAGGCAAGTTTAGATGCCTTAGAAGCGGGTAATTATCAGTTTACAGTAATAGAATCAAAAAATAAAATTTCTAAATCTGGACGGTTTAAAATACTTGACAGTAATTTGGAGGATCAATTTTTAGCTGCTGATTACGATAAGTTAGCTCGTTTTTCAAAAAGTACTAATGGAGGACTTTATTTTCCAGAACAATTAGATTCGCTCATTGAAAATTTGCTTAGTGATAATCGTTTTACCCCAGTCCAAAAAAGCAATCGAAATGTAGTATCTTTAATCGATTTTCGCTATCTGTTAATCCTTATGGTATTTGCATTAGGAGCAGAATGGTTTATAAGAAAGTATAACGGTTTATTATAAAAACAAGAACACATGGATAGATTACCAAAAATTGCTTTACCTGCAGTTTTCATTATTATTTTATTAATTATTTTAATTTCTAAATCTGCAGTTACAATAGGCTCAGGAGAAGCAGGAGTTTTGTATAAAACTTTTGGCGGTGGGGTAGTAACAGATGAGCCACCATTAGGAGAAGGCTTCCATTTGGTAGCACCTTGGAACAGAGTTTATGTTTATGAAGTGCGACAGCAGGAATTATTTGAGAAGATGAAAGTGCTTTCATCTAACGGACTTGAAATTCAAATTGACGCATCTGCTTGGTACCAACCAGTGGCTAATGAATTAGGGAATTTGCATCAAAACTTAGGTGAAAATTATCTTGATCGGGTAATAAAACCTGCTATTCGAAGTGCAGCTCGTAGTGTTGTGGGTAGGTATACCCCAGAACAATTGTATTCAAGTAAGAGGGATGCCATCCAAGATGAGATATTTGCGGAGACTAAAAAGATTTTGGACAAACAGAATGTACAATTAAATGAAGTTTTAGTGCGTGACGTAACCTTACCAAATACTATTAAAGAAGCTATTGAGCGTAAGCTAAGACAGGAGCAAGAATCGTTAGAGTATGAATTCCGATTGGTAACTGCTAAAAAAGAAGCAGAAAAAGTTACTATTGAAGCGCAAGGTAAAGCAGATGCTAACCGCATATTAAGTGCTTCATTAACAGATAAAATTCTTCAAGATAAAGGAATAGATGCTACTTTAGAGTTATCAAAATCACCTAATTCAAAAGTAGTAATAGTTGGTTCTGGAGATTCTGGCTTGCCATTAATTTTAGGAAATAACTAAAATTTGCTTTTTTGTAAAGAAATTAAGTTTTAATTTTACAACGTAATGCAGAAGAATAACATACATCATCATATCGTAATACACGCTCAGGCGAGGTAACGATATTTTGTATATTTCAAAATAGTAAAACCCGTTTGAGCAATCAAACGGGTTTTGTTTTATATCCTTTTTGATTGTTTGGACATTAAAATTAAAGAATGACTAAAATTAGAATTGCTATTCAAAAAAGTGGAAGACTTAACGAGGATTCCCTTAAAATTTTGAAGGAGTGCGGTATCGCAATAGATAATGGGAAAGACCAGTTAAAAGCAACTGCTAGAAATTTTCCCTTAGAAGTATTCTATTTACGTAATGGTGATATTCCGCAATATTTAAGAGATGGTGTAGTAGATATTGCGATTATCGGAGAGAATGTCTTAATTGAAAAGGGGGAAGGAATCACTATTGCGGAACGTTTGAATTTCTCCAAGTGTAAAGTTTCCTTAGCAATTCCAAAATCGGTAAAATATAATTCTGTAAAAGATTTTGAAGGAAAGCGAATTGCGACTTCATATCCAAATACAGTAAAAAACTATCTGAAAGAAAAAGGTGTAAAAGCAGATTTACATATTATTAATGGGTCTGTAGAGATTGCTCCAAACATTGGCTTGGCAGATGGTATTTGCGATATTGTTTCTAGCGGAAGTACACTTTTTAAGAACGGTCTGAAAGAAGTTGAAATAATGTTAAGAAGCGAAGCTGTTTTAGCAGTTTCACCTCAAATTAACCGAGAGCGCGAATTACTGTTGAGCAAACTTCAATTCCGTATACAGTCTGTTCTAAGAGCAAGACAGTCAAAATATGTTTTGCTGAATGCACCTAACAATAAATTAGATGAAATTTTAGCATTACTTCCAGGAATGCGGAGCCCTACGGTTTTACCACTTGCTGAAGAGGGCTGGAGTTCCGTTCATACTGTAATAAATAAAGATACTTTTTGGGAAGTAATAGATGAATTAAAAACTGCAGGAGCGGAAGGCATTTTAGTTTGTCCAATTGAGAAAATGGTGCTCTAATGAATAAAATTTATAATCCAGATAAGAAAGATTGGTCAGCATTGCTAAAGCGGCCTACCACAACTTTTGATGCTATAGAAGGTATTGTGAGCGAAGTTTTTAATGAAATAAGTACTAAAGGAGATTCAGCTGTTGCCTATTATACAAGAAAGTTTGATGGAATTGAGTTGGAATCCACATTAGTATCATCTCTAGAGTTTGAAGAAGCTGAAAACTTAGTAACTGAAGAATTAAAGAAAGCTATTCAACAGGCAAAAAAAAATATAGAGGCTTTTCATAAAGCTCAAATAACCGAAAAGGTGAAAGTTGAGACTATGCCCGGAGTAACTTGTTGGCAAGAAAAGCGGCCTATTCAAAAGGTGGGTTTATACATACCTGGAGGCACCGCACCACTATTTTCTACAATCTTGATGCTAGCAATACCCGCCAAAATTGCTGGTTGTAATGAAGTTGTTTTATGCAGTCCCCCAGATAAACAGGGTAAATTAAATCCAGCTGTTTTATATACAGCTAGGCAATGCGGGGTAGAAAAATTTTTTAAAGTAGGTGGTATTCAGGCTATTGCGGCTATGACTTTTGGCACTAAAAGTATTCCACAAGTTTATAAAATATTTGGACCAGGAAATCAATATGTTACTGTTGCCAAACAGTGGGCCACGAGATACGGTATTGCAATTGATATGCCTGCTGGACCCAGCGAACTTTTAGTAGTTGCAGACGATAGTGCAAATGCAGCATTTGTAGCTTCAGATTTATTAAGTCAGGCAGAACATGGTATAGATAGTCAAGTTATTTTAGTTTCCATTTCTAAAACATTCATTTTAAAAGTTGAAGAAGAAATACTAAATCAAATTGTTAACCTTCCAAGAAAGGAGATTGCCCAAAAAGCCATAGCTAATAGTAAGTTAATTTATGTGGAAGACGATACGACAGCACTAGAATTAATAAATGAATATGCTCCCGAGCATTATATTGTTTGCGTTGAAAATGAAGATTTTTACATACAAAATACAATGAATGCAGGCTCTGTTTTTATTGGTAATTATACACCGGAAAGCGCCGGAGATTACGCTTCTGGAACTAACCATACTTTACCTACTAACGGTTATGCAAAACAATATAGTGGCGTTAATTTGGACAGTTTTCTGAAGAGTATGACATTTCAGAAAATAACTAGTGAAGGAATTAAAAATTTAGGCAACACTATTGAACTAATGGCAGAAGCAGAAGGATTACAAGCACATAAAAATGCGGTTACCTTACGATTGGCAAGTTTAAAGAAATAACATGAGCTTCAATTTAGAAAATATAACTAGACAGAATATCAAGGATTTAAAGCCATATTCATCAGCGCGCGATGAATTTGTATCGCTAGGTGAAAACATGGTATTTTTAGATGCTAATGAGAATCCATATGCTAATGGAGTTAATCGTTATCCAGACCCACATCAACATAAGCTTAAAGCTTTGTTAGCGAAACAGCGAGGTATAAATAAAAAACAAATAGTACTAGGGAACGGAAGTGATGAGATATTAGATTTACTCTTTAGAGCATTTTGCGAACCTAACGCGGACAATATTGTCTCACTACCACCAACATATGGTATGTATAAAGTACTTTCCGCAACAAACGCGATAGAGAATAGAGAGGTATTGTTAAATGCAGATTTTCAACCGGATATAGATGCTATTTTTAAAGTAGTAAATAAGAATACCAAATTGTTATTCCTTTGTTCGCCCAATAATCCAACTGGAAATCTAATAGCTAATAATTTAATAGAAAGCATACTTACAGAATTTAATGGATTAGTAGTTATGGATGAGGCCTACATAGATTTTGCGAGTACAGCATCATGGATAAACAGGTTAGATGAATATCCAAATCTGGTGGTAACGCAAACCTTATCAAAAGCCTATGGAATGGCTGGAATTCGATTAGGGATGTGTTTTGCCTCTAAAGAAATTACCACGGTATTAAAAAAGATAAAACCGCCTTATAACGTAAATGAATTAACACAACAACGTGCTTTATTAGGTGTTAAGAATTCAGATAAAGTAGCTACGCAAGTTGAAGAGATTTTGGTAGAGCGTAAGAACCTTCTTAAAGCACTTAGCAAAAATTCGTTTATTCGACATGTATACCCAAGCGAAGCTAATTTTCTTTTAGCTAAAGTAGATGACGCAAAGCTTCGTTATAAGCAATTATTAAATGCAGGAATTGTTATTCGGAATAGAAGTAACCAACCCCTTTGTGAAAACACCTTACGTTTTACCGTAGGGACAAGTGAGGAAAATACAAAGTTGATTAAAGCACTTAAAGAGATTAAATAATGGCACAGAAAGTATTGTTTATAGACCGCGATGGGACTTTAGCACTCGAACCACCAGTTGATTATCAATTAGATAGTTTTAAAAAGCTAGTGTTCTATCCTAAAGTGTTTACTTATTTAAGAAAGATTGCAATAGAATTGGATTATGAACTTGTTATGGTAACTAATCAAGATGGTTTAGGTACCGATTCTTTTCCAGAGCATACTTTTTGGCCAGTTCAAGAATTTATAATTAAGTCATTTGAAAATGAAGGAGTTGTTTTTAAAGAAGTTTTTATTGATAGAACCTTCCCACATGAAAATGCAGATACTAGAAAACCAGGAATAGGATTGCTAAGACATTATCTGACAGAGGATTATGACATGGATAATTCCTTTGTGATTGGCGATAGATTAACCGATATGGAGTTAGCAAAGAATTTAGGAGCTAATGGGGTTTTTATTAACGATGAAACACATTTAGGTACTGATGAGATTACGATAAAAAAGACTGACCTTTCTGACTATATCTCACTAGAAACCAACGATTGGGAGAAGATTTATGAATTTTTAAAACTCTCAAACCGCGTGGGAAAAATCCACCGAAAAACTAAAGAAACAGATGTTAAAATTGAACTGAATTTAGATGGAACAGGTGAAAGTGATATAAAAACAGGATTGGCATTTTTTGACCATATGCTAGATCAGTTAGCAAGACACGGTCAGATGGATTTAATAATCCACGTAAATGGCGATTTAGAAGTAGATGAGCACCATACCATAGAGGATACGGCAATAGCTTTGGGAGAAGTATTCCATAATGCAGTAGGTAATAAGCTAGGTATAGAGCGTTATGGATTTTGTTTGCCGATGGATGATTGTTTGGCTCAAGTTGCTATAGATTTTGGAGGGCGTAATTGGCTTGTTTGGGATGCAGATTTTAAACGTGAAAAAGTTGGTGATATGCCAACAGAAATGTTTTATCATTTTTTTAAATCATTTACCGATGGAGCTAAAGTCAACTTGAATATAAAGGCAGAAGGTACTAACGAACATCACAAGATAGAAGCAATATTTAAAGCTTTTGCTAAATCAATAAAGATGGCTGTAAAGCGGGATGTAGAAAAAATGGTATTACCAAGCACTAAAGGAATATTGTAAAAACAATGTCATTTCGAATGTCACATTGAGCGCAGTCGAAATGGACATGAGAAATCTAGATTTCTCACATACGTTCGAAATGACTAAACAAACAACATGAAACTAGTAATTATTGACTACGGTGCAGGTAATATTCAGAGCATAAAATTTGCTTTTAAGCGATTAGGAGTAGAAGCTGAATTAAGTAGCGAGATAGAAACTATCCGTAATGCAGATAAGGTTATTTTCCCAGGAGTTGGAGAAGCAAGCACTGCTATGAATAAATTAAAGGGAAGTGGTTTAAACATTCTAATTCCTGAATTAAAACAACCAGTACTTGGTATTTGTTTGGGTATGCAACTAATGTGTAATTCATCTGAAGAAGGTAACACCAAAGGCTTGGGGATTTTTAATGTTGATGTAGTGAAATTTGATGGTACAAAGAAAGTGCCTCAAATTGGTTGGAATAAAGTTGAGGGACTGAAATCGCAATTGTTTTCTGGTCTTGAAAATGGTTTTATTTACCAAGTACATAGCTTTTATGCTCCAAGAATTAAAGAAACTATAGCAACTTGTAATTACGGAATAACATATAGTGCAGCATTAAAAAAAGACAACTTTTATGGCACACAATTTCATCCAGAAAAATCTGGAGAATACGGTGCTAAGATTTTAGAGAATTTTATTTCCTTAAAGAATGAGTAAAGAAATTAATATTTCCAGGAACAAGACAATGCTTGATATTGATTTTATTCATAATTACCTCTCTATGGAATCGTATTGGGCCAAAGGTAGATCTAGAGAAGATGTAGTTAAATCTATCGAGAATTCGATTTGTTTTGGCGTTTTTAATGAGGAGCAAAGTCAAATTGGTTTTGCTAGGGTAATTACAGATGGTGTCGTATTTGCATGGATAATGGATGTTTTTATTACTGATGATTATCGAGGAAGAGGCATTGCAAAAAAACTCATTAAGCAAGTAGTAAACGTCCCAGAATTAAAAAATGTAAATGGCATAGGTTTACGAACTAATGATGCACATGGACTTTATGAAAAGTTCGGATTTAAAAAAATTGAGAACTCAGAAACTTGGATGTTAAAGAATAATTAGATGAGAATAATCCCAGCCATAGATATTATAGATGGTAAATGTGTTCGCCTTTCAAAAGGTGATTATGATACAAAGAAAATATATAATGAAAACCCTTTAGAAGTTGCTAAATCTTTTGAGGGACATGGGATAGAATATTTGCATCTTGTTGATTTGGATGGCGCCAAGTCCAAACATATCGTAAACCATAAAGTTTTGGAACAGATTGCCAGTAAAACCAATTTAAAAATTGATTTTGGTGGAGGGTTAAAATCTGATGATGATTTGCATATTGCCTTTGAGAGTGGTGCAAGTCAAATAACCGGTGGAAGTATTGCGGTTAAAGATAGCACCACATTTTTAAGGTGGTTAGCTATTTATGGGGTGGATAAAATTATTTTAGGAGCAGATGCTTTGGATGAAAAAGTAGCTATTTCTGGATGGAAAGAAGAATCTGAGCAAGAATTAATACCATTTGTTAAGACCTATCAAAATAAGGGTGTCAAATATGTGATTTGCACAGACATATCCAAAGATGGTATGTTAGAGGGGCCTTCTTTTGATTTATATAAAAGGTTGTTACAAAATACCAAGGTGCATAATACAGATATGGGAGTTAAGGTTGAAGGTTTTAAGGAAATGGGAATAAACTTAATTGCTAGCGGTGGTATTTCTCATTTTGAGGAACTCCCAAAACTTAAAGATATAGGTTGTGAAGGAGTTATTATTGGTAAAGCCATTTATGAAAATAGGATTAACTTAAAACAACTAGAAAATTACATTTTACAAAATGGATGATTTAAATAAGTTTCAATCGGAATTTGTTAAGAATAGTTGTTATAGGATGGATGAAAGCTTCCGAATGATAAGAATTTCTTTGGAAAAGATATCTGAGAAGCAAGTTTGGGAAAAACCTAATACGTCTCTAAATAGCATTGGTAATTTGGTTTTGCATTTATGCGGAAATATGACGCAATATGGTATTACGTCTCTAAAAGGAACTGATGATTTACGTGAGCGCGGAATAGAGTTTTCTACAAAAGGAGGTTTACTAAAAGAGGAGCTCATTAAAAAGCTAGAAGTAACCGTGA
The DNA here is from genome assembly GCA_947499565.1 of uncultured Croceitalea sp. Lineage (GTDB taxonomy): Bacteria > Bacteroidota > Bacteroidia > Flavobacteriales > Flavobacteriaceae > Croceitalea. The sequence goes on from CANMOV010000001.1 coordinate 568,704, forward strand.
ACGAAGTGAAAACTTGTTTTCAAAATGTTTCTATAGAACGACTATTAGTTAAAAAGAAAGTTCAAGGTTATAACTTCTCGGGTATTGGAAATATAATTCATGTAGTAGAACATTTTTCCTACCATACCGGTCAGATAGCATTTTGGGTTAAGCAAATTACTAATGAACAACTAGGTTTCTATGATGGGCAAGACCTTAATATAAAAAATGAGGATTAATGTTAACTAAAAGAATTATACCATGTTTGGATATAAAAGATGGTCGAACAGTTAAGGGAGTTAACTTTGTGGATTTACGTGATGCGGGTGACCCAATAGAACTAGCGCAGCGTTATGCAAAAGAAGGAGCTGATGAACTGGTGTTCTTAGATATATCTGCTACTGAACAAAAACGCAAAACTTTGGCAAATTTGGTATATAGCGTAGCGGCAAAATTAGATATACCTTTCACGGTAGGTGGGGGAATTTCTTCTGTCGAAGATGTGGATATTTTACTAAAAAATGGAGCGGATAAAGTATCTATTAATTCTTCAGCAGTTAAAAATCCTAATTTAATTAATGAATTGGTTGCAAAATTTGGTTCGCAATGTATAGTTGTAGCTATTGATGCCAAACAAATAGATGGAAATTGGAAAGTGCATTTGGTAGGAGGTAAGGTACCTACAGAACTAGATTTATTTGAGTGGGCAAAAGAAGTAGAAGAGCGAGGTGCAGGTGAAATTTTGTTTACGTCCATGGATAATGATGGTACAAAAAATGGTTTTGCGAATAAGGCTTTAGCAAGATTATCGGCAACACTAAACATTCCAATTATCGCATCTGGTGGTGCCGGAAAAACCGAACATTTTATAGACACATTTATAAAAGGAAAGGCCGATGCTGCATTGGCTGCGAGTGTATTTCATTTTAAGGAGATTGAAATAAAAGATTTAAAAGAAGAATTAAAATCGGAAGGTATTCCAGTAAGATTATGAAAATAGATTTCACAAAAAATAGCGACGGACTTGTCCCAGCAATAATTCAGGACGCTACTACAAAAAATGTATTGATGCTTGGGTATATGAATGCGGAAGCGTTAAAAATGACTCAAGATTCCAAAAAAGTAACATTTTACAGTCGTACCAAACAAAGACTTTGGACAAAAGGTGAGGAGAGTGGTAATTTCCTTCATTTAGTAAGTATTAAGAACGATTGTGATAATGATACGCTTCTGGTTACCGTAAATCCAAAGGGTCCTACTTGTCACAAAGGAACAGACACCTGTTGGTCCGAAGAGAATACAAGTACTTTTGGTTTCTTATCAGAGCTGGAGAGAACGATAGCTTCTCGAAAAGAAAATAAAGAAGACGAAAAAAGTTATGTGTCCTCATTATTTAGAAAAGGGATAAACAAAATCGCTCAAAAAGTTGGGGAGGAAGCTGTAGAAACCGTTATTGAAGCTAAAGATGATAACGATGATTTATTTTTATATGAAAGCGCAGATTTACTATTTCACTATTTAATATTGCTCCAAGCAAAAGGATTTACTCTAAAAGATATTGAGACTGAATTACTAAAAAGAAAAAAGTAGTAGTAAACTAATTTATTCTGCCGTTTGTACTTCACTTATTTGAATCATTGGCAGAATATTGGTATAGTTTGGAACATCTGCCCTAAGTGTTTCTGAGTGTGCTCCCATAGAATTTTTAAAAGTATCCATGTCTTCAAAATAAAAATACCCAACGGCCACATATGGAAGAGGCTTATCTGGCGCACCATTAGCTAATCCTTTATCTATGGACATTGCTTTTAAATCATCACCAAACAGGCTCGCAGCCATTGGCATATGCTTATTAGCATAATAATCCATATCAAAAGTTTTACCTTCTCCATTTTCATAGAAGATGGCTACTTTAATCATACCTTCTTCTATTTTAGGACTATTTTGTTGGCAGCTAACAAAAATCAACAAAACTATAAGCAAAAGGCTAATTTTTGATTTCATATCTGGTAAGTTTAAATGGTTTCTACAAAAACCTAGTTATTGTCATAATAACTAGTGATAGCACTAAGTTAATAAATCTGCAGCAAGTATGGTTTTAATTTTTTCACACCCCTTTTTTGTTATAGACAGTAAGATCTAAACTTAGCTTATTTAAAACTACTTAATTAAAGGAACCCACTGAAATGGAATTGGGAACCAGTCTCCAGTTACTTCTTTTGCAAATACCTGGTTGTATTCCGTAAATACTTGTTGTGTTTTGATGGGTTCTTGTTTATTTTTTTTACGATTAGGTCCCATTAGTCTAATTGTTTTTTATAGCGATTTCTTCCCATATTAAAGATACCAAGCTTAATGCCAATACCAGCAGAGAAACCATTAATGCGATTGATAGGGCTGTTGGTCAACTCGATTTTACTTGAAAAACGATATTTTATCCCTGCCTCTAACTGAACATATCTGGAAATATTAAAAAGTGCACTCATACCCGGTTCTAAAACGAACACGGGATCCACATCATCCTCATCAATATTAATATCTTCATCTCTTCTCACTGCATCACCGTCTATATAGCCTACTGCGCCTCCACCAATAAATAAAGGAAAAGAAAGGTTTACTCTAGATTTGCTAAAGAAAATAGGCTCTAAATGAAAACCAGCATAGGCTGCAAATAAATCTTCATTAAGATTATTGGTTGTATTAAAAATATTCTGTTCGGAGTACAGAAATTTACCCTCAAAACCAACTTCAAATTGTTGATTGGCTACATAAGCCACTTTTATCCCTCCTATATAAGTATCTTCCCCTTTAATTTCTCCATAAGCCATTGTGAGTCCCACATAAACACCATGCACAACGTTCTTACGGTCATTGAAGGTGATATATTCGCCTTCATCATCTTGAGCAAAGCTTTGAAAGCTAAGAAATAGAAGAAATAGAATTAGGTTTACTTTTTGATTGTTCATTGTGTAAGATTTTAAAGATTTTGATTGATTGTTTTTATGACACTAAAATTTAATAATGCTTGCATCTGTGAGGAATAATTATTCTTGTAAAGTCACAATTCCTTTTGATCCTTTTATAACGATTAACCCCATCTTTTCGTTACCATAAGTAGCTTCAATTTCTCTAAGCTTTCTACCTTTATCCAGCATATTGGAGTTTACATTTTCAAAAGACTTAGGTAAACGAACCACGCCTTGTTCTAAGGTTGCGTTAAAACGATGTGAAAAATCGGATACTACAAGTCTGATTTCAGAAGATTCTTGCACTATTGAAATTTCCGCAGCAGGTGCTAATATTTTAGACACTTTAAAATCGGCAATTTTCATATTTAAATCCACATCTTTGGTAAGCTTACTAATTTCAATAGTGCTAAACTTTAAACTCCCATAAATAGTACCAATTTCAGCAACTAGGATTTCATCTTTGTTGGAATAAATCTCTAAAGAGTTTACAGAATCCATGTTTATTTCTGTTCCGCTACTATTTAAGCGAAGGCTTTTAGAATTGGCCATTTCCAATTCCCCATTCTTAAGGTTTAGGCTGGCATAATCCATATCCTTAGCACGTAATTTTCCAAATTTTAAAACAATATCGGCTTTGCTCAAATTCTCGCCCAACCAAAGGTCACCATGCTCAATTATGGTGTTTAATTGCCCACTCCATCCATCGATAATAACATCACCAAAACGATTGGTAACCTTTAGTTTTGTCTTCTTTGGTAAAAATACCTCGTAATCAATTTGCACATGACTGCGCTCATAAGTAATAGGATTTGCATTATTAAATAAATCCGCAAACCAACCTGTATTTCTGTTAGCAATTTCTGAGACCACAGAAATGTTATCACTGCTCGATTTAAATTTGGGGTTTACCCGCTTTAATAGATCCTTAGCATTGTCCATCTTTCTGTGGTTGACCTTTATAGAAATCTTTATGGTGACTTCGTTCTTATCCCAACCCGTAAGGTTAATATTACCATACTTGTTTTCTAACTGTAAAGCACCTGCATTGGTAAGGGTAAAACTTTTTTCTATTGTTTTAGATACCCTTTCTTGGCCGGTAGCCAATTGTACCGAGAATAGCAGCATGGCTATCCAAAGGATTTTTTTATAGTGTGTATCCATAATCTTCATCTTGTGATTTAGAATCATTTATCTGCTTCAGTAAATTCTCAATGAGCTCGATTCGCTTTTTATAATTAGCCACTATAGCCTCTAACACCCGCCCATTGTCTAGGTTGTTGCGCATTTCTATTCGTAAGATTTCATATTCCGCATCAAGCTCATCCATAAAAGACAAGAATTCTGCTTTATCATCATCCGTTAGGTTAGGATTGTTCTGCACCAATTTTACTTGGTACGATACCAAATTCTTGTAGTGCATATCAATATCCATAAGTTCTTTACTGGCGTACTGCATTTGTTCATCACCGCCAAAAATGGAAAGTCCTATAAAACTGGCGATGCCTAAAAGCAAGAGAAAACTAGCAGCTACTCTTATCATTGGCGATTTCCAAAGCGAAATCACTTTTGGTTCTTCTTTTTCAAGTTCGGTGGAAATCTTAGCCCACATTTTAGTGCGGTCCGCCTTATGCTCATCAAATTCAGCGGCATTATTTCTAATATGTTTTTCAAAATTGTCCATTACAATTCTTTAATGATTTTAACTAGTTTTTTCTTCGCTCTATGATATTGCGATTTCGAGGTCGCCGTGGCTATCCCCAATATTTCTCCTATTTCAACATGGTCATATCCTTCTATTAGGTATAAATTGATAATCTGTTTGTATCCTTTTGGTAATTTAGAAATGCCCAATTGTACTTTTTTAATATCCACAGCATCTACTTCTAAAGTTTCGTCATTAGTCAAATGAAACTCATGGTCATCCATGGGTACAACAGTAATACGTTTCGCTCTTAGGTGGTTAATGCTTTTATTTATAACAATGCGCTTTAACCAGGCCCCAAAAGAGCTTTCATACTTAAAACTTTTTAGACTTTTAAACGCATCTACAAAACTATCTTGCACCACATCTTCAGCATCTTCTTTGGAGCTCAAAAACCGCATGCTCACATTAAACATAGCATCCACATAGAGCTCAAATAGCTCGTATTGTGAACCACTATGACCTTTCTTGCAGCTTTCTACAAGCGATTTATGTGTAAAACGTACTTCGGTCGCCAAAGTTTATTTAAGGTTGATGTGTGTTACTAAAGACAACTGCAAAAGTAAAGGGTTGCATATAGAAGAGAAAAGTAATAGCTATTTAGTTGGTCTTAGGAATTTAAGCGAATACTTTAAGGAAAATTAAACCTTGCCATCCCATAAATTACCGCCTAAAATCTTGGGTAGTACATCCTTTTTATAGTGGCGACTCATAGGAATTCTATGAATTTGAATTTGAATTTCATGTTTGGCAACTCCTTCAATTTTATCAAGCGCAACGATATATGATTTATGAACTTGTACAAATGCCAATGTACCCAACTTTTCAACTACGCTTTTCAAGGATAGTAAACTTACATACTTGCGCTTGTTGGTTTGAATAATAACATAGTTTTGCATGGCTTGCACAAAAAGGATTTCATTGTGATAGATCTTCTCGTATTTACCATCACATTTTATAAAAAAACAGCTACGCTCCTCATCTTTTAAAACTGGAACGCCCTTTTTTTGTAATAGTTCTAATTGTTGTTTGGCTTTTGTTGCAGCAGCAAAAAAGCGATTAAAAGATATTGGTTTTAATAGGTAATCCAGCACATTTAAATCAAAACCTTCTATGGCGTAGTTTGGAAAAGCGGTAGTCAAAATGGTCATGGGTGGAGTGGGGTTAGATTTTAAATATTCCAATCCATTCATTAAGGGCATTTGAACATCTAAAAACAACAGATCTATCTGACTCTCTGCCAATAATTGAGGAATTTCCAAGGCAGAAACACCGGTGCCCACATCATTCATAAAAGCAACCTGGTCAATGTAATTTATAATACATTCTCGTGCCAATGGCTCATCATCTATCACAATACAGTTTATCATCCACCAACTTTTTTTAACGGTATAATAAGCTCATGCTCTAGTTTTAAATTTAGGGTAACCGTATGATTATCTTTCCCTTTTGTTATGAGTAATGTGTGTTCATGGGGATAAATAATAGCCAATCGTCGTTTTACATTATTCAAGCCTAAGCCGCCATAGGCTAGACCTTCAGGCAACGCTTGTTGCAAGTTAAAGTTTGCGCTATTGATTAACTCAAAATTTAGATTCTCTTCATCCATATTAATGTTCAAATGAATCCATTTTTTAAGATTCTGGTCTTCAGATAGGTGTTTAAAAGCATTTTCAATAAAAGGAATCAAGATAAAAGGTGCAATGTTGAAATCACCTTCCACCTTTTGAATACTGGTTTTCAACTCAAAATTTTGATTTTGCCGTAGACTTTCCAGTTCTATAAAACTTTCAATATAGGCAAGTTCGTTTTTCAAGGGAATTTTATGGCTATTGCATTCATAAAGTTGATACCGCAACAGACTTGAAAACTTTACCAAAGAATCGGAAGCCATTTTCGGATTTTTATTTATAAGCACAAAAATTGAATTGATGGTATTGAATAAAAAATGAGGGTTGAACTGTGATTTCAAAAATTTCAGTTCAGTCTCCAATTTTTCTTTTTCCAAAGCTTGTTGTCTTTTTTGAGAAGCTATCCAAATTTTAGTCAATTTTATACTAAGACCTAAGGTAGCAGCACCAACACAAGAAGGCAATGCATTGTGTTTAAATATAGTTATGGGTGTTTCGGGTGAAATATTGTACAACTCGTACACCGATTCATCAGCGATAAATGCTGCCAGATAATAATTCGCAGTTATCGCAGCTGACATAAGGATAATTATACCAATTGTTGCGAGAAAGAACGGAATGTATCTTCCGTTTTGTAAAAATTTAGGAATCAGTACATACAAACAAAAGTATACGCCCAAAGCTTGATATACTACATATCCCAAATATTTTACAATACCATATGGCAGCATTATAGATTCAAAGACTACAGAAATACTTCCTGAAAACACGGTCCACCACGCAAAATGATATACTGCCCAAAATAGCACGTGATGTATTTTATATCGTTCTAAGAAAGCGATGATATGTGTTAAACTGTTTGTGGTCATAATTCACTAAAAAGGGACTTTTGAATTACAAGATACAACGGTAAGAAAGCAATATCAAACATGATATTTTACTACTTGATGTCAGGTAACGAATAATTGACGAAATGCATTACATACTATAATGGGAGCATTTCACTACAAAAACCAACCATTTCTTCTAGTGGTAAAGTAAATCGTCCCTTATGACATTCTCTTTTTCAATAGGATTTTAATTGGTGCTACTTGCAATCAAATTCGTATCAATGAAATCAAACTTTCTATTTCTAGTATGCTGCTTGGCCTCCGTTGAATTCCTATTCGGGCAATTATCGGGTTCCGTGGTCGATGTTGACGGTAATCCCGTTTCGTATGCTAACGTACTAATTTATAGTGTTCCCGATTCTATCTTGCAAACAGGTTCTATTACTAATGAAAAAGGTGTTTTTAGAATAGATTATTCAACCATTGGCTCATTTATGCTCCGTATAGACCTTTTATCTTTCAAAACCTGGAATTCGGAACCCTTTATCATTTCAGGTACTGATTTCAAAAAAGATTTTGAGACAATTACTTTGGAAGAGGAAGTTACCTCTCTGCAAGGCGTTGAAGTTAGAGGGCAACGAAAATTGATACAACGAACACAAGAGGGAAGTATCATAAATGTGCAAGCGAGTGTAATGACTCAAGGCAGTACTGCTTTGCAGCTATTAGAACGTTCGCCAGGGGTAATTCTGGACCAGTATAACAATACCTTTTCATTAAATGGCAAAAGCGGCACGCTGATTATGATTAATGGAAAGGCACAACGGATTCCAATAGCAGATTTAATTGCCATGCTCAACGGTATGAGCGCAAACACTATTGAACGAATAGAACTATTGACCAATCCTTCTGCACGGTATGATGTAGATGGTAATGCCGGAATTATAAATATTGTAATGACTAATAATGAAACCCTTGGTATTCGGGGTAATCTTAATTTAAGTACGGGCTATGGTAGGGGCATTAAGCAGACCACCGGACTTTCTCTTAATTATGGGGGTGAGCGTTCCACAATATTTGGCAGTTACACCTTCTCTTACGACGATACTTTTAGTGGATTTAGGGGGGTCGGTGTAAGTGAAATTCCAGTTTTGGGAGGGAATACCGGTATCGACTTTACGAGTAGAACACAACAAATAAACCGAAATCACAACCTCAGTTTGGGCTATGAATACCAATTCTCAGAAACTTCTTCCTTAGGGCTTAGTACCTTGTTCAATAAATCTAGGCCTCTAGTTAGGACCCAAAATTTAGGGCTATACGACTTTATAATAGACCCTTTTTTAGAGGCTCAAATACGTTTGAACGGTAATGGAAATCTAAAGAATTTAACTTCTTCCGTATACTATGAAAAAACTGGAGAGCAAAATAGTTTTACGATAACGGGAGATTACATTAATTACAACAGCCAAACTCCTAATCAGGTGAGTAGTACCTATTTTGACGAAAATGGTGCTCTTTTTCAGCCTGAAAGTGAAATCTATAATAATGGAAACCGCGGTTTTAATGAAACGGATATTAATGTAGGGGTATTAAAATTGGATTATAAACATACGATAGACAAAAAAACAGCCCTAGAAGGCGGTATTAAAGGGTCATTGTCCAAAACTGATAATGATGCGCGTATTGAAATTCTGCAAGGGGAAGAATTTGTACCTGATGACCGATTTATAAGTATGATAGCCAATAAAGAAACCATAGGTGCCGCTTATTTATTGACCGATTACAGCATTTCTGAAAAATCAAAGATACAGCTTGGGTTGCGCTATGAGTATTGGGACCAAGCTTTTGATGACAGCACGCTTGACCGTAGTTTTGGAAAACTATTCCCTTCCTTTTTTGCTACACATACTTTTTCGGATACGACAGCACTCAATTTTGCTTATAATAAACGCATTACAAGACCCAATTATTCCGATTTGGCCTCCTTTTTGGTCTATAACGGTCCTACATCGGTATTTAGTGGAAACCCACAACTATTGCCTGCCATCACAGATAATATCAGTCTTACCTACAACAATAAATCTTTTAGCGTTTCTTTATTGGCCTCTAATGAAAATAACCCTATCGCACGTTTTCAAATAACCCGAAACCCTCAAAGTAATCTTGCTGTGGTAGCTCCAGTGAATATGAAATATCAACGAAATATAGATGCGCAAACCAATATTCCCATACGGATTTCCCATTGGTGGGAGATCAATCTTAATGGTACTCTGGGTATTAGAAAATTTAAACTATTGCATACCGATGAGCGTATAACCCATGATTACGTTCACTATAATTTTAATGGAAGCCAAACCATGCGATTACCAGCAAACCTATCGCTAGAAATATCTGGTTGGTATACCTCACGGCATTTTAATGGCAGTACTAGAAATGATGGTTTTGGTATTTTAAATGCAGGGTTAAAAAAAGAATTTAAGAATGGTAGTAGCTTACAATTTGCAGTAACCGATATTTTTGAAAGTTTGGATATTGGCTTTAAGTATGGAACATTAACTCGGGAAGCTTTTGGGGATGTTTTTACCGGAACCTTCAGCCCAGAATCTGGCTTCTCCCGTATTTTTAGAGTGAGTTATACCTACCCATTTGGAAACAAAAAAGTAAAAGAAAGTATAGGTAAAACGGGAGCGGACACGGAGAAGTCTAGATTGTGATATGAATAACCAATAAATGGAGAATGCAAAAACATATTACTACAATTCCATAGCATCTATAGCTATAAATTAACATTTTTAAGCACTTAAGATTTTGATTACACCCAAAATTTTTACGTCCCATGCAACCCTTTATTTTTTGGTCTGTCTCTAAGTATTGAAAATTATCATCAACTATCCTGCCTTATTGGTAGGTCAAATTCAATCAAAAAATGAACAGACAAAACACCGAAGACCCATTTGTACGCTATACCTTTTGGTTGCTATGGGCACTCTTTTTAGTAAGCACCTTGGCAATGGGTCAAAGTAAATATACTATAAGCGGTACCATTACAGATAAAAGCAATGGCGAAACCCTGTATGGAGCTTCCGTTTTCTTAAAAGGAACCACCATTGGTGGGGTAACCAACGAGTATGGGTTTTATTCAATTACCGCACCACAAGGCAATTACATTTTAAATGTGTCGTATATAGGCTATCAAGAGACCAATGCCAACATCACCCTAAATCGTGACCAAAAATTGGATTATGAAATCATCGAACTGTCCACGCAATTAGAAGAGGTAGTGGTCACAGCGGAAGAACCAGAGAGGGCTTTACTGCGTAAACCAGAGATGAGTGTACTAAAATTGAACATTGGCACCGTAAAACAAATGCCCGTGGTATTGGGAGAAGTAGATATTTTAAAATCGCTACAAATGCTGCCGGGAGTTACCAGCAATGGCGAGGGCAGTGGTGGTTTTCATGTTCGTGGCGGTGCCTCAGACCAAAATTTAGTCCTCCTAGACGAAGCCATTATTTACAATACTTCACATATGTTTGGTTTCTTTTCGGTCTTTAATGCCGATGCCATAAAAGACATGAAATTGTATAAAGGAGGAATCCCCGCTCGTTTTGGGGGTAGGGTTTCTTCGGTGCTTGACGTTCGCCAAAAAGATGGGAACAATAAAAACTTTGCAGGAACGGGGGGAATCGGTGTTATCTCAAGCCGACTAACGTTGGAAGGCCCTATGTTTAATGATAAAGGTTCTTTCTTAATTGCAGGAAGACGTTCGTATGCCGACTTACTTTTAAAAGCTGCCGGCAACCAAAATAGCGTGAGTTTTTATGACTTGAATCTAAAATCTAACTATAGTATTAACCCAACGAACAAACTGTTTTTATCTGGTTATTTTGGCCGCGATGCTTTTAAGCTGGGGAATAGTTTTGATAGTAGTTATGGTAACACTTCAGGAAATCTACGTTGGAATCATATTTTTAATGACCGCCTATTTTCAAACCTATCGGCTATAGCTAGCAGGTATGATTATGATTTGGGTTTTTCCATGGAAGCCTTTGATTGGAAATCGTCTATAACCAATTATAACTTGAAGTATGATTTAAAGTATTACCTGAGCAATCAATTTAAGTTAGACTTTGGGGCTAGCGGTATTTACTATGATTTTGACCCTGGGCAAGTGAACCCCACTTCGGAAACTTCCGCAGTGAATCCTTTAAAATTAGACCGTAAAAAGGCTATAGAGTCCGGATTGTATGTTAATGCGGAGCATCAATTATCACCAAACCTAACCGCACAATATGGTTTACGTTATAGTGCATTTACAAGGTTAGGTGGGCAAGCCCTAACGGATTATGCGAACAACCAACCTGTAGTGTATAATCCAACGCTAGGTATTTACCAACGTGGCGTTGGCATTGGGGAAACTGATTTTGCCAAAGGCGATGCTATTGAAACCTTTGGAAACTTTGAACCCCGTGTTTCTTTTTCGTACTTACTGAATGAGTCATCTTCAGTAAAAGCTGGCTACTCTAGAACGGCGCAGTATATTCATTTACTTTCGAACACCTCGTCTGCAACACCTTTAGATGTATGGACACCAAGTGGCAGGTTTATTAAACCACAATTGTCTGACCAGTTTGCAATAGGTTATTTCCGAAATTTTAAGGATAAAATGTATTCTATGGAAGTAGAGGCCTATTACAAAACTGTGGACAATAGAATAGATTATATAGATGGGTCAGATCTTATTGGGCAAAACACCATTGAGACCGAAATTTTGAATGGTGAAATGCGGGCCTATGGTTTGGAACTATTATTACGTAAAAATGAAGGTGATTTTACAGGATGGATTGCTTATACCTTGTCAAAATCTGAACAACGTACTCCAGGAGGAAATGCAGGTGGTTTGGGGATCAATGATGGAGAATGGTATAATGCCGTTTTTGATAGAACGCATGATGTTTCTATCTCTGCTGCCTATCGCTTAAATGATAAATGGAGCTTTGGCAGCAACTTGGTTTTTCAAACCGGACGACCAGTGACGTATCCAAACGGACAATACCAATATGAAGGCTTGTCCATTGCTAGTTATGCGCCAAGAAATTCTGATCGTTTGCCAGCCTATCATCGTTTAGATCTATCCATCAATTATAAGCCCAATAGAAAACCGCAAAACCGCTTAAAAGGGGAGTGGGTACTCGGAATTTACAACGCTTATAATAGAAAAAATGCGGCTTCCATCTCCTTCGGACAAAATGTGGAGAGTGGAGCTAATGAGGCCACCCGAACTGCCATATTCGGTATCGTACCATCACTAACCTATAACTTTAAATTTTAAGACATGAATTCGGCAAGAAAATATATGACAATCCTGATTTGCTTTCTGAGTATAGATTCGTCAGTTCGAGTGATTTTTCAAACTACAGCTTTGAAAAAAAGTAACGAGAAGCGAATTTTAGAATCAAAAACCATATTCTCCATACTTTTTCCTTTGGAAAAAACGCGAACTGATGGTTTTCAGTTTATGAATTTTTCAAAATTAACAGCGAGTATTTCGATGTTAATCCTTACCCTATTAAGCTCATGTACTGATGTTATCGATGTGCCTGTCCAAGAGGGTCCAACACGCTTAGTTGTTGAGGCCTCTTTAGACTGGGAGAAAGGAACCCAAGGAAATGCGCAAACCATAAAATTGAGCGAGTCTAGTGCTTTTTTTGATACCAGTACTCAAAAGGCTGTGACCAATGCAAGCGTAACCGTCACGAATGATAATAGCGGAGCTAGCTCAGTGTTTACCCACCAATCTAATGGTGAATACGTAACAACGACTTTTGAGCCTATTATTGGACAATCATATACGTTACAAATTAATTATAACGGAGAATTATTTTCTGCTACAGAAACTATGACAAGTGTAACTGAGATTACCGATGTTTTTCAAGATCGTGAAGATGGTTTTGAAGATGATGTTTTAGAAGTGCATGTGGTGTTTACTGATCCCGTGGAAGAAGGAAATAATTACTTGTTTAAGTTTCAACGAAGGGGTGATTTATTACCAGAATTGGAAGAAGCTGATGATGAATTTGTAAATGGGAATGAAATTGATTGGTGGTATGAGATTGAAGAAAATGAAGATGAAAATATACTCCCTTTTAGAGCAGGAGATATTGTTGATATAGAAATGTACGGAGTATCTAGAGCGTACTACGACTATATTGATATACTAATTGACCAAATAGGAGGTGTTGGACTTTTTGAAGCTACTCCCGTTGCCGTAAAGGGAAATTGCATTAATAGGACCAATCCAGATAATTATGCCTTTGGGTATTTTAGATTAACCGAAGTGGTTCGAACAAGCTACACCTTTGTAGAAGAGTAGGTTTAGGTTTGATTGATGTGTTGAAAGTGTTAAGTTTCTAGAGCTTAGCACTTTTACTATTATAATTTGAATTTTGAACTAAGATTAACTTTTCGGAAGTTTTTCAATTTTATCGACTTTAAAGAAAAGCTGATAAAATTTTGGAACAAACAATAGAATCAAAAACAAAAAATCTATTACTGTCTGTATAATAGGGATTAGTAAAGGATTCATTCCTTCTTCCACAATAGAAGGAGGACCAACTATAGTGGTAGTGGTAAAATTACCGAAGTGATCTACAATAGAAATTACCAGATAAATAACAGCAAATACCCAGGTTAATAGTCCACGCCATGTAATAATTGCTACAATAAGCGGTAAGGCAAATACAGCGGCAAATATGTCCAGGTAAGCTGGATACATCCAGGCTGCAGATTCTAGGCCTTCATTAATATCATTAATTAAAACTAAGGCTATTAGCCTAGAGATTTGCAATAAAATCCAAACAAGCAACCCAATATAGAAAAGTTTTTGTTCGATTTTAAAATTTCGAAAATTAATTGTCGAGCTCAAAACCAAATTTTGTTAGCTAACCTTCATATATGTCAAACTCTGCAGAAACCGATTTCATTAGTTCCGGATCTTCAAAATCACTATCTGACATCTTTGATAATCTCTCTAGATAGAGATCAAACTGTCCATTTTTGAAAATAGACATCATTTTCCCTCCATCTTTGCAAGCCGCTGCATGCCATACATTTGGTGGAACTGTAACAGTATCCCCGGGTTTAGTCATGATAGTTTCATCATCAAAAATCAACTCTACTTCCCCTTCAATTATATAGAAGATTTCGGTCATTATTTTATGGTGGTGTCTTGCCAAATAAAAACCAGGTTTTAATGTATCTTCAATAATGCTCAATTCTCCATTCGTATAATGAGAAGAAAGCTTAACAAAGCAATGATCTTGGGAGTAATTGTAATTTTCACCTTCTCCGTTTTTTATTACTTCTTTTTCTTTCATGATGGTATTTTCATATTATTTAAACCGAAGTTTTAAGGTTAGTAGAATCACTGTTATTTGTTATGATATGCCCTCGATACCTCAAAGCTATCTTCAAACCAGTTCCAAAGGATTACTTTTCCATCTTTTACCTTAACTCTTAAAGCATAGGTGAATTCAGAAGTCTTAGTATTTGAAGTTTTAAGAAGACCAATCATTTGACCAAAGTAGGCAGCCGTATCTCCTCTTGATAAGGCATCATTGGGTTCCCATTTGATAGTTTGAAAATTTGCTCCAAAAGAAGGGAGAAAATCCTTTAGTATTACCTTTTTGCCTTTCCATGGGCCTATCCAAGGCAATGATTTGTCGCCAGCATTTTGCCATACCATATCATCATGCATAAGATTGCTCATAGCTTCCATATCGCCTTTGCCCATTGCACTCATAAAAGCATTTGCAATATCCATTGTACTTTTAGCTTCATCTTTTGATGAGTTACCACCTTTTGGTATTAATTGTTTCATCGCAGTTGCCCAATCTTCTACGTGGTAAGTACTTACAAATTTGCCATCTTTCATGGTATGCATATCAATGGTCATGATATTAAAAGGCTTCTTCCCATCAGTAGGTATTCCCATGAAATCACCATTTGGAGTGCCAGAAGCCAAGCTTCTTACAATATATATATTATCATCATTTACAATAGTTTGTGGTTCCCATTTTAAATCTGGTACTATTTTCCAGAAAAACTCGAGTTGCTCCATCAATTGTTCTGCACTTTTAACAGCTGTAGAACTTGATGATTTATACCCAGTTGCCATAAGTGGTGTTAAAATGGTGGTAGGTCGGGTATCGTCATTTACTGTCAACGCTTGGTTATAAAAAGCATTAATTGCTTCTTTGTTCTTCATGATTTCCTTAGATTTCTTAGTTGAGAGATTCTTTTGAGCCTGGCATACTCCGAAAATTGCCATAAGTGCTATACTTAATGTTGTAATTTTTTTCACCTTGGTATAAGATTAAGAACCTAATCATTTAAAAAATTATGAATGATAGGTAGGTTAATGAATAGCGTAAAGGTAAAATGGGTTTTCTTTAGTACTAAGGTTAAAAAATACAGTATTAGGGTAAAAACAGGAAAGTTCTCTTAATTATAATCTTCTCTAAACTGCTTAGGTGATAGTCTTGTGTTTTTTTTGAAATATTTAAAGAAGTTTGTAGGATCATCGAACCCTGATTTATAAGCTATTTCAGTAAAAGAGAGTTGCGAGTTAGCCAATAATCTTTTTATTTGAAGAATTACAATCTCATCTATAAAAGATTTTACAGATTTGTTGATGGTATTCTTTACAATGTTATTTAGCGTTCTAGTGGTGACACCCATTTTATTGGCATAGTAGACCGCTTTTTTACTTTCAAAACACTCATTTTCAACTAATTCTTGAAGTTTCATAAATTGTAAATGATAATTGTGGTTTTTTAAATTATCATTTTTCTCTGATTTAATCCTAAAAAGTTTATGGATTAGTACCTGGACTAAACTTCTAATTACTTCGGCAGAATACTCGTCATTTAGCTCTAAATATTCTTTTTCAATTTGCTGAAGTAGGTTTTCAATCTCATCAAAGTCATTATTTGTTAATTGCAACTTTGGGGAACTTAGCATCTCATTAAAGAGTTGAAACAAGCGTAAATTTTCTTTTTTATTTGAGTTTTGAATTGCAAAATCTTCGGTAAAAACAAGAAATTTCCCTTTCGCATTAGATTTAACGAATTTATGTATACTATTCTTAC
Source organism: uncultured Croceitalea sp. (assembly GCA_947499565.1). Classification (GTDB taxonomy): domain Bacteria; phylum Bacteroidota; class Bacteroidia; order Flavobacteriales; family Flavobacteriaceae; genus Croceitalea. The sequence continues at coordinate 584,967 of CANMOV010000001.1, forward strand.
GCAAAGTAAAAATGGTTCCTTTTTTGTACTTGTAATTCTTATAATTTATGCTATGAAGTCCTTTTTTTTCCGTGATAATAATGATAACATAAAAAGAAATTTTATGATGATCAAACTGGTTGTGGTCTTTAGGTCTTAAATCTAAAATACTTTCAAGATCTACCAAATCAAAAGAGAAATTGCTAGTTCCTTTATTTTTGAACACGATTTCTTTTACTTTTGTTTTCATTTTGGTCTGTACATCATTCTTAAAATAGGAATCAGAAATTACCACCAAACTACAAATAACTTTTCTAAATCTCCATTTGGCCGTTTCATCCAAAGCATCGGCGAATTTTCTTTGAGCATTCTAAGATTTATATCTAATAAAGTCTCGTAATGTGTAGCAAAAGTTCGATTTGCTGACGGTGACAACACCCATTCTTGCTTGAATGGAATATAATATTCTAACTTCTTAAATTCGCTAGTATTAAAATCATCAAATCCAATCCAACTTCCGTTTATACAGTTTTTGTTTAAAGGTCTAATAGAAATAGTTTCACTTCCATAAGGTGTAAACAACTGGGTCTTAAAGCATGCTTGCTGTTTCACTTCTATGGGGTTTACCCTTAAGTCCTGTAATTTTTTTGAAATTTCTTCACTATAAAGTAATGGGAACTGTTTTTCTTTTAATTTATCAAGTTTTGTATAGAACATATCTCGCTTATTTGGTCCCATTAGGCGATGGATGGGTTCAGTGATTTTTGGGTTAATAATATAAAATTTGTAAGCGAGCTCAATGTGATAATTCTCTCCACTGGCCCTATGATTCATCAAAAAATCTAATTCACCTATTCTTATTTTACCTTTATCAATTAGAAGATTTTTTGCCAGCACTTTCCAATCTTTTGAATAACTAAGCAACTGTTCAAAAACATGTTCCATTTTATGACCAAGTCTTAGCTGTTCGGGAATAGTTTCTGAAATAAAATTGGAAAAATCAATAGTTGGGAATTGAAATTGAACAATTCCAAATTGTTCTTTCAACCATAATGGAGGTGTCTTATAAAATCCTATACATAATTCCTTTTCCATAAGCACAAACTTAAACGAAACCGTTAAGTTTTTTGTAAAGAAATGCAGATCAAACCAGAATGTGTTAATTTTATCTAATGGCTATGAATATGAGAAAAGGATTTCGTTTTACACCTTACGAAGCTCCCAATTTATCTCCCTTTGAAAAACTTTTTGAGATTTTTCAGGAACTCATCACGCACACCTCTGGTGATTTTGATGAGGCCATTGATTGGTTGCGCGAATTAGATAAGGAATACGAACTTACTACGGACGATTATAGCATTGAAGAATTTATTGAAGACTTAAAAGCCAAGGGCTATATACGCGAAGAGTTTGAAGATGGTGGGGGAAAAGTTGGGGAAGATGACGAAGATGGAGATGAAGGAAATGGGAAAGGCACTATTTCTATTACTGCTAAATTGGAGCGCATGATTCGTCAGCGTGCTCTAGATCAAATTTTTGGTAAAATAAAGCGTAGTGGTTCTGGTAATCATAAAACTGGGAAATCGGGCAGGGGAGATGAGCATACTGGAGAGTTCAGAGAATATCGTTACGGCGATGGTTTGGACAGAATTTCAATAACAGAAAGCCTTAAGAATGCTCAAATTAATCACGGTATCGGAAATTTTATGCTGGATGAGAGAGATTTGGTGGTTGAAGACACGCAGTACAAAGCTCAAATGAGTACGGTGCTTATGATAGATATTAGTCATAGTATGATTTTATATGGTGAAGACCGTATTACACCTGCAAAAAAAGTTGCTATGGCATTAGCGGAATTAATAACCACAAGATATCCCAAAGACACTCTTGATATTTTGGTGTTTGGCAATGATGCTTGGCCCATCCCCATAAAAGATTTGCCTTATTTAAAAGTGGGGCCTTATCACACTAATACAGTTGCAGGTTTAAAATTGGCTATGGATATGTTGCGTCGCAAGAGGAATACCAATAAGCAAATTTTCATGATAACCGATGGAAAACCAAGTTGCTTAAGAATGCCAGACGGAACCTATTACAAGAATAGTGTTGGTTTGGATGACTATATTGTAGAGAAGTGCTATGCCATGGCTTCACAAGCTAGGAAATTACATATTCCAATAACTACATTTATGATTGCCCAAGACCCATACTTAATGCAATTTATTCGTGAGTTTACTCAGGCAAATAATGGAAAAGCCTTTTACACAGGACTTAAAGGATTAGGGGAGATGATTTTTGAAGATTACGAAAACAATAGAAGAAAAAGAATTAAATGATTTTAGTCATTTCAAACGAACCTTAGAAATCTAGATTTTTTAATCACAAGTTTCTTTGAAATGACCAATAGCTTTGAAATTAAAATATGAAAATAGATACTATAAAAACACTTGGACAACTCAAAAAGTCAGAATACGAATCTAAAAGTATCAAGGATGAGTTGCGTGATAACCTTATTCGAAAAATTAAGAACAACGAGAATGTTTTTAAAGGGGTTTGGGGTTATGAAAATTCGGTAATCCCAGAATTAGAAAGAGCAATTCTTTCCCGTCATAATATTAATCTATTAGGATTGCGTGGTCAGGCGAAAACGCGTTTGGCTAGGTTAATGGTTAATCTTTTGGATGAATATATCCCGGTTGTTGAAGGTTCAGAAATTCATGATGACCCGACAAATCCTTTATCTAGATATGCAATAGAACTCATAAAAGAAAAGGGAGCTAAAACTCCAATTTCTTGGCTGCATAGAAATGATCGTTTTTATGAAAAGTTAGCTACTCCAGATGTTACTGTAGCCGATTTAATTGGAGATGTAGATCCTATAAAAGCGGCTAATTTAAAATTGAGTTATGCAGATGATAGAGTAATTCATTTTGGTATGATTCCAAGGGCGAATCGTTGCATTTTTGTAATTAATGAGCTGCCAGATTTGCAAGCTAGAATTCAGGTTTCATTATTTAATATTTTGCAAGAAGGAGATATTCAGATAAGAGGTTTTAAACTAAGACTTCCTTTGGATTTACAGTTCATTTTTACAGCAAATCCAGAAGATTATACAAATAGAGGTAGTATAGTTACACCATTAAAGGATAGAATTGGCTCTCAAATTCTAACACATTATCCCGAAGATATTGCTATTGCAAAGCAAATTACAAAACAAGAGGCAAAGCTAGACGCCAGACAATCAGATTTGGTTAATGTGCCTGAACTGGCCATGGACTTATTGGAACAAATAAGTTTTGAAGCTCGGAATAGTGAATATGTAGATGCTAAAAGTGGGGTAAGCGCACGTATGAGTATTACGGCATTTGAAAATTTACTAAGCACTGCTGAAAGAAGGATATTAAAGTCTGGAGAGGGTAGCACCAATATTCGTTTGAGTGATTTCATGGGTGTTGTTCCTGCAATAACTGGTAAGATTGAATTGGTTTATGAAGGAGAGCAAGAAGGAGCTGGTTTTGTAGCAGAGACTTTGGTAGATGAAGCTATTAAAACTTTGTTTCCAACCCTTTTTCCCAAGATTAATAAATTAGAGCGTAAAGATGCGGAAACACCTTACGATGAATTAATTTCTTGGTTTTTTGACCAAGAAGGGTTTGAGTTATTTGATGAAGATTCCGATAAAGTACATCAGCAAAAATTGGACAGCATTGCACCTTTAAACCAATTACTCAAAGAACATTTACCAGATTTGAGCAAAAATGATAGCTATTTCGTTAAGGAATTGGCATTATGGGGACTAGTTGCTCATAAAAAGTTAAGCAAATATCGCTTTACCAATGGTGTTAGGTTTAAAGATCTTTATGGAAGTTATATTAGCGATTTGTAAGCAAGCTACTTACGTTTTATAGGCATTAGCTTAAAGAAGGTTAAGCTACGCCAAAGCCATTCCAGTGGTCCATAATTAAAATATTTTAGCCATACTTTGCTTAACCACATTTGAACTATGATTATGGCTAATGCCATTAAAAGCACATAGCGATGTGGTATTTTAGTTAAGTATCCTAAACCCCATCCAAAGAAGATAAATGTACCAATTACACTTTGTAAAAAGTAATTGGTCAACGCCATTTTTCCGTATGGTATAAACTTTTGTAAAAACCGTTGGGGTTTGTTTTTCTTGTAAAGGATAACAAAAATTGCTACAAGCAAAATTGTCATCGCAACATTCATTAAATCGTAGAATGTAAGCCCCAACATAGATGTCCATGAATTAAAGCTTACATCTGGTCCCATAGAAGCAAAAATAGCAATCATACTACCAATAGAAACTCCTAGAAGAATTAATGCACCAATCCAGAGCCGTTTTAAAAACTTCTTTTCAGTCAAATAATTTTTAAAAAACTCAATTCTACCAATAAATAAACCCAATAAAAAGAATCCAAAAGTTAGATAACCCCTTGAAAATACACCAAATTGAAATTCTGCTTTAGTAATATTTCCTTCCGTAGCATTGGATGTAAAAACTTCAGTGATTGAACCATTTTGCAATATATCAAAGTAGGCTGTAATCATAGGGCTTTCCGGGCCCATTTCTTCTGTTATAAATATGCCTTCTCCATTGGTGAAATAAAAAACAATGTAGCGCCCAAGACCAATAAAAAATAGCGCTGCGATACCGAGTAACCATTTGTTACTAATACTATTAAAAGGGATTAATAATACTCCTAATACTGCATATAGTGTTAAAATATCGCCTCGGTAAAACATGCTGTGAAGAAAGCCAATGCCAAATAGAATAATCAAGCGCCAAAGAAAACGCCCGGCAAAATTCGCCCCTCTTTTTTTACCATTGTCCATTTGAATAAAGAAGCTTAATCCAAATAGAAAAGAAAAAAGGGCGAAGAATTTCCCCCTAAATAAAAAGCTTACAAAGCCGTCGGCAATCTGATCTATAATTCCTGGGCTCATTGTTTCGATTGCTTCCTGGGGTATAGGGGAAGCAACAAAGTTTTCAAGCATATGGCAGAATACAATTCCAGCTAGGGAAAAACCGCGTAATGCGTCAATAATTTCAATTCTTTGAAATTGAGATGAAGTGGGAGTAGTTGTCATGACTTAAGATTGATTGATGATTGATATTATGACTAGTAATAGCTACTATATGTTACATTTTGGTTTATAATTTTTAAAATTCATATTTAAACTAAGGTAAGCATAAATCTAGTTACTTTGTTTAATGACGTCTTCTATGGGAAAATTTTGAAAACCACATTAGAATTGCATTTCCAAAATGCCTTCTATTAATTTAAAGAAAAGATGACTATTATCTAAGCCTTCTTGTTAAGCTTAAATTTTGATATTCTAGTTTTTTGTATTTTCAAAGAAATTAAAAGTGTGCAACAAGTCTTTTATATTCTAGGAATTGTTTTAATAGCCTATGTGGTTGTTAGCATACTATTGTATTTTTTTCAGGACTATTTTCTTTTTAAACCGGAAAAACTGTCTAAGGATTTTCAGTTTTACTATGAGAATCAGGAAACGGAAGAATATAATATTGAGACTAGAGATGGTGCTGTTATTAATGGGCTTCGATTTAAGGCTAAAACACCTAAAGGCGTTGTTTTTTATTTAAAGGGAAATTCAAAGAGTATTAAAGGTTGGGGTAAGTTTGCGGTGGATTTCACCAGACATGGGTATGATGTTATCATGGTCGATTATCGTGGTTTTGGAAAAAGTACTGGACGCAGAACACAAAAAGCTGTAAAACGTGATATGCAGGTAGTTTACAATAAAATTAAGGATAATGTCTCGGAAAAGTACATCATTCTTTATGGGAGATCACTTGGTTCAGGTTTTGCGACTAAATTGGCGTCTATGAATAACCCAAGAATGCTGATTTTAGATGCCCCTTATTATAGTTTGAGTAAAGTTGCTAAAAAGTATATTCCTTTTATGCCACTTTCGTTATTAATAAAGTTTCCAATGCCAACCTATAAATGGTTAAAGTATGTAAAATGTCCTATACATATTATTCATGGCACTGATGATAGGTTAATACCATACAAGACAAGTGTAAAATTATCTAGAATAAAGCCAAAAAACACTACGCTACATACTGTAATTGGTGGTGGCCATAAAAACTTGAATACTTTTGAGTCTTATCATCAGATGCTCTCAGAAATTGTGAATTCAAAACCCAAGAAAGTAAATCTGGAAGGTTCAAGCATTCATGTACAACATTCTTCAAAACCTTCCAATGCAAAAGCTTAAACGCGTTGGTAGAATACTTTTAATACTTTATATACTAGTTGCTGCTATGCTATATTTTTTACAGGAAAAGATAATTTTTCTTCCCACAAAACTGCCTCAAGAATACGTCTATAACTTTTCGGAATCCTTTGAGGAATTTTTTTTAACTGCCCAAGATGGAGCAAAACTAAACGGGCTCCATTTTAAACGAAAAAACCCTAAAGGGGTTATTCTCTATTTTCATGGTAATGCAGGGGATTTATCTCGCTGGGGGGAAATAGCGATTTTTTTTGCGAAAAAAGAGTACGATATTATTGTGATGGATTACAGAACCTATGGTAAAAGTACGGGAAAACTTAGTGAAACAGCTTTGTTTGAAGATGCTCAACTGTTCTATAATTTCACCTTAGAGAAGTATGAGGAGAATGCTATTATTATTTATGGTAGATCTCTTGGTGCCTCGGTCGCTACCTACACAGCTTCAAAAAACAAACCAGCAAAATTGGTTTTGGAAACTCCTTTTTACAATTTACTTGAAGTTGCAAAAAAACGTTTTCCAGTATTACCTGTAAAATGGCTATTGAAATATAAGTTAGAATCCAACAAATATATTAGTAACATTGCCTGTCCAATAACCATTTTTCATGGAACTGAAGATACGGTTGTTCCTTATGAATCGGGTAAAAAACTCTTTGGTTTGGCTACAAGCAAAAAAGAATTTATTACCGTGGAAGGTGGTGGGCATAACGATTTGATTTCTTTTAAGCCTTATACAACAAATATTAATAAGGCATTAAAAATTGAATAAACCTGAGGATAAATAACGATCTCCGCGATCGCAAACAATAGAAACAATGATTCCCTCTTCTAGCGGATCAGCAATACGAAGAGCTACCACAGCTGCACCACCGCTACTCATACCAGAAAATATCCCTTCTTCTTTGGCTAATCGTCTAGCCATAGTCACTGCTTCATTCTCGTTTACATAAAGAATATCATCTACTTTTTCTGAGTCATAGATTTTTGGAATGTAATCAGGTGACCATTTTCTAATACCTGGAATACGAGAACCTTCCTCTGGTTGTACCCCGATTATGTTCACATTAGGATTTTGTTCTTTTAGGAATGTGGAAGTTCCTGTTATAGTTCCTGTTGTGCCCATACTAGAAACAAAATGAGTTATTTTTTCATCCGTATCTTTCCAAATTTCTGGTCCTGTAGTACTATAATGTGCTTTCCAATTATCTTCATTCGCAAATTGATTTAGCATTGTATATCCTTCATTTTTCACCTTATTTTCAGCATAATCACGAGCACCTTCTATTCCAATATCTGAAGATGTTAACGTTACTTTAGCGCCGTAAGCACGCATAGTTTGTATCCGCTCTTTTGTTGAATTCTCCGGCATTACTAATTCAATATTTAAACCATAAACCTTAGCTACCAATGCCAATCCAATACCCGTATTGCCACTTGTTGCCTCAATTAGTTTAGATTTTTTTGTGAAATCCCCACGTTCCAATCCATTTTTAATCATATTTAAAGCTGGTCTGTCTTTAACGCTACCTCCAGGGTTATGACCTTCTAACTTAAAATATAACTTCACCTTAGGATTGGTATTTAAAACCCTTGATTCCACCATAGGGGTATTACCAATTAAATCCAGTATGTTTTTATACATTAGTTTTTATTTTGATTTCTGGAGTATGAAAAACGGTAGAATTAGCTGGCACCGATTCTGTAAGCCATGCATTTCCGCCAATTGTAGAGTTCTCACCAATTACAGTTTCTCCCCCGAGAATAGTTGCATTTGCATAAATTGTAACATTAGATTCTATTGTAGGATGACGTTTGGTTTTTTTAAGAGATTTATTTACGAATAAAGCGCCGAGTGTTACACCTTGGTATATTTTAACGTGGTCTTTAATAACGGCAGTTTCCCCAATTACAACACCAGTAGCATGATCAATAAAAAATGACTCACCTATAGTGGCGCCAGGATTAATATCTACGCCGGTTTGTCTATGAGCATATTCCGTCATTAGACGTGGAACTAATGGGAAACCTTCCTTGTAAAGTACGTTGGCCAATCTATAAATGGCAATAGCGTAAAATCCTGGGTAGGCCATATATACCTCTTGGATAGATAATGATGCAGGATCACAGTTAAGAATGGCTTCGGCATCCAAATTCAGTTTCTCGAGAATATTTGGTAGTTCAGAAATATAATTTTCCCATACTTTTTTGCAGGGTCGGCTTGTTTCCCAACATGCTAGATTAATAAGCTCATCAAATTGCGCCTCAAGAATATCTATATTAGTTTCTACACTCGTATTTATGTCAAATAAGGTGTAGAATAAGGTATCTGTAAAAACTTCCGTATTTCTTTTTAATCTATAGTCTAAATAGGGTTGTTTTTTATGAGCTTTTAACTCCTTAATAATTGACTGCTTATTCATTTTGGAATTTTAAACGCTAAAGTTGTCAAAATTAGTTATTCTGAAAAAACGACAATGTTAGAATTGGTTAACTTTAGCATAAAATATCAATTGTTTGTTACATGTCTATTGAAATTATAAAGAAAGAGGCTTTTGAGTTTTTAAAGAAGCTAGAAAAGAATAATAACCGAGAATGGTTTACAGAAAATAAGAATACTTTTAAGGTCCATGAGACTGATGCAAAGGCATTTTACAATGCTGTTATGGAAAATCTTAATAAACACGACCAAATAGAGAAGCTAAAGATTTTTCGCATATACAGAGATGTAAGGTTTTCAAAAGATAAAACTCCTTATAAAGCACATTTTGCAGGTTCCTTTTCTAGAATGGGCTTAGAACGCCGAGGTGGTTACTATCTTAGAATAAAACCAGGCGAGACATTTTTAGCTGCTGGATTTTGGGAGCCCAACAAAGAGGATTTATTACGTATACGTAAGGAATTGGAATTGGATGCTTCTGAATTTAGAGCAGTAATTGATAAAAAGTCTTTTAAATCTGTTTGGGGAGAATTACAGGGAGATGCAGTTAAGACCGCGCCTAAAGGGTTTGATAAGGAACATCCAGATATTGACCTATTGCGTCACAAGCAATTTATCTTTGTTAGAAATTTTGCAGATAAAGAAGTTCTTGCCAAAGATTTTATAACACAGGTTGACCATTCTTTTAAAGCGATAAGGCCTTATTTTGATTTAATGAGTTCTATTTTAACTACAAACCTAAATGGAGAATCGTTAATAGACTAAAACTGTCTCATCTAGCAATTGGACTTGGTCTTTTAACCGTTCAACAACCATATTCATCATACGTTTATTTAGTGCTGAGGAATTCTGAATATAACGATTGTATTCATCAATTGTAAACTGACCAATTACCATTCCTTTTAAAGAGTTTCGAAATTTGATATCTCTTTGAATAGCATTTTCTATGTATAATAGCTTTTTTTCAAGTGACAATTCCAGAAAAGTGTTTTTATGTTTTCTGATATAATTTCTAAACATTTCTAAAATCAACGGATTTTGAAACTTAAGAATTGGCCGGAGCGTTTCGTTTTGAAAACGTTCCTCAGGTCGCATATCACTGTTTATTTGGGTAGTTTTAATCTCTGGGCGGATGCGCAGTAAATTATTGTTTCTATCGTTCATTGTGATAGTTTTTATAAAGATAACGCAACTCTTTTGATGCAAAATTCTGATTTTCTTTAGTTGTCAACTTATTTATAAACATCATAAAACATGGTGTAAGAAATCTAATTATGTATTTTTAGAATCTAGTTAAAACCTTACTACAACTATGAAATTTGGAAAAGTTGACCACCCAGAATTAATAGATTTTACATTACCTTCTAACCATCTGGATACGGAGGTTTTATTGAACAGTTTTAATAATGATGGTCCATTTAATGTTTTTGTGGGTTGCGCAAAATGGAATAGACAGGATTTAAAGAATTTCTACCCTCGTGGCACTAAGGATGAATTAGGCTATTATGCAACACAGTTTAATGCTATTGAATTGAATGCCACTTTTTATAGGATTTTTCCAGCTGAGACTTATAAAAAATGGTATGATAAGACGCCATCGGACTTTAAGTTTTTTCCTAAGATGACCAATGAAGTTAGTCATTTGCGAAGAATGAATGACAAGGTATATGAAATTGCAGATAGATATTTAGAAGTGACGTCTATACTAAAGGAAAAACTTGGAACTATCTTTTTGCAAATGCATAACAACTTTGGCCCCAAAAACTGGGATAGGGTAGTACGGTTTGTAGAATACTGGCCAAAAGAATTCCCATTGGCAATGGAGTTTAGGCATACAGATTGGTTTAATGATGAGAAAGTAGCAGCTGAACTCTATCATTTACTCCAAGAAAATAATATCACTAACGTTTTAGTAGATACTGCGGGCAGAAGAGATATTATGCATATGCGATTAACAACTAATGAAGCTTTTGTAAGATATGTTGGAGCAAATCATAAAAGTGATTATGACAGACTTATAGATTGGATTTCCAAACTAGAGGAATGGAAAAGAATGGGTTTAAAAAACGTTCATTTTTTTGTACATCAAAATATGGAATTAGAATCTCCACTTTTATCAGCTTATTTTATTGACAATTTGAACAAGAAGTTGGGTGCGGATTTAATTATTCCTAAAACTTTAGACGGAGGTCAGATGAATCTACTATAATCTTATTTTCTTCTCTAATTTTGCCATGAACCTTAAATTCATGCAATGAGATTTCATACTAGGAAATGGGTAAAACCCGAAGATTTAAATGCTAACGGAACCTTGTTTGGTGGCAGAGTACTGGCTTGGGTAGATGAAGAGGCTGCACTTTATAGTATTATTCAATTAGAGAATAAGAAAGTAGTTACCAAATACATGTCGGAAATTAACTTTATGAGTACCGCCGTAAAAGGAGATATCGTAGAAATTGGGGTAGAGGCCATCAAGTTTGGAAAAAGCTCATTAAACCTTAATTGTGAAGTCCGTAATAAAATGACTCAAGAGACAATTGTTACAGTTGATAATATTATAATGGTAAATCTAGACGACAATGGAAAACCAAAACCTCATGGGAAAACCAAAATCGAGTTTGTAAAAGATAGATTGGCTAAAAAAGATATAGAATAAGACTTAACTACCTTGTATCTCATTAGCAACTGCTTGTACTTCATCTAGAACACGTAACAAATTTCCTCCCCATAGTTTTTCTATTTGTTCTTCAGTGTAGCCTCTTTTCACAAGCTCTGTGGTAACATTTAATGTTTCAGAAGCATCAGACCAACCATCTATTCCACCGCCACCATCAAAATCTGAACTAATTCCCACATGGTCTATACCAATTAAACCTACCATATAATCAATATGGTCAATAAAATCTGTAACCGCAACTGCAGGAGGAGCGTCTTTTTTACTTTTTACTAAATCTTTACCTATGCTCATTATTTTAGGGTAGTTCTCCATGAACTCACCTTTTTGCTGGTCTGATAATGCAGCAAACTCAGACCGCTCGTACCAATTCATATTTAGAGAATCTGCGACCGATTGATATATAGTTTTCATATACGCAGCTCTAGTATCATGTTTTTCAGTATTTAAATAAGAACTAAATGCCACTGTTTGTACCACACCTCCATTTTCTTTCAACAACATTAATTGTTCGTCATCTAGATTTCTGCTATGGTTGCATAAAGCTCTAGCCGAAGAATGTGATGCGATTATTGGAGCCTTAGATAACATTACCATTTGCTTCATGGATTCTTTAGATGGATGTGAAATATCAATCATTAGTCCTAATCTATTCATCTCTTTAACAGCGTATTGCCCTATTTTACTTAAACCATTATATAGCCAAATACTATCTTTTTCTCCTGTGTTGGAATCACAAAATTGGCTATGCCCATTATGGGATAAGGAGATATATCTTGCACCTCGTTTATGGTATTCTTCAAATTTGGACAGCTCTTCACCAATTGGATAGGCGTTCTCAACACCAATCATTGCTACCTTTTTTCCTGCTTTTTGAATACGACGCACATCATCCGAAGTTAGTGCAAGTTCTATTTGGTCAGGTGCATAATCTTCGCAAAGCCTATGTATAGCTTCAAACTTGGATAGTGCATTCTTTTCAGCTTTAGCATAACCCTCAGCACTAAGAGAATCCTGCCCAGTGTAAACAATTAACCATGCTACATCCAATCCGCCCTCTTTCATTTTAGGTAAATTAACCTGATTATCAAGACGTTGCGTATAGTTTATTGAATCAGTAAAATTCTTGACATTGATGTCATCATGGGTATCTATTGTGATTACTTTTTCATGAATTCTTTCTGCTTTTTCTAGTAAGGTTTCTTCCTTCTTTTTCTCGTCTTCAGCACAAGCAAACATTGAAGCTACAACTAATAGGATACCAAATTTTTTCATTCTCAAAAGTTTATACCTACAAATAAAGCATTTTGACAACAGAATACCGAATGTAGGTAACAATTAATTGTGCGTCCTGCATGAAATGGGGAGCTTTAAAATTATAATAACCAGATTGTTATCCTTTTTTGGAAAAACATTCCCACTATAGATTAAAAAAACCACTTTGAATACCCGAGAATTATTAACACAACTTTCAAGAATTGAAAACGGCTTAGAACAGTTTTCATTTGAGGAATTAAGTGCTTCTGAAGCATCTAATCTCAAAAAAACATTCTTATCCTTCAAAAATGGATTAGAAAGTAAAGTTTTTGGCGAAAGAAATGCTGAAACTCTTATTGCTCTTGAAGACAAGCAACCTAAAAAACCAGAATCTCTAACAGAAAGCTCATTAATTGCTAATGTTAGTCATGAGATTCGCACGCCACTTAATGGCATTGTTGGTTTTATAGATCTTTTAAAAGAAACTCAACTTTCTAAAGAGCAGCAAGAACTAGTAAATGCCCTTGGACTTGCTTCAAATAATTTAATGTCGATAATCAATGAATTGCTAGAATTTTCTAAACTATCAGCAGGAAAAGAAAGTTTCGCCTTCATTGAGTTTAATCTTAAAAACTTATTGAACGAACTAAGTTATTTAGCACAAACATTAATCGTTGATAAGAATATAAACTTCAACCTGAATATTGACAAAAATATTCCAGAGATTATTATTGGAGACCCATCTAAGTTATCGCAAATCTTGCTTAATCTTTTGGGTAATGCAGTGAAGTTTGTAGAAAAAGGAGAAATTAACTTCAATATAAGTTTAAAATCCATAAAGAAAAACGACATACGTTTAGGTTTTGAAATAAGTGACACAGGAATTGGGATAGCTCAGGATAAACTTGGAAAAATCTTTGACTCCTATCAACAAGCAGAAATAGACACTCATATAAAATATGGCGGTTCTGGTCTTGGATTGAGTATTGTTAAGGAAATTATTGAACAACTTGAAGGAGAAATTATAGTATCAAGTACTCTTGGGCAGGGAACAACATTTAAATTGGAAATACCATATCAAAAAACCACCCAAAAAGTAAAAAGGTCAAAGAAAATTAATAACAGCCAACCTAGTGATTCAAAGCCCTTAGCTGATATGAAAGTTTTGGTGTTTGAAGATAATCTTTTAAACCAAAAACTAATTACAAGTCGTTTACAAAACTGGGGTTGTAAAACTATAGTTACAGATAATGGACTTTACGGTTTAAAAATTTTAAAAGACCATAAAATTGATGTTGTCTTAATGGACCTTAGAATGCCTAGCATGAATGGATTTGAAATTACAAAACGCATACGTAATAGTTCAAATAAATCTATAAAAGACATTACAATTATAGCATTATCAGCGGACTTCAATGCATCAGATAAAGAACAGTTTAATGCTCTGGGCATGAACGACTTTATCCTTAAACCTTTTAAACCAGACAACTTACTCGATAAAATTGTTAACAGTAAAAATAGAAAGATGACGGAACGTGAAACTAAAACTGAAACCATGGAGCTAATTAGTAAGAATAATTTGACTGAAGAACTTAACCTAGAGCTAGTTTTAGAAGACTGCATGGGGCAAGTTGAGCTATTGGATGAGCTATTGCAGCTTTTTAAGAAGAATATTCTAGAGTTTGTTGGGAAAACAAAGGTGCATTTGTTAAACGATGATTTTGAGGGAGTAGCTTTTACAGCCCATAAAATTAAAAGTGGTTTAAGAATGTTTAAACTAAATAGCCTTATAGAAATATGTGATCAAATGAGTTTGATTTGTAAGTCTGATAGAGATATAAAGCACCTTAATTTCCTTTATGAAGAGTTTTTAAAGGAATATGAGGTTATAGAACCAAAGATTGAATCAGAAATACAACGAATAAGAACAAAGTAACAATAACAAATCCCCCAAATCGCATTGAAAAAACGACAAATCCTACTTGCTGAAGATGATGCCATGCTGGCATCATTATTAAATTATCGTCTTGAAAAAGGTGGTTACGAGGTAATACTTAAAAATGATGGTAAGGAAGTAAAAACATGGTTAAATGAGTCCTTGCCAGATATTATAGTTAGTGATATTATGATGCCCTACTTTTCAGGCATTGAATTAGTAGACTATATTAGGAATGAGTTAAAATCCTCTATCCCAATTATTCTTATATCATCAGCTTCAAATGAAGAAAATGTGTTGAGTGCCTTTGAAATGGGTGCAAATGACTTTATTTCTAAACCTGTTAGCCCTTCAGAATTATTAGTAAGGGTCTCTAGAGAAATTAGTAGAATGAATTGAATATAGAACTGCCAACATATAAAATTTTGTTTTTAGTTAACTCCACAACTGCTGATACAAGTATACTGTGGAACTTGACCTACCTCTTTTTGGGGCTAGGTTTTCTGTACTTTGTTTTCATTTTATTTATTAAAAACAGATTATCAAGAAAAGCAATAAAGACGGCAAGTAAAAGATCAGAACTAGCACCAATAATAAGCAACTTCTTATTTCATTCTGTAGAAGATACAAAGGATGAACAAAAGGAATATGTGCAATTAAAAATTGAAATAAGGGAATACCTTAGAGATAGTGAATTTAGAAAAATACTATCCGAAATACTTTTTGATCTCCAAAAAGACGTTTCCGGAACTACAGAGAAAAGACTTTTTAAACTTTATCGAGAACTAGATTTACATCATGACGCTTTTTTAAAACTTAAAAGTTGGAGGTGGGAAGTAGTATCACAGGGCATTATAGAGCTTACTCAGATGCAGGTAAGCGAGTCATACCAGTTAATTACCAAATTTGTTAATGACAAGCGTGGTACAATACGTAAGCAAGCAGAAATAGCTGCTATAAAATTACGTAATGAAGGAATTGAGCATATTCTAGATTCAACAAGATATGCTATAAGTGAATGGCAACAGCTTAAGATGATAGAAGCTTTAGTGAGCCTCAAAAATTATAAGCCACCAAGATTTAAGTCTTGGCTAATTTCAGAAAATAAAGATGTAGTGCTATTTGCGTTAAGGTTAATAAAACACTACAACCAAAATGATGCTGTAGCATCTATAACACAATTAGTTAAGCATAAAAGTGATCAAATAAGACTGGCGGCAATCCAGTGTATAAAGGACTTTAATTTTGTAGAAGCTAAGACTACTTTACGATCAGTCTTTGTGAATTGTTCCGATGAAGTTAAAATACAAATACTAGGGGCAATTGCACTTTTTGGAGATGAATCTGATATTCCTTTTTTAAATGGAATAGCGGTAAAAGAAAGCAACTTTTTAATTAGTAGTAAAGCCAGAAGTGCTATTAATAGTATTGCACCTGGTACAGTATTACCAACAAAAGGCATCACTAAAACTAAAACATCTGGTATAGAACTAGAGATTCCACTAGGAAAGAAAGAGAAACCTGCAATAAATCCTACTGAAGAAACTACCACAATTTCAATTACAGATGAATATTTGGAGATAGCAACTAGGGACGATACGGAAATTTTAGAGATTGATGATGTAGAACTGGTTGTAGAAGATAATAAAGAAGTAGAAAAAGATGAAGTAATTTCGGAAGAAACAAGTTTTGATTTTGAGGAAATGGATGTGGATACTAATTCATCTATAGACAAAGAACTTGGCCTATTAGCATCTGAGAATGATGACCTTATGGATAAGAATCCTGTTGTGGAGAATATTGAGGATGAATACGTAAAAATGGATTTAGAACAAAAAGATGCGTATTTGGATAAGATAGATGAGAACATAGACTCCAACCAGGTTGAACTGCTTGAAATGATTATGGAGCGAGAGGATGAATCTGAATTACGTTTTAGAGCATTTAAAAAATTTAAACAACTTAAGACATTCTTTCCAGTAAAGGGAATTGTAGAAAAAGAACTGGAACAACCAGTAGAAGAGTCAGAAGCTGAAAGTCAACAAATAGTTGAGGAAAGTTTAGAACAAGTAATTGAACAACAAGTTTCTGAAATCGGAGAGGAACAGCAAAGTGTTTTTTACCAATTGTATCAGAAAGCAAATGACTTAGATTCAAAACTTATTTTAATTGAACAAATAGAATCTATAGGGGATGAAAAAGAAATTGTTTTTCTAAAAACTTTATTGGACGCACAGAACTCAAAGATTGTAAAACATGCCAAAGCTACCATAGCTGCGCTGGAAAAAAGACTTTCTGGTACTTCCAAAGAAACTAGTGAGATTAAGTCCATAGATGATGATGCAGGCGTAGCTTTAAATTTAAATCCAAACGAACTTGATATAGAAAGTTATGAAAAGATTGAGTCTACTGAATTGAACATATCTTTTGAAATAGCTGATGATACTGAAAATAACGAAGAAAAAAAAGACAATAAATTACCCCTAGAGTTATGTTTTTTATATGATGAGTTAGGCATTAATGCTTCTGAAGAAAAAGATGATGATTTTGACTTTGAACTTTCGGAAGAATTTTTTTTGAATTTAAAGAACCAAAAAGAGAGATATGAGCACTAGCTTATTCGACATAGTTTTAGAGTATATAGATCTCATTTTCCTGCTGTTTAGCTCAATACTATTCTGCCTATTTGTATTTATGGGCTATTTCTCTACACGAAGTTCTATACATTACAAAAACAAAAATAGCTTTGGAGACTTATCTAAAGTTATGGCATCACCTATAGCGCCAAGCATAACAATTATAGCACCAGCATATAATGAAAGTTTAACCATTGTTGAAAATATTAGATCTCTATTGTCACTTAAGTATGTTAATTATGAGGTCATGGTAGTAAATGATGGTAGTAAAGATGATACGCTTCAAAAAATGATTGAAGCATATGATTTAATAAAAGTGCCTAGAGAAATAGACCCCAACTGGAAGTCAAAACCTATAAGAGGCGTGTATAAATCCAAACAACTATCCTTTTCAAAACTAACGGTTATTGATAAGGAGAATGGTGGAAAATCCGATGCTTTAAATACAGGGATTTTTCTGTCTGAAAATAGATATGTTGGTTGTATAGATGTTGATTGTCTGCTACGCCCAGATGCGTTATTGCATGTTGTAAAATCCTTTTCTCAAAGGACTAAGAAAAAAGTAATTGCAGTTGGGGGTGTAATTCGTGTTGCAAATTCTTGTACAATATCTGGGGGGACATTAGAGAAAGTTAAGCTACCCAAAAATTGGTTGGCAAGATTCCAACTGTTAGAATACACCCGTTCTTTTTTATTAGGTCGTATGGCATGGGGCCGCATTGATAGTTTATTAATTATTTCAGGTGCCTTTGGTTTTTTTGATAGGGAAATAGCAGTGGCTATTGATGGTTACGATACTGGAACAGTTGGAGAAGATATGGAAATGGTTTTTAGAATGAGGCGTTATATGCATGAACGTAAAGAACCCTATACCATTGAATATATACCAGATTCTTTATGCTGGACAGAGGTTCCAGAAGACTTAAATATTTTGGTTAATCAAAGAGATAGATGGGCGAGAGGTAACTTAGAAACATTATACAAGCACAAGGACATGCTTTTTAATTCAAAGTTTGGAAGACTTGGTTTGATTAGCTATCCGTACTGGTTTTTTTATGAGTGGTTGGCACCTTTATTAGAGTTTTTTGGGTTTTTTACAATCATCTATTTTTGGTATTTAGGCATCATAAATTGGAGTTTTTTTATAGCGCTTACTGCAGCCATTTATGTTTTTTCAATCACCTTTTCTTTTTATGCAATTCTTTGGGATGTATACACATACAATGAATATAAAAAGACAAAAGATATTTTATTACTGATGTTATGCGCAATTATTGAACCATTTGTATTCCATCCAATATTAGTGTACTCAGCAGTTCGCGGTAATTATAAAAAACTTTTTAGAGTTAAATCTGGATGGGGCTCACAAGTGCGAAAAGGTTTTGCAAAAGCAGCATAAAATTTTGATATGAATACAAGTTCGATAGAAAGATATACTTTAAAACAATATACCAGATTGATCATATCATTCTTTGGTACATTGTTATTACTATCCATATACCAATATACCACGCTTTACTTTAAGGGAGTAGTAGATACAATTTTAAGCGGAAGTTTCTTTATTGCGGTTGCACATCAACTGGGCTATGCGTCTATAATTGGGCTTATTCTAGTATTTCCTTTTAATTTTTGGGAAAACCTAAGACCAAAATATGGGTTTAATTTAGTATTTGTTATTATTGCTTTTTTGCTCATTATTGAGGCTGCTCTTATAAGTTACTATTGTACAGCTTTAGTGCCTTTAGGGTCAGATTTATTGGGGTACAGTTTTTCTGATATTAAAATGACAATTTCCAATTCTGGAGGAATATCTTTTCTGCCAATTTTGGGATTAATCCTAATAATTGGTGTGTATTTTGGTTTGTATAAAGTCACATCCAAGTATTACCATTATATAGGTAGAATGTATCCTTTTACAATAATTCTATTTAGCTTTTTTATATCAACTTTATATTTAGACGGAAAACCCATTAATCAAAATAAAAGTCAGTATTTAGCTATAAACATCTACAATAGTTCAACTGAAGATACTTCTTACAGCGCAGATTTAGAATATCCTCTAATTAAACCACAACCTGTTGAAAATCCTTTAGGAGATTTTTTTGATTTAAAAGAGGAGAAACCAAATATTGTTTTCATAATTGTAGAAGGTCTAGGTAGGGATTTTGTCGGTGAGGGTGCAGAATTTGGTGGTTTCACTCCGTTCTTAGATTCATTAACCCAGAAATCCTTGTATTGGGAAAATTGTTTAAGTACAACGGGAAGAACGTTTGGGGTATTACCAGGCTTATTAGGTTCATTACCCTTTGGAAAAAGCGGTTTTATGGAGCTAGAAGAATATCCAAATAAGCTTACTCTTTTTAGCATACTAAAAAATAACGGGTATCACACGTCTTTCTATCAAGGTACTAACAGTGCATTTGATGGTGTAGACAAATTTCTTCTGAGTGAGAATGTTGATTTTATTCTGGATATGCAAAGTTTTGGTAATGACTATAAAATGCAAGAAAAGAATGCTGAAGGTTCTACTTGGGGCTATCCAGATAAAGAATTGTTCAAAAAGAGCATGAGCATAGATAGAAAAGCCAATACGAATAGGTTGGAAGTTTATATGACCATTAGCAATCATGAACCTTTTATACCGCCTCGTCAGGATTTTTACGAAAAGCAAGTGGAAGAGTTTTTAGCTAGAAATACTTTTGATAGCAGGGTAGAAAAAATAATCAAAAAAAATGATAACATCTTCGCAACACTATTGTATACAGACAATGCTTTAAGCTATGTACTTGAAGAATATAAGAAACAACCTGACTATGACAATACTATTTTTATCATTACTGGAGACCACAGGTTAATTCCTATTCCGCAAAGAAATACTTTAAGCAGATTCCATGTCCCATTAATTATACACAGTCCTTTATTAAATACAAGTAGAAAAATGAGTGCGATAACTTCTCATTTTGATGTGACACCGACATTATTATCTCTATTGGAAAATAACTATGAATTAAAAATGCCAAAGAAGGTAGCATGGATGGGTGAGACATTAGATACTAATATAGAATTTAGGTCAGAAAAAGATATTCCATTAATGCGTAACAAAAATGAGCTAAAAGAATATATAAGCGGAGAAAAAATATTTTCCGATGGTACAGTTTATCAAGTTGACGAAAATATGAACTTAGGAAGTTCTTTTGGAGGTGCCAAGCTAGAAAGTAAGGTAAAAGCATTTAAATCATTGAATGCCTATGTAACTAATAATAATAAGATTATACCAGATAGTTTAGCAATATTCACAGTTAAAAAAGAGAAGTTTAGTGAAAGTGAAATGATTTGGTTTAATAGTCTTTATAATGGTTATAATTCTGACAAGTATTATATCATAGCCAGAGATTTAGCATTTAAAAAAGAATACGATAAATCTTTACTGTTATGTCGTTATATCCTTTCTGAAAAAGCGCGTCATGTAGATACAAAGATTTTAATGGGTAGAATAAATGCTTGGAGGGGAAATTCTGAAACTGCCATTGAAATATTGAAGGAATGTATAAAAGTGAATCCCGATTATGTAGACTCTTATTCCGCATTATTTGATGTGTATTTCTGGAATAAACGCAATCGTGAGGCATTAGAATTAATAGACTTGGTAGAAAGTAATAGTTCTAGCGTAAATATTGTTGCTGATAAAATTGCAAGAGCTAGAAGAGAGGCCAGAAAAGCTGGGGTTAAAGTCTATAAGAAACCTGATTCCCAAAAAGTAGTAGCGACTTTAGATAATGATTAGTTTTCGAAATATATGCAGCATGAGTTTTATGATACTATCCTTTGCAGGATGGGGTCAGGATACTGCCTATAATGAACTAGCAGAAGGTTCCTATGAACAGGCTTACCAAATGGCATATAATGGTAAACACAAGCTTGCAAAGAACATGTTGGTGAGCATAACAGCCAAAACTCCTAAGGATTTAAAAGCTAAAGCTTTACTCGCTAAAACCTATACTTGGGTAAGACAATATAAAAAAGCTCGCATAGAATTTAATCAACTATTAACTAAAGAACGCAATAACAAACAATACTGGATTTCGGCAATAAAAAATGAATTGTATGCGGGTGAAAATGCAACTGCCTTAGGGCTTGCTAATAAAGCATTGTTTTATAAAAACGAAGATAGCGAGCTATTACGTTTAAAAAAACTAGCAGAAGAGCGTATTGAAAATAGGGTATACCCAGAGTTGGGATGGTTTAATACGGATCAAAAAATATCAAAAAAACTCAAAGAACAAAAGAGTAAAGAAAAAGAAGTTAAGACCGAAACTACAGAAGCTAAGAAAGAAGCATTTTCTGGCAGTAATTTTGGAATTAATAATTCTTATACTTTCTTTAGTGAACGGTATGACCCAATCTTCTTTTCAAGTATTTCCTATAAGCATCAAACAAAAATTGGAAGTATTATTCCAAAAATCAATTTAAATAATCGTTCTGGAAACAGTGGTGTACAATTTGAAGTAGATATGTATCCAAAGTTCTTAAAACGTTTTTATGCTTATTTAAGTTATGGTTATTCCAATGCAACTATATATCCTTCTCATAAAGCAAGTGGTGATATATATGCAAGCTTACCTGGGGCATTTGAATTTTCCGCAGGGGGAAGATATATAGTAACGCAAACCCAAAATATTACTGCAATTACAAACTCTATTGGTCACTACCGCGGCAACTATTACTTTTCACTACGTTCTTTTATTAACCCTAGACCAGGAAATCTTACCAGAATTTCTGCCAATTTCTTAACCCGAAAGTATTTAAAAGATGCCGAGAATTACATGGGAATTAGTGTAGGACTTGGGTATTCACCGGAGCTTAGACAAATTGTAGCTGGTGATACTTTATTGGCAGAAACCTTACTTTTTATAGAATCACAACGGCTAAGTCTGGAATACCAGTTTACAAGTAAGAACAATCAAAATATATATAAAGCTAGAGTAGGTGTTAGGAGGCAAGAACTTGCATTTGATTCTGGTAGTTTCTTTTGGGGTATAACCGCAGGTCTTAATTATAATGTGAAGTTATAGCTTTACCTTATTTTGAAGCCTCTTTTTTTTCTTCAGAATCAAAAGCCCATTTATCTGCATACATACCATAAACAAGGCCTATTTCGTTCTCGTAAACATATTTTTCATCTTTACCAGCATCAAAATTTACATGGTAGACATATACTTTTATACCTGCATCGCGTAGTTTTACAAGCAATTTCTTTTCCCTCTTAATCATTCTTCTGGAAAGAGCTATATATTTAATATTATTAATTTTAAGAAAGTCTAATTTGTCACCTTTTATACCCATAAATGGTATTTGAGAGATCATAGCATTTAGGCCATAGCTTGCGGCTTCTTCCGCAGCCATTATACTAAACAATTCCATAATTAATCTGTCCTTATCTACAAATGATTCTGCGAAAGCTATGGGATCATTCAACTTATCTGTAACTAGAGTCGCATCAGGATGAGCTTTGAACCAATCATTTATACCATTTAAATCTAGAGTAGTATAATCACCATAGATTTTATGTTTCTTAAATTCTTCATGCGAAGGAGGTAGTTCACCTTTATAATCAGTAAATCTAGACCACATTCCCCAGTCATGTGCTGCCACTAACTTTCCATCAGAGGTAGAAATAATATCAAGCTCAAAAAGACGAAACCCTTTAGCGTAACTTTCATCTAAGGCATCTTTAGTATTTGTAGACTTAATGCCATTTACTTCACCACCAGCATGAGCTATATATCTATTAGTATTAGGTTCAAAGTTGTAAACTTCCTTTGGAAAGTAAATCTTTTCATCTTTAATTGTTTTGGGTACTTCAACTATTAAGTCAATTGAGGTGTCATCTAATAGTTCTACAATTTCTCCAGTAAGGTTATGCATTATATATGCTTGCCTACTTTTTATTGTACTTAATGAAGACAGCCCTAATTTTCTTAGTGTTGTGGTATTATCTGATAGGCTTTTAGCTGCAGAATCATGACCTAATATTATGAATTTAGCTTTATTGATAAATAATTCTGTTACCATCATGGTCATCGCCATTGCTTCTTCTGTGCTGCCATGAGTATCATAGGTTCTATATTCAAATTTTTCATTAGAATGAAAATGAACAATAGTTAATCCTCTATCAATTTGTTCTTTTAGACCATTTAGCGAAAAGTTACTCTTTTTCTTTGCATTAAAGCTATTACTTTGTAATACCAATAATCCCTTGGTTCCATTTTCTTCGTTAACTATATTATAGCTATTGGCATTAAGGCAAGTTATTGTAGTAAAAAAAAGTGCTATTAAGGTTACAAGTCTAATTGAAGGTTTAATAGATGCTATTATCATAGGTAGTTACATATATGGTGGTAGCATATAAACGCCTATATGAGTCTCTTATTGCTAATAACTTAGGTATGGGCAATTAATGTATGTCTGCATTAAAATAGCAAAAGCTAGAATAGAGGGGTAGGTTATTTTAAGGGATAAATGTAGAATATTGATTTATATATAAGATTAGGATTACAAAAAGATCATTTCTTTAACATTTTTTTAGAAATCGATTACTTCACAACAATTTAGATATAGTTCACCACATTTTATTGTTGTCCTCTAAAGTTTAGGATATGTTTACGGTGTTAATAAAATCACCCAAATTTAAAAAACCTAATCTAGCATGTTATACGATACCTACGGTGAGGAATACCTTGCATTTTTACAAGAATTAAATGAAATACTGAGTATTAACGAATTAGCCGAATTGGATTATCTATAGTATAGCCTTTTTTGCCCCAAAAACTTAAAACTATGGAAAATCAGAATAATGAAAACACAGCCTACGTTAATTTCATTAATAAGTTAAATGAGATATTAACGGATTACAATATCAGTCAAATGAATTGTTCTTAAGTTTAGTTTTAGTGTACTTATCAAAAAAAGAGCCGCAATTAGCGGCTCTTTTTTTTATCCTAAATAAGTTTTTAGAATTTTACTCTTAGAATTGTGACGAAGCTTTCGAATTGCCTTCTCTCTAATTTGACGCACTCGTTCTCTAGTTAAATCAAACGTACTACCAATTTCCTCCAAAGTCATGGATGGCTGTTGTCCAATTCCATAATATAATCGAACCACATCGGCTTCACGTGGAGATAAAGTGTCTAACGCTCGATTTATCTCAGTATTCAAGGACTGATGCATTAATTCCCTATCTGGTTTTGGCGATTCACCAGCACGCATTACATCATATAAATTAGATGTTTCACCTTCTTTTAATGGCGCATCCATGGAAACATGACGCCCGGAATTCTTAAGAGATTGCTTTACCTCAGTAACCGTCATATCTAATTCCTTTGCAATTTCTTCTGCAGAAGGTGGTCGTTCATGAGCTTGCTCTAAGTATGAAAAAGTCTTCTTAATCTTATTAATAGATCCAATTTTATTTAGCGGTAAGCGAACTACTCGCGATTGCTCTGCCAAAGCTTGCAGTATGGATTGACGTATCCACCATACAGCGTATGAAATAAATTTAAATCCACGTGTTTCATCAAAACGCTTTGCAGCTTTTACTAAACCTACGTTTCCTTCATTGATTAAATCTGGGAGTTTTAACCCTTGATTTTGGTACTGTTTGGCTACAGAAACAACAAACCTTAAATTCGCGTTGGTCAACTTTTCGAGGGCAACTTGGTCTCCAGTGCGTATTCTTTGTGCTAATTCTACTTCTTCTTGGGCAGTTATTAAATCAATTTTGCTAATGTCTTGTAAGTACTTATCTAAAGATTTGGATTCTCTATTGGTAACCTGCTTAATTATTTTAAGTTGCCTCATGCGTATATTTGGTTTTTTAATGTATTAACTCTCATTATACATCATTAGAATCATTTTTCCTAATCACATTAGGCATTATTATCAAAATTTTATGAGCATACCCAAAAAATGCCTTACTTTTTAAAAAGTACATAATTGTTAATAGTATTTTGAATATTTCCTTTAAAAGAGTTTAGAACTAGCATTAAAATCTCATAATTTTGTAAGGTTTGATATTAACCTATTAGAAGCCATATCCTTTTGGACGTACAAAAAGAAGTTGCTAGAAAAACCCTTTATGATTACCAATTAGAAGACCTTACCAGAATCTTCAAAGAATTGGACACCATGCCTAAAGGCAGCAATCTGCTATACCAATTGCCTACTGGAGGTGGTAAAACAGTTGTTTTTTCTGAAATTACAAGACGGTACATAGAACAGACCAAAAAGAAGGTTGTAGTGCTCACGCACCGCATAGAACTTAGCCGCCAAACATCTAAAATGTTACATGGTTTTGGAGTAACTAACAAGATTATCAATAGTGAGGTTAAGGAATTTGATGACCAAGATGAGTTTACTTGTTTTGTGGCCATGGTAGAAACGCTAAATAATCGGTTACAAGAAGAAAAAATTAAGATTAAGGATATTGGACTAGTTATTATTGATGAGGCACATTATAATTCTTTTAGAAAACTATTCAAATATTTTGAAGACGCTACTATTCTTGGGGTAACCGCTACGCCACTAAGCTCAAACATTAAATTACCAATGAAAGACCACTACAAGAAATTGATAGTGGGTAAATCTATTAAATCCTTAATCCAAAATGGGTTCTTATCAAAGGCTGAGCTTTACAATTATGATGTTAGTTTAAAAAGTTTAAAACTTGGTATTCATGGCGACTATACCGTAAAATCTTCAGACGAATTTTATGGTAATCAAAGCATGCTGGGTAAGTTAGTTACTGCTTATGAGGAAGTTGCGAAGGGTACAAAAACACTAATTTTTAATAATGGTATCAATACATCGCATTATGTCTACGAGACCTTTAAAAAGGCAGGATACAATGTAAGGCACTTAGATAACAGAAATAGTGCTGCAGAACGAAAAGAGATTTTAGAATGGTTCTCTAATACGCCGGATGCTATTTTAAGTTCAGTTAGTATTTTAACCACAGGTTTTGATGAGCCTACGGTGGAATCTATAATTCTTAATCGCGCTACACGATCTTTAACATTGTATTTTCAAATGATTGGGCGGGGTTCTAGAGTATTACCCAATAAGAATAAGTTCAATGTTATAGATATGGGTAACAATATTGCCCGTTTTGGACCTTGGGATGAACCATTGGATTGGCAAGAGATATTTCATTTCCCTGATTTTTATTTAGAAAACATTAAAAATGATGAGGAAATAGAACGAGAATTCATTTATGAAATGCCGGATGAATTAAAAGCTAAGTTTAGTAAATCTGCAAATATTCATTTTAACATTAAAGAAGAATATAAAAAGGTATTTGCCCAAGGTGAAAAATCTAAATTAGTCTTAGAGAAGAGTATAGAACAGCATGCTCAAATTTGTTTTGAGAATAGTGAGGATGTTTTTGATGCTCGTATTCTTGCTAAATCTTTAAAAGAAGAAATTCAATTTAGAGTCCGTCAATATTCATATTGCATTATGAATAATACTAAAAACTACAAAGAGTGGTTGGAGGAAGATTATGAACGAAAACTGCGTTCCAATATATCTAAAAAGTTTGCTCAGTTGATGTAAATCAAATATTGTCTAAAACAAAACTGCTTTGCTAAGGAAAGCTCTTTTTATTGGCTATTTATGGCCGGAACCTAAGACAACCGCGGCAGGACATCGCATGTTGCAATTATTGGAATGTTTTATGGCCAATAATTATAAACTAGTTTTTGCATCTACAGCACAAAAGACTAGTTATACAGCCAACCTTTCTGAACTAGGGATATCCACTGCTCAAATACAGCTTAACCATAATTCCTTTAACGATTTTATCATTGACCTTAAGCCAGATGTGGTTGTTTTTGACCGATTCATGATAGAAGAACAATTTGGATGGAGAGTCGCAGAATTTGCACCAAACGCAATACGAATTTTAAACACAGAGGACTTGCATAGTTTGCGTAGTGCGCGCCAGTCCAGTATAAAAACTAATAAAGCGTTTACAAATAAAGAATGGTTAGGTGCTGATATTACTAAACGAGAAATCGCTAGTATTTATCGTTCAGATTTAACACTTTTAATTTCTAAAATAGAAACAGAGTTACTTAAAAGTGTTTTCCATATTTCTGAAGATTTATTGGTAACACTGCCTTTTTTACTAGATACTGTTTCAGAAAAACAACAATCCAAATGGCCCAGATTTGAGGAGCGGCAGAATTTTGTTTTTATTGGCAACGGAAGGCATGCACCCAATGTAGATGCAATAAAATATCTTAAATCTGATATTTGGCCTCTTATTCATAAAGAACTCCCAAATACTAAATTGAATATTTATGGAGCCTATTTACCACAACATGTTAATGAATTACATAAGCCTTCTGAAGGTTTTTTTATCCATGGATGGATAGAAGAATTGGATACCGTACTGCAAGAAACTCGGGTAAACCTTGCTCCTTTGCGTTTTGGAGCTGGAATTAAAGGTAAAGTTATAGATGGTTTAAAAAATGGAACCCCAACTGTAACAACCGGAATAGGAGCAGAGGGAATCACTGACTTTACAACAAGTCATGATAATCCCATTGCATTTGCAAAAAATGCAGTTGCCCTTTATAATTTTGAAAAACAGTGGATAGCAATACAACAGCAAAATTCAGAAATAATTCGAAACAATTTTTCCAAAGAAAATCTAGCCCCGTATTTATTTAAGATAATTGATAATATAAAAAGGAAGTTAGACGAGCACCGTTACAAAAACTTTATAGGCTCAGTTTTACAACATCAAACTATGGCAAGCACCAAGTTTATGAGTAAGTGGATTGAAGAAAAAAATAAGAAAAAGTAACACCATTTCTTAGTTCTAATACCGCATTAATTAAAATACGTAACACTTAAAATTATATACTTTACATATATTAGTGGCTTTAATAAATTATATGAGTTCAGAAACAAATAAATCGTGGTTTCAAAACCTTTGGGATAGGAAAGTACCACAGTATTTAGGAACCTATTTTGCTGTAGGCTTTGGTTTGCTTCAGTTTGTTGAATTTCTTACTATACGCTATAATTTGAGCGAATATTTAGTTGACAAATACCTTCTAGTATGGTTCACATTGGTTCCTGCTATAATTACATTGATATATTTTAATGATCAACTTAATCCAAAAACAAAGTCTGGAGTAGTAAAATGGCCCAAGTTTCTGGTTATAGGTAACGTTATCGTGGCATTTTTGTTAGGTGGGCTCTTGTTTAATGGAGACAATACGAAACAAGTAGAGATTGTTAATTTAACAAACGAAGAAGGAAAAGAGGTTAAAGCATTGGTTCCGGCACTCAAAAAGGTCAAAACAGTTGCTAGCTTTCAATTTGAAAACTTAACAAACGATGCCGATCAGGATTGGTGGGGTGTTGCTTTCTCAGATTTGTTAGAATCCAGTTTAGACCAACGACCAGAATTTTATACTTTTTCGCAATACAGCCTGCATAGGTTTTATGATGGCTTAGGGCTTACTTCATTTACAGTTCCCAATGTTGGTATGCAGCGAGAAATTGCTCAAAAATCTCGTAGTGATTATTTCAGTAGAATATCATATAACATAGAAGGGAAACAATTTGTATTTAAAGGTAATCTATACAGCTCAAAAACTGGAAAAAGTGTTTTTTCTATTAGTGCTAAGAATTCAAGTCCCTTTTTAGCGATAGATGCCATAAAACAGCAGATTTACGATAATATACCTAACCCCTTAAAAACCGAAGAGAATCAGGTTAGTTTACCTAGTTCTTCATTGATAACCTCAAATGTAGAGGCCCTAAAGTACTTAACACAATCTAATATAAGTTTTCTAAAAAACCCAAGAGGTTTAGATGAAGTCGTAGCATTAGGAGAAAAAGCTATAGAATTAGATGATACATGCGCTATCTGTTATTATACATTGGCTCAACCAGTTTTTGGGATGGGTAAAAGAGATGAGGCCATCGTTCTAGTAAAAAAAGCGATTAAGTATGGGGCTTCGCTGCCTGAACGCACACAGTTTTACCCTAAAGAAATATTGTACAGCATTACAAATAATACGGATGCCTACTACAAACTACAGGAGATGCGCAGAAAGATGTATCCTTATGAGTTTAAACCCTATCAGCAATTACTTCCACTTTATAAAACCAATTATGGAATAGATAGTGCAAAGGTTTTAATTAAAGAAGCAATTGATAATGGAAACATTGAAAGAGGCATGTTAACATTATATAATTTACAAGTTGAAAGTGAAGATTACATAGAAGCGGAGAAAACACTGGATAAATTCAGTCTAGAATTTCCGGATAGGGAACAGGATAGAATGAAATATGCTAATATTTATGAAAAGCAAGGGCGCATAGAAAAGGCAAAGGAAATTTTAGAGGAGGAGGAAACTTTGGACCCGTTAAATACCGTTGTACAGACCAGACTCGCCTATCTGGATTTTAAAAATTTGGATATTGATGGTGCATACAAAAGAGTAGAGATGGGTATTGCCCAATCAACATCACTTACAGACAGCCTAAATTATTTATTAATTAAAACACATTTTTTAAGAATGTGCGGACAAATAGATGAAGCACTAAAAGTATACGCAGACTATGAAAATTATGGTTTAAAGACGATGCCTTTAAGTGCAATGCTTGGTAGGACTTTAATGGGAAAAGGAGACATGTATTACTCTATTAATCAACCTCAAAAGACTAATGAGCTTTATAGAGAAATGGATAAATACTCTCCAGAATCAACTATTGCATTTAAATGTAATATTCAAGCTAATTCAATTTTTAGAGAATATGGATTGACTATTAAGGATGAAGATTTTATGCCATGTGGCAAGTTCTATGAGAATTATGGAGATGGTTTTAAAGAATATTTTAGTCTCGTAAACTTTTATCGTTTGGGGGATTATGAGAAGTGCCTCTCAATTCTACAGGAAGATAAAGGCAGAATACGAGAGCTACTTGCTGATGCTCGTTATTTTTTAGCGGATATCTATTATAAGAATGGCGATGCAGAAAAGGCAAAAGATATTTTAGAAAAAGCGATAGAACAAAAAACAGATGAACCCTTTTATTACTATAGAATGGCCGTAATTCTAGAAAATGAAAATAAGAAAAAGGCAAGAGCGTATTTAGATATAGCAATGCAGTATTGGGCAGAAGCTGATAAAGATTTTATCCTAGTTAAGAAGGCCAATGAGCTGTCAAATAGATTATTAATCTACGATAAAGATGAAAGTTAGTAGTCCCAGGAATATACTATAAATGGTTAATTTTAAAAAAACTTAAACAGCTTCTTTCTTTTCACTCAAATATTTCCAATAGCGCTTTGGCACATGTTGGGTATGTAGCTTTCTGTTAATACGGGATATAATATTCGTGCTTTGGAAATAGTTGTTCCATAAATTTTGATATTCATATTCTCCATCTACAAAAACGTTACTCTTTCGAGCGCGGTTAAAGTGCATCTCGGATAAATCTAACGACACAATTTCTACTCGTTCTAGATTATAGAATATCCCATATTTGCGTTTTAGATCATAAATTAACCATTGGTGGTCGGTATAACGGTTACGGAAATGTTTGGAGATAAGGGGTAAGACATCAAAATCAGGCTCTATATTGGCAAAATAAATGTTGTCCTTAGTTAATTGAAAATGCACAAAAGCTTCCATACGATGCTTTTCTCGACCTACTTTTTGCGCCAATTGCGAAATGTATGACACAGTTTCATCAGAGAAATCTATCTGCTTTTTATCCTTGGTAGTCATTAATTTTTTGATGTAGTTAAAACACATCATTTCGATACCTTCTTTTTCACTTAAAAAAGCAAAATAAATGGAGTTAATGATATTGTGATTCTTAGCCCGAATACCATTCCAAACGCGTTTGGCTTTTTCTACATTTGTGAAAATGGTTTCAGTCTCTGAGAACAAGCCATTTTGATTTTTAGTATTGCTTTGAATATCAACAACAAGCAGCTTTTGCTCAAAAGCTATAAAAACGGCAGTAAGAAAGCCATTAAAGCTTCCATCATAAATTAGGGTTTTTGAATTTTCCATAGTGTCATAATTTTAAATGAGTCATATCGAACGCATGTGAGAAATCTAGATTTCTCATTCGTAAGCTTGTTCGAAATGACAAGTGTTAACTTACAATCCTTCTTTTTATAACAACCATTACTTTTTTCAGTTTGCTCTTAAATACAACATAGTCGTATCCAAGATTTAAAATAGCATTTCTACTACGTTCCAAATAATCGATTTGAGTGTGCGTCTGTGGTGCTTTTAATGTGTTCATGTTCTAGGTTTTAATCCAAAATTATGGAATTATTCCTAATAATGGAAATATTCCATAATATTTTTGGAATTATTCCATATTTAGTTACATTTGAGTATGGAAAATGAACTTACACTTAAGCGATTTATAGCTATTAGACGAGATTTAGGGCATACACAGATGGAATTTGCTAAGCTTTTAGGCATTTCTAGTACCACTGCCGATATTGAAAGAGGTCGCACTAAACTATCAGGTAGGGTAGTGGCAGAGTTGTTAAAACAGTTCAATATAAATCCGCTGTGGTTGTTTGGCGAGAGTGATGAAAAACATTTGGATACGGCGAGAACAAGTGTAATTCCTAAAGTAGTTACCGTAGATAGTGCTGACCAAGATAATATGGTTTTGGTAAATGCTAAGGCTGCTGCTGGTTATCCTCAGAATATCGCTGACACTAGTTGGTATCAACAATTGCCAGCTTTTGATATGCCTATTCCAGAGTTTAGAAATGCTACCTACCGTGGTTTTCAGGTAGAAGGTGATAGCATGTTACCCAATTTACAGCCAGGGGAATGGGTTTTAGCTAAAGGCATCGAACATATAGACCATGTTAGTGCCAATAAAATGTATGTAGTGGTTTTACAAGACTCTGTAATGGTAAAGAAAATAGAACGCAGACCCAATTCTAATAACATTACACTAGTTTCTTTGAACGAAACATATCCTCCTTATGATATTAAACCTTTTCAAATTCAAGAGATATGGGAAGTTAGTAGCAAGCTTACGTTTAATGTTGATGCTACAACGGAAAAAGGATTGCTACGACAGTTACAAGAATCCATGGAAGAATTAAAAAAGCAAGTAGGCCAGGTAAAGAATTAAACCATTTTAGTTTATCTTTAAAATCATAACTAACCACCATCTCAATGAAGCGATTTTTCTTCGTTTTCGTTTATATTCTTATTTTTTTTCGCTTATCTGGGCAAGAAGTAAAAGACACTCTTATAGTTGGTTACGCAGCAGCACCTCCGTTTATTATTGAGAATGAAGAATTACTGGAAGGTATTAATATTTGGCTATGGAAAAGAGTTGCGGAAGATTTGGAATTACCCTATAAGATAGAGCAAATGTCTTTTGCAGATATGTTGGAGGCTTTAAAAGCTGGTGAGATAGATGTGAGTATAAATCCACTAACAATAACAAGCGACCGTATTAAAGAACTTGGATTCACACGTTCTTTTTTTGCTTCCCACTCTACAGTAGCAGTTGCAGAAAAGTCTTCATTTCAAAAAATAAAACAATTTCTTGGAGCCATATTTCAAATGAACTTCCTTCGCGGATTTCTATTGCTATTTATTATTCTTTTGTTTTTTGGATTCTTAACCTGGTTGTTTGAACGTAGACATAATCCAGACGATTTTAGACCAGGGCAAAAAGGAATTTGGGATGGGCTTTGGTGGTCCGTAGTTACACTTACAACAGTAGGTTATGGTGATAAAGCACCTAAAACTCGCTGGGGAAAGGTAGCAGCATTAGGTTTAATGCTAAGTGGCCTATTATTTGTATCAGGTTTAACAGCGAGTATTGCCTCTAGTTTAACCGTTAATCAGTTGACAGAAAATGTTGAAAGTTTTGATGAGTTTAAAGAAAGACCTGTAGGTACTGTGCGTAGTTCTAGTTCTTATGACTTTTTACGGGTACACTTTTTTAAGGATATTAATCAATATAATAGTGTAATACCAGGATTACAGGATTTAAAGAATCAAGAGATTGAAGCATTTATATACGATGAACCTATCCTTAAATATCGCATCCGAAAAGACTCTACCTTATCCGAGCTACAACTATTACCCATTAAGTTTGATGTGCAATTCTATGCCTTTGGAATTAAAAAAGACAGTCTCGAACTGCAACGAAGAATATCACAACGGATTTTAGAGATAATTGAAACAACAGAGTGGGAAGTGGTACTTGCCGAATATGGGCTTACAGAGATTTAATTATATCCTTTAATATTATTAATATCTAAATTAATAGGCCCAAATTTATGTGATTTTGGGAGATAAGCTCCGCTCGATGTAAGTATCCAATCATTCCAGCTTGCCTCAACTCCACCAATTGGAATAATTTTCACCCACATTTGGTAAGCATTTGGAAATCCATTTGGGTTTAGTTTCCACAAATAACTATCTCCTGGAGTACTACCACCTTTAACATAAGTTACTAAAAGCCCTTTTGAGCCATCTTCAAGTTCAACAATGCTGCGTGTAGTTCCTTCATCCAGCACTTTGTAGGGCGCTACCAACCAAAAAGAATCGTTATTGAATTTATCCAATGCCTTATGGATTAAAGAGCTACGCTTTTCACCTGTAATAATTTCTTTAACACCAAAAACTTCACTTTTTTCAAGATATGACAGATTTAAAAGTATACGATTATCACTCCATTTAACTTCTACCACACTACTTTCCTTATCCCATTTATAATGATGCGTATTGTTTCTAAACGACCATTCTAGGAACCGTGTTTGTTTATAGCCTTCATAATTAATGGTTTTAAGCATTTTTTGAGCTAAGGCATCAGCCTCTATTCCCGATTTCCCTTCTGGTAACGGTTTGCTAATTATCCATCCATAGACAAATAGTCCTAGGATAATTAGACCTATTAAAACACCTGTAATTTTTAAAATGCGTTTTATCAAAATAACCGTTCTTTAATGCCTTTAGCTAATACCTGTGCCGCTTTTGGGTAAAAGCGAAACCAAAGTTCAGGTTCAAATATTTCTAATTCTGCTAATGCCCAATTTCCTTGATTGTCTTTGAAAATATCAACCCTAGCATAGATTGGAAGTTCCGGAGCTGCAAAAACGGTTTCAATTGCAAAATTTATTTGTTCTTTTGTAGGTTCATAGTTATGAACGGTACCGCCATAATCATCTTGTACTCTAAAATCTCCTGGCTTTGCTATTTTTAAAATAGCATGTGTAAATTCTCCATTGAAAAGCATCATAGAAATCTCACCTTCTGCAACTATGTTTTCCTGAAACTCTTGAAGCATCATGCATTCGCTAGCAATCAGCTTTTGAAATATAGCCTCCTGTTTTAGGCTTTCGGACTCATTGAATTTATAGGTATGAAAGGCTCCACCACCTACACAAGGTTTTAAAACAAAATCTGTAGTTATAAAACCCAATTCTTTTTTTGCTTTTTCTATAGAATTAGCAAGCGTCGTTATGGTATTAGGTTCAATAAATAGTGTTCTAGGAATATTTACCCCGTTTTTATTCAAGTCCTGTAAATAATGCTTATCAATATTCCATTTTAATAAGGCTTCTGAATTTATAAATGTCGTCTTTTTAGCAGCAGCATTAAACCAATCGGTAAACTCATCATAGCGATCAAAATAATCCCATGTAGCTCTAACTAAGACGTATTTGGATGTTGACCAATCAAAATCTTTATCATCCCATGATTTTCTAGTGACAGTTAACCCAAGTTTTATGAGTTCATTTGAAACCAATTGATTTTCAAGAATAATATTTTCAATGAATTCATTAGTTTTCGTAGGATTAACAAATCTGCTTTCAGTAAGAATTACAAGATCAAAGTTTTCCATTAGAACCCCACTGCCTTATCATCACCCCTTTTATCAGCTCCGCCCTCAAGTTTTCCATTTTGTAACACTCTAATTGCATCAACTTTACCTATAATTGGGGTTCGCTCCTCGTTAATGATATAACCTTTTCCTTTTAACTCAGTTTTTAATTCATCAGAAAATCCATCGGGCTCAAAAATAACCATATCTGGTAACCATTGATGATGAAATCGTGGTGCATTAACAGCTTCTTGCATACTTAAGTTAAACTCATAAGTATTCAAAATAGTTTGAGCAACAGCTGTAATTATAGTAGAACCACCTGGGGTACCTACAACCATATAAAGTTTT
The DNA here is from genome assembly GCA_947499565.1 of uncultured Croceitalea sp. Lineage (GTDB taxonomy): Bacteria > Bacteroidota > Bacteroidia > Flavobacteriales > Flavobacteriaceae > Croceitalea. The sequence continues at coordinate 620,435 of CANMOV010000001.1, forward strand.
CCATCTTTTTCTACAATAGTCGGTGTCATACTACTCAACATTCGTTTCTCTGGGGCTATGCTATTAGCTTTAGCACCAATAAGACCAAACATGTTTGGAACACCTGGTTTTGCACTAAAATCATCCATCTCGTTATTTAAAAAGAACCCTAATTCTTCAGAATACAATTTAGATCCATATCCACCATTAAGTGTTGTTGTAGCAGAAATTGCATTTCCCTCGGCATCAATAATAGAGTAGTGGGTAGTTTCCATACTTTCTACAATTTCCACGTCACCATGACTAACATCTGATGAAAGCGTAGCCTTATCAAAAGAAAAGTTCTCCATTCTATCAGATAGATAAGTATCAGATAACAAAACATCTAGAGGAATGTCAGTAAAGTCAGGGTCACCTAAAAAGTAGTTTCTATCTGCATAAGCTCTTCTAGAAGCTTCTGTAAATAACTGAATGGTCTTAGCAGAATTATGTCCATAATCCTTTACATCATAAGGTTCCATCATTTTAAAAATCTGATTTATGGTCACACCACCACTACTTGGCGGACTCATAGAAATAATACGTAAATCTTTATAATTAAAAGTAACCGGATAACGCCATTTTGCTTCATACTTGGCTAAATCTTCCTCCGTAATAAAACCGCCGTTCTCTTGAATGAATGCGGCTAATTTTTCTGCAACTTCTCCTTTGTAGAACCCGTCGCGTCCTTCGTTCATTATTTTGGTAAGTGTTGTGGCTAGTTCTGGATATTTAATGGTGTCACCAGCTTTAAAATTCTGGGCAAATTTGGTGCTATCATTATTCACTTGGATAAAACGTTCTTTATAACTTTCCAATCTTTTAGCTTGCTTTTCTGTAACTACAACCCCTCTATTTGCAAGTGCAATAACAGGTTCTAAAATTTCTGGGAGGGGTAAAGAACCATACTTTATATGCACTTCAATAATACCGGCGACTGTTCCTGGAACACCTACCGCGGTTGCACCAACAGTACTCATATTTGGGATTACATTGCCTAACGAATCCAAGTACATATCTTTATGAGCCGCTAATGGAGCTTTTTCACGATAATCCAATCCTCCAATATCACCATCCGCTTTGCGATATACCATAAATCCACCGCCACCTAAATTGCCTGCAAATGGGTATGCAACTGCTAAAGCCATTTCTGTAGCAACCATAGCATCAAAAGCGTTTCCGCCTTTCTTCATGATTTCAACACCGATTTTACTGGCTTCTTCACGAGCAGAAACTACCATTGCTTTCTCGGCAACTTCTCCAGTTGGTTGTGCAGGTCTTTCTTTACAATTAATAAATAAAATAATTGGCAATAAGAGTATTAATCTTCGCATAGAGAATTAAATTTTTGTTTGGAAAAGGTAATCAATTCTTCAAAAAAGGCAGTGAACTCTTTTTCAAAATCAGTATAATGTTCTTCTAGGTCTAGAATTGCAAAATTCATTTTTGATTTGTTTTTGGTGCGCCTATTCATTCCATCTAGTACCCTTGAAATACCTTTTAAATTAGAATAGTTATAGAGCCAATTATCAGTTATCATATAAGGCATCATGCGCTGTGTACCAAGTGGGAGTATTTCATAATTCTCCTCTAAAAGATTGTAAAATGAATCCACATAAACATCTAATGGAATTTTGGAATAGTTAGCCCAGTTTTTAGCTAAAAAATGGTCGTAGAAAATATCCACTATAACTCTACTATAATGGCTATAGTTATGATGAAGACGTTTACTGCTTTGTCTGGGAATTGGATGACTATCAGTAAAAGTATCTATCTCCCTATGCAATAAAATCCCATTTTGTACTTTAAGAGGTAGGTGTTTGTATTTGTTTGCACGGATATGATCCGCAAAAAAATTCCCCAAAGTAATTTGTGGATCATCAAAGGATAAATAAATATGAGCAAGAAAATTCACTTTCGAAATTTACAAATTAGAAACGTGTATTAAGAACCATCAAATTATATTTGCAAAAACTTTTTAAACACATGACCTTAATCAAATCTATTTCTGGTATTCGTGGAACCATCGGTGGTGCTACAAATGATAATTTAACACCGATTGATGCGGTAAAATTTGCTGCTGCATACGGAACATGGCTAAAAGGCTATGCAGGTAAAGAAAAGCTTACCGTAGTTATAGGTAGGGATGCACGTTTGTCTGGAGAGATGATTCAGAATTTAGTAGTTTCTACTTTGGTAGGATTAGGAATAGATGTTGTTGATTTAGACTTATCAACTACGCCAACAGTTGAAATTGCCGTCCCTCTTGAAAAAGCAGATGGTGGAATTATTTTAACAGCTAGCCACAACCCTAAACAATGGAATGCTCTTAAACTTTTAAATGAGAAAGGAGAATTTTTAGATGCAAAACAGGGTGCGATTATTTTGGAGTTAGCGGAAAAAGAAGATTTTAACTTTGCTGAAGTGGATAATTTAGGGAAAATTACTAAAAACGATTCGTACATAGATGTGCATATAGATGAAATTCTGAACTTGCCTTTAGTTGATAAAGAGACGATAAGAAAAGTAGGGTTTAAAGTAGTCGTAGACGGTGTTAATTCTACTGGTGGAATTGCTATTCCAAAATTATTAAAAGAGTTAGGAGTGGAAGTTGTAGAATTATATTGCGACCCTACTGGCCATTTTCCACATAACCCAGAACCACTTAAAGAACATTTAAAAGATATCTGTGAGTTAGTGACAAAGGAAAAAGCCGATTTTGGTATTGTAGTAGATCCGGATGTTGACCGATTAGCATTTATTAGCAATGATGGTGAAATGTTCGGAGAAGAGTATACTTTAGTTGCCTGTGCAGATTACGTTTTGGGAAAAACAAAAGGAAATACTGTGTCTAACCTTTCATCTTCTAGAGCATTACGAGATATTACTCAAAAACATGGTGGCACATATGAAGCTGCTGCCGTAGGCGAAGTAAATGTAGTTACCAAAATGAAAGCCAATAATGCCGTTATTGGTGGTGAAGGTAATGGAGGAATTATTTACCCAGAAAGCCATTATGGTCGTGATTCTTTGGTAGGAACTGCATTGTTTTTAATGTTGATGACCGAAAAAGGAGGGACAGTTTCTGAGCTTAGAGCGAGTTACCCTAGTTATTTTATGAGTAAAAAGAAGATCCAGTTAACCCCAGATTTGGACGTAGATGCGCTACTTGTGGCAATGCACCACAAATATAAGAATGAAGAAGTATCTACAATTGATGGTGTAAAAATTGATTTTGCAGAAAACTGGGTACATCTTCGTAAATCCAACACAGAACCTATTATCAGAATTTACACGGAAGCCAAAAGTCAAACTGTGGCTGATGCCTTAGCAGATAGAATTATAGGTGAGATAAAAGATATCGCAGGAATATAATGATGTCGTATTTAATTGAATAAATAAGGTCTTAGAATTACTACTAAGACCTTATTTTAGTATGCCTATACGTACTATTATTTTTCTGCCACTAGTTCATTTAATTCCCAAATACCTTCTTTAAGAACGTTTCCTTCTGCATCAAAGACTTTTCCCTTTCCATTTTTTTTATTCTCTTTCCATTTCCCACTCCATTTAGTTCCATCCATAGCTATTAAGGAACCTTTTCCATGACGTTGGTGCTTTTTAAGTGCTCCTTCATACCTGCTTCCATCTGGCCAAGTATATGTTCCCTTTCCAGACAGTTCAAATCCAGATAATGTTCCTGAGTATTTAGAACCATCAAACCATTTAATGTTTCCTTTTACTAATTTTCCAGCTCTTATTTCTGTATCAAAAAAAGTTCCTTCAATATCAAATTTATACCAGCCATCTGCTAGTAATTTTAAGTCGTTACTAGACGGAATTGTATTAAATTCTTGAGCTTGAGTACTTAAAATTGCCGAAGCAGATAGTAGTAAAACAACGAATAATTTTTTCATAGTAGTAATTGATTTTCCATTATAGTCGAAAGACTAAATCAAAAACTTACAATTACTTTACCCAAGAATGGATAGATTCTTTAATGAGCTTTTCTCTATCCCAAACAATGAAGTGTTTTTCATTCTCTAATGTAATTACTTGTAATTCACTAACGTTTGAAAATTCTTGTTGCATAAATGCGACGTTTTCATAGGGTACTAAATTATCAATTGTACCATGTATTATCATTACATTCTGAGATAGATATTTTAAATCAGGTCGCATATCAATTAAATCTTGTTTAAGCATCCATAGCTCATCATTTGAGGGTTTCAAGGAGCCGGGCACCAAGTATTTTAAGGGAATCCAAGTTAAAGGTTTTCTCCATTTCTCTGGCTTTTCGGCATCTGGATCTAGCGCACCTGCTAAAATCATTAGGTTTTTATATAATTTAGGAGCATCCAAAGCCATCTTTACAATAAGTGGTCCGCCATAGGAATGCCCAATTAAAGTAATGGGCTTGCCATTGTCAATTTTTGATAGAAGGATATTAAGTTGAGTTGCTTGTTCTTCTAAATTCATACTTCTCCTAAAGTCACTATAACCAAAACCTGGTCTGTCCAATGCAATCAGCCGATACTTTTTAAGCAAAAGAGAATCAGCTAAATAAGCTTTCCATGCATCCCAACTTCCAGGTGAGCCATGAACAAAAACTAAGCTTTGCGCATTTTCATTACCTGTTTGGAGATAATGCAAGTCGCTATCTAGAATTTGAGTAGTTGTATCTAGGTAAGTAACATTTTGTTCAGCAAAAAACGCTTTTGTTTTCTTAGTTGAACTTCGCATTGTCATACAAGAATGTGCGAAAAGCAGATAGCCTAAGAGCAGTGAATAGACTACATATCGTTTTTTAAATTTAATCAAGTCTCTTTATTTTGATATTCAGTCGGAACTTTATCACGATGCTTCCATCTTCTGTGTGTCCAAAGGTAATATTCGGGCGCCTCATATATTTGTTGTTCTGCTAATCTCAAAAACCGTTCAGTAATCTCGTTTTCTTTTGTTTCCGACCCATTTTGAGTAATAGGAATTAATTCAGCATTATAGTAACCCCGTTTTATTTTGGAAACTTTTAAAAAAATAACTGCCAAGTTTAGCTTTCTTGCCAACTGTTCAGCACCCTTAAAAATGGGAACTTTTATACCCATAAATTCTGACCAATATTGACCTTTTTTAACCATTGGCGATTGATCACTGACCATTCCATATACAGAAATGGTTTTATTTTTCTCGTTGCTAATAACCGTTTTAATGGTTTCTTGCTGCGTAATTAGGCTCGTATCCCAACGATCACGAACACGTCTCGTTAATTTATCAAAGTATGGATTTGCAATACGTTGGTATACACCATATCCTTTGGCATCTATGTAATTATTAATACTAGTATTCCACTCCCAATTTGCGTAATGAGAACAAACCACTAGAACAGTTTTTGTTTTTGTAAGTTCTTGCAGCAATTCAATATTCGGCAATTTGTAACGTTCCATTACTTCTTTTTTAGACATCCCCATAGTTTTGGCCATCTCTAAAAACATATCACATAAATGCCTGTAAAATTTTCGCTGAATTTGAACTAGCTCCTTTTCAGTCTTATCTGGAAATACCAATTTTAAATTGGTATAAACTACCTTTTTACGGTATCCAATAACATTGTACAATATGTAAAATACGCCGTTGGAAATAAAATGAATAAGTCTGAAAGGAAGCCTTGAAAATACCCATAAAATGGGATAAAATAAAAGGTATACAACTAACTGCATGCTAAAAAATATGCGCAAATATAGCTATATTTGAATCCATAAAAGAGACTTTATGTATAGTTTACATGCTGCCACTATCGCAATTATTGCAGCAAATGTTTTAGTATCCTTAAAAGGTTTTAATGACCAACTTTTTTTTGATAGGTATAAATTTAGCATTGGAGGAATAAAAGCAGGCCAAAAAGAGCGAGCGCTAACTTCGGGTTTTTTACATGTAGATATAGCTCACCTGTTTTTTAACATGTTTACACTTTACTTTTTCGCAGATGTAGTGATTAGCTGGTTTGGTCCAACTCAATTTCTAATCATCTATTTCATAAGTCTCATGGCTGGGAATTTATTAGCTCTATTTTTTCATAAAGATGAACCTTACTATTCAGCTGTAGGCGCTAGTGGTGCTGTAACCGGTATTTTGTATGCTGCAATATTACTTCAGCCAAATATGCAGCTTGGCTTCTTCTTTATTCCTATTCCGCTGCCAGCATATGTTTTAGGAATTGGTTATTTGCTATACTCGATTTATGGAATGAAAAAACGAGTTGGTAATATTGGCCATTCTGCACATTTTGGAGGAGCCATAGGGGGGTATTTAACCACACTTCTTTTTAAGCCAGAGTTATTCCAAACAGATACGCTTATGGTGATTTTATTGGCTTTGCCAATTATTGCACTTTTTGCTCTGGAAAAACTAGGGAAGCTTTAGAGGTAGTCTTTTTCTTATATTTTTTATTTATTTTATTACACTTCGTCGGACTGCCAACAATTTAGGCTTGTTTTACAACAATAATTAGTCAGGGTAGGGGTTTCGGGATAGTTTTGTTTGTCAAAATACAAATTACCATGTCCCAATTTAAAAAGTGTTCCCTGCTTTCCATGTTTATTTTACTTGTAATTTCGTGTTCGGATGAAACTATAGTTTTTGAACAAACGGAAGATAATTTTAGTTTAGAAGATAGTCAGTCGGTTCTCACCAATAGTGTAAGCTTTGAAAAAAGTGGCGCTCTTGACGTTTTTGATAATGAGTCTGCATCTGGCAAACTCCCTAAGTTTGCAAAGTTCGCAAACGATCAGGCAGGGGATTATCCACTTACTTTAGTTGCTCAAATAACACCACCTTCATTTACAGGTGCAGAAAATCTTACCGCAACGCATGTTCAAATAGATGGTGATTATGCTTACGTTTCCTATAATACTGTTGAAGGAGGATATGCTGGTGCCGCTGATATAATTGATGTTAGTGACCCTACCTCGCCAAGAGTAACTTCTAGAGTATATTCTAGAAGCATAGACTTTAACTCGATCCAATATAGTGACGGTTTTGCTTATATCGTCGGAGGCATGGATTCTGAGCAATCAGCATTAGCGACCGCTAACTCTATAATCATTAGAATTTCTGCTAACGGCGGAAGTTTTAATACATCTGGTATTTTATTTGGTTTTCAAGAAGGTTTTAATGCCAATGATGTGGTAATAGTTGGTGAGAGTGCTTTTATGACTAGTGGAAAGGATGGTTTTATAACAGAGTTTAATAAAAATACTTTAGAAATTATTAACGAAGCTGCATATGAAGATCTAAGGTCTTTAGCAATTAAAGATGGGAAATACCTGGTCCTTGATGCTAGTGTTGGTGTTAGAGTTTTAAATGCTGACCTTTCTGAGGCTTCACAAATCGCTATTGATTCTGACTTTGGAGAAGCTGAAAAAAGAACTTTAGATTTTACAGATGATAAAATTGTTGTTGCAGAAGGGAGCAGGGGAGCGGGAGTCTACGATTTTAATACCGGTGCTTTTCAAGAATACATTCCAATTACAACAAACCCAGCTAATGTTGACGCATCCAATATTGTTACCAATGCCACTGCTTTTAATGAGAACATATTATTGATGGCTAATGGTGGTGGTGGACTTTGTCTTACAGATGACGAAAATGGTAGTACCAATATAGTTGGTATCATTGAATTGGAAGGATCTATAAACTTTGTAAGTTCCAAAGACGACTACATTTTTGCTGCCTCTGGCAGAGAAGGTTTACAGATAATAAAAATTAATAAACCATCTGCTAGCCTACAAGAAAGATGTTCTATTTCTCCAGCATATGTTGGAAGTTCTAGATTAAATGTAGCTCAAGGAGATGATTTAGCTTATAGTGTAGATACTAGGTTTAGAGAGATTAATGTTGATGGTTCTTTATTGCTTTGTGGTAGTTGGACAGTTAGGAATGGAGTAGTAATAGGTGAAAATGCATTGTTTGAAATGAGTGGAACTGCTACTGTTGCACGTAACAATAGAAGGCGAGATATAACCGTTAGCCAGGGAGCTACATTTAGAGTTGAAGGAATAGCAAATGGAAGCTTAACCATTTGGGGAGATCTTATTTTAGAAGAAAATGCTACTTTGGAATTTTTAGGAAATGAAAATACAATAACCGTACATGGCGATGTTATTATAGCAAATTCAGCTACAGTAACTGGTAATTTCACCGATACTGAAGGTAAGTTTTAAATAGCTAAAACATAAGAATTAAAAAAGCCCTTATCATCTGATAGGGGCTTTTTACTTTTTGATAAAAATAGTATTTAGTTAAGCAGAAGTTCCGCAACTTTTTCTTCCAATGCCGGTCCTCTAAGGTCTTTAGCTACAATTACTCCATTTTCATCTAATAGGAAAGCAGCAGGTATTGCATTTACACTATATAATTTTGCAATAGGGTCATTAAAATATTGTAGGTTGGATACATGGTTCCATTCCAAACCATCGGCCTCAATAGCACCAAGCCAATCTTCTGATTTTCGGTCTAGAGAAACTCCAACAACGTTTAGACCTTTATCCTTATATTTATTGTAAACCTGCACAATGTTAGGATTCTCTGCTCTGCATGGTCTGCACCAAGCAGCCCAAAAATCTACAAGGGTAAGTTTTCCTTTAACATCATTTAAAGCAAGTAATTCACCGCTAGGTGTAGGTCCAGAAAAAACTGGAGCAGTTGCGCCAATTTCAGTGGCAGCCGTTCTTGCAAGTTCTTCTGAAATTCGTTTTCCTGGTCTCGAGGTTTTAATAGCTTCAGTAAAACCTTCGAAAATCTCTTTTACTTCAGTAGAAGGTAGCGCTTTAGTTTTTAGAAGATTATCTAATAACAAGGCAGAAATTAATCCGTTAGGATTTTTCTTAATAAATTCTACATTAAAATCTTTTGACTCTTCTTGAAGTTCAAAGAATTCTTCACGTAAAGAGCTCATTACTGCGGTATCGCGCTGCTGATTGGCAATTCTCATCTCATTCTGCATGGATTGCGCCATTTGCTGCATTTTTCGTTGTTCAGATAAAAATTCTGCAAACATTTCGTTCTGTGGGGTGCCTTCAGCATTAGCAAACATTAAACTATCCTTTTGCCCTTTAAAGTTAATATCTCCATTCTCAAGAATAACAGGCCAATTACCACGAATTCCCTCAATTACCATATAATGTAATGCTGGTGAATCTTGAGTTCCCATAAATTTAAATTTACCGCTTACGGCGATCGCAGTGTCTACATCCACTAATCTGTTAGTAGAATCGGTTGTTTTTAAGTACACTTTGGAACTATCTGCTAATTCACCCGTTATTTCACCATTTAAGATATATCCATCAGCACCTGTTCCACAAGCAATTATTGTGGTAGCTATTACTAAGACAGCCAGAAATTTTTTCATGAGATTTAATTTTGAGCAAAGATAAAGATATTAATAAGCATAAAAAAAGCTCCTGAAAAGGAGCTTTATATTTTATTTGAAATACGGGTTAAAACTGATATCTAAGTCCCAATGCCACATCAAAAAGAAAATCATTGTCAAAACCATCAAAGCCAATAAGGCCAATTTCTGGTCTTATGTCTAACGATATCAATAGTGGAATGTCAAAGTCATATTCTAAACCAAGGTTACCTGCGGCAAAGACAAATAAACCGTCATTATCGTCATTAAAACCATTGTTATTATTGGGCACAGGTTCAAAATCTGCGTTCCCAAGTCCACCTCCAACGCCATAATACCAATTAAATCCACCGTCTATCTGATGTACCCATTGGTACACACCAGCTAGTTTAAAGGCGTCAAATTCCCTACTGTCCCTAAAACCTAAATTAAATTCAGCTCTATTGACTCTGCCTATCGATTTTTGATACGATATTTCCGCTCCAAAACCGTCGCTATCTCCCAAACGTAGTCCTAATGAATGGTCAGAAATGCTTTGTGCTTGTAAATTAATTGTTGCAAAAACAAATAGTAATGTAATAAATGTGATGATTCTCATAAGTTTCTCGATTTAATGAAAATTAAAAATAGTCTCTTTCGGACTTTCTGTAATAAAACTTACTTTAGTTGTCAAAAATTGTTCCAAATTGGAAAAATCAGTTTTAGCAGAACTTTCTACTCGTCTAAAAGGAGAATTAAATTACGATAATTTAACCAAAACCTTATATGCAACTGACGCATCTGTATATCGTAGGATTCCTATGGCCGTTGCATTCCCAAAAACCGAAAATGACCTTAGATTACTCATAAGTTTTGCAGTTAAGAACGGTGTTGGTTTAGTACCAAGAACCGCTGGTACTTCGTTAGCCGGTCAGTGTGTGGGAGATGGTATAATTGTAGATACTTCTAGGTATTTTAATAAAATCTTACATCTTAACGAAGAAAAACGACAAGTTGTCGTACAACCAGGGGTTGTAAGGGATGAGCTTAATCGGTATTTAAAACCATTCGGTCTTTTTTTTGGCCCCAATACTTCAACGTCAAACCGTTGTATGATAGGTGGAATGGTGGGTAATAACTCTTCTGGTACCACCTCAATCCAATATGGAGTAACCCGTGACAAAATTGTAGCTTTAAGAACGGTACTTTCTAATGGTGAACAAGCCTTTTTCGAAGAAATTTCAAAAGAGAACTTCCTAGAGAAAGTAAAAGGGAATTCTTTGGAAAGTGAAATCTATAAATCTTTATACGAAGAACTTTCCAATCCTGAGATTAGGGAAGAAATCGAGAGAGAATTTCCTAAAGCAAGTATTCATCGAAGAAATACAGGTTATGCTGTAGATGAATTGCTTCATAATAGTGTTATTACTGACTCAAAGGAATCCTTTAATCTATCTAAGCTGCTCTCCGGTAGCGAAGGTACATTAGCCTTTACTACAGAAATTACATTACAATTAGATATGCTGCCTCCTAAGTTTTCAGCAATGATAGCAACACATTATGTGTCTTTAGAGGATTGTTTAAGTGATGTTGCTCCAGTTATGACGCATAGTTTGCATTTATGCGAAATGATGGATAAAGTGATTTTAGATTGCACAAAAAACAATAGACAGCAGCTTGCTAATCGCTTTTTTGTAGACGGAGATCCAGCTGCTATTTTAATGTTAGAGCTAAAAGCAGAGAGTAAGGAAGCCTTAGATGAAGAAATTCACAAACTACAAAATACCATCAAAAAATCTGGTTTAAGCTATGCTAGTCCTGTTTTGTATGGCGATGATATTAGAAAAGCCATTGAACTTAGAAAAGCTGGATTGGGATTACTGGGCAATATGGTTGGTGATAAAAAAGCTGTTGCTTGCATAGAAGATACCGCAGTTGCTTTGGAAGATTTGAAAGATTTTATTTTAGAGTTTTCTACAATTATGGCTGGCTATAAGCAAAATGCTGTTTACTATGCACATGCAGGTGCAGGAGAATTGCATTTAAGACCAATTTTAAATCTTAAAAAAGCGAAGGATGTAAAACTATTTAGAGCTATCACTACTGATGTTGCCAAACTAACTAAGAAATACAAAGGAAGTTTTAGCGGAGAACATGGCGACGGTATTGTACGAGCCGAATTTATCCCTTTAATGATAGGGGAGCGTAATTATGAACTCTTAAAACGGGTAAAAACAACATTTGACCCCCATAATATCTTTAATCCAGGTAAAATTATTGAAGCGTACCCAATGGATGAATCCTTACGGTACGAAATTGAAAGAAAAGAACCGGTTGTAAACACTTTAATGGATTTTTCAGATAGTGAAGGAATTCTTAAAGCGGCTGAAAAATGCAATGGTAGTGGGGATTGTCGTAAATCGCATAACATGAATGGTGCTATGTGTCCAAGTTATCATGCTACTTTAAATGAAAAGGATACTACGAGGGGGCGTGCGAATACATTACGAGAATTTTTAACGAATTCTGAAAAGCCAAATCAGTTTGACCATAAGGAATTAAAAGAAGTGTTCGATTTATGTTTGAGTTGTAAGGCCTGTGCAAGTGAATGTCCCAGTAATGTTGATATCGCGACTTTAAAAGCTGAATTTTTATACCAATTCCAAGAAACCAATGGTTATTCTTTTAGAAGTAAGCTTTTCGCAAATAGCACAAAAACGAATGCTTTAGGGAGTAAGGTTTCTGGCTTAACAAATGCTGTTTACGACTCTAAAATACTAGGAGGAATTCTTAAAAAAGTTTCTGGAATCGCTAAAGAAAGAATACTGCCAAAAGTTTATAGTTTTAATTTTGATGATAGATTAAAAAATATTAATAATCAATGTGTTAATAAATTAAAAAAAGTAGTATTATATATAGATGAGTTCACCAAATACTTGGACATTGAAGTTGGCAAAGATGCAATAGATGTATTGCAAAAATTAGGATACGAAGTAACACTGTTTTATGCAGAAAGTGGACGAACCTATTTGTCCAAAGGCTTTCTAAAACAAGCAAAAAAACTTGCCGCTAAGAATATTGATGATTTGAAGCCACTCTTAAGCCAAAACCTTCCAATTATTGGATTAGAACCTTCTGCTATTCTTTCTTTTAGAGATGAATACATGCGTTTATGCCCTAATGACAAACCGCTATTGGAGAAGCTTTCGAAACACAGTTTTTTAATAGAGGAATTTTTAGCAAAAGAAATAGAGCTGGGTAATATTACTGCAGATAGCTTTACTGAAGAGGAGAAAACAGTTAAGATACATGGGCATTGCCATCAAAAAGCATTATCTAACCAAAAAGTAACTTTTGATATTCTTAACCTTCCTAAAAACTACAAAGTCTCCATCATTACTTCTGGTTGCTGCGGAATGGCAGGTTCTTTTGGGTATGAAAAAGAGCATTATGAAACAAGTATGGCAGTTGGGGAGTTAAAACTTTTTCCGGCAGTACGAAAAAGTGATTTAGATACTATTATCTCGGCTAATGGAACAAGTTGTCGTCACCAAATTTTTGATGGTACAGGAAGGAAAGCATTACACCCCATCACCATCTTGCGCCAAGCCTTGCTTATCTAACGATTTAGATTCGTTCTGGGTGGGCTCAACTTTAATATCACTCCTATCATTTCGGTCGGTGATTGAAGCAATAAGCTCATTCATGTCCATATCTTTTAAATCTTCATCCATAAAGAATGGCGATAGTTTATCATGATTATAGTGATAGATTTTCCATCTTTTAAAAGAATATTCCAAGGCAGTTAAGTTTTCAACCCAATCTCCTGAATTTAGATACATGGTTTTACCGTATCTGTTTTCGTAAATTTCTTTTTTTGGTTGATGAATATGACCGCAAATCACATAATCATAATGGTTTTCAATAGCTAAGTCGGCTGCAGTACTCTCAAAATCATTAATATATTTAACCGCGCCCTTTACACTGTTTTTTATTTTTTTTGATAAAGAGAATTTTTCTTTGCCTAGTTTATGTAAGAACCAATTAATTAAACGGTTAATTAGTATTAACAAATCATAACCATAAGCTCCCAGTTTTGCGAGCCATTTTGCATTCTTAATGGAAACATCAAAAACATCACCATGGAAAATCCATGTTTTTTTTCCATCCAAATCCATAACCAATTTGTTCACGATTTTTAAGTTCCCCATAGATGTATCTGCAAACTTGCGAAGCATTTCATCATGGTTACCAGTAATGTAGAAAACCTCAGTTCCTTTTGAGGCCATTCCAATTATTTTCCTTAAAACTTTTAAATGCGATGGAGGAAAATATCTTTTTTTAAATTGCCAGATATCAATAATATCTCCATTAAGTATTAGTTTTTTCGGCTGAATACTGTTGAGATAAGTAATTAATTCATCTGCATGGCAGCCATATGTTCCAAGATGAACATCTGATATTACAGCTAGCTCTACCTTTCTCTTTTTCAATATAAAAGATTTTATTTGCAAAGTAACGATGGGTTGGTAACACCAGAATCAATTTAAAGTCAAGTGTTTATGAGGATATTGTTAAATAAACATTACGGTATATTTCTAATGTTTCAAAATCTTTAAGTGGTAGATAAGTTTTTGTTTAAAACTTATAAAAATTACCTTTGAAAACTACTAATACGAGATAATGGCTGGCAACTCATTTGGAACGCTTTTTAAACTAACTACTTTCGGGGAATCACATGGCAGAGCTTTAGGCGGAATTATTGACGGCTGTCCTGCAGGTATAGCTTTGGATATAGAGGCCGTTCAAAATGAACTAAATAGAAGAAAACCTGGGCAGTCAGCTATTGTTACACAACGTAAAGAACCAGATACCGTAGAGCTCTATTCTGGGGTTTTTGAAGGTAAAACTACTGGGACACCAATTGGGTTTGCGATTCATAATACCAATCAAAAGTCAAAAGACTATTCACATATTAAAGATTCTTACCGTCCTTCACATGCTGACTATGTCTATGATAAGAAATATGGTTTTCGAGATTATAGAGGCGGTGGAAGAAGTTCTGCAAGAGAGACTGCTAGTAGAGTAGTTGCTGGTGCCATCGCAAAGCAATTTTTAGCAACGATACAAATTAATGCATTTGTTTCTCAAGTCGGTGAATTAAAACTTCAAAAATCATATCAAGAATTAGATTTTAAAGAAATTGAGAATAATCCGGTTCGTTGTGCTGACCCAGAAATGGCTATAAAAATGGAGGAATATATCAAATCCATTAAAAAAGAAGGGGATACTATTGGCGGGGTTATTACCTGTGTTGCCAAAAACGTTCCAATAGGTTTAGGAGAACCCGTTTTTGATAAGTTGCATGCAGAATTAGGTAAGGCGATGCTTAGCATAAATGCCGTTAAAGGCTTTGAATATGGAAGTGGATTTGATGGTGTCTTGATGAAAGGGAGTGCGCACAATGACCAATTTAATCAAGATGGTACTACAAAAACTAACCTTAGCGGTGGTGTACAAGGTGGTATAAGTAATGGCATGGACATCTACTTTAACGTTGCATTTAAGCCAGTTGCGACTGTGTTACAAGGTTATGAAACCATCAATAAAGATGGTGAAAAAGTTACAACGCAAGGAAAGGGAAGACATGACCCATGTGTAGTTCCAAGAGCTGTTCCTATTGTGGAGGCAATGACAGCTTTGGTTTTAGCAGATTATTCACTTTTAGCTCGAACCAACAAAATCTAATTCTACGTATTAGTGGTTTTCCATTCAAAATAGTATCTTACTACGCAAATATTCAATATGCGTAAATTAGAATTACATTGGCAAATAATGATTGGTATGTTGCTCGGCCTATTATTTGGGTTTGGTATGACTTATCTTGAAGGAGGTAAGGATTTTGTTACCAATTGGATTGCACCATTCGGAACTATTTTTATTAAGCTACTAAAGCTGATTGCAGTTCCACTTATTCTCGCTTCTTTAATTAAAGGAATATCAGACTTAAAAGATATTTCTAAATTTAGGAACATTGGTTTACGTACCATAGGTATTTATATTGGTACTACAACGGTCGCAATTATTTTGGGGCTTGTACTAGTGAATGTAATAGAACCAGGAAATGGCGTTTCTGAAGAAACTATTGAAAAATTGACCTCTACCTATGCAAATGATAAGGGAGTTACGGCTAAGCTAGAAGAAGCAACACGCCAAAAAGAAAGTGGTCCTTTAAAGTTTTTAGAGGATATGGTGCCGGATAATGCAGTTAGCGCCTTGGGGAATAATCAATTGATGTTGCAAGTTATCTTCTTTACCATTTTTATGGGTATTTCTATGTTATTGATAGGAGAGGAAAGAGCGAAACCTTTAAAGAACTTTTTTGATTCGCTCAATGATGTCGTGTTAAAAATGGTTGATCTAATCATGTTAACAGCGCCGTTCGCTGTTTTTGCACTTTTAGCAAATGTGGTAGTTTCATCAAGTGATCCAGAAATATTGCTGGCTTTATTAAAATATGCTGGAGTAGTAGTGTTAGGTCTGTTTTTAATGATTGTATTTTACAGCATTTTAGTCTCCGTATTTGCTAAAAAGAATCCTTTTTGGTTTTTAAAACAACTAAGTCCCGCACAATTACTAGCTTTTTCTACAAGTTCAAGTGCAGCCACTTTGCCCGTAACTATGGAACGCGTGGAGGAACATATAGGGGTTGACAAAGAAGTATCAAGTTTTGTTTTACCCGTTGGGGCAACTGTAAACATGGATGGTACTAGTCTATATCAAGGCATTGCTGCAGTATTTATTGCACAGGCCTTAAGCTTTGACCTTCCTTTAAGTGCACAGTTAACAATTGTTCTAACCGCACTCTTAGCTTCTATTGGAACAGCAGCAGTCCCTGGTGCAGGTATGGTGATGTTAGTTATCGTTTTGGAATCTGTTGGCTTTCCTCCAGAAAAATATGCTATTGGGCTTGCTTTGATTTTTGCAGTAGATCGTCCTTTAGATATGCTAAGGACCGTAATTAATATTACTGGAGATGCTACTGTTGCTACTATAGTAGCTAAATCTGTAGATAAGTTACACAAACCAAAACCTAAAAATTGGGATGACCATTATGAGGAGGTAAAGTAGAAATTTGCTTTTATAGAATTCACATTAAATAGATAAGCTATGAACATTTGTTTTTTAATGTATCCTTGGGAAGAAATTGATCCAGAAAATGATACCAGTTTAGCCTTAATTCATGAATGCGTAAAAAGGAGCCATGGAGTGGCCTTATGCAGTCCGGCGAATTTGACTATTCGAAATAGTGTAACCAATGCCTTTTGCACTGTTATAAACAAAATGGAGAAAGTGTCTAGCAATCTTAGAACATTCTACAAGCAGGCTGCTTTAAGAGAAGAAATGCTTCCGTTGGCAGGCTTTGATGTTATTTTCATGCGGGCAAACCCTCCATTAGATCCTATAATGCTCAATTTTTTGGATTCGGTAAAAGATGATGTGTTTATAATGAACTCACTGCAGGGTATCCGAGAGGCAAATAACAAGTTATATACAGCGGCTTTTGGAGATTCGCATAGCAATATTATTCCGGCTACTCATGTGTCCAAAAACAAACGCCATCTTATAAAACAAATAAAAGAATCTAAGACAGATAAGATGATTTTAAAGCCTTTAAATGGTTTTGGCGGCTCTGGGGTTATTCTTATTGAAAAATCAGCAATGAGCAGCATTCAATCTCTTTTAGACTTTTACATAACTAACTCAGATGGAACGTCTAACTATGTTATACTTCAAGAATACATTGAAGGTGCTGATCAAGGTGATGTTCGTATTCTTTTATTAAATGGCTTGCCCATTGGAGCTATGAAAAGAGTACCAGGTACAGACGATCATCGATCCAATGTTTCTGCAGGTGGAAGTGTTGCAAAACACACCATGACCAAGGAAGAAAAAGCACTTTGCAAGCAAATTGGCCCGAAATTGGTCAAAGATGGACTTTATTTTGTAGGTATTGATGTTATAGGTGGTAAATTAGTTGAAGTTAATGTAATGTCACCAGGCGGAATCACCTATATGAACAAGGTATATAAAACAAAGATTCAAGCTAAGGTCATAGATTTTGTAGAAAGCAAGGTGGTTGATTCGCTAGAAGCCTTTAATAGACGTTCCCGTTTACGAAATGAGGTAGCAAATGCTTAGGCTATCAGTACCTGATATCATTAAATTAATTGAAGCCGAAAAGACCTTTGAGGCGGTATCGGAGGATTATTCGTTCACTTTAAAAATTGATTCCTATGCACCCTATATCTGCGGAGCGGTGCATGATGGACACCAATTTCGAAAATCATTATGGGATAGTTGTTTGCATACCGAATATGAACGATGGTATGAAGAAGACCCCTGCACCAAACAAATGATACAATCGCATCCAATTGTAATAGCAGGTTGTGATAGTCGCTTTGAGTATGATTTAAATAGGGCGCCTGAAACTGCAATTTATACAGATGCTTGGGGAAAGCAACTATGGAAATCTCCATTAGAAAAGGATGCTAAGGAGTTTAGTTTACAAAAACACTATAATTTTTACCGGGTAGTTAAGGCTTTACTGGAAAAGTTAGAATCCATGCATAAAAAAGTCTTGGTTTTTGATATGCACAGTTATAATTGGAAACGGTGGGATAGGGAAGTGCCTACATGGAATATGGGTACGGCAAATATTGATAACAAAAGATTTGGGAATATAGCTACAAGTTGGAGTGCCAAGCTAGGCGAAATGCAGTTTCCTAACGGAATAAAGTCTACATCCCTAATAAATGATACGTTCCAAGGCAATGGTTATTTCTTAAAATATATCACTCAAAATTTCACTAACACCCTTGTCCTAGCCACTGAAATTGCTAAGGTGTATTGCGATGAGCTTACTGGTATTATTTATCCTGAAGTTGTGCATTCTGTAGAAAAGCAGCTAAAAGAATTGATACCTTTGCAATCGCAAGAGTTTCAAGACGCAGAATGATTCAAGAGAAAGCACAGACCAGCATACAGAAAGAATACTCCAATTTATTTGAGATAGACGCCAATCTAGATCGTTTGGTAAAACGGATAGAATTATTAAGTTATGTTAACCCTCAAAATATTGAAAAGGAGAAGCAACGTTTCTTTGGCTCTAAGTATACTTGTGAACCTGAGTTTAAATATCCTAAACTAAAGTTTAACCCCTATAAATTACATCGGCTTTTCTTTTCGCAGCGCTTAGAAAGAATTAAGGATGATACTATTCGAAAATTCTATCAAGAAGTAATTTATTACTATGCGAATATGATTCAATGTATTGAAACGATAGGAAAGGGTAAAAACTTCTATTACAATTCGTTACGGGTTTTTGGAACTCCAACAGAAAAGGATGTTCAGAACGCACAATTCATTTTGCATTATGACAATGAAACTTTGTCTGGGGATATGGAAAAAGTGTTTTCTCCACAGGATGCAAAGGACTATTTTGAGCATTTTACTAAGCAATACGATTTTCCTTTAAATGTTAGATTCTCTACAAATATTGCTGCAGATGCCATGGTAAGTAATAGTTCCCAAACGCTTTTAATTAAAAAGAACACGCGTTTTAGTAAGAATCAACTATTGACCTTAGCCAATCACGAAATTGGAATACACTTGGTTACTACCTATAATGGTTTACAGCAACCTTTAAAGGTATTTTCCAATGGCCTGCCTAAAAATGTCGAGACACAAGAAGGGCTAGCAGTATTTAGTGAATATATGGGCGGAGCCTTAACCTTAAAACGTTTAAAAGAACTGGCATATCGTGTAATGGCTTCAGACAGTTTAATTAAAGGCTATAGTTTTGCTGATACTTTTGATTTAATCCACGGGCAGTATAAACTAAATCGTGATGAAGCATATAGTATAACCTTGCGTGCCCACCGAGGTGGAGGTTTTACAAAGGATAGACTTTATTTAAGTGGACTTAGGAAAATCTACAAACGCTATCAGCGCGAAGAGAGCTTAGACATTTTGCTCTCCGGAAAAGTATCTTTGGATAGTGAAAACCATATAAAATACTTACAAGATGTTGGTTTGGCGAACCCAATTACACACAAAAGCCTTTCTTTCACACAAAAGTTAAATACCAATACTACTTTAGATTCTATTTTGAATAATCTTAAATAAATTAATACCATTCTAAGCAAAAGCGAAGAATCTAATTTATGCTATGCTTAGAATAGTAATAGGTTGTATTTTACAATGAAATATATCTGCCTCTCGGATATTTCACCTGAAAGGAAAATTGTTCCTTTCTATTTTCCTTAGCAGCTAAATTCATCACCCAAGTAAGCAAACCCTTCTTTTTATCGTAATTGGCTGTAAACGTTTCGATATCATCTACCTTAATATC
Organism: uncultured Croceitalea sp.; assembly: GCA_947499565.1. Classification (GTDB taxonomy): domain Bacteria; phylum Bacteroidota; class Bacteroidia; order Flavobacteriales; family Flavobacteriaceae; genus Croceitalea. The sequence goes on from CANMOV010000001.1 coordinate 640,252, forward strand.
CTTATTTTGGGATTTTGGAATCCTATCCATTAGTTTTAATGTAATAGTAGTATTCTTGTTATTCTTTACTTCCAAGTCATACACACGATCTAGAATACGGTTGCTACCTGTAAAAGATTTGCTCTTAAAATTACGTTGCTGTTTTCTGGTAACCGTAATATTTGGGTCTATACCCAAGGAAAGCACCATTTCTTTTTTTACCGTATAAGGATCCAAGGTTGTCTTACCTGCATAGGTTCCCTCAAAATAGATACTCGCTTCACCAGGTAATAGTTGGTATTTCTCCCAATCTTTAAAACTAGCCGTTAGGAATACATTTTCATTAATAATAGGAGCAGCAAAATACTCATAAGTTGCAGGCATTTTAAAAGTATTTATTTCAATAGCTGTAATGTCACCATCAGATGCTATGGAATATGGTTTTTTAATGATGAATTTTGTATTGGTTAAATCATCTTTAAGAGTACTTTTTTTGGTGGTTATAATCATAACTCCATAGTTACCCCTGTTTCCATAAATGCTAGTTGCATTTTCTCCAGTTAGGTTCTCAATATTTTGAATTTCACTTTCATCAATGTCACCTTCCACAAATTCTTTCATTGGAACGCCATCAACAATCACTAAAGGTTCTGGTGTTTTTGGTACAGATGAGCTTCCACGAACGCTAACTCCCGAAACACTCCCTGAAAGATTTCTTGAAAAATCATTTGAACTAGACCCATAGCCCGTTACCACAACTTCCTCTAGTGCTTCATAATCTTCCTCCATTCGCATATTCATTATCGAAGAATAGATAGGAAGCTCGGTTGTCTTTTGCCCTATATAAGAAAACTGTAATTCCTGACCACTTGTAACGTTTAAGGAATAATTACCATCAAAATCGGTTTGGACGCCGTTAGTAGTTCCTTTAACAACGACATTCACTCCTGGTAAAGGTTCTCCAGATTCGTCAGTCACAGTACCAACTATTTTTCTAACCGTGGGATTATAAGCATAACCTTTCTTTTTTGTTTTATTAGTATATCTATTGGCATACCTGCTGGTAAAATTTAGGTATTTAGCTTCCAAATTAGGTTTTGAAACGTTATAGGTCGGATTTCCAGTTGATAAAGTTACATTTACATTATTCCAATCCTTACCAGTTTTCTGATACACATTCGCCTTGTATGCTAAGTTTAATGGTGCGTTTAATGCTTTAGATTTTATATCGTAATTGGGTATCCAGCCAGCATCTTGCACCAAATAAGACAGTTTAATATTCAAGCTAGTGTCAATAGGAGCGTCAAACTTTAGGGTTAATTCTCCTTGCGGAAGTGCTGGGGAGTTATTCGCCTCTACTAATTGATTTTGAATATCTCGAATGTCCTTATTAAACTGATTTATCTTTAAATTAACCTTAAAAATTTCATTTTTGATGGCTGTTATTCGTTCTCTGTAATACTGGCTGATTTCTTTGATTTTCTGCAAGTCTAGTGCCTGGTTATCTGCGCTTACCAAACGGTTGGTGGTAATTACTTTTTCTTCTTCCTCCAATCCAACAATCTGATTCCTTAAAAAAGTAACTTCGGAAGTTATTCGCTCAATTTCATTTTCCCATAGTGCAGTTTTTGGATGGCTTTCAGATTTGTCCAAATAATTAATATCATAAGACATGGATAAAATTGATACTGCTTGCAATCCCGAAACTTGAATACTACTTTCTTCAATTTTATGAGATAAACCTGTAAAAACAACTTCAGAAGTGCCCGATTCTAGATTGCAGGTCGCATTTCTAGTGATCTGCGCTCCGCTCAAATAGACAGTTACCTCTTTAATCTTGGATGGAATTTTTAAATCATTTGCAAATACAAAATAGGGGAGTACGAATACAATTTGAATTATCTTTCTCATAAGGACTGGCTTTAATAGTTTTGATAAACTTAGCTGTAGTCCATATGGTTTAAAAGCGAGACTTCGTAAAGTAAACTATTTAAGACGGGAAAGAGTATTTTGAATTAGGTAACTTATTCTAGGGCTATTGTCACACTGAGCTTGTCGAAGTGTTGTCTGAGTCTATAAGATTAGACCTATCCGCCCCAACAAATCCTTGGACCGCCTACCTTATCTGATGGTAGGAGCTTATTATTAGCTTAAAAACTTTGCCTGCAATTCTGGAGTAGGAATCATACAGGCATCTTTTTTCCCATACCATTTATAGCGGTTTCGCGCTATAAAGTCATAAATTATGTCCCGAAGACCTTTAGGGAATACATATAAAAATGAAGAAAGCGTTCGATAGCCTTTTAGGTTTTTACCTATCTGTAAAGCGGCTTCAGATTTAGTATAGTAAGCAATATTGGGTTCTATCAGAATAATAGAATCTACCTTTGTAGTCTCAATACCGCGTTCTGAGGTCAGTTTTTCACCAAGCTCACTTTGTAATGCGGCAAAACGAAAGGTGTCTTCTTTATCACGTGTAATCACAAATTGCACAACCCCATTACAAAGGTTACAAACCCCGTCAAAAAGAATGATTTTTTTGTTTTCTTCCAACACTTTAGCAATTTGTTGTCATTTCGAGTGAGCATAGCGACGAGAAATCTAGATTTCTCAATCGTTCCCATACTTATCTGAACTCATTTCAAAATAACATTGATTATAACAAAGATACTTCCGCAATTTTGGAACGCCTACTTTTTATAACGTATTTAAGAAACTTGAAAGATCAATCTCTTTATCTAATCCTAATTTCTTTTTAAGCCGGTATTTGGATTTTAAAATAGAATCAGGTAGCACATTTAAGGTTGCTGCAATTTCTTTGGTAGTGAGATTCATTCGCAAAAAGGCAGCCAAACGAATTTCTTTTTCAGAGATATCGGAAGATAGCGTTTTTAGTTTCTGATCAAAGTCGTTATGCACCTCGGCAAAATAGGTTTTAAATACTTCCCAATCTTTATCAGAAGCATTTTCTTTTTTTAGAAGCATCACAATACGTCTAAATTCTGTTTTAAATTTGTCAGGAGAATTTTTTACGTTTTCCAAATTCTCCATGAGTTCTTGGATAAAGGTATTCTTTTGAACCAAATGTAGCGTTTGGCTAGTAAGTTCTTTCTTTTTATGCTCAATTTCCTGCTTGTAGATTTCTTCTTGCTTTTCCCTAGCTATTTTGTTCTTTTTAATACGTTGTCGAAATCCAAAAACCGAAAGTCCAAACAAGGCTAGGGCAGAGGTCATACCTCCAGCATAAAGTCCTTTCTGAAGTTTATCGGCTCGTGATTTTTCATTAAGCGTTTTTATCTCTTCGTTTTGAAGAGTGATTTCTGCTTCTTTCTTTTCGGTTTCATAGATAATTCTGAATTCTTCGAGTTTTTGTATTCTTTCTTTATTGAAAATAGAATCGTTTAGAGTTTTATATTCTTTATAATCTAGTAGGGCACCTAAAGGATTACCTAAATTGCTATTGGCAGTGCTTCTTTTCAGGTAACAGTCTTTTAATATCGATAGATTACCACTATTAGAAGCATAGCTAATCACCTCTGATATATGGTTAAAGGCTTTTTTCGATTGGTTTTTGGAATTAAGAACATCCACCATTTCAAGTTTAGAAATTGCCACTCTGCGCTCCGAACCTATCCGCTCCGCAATTTTTATACTTTCCCTAAGTAGTTTAAGACTTTCACTGGATTTGTTTTGAAGAAAATAAAGGGACCCTAGCTCTCCCAATGCAGTAGCCTGTGTTGATGGCACATTAGCTTCTTTGGCTTTTTCAATGCTTAATTTAAAATTATGCTCTGCATCTTCAAATTCCCCTAAAGCTTTATAAGCCTTTCCTAAATCTGTGAGTGCTACTGCCTGATAATAAGTGTCGTTTTGATTTACATATATTTCTAGGGCTTCTTTATTATAGTCAATTGATTTCTTAAAATTTCCAATATTTAGTTCTATTGCAGCTAAATGAGTCTTTGCATCAGCTATTCTGACATCCTTATTGATTGGAGTGCTTACAACAGGAAGTATTCTAAGGCTCTTCAAAACATTTTCAAGAGCAATAGTATAATGCCCTCTATTTTCATTAATCCGTCCTTTAAAGTCTAACGAATATGCAATTCCTACGGAATCCTTGTTTTTTGTGTTATATGCAAGGTTCATATCGTTTATTTCATCGGCCTTGTCTAAATTTCCAAGTTCAAATTCTAATAGCGCAAGCCCATGATAGGCCTGAGAAACAAAGATGTAGTTATTATAGGTTTTAGCAAATTTTAAGGCTTGAGTATACCTGTAGCGAGCAGAATCTACCTTATTATTATTATTATATAGGATTCCAAGTTGATAATTAGCCATTGACTGTCCACCACTAAATTTTATATTATTTGACATTGCAAGTTGCTCAAAAGCGTATTTTTTTGCTAACTCTGGATTTCTATACATGTAGTAATTTATAATCTTATTATTAGTTATCACCTTGTTGGAATCAAGTTTCTGCTGGTTATAGTCTATTAATAAACTATCAATATTAAAATTCAGTTGGGATGATACTTTTACATAAAACAATAAAGCTAAAACGATTAAAAAGAAATTGTTATTGGACATATTTAATAGTTATTGGTTAAGAGCAAGATAAATAATTATTCCCTTAGCAAAACAAAAAGTAAAATTGATTTAAGACTATTTGTCTATAGTATGTCCATGCGAATATTGACTTTATAATATTTCACAACCTCTCTAAAGCATTATGTTTATTGAATTTTATCCAAAATCTTATTTCCCAAATAAGTTTCATGTCCATGGCATATGGATGATGAATCTAGGATGCTTGTCCATACTTTGTCCATGGACGAAATTAGGGATAAGGTGTTTTCTAGTCTAGGTTTGGGGTGTTGAATCTAAAAAACCAAAAATTATGAAAACAAATCAATCATTTTTTAGAATAACACTTTATGTGTCTGTTCTAAGTTTATTATTAGTTGCATGTAGCAGCTGCAGTAAAGATGAAGTAGAACCAGGACCAGAACAACCTAATTTTTCTAACAATGATGCATTAGATTTTAATGCTGCGGTTGCTAATCTAAGCGCTTTTAATCAGCCTAATGAATCTCCTATAGCGGAGACTAATTCGACTGGACCTGAACGTGACTCAGAAAACACAACCTTGGAATGTTTTACAAAAACATATAAAGGTGCTCCTGGGTTTAATGAACTGTTTACACTTGATCCAACTACTGATGTAATATATCCAGGTGCCATGTTAAAAGGAGAAACCATTCCAACCGGCGAATATTCAAGAATTAATGCAGATAGGGCGCCTATTACTATGTCTATTTCGTTGAGCAATATTAACGGAAGCCCAAGTGTAACTATTGATAACCCTAATAATCTTAGTGAAGTGCGACAAGGCATTAATGAATTATTAAACCGAGAGGTTACCGGTGCCACGCCCGCTCAACTTGTTATAGAGGAGTCTGAAGTATATTCGGAACAACAGTTGGCCATAGCACTTGGTGCTAATTATCGGGATAAGACCAAGGATATTTCTGGCAGTTTTGATTTTAATTCCACAACCGTTAAGAGGAAATATGTTCTTAAATTTATTCAAAAGTATTTTACCCTAGACCTTGATTCACCTGGAAAAATGCCAAGTGATCTTTTTACGAACCTTCCGAGCCTTGAAAGTTTGGGCGCTACCAATCCAGTATATGTTTCTTCGGTAACTTATGGACGGATGGTTTTGTATACTATAGAATCTGAATCTAGTATATCAGAAATAAAATCTGCGTTTGATGCTGCAATAGATGCTGGCAAGAGAGAAGGAGATTTTGAACTTGACGTTGATTCAAAAGAAATTTTGGAAAAGTCGAGTATCAAAGCAATTATAATCGGTGGTTCTGGAGCGAGTGCTGCACAAACTATAGGTGATGACAGTCTTTCTAAAATATATGATTTTATTGCAGAAGGTGGTAATTATTCTAAAGATTCTCCAGGAGCTCCATTGGCCTATAAATTGAGTTATGTAAAACAAGGTTTTCCAGCAGCCAGAGTAGTTTTAGCAACAGAATATCAAGTTAGAAACTGTGACTTAGCATACCCTGAATATTATGCAGAAATTCTTAAAATAACGGGTAGTCAATTAACAGACACCGAAGTATTTGGAAAACTAAGAGTAAAGATGTGGGTTGGCGGTGAACGCTTAGATATTAATAATAATGGAATTGATGACGGTAAAACATGGGACAGAAAAGAAGAGGATTTTGTAGAAGTTCGCAAAACCAGATCATATACCGTAAAAGATCACAATTATACTTTTAAACCATATAGACCCAATCAAGCAATAGATTTTATTGAATGCTCTGGCGAATTAGCAGATTACAATGGTTTTCTTGGCAGTGTAAGTTTAGGAGATGCTGGTGGCATAAAGGAAATTAAGTTAAATACTTTGAAAATTAATGAAGCTAGACTTGATACATTAAAATTCACCAAAGGTATTCAAGCTCATTTTAGATTTACCAGATTAAAATAACAGATACAGTCGGCCGCTCAGGTTGGGTTCAACAACTTGATGTCGGCTGTTATTTTGTTTTAGCTTCTACCAAATCTAATTGTTCCACACCCACATTAGTGGTAAAAAGGCCGTAGTTCACTACGGCTTTATTTTTTTCTAATTTGTCAATAGTCCCAACAGCTTTTCCATCAAACAAACGTACACGATCACCAACTTTAAATACAGGTCTTGGTTTGGATTTTTCTGCTTGTATTGCTTTTTTCTTTTTTATTACTTTCTCTTTTCTAACCTTAACTATTTTCTGCTCCAGCTCATTCGCCACTTGTTTTTTCTGCGCTTTTTTAGCTTTCGCTTGCTTTGCAGATGTTTTTTTACGTTTACTATTCTCAGTTTCTACAATGCGAAGTAGCTCGGATACCAAAGGACGCTTTTTGTTATCTAAAAAATACTTTTCCGCAGCATCATTCAATTTATTTCCTAAATAAATCATCCGTTGGTTATGGTCATACTGCTCTTGATAATTCTCCAACTTATTTTTAATCTTAGCATTGAGCTCTTCCAAGCGTTTTACCTCTCCACGTGCTTTGGTTTCTTCATCTTGCAAGCGTGAACCCGTCTTAGCCATTTTAGAGCGTTCCTTTTGGAGCTTAGCAATAGTAGCATCAAAACGAACTTTGCCTCTCTCTATCTTCTTCTTGGCCTTGTTAATGAGCGAGTAGGGGATTCCGTTTTTTTGTGCCACTTCAAAAGTAAAAGAGCTACCCGCCTGTCCCATCACAAGTTTAAAAGTTGGTAGTAAGGTCTTATTATCAAAAAGCATATTCGCATTAACTGCATGCGGCAGTTCATTTGCTAATAACTTTAAATTGGAATAGTGGGTGGTGATTACCCCATAGGCCTCACGTTCATAAAAAACTTCCAAACAGACTTCCGCCAAAGCACCGCCCAATTCTGGGTCCGAGCCCGTTCCAAACTCATCTATTAAGAATAAGGTTTTATTGTTACATCGTTTTAAAAACTGATTCATGTTTTTAAGCCGATAACTGTAGGTACTTAAATGATTTTCAATAGATTGATTATCTCCGATATCCGTTAGTATTTTATCAAAAAGAAAAACAGAACTGCGTTCATGCACAGGAATTAGTAAACCGCTTTGAAGCATTAATTGTAATAGACCAATGGTCTTTAAAGTGATGCTTTTTCCACCTGCATTTGGTCCAGAAATTACAATGATTCGTTTTTCTTGATGCAATTCAATGCTTTGCGGCCAAGTCTTTTCTTTCTTCTGTTTATTACTTAAAAATAGAAGCGGATGATAAGCATCACGAAGAAACAATCGCCTTTCCGTATTTATTTCTGGGAGAACGGCATTCATCTCAGATGCATACTTAGCTTTAGAAGCCGTAATATCTATATGTGTTAGAAAATGCTGATAGTTTTCTAAATCCTCTGAATAGGGGCGAATATAATTGGTGAGCTGATTTAAGATTTTTTGAATTTCTTCCTTCTCTTCAAACTCCAAATTGCTAAGCTCTGTGCTATATTGCAAGGTGGCTTCTGGCACAATATAAACAATACTTCCTGTTTTAGAAGTGCCCATAACAGTACCACGCACTTTCTTACGATACATCGCTTTAACGGCTAAAACGCGTCTGTTTTCAACAACCGACTCACGTATTTCATCTAAAAACTCTGAAGCTTGACACCTTGTTAGCGCTGCGCCAAAACTTTGATTTATTTTCCCTCGAACACCATTAATTTGATGTCGGATGTTTTTCAAATCAATAGAAGCATTATCTCTAATTTCACCAAATTTGTCAATAACCGAATCTATTTCGTCAACAATGGTTTTATTTTCATCTACGGTTTCAGAAAAAGCAAATAATAAAGGATAGTATTCTTTAAATTTTTTAAAGAACTTTTTATGGATACTTATGGTTTTGCAAATGCTACCTATTCTGCGAAATCCAGAAATTTCTAAGGTAGTATTCTCAATCTGCAGCAATTTTAATTCACTGTTAATAGTGTCAAAACCATGGTTAGGAATGTGGTTGTCATTCTCAAAAGATGCAAGGTATTCTGAAGTCTGTCCTAGAACAGTCTTCAGATAGGCAACATCTGATATTGGTTCTAATTGCAAAACAGCATCTTTTCCCAACTCGGTATTGCAGCGTGCAGCAAGCTGCTCTAAAACGGTAGGGAATTCTAAATCTTGAAGTGTCTTTTGATGTATTCGCTGCATTTTCTTTTTCTAGCAGCGCAAAGATAGGGATTAGGGTTGTTAAGCGGAAAATTAAGGTTTCGTTATCGTCAGGCTATGGTTAGTACAGGAATTAGAAGCAGTAATACTTCGACTAAGCACTTAGCCGAAACTTATTATTTTGTTGTGTTTTTTCATTTAAACCAAAACGGATAAATTTTAGTGGGCTTGGTTAAAAAGCATTACACTTTGAATTAAACACCAAACCTACATTAAATATAATTAGTTTTATGTATTCCGTTATATACATTCGGGTTATGTTTTTCCATATAAAATTTAGGATTAGGTATTTCTGTAAACCCAAACTTTTTATAAAGCCATGCAGCTGTATCAGTTAATAAAATCCAACGTCTTAATCCTTGAAGATTAGGGTGTTCCATTATTTCATTTATCAGCCATTTACTTAATCCTTTTCCTCTATATTCCTTTAGAACATAAACATCTCCCAAATATGCAATAGTTGAGTAGTCCGAAATTATTCTAGCAAATCCAATTTGCTTGTTTTCGTAATAAAGCCCAAAATTCAAAGAGTTTTCAATTGATGTTTTCAAAGTATTGATTGGAATTCCATTAGCCCAATCAGTTTCCTTTTCAAGGAATTTGTGAATGCTCAAAATATCTAATTTATCCTTGTCAGTTGAAATGGTATATTCATTTCTATGAGCTTCTCTAATTTTCATTTCAGTTTTCTTAATTAATGCCAACGCATAGCTAAATTGAGTTTCAATTCCATTTAGCGATTGATAACGAAGTTCGATAGTTTTTGTATAAAAATCAACACTTGTTTAATGCCATTTTTATAAACTTATTAAACCAAGAAATAGCATCAAGTCTTTTAATCCGGTGTATTTAAAACACTATTTATTTCATTCAAATCCCCATCGATATCATTTGGAATTTCTAAGCCTAAAATTTTAGACATTACTGGATAAATATGAATATTCTTTACAGATGGAACTAAAAATCCGTTTTTAAAAGCTGGGCCATTGGCATAAAAAATACCATGCATGTCTTTTTGTTTAGGGTCATACCCATGAACACCAAAGGTTGTATGCCTTTGTTGTTTTCTTATTTCAATTCCTCTATTTGACGAAAAATAATAGCCGTGGTCCGGTAAGACTTGTATTGTACCCCAATCCTTGTTTTTTGGTGTATATTCAAATCCGGGGGTTTCCTCCGTTTTATAAACCTTAAAGTTCTGCTCTTTACTTTTTATATAGGAGTATACGGAATCAATGGTGACATTTTTTTTTGGATGAATGTTTACAATTGCACCGTTGTTTAGCGTGGTATATAATTCATTGTTTTCGATGTTTTCTATTGGAAGGTATTTACAAACGCGGATGTCTGCCATGCCATGGTCGGAAACAATGATGATATTTATCGGCAAACCAGATTTGGTTACGCCTCTAAATAAGTCCCCCAAATGTTTGTCTAAAGCAAACAAGGTTTCTTTTAATTTTTCATCATTACTTGGGCCAAAGTCATGTCCTGTATTATCCATATCTGAAAAATACATGGTAATAAGGTGTGGTCGCTTTTTAGCTGGTAAAGCCAACCAATCCAATGCCTGTTGTACTCGGACTTCGTTCTTAATACTATTGTCAAAAGTGTAATAATAGCTCGGGTGTATTCCTTGTATATCTGCTTCTGTACCTACAAAGAAAAAACTAGCAGAAACCATATTTTCCTTTTCTGCTGCCACCCAAATAGGGGTGCCTTTATAAAAAGTACCATCTTCAACCGTTTCTCTATTGCCTAATCGGTATAGTTTATTCTTCTTATAACTGTAAAAAGAATTACCAATAATCCCATGATTTTCAGGGTACATTCCTGTCGCAATAGTATAGTGATTTGGGAATGTTTTGGAAGGAAACGCAGGAATAAGTGATTCTGCCTGTACTCCGTTTTTAATGAAGTTGACCATGTTAGGTGGCTGAAATCGTTCCACATAATCCCACCTGAAACCATCTAAAGAAATAAGTATGACATAGGGTTTTTCTTGTGACGCTTTGGAATTTGTAATTGGAGTTCCTTGAACAATACTGGTTACGGGCTTACAAGAAAAGCATAAAAGTAAACCAAAGCTTACTATGATTTTTAATGATATATGTTTCATTAATTTATTTTGATGGGTTGTAAATATGCAGCTTAAAAATAAGTGTTTAAAAAATCTTTAGTGTGTTCTTTTCTTTAAAATAGCATCAATTCTCTCAACTACCTCTTCAGCATTTTGCTTTGTAAAGCACAAAGGAGGTTTTGTTTTTATCACATTATCATCTGGACCATCTGTGCTTACAAGGATATATTGATTTCTGAGTTCATTTTTAATTGTACTTGCTAATTTTCCGTCTGTTTCTTTTGAACCATCTTTAACAATGTCTATACCTAAGAACAATCCTTCGCCACGAACATCACCAATACAACTGTTTTTAGCTTGCAATTCTTTTAATAGTGATTTATAATAATCGCCTACTTCAGCGGCATTTTGTTGCAAACCGTCTTCTTCAATTACCTCTAAAACTGCCATACCAATAGCGCAAGAAACTGGATTCCCGCCAAAAGAACTAAAGAATTCAACCCCCTTTTCAAAGGACGCTGCGATTTCATTGGTTACTACCACAGCACCAATAGGATGTCCATTTCCCATAGGTTTCCCTAAGACTACGATGTCTGGAACTACGCCATGCATTTCAAATCCCCAGAAATAGCTTCCTAAGCGTCCAAAGCCTGTTTGTACTTCATCACTAATACAAAGCGCTCCTTGTTTTCGTATTTCTGGATAAAGCTCTTTTAAATAATTAGGTGCTAAAGGCACCTGCCCGCCACAACCAACAATGGGTTCGCTAATAAAAGCTGCAATTGATTTTTGAGTTTTATTTAGATTTTCAATAGCTTCCTTAGCATATCGTTTTCCAACATTTTTATCAGTAAACTTTCCACGATAAGCATCGGGAAGGGTAGTTTTAATGATATGGTTTTGTTGTCCTTGTCCCATTGGATTGTTGAATTTGTAATCGCTAACATCTATAGCTAATTGGGTGTTTCCATGATAGCCATGTTCCATTACCATTAAATTAGTTTTGTGCGTATGGGCTTTCGCCATTCTAATTGCCAAATCACTAGCCGCGCTTCCAGAATTCACAAAGAAAACTTTAGTAAGTCTATTTGGAAATTTTGACAGGAGCTTTTCTGCATAGTTTCCTAATAGATCATAAGCATACCGAGTATTCGTATTGAGTTTAGCCATTTGGCGTTGTCCAGCTTCTACAATTTTAGGATGCGAATGTCCCACATGTGGGATATTATTGTAAGCATCCAAAAATGTATTTCCATGTGCATCATGCATATACTGAAATGCACTGCGCTCCATATGAATTGGATGCTCATAGCTAAGTGATAAAATAGTACTGATATGTTGATGCCTTTTTAGAAGTACTTTCTTAATTGGAGTAGTTCTTATGCTTTTAAAGCCAACAGCTTGCCTAAATTTATTTTCAATGTACTTGGGACTAAATTGAACCCATTTCTTAAGGGTTTTCCATGCACTTTCTTCACTAATGGCAGCATAGCTATTCTCAGGGTCAAGCTGTCTTGAACGTGCAGAGTTGCACACACTTGTACAAAGCCTAGCTGCGATTAAATAATAAAGTAGACTTATCTCTTTCTCTAAAAGTGGATTAACAGTATGATAGGCTTTTAAAACAATTAAAGGGTCTTTAAAAGGGTGCTCTTTCCCATAACCAGCATAGGTCATAGCAATCGCTACTTCATTAATTAAATAGGAATGGGCTAAATCACCAAAATCGATAATTCCCGTGACTTTATTATTATTGGTAAGAATGTTCCATTCATTAGCGTCATTATGAATAATTTGTTTTCTTAACGCTGTTATTTTTGGGACCACCTCTTCTTCATATTGTTGAAAAAAGTACAATACCAAATTGCGGTCTTTGGTATCCGTAATTGCTGGTAAGTATTCTTTGTTTAAGTGAAAGTATTGTAAATCCCATTCCCATTTGCGCGCCTTTAGAATATAGCTAGTACTTTTGGAAAGTTGTTGATTCATTTTAGCTAAAACTTCCCCTAGTGATTCATATATTTTTTCATTGTAACGAGCCTCAGCCAAAAACTGCCCTTCAAGAAAAGTTAGCATCCTACAAATGGAAAGCCTACCATCTAATTCGAGTAGTTTTATGCTATCACCATTCTTGAAAGAAATGGGGTTTGGATATAGATTTTGACGGCTCTTTGCTAAATCCTGCAATATTTGATTTTCGGCTTCGATAATAGCGAGCAAATTTTCCTCGTACTTGTAGGTTTTAAAAATGTAAGAACCCCGTTCGGTCTTTATTTGGTAATTAGCATTTTCATAACCATTAATTTTTTTTATTGTAGGCTTAGCTAAACCAAATTCATTAATTAAAATTTTCTCTAAGGAATTTTCCATTTAGTTATTGCGTATTGCTTCTATCAACTTTTCCACTCCAAACCGTATCACGTCAGTAGTTGGTAAGCCAGTTAGTTTTTCAACTTCAATAACTTTTTGTGCTGCTTCTTTATCACTTAAACCAACAGTGTTTAAAGCAATACCAATAGTTTTTGCCTTTGTCTGTGAACCACAAACGGCAGCGGCAGCTTCATTTAATTTTATGAATTCATCCAATGGAGGAATAGGAATATGTGAAACAGGTGCCCTTAAATGAGAATACGCTGCTTTATGACAGAGTATTAAGTGCGTAGCTTGCGAACCTCGCAATAACGGCAGGGTAGCAGTGCTTCCAGGATGGGCTAGGGAACCTTGACCTTCAATAATAATAATGTCCTTATCAGCTTCCTCGAGCACGGCTTCTTGAACCGCTCCTGCAGCTTGATCTACTTTTATAGCATCTAAAGGAATTCCATTCCCCATTAGTGTGATTCCTATTTGTCCACTAGGCACAAAACCAACTTTTGAGCCTTGTTTTTTTAATGCTGCATAGAGTTCTAATCCTGCAGTCATTTTACCTACAGCCATATCTGTGCCAATCATTAAAATACGCTTATTGTTTAATTGGGCGGCTTTCCCAGTGGCTATAGGGTAGCTATTTTTAGGTTTACGGACATCCCAAATTTTCTGAGTTGGAACATTTACTAGTAGATTCCCATAGCGAGTATTTAAATCGTCATGTAATCCATTAATAAGGGAAAGCCCATTTTGTAAAGCTTCTGATATTGGCAGATCCCAAGCATCTGGGAATTTTCCACCAGAAGGTGCAATGCCCAAAACAAGAATTTCACTTCCTTTTCCTACTGCTTCATCAATTGAATCAATAACAGGAATATCATAGGGTAAGCCTACCGACTCTTCTACTGTTTTTCCAGCATAATTAGAATCAATTACACAAACAATTGGGTGTTTGGAAAACCGCATTAGCCCAAAGCCCATTTTTCCCATATCGGAGTCTAGGGCGCCTTCCATAAATAATGCCATTTTTTTTGAGGAATCAAACATTGCTGCTATAGTATTATTTAAATTGTCCTCCGTGTCCAGGAACATCTAAAGGCATTGTTATTTCATTAACCAAAGGTGCTCCAATGCAAGGGTCTGGATTAAGGTTTAAGTGCGAATCTAAATCTATATGGTCCAAAGCGCCAGATACCGCCGCTCCTGCGGCAATAGAAATAGAACTTTCTCCCATACATCCAATCATAGTTTGCAAACCAAAAGCTTTTGCAGTAGAAATTATATGCAATGCGCCCGTAATACCACCACATTTCATCAGTTTCATATTTACCCCATCAACAACAGTTGCCCATTTTGGGATGTCAGTAGCAAACCGACAGGATTCATCCACAAATATTGGTAAGGGCCGGTTTTTATATAAGTGTATTAAATCCGCTTCTTGTCCTTCCTTTAGTGGTTGTTCCACATACTCACAATTTCTTTCAGATAGCCATTGCATCATATGCTTAGCATCTTTTAATGACCAGCCTCCATTAGCATCTACACGTATCGCTATGGGGTATTGTTTGTTGTAATTCAACACTTCAGTATACATAGCTTTGTCAGCTTCAATACCATCATTACTTCCCAACTTGACTTTTAAGGTTTTTATACCCATGTCTTTTAGTATTAATGGCAATCGTTCCCGAGCTTCCTCCGGTTTCATGATACCCAGTGTCATAGAAGTGGCATGTTTTGGTTTTGAAAAGCCCAAAAGTTGATACAAGGGCATTTGCGCCTTTTTTGCTTTTAAATCCCATAAGGCAATATCTAAAGCTGCTAAAGCACACGGAGCAACGCCAGCTTCCAAAGCCATATTGTAGGTATTGTGAATTGAGTTTAAATCTTTATGATTTTTAAGAAAGCCTTCTAATTGTGATTGTGCTTCTTCCGGAGTAGATGCTCCTTCTGACTCACCAGGAGAGGTTTCGCCCAGCCCTGTATAAGCTCCATCCGTAACCGAAACATATAGATTTGATTGACCATCACGTACACCTCTGCTAATTCGCAAGGGATATCGTTTTTTAAGATACACGGTTTTATAGGCTATTTTCATAGATGAATTATTGGTCAACACAACTAATGTATTAGAATTTATTCATCTTATCAAAAACAAATTACGGCAAGCCTTAAATTTGTATAAAGCCATAGTAATGAATGTATCTATTGAGCCTAGTTGGAAAACCCATTTACAGACAGAGTTTGATAAGCCTTACTTTAAGCAACTTACAACATTTGTAAAGGAAGAATATAAAAATCATACCTGCTACCCAAAGGGTTCGGATATTTTCGCCGCTTTTGACCATTGTTTATATCACGAAACTAAAGTGGTTATAATAGGGCAGGACCCCTATCATGGTCCTAATCAAGCAAATGGACTTTGTTTTTCGGTAAGGGATGGAATTCCGCATCCACCATCTTTAGTAAACATTTTTAAAGAAATAAAAGTTGATATGACCACAGACTATCCCAAAAGTGGAAATCTAGAACGCTGGGCAGAACAAGGTGTATTGCTTTTAAACGCCACCCTAACTGTTCGAGCACATGAGGCAGGTAGTCATCAGAAAAAAGGTTGGGAAAAGTTTACAGATGCAGTAATTTCTACTCTTTCGAGGGAAAGAGAGGGTTTAGTGTTTTTGCTCTGGGGTGGTTTTGCTAAGAAGAAAGCAAGCTTGGTGGATAAAACCAAGCATCATATTTTAACTTCTGGTCATCCGTCCCCATTAAGTGCCAATCGTGGTCTTTGGTTTGGAAATAAACATTTTAGTAAAACAAACGAGTTATTAAATAGCCTCGGCAAGGAAAAAATTGTATGGTAAGTGTAAGAAAATCAACTTAATTCAAAATATCTTACAAATAAGTCCGTTATTCCTAATATAATTGACCATAAATTCTTACAAATGATGCCAAACACAATTTTATTAGTCGATGATGATGATACTACAAATTTGTTAAATAAGTTCTTTGCAGAGTCTATAGATAGTTCTATAGATGTAGTTACTGCAACTAATGGAAAAGATGCACTTTCTTTCTTGGAAGATAATGATATTGAAGCTATTGGCCCATGTCTAATCATCCTCGATGTATTAATGCCAATAATGGATGGATGGGAGTTTCTAGAAGAATTTAAAAATCGTTTTGACGCTAAATACAAAGAACAAGTAACGATTTCTATATTGACTGGTTTAGATTCGGAAAAGATTTCCAAAAAAGCAAAGAATCACCCATTAGTACATAACACCATACAAAAACCTTTATCTGATGGGATGTTTAAACAACTGATAACTGGGCGGTACGCAGCAAGTTTAAGTCAGTAATTCTTTACTTTCCTTTATTTCTGATATTAAATCCAATTCAAAAAGTTGCTTTTGAATTTTAGAAAGTGTCGCAATATCTAATTGTGATTGCCCCCAATGGGTTTTGGACAACCAAACTTTTATATCTTCTAGTTTTTGACCATATCTATTTGCCAAAGTTCTATCAATACTTGGAATCATCTTAAATTCTTCCGTGTATGTATTGATAACTTCAAGAATATGGTTCAGTAAACCGCTATTTTCTGAAACAAATGTATTGGTTACAGCTATTACAAAACATGGCCATAGGGTAGGGCAGTCTCCTAATCTTCTAAAGACCCCACTATCTACTATTGGTTTTGTGGTAAAGTGTTCCCACAAGAAATAATCAGCTTCTCCATTTGTTAAGCCTTTAACGGCACCATCTAGATTATTTATAATTTCAAACTTTAAGTCTTTCGTATTCCAATCTTGTTGTTTGGCATTTACATATGCCATTAAATGACTTCCGCTGCCTTTTCTACTTATAGCGGCCTTTTTACCTTCTAAATCAGAAACTGATTGGTATTTACTGTCCGCAGCTACATGTATTCCCCATAGCAATGGAGAGGCTATATAACTTTGTGCAATCCTTGTAGCATTACCATCGGTAATACTTTTTACAATCCCTTCTGTTAAGATAATGGCAAGGTCTGTTTCTTCATCAGCAAGCATTTGTGCCATTCTACCCGTTCCTTCATGAATATCTGTCCATTCTAAGGCGATTCCACGTTCTTCAAAAGCGCCTTCCTCAATTGCCAAATGCCATGGTAGGTTAAAATGCTCAGGCACTCCTATAATTCTAACCTTTTTCATTAAAGATATATTGATTCAAAATTCATTAAATTTTTTCTAAGCAGTATTTAATTAGTTCATCTACTGTTTGTGATGGTTTGCTAGAGAATTCTCCTGTTGCTCTATTGGCAAGTATTGCATTCATGGATACAGCTCGATGTCCCAAAAGTTTGGAAAGCCCATATATACCGGCAGTTTCCATTTCTAAATTGGTTATTTGTTTATCCTTATACCTAAACGAAGTAAGCTTCTGATGAAAGTCTACTAGTTTAGGGTCTAAGCGAATACTTCTGCCTTGGGGACCATAGAATCCAGCATTGGTAACCGTAGTTCCAAATCGTATACGATTTGAATTTAGGGAGCTTGCCAGTTCTGTATCACAATCAAATACATATGGGCTAATATGATGTGTTTGCCAGGCCAAGTGTGCCGACAATTTATTGGCATAATCTTGATCTTGCAGCTTAATGCTATCATAAAAATGCATTAACCCATCAAGACCTATGGAGGTCTCGCTCAGCAAGAAAGAATCAACTGAAACTTCTGTTTGTATTGCTCCGGATGTACCGATGCGTATAAAATCTAGGGTCGTTTTAGCTGTCTTTTCTCTTCTGGTTTTAAAGTCAACATTTACCAGCGCATCTAACTCATTAAAAACAATGTCTATATTGTCGGTCCCAATTCCAGTGGAGATAACGGAAATACGTTTTCCATTTAAAACACCTGTATGGGTATGAAATTCGCGCTTTCCTTTCTTTAACTCAATACTATCAAAATACTTTGAAACATCACCTACGCGGTCTGGATCCCCAACGGTAATTATGGTGTTTGCAATATCTTCCGGAAGTAAGTTTAAGTGATATATACTGCCATCTGAATTAAGAATCAGCTCAGAAGCTGCTAACGGCATGCTATAATTTTAAAATTCTATTGGATGCTGTATTGTATAGGAAATTATACTTTAAAGCACCGCCTAAATACGCTTCACTATCTCGTATCTGTGCATAAAAATTGCTTTTCCCTTGGATAACTTCTTTGCCTTGCTTATTTAGTCTAACAGGACTAAAAGAAGAGAATAGTGGTTTCATGGTACTAAGCATTCTTTCGTATTGCGAATCACCGAATCCATACATTCCTTGATTGGACAAAATTTTACCAAGAAATTCTCTTTTAGTTTTAGGCTTTTCATTTACCGCAAGGTTTAATATGCGGTTTTCAACACCATTTAAACCATTCTTGATAGCAGGGAATCGCTGTAAATGCGCTTTTACCGCATCAGCTAGATAATCGAATTTGTAGTTTTTATAATCTGTCAGGTTTTCTAAACGAATAGGGTTGTCGCTGCAATACAATTGCCAAACATAATCAGCATATTCTATATCATCTTGCGATAGCACCGTGCGGTTCTCATAAAGCGCTATAAGTTTTTCATCGCTTAGCTCATTAAGTGCATATAATTTATCTGATTCATCCTCTTTTCCGCTGCATACCAGTGAAATCTCCGCATGTCTGCGATGTGTTTTTAACCAACTTAATACAGCAAGCATATTTACTTGGCAGAACAAATCATATTCAAACCAAAGTACTATTTGGTCTTGCTGCTTATGATTACATAATGATCTGTATTCTTTAAGGGTCTTTTCTACAAACCAGGATTTAGAAACCTTGTAGTTTTTATTTAAAAATTCGAAACGGGTTTTCCAAAAGGACTCACTACCTACCGTACTTAGAGTTTTACCTTCACATAACATCTCTCGCCATGTGATAATATCTCCTTTTAGGGGTAACGTTTGTAACTTTTCAGTGAAACTGTCTCCATTTGTAATGTGCAACAGGGATTTCATCTTGAGTGTAGTTTACGTTGGTTAGGAAAGATAAATGTAACATTTAAACCAAAAAGAGAAAAATTATATTGCAAAAAGATCGTCGTTTAGCTGATAAATTTAACACTTTATCGATAAAATAATTTTATAACGCAACCAGAATAACTTTCAACCGCCAACTCGCTTAACCTTAAAACCTTTTTGTTTGAGAAATTCCATGATTTTATCTCGATAATCCCCTTGAATAATAATTGTTTCATTCTTAAAGCTTCCTCCAACACTTAAAAATGATTTTAAATCTTTAGCGAGTTTTTTAAAATCAGCGGCAGACCCGTTATAACCTTCTAAAATGGTGATAGGTTTCCCTTTGCGCTTTTCATATTTGCAGATAATGGGCGCATCTTGAAGCCAATAGTCGGTTTTTTCTAGTTTAGGAGTATCCGCTTCTTCTGGAATGTGGTCCGGGAATAAGTTTTTGAGTTGGTCGCTTATATCCATGCACTATTTTTTTACTAAACCAAGTTCGATTAGACGCTCATTTAAATAGTCGCCTGCGGTCGTATCCTCAAATTGTTTTGGATTTGTTGCATCAATACAATTATCTAGACAGTTCAATGGCATTTCACTCACTGGGTGCATAAAAAATGGTATTGAATATCTTGAAGTTCCCCATAATTCACGAGGAGGGTTCACTACTTGATGTATGGTGGATTTTAATTTGTTATTTGTTAAACGAGAAAGCATGTCACCCACATTAATCATCAATTGATCTGGTCTTGCAATTGCATCTACCCATTCGCCTTTATGATTCTTTACCTGTAAACCTTTACCATGAGCTCCCATTAAAAGTGTAATGAGGTTAATATCACCATGCGCCGCTGCTCGCACTGCATTTTTTGGTTCTGAGGTAATAGGAGGGTAGTGAATTGGTCTTAGAATGGAGTTTCCATTTTTTATCCACTCATCAAAATACGTTTCTTCTAGATTTAAATGCAAGGCTAGCGCTCGCAATACATACTTTGCGGTTTTTTCGAGCATTTTATAGGTTTCTTTGCCTACAATATTGAATTCCGGAAGCTCCCTTACTATTACATTAGCAGGGTATTCTGCTTCAAGCTTTGGGTTATTTTCAACGTATTGGCCAAAATGCCAAAACTCTTTTAAATCCCCTTCTTTCTTTCCTTTTGCATGTTCTTTTCCAAAGGAAGTGTATCCTCGCTGTCCGCCAATCCCCTCAATTTCATAAGAATCCTTTACATCTTGTGACTGGCCAAAGAATTGTTTTATTTCACTATAAAGGTTTTTTACTAAATCTTCGGAAAGAAAATGCCCGCTTAGCGCAACAAAACCAATATCCTCAAAAGCACCACCAATACTCTTGGTGAATTGCTCTTTTCTTTTAGGGTCATCAGATAAAAAATCTTCAAGATTTACACTAGGTATTGCGCTCATGATACAATGTATTTATTCATATCAAATTTAATAAAATCTGGCGCAACCTTTTTAAAAAATTAGAAGGCATCTGACCTTTTTATTACTTTTAACGCGCTTATAAATTTTAATATGCGATACCATATTGGAGATTTTGATAATGAAATCTTAGTGCAGCTCTACGAGCGCATGCTTAAACCCAGAATGATAGAAGAGAAAATGCTGATTCTGCTTCGTCAAGGTAAAATTTCTAAATGGTTCAGTGGTATTGGACAAGAGGCCATTTCTGTAGGGGTTACGTCTGCTTTAAAAGATGAAGAGTACATCTTGCCTATGCATCGTAATCTTGGTGTTTTTACTACACGAAATGTTCCTTTAAATCGGTTATTTTCCCAATGGCAGGGTAAAGCTAGTGGTTTTACCAAAGGACGCGACCGTAGTTTTCACTTTGGTACTCAAGCGCATAAAATTGTAGGTATGATCTCGCATTTGGGCCCTCAATTGGGAGTAGCAGACGGTATTGCTCTTGCGGATTCCTTGCGACGTAAGAAACGAGTTACTGCTGTTTTTACAGGAGAAGGAGCGACAAGTGAAGGTGATTTTCATGAAGCCTTAAATGTAGCTTCTGTTTGGAATTTGCCGGTACTCTTTTGCATTGAAAATAATGGTTATGGGCTCTCTACACCCACCAAAGAACAATACAATTGTGAGCATTTAGCAGATAGAGCAAAAGGATATGGTATGGAATGCCGGATTATTGATGGAAACAATATCTTGGAAGTGTATGCTAAGGTTAGTGAGTTGTGCAAAGCTATTCGGAAAAGACCACGCCCTATCTTTTTGGAATTCAAAACATTTCGAATGCGAGGGCATGAAGAAGCTAGTGGTACTAAATACGTTCCCGAAAAGCTAATGTCTAAATGGGCAAAAAAAGACCCTATTTCGAACTTTGAAGCATTCTTGTTGGAGAAAAACATCATCTCCGAAGAATATATTGAGAAAAAAAAGGTAGAAATAACTGATGAAATTAATTCAAATCTTGACCTAGCCTTTAAAGAAGAAGCAATAACATCAAATATAAGTAATGAAATAGATGATGTATATCAAAACTTTGTGTATAAGGAAGTTAAACCCAACGAAAAAGTAACTAATATTCGATTTGTAGATGCCGTTTCTGATGGATTACGGCAATCTATGGAAAGACATAATGAACTCATTATAATGGGTCAGGATGTTGCAGAATATGGCGGTGTTTTTAAAATCACTGAGGGCTTTACCAAGGAATTTGGACGTAGTAGGGTTAGAAACACACCTATTTGTGAGTCTGCAATTGTTTCCGCAGCCATGGGATTGGCTATAAACGGCATGAAAGCGGTTGTAGAAATGCAATTTGCGGATTTTGTTACTTCTGGCTTTAATCCAGTAGTAAATTACTTGGCAAAGGTGCATTATCGCTGGGGGCAAAATGCGGATGTTGTTATTCGCATGCCTTGTGGTGGTGGAGTAGGAGCTGGTCCGTTTCATTCACAGACCAACGAAGCTTGGTTTACCAAAACCCCCGGTTTAAAAGTTGTATACCCTGCTTTTCCCGTAGATGCAAAGGGCTTGTTAACCACAGCAATTAATGACCCGAATCCCGTTCTTTTCTTTGAGCATAAAGGGTTATACAGAAGCATCTATGGAGATGTGCCAGAAGATTATTACACCCTTCCTCTCGGCAAGGCTAGTACTCTAAAAAGTGGTGGTACAGTTAGTATAGTGACCTATGGCGCTGGAGTGCATTGGGCTCTAGAAACGCTAGAAAAACATCCAGAAATTGACGCCGAACTAATTGATCTCCGAACTTTACAACCCCTTGATACAGAAGCAATATACCAATCGGTAAAGAAAACAGGAAAGCTTCTTATTTTGCAGGAAGACTCTTTGTTTGGAGGAATAGCGAGTGACATTTCTGCCTTAGTTATGGAAAATTGTTTCGAATCTTTGGATGCCCCGGTTAAAAGGGTGGGGAGTCTAGAAACCCCTATTCCTTTTGCTTCAAACTTAGAAGCTAATTACCTGCCAAAACAACGTTTTGAAAGTGATTTACTAGAATTAGTAGCATATTAAGTCAGGGCTATATGAGCTAATTCCGTGCGAATTAGCTCGCGTTTTATCTATTTTAACAAAACTTAACATAAGTCCGTAATCGATTTTTTTGCATATCCGTATATACCTTAAATACTAAATAAATAACTATGCAAAAAACTAAAATTATATGCATGCTTGCTTTGGTCAGCATCATATACTCATGTTCCGTCTCCAAATCTGCGAGACAACAGCGAAATCTTTTAAGTGGCTCATGGATTCTGAATGACGTCTCTTATGAAAACAATCAAGGTTCTTTTAAATCGGTAATTTTTGGTGATGCCCAAGATATATGCTTCGAGGGCAGCGATTGGTTCTTTAGAGATAATAATAGCACAGGCCGTTATACTATAAAACAAGGGTCATTATGCCAAGGTGGGGATCGTTTTATCCGCTGGTCGGTAGTAGAGCCGGCAGATAGGTTAAGTCAACTACAATTTAAGTTTATCGATGATAAACGCAAAGATGTTTCCGGTGGGAGAGGTTATCGTCTAGATATTGCCAATCTTAATGAACAAACAATGACTTTAAAGTCTAATGTTTCGGTAGACGGACAAGCAGTAACAATAGTTTATGAATTCACAAGAAAATAGAAAAATGATGAAAACTAATCTTAAAAAGAGTGCAGCTTTAGTAATGGTATTCGGTCTTTTATTAAGCTGTAATGCTGTAAAGAATGCAAACAATAAACAAAAAGGAGCCGTAATTGGCGCGAGTGGTGGAGCTGTAATTGGCGGTGTTATCGGAAATAATGTTGGTAAAGGTAACACGGCTCTGGGAGCAATTATTGGTGCTGTTGTTGGTGGTGCTGCTGGCGGGTATATTGGAAATAGAATGGATAAGCAAGCGGAACGCATTGAAGAAGAAATCCCAGGTGCCGAAGTAACACGAGTAGGAGAGGGAATTAATGTAACTTTTAACGAAGATGCTGGTGTTTATTTTGACACCAATAGATCAGATGTGAAAGGAACTTCAGCTTCTACTTTAGATAAGCTTGCAGGTATTTTAAATGAGTATCCAAATTCTAATATACTTGTTGAAGGCCACACGGATAGTGCTGGTAGCGAAGATTACAATTGGAATCTTTCTCAACAAAGAGCAGAATCTGTAACCAAATATTTGGTAAATAATGGAATTGCTTCCAACAGACTTTCTACAAAATGGTATGGCGAAACTCAGCCAAAAGAAAGTAATGAAACAGCGGAAGGCAAGGCGAAGAATCGTCGTGTAGAATTAGCTATTATTGCTAGTGATGCCTTAAAACAAGAGGCAATGCAAAAAACAAAAGGATAAATTCCTTTTACACCCCACATAAGAATCCCGGCTGTTTCAGTCGGGATTTTTGTTTTTATAAGGTATCTTCAAATCGTGAAATTGTACGATGTAATAATTATTGGTGGAGGCTTAGCGGGATTAACAGCGGCTATAGATTTAAAAAAGTGCGATTGCAGTGTTTTGGTAATAGAAAAGAACACCTATCCTAATCACAAGGTGTGTGGAGAATACGTTTCCAATGAAGTAAAACCATACTTAGAATACCTAGGTGTTAATTTAAATTCTGCGGACATTATTGCAATAGACACGCTTCAAATGAGCACCACATCTGGGAAGCGTATAGAAACAGGACTTCCCTTAGGTGGATTTGGAATAAGCCGTTATGTATTTGATAACCTATTGTACAAGAATGCATTGGCCTTAGGTGTTGAATTTGTATTTGATTCCGCTGTTAATACTTCATTTAATGAAGACATTTTTGAGATCACACTTGCTTCTAAAGAGATCTATACTAGCAAAATAGCGATTGGGGCATTTGGCAAACGTTCTAGTCTAGATAAAAAACTACATCGAGAGTTTATTCAGCAGAAATCCCCGTGGCTAGGTGTAAAATGTCATTATGAGTTTCCTGATTTCCCTACAAATGTAGTGGCGTTACATAATTTTTCTGGAGGTTATGGGGGCTTGTCTAAAACAGAGGACGGCAGCGTTAATTTTTGCTACCTAACAAGCTTTAAAAGTTTTAAAGAATTTAATTCCATTGAAGCATTTAATAAAAAAGTAGTTGCAAAGAATCCATTTCTAGGTGATTTCCTTAGAAGCGCTACTCCAAAATTTAAAAACCCTCTTAGCATAGCTCAGATTTCTTTTGAAAGAAAGAAGGCCGTGGAAAATCACCTATTAATGTGCGGAGATAGTGCAGGCCTAATACATCCGCTTTGCGGTAATGGTATGGCAATGGCCATACATAGTGCAAAAATTGCATCGACTTGCATAACTGATTATCTAAGAAGCCCAAATCCCGATAGGAAAAAATTGGAACAGTCCTATGCTTTTAGATGGAGGAAAGAATTTGCTGGCAGATTAAGAATGGGAAGAGCTATTCAAAAGATGCTTATGAATGAAACAGCCTCTAATCTGGCAATAGCAACCATAGCACAATCTGAAAAAATACTGCAATCGATGATTAAACGCACCCATGGAAACCCTATATTAGTCTAATGCAGTTGGCAATTAGAAATACGGAAATGGAGTTGATGGATAATCCTAATTTGGGCGTCCATGAGCTCAAAAAAGTATTTAAAGACATTAATCGTGTAAATGCTTTGCTAGGCGGGAATGCAATTAGTATCCAATCTTTATGGAAATTGATTCAGAACCGTCCTAAAAAATCGTATACGATTTTAGATATGGGGTGTGGAGATGGTTATATGCTTCGTAAAGCCGCGTTATTCTTAAAAAAACGGCATGTTGTTGTGCAATTAATTGGAATGGATTTACGGGAAGATATTCTTTCTATTGCTAGAGAGGCATCCAAAGATTTTCCAGAAATCAGCTATATTAAACAAGATGTCCTAGCTTTAAATCCAGACAAATTTCAATGTGACATTCTACTTTGCACGCTTACAATGCATCATTTTAATAACAAAGAGATTGCAGTCTTTTTAGATAAGTTTATTTCGATTTCTAAGCTAGGAGTGGTGATAAATGACTTACAAAGAAGCAAATTCGCTTGCTATCTTTTTAAGATGTTTCGACTGTTTTTTCTTAAAACCACTATTGCAAAAAAAGATGGCTTAACCTCCATACAAAGTGGGTTTTTAAAATCCGAATTAGAACTGTTTGCCAAAAATATACCGAATGTTATCCATACAATTGATTGGAAATGGGCATTTCGCTATGTATGGGTAATGCAAACCAATCGACTTACATAATCTATGAATGAAGTTAAAGTAGTTGGAGTCTCAAAAGAATTACCAGCGTATTGCAGAACTACAGCAGACATTATTCCTTTTGTAAACCTCTGGCTTTCTGGTCAAGAGGACCGATTCAGGCGTAAAGTCATCAAAATTTTTGAGGGTGCTGGTGTAGCTAAGCGCTATGGTATTATGAATATCGATGAAGTATTTAACGCTACTTCTTTTGAAGAAAAGAATGCCATCTATGTTAGAGAAGTAAAGAAGCTAGGCACTAACAGCTTAGCAAAAGTGCTAGCAAAAAACAATTGGAAGGCTAGCTCCTTGGACTATATTATTACCGTTAGTTGCACCGGAATAATGATTCCTTCTTTAGATGCATACTTGGTTAATGAATTGGGGCTTCGGCAAGACATTGTTCGCCTTCCAGTCACAGAAATGGGTTGTGCTGCAGGAGTATCTGGTTTAATTTATGCTTCACACTTTTTAAAACGCAATCCAGGTAAAAGAGCAGCTGTGGTTGCAGTAGAAAGTCCAACAGCTACATTTCAACTCAACGACTATTCCATGGCCAATATGGTAAGTGCTGCAATTTTTGGCGATGGTGCGGCTTGTGTGTTATTATCTTCCCATGAAGCAGATATAGGACCCAAAATACTGGGCGAAGAGATGTATCATTTTAAAGATGCTACGCATATGATGGGTTTTGATTTAACGAATACCGGTTTAAAAATGATTTTGGACCCCGCAGTGCCTGAAGTGATTGCCGAGCATTTCCCAAAAATCGTACACCCTTTCTTAGAAAAGCATAATAGTGCTATAGAAAAGGTTGATCATTTAATTTTTCATCCCGGTGGACGTAAAATTGTGCAAACTGTTGAGCATTTGTTTGGTAAATTAGGGAAGCAAATCGATGATACACGGGATGTACTTAAGAATTATGGAAACATGAGCAGTTGTACTGTTTTATATGTACTAGAGCAGTTTCTAGAGAAGGAAATAGCGCAAGGTGAGCAAGGGCTTATTTTAAGTTTTGGTCCTGGTTTCTCTGCACAACGCGTTTTAATAGAATGGTAATGAATAGTAGGAACAAATATCCTTGGGCTTTAATACTTGGCGGTAGTAGCGGACTTGGTTTGGCCACCGCTAAGAAATTAGGTGCTGAAGGTTACAATCTTATCATAATTCATCGTGATAGAAAGTCAGACCTCCCAGAAATAAAGTCTGCATTAGATAAAATAGCTTCCACTGGAGTTAACTGTGTTAGCTTTAATGCTGATGCTACAAACCCGGAGAAGCAAAAACAACTAGTTGCAGAAATTCTAGCATTACTGCAGCAAGAAAAGATAAAAGTACTAGTGCATAGCATTGCAAAAGGCAATCTAAAGCCAATGTACGACAAGGAATCATTGGAATTAAATAATCAAGATTTTCAGCTGACTATTAATGCCATGGCAATTAGCCTATACGATTGGACAAAGCTACTTGTAGCTCAGGATATGTTTTCTAAGGATGCAAGGATTATTTCTTTTACCAGCGAAGGTAATCGCAAAGCATGGCCCAATTACGCTGCGGTAGCTGCCGCTAAGGTTACTCTTGAGGCAATTACAAGGAATATCGCATTAGAATTTGCCTCTGCTGGAATTAAGGCGAACTGCATTCAGGCTGGAGTCACGGATACAAAATCCATGCGCATGATTCCAAATAGCGACACCATAGTAAAAGAGGCTTTAAAACGTAACCCTAATAGACGTCTAACTACTCCAGAAGATATCGCGAATGCTACATTTCTATTAACAAAGGAGGAAGCAAAATGGATTACGGGTAGCATTATAAAAGTTGATGGAGGGGAAAGTTTACGGTAGTTGAAATGAGCCTGTCGAAGTATGGTCGGACTTTGCTAAAATAAAATTATATAATGTCTATCAAGGCATTTTTAATATCAAGAAATTGTCACACTGAGCTTGTCGAAGTGTATTGTAAATGCGTGTACTATTGAAAAAGTATTTTGTTTATATCGTGAAATGTTCGGACGACTCCTATTATACTGGAGTTACTAACGATGTATTTCTTAGAGAAACGCAGCACAATCAGGGTTTAGACCCCAAATCGTATACTTTTAAAAGAAGACCGGTTATGCTGGTGTGGTATCAAGAGTTTGAAAACCCTAAGGAAGCAATAAACAAAGAGAAACAGTTAAAAGGATGGAGCAGAAAAAAGAAAGAAGCTTTAATTACTGGTAATTTGGAACTACTACCAAAACTGTCTAGAAATAGTCTTCGACGAGCTCAGACTGACGGTAAATGGAATTCTAACTTGTCTTCGAGTCTTCGACAGGCTCAGACTGACAGTAAGAGGGATTCTAACTTGTCTTCGAGTCTTCGACGGGCTCAGACTGACAATTATAGCCGTATTTTAAAAAAACTCCCCTATACAAAGCCCTTTCTATTTGTAGATAAAATCAATACCGTAAGTAAAAGTGGGCTAGTAGGAGAATATACTTTTAATGCGACCGAAGATTTTTATAAAGGACATTTTAAAGATTTCCCAGTAACTCCAGGGGTTATTCTAACAGAATGCTGCGCGCAAATTGGACTCGTATGCTTAGGTATTTACCTTTTGGGTGGTGAAGTTGGTACGCAAACCAAAATTGGCCTCTCCAGTTCGGAAATGGAGTTTTTAGCACCTGTTTTCCCAAATGAAAAGGTTACGGTTCACTCAGAACTAGTGTATTTTAGATTCCACAAGCTTAAATGCAAGGTTAAAATGTACGATTCTAAGGAGAATTTAGTTTGCAAAGGTGTTATTTCAGGAATGTTTAAAGTAGCTGAGAATGAAGAATAGGGTAGTGGTCACTGGTCTTGGTGTATGTGCACCCAATGGAGTTGGCATTTCGGCCTTTGCAAAAGCATTGGAAGAAGGGAAAAGTGGCATACGACATTTTACAGAATTAGAGCAATTAAATTTTTCATGTCAAGTAGCTGGTAAACCGAATATTAAAAACATTAATCTAAATAATTACTTTAGTAATGTTCAACTTAAGGGTTTAGATTCTAGTGGACTTATTTATGGTGTAATTGCAGGACTAGATGCATGGAAAGATGCTAGTTTGGAAAAGGGGAATTCTAATGATGCTCCCGACTGGGATAGCGGTATTTTATTTGGAACTGGAATTCTTGGGGTGGACAAGTTTAGAGAATCCATTTACAAGGTAGATGAGGGTAATGTACGGCGTTTGGGTAGCACATCAGTTATACAAACTATGGCAAGCGGAATTAGTGCGTATTTGGGTGGGATTTTGGGTTGTGGAAACCAAGTAACTACAAACTCTTCTGCGTGCACTACAGGTACCGAGGCTATTTTAATGGGTTTTGAACGCATTAAAGCAGGTAAAGTCAAACGAATGCTGGTCGGTAGTTGTAGTGACAGTGGGCCTTATGTCTGGGGTGGTTTTGATGCCATGCGCATTCTTCCAAGGAAATATAATGATAACCCACAAGCTGCTAGTAGGCCTATGAGTGCAGCGGCTTCTGGTTTTGTTCCGGGAAGTGGGGCAGGGGCGCTAGTTTTAGAATCCCTAGAGAGCGCTCTGGAACGTGGAGCCACAATTTATGGGGAAGTATTGGGCGGAGCAGTAAATAGTGGCGGACAACGAAGTGGTGGTAGTATGACAGCTCCTAATAATGAAGCCGTACAGCGTTGTATTCGGGAAGCAATTATTAATTCAGGCATAAGCACTAAGGATATAGATGCAATTAATGGCCACCTAACTGCAACGAGTAAAGATGCAACTGAGATTAAAAATTGGTCCAAAGCATTGGAGCGTTCGGGAAGTGATTTCCCCTATATCAACTCATTTAAAGGGCATTTTGGACACTGCCTTGCTGCTGCTGGCAGTATTGAGTGTGTTGGAACCCTATTACAACTGAAACAACAAAAAGTATTCGGGAATCTTAATTCTGAAGACTTGCATCCAGAGATAAATCAAATAATAGCCGCAAACAAAGTACCACAAGAAACAATTCCTTATCCATTACATAGTATTGCAAAAGCAAGTTTTGGCTTTGGAGATGTGAATGCCTGTGTTATTTTTGGAAATTATATAAACTAAGCTATGAGTTTTACTGAAGAAGAAAAGTATCAAAAATTAAAAACAATTGTAGCAAGCTATTTGCCAGATGATGTTACAGCAGATGCCATACAAATGGAAAGTAATTTTACCACAGCATTAAATATAAATTCCGCTAACCTGGTAGATATCGTTTTGGACGTAGAGGATGCTTTTGATATCATGTTGGAAAACGAGGATATGGATGGCATGCTAACGGTAAAAGATGCGCTACTAATAATTGATAAAAAGATAGCAGAAAAATGAAAGAACTTAAGGACTGGATGCTGCTAAAACTTACTGTAGACAAGCGATTAATACTTACCTATTGTATCATTTATTTTTCTTGGGGTATGCTTATGAATTGGTTTGGTGCTGAAGTCCAAATAGCCAAGTTTACCTATTGGTGGCAAGTAATTACTTGTTACATTTTTTATATGGTGCCTATTTCGCTGCTTTTAAGGGGCTTACCGTTCCATGCGCAATACGCATACGGTCTTGTGGCAATGTGTTTGTTAGAGTTTGGAGGCTATGCTTTGGAGACTTCCTATGCTTACCCAAACAATCTGCTCGATCAATTTTTTAATGTCCGCAATTTTAGCTTAGCAATGGCACTGTTCTTTGCTTTGTATTTTCCGATTGGGAATTGGGCTGTAGGGAAGGTCTATAGAACGCTGTTTAAATAACGTTCAGCTTATTTAGGGCTATCTAAATTAAATAGTAGGGTTATGTTTACTAAATTATCCTCTCGTTTCTTCTTTATTTTAATACCATAGTCATAGCTGTAAATAGCAGTGCTTCCTTTTAATTGATTTCCTTTTTTTATAAAATCAATTGTGATGGGTTTCGTAATACCCTTTAAAGTAAGGTCTCCAATTACCACTAGACTAGCATCTTTTTGACTTACAGATGTACTTTTAAACTGGATCCTAGGAAAATCATCCGCATCGAAGTATTTACCACTTCTTAAAGACCAATTCCGTAAGCCGTTATTGGTGTCTAAGGTCTTAACGCCAACCGACCCTTCAAAAGTGGAATTCTCAGGATTATCAAAATCAATCCTACTAGTAGACTCAAAACCCTCAATAGTGCCTTTTACGCCTTTGGAAACAAATTCAAAACTAATTTCAGCTTTAGAAACTGTTGCCTGAGCATTGCTGCTTTTAGGAACGCTGAATGCTAAAAAAAGCGATAGGAGTATGGTAAGTTTATTCATCTGTAATCATTGATTTATGTTAAGTCATGTATTAAAATTGAAACTTACAATTTCTGTATTTTACCCACATTAAATTTAAGGTTATTGAACTGTTAAACTTACTAAAATTGACCTATTTCTTTTACAAAATGCAACTATTTTTGCTAACTTTAAAGGGAACGGCATAGAAACAAGATGGAGAATGTATCAAAAGACAAATCGGCAATTAATGAGATGCTTTTTAGGCTAGAGCGTAATCATACGGAGATACAAATGCTTTTGGGTAAACTAAATTCATATACTTGTGAGCCTACAGATTATGAATGTTTTATGCGTTTACGGGATTTACGGGACGAAATAGCTGTTTTAAAGAAGAAACATTCGGAATTGTTTCGAGCCATAGAGTCAAAGCAATTAGGGAGTCAAGCGGCATTAATTAAAGAAATGCAAAGTCAAATTGCTTCGTTTAAAGAGTTAGATAGGAAAATAGGGGCTTATTTAGTGGATACTAGTAGTTACTAGAAAATTGAGTTTTAGGTTTTAGAAAAGAGTCTTATATTTAGTGAAGCTATTACCACTAATTGAAAACCGACCAAAAAACTGAATACCGTTCCATAAGCTGGCAATTGGAAATCATAATTGCTGGAGGTCTTTTTTTTACACTTTTTACCAGCACCGATTTTTTTAAGGAGTTTTATTTGAGAAAGCAAGCGGTCCTCAACTATGATCATTATGAGGTACTGGTCTTTTTTTGCCTATATATTTTAACCCGAACCTTATTAATCGGATTTGGTGCTAATTTGCTTTTACGAACCTTCTGGGTGGCCTATATGGCTATAGATAATTGGTATCCTAAAGGAATTGCCTACGATAAGCTCAAACTCACTAACTTACAAAAAGAGCGCTTAAAACAACGTTTTCATAAGCAGGAACGTCTGGAAACCTTGGAGAAATGGGCAAGTTTGAGTTTTAGTTTTGCGGTACTCTTTGCCATGGTAGTCATTAGCACTTTTGTGGTTTGCCTGTTAATAAGTATGTTTTTTATAGAAGTTTTGGGCTTAGAAGATTTGGTGTACAAGCCTGTTTTTAATTATGTGATGGCAGTAGTTGTAGTTTTGGCGCAATTGGGCGTATTGGCGCAGTTTAGCTTTACTACCAAGATTACATTTTTAGATAAACTATTGACAGGAATAGGCAAAGCCTATTATTACTTAAGCGGATCATTTTTGTACCAACGTGAACTCTGGACCTTACGTTCCAATAGCAAACAGTGGGTTTTGGTAGGCTTTGGCATGTTCTATCTGGTGATGGCCACTTTGATATCCGTAAATCAATTAGGTACATTTTTCTATGGTGGCACCTTTACCATAGCTGGTTTTGACGACCGAAAAACCTACACACAACCGTCTATTTATACGATGCAGAATAGATATTATGAGGAAAATCTTAAGGAGGGTGAGATTTTTTATCGTGGTGGCATCCAGAGCGAAGTCATTAAAGAACATCATTTAAAACTGTTCTTGGTACATTGGTTTTGGTTTGACCATTATACGGAGCGCGTATTGGATAGTATGGATTTTAAAAAAGAGATTCCTGTTTTTAAGAACGACTCGGTAAGGTCAACTTTTTTTAAGTCACAATCTGTTAAGTACCAAGCAACCTTAAATCAATTGTTTATAGTAGAATTAAATGACCAAAAACTAGATTCAATTAAATGGGATCGCTACAAACATCCAAAAACGGGCGAAGAGGGATATCTAACTTATATTGGCGTTGATAGTCTTAACAAAGGCCGGAATACCATGCATGTAAGAAGACGATATGGAAGAGATACGATTAAGACAACGAATTGGATTAGTTTGCCATTCTGGAAGGAATAGTAGGTTTTGTAATTTTCTATTTTACATAATATAAATTATAGTACAGATTGGTTTGTATGTTTTTCTGATTCAACCTTTTAGCTGTAAGCTATAATTCTATTATGTAAAATATCCCTCACGTTTGTAGTTTTCAAGGGAATTACCAACAGGGTCATCAACCTTTTTAATTTACGTTGCTTTGAAATTTCGACATACAAAAATCTCTTTGGAAAATTTCAAATTCTTGGAAAACTCTAGCGACAAACATTTCGGCTGTACCATAATTTGTCGCTATGTAAAATTGCCGCTGCCAAACACTCGATTGCTTTCATAAAATCAAATTGCTTTTGGCAATTTATTTTATACGCAATTCCCAGCCGCTTGCCAACGCCAAAAAAAGCAAAACCTTTTAGATTCTTTTAAATCTTGGAATTACGAGAAACCTCTCATCAATAAATTTTTCACCATCGTTTCGTCTGCTTGCCGCAACAGCTAAAAATTACTCTGCGAGATAATTTCTTAGCACTTGCTACCCCTCGTGTTCCGAAGAAACTTCTTTTTGAGTTCTATTTTACATAATGTAAAGCAGGAAGCTTTTATTTAAAATTATCTATCTGATTATGAAAAATATATTCTCCAAGTATTTTCATACCGTTGGTAAAGACCTTGATTTCCCAATTCGATAAATATGTATGTGGACTGACATCATACTCGAAAAATACAAAATCATCAGGGTTTGCGAGGGTTTTCGACGGAATTAAGAATATTAAAGGCTCTTTCTCAGGAATAAAGCCTATCAATGCGACCCAAAGGTCTTCCCGTGGTTCTCCTAACTGTTCTTTAGGCACTTTTGCACTTTGTTGTGCAATCAAGTCCATTGGCTGTAGAAAGACCTCAGATACCTTGTCATTTGGGCTTTTAACAAGAAAGTCAATTCCTTTCCTATCATTTTCTTTTGGTACAATTTCAAGCCCTGCCTTGGTCATTTCTGACCTTAAAACACTTTCAGCTTGGCTTTGGAAATCTTGCACACAATAAAGTTACTCTTTCTTTTTCCTTGATGAAAAAGAAACAAAAAATCAAGGCTTACAGATAATTTTGGAAGCAATGTACGGGTCGGTCGCTAAATTTTAGGATCTATTCTAACTCTTAAGACTACTTTAAGGTAAAAGAACTAATATAGCGGTCAACAATTATTGTAACCAGCCCCCTAAAATTCTTAACGCTCCTCTCCCCTATTGTTTTAGCCAAAATTCTCTTAGGCCGTTTTACCTCTTCAAGCCCTTTATATTTATCTTTCAATTTCCTTTTCAGGTCGTTTTTTTAATCCTTTTAAAGAAGCCTTTATAAAAGTTAGTTTAGGAATTGCACGACCCTTTCCAGTCCATCTGATTCCCCAATGTGCCCGCGAGATATATTTTGTATTTGGTAACGTTCTATATTCCTGATTCCAAGCCTTGGTTACTATTATGAAATTTTCCTCGGTTCTATTAACTACTTTCCCGGTTCTTCGTGTACCGAACTTTTCTTTCGGTTTTATGTATTTTATTTCTGTAGGTAAAAATTCTAAATAGATTATGCTTCGAAGAAACTTTATGCAAATCCCTTCTTCTATATCTTGAGCTATTACTTTTTTATTTTTCTTTAGAAAAAAAGAAAAAAGGAGAACATCTGCTGAATCTGTTTCAGGAAAATATTTAAAATAGGATACTCTCAGGTTTTCGCCGATGGTATTGAACAGATACATTTGATTCTTATCAAGTATCAACACCCCATCTTGAATTTTTCTAGACAATAGTATATTGCAGTCAAAAGTCAAATCAACTTTTATGGTATCTAAGGTGTCAATAACACTTTTGGAGAATATGTATTTTAATTTTAATTCTAAATTAAATAAAGCATAAAGTTCCTCCCAATCCTCATCTTCTGGAGACCTTTTTTGTATGTCCGATATAATTCTCTCTCTGTTTCTTTTTACAAACTCAAGACATATTTTATTATCAATAATCATAATGCGAACCTGAACTTTTTAGTTTCATTCAACGTAAATAAATCGAGTTTCCCAATCAATTTTTTCAAATACCTTTTCAAATTCAACATACCATTTATCCAACTCAGATTGTTTTTCTGGCAATCTTTTTTTAACATATTCCCTATATAAATCAAGTAAGATGTTTATTGCGATATAAAAGACTTCTTTACAGTCTTTAAAATCCCTTATTTGAATTAAATCAGCTTTATCTTCTCCTGTTTTTGCCTTTACAAAGCCTTTCATCACGTTTGTTACATGTACATTTTCAGAGTATTTTCTATATTGAAATTCATAAAGGATTGTATTCTTTAGATAATAACAGAGTGATTCGAAATTATTTGGCCCATCAAATAATGAATACCAGTTTGGGTTGTTATTTCGTTTTCCATTTTTGGAACACGTTCTTTGATATTCGAGATTAATACTGTCATATATAGGTAGATTTAGCAATTCTTCTTTAGCTTTGATTACAGTTTTAATTTCTGCAGGGTTACAATGATTTTCAAGTTTAAAATCAGGTTCTTGTTTTATAAATTTTGAAACAAACCTTTTAGAGATATCTTCTTCTTTAATAAATTGTTTATAATATCTAATGTCTTTGTTTGCTTTACATACTAGAAAACAATGTGCTCTTATATGTTCATCTTTTTCAATCATATAAAGAAGCCCAAAGGTATTTTCCATTAGCGAACGAACTAGTATTTTTGCCGGGTCTATTGACGAGGCTTTAATAAGTATCGATATAGAATCTCCTAATTCAATACTATTTCTCAAGAAGACAGAAGGGATATTTTTATCTTTTCCTTTTCTTTTTTTCTTTAAATCCCATTCTAAAATATTGGTTCCAAAGTTTATAACTTCATTTAAAGTTTCTGATAACTTTGTGAGAATTAAAACTAAACCCTTATGTGGTTCACGAGGTAATATTTCTTCTATTGATTCAGTTTTCATATGCTTGATGCAAACAATCGTATTTTGAATTTTTATTGTTTAAAAACACTTTCACTACCAACACAAAACATTAAATGCGCAAATTCGCCAATACTTATTGCGTCATTGTCAATGAAAAAAGTAACATCAACATTTTCGCTATCGGAACTTTCAATTAGGTCATATTCAACCCAATCATAATTCCATTCTTTAAGAATTTCTTTCACCTTTCTGAAGTCCTCTTTCGTAAATTGCTCTATTCGGATATCTGTCCTAGCCATTGTATATTTGGAGTTTAGAATAATTCATCATTATCACCCTCCGGCAATTCTAAAGCCTTAACCGACTGAATAGCGTTACCAGCGATACCTTTAATTGAGCCATACATATCTACAGTATTGGTCACAACCTTATCAATTTGTTTTTCACGCTGCTTCCAAATTCGCTGCATCGAGCGTTTTTCACTTTCTAAATCAGATTTCATTTGGGTAAACCCTTCTACTATTGCTTCAACTTGCATGCGAAACGTATTTCCTGTTAGAAATGTGTAAAGCATATCCATTTTATCACCTTTATTTTCTTGAGAACTAATTGCAGTATTTAGTTTAACAATTGTTTCTCTTAAAACTCCACAAAGGCCTTTAAATTCTTCATAGTTGCATATCCATATCCCATCTTTCAGACCCATTCTTTCCATACTTGATGGCATAACCTCAGTTACCAACACTCCAATATTTGCTCCTCTATCACGTATATCTGCTTTAAACTTTTCAATCCAAGTTGGTTGAAAATCCTTGCTGCGTTTACTTTCATAATATATTGTGCCACAGTTTTGAACGGCACGAGTATTCACAATTTGAATGCAATCTCCACCTCGCGCCCCTTTCTTAATCTCCTCGATTGAATCCAAAGGAAATTTTATTGCTAACCATTCTTCAATCGCTATTTCTTGCACTTCACCTTGCAGTTGCATAGAACCTTGCTCTTGCTTGCGTTTCATTTCTTCAGTAAGCTTTTTTTGAGCTTCAAACTTCATTTCCATTTCCTTGAACCTAAGTTCATTTTTATCAGCTTCTGCCTTTCGGATTTTTTCCTTTTCCAGGGAAAGAGTTTCATTCAACTTTTTCTGTGCCTCAGCTTCAGCGGCATCTTTTAATTCGCTTTTTTCACGTTTTAATTTCTCAATTTCCGCTTTGGAACGATTTAATTCTTTTACTTGTTCTGACTTCTCATTTAACTCAGTTTGCAGAGCTTTAAATTGCTCCGATTGTTCATCTAACAGTTTGGATTTTATTTTTTTCTCTATAAGTAATTTTTCCTCTTTTAACTGTGATTGTAACTTTTCTTGAAACAATTCATTTTCTTGTTTTTTCTTTTTTTCGAACTCATCCTTTTCAAGTTTAAGTTTTTCTTGTTCGGACTCGTACTTTTTCTTTTCTTCAGCTATTTGAGACTGATATTTTTGCTTGATTTCTTCTTCAAGTTGATGCGCTAGAATATCTTGTACGTCAATAGATGTACCGCAATTAGGACATTTTATTTGAGTTTCGTTTTTCATAAAATTTTTAGCTTAAAGATAATTTTAGTTCATCGTAATGTAGTCTATCATCATTTTTTAACAACTCAATTAAGTCCCCTACTGCGTACTCTATATCACATAATAAATCGCTATTCCTCATAATTCTTTCAATATTATTAGAATGACTGAAATAATGAAAGACCTTTAGTATTCTTTTAGATTCGTTGGTTCCCCAAAGTTTGTTTGCTCTTTTATCTACGGTGGAGTTTGCTCGATGACCAGGCAATCTTGAATATGTATATAATTCTACAAATCTCCTCACGGAATTAGGAATTCCCATTAGAGTTTCATAATCCTGTTTGTCATTAGATTTATGAAATTGATATAATCTAGAAAAAAGATACTGATATTCAGAAATGTAGTTTTTATATGATTTTGGTAGCTCCTCAATTGTAGATTCATCATGAGATTTACGCTTTATAAAATACAAAGACCTTTTATCTCCTCCAACAAATGGAAGTTCTCTTAGAAGATTAAAAAACTCAAAATTGTGTGTAGAAAAGAACAATTGATTGAGCTTTGGAACAAATTGTTCGTTGTTTGCAACTGTGGAAATGTTTTTGAAACAAAATTCCTTAATTAAAGCATTAATTTGAAAAATATGGTTGTTGTCAAGACTTGAAATTGGGTCGTCAATATAGATTATGGATTTTTCAAAATCTTCAAGTTCTAACAGTTTAGTTAAATAAAATGAAAATGCAATAGCTGTCTTTTCCCCTTCGCTCAAATTAATCGCCACATCATCATTTCTTAAAAGAACAAACCTTTCTTCTTCGTTTTCATCTATAACCTCTATTTTAATTTCATCTCTACCTAGGAACTTTTCTATGTACTCATTGATTTGCTCTCTACCTTTTTGGGCTTTGCTAATAGAGGCTTGTGCTACAGCTATTTCTTCAACTTTTTCAGACCTGACAACATCAAAATTTTCTACTCTGGTATTATTACTTTCAATAATGCCTTCTTGTCTAAATAATCCGACTTCATCAATGAACTCGGCAGCAAAATGTTTTTTCAAATCATCAATAGCAGTATTTTTTATTTCATCAAATTGGTTCGTTTTAGAATTATTTAGGCTAATTACTTCATTTAACTTATCCAATGCCTCTTGAACTTCAGTAGAATTATCGCTTATTTTTGAAATATCCTTTATAGGTACAAATGGTTTGGCCATCTTCTCTCTTAATAAGCCAAATAAACTCTCCAGTTTTTTATTGTAGGTCTTAATTTCTTTTTTAACCGAGGCAAAATGCAACTTGAAATCTGCTTGGTATTCCTGATAAAAATCTCTCTTTTCTAAGTCTGGGTTGGTAAGT
Source organism: uncultured Croceitalea sp. (assembly GCA_947499565.1). GTDB lineage: Bacteria > Bacteroidota > Bacteroidia > Flavobacteriales > Flavobacteriaceae > Croceitalea. The sequence continues at coordinate 679,194 of CANMOV010000001.1, forward strand.
TTTAAATCCTTTATTTCATCCAACAAACCAGAAATATTTTCTTTATGATTTTTCAAATCCTCAGAAAAATGTGATACCAGTTCTTTTCTTCGTTCTGCGCTTATATCATTCTCGCAAAATTGACAAGTACTCTTTTGTTCATGTATGTCAATACCAGCTTCTACCCAAATTGCTATTTCAGGATTGTCTATGAAGTACTTAATAGTTTTAGAAAATTCGGGTACTTGTTTTAGAATTTCTGAACTTCTTGTTATCACATCTTCCAACTGTAAATCAAGAACTTGCTCTACTATCTTATCCAGCTTGTCATCATCAGAGGCAGTTGCAGTCTTAATCTTGTTGAACAAATCTGTTTTAGTAATTTTATGTATTAAATGATTGTCACGAATTATACGAACATATCCATTGTTCAAATGTGAGCGATTAAAAGCCTCTACTAATTGAAGAGTACTTCGAATCTGAGCGGCTTTATTCGTTAAGGATTGTTTGATTTTATTATCGGCATTTTGACTCAATGTTTTGCACCTTTCAATTAGTCTATCAAGATGAGCTACTTTATCAGATAATTCTCTGATTTTATTTTGAGCATCAATGGATTCTTCTCCAAGTAAAAGTATAGGAGAAAAAGATTTTCCATCCCATTTTAAGTTTTTCTGAATAAAATCTGAATTGAAAACCCTTACATCGATTCCTTCAATTAAAAGATTCTCATTACCATATCTTTTCCCATCCTCATCCATTATCTCGAATTCTGCCTCATTATAATTTTCATCAATACTATTTCTTTCAAAACATTGAAAAATTCTTGATAACGTTGTTTTTCCGGAATAATTCCAGCCATAAAGAAGGTTCAGTTGTTTGAAATCCGGAATATTTCCTTGTCTTTGATAATCCTTAAAAATTCCTAGGTTCTTTAACTTATTGATTCTTGTTATCATTATATGGCTATTTCCGTCGAAACTCGACAGTATTATTTGAATGAAAATCGGATAATTTTAAGAAATGAGGAGGATATCAAATATATAAATTTAACAAGTATTATTTTACGGAAATTCTTAATTGAAGTACTTTTTGTAGTAAAATACCATTCCACACACATTACACTCCTCACCCATACCTTCGCTGACACTCAGGATAGGCTCGCGTCGTATAATAAGTGTTCCATTACCTTTTGAGAAGATGCTTTTAAGAAGAAAAATTTGAAGGTAAATCGTAGAAGAAAACTTTGCTTTACCCAAGAAAAGTTACATAACGCAGAACATTATAGTACATTTTGTATTTTAGGTTTAGCCAGTGGCTGAAGCTAAAATCAAGAAAGATGATGCGGCTGCCATTATACTGTAAAGGTTGAATCAAATGTTAGCTATAATTCTATTATGTAAAATATCCCAGAAGCATTTGTTTTCATTATAATAATTGGAACTTGGGTCATTAAACTAATAAGCGGTTTGCTTCGCAGAGTTCATAAAACATTATGTATCTATAATTAGCCGTTATGTAAAATAGCCGCTACCAAGCGCTCGATTGTTTTATAAAATCAAATTGCTCTGGCAATTTATTTTACACACAATTATCCAACCCTTGCCAACGCCAAAATAAAAGCTAACCTTTTTGCTCTTATTAAAAATTGCGTATTCGATAAAATGTACGAAATAAAAAATTTTACGCGATTCTCGTTGATTGCCACAAGAGCATAAATTTTATGAAATCGACTTTTTAGGAGATTCACTACACATTTGAAGTTTCTGCAAATAATTTAATATGTGAAAAAATAAAATTCTATGCACTTGTTATATTTAGAACTTCAATAAATCTTTTTTTAATGTTTTATTATCTTTTGTCTTGAAACAAAAGAAGCAAAAATTCAAGGCTGCATATAATTTTGGAAACAATTAACGGCTCATTCGCTATATTTTAGGAAACATTGTAACTATTAACATTGCTTTGAAATCCCAGTTATAATTGAAACCCTTAAGAAACTGTATACATGAACCCCTAAAATATGCACACTCATTTCTCCTATTGTTTTGACCAAAATATTATGAGGCCAAGGTAAACATCGAGGTTCTATTTTACATATTAACCGGAAAATGAATATAGCTATCAGTATACCATTTAATTTTTAAAGGCTCTTCAGCATCTTTAATGTTTTCTTCACTCACATCTTTTCCTGTACCATAGTTTAATTGTGAAAAAGGATGTTTAATTCCATTTAATAGAACAACTATTCTACTTCCCTTTTTAATTTTTTTACTGGTCATTCTAAAATTATGAATGGGTATTGACGTCTTTTTATTTGGAGTCAATAAGTTTCTGTTTTCTATATCCTTAGATATACTTGCTCTTGTTGTAAATGGTAGTGTCAAGCTAAAAAAAGATCCGTCAGCCGTTTGTTCGTATAGTAAAACGTTACAATCAAAATCTTTTTTATTGATGGACACATTTAGAACTCCACTTACAGTACCACTAAGTTCTACATCTTCATCGAAGGGTTCTGTGACAAATGAAAATCCTTGGCCAACAGTTAAAGTTTCTGATATAATGTTTCGATCTCCACTTAAATTCCAAGAAAATTGACTACGATCAGAAAAATCAATCTCTTGTTCTATATAACTTGTTTCATTAGAAATATTAGATAAACTAAAGTGTTCGTTTACCCCCAAATTTCCAGTATTATAGGTCGATTTAAACGCCACACCAGAACGATGTTTACTCAAATATACCTTTAATGTATCAGTAGCAATTTTATCGAGCGATGTTATATGTTTCCAAGTATTTGCACCCATCACTTGATAATTGATTTTATCCTTTAGCAAAACAGGCTTTTTGGCATTTTTAAAAATGTAGTCGAACCAATCAAAAATTAAATTTTTAATATTTATCTGTGCTACAGGGTCTATGGTATAACCCAAAATATTCTTTTCAGGAAGTTCTTGCGCTCCAAAATGTGAATAAGGCCCAATCAAAAGATAATGCTCTGCATTTGTATTGAATTGATAATGAGATTTTAAATAGTGCATAGTTCCAAACTGCCCACCATCATAATAACCTGTAGTACTTAAGATGGGAATATAAATTTTAGAAAAATCCTCTTTAAACAGTGTCATATTTTTCCAATAAGCATCAAATGTTGGATGCTCTAATTTTTGATTGAATCCTGGATTTGGCATACTATCTAAACTATCCAAATTTTTATAAGCCACTCCTTTTTTATACCAATCGAAATACAAATCATTCCAACGTTTTCCATTATAATAAGAAACTGTATCAAGTGTTTTGTTATTCGTTACATAATGCCACCAAGGGTAATGAAAGTTAAAATAAACGCCATTTTCCATTGGCTCAGCAATACCTGGGGCCGCAGCAACAGATGGTACAATAGTTTTTAACGCTGGATGTACTTTTTCTTTCATAGAAGCCCACTGAACAAAGCCTACATAACTACCGCCATACATGCCAACTTCATCATTGCTCCACTCCTGCTCTGTAATCCAATCTATGACATCATACACATCGTTACCTTCATGAACATAAGGAGTTATTTTATTTGGACTTAAGTATTTACCTCTTGTATAAGATACAACACCTATATATCCCTTATCTGCCGCCTCATAAGCTCTATTGATATCATTTTTACGTGTATATATTGTATGAAATAATATAGCTGGTTGTGGTTCTTTTTCAGCTTTACTTCTAACTATTATTGCAGATATTTTAGCACCGTCTCTAGTTGAAATTAGAATAGAATCTTGCACAAAATACTCTTTGCCTTCTCTACTCACTTCTCTTGGTTCTTGATGTTCCTCTTTTATAGAATTACAAGAAACAAATGCTACTAACAGCAGGGAAAATGTGACCTTTAATATTTGTATGAATTTCATTTTAATGGTTGCTTTATTTTGAATATTCAATTAATTCCTCGGTATAAGAAAAACCGTCTTGAACTTGAGTCATTTTTATAAAATTCTTAATTTCTGGAGCATACAACCAAACTTCATCTGTTTTTGCGTTGTATCCTCTTGAATTTGAAACGGTTCCTTTGTACTCAATGGTGTAGGCCATAAATTTACCTGCTCCTACTGTTTCTTCTTTAAAGGATAGCACTTCTACATCCTGACTTTGTTTTCCTGTAGTACCATCTTGACTGGTCCAGTCTTTTTCATATTTCCACTTTTTACCGACTTTTAAAGGCCATTTATATTTTGGTGTATCACTTTCTTCTGGCTTTACAATTTCAGACACCAAAACGGTATCTTTGCCTATGGTCATTCCCAATGCGCCATTAAAATCAACTATTTTCCGAGTATCGGTTCCATCCGATCTTACTTCGCCTTCATCAGTAACACCTTTGTATTTCCACACCCATTTCTCCCCAATTGTATAATCAGATAATACGGGTTGATTAGTAAGGCTTGTTTCTGTATTGTTTTTGCAAGATGCCAAAAACGATATTGCTAAAATCAATACTAATTTTGCAATGTAATTTGGAGCTGTTATATTTTTCATAATAGTAGTTTTTAATGATTTATGATACAAATTAAAGGCTGTTAACTGTATCAAAAAACAAAAAGTACAGGAGCGTAAATAAATGCAAATGAACGTCAGAAAACTGTACGATTATTTCTTTATAAACTATTCCAATTTTTAAACTTAACTGATTGCCTACTAGATACTTCTACTTTTTCTCCAGTGGTTAATATAATTTGTAATTTATTATTGAAGTATGGATGAATCTCTTTGATGTAATGTATATTAATCATTTGACTTCGATTAACACGGAAAAAGACTTTAGGATCTAATTTCTCTGCTAGTAAATTTAAAGAACGCTTTATCATCGCTTTATTCGAGCCAAAATAAAGACGTGCATAGTTTTCTAAAGATTCAATAAAATGAATATCTGTTAGCGGAATAAAATGACATTTTTCACCATCTTTTATAAATATCTTTTGATGCATTGGTATGGTTGTAGGCTCTAATTTTACTCTTTTAGATAATTCTACCTTTACCTTTTCAATGGTTTTAGAAAAACGTTCATCTCTCAACGGTTTTACTAAATAATCCAACGCATTCATCTCAAAAGCTTTTACAGCATATTGGTCATAAGCCGTTGTAAAAACGACATCTGGTACATTTGTTAATTCTTCTAATAAATCAAATCCAGATTTACCAGGCATGTGAATATCCAAAAATAAAATATCTGGTTGTAATTCTTCAATTAAAGGTATGGCCTCATCTACATGACTTGCTTCACCAATAATTTCAAACTCTTGATGTTTTTCTAATGCACGTTTTACTTCTTCTCTCGCTAAACGTTCGTCATCAATGATCAAGGTTTTATATCTTTTCATCTTCTATATGCATTGGAATTATTATTTCTGCAACTACATAGTCATTTTCTTTCACTGTTAAACTAAAACTAGCCTTACCTTTATATTGAATTTCTAGGCGTTTTTTTAAGTTTTTTAGGCCTAAGCCAACACTTTCATTTTGATTTATAACTCCTGGGTTCTCAACTGAAATATGAATATTGCTTTCATGCTTTTTAATTTTTAAGAAAACTATGCCACCACCCACTGTCAAATCGATTCCATGCTTAATTGAATTTTCGACTAGCAATTGAATACTTAAAGTAGGAATCTTATAATTAAGTACTCCTTCATCAATATCAGTTTTTAGTTGAAGGCGTTCTTCAAAACGCATTTTTTCTAATTCAATGTAATCATAAACTAAAGAAAGCTCATTTTTAATAGGTAGTAAACCTTTGTCTTTTTCGTATAATGATGAACGCAATAAATCTGATAATAAATCAATAGCTCTTCTAGCAACGTTAGGGTTTTCAATTACTAATGATTTAATTGAATTTAAGGAGTTAAATAAGAAATGTGGATTTAATTGAGCTGATAAATTATCTAATTGGGCTTGTTTTGCTATTAAAGATAATTGTGCATTTTCTTTAGCTGTTACAACTTCTTTTTGATAATAATGATACAAGTGATATGCTAATATCCAAATAGACATTAGTCGAAGTCCTGTAAGTAAAATTGGATCCCAGTAAATGATGGATTCAAAGAAATTTTTATCCTCTACTACAATGAAAGTCCAGTACGCATACCATTTTAAATTGTTCATTAAGACATATAAAACAGCTAATAAAACTATAGTAGGTACTAAACGGATTAGTAATTTTTTTATGGGCAAACTACTCCATTTTGCTTTTAAGGCAAATCGTCTGTACATATGTGTTAAAAATATTCCTATAGAAATGTCTAATACATAATTTAACAACGTATATAAAATGCCGTAATTATCTCTTGTATATACTGTATAAGCCCAATAAACTGAAACGATACTCCATCCAATCAATTGACATTTCCAATATAGAGATATCCTTGTTTTACTATTATTTATTTTATTGTTGATATCCATTCTTAAGCAAAGCAACTAAATACTTTTAAATAGAGAAAGGAAAAGTACAGGAACGTAAGATTTGAGGTTTAAGAGTTATGTATAAAAACTCCATCACCATTCCACACACATTACGCTTCCCTCCTACGTCGCTTCGCATAATAAGTGTTTCATTAACATTGCAGAAGAAACTTTTGAGAATAAATTTTTTTAAGAAACTGTAGTATGCCAACTCGCCAGCTGGCCCTTTCGCTAAAATAGTCCACAGGACTATTTCTAAACGCTCTGTCCTGCTTTTAACCAAAGCTCAAGTTACATAACGCAAGACATTATGATACAAATGGTTTATTGGTTTTCTAGCTGAACGCCTTTCCATTTGTAGGTCATAATTCTATTATGTCAAATACCGCACAATCACTCTGCACACGTGCAGATATGGTTCATTTCTTTGATGTAATTGCTTACCGTGTGTTTGCTGTAATTGCGAAAAGAAAGATGTTTATACATACTTTCAATCATTTCAGCATCTGTGCCTAGATATACTTTTTTTTCATATTGAACTCTATTGACTATTTAATTGTTCCAAGATGGTGATTTTTATAAGAAGAACACTTCGTTTAAAGTATAAACCAGTACTAAAACATCATTATCTGAATGGCTTAATCAAGCTGTTTATATGTTTCAATCCCTGCTCCCTGCCGTTTATAAGGAAGGATAATTAAAATGGCAAATTCAGATTAAAATATTATCTCTTGACACACCAACACTTAATACTACCATCTAATCTTTTTTTGCATTTAAGCTTCTTTCCCTGTTTAGCGCAATCCTCTTCGGTAAGCTCTTCTGCCGTTAGTTCTCTATTGTTGGCAATATCAATTCCAGTAATTTGAATATCATACATATCATATTCTTCTGAAAGTATGGCTTCAAATTTTTTAAACACCTCAATTGGAATATTCTTTAAATCTGTTTTAAAATTGTTCATTGTCTATCAATTTTGTGAAAATATAGTTAGCGTATCAGATTTAATTACATTATTAACATCTGCCGATGTCCCAATCACAAATAGTCTTCCTTGATAGTCATCATTCCCCAGTGTGAAATTATTGACAATCTTACCTTCATTATTGGTTTTGTTCTGGTAACCATTAAAAATTCCTCTGACTTGGCCTAAAGTGTCTACAACAACTGTCTCGGCTATAGAGTTCAGGGTTACAATTCCTGAATCCCTCAATAATTCTGTAGTAATTTCTATTTCGTTAAATGAGTTAGGTTGTATTGTTAGTGAAGAAGATTTTATATTGATAGTAGTTAAATATGCCTTTGAAAAGTGTATAAATACTTCTTTTGAAATATTGATAGCATTAACGGAAATCGTAGCTTCTACCCTTAATGAATCCGCTTTGTTACTATTTATTAAAATACTTGATTGTTTTTCTTGTACCCCATTTTCTTGAACTATTTCGATACTTCGACTAATAACCTCACTCGGTTGTTTAAAGATGGTGAAATCAACCATTCCATCTGTCTCAGTTGAAAAATCAATTGGAAATTCTGCTATTACTTCAATCTCTTCAATTCCATCTGATACAGCATTATTATTATCAATAGATAATGATAGGATGCCATCTAAATTTTCTGGACTAAATTCATTATCATCATTGCATGAAAAACACACAAAAAGGATTGCGAGATATTTAACTTTTACTCGTGCCATGGTTATATTTTTAATTTGGGAAAAAGTGTTTGAAGCCATTGTCGTATTTCTAAATCAATAGATAAACCTAAATATGGTTGAATTGCCAGTGACTTACTTCCATTAATAGCGTCAATTTTGTTATATAAAAGCCCCCCAAAATTAATTCTAGTACCTTGTGTTAAAACTTTGTAACTGCCTCCTAAAAGGAGAGAATAATCACCAAAAAAATCATCTCGGACATTGTCCTGAGCAATCGAACCAATAGTTACTCCAGTATGAATTGATAAACGTTGTTTTGTTGTCAAATCAGAGATTTGAAGCGGTGCATTCTTGTTTGAAGGTGATAGAGAAATATTAACTCCCAAAAATAAATTACCTCCTTGTGGAGTATTATCATTGTTATTAAGATATGCTACATAACCAAAATCAGGAACTAACGAAAGTTTATAAGATGTTTCAAAAGAATTGGAATAGGTCGATAAGACCGTAGTCTTAATTAGATCTTCCTCCACCCATTCTATTAAGTAATTTGGTAATAAGCCTGTTTTTTTATTATAGTGATTTAATTTTTCTTCATTTACAGCATTCTTTATTACATCCAATAATTCACCTAGTTTATAACTGTTATCATTTAAAGGGCCAAATAAATATTTCTCATAAAACTCGTAGATATTAATGTAGTCAGGTGAGTTAACAAAATTACCTGAGAACGCAATGATATCGTCCTCATTGAAATCAGATTTTGATTGAATCCATTTAGAAAAATCAATTAAATCTTTGTTGGTATATCTGCTTTTGTTTTCGTCAAAGTTGAGAACTTTAAACTCAATTTTAGCCGCTTTATCTAATTCTACAATTATATTTTCCTTTTTCTTTTTTAGCTCCTCCTTCTTTTGCTTTATTATTTTTTCATCCTTGATACCCTTAATATATTGACTTTCTTTAATGTCAAGAATACTTAAATCAGTGTCCTTGATGCGATATTGAAAACCATACAATTCGATAATTGTGGGATCATAGGTAATCGAAAAAGGCTCATTTCTATCACTAATCCTATTTAGAAGTTTCATCCATTCTTTTTGGTTTGAGTACCAATCAGCATTCTTCTCCTTGTGCATCATTAAAAATAATGCGACCACACTTTCACTTGAATAATATGAAACCGCTAATCTGTAGAATCTATTTGGCTTTAAAGGTGGTATAATTGTTTCATACTTGTTATTGGCACCTTCTTTCTTTTTCCAAGTAATTTTAGCTTGTCTGACATTTTCGAAGTCATCATCATATTTCCCTTCATTATTGTTGTTGTAGTAATGCTTTGATTTGCTTTTTGATAAAATTTGCAATTGCATATGGGTGACATAATTGTATTCATTGGGCAACTCAACCTCTATATCTGTTAATCGAATTCCAAAATTTGGCTCAATATCCTCTGTTTGTGAAAATGAAAGGAATATTTGCATAATGGTAATGCTTAACAAAAGTCCTTTTTTCGTGAAATCATTGAATTTGATTTTGCACCTCACAATATCTTTTTTTGAGTTAGTCATTGAACATTATTTGGTTATAATCCTATTTAATTCTATAAAGATACAGGACCATATAGCTAATAAAATCCCCATTAATGGGTATTCTGTTGGGGGAAGTAAGTAGTAGGAAGTCAATACTTTGGAGTTCTTAAATATAGAAAATGATTGCCAAAATCCATTATAGAAAAACCTTAGAATTTCTGTGGTTTTTATACTATTTCACACACTTTTTCTTACAAAACTGCGTATTTTCAGAAAAAAAGTGTTCCATTACCTTTTGGGAAGAAAATTTTTAGAAAGAAAAAAATCAAAAAAGATAGTAACAACTTTCGCTTTTAATCAAAGCTCAAGTTACATAACGCGGAACATTATGATACATTTTGTATTTGAGATTGAGCTAGTAATTAATTGTTTTGCAATGTACTTTTAATAAAATACACTGGGTTATATAAAATACAGTTCTTTAAACATTTAGAGGGGCTAATACTCAAACCTATAGATATTCAAAATAGAGTTTATATAGTCCATGAATTTTGATAGGAAGGCTTTGTTAATTTGGTCTGGTTCTGTTACTGTTTCATCCACTTTGAAACTCTTATTGTAATTTATCAAAACATCCCTTGGATTCATATCAGCCTTAAGGTTTTCTCCAATATCATTTTCTAGTAATAAGCTCTTACGAATAATGATTCTTCCTGTAATGTTTTGACCTCCTGAACCACCGCCGCCGAAATCGCCCCTAATTCTATCATTGAAAATCCTTCTATTATCGTTCCATGCAAGTCTTTCTGCAGTAGCTCTAGCCTGTGCCTCCCGTGCCCGTTCTCTAGCTAAATCTTGATTTGCCTGATTTTCTGCTTCCTGTCTTTGACGTTCTTCTTCCCTTTTAATCTCCTTTTCAATAGTTATGATGGTTTCATTCAAAAAATCAATCACAAAGTTGGTATACCCTTTTAGGGCGTTTAGATCGGCATCTTTTATTTGGTTATCGTAGCTTTTTAAAGGAAGTCTAGGTTTATAATCTAAATTACCGCTCTTAAAATTTTCAAAATTAATCGGTCCTCTGCTTTTTACCTGCCTAAAGTATCTTGAGTTTTTTATTTCGTTGCTCGCTTTGGTCCATTTAGAATTACTATTGCTATTCCTTATGATGTTCTTCAATTTTTTAAATCCGTTAAGCTTGGGAAGGCCTAAATTATAGGCCATGTCAATTATCACGGTCTTTCTTTCATTGTTCATTTGGTTCCAACCTATCCCACTGAAGTCTTGAGCATCACTGGCAGCCTGTTCAATTTGACTGAATTGTAAATTTAATATTGTGGGATAGTCCAATGTTTGTCCCTCGGCAATGCCTTTATCTACATCGTATCCAAATAACCCTAGGTATTTCTTTCTTTCAAAATTAAATTCTTTTGCTGCTTTTACTGCCTTAGCCAGTAGTTCAGGGTCGTTTTCATACTTTTTCCTAATAGTCTCCAAATTCAATTTAAGCAATATCCCAACTCCTATTGTCCAATGGTTTTCTGTATCCAAGTACGGTTCTGTTTTTACTCCCTCATTAGCTGCTATATAGCTTAGCAGTCTTTTATTGATGTGCCCAGGTACTTGACAGTGGGAATTTTGTATATCAAAAAAGAGAAGAATTAACAATATTATTTTTAGACGCATAGTAGTTCTATTCATAAATGTTTTATTAATGGCAACTTATCCCTACTTACAGTATTAAACAATACCCATATTTGGGTATTTTTTTGGGGATACAAAAGGACGTAATTCAATGATTTGGAGTACTCCAATATAGAAAATGACTATTAAAACCCATTATATAAAAACCTTAGAATTTCTGAGGTTTTTATATCATTTCACACACTTTTTCTTATAATACAATGTATTTTCAGAAAAAAAGTGTTTATTCATTCCTTTCCCATTGTTTTTTAAAGGTATTTATGCATCTCGCAATAGCTCGATGTCATTACCTTTTGGGAAGAAAGTTTTAAGAAGAAAAATTTATAAGAGAAATCTCGTAGTTTATTCTTTACTTGTCCTAAGCAAAGTTACACCTGCCTGCCGACAGGCAGATAACGCAAGAACATTATAGAACATAAATGTTCTATAATCCGACGTTATATCAAATAGCTATAAGTTATTGGTAATTCTGTTGTTATCCTAGCGTTTATAGCAAAACCCATAACCGCTAATTACGCTATTTGTTTAACATATTTTGATGGTAGTATGCCAAACTTTTCATTGAAACATTTAGAAAAATAAGCAGGATTACTAAATCCAGTTTTATATGCTATTTCAGAAATATTAGAATTTTGTTTATCTAATAATTGTAGCGCTTCGTTTAATCTATAATCCTTCAAAAAACTATTGGGAGATTTTCCGAGTATTGATATCATCGTTCGATACAGATTAGATTTGCTATACCCCAAATTTTCTTGAAAGTCACTTACCGTTATATTGGAATATGCCCAATTAGTTGCTATGAACTCCATCAATTCAACTACAAATTTTTCTTCTTGAATATTCAATGAACAAATTTCGTTAGGGATAGCATGATTTTGATTTTCACTTTCATACAAATCTTTGACTTCATGTGATATACAAATCTTTTCTTTTGTGACGATAGCTAAATAAGTAGCTTTTTTAATGGTGTCTTCAAAAATGTTATCTTCTGCGGTAACAGGTATCCCCGCGCTTATCCCTATTTTAAATTCCAAATCAGGTGTAATAACACAATTGTGCAATCCTTGAATTTGAATTGCGCTTTGAATAGCATTAGTTACTGAATCAAAAGACATTAAATACGTGCTTGATTTTTCTTTAACAATACGTCCATTGTAATTGCTAACACTATTGGTTATTGATTTATTGTATCCGCGTATTGCGGCGTTCAAGGTTTCAAATGCAGTTTCTCTAAGCGTTTTCTTTTTTAAGGTAACCACCATTAAGGTTCTAAAAGCCGGATCGTTGATAATATTCAGCTTTGTATTTTTCGATTTTTCAGGATCTTCAATTCTCCCTAAAAAGGATTCTACTATAGTTTCATTAACCTCTATAATACGCTGTGGTATTGCTCCATGTGCTTTTTGATGTAAATCTATCACGGCTTGCTCATTGGGTGCTTCCATTAAACAAAAAGCTGTTTGCCTTCGTTCATCGCACCAATACGTTAATCCTCGGCAATTGTATTTATGCTCAATTTTTAAATCTTCTTGATGCATTTCTGCAACATGTGCCGCAATAACACCATCTGGTAAATCATGAAAATCCATATATATTGGCATAATCTAATTTTCAGTTAAGTTACAGAATAAAAAAAACAAGAAACTGTCTTTAAAATTGATAGCTTCTTGTCTAAAAGATAATTTAATTTAGAGCTCCGCTGTAGCTGGACTAATCTTAGTTGCAACCTCATTTATAGCATTTGCCGGAAAACCGCCTTTTTTTGCATGTTCTTCTATCAATGACTTATTTTCTGCTTTATATACACAGTAAACTTTATCACCGGTTACATAACTATGTTGCCACTCAATTTTTGGACCCATTTCTTTTAGCACGGTGCATGATGTTTGAGATATTCCTTTCAATTGTTCTGCCGTTAAGGCTCCTGCCCCAGGTATAATACGTTCGATTAGATAGGTTTTCATAGTGTTGTTGTTTTCTGTTGCTGCTGAATTCTGTTCTTGTTGGCCTAACATATAATTAGTAGTAATTATTGTTAGGATTAAGACTAATTTGATTGTTCTCATGATATCTATTTTTAGTATTTCATACCTCAAAACTAACGCATCATTACTTTAACGAATTTATCATTTGGTCCAAAAAACTAGACATTTGGTTCAGGGAGATTTTTAATAAAAACACCATTCCACACACCTGCCTGCGGCAGGCAGGCATTATACTCCCCTCCTATCCTTCGACAAGCTCAGGACAAGCTCAGGACAAGCTCGTCAGGTTCTGTAAAAAGTGTTTATTTATTCCTTGTAGTTGTTTTTTAAAGGAATTCATGAACCTGATTCTTCGGTTTCATTACCTTATCAGAAGAACTATTTATAAGAAAAATTTAATGGAGAACTAGCACCAAATGAGGCATTACGGTACGATACATTTTAATTTATTACTTGCATCAATAATTTAAATCATTCACGATTTAGATTTCTTTTTCTTACCTAGGGACACTTTGTAATCATCTACATTACCATGTAATTTAAGACTTAAGTACCGTACTTTTTTAGTAGAATCTAGCTCAATAATTTTATCATCTTGTAGCTCATCAACTTCATTCTTCTTATTGCCAAATAATTTATATCTGGCTGCCTGCTTAACGGTTTTCCAAGGTATTTTTAAATAGTATTCTATATCATTATTCATGTCTTGGGTACCAGACAACTCCATGTGACCTAATGTAGATTCTATGGTCATATTGGGTATGGTAATGCGACCATCTGTGATATCTATATGATTGGTTAAGGTATCAAATTTGATGTTTTTAAGGTTTTTATCTCCCATATAATCCGATAGCATGGTTATGGGTTTGTAATTCTGTAATTTACCATCGTGCACCACAACATCCATATGAATTTCTGACTGATCCAAATCTGGAACTAAGTCTGGATAAACTCGAATCTTTCCGTTAATTGTAGATGTAACCCGACCTTTTAAGTTGTCGGACACCAAATGGTCTTGTCCAAAATTTTCGAACTTAAACAAGAATTTGTCGATATCTATATTTTCTGCTACTAGCTTAGGTTTCATATAAATATGCTCTGGGTTACTACCATTAAAATACCCAGACATTTTAAAGTTACCCCCAGCAGCATTCATAGTTAACGTGTCTACATGTATATAATGATCTTTAGTAGTGCGCAACTTTGCGCTAATTTCTTCTAGAATAATGCGGTGATACATGAAGAAATCTACATCTACGTTTATTTTCATATCGGTGAACGGTAGTTCATAAAGATTAAAAGCTTCTGCGTGTTCTTTTACATCTGCTGTTTGTGTTGTTTGTGCTATTGCAGCTGTCTTTGTTGCTGTACTAGCTTCGGAAGGAAATAACTGGTCATAATCGATATAATTAGCTTTAAAATCCAAATAATTATCACGCTTTTTAATGCTTTCATCATCGCCTAAATAATAATTTAAATCTGCATTAAAAGAGGTTCTCCCTATTTTACCAATAAAATCTTTAACAACAAGATGCTCATCTTCATAATGAAAATGCCCTGTAAAATATTCAAATCGTAATGGATGAATATGCATTTTAGTGTTGAGTTTATCTAGATCAACATCTATTGCCGTTAATGTCGAATTTTGATAATGCATACTAGAATTAACATGCAAGGCTAGTTTTTCAAATTCCTCATGACGATACGCTTCTGGGACATAATTTTCACCCTGGTACGAAAAAACATCTTCTAGCCTCAATAAATTTGATACTAAATTGATATCTAAATCTACATCGCCATTAAGTTCTTTTTGCATCCAAAACTCATAATTGTGCACTACCCCATCTAAATGAAAATCTGAGTCATCAATAAAACCCGTAAAATCTTTAATTTTTAGATCTGCAGTATCTACTAAAACATCTGCATGAAAATCATGCAATTTATGCGGGTAATGTTTAAGTTGGGCATTTAGACTATCTATAAAAAATTCGCCAACAGGTAGGTATTTAGATTCTGTAAACGCATTGGCAGCGGCTTTAAAAGAAAATCCAGTGCTTAGTTTTTCAATCTTTTCATCGATACCAGTACTATCAATTTTTGAATAACGCGTTAGTTCGGCAATGTCTAAAACATCTGATTCTAGTTCTAAATGGGCAATAACAGGGGTATCCGTATGATGTATAATAGATGGAAGGTCCGATACATAGCCCGTCATTGAAACATCTGATTTACCCAACAACAGTTTAAATTCATTTAGGGTAGCCTTTTTACCATTCATAACTAAATGCACATCTAATTGCTCTAATGGTGCAGGAAGGCTTTTAGAGCCAAAGCTTAAATCGGTTACTTTTAATTCACTAAAATATGCCTGATTAAGCTTATTGAGTGCCAACTCAGGTTGATCCAAATCTATAATATCATGAAAATTTATTGCTAAAGAAACATTACCCGACGGGTTTTCTATATCCTTAATGTTTAGAAATTTAGCCATGAACTCCAGATTAAAATCTGCATTAATTTGCATATCTACGTCGGGTTGTTCAAAATTAGCTATGACAACATTACCTAGAAATTTACCTTGTTCTAGTTTGGCGGTCATATTGGTAAGTGTAAATTTAGATGAACGTAAACTATGTTCTTTTCCATTAGTATAATGGCCACTAAAGCCCATGTTATTTACACGTTTTCTTTCTATTGTGTTTTCTAAAAATGCTTCATCTGCACCAAAATTCACATCAATAAATGGTGTTTGCTGGTGTAGTGTAGGCCCTTGAACAATAGCATTAAAATAGATTTTGCCTGCATTTTTATAGCGTTCTAGAACGGGTATAAGGTCTTCTGGCGCAAATGCTATAAGCATGTCGAAATTTGGTTTGGTGCCTTTTATAGAAAGATCAAGATTTACTTCATTCTTGGTGTCTATAGTCCCTTCAATTTCAAAATCACCATGTTCCATTTTAACTCCAGACGGTTTAATGCTTAGTATTCCAGTATGTTTATCTAATGCAACATCCGTATGAAGTTCAAAGTGTTTATGACGCAAATAAGTAGTATCACCATTATCAATTAAATTCATTTCAAACTTAGTGTCTATATGGGTCGATATGGATTTATCATTTATATCGAAGCCTCCTATAGCCTCATTAATAAAAGTCTCTAAATCTGAATTGGTTGTTTCGTCTAGTTTGTGAATATCTAAATTTCTAAGTTTGATTTTCTTGAGCTGAAAATTTGAAATAGCTTCATTGTTGGTCTCTGTCGATAAGTTTGTTTCTTCTATAGGCGCAAGCGCGTTTTGAAAATTAAGACTTCTATCTTCATGGACAATGATATTAAAGAAACCCTCTTCTATAATTAAGGATTTAATGGTATAATCTCCCTTTATAATCTTCCATAAATTAAAACCGGTGTAGATATCTTCTACAGCTAACATTAATTGCGCGTCTGCTGCTTTAGATTCATAAATTTTAACATCA
Organism: uncultured Croceitalea sp.; assembly: GCA_947499565.1. GTDB lineage: Bacteria > Bacteroidota > Bacteroidia > Flavobacteriales > Flavobacteriaceae > Croceitalea. Next base: position 695,977 of record CANMOV010000001.1, read on the forward strand.
TCTATTTTAAAAGAAATATCTGGAAAATTGCTAAATAGCGATAAGTGGCTGTCCCCTATAGTAATTAACCCCTTGTATTGTGTATTTAGCTTGGAAATTTCATTTTTAATAATAGCATCTTGCTGTACATGAACATATGCTACTAAAGCGCCAAAAAGTAAAATGGGCAAGATTAAAATAAGAGCAATAAATCGCCTCCAGAATTTTCGTCTTTTCAAGAATATGAATTTCATGAGTTTACCGGGTTTAGGCAAGATTTAATGCTATATAAAAATATACTATTACATGTTTTAAAGAAACTTTTGGGTAAGGAAAAAATCTAAAAACAAGAATAGGTACTATTTATTCGCTTTTTCTCCCAGGCAAAGCTGCTCTTCGGTTTTACTAATGATAAACTCCTTGTGGAACAATTATGGTAAATTCTATAGTATTTAATTTAAGCAGTGACCAGGGCCATAATCCAGAAAGTTGATGCGCAAGCATTTTTTATTTAGATATCCTCACAGAAACGTACCGCTGCGAATTTACTGAGTGCAGTCGAAGCATAAAATAGCAGCTACCAAAGGATCGATAGCTTTTTAATTTTAAACACAATTGCTATTGCTTGGCCTGTAGTAGGCTTATGAGTCCAATTTTATAAAACCGTACTCCGGTCGTATAAATAAAAACTCCTTTTAACCTGATACCATCTATAATTGACAAGAATCATTAAAATAGTAAGCCATGTATTCCCATCAAGTAAAATTTTCCTTATTGGTTGTATTGTTCATTTCTTTTGGATTAGAAGACCTCTATTCTCAGACATATTCAGGTTTATGGTCCGATGAGCAAGAACAGAAGATTAATAAGATGGTTGAAAGATGGGATAATCAGACCAAGCCCGGTGCTGCTGTCTTGGTTATGAATAACGGTAAGCCAGTCTATAAAAAATGTTTTGGACTTGCTGATGTTGAGAATAAGATTCCCATAAAACCTTCTACTATTTTTCCCTTAGCTGATCTCTCTTCTCATTTTACAGCTGTTGCCACCTTTGTGCTTATTGACAAAGGCCTCTTATCTTTAGATACACCTATAACTAAGTATCTTTCAGACATGCCTGACTTTGTATCTAAAGTTAGTATTAAAGATCTTTTACAGCATTCAAGTGGCATTGATGATTTTAATCGATTAAATGTTCTAGCGGGAGGTCAACAAGATGAAGTTCTTACTCAAGATATTGCGCTTAAACTACTTAGATCTCAAAAAAATATACTATTCCAACCGGGCAGCAGAACACAAGATTCTGCAGGAAATATGCTATTGTTGGCAGAAGTTATCGATTCTGTTTCAAATAAAGGATTTGCTCGTTTTATGAGAGAAGATATTTTTGAACCTTTGGGTATGTTCAATACCCTCTCAATAGAGAATATTGACCAGCATATTGAGAATGCCGCCCTATCTTACACTAGCGAGAATGATGTATTATTAAGAAAAAGAACAGCGTCATGCATATTTGGAGTTAATAGTATATACTCTTGTTTAAATGATCTAGTCAAATGGGAACAGCACCTAAATAGCCCCACGCTGCTTACCCTGGAAAGTGTGAAAAAACTAAATGAACTAATTGAATTCGATTATCAAGGTAAGACTATTAAATCAACTGGCACTACTCTTGGACAGATTGGCTACCATTGGGAAAGTGGGGCACATAAATCTTGGATGCGTGGTAATTCTGGTGGTTTTAGTAGCAGTGTAACAAAAGTCGTTCATAAAGGATTCTCCTCTTACGTATTAGCAAACACAGGTGAGGCATATACAGGATGGGTTACTGTAAGAGCTGCACTTATAACTTTACCAGATTTTTTTGTAGGACCAACTATGATCGATTATTCTAAAATAACAACACTACAGCTTGATAACAAAGAGTTAGAATCGTATTGTGGTGATTATTGGAATGAAAAATCTGGTTTCAGAAGAAAAATTGTTCTAGAGAATGATACGCTTAGGTACACAAGACCCAATGGAGGCTCAACTCCTTTACTTCCAATAGAAAATAATAGGTTCCAAATGATGACTCCAGGTGATAACTGGTACTTTTTAAAATTTTCGGAAGGGAAAAATCCTTATTTCCATTATGGCTCCCGCGAATTTCCAGAATATTATAAGTTTGATGCGTATCAACCAATAGCATTGAATGACTCAAAGTTGCATACCTATGAAGGTAGCTACATAGATAGCATATTCAATGTAGTCTACGATCTGAAAATTGAAAAAGACCAATTGACCTTAAAAAATTACAGGATTGGAGATGTCCCTTTGACCTATGTGCAAGGGGATACCTTCTCGAGTGACACACAGTATTTCACAAATCTAAAATTCGAGCGGAATCAGTTAGGGAATATTACAGGAATCCATCTGATGCATAATGGGAAAGAAAATCATTTATTATATAAAGCTAGTCGTAGCAACGACTGAGGCTCTCCGGTACTACCTTATAAAAACAGCTGATTTAAATAGAATTAAATGGGTAATCTTAAGTTAACAAGTTTCGAGCCAGTGGTTGCAGTAATAATCAAAAAAGATGATGTGCTGTAAACTGCGGTATTTGAATCATTAAACATTTGGATTTGGATTTAGTAAAAACACAGTCTATTTATTCATGGCGTTTATTAATTCGATAATTTTTAAAGACACCGGTTTTGAAGATTGAAAATTTTGTCCAGTAACCAAACGTCCGTCTACCGCTAAAGTAAATTTCCCTCGTTCGGAGAATTTAAAATTACCTCCTCTTTCTTCAATCGTTTTTTTGATTAAAAAGGGAAATGTTTTAAAATATGGCGCAGCTTTATTTTCATAATCATCTGGATAACCACTAACGCTTTTACCATCAACCACGTATTTTCCATCTTTTGTCTTTAAATTAACAATGCCTGCTGTACCGTGACAAACCGAAGATAAAACTCCCTTATATTTTTCGTAAATATCCATGGCTATAGTTTGAATTTCTTTATTTTCTGGAACCCCGAACATAGCAGCTCCACCACCAATATATTGAACTGCCTTATAGTTTGAAGCATCAATTTCTGAAGGTGATTTTGTGTTCTTCAAAGCATTCATAAAATGCGTATCATATAGATATTTTTTACTCATCTGGTCTGATGTATTAATATAGGTTAATGGCACCGCACCGCCTTTTGGACTAACAAAATCTATAGCATAATTTGCTTTTTTGAAAACATCATATGCATTTACAATTTCAGAAAAACTATTTCCCGTTGGTATATCTGTATTTGCATAATAATGAGCGTTAGAAACAACAAATAATACCGCCTGCTTCTCTTTGCTATCGACCCTTGAGTTATGTATTTGTTCTCTGTAAGTTGAAGCATCGCTTATTGGATAAAAATCCTCTGTTATAGTAGAATTATTTTTTCCATTTTTTCTATCTATTAAAAAAGAACCTCCCCATACAACATCTGGATATGTTATAATTTGATCCACCATTTCACCTAAAGATGGGATAGTAGCTTTAAATTTTTCAACAGCCTCTTCTTTTGGAGCCCAACGGAACTCAACATTTTTATTTGCTGGCAAATCATTCGTAGTAGATCTAGCGACATAAACCTGCCTTACACTCAGAGAGTTATTAAAACTAAATTTATACGTAAAGACACCCTTAAGATTTGGTTTTGCAATGGATACTCCATATCTATTTGAGATACTATCAATAACTTCATTTATAGTATGTCTTTTCTCATAAAATGCACCTATTGTTATCCAACCGATACTTGCTTTTTTTACTAAAATATCTCCGTTATCATTAAGAATAACTAAATTAATAACTGATGTGTTCGCAGCTTTAGCAATTTTAGGTTGGGCATTTGCAAACTGAATTATAAGAAGCATTAGTGATACTATGGCGTACTTTCTCATAGTGGTTTTTTTTATTATTTATAGACTGTAAATGTCTTAAGTTAAGACGCTGCTTCCTACCTACATCACGATGTTGGTATACAAAAAGTGGAAAAATCAAATAGGTTTTGGTGTATATACTAAGAAAAAATATCAAGGATAAATCACGCTTTACCGCATCGCTCTCCATACAGCCGTGAATCTCCAATGGTCAATTTCGCAAAAGCATAAAGTATAAAGTATAACGATAGGCAACATTATTTTTGCTTTGAAGCATTGCGATACTCTGCTGCTGTAGTGGAAGTAATACTCTTAAAAGCTGCATTGAAAGAAGATAAACTGTTGAAACCGCTATCATAAGCAATGGCCGAAATCTTTAAATGGCGGTACTTGTCTGCAACCAATCGTTTCTTAGCTTCTGATACCCTGTAATTTGTTATGAATTTTGAGTAATTGATATTCTCGGATTGATTAATAACTTGTGATAATCGTTTGGATGAAATACCCAGCTTCTTACTCAATTTGCCTAAGGTCAAATCTGGATCCAGATAGAGGTTTTCTGATGTCATTAATCGCTTTAGTGTTCCTGATAATTCGACAATTTCATCTTGCTCCAATGTAGACTGACCATATTTTTCAGCTTCAATTTTAAAAAGAAAGGGGTTTTGCAACCACCAAATACAAAACGCAATAATCGCCGCTGAAAATAGGAATGCCATTCCCATATAATAAGGAATTATGTTTTGAATAATAAGGAAATAGAGCATTACAACGGTTAAGGTAGTGATTACAAAAAATCGCAACCAACTATCAATCTTCTGTTCTCTATGTGACGTTGATTTTTTATCGCCTTTAAGCAACCAATACAGTGTGTATACTGCGTACGTAATAATATGAGCAATGAGCGCATAGTGAATTAGTCTTGCTAAAGCACCTCTGTTGTTTGGAATTATCCAACATAAGGCCATAAATAAAAGCATTGGGACGTAATGCCATACATGTGTTTTGCCAGTAAGTTGATGCTGCGGATGTTTCCGAAGAAAAACATACAACCATAGGGAAGGTCCAATGGCCAATAGCACTGCTAAGAACACATTACGAATCACAGGGTCTATTGGGAAATAGTTATAAAACAAAGACTTCCCAATACGTAAACTAAAAGCCAACAAATACATTGATAAGAAGAAATTGGCTTTATGTTGCTCTGTTTTAGTAACTAACAAGAATATCCCAAATAGCAGACTAATACTAACACCGATACTGCCCACCAGTAATTCGACATGTTTTAAGATGTCTGCATTTTCTTCCATTTTGTAAAGAAAATAAAATATTTCCAACTACTTAAGCAGTATAAATTCCATTATTTATAAACTTAATTCCAATAACATTTTACCTCCACTCATCTACCTTGAAAACAGATGGTGAATTCCAGGACCTTTTTAGAGCAACTTTTAGAAGAAGTTTTAGTAAAGTCATCTTTGCTTTATCCAGGCAAAGTTGCACCTGCCTGCGGCAGTAAGGAAACACAGTATACATTATAGTACATTTTAAGTAATTCTCCTATTAGCGTATGCCAACGACATTTGACATAATTCAAGTTATAGTTACAACTCCCCCACCTATTGTCTTAGTCAATGTATTCCATTTGAATCATCCACCGGATAATTCTATTTTATAGTGCCATTAGCGGCCCAAGAAATTCTTATTCTTTTAATTCTTCAACAACTGGAATAATAAAACTATTCAGAATGTCATCCGTATACCAATGGCCTTCACTATTACCATAGTTAGTCGTAGTAATAACAACAGACATATTTAATTCGGGACATGCCAAAGCTTTATTTCCACCATTACCAGACATATAAAAGGACTTATATTTCTTGTCCTTTCCAAAACTTTTAAGCCAAAATAAATACCCATATTCAGTATCCCGTCTGATAGTTGCTTTTGGTGTTGATGCTTTTTCAATCCAAGATGATGAAATTAGTTGTTTTCCATTCCATTGTCCTTTATTTGTGCATAACTGTATTAATTTCAAAAGATCCCGACTTCTATATTCACTACCTCCGGCGGTATTTAAAATTTTGTGAGGTGTATAATGCAACGTATAGTCTTTAATTGCTAAAGGTTCAAAAAGATTGGTTTTTGCAAATTCAGTTAAATCATTTTTAACGGCATTTTGTAAAACTTCTGCTACTAAAGCTGCTCCAGCACTGCAATAGCTAAAAGCCCGTCCATAAGGTTGCTTTTCTGGTTTAGGTCCCCAAGGATACGAATAAACAGGAAGATCCAAGTAAAATTGCGCCCAATCTTCTATAATATACATACGTTCTTCATTCCCTCTGGAGAACTGATTCCAATCGTTACATTCTACAATAGAGCTCATGGTTAAGAGATCTTCAATCGTAATTTCTTCTTTGCGCTTATCTGGGTTTTTTACTGGAAGCTTGTGCTGTAGATATTCAAAAATTTTATCGTTTTCGGAGGTTATATGCCCTTTGTCTAAGGCTATACCTGTTAACAAGGTGGCCATGGTTTTAGTTGCAGAACGCGTATTATGCTTGGAATTAACGTCATTTTTATTGTAATACTTTTCGAATAAAACATCGCCGTCTTTAGCGATTAAAATACTTGTGATACGTTCGTATTTACCAGAAGCAACAACACTATCCATCTTGTTTAACAGCGGAATATTTGTTGTACTGGTTGTAGAAAAATTGAGTTGCGAATAGGCCTCTAGCACACAAAAAAAGGAAACTATGGTAACAAATGTAAATCTCATATTGCTTTTTTTAATTAATGAATCACCAAACTTAGCGCAAACGATCACTACTTAATAGAATGAAATTAACATTATAAATTTTTAGTAATATTTTTTCGATAGGTGCTTGGACTGCTATTGAAAATGGACTTAAATACACGATTAAAATGACTTTGATCCGAAAAACCTGTTTCGTAAGCTATTTCCGTTAATGAATTTTTTGCGTCTAAAAGCAAAGGAATAGCTTTTTTTACTTTATGCTGTCTTATGTATTCACCAAGACTCATGGAAAGATGTTTTGACGCAGCTCTTGAAATGTGCACAGGATGAACGTTTAACTCATTGGATAAATACGAAAGACTAAGTGCAGAAGTATCATAATGTAGCAATTCCTTTAAGTCATCCACCCAGTTTGGATTCTTTTGAGCCTTAAATTCCTTTAGGTTACTTAAGGCTTCACAGATTTGAAGCAACAAAACTTCAACAGACAGATCGCTGTAATTATCCGAGATTAAAAACTCATGATATAGCTTCGCAAAAAGCAAATGTAATTTTGGGTTCTCAATTAATTGACTCCCTTCCCATAAGTTGAGTGGGATTCCGTTTTCTTGCAACCATTTCCGTTCAAATTCCAAATGAAAACCACTAGCCTCGGCCGAATGCTTAGAACCATAATGAGGTTCTTGCCAATTGTTGAACATTAAACTTCCTGCAGGACACAAGGATGCTACCTTACTATTGCAATCCTTCATATTTCCATGGAGTACATACATGAAATATGGGTTTTCATGATAATGCCAATCTGTTTTTGCACTATTGTAATTGTATTGGGAGAGCAGAATTCCATTAAATGACACCTCTAGATCTTTATTACCATAATACATTCCTTTGGTTGATATTTTCATCCTGCCTATTTTTAGAGCTTTATTTTATAGACTAGAATTTAACCGTTTAGTTACACTAACGTACTTCATTTCCATAATTTTCTAATATTCATGTGCTTTCCAAATCAATATTCTGATTGCTTTAAGGTGCTCTAGCTTGAATTGCGTCAAACTTACCATTTCATGCACATTTTGCCTCCTCTCCACTACCCTAGCAACAAAAAGAATATTCCATTATAGCTATAAAGGAATTTTTAAATGAACGATTCTTGAAATTATTTAGGTAATCGGTTCTTTATGGTTGCTATTTGCCCCATATGGTTGGCAGAATGTTCCATCACGTGGTACCAGATATAATGGTAGTTGAGTCCCTCTTCTAAATTGGAAGCGAACCAAGCATCATCTTTAGTTTTGAGTTCTTTAAGGGTTTTTTCACGGACTTCCTCCCATAAATCCAAATAATGCTGGATTGGCTTGTCTCTGAGTTTGCTTTTTACTTTTTCGTTAAGCTCGCCCGCAATGCCAAATCTTTCCTGCTCATCCTCTGTCCATTCGCGATCTTCCAATGTCGCTACTTGGTAATATGATTCTGTAGACACCAAATGCATAATTAATGATCCTATACTATTGGCATCAGCATCATATAAGAAATCAACTGAGGATTGGTCTAGGTCTTTAACTTGTTCCGTAATTCTATCTTTTAAATCTTCCAACATAGAAACCATTATGCCAATTTGCGGCGAATAACCATCAACTGATTTTAGCTCCCCCTGAGCGTGCAGCAAGAGGATTGGTAGTAAGAGCATTAAAGAAGTGGCTTTTGTTTTTAGGGTTTTCATAGTATCATATTCAAATCGATAGCTAAACTTAAAGATTTTAAATATAATATTCGGTTATGCTTTAAGGGAAAGGACATTTTTATCTATTCCTTAAGTTTTAATTACAAAATCTTTAACGGTAATTGGTTTTGGTAAAGATATTTTTGTCTGGAACCAATCCAATATATGAGACGTAAATCGCTCTTAATCTTCTCTTTTCTGTTCCAATTCACCTTCTTGTGCTACGGACAAAACAAATCGGAAAACCAAACGGCAAACACGCAACTTTCTGAACATTTTTGGGATAGAACTGAATTTAAGGCAGGCCTTGTTGGGACTGTTTTTTGGAGCAACGGTCTATCTATTGGTGCGGAATACCTCTGGAAGCAGAACGAAAAAACAAAAACCCGTAGGGGTACATTGCGGACCAATACCCATCAGTTCTTATTTAATGGAAATTTAGGGTTTGTAACCAACTTTTCATCAAAAACGGATACTGGGGCATACACCAATTTTGGACTTACCTGGCGCCGTACTAACAAAAAAGGAAAACAGTTTCATATAGAATTAAATCCTTTGGGCTATTACCGTACTTTTTTACCAGAGACCTACGAGGTCATTGGAAATGAAGTTGATAAAGTTTTCTTACCAGGGCGCGGGTACTATGCTCCCTCATTATCGGTTGGAATAGGCAAACAGCGCAAAGGCAAAGTGCGCTCGGGAAGTTATTTTAACATTAATTATACCATGAGAACACCATACAACTCGGGTGCCTTGCCCACCTTTTCTTTGCAATATGGTTTCCGATTCAATTTTAAAAATAAAAAGCAATGAAGCAGTCCTTTACCATTACCATCAAAATAATGTTTCTGGCATTTGCTACCTTGTTTTTTAATGCTTGTTCAAACGACCATACGCTAAGTAATCTTGATGCTACTGTTTTTGTGCGCCATAAAGGTGCTGATATGCCTGCCTATATTAAAGGAAATGCAGAAGAAAAGCTATTCCTTATCACCTTACATGGTGGTCCAGGCGGTTTAGGATTAGGTTTTAGAGGAAATGCCTTTAAGCAGATTGAGCAAAACCTTGGTGTGGTCTATTTTGACCAACGTGGTTCCGGGTTATCGCAAGGAAATTATTCCGAAGATGAAGTTACGATTGATTTAATGGCGGAAGATGTGCTCGCTTTGGTCAAAGTTATTAAACGTATTTATGGTGAGGATTCTCGTTTCTTTTTATTGGGACATAGTTGGGGTGGTGCATTGGGACCAGCAACCTTATTGCAGAATCAAAGTGAATTTTTGGGCTGGATTAATGTAGATGGTAGTCACAACCCCAAAGACCTTTATTTTGAATACATCAGAAACTTTGAGCGGGTAGCTGCCGCCCAAATTGAACTGGGAAATAGTGTTCCCTTTTGGGAGTCAGTTTATGATGAATTAGATACGGTAGATCAAAACCTTGTGACTCTTGATGATTTTAACCGTTTAAACAGGCTTGCCTTTGATGCTGAAGCCTATCTAAATGATGATGGCCTAATTAATAATGAAGAAACTGGAAATGTGAATACATCAGATTATAATGTACTCACTTTTCTATGGAACTTATTAAAAATTCAATCCATCCTGGACGATGATATTATAGGGCAATTGTCCTTTACCGATAGGCTTTCTGAGATTAGCATTCCCTCATTAATTCTGTGGGGTAGGTATGATATGGTGGTTCCAGAATTCTATGCTCAGGAAGCTTATGACAATTTAGGCTCTAGTGAAAAAAGGCTTGTGTTTTTTGAAAGATCCGGGCACTCCCCCATATTCACAGAACCTAATCTGTTTGCCGATGAAGTGATACAATTTATAAATCAAAATAAGTAGTGTACTACCCTATCAATTCCTTACTTATTTCTTTTTACAAAGGCGGGTACTACGGTTTCAAAAATAGGTTTCATTATTTTATCATCTTCCCTATCATAACCTGAGATGACGATAGTTAAGTCCAATTCTTTTACGACTATAACCCGCTGACCACCGCCTCCCCATGCTAAGGTCATATCATAATTTTTGTTCCCCACTTGTACAGGTGTATAGTACCAAAAATAGCCATAGCGATAGTTTTTGGGCATCCAATCTATGGCAGGTCTTACTATTCCACTAGTTGCTTTTTCTAGATATGCTGCAGAAATAAGTTGCTCGCCATTTAATTTACCATTGTTGAGAACCAAGTTACCTAACTTAATCATGTCGCGAGACATTATACTTGCGCGCCACCCTGCCTCTGGTATGCCACTAATATGATTTGACCATTTATAATTTGTAATACCGAGCTTGTCTAGCAACTCTGTTTTAATGAATTCCTCAGCTGTTCCAGGTACAACGGCATCAATAACTACCATCACCATTATTGGATTAAAATTACCATACAAAAACGTCTGAGACGCCGCAGTTATAGGTTCGCTTTGCTCTAAAAGTGTCTGAACCAGTCCTTGCCCATATAATCGAACTGAATCTTTCTCTATCTCCTTCCATTCATCATCATCTATATGCAACCCTCCATGCATGGTCAACGCTTTGTGAAGCGTAATTTTTTCGGCTCCATTGGTTAATTTTTCCCTATTGACATCTTTAAGAAAACCAATCAAGGGTTTTTCTAAATCTTCCATGCTTAGGTAACCCATTTGAATGGCTCTACCCAAAACCAAACTGGTATATCCCTTTACCGCCGATGCCTGCCCGTGTGGTACATTAATACGCCCTTTTTTATAATAAGATTCAAAAACTAATTTGTTTTTATGTGAAATGAGTAATGCATCATAATTTCCATAGGTGCTTTTAAAAATCTCTTGGGACAATTGGAGTAAGGCTTTTTTATCCTTGTTATGAATGGATAAGGTATCCACAGCGATTCCATCGTCTTTATCTTCTGGTTTGGTGGTAACAAAAGCCTTATTTAGTAGGGGGCGCTCCCAGAAAGAGGTTTCCTGGGTAGCACTAGCCACAGGGCTCAGTACTGACGACAACCAAGTGATACTGCGAATAGCAGTTGTTGGAAATGCAGTACTATGGTTTCCGACAATCACTTCCTTGTGCACTGCTAAACCATTATCTCTTCTATCATTTAATAATTTAACAAACGCCTCGATAGGTGCTACCACTTTCTCATCTTCTAATGAGCCGTACGCAATAAAAACATTCGCATTTAGACTCGTGCTTCTATCTGAAGTCTTAAAAGGTCCAAACTTTGTATTAAGTTCAGATAAATGAGCTACTTCTCCTTTCACCGTTGGACTGCCAATAATATAATTGTTAAAGCTATCTGGTTGCGTCATGAGGATATATGCACCAAATTCACCACTCAGTGAATACCCAAAATATGTGCGGCTGTTAGTATTGGTTCGGTAGGTAGCGTCCACATAGGTAATTACTTCATTTCGAATAAATTCCAAATGTGTTTTAGCCTGACCTAATTGATATTTTGCTTGAACTTCCGGTTTGCTATGTTCACTCATAGAGTAATCGCGAAACCGACTCACATGGGATCCTACTTCGTTCTTAAGGTCTTCATTAATATCCAATTGCCAAGAAATTCCGACTAGAATAACCTCTTCAAGAATGAATTCTTGGCAAGCAGACAGTATTTCACGATGCCACGTCGCATCGGTATAATAAATAACGGGATATTTTTTGTTCTTGTCCTCCGAGTAATCCTCTGGCAGCTCTATATAAAGTTCATAATTTCTCTCATTATTAGCATCTTTTATTGGAATTACTTGTATTTGAGGCGATACTAAAGAGGTTCCTTCTAAATTCGAAGCAAAATCTTTTGCCCCTTTTTGCTGCGAGAAAGCAACAGTTGTAAATAAAGTAATGCACAGTGCTACTAATTTAATTCCGCTCATTTTATCTTCTTTAATAATTGATAGTATTAATATATTGTTGACCTTTCCAGCAATGCTATTTTAATCCATATCAAACAGTCCAGATTTAGCAAGTTGTCTCGATATGATATTTAATTGATTTCTTTCACGATTTGTATTCGCAGTTCCAAAGAAGGCAATAACCAAATCTTTTGATGGCGATATATAAAGACCTTGACCTCCATGCGCCCCTTTGTACAAGTCGCCATCTTCATAGACAGCTCCCCATTGATAGCTGCTGTACATTGTTTCTCCTGTATGTCGTGATACTTTTTTAAGGTTTTGATTTACATTGTGGATGTTGGCTAAATGAGCATCAGAAATAATTGAATCGCCAGTATTTCTACCACTAGGTGTAAATGCCAAACCAAATCTAGCGAGATCTCTTAATGTAGTTGACATGCCATCGAGATAAGCCAGCGAAGTTCCGTTTGTATTGCTTCCCAATAACGCACTATATTCCGCACCTATTCTATTCCATATTTCTTGTTCCACAAAATCGCTAAAGGTGAGTCCACTCAATTTCTCAACCAGCAGCGTTAACACCATAGCATCTGCATTACTAAATTGGTACTCTTTTCCCGACGGTTTGGCCGATTTTGCCTTAGCTAAGTCTTTAAATGGGTCAAAACTTGCCTCAAACGTTTCCAATGGAACACGCTCAATTCCAGAACTCATGGAAAGAATATCTATAACGGGAACACCCTCCCATCCTGAACCTATAAGGGCATCAAAATAGTAATCAATGGGTTGGCTTGTATCTATTAAACCTCTATCCTCCAGAATACCGATGGAAGTGCTTACAAAGACTTGAGTGATTAAAAAATTAACGTGCAAATCTGTTGGAAACATTCTAGGATAGCCCTCAAATACGATTTTACCTTTATGAATTATAATTAAGCCATTTACTTCTACTTGCTGCACGTAATCCGTTAATGATAACCCTCCTCCTTTTTTTAAATCACTGGATATAATAAAGTTTTTAACATCATCCCTTGGCATTTCTTCAAGAATTTTTGGTGTATCTGCCCTAAGTATCCGCGAGTGTTCCTTTATTTGCGAGAAGTTTAAATAATAATATCTTTCCAAATCACCATATTCCGTCCAATCACCTCCTTCAAAAATGCGTTTATGGAACCCATAAATTTCTTCTTTTGTAAATCCAGAATAATTATACGTTTCATATTTTGGAATTGAATTACCTGCGATAGCAACATTCTTTTTTGATGCGTTCTCGCATGATTGCAAAAGAATTATAATGAACAAGACCAATATTCTATTTTTCATTATTTTTTTTGATTAATTGTTCTGATAAAAGTATAGATTCATTTATGTTAACTTTCTTATAGATGATAAACACAATGATTAAATGATAAAATCATTTCGTCATTGATATATTGCATTGGTAAAGAAATTATGTAGAATGTATGTATTGATACTATCTTTATTAGGTTTTAATAAAGCAGTAAATGATTAAAAAACCTTTACGCAATACCATACTCCTTAACGTAGGGGCCTTTTTATTGGTTGCTATGCTAGAAATATTGGGTGGATGGTTATTCAGAGATAAATATGACACACCATATTCTTTTTATATCTGGCAACTTAGTTATGCACTTGCGATTATGGGTGTTATATGGGTAAACCATTTTGTTCTAATTCCGTTCGTTTATGATAAGAAAAACTATGTGCTCTATGGTATGCTGCTTATTGCGGCCATATTTCTTGGCGCTTTTTTAAAGGCTTATCCGGAGTGGATTGGTGTTTATAAAATGTCTTCTTTTCTTATATATACCACAGGAACTGGTATGGCAGCCTTTTTTTTAAGAAGAAATATGATATTCAAAAGAGAAAATGCTGAGAAAGAAAAACTACAAAAAGAGATGGAGCTTAATTATTTAAAAGAACAGGTAAATCCGCATTTCTTATTCAACTCTTTAAATAGCATTTATTCCCTTTCTAGACAGCAATCGCCAGAAACACCAGAAGTGGTTATGCAGCTCTCAGAACTGATGCGATATCAATTAGAGAGTTCTAAAAAAGATACTGTTTTATTAAAAGAAGAACTGGAATTTATAGAAAATTATTTATTGCTAGAAGAAAAAAGATTGAGTAAACGTTGTACCATCGAATTCTTAATTGGGGGAGAATTATTAGATTTTAGGATAGCTCCCATGCTGCTAATTCCATTTGTTGAGAATGCGATTAAACATGGCGCCCATAGCACCAATAAGCAAAGTTCAATTGATGTCTCAGTCTCCATAAAGGGCACCACACTTCATTTCTCAGTAGAGAATTCGAAGCCTCCTTTAGTTACCGAATCCAATAGAAAAGGTTTGGGGCTAGAAAATGTAAGAAGACGCTTAAGCCTATTATACTCCAACGCTCATAGCATTGAAATTAGTGCTAAGGAAAAAACGTATCGTGTAAATTTAGCTATTGACTTAACAAGTTCAATAATAAAAAGATAGTTAATGATTAAAATTGGTATTGTAGATGATGAGTTATTAGCTCGTAAAGTGTTAGAAGAATATTGTGCGAAAATCGACAACTTCCAATTGGTGTTAAGCACTGGAAATCCGCTTGAATTTGTCAATTTCGTCCAGCAAAATGAAGTTGACCTAATCTTTCTTGATATAGAAATGCCAGAACTTAATGGCATGGAAATTTTACGCTCTATGATAAAGCCCCCTAAAGTAATTTTAACTACGGCCTATTCAGAATATGCATTAGAAAGTTATAATTATGGTGTTGTAGATTATTTGTTAAAACCTATAAAGATTGAGCGTTTTATAAAAGCAATAAACAAGATTGAAGTTCCTAAAATAAAGCAACCTGAAAAAGAAAGTGGCGACGAAGAATTACAGATAAAACATGATGGAATGCTTGTTAATATTACATTTAATTCGATTCTGTATATTCAAAGTTTTGGAAATTATTTGAAGATTTTTACAGATTCTAGAATGTACTTAATCTCCGATACATTAATTAATATTACTACAGTATTACCAAAGAATTTTCAGCGTACGCATAAATCCTATATTTCAAATTTGGGTCGTGTTACTAAAGCCACTCGAACGTATGTGCTTATAGGAGATAAAAATGTACCTATAAGCGCTATGTATAAGGTTGCTGTTTTTGAAAAATTGAATACTTTAAAACACCTGTTCTAATGCGAAATCACGTCATATGCCCGTCCATGAGTGCCCTATGCAGAAAATTATAGTACATTCTTTTTTTTAGGTTAACCATTGCTTATAGTCAAACCTATGTGACCTATAGCATTCCTAAGTCCATTAGGGACCCACAAATTCAAAAAGATACAATTGGTATTCCACACGCGTTTTTATTTAAGATGTGGTCTTCCTCCTCCCACCTTATGAATTCAAAAGATGGGAAAGATACCTTAGAAGTTAAGATTGCATTTGCTAATTTTCCTGCGCCAACAATAGGTATTTTTTGTATTTCCATCTCCTACTTATTATGAGACAGTTTGATTGGCTGGCTGGCGGCAGTCTTTTTTAGTATTTCTGTTAATTTTTCGAGGGTTGTTCCTAACTTTTCAATTTTCATATAACCAAATCCCAACCTGAAAAACCTTTTTGTTTCTCCAAACCATTCTCCATTTGCTATTTGAATTCCAGCTTGTTTTGATAGCGCGTAAAATTCTTCTATCTCTTTTTGACTGAACTTTGTTTCCCTTAATTTTATACAGCAAAGAGCTCCTGCAGCTGGTTCAATCCAGTTTATGAAATTTCCATTCCGTTCAACCCATTCTTTTGTAAGTTCTAATCCTTTTGCAACGTGTATTCTTCTTATCTGAAGTATTTTAGTTTCGTTTTTTAGAACTTGAGAGGCGACGTATTCGTCTAAAACTGAATTTGATATTACAGTATTAATTTTTACTGTAGTTACTTCTTTTATAAAATTATCATCACTTGAATATAACCATCCAACTCTTAGTCCCGGTGTTCCATGAGATTTTGATACTGATGAAACCGTAATTATATTATTCTTAAAGCCTGCAAATGTTGGTATTACCTTATTATTCCCATAAGTAGCCTCACGATAGGTTTCATCAATCAATAATCTACATTCTGGGTACTCCTTATTTAAACGTGTTGAAATTTTTTCAACTTTTTCCCTACTAAGTGTTGTTCCAGATGGGTTTAAGGGGGTAACCAATAGTATTAGCTTCGTTTTTTTAGAAATGATTTTAAATAATGCATCTTCACTTAATTGGTATTTTTCTTCAAAAGATAGCTTTAGTAATTTCCTTTTGAACCCTAAACCTTCTATCAAATCCATTGTTGGTGGAAAATTTGGCTGTACAGTAAGTACTTCATCGCCTATCTCGCATGAGCAGAGCATCGCTAAAAAATTTGCAAATGCAGCGCCATTTGTTATTACAATATGTTCTTTCGCTACTTTTAATTTCTTACCAACTAATGCTCGTAATTTCTCATCCCCCTGGGATGTGCCATATTCCAATTTTAATTTTTTTAAGCCTTGTTTAAATGATTCATCCCAAATCTCTTCCAGAATTAAATCTTTATTGGTGCTTTCTGCTAAATTTAGTGCTAGCCTATCATCCAATAGGCTAATTATCTCGTTAATTGGGAATTTCATTTTATTTTTTATCCAGTTTTTCTAATAACTTTTTTAACGTTTTGGCTTTGCCAGCCATATAAGAATCAGTTAACCATATACAAAGTTTCTTTTCTTTAAAATAAATAACCAAGCTCGCTTTTTTACAAGATTTTGTGTCTGGAAAAAATGGAACTCCATTACATATCCATGTAAAAACCCTTATCCATTTTGCCAGTCTAAGGAACCAGATTTTATTTAATTGAATTAATTTTATATGATTATAGGAGTAAAATCCAGAATTTTGTACTGTCTGTTTATCAACTAATTGAAAACCATTATCAAGAAATTTAAATTCAATTTTTGGTTTTTTATATAATAAAATGTTTTCGCACATATTGCTAATTTTCTAATACCCTCTTCGCGGTAATGTTTTACGCAATCACCTGTGTATAATAATCAGTAAGGTATTCTTCAAAATCTGGATTTGTTGGCTTTTTTAAAACATTTGATATCCAAGAATTTCTTTCATGCCATATAATTCCTAACTCCCAAACACAAAATTGAATGCCCTTATCTGAGTACGCTGTAAATAACTCAGGAGTATCATATTCTACAAGATAAACATGATTTTGCATCATATTTTCCCCAATCCACCAATTAATTATACAATAGACTCCATCCCGTGATTCATGCATCATTACGCAACCAATTTTATATGTTGGCAATTCATAATTTTTAGAATTTTCAATCCAATCATTTAACTTGATTAATACATTCTGATAAATTTCTTTTGACTTAAAAACATCGTTTATTGTTAAGGTATAGACTTTAAATTTCCAATCAGCAACTTGGACAATCTCGCAATACTCAACTTTTCTATCTTTATATTTTTCTATCGTATATTTCATAGTTTAAGTTTGTTTTAATCGCTATTGCCCCTATTAGTTCGTAATCTTTTTATATGATATCCATGTAGAAATACGGTAATGATACAGCCCAAAATAAGCGGAGTAGAACTAATTAATATGCCATATAAAACATAACCCACATTAGCGATTAGTGAGATTAATCGAAGTTTATATTCACCTTTGACTCCCATTGAATATAAATGAATCATTAAAACGGCGTAACCAATACTGTCAATTAAAACAGGGTTCATATGTTAGTTTGGTCTTATTATCTAAGAAGTTGTTTTTCTAAAGGCATTTATCATTTTTATTTTATCTCCCTTAAATTGGAGTAAATCACATCCAAATATTATGGACTTATCTTTAAATACATAAGTCCACTCATAAACCCCAAAATCTTCGTATACTTTTACATTTTCCACGTATGCTTTGCCTCCTGAATCATGTTCCATCATATTTCTGACGCCTTCCATAACAGTTTTCTTACCATTATAAGTTGTTCCAGGTTCGGGGCCAACCGATGCTTTATAAATACAATCCTCCGTAAAAAATGAAGCAATCTTATCTGTTTTTTGGTTACCCCAAGCTTCAATAAATTTTAATAAATTTTCTTTTGTCATAATCTTAAGTTTTTAATTCACGTTTATAAAAGTTGCATTCATATTTTCTATTTACAATCCATTTTAATAGCATGTTATTATTGTATCTCCATGCCTTATTTCCAAGTTATAATGTCTTTAATATTTCTTCTGGACTTTGGGCGCTTCGGGTTTTCCTTTCGGTAGCCAAAAGCCACCATATAGGATAGTCCATATTTTTCCATGTCTAATCCAAATTTTTCCCTTAAGAGAACTTCTGCTTTTTCTTTGATAAAGCCTTCAATAGGACAGCTATCAACACCAATCATAGCCGCCGCTGTTAACATATTTCCTAGGGCTATATAGGCTTGTTTAGATGCCCAATCAAACATTTTTCTATCGGTATCCAAGACAAAATCATTTTCTTGGAACTCTTTAATAAGGCCCAAATATCTTTTAATAACCGCCTCAGGAAATTGCTTCACTTCTTTTAATAAGTGCATCAAATAAGTAGAGTTCCATCTGGTCATTGGCGCTTTCATACTCAAACCCAAGACAAAATGGCTTGCAGTATTTAATCTTAATGGTGCTCCTGTTACTATGGGTCGCAATGCTTCACGTAATTCTGGGCTCTTTACAACCACAAAATGCCAAGGCTCAAAACCAAAAGAACTTGGAGATAGGTTTGCTATCTGTAGAATAAAGTTGATATCATCATTAGACAGTTTTTTGCTAGTATCAAATTCTTTTGTCGCATGCCTATATTGGAAGACATCTATGATATCTTTTTTTGAAATTATGGGTGCTTTCATTTTTTATTATTATACTATAATTAATATAGTAGCAATAATAAGTATACTATCTTATCTTTGCAATAACGGTCAAAAAGGATAGTTTAATTAAATTAGAGAAATGCAAACATTTAATGGAAAAGAATACCCCTGTTGTACAAGTTTAGCAATGGGAATTATTGGTGGAAAATGGAAGACAGTTATTCTATACTATCTAAAGGCTAATACATTGCGATATAATGAACTTAGGAAGAAAATGCCAACGGTAACGGAACGTACCTTGAGTCTACAGTTACAAACATTGGAAAAAGATGGAATCATCAAAAGGAAAGTTTACACCTCCAAACCGCCACTAAAAGTAGAATACTCCTTAACTGAGTTCGGCAAAACTTTAGTGCCCGTGTTACAAGCCATTGCAGATTGGGGAACTTACGTAATTGAACATAAGGTAGATTAAGATAAAATATTCTAAATAGGTTTAATAAGATTTTGGTGCTAAACGGATTTTTTTATTTCCAAAACAAACACTTTGCTTAGCGTGCATTTATAGATTAATTACCCGAAGATAAAAGCTCCAATTTGTAACCAACACCATGAATATTAGTAATTTTTATGGTAGTATCACTGGCTAATTTTTTACGTAATTTAGAGATATAGGTGTCTAAACTTCTTCCGACAATAACGCCATTATCTTCCCATATTTTTTTAGTTAAGACTTCCCTGTTAATTACCTCGTTGGGATGTGCAATAAGTAAAGAAAGTAGTTCACATTCTTTTTTAGTAAGGGTAAATTCTTCTGTTTCTTTTATTAAT
This sequence comes from uncultured Croceitalea sp., assembly GCA_947499565.1. Lineage (GTDB taxonomy): Bacteria > Bacteroidota > Bacteroidia > Flavobacteriales > Flavobacteriaceae > Croceitalea. The sequence goes on from CANMOV010000001.1 coordinate 715,924, forward strand.
TTATTTTCTTTAGGATAAAATTTAAAGCTTCCTATACGGTTATAAGATTCTGTTTGTAGTTGTAAATTTATATTCTTGCGTTTCTTTAAACCTATTATTATGACAAAAACAATAGGTATTAATAGAGCAAACCATAAAACGTCTCTCCTATTAGTTTTTACAGATTCTAAAAATCGAAATTCAAATAAATAACAATTGGATGGTAATGCCCTCCCTGCGCAAGGAATTATAGTTTTTTCTTCTTGCCTATGCATTTGATAACTATAAGCTACCTTATTGTCTGCACATTGTATCACTTGAACGATATACTCTTGTGGTATTTGACCTTTCTTAAAACCTTCTTTTACAGCATTTACAATAGTATTGGGTTCAAAAGAATGATTGTTCTTAAATCTTAGTAGGTATTTAGCTGCTGATATCTTTTCTACTGGCAATATTAAAGAAGTACTATCCCCATGAGTAAGTAGAAGACGATTACCTGCTTCTCTAATGCTAATCTTAATACGCTCATCAGTTAGGTTTTTATCCTCTTCTAAAGCATTACAACTTATGTAAAAAGTAAGAATAGTTACAAGATATGCGCAACACTTAACATTATTCATAGCTGCAAATAACAGCTTATTTAAAAACTTTTCACAACAGTTGACACTTCTTTTACATTCTTTTGACAAATAGAAGACCCTACTGGTTCTAGTTTAGCTCCAAAATAATAGAATTATGAAAAACACATTAATCACTCTTGGAGTAATCCTTAGTTTAAGCGCTTCAATTTATGCACAAAATGAGTCATATGATTTAGATATTGCCAAAAGTAGTGTTAAATGGAAAGGTAGCTATCTGTTTCAATTTTCAGAACATACGGGGACTGTAAGTTTTAAAAAAGGAACGCTTTATACCCAAAAAGGTAATATAACCAGTGGCAGTTTTGTGGTAGATATGACCAGTATTACCAATGCAGAATATAAAGAAAACCCCGAAAATGGCCCGGTGGGGCATTTAAAAAATGCAGATTTTTTTGATGTAAACATTTTTCCTGAAGCAAGTCTAGAACTTACAAAAGTTTCCTATTTTAATGATAACAATGAACACAGGTTTGAAGGATACTTAACTATTAAGGGAATAAGTAATCCTATTATGATACGCGCATTTGCAGATGAAGCTAGCAAAACAATAAAAACCAAATTTAAAATAGATCGTAAAGATTGGGGTATTACTTACAATAGTAAGTATAAGGACAGCGCTATCTCGGACGCTATTGAGTTTGATATTATTTTACAATTTAAATAAGGTCTCTTGAAAAATAGCACAACCATCATTATTTGTCTAAGCATTGCACTACTAGTAAATGCTCAGGAATCCAATCATAATCATATTCTAAGCACTCCAAATTGGGGATCAGAATTTTTTGATTTTCCAATTAGGTTCGCTAAAGAAATCCCATACAAAGGGTATGAAGAAGCTGTTTTTCCAAAGGGATGGGCTAAAGAAGATAGTCATGAATTTTGGTCCTATGCATTTGCATGGAAGATTGAAACTATTAAAGCTCTTACGGCTAAAGATTTTGAAACTCACCTGCAACATTATTTTGATGGTCTTATGGATATTAAGAACCAAAAAAATGATACCAGTATTTTAGCTACTAAAGCTTCAATTACAGCGAATAGCTCCAATAGTCATGCTCCGACTTTTTATGGATCTATATATTTTTATGAAGGACGTTATACAAAGAAAATGATGACACTATTTGTTATGGCGGAAATATCTTATCGCAAGGAAGAAAACAAAAGCATTGTACTATTTAAGTTTTCCCCTAAATTCTATAACCACAAAATTTGGCAAATATTAAATTCAATTAAAATAAGCGACAAGGCGTCAAAATAAAGATAAACTATTACTAGTCAAATTGTTCAAATTTAGAAATTGAAGTCTTGTTTTAATTTTGACCATTGAACAATGCTTTCAGGCCATTTTTTAACTCAAAAACAGTTTTTACTTCATTCATATCTAGTGCCTTGTCAAAAACCGAAAGCTCGTCTATAAAACCAATATAGCCTAATCCAAGCATAATTTTTCCATTTTCTTCCTCCCAAGTAAATGGGTCATTTACATCTTTTATCACACCTTTAAATTTACCATTTAGGTATAACTTAAAATTAGATTTTTGTGTATTCACCTCTGAAAAAGTAAAGGCCACATGTGTCCATGTTTTTGCCTGAAATGGTGAGGGGTTTACCGTAACCGTTCGCTTGCTCCAATCCTTCTCATCACTATCATTGTTAGGGTCCCATATAGCGATATCTCCCATTGCTCCCAATCTAAATTGTCTTGGATTATGATCTGTGAAATCTACCCATAATCCAGCATCACTCCATTTAGAATCCGTAATACATATTGGATCACAGTAATGCGGTGCCAGTTCCTTATTCGGGTCCAAACGTAGCCAAAATGATACGGTACCACTCCACGAATCACTACTATAAGCAACATTCTTATAGGCTCTATAAAAAACAGCAGAGGTTTTGGCTTCTTTAAAGTGAAGGGCATCACCAGCAATTCCTCCGTTTTTAGCCAATACAACATTAGGGTCATCTAATCCTATTTTAGCTTTAGTTGTGTTTTTATAATTTTCCGCTGAGTATATCATGGCATCACCAACGGCAATATCAGCAGATAGTTTTCCGTCAAACGAGCTATAAAAAAGCAAATGATCTTTTAATGGTTTGCCTTGCGAAAAGGACAAACTAGTCATGAGAAGAAAGAATACGCTAACCATAGCTAATGGGCTTGTTGTCTTCATAATTATCTTTTACTCAAATTTATTATTCCTTTAAGTAATCCAATAGAAAGCTGATTGAATACTTTCTAAGTTTTAGTTGCATTTTTTTCAACTATAGGAATTTATACAGTCTTGTATCTTTGATTGATGGAATTAAAATATTTTAGATTAATCAAAACCATTGTCGAAGAAGGGAATCTTGCCAATTCTTCTGAACGATTGTTTTTAACACAATCTGCATTAAGTCATCAATTGCGTGAGTTAGAGGAACGCTTAGGTTTTAAAGTATTTAACCGCACAAGAAATAAATGGGAATTAACCCAAGAGGGCATAGAACTGTATAAATTGGCGAATAAACTTTTTAGTTCAATAGATGAAGTTTTTACTAATATCCGTGATATAAAAGGAAGCTCAAAAAGTTCTATTAAGTTAAGCGCAGAATGCCAATCCTTTTTTCATTCCATCCCTTCGTTTATACAAAAAATGGGAATACTATATCCAGAAATTAATATAGATGTTGCTCTTGGTGCAACTCACCAGTCCATTTCACAACTACTATCGAATGAAATAGATATCGCAATAGTGACAGCTATACCTGATTCTGATAAACTTTTTAATACTCCTGTTTTTAAAGATGAAATTTTTGCAGTTATGCATAAAGAAAACCCTTTAAATGATTTAGATTTTTTAGATGTAAGTCATTTTGGAGAAATCCATTTGTTGATTAACTCCTTTCCCTTGGAAGGTGTAGCCGTTTATGAACAGTTTTTAAAACCAAATAGAATACATCCAACTAAGATTTCCGCAATTCCGTTTACAGAAATAACATTATCCATGATTAATGCAAATATGGGTATTATGTGTGCCCCAAAATGGCAACTGAAGTCTTTCCATTTATCTGAGGATGTCGTGTTTAAACGGATTGGTAAAAATGGTTTAAAAAGAACACATTACCTAGTTGTAAAAGAGGAGGTTAGAAATAGAAAATATATACATGATTTTATTTCCAATTTTAAAGAAGAGTTTTTAAACCTATAACTATTCTCACAATTTATTTTTGTTTCCCTAACCTTTTATCCATTTTATAACAATACTGGTAGATTAAAAAGGATTACTTATTTCTGCTTTACCTCTTAGACCCTTAAAAGTAGCTAGTTAACCATCCCATTACCGTGTTTCTCAACATTTATTTTCGCTATACCCCTTAATAACTGAATTTTACACTTATAAGTGGGTATACAGATGTCAGGTTTTAATAGACGCAATAAAATACTAATTGTCCTAAAAAAAGTACCATGCTACTTATTTCCATTATTGGTGCTTAGTACAAGTGCGGTTAAAGCACAACAAACCTATGCTGACAATTTTTCTACGCAAGCGTACAATAGAAATGATGGAAATACCAACTGGGCTACAGATTGGATAGAGAGTGGAGATATAGATAATGGTCCTACAGCAGAATACATTCAAATACAAAGCAATCAATTGTACATGTATTGGATATGGGGAGAAAACATTCAACGGACAGCGGATTTAACAGGTGCCACTTCGGCAACACTAGATTTTGATTACACCACAAATAGTTTGGGCGGAACTCAACAATTGGGGGTTTTTATATCCAGTAATGGAGGAACTAGTTTTAACCAAATAGGGACACTCTCTGGTAACGGCTCTTTTTCTCAAGATATATCGGGATACATTAGTTCCAATACCATTCTCAGATTCGCTAAATCAGATGCTGACTGGAATTCTGACGATAATGCCTCAATAGATAATTTAATACTCTCTGCTATTGTTCCAACAGATTCAGATGGTGATGGCATCGAAGATGTAACAGATTTAGATAATGACAATGATGGCATTTTAGATGTTGAAGAATGCCCCTTTGTGCCCATAGTCACGCAAAGTTTTACTTCTACAAATGGTACAGTAATAACGAATACTGCTTCTAATGGACGAGGAAATTTATACATTGATTTTATTAGTATTGACAATTCCTTTAATCTAACAATAAACGGTACAGATATTGCCACGGAATTTCAATTTCAACCTGGGGCCGCTGGAAACTTTGCTCGTTTTGATACAGGATTTACTTATGGACAGAATGGCGTTCCACAGTTATGGTCTATGACAGGTACAGTAACAAATCCCATGTTAAGAATAATTATTGATGCCGATGGTAATCTCGAATTATTTGGTGCCCAATCTCCAGCTGGTACCTTGCTACAATTAACTTTGGATACACCACCCGTAACAGTTCCTTGGAATCCATCTGGAAGTAACACTATTAGTATAGGTCAAATGCTTACAGGGCCTACAAATATGACAGGGCAGTTAAGTTTCAATGAAGAATGTGATACAGATTTAGATGGTATTTTAAATCGTTTCGATTTGGATAGTGATAATGACGGTATTTATGACGCTGAGGAAGCTGGTCATGGGCAAGCCCACACCAATGGAATAGTTGATGGGGCTATAGGAACAGATGGAATTCCTAATTCCGTACAGAATGCCCCTAATAATAAGCTGGTAAATTATACCATACAAGACACTGATGGCGATGGTACTGCGGATGCCCAAGAATTGGACGCAGATGCAGATGGTTGCTTAGATGTCCTAGAAGCGGGTTATACGGACCCAAATGGTGATGGTCTACTTGGAGGTGCTAGTTTAACGGTAAACACCTTAGGGGTAGTTACTTCTGGAACCGATGGTTACACAACTCCTGCCGACGGTGATAGCAATACAACTTTTGATTTTCAGGAAGTTGGTGCTATCCCTACAATAACCACTCAACCCATAACAACAATAATTTGTCCTGGCTGCAGCGGAGATTTTACCGTTATTGCAGGGACTGCAGACACTTATCAATGGCAACGATTGGATGGTCTAGTTTGGACTAATCTCACGGATTCTAGTATTTATAATGGAACGGCAACTGCAACCTTAACTATCACCAATCCAACTCCAACAAATAATGGAGAACAATATAGAGTCCTTCTCGGGGATTTGGCATATAGCTGTAGTCAAACAACATCAAATATTGCGACATTAAATGTTAGTGTTGCTACTGTAATTACCAATCGGAGAATTACGCACAGAGTTAATCTAAACTAATACTATAATCAAGATAAACCACTGATGTGAAACATTAAATGGGAACGTATTTTTTATAATTTAACGTCTTGTTTTTCTATCCTTTTTCTCTGTCGTTACTAGTTTGTCATTATTCCAAACACCACTAGTAAGTATACTCCCATCTTTTGCATAAAACTCACCTTCTCCATTTCGCTTATCATCTTTCCAATAGCCAACATATTTTTCCCCATTAGGCCAATAATAAGTACCATATCCTGTGCGTTTAGCATTAACATAACTTCCAACATAGTATTCACCATCTGGCCAATAAAAAGTTCCTTGACCATGTCGCCGATTATCTTTCCATTCACCTTTATACCTGCTTCCAGTATCTAGCAATGCTATTCCGAAACCATTAGCCTTATTATTATGAACTCGCCCAACATAATGCATTTGATTCCCTTTTTCGCTTTTAAAAGTAAGATATTCCCCAAAAGATTTTTCCAACAGTTGTTTTCGTATCCGATTAAGCTGAATCTTGGTCTTTTCATGAGCAAAACTAAGGGAATCGTAGCGTTGAATATCAATCGGACTTACTACTTTAGGAGGCATTAAAGAATCTTCTTCAATTTTGTTCTCTGCTTTTTGCAAAGCTCCTTCCTGGTAGTTTTTTATCTTTTTTGCTAATGCTATACGAAGTTTAAGTGCTTTATCCTCACTTCCTAGTTCATGTGCAATTTTATCATATTCACTAAGTACGGTATTGTAATTATCGGTAAGTAAAAGTGAATCTGTTGAAAGTAGATATTCGTAGTTGCTCACTCTTTCTATTAGCTCTAATTTATCTGTATCAAACTGATTAACCTTATGTTGTAGTGCATTAACTCTAAAAAATAGTCCAATAGAAATTATAACCGCTGCTGCTAATAATAAATATGGAATTAATAAACGCTTTTTCATCTTATAGAATTACTCTTCTATTTACGTCTAAGACTAATCATTTAGATGTATCTCTGGTAATTTGTTTTTAACTTTCCTAAAATCTGGTGAAAAATAGACATGAAAACGCATCGTCCAATTTTGTTTAAAAATTCCTGGATTATCTAAAGTCTGCCCCTGAGAATACATAAGCCCTCCGGCTACAGTTAATCTTGGAGTTAAAATGTAACCTAAGGTTGTAGTCAAACGTAAATCTTCCATTACACTTCCAACGACGGCTTTTCCACTTTGCATAATTAATTCGGCTTCTGGAGAAACGTATAAGGTTTTAGATTCTAGCCTATCCTTATTTAGAGGAATTTTTGCCCTAAACATATAACGCCATCTATTTCTAAATATATAATCACTATTTTCTTCAAAACCCTTTGTCCATCTATGTTCGATACGTATTCTATGATAAATCATAGCACTGTAGACAGGCATTGCAAATTGATATTGATGCCAAATACGAAACTCCGGAACTACATTACGATCTATAGAATTTTCGTCGGTATTAAAGTTAATCCGCATTACACCTCCTAGCGCTGCATTTACCTTCTTATTGTAGATATAACCAATTGCATGGCGGTTATAAATTTGTCCTATTTGACCAATAAATGGAGTTTCCTCTGTTTCTTCGAAACGGAAATGGGTTTGTGCTACCCAAAACAAACGTTTGGAAATCCTTATGTTCCCATATGTATTTATCCAAAGTCTAGTTTTAGGTTCTTTAAACTTTGATTCTGTTGGCAGTAATTCTTCCAAGGGTTCCTGTCCTACAAGAGAGGAGTGTAATAGTATTGCCAGAACAATAAAAGAGAATGTATAACTTTTATAACTTCTCATTGTTATTGCTCTTTAGAACTAGGTTGAATCCCTAACAATTCAAAGACTGTGAGAGGGTCATTAATTTTTCGCAGCTTGCGTTCTAATTTTGAAGTATTCTTTGTCCGAAGTTCCAACATACGCTGTTGGGTATTATTCATAAGAATGTTTAAATCTGCTGTTTTACGGCATCTGAAATCTTCTTTTACTTGCTCTAAAAAATAGGGCACTAATACACGTTTATACGCTGTTACAATGCGTTTTTTTACTTCTTCGTCCATTAAAGTAGCCATAAACGGATTCCAAACACGGTCTTTATACCTTTCTTTTATAGCCTCTTCTTGTTCAGGTAGTTTTGCAATATTTTTAGCTAACACCTCCAACTGTTGGTAACACACCAATAATTTTTGGGCTTTTAAAAGTTTAGGTTCCAAATCCGTTAGTAAAGCATAAGAAACTAATGATTCTTCGGAATGTTTTCTAAGTTTCTTGAGTACCGTTCTAATTGTAGATGGACTATCCACTATCACAGAATCTATTAGAGATTGTAATGTCTTTTGCTGTGCAATTAACTCTTCTTCTTTACTTATTAATTCTTGCTTGCGCTTTGAGTTTGTAAGTTTGGCTTTTAGTTTGTTTTCTATTAAGGTTAAGCTTTGCAAAGCGTACTCGGACAATTGAACTAAACTTTCTAAATTGGTATGCGTAAAATCAAATTCTTCTTTGCTATCTAAACTGAAGGTTTGTAAAGTTTTGGTACTGTCCATAACCACATTCACTTCAATTGTTGTAGATGGCTTTTCTGAGGTCCAAAGTCCACTAATTAGCTGATTACGCGGAGCAAATTCAACTATTTCCTGATTTTGATACGCTAGTAATTTTGAAACCGGATTTAGAAAATCTTTCGTAATTTTTTTAATTACCTCATAATTAAATGCAGCATCTTGATCAGATAATTTTAGAATATTAAGCTGCGTATCTTCTAGAAAAGAAGTGCTTATTTCTTCAGAGGTCTTATAATTGGTTTTAATTCGATTTAGTAGTTGATTTTCATCATCGGTCAGTGGAAAATAGGGAACTTTGACCTTAAATTCAGGAAGAAAAGAGGATTCACCTAACTCCGAAAGAATAGCATCTATCTTTTTGTAATAAGCAGCATTTTCTTCAAGTAAGCGCTGCATCTCCCCGCCTGCTTTCACACCAGCATCATCATTTATCAATTGATAAAGTGCAATTGCCTGTATGTACTTTTTATCTAAATTAAGGATCTTTGTATCCCCAGAGTATTTCCCGTAAATAGGTGTAATAGTAACGACTCCATCTAATTCCGTTTCAATTTGATTGAGCACACCATTTGAAAACAGCCAATTTTCGGAAGCTGAAAGTCCAAAGGATTCGTAAAGAGACCATTCATCATGTGCTAGTCCATTTCTTAAGAAACGTCCAGCTAAGGTTATACTATCATTCTCTATTATAAAATTCTTTTGCGGGATTCCGTTGTCAAAAGTGATGTTACTTTTGAAAAGTGTTTGCGCTACTTTTGAATCTTCAATTTTGCTCACCTCAAAAGTCCAATTCCCATCGGGTTTTCCCTTTAATATTAAACCTCTAGCTTCCTCTTGTACTCCACTAACTGCAACACGATATTGGTAATCTATTACTTGTGATTTGTTATTGGATTGAAACTCACCAAACCTAAAACTCCAAGCTCCATTTGGGAAATTGTTAAAAAAGCTACCGGAGAAGTCGAAAGAATAGTCCTGTTTTTTTAGAAGAGAATCAAGGTTTGCTTTTTTTAACCTAAAACTGCCATTTAATAGGGTGTCCCCATCTATGATTTTATAACCATAGTCAGCGTTTCCTTGATATTTACCAACGGTAAGCTCTCCTTTATATCTAAGGTTTTCCTGAGCCTTAGCTTGACAGCAAAGGAAAAACAAGACCAATATTGGCCAAAGTTGTTTCTTAATGCTTTGGTAAGTACAATTCACAAATCAATAATGAAAGTTAGTTCACTACTGATACGATTAAAATTAAAGTTTAGATGTTTTAGAAGAGTGAAATTAAGATACTTTAAATAAATGGAGGGTAAAGTTTTATTTAACTAAAGTGACTTTTACAGCATTCATTCCTTTCATTCCTTTTTCTAGCTCAAAAGTAACACTATCATTCTCGGCAATCTCATCTATTAGCCCGCTAACATGGCAGAAATATTTTTCTTGGTCTTCCGAATCTATAATAAAACCAAATCCTTTTGAAGTATCAAAAAATGAAACTTTTCCTTTTCTTACGGGATCAAATTTTTCTTCATCTCCCTCTTCTTTCTTAGGAATTCCCAGGACAATATCTTCAGCTTCAATTTCTACCTTCATTGTTGGATCTGGCGGTGTATCCACAAGGTTACCATTAAAGTCTACATAGGCTAAAGGAATACCTCCGCCATTCTCTTTGGCTTCTGCCCTACGCGCTTCTTTTTTCTTTTGCTTTAATTCACGTTTTTTTAAACGTTTCTTTTCTTTTTCACTTTTACTAAAGGTCTGTTGAGATTTTGCCATTATTAATTTTAGTTGCGCAAAGATATAGTAATTGATTGGTAACATCAAAAACTAAAAAAGCCCATCTTTAAGATAGGCCTTTTATTAGACTTTAAAGTATATATATTAGATAACTTTTACGTTTACTGCATTTAATCCTTTTTTGCCTTGCTCTAAATCAAATTCAACTTCGTCACCTTCGCGCACTTCGTCAATTAATCCAGATACGTGTACAAAGTGGTCTTTGTCTACGCCCTCTTCAGTGATAAAACCAAAACCTTTAGTGTCATTGAAGAATTTTACTGTTCCTTTACTCATTGTAATGTAATTATATTAATAATACTATTTGAAATGCAAAGATGGTGCCATTAAATTGATTTACAATTAATTAATTGAATAATCTTTATGAATTACTTTAAAACACCTACTTTCAGGTGTTTGTTTATACCACTAAAACCACTCTTTCCACCAGTCGGAGTTATTGTATTCTTCTGTATCAAGAATAATCTCTTCACCGATTTCTGGGGTGATAAAGTTTAATTGAAGTTCTGTCGCTTTTGTTTTAAAACGATTTACAGGTTCTGTCCAATCATGCAAAGCTAATTTAAAAGCACCCCAATGAATAGGCATTACAAGATCTGCCTTTAAATCTATACCTGCTTGTGCTGTTTCTTCTGGAAACATATGAATGTCCGCCCACATTTTATTATACTGCCCACATTCTAGCATAGCAAAATTAAATGGTCCATAAGCATCTCCTATCTCTTTAAAATGTGAAGCATACCCACTATCCCCGCTAAAAAAGAGTGTTTCTGTTTTTGACTTAATAACCCATGAAGACCATAAGGTGCTCTGTCTGTTATTAAATTTTCTTCCAGAAAAATGCTGTGCTGGGGTACAAACAAATTGTAAATCTTTAAATACTTTATCTTCCCACCAATCCAATTCTATAATATGTTCCCTTTCTATTCCCCAAGCCTCTAAATGTGAACCAACACCAAGAGGAGTGTAAAAAAGTTCTACTTTATCCTTTAGTTTTGTAATTGATGAATAATCTAAATGATCATAATGATCATGGGATAATAGTACTGCGTCTATTTTAGGTAATTCTTCAATAACTATAGGCATTTCGCTATTAAATCGCTTACTACCTAATAAATCATGCGGGGCAGCAACCTTCCCAAACATAGGGTCTATTAAAATATTTTTCCCTTCTATCTGAAGTAAAAAAGAAGAATGACCAAACCAAATAAGGCGCGTGTTGTTTTTATAATTAGCGATATTAACGGAATCTATTTTCTGAACGCTTATATCTTTGGCAGGACTACCATTTTTCACTTTGGTGAAGAAGAATTTACCTGCTAAACTCAAGGTTTCACTAAAACTCAGGTCTTTCGGGACATCTTTCTTATTCACAAACTGACCATTCCTATAGTTATCAGATTTTGCGAACTCCAATTTTTGCTCCTTTGAGATATCTCCACCAAAGCTGGGGTAAAAATTTACAAAAAGGAAATAAGCAATAATTAAGACGCCCACAACAGTAAGTATAGTCCAAAGCATACGTTTTAGGTATTTTTTAAATCTTTTCAAAAAAAGTATTTTGAGTTAATAAGTGCTTGCTAGACTTGCACCATCATAAGTCACCCTATAAATGGCATCTCCAAAATCATCAGAAATTAATAGGGACCCATCTTTTAAGAATAACAAATCCACCGGCCTACCAAAAGCCTCTTGTGCTTCTTCATCTAACCAGCCATCTAAAAAAGTCTCATAACTAATCGCCTTATTATTCTCTAATGTTACTAAAGCTATTCTATAACCAACTTTCTTACTTCTATTCCAAGAGCCATGTTCTGCAATAAATGCCATATTTTTATAGGCAGTTGGAAACATGGAACCTTCGTTGAATTTAACTCCTAAAGGGGCAACGTGCGCTCCCATTGCTTGCACAGGCGCCACAAAATCTGAACAAGGCTTTTGGTCTCCAAATTCTGGGTCTTTTACTATACCACCATGACAATAGGGGTAGCCAAAATGTTGTCCTGCCTCTGCTACTCTATTTAGCTCGCAAGGAGGAATATCATCCCCTAACATATCCCTACCATTATCCGTAAACCATAACTCCTTAGTTTCTGGATGCCATGTAAAACCAACAGTGTTTCTTACTCCCTTTGCATAAATCTCTCTATTGGTTCCATCTGGATCCATTCTGGTAATAGTGGCATAGCGCTCATCGACAACTGTAGAATCGCAAATATTGCATGGAGCACCAACAGGAACATATAATTTATCATCAGGTCCAAAGGCAATATATTTCCACCCATGGTGAAACTCCGTTGGATAATCATCATAAACTACAACTGGTTTTGGTGGATTGGACAATTGTGATTCAATATTGTCATATCTAAGTAACCTTCCAACTTCAGCAACATACAATGCGCCATCTTTAAAAGCAATACCATTAGGAACTTCCAAAGTAGAATCTAAAACTATAGTATGATCCGCTCTGTAATCATTATCTAAATCTTGAATGGCATAAACTGTCTTATCGTTTCTTGTGCCAACAAATAATGTTCCGTCATTACCCATAGCCATGGAACGAGCACCGTCTATATTATCCGCATAAACTTCTATTTTAAAACCATCTGGTAGGTTTAACCTATCTATTGGAAGTTCTGAAACAGGTTCGTCGTATTGAATTATAGTTTCTTTTTCCGCTTCTTTGGTTGGCTTTTGCTTACAAGAATAACTAAATGACAATAAAAAAACTAAAATGAGAATAGGAGGGTTAAAAATTGTTTTTTTCATAAGTATTGCTGTAAGTTATTCTTAAAATAATTTGCGCTATCTGTTATACTCTGCATAGAATTCTGAGCAAAATTACCGCCCTGTTCCAAATAATAAAACTCCAATCCTGTTTGATCCAAATTAGTTAGCATTTTATGATAATCTATGGAGCCATTACCAAGCTCTGTATAGTCTCGTGTAAGCTTATCCATATCTTTTATATGCCACATGACAAAACGTTTTGGGTCTCTGGCTATTAACTCTGCTGGACTTAGTTTTGAAGAGTGCACTGCCCAATATAAATCCAGTTGTAATTTAACTAAATCAGAGTCCGTCTGATTCATAATGATATCATAGCCTATTTGACCATTATGGTCAACAAACTCAAAATCGTGGTTGTGATAGGCAAACTTTAATCCAGACTTATTTACCTGCTCTCCTATCCTATTCAGCTTGTCAGTTAAAATTTTAAAACTTTCAATATTTCGATATTTTGGATGTAGCCATGGCCATGTAACAAAACTTAAATTTAGTTCTTTGGCGGTATCAATGCACTTAGACACATAGGTTTTTAACTCCTCGTTTGAGGCTTCAAAATAATCCGAAAATCCATAATGACAACTTGAGGCTGTAAGGCCAATATCTTCCAGAATTTTTTTAAAATCAACCGCGCTACGTCCATAGTAACTTTCATCTTTAGGATTAAAACCATAAAGTTCTAGATCCTCATAGCCTAACGATTTTACCGTGTTTAAACTACCAATAAGGTCGTCTCCCATTGCATCCCGTATCGTAAATGCCTGGAGACCCATTTTATAATTTTTCATGGAAGTTGATTTTAAACAAGATATTGGAAGCAATGATGAAGCTGTTAGTAATCCCGTTTGCTTAATAAATCGCCTTCGCTGCATATGCGCTAATTTTTGCGTTAAATATTGAACGTAACCTTTCTCAAAAATACTGAAATTGTAGTTTTAAGCTAGATATAATTAAACAATAAAATAGGACTGTCTGGCAAAGGCTTACCTATGTCTAATACAAAATGTAAATCTTTTTGTGTTTTAAATAAAAATAAATGCTATTCGATTGATTTCACATCACCTCGATAAGCGATATTGTCGCGATGTGTACTGTTAATATTCATTTGCGCCTGCTTATTAGGAAAGATATTAATGGCAACCTGATAAGTCTCCGTATTCTCACTGGCTTGAAAACGTAGCTCATACCGATTTCTCTTTTCATTAAAAACCATTGTCAAATCTTCTACAAGACCATCCAATGAAATACCCGTATTAGTACTACCATAATTTGAAGAAATTTGGCGTTCACCATAGTATGGTAATTGTGCTTTTATACTGTCACCTTCTATTTTTAGATAGTTAGCATTACCTATTAGACTTATTTGATTTGCATTGTTACCAAGCGGAAATAGGCCCGCATTAGACAAACTATTTAAAGCAGTTGAAGGCATTGGATACGCCCAATTGGATTCAATCTCAATTTTTTTTCCTTCAATCAATTTATGGAGTTCACTAATTTCGCTTTCAGAGTAAGCTACGCTAGAGCTACTCTTGCAACTAAGGAACAATGCTGAAGTTAAAATGGTAAGGACAAGGAAGTATATCGTTTTTCTTTTCATGGCACTCTAATTTACAAAATTACCACATCAAAAACTAAACCAATACTGAATTTAACGCTATTTAATTGCCCTCAAACCATGTTTTAAAATCATTAACTTTTTCTCTACTTACCACAATATCTTTTTCGATAGCTGGATTCAAAAGAAGTTTAAGCCTTCTGTTCGAATATACGGTAACATCGCTTATGGCATTAAGGGCAACAATAAACCCTCTATTTACCCGAAAAAAGACTTTAGGATCTATCAAACCTTCCAAAGTTTCTAGTTTATATTCTATAAGATATTCTTTACCATTTATTGTGAATAGTGAGACATCTCTCCCTTCCGCTTGAAATGCTATAATATCACTGCTTGGTATAGAACGAATATGATTACCAATTTTAACCAAAAAACGGTCTTTAAAAGACTTTTTACTTAGTTGTTTAATTAATGGCGTAACATTTTCACTGTTCGAAAATTGCTTTTGTAAACTATCTAGTTTTTTAAGCGCTTGTGATAATGCGGTAAAGGTTATTGGTTTCAGGAGGTAATCGATACTATTAACTTTAAATGCATCAACTGCAAACTCGTCAAAAGCGGTGGTGAAAATTATGGGTTTGTCAATTGATAATTGTGAGAACAACTCAAAGCTAAGGCCATCGCTAAGCTGCACATCCATAAAGAATAGATCTACAGAAGACTTGTGCTCAGAAATCCAAGGAATCGCTTCTTTTAAAGAACTTAAAGTCTTTAATATTTCTATAGAATCGTTGTATTTAAGCAGGTATCGTGTTAATTTTTCCGCTGCAAGAGGCTCATCTTCTATTAGTACAACTTTCATCCTTTAATCTTTATTTCTTGAAAGGTTAATTTTGGCAGAAAAATAGATTTTAATTTATCTTCCATGACAATCTTAATCTCATTATTAGTATAAAAAGAATAGCTTTTTAGTATCCTTGAGACATTTTTTATGCTAAGGCTTTCTCTTAACTTTTCCTCATGGAGGTAACTTATTTTTATACTATTTTCTGTTTCTTCAATAATAATCTGAAGTGTTTTGTGCTCAGATACCACTGTAGTCTTAACAATAGTTTCAACTATTTGCAACAAACTACATGGGACAATAACACAATCATCAGAAAAACTATTTTTTAATTTGACCTTTCGATATGGCAAGTGATTAAGGAGTGTAACTAGTTCCTTTAAAACAACTAACTCTTCTACTACCTGTACTAATTCGCTATTTTTCTTGGTAAGAATATATCTATAAATGCTTGAAAAGTTATCCGCAAGACTTTCAGCTTTATCCGCATCCTTCTTCATTAATACCAGCAGAGCTTCAAGGCTTTCAAAAAGTAATTCTGGATTTATACTCATTTTAAATTCTTGAAAATCAGTTTCTATGGCAGCTTTTGCGGCTACTTCTTGAGTTAATTTTTCAGTATTTATTTTATTTAAATAATAATGGGCTATGTAGAGAATAACATAGATAATAGTAATAAAAACAAAAATCGAATTAAAAACTTGTAGTTCGCCACTATTTGGAGTATACAACAACACATACTTAAAATACAAATTCATGGTGATAGACACCAATACAATGGTTATTAGTATTGAACTAGACACCTGCAGTATCAATTTAAGAATAAAAGATTTAGGTCGCTTTAATCGCTTAAAAAAGAGAAGTGAAAGTCTAGAAAATTCCTGTATGATATAAGCCAAACCAATACACACATAAAGTTCTTGACCTAAAAATGTTTCTTGAAGTTGATTTATATTATTATTAATTAATAACAACAATAAATAGACTAAAACACCGCTAAACAACGGACTCAACAAGCGAAACAATGGATGATGAACAAATAGCTTTTTCATTTTATGATTGGCAATTTTACAGTGAAACTTCCATTATTAATTACCGTAATACTTTTTCCCGTTAGAATCTTATACCGAGAAGAAATATTTTTTAATCCAAGCCCAGTTGATTTTGTATCTTTAGTAAACTCTGACTTAATATTTGAAACAATTAGTTTATCCCCATCCCTGTACAATTTAACCTCTAAGGGGTTTTCAGCATCAAAAACATTATGTTTAGATGCATTTTCAACTAACAATTGTAAAGTTAATGGCGGAATTTGAGTCTTCTGGGTTTCTGCATCTATATCAAACTTTACATCAAACCCATTTCCAAATCGAGTGCGTATTAACAGTAAATATGCTTTTGTAAAAGCAAGCTCTTCTTCTACAGTAACTAGCGTTGTGTTGTATTTTTCTAAGGTATAGTCATATGATTTTGCTAAGGCTCTAATAAATGACTCTGCTAAATCTAGATCCTTATGAAACAAGGAAGTAAGCACATTAATGCTATTAAATAAAAAATGAGGTTTTAATTGGGATTTTAGCACATCTAATTGCAATTCTGCTTGCTTTCTTTGGACAGCAAGTTCTTTTACTTGTACTCTAGCGAAATAATTGTAGGAATAAAGTGCAAAATAGATGACGTTATAGAGTAGCCCAGCACAGAATAGTAAAATACCTATTTTGATAAATATGCTGTATTCTGTTTTAAATGAGAATTGATGATTCATCAATTTAGAATAGGACCAGAACCCAAATACTACAATTAAAAAGCTAAGAACAAGGTTCCAAAAAATCCCAAATAGAATACGAAGTCCTGGAAGTTTTTTAAAAGGTATAAATAGGTTTAGTTTTGTATTGGAAAAGCTAATCGCGAAGCAAACAAAAACACCTAAAATTCCACTTAGATAAAATTCTATATTATTTTGGTGGTCGTTGAACTTTACAAAACTATAAAGCAAGATACCTAGTAAAAAACCAATAACTAGTATGCTGAGATGCTTTCTCACGGTTGGTTGGTATATAATGGTTTTGTAAATCCACTCCATACCACCAAAATAGACATAATCTGAGAACTATTATACGTCTATTCTGGAGATAATAGATGTGGCTTTGGTTGGGTTGATTGTATTTTTACTACTGGATTGCCTTTAATGCTCTACCAAAGTGAGATTCTGAAGAAATATCTTTGCAAGCCTCTGTGTATGCATCTTTAACATTGCCGCCTCTATTTCTTACTTCAGAAGCAAAACTTAAAAGCGCTTCTGTCTTATGATAATCAGAATCAATACTTTTAGTTGCTAAAAGAATTTTTGAAAGTTCCGTATCTTCAAATTCTTGTCTAGATAGTTGCTTAAAAACATCAGCCTGATGATGGTCAGAACTTATTTCTTGTAAAGCCTCCAAATAAGCTTGTAAAACGGCACTATTAATATGCTGCTTAGTCGCAACTTGCTTTAAAACACTGGCCTGATGATTATCGGAATCCATATTGTCTTCAACTAGTCGAAGTAGGTTGGACAATGAACCGGAATCCATTTTATTACGCAGCAATTCTGAAAACACACTAGAGATATGATGGTCAGAATCCATATCGCTAATAGAAGCTAATAGTGAATTATGAACACTTTCAGATAATCCATTAATATTCAAGGCTTTTTTTAATACAGAGGCTTTATGATGGTCAGAATCTATGCCTTTGGAAGTACTAACTAAAAGCTTCATATTTTCCGGATTTAAAGAACGGCGGTTTAATACTTCCTTTAAAACTGAAGCTTTATGGTGATCAGAATTAATATCCTGTGCAATCTCGAATAATGCCTTTAATTGTGTGTCTGAAATAGCTCCGTCTTGAATAGATCTTTTTAATACTTCAGCCTTGTGATGGTCAGAGTCTATTTCCCCTGTAGCTTTAATATAGGCAGATGTAGTTCCCGGATAAGCAAGAAAAAGCTTAGTGTTGTATTTTAAAATATCTGCACTATGATGATCAGAATCTATTTGTTCACCAACAGTATTGAGAATAGAAATTAAATCTTTCTCTTTCAGGTTTTTCTCTAACAATAGTTTTACATACCTAGATTTAACATGGTTGCTAGAGATATTACCAACTTCTTTAAGAACTTTATAAGAACCACCTTGCTTGTAGAATCTGTTAACTCTTTTCTCTGCTCCTAAAGTAGTTGTGCGTACAGCTTCCAATAAAATTTCTGAAAGCCACTTCTTTCCTTCATTATCGAAGCTTTTTTGCGAACCGCCAACATAATATTTTTTGATTAACTGGCCTGAATTATCGGACTCGATAAATATTCGTCTGCGACTGCCAAAAGCGGACTTTTTAATTTCCATATAGCCATTCCTAGAAATAGCAATTACATCAGAATCGTCATCTGATAATGTGATGTCTCCTTTATATTCGATAGAAAAATTATTACCAAAGCCATTCTTAATGGAAATTGAAGTTTTCCCATTGGAAGATATACTTACTGAAGTACTTTTTTTCTGTCCATTACCAATATTGGAGGATAATAAGAGTAGAATAAAAATTAGTTTAATTAGAAAAGCAGAAATGATTTTTGATAGTTGATTCATGATTGTCCGTTTTTTGATTGATGAATAAATGATTGATTGTTTTTGATTGATGAAGCAAATATGGAAAGTGTTTGTGCTCTGAGAAAATAAAATGTAATCAATTGGACAATCTATGTAGTGAAATGTACATTATGCAAAAAATACTATTTCCTAAACCTATCAAATAGCACCAATTTCTTTTTGGTGTTAATAAAGTAAACTCCGGCAAGAAGTATAACGGCTGCAATAACAGATTGCAGTGTTATTTTTTCATTTAGAAACAACCATCCCAAAAACAAGGCTACTATTGGATTTACGTAGGTGTTTGTGGCAACTTTCTCTGGAGAAACATGTTTTAGTAAAAAATTAAATGAGGTAAAAGCAACTATACTCCCAAATACAATTAATAAAACCATAGCCCATTGCGTATCTGCCTGCCAAGTTTGAGGTAAGGTCCAGGGTTCATTAAATACCAAACTCATTAGGGCAAGTATTACGCCCGCATTAAACATTTGATAGCCTGTATTTACAAAGTAATTAGGTGGTAAATCCGCTTTCTTTACAAATAGGCTTCCATAACCCCAAGAAAGCATTACAGAAAAAATCATTAGTATTCCTGTAATGGCGTTTTCTTGCGCTAGAATCTCTTTTTGACCAATCAACAAATAAATACCTAGTACCCCCAAGATTACCCCGACAATAGACATGGGCTGAATCTTCTTCCCTTGTAAAATATACATTAGGATTAAAATAACTAAAGGCTGCGCAGACACCTCTAAAGCTGCAAATCCACTATCAACATATTTTAGCGCCCAAACCGCAACACCGTTACCGAAACTTAGAAACAAAAACCCTAAAAAAAGCGTGTTTAAGAACTGTTTTTGGGTAATGCGTAATGAATGCCCTAATGCTCCCGCAATTATAAATATTAAAACACCAGCGATAATAAAACGAATTGAAGCCAAGTAAAAAGGTGCTAATTCTGTAACCGCTATTTTATTTAATAAGTAAGTGGAACCCCAAACTATATAAATTGAAATAAATGCTAAAATGATTAAGCCTTTTCTTGGAGATTCTTTCAACACAGCTTGATTAGATACTGCAAAATTAAGTTCTTTTTCCCTTCTATGCTGAGTTTTATCATCAAATAATTAGGAGTAGAATCGTATACGATATATCTTTATTAGATGGCATCAATTGTATTAAGAGATTCTGTGAAGTCTCATTTACTAAAAGAAATTCAAAATGGACATTTACAAATTGGCAAAACCATTAACCTAGCAGCACTTTCCAGGAAACTAGCTGTTAGCGTAACCCCCATCCGTGAAGCGCTTACGCAGCTTGAAGAATCCGAAATAGTAAAGGCTATACCCAATAGAGGATTTGTTATTAATGAATTATCGCTTAATGAGGCTATAGACCTTTACAATACGGTTGCGCAACTAGAAGTAATAGCATTAGATTCCTCCTCATTCAACGATAATTTAAAAAGTAAATTAAGAAAACTTCAATTGCATTTACAACAAACACATACACCAAATGCTAGATTACTTGTCCGATTACAATTTCATGAAACTTTAATGGATGCATGTTCCAATAGAATATTGAAAACCATTCTAAAAAAATTAAAAACAAGAATTCTATTCTACGAACAACTGTATATAAATGATGCAACTTTTTACGAAACTATTGACAATCAAAACGAAGGTGTTTTAAGAGCTATAGAAGAAGAAAACCTACCCACTGCAGCATTAATACTAAAAATGAATTGGATGACGGTTTTAGATTATTTAAAAAAAGAAATGAGTAAAAACCAAGCTTAGCCCCTTCTTCTTTCCAATAGCACCAGCATCATTAAACTTAGCATAATACGATGGTCATCATCGGCATCGGTTGGTTTCACTTGAGAAATAGTGAATTTTCTGCCAAAAAAAGAGGCTTCCTTTTTTAAACGAACAACTATCTGTTCTTTTGCATCCAAGACAATATAACTTGGATTGAACAAATAACCAGTAAAAATACTCAAAATAGGTATTTGACCAAGTACGCCATCAGCAACTTTGACCCATGCATTTTCTTCACGAATCTTATACTGTGGCTTTTGATGTTGGTCTATAATATCGTAATTCGCTTTCCATAGTGAAGCCCAGCCCTTTCTAGCAACTTTACCCAACTCTTTTCCCTTACTGTCCGTAAAACTATAAGCCGTAGAAAAATCAATCCATTTATCTGCTTTAATATTATAATTTACTTGCGCTCGAGAATCATCAGCAAAAACCTCTATATCTTCTTTAAGCTTAAACATCTTTTGCCTTACGTAAGCGATTACTTTACCTTGAGCGTCGCGTGCAGTAAAATCATTAGATATGGTTGAAATATTAAAATCAAAAGAGATGGGGAAATTAAGGTCGGTCATATAAGTATATTTTGTTTAGTTAAATAAGCTTTTGTCTAATCCAGGAATAAGGTTAAGTGCATTTTTATAGTATACTTTTTGGAGCACTTCATCTGGTAAATCTAAGCCATACATTGCCCAAAATGCATGATATTTTTTATAGTATGGAAAATATTCATCTGCTGTCTCCAACACTCTAAAATAGGTGGGAAATTCTTCAGGTTTCCAACTATCTTTTCCAAATAAAATACGGTCTTGGTACTTAATAAAGAATGCATTAGCTTGTTTTGGCTGCCTACCTAATTCAGCTATAATAGCACCTATACCTACGGACATATTTGGCATTTCATCAAGCAATCCAGAGAGTGTTTTTAAATCGTTTGCATACCAACCCATATGCGCATTAATAAATTTTGTCTTTGGATGTTTTTTAAACATACGATGCTGTTCATCTATTATCTGCTGCCATGGCGCAGGATTCGTAGCAGAACGTTTTCGCCTAGGTCTAGTTTTTAACTCCAACCAGCGTTCATTGGTGCTATCCATATCATCCCAAAAAGATTTTGGATCCGCAGCATGTATTAAAACGGGCACTCCCATTTCCCCACATTTCGCCCATATAGGGTCCAGTCTCGGGTCATCAATAGCGATTCGTTCTCCATTACTATCTTTATTTCGTAATCCAAGACTCTTATAGACTTTAAGTCCCTTTGCTCCAGCTTTTATATCCGCTTCTAATTGGGCTGCTGCTTTCGCACCCCAATCGGCATTACCAACTCCGTTAAAATCTACATTGGCAAAAATGGCAAAACGATTTGGGTAGTTATCGTTCACGTTTTTTAACATTGCCCTAAGTCCATCACCGCTACCCCCACTCAGATTAACCATAATACCTTCATTAAGCTTATCCATATCCTTTATTAAATCTGAAAGGTTTTGTTCGGCCATTCTAAACTGATGACTATGGACATCTATAAACTTAAATTTAGCCCTCGGTGTTGGATGCTCTGAGACTACTAAAGTTGATTTTGGATTGTATTCTTCAAAGCTCATTTCCTGTGCAATAGCAATCGAAGCTATAGTTGACAAAAAAGCTGTTAAAATTATTTTAAGTTTCATGTGATAATTTGATTTATTAAACATTTTGATTTAGCAGTTGTTGGTAGGTGTCGGGAGTATCAATATCTATAGCTTTCCCATTGGGGTCAATTGTTTTCAAAGAATCGCTATATGCTTCCATTAATTTTCTTGCGCCATAATCTTCATTCAAAACACTTAAATCGGCAAAAAGAGAAGCATCAAAAACAGCAGGAACACCATTTTTAAGCCCATAAGAAGTTGCAACAATTTTATATTCTGATCCAAGAAAATTTTCTTTTAGTCCAAGCAAATAAGGTGCTTCTAACAAAGGTTGGTCTGCTAACATTATCAGCACAGCTTCAAATGAATATAATGCTATTAATTTACGTACCCCAAGAGCAATTGAAGTTCCCATTCCTTTTTCCCAATTGGGATTTTCTATGACAACTACATCATTTCCAATTGTACTTCTAATATCATTTGCATTTGCTCCAAGAATTACAAACACATCATCCGAAACTTGCTTGGCTTGGCTTATAGCATGCCCTAACAAGCTGGTGTTTTTCCATGCTAGCAATTGTTTAGGGCTTCCCATTCTGCTAGATGAACCAGCCGCAAGAATTAAAACACAAAGTTTATTTCTATTAGACATTGTTTAACTATGAATTCTCCCTACGCGTTTCTTTAAAAGCTGAGGTTCTCGTTTGTTAATAACTGCAAGGATTTCTCCCATCACCGCTATTGCTATCTCCTGCGGGGTTTCTGCCCCTATGTCTAATCCAGCAGGACCATGAATACTTTCAAGGAAGTCTTCAGAAATATCTTGATATCTTTCTAAAAGTTCATTAAATAATTTTTCCCTTCTTCTTGCCGGACCTAGCAGCCCAAAATATCCAGGATTTTCATCCTTCAATCGCATTAGGAACTGAAGATCTTTTACATAGCTATGAGTCATAAGCACTATCGCAGTATGATCATCAATTTTAATATCCAATGTTTCAGCCTCCGCATTTACAAATTGTGATGCTCCAACAAAATTAATTATTGATTTCTCTTCTTTAGGATTAGCAACTATAGTTACCTCCCAACCCATCATTGAAGCAAATGAACATAACTGTACCGCATCATGCTCTGCTCCTATTATAATCATTCTTGAACATGGATTCAATTCCTGTTCAAACAACAACACATCATCTTTTGGTTTAAATTCAAGTTGCAGTGATAGTGTACCATCTTCAGTTTTAAAAAGAGAGCCAAATCCTTTCCCTTCAATATGTTCTTTTTCATAAAAACTTTGAAATGTAAATGGTTCCCTCCTATCTATACTATTCCAAAATTTAGTTAAAAAGGTTTCATTGGGATTAAAGGGTTCCAACAAAATATAGAGAATACCTTCGCAACCTAGGCGATAACGCCCATCATAAGTCATTACTTTTGGTATTTTGGTTGTAAAAACGGATTCTGCTTGTTTAAAAACTTCTTTTTCAACGCAACCACCACTAACAGCTCCAATGCTACTGCCATCTTCTAACAATAGCATACGTACGCCAGGGCGCCTGTAGGAAGAGCCATCCAAAGCAACTACCGTTGCTAATACGCACGGTATGTTTTTAGTGTTAGCAGCTTCAAAAGCCTTAAATATTTGTTTTAACTCGTGTGTCATTTAAAAAATGTTACGCGTTGAAATAAATGGGACTATCTCCCCAATTTTATATTGCTTATTAGCTTCTAATAGCACAAATCCATTAGATTCGGTTAAACTTGTTAAATCCCCCGATCCATTTCCATGTATGAAATCTACCTCCAATTTACCAGCATCTATTGCTGCTTTAGCTCTTATAAATCGTGTTAAATTTGTTGTGTTTTCAAAGGATTCCTTTAAAGCTACGGTAATTTCAAAAATTGGCAATCCCAAAGATTTGTTAAGCCATGGTTTAAAATAAACATGGTAACTCGCGAATGTTGAGCCTGGGTTACCAGGAAAGCCAAAAACAGTAGTTTCGGTAGCCTTATGTTTACCAAACCAAAAGGGTTTGCCTGGACGTTGCTTTACTTTATGAAAAACCTTTTCAATACCAATTTCCTCAAACACCTGTGGTAAGTAGTCATATTTTCCCATGGATACACCACCACTTAGTAATAAAACATCATATTCCTTTAAAGCTTTTAATATTCCAGCTTTAGTAGCTTCTCTATCATCATTAATATGAATAGAATCTGCTAGGATATTTTCTTTTAACAAGGCAGACTTAAGGGTATATGAATTTGATTTTCGTATTTGATGTAATTTGGGAGTTTGATCAACGGCAACTAACTCGTCCCCTGTAGAAACTAAGCAGATTTTAGGAAGCTTCTTAACCAAAACAGTTGCTTTACCAACTGAAGCTAAAACTCCAATCTCTGCGGCTCCAATTTTTATTCCTTTTTGCAATACTTCAGCCCCTTTGGGTTTATCGCTTCCTTTGCGATGAATATTCTGTCCCTTTTTTACTGACTTAAGTAATGTTGCAGTCCCATCTTCTATCTTTAAATGTTCATACATTACAACAGTATCTGCATTCTTGGGAACAATAGCTCCCGTCATTATTTCAATACAAGTTGCTTCGTCTTTTAGCTCTTTTTGTTCACTTCCGGCTGCTGCAATAGCTGCAATGGGTAATTCTTCTTTGTCGCCTCCAATGACATTATAGTTTATAGCAATACCATCCTTTGTAACTCTATGAAATGGAGGGAAATCTCTATCGGCATAAATGGTTTCAGCCAATACGCGGCAAGCGGCTTCATCTAAGCAAACCTTTTCTTCACCATAATTAACCGAATATGTTAATACCAATCGTAATGCTTCTTCAAAAGGAATCATGAGAAAAAGTTTATTTGCAACCCATTATTAAATAATACACGAACACCAACAAACAACACTAAAATAGCTGTTATTATCCGAATTCTCTTTGCCGATAGTTTACTTAACGTAAAACGCGTTCCCACTTGACCACCTATAAAAACTGCAACTATGAGACCAATAGTTTCTGGCCACAATACTTTAAAAGTAGCGTTCACCACCAAGCCGCCTATACCTGAAATAGAATTAACAAGTATAAAAAAACTAGCTAATGCCGCTATTATTATGGGTTTATCCCATTTCATTTGATGAAGTATTGGCGCTAAAAATATACCACCACCAATACCAACTAAACCAGATAATAATCCAATAAATCCACCGAGTATGTGGGGAACATACTTAGAATAGTTCTTTGGATTATAGTTTGATTTTATATTTATCGTCTGCATTATTAAGGCAATAGCAGCAATAATCAAAGAAACGCCAAGGATACTAAAAAAGATATCCTCTTTGAGTCGAAATGATGCTCCAATAAATGCAAATGGAACACTTGTAATTATAAAAGGCAAGAATTTTTTAAAGTGTAGATGTCCTTTTTTATAAAAAAGATAACAACTCCCTGAAACTACAAGTAGATTACATAACAATGCTGTACTCCGAATAACAAAAAAGCTAGTAAAAAACAATGCTAAAATAGCCAAGTAACTAGAACCTCCCCCAAAACCTACAGAAGAATATAAAACTGCAATTCCAAAAAAAATAAGCATTAATAATACTAATTCTCCAAGTTCTAAAGACATAAAGAAGCCATTTCATTCATACCTCCCGAAATATGATAAATTGAGGATTTAGGACGCTCAGCTAATAGTTGGTTTAATGCTATTCTACTGCGTTTTCCAGACTGACAAAGAAGATAAACATCTTTGTCAAAATCAATTTTATCGATAGCATTTGTTAATTCTGAGAGTGGAATATTTACTGCGCCATCTAAATGATTGGCATCAAATTCCTCCGGATTCCTAACATCAATTAAGATAATAGTTTCCCTATTAGTTAAGGCAAGAAAGTCTTCTGGATGTATAGTTGGGATTATCTCACAACCTGTAAACCCATAATCATCTTGGAGCATTTTTATATTTTGATTTATTGCATTTGCTGGAAAATTCATTTTTTGCGTGGCTTGGGTAAGCCCATCATACAATAGTAATTTTCCAGAAAGCACCTCACCTACTCCAGTAATAACTTTTACAACCTCTAATGCTTGTAGCGTACCTATAATACCAGGCAAAACACCTAAAACACCATTATCATCACAATTGGGAATTTCGTCAATGCTGGGCATTTCGGGAAATAAACAACGGTATGTTGGCCCTTTTTTATAGTTAAACACACTCACTTGCCCTTCAAAACCATGCAAAGCACCATAAACAAATGGTTTTTCCAGAATCACACATGCATCATTAATCAAATATCTAGCAGCAAAATTATCTGTAGCGTCAACTACTACATCAAATTCTTTAATAATAGCGAGCGCATTCGCTTTAGTTAGGAAGGTATCGTAACATTTAAAAACAGTATTAGAATTTTGTCCTTGTAATTTTTCCTTTACCACTTTAAGTTTAGACTTACCAATATCATCTTCAGAATATAATATTTGACGCTGCAAATTATGCAGTTCTACCACATCTTGGTCCATTAAACCAAGTGTTCCTATCCCCATAGCATTTAGGTATTGAGCGATTGGCAAACCTAAACCTCCTAATCCAACTATAAGTATCTTATTTGCAGATAATTTAGATTGGTTATCTATACCAAAACTTAATAGTTTTGTTTGTCTAATATATCTTCCTGAATAACTCATTTATTTATCTTAGATAGCGCAAATTCATACTCTTCAAGCGAGTTCGCATTATGCAGAACAACATCCTGTTCTGGATGCACTAATTTTGCATCAGAATTAATCAAGAATTTTCTAGGGCACGAGCTTCCTGCTGTTTTCATATAAGAAATTGCTTTTTCCAACCCAGCTGGCTCCCAAATAGCAACTAATGGTTCAGGTAAATTGCTTTCTTTAGTAGCATACGAAGTGGCGACTTTAGTGATATCTCTTTTTGCAATAAGTGCTGTTATACTTTTTGCATTTATTAAGGGCAAATCGCAGGCCAAGACCAACCAAGCTACGTTAGGATGCTTTGCATGCGCACTAAGGATTCCATCTAAGGGCCCTCTATATTTGTTTTCATCAACTATACAATCGAAATTTTCTGTTAGTTTGTCTTTTTGCTCATCTCTAACACTAAGAAAAGTTTTATCACAAACTTCATTTAATAAATTGTATAAATGTTCGCGTTGCGGAATACCATGATAGTCAATTAAGCCCTTATCATTGCCCATTCTGGTGCTTTTACCTCCAGAAAGTACTAAACCATATATTTTGGACTGATAGTCTGTCATAATTTGAACATAAAATCTTAATTAACCACCAATAGAAGTCATGGAATTGTCAAATACCGTTGCATGCTCTTTTTGAGCATCAAAGCCGGTTTTTGCTCTTGAAGCAATTGCTTTTAAAATTGCTTCTTTAACTCCTTTACTCGATTTTTTCGTTCGAATAATATCTCTAAGATTTGCCTTGGGTTTTCCATACAAGCAAGTTATTACATCCCCCGTAGCGGTGAGTCTTAACCGGTTACAGGTACCACAAAAGGTTCTGCTAAAAGAAGGTATTAAACCAAATGTGCTTTTATGGTTTTCTATTTGATAGTTTATAGAAGTAGAAGTCTTAGGAGATTCTAGCTTTACGTAATTTGGAAAAGCATCCGTAATATGTTTTAAAATTGCTTTATAGTCCCATTTAATAGTTTGAAATGACTTGCTACCACCATTAAACGGCATTTCTTCCAAAAATCGCACTGAAACCGGATAATGTTTCATGAGTTCTAAAATGGATAAGATATCTTGTTCATTTTGACCCTCCAATACTATGAAGTTGATGCGTACATTAAATCCTTCAGAAATTAATCGGATTAAGTTTTCATGCACAACATCATACTGGTCCCGTCTTGTAATCCTTTCAAAAGTTGCCCTATCAATGGCATCAAGGCTTACATTTATATCTCTAATTCCTAATGTTTTTAGCTCATCAATATAAGGTCCAATTAGAGTAGCATTAGTAGTTACGGATATATCCTTTAATCCTTTCAAACTTTTTAAGTGCCTTAACAACACCATTAAATCTTTTCGTACAAAAGGTTCACCGCCGGTTATCCTAATTTTATCAATACCCTGCTCAACAAGTATCGAACTCAATGTAATTAGCTCATCTATACTTAGCAGTTTATCGTTTTTTACAAAATTGATTCCCTCAGACGGCATACAGTAATTGCATCTTAAGTTACATCTGTCTGTAACTGCAAGTCTTAAGTAATTAATATGTCTATTATGGTTATCTAGCAACATATTTTAATTTTAACCCCCACTAACAGGAGGAATCAATGCAATTTCGTCATAAGAATTGATTTTTTGGTCATCTTGAGCATACGAATTATTTACAGCAACCGCTAGAGAAGACAACTTGCTTAACTCTGGATATGCTTTACCCAAAAAAATGCGCAAATCTTTTACTGTCTTTGGTACACTTCTGCCGGTTATACTAGCAGTAGGTATAGAAAGGGAAGGGCTACCAACGATATCCTTGGTAACCCCAAATAATAATATAGTCATTATGTTATCCTAAAATTTCTTTTTCAGGAACTTTTAATAGTTCCGGTTTTTTTGAAAATGGTTGCTCATATAACCTATTCCCTGTTGCCGCTTTAAAGGCATTAGCAATAGCTCCGCCAACTGGTGGTAAAGTTGGTTCTCCTAAACCAGTAGGTGACAATTCATTTTGTATTAAATGGGTTTCTATAGCTGGCGCTTCTTTCATTCGTATCAGACGATAGCCATCAAAGTTGTTTGCAACTGGCGCACCGTTCTCAAATCCAAAATCGCCATACATGGAATGCCCTATTCCATCTAGTATTCCACCTTCAATCTGATTTATAGCCCCAAGTGGGTTAACCACAATTCCGCAATCTACTACACAAGTTATCTTCTTTACTACTGCATTGCCATTTTCTATTTCTACATCTGCTACTTGAGCTACATGTGTATTATGACAATAATAGTTAACAAAGCCTTGATAAACACCTTCAGGCTTTTTACCCCATCCAGATTTTTCGACAGCAGTTTTTATACAATTCTGCATTCTTTCTGGGTCATACTGGATACGCTCGTCTTCGGTTCCTTTTACTTTCTCTAATAAATCTAAGCGAAGTTGAATTTTATCTGTATCCATTAATTCGGCTAACTCATCAAAGAAACTTTGCTCCGCATAAGCCAAGAAGTTAGTGTAAGGAGCACGCCATGCCCCTGTTGTAATATTACTATCATAACTCGCCACATCCACTTGGTAATTTTCTATCGCTCCTGCAGGGAAAAAGTTTGGGATTAAGCCATACATATTACTATTAATCGCAGCTTCTTTTAAATGATAGCCGGTTATCTGTCCATCCTTTACAGCTGCTTTTATTCTATATTTTATTGCAGGTCTATAAACACCTGTGTTCATATCATCTTCTCGAGATGACACCATTTTTACTGGTTTTCTAATCAGATTCGATATTTCTGCCGCTTCATAAACAAAATCACCATAAAGTCTTCTGCCAAAACCACCTCCCATACGCGTCATTTCTAAATGGATATCAGCAACATCTCTTCCAAGCATATCGGCAACTGTGGTAGCTGCAGATGCCGGAGTTTGTACTGGTCCGACTAGGTGAATTTTTTCATCGGTAACGTTAGCATAAAAATTCATGGGTTCTAAACAGTTATGAGGAAGGAAAGGAGATTCATAGGTACGCTCTAAAACCTCATCTGCCTCTGCAAATGCTTTTTTCACATTACCATCTGAACGCATAGTATTAAACTTGTTTCCATCTAAAAGCCCCATAAGCAGCTCATTATGCTGCTCTGTACTTTCAAGGTCATTGTCTTCCCAAACTATCTTTAAAGCCTTTTTTGCTTTCATAGCTTGCCAAGTAGATTCCGCTATTACCACTACTTTATCACTATCTGGAAGACGTACCGACCAGTTTCTATTTTCACCATTCATATGAGCTCTACCTTTCTCACCAATAGAAACTACATCTATAACTCCAGGCATTTTCTTAGCCTCAGTCGCGTCAAAGGAGACTAATTTTTGACCAAAAGCAGGTGGTCTTGCAACACTTGCATAAACCATTCCTTCTGCTTTATAATCCAATCCAAATAAGGGTTTTCCAGTAATTATTTTAGTTATATCTACATTACCAGCATCCTTGCCTATGATATTGTAGTCTTTAGGTTCTTTAAGCGTTACTTCCTCAGGAACCTCTAATACAGCAGCCTCGTTAACTACATCTCCATATCCCAATGTTTCTCCTGCTGCATTGGTAATTACTCCTTCGCTTACAGAACATTCCGAGGCATCAACACCCCAACGAGCAGCAGCTGCATTTACAAGCATTCGTTTTGCAGTTGCACCTGTTTGTCTAAGAGCATCCCACCCAAAGCGAATAGACTGGCTGCCACCTGCTACCTGGCGCACATAATTTTCTGTATCTAATTTGCCTTGTTCTACGAAAACGTTTTTCCAAGCTACGTCTAACTCTTCAGCAATTAGCATTGGCATAGAAGTTTTTACTCCTTGTCCAATCTCCGGATTTGGTGAAAAAATAGTTACAGCACCATTGGCTGCGATTTTAATGAAGGCATTAAAATCATTATAATCCAATTGCGACAAATCAATTGGTGGGGCAACTTTAGGTTTACATGATTGAAACAGATTAAAACCGATAAGCATTCCTCCACCTGCCAAAGTAGAAGTCCTCATAAATGCCCTTCTGCTAAATGTAGTTTTTGATGTTGTTGACATGATATTTTTTTTAAAACAGTTAGTTAAGACATTTTCTCAGCAGCTACAGCAACAGCTTTTCGGATTCGTGTATAAGATGCACATCTGCAAATATTGCCATGCATAGCGTTCTTAATCTCTTCTTCCGTAGGGTTAGGATTATTCTCTAAAAATGCTGAAGCTGTCATTATCTGACCAGCTTGGCAATATCCGCACTGTGGCACGTCCACTTCGGTCCAGGCTTCTTGCACAGGATGTTTTCCATCTTCTGATAAACCTTCTATGGTCGTAATACTTTTTCCTTCTACTTGCGAAAGTGTCGTAGAACAACTACGCAGAGGAGTTCCATCTACGTGAATTGTACAAGCACCACACTGACCAATACCGCATCCATATTTAGTACCTACAAGGTCTAAATGGTCTCTTAAGACCCACAAAACCGGAGTGTCTGCAGCGACATCTACAGTTTTTGATTCACCGTTAACTTTTAATTGAAACGTTGGCATAGTTTTCGAGTTGTTTTTAGTAATTATTGGATTAGGTTCAAGTTACCAAATTTTAAAAGGAACTTAAGTTTTTTAACAAATGGTGGTTTGATTTAACTTTTCATTAAAACTAATCTTTAATTTCTAAATAATTTAAAGAGCAAATGTTCGTTAAGCAGAAAGGAACCTTAAAATTTTGAAAATGAAAAACTATTTCAATTACGTTATACTTGTTTTTGGATTACTTCTATTTATTTCTTGCGGAAATGCGGATGACGATGTTAATTTTGATTTAAACCAAGGAGAACTTGGTGAAGGCAAAGAACCAGATGATTGCTTGAATTTTGAGGACAATGAATTGTTGCTTTCTATACAAGATCAGTTCACAACACTACCTGGTAAGGTTTCTATCCTGTTTAAAGTAAGTGATAATTTAGGAAATCCTGTTTCTGGTCTCACTGCAAATCAATTTACCATTTACGAACAAGGCAGAAACGATGATTGTTTTAACACCATATCATCTTCCGAGTCTCTTGCTCGTATATCGCCTAATTCGCAAGTGTTTAATAATAATACCTTACTGGTGCTAGATTTAAGTAATTCCGTATTGCAAGGCAGTTTGGAAGAGCTTAAAACTGCATCCACGAGTTTTGTGAATAATGTAATGCCATCTCCCGAATCGGATTCCTTTAAAATGGCCATCTATTGGTTTGATGGGGAAGACGAATTACACTTGTTAAACGCCCTCACTTCTTCAACTACTGAATTAACTGCCGCTATTGCGGGTATTGATGAGAATATAAGTAATGACCCATCTACAGATTTATATGGAGCAGTAATAAAATCTACCAATATTGCGGAAGAATTGTTGCAGAACAGCACGCAAAATTCTGCCATTGGTGCAGCTTCGGTTGTGATTTTTACGGATGGTACTGATCAAGCATCCCGATTTACAGAGCAGAGTGCACTAAATGCTGTTAATAATGCAAATAGAAATATCTCATTTTTTACTATTGGACTAGGTGCTGAGATTGATTCTGAGGTTCTTGGGACTATTGGAAAGACTGCAAGTGTGGTTGCCAGTAATGCCGCAGAGCTTGAAACTACGTTTAATCAAATATCTGCACGAGTTTCTGAGCAAGCAAATAGTTTTTACTTATTTGAGTATTGTACTCCAAAAAGGGACGGGAGTGGTGAGAACAACCTTGTAATTCAACTTACAGATGGTGCACAACAAGGTGCCGTACAGACTAGATTTAGTGCAAATGGATTCACTGGAGGGTGTGAGTAATTCTTTCTGTGGCAACTTAATTAAGTATTACGGTTTTAGTATCTTGTCATTTCATTCAAACCAATAAATAATGACTTTTAAATCCAGGCCTAGTTACTTTGTTTTTTTAGTGACACTACTTTTCTTTTTATCAAATTTAAATGCCCAAGAACACCATACATTGGAAGGAAGATGGGATTTGGAAATGGAGTTTGAAGGGAAAACAGAACCTTCCTGGTTAGAAGTTCGCCACTCTGGCCGTGCAACTTATGTTGGGCGTTTTGTATTTGCTTTTGGAAGCGCAAGACCAATAGCAGAAGTCAAAATTGAAGACAATACTTTTAGTTTTTCTATCCCTAGACAATGGGAACCAAAAGGTCAGGATATGATTTTTAAAGGAGAAATCATTGCAGACCAATTGAACGGCACAATGATTTATACTGATGGTACCACTGTAAATTGGTCTGGTACTAAAGCACCAGAATTAGCTTTTAATAATAATCCAATATTAGCAAAACCAATACACCTTTTTAATGGTAAAGATTTGCAAGGATGGTACGCGGATCGTGACGAAAACCAATGGGTTGTAAAAAAAGGTATTCTAACAAGTACAAAATCTGGAGCTAATCTTATTAGTAACCAAAAATTTAAAGATTTTAAACTAGTTGCGGAATTTCGTTTCCCAAAAGGGAGTAATAGCGGAATTTATTTAAGAGGAAGGTACGAAGTACAAATAGCAGACAATTACGGTTTGCCTCCTTCTGATATCTATTTTGGAGGAGTCTATGGCTTTTTAGAGCCTAATATAAATGCTGCCAAGCCTGCGGGAGAATGGCAGAAATATGAAATTACTTTAATTGGTAATAGGGTTACAATTGTTGCTAATGGAAAGACTATTATAAGTGACCAAACCATACCAGGCATAACAGGTGGTGCACTGGATAGCAAAGAAGGTGAAGCCGGTTCCATTATGATACAGGGAGATCACGGTCCGGTCGAATTTAGAAGTTTTGTTATCACTCCAATAAAGTAGTAACAATTAAAAATTTATAATCACTTCTGAATTTTTGAGTTCATAGGTCAGAAAAGCCGTCAATTCATAGTTTTGTTAAAGATAGGTTTCTCCAGCGTACTTTAATTCCACCTCCATCATGTATTTGAAGTGCAATAGAACCTTTACCTTTTCCAATCTTTTCATCCTCTAAATAAATCATTTCTACTCCATTTAAATAAGTGGTAATTTTTGGGCCATTTGCAACAATTCTCATTACGTTCCAATCATTCATTTTTAATATTAGGTCCTTTCCTGAATCTGGTTTTATAAGCCAACCTCTGCCATAAGACTCATAAATACCACCAGTATGAAAACCAGGTGGTGCAACTTCAGCTTGCCAACCAGTTACTTTTGTCCCTTCAAAAGTCGAACGTATAAAAACACCACTGTTTCCATCTGCTTCTTGTTTAAACTCTAATGACAACTCAAAATTGTCGTAAAATTCTACTGTAGATAAATACCCATAGGCCTTATCAGGCCCACTTTCGCAAATTAACTCACCATCTTCAACATACCATTTTTCTGTACCATGAACTAACCATCCATCTAAATTTTCCCCATTGAATAATGATATACTTTGTTCTTGAGCTATAATTGGGTGGATAATAAATAGTGAAGTTATTAATATTAATTTTTTCATGTGAAATGATTAAGTCTTTAAGTTAGAAAATTATATGTCCAAATAAATCAACAATAAGTAGCTTTTTTCCTACGTTATAATTATATTGTAATAATAAATATATGCCTATGTCCCAAATTACTTTTAATGCTTTCTATCTGATGTGTCCAAAAAAACGAAAAAAATATATTAATAGATGGTTTATCTTATCTATAGTTTTTATGGTATTGGGCTTGATACTAGCTCTTTCTGCATTACTTATAGTTGCCTAATTTCGATAAATTAAAGCATTTCCAAGTTTCTGATTGGCTAAGGAAAGACTCAAGTCTAAAACAAAACCATTGATAATTACATGAGTTAATTCGCCTTCTTTTTCCAAAAAGAAAGTAGGGTTTTGTCCAGGAGAAAGTCTGAAATCTGGTAGTTGAAATTTAGTATCTACCATATGTATAGGTTTATTACTAGAAAAACCTTCTTTTGGTAATGGCAATTTCACGTAGGCAACTCCGGACTTATGCAAATCTTCTATAGCACCAGATTTAAAAATCACTTCCTTTTTAGACTTCATTTTTGGGGCTACAATTTTATAACCAGAGGCGTCAAAAGTTTCATAGCCATAGTAGGTTGATAAATCTCCTTGGTCCACTATAGTACTTTTGTAGTAAAATTGATTATGTCCTTCAAAATCAATTTCTTGGCGATTTATCCCTAAATCCAAGATATAATCTTTTCCATTTATCTCATAGGAGACATTTTCAATTTTCAAATCGAAAAGATTTCTATCATTCTTAGGTATTTTCTCATAGTCCTCAATAGAGATATCAACATAGCTTTTCTTTGCAATTGTATACAATGCTGATAAAATAGAAACATAATTCAGTTTTCGAATCTCTTGCTTTTCAACATCATTTGTATATCCTCCAGATTCTATAAGAATTAAACTTGTACCCCACTTAGCTATATTATCACCAAAAGCCCTTGGTTCAAAGTCATCACTATATCGCCCAACTTGTCCAGAAGCATAGTTTTGAATAATGTTATTCATAAATACAATAACCTTCATTGCATTAGCTCGCACCTCATTAATATCTTTTTCATAGTTATAAGCAGTTGCTAAATAGGATATGGAAGCAGGTTTCTCCGTACGTTCCGCATTATAATAAGTGCTTTGATCATGTAGGTTAAAACCAAAGGCAGCATCCAAGCTATCGCGAACACGCTTTAAGGTTCTCCCTTCAGGCGATTGTAAACGCAACGCATCACGATTAATATCTATACCTAGGGCATTTCTCCTTTGAAAGACTTCAGCACCATCTGGGTTCAGCATTGGGAGAAAATGTAGCGTGAGATTATCTAAAATTGCTTTCTTTTCGGCTGCAAAATCATTACTGTCAAAAAAATTAAGCAAGTCAAATATTGCTTGTGTTGCTGTAGGTTCATTACCGTGCATCTGAGACCAAAGAAAAATGTTTGTTTTACCCGAGCCAATAGTTATCAAATTTAAATCTCTCCCTTCAATAGACTCCCCAACCTGTTGAACTATAAATTTTGGGTTTCCCTTAAAACTGTTAATTAACGGTTGTAGGTCCTTGTGTTTTATCCTACGATTGTTTAAACTAGATTCTTTATAAGTTTCATAAGAATCATAAACCGCTTCTGTAATATCTTGGGCACTTAGTGTAGCGAGAGATAAAACCGCTATTACTAATAAAAGAAGATTTCTTTTCATTTTATTTCTTTATTGGAACTGGAGTAAATTTAAATTTTTTAGTTGCTTTTCGGACTTTAATCATAAAATCTTTTCCGGGGTCCATTTTAGCTGTACGATACCCTTTATCCACTTCTAACCACAAGGGATGTTCTTCAAAATTAGTGTATTCATAATGACCTATTAAAAAATCTATATTATATTTTCTAGCTAGGTACTTAACTAACTGGATATTGGCTTTTAATTGCTTAGCTGTTAAAGGTGATCCTTTTGTACCACCTACATTTTCTATACCAATCGCACAGTGGTTTAATCCAATCACATGTCTACCCATATAATTCTCTGGCATTAAACTATAAATACTGCCATCTTTATCTACTAGAAAATGGGTAGAGACATTTAACCCACTTACATTTTCTATATCTGGTCTCCAACTTGGTAATGTACTATTATAAAATGCATCATAGGAACCTTTAAAAGTTGGGATTGCAGTCCAATGAAGGACGATTATTTTTGGAATTATTTCGATAGTATTTTTTTCTAAACCGTAGCGTTCTTTTAAATATTCCTTAGTTAGTTCTATTCTTTGTGCATCAAACTTAATGGGCTTATTAATAATCTTATGTGTAACACTACAGCTACTTACAATTAAAAGAAGGGATATAAATAATAGTTTTCTCAAGGCTTGCTATTTTGAGTTATGGAGTCTTTTGGAATGGCATAGCAAATAAACAATTTTTGCCTTCCCCATTCTCTTGCCTTCTTCACGTCTTTGCCCATATAAATATCAATTCTATTGCGCCACCTACGATTCATTTTATCTTTAACATAAAAGGTATCAGGTAATGACTCTATAGTTAACATAGAATTATGGGTTATACCAAGTGCTAATAGATCTCTTGAAATTGCCACCACTTTCATTCCAGGTTTTAAAGTATCACCCCAAGCTGCAATGTTCGGATCACCTTGAGTCTGCCATGATACAGAATTATAGGCAGAAACTATTACTTCATGGCCATGCCAATTATAGTTGCTTACTACAAGCTGATTTTCTTTCTCCTGGCAAGAAAAAAATAGAAGACATAAAGCGGTATATAATACAATTCGAGTCAAGTACTACTATCTAAATGTAAACACTCTAAACTACATAAAATCTATAAGAGCTACCATAAGACTTTTAAACTGTTAACTACTTTCTGTAATTTTGTAGGGCTATGAAAAAAGAAAAAAAGCCTGACTATGTTGTCTTCGATGAGAAGACGCAATCCTATAACAGTAAACTTCTACCCTATTCTAGCGGTGTTTCCGCACCAAAAATTACACCTCCTGATGTTACTTCTTGGAAAAATACGAATATAGTAAGTGCAAACAATCAGTTTAAAGCTAAGTACGAAGCCATACAGGAAGAATATAAGCTTATGATGGAGGAGTTTGAATATAATACATTGGTTTATAACGCTAAATTTAATTTTGAACCAATAGTTGGCAAAATTTATCACCTATATAAAGCTAAAGACAATAGTACTTTTTTGTCCTTAATTTTACCCAACGAATGCAATTTTAATCATCTAGGCACTTTTAAATTAGGACCAGATAAAACTTGGAAAAAGCTATAAACTAGGCAGTGGAACATAAGTTGAATCTGATTCCATCATTGGAAAGGTTTTTTCTTTCCATGCATTTTTAGCCTTTTCTATTCGTTCTTTTGATGAAGAAACGAAATTCCAATAAATATGGCAATCTCTCTCAAACGGTTCTCCTCCAAACAATAAAATATGTGAATTTGGTTGAAGCTCTATTTGGCAGACGTCCGCTACTTTACTTACTAAAATGTTGCCTTTAGAAATAAGCTCATTACATGCTTTTATACTCCCTTCTACAATACAAATGCCTATTTCTCCTTTTAATTTCCCCAAAACATCTAAGATATAGGCTTCATTGTTTTTTAATTCTACCATAAACAATGGTGAAAATGTAGGCACGGGAGATTTTCTTCCATAACCTTCTCCTGCAACAAGTGTAAAAGAAACTCCTTGCTCTTCCCACTTTGGCAAATCTTCACCAGAAATATGATGAAAACTAGGTACAGTTTCTTCATGTTCCTTTGGTAAGGCCACCCAAATCTGATACCCATGAGCCGTAAATTCTTTTCCGTTTCTCAAGCTTTTAGGAGTTCGCTCGGTATGGGATACTCCACTTCCAGCAGTCATCCAGTTTACAGAACCAGGTTTTATTAACTGTTTGGTCCCTAAACTATCTTCATGCATAAGCTCGCCCTCTAGCATAAAAGTTAGCGTAGATAAACCAATATGAGGATGCTGGTTTACATCCATATACTTGTTTGGACCAAGTTTTGTTGGTCCCATATGATCTATAAAAATAAAAGGACCTATCATTCGCTTTTTTCGAAATGGAATTAATCTACCTACCAGAAAATCACCAATATCCCTACTTCTTTCTTCTATTATTAAACCTACGTTAGACATAGTACTATGATTTCTTATTTTAGCCATTGAAAGTTACATAAACCATTTTGATACTATGAAAATCTTCAAACGAATTTTAGTGCTTTTAATTCTGTTAATCGGCATTATAGTTTACCTAAACTATCCTAAGCTGAATATGATTTCTGGATATGCTTCAAAGTACATGGCTTCAAGTGTTTTGGTTGGAGAACGTTCTGCGGCATCTGTTATTAGTAATGATTTAGATATGCCCCTTGTTAAGCTCGCAACTACAGAATTTAATACCCAAGAAGCTGAAGCTACTGCAAATGTTTATGGACTAATGAACAGGAAAGCAATAGATAGACAAGGTTTAGGAACTGTATTGGTTAATGACGATTACCAACAAGATGAAATTTACCTACAACCAAATCGTAATAATACACCAATAGCACAACCTTATCCATTTGGCCATTTAGCACCAAAGGACACACTTTTTTCAGATGTAGATTATAATAAGTTACAAAAAGCTATAGCTGTAGCTTTTGGAAACAATGAGACTCAAAAAACCAGAACATTATTGGTCCTCTACAAAGGACATTTGCTTGTAGAGAAATATGCTGACGGATTTTCCAAAGACACTCCAATATTGGGTTGGTCTATGACCAAAAGCTTATTAGCAACCTGCTTTGGCATTCTAGAGTATAAAGGAAAATTAGAGACTAAATGGTTGGCACCTGTAGCAGAATGGAAAAATGACGAACGGAAAGAAATTACGCTAAATCATTTACTACGAATGCAGAGCGGGTTGGAATGGAACGAAGATTATGCCACAATTTCCGATGCGACCAAAATGCTATTCTTAGATTCTGACATGACACTTGCCCAAAGAGATAAAAAAGCTGTTGCTAAGCCGACAAAGATTTGGAACTACTCTTCTGGCACTACTAACTTACTTTCTGGAATTTTAAGACAACAATTTCGAACGCAACAAGAATACTTAGATTTTCCTTATACTTCATTTATTGATAAAATAGGAGCCCACTCCATGCTATTAGAAGCGGACTTAAAGGGAAACTATGTAGGCTCATCTTACGGTTGGGCAAGCACTAGGGATTGGGCTCGCATTGGGCAATTATATTTAAATAATGGCAGTTGGAATGGGGAACAACTTTTTAGCGCAGAATGGGTTAACTACATTACAACTCCAACCCAATTCTCCGATGGAAAATATGGTGCACACTTTTGGCTAAACTCTAATGGATTTTATCCGGATGTACCTAGAGACTTGTATTCAATGAATGGATTTCAAGGGCAATATGTGTTTGTAATTCCTTCAAAAGACTTGGTGGTAGTGCGAACAGGATTGGCAGAAAATCCCGTTTTTGATGTAAATCGCTTTTTATCAAGCCTTATAGCAACGATTCCATAGTTGCTTTATTGCACAGATAACAATTTTAACTTAGCATACCACAAAAGCTAGTCACTTCACAACAATAATTTCATTGCCGAGCAGTCTAAACCTACATTTACAGTGTAATAATTAAGTAAATAAATTTTTTCATTTTCATATAGTGTTCTCGTAAAAGGGCCTTTGTCGAATAGACAGGGCTCTTTTTAATTTACCCCTATCTCACTTTTTTAGATCAGTTATTATCTCAAATCTAACTCAAAAGACAAGAAATGGCACTTAACCACAAAAGGTAGTCACTTCACAACAATAATTTCATTTCTGAGCACTCTCCGTCTACATTTACAGTGTAATAATCAAGTAAATAAATTTTTTCATTTTCATATAGTGTTCTCGTAAAAGAGCCTTTGTCCAACAGACAGGGGCTCTTTTTAGTTTAGGGTACTTTAGTTATTTCTATGATTAGCCAGATTTAATGTGACTAGAATACTTTTTTGGTTTCAAATAAGGTATAACACCTAAAAAATGAAGAAAATAGCATCACTTATACTTGCTTGTGCTCTGGGGCTATTTACCCTACAAGCTCAAGAAAATGAAAGCGCAGAGGCGGATAAAGCGCAAATGGAAAAAATCGCTAAATCTATAAAAGAAGCAAAAAAAGAAGCAAAAGCAGCTAAAAAAGCCAATGCTTCTCTTAAAAAGCAAGATAAATTAGCAAAGGACATTAGTAAAACAGAAAACAAGCATAAATCCGAAAAACAAAGGCTAAAGAAATTAAAAGCTAGGCTTACACAAAAAGAAAGTAAACTAAGTAAAGTAGAAAAAGAAAAAGCTGAGCTTAAAATTGCTAAGTCAGAAGCTCAAATTGAAAAACTAGAGAATAAGTTAACCAAATTGCGTAAGAAAATCTAAGTTAGGTCTTCATAAATTTCGCTGAACAAAACACGGCAACGGATATCATATTAGCCTTTTAAGGAAGCCATTTATCTTTGCCAAAGTCTGGTTTACGTTTTTCCAAAAAGGCATTTCGCCCCTCCTTAGCTTCATCGGTCATATATGCTAATCTTGTAGCCTCTCCTGCAAATACTTGTTGACCAACCATACCATCATCGGTAAGATTCATAGCAAACTTGAGCATTTTAATAGAAGTCGGTGATTTTTCCAAAACCTCCTGTGCCCATTGGTAAGCTGTTGCTTCTAATTCTTCATGTGGGATTACTGCATTTACCATTCCCATTTCAAAAGCCTCTTGGGCAGAATAATTTCGACCTAAAAAGAAAATCTCACGGGCTTTCTTTTGTCCAACCATCTTTGCCAAGTACGCAGAACCATATCCCCCATCAAAACTAGTTACATCCGCATCGGTCTGTTTAAAAATAGCATGTTCCTTGCTGGCCAAGGTCATATCACAAACAACATGTAGACTATGTCCTCCTCCTACAGCCCAACCGGGTACAACAGCAATAACAACTTTTGGCATAAAGCGAATCATACGTTGTACCTCTAAAATATTTAAGCGATGTTGCCCATCTTGCCCAACATACCCTTGATGTCCCCTAGCCTTCTGGTCTCCGCCACTACAAAAAGACCAAATGCCATCTTTTGATGATGGGCCTTCTGCAGAAAGCAGGACAACTCCAATAGCAGTATCTTCCTGCGCATCATAGAAGGCTTTAATTAACTCACTTGTTGTATTAGGCCTAAAGGCGTTACGAACATTAGGGCGATTAAAAGCGATACGTGCTACGCCATTCGCTTTTTTATAAGTGATATCTTCAAATTCGATAGCAGTCTCCCAGTTTAATGCTTTCATATGGTGTATTTCTGTATGCTACAAAATAACGGAAATTCATTGGTATAGTTAATAAGGTTATAATAATTCACTAGGTTATAATGGTATACGAATTAAATTTCCGAAATTAGTA
This sequence comes from uncultured Croceitalea sp., assembly GCA_947499565.1. Lineage (GTDB taxonomy): Bacteria > Bacteroidota > Bacteroidia > Flavobacteriales > Flavobacteriaceae > Croceitalea. The sequence goes on from CANMOV010000001.1 coordinate 758,116, forward strand.
GTTAACTATGTTAACTAAATTAGTATTCAGCATTTAAAAACAGAAATATGGAGACAAGAAGGGACTACCTGAAAAAGATGGGGCTAGGAGCATTAGCTTTAAACATTGCACCTGTGTATTCATATGCGAATGAAAGTATAGCTTGCCAAAAACCAGCGGATGCTAGAAAAATATATCTAAACGCAAATGAGAATCCCTATGGTCCTTCGCCATTAGCGCGCAAAGCAATGGTAGAAAGTGTTACTAAAAGCAACAGATATGGGTGGTCACAAAAACCAGAACTTATTGCAGCTGTTGCAGCATATAATAAAGTTTCTGCAGAAAATATTATGCTAGGTTCGGGTTCCACAGAGATATTAAACCTAGTATTACAATATGCCGCACAGCAAAAAGGTAATATAGTTACGGCAGATAATACCTTTAATTTCTGGATGTCACCAGCAAAAACCCTAGGGCTAGAAAAAATTAATGTACCACTTACTGCGAATAAAGAGAATGATTTAACTGCGCTAAAAAGTGCAATTACTGCAGAAACAAAGCTAGTTTATCTATGCAATCCTAATAACCCCACTGGCACTCTATGTAAAAGAGAAGAACTAATCGCCTTTGTACAAGAAGTTTCTAAAAATACGCTTGTACTTCTAGATGAAGCATATATTGACCTTACTGACCAGGAATCCTTAAGTAGTTTAGTTTCTAAAAAACAAAATTTAATTATTGCTAAAACTTTTTCTAAGCTGTTTGGATTGGCGGGAGCACGCATAGGTTACGCTGTTGCACATGGTAACACTGTAAAAAAACTTAGTAGTTTACAATCATGGACTAATGGTGCTATTAGTGTAGTATCCACCGCAGGTGCATTAGCTTCTCTAAAAGATGTAAACTTCATAGAAAAAACATTCCGATTAAATGTTGAAGCGAGAGCCTATACGATTAAGGAGTTTGAAAAATTGAACATTAGATGCATTCCCTCAAACACCAACTTTATTTATTTTTCATTAGCTAATTATACTGGGCAATTCTTTGAGCAACTTAAAAAACATAATATAGTAGGGACGCGCATCTACGAAAAAGAGGGTAAATGGTCTAGAATTACTGTTGGAAAATTAGAGGATATGAAAGTATTAATAAACGCCTTAAGCTGAAAAACAGCTGAATTGGGTTATTAAGAAGAAATTAAATCACTTTGCTACTTATTTCACAAAGAATACACAAATCTAAAGGTTAAAAATCGAGGTTGTATAAAAGTTTCTGAAGAAAATACGGATAAGTTATTGGCTGCGTTTCGTACTTGGGAGTCTATATCCAAAATGTTGGTTGCTTTTAGCTCGTACTCCCATTTTGCATCTCTACTTTTTCTATAGCTAAGTGTAGCATCCCAGTTTTGGAAAAATTGTGAACTTCCATTACCCAAGTCTTGGTTTGTGTAGGTATAATTAGTTCTAAATGTAACCGACTTCCAGATATAAGCATCAAACTCCACAGAAGGTGCATTAGTAACAAATTTGGTTTCTCTCCCACCCTGGTTGTTATTGGTAACACTGTAGCGGTAGCGCAAGTTAATATTAGGTGCAACTTTAAAATTTGTGCGTAAGCCTGGAGTATAAGTTTGGGTGAACCCTTCATTAAGGGATTGCTGTCCTTGTATAAATTGATTTATTTTACTGTAGTTGAAACTAGCATTTAATGTTGCCCTTATTTTACCAAAAGTACGCTGTATGCGTCCAAATAAATTCGCATTCTCATCCGCAAAGGCCGAGTTAAAAAAGGTGCTGGTACGTATAACGTTATCAAAACTAGTCAAGCTCCGTATTTGGTCCACATTTTTGGAATAAGCTGCTCTTGCAAATACATTGGTATAATTAAACAGATTAAAACTGCTGTACAACAAGCTTACATTGTGTGATAAGGCATTCTGAAGGTCTGGTTCCCCAAACTGGATGTTATTAAAGTTATTTAGCACTAAACCCTGTGCCAATCTAGTAACATCTGTGAATTGATTACGCATGTCATACCTCAGCGTTAAGGCTTCACTCTTTTTAAACTGTATTCTGGTTTCAAAATCCGGTAAGAATCTAAAAAAATTGTCTTTAAAAGTCTCTCCAAACTGTATGTTTCTGTTTCCATAGGAATGCACAGAAAAGCCAGGAGTTATTGTAAATTTTCCTGTTTTTACGCGATAATGAACACCCAGATAAATGTCACTAAAGTTATATTCTGTATCATTAATACCGAGGCCATCATTGATTATTGGCGTAGGCTCAAAGCTGGAACCATTTTCTAAAAATTGAAAAATATTTGAGTTAAACTGTTGCTTGCTAAGAATTAAACCCAGCGTGAAATTTAGATTACTTATTGAATTTAGAATGTTATAATAATCAAGTTTAGCGTCTAATTGATTGGACTTTATCCGTCGGTTTTGGGCAATATCATAGCTCTCTAAAGCACCATCTAAACCTAGAGCATCTGCAGTAGAATCAAAAGCATCATCTCCAACTGGGTCGTTAGCAAGAATAGCATTGTAAAAAGGGTCTTCATTTTTTAATAGATGCTGTGCTTCAAAGGCCAAAATATTGTCCTCATCAAGTGTATAATAGTAATTAATGTTTTGATTAATACTGTAAGGAGTAACCTCCTCCAACTGGGAAGTATTCCCAACAACAGAAGAAAATAGGTTTTGGTTCTGGCTATCATTGGAAGTCCGAACCAAAACATCATAATCTATCTGATTGCTAAAATTTGGCTGATAGGATGCGCTTAACTTTAACAAGGCTTGATTGGAACGTTCCCTACTAGACTGCTCAGTTTGTTCATCAGGAATACCTAAACCAGCATCTGTATATTGTATAAAATTGGTCTCTCTTGAAAGGATTCGACTACTATTGTAGATTAAAAATCCGCTTAAATCCAAGGTTTCTTTTGGTGAATAGCTGAAGTTACCGGAAGCTAGTTTATTTTCTATTTCAAGCGCATTACCTTGTGTGGTTAAAAAATTCAAACTATTATCCCCCAAGTTTATATTAGTGCCGCTACTCCTACTCGGAGAACGGAACCCTCCTCCAAAGTTTCGAATGTCACGTCTTGTTAATGCTGCCTCACCTGTATTATTTAAATCTCCAATAAAGTTTAAGCTATACTTGGGGTTATAATAGAATAGTTTTGGGTGAGCCACATAAAGCACATTATCTGGTGAGAATCCACCTCCTAGTGTGATGTCTCCAAACCAAAAATTTTCTTTTCCCTCTTTAAGCTTAATATTTAACGCAACATTATCTTGATTATTGGTGACTCCGCGCAATTGACCAACCTCAGAATAGTTACGCAACACTTCTATTTTATCCACTGCTTTAGAGGGAATGTTTTTAGTTGCTAATTTCGTGTCGCCATCAAAAAAGTCTTTTCCATTCACCATTAATTTATTCACCACCTTTCCTTCGACTTCAACCTGACCGTCTTCATTTATTTCAACCCCAGGTAATTTTTCCAAAACGTCTTCCAATTTTCTTTCACTACCATTTTGAAAAGAATCTGCATTATAGACTAATGTGTCACCTTTAATAGTTACCGGCATTTCATAGACTAGTTCTACTTCATCTAAAGCGTTCTGCGGTTCCAAGATGTAATCTTTTGTGATATCTGTTTCCGCAGTGCTAATTATATCCTTAAGAGTTTTCATCCCCACATAGCTGATTTGTATCTCATATGAGCCGTTTTTACCTAGCTCAAGCCTATAACTACCCCGTTCGCTTGTAATACCAAAAGATTCTAATGCGCTCGTTGTCTTACTTATTGCAATAACATTAGCTAATTCTAAAGGTTGGTTTAAGGAATCTCTAACAACACCTTCCATTGTTATTTGGCAATAAGAGGTCGTAGCTAAAACTAGCATAAATAGAGTTATAAGATTTCTCATGAGTTGGTTTAGATGTTCAACAAGCGCTACAAGCTTTAGGTAATATCTTATCTACCTCGCCTTCTTCCTCGATTATCTCGCATTTCCTTCATCTTTCCCATTACAGTTTCTTGATAAGCTACTTTAGTAATGACTTTTCCCTTATCTGGTGCATCAAGGTCAATCTCACCTTTTGGATTCATTATAATTTTAGTGCATAACATAGTGGTATTTCCAGCGTTAACTTCTAAAATAAGACCTGGAAGTCCCCAATATTCAGCTGGTCCATGAGAAACCGGTATTTGCGGTGTATACCAAGCTTCTACTAAAGTCATGTTTACTTCGGGTTCTTCACCTTCTGTGGCCTTAGCTTGATTACGGAGCTTTCTCCAAGAAAAGTCAAACCATGTTAACTCATTAGTTGGTATTGTGGCCATAGCCTTAAAACACATGTATTGTCCAATCTGTTTGGATTCTTTCCCCATTTTCCAATCTATGACCTGCAACTCATCTTTTACCAAAAATTTCTTTCCGTAGAACTCTTGACTCTGAATTAGAGCATTATTCTTTACATTTTTGTACTGCTGCCCACGTGCAAAATTCTTTCCCCAAGAGTCCGTAGCTCCTGCAATTGCATCCAATTTATCCTCTTCATCAAATAACGATTCTTCTTTATTAAAATTAAGAACATAGGTTTTTTCTAGTCTGTTCTTAAGACGTGCTTGCATCTGTTTCTTCTGTGCTTCACTCATTCTAGCCCCCCAGTTACCAAGTTCTAATCCAGATTTACTGGAATAGAAAGCTTGCCCTTGAAATTCTTGAACATTTGGCTTATTGGATAATAATAAGAGAATTGAAAGAAGACTGAACTTAAAGAATATGGATTTCATGTTTAGTTGTTTGTTCAACAAATCTAACTAATGATTAAACAAAATTATTTTGTTTATCAAAAAATTAACATCGAGCATGTATTCCTAAGACTATAAATGAAGAAAATGGTTTAATTAGAGGACAAATTAAATTTATTTGCTACGCTCCCCTACAAAATAGTCATTCTTGGTTTTAAACAGTACATTAAAACTAGTCAAAGAGCCATAGATCCGGGTAATATATTGTTGTAAGTCTACCTTCTCTTGGTCATCCAAGTTTTTGCTGCTATTAATTTTTTGTTCCATCACACGGATGCGGTCTCGTACCATTACAATCTTATGAAAAAAGGTATCAATAGGCATTTCCTTATTGGAAGTATTATCATCTGGTTCTAAGATAAGTTTTCCTCCCTTCCATTTATCCGCCATAGCTACTTTTTCATGGGTATCACTCCATTTCTCCAAAATTTTAACCAATGAACTTTCTACATCAAAAAAACTAACACTATCCACATCATCTTCCAAAGCTTCTATAACTTCAAAATCAGCGTCAATATTTATAGTTTCTAATCCTTTTTCCAAAAAAGTTACCCAATAGTGAATTGAGGATACATTGGTAACCACTCCCTTTCCGTATTCTGGGTGATTAATTCGAGAGCCTATGCCTAATAGTTTCATAATTAAATTAAATATTGCGTTTCAAAAATAAATTACTCCTTTTTAAAAGCCAATATCGTTTTGTAAAAATCTTCGTAAATAGCTTCGGTATCTATGCTGTCATAAAATGTGATTGGTCTATTGCCACTATCCTTAGAGGTAGTGATAATCTTTGTAGTGGTCATTTCTGGATTTATAAAGGCAGAAATTAAAGCTAAATCCCAAAGAATTCGGTTTCTTCTAGAGCCGTCTATATGGTCAATCCACCGTTTCATTAAAAACTTGCCTAAAAAATGGTTACCAATTTTAGTATTAATTTTATCAAAATCTATTTCCATATGCACTGCTACATTAAGAGGTATAATGTGCATATTAGCTTTGGACTCCAACAAAAAATCCAAGGCATATTGATCCATCATAGGATTAAAATCATTCCGTTTTAAAACACCAGTTTCAAAATCCATAGTTGTACCCAACCAATAGACTTCCAATTTTTCTGCTACAGCAGGCTTAATAAAAACAGCAGAAGCAACATTAGTTAATGCTCCTAATACAATTACTATCACTTTTTCATTTTCACTGGCCTGTTTAATAATTTCATAAGCAGCTGCAGAGTGCTGGGCACGGTCTCCCCAATCATACATTCTTGCCATTGCGCCACGGTTGGTTTTAATAGCAAGCCCCATTTCTCCTAACAATTGTTGATTTAGCCTATGGCTATTCTCCATAGTATTGGCTATCGCCCATTGACTGGTTTGCCAATGTGCTGCATTTAAAGCAGTAACATTTACTGTAGGTTCTAAAAAGATTCGCGCCAAAGCATAGAAATCATCCACTTCATTACCAGTATCTGCATCTACTATTACATTTCGCTGTGCGAGAAGACTTAATGAATAAAAAAATAGAGCGAATGTGATGCCGAGATTTAGTAATCTTTTTAAAAGCATATTTATTGTATTTCGTACAAGTTAGCATATAGGCTCTGGTTAACAAAATCATAAGCAACCCTACTTTATTTTTAATCCTCAATTGATTACTTTAGCATCTTGTGCTATGATCAACTACGAAGAAAACATTGAGGTGCGCGGAGCACGCGTTCACAATCTTAAAAATATAGATGTCACCATTCCTAGGGAGAAACTCGTTGTTATTACGGGGCTCTCCGGTAGTGGTAAATCTTCACTCGCTTTTGACACCATTTATGCTGAAGGCCAACGTCGCTACATAGAAACATTTTCGGCTTACGCTAGACAATTTCTAGGTGGTCTAGAACGCCCAGATGTGGATAAAATTGATGGTTTATCACCTGTAATTGCGATTGAACAAAAAACCACTTCTAAATCTCCACGCTCCACAGTAGGAACTATCACCGAAGTTTATGACTTTCTCCGATTACTTTTTGCTAGAGCTGGTGATGCTTACAGCTATAATTCTGGAGAGAAAATGGTTAGTTATAGCGATGAGCAGATTAAAACTCTGATTATAGAGGCTTACAAAGACAAGAAAATTAATGTCTTAGCGCCAGTAATAAAGTCTAGAAAGGGACATTATCGTGAACTTTTTGAACAGATTGGAAAGCAAGGTTTTGTTAAGGTTAGAGTTGATGGTGTAATTGTAGATATTACAAAAGGAATGAAGGTGGACCGTTATAAAGTCCATGATATTGAAATTGTCATTGACCGTCTAAAGGTAATTGACGGTGAAGAATTTGATAAACGCCTAACCGAAACCATTAATACTGCCATGTATAGCGGTAATAATGTGCTTATGGTTTTAAAAGAAGGAGAAAAAGTTCCTCGCTATTTTAGTCGGGATTTAATGTGCCCATCTTCGGGTATCTCTTATCCCACCCCAGAACCTAATACATTTTCCTTTAATTCACCAAAAGGCATGTGCTCCCATTGCAATGGTCTGGGACATGTATATGAGGTAAATGAAGACAAAATATTTCCGAACAAAAAACTATCTATAAAGGCCGGTGGTATTGCTCCTCTCGGGGAATATAAAAAATCTTGGGCTTTTAAACAGCTAGAGACTATTGGTCAGCGCTATAAGTTTGATGTGGATACACCTCTAGAGAAAATACCAAAGGAAGCCATGGATGTTATTCTTAATGGCGGAAACGACAGCTTTGCAGTAAATTCTAAAACTTTGGGCGTTAAGCGCGAATACAAGATAGATTACGAAGGTATTTCTAACTTTATAAAATCTCAATTTGACGAGGCCAACTCCACATCTATAAAGCGATGGGCTAAAGATTACATGGATAAAATTGAATGTCCAACATGCAATGGTGCTCGATTACGCAAAGAATCACTCTATTTTAAGATTGATGAGAAGAATATTGCAGAACTCGCACATTTAGACATTGCTGAGTTGGCAGAATTTTTTAAAAAACTAGAGCAAAAACTAGAAGGCAATCAGAAAAAGATAGCTGAAGAAATTGTAAAAGAGATTAGAACAAGAATTCGATTTCTTTTGGATGTTGGATTGGATTACCTCTCCTTAAACCGAAGTTCCAAATCCCTTTCTGGTGGGGAAGCGCAACGTATTCGCTTGGCTACTCAAATTGGTTCACAATTAGTTGGTGTGCTTTATATCTTAGATGAACCTAGTATTGGTTTGCATCAGCGTGATAATGAACGTTTAATAAATTCCTTGGCTTCACTTCGGGATATTGGCAACTCTGTTATTGTTGTGGAGCATGACCGCGATATGATAGAAGCTGCTGACCATGTTATCGATATTGGACCTAAAGCTGGAAAACATGGAGGCACTATTATTTCTGAAGGCAAACCTGAAGATTTAAAAAACTATAATACGCTTACTGCTGATTATATAACGGGAGACAAAGAGATAGAAGTTCCTGTTAAGCGTAGAAAAGGAACAGGCAAAAAATTAGTTCTTACTAATTGTACAGGTAATAATTTAAAAAATGTTAGCGTAGAATTTCCTTTGGGCAAAATGATAGGTGTTACTGGAGTTTCTGGTAGTGGTAAATCTACTTTAGTGAACGAAACCCTTTATCCAATTATGAATGCTCACTATTTTAATGGTGTTAAAAAGCCTATGCCCTACAAGAATATTAAGGGCTTAGAGCATATAGATAAGGTTATAGACATTAACCAGTCGCCAATTGGAAGGACACCAAGATCCAATCCAGCAACGTATACCGGAACTTTTAGTGAAATTAGAGCTTTGTTTGCTAAAACCACTGAAGCAACAATACGTGGATACAAGCCAGGAAGATTTAGTTTTAATGTACAAGGCGGTCGTTGCGAAACTTGCATGGGTGGTGGATTAAAAGTTATAGAAATGAACTTTCTACCAGATGTTTATGTGGAATGCGAAACATGCAATGGTAAACGTTTTAATAGGGAAACTTTAGAAATTCGGTATAAAGGAAAATCTATTGCTGATGTTTTAGAGATGACTATGAATGAGGCAGTGGATTTCTTTGAGAACATTCCCAAAATCCATAGAAAGCTTAAAACCATAGTTGATGTAGGATTAGGTTACATTTCATTAGGACAGCAGTCCACTACACTATCCGGAGGTGAAGCCCAACGGGTAAAATTAGCAACAGAATTATCCAAACGAGATACCGGAAATACATTCTATATCTTAGATGAACCCACAACCGGTCTTCATTTTGAAGATATTAGGGTTTTAATGGAAGTCCTAAACAAACTTGTAGATAAAGGAAACACGGTTTTAGTGATTGAGCACAATATGGATGTAATTAAAATGGTTGACCATATTATTGATATTGGTTATGAAGGTGGTCGCGGTGGTGGAATGATAGTTGCAAAAGGCACCCCAGAGCAAGTAGCTAAAGACCCTAAGAGTTATACGGCAAGGTTTTTAAAGAAAGAATTAGAAAGTTCAAAGAAGAATATTGCGAAAGCAGTCTAAATAATGAAATATGCGATCAGAAGCACATCATAAAGGTTGGAACGAAATAAAAACCAACGACTCTTGGGCCATTTTTAAGATAATGGGAGAGTTTGTAAATGGTTTTGAAAGAATGAGTCAGATTGGGCCTTGTGTATCCATTTTTGGTTCAGCTCGAACAAAACCAGGAGCGGAGTACTATGAGCTAGCCGTAGAGGTAGCTGATAAACTTGCATCTTCTGGTTATGGAGTTATTACAGGCGGAGGACCAGGTATTATGGAAGCAGGTAACCGTGGAGCAAACCAAGCGGGCGGAACTTCTGTAGGTTTAAATATAGATTTGCCATTTGAGCAGCATGACAATCCCTACATTGACTCAGATAAAAGCTTGGATTTTGACTACTTTTTTGTTCGTAAAGTTATGTTTGTCAAATATTCACAAGGATTTGTCGTTATGCCAGGAGGGTTTGGCACACTTGATGAGTTATTTGAAGCCATTACACTTATACAGACTAAAAAGATTGGGACATTCCCTATTGTATTGGTAGGTACAAGTTTTTGGAGTGGTTTGTTGGATTGGATTAAAAATACAATGCTAACCGAAAAAACCATTAGTCCAGAAGACTTAGACCTAATCCAATTAGTAGACACCCCAGAAGAAGTTGTATCTATAATAGATAGCTTTTATAAAGGTCATGCTATGAGTCCAAATTTTTAATAAAGCTTCGTTGGAAAAAAATTGGTATAAAATTATATGTTCTTTAATTGCATTTGGGTATCTTATTATAGTGCCTAGCTATGGCCAACATGAAAATGAAATAACAGCCGACTTAGATGGGGTTACGCATAAAATAAAAATCAAACAAAAATTTACTTATACCAATCATTCTCAAACTGGACTTAAAACCCTCTATTTTAATGATTGGAATCATTCCTATTCTAGCAAGAAAACGGCTCTTGCCAAAAGATTTGGTGAAGAATTTAAAAAAAGTCTGCACTTAGCTAAAGAAAAAAACCGAGGTTATACCAACGTTTCTAGTATAGTTGATAATGAGTATGTTGGTATAGACTGGGAGCGAACTGCCGCTATAGATATAATTAAGGTTAAACTTCCAGAAGTATTAAAACCAGGAGAATCCAAGGAGTTGTTTTTTACTTATACTGTTGATTTGCCCAATAGCAGATATACAGATTATGGTCACGGATACCAGGGCGGGTATTACTTAAAAGATTGGTATTTAAGTCCTGCAATTTTTGATAAAGAATGGAAAATCTATTCAAACAAGAACCTAAACGACCTACAAACAGATGTAGTTAATACAAAAATAAACTTCACCTTTCCTAGTGAATTGTACTTCGCTTCAAATTACAATGCAGAATCAGTTACAAATTTTTCCGCGGGACAGTACGTTTCTTTAACAAGTGAAAATAGAAAAAACTGTCAAATTCTACTGACAAGGGAAAAAAGATTTACTAAACATGTTTTAGGTTCTCTTACGATAACTACGGACATTGAAACATCTAAGTATGATGAAATTTCACAAGGAATTTCAATTGATAAAGTAGCAAGATTTATTGAAAAAAATCTAGGGCCGTATACCCATAACAACTTACTTGTTTCAGAGGTTGACTATAATAAGAATCCGCTTTTTGGTATTAATCAGCTTCCAAGTTTTATTAGACCTTATCGTGAGCAGTTTCAATTTGAAATGAAATTCTTAAAAACTGCCTTAAACAGTTTTGTCAAAGAAACTTTGTTTTTGGATGAGCGAAAGGAGCGATGGGTAAATGATGCTATTGTTTACTACCTTATGATAAAGTATGTAGAGGAATACTACCCAGGTCAAAAATGGGCAGGGAAGCTATCCAAATTATGGGGGTTTCGTTCCTACACTTTAGCCCAAATGGATTTTAATGAGCAGTATTATCTGCTGCAGATGGCTTCTGTTAGAAGAAACGATCATCAGGCTCTTTCCACTCCAAATGATTCTTTAACTCGATGGAATCATAAAATTGCAAATCGTTATAAAGCCGGTTTGGGGATGGCTTATTTAGGCGAATATATAGGTTATGACAAAGTAGATAATAGCATAATTGAGTTTTATAATACCAATAAGTTAAAGCAAAACATTAAAGCTATAAGTTTTGTAAACTTGCTACGAAGTAAGACAAATAAAGACATAAATTGGTTTTTTGATGAATATGTATCGCTAAGAAATAATATTGATTTTAAAATTAAAAAAGTATCTAAAACCCCAGATACAATATCTTTCACCATAAAAAACAATACAGGTTCTAATGTGCCAATATCACTTTTTGGACTTAAAAAAGATTCTGTTGTATCTAAATATTGGTTTAGCGATATAGATACATCACGTACTTATACTATCCCCAATAATAAAGAGACGAGGTTAGTCTTAAATTATGACAAAAAAATACCTGAGGTAAACCAAAGAAATAATTGGAAGAGTGTAAATGGCTTTTTATCTAGTAATAAGAAGTTACAATTTCGATTTTTTAAGGACACCGAAAATCCGTATTACAACCAAATATTTTATGTGCCAGAATTTAAATTCAATGTAAATACTGGAGTTCAATTTGGAATGAGTCTCAACAATAGGCCATTTATTCTTCAGCCTTTTTCTTTTAATATAAAACCTAGATATTCCTTCAAAGAGGAATCAATAGTAGGCAGTATTGGTTTTACTAAACTACATTTTTTTAATGAAGGCAAGTTAAATTCGTTTAGTTACTCGTTAGGTGCAAGTACTTCTTTTTTTGATGAGAACTCCAGATTTAGTACCATAACTCCATCCATAAATTTTATTTGGCGTCCAGAAAATTTTATTTCTAATCGCAGACAATTCCTGTTTTTTAGAATGCGAAATGTATTCAGACAAATTGATGCTAACATAATAGACCAAATTGATACTCAACCAGATTTTTCGGTATTTAATGTTCGCTATGGTGATGTAAACAACAATATTTTAAATTTTAATTCATGGGTTGTTGATGGTCAGGTATCTAGTAATTTCTCCAAAGTTTCTTTTGAATGGGAACACCGTACGCTATTTGATAATAACAGACAATTAAACTTAAGGTTATTTGCAGGCAAGTTTATATCCAACAACTCAGGTTCAGATTTTTTTAGTTTTGCTTTAGATCGCCCAACGGACTACCTTTTTGATTTAAACTACTTAGACCGGTCCCAAAATGTATCTGGTTTAGCGAGTCAACAGTTTATATTGGCGGAAGGTGGTTTTAAGTCTATTTTCGATGATCGTTTTGGGAACGACTGGATTTTGACTGGAAATTTAAGCTTTAATATATGGCAATGGATTGAGCTTTATGGTGATATTGGAGCAATAAAAGACAAAGAAGAAGATGCTAGATTTTTATACGATTATGGAGTTAGATTAAATTTAGTTACCGATTTCTTTGAACTTTACTTTCCAATTTATTCAAATAATGGTTACGAAATTGCGCAACCAAACTATGGAGAACGCATACGATTTGTGGTTACTTTAAGCCCAAGAACACTTACAAGATTATTTACCAGAAAGTGGTTTTAATTTTAAAAGATTGACAAAATAAAGTCAATTTAGAATCGTTATTTTTTCATATTCATTATTTTACTAACACTTCTTTATGATTTTGTAAATTTTTGCAATATATTTTTATTAGCAAAATAGAGGGGCGTTTCGTAATTTTGCAAAAAATCATTTCGTATTTATGAAGACAAACCCTAAGACCGATAGTGAAATTTCATTTGATGATTTTCAAGCTCAAATTTTGAGTGATTATGAGATTGCGGTAATCAGCAGGGAATGTAGTCTTTTGGGTAGACGCGAAGTGCTTACTGGAAAAGCAAAATTTGGAATCTTCGGAGATGGTAAGGAATTACCACAATTGGCAATGGCAAGGGCTTTCCAAAATGGTGATTTTAGAAGTGGATATTATAGAGACCAGACATTTATGATGGCTTTGGGGCACTTGAACCCAGAAGCTTTTTTTCATGGGCTATACGCCACCACGGATATTGCCAAAGATCCTATGAGCGCCGGCAGACAAATGGGCGGTCATTTTATGACACATAGTATTAATGAAGATGGTAGTTGGAAAAATTTAACTGAGCAAAGAAACAGCAGTGCAGATATTTCATGTACCGCCGGTCAAATGCCAAGATTGTTAGGATTAGCACAAGCCTCCAAAATATATCGCAAAGTTTCAGGTATTGATACTTCAAATTTTTCCAATAATGGGAATGAGGTTGCTTGGGGCACTATTGGAAATGCTAGCACAAGTGAAGGTCACTTTTTTGAAGCTTTCAATGCTGCAGGTGTACTACAAGTACCAATGGTGATTAGTGTTTGGGATGATGCTTACGGTATTTCAGTCCCTGCCGAATATCATACAACAAAAAGTGATATTTCAGAAATATTAAAGGGATTCCAGCGTGATGAGGATAATAAGGGATATGAGATTTTAAAAGTGCCAGGTTGGGATTATACAGCTTTAATACATGCTTATGAAAACGCATCGGATATTGCTCGTGACGAACACGTACCTGTTTTAATTCATGTTACCGAACTAACACAACCTCAAGGACATTCTACTTCAGGATCTCACGAGCGCTATAAATCTCAAGAACGTTTAGAATGGGAAAGGGAAAATGATTGTAATAAACGTTTTCGCGAATGGATTCTTGAAAAGAACATTTCAACAGAGGAAGAATTAAAGGCCTTAGAAAAGAAAATAAAGCAAGAAGTAAGAAATGCTAAAAAAACGGCATGGAATGCTTTCTTACAACCACATATTTCCAAAAAGAAAGAACTAGTTACCTTAATCGGTCAATTAGCGGATAAAAGCCCTAATCGTAGTTTTATTACGAAAATTAAGAATGATTTAATAGCTATTGAAGAACCTATTAAGAAAGATTTAGCTTCACATGCCAGAAAGGTACTTAGGTATGTAATTGGTGAGGATTCTACTGAGAAAAAAACATTGCAGGTTTGGATTACCCAATTTATGCAAGAAACTCAACCTGCTTTTAGTTCTCATCTTTATTCTGAACAAGCAGATAATGCAACTACAGTACAAAAAATCGCACCTATTTATGATGATAATACTGAACAAGTAGATGGTAGAGTAATCCTAAGAGATAATTTTGATAAACTTTTTGAAAAATATCCAAATGCTTTGGTATTTGGAGAAGACACAGGTAATATTGGTGATGTAAACCAAGGACTAGAGGGTTTACAAGAAAAATATGGGAAATATAGAATAGCAGATACCGGAATTCGTGAAACAACCATTATTGGACAAGGTATTGGTATGGCAATGCGCGGATTAAGACCTATAGCAGAAATACAATATTTAGACTACATTATGTATGGCCTGCAAACCTTAAGCGATGACTTAGCAAGTTTGCTTTACAGAACTGCGGGCAAACAAAAAGCACCTTTAATTGTTCGTACAAGGGGGCATCGTTTAGAAGGTATTTGGCATTCGGGCTCTCAAATGGGAGGTTTAATACATTTACTTAGAGGGATGTATATTTTAACACCTAGGAATATGACCCAAGCTGCAGGTTTCTATAATACGCTAATGAAAACTGATGAACCCGCGTTAGTTATAGAAAGTCTTAATGGCTATCGCTTAAAAGAAGACAAACCGAATAACTTAGGGGACTTTTGTACACCAATTGGTGTTGTAGAAACCATGAAGACTGGCACAGATATTACACTTCTTTCCTATGGCTCTACATTGCGAATAGTATTAAGTGTCGCCGAAGAATTAAAAGAAGTTGGAATAGATGCAGAAGTTATAGATGCACAATCCCTTTTACCATTTGATATTAATCATGATGTTGCAAAAAGCCTAAAGAAAACCAACAGACTTCTTATTATTGATGAAGATGTCCCTGGTGGTTGCTCTGCATACTTACTGCAAGAAATCTTAGAAAAGCAAGAAGGTTATAAGTATTTAGATAGTAAACCGCAAACATTAGCGGCAAAAGCCCATCGCCCAGCTTATGCAACAGATGGTGACTATTTTTCAAAGCCAAATGCAGAAGATATTTTTGAAAAAATATATGAGATTATGCATGAAGCTAATCCAACCGATTATCCTTCACTTAGATAAAGTAAAAAAGCCTCGCGATTGCGAGGCTTTTTAATTTTAAGTTATAATTAGTTTTGAATTTCCTTTTTGTCATTGGTCATCGCAGGCACTAAAGGTTTCCCATCAGCATCAATTTCAATGATTTCATCAAAACCAAGTTCATCTAGTTTACTAGCAATTTTTGCTCGGTCTCCTACCATAAACCAATTTACAGCTTCCGGTTGAACAACTTCCTTTCCAACCTTATGTAATTCGCTTAAAGATAAGCTGCGAACATTTTGATCATACTTCTTATAATAATCATCAGGTAAATTATACCTAACAAGGTTTGCAACAGAGCTATTAACAGCGCTATTTGTTTCCCATTGACCTGGCAAACTAAGTACTTGATTTGTTTTTACCTTATCTAGTTCTTCTTGTGTTGCCGGTCTAGTTGTTAAAAATTCTGTAATCTCCTTGCGCAATTCGGTAACTGATTCGGCAGTTTTATCCGTCTGTACTGGAGCGTACATAATAAATGGGCGTTCTTCTTTTGCTCCCAATACAAAACCTCCCGCTCCATACGACCAGTGTTTATCTTCTCTAAGGTTCATATTAATCCTCGAAGTAAAATCTCCGCCTAAAATACTAACCATTTGTTCTAAAGCTACTTCAGAAACGTCACCGTATTTTTTAGTTAAATGACCAGCAATAATAACAGATTGTTGTGACTCCGGTCTATTCATCAAATAAAGTGTGTTTTTAGAGTTGGCATTGGGCTTATTAAAAGTTATCGTTGGCACCTCTGCTTTTTTCCATTTTCCTAATGTTTTTTCAAGCTTAGACTTTAAATCCTTCATATCAACATCGCCAGTAACTACAATGGTAGCGTTATTTGGTTTTATCCATGTATCATAAAACTTAACAATATCATCTTTAGATAATTCTCCAACAGTTTCTTCATATCCAGTTCCGGTATATGGATTACTGTATGGGTGATTTTCACCATACATATACTTATTCATTACACGCAAGGCCATAGAGATTGGCTGGGCCTTTTCCTGTTTAATACTATTAATTTGCTCGTTTTTTAAACGATCAAACTCGCTTTGAGGAAACACCGGGTTTAAAACTACATCTGAAAACAGATTCATACTTTGATCGAAGCTTTGCTTTAGTGTGGTCATGTATACGTTAGAAATATCCTGATTAGAAAAAGTATTTAAACTAGCTCCTAACAATTGTAATCTTTCATTAATTTCTAGTGAGTTCATGCTTTTAGTTCCCTCATCGATCAAATTCATCGCAAGTTGTGCCGTACCGGGACTAGAAAGATAATCTGTCTTATATCCAGCGTCCACCATTAGATTAACCACAATAGTAGGTACTCCGGTGCGTTTCGCCAATACTACATTAAGTCCATTGGATAATTTTGTTCTTTCTAAATCTGGGAACTGTGAGCTTTTCTGTGGGCCTAATTCTGGTAATTTAGACCTGTCCACAACTGATTTTTCTGATGTATATTCTGGGAATGGTTTACAAACTAAGGTATGTTTCCCTTTAGTTAACCATTTTTTAGCTGTGTTCTGTAAATCTTGAATTGTTGCGGACTCAGCATAATTCAATACCGTCTTGTAATATCCTGCATCTCCAAAGTAAGTTTCATTTGATGCAAGAATGTCTGAAACACCTCCAAATCCACCAATACGTTCTAATCCCTTTATAAAACCAGAAAAATAAGCCGCTTTTACTCTTTTAAGCTCAGCTTCTGTAGGTCCATTTTCAATAAACTTATTAATTTCTGCTAAAAGTTCTTTTTCAATCTTTTTATAATCTTGTCCTGGCTTTACATTTGCCCAAGTCACAAATCTACTTGCAATTTCACTAGAACCTTGGAAAGAGACCACAGAACTAGCGGTTTGATCTTCATAGATGAATTTCTTGTATAATCTAGAATTTTTACCACTTGTAAGGATTGCGGAAATTAAATCAAAATGGATATCCTCTTTAGCACCAAATTGTGGAGTATTCCATGCAAATAATACACGAGTTTCTGGAACTCTATCTTCATATACTTGATACGTATCCAAGCCATGTTCTGGAATATTAACTTCTTGCCTTTCTACGGTAGGTCCAGAAGGAATGTCGCCAAAATACTTCAATACTTTTTTATAAATTTCTTGAGGATTAACATCTCCGGCAACCGCTACAACTGCATTTGCAGTACCATAATATGATTTAAACCATTCTTGGACATCTTCTAAAGAAGCAGCATTCAAATCTGCCATCTCCCCTATTACAGTCCAAGAATAAGGGTGACCTTTGGGATACATGGCTTTTGTTAGATAATTCCATTGCTTTCCATATGGCTGGTTTTCTCCTTGGCGTTTTTCGTTCTGTACAACCCCACGTTGCTCGTCAAGTCTTTCTTGGTCAATGGCTCCTAATAAATGTCCCATACGGTCAGATTCCAAGAATAATACTTGATCCAGAGCAGAAATTGGTACATTTTGAAAATAGTTCGTCCTGTCATTATTAGTGGTACCATTTAAATCTGTTCCTCCAATGCTTTCTAATGCTTGAAAATAATCTTTATTGTAATTCTCACTTCCATTGAACATTAAGTGCTCAAAAAGATGGGCAAAACCACTTTTACCAGGTTTTTCATTTTTTGACCCCACATGGTACCATACATTTACCGCTGCTATAGGTGCTTTATGGTCTTCATGTACTAAAAGTGTAAGTCCGTTTGGTAATTTAAAGCTTTCATATTTGATTTCGATATCACTAGCTTTAAACTGAAAATCTTGCGCTTTAATACCAGCTAGGCATATAAAAAGCATTGCAAAAGTTACTACTGTTTTTTTCATGGTGTTCTTGTTTTTAAAGAATTGATTGATAGTTTTTTAATCCATACAATTTACTAATAAGTTTTTACTTAAAAAGAAGAAGAAAACTGTTTTTAAAATCAAATCTGATTCCATATTCAATAAAAAGATTAATTTGCGAAAACTAAAATTTCCCCCAGGAATGAAAAATTCACTTTTAAACAATGTAGGACTTGCTCTTCTTAGGGTAGGTGTTTCTTTAATGAT
The DNA here is from genome assembly GCA_947499565.1 of uncultured Croceitalea sp. Taxonomy (GTDB): domain Bacteria; phylum Bacteroidota; class Bacteroidia; order Flavobacteriales; family Flavobacteriaceae; genus Croceitalea. The sequence continues at coordinate 776,625 of CANMOV010000001.1, forward strand.
GATATTTGGACACGGTCTAGGTAAGTTTCAAAATCTAATTGCTGGTAACTTCGAATTTCCAAATCCCATAGGAATTGGTTCAACACCATCACTTTTCTTAGCTGTAATTGGAGAATTTATAGCACCAATACTAATACTCATTGGTTATAAAACTAGATTGGCAGCTATTCCAGCTGCAATCACAATGGCTGTGGCTTATTTCGCCGTTCACCTAAACGATCCATTTAAAGTTCAAGAAAAAGCCTTGTACTACCTTTTAGCTTTTGTAGTGATTGCTCTTGTTGGACCAGGGAAATATAGCTTAGATAAAAAATAGCTATATAATTTTGACTAAAAGTTCCTTTAATAAATCTGAATGACTCATATTTTGAGCATTTACCCCTTTACCCTTTAAATCGAGTTCTCTTAAGCTAGAAACAATCTTACTTACTTTTTTCATAGGATAGTTTTTCGCTGCAACTTGATATTCACCCACAAAATATGGACTTACTCCCAAAGTAGAAGCAACATTTTTAGGAGAATGGTCATTTAGGCCATGATACTTCAACAGTTGGGTAAAAAAGGTATTTAACAAGGTAACCGTTAAAACAAATGGATTGTCCTTAGGGTTTTGAGAAAAGTAGTTAATAATCTTACTTGCTTTATTAATATTTCGTTCGCCTATCGCCTTCTTTAATTCAAAATTATTGTAATCCTTACTTATACCTATATGTTCTTCTATATGAGCTGGAGTGATTTCTGAACCAGGAGAAACAACTAAAAACAATTTTTCTAACTCGTTGTTAATCCTACTTAAATCTGTTCCTAAAAATTCTACCAATAACGCTGATGCCTTAGGTGAGATTTGATAATTCTTTCCATTTAAGACCCTTCTAATCCAATCCGCTACTTGATTTTCATAAAGCTTCTTACTCTCAAAAAGGACCCCATTTTTTTGCACAGCCTTATATAGTTTCTTGCGCTTATCTAACCTTTTATATTTATAACAAACAACTAAAACTGTTGTAGGTTGGGGGTTTTCAGCATAGGAAACTAAATTCTCTATAGTTCGGGAAAGTTCCTGTGCTTCCTTAACAATTAGTACCTGATGCTCCGCCATCATTGGAAAACGCTTGGCATTGGAAACAATATCATCAATAGAAGTTTCTTTTCCATAGAGTGACATTTGATTAAAACCGCGTTCTTCCTCTGTTAAAACATTTGCTGCAATAAAATCTGAAATCTTATCAATATAATAGGGTTCATCTCCCATTAAAAAATAAACAGGTTTTAGTTTTTTTTGTTTTATATCAGTTACTATAGCTTTTACCGCTTCCATTTAAAAAAAATCATCAAATTTGTTCAATGCGACCATTGAATTTTAAGAAGTATCCGTTCCGATTCAAAAGTAGCGAAAATAGCACCCATATTTTTGACATTATTCGTAAAAAATTCGTGCTGCTTCAACCTGAAGAATGGGTTAGACAACATACTATTCATTTTCTTATTGAAGAAAAAAAATACCCAAAGAGCATCATAAATGTTGAAAAACAAATTACAGTTAATAAATTAAAGAAACGATTTGATATTGTTGTGTTCAACTCAGATGGCAGTATTCAAATTTTAGTAGAATGTAAATCTCCAGACATTAAAATTAACCAAGCTACTTTTGATCAAATAGCACAATACAACCTAAAGCTAAAAGCAACATATTTAATGGTCACTAATGGATTAGATCATTATTATTGTCAAATAGACCTAATAAAAGAAAAATATACATTTTTAAGAGAAATTCCTGATTTTAGCCGTTAATTTGCCTCCGTTTTGAAACTTGCAATAGTCATATTAAATTGGAATGGAGCAGATTTGCTCAGAAAGTACCTTCCTTCAGTACTGCAATACGCTGAGGATGCAGAAATTTATGTTATAGACAATGCATCAACAGATGATTCAGTTTCTATTTTAAAGAATGAGTTTTCAAATGTTGGTATTATAATTAATGATTCTAATTATGGCTTTGCGGGAGGTTACAATGTTGGTTTAAAAAATATAAAGGCTGATTATTATTGTCTTTTAAACTCCGATGTTGAAGTAACAGAAAATTGGTTAACCCCTATCAGAAATGGGTATAATACCATTCCAGAAGCTACAATCATACAACCCAAAATATTAGATTTAAAAAAGAAAGGTTTCTTTGAATATGCTGGAGCGGCAGGTGGTTTTATAGACAAGCTTGGTTATCCTTTTTGCCGTGGACGCATATTTCAAGCGCTGGAAGAAGACAAAGGTCAGTATGATGATGTGCATGAAATCTTCTGGGCAACTGGAGCGTGCATGTTTATTAAAACTGATGTTTTTTGGGAGTTAAATGGCTTTGATACGGATTATTTTGCACACCAAGAAGAAGTAGATTTATGTTGGCGTGCAAAAAATAAAGGCCACAAAGTATATTACATTGGAGAAAGCAAGGTTTATCACCTTGGCGGTTCTACTTTAAGCAATATGAATCCAAAAAAGACTTTTCTAAATTTTAGAAACTCTCTCTACTCTATCACAAAAAATTTACCACGTAGAAAAGCTTTTCTAATTGTTTTCTTAAGGTTGATACTGGATGGAATAGCGGCAATTAGATTCCTCATGCAATTAAAACCAAGACACTTTTGGGCTGTATTTAAGGCGCATCTTAGTTTTTACAAAAACTTCAGCAAAATTTATAAGAAGCGAGAAAAAGCTAATTTTATATTAAAATACTATATTGTAACATCTATAGTATGGGCTCATTTCGTACATCAAATAAAGAATTTTAACATTTTAGTAAAAGATTAACTAGAATAGCATATCAGAGCATTTCATTTTATATAATTTTGAATTCTACTAACAGTTAATCGCAAAAACTTAATCATGAAAAAAGTTATACTCGGAACACTTTCACTTGTAGTTTTATTATCTTCTTGTGTGTCGCAAAAGAAATATGCAGAACTTGAAGCTAAACAAAAAGAAACGCAAGATTTATTAAATTCTGCTACCGTTAAACTCAATGACTGCTTAGAAGAAAAAGCTACTGCTTCATCTAGGTTAAATGCCTTAGAAGAACAAAATGCTTTCTTAAAGGCCAACAACCAAGAGTTAATAAACAATATGGGGGATTTAACAACCCTAACAGCTAAAGGAGCAGAAAATCTTGAAAAGTCTCTTGAGAGCTTACAGGAAAAAGATTTAACTATTAGAAGGTTACAAGATGCGGTTACAAGAAGAGATTCTGTAAACCTTTCTTTAGTGCAAAGCTTAAAAGGAGTTCTTGGAAACTTGGACGATGAGGATATTGAAGTAAGTGTAGAAAAAGGTGTTGTGTTTGTTTCTATCTCCGATAAATTATTATTCAGAAGTGGAAGTTATAACGTTACCAATGCTGCTAAAGAAGTATTAGGAAAAGTTGCTAAAGTTGTAAACAACAAGCCAGATTTTGAATTTATGGTCGAGGGACACACAGATAACGTACCATACAGAAGTGGTGTTCTTTTAGACAACTGGGATTTAAGTGCTAAACGTGCAACTTCAATTGTAAGAGTATTACAGAATGATTTTAGCGTGGATCCAAAAAGAATGACTGCTGCTGGTAGAAGTTTCTATGTTCCTTTAGTTAGTAATGATAATGCTGCTGAAAGAGCAAAAAACAGAAGGACTAGAATTGTAGTACTTCCAAAAATTGATCAGTTCTATAGCATGATAGAAGAAGGAATGAAAGACCCAGCCATTAATGGGGGTGGAAACTAGGAGTTCCCAAATTATATGAAGTTTAAAAAAGCAGCCAATTGGCTGCTTTTTTTTATAATATATCTAAATTCCCCTTCCCTTCTCGAATAACCTCTGGAGGGCTTACGGATAAGTCAATAACTGTAGAGGCAACATTATCTCCATAACCTCCATCAATAACTACATCTACTAAGTTTTGCCATTTCTCAAAAATAAGTTCTGGGTCTGTTGTATATTCTAAAACATCATCGTCATCTCTAATAGAAGTTGACACAATTGGGTTACCTAATTCTGAAACTAAAGTATGCGCTATTGTATTATCTGGTACTCGAATACCAACAGTATTGCGTTTTTTAAAATCTTTAGGCAGATTATTATTCCCAGGTAAAATAAAGGTATAAGGGCCTGGTAAAGCTCTTTTAAGTATCTTAAAGGTAGCCGTATCTATTTGTTTAACATAGTCCGAAAGGTTGCTTAAATCCGCACAAATAAAAGACCAATTGGCTTTTGATAATTTTATTCCTTTAATTCTGGCGATTTTTTCTAGTGCTCGAGTCTTGGTAATATCGCAACCTAAACCATAAACCGTATCTGTGGGATAAATTACCAATCCGCCATCACGAAGCACTTTTACAACCTTCGCAATTTCTTTGGGATTAGGATTCTCATCATATATTTTTATGAATTCTGCCATTACTTTGCCCTTACACTAAAGTTAATATAAAATGCTGGGCAACTATAATTTGTTTCGCTTTTTATATGCTTAATTGTGAGTAATGCTATTTGCGCTCAATATCTTCAATATCGCCTCTATTGTGCATGCTTAGTATATCCTTGTTGGTAAGCACATAAATCTCGTAACTATAGTTCTTTTTTAAATCTATATCATCCACACCCGTTCTTCTATCGGTTTCATAATTGTTATAATTAATATACATACTATCTTGAAAAACTTCTACGACTTTAAATGTAGAAAAATACCCTGTTTCTGTTTTAAAAGTATATTTATCAAACATGCAGGTTGTTTAACCAATTCAGCTACTCTGTTGTCCTTTTGTTTTGAAGCATAAAAACCCCAACAAATTAAAAGCGCAATAATAGCAAGCCCAGAATATTTCCATAAAGGAGTTTTTACAGTGCTCTTAAAATTCTTATAGGCAAGTTTACCATCTTCTCCCAAGCCTTTTTTCTTAAACCCTTTATGACAGTGCTGGCATTCAAACACACCTGTTTTACCAGCAGGAAAAATAGGAATCCAAAAAATATGTACATGACGACCATAAACACTAGCAGTCATTTGGTCTTGCGTTTCACAATTTGGGCATTTTACATTACGTAATTGCGCCGATTTAAGATGGGTAGAACGATGTCCGAATATGATCATTTGGTAAGTTTTTTATAGAACGAAATTAATATTGAAATAGTTGAAATAATATTTAGAGCAAATCTCTTCCAAAAAACAAAAGCTAAACTCCCTGGAAACAGGTATTTTATAAAACAATGATTTTTTATTTAGAACTAAAAGGGTACCAACCATCTATCTATTAGAGTGTTAAATCAAATAAATTCAACTTTTATTCGTACTTTAGAAATATGAATATACCTAGTGAAGCAATCTATATAATAGTAACTGTAATTGCTCTTAGTTTGGCAATGGGGCTAATTGGTTACTTAACCAAAGACAGCAGAAATTTTAGGAGTAGTAGAAACAAGAAAGCACGAAAATTGTTTTAAACTACTTATTGATACAGAACGTATCTGGGTGGCACCAAACCGTTTAAACGCAAATGTACCAGCATTTGCCCTCTGTGGTGAGTAATATGGTCTGCAAGGAGCATAAAAATCTGCCGCTTACTCCTATCCAGTCCAAAATAATCAAGCTTATCGTCTAATTGTGCAGTATCAAAGTCGTTTAGTAATACAATAGCTTTTTCAAAGGTATTATTGATTACCACAAGCATCTCTTTTTTATTTTTATTATGCGTTTTATAGATGGTATCTGTTTGCCATGTTCTAGCTTCTCGTCCACCCAATAAAGATTGGCTATGCCAATCTAAAGCATAACCAATATGCATTAGGTTTTCAGCAAAGCTCAACGACTCTGGTGTAACCTTATAGTCATACTTCTCCTTAGGCATCATCTCTGCCACAAGGTTTAAATATTTCTGGGAGTTCTCTAAACGCACTATAAAATCGTTTACAAATTTTTCTTCTTGGGCAAATAGTTTTATTAAGTTAAAACTTAACAACCAAATACTTGTTAGTATTTTAATTTTAGTGCTATTCATCGTTTTTAATTCTAAAATTACTTGACAAACATAAAGACATTAATATAGGGTTACCCTGCTTTTATAAAACCTCCAACTTAGCAAAACGTAACAACAACTTTTTAATATCGCCTCTATCAAATTGAATTTCTGCTTTTTTATCATTACCCACTCCTTCAATTTTTAGCACTTTGCCTTTTCCAAAACGGGTGTGGTTTACCAATGCGCCTTCTACCAAATTGGCATCAATACTATTGGTATTCACAGATGGCTTTGAAATTTCAGGTTTTAGCTTCCTAAGTTTACGTAATTGGCTAGGGTTAGGCCCTTTTACACTTGGTGGAGTACCATTTTGTGGTTTTATTTGACGCAACTTGCTCTTATCAACCTCTCCAAAAATATCCGCATCAATCATAGACTTATAGCGGTATCCGTCATTAACAGGAGTCAGATTCTCTACATACTGCTCCTCAATCTCTTCCAAAAAGCGACTAGGCTCAGCATCTATCAATTTGCCCCATCGGTAACGATTTTGCGTATACGTTAAATAAGCTTGTTTCTCTGCTCTAGTAAGTGCCACATAAAACAACCTTCGCTCCTCCTCTAGTTCGCTGCGGGTATTCATGCTCATGGCAGATGGAAACAAATCCTCTTCCATTCCTACAATATACACATATGGAAACTCTAATCCTTTAGCTAAATGGATAGTCATTAAAGCTACCCTATCATCATCCCCAGTATCTTTATCTAAGTCTGAAGCTAGGGCTACATCTTCTAAAAACTCGGTTAGACTGCCAGTGGTATCAGCTAATTCCTTTTGACCTTCCACAAAATCTTGAATACCATTGAGTAACTCCTCAATATTTTCCATCTTCCCTATACCTTCAGGTGTACCGTCTTTTTTAAACTCTAAAAGCAAACCAGTCTTTTTAGCAACATGCTCAGCAAGCGTAAAAGCATCAGCGCCTTCATTCATTATTTGAAAACTCTTAATCATGGTTACGAAATCTTCCAACCTTCTCGTGGTTCCAGAGTTTATTTTAAGCTCTAGTTTCGCTAGATTCTCAATAACTTCAAAAATAGAACGTCCATAATGATTTGCAGCAACCACCAACTTATCAACCGTAGTATTTCCAATCCCTCTAGCAGGGAAGTTTATGATTCGTTTTAAAGCTTCTTCATCCTTAGGGTTTATAACCAAACGTAAATATGCCAATACATCTTTGATTTCTTTTCGTTGGTAAAACGAAAGCCCTCCATAAATACGATAGGGAATATCACTTTTCCGTAGTGCATCTTCTATAGCTCTAGACTGCGAATTTGTGCGATACAAAACTGCGAATTCGCCATTCCCCATTTGTTGTTGCATCTTATGTTCAAAAATAGAAGCGGCTACGTAACGTCCTTCTTCAGCATCAGTTACACTGCGATGAATCTTAATCTTGTTGCCTTCATCATTGGATGTCCATACTACCTTTTCTAATTGATTCTTGTTGTTTGAAATAATAGAATTTGCGGCATTTACTATATTTTTTGTAGAACGGTAATTTTGCTCTAAGCGGTACATGCCAACATCATCATAATCTTTCTGAAAGTTTAGAATATTACTAATATTAGCACCACGGAAAGAATAAATACTCTGCGCATCATCACCTACAACACAAATATTTTGATAACGGTCGGAAAGCGCTTTTACGATAAGATATTGTGAGTGGTTGGTATCTTGATACTCATCTACCAAAATATATCTAAATCGGTCTTGATATTTCATTAAAACCTCAGGAAAGCGCGTCAATAATTCATTAGTACGTAATAAAAGGTCATCAAAATCCATTGCTCCAGCTTTAAAACAACGGTCAACATAATTTTGATAAATTTCCCCTAGTCTTGGTCGTTTAGCCATAGCATCCGCTTCCACTAATTCAGGATTCTGAAAGTATGCTTTTACTGTAATTAAACTATTCTTATAGGATGATATTCTATTCTGTATCTGTTTGTACTTATATATATCCTTATCAAGTCCCATTTCTTTGATGATAGAAGCGATAAGACGCTGAGAGTCTTGGGTATCATAAATGGTAAAATTACTAGGGTAGCCCAGTTTATCACCATCAAAACGTAACAATTTGGCAAATACAGAGTGAAACGTTCCCATCCATAAATTCTTAGCTTCAGAACTACCAACAATATCGGCAATACGCTTTTTCATTTCACGTGCTGCTTTATTGGTAAAAGTAAGTGCTAGAATATTGAAAGAATCTACGCCCTGTGCCATTAAATGTGCGATACGGTAGGTTAAAACACGCGTCTTACCAGAACCTGCGCCAGCAATTACCATTAATGGACCGTCTTTGTGCAAGACAGGTGCCAGTTGGGCTTCATTTAATCCTTTTAAATACGCAATCTTTTCTTCCACAAGCAAAAACTAAAAAGGTGAAATTAGCTAATCTACTCGGTTTGTTGAAACGAAGCTTTAAATACTTTTGAACAGCAAATGGTATTTCTTCTAATTTTGGATATATTTAAACCATCCGTATTATGAACCGTGTCAGTTCGAGTAATTTTGAGGAACGAAAAATTGTATCGAGAACAATATTAGCAATGTAAATTGCTGTTCTCGATACAAATTTCACTTCTTGATGAAGTAAAATTCACTCGAATTGACTGCATTTTATAAAATAATAGCCTGAATTATATTTAGACCTTATGAATAAAAAATACTTCTTTTTATCCTTACTAATGCTTTGCGTATATAGCATTCTTGCCCAAGAAAAAAAAGCAGGTCCTATAATTGCTGATTACGGTAAAGTCTGGCAGATTCAAAATCAAGATTACAAAATTGAAAAAGATGCACAACTAAAAGTAGTGTTTGATATTATGAATAGTCCAGAAGATACTTCAGCTTTAAATAGAAGTATAGAAACCGCCGCTCGCTTTTTAAATATGCATGCTCAAAGCGGGGTCTCCAAAGAAAATATGAAGGTGGCATTAGTGGTACATAATAAAGCGTCAAAGGATATTATTACCAACAAAGCCTATAAAAAACGCTATGGCGTAGATAATCCTAATGCCGAAATGGTGCAACAGTTGATGGATGCTGGCGTAGAATTTTTATTCTGCGGACAATCTTCTTTATCAAGGGAGTTTCCCATACAAGAAACTATTTCTGGGGTACAACTTTCCCTTTCAGCAATGACAGCTTTAATACAATTACAAAATAATGGCTATCGCCTTATCAAATTTTAAAACTCAAATTATGACTAAACTTAAAGTATTCGCTTTTGCATTTTTAATAGCTAGCTGCGGATTATTTGCGCAAGGACCAAACCTTAGCAAAGATTACAAAAGCATTGAAAATAAAGTAATTGAATGGCGTCATGACATTCATCAAAATCCAGAACTAGGGAATCGTGAATTTAAAACTGCTGAGAAAATAGCAAAACATCTAAAATCTTTAGGTATTGATGTGCAAACTGGTGTAGCCCATACTGGTGTTGTTGGTCTTTTAAAAGGGGACAAACCCGGAAAAGTAGTAGCGCTACGAGCAGATATAGATGCTTTGCCTGTGACGGAACGTAACGATTTGCCTTTTAAATCTAATGTCACCTCTGAGTTTTTAGGAGAGAAAGTTGGCGTTATGCATGCTTGTGGGCATGACACACATACTGCAATTTTAATGGGTGTTGCAGAAATTTTATCAAAGAACAAGGATAAAATCAAAGGCACGGTGAAATTTATATTTCAGCCAGCTGAAGAAGGTCCTCCGCCGGGTGAAGAAGGTGGCGCTTTATTAATGGTTAAAGAAGGTGTTATGGAAAACCCGAAAGTAGATGCAATTTTTGGATTACATATAAATTCACAAACTCCTGTTGGCATGATTCGCTATAAATCCGGGGGCACTATGGCTGCTGCACAAAGTTTTACGATTAAGGTAAATGGAAAGCAAAGTCACGGTTCACAGCCTTGGTCAGGTGTAGATCCTATTCTTATCAGTGCAAAAATTATTGATGGCTTACAAACTATTATTAGTCGCGAGACTAAACTTACAGAGGAAGCAGCTGTAATTACAGTAGGTAAAATTAAAAGTGGCGTGCGTTTTAATATTATTCCAGAAAGTGCGGAAATGATTGGTACTATCCGTACACTGGATTATGATATGAAGGATAAACTAAATAAAAGAATGGTAGAAATGGTAGAAACCATTGCTAAGGCTTATGGAGGAACTGCTACTTGTGAAATTAAAGATGCAACCGATATTACCTATAACGACCCTGCACTAGTTAGCCAAATGTTACCAACTTTAGAACGTGTTGCAGGTATCGACAATGTGGTTATTCAAAAAGCTATTACAGGTGCTGAAGATTTCTCGTATTTTCAACGTGAAGCTCCAGGTTTTTTCTTCTTTTTAGGAGGCATGACACCGGGGAATTCCGAATCGTTTCCACACCATACACCAGATTTTTTAATTGATGATGCTGGGATGCAATTGGGTGTTAAAGCAATGACAGAGTTAACTTTAGACTATTTAAATAAGTAGTTGCATCTTAGGTCTTAGGTCCTTTTAAAAACTATGTCAGGTCGAGCGGAGTTGAGACCTAAAATTGTCACACTAAGCTTGTCGAAGTGTAATTTTTTAAAGTATGGATAAAAAGAATAGAGGTTTGCTTTTTAGTATTATTGGAATGGTCTTCACCTCAATAGGAATGGCACTCCTAGTACTAGAAAAACCTGTATGGCTATACCTAACCAGCACTGTTATTGGAGTGCTACTAGCTTTGTTTGGAGTTATTAAAATATTCTTAGATAACAAGAATAAAACATAATTGAGATTTAAAGAATGGAGGAAGTTTTAGCTTTTTTAGGAAACGTTCCATGGTGGCTTTGGATTATTGCAGTTCTAGGGCTTATAGCTATCCGTGATATCTTTTTTCAAAGGGCGCATACCATTAGTCATAACTATCCAATTGTTGGACATTTACGGTATTGGTTAGAAAGTATTGGGCCAGAAATGCGGCAGTATTTTGTAGCTAACAATCGAGAAGAACTTCCTTTTAACAGAATTGAGCGAGGTTGGATTTATGCTTCGGCAAAAAAGGAAAATAATTATGAAGGTTTTGGTACCGATAGGGATGTATATGCACATCAGCACATCTTTGTGAAAAATGCCATGATTGGATATCAGATTCCAAACAATCATCCTAACACTAACAATCCCTATTTTTTACCCTGTGCTAAAGTTATGGGGGCTTATAATAGGCGTAAGAAACCCTATAGACCCGCATCCATAATTAATGTTTCGGCAATGAGTTTTGGCTCTTTATCAGCTGCAGCAGTAGAAGCAATGAATAAAGGTGTTCAAAAAGCAGAGGCATATCATAATACAGGAGAGGGTGGGCTTTCCCCTTATCACAAACAAGGTGGTGATGTCGTTTTTCATTTTGGAACGGGGTATTTTGGCGTACGCTCAAAAGATGGGGGTTTTTCTTTGGACAAGATGAAAGTACTTGTAGATGAAAATCCGTGCATAAAGGCTATTGAAGTAAAACTTTCTCAAGGAGCAAAACCTGGGAAAGGTGGAGTACTGCCAGGAGCCAAAATTACTAAGGAAATTGCCGAAATACGTGGGGTTGAAATTGGAAAAGATGTGTTATCCCCATCTACACACAAAGCATTTTCTACAATTCCAGAATTACATACCCTAATAGAAAAAATAGCAGAAGAGACTGGCTTACCCGTTGGCATTAAAGGTGCTATTGGAAAACTAGATCAGTGGATAGAATTAGCAGATTTAATGAAGAAAACAGGAAAAGGACCAGACTTTATAACTGTTGATGGTGGTGAAGGCGGCACTGGTGCTGCTCCCCCAAGCTTTGCAGATCATGTTTCTTTACCCTGGGTATATGGTTTTGCTAGTCTCTATAAGATTTTTAAAGAAAGAGGTCTAACTGAACGTATCGTATTTATTGGTAGTGGAAAATTAGGTTTTCAGGCCAAAGCAGCCATGGCATTTGCAATGGGAGTTGATTGTATAAATGTTGCTAGAGAGGCGATGATGAGCATTGGTTGTATACAAGCTCAGGTTTGTCATACCAATAAATGCCCAACAGGTATCGCAACACAAAGCAAATGGTTACAGAGTGGTATTGACGTTACTTTAAAATCTGAACGTTTAGGACAGTACTTTAAAACTTTTAGAAAAGAATTTTTAGAGGTTACCCATGCTGCAGGATATGAACATCCTGCTCAATTTACCATGACAGATATTCAAGTTAATGTAGATGATGATTACCTTAGCAGTGATTTAAAATCAGTTTATGGTTATGAAAAGACAAAAGTTGATTTTAAAAACATGCAAGACCTTTATGATTGCACGTATTTAGGTGGAAAAACGAATTCGTAATTATGAAAAAACTATTACCCTTAATCTTATTTCTTTTAGTAGCAATAACAGTTCAATCTCAAAAAAAGAAGGATTTAATTGCAAAAATTGGCGAACTTGAGCAAACAATTTCAGCATTGAACGATTCCGTTTCTATTGCAAAACGTCAAATAAATGTAAGTAATGCTAATGCAGAATTAGCTAACAAAGAAGCTGAAGAACTCAGAAGCGCAAATGCTACGTTGCTTCAAAATTTGACTAATTTTTCTAAAATCTCTAAACAGAACACGGAAACTGTAAACAGTGCATTAACTAGCCTAAATGAAAAGGAACAGCAATTACGGTTAATTTCTGACTCTTTTGCAAAAAACGATTCTACGGCAATTGCAATATTATCACAGAGCAAACAAATTCTTGGACCCAATGCCAAAATTGGTGCCTCAAACGGTAGTATTTTAATTTCTAATAATCTACTCGCTTTGTTTGAAGATGATCAATCAGCTGTATTATCAGAAGAAGGTAAGGCAAACATTGCTAAAATTGCGCAGCTTATTACTAAAAATCCTGAAAGAGAAATAGCCATTGAAGCAATGAATATAACAGGAGATTTTGATGTATCCTATACGCAAGCTATTGCAGTAGCTAATGAGCTATGGAAAACAAATAGTATACCTGCGGAGCGCTTAAACATTGTCACAAAAGACGGTAACTTTAAAGAAGGTATAACTATTCGCTTGTCTCCAGATCTAGATGCGTTTTATAGTTTGGCTAAAGAAAAAATGTAACCTAGCGCCATATACTTTTTAGAGTTTTACTCCGTTTTAAATCCAAATAAAATACCATTCCAATGACCGGAGATCAAATTTTTCAACTTTTTGCCTATTTATTACCTTCCGTAGTTACAGGTCTTATTGCATTTTACTTCTTTAGACTTCATACTCGTAATGAAGATGGTAGAAGACGTTTTTTATTGCATAAAGACTCTCAAAAAGACACCTTACCAGTAAGATTACAAGCCTACGAACGTATGGCGTTATTTTTAGAGCGTATCGCTGTTAATAGTTTAGTTGTTAGAGTTGCTCCAAAAAGTCAAAATAAAACCGATTACGAAAATCTACTTATAAAAAATGTTGAAGATGAGTTTGATCATAACCTGTCTCAACAGATTTATATGACAGATGAATGCTGGAATATTATAAAAGCGGCTAAAAGTGCTACGATTCAAATTATTAGATCAGCTGCAATGAGTGAATCTGACTCTGCCGATAAGCTTCGTGAGGACATCCTAACTCAAATGATAGAAAAACAGTCACCGTCTGCAACTGCATTAGCTTTTGTAAAAAAGGAGATTGGCGATTTGTGGTAATTATTCCTGTAGTTCAGGATTTATGGGCATGCTCTCAGCATTCTTATTCTTAGCATATAAATAACCTCGTTTCCACCAGCGTGTCATTTTTTCTTTATTAAAAATCAAGGAGTTGGTTGTTAAAACAGTTGGGGTATAATATAAATTGATAATCGCGCCTTTTTGATTAGCCACTAATTTTCCAACGCGTATATTTTGGTTCTCGATACGGTCCAAAACAAAACTCAGCATATTTGTTATTAGCTCAAAAGGATTCCTGGATGGCATCCTATTGTAATAATTTACTTCCGTATGCAAAACCACAACATCTACCTCTGTTGCCCCTCTAAGAATAGCCTCTTCTATGGGTACAAGACTCCCTAAACCTCCATCGGCATACTCACAACCGTTCTTTCTTACAAGACTCATAAAAGGTGTATAATTAGCTGAAATCCATATCCAATCACAGAATTCATCATAAGTGCAGTCATTTATAGACTTATACTCGACTTGATTTAGTGATAAATTGGAAACAGTAACAACAATATTTTTGTCGGACTCTTTTAACTCATTAAACTCAGGAACAGTAATGCTATTTCTTATGAGTTGGCGAAGGTTTTCGCTTTCCCCAAATGTTTTCTTGCCTTTTATGAAATTCTTAAAAATATTCCAGTGATTCATTCCAATGATATCAGCTCCGTATTTTTTTCTTACCACAAAAGGGCAATTGCTAAAAATAGTTTTCTGATTAACATTAGAATATATTTCTTTGATTTTATCAAGCTTTCCTAAAGCCAGATGAGAGATTAAAAGACTCCCCGTTGAAGTACCAACAAAAATGTCATATTCGTTTTTTGCTTCCTCAATAAGAAACTGTGCAACACCACCAGCAAATGCTCCTTTACTACCACCTCCAGAAATTACTAATGCTTTCATTTGGTAATTATTTTTTCCAATGCTTTGCGTTGCTCCATGTTTAAAGATTCGGATATACTCAAAAGTCGCTCTTTAAGCGTTTTACTTTCACTTAATTTTCGGAGCAAATTTCTTGAAGACTTTTTAAACTGCCAAACATGATGTTCCGATGCATTAATTAAATTAATAAGGCTTTCATCACTCATTGCATTAATTTGACTCAAATACTGAAATGCCAATTGCCGCACTTCAAAATGGTTTTCTGGTGATGTATAACTATTTAGTTCTAAGTAATAATCTTGTTTTTTATTAGGTCTATAATCCTCTGTTAGTAATGCTAAAGTCAACCAAAGTAAACGAATATTCTTATTTGGCAAGCCAATAAACTCTTCAGTTTGTTCTAAGTAACTTATTCTATCCGTTGGAAATGACTCCCAAAGTTTAAATAGGGTAGCTTCGATAGTTACATAGCTTTCATCCATAAGCATACTCTCAAAAATATCTTTTTGTTCTAAAGTGATTTTAGAATTATTTAAAGCATAGACCTGTCGTAATTTAATTTTATGTTCAAAAGAAAATGCTTCCATTAATGGTAATTTTTTGATGCTTAAAGAGTCAATCATCTTTTGCTTTAGAAAATAAAAGGTCGACTCAATATCTGGTAAATAAGCCGTTCTTTTTGGATTATCATCGTGTAAAAAATAAACCTTAAGAGACAATGAATTTTTAATCAATAGTTTTTTTACATCATTCCATGGAAATACCTCAGACTCTAACCATTTCTCTCGAAAATCATCCAAATTTTGATTAGAGTTAGCTTCTAGCTCAATTAAGAAGTCCGAAATAGTTACATTCTTAAATTGATGCTTTTCTAAATATTTTTTTATCCCTTTTCTAAAAGCTTTATCCCCTACCCTTTCTCTTAGCAGCACTAGTGCCCAAGCACCCTTTTCATAAAAAGTTAAGCTATTTGCATTTGGATTGGTTAATGCCTCTCCTCCGCCATTCTCAGATAGGTTATGCAATGTTTTAGCGGTGTCATATAACTTCCAATAAAAATGCTCCTCTCCGAACAATTCTTTTTCTGTGAGATACGCATAGTACGTAGCAAAACCCTCATGTAACCAATGGTGTTTTCCATTTTCTTCGGTCACCAAATTTCCAAACCATTGATGGGCTAACTCATGAGCATTTACATTTACATAGTTTTTATCCACAAAAGCGGTAGCATCTATCATATAGGTATTAGAAAAAATAGTAGTGCCGGTATTCTCCATTCCGGCATATAAGAAATCTTGCACAGGAACTTGCTTGTAATTTTGCCAAGGGTAAGGAACCCCTATTTCCTGTTCCAGAAAATCAAAGATTTCTTTTGTATACCTATACGTTGGTTCAACTTTTAAGCTGTCTTTAGGTTCATAATACAGCTCTAGTGGTACTCCAGAGGAGGATGTAAGTTCCTTTTTAGCAAAATCACCTATAACAAAAGCTGCCAAATAGCTACTCATGGGTTTGGTCATATCAAAATGCCAATTCGTAAGCCCATCTTCTGTAAATTTTTTAGTTAAGTTTCCGTTAGCTATTACTGTATACTCTTCATCAGCGTTGAGCGTTAAATCAAACTCTACTTTTTCGGTCATATCATCAAAACTTGGTAACCAACGACTTGTATATTTTCCCTGACCTTGAGTCCAGATTTGTTGTGAACCTACGTCGGATTTTCTTTTGATAAAATAAACCGTTTGTTTTGGTTTAGCTACATATCGTATAAATAGTTCGTGATTCCCTAGTTTTTCAGGTGCCTTGAATGCAAGATTGCTTCCAGAATTTGAATACTCAATTTGCTTTCTATCTAAGGAAACATATAAAAATGTCATATTAACAGCATCTATAAAAATAGAATCTGTTTTACCTTTTAATTCAAAATCATAGGTGCCACTACCCCAAATCTCCTTGGAATCAAAAATTGGCGTGATTTCCATGCTGATTTTAGTAAAATCAACTGCAGCTTGCTCTTGAGCAAAAAGAGCTGATGTAAAAAATATAAGAAAGGTAAATTGGATTAATCGCATAAAAGCAAAGTAGCAAAAGTCAATCCAAATTACATATTTTAGTTCTATGAATTCCAATTTTCTACAAACGCCTATAGTTTACCTTAAAGGGGTTGGTCCAAATAGGGCCGAGCTTTTGCGTACGGAATTGGGAATCGAATCTTTTCAAGACCTATTGCAGCACTATCCAAATCGATATTTAGATAAAACACAATACTATAAAATTGCACAATTAAAAGATAGTGGGGCGGATGTTCAAATTCTTGGAAAGATTATACATTTAAAAACTGTAGAACAAAAAAGAGGCAAACGTTTAGTAGCTACTTTTAAAGATGAAACCGGCCAAATGGAATTGGTTTGGTTTCGCAGTCAGAAGTGGATTCGAGAAAACTTAAAATTAAACGAGCCTTATGTGGTTTTTGGAAGAGTTAATAAATATGGTAGTATTTTTTCTATGCCTCATCCAGAAATGGAATTGCAAAAAGTGCATCAAGCTGGGTTGAAAATTAGTATGCAGCCTATATATCCTTCTACAGAAAAGTTAGCTAACTCTGGCATTACGAATAGAATAGTTTCCAAACTCGTTCAGCAGTTATTCATAGAAACAAAAAATCAATTTCCTGAAACACTTTCATTAGTGCTACTCGAAGAATTAAAACTAATTTCAAAAAGTGAGGCACTTTTCAACATTCATTTTCCAAAAAATCAAGAGTTATTAGCTAAAGCACAGTTCCGATTAAAATTTGAAGAATTATTTTATGTTCAGCTACAGTTATTAAATAAGAAAGCTGTTCGCAAACAAAAAATTAAAGGTTTGGCATTTGATCAAGTTGGAGCTAGTTTTAATCAGTTTTTTAAAAACCACTTGCCCTTTGAATTAACAAATGCGCAGAAGCGGGTTATTAAAGAGATTCGAAACGATTTAGGCAGCAGTGCTCAAATGAACCGTTTACTGCAAGGTGATGTTGGCTCAGGTAAAACCATTGTGGCTTTAATGTGTATGTTATTAGCTATTGATAATAATTATCAAGCCTGTTTAATGGCACCAACAGAAATTCTGGCAAATCAACATTATAATGGTTTAAAAGAATTATTGGGTGAAATGGACATAACCATTGAAATCTTAACTGGATCGGTTAAAAAGTCTGTTCGCAAAGGTATCCATGAGCGTCTTGAAAATGGGGAATTGAATATTCTAGTTGGAACGCATGCATTATTAGAAGATAAAGTCCAATTCCAGAATTTAGGCTTAGCTGTGATTGATGAGCAGCATCGCTTTGGTGTTGCACAACGTTCAAAATTATGGCAAAAAAATGAAGTGCCACCACATATTCTAGTAATGACGGCAACACCCATTCCTAGAACATTAGCTATGAGTCTGTATGGTGATTTAGATATTTCCGTCATTGATGAATTACCACCTGGAAGAAAGCCCATTAAGACAGTGCACAGATATGATGCAAATAGGTTAAAGGTTTTTCAGTTTATCAAAGATGAAATTAGAAAAGGGCGTCAAGTTTATATTGTTTATCCATTAATTCAAGAATCGGAAGCTTTAGATTACAAAGACTTAATGGATGGTTATGAAAGTATTGCGCGGGACTTTCCCCTGCCCGATTATCAAATATCTATTGTTCATGGTAAGATGAAACCGGCAGATAAAGATTATGAGATGGAGCGCTTTGTAAAAGGCGAAACGCAAATCATGGTTGCCACCACTGTCATTGAGGTTGGTGTAAACGTCCCTAATGCTTCTGTAATGATAATTGAAAGTGCGGAACGCTTTGGTTTATCACAGTTACACCAATTACGAGGACGTGTCGGTCGCGGAGCAGAACAGAGTTTTTGTATTCTAATGACTAGTCATAAATTATCTAGTGATGCTAAAACACGATTAGAAACTATGGTACGCACTAATGATGGCTTTGAAATTGCAGAAGTAGATTTAAAACTTCGCGGTCCAGGAGATTTAATGGGCACACAACAAAGTGGATTATTAAATCTTAAAATCGCAGATATTGTAAAGGACAATCAAATTTTAAAATCTGCCCGCTATTATGCTATACAAGTTTTAAAAGATGACCCAAAAATGGCTAAACCAGAAAATATAGGCATAAGACAAGCCTATATCAATCTCTCAAAGGATAAAGCAATTTGGGGCTATATTAGTTAGTCATCTTTTCACTATAATTTGCTCAATCCATTGTCTTTCGTCAAACTTATATTCATGAAGAATTTCCCCTTCAAAATTCATAAAAACTAAACCAATAAAATCAGGATTATCATTTTCGATAAAACCTTGGGTGAATCCATGATACAATACCGCAAAAGTTTCAGATTCTAAGTCAAATTTATATTCCTTAGGTTGTCGTATAGGGTTGGGAACTGGAATTCCACTATTGCGGAAATACTCACGGTATACTTCAGAATCAAAAGTTATGGAACTATTCGATTGGAAATCATATACTCCAGGGAAAAGCTTTTGTTCTTCAAAATTATAAATCATTAAACCAACCTTGTTCTGGTATATCTCAGCTTGGCCAAGTCTATCTCCAATAATCAAACCATCTGAATTAGAAACTTCATTAGAAAAAAGAGTTTGTCCACTCTCAAGGTCAATTAAATCCAAAAGAGTGTTATTCCTTTTCAAGACCATCTTTTGCTTGCATACAAGAGGTATTTTGCGCTCAGACGTTCTATTTTCATAAATAATTTCATTAGAAGTAGCATTGTAAACTATTAATCCATCTTGGTCAATGGATTGGCCTTGAGCGTCTTCATTTAAATTGTTAAAATGATAATAATAATAATAATCCGAACCCCATAACAAATTGAAGGAGTCCCCCATATGAGCTGCTTCTATTTTAGGAAATATTATATTTTCATCAGTGGATTGATTCCTAAATACAGGGATAATATCATCAGGAGCTTGACATAAATCATAATTAAAAAACAACAAGCCATTAGAATTTGCAGCTAATTGTGTTCCATCAAAGAAACAATTTTCGCTGGTCAACAATAATTCAGTCCGGTTTGCAGAATAAATCTGTTGCGTATCTAAATTATAGGTTAAATATTCTTTCTCTATTGTTCCTGTCTTTTGTAAAAAAACTAAAACATTCTCTTGTCCATTAGTAACAATACCAGCGTCAAGATCAAGATTTATCGTTTGAGTAAGGTTAAGAGATTCAGAAGGATTAGATAAACCTTTTAAAAAATCAATGCTCTCAAATTGGCCTTCACGTTGAGCAGGGTTAGAAAAATCTTTTAAAACAATGGAAAGAGAGAATGGAAACGTGAAAGGCTCTTCTTCTGACATCTCGTCATCATTATTACCTTCTTCACTTGTTGTTTCATCATCAGCTTGTTGATTAGCCTCAGGCTCAATTGGCGAGTTTGAACTACAAGCAATAAGACATAAGAATACAAAAAGAAGTATTAGCTTTTTCATTCAATTCTTTTTTACAAATAACGCATGAATATGATTAATCTCAAAATTGTTCCGCCAGGAGGTTTTTGCACTAAAAAAGCCCTAATAATTATTAGGGCTTTTATCTCAATTAAGAAGATGCAATTATTTATTAATATCCTCTCCCTTTTTAAGGCGTTCTATACTCTGTTCTAATCTGGGTTTAAAATTAGCAGGAGCCACTGTTAAAGATTTATTTATAGATTTTATGGCATTTTTATAATCTCCTTTGGCAGAATATGCTCTTGCAAGTCCATAATTACTAGGCCAAGCGCCTTTACTATTCTTTACATTAGCCTTAAGAATACCAAATGCCTTATCAACATCTGTCCCTAAAAGTTGCGTTCCTAAACCATACACCTCACGTGATGTTCCCATTTCAGCTGCTTTATCTACATAGCTAGATGCTTCTGCACTTTTACCTTGCTTAGCTAAAATCTTAGATTTTAAAGACAGGTTTGAAAAAGTTTCTTTGCTAAAGAAGTTACCACTTATAGAAGCATTAACCCATTCCAATGCTTTGTCAATATTTCCAGCATTAAAAGCATAATTCGCGGCCTGGTCCCAAGTAGCTTGTCTAAAGCCATTTGGATTACGTAAATCATTCGCTATACCTTCCATAACAATATCGGTAACGGCAACTTCAATTTTTACAGGTATTTCCTTTTTAGCCCATTTAAGGCTAGCCACAGTACTTGTAGCATCTGCAGTATCAAAACTAAAAGTCAACATTTCCACAGAATCTTCAATATCATTTGACTTTACATTAAAGCGGAGTGCATCTTCAGCTTCATCATAAAAGTAACTTCCCCAAGAAGTAGTATTATTAGATAAGATTCCAGTAACATCGCCATTTTCCTCAATTGCAAAAAAGAGCGCATATTTTCCGGCTTTAACGTCCTTACCTTCTACCTTAACATCATGCGTAAACTCAATGGTAGTATTGTAGTCCGCACCAGCACGCCATGGTGCAGATTTAGAAGTTCCAAAACCAAGGTCGTTAAATCCATATGGCACTAATTTGCCCCATATTTCTCTTCCTTTCACATAAGGTCGATTGTAGTGAATGGTGATGTCTGTAATCCCAACTCGTTGACTTACTTCCGCTTCTGGACTACCAGCTGGTAAGGTGAGTTGTGCATTTAAATTTGTAGTAAAACTCAAAAGTGCTAAAACTAGTACTAAGGAGAATTTTGAGTACATTTTTTTCATTGGTATCTGTTGTTTTAATGAATAATTAGGTTAGACGCTAAAAATATCGATACCTAAAATTGAGCTAAGTTAGAACTGTGTTAAAAAACCACCCAAGTCTGTTAAATTCGAAGGGGTTTATGTAAAAAAAGTAAGCCCTAATCAGGGCTTACTTTTTTATGCTCTAGTATTTCCTGTTATACGAATTAATTCAAATACCTCGATTTTAACCTCTTATAATCATTATACCTGCAAGGTGCTAAGAAGCTTTAAGTTTAATTTTTCCGTTTTAATAGCAATAATTCCTTTTCAATCATATTAAGTTGTATTCAGGTTCGTTTCCGAAGTTTCTTTGTATCAAGAAATTAAAAAAAATGCTATGAAAAAGAATTTAGTCTTAACAATTATCATTATTTGGTTTTCATCGTGTTCATCGGAAAACACCGATGAGGAATTTATAATAGATGATTCAATCGTTGAAGCTACAGAGGAACTGGAAAATGAAGAAAATGAAAATACCATTTCTTTTAGTACTAACATTCAACCTATTATTAACTCTAACTGTATAACCTGTCATACAAGCCCACCAATAAATGGAGCGCCATTTCCCTTATTAAACTTTGAACAAGTTAGCAACCGTTCAAGTAGCATTTTTAATCAAGTTAATGCAGGTCTTATGCCTCCTTCTGGAAAGCTCCCACAAGAAAATATCGACTTAATAGAACAATGGATCGATGGTGGCAAACCACGATAAATTATATAGTGTTTTTTGTTTAATTAGCTTTTGACTAGGGATAATCTTGCGGTTTACCCTAGTCATTTTTTATGGCTTTCTAATAAGCTTTTAAACTTATGCCGTGGAACATTAATAAATTTCTATAAAATGTAATCCGTACTTAAAAAGTTACTCACTTTAGCATCTAGCAACTGCTCTATAGTTTCATTATTTAATTCATTGTCTTTAAATGCTACAAATGTCCTAATAGAAAAAGAACGTAAAGCATCATGAACACTTAATGTAGCCTGTGCGGAGTCTTTTCTTCCCGTAAACGGATATACATCTGGACCGCGCTGACAAGAGCTATTCAAATTAACTCTACATACCAGGTTTGCTAGCGTATCTATTAGAGGGGAAAGTGTGTAGACATCTTTACCAAACAAACTTACTTGTTGTCCATAATTAGATTCTGCCATGTCATCTAAGGGTTCTTCAATATCCTTAAAGGAAAGCACTGGTATTACTGGACCAAATTGTTCTTCTTCATACACCCGCATGTCTTTAGAAACCGGGTATAATACGGCAGGCCAGATATAATTATCTGAATGGATACCTCCTTTTTTATTCTTGATAGTTGCTCCTTTTGCTAAAGCATCATCTATTAACTCTTGAATATAAGCGGGTTTACTTGGTTCTGGAAGAGGTGTAAGCTTTGCTCCTTCTTCCCATGGGTTACCGAATTTTAAAGCATCAACCCTTTCTGAAAATCGTTTTAGGAATTCTTCTTTAATATCTTCATGGACATACACCACTTTTAAAGCCGTGCATCGTTGCCCATTAAAAGATGTTGTACCAGCAATGACCTCATCAATTGTAAGGTCTAAATCGGCATCTGGTAAAATTATTGCTGGATTCTTCGCTTCTAATCCCAGAACTAAGCGAAGCCTATTACTTTTTGGGTGTTGCTCTTGTAAAGCATTAGCAGATTTACTATTTCCAATTAGGGCAAGTACATCAACTTTTCCCGTTTTCATTATAGGGGCGGCAACGGCTCTTCCTCTACCAAACAAAATATTAACTACTCCTTTTGGAAAACTACTCTGGAAGGCTTCTAATAATGGTGTTATTAAAAGAACCCCATGCTTAGCAGGTTTAAAAACAGTTGTATTCCCCATGATTATTGCTGGAATCAACAAAGCAAAAGTTTCATTTAAAGGGTAGTTATAGGGACCAAGACATAGCACTACACCTAATGGCCCCCTTCTAATATGGGCATATACATCACCTGATTTATGAAACTTTGCAGAATCTCTATCTAACTGTTTGTAATCTTCAATTGTATCATAGATATACTCAACTGTTCTATCAAATTCTTTTTGTGAATCTGGTAAAGATTTTCCTATTTCCCACATGAGTAATTTTACAACCTCATCTCTTTTGGTAATCATCTTTTTCACAAAAGATTCCATACATTCTATACGGTCTTTTACCTTCATCGTAGGCCATACTCCCTGCCCCTGATTATAAGCTGCCAAAGCAGCGTCCAATGCTCCTAATGCTTCAGGTTCTCCCATATCGGGAATACTTCCCAAAACTGTTGGTTTATACTCATCCGTTGACGAAATAGTGGAACTTACTTCTGTTGTGCTACCATTCCATTTTTTTAATTCACCATTAACCAAATAAGTGTTATGATGAATTTTTGATGTTATTTGAAAATCTTTAGGTATTGTGTTCATATGTTTTCTCCCTATTATTTGGTCTCAAATTAAGTATTGAAACAAGTCAGGTTTATCATTTAAATAGTCGCCAAAAAAGCTATTTTCTTTCATTCTTTTTATTAGTGGAGCAAGATCTTCAGAGGATTTTAATTCTATCCCAACAACTGCTGGGGCGTTCTCTCTACTAGATTTTTTTGAATACTCAAAATGCGTAATATCGTCTTCTGGACCCAGAATGTCTGCCACAAATTCTTTTAATGCTCCAGGTCGCTGAGGAAAGCGAATAATAAAATAATGTTTTAACCTACTGTAAAGTAACGCTCGTTCTTTTATCTCCGCAGTACGTGTAATATCATTATTACTTCCACTAACAATACAAACCACATTTTTACCCTTAATCTCCTCTTTAAAAGTATCTAAAGCCGCAATTGTTAATGCCCCTGCGGGTTCAACCACTATAGCATCTCTATTGTACAATTCTAATATCGTTTGACAAACTTTCCCCTCGTCTATCGTATCCATTTTATAAAGGTGCTCTTTACATATGGAAAAGGTATGAGCTCCAACTTTTTGAACAGCAGCACCATCTATAAATTTGTCAATTTCTTTTAGTTCAACACGTTCCCCTTTAGCTATGGAATTTTTCATCGATGGTGCTCCAGATGGTTCAATACCAATAATCTTTGTATTTGGAGATAAGGCTTGGAATGTTCCGCATAGGCCAGAAGCTAAACCTCCTCCCCCTACCGCAACAAAAACGTAATCTATTGGGGCTTCAGATTGTTCTAAAAGTTCTAGTCCAACTGTTGCTTGTCCTTCAATAGTTTTTGGGTCATCAAACGGATGTACAAAGGTTTTTTTTTCGGCTTTACATGAAGTAATAGCAGCTTTATAAGAATCATCGAAAGTATCCCCTTCTAAAACAATTTTTACAAATTCTCCACCAAACATTTTGGTTTGGTCAACCTTTTGTTTTGGTGTTACCACTGGCATATAAATAGTTCCGTAGACTCCTAAATGATTGCATGCAAAAGCTACACCTTGTGCATGATTACCAGCACTAGCACAAACAACTCCGCTTTTTAACTCTTGTTTAGATAGTGAACTAATCTTATTAAAAGCGCCCCTAATTTTATAACTACGAACACGATGCAAATCTTCCCTCTTCAGCATAATATTCGCACCATATTCTTTTGAATAACGAATACTTTGTTGCAATGGAGTTTGATTCGCAACTTGGCGAATAGTCTTTGCAGCTGAATAAATATCTGCAATCTTAGGGAAATATGTAGTTTCCGTTTCTTTCATAAGTTACAAGCAAAGGGACAATTCTCCTTACTATTTTTAAACAATTGGTTTCATTGCAGTCATAGATTCTCTTAGACGTGCTCCAACAATTTCCACAGGGTGCTCGCGCAAAGCTTTGTTTACTGCAATTAACTTGGCATTGTCAACTTCAGCGCCTGCAAAAGGCTTTCCAATAACATCAACATCAATACCTTTCATAAAGCCTGTTAATAATGGTTTGCAAGCATGGCCAAACAAATAGCAACCATACTCTGCTGTATCAGAAATCACACGATTCATTTCAAATAACTTCTTTCTTGCAATGGTATTCGCTATTAGTGGTGTTTCATGTAATGATTCATAGTAGGCTGATTCCGCAATAATTCCTGACTCGGTCATCGATTCAAAAGCCAACTCTACGCCTGCCCTAACCATTGCAACCATTAAAACACCATTATCATAGAATTCCTGTTCGCTAATCTCGTCGTTACCAGCCGGTGTCTTTTCAAAAGCGGTTTCTCCCGTTGCTGCACGCCATGTTAATAGATTCTTATCATCATTAGCCCAGTCTTCCATCATTGTTTTGGAAAAATGTCCAGTCATGATATCATCCATATGTTTTTGGAAAAGCGGACGCATAATATCTTTTAATTCTTCTGATAATTCAAATGCTTTAATTTTCGCAGGGTTTGTTAAACGGTCCATCATATTGGTGATTCCACCATATTTCATCCCTTCAGTAATGGTTTCCCAACCATATTGGATAAGTCTTGAAGCATAACCTGCATCTATTCCTTTTTCCATCATTTTATCAAAGCATAGGATAGAACCCGTTTGCAGCAAACCACAAAGAATGGTTTGTTCTCCCATTAAATCTGATTTTACCTCAGCAACAAAAGAAGACATTAGCACCCCTGCTCTATGTCCTCCAGTTCCAACAGCATAGGCTTTTGCTTGTGCTAGACCTTTTCCCTCTGGGTCGTTCTCCGGGTGCACAGCAATTAGTGTAGGAACTCCAAAACCTCTCTTATATTCCTCACGTACTTCTGAACCTGGGCTTTTTGGAGCTACCATAATTACAGTTAAATCTTCCCGAATCTGCATACCTTCTTCCACGATATTAAAACCATGAGAATAAGATAATGTAGCACCTTTCTTCATTAATGGCATTACTGCGCTTACTACAGCTGTATGTTGTTTATCTGGCGTTAAATTAATTACAACATCTGCTGTTGGAATTAACTCATTATAAGTTCCTACCGTAAAACCATTTTCAGTAGCATTACTATAGGATTGTCTTTTTTCTTTTATCGCAGCATCCCGAAGTGTGTAGGAAACATCTAGCCCTGAGTCTCGCATATTTAAACCTTGGTTTAATCCTTGTGCACCACAACCAACGATAACTATTTTTTTCCCTTTTAGAGCAGTTACACCATCTGAAAACTCCGAAGACTCCATAAACCTGCATTTTCCTAACTGCGTTAATTGGTCTCTTAATGATAGTGTATTAAAATAATTTGCCATTCTATATTCTCTTTTATTTATTGTTTTGATTATTTTTAGTTGTATTGGAATTCTCTAAGTAATGCTGATATCTGCATTTCGTCCTTCGTAACAGATATTCTACCAGAGCGAACAAATTGCATAATACCAAATGGTTTTAATTGCTCATACATATCGTCGATTTCAAATCGTCTTCCACTTTTAGCAAGAACAAAAAAATCTCTCGCTACAGTAACAATTTGAGCATTACTCTCTTTTATAATATTTTGAATCTGTCTTTCGTCGAATAGTAAATCTGAAGCAATTTTGAACAACGCTGACTCTTGATATATGGTTTCATCATCCGTATGATAAAATGCTTTAATTACCTCAATTTGTTTTTCTATTTGCCCCACTATATTATGTACCCAAGTATCAGTTGTGTATATAACTATAGTGAATTTTGAAACATTATCAATTTCTGATTTTGATACATTTAAGCTTTCTATATTAATGTGACGCTTTAAGAATATTCCAGATATTCTATTAAGCAATCCAACATTATTTTCGGAATAAACCGATATTGTGAACCATTGATTGTTTTCCATATCGTTTTTAATCTATTTTATTTTTACCGCCAATATTACTCCTGTTGACCAATCCATTTCTGTCAAATTAAAATCATCTCTTTTTTTTAAATAACTTACTAAAGTATTTACATGAAATTGATGTCCTTTCGGCCAATTTGGCTGTGTCTTCATATCATCAATTACATAGAACCCACCTATTTTAATTAAATCTAAAATTTCATCTATTTCACTGTACTTTCCTGGCCAAGCATCCGCAAAAACTAAGTCAAACTTTTCTCCTTTGTATTCTCTAATCCAATCTGATGCGTCACGACAAATAATTTCTACTTGACTATTAGTTCCAAAGTACTGTTTAACAATCGTAATCAATTTTGGGTCGTTGTCTACCGTTATTAGTTTTGAAAAATCATCCATACCATCAATCATCCATGATAAAGACAGACCTATTCCTGTGCCAAGTTCAAGAAGATGAGCATTGGGCTTAGAGCTTATTAAAACCTTAAGCAATGTTCCTATATATACATCTGAAGGCATTGTAAAACCTACCTCATTAGATTTACTCTTAATTTCAGAATATATTTCAGGAATATCAATTATGCTTTCATCTTCCATACTATTCTCCTGTTCTTTATTTTAATCTTATTTCTGATACTGCAGCTCCAGACGGAATCATCGGAAATACATTATCCTCTTTTTCTACTTTTACTTCTAAGAAGTATGGTTTATCCGAAGCAATCATTTCTTGAACAGCTGCTTTCAAATCTTTCCGTTCACTTACAGATTTAGCTTCAATGTGATAGCCTTCTGCAATTTTCACAAAATCCGGATTTACCATTACTGTTGAAGCGTAGCGCTTATCAAAAAACAACTCTTGCCATTGGCGAACCATACCCAAATGGTCATTGTTTAACACAACAATTTTTACAGGAATATTATGTTGGAAAATAACACCTAACTCTTGGATGGTCATCT
Organism: uncultured Croceitalea sp.; assembly: GCA_947499565.1. Taxonomy (GTDB): domain Bacteria; phylum Bacteroidota; class Bacteroidia; order Flavobacteriales; family Flavobacteriaceae; genus Croceitalea. The sequence continues at coordinate 804,744 of CANMOV010000001.1, forward strand.
GATAGCCGCCATCACCAATTACCGCTACCACTTCCCTATCCATGGCACCCATTTTAGCGCCAATTGCTGCGGGTAATGCAAAGCCCATCGTTCCCAATCCTCCAGAAGTAATATTGCTTTTAGTTTCTTTAAATTTTGCATACCTACAAGCAATCATTTGATGTTGTCCCACATCTGTAACTATCGCAGCTTTATGTTCCGTAGCTATATTTATTTCTTCAATTACCTCCCCCATGGTTAAACCATCTTTGGTGGGGTGAATATCTTTTTTAATTACAGTATCAAACTCTATCTGATATTTTTCTTTAAAAACATTATGCCAAGCTTCGTGCTTATTGCTATCTAACAATGGTAAAAGCAAATTCAATGTTTCTTTGGAATCACCTAAGACAGCAACATCCGCATGCACATTTTTATTGATTTCTGCTGGATCAATTTCAAAATGAATCACTTTTGCCTGAGTCGCATAATCAGCCAATCTACCCGTGACTCGGTCATCAAAACGCATTCCTATTGCTATTAGAACATCACACTCATTAGTAAGAATATTTGGTCCATAGTTGCCATGCATCCCTACCATGCCAACATTTAAGGGGTGGCCAGTATCTAGTGCAGAAGCCCCCATAATAGTCCATGCAGCTGGAATACCTGCCTTTTCAACCAAAGCTTTAAGTTCTTCTTCTGCCTGTCCTAAAATAACTCCCTGTCCCCAAACGACAAATGGTTTTTTAGCAGTGTTGATAAGTTTTGCAGCAGCTTTAATAGCTTCTGAATTAGGTTTTGGTTTTGGATTATAACTTCTTACTCCTGTGCATTTCTTGTATGAAAACTCAAACTCATCAAACTGAGCGTTCTTTGTTATATCAACTAATACAGGACCTGGTCTGCCAGATTTGGCAATATAAAATGCTTTTGCCATTACTTCAGGAATCTCTGAAGCCTTGGTAATTTGATAATTCCATTTGGTAACTGGCGTAGATATTCCAATAATATCTGTCTCTTGAAATGCGTCTGAACCAAGTAAATGTCTTGGCACCTGTCCAGTAATGCAAATCATTGGTGTAGAATCTATCTGTGCGTCCGCCAGTCCAGTTACTAGATTTGTAGCTCCAGGACCAGAAGTTGCCATTGCTACGCCAACTTTCCCTGAGATTCTAGCATATCCTTGTGCTGCATGAGTTGCACCTTGTTCATGACGTGTAAGTATATGAGTTAGCTTATCTTGGAATTTATATAACTCATCATAAACGGGCATAATAGCACCTCCTGGATAACCATATAACAAATCTACCCCCTCAGCTAAAAGACAATGAATAATAGCTTCTGCACCAGATATTTTTACAGTCTTTTCCTTTTTGATTTGGATTTTCTTTTCTTTTAGTGTTTCCATCTTTCAAAATATTTTAGAATTCATCAGTAACGCAACCTTCAGCAGCTGATGATACCGAGCGAGCATACTTATATAACACTCCTTTTTTAAACTTTAACTGAGGTTCCACCCAAGCAGCTTTTCTTTTAGCAAGTTCCTCTTTAGTCACTTCTACATTAATAGCATTGGTTTCAGCATCTATTACAATAGTATCGCCATCATTAACTAAACCAATTACGCCTCCTTCTTGAGCCTCGGGAGAAATATGCCCTACTACAAAACCATGCGTTCCTCCAGAAAAACGGCCGTCCGTAATAAGTGCAACATCTTTACCAAGACCTGCCCCCATAATAGCTGCAGTTGGTTTAAGCATTTCTGGCATTCCAGGTCCGCCCTTAGGACCCTCATAGCGTATAACTACAACATCACCTTTTTTAACCTTCCCAGTTCTTATTCCGTCATTAGCGTCATACTCACTATTAAATACTTTTGCAGTACCCTTAAACACAAGCCCTTCCTTACCTGTAATTTTTGCAACAGATCCGTTCTCTGCTAGGTTTCCATATAACATGCGTAAATGTCCTGTTGCTTTAATTGGATTCTCTAAAGGTCTAATCACATCTTGCCCTTCTTCCAAATCAGGAACATTTTCCAAGTTCTCTGCTAATGTTTTACCGGTAACAGTTAAGCAATCGCCATGCAATAAACCGTTCTTTAATAAGTATTTTAATACCGCTGGTATTCCTCCAACACGGTGTACATCTTCCATTAAATATTTTCCACTTGGTTTTAAATCCGCAATAAATGGAGTAGTATCACTTATGTGTTGAAAATCTTGAAGCGTGAATTCTATCTCAGCAGTTCGAGCAATAGCTAAAAAGTGAAGTACTGCATTTGTTGAGCCACCCATAATAGTGACTAATCGAATGGCATTTTCTAAAGATTTCCGAGTAACAATATCCAAAGGCTTAATATCATTTTCTATAAGATATCGCATCTGTTTTCCAGCAGCCAAACATTCTACCTCTTTGTTATCACTAATTGCGGGATTCGAAGAATTATATGGTAAGGACATTCCAAGAGCTTCAATTGCAGAAGCCATAGTATTAGCGGTATACATTCCTCCACATGCTCCTGCACCTGGAATTGATTTTTTAATAATATTTTTAAACTCTTTCTCCTCCATTGTTCCCGCCACTTTTTCACCCCAAGCCTCAAAAGCAGAAACAATGTCTAATTTCTTATCATTATGGCAACCAGAAGCAATAGTTCCTCCATAAACTAAAATAGCTGGGCGGTTAAGTCTTAGCATAGCCATTAAGGCACCCGGCATGTTCTTATCACATCCGACTACCGTTACCAGAGCATCATAAGACATCCCTTGTACTACAGTTTCCATTGAATCTGCTATGACATCACGAGATGGTAGCGAAAAACGCATTCCCGGGGTACCCATAGAAATGCCATCACTTACACCAATTGTATTGAATATAAGGCCAACAGTTTCTTTAGAGTTTACTCCCTCTTTAACCAATTTAGCAAGGTCATTCAAATGCATATTACATGGATTTCCTTCATAACCAGTACTAGCGATACCAACTAATGGTTTTTCAAAATCCTCATCCTTAAAACCAATCGCGTAAAGCATTGCTTGGGCTGCAGGTTGTGTAGGGTCCTGTGTTACGTTTTTGCTATATTTATTTAATTCCATTAAAAGTTTCTTTCAAAATGTTTAAAAGCGTTGAAAATACTTTACTAACCAAAAATAATTGTTTCAAATACCGTAATATTTTAACAGTTCTGAATGTGCTAAATTCATTTAAAAAATTATATGCTTAAACACTTGACTAACAATATTTTAAATCAAAATAAAATACCACATTCACTTATCTTAAATACATGCATAAAAAAAGCCTGTATCGGTTAGATACAGGCTTTTCTATTACAACAAAGTCCGTATCATTCCATTTCTGGAATAATAATGACATTGATAATATTAGTTGTGTTTTTTACCACAGGTCAAGATTACATAAAATATTCTTTAAATCCAATCAACTTCATATTAATATATTTGTCTCTATGGAAAAAACTGTTACAGAGGCTATTAATTACAGACGTTCTGTTCGCATCTTTAAAGAGCATATAGAATTAGATACCGAAAAAGTAAAGGATTGCATTAAAAATGCAACATTAGCAGCAACTAGTAGTAATCTTCAACTTTGGGAGTTTTATCATATTACGGACAAGGCAATACTAAATAAAATGACCAAGGCATGTTTAGGTCAGAATGCTGCTAAATATTCCAAACAGCTGCTTGTTGTCGTTGCCAGAAAGGACTTATGGTCTAAGCGAGCTAAAGCAAATGCTGCATATTTAAAAAGCACCTTAAACGGTAAACCAAAAACCGAATACACCAAACGAGAAAAGTTTGCATTGTCATATTATGAAAAACTAATTCCTACTGTTTATACTGAATTTTTGGGAATACTTGGCTGGCTTAAGTATTTGGTTTTTCAAGTCGTTGGGCTTTTTAAACCAATTTATCGGCAAACTCGAAATTCTGATATGCGCATAGTGGCTCATAAAAGTGCTGGGTTAGCAGCTCAAAATTTCATGATTAGCATGGCCGCTATTGGCTATGACACTTGTCCTATGGAAGGCAGTGATACGCTAAGAATCAAAAAAATATTGAAGCTTTCTAGGGGTGCTGAAATTAATATGGTAATAGGCTGCGGAATTCGCGATGAAAAAGGAATTTACGGTGAACGTTTTCGTATACCTTTCAAAGACGTTTATTTTAAGGTTTAAACATTTTAAATTTAAGTTTATCTGTAGATTTTTTTTGCGCCAAAATACAAATTGCTTCCTCGCTTAGCTGCAAAATCCTTGGATACCCTCCAGTTGTTTGCCCATCTTTCATTAGAATAATTATCTTTCCGGAAGGAGTTAATTGTACTGTGCCTGGTTGCGTTGCTGAAGTTAAAATCGTTTTCGAATGACCAGTTATCGTTTCGTTCAATTGATATGCCATTCTATTGTTGTCTTTAGAAACAGAGAACTCTTTTAAAAAGAGATCCTCTAATTGCTTTTTGCCAAGCATTTTATATTCTGGACCTTGGTACACTTCTAGTAAATTGATGTCTAAATAAGTGTCCATCTGAAGCTCTGAAATTTTTGGTGCAAAAGAGCCGCATTCGTTAAATTCAATTTCTTGTAATTCCGAAATACATTTAGTTGCTGTTAGTGGATAGTAATGTGATTGACTCCCTAAAACTGGAGTCGTTTTAAATCCATCTTTTACTGCCAAATAACTTCTAAAACCTTTTTCTAATCTTCCGTAAGATAAAATATCTCCTTTTAAGGCCTTATAAACTTTGTAGTTGTCTATTGGCTTATTATTCAAGGTTGGGGATAACCAAGCTCCTCCAAGAGCTATATACGTATCATTTTCAAATAATAAAGTGGGACCAGTCATTGTAATTTCCAGAACAGCAGCGTTTAAATTGTTTTCAAGCAATCTATTTGCTCTTGATACAGAAACCATATCCATTGCACCAGAAACTGGAACTCCTTTATCACGATATCCATACCGACCATTGTCCTGTATAGTTGTAAAAAAACCAGATTTAAGTACTTTAAGCATTTAAGGAAATTTTTTCTGGTTTATAAATCCCTACTTCTCCTTCTATTTTATGGAGGTCATATTCCGCCCGTGAAATAGATTCGAATTTTATTTTATCGCCCACATTAACAAAACAAGGTTCTTTAGCATTCGAATTAAATATTGGGATAGGACAATTGCCTATGATATTCCAGCCGCCAGGAGATTCCTGTGGATAAATACCTGTTTGCTTTCCTGCTAGACCCACAGCCCCTTTAGTAACTTTTAACCTAGGCACGTCTTTTCTTTTAGTTTCTATTTTTCCTGGCAAACCTCCTAAATACATAAAACCTGGGAGAAAGCCAATGCCGTAAACCGTATAGTTATGGGAAGAATGAATTTTTATTAGTTCCTCGGGGGTCATATTAAGATTGGAAGCAACTTCTCTTATATCAATTCCAAACTCAACATCGTAACATACAGGAATCTTCCAAAGAACCTTTTCCGTTTTAATTAAAGTTCTGTTTTTCTCATAAAGACTTGGGATTTTTTTTTCTAACTTTTCAAGATTAAAATTGGTAGTATTAGAGATAATAGCAATTGAATTGTATGCTGGTACAAACTCGAAATTAGCATCTAATTCTGATTCTAATAGAGCTTTAAACCTAATGATATCCTCTAAAATAGCCTCCTCAACTTTATTGGGCCACTCAATAAGAATAGCTTTCTCGCCAAAAGTCTTTAATGTAATGGGGTAACTTTTCACTTGCTAATTTGAATTCTTCTTTTTGGTAATTCATTTGAAAGATACGTTAATATTTCAATAGCATTTGGAGTATCACCATGAATACAAAAAGTATCTGCTTTTATTTTCTTTATACTCCCAGATATTGTTTTAACAGCGTTGTCTTCAACTATCCGAAGAACATGCTCAAATACTTTTTTCTCATCTAGAATTAACGAATCTTTTTCTTTTCTGGAAACCAAGGTCAAATCGTCATTGTAATTCCTATCACAAAAGACTTCATACCTTATAGCAAAACCTCTTTCTTTAGCTATTTTAGCAACTACAGACTTATATGGTACATAAAGTATTGCCTTTTTCTTAAATTCATGTATTGCTTCCAAAAAAGTAATTGCAACTTTATTATTCTTAGCTATCTCATTATATAATGCTCCGTGCGGTTTAATATGATTCATAGTAACACCTGCTGAAACTATTACTTTTAAAAAGGTATTAACCTGATGCTTTAGCGTTTCTTTAAGCTCTTTCTCCGTAATATCAAGTGCAACTCTTCCAAAATTATCTTTATCAGGATAACTAGGGTGAGCGCCTACTTTAACCTTATGCTTATTAGCTAATAATCCTATTTCACGAATAGTGTCCTCATCACCTGCATGTCCACCGCACGCAATATTACAAGAAGAAATAAACGGAAACAGCTCAGGTTCGTTCCCAATACCTTCACCAACATCACAATTAATATCAATATTCTTACCGTTCATTTAAAATATTCCAAAGACTTTAAAAATGCTTTTTGCGCCAAGAAGAATGGATAGCCCAATAATTAAAAATCCAATTATATTTTGGAACAAGGTATTCTTATATTTTCCCATCACATTTTTCTTATTCACTATCCATACTAACAGAATTGCTATAACTGGTAATAACATTCCATTTGCAACCTGAGCAAATTTTATGATCTCTATAGGTTTAATCTCAAAGGATAGTGATAAAACTCCTAAAAACAATATACTTATCCATACCAAACGAAACTTCCAATCTTTTAGACCAACACTCCATCCAAAACAACTGTTTGCAACATAAGCAGCAGCTAAAGGAGCAGTTATTGAAGATGTAATGCCAGCTGCAAAAAGCCCTATTCCCATAAAATATTTTGCATTACCACCAAACAACGGCTCCAATCCTTTGGCAAGGTCTAAAGCTCCTGTTACTTCATTAATAGGAATAGCCGTAGCAGCAATTATAATCGCCATAGAAACAATACCACCAATACCAATAGAAATTACAGTATCTCTTCTGGCATCTTTTAAATCACTTTTTAATTTCCATTTCTCATTTACAAGTGAAGCATGCAAAAAAAGGTTATACGGAACGATCGTGGTGCCGACCAATGCTATAATTGTTAACAGACTCTCTCTTGGAAAAGAAGGAACTAATAGCCCTTTTACAACTGAGAAAATTGCTGGCTTGGTTAGTATAGCTGTTATGATAAATGAAATACTCATTAAAAAAATTAAGCCTACAAAAACTTTTTCCAGCATTTTATAACTCCCCATCCATAATAAGATAAAAGCCAAAAAACCAATAATAAAAGGATAGTAATTTAAGAAGTCCTCGCCAAAAAGGGCTTGCATTCCTAATGTTGCACCACCAATATTACCAGCTTCATAAGCCGCATTACCAATTAAAATGGCCCCTAAAATTATTCCCGCGACTATAAACCTAATCCATTTAGATTCTAATTGTTCTTTAATTACATTAGCTAAGCCCCTTCGGGTTATAATACCCAAACGAGCCGCCATCTCTTGTAAAACCATTGTAGCTAAAATCGACAATAGCATTGCCCATAGCAAGGCATAACCAAAACCTACTCCGGCTAAGGTACAGGCAGTTATAGTCCCAGGACCAATAAAAGCTGCTGCGACTAAAACACCAGGTCCAATTTTTTTAAACATAATACGTATAGCAATTACTAAAAACCATTTCAAGATAGTTGAAAAAGATGCATAGTCAACTAGGTTTTCACCACAATTTTAACATTTTAATTTGCCGTTTATCTAAAAAATTACCGTTCGTCTAAAACTTAGGTGTCATACATCGATTCTTAATACTATTCCAAAAAAGTTACTGTTATACTAATCCCAAATCTTAATATTAATACCAAAACGACCTACTTAACATGACCTGCAAAGATTGTGAAAAAAACATCGGCTATGAAGAGCACAAAAATTCTATGGATTCTCTTGGAGTAGAATTATGCGCAAGACATACTAAACTTATTAAAAAAGTAATATTAGACAACGGAACTCCTATCGAGGCCATTCATTTGTTCTACGCTTTAAAAGCCGCTGGAGTAAATCCTATGTTGGAATGGTGGGATGGCAAAAAATCTGTTGATATTGCTATATCTAGAGTAAAACTGAATATTGAAATTGATACCGATTATGAGATGATTACTCATGATCAAGCTATTAATGACTTGGAACAAGCCATGCATTCCTTTAAAAATGGATTCACTACCATACGCATTCCGCATGTGGTTATCAAATACTATTTGATTGATACCGTTAAAAACATACAAGGAATTATTGAAGGTTTAAGAGCGAACATAAAGGTTGTGGGTTAAACAATTCTAAGCTAACCATACCACTTTATCTAGACGACGAAGCTTTGTTATGAAAACAATGTGATAGTCACAATTGTAATACACCTATGTTAAATTTCTATATTTACTCATCTTAAAAGAGTTTTAGATGGTAAATCTATGAGATGATATAGTCCACGAAACATAACCATCTTTTCTAATTAGTTAGGTTTTAAAATGGTAAATAAAATTCAAACAGCTTCTTAGTATATTATACTGAGTAATACTGAAACCTGTTTAAATGTAAAATGCTCATGATAATTTAAGCTATGAAAAGTTTTATTGAAAAAGTCAGAGATAAAAGTATCCCCGATTTATCCCGATTATTATATGCGAAAATATGGGATAGGTGCTTTGATTTCAAGTATAATCTTGAAACAAGCTCCCATGTTCATTTGGAAAATTTGGATTTTAGTGACGAGCAAAAAAAACATTTCTATTGGTATGAAGGCACCTATGTTGTTCAGCTTAGAAAGTTATTTAACAAACTTCAAATTCCAAAAGAAAAAGTTTTTGTCGATATAGGTTCAGGAAAAGGTCGTGTCCTATTGATAGCTGCCGAATATGGGTTTAAGAAAATAAAGGGTGTGGAATTGTCTTCTAATTTATGTGAAATTGCAAAAAAAAATCTAAGCGTATTTATAAGTAAAAAAAAATACAGCTCTGATATAGAGGTAATTAACAAAAATGCTTTGCATTACAATTTTACAGATGATGAGGATATTTTTTTTCTTTATAATCCTTTTGGCGAGCAGGTTTTGAGACAATTCATTGTCAATATTAAAAACTCAATACTACGCAATAAAAGAAGTGTAAAAATAATTTATGTAAATCCAATTCATAGCAACGCCATTAAAGAGAACATTGCTGTAGCTAAAACAGTAAGTTTCCGTTTATACGGTACAAAGTTTATAATATTTGATGTTTAAGAAGCTGTTCTTGAATTAATAGAAGACCTAGTAACCTGTGCTGATGGAAAATTATCAAAGGAGGTACAATCAAAGCAACCTACCCCAACCATCCCTCTCTATCCAAACTACGGTATTGTATAGCTTCGGAAATATGGTCGCCATTAATCGCAATCGCCTTTTCCAAATCGGCTATAGTTCTAGCTACTTTGGTCATAAAATTTCATTGTAAGCGGATTTAAGCCTCTCCTAAAAACTATAACTTTTAAAAACCTTCAGTAGCAATTACTCTTATTAGTCTTATATTTAAAGCAGATAACTAATTGCACAAACCAATAATAATGTCCGATTCGAACAATTGGCAAAAAAAATGGGTTAAAACCTCAAAGTTTATAGTGGCCTATCTTGTTGCTGCATGGACTTTTCTTCAGTTTATAGACTGGGTATTGACTAGGTATCAAATATCTCCTTATTGGGTTGATATATTATTGTGGTTTTTTATTGGTATTATTCCTTCTTTACTGATTTATTTTTATCATCAGGAGCGTATTAATAAAAAAATACTGCTGCTACGGGAGAAAATTATATTTCCAACGAATATCATCTTGTTGGCAGTTGGGCTATATTTTGGGTTTGGAACTTCTGACCTTGGTGCTACCACTAAAGAGGTGAAATACATTGATACAGAAGGTCATATAACTGAAACCACCATTACCAAAGAAGAATTTCGGACCATTATACCCATTTACAACTTTACATCTAAAACTAAAGACAGCAGCCTTTCATGGATGAGCAGAGGAATTACCGGACTTCTATTTTATGACTTATTACAAGATAAAAGTTTATCTCCTGACTGGTCATATGCAGATAATACTATTGATAAAGTAATAGAAGCAAAATTGGTTTCCTCATTTTATGTAGATGGTTCATATCAAAAAAATGGTGATTTATATGAAATAACAACTACTATTAGAAATAGTAAGACTGGAAAGTTGAAATCCACAAAAACAGTTGAAGGAACAGATTTTCTTGACTTAATAGATCAAATAAGCATTTATATTAAAGGAGAAGTCAGTGTTGCTACAGAAAACTCATTACAACATATAGATTTGAATGTTAAAGACTTTATTAGTAACTCATTACCAGCCTTAGAAGATTATTTTAATGGCGACTACGAAAATGCAATATCAAAAGACAGCACATTTGCTCTAGCTTATTTACAAAACTCAAGACGAAATTTGCGCTATAGTCAAGGTAAACATGAAGAACAAGCATTAGCAGAAAAAGCTTATGAGTTACGAAATAAATTACCTTATGATTTACAGATGGAAGCCATGGCCATACGATATTTGGCTTATGATAGATTTGATGAAGCCAAAGAGCTCGTTAAAATGCAATTAGAGATATCACCTCAAAATATTTTTTTAAATAACTTATTGTATGGTATTTATGGCGAAACCAAAAATATAGATGATTTCTTTACAACTACGGAGAAGCGCTTTAATACCTCAAAAAGTAGTTACAATTTAATGGCTTTGGCCAATGCTAGCTTAGCAAAAGGGGAATATGAGCGTTATATTGATATGGTTAACCTGTATAGCAAAATAAGTCCCAACAATAATTATATTTTTCCTTATAAACTTGTTCCACAAATTTTATCTGGAAAAGCTAATGATGCAAAAGACACTTTCAAAAAGTTAAACATAGTTCACCCTGATTTTAAAAATTTAAATAAAGTATATGAAAAACCAATTGAATACCAAGCAAAGAACAAAATAGATAGTGAATCATTGAAATTTTTTGAAGGTGAATTTAAATCTGAGAACAGTGAGGCAATACAAACTATTTGGGTGGAGAAAAATAAGCTTTTAGGGTATTACTCAAACCAAAGAATACAAGCATATATTCCCTCAAGTAAATACACATTTATAGGAGGATTACCAAATCAAAAAACTTTTGAATATGAATATAAGCAAGATGAAAATGGTTTGGTCTATGCACACGTTAGAAAAGAAAATTTTACTGAAAGTTCTAGATTATATTGGTTGTGGAAGTTAGATGATTCAATAAAAAAAGCTGAGAAATACTTAGTTAATGCTGATTATAAAAATGCAGAAGAAGCTTATAAGAAAGCAATAAAGACCAATCCCAAACATTATTATTTAAAAAATGCATTACAACATATTGAATACGTAAAAGAAAAAGACTCTCTCCAATTAGCCCAACAATATCAAAAGGTTATAGGTACATATTCTAAAAAAGAAAATGAAAGAAAACGCAACATCTTTTTAAAGAATGGTAAATTAATGTACAAAAGAGATGGTCTACCTAGTAAAGAACTATTACCAATATCGGAAACTCGTTATATGAATTTATCTTCTTATAAAAACCACTACGAATTCGTTCTTGAAGATGAAGAAGCAATTGCTAGTTTTGCATGGGTATATAATGCCGATAAGGAAGAATGGGAAGAGTTTGGTTCTAAGCAAAATTATCTTTTAAAAGAAGAATAGCTACCCCAACCAACCCTCTCTATCCAGACTACGGTATTGTATAGCTTCGGAAATATGGTCGCCATTAATCGCAATCGCCTTTTCCAAATCGGCTATAGTTCTAGCAACTTTAAGAATTCTATCGTAAGCCCTAGCCGAAAGGTTTAATCGTTCCATCGCATTTTTTAGAAGCTCTTTTGAAGCCTCATCAAGTTTGCAATGTTCACGAATTTGTTTGGTGTTCATTTGGGCGTTGTAATGTACATTTTCAAGTTCCATAAAGCGTTTCGTCTGTATTTCTCGAGCTGCAGTAACCCGTTTTCTAATTTCAACACTACTCTCCCCTTTTCGTTCTTCGGATAACTTATCAAAAGGTACTGGAGTAACTTCGATATGGATATCTATTCTATCTAATAGTGGTCCAGATATTTTACTCAAATAACGTTGCATTTCTGCTGGCGAAGAAGTTACGGGAGCATCTGGGTCATTAAAATAACCGCCTGGACTTGGGTTCATACTCGCCACTAACATAAAACTACTAGGATAAGTGACCGTAAATCTTGCTCTTGAAATTGTTACTTCACGATCCTCTAGGGGTTGCCTCATAACTTCTAAAACCCCACGCTTAAACTCTGGTAGCTCATCCAAAAATAATACGCCATTATGTGAAAGAGAAATTTCACCAGGTTGCGGATACGCTCCTCCTCCAACTAATGCAACATCAGAAATGGTATGGTGCGGACTACGAAATGGTCGCTGACTCATTAAGCCCATATTCTTTATCTTACCCACCACACTATGTATTTTGGTGGTTTCCAAAGCTTCATGTAAGGTCATTGGAGGTAGGATAGAAGGCAACCTTTTTGCCAACATCGTTTTACCTGCTCCTGGAGGACCAATTAATATGATATTATGGCCACCAGCTGCCGCGATTTCCATACAACGTTTTATACTTTCTTGGCCTTTAACATCAGAGAAATCAAACTCTGGAAAGTCCAGACTCTTATAAAACTCAGCTCGTGTGTCTATTATAGTTTGTTCTAAGGGTTTTTGAATATCAAAAAAATCGATTACTTCTTTAATATTTTCTACACCGTACACATCTAAATCACTAACAATAGCGGCTTCCTTGGCATTTTGTTTTGGCAGAATAAATCCTTTGTAACCTTCTTCTTTTGCTTTAATAGCAATGGGTAATGCGCCTTTTATGGGTTGTAAGCTTCCATCCAAAGAAAGTTCTCCCATAATAAGGTATTGCTCTATTTCTTCTGATTTAATCTGATTAGAAGCGGCTAAAATCCCTAAAGCTAGTGTTAAATCATAAGCAGAACCTTCTTTTCTAAGGTCTGCCGGAGCCATATTAATAGTAATTTTTTTACCTGGAATCTTATATCCATTATTCTGTAATGCGGCAGCAATTCTATAGTTACTTTCCTTAATTGCATTGTCAGGAAGGCCAACTAAATGATAACCAATCCCTTTATCAATATTTACTTCTACAGTAATTGTGGTTGCTTCAACGCCAAAGACGGCGCTTCCAAAAACTTTTACAAGCATTATTAGTGTTTGCCGCTAAAATATAGTTTTTAAGGCCAATTACATTACCTAATCTACCCTTATTGTTTTCTTCAAAGAAATGGGTTTTCCATAGGTGGTAAATCCTTCCATTACTATTTCATAATCTCCTTTAATATCCGAAGTAAAAAACGTTATAGGTAAGCTACCTTCCTTAATTGTTATATCCGGATACCAAAGTAGTATTCTACGATAATCTGGTATTCGCTTAGAATCACTTTCATTCGAATATTGCTGCTTGAAATAATTTTTCTTGATTCTAGGGTATTCTAAATGACTTACTTGAGTATTTGTATTCGTATAGTTTTCAAAAAAATCACCCTTTTTAGTTTCTATGGATACCAATCCTTGATACTCGGTTGAGCCTAGAACCAATCTGTCTTGAAGAACCAGTATTCGCTCAATGAGTTCCGAATTAAAATCTCTAATTTCCGAATGATTTTGTATAAAAACCCCATCAATTAAAACAATTGCTGGAAAATCGTTGTACGCAATATTCACCTTTTCAAATTCCTGAGCTACCCTAATATATTCTCCTCCTTTTCTATAACCAACATTACTTAATATTTCTACAAAGGTCTCTTGTAATGTAGGAAAGCGAGTGTATTCGTCTAAATTGTATATTTCTGGTAATCCACCATCAAACAAATCTATATTGTCCTTTGGTAAAATAGAATCTGGTTTTATGCTAAAAAAGTTATTTTCTATTTGATTATATACACTCCTACTTTTAATAGACTCAGCGTATTCCTCTTTAATCAAAAAATTTGTGAACTTTATTTTAGAAAAGTCCAATTCTTTTTGTTTTAGAATATCAATTTTAAAATCACCTTCATTAAGTACTTGTACTATTATTTCTGAGTTTTTATAATCCTTCTTTATGTAGGTATAAAAATTTCCGTTTTTATCACTTATGGCATTCTTAAGTATAGGCTCTTTTCCTGGTATAGAAATAACCACGTCTATATCTGAAGCTGGCAATTCTGTCTTTTTATCTATTACTCTGCCAAAAAACAACTCCCCTCTTTGTTCTGGCAAAAAAATACTGTCACCTACTTTCTTTACTAATGCTTTATCCGTTCGTAAATACCCTCTAGAATATTCTTCTGCTGACAAGGGATTCGAACTCGCAAACTCATTTTTCTTTTGAATTAATAGTGAATAATTACCATTACCTAGCTTTCCCTTATAATTTCTTAGCTCTAGTTCTACCTTTTCACGTTTGGAAAACCTTACCCTAGAAGTATTAAGTTCAAAAAAGCTATTACTATTAGATATAACAGCTTTATTCATAGTTATTAGCGAATCTTTTCTTTCTATAACAGTAGAATCTTTAGCTACATTTAGAAGTGCTGTTTGATCCGATAAATAGGGGTTAACAATTACAATATCATCTTTAAATACTTGTTCTACCCCGCTATTTTTCATCCATTGGGTATATGCAATTAATTTGTAGTTTCCAGAAGGTATAGTTGTATTGATGAAAAAATCTCCCGTGGCCAGCCCTTTTTGAAGTTTTACTTTATGTTTAAATATCTGTTTACCTTGAGTGTCGATTAAAGTTACATAAGCTACAGAGCTAATTGTACTCAACCTATTATCCTGAGCATTTTTGCAATATACCTTATAGTAAATATACTCCCCAGTAAATACCAATGAAGCGCTATGGTGAACATAAATTTTTTCTTGAGGTAATTTTTGTAAACTAGCTAACTCTGCATTATTCTTAATTGCGTATTGCGAGAAAGTCGTTTTAGAAAAAAGGATTAAGATTAATATGGCTACAAAGTTCTTCATACAAACGATTTATTCTTCCCAAAATTCTGGAACTATATTACTACCAAGCGTTCTGCAGTCTCCACATATTTTTGATACATAAGCATATGGTCCTGGGCAATCACCAATATTACTATCATTTCTTCCTACATAAGTAATTAAGCCTAAATCTATTTGTTCAATAATTGATAGTGGGCAAGAGGTTCCTCCATCTGGTCCTGTTGCACAATAGGAACGATGCGATTCTGGTGATGAATTAATGGTACAATTAAATGGAAAAGGAGGTAATTCATCATTGGGGTAAAAGTCTGTGTAGTTAAAAAATAATCGCTCTTTCGTGCTTGAAACTACATCAAACAGCCCTATCACATTGTCTAAACTACCATCATCACTGGTAAGGTTTCCATTTAAAAATCCAGGCTGAACTTGTGAGAACACATTACCGCTTTTACTAAAGTTGTTTAGTTTTTCATAAAATCCAAAGGACTCTGAACTTGAAACTAATTGAGCAATTTCGATGCTATATCTATGTGAAATAATAAAATTATCTTTCTTTAAAAAACGTACCATAAACTTCTTTACTCCACCATTGGTCAGATTGGATAGCTGAGTTTGCAGAATTAGATTTGACTTAATTGTTCTAAAGCAAACTTGTGTTTCCTCTTCCTGAGCTATTATTTCTAGATTATAAGTAGGAACCGGTAAAGCACATGGGTCGTAATTGGTTAGTCTGAATTTAGAAGGAGACCAATTAGGAGCTATTATCTTGTAAGTTTCATCGTATAAAAACCTAAGGTTTTGAGATTCTCCTTCAATTACATCACTATCTATAAAAATACCTATACCTTCCGTTCCTTCATCATTAATAATTTTTTCAGCATATATTTTTTCAATTCCTGACGTTCCTCTTATTTCACATTTTTCTGATGTATACCCTTTGCCATTGGAAGTCTTAACTTTTAGAATATAGGATTCATTTAATTGCGCTGCGAATACCATATCAGATTCATAGATGCCAGCACTTACCTCCGTAAAATCAAATTCAGTTCCGCTACTAGATATAACCGTTACTTCAGCGTTCTCTTCATACTTAATTAAGTCTAAATTGACACTATTTATGGTTCCAAAAGGACTAAATGTAGAATCAATCCCTAGATCTAAAATTGTATCCATTCTGCTGAGGGTTACGCTATGTTTTTTGAGCTCATCCGTTAAAGTAGCTTCAACAATTAAAATGTTATCTATTTCACCATTATTTGTTACTGCTATATCTAGTTCATCTACACAACTAAAAATAACAATACCTAAACATAGTAAAAGTACTTTCCTAATCATATCTATTCTATCCAGTATTCTGGCATAACATTTTCTCCAAATACCCTACAATCCACACAACCTCTTGCCTTAACTAGAAAAGGAGCTCTATCCGGATCACCATTTTCATCAACTTGTCTATAGTTCTCATTTTCTGAGTGAAAGCCTAATGCTCCAGACAATATTCCTTCTATTAAAGGAGAACTATCATTACCATCCAAAACTATCTTACCATTTATCTCGGTTGCATGAAAACCTTCTGGATAAAGTGATGGTTTGCCTACAATAAAACAATTAGTTAAATATGGCGGAAGCGGTTCTCCTGGAAATAAATCTTCATAATTAAAAAACAATCGCTTCTCACTGTAAGAACTTAATTCAAAATAGCCAATTACAAGAGCATTGCTATTTTGGACATTTAGGTTTCCTTCTAGCAATCCTGTTTGCGTATTACTAAAAACGCTTTCTTCACTAGAAAAATCATTTAACGTATTGTAAAAAGAGGCTGCATTTGCATTATGATGATATTGCTTTACCAAAATGCTGTAACGATGGGCAATAAAAGGGTTGTCATTTCCCAAAAACCTAACCTCAAAACTTTCAAGATTGTTCCCGCTCAAGTTCTCGGTAGAGGTTAAAATCACATCTTTTGAAACATTTGTTGCATAACAAATTCTTGCTTCTTCTTGACGCACTGCCACGGTCACTTCCCAACCATCATCATCTTCACAGAAAAAATCATAATCAACCTCATCCCAATCAAATGGATTAAAGTCTGGAGCTATTAGCTTATACGTTTCATCATACTCATATCTAAAATAATTGGGAGTTAAAGAAGCGTTTGAATTACTAACTTGGATAGCCACACCATCTATGCCTGAATTATTTGTTACGCGCTTAGCATTTAATTCACCTATCGGAATATTTTCTGGAAAGCTTTCAAAATCAGATATATATATTGTATTATCTTGAGTTTTAATCTGCAATTGATATTGTCTATCTGCAACTAATTGTAATGGCCCGTTTGAGCTGTACGTGCCTGGTGTAATTTCATTGAAAATTATAGAAGTTCCTAAATCATCGTTTACAACTACCTCGGCTTGGGTTTCGGGCTGTGGATTGTCAGAATCAAAAGCAAAAGTTCTAGAAAGCATAATTGATTGTTCAATGTTTTGATCCGTAAGTCTTGCATCAACAACCAAAGCATCGGTGATACTAATTTCAGTATCAGTGTCAAATGGTTCTACGCAACTACTCATAAATAGACTTGCTACGAGGAAAAATACGAGTATGTGTTTTCTAATGAGCATTACTATTTATTACCAATTAAAATTTAAAATTATACGTAATTGAAGGAATTGGAATTGCAAAAATTGAACTCTGTAATGCCTTCACTTCTCCATTATCCGTTACAAAAAATACTGAATAGGGGTTGTTTCTTCCCAGCACATTATAAACAGAAAATGTCCAAAAACTATGCGCTAGTTTATTCTTTTTATGATTCCCTTCCATATTAAAACCTAAATCCAATCGGTAATAATCTGGAATTCTAAATTCATTGCGATTACTAAAAGCGACGAAATCCGCATTGTTAAACCTAAATGTCCCTATTGGATAGGTAACCGGTCTGCCAGTCTGGTATACAAAATTTCCTGAAAAACTAAAACGCCTTGTTAACTTGTAATTTACGATTAAACTTACATCATGTGGTTTGTCAAAATTAGAAGGGAAAAACTCTCCATTATTAATTCGTTCTTCGTTAAACTCGCTATCAAAGCGATATAATGATCTAGAATAGGTATAGCCCAACCATCCATTAAAATCTCCCCTATTTTTCTTAATTAAAAATTCAACTCCATATGCTTTACCATCACCTTGCAATATTTCTGTTTCAACATTTTCATTTAAAAACAGGTCTGCTCCAGTTTTAAAATCCAAGACATTCTCCATTCTACGATAATATCCTTCTAGACTTATCTCGTATTCATTTTCATTTAAGTTTTTATAAATACCCAAAGAAGCTTGATATCCTTTCTGGGCTTCAATATTTAAATCACTTAATTTCCAGGTATCTATAGGAGAAACAGTGGTATTATTAGACAACGTATGTAAAAATTGGTAGGAATTGTTTACACTTGCTTTAATTGATAAATCTGGAGTCAATAAATAGCGCGCAGATAGTCTTAATTCCGGACCTCCATAAGTTTCAATAAACTCTCCATTACCGTAGCTAATAGTATCTCTTACGGTTGACTCATTTCTTGGTTGGTTATCATTATAAGTCCGTTGTGTAGCTTCACCCAGCGCTGCAAAAAATGCATAACGTAACCCAAGATTAACTAAAAATTTATCATTTATTTTTAGTTCATCACCTATAAAAACAGCACCTTCTAGAGCTTTTTCTTTTGAAATTCTTCTAGAAGCAATATCCGAACTACTGCCGGAAGGTTCTATACTACCCGGGTTTACGGAATAATATTTAGACGAAAGCCCATAATTAAGTGTATGATTATCGTTCACTATCGTCTGCATTTTATATTTTAAAGCAGTCTCATTAATACCATAATCCAATTCAAAATCGTTATTCGATTCTCCATCAAAATCAATCCCAAAACGATAATCACTATTCCCGATAAACAGAGCACTATTTGTCTTATCACTTACTTGCCGGTCCCATCTTAATGAAAAAAGACGATTGCTATAATTGTATAAAGAATCTGATGTTATACTAAAATTATCTCTACTGTAATAACCAGACGCTCTAATCTCGTTCTTGTCGTTTATCTTATCATAATATTTTACTATACCATCAAAAAAGGAAGCTTCGCTATTATTTAATGACTCCTCATCTAGAGACCTTAATATCCAATCTGCGTAGGCTCCTCTTGCGCCTATTATAAGTGAAGATTTATTTTTTTCTAATGGAACTTCTAATGCCATATTACCTGTAACTGGTCCTATGGACCCTTCACCTGCTACCTTCTCTACATTTCCATTCTTAGTTCTAATGTCAAAAACAGAAGAAAGGCGTCCGCCATATTCAACTGGCATACTACCCTTATAAATAGCAACCCCTTTAGTTGTAAATGGATTTAATGCTTGAAAAATACCGAAGAAGTGCGTAGGATTGTAAATAACTGCGTCATCAAGTAATACTAAGTTTTGATCAGTCTTTCCTCCACGCACATTTAAACCAGTAGCTCCTTCACCCGCTGAGGAAATCCCAGGCAAAGCTTTTGCTACTTGCAAAATATCTCGTTCGCCCAATACTAAGGGAATATTTTTGGATTCTTCAGAGTCAATTTGTTCACTACCAGTTATTGCATCTTCAACATTACTTGCAGCGTCCGCTTCCACCACAACCTCATCTAAACGTTCTAAACCTTCTTCTAAAACTAAATTTAATTCTCCGTCAGCGTACATAATCACCTCCCTCTTTGAGTCTTCTATACCCATTGCACTGGTTGCAATAGCATTATACCCAGCAGGCAGCTCAATGGAATAATTACCATTTGCATCCGTAGCTGTAATTAAATTTGTATTAACCACCCTTATTGCTAAATCTTGAATTGGTTCCCCTGTAGAAGTATTAATTGCTTTACCGGAAAGGATATAAGAACTCTTAGCGTTAGTAGCACTTGCCTTACCTATTCTAACAATCTGGAATAATTTTTCTTTTTGTCTAATATCATCATTAAAAAAAACGGGTTTAGGCGTTGTAAATCCTTTTTCTGTATTAACAATAATAGATGAGTCTGCTTTTCTTCCAAAAAACCCTCTTGGAAGTTCATCATAAATAACTGTATTCTCTACAAGAAAAACTCTTTTATCTTTTTTTAAAATATAATAGTTCAGTTGGGTTTTGGAAAAAAGTCTATCCAGAGCGCTTTCTAAATTCTCATTATTAAAAGATATTGTTACACTATCTTTTTGAACCCAATCCTTAATAAAAAAGAAGCTATAATCGCTTTTCGATTCTATATCAGTAATAATATTATATAAAAGTGCATTATCGTATGTGCCAGATATAAGATTATCCTCTTGAGCATTACCATACCAAAATACTATGACGAAAAAAAAGATAAAGGCGCCACGCCTTTGCGTAAAAGCAGAATATCTAGGCATGTAGTCCATTGAATTAGCATAAGTAAGATACAAAAGAAAGTGAATCCTTAAAAGAAAACAGATTGTAATTATTGATTTGGCACAAAATTCAATTGCGAATTTGTGTTCTCCATAATTTCTTGCTTATTCATCATCATTTTTCTGAATTCTCCTCTTACAAACATTTCGGCTTGATCCTTATAATATTTACTAAATGGATTTCCAGATTGTCCGGTTGGCAAAATACTAATACTGTTCTCTATATCTGAAAAATCTATAATACGCCGTGTTGATGGTCCTGAACTTACCTTATAAAATCCTGTACTATCATATGGAAAACTCATATTATTAATAACTTCTCGTGTTCCGTGAACAGGAAATGGACCTACATTAAAATACTTTCTTAACGCTGCAACCTGTCCTATGGGGTGACCATGCTCAATTGTATGAACTTTGTCCCATGTCCAATTTGATGGGTCAGGTCCAAAATCTCTAACCAAAGAGGTCCAAGCGTCTGCAAACGATTTTAAAGCAATATCTCCACGAGTTTCTACCTTATCTTTTGTATGGACATTATCCCACCAAAGTCCAATCTCTTTTGCCGTTCCCCAAGCTATATGCCGTTTTAAAAGATGGGTAGACAAAAACTGTTTAAACTGTTCTTTTCCCAATTCATCTTCAAAGGTGTTTTTGAGCACATAATATTCACATCTGTGGTATAGAGTGGCACTCGTATTTTCTAAGGGATAATTTCCTTTCCAGTTTTTAAGCGCATCAAGTTGCACAAGCTGTTCCTCTGAAAGACTTGAAATATCTACTAACTTTATGAGCTCCGTAACTAGTTCTGGATTTACAGAAGAAGTAACATCCAAGGTCATATTACTTACAGACTCTTTATCCCAATCATCTTTCTCATCTAAAAGTGTAACTATACGTTTTGCTCTATTTTCAGGCAGGTAATATCCTGGATATAACATTCCTCCAATAGAATCGGGTTGGTTATTAGCTGAATAAACATAATTCCATGGTGGATTTATTGCCTGAGGATTCTCGGTAAAATCTAAAAATCGGAGCGGTTCTTCTTTACCTGTAGTACCGTCAAGAATAAATTTAGTAGAAATACCATCCGGCATTTGATAGAGCTTTGCAGTAGCCCACCAAGCTACATTACCTTTAGCATCGCCATACATAACATTTAAACCTGGAGCATGTATTTTTGGTAAAGCGGCTTCAAACTCTTTAATATCTTCTGCGTGACTTATTCCGTACAAGGCATCCATCACTTCATTTGAAACTTGCGTATAAATCCATGACATAGCAACAGGTTGTTCGCCCTTTATTTGATTAGAAATTTTATTTAAGACAGGGCCGTGTCTTGTTTTCTTATAATCAAATTCAATATCTTTTTCATCTTTTACTTTAATAGTTTTTGAAACATATTGATACGATTCCCATCCAGATTCTGTTTTGTATTGCGTACTATCAGACGGGTTTGTTTCTTCAAAATAAAAATCGATATCGTCATTTTCAAACATCGTTAAACCATATGCTAAATTTCTATCATGACCTAAAAGTGGGAACGGAATTCCTGCCATATGATATCCATATTTCTCATAGTTTGGAGTGTTCACATGAGCCTCGTACCATACTGATGGCTGCGCAAAACCAATATGAGGATCGTTGGCTAAAATTACCTTTCCGTTTTTGGTTTTCTCTGGAGCTAACACCCAACTATTACTCCCAATAAATTGTGGTATCGGTAATTTTTCCATCGCTTTTGTAACGTTAGCAGTAATATTAATTGGGATACTATCCGTTGTCTTATCGGTATGGTTTTTTATCCAAACAGTGCTGCTATCGGAATCAACTGCTAACTCCTTAATATATGCATTACCCAGTTGGTTTCTTATGTTAGTTAATAATGGATCTGTTTTATGCGCCATGGCAAAACTAAATGCCATATAACCTACGGCGTCATAAATATCCACCAATGAAAAAGGGGTTTTATCTAAACCAGTTAAATAAAATTCAATAGGTGTTGGTCCATCTTCAATAAAGGCATTAACTCCATCCAAATAGGCTTGTGAGAGCTTAACCATTTCAGTTTCTTTAGCTATCTCAGAAACAGTTTTTTTGCTTTGCTCATCAATACCAAGGGAGAGAAAAAATTTATCGGTTGCCACCAAATCTTTTCCAAAAACCTCAGACAAGCCACCTTTGGCCACTCTGCGGAGTAATTCCATTTGCCAAAGCCTGTCTTGTGCATGCACATAGCCTAATGTTCTAAAAGCATCTTCTTCGTTTTCAGCATATATATGGGGGATTCCATAGGTGTCATAATAGACATTCGATTCCGCTGAAAGTGATTTTAATTCTTTTGTGCCTTCGTAATCTGGCTTTAGAGAATTAATAAAGAAGAGGGATGCAATACCAAATACTACCAATAAAATTAGCAGCACTAGAAGTACTTTCTTTATTATTTTCATTAAAATTTTGAGTTGGTTGAGCTTTAAAGTTAAGTCATATTCTTTAAAACTACCTAATATTACTCCATGGAAAGTAAATGAAGTTCTTTACCGGATTTTAACCAAGCTTCATAGGCTTCAATATCAGTATATTGAATGGCTGAGTTTAAAACTTCCAAATCATGAGAAAGTAAAACATAATATGGCTGTGAAGCTGCATTAAAATTGATTGTTTGAAAAGTACCCCACTTCTCCCCTACAGTTTCAATTGTTTTTATTCTACCAGATTCATATTGGAAATCGAACTGCTGTTCAACTGCAAGTTCCTTTCTATCATCTACATAGAGCGAGATTAACACATAATCATCCTTGAGTAATGCATAAATTTTAGAGTCACTCCAAACATTTTCCTCCATTTTACGGCAATTTACACATGCCCAACCAGTAAAATCCAGCAATATGGGTTTATTAGTAGCTTTTGCAAATGCCAAACCTTCATCAAAATCTTTAAAACAATCTAAGCCTAAAGGACAGTCCGATTCTTTTTCTACAATACTATAAAAATCTGGTGGGGGAAACCCGCTTAATAATTTTAGATGAACAACATTGGATAATCCCAATATTAGATAAACCGCAAAAGCAGCACTTACTAATCCGGTTACTTTTCTTCCAAATTGTAATTTTTGCTTTGGCCCATCATGCGGAAAACGGAAAATTCCAAAAAGATATAGTGCAAGTAAAATAAATAGTACTATCCAAATACCTAGAAAGATTTCTCTTTTAAAGATACCCCAATTGCCTACTAAATCTGCATTGGATAAAAATTTAAATGCCAGTGCTAATTCTAAGAAACCAAGAACAACCTTTACTGTTGTCATCCATCCGCCAGATTTAGGTAAGGAATTTAACCATGCAGGGAATAGCGCAAAGAGCGCAAATGGTAAAGCCAAAGCCAGTCCAAAACCTGTCATCCCAAAAGAAAGATTTGTTGCAACGCTACCCTGTGCTAATGCAGTACTTCCTAAAAGACCTCCTAAAATAGGTCCTGTGCATGAGAAGGATACAATAGCCAATGTTAATGCCATAAAGAAAATTCCAAAAACACCTCCCACTTTAGCCGAAGCTGTATCCATTTTATTTGCCCAGGAACTAGGTAATGTTAACTCATAGTAACCAAAGAATGAAAAGGCAAAAAACACAAAAATCGCAAAGAAAAATATGTTCAACCATATGTTAGTAGCAATTGTGTTTAATATCTGAGAATCTACCGAATCGAATACATGAAATGGAAGGCTCAACAAAAAGTATATTAAGACAATAAAGAAACCATATAAAATAGCATTGGTGATGCCTTTAGACTTGTTTTTAGATTGCTTTGTAAAATAGGATACAGTTAGCGGTATTAATGGAAAAACGCAAGGTGTAAGCAATGCAATTAAGCCCCCTAAAAACCCTAATCCAAAAATCATCCACAAACTAGATTCATTGGAAGTTTTTGAGTCACTTCCTTGGTTAAGCAGTTCTTTATTTTTTAAGTCCAATTTTAAGGCATTGGTCATTGCCAGACTTCGTTCATCAACACTTTTGTTTTCAGCAATAAATGAGCTGCCATCTAATGAAATTTCAAAAACCTCTTGTTGCAGAAGGCATACTGTTTTACAAATCTGATAGTTAAGTGTAATAGAGATTTGTTTTAAATCTGGTTTTAAAAGGCGTATTTTTTGCTTGAAAATTGCTTTCTCTTTAAAGAATGTCTCTTCAACATCAAAAACTTCTGTATACTTTTTATAGGTCTTCCCTTCTATTGTTTTTCCTAAAAGTTCATAATCAATCCCAGCACCTTCAAAATCAAATTCACTTGGCATAGATCCCCCTTCTGCTGTGTAAAGTGAGTATATATACCATTCTTTAAAGATGTCTGCTGAAAATACAAGTTCGTATTCCGTCTCTGATATTTTATTCACTTGGTGATTCCAAACAGCTGGAGTATCGTCAGATTGTCCAAATGCAAATCTTGAAAGAAATAAAACTATTAAAACGCTAAAAACTCTTATTTGTGCCATACAATCTTTACTATCTGTTTTGTTGCTGGGGTAATTTTAAATCTTTCATCCGCCCTTCTTCCTATTACCCATACAATTTCGCTACCCGAACAAAGCAACCATTGTTCTTCTTTACCTATAATAGCTACTTTTTCATCTTTAAAGTATTTGGACAATTTTTTTTTGCCTTTCATACCTAACGGATAAAAATAGTCGCCATTATGCCATTTTCTTAACATTAACGGAAAATTTAACTTTTCAATATCAATATAAAGTATGTTCTCATGAGTTTCTGAAACTTTTACAACTTTTTCAATACTTAATTTTAGGGGCTTATTTATTGCTGTACAATCGCTCTTTATATAAAATTCAGATTGAATTTCTTCAGAAATTGGAGCTAACAAAAGCCTTTCTCTATCTTTTAATAATCTATGCGTAGTGGAGCGTACTTCTTTGCCACTTTCTGCATTCAATAAATTTAGAATATCCTCCCACGCTGTAAACTCATATTCCTGAAACAACAAATACAAGTATGAACTTAAAGGGTCTAGCCTTTGTAAAGCCTTTATGGAAATTATGACAGTATTGCCCTCATAAACAAACAAAGTTTTTTGCAATTCTTTCTTTGTACGCTCTAGAATTAATGATGATTCCCGAAGTCTTTGTTGTGTATTCAAAAAATTGCTGAGGAAATTTCCGTTCGTTTCTTTCAACTTGGGAATTATGGCATGCCTAATCTGATTTCTAAGGTATTTGGTTTCAGTATTGCTACTATCCTCTCGCCAAGTTAGCTTATTGGACTCTGCATAAGCTAGAATAGCTGCTCTTGAGAAAGGTAATAAGGGTCTAACAATACTCCCATTCTTATAAGGAATGCCTGTTAAGCCTACAATACCTGTTCCACGAGATAAATTAATTAAAAAGGTTTCTAAGCTATCATCTGCATGATGTGCGGTTAACAAATATGAATACTCACCAGACTCCAATAGTTCTTGAAACCATTTATAACGCAAATCACGAGCTACCATTTGGATGGAGCCACCGAGTTGTTGCTTCTCCTTTTTAGTATCAAAGGTTTTGGTATATAAAACTACACCTAAGTCTTTAGAAAGTTGCTTAACAAATTGTTCATCTTCATCACCCTCTTTCTCTCTTAATCCAAAATTGCAATGTACTAGCGAAAAATCAAGGTCTGACTCCTTAGCAAGAATCGAAAGTACAGTACTATCCAACCCTCCGCTACAGGCAATAAGTAGTTTGGCTCCTCTTAAAAAAGGAAACTGTTTTTTAATATGTGATTGGAATGCAGCTAACACAGGTCAAAATTAAGCATATCAATTGCTTTCAAGAACTTTACGCATTGCTTTTGCCTTTAAAAGACATTCTTGGTATTCTTTTTCGGGGTCAGAATTAGCCGTAATTGCGCTACCAACTGAATAAGAAACATACTTTTGGGTTTTGTTATATAGAATACTTCGGATGATTACGTTAAAATCAAAATCTCCCGTTGGCGTAAAATACCCAACGGCTCCACTATAAAGACCTCTTTTTGTTTCTTCTAAGTCTTCAATTAGCTTCATTGCCGCTATTTTAGGTGCACCCGTCATGCTACCCATTGGGAAAGTTGCTTTTATAATATCAATTGAGTTTTCCTCTTTATCAACCAAAGCAGTAATCGTAGAAATCATTTGATGTACTTGCCTAAAAGAATATACTTCACATAATTCTTCAACTGTTACCGTACCCTTTTTGGCAAATTTGGATAAATCGTTTCGGACTAAGTCCGTTATCATAATATTTTCCGCACGTTCTTTAGTATCTAATTTTAGGTTCTTTTTTAAAGCCACATCTTCCTTAGCATCATCTGAACGTGCTGCTGTTCCTTTTATAGGCTGAGAAATAACTTTATTCCCTATTTTTTTCAAATATCGCTCAGGAGTTGCTGAAAGCAAGTAGTTAGCATCAAATTTTAAAAAAGTGGCAAAAGGCGGTTCTGATATTTCATTTAAATTAAAATAAGTAGAAACTGGTTCTATCTCGGTATCTTCCGCATAAAACTCCTGACAAAAATTTGCCTCATAAATATCACCTCTATGAATATGTTTTAAAAATAAGTTAGCTTTATTATGGTATGCATCCTTATGTATACGAAGTCTAATTTTAATATTTGTTTTAGGTGGTTTTAAATGTACTTCTGTAGTTAATTCTAAAATGGCTTTAAAATCTTCTTCCGCTTCATAAGAAATACCTTCTAAGTATAAAAATTGAGCTTTATTTCCATTTAGAATAATGATTTTTTTAGGTTGGAAAAAATAAAGTTCTGGAAAATGTAATCCATCGTAATTATTTGATTCTAAAGATTCTAACTCATTCTTTAAATCGTAAGAAAAGTACCCAAATAGCCAATCTTTCTTTTCTTCTTGAGCAAGTTTTAATTTTGCAAAAGAATTTGAGTTAGAGCTTAAGCTGTAATTTGAATCAACTGCCAATACTGCATCAAAAGTACCATAGGAGTCTTTATGAAAATTACTATCGAGAAAGACAGCTTCCTCATATTTTTTAGCCCAAATAAGAAGTCTTGTCCTAAACTCAGCGCTATTAGAAATTAAAAAAGTATGCGTTGTACGCAAATGCATAGGATTTAGAGTGAGGCCAAAAAAGCTTGAAGCGCAGTTTGATGTTTTTCCTTTAATTCAGAATTTATAATTCCATCATCAAAATTTTCTAAGAAACTAGGTAATGAATAGTCTGTGATAATTTCAGCGCCAAACCTAGGTAACATTTTACTTACTACTTCTAATGCATGTTTTGCCCCTCCTTTACCTGGAGAAGTAGCCATTAAAAAAACCTTTGTTCCATCAAGGAAATTACGATTAATGCGCGATAACCAATCTAGAACATTCTTAAAGTATGCAGATGGGTTTCCATTATGTTCATTTACCGAAAGAATTAAACCTTGAGCATTATTAATATCTTTCATAAGCTCAACCAAAGAATTCGAATAGCCGTGTTCTGTCTCAAAATCAGAACTATACATTGGAAAAGGGAAATTAGCCATGTTAATTAGTTGAACTTGATGATTATCTAATTCAGAAACGGTAAACTTTACCAATTTATAATTAATAGATGTGGAAGAATTACTTCCTGCGAATGCCAAAATCTTAGCCATAGTTGCAATTTTTTATCTTCTTTGCTAAAATACCTTAAATACAATTCTTTTGGTCAAATTTTAGCTAATTTTGCTTCGTAAAACATCCAAAACAGCTGTGCTGCAAGTATATAGAGTTAAGTTAATATCATGGACGTAAATTCTAACAGACTATTTTTTATAGATGCTATGCGAGCTTGGGCTATTCTAATGATGTTACAAGGTCATTTTATAGATGGTCTTTTAGATACGTTATTTAGAGATCCAAACAATCTATTTTATATAACATGGCGTTACTTTAGGGGTATTACCGCGCCTGTTTTCTTTACTGTTTCTGGATTTATTTTCACCTATTTATTAATTAAAGCCAAAGAGAAAGGTTGGAAAAATCCTAGGGTTAAAAAAGGAATACGACGTGGACTTCAGCTGCTCTTAATAGGTTATTTATTGCGTCTTAACCTATTTGGACTGCTTATTGGTGAAATCTATGAAAGTTTTTATTTGGTTGATGTTTTGCATTGTATAGGGCTGTCTCTTATAGCAATTATTGCTATTTATCTTATTTCATCTAACAGGAATAAATATTTGTTTCCATCTATTTTATTACTCTCTACTTTAGGTTTATTTTTATTTGAACCCTACTACAAACAGTGGTCTTTTTCGTTTCTACCAAATGCTATAGCAAATTACTTTACCAAATCTAATGGCTCAGTATTTACCATAATTCCTTGGTTAGGATATACTACTTTAGGCGGATTTGTTTCCATACTATTTACAAAATTCAAAGATCTAAAGCATTTCTACCCAGCAGCAATTACAACTGCACTAGGCACCGGCCTTTTACTCATTTTTACATCTTCTGATGGATTTGTATTCCTTTTTGAGCAAACCGGAATTAAATTATTTAAACTAATAGAATTAAATAATTACCTGTTCATACGCTTGGGGGATGTCTTATTAGTTTTTGCGGTATTTATGATTTTTAGAAGTTTAATGATGAACAAAACAATACTGAAAATTGGTGCTAACACACTGTCTATTTATGTGATCCATTTTATAATCCTCTATGGAAGTTTTACTGGATTAGGGCTTTATCGCTTTTTTCATCACCAATTAAGCCCAATAGCTGTTATAATTGGTGCGATTGCGTTCATCTTTGTTTGCACTTATCTTTCTTTACTTTATGCTAAGCAGGAATTAGCAATTAAAAATCAACTCTCAATCGCATATGCGAGCATAAAACAAGAAGCTATATTGTTACAAAAAAGCGTAATGCCAAAATCAAGATTTTATCTTTTAAAAATTAGATTACGTTTACTTAGGTTAATCAGATTCGTGAAAAACTAACTTTTCAATATCCTTTCCCTCATAATAATTAGTTAAAATAAAAAGTTGGTTCATTTTTACTCGACTTAGAGGTAAAATTGCGATTATGCTTAAAAAAATAAAACTAGCCAGCTTTGTCTGTTTTGGATTAGCCATTGCATTGTTATTGTACTATTTTCTTCTTGCAGCCACTCCAATAGAAAGAGATACATCTGAAAAGGAATCCATTGAATATTTTCTAAATCTTATTAATTCCAATTCAACAGAAACTATCAATAAAAATATAGCTCTTATAGATGAAAATTGGGAAGAAGGTTACCAAATAATGCTGATTGAAACCATTTATTTTTCACAAAACAATAGACATTCTGGTAAGCTATTAAAGTTGCTAGAGAAAAAAACTGGTAAGAACTTTGGTTATGATTTTGATAAATGGTTTGAATGGATTTGGAATAAAGAAGAAACCTACCCTCCCTCCTATTTTAATTTTAAAGCTGAAATACATAAACAGATAGACCCTAAGTTTGAAAAGTACTTTTTAAACCGCTCCAATACTGCAACCATACGTTTAGATGAGGTTCGCTGGGGTGGTGTGCTGCAAGATGGGATTCCCCCACTAAGAAATCCCAAAATGACAAATGCCTTGAATGCTACTTATTTAAAAGATAATGCCACTGTCTTTGGTATAGCTATAAATGGTGACGCAAGAGCATACCCAAAGCAGATTCTCGCATGGCATGAAATGTTTGTGGATACTGTTGGTAACGAAAAAGTTGCGGGCGTTTACTGCACACTTTGTGGAACGGTAATTCTGTATAAGACGGAGCAAAATGGTATTAATTATGAGATGGGCACTAGCGGTTTTCTATACCGTTCTAACAAATTAATGTATGATAAAGCTACCCAATCTTTGTGGAGTACTTTAGAAGGAGAACCAGTAATAGGCCCTTTGGTTGGTAAAGGTGTGCAATTAGATTACTTAAGTGTGGTAACTACCACCTGGGGAGAATGGAAAAAAAGACACCCAGACACTAAAGTTCTATCATTAAATACCGGACATCGTCGTGATTATAGAGATGGTGTCGCCTACAAAGATTATTTTTCCACAGATGAGTTAATGTTTACTGTCCCAAAGATTGATAAAAGCCTTAAAAATAAGGACGAGATTTTAGCAATACGCTTGCCTGAAGAAAGTAATGAAAATTTTGCGATAAGCAGTAAATTTTTAAAAAGAAACCCCATCTATAGCAACACCTTAGGAAAAACCAATTTTACTGTATTTACTGATAAGTCTGGTGCCCATAGAGTTTTTAAAACCAAAAAAGTACGCTTTAAAGACTATAACCAAGAATACAAAGCAGTTGCTGAAAACAACACTGTTTGGCAGGTAAAAGAGAATTATCTTATTAGTACAACAGGAGAAAAATTAGAGAGATTACAATCTTATAACGCTTTTTGGTTTGGCTATAAAGCTGCTTTCCCCGATGTAACTTTAATAAAGTAATATTAAATATGTAATGCTCTGTCTTCAGTTGCTGCCAATGCAGCTTCTTTCACAGCTTCTGCATAAGTTGGATGGGCATGACTCATACGTGCTATATCTTCAGCGGAAGCTCTAAACTCCATTGCTGTTACAGCTTCCGTAATTAAATCCGCACAGCGTGCACCAATCATATGAACTCCTAATACTTCGTCCGTTTTAGAGTCTGCAAGAATTTTCACAAAACCATCAATATCCATACTGGCTCTAGCACGACCCAGGGCTCGCATAGGGAACTGTCCAACTTTATAGTCCACTCCAGCTTCTTTTAACTCTTCCTCAGTTTTGCCAACTGCAGCAACTTCTGGCCAAGTATATACCACTCCGGGAATAAGGTTGTAGTTAATATGTGGTTTTTGTCCAGCTAAAACTTCTGCAACTAGCGTACCTTCTTCCTCGGCTTTATGTGCTAGCATAGCTCCTCGCACCACGTCTCCAATAGCATATATATTGGAAACATTGGTCTGTAAATGGTCGTTTACTGCTATGCAACCACTGTCATCCAGTTTTACACCAGCAGCCTCGGCATTTAAACCATCTGTATAGGGTCTTCTTCCAACCGAAACCAAACAATAGTCGGCATTAAATTCAACTTCTTTTCCTTTTTTATCATCTGCTTTAATGATAATTTCATCGCCCTTACGTGCTACGGATTTTACTTTGTGAGCTAAGTTGATTTTCACTTTCTGCTTTTTCATACTTCGCATTAACTCCTTAGACAAGCCTGCATCCATCCCAGGGATAATCCTGTCCATATACTCTATTACGGTTACTTCGGCTCCTAGTCTTTTGTATACTTGCCCTAGTTCCAGTCCAATTACACCGCCACCAATAACAACCATGTGTTTTGGGATCTCTTTTAATGCTAAGGCTTCTGTAGATGTAATAATTCGTTCTTTATCAATTTTGATAAAGGGTAAGGTAGAAGGTTTAGAACCTGTGGCTATTATTGTGTTTTTAGCTTCAATAGTTTCCTTTTTACCATCATTTTTAGCGATTTCAATATGAGTCGCATCTTTAAAACTGCCTAATCCCTGAAAAACGTCAATCTTGTTTTTATTCATTAAAAACTCAATCCCTTTTGTGGTTTGGTCTACAACTGCTTGTTTTCGACCAATCATTTTTTCAAGATTTACTTTTACCTCTCCAGGAATTTCAATACCATGTTCTTCAAAATGCTTTACAGCATCTTCATAATGATGTGAAGAATCCAAGAGTGCTTTAGATGGAATACACCCAACATTAAGACAGGTTCCTCCTAAAGTTGCGTATTTTTCAATAATTGCAGTTTTCATGCCTAATTGAGCACATCTAATTGCTGCTACATAACCTCCAGGTCCGGAACCGATAACGGCCACATCATATTGACTCATATATTTATAGTATAAAGATGAATATTAACAAATCGACTACAAAAATACGAATGTTTTTCCGTTAAGAAGTTATTATGATACGGGTGCTAAAGGAAACTTTAGCGCACTAAAATGTCCCAGCCAAAGCCCTAAAATTAAAGAGCTATCTATCCCTATTTCAAAAAGAAAAGAACCTGTTAAAAAAGAACAACTTGCTATAAAAGACATTTTTACCAACACTCCTAGTGATAGTAATATATGTGGCAAGTAGGTTTTACGGACTACAATAATAGAGGTAATAAAACCTGCTGTAACCGCTGCGGTGAACATGAGTAAACTGCCGAAAACCAATTCCATATTCGTTGAACCACAAAGGCTTAAACCATTAAACAAAATGTCTTTAGTGATTTTGGTAAAAAGCAACAAGGAGAAACCTCCAAAAATAGTTGCTCCGCCATAAAGCAGTGCTTTGTTTTTTGATGACATTGATGCTAGTTTTTTGATTGAACGTCAAATTAATGACATTAGTTCAATACAAAACTCAATTTAACAAGGCTTTAGGTTAAAGTTTGTATAATTTCTTACTTAAAATAGCGTAAAGAAAATGAATTGTTTTTTTGACATACGAAAAAGAAAATCCAAGCATAGAAATAGCTACGGGAGTATTTTATTTTGAAGTAAGGCGTAAAAAGAAACTTTTTATGAGTTTTTTTTGAATAAGATAGTATACTATATAAAAATTGCAGTAGTTTTTTTAACAGGGTTAATGACAAAAGAACTTTGTGTACTCCCAATTTGATCAATGACTGTTAATTTATTTATCATGAATTCTCTATACGCTGCCATATCGGAAACATGGACCGTAAGAATATAATCATAATCACCGCTCACATGGTTGCACTCAGAAACTTCGTCCAATTGTTGTACTTGCCGCTCAAAACGCAACACATTGTCTTTGGTATGTTGCGATAATCGTATATGGCACAATACCGTAAAACTGCGGTTTACCTTTTTCTTATCTACTAATGCAACATAACTAGTAATTACACCTTCACGTTCCAGTTTTCGAATGCGTTCGTAAACTGCTGTAGTTGATAATTTTAACTCTAGGGCATATTGTTTAGTTGTCTTTTTACTATCCTCTTGTAATAAAGCTAATAACTTCTTATCTGTTGCGTCTAAAACCATATAGAATAATATTCGTTTTAAGAACTGTAAAAATACTATTTATAGAATTATAATCTATATTTTTATTATATTAATGTTTTAAAATCCAATTTTAAAACTAATAGTTGATTTATTATCTACTTAAATGTAATTTGGTCTTTTAAAATTTAGCCTCATGGATTATAAGTCAGCAGATACGATTCAAGATTTACAATATTTTGGTGAGTTTGGCGGTGTAAACCCTTCCATTTCGGATTCTTCTACCTATACCTTTCTTTCAGCCAAAACAATGTTCGACACTTTCGAAGGAAATACTGAAGGTTGTTATTTATATAGCAGACATTCTTCACCATCAAACCTATATCTTGGAGAAGCTTTAGCAGCTCTGGAAGGTACAGAATCTGCAAATGTATACGCAAGTGGCATGGGAGCAATAAGTGCAGTAATTATGCAATTGTGTGACACTAGCGAGCACATTGTAAGCAGCAGGACGATATATGGTGGAACTTATGCATTCATGAAAAACTTTTTAAAGAAGTTTGATATCAACACCTCTTTTGTAGACATTACCAATCTTAAAGCCGTTACGCAAAGCATCACTCCTAAAACAAAAATGATTTATTGCGAAGCAGTTAGTAATCCTTTGTTAGAAGTTGCAGATATCAAAGCGCTTTCTAAGCTAGCTAAGAAATACAATATCCCATTAGTAGTGGATAATACGTTCTCTCCTTTAAGTATATCAGCTGCGCAATTAGGTGCCGATATCGTAGTGCATAGCTTAACCAAGTTTATAAATGGTGCAAGTGATTGTGTTGCAGGTGCAGTATGCGCTTCTACCGAATTCTGCTTGCAATTAAAAGATGTAAATGATGGTGCCGGAATGCTATTTGGAAGTACACTAGATAGTTTAAGAGCAGCATCAATATTAAAAAACATGCGAACACTGCATATTCGTATGAAAAAGCACAGTGAAAACGCACTATTCTTAGCACAGCAATTTGAAAATGATGGCTTACGAGTTGTTTATCCTGGACTAGCCTCCCACTCTGGTCATAAAACATTTACAGTGCAAATGAATTCTGAATACGGTTATGGAGGACTAATGACCCTCGATGTTGGAAGTTTGGCTATGGCCAACGCTTTTATGGAATTAATGCAGCGAGAAAATCTTGGGTATCTAGCAGTTAGTCTTGGATTCTATAAAACATTATTTAGCGCTCCGGGTAGCTCCACATCTTCTGAAATACCGCAAGACGAACAGGATGAAATGGGACTTACAGATGGCCTAATTAGATTCTCTATTGGTTTGGATAATGATATTCAAAAAACTTACATAGCTATGAAAAAGTGTATGCTTAAACTCGAAATCTTAAAAGAAGAAGGTGCATTAGTATAAGTTGGTTTGGAGATCAGTTACTAAAATTGTAATATTACCTGATTACCAAACCCAATAAGATGACCGAGAAAAAGAAAAAAGCCAAGTATCGCGAAGATGAGAATATTGTTGAAAACAAAGAACTAAATATTTGGGAAGCATTACTACCCGTCTTTATTTTGGTGGGGATGCTCGCTTACAATGTGTATGTTTTTGGAGATGACGCATTAAGTGGTTCTAATCAATTTATTCTTCTTTTAGGTGGCGCCGTTGCTGCAATTGTTGGCTTTTTTAACAAGGTCTCTTATAAGCAAATGCTTTCTGAAGTTGCAGAAAATGTAAAGTCTACCACTGGGGCATTACTCATTCTTTTAATGGTAGGTGCTTTATCTGGCACCTGGTTGGTAAGCGGTATAATACCTGCCATGATTTATTATGGCTTACAAATTTTAAATCCTACCATATTTTTAGCAGCATGTGTAGTTATTTGCGCTATTATTTCTGTTGCAACAGGAAGTAGTTGGACAACCTCTGCAACCGTTGGTATCGCATTAGTAGGTATTGGAGAAGCATTAGGAATATCATTAGGAATGACTGCAGGAGCTGTACTTTCTGGAGCATATTTTGGAGATAAATTATCTCCATTAAGTGATACCACCAATTTAGCTCCGGCTATGGCTGGCGGAGAACTTTTTTCTCATATTAAATATATGACATGGACTACCATACCTACCATATCCGTTACATTATTAGTTTTTATAATTCTTGGACTTACTATTGACACTTCTGGAGTGGCGGATACGGATGCTATTTTGAGTACTATTGACGCAACCTTTAATATAAACGGATGGTTATTTTTAGTACCACTTGCTGTTATTTTTATGATTGTAAAAAAAGCTCCTCCCCTATTAGCTTTACTAATAGGAACTTTATTGGGTGGCGTTTTTGCGCTAATCTTTCAACCCGAAATTATTACTACTATCGGAGGTGGAGACGTACTAAATTTTGAATCAAGCTATAAAGGAATCTTAAATGCCATCACCATTGATACTGCTATTGAAACCACAGACCCTGCATTGAACGATTTATTTTCTTCTGGTGGAATGGCCGGTATGCTTGGAACTATTTGGTTAATTGTTTGTGCTATGGTTTTTGGAGGCATCATGGATGGTATAGGAGCCTTGCAGCGCATTACCAAATCCTTATTAAACATGGTTACGTCAGATACGGGACTTTTTGCTAGTACGGGTTTAAGCTGTATTGTTTTAAACGGTACTGCATCAGACCAATACTTAGCGCTTGTCGTCCCTGGTAAAATGTTTTCAAAAGCATATGAAGAGCGTGGCCTAGCACCCGAAAATTTAAGTAGAACATTAGAAGACACTGGTACGGTGACCTCGGTATTAGTTCCTTGGAATACCTGTGGAGCATACCATAGCGGTGTGTTAGGAGTAGGTGTCGGTGAGTATTTTGCCTATGCAATTTTTAATTGGTTAAGTCCAATTATGACCATGATTTTTGCAGCTTTCAAGATTAAAATTAAAAGACTTGCAGGTTACACTAGCTAACTAAGTTTTCATATTGGTTTTGGCCTTGTAGTTTCTTAACTTCACGCCGTAATTTAAAAACATACAAATGGCATCAATAACATTAGGTAGAACACCTGTTTCTACAGTAGGCGAACTTCCAGCAAAAAATACAACTGCTCCAAATTTTACGTTAACAAAAGTTGATCTTTCCGAAGCTTCTTTAAATGATTACAAGGGGTCTAAAGTTGTAATGAATATTTTTCCAAGTGTAGATACAGGGACTTGCGCTAAATCTGTTCGTCAATTTAATGAGGAAGCGGCAGAATTAACTAACACAAAAGTACTTTGCATCTCTAGAGATTTACCTTTTGCACAGCAGCGTTTTTGCGGAGCTGAAGGCATTGAAAATGTAGAGATGCTTTCTGATTTTAAAACTGGAGCTTTTGGAAAGGCTTATGGACTTGAGTTTGCATCTGGTGGTTTTAGTGGTTTGCATTCAAGGTGCATTGTGGTTTTAGACAGCAATGGAAATGTACTGCACACAGAACAGGTTCAAGAAACTGCAGATGAACCAAATTACAAAGCTGCACTAGAAGCATTAATGGATGCCTAAAGAATCTTTTTTTAAAAATAGAATCAAAAGTGTTGGCTTTGCTTTTAAGGGGATGTTTTTGCTTTTAAGAACAGAAGCCAGCATTAAAGTCCAATTCGTTATTGCGCTAGTAACAGCAGCTGCCGGCTTTTATTTTGAAATTTCTATAACAGAATGGATTTTACAATGCCTTGCCATAGGATTGGTTATGGGCATAGAAGGAATGAATACCGCTGTAGAGAAACTATCGGATTTTGTACAACCAGAACATGATGAAAAGATTGGTTTTATAAAAGATGTATCTGCAGGTGCTGTTATGATTGTCTCAATACTGGCTTCAATTATAGGCTTATTAATATATATTCCCAAAATCTTCTAAGGAGACAACCATTTCAATGGTTGGCATCGTAAATTTGTAAATTAGTCCCTTATTAATACTATTAATGGCCAAAAAACGAAGAAAATCTAAAGCTGCTGTAACTAAAAAGAAGACTTCTTTTAAGCTTTCAAAAAAAAACAAAATTATTCTTGGTAGTTTTTTGATTGTGCTTAGTATAGCGCTATTCTTTTCCTTTATATCCTACTATTTTACTTGGCAGGCGGATCAAAGTTTACTAACCGAGTTCCGCGATAGAAATGCAGAAGCTGCAAATCTCTTAAATAAATTTGGCGCGGCCATAAGCCATTTTTTTATGTATCAAGGTTTTGGTCTTGCTTCTTTTGTTTTTCCTATATTACTTGCGGTAACTGGTCTATATCTTTTCTTAGGCTTAGCTACAAAAAATCTTTGGAGCAAATGGATTTGGGGCTTATTAGGTGTTATCTGGGTGTCTATAGCACTTGGGTTTTTTGCGACTGAAAGACCGCTATTAGGTGGTTTGATTGGTTATGAAATGAATGATTTTTTGCAGGATTATGCAGGTAAGATTGGGGTTTTATTGCTACTTGTATTCACGCTGATTATCATTTTAGTTCGTCTATTCAATTTTTCGCCCGAAGCAATTGGCAATTATTTTAGAACAAAAAGAGACTCCTTTAAAAGAGAGGTAACTCCAGAAATACTTGATGAAAGTTCCATTGAATTAGCGCTAGAAGATGAACCTGAAGTAAAAATTGACACCTACACTCATAAGAAAGATATCCCACCTTTGCGGAACGAAGCTGGTTTGGATGTTAACTTACCAGAAGAAGAACCTAAAATAGATTTAGAAGTAAGTAAAGTTGCCGTAGAAAAGGAAGAGAAAGATATAAAGGCCGATAAATTGGTCAAAGATTTTGGCGAGTTTGACCCCAGACTTGAATTAGGTAAGTATAAATTTCCAACACTAGACTTATTAGATCAGCATGGCGTTACAGGCGGTATTACAATTAACCAAGAAGAGCTAGAAGAGAACAAAAATAAGATTGTAAATACCCTTAAAAATTATAAAATTGGTATTGCACAAATAAAAGCCACCATTGGACCAACCGTAACACTTTATGAAATTGTTCCAGAAGCGGGGATTCGCATATCTAAAATTAAAAATCTTGAAGATGACATTGCGCTTTCCTTAGCAGCATTAGGAATTCGTATTATTGCCCCTATTCCTGGGAAAGGTACTATTGGTATTGAAGTCCCAAATAAGAATGCTACTATTGTTTCCATGCGTTCTGTTATTGCTTCAAAAAAGTTTCAGAATGCCGAAATGCAATTGCCCATTGCCTTTGGTAAAACTATTAGTAATGAAACTTTTGTGGTAGACTTAGCAAAAATGCCGCACTTATTAATGGCAGGTGCCACTGGACAGGGGAAGTCTGTAGGGTTAAATGCTGTAATTACTTCGCTTCTGTATAAAAAACATCCGGCAGAAATTAAGTTTGTATTAGTAGACCCAAAAAAGGTAGAGTTAACGCTTTTCAATAAAATTGAACGTCACTTTTTAGCAAAACTACCAGATTCTGAAGAAGCAATTATTACGGATAACACAAAGGTTATAAACACGTTGAATTCCCTTTGTATTGAAATGGATAATAGGTACGAGCTTTTGAAAGGGGCAATGGTTCGTAATATAAAAGAATACAATACGAAGTTTAAAGCTCGAAAGTTAAACCCGAATGACGGGCACAAATTCTTACCTTATATAGTTTTGGTGATAGATGAATTTGCAGACCTTATTATGACTGCTGGGAAAGAAGTTGAAACCCCAATAGCTAGATTGGCGCAATTGGCAAGAGCCATTGGAATTCACTTAATTATAGCAACGCAAAGACCTTCTGTAAATGTTATTACGGGTATTATAAAGGCTAATTTTCCAGCTAGAATTGCATTTAGGGTTACCTCTAAGATAGATTCGCGTACAATTTTAGATGCACAAGGTGCGGACCAATTAATTGGTAAAGGAGACATGTTATATACTCAAGGGAATGATGTTACCCGGATACAATGTGCCTTTGTAGATACGCCTGAAGTAGAAAAAATTACCGAATATATTGGTTCCCAAAGAGCGTACCCTAGCGCTCATGAACTTCCCGAATATATTGGCGAAGATTCTGGCACGAGTCTTGATTATGATATTTCGGATAGAGATAAATTATTTAGAGATGCTGCTGAGGTTGTCGTAATTGCGCAACAAGGTTCCGCTTCTTTAATACAAAGAAAATTAAAGCTTGGCTATAACCGAGCTGGTAGAATTATAGATCAGTTAGAAGCAGCAGGGATTGTGGGTCCTTTTGAAGGCAGTAAAGCCCGCCAAGTGCTGGTAGTAGATATTTTTGCACTAGATCAATTATTACAAAATGAGTCAAAATAATACCATGATAAAAAGAACACTAATACTAGTAACATTTATAGCATTCGGATTTTCCTCTTTTGGGCAAAATTCCCAAAAGGCAAAAGCCCTATTAGATGAGGTTTACAATAATGTCACTTCTTATGAGAATATCTATATTGATTTTAACTATTCCCTTGAAAATACGGAAGCCGATATAAAACAAGAAACAAAAGGCAATGTTACCTTAAAAGGTGATAAGTATGTAGCTAATCTTTTTGGAGCCAAGCAGCTATTTGATGGTGCCAAGGTTTACACCGTAGTTCCCGAAAATGAGGAAGTAACTATTGAGAGTCCTAGCGAAGAAGAAAATACGGTTACGCCATCTAAAATGCTAACTTTTTATAAGACAGGGCATAACTACCAATGGGATATTTTACAAAACGTAAATGGTAGAAAAATTCAATTCATTAAACTTATCCCAATTGACACAAATACTGAAATAAAGTCTATTTTACTTGGTATTGATGCAGGAACCAAACATATCTATAAACTGATTGAAACAGGAAAGAATAGTACAAAAACTACGATTACCGTTAATTCTTTCAAAACCAATCAGCCCTTATCAAAAAGCTTGTTTACTTTTGATGAGGCCAAGTACAAAGACGATGGCTATTATATCATAAGAAATTAGTGTGTTACCAATAATTGACCGATATATATTATCGAGATTTCTTTATAATTTTTTCAGTTCGTTTGTAATATTGATGGTCATCTTCATATTCCAAACGGTGTGGCTTTTTATAGATGATCTTGCTGGTAAAGACCTTGATATTTGGATAATTGGTAAGTTCCTTTTTTACCTAATGCCCAATTTAACAGAGAAGGTACTGCCACTTACCGTTTTACTTTCGTCCATTCTTACTTTTGGAAGCTTTGCAGAAAACTATGAGTTTGCCGCAATGAAGGCATCTGGTATATCGCTTCAAAAAGCGATGCGAAGTCTTATTGTATTTACGGTGCTGCTTGGGATTTTTACATTTTTCTTTGCCAACAGTGTTATTCCTGCTTCAGAACAAAAAATATGGAATATGAGGCGAAATATTGCTAAAGTTAAACCTGCCGCAGTAATTGTAGAAGGTGTCTTTAGTGATATTGAGGGTACTGAAATGAATATTAAAGTTGAAAAAAAATCTGGAGATAATGATCAGTATTTAGAAGATGTTGTAATTCATCAAAAATCAAAGACTAAAATTAATACAACGGTCATTAAAGCAAAAACTGGTGAGTTGATTAGTAGCGAAGAATCTGATATTATTCAGTTGGTTTTAAATGATGGGCATCGCTATGAAGAAATGCAACCAAAAGCTGCTAAAGAAAAACGCAAGCATCCGTTTACCAATGCAGAATTTGAGACATACATTACGAACATAGATATTTCGTCTTTGGGTAGTAAGGATCTTGAAGAAGAATCAGATATCACAACTGATAAAATGAAAAATATCGCTCGCTTAAGTAAAGATATTGATTCATTAAAGATTAATAACCTGAAACAAGTAAATGCCTTTTCAAAAAGTATTACTTCAAGAATGGGGGCTTTTCCAATAGTACTGCCCGATTCTATTGCATCCCTAAAACCTACAAAAGAACATAAAGAAGTAATAAAAGATACTATTAAAAGTACAGAAGACCTATTAGCAGCACTTCCAGAATGGCAAAAAACGCAATTACTTAGTAATGCAAAGAATACAGTTACCAATGTTCTAAATACCATTAAGGGTAAAAAACTTGAACTGAATAAAAGGTACGAAGTCTATAACCGTCATATTTTATCCTTACACAAAAAATTTGCTTTAGCTTTTTCTTGTATTATTCTATTTTTTGTAGGAGCTCCGCTAGGTGCCATAATTCGCAAAGGTGGGCTAGGTTTGCCTATGGTTATTGCAATAATTTTATTTTTGACTTACTATTTTATAGGTGTTTTTGCAGATAATTATGCCAAAAAAGGAGAAATGCATCCCATTTTAGGAGCATGGTTATCTACACTCATTATGTTACCTTTAAGTATCTTTTTAACCAAAAGAGCTACTGCAGACCGAGGACTAATGAGTGTGGGCGGTATTTTGGATGTATTTAAAAGCATATTTAAAAGGAAGGAAAAGAAACAACACGCATGAGCGAAACCATAGATCATACAGTTCAGCTAAATACTATAGAAGAAGCTATTACCGATATCCGACAAGGAAAAGTAATCATAGTTGTTGATGATGAGAACAGAGAGAATGAAGGGGATTTTTTGGCAGCAGCTGAATCTATTACCCCAGAGACCATAAATTTTATGGCAACTCATGGTCGTGGTCTTATTTGCGCTCCCCTAACCGAAGGTAGATGTAAAGAGCTAGGACTTCATAAAATGGTAACCCACAATACTGATCCTCTTGAAACAGCTTTTACCGTTTCAGTAGATTTAAGGGGTAATGGAGTTACAACAGGAATTTCGGCCTCGGATCGTGCAAAAACTGTTATTGCCCTTACCCAATCAGAAACAAAACCACATGAGTTAGCAAGACCTGGTCATATTTTTCCTTTAATAGCAAAGGAAGGTGGGGTGTTACGACGCACTGGACATACAGAAGCTGCTATAGATTTTGCAAGACTAGCTGGGCTTAAACCTGCGGGAGTTATTGTAGAAATCATGAATGAAGATGGCAGTATGGCCAGATTACCTCAATTAATTGATGTTGCAAAAAAGTTTGATTTAAAAATTGTTTCCATCGAAGACTTGGTCGCTTATAGAATGGAACACGATAGCCTAATAGAAAAAAAAGAGGATTTCACGCTTAAGACCAGGTTTGGCGAGTTTAGATTACGAGCCTATAAACAAACTACAAACGAACAAGTGCATATTGCATTAACTAAAGGAAGCTGGAAAAAAGATGAAAAAGTCTTAACCAGAATTAATTCTACTTTAGTCAACAATGATATTTTAGGTACGCTTACCAATAATCCTGATAGTAAATTAAGTGACATGTTTGCTGCAATAAATGCAGAAGGAAAGGGGGCTTTTGTTTTTATAAACCAGGAACCACAGGCTATGAATCTATTGGGACGCTTAGAAGAATTAAAAGAATTACAGACCGACACCATAGTAAAAGCTCCAAAAATAGATATGGACGCCAAAGATTTTGGAGTTGGTGCACAAATACTTCACGATTTAAACATTTCTAAAGTTAGGTTGCTTTCTAATTCTGAACAAACCAAACGTGTTGGTATTGTTGGGTATGGGTTAGAGATTATAGAATATGTAAAGTACTAAAAGAGCTCTCTTAAAACAGAAATGATTTTCTGTGCTC
Source organism: uncultured Croceitalea sp. (assembly GCA_947499565.1). Taxonomy (GTDB): domain Bacteria; phylum Bacteroidota; class Bacteroidia; order Flavobacteriales; family Flavobacteriaceae; genus Croceitalea. The sequence continues at coordinate 847,908 of CANMOV010000001.1, forward strand.
TTTTTTCTACTTCAGCCTCTGTCCAGCTTAGCTTTATCAAACAAGAAATGGTTCTGCTAATCCAATGGTCCGAATTTGAAAAGTCAGATTTCGAATAATCAGGTAGGCCTTCTTTAACTTCAGCAGGCAATTTTCCTAATGATTTTAAATTGGTTAAATGTTCCCACTTACGGTAATAATGCCAATTATTATCATACCAATAAAAGCATGCATCAATTCCATTTTCCCCCAGAGCTTTATGTGCTTTTCGTGTAATTTCTTCGGAAGGAAGAAAGAAATTTAAAAAAGAATAGTTCTCCACTCCCCCATTTGGGACACGTCTAAAGCTAACTTGAGGTATTTGCGCTAAAGCGCTTCTCAACAGAGTATAGTTATGTTCTTGAATGGTTATAAATTCGTTCAATCTTAGTATCTGGGCGCAACCTACAGCGGCATTTAATTCGGAAATACGAAAATTATAACCTAAAAATGGGTGTTGCTCTGCTCCCCTATCATTGCCTATGTGGTCATGACCATGGTCTGAGTATTTATGTGCGTTTTCGTAATAATCTCCATTATTCGTTACCATAGCACCACCTTCCCCACAGGTTATCGTTTTCACATAATCGAAAGAGAAGCATCCCAAATCACCAATACTACCTAGTGGTTTACCTTTATAACTGCCTCCTATTGCCTGGCAAGCGTCTTCTAATAATAGCAAACCATATTTATTACAGAGTGCCTTCAATGCATCTAAATCTGCCATAGAACCACACATATGCACTGGCATAATTACTTTAGTTTTATCAGTAATTGATTTTTCAACAGCTTTAGGATTCAATGTGAGCGTGTCGTCCACATCAACCAAAACTGGAATAGCCCCTAATGCCAAAATGGACTCAAAGCTAGCTACAAATGTGAACGTAGGCATAATTACTTCATCTCCAGCTCCTATTCCTGCGCTAGCTAAAGCAACAGTTAATGCTGCTGTTCCACTACTTAATAAATGCACATGGCTTACTTCCATCCTATTTGCAAGAGCAGCTTCTAATTCTTTGGCCTTCCATTGTCCATCTCGCATTCCATCAAACCCATAACGCATTAGCACTCCAGTATCTAGTACTTTTTCTACTTCTGATTTCTCTTTATCTCCAAATAATTCAAATCCAGGCATTCTAAATATTTCAAATATTAATAATTGCTAAAAAACCATAATTTAATAGCCATAATAGTAACCATTACCACCAAAAAGGTTTTAATAAAACCATCTCCTTTTTTCACTGAAAAACGGCTCGCTACCCATGCTCCAGTACCATTTCCAATGGCTAAAACAAAACCAACAAACCACACAACTTTGTCATTAAGAGCAAAAACAACAAGGGCAGACAACATATACGTGAAAACCACTACCACTTTAGTAGCATTAGCACGCACTAGCGTCATCCTATTCACAAAATTCAAAAATAATAGCATTAAAAAACCTAAACCAGCATTTATAAAACCACCATAAATACCAAAAAAGAAAAAAACAACTATACCTAACCATAAATACTTTCCGGTAAGCCTTTCTTCTAAATCGTTTATCTTAATTCTTGGTTTAAATAGGATAATTAATACCACTGATAGCATTACTATAGCAAGAATTCTATTAAAAGCTTCCCCATCAACATCTACGGCGATTCTGGCTCCAATTATAGCTCCTAAAAGAGCCGAAATACCTAAATAAATATTAAAAGGAAAAGTACTAACTCCTTTGCTTTTAAACCCTGCGGTTGCCATTGCAGTTTGTACCACAATTGCAACGCGATTAGTACCATTAGCCACTGCTGGTGGTAGTCCAAGGAAGATTAATACTGGCAATGAAAGTAGGGAACCTCCACCGGCCACGGTATTAATAAAGCCAACAGCAAAACCAACAATAATAAGTAGTAGGTAGTGGTACCATTCTTCCATTTTGTAAAAGTACTACTGATAAATGTATTGGGAATCATTAAAAAAATATACTTATCCTTCTTTTAGATTAATAAAAAAGGTTAGTATATTTGCAGCCGCATTAGGAGAAATGGCAGAGTGGTCGAATGCGGTAGTCTTGAAAACTATTGAGGGTCACACCTCCGGGGGTTCGAATCCCTCTTTCTCCGCAATCAAGTCCAAGGCTTGAAAATAAAAAACCACCAAGTTTACTTGAGTGGTTTTTTTGTTTTTAAGATGTAGGCATTTGCAGAATGCCGTAAAAAGCATATTGGAACAAAATTCCTCTCTCCAATCAAAGAACCTATAAAAGGCACTAAAAATCCTATGAAAAATGATGTATTTCACACTTTTTATTTGGTAATAAAAGGAACTGGGATGCAAGAGAATGAGCAAATTGACGGTCATTTTTATTGAATAAATATTCTTTAAAAAATATTTAATGTTCGAATTGATTTGTACTTTGTGAACTGAATTTCTTATGAAGTATGAATCAACAATTACTATTTTTCTTTAGTGCTTTAGGAGCTTTTAATGGGCTTCTTGTTGGTCTGTATTTTATTTTTTTAACTAAGCCAAAACATCTATCAAATACTCTTTTAGGTGCGCTTTTTCTTGCGCTAAGTGTTCGCGTGGGCAAATCAGTATTTTTTTATTTCTATGATAGTATTGCTGATGGGTATATTCAGTTTGGTCTTTTTGCTTGTTGGCTCATAGGTCCATTTTTGTTTTATTATGTTAGAAGTGCGATTAATCCAAAATCAACACTAGCTAAGGAAACCACTCTTGTACTTTTATTACTATCTGTCTTTGGTATAGTTATAAACCTTCTTTTTTCTTGGTCCGGATATCCTAATTTATGGAACTACTTCATTAAGTTTATTTACTTACAATGGTTAGCGTTTGTAATTTTGACAGGATGGCTATTGTATAAGTATAGAAACCGATGGCTCGTTGGCAGTAAAAACAAACCCTTTAAATTGTGGTTGTCAAGCATTTATTTTGGAAATTTTATTATCTGTATTGCGTTTAATACGGGGAATTATACATCTTATATTGTAGGAGCACTCAGTTTTTCATTTGTGTTCTATGCGCTTATCCTATTCCTTACTTTCCATAAACGGCGAGATGAACTCTTATTTTTAGCGGCTAGAAAATACCTAAGTAATAAGCTTGATACTAAAGAAGCACAAGAACTTAGCATTAAGCTAGAAAGTATACTTAAAAAAGACAACCTATTTCTAGATTCTAATCTATCACTTGATAGGGTTGCTAAATTACTTAATGTAAATCGAGGGAAAGTATCACAAACATTAAATGAATACCGCCAGACCAATTTCAATGATTTTATAAATGCATATCGAATTCAAGAAGCAAAGGTTATGATTAAGAACAAAAGTGAATACACTTTTGAAGCTATTGCAGTGGATTGCGGCTTTAATTCAAAATCCACTTTTTACACTGCGTTTAAAAAACATTCGGGTATGACACCTGCAAAATTTAGAAATCAAATTTTAGAAGCCTAAACGTACAATATAATTATTCCGTACTCCTAAATTATTTAAAGAAATCTTTTTTTTCTCCACAATAAGTATTCTTGTCTTAAAAAAGATGAGAACTATATTCCTTCTATACCTAGTATTATTTTTAGTAGGCTGCACCGAAAAGACATCTCAACTTACTTCCAAGGAAACAACCTCCAATCCAAAGTTTACTGAGGCGAACCGGAAGTATAAGGTTTTGTTTGTGACCAGCAACGCCAAGTATTATGGGGATTCTGATATTGAAACCACTAATAACTTTCCTGAAATTGTTTATGCTTATCATGAGTTTGTAAAGGCAGCGGTCGATATAGATTTTGTAAGCCCTAAAGGTGGTCAAGTACCAATAGGTTATATCCATAGTTCAGATAGTATTCTCCAACAATATTTACTCGATGACATACTCTCACAAAAGTTAAAAAACACGTTTTCGCCTGATGAAATAGAAACAAATAATTATGTCGCCATTTATTACGTAGGTGGTGGTAGTGCCATGTTTGGAGTACCTGAAAATAAACAGATTCAAAAAATTGCAAGAATTATTTTGGAAAAGGAGGGTGGAATATTATTTGCGATTTGTCACGGCACGGCGGGTATAACAACTATTAAAACAAAAAATAGTGATTTTGCTATTTCTAATCATAAGATTACAGGATTTCCTAATTCTTTTGAAGATACTTCAGCAACCTATTATAAAGAGTTTCCGTTTGCAATTGATGATGCAGTTACTGAAAGTGGTGGATCATTTAAATATTCAGATGAAGGATGGGACGGATATGTTGTTGTAGATAGAAATATTATCACAGGACAGAATCCTACAAGTGCATCTTTAGTGGCAAAAGAAATAATAGAAAAAATAAAATAATCGATAACCTCTTATAAAATGAAACAAGTATATATCTTAATTACATTATTCTTAATTCAATTTCAATGCGTTGCTCAAGAGGGCAAAATAAATTCATTAAATGCCCAACAGACAAAAACTGTCGATAGTTTAACCTCTCATTGGGATAAAAATATGATGCCTGGAGGTGCTATTGCCATTATTCACAATGGCAAGATTGTCTATCAAAGCACTTTAGGGCTTGCCAACACAGCATTAGGAAAAAAAAACACCGCACAAACTCCATTCCTTTTGGCACAAATTTCAGACAATTTTGTGGCTTATGCTATGCTCGATTTGATAAACCGAAAGAAATTATCTTTAGACAGTAAATTACACAATTTCTTGCCATATACAACTCACTTAGGTAAACAAATTACACTTAGAAATTTACTGGAAAAATCTTCAGGTCTCCACGATTTCGAAGTTTTAAGAAATATTGCAAGTTGGAGCGATAGCAGTCCATTCTCGATTTCAGATGTTGAACAACTAATTTCTAGACAACAAAACCTTAATATTGAGCCTGGAAGAGAGTTTTCTGATTCCCGGACAAATATGGTCCTTCTATCAGAAGTAATTGCTAAGGTTTCTGGAATTAGCTTTTCAGAATATATGGAACAATTCATTTTCAAACCTTTAGGTATGAAAAACTCCTTTGTTTTGAGTCATTCTAATCAATCACAAAATAATCTAGCTAAATCATATAGAATTTCCGAAGAAGGGGAAGCCATCTTAATTCCATCAAAAAAAGAAACATACGCATCAATAAATATAGCTGCCTCAATCGAAGATATGGTCTTATGGGAAATGAATCTTAAATTACCTTCTGAAAAATCGAAACCCATAGTACACCTATTTCATACTTATGTAAAGCTAAAAAATGGAAAGGAATATAATATTCCAATGGGTAAGTTAATGTATGGTCAAAAATACGTCCATAAAGAACGCGGAATAGAAACCGCAATGGTTACGGGCGGAATTGATGGGTACGCATCAGCTATTTTTAACTTTCCTAGCGAAGAGTTTACTGTTATCACATTGAGTAATAATGGAGAATCATATAATGGATACATTGGTATGCTATCAGCTCATTCCATAATTGAAGATTCATTTTTAGAACCAGCCACAATTGATTTCAGCACCATAAAGACAATAAAGTTAAATCCAAATTATTGCAAAAAATATGAAGGCCTTTATTGGGACGCTGCTGGAGAAATATCACGTGAAATTAAGATTGTTAACGATACGTTGCGTTATATTCGTTCAAATGGTTCTACCTCTGCTTTTATACCCTTATCCAACAATAAATTTCAAAGAAAAACGGATTTTGATGATAAAATGTTTCTCATCTTCAAAGAACAAAACGGACAAATATCAATGCAATATCTTATAGGAGAGGCCACACCTTTTGATTTCGTAAAATACAATCAAAAAAAAATTAGTAAAGAAGAACTTAGTCAAACATATTCTGGAATTTATTATTCAAAAACTTTAGGTATTGGATATGAAATAAACGAAAAAAAAGGCAAGCTAGTTGCTTCAAACATAAAGTCAGAAGATATTACATTCCAACCAATTATGGATGAATTATTTGCCGGGGACAAATGGTTTCTTGGAAGTATTGAGTTTAATAAAGATACAAATGACAACGTAAAAGGGTTTTATGTTAAAAACGATGCCATACGAAATCTTTGGTTTCAAAAATTGGACAAATAAATGGTATCAAATTCTTTTTTATAAACACCTCAAAATCAAACACACCTGTACAAACTATTTTATTACAACTTTTAAAAAATATAATCTTTCATCAACACATTAAAAGGTATTTTGAAAATGGTTTCAAGAAATTTGGTTCAACTCTATAAGAATAGGTAGCAATGCAGTTTCACATTACAATACCGACCGATATTAAGAACTTCAATGTTTTGTTTTCTATAGTGCTTCTCCATTCGTATCGGAAGATCAAGTAGCAAAGCGTATTGATAGAATTTTAAAAACGTTAAATGTACAAGGCGGTACTGTAATTGTCACTAATTAGAAAGAAGTATTTTTTCAATAATATTATGGATATCAGGGATATACATCTATCTATTGGAGAATATTTTTCTATTTATCGAAGATGGCCTTTATCATACTTTTTACCTCCTACTTAATAGCTAAATCAAAACAATCAAGCCTAAATAGATTTCTTTATTTAGGTTGGTTATTCCATATAATACAACGGAAGGATACTTACCGATTTAAAACTTTCCCAGTACCAGAAATAGTGTAACATATAATAACTTATTGAGAAGCAATAGTGTTATGCGTAAGAATTGTTTACTACATATAAAGTCGAAGATCTTCAAAGTAAAATTCAATTTTCAGCTACTACAATACAATACAACTAACAATTATTTAGTACCGTCCACAAATCATAATTGTCCAGCGCAAAACCAATTTCTTATTCTTTAGTTGAGTTGTTTAATTAGAAAAAGGTTTGAAAATATTCTATTATTGGTAAGTTCAACTAACCTCAAAATACATCTCTTAAATGATTGTCCCTATATCTATAATTCAAAAAAACATAATAATTATTACGCTACTCTTTACTGCCACAGTAGTTAGTCAAAACCAAAGATTTGATACGTTTATAAAAGATTCGTTAGACAACTATATTGAGAGCTCCATACTCAAATGGGAAATTCCTGGTCTTGCCATAGGCATTGTTAAAGAAGGCCAAATAATTTTCAACAAAGGTTACGGAATAAAGCAAATTAACAAATCAGATACTGTAAATAGAAATACACTATTTAATATAGGTTCGCTTACTAAAGCAATTACCTGCGCTTCTGTTGTCATTGAAAGCCAAAAAAATAATTTCGCACTAAGTGATCCAATTAATAAATGGTTGCCAAATTTTCATTTCAAGAACAGCATTGCTAGTAGTAATGTAATTATCGAGGATATCCTTACTGGCAGAACTGGTTTAGGAAGTCATCAAGGAGATTTTCTTTTTTGGAAAACGCAACTTAACAAAAATAACATCATTAATATTTTTCATCACATAGAAACAGAAATAGTACCTAGACGTAAATTCATTTACAATAACACATCCTATATCTTATTAGACGACATTCTCTTGAACGCTACAGGTAAAGATTGGAAGGGAACCATAAAATCGAATTTCTTTTTTCCATTAAAAATGAATGACAGTTACACGTCCAGTAATGAAATACCAATAGAAAAAAAGAATTGCTTAGCTTATCCTCATCTTAAACATACTAAGAAAATTATCAGATTATCCCATGAGGATATTCAAAATATGGGCCCAGCTGGCTCAATTGTTTCTAGTAGTACAGATATGTGCAAATGGATGATGGAGTTTATTAATATGGATGGAGTGTTTGGAAGTTCAACTAAGAAAACAATAAGAAGACCATATCAACTGCGAGGATATAGAACTCATAAAGAAAATACGAATCAATTACGCTTTTTATTTAGTGGCATGGGATGGAATATTTTTGAAGAATATAACCATTTAACGTATGTCCACGATGGAGGAACAGATGGTTATAAATCCTATTTAATGATAATCCCAGAAAGTAAATATGGTGTAATTGTGTTAACCAATTCTCGCTCTCATAATTTTGCAGAAGCACTTGTAGAAGAGTTGCATTATGCAATTATGAATCAACCATTTCAAAATATCAGTAATGAGTACTTAAAAACATATCGAGCAAAAGAAAGGGAAGAACTTAATAATGAGACAAAACTAAACAAACTAAAACACACCAAAACCGCCTATTCAATTGAAGATTACACTGGTACATACCATAACCTTTTGTATGGCAATATGAAAATTGAGTTATCTAACAACTATTTGAAGCTTCGTCTCCTTCAACATCAAAACACTTTATCAGCTCAAATGAGTTATTTAGGCAATGATAGTTTTTTGCTTAGTTTTTCATCACCCGAATTTTCGTCAACACGTATTGATTTTTCTAGAAAAAACAATCAAGTTGAAGGTTTTACTTTTTTTGCAGAAGCTTCAGGAGATATCAATTATGAGTTTTTGAAAGTTAAGTCTCTTTAAATAAAAAAAATTACAGTTTTACAATGACATCAAAGTGTTCTAGTAATACCTCTAGTTCTATTTTATAGGATGGTATACAAAAATATGAAATAAAAAAAATGGAAGTAAACAATTTTACATTACAATCCCGACTGATATTAAGAGTCTCAATTTTTTGTTTTCTATGTACTTCAACATTCGTATCAGAAGCTCAAGTTGCAAAGCGTATTAGTAGTATTTTAAAAACGTTAAATGTACAAGGCGCTACTGTAATTGTCACTAATGAGAAAGAAGTACTTTTTCAACAATATTATGGATATAGGGATAGATATCTATCCAAAAGTGTGAATAAAAACACGTTATTCCCAATTGGTTCTTGTTCAAAAGCATTCACAGCTGCGCTTACTGGAATACATAAAGTTGACTTAGATAAACCTATTTCCTCTTACTCCAAGGATTTCAAGTTAATTGATGAACACATAACTAACCAAGTATCATTACGAGACTTTCTATCGCACAGAACTGGTTTGCCTAGTCACGATTTGAGTTTTTATCTATTCCACGAAAAGGAAAGTGATAAGCTTTTGGAAAAACTAGCTAACCTACCTTTTAGTTCTGCTTTAAGAGAAAAGTATCAATATAATAATTACGGATATCTACTAGCTGCCGATTTAGTTGAAGAAATAACGAATGATTCTTGGAACAACCTTATTGAAACCAAATTACTTCATCCCTTAAAAATGAAGTTAACATTGACTAATTTACCTGAAAAAGCAATGAACCTATCTCACGGTTTTTCGATAGTAAATGATGAATCGAAGTTTATGCCCTATTACAAACTGGAAGGTATGCAAGCTGCCGGAAGTATAGTTAGCAACGGACTTGATATGGCAAAATGGATTCGCTGTTGGATAAATTTTGGAAAGTTTGATAATAAACAAATCATACCTGTTAGTTATGTCCAGGAGGCAATAAGCTCTCAAATGATAATGCGACCTGAGCTACCTGATAACGAATTCCCTAATCTTTTTTTTAAGAATTATGGATTTGCCTGGATGCTTTCGTCTTATAAAGGATTGTATCGTGTAGAACATGGAGGAAATATTAATGGCTTTTCGGCTAATATGTGCTTTTTCCCAACTGAACAATTAGGTATTATAGTATTGACAAACCAAAATAACTCGTCAGCGCCATATATCATCAGAAATACGCTAGTAGACCATTTTCTTAGCCTACCTAAAGACGATTGGTTAACAGATTATTTAAATCGAAAATCATTAAATAATTCTGATGAAACCTCAAATAGCACAGAGCTTACACCTTTAAAAAAAAGTTCCCTTTCTGGGGACTTTAATCATCCTGGATATGGGACAATACATATTAGTAATGTAGATGGGTTCACTTATGCAACAGCAGGGTTATTTTCATTCGGCGTATTTCAAAAAAATAAGAATTCGTATGTTTTAAAGGCACAACCAAATCAAGCTATAGATGCTGACACTCTGCCTGATATCAATTTTGATGTAAACGATGATGGCACTGTTATCGCCGTCGAATTAGAATCTAGAGTACCTCCTCTTCTCTTTAATTTGGTAAAGGACTAGTTTTAAAATATATTTATAAAATGAGCCAACTTAGAGCCATAATTGTAGATGACGAAAAACGTTCCCGGAGAGTTCTTAAAAATTTATTGTCTGATTTTTATCCTAAAATTATAGTTCTTGATGAATTTCCTGAGCTAACAACTGCTATCGCAGGAATTAAAAAATTGAAACCTGATGTTGTTTTTTTGGATATTCAAATGCCTCAATATGCCGGCTATGAAATCGTTAACTTTTTTGAGGATATAGATTTTCATATAGTTTTTGTGACAGCTTTTGACCAATATGCCTTGAAAGCCTTTGAGTTGTCGGCATTGGATTATTTATTGAAGCCAATAAATATTGATAGACTAGAATTAACTATAAATCGATTAATTGAAAACGTCTCGCTTGAAAAAAAATACGAAAAATATAAGGTCTTATTTAAAAATTTTGGTCCTGCAGAACAACATAAGCTAGTTATACCAGAAGTAGGAAATAGACGTATTTTAAACGTCGAAGATATCATTGCAATTGAAGCTGATGGTTCTTACACTACATTTCATCTGGTTAAGTCAGAAAGCTTTACAGCGAGTAAAAACGTCAAATATTTCAGTAATTTATTAGAAGATAGGACTTGTTTTTTTAGATGTCATCGTGCTTGGTTAATCAACACAAATTATCTGAGGTACAGAAATAAGATGGAAGGAACATTGACTATGGAGGGTGGTCTAAAGGTTAAACTATCTCGCCATCAAATTAAGGCATTTGAAGAAGAGATAAAAGTAATAAACGAATGAAATGCTATGTACTCATAACGTTATTATTCTTTCAAGGTTTTAATTTAATTGCTCAAGACTTTAGCTATTTTACGCTAGGCAAGGAAGAACTCAATAGTGCCGAAATATATTCGATTTTACCAACAAATGATGGAAAGTTGTTTGTTTCAACAGATATTGGATTTTACGAATACGTAAGTGGTAAAATGAGACAGGTATCTGTATCAGAATCTACTAATTTGCAAGGACCACTTTTCAATCTCATTCAAAACAGTAAAAATGATGTTTTTGGTTCTGATTTACTTGGTAATATCTACAATATAAAATCAGATTCAATATCCCTTTTTTTTGAGATGCCTAAAAAATATCTTGGTTCTGACATCTATCTATGCACTGATGAGGACGACAGTATTTTAGTTGCGAGTAATGGATGTATTTCAATAGACAATAGTAAATTTACCGAGCTATATTACAATGAAAGAGACCAAGCAAATGGATTAAGCAAGAAACCTAATGGGGACATTATATTATCTTTTGCAAAGAAAGACTCAATAGCTTATGTAAAAGACAAAAGTATCAACTATCTACCCCGAAAAATTGGTGGTGATTTTTCCAAGAAAAACATCTTTGTTTTAAGTGGCTCATTATTTACTGTTGGGAATAACGCGAATCAAATACTTAGTATAACTGATGGAAAACTCTATCCTTACAATACTATAAACAGGTTTATAGATTATGAGCAATACAATGAAAAAGAAGTCTGGGTCAGGCATCCTGACAAAGGACTTTCTATTTTACAGTTTAAAAATGACAATTTCAAAGTTTCCAACCTAAAACTCACAGATTATTTTATCTCTGATGTTGTTTCAGCCATCGATGGAACCATCTATGTCGGTACTTTTGGCGAAGGCGTTTTAGTTATACCTAATCAAAATGTTATTCATCATAGACTTAACTTTACTAGTAGTAAACTCATAGACATTGAAGTAGCTGAAGACAACACCTTGTACGTATTAGACCGTTTTAATGGTCTTTACAATTACAAAAAAAATGAAACTAAACAACTCCTAGGAACCTCACTTCGAAGAGACCGTATTTTCTATCATCCCAATTACACATCTGGTAGCTTACCAGGAGCACCATCTCTTTACTTCCAAGGAGAAAATCCTGGTGGTGCAGAAAAAGATATTTCAATAATTAACAAAGATGCATATTTAATTGCATCTTCGGTTGGCATTAAATTGTATGGCCACTATGAACCTTTTGCAAATGATATTTGGGTAATACCAGATAAATCATTTGACTACAGAACCTTCAAAAAACTGAAGGAACGATGCGTAGCGATAGCCTTTAATACTTATGATAGTAGTTTTTTTGTGGCAACACTATCAGAGGTTTATAAGGTTACTAAAAATGGAGGTATTTTTCCTATTACTTACAAATCAAAAAAAATTAGAGCCAACCAATTATTAATTAAGAATAATGAGCTATGGATAGCTACTAGAGATAATGGCTTATTAGTTTCCAAAACTCCTAATGTGAAATCCAGTTTAGTGAAATATGCTGGATTACAAAGTGACTACATCAAACAAATACAATTTCAAGAAAATAAGCTCTTTATTTCTCACAATGAAGGTTTCCAAATTATCAATTTAAATAATCAAGAAATTACAAGTTTTGGCCGAGCTGATGGTATTGTTAACAAAGTAATGAAAGACTTTACAGTGAATAAAAAGCATTTATGGTTCATCTCAGATAATAAATTGTTGTCTTTAAATATTGACTCACTTAAGAAAAAGACTCCGAATATTAATCTAGAACTTGCGAAAGTTTTAGTAGAAAATAAACATAGAAAATTTCAAGATTCAATATTCAATAACAATGAGAATGATTTCACATTTATCCCATTATTTAGAGGTTTGTTGTTTGAGAAAGAAGCAAGAATCCAATATCGATTATTAGGATTACAAGATAACTGGAATGAATTACCAGCAACGACTGGACGTATAGAATTTAACTATTTACCATCTGGTTCTTACACTTTACAATTAAGAGCAATCTTTCAAGATTACCGTACCCCGATTATTAAATATTCGTTTAGGGTAAAAGAGGTTTTTTGGAAAACTACTTGGTTCATTTTAGGAATATCCGTACTGACCCTCGGTCTTTTCTTATATCTCATAAGGGTACGTAATGCTAGAATTCATCGGAGAAACATGCAGAAGATTGAGAAACAAACTTTGAAAGCCGAGGCAGTTAAAAGCGAATTAAAAGCACTGAAAGCCCAGATGAATCCTCATTTTATATTTAACTCTTTAAATGCAATTCAAGACTTAATTTTACAAAAAGAAACGAAGCCATCCTATAACTACATAGAACTTTTTGCTTCTTTAATCAGAAGAGCTCTAGTCTTTTCTGAAAAGACATATATCGCTGTAGAAGAAGAATTAGATTTTCTTGACACCTACCTCAAGTTAGCGCAGCTTCGTTTCGATGAAGAAAATTTTGAATATACTTTTAATTGCGAAGTACCTCTTGACCAAAAGATACCTACTCTATTGCTTCAACCTTTTGTTGAAAATGCATTGAATCACGGTTTATTTCATAAAACAGGTTTTAAAAATATTAAAATTCATATATACAATGAAGGCTCGATGTATTGCATTATCGAGGACAATGGCATAGGAAGAAAAGCTTCTTCTGAAATTCTTAAACGTCAAAAAAGTGGGCATCAATCATTTGCGATGGCAGCAATTAAAAAAAGACTTGAAATGTTATCTGAAAAAGAAAATACAACAGCTATCTACAGAGTCGAAGACCTTCAAGAAAATAATCGTTATTCAGGAACTAGAATAACTATACAACTACCAATCATTTAGTTACCACCCACAAATTACAATCATCCAACGCAAAACCAATTTCATATTTTTTAATTGAATTGTTTACTTCGGACAAAACAATTTAGTTATGAAAAACATTTTATTTCTTGGGATGATTATCTGTTCCTTGTACAGTTGTACAGAATCGCAATTTATGGATGAAGCTGAAACTGGCCATGACCCAGATGCTCAGAATGTTCAAACCAACAGTGAGAATACTAATCAAAATGCGCAAAACAGTTTGAACATTCGATTACAAAATGACACTGATTTTGATATGGACAATATCATTGTAAACACATCGACAGGTGATGAAAGTTTCCCTAGTCTTGAATCAAATCAATTCTCTGACTATAAAACTTTTGACACAGCATATAGTTACGCTTACATTTATCTAACCACAGTAAATGACACTATAGTACTTCAGCCTGCAGACTATGTTGGAGAAACACCGTTAGCAAATGGTAACTACACCTATAAACTCAATTTTTATTCTCAAAATGACGAAACTGAATTATCCATTGAGCTAATTGAAGATTAATTCTTAAACATTAATATGAAAATTTTCCGCTTAACAAAACTTGCTTACTTATTATTTACTATTGTATTTCTTTTACATTCTTGCTCCAATGATAATAAAAAAAATAAGCTAGAGTCTACAAAAAATGACTACAGCCAGTTAGAAAACAAAATCACCAAATGGCAGCAGGAATTAAACATTCCTGCTACCGGTGTTGGTATCATCGACAATGGGGAAATTGTATTTTCAAAAGTTATTAGCCCATCTGATACTTTAGTAAATCAAGATTTGCTATTTAATATCGCTTCCATAACGAAGGTAGTTTTTGGAACTACAGTGATGAAATTGGTCAATACTGATAAGTGGAATCTAGATGAACCTATTTACCCTTATCATATCGATGAGGATGTGAAAGACGACCCTCGTCATAAATTATTAACCGCACGTCACATTTTAAGTCAGCAATCTGGATTTGTAAACTGGCGCTGGAATCACCCTACCGAAAAATTGACTTTCGATTTTGACCCAGGAACAACATTCAACTATTCTGGCGAAGGAATGGAATATTTGAGATTGGCTATTGAGAAACGTTACAATACGACCATTGACAAAATTGCCGACTCCTTAATTTTCACTCCTGCGGCAATGACTAATACTTCCCATTCTTGGGATGGCATTTCCAACTTTGATAAGTTCAGTAGATTTTATGATACTTCTGGAAAAGAACACAAATTAGATGATTATAGTTTTACTGGTCAGGCTGCCGACGATATAATGACCACAGTTGATGATTTAACAAGATTCGGATTATACATTCTAAATGGTGCGGAATTAGATGCTGATATATATAATGAAATGGTATCTCCTCAAACTGCAATAACAGATAATCAAGAACAAGCACTTGCTTGGCGCCTAATTCAGAATCTTCCCAATAATGAATATGCGATACATCACGGAGGGAATGACATTGGGGTTGCCACGCTCATTGTATTATTACCTAAAAGTAAAAGAGGCATTGTTGTAATGACAAATTCTGATAGCGGTCTGGTAATGTGCAATAATATTGTTCGAGAGGTCTGGAAAGAAGGTCCTAAAATTATCCATAGAGCTTATAGAAGCGGTTCTATGAATGAAATTCCAAAAGCAATCAAAGTACCATCAGAAATACTAAAAACATATGAAGGTGTATACGAGCAGCCTAGCGGAAGAAAAGTAACTATTTCTAGTGCAAAAGAAGGTCTTTTAATGGTAATGCCTGGGGTTCCTAATTTACAGTTGCTTCCTAAAACAGAGAATGAATTTTTTCTTAATGACTTTGACCCCATAATCGCTTTTGAGCAAGGAGACGATGACACATCGATATTAAAAATAATAGAAGGAGAAAATATAATTGAGTGTAAAAAATTATAATACTTTATAAACTGATGAAATTCCCAAACTTACTAACCATAACTGTTATAACCTCCTTTATACATACTGTCTTTGGTCACGATAATAGATTGAACTCTTTTGCAACCACATTACAGCACTCCATTATGAAGATAAAACCAGTAAGTTTAGTACCAATGCTACAAAAAGAGTAAGGTATTAATAAATATGCACATTAAATTATGAAGATATTTTTAGGTATAGAGTTTTTATTTTTATTACTATCAGGAGCCACCTATTCACAAACCGATTTTCCATTATTAGATAAGTATATTTCTGAACTATCAAGTAATGATAAGTCTAGCGGTCATTTACTTGTATCAAAAGATGATACTATTATTTACTCAAATGCATTTGGTTTTCAGAAAGACAATATTGATGAAAACACCAAGTTTATAATCGCTTCTATCGCTAAACAATTTACAGTAGCTGGATTAATCTTGTTAGAAAGAAAAGGAGAAATTGACCTTGAAGCTCCCATCTCGAAATATATAAGTGAGTTAAAATGTTTTGGAAATGTTAAAGTAATTGAACTCATCAATCACCAAAGCGGTATTCCCGACCTGTATGGAGAAGAAGGCATTTTAGTACAAATGCCTGATAATAGTGTGACATCTAACAATCAGTTTATTAATGACTTTGCTACATTAAAACTCAAACCTCTATTTGCTCCTGGTTTGAAGTACGAATATTCAAACACAAATTATATCCTCTTGGCCTCAATTCTAGAGCGTATTACCAAGGAAGCTTTTGCTCCTTGGATGGAGAAAAACCTATTCAAGCCAAATGGGCTTAACAACACCGGAGTAATTTCATTAAATACATCCACAATAGCCTTAGATAATTCAGTTTCTGGTATGGTATATTCTAATGCAAATAAAAAAATCACACTTGCTGAAAAAGCACAAGAAACAGCTGAAATGGTAAGAAGTACAGGGAATTTGTTAGGACAAGGAGCTATGTTTTCTACTCCTAGTGATTTATTAAAGTGGACATCATTAGTTTATACCGGTTTTTTCAACGATGAAGAGAAACAAAGAATTTTCGGTGTACTGGTGGATGATGATTCTTCTCAATACAGTTTTGGTTGGGAACTAGAGAATTCAAATGAATTCGGAAGAATTGCACACCACAGTGGAAGATGGCCTGGATGGAACTCAAACTTAGAACATCAAATTGATAATAATGTAACCATTGTTTACTTGAATAATCTAGAAGGTAAGGATTATGAATATCCTGATTTTTACAAAATAAGACAAATAGTTGCAGGAACGTATTATGACTTAAACAAAACTAATATTTATAAGTACGTTGGTAACTATCAAACAGAAGACGGTAAGAATGATGTTTTAGTTGCAAGAGATAATGAGCTTTTTAAGGTATACGGCGAATATGAATTAAAGCTTATTCCAAGGTCAAAAACAAGGTTTGAATTACAGGGCTTCGCACCAACTGTTACTTATGAATTCACCTTTGACGACCAAGATAATATAATTGAGTCGCGAATGTTTCAAAAAGGTGCTGGCGTAGATGTAAAATTCACAAAACGAAGTAAATGAACTATAAATTCAGAAACAAAAAGGGAAAGCTTTTAATAATTGTAACGGCCATAGTTGCTCTACTTTCTCTTTTTATCCTATATCTCTTTTTTACACAAGGAATTTGGTTGTTTACTTTGATTCTATTAGTCTACCTATTTTTAATACTAGTCTATTTACTTTGGATTCTTAATCGTACTTCCTACGAAGTAATAGATAATATTCTGAAATACAGAAGCGGCTTCAATTCAGGTAAGATACATATTGACACAATCTCTAAAATTGAAATAAATAAAACAAAATGGATTGGACTAAAACCGTCGACAGCATCAAAAGGAATGATTATCCATTATAATAAATATGACAGTATTTACATATCACCCATTGATAATAGTATAGTTGCGGTTGTTTTAAGGGAAATAAATCCTTCAATTCGAATACTCAATTAGATGAAAAAAAGTAAAGTTGATATTCGCCATTTATCTACCCTAGCAGTTTTGCTCATATCAATATGTGCACTAGTTGTTTCTATAAGACAAACATTCCTATTGTCAGAACAACAAGAGCTAATTACAAAAGCGGAAAAAGCACAATTATGGCCTCGTATATCGATTAAAAGTGAAAGTACCACAACAAAAGGAAAATATAAAAGATTTGAATTTTCGATTATTAACGTAGGTGTTGGACCCGCAATAATTGAGTCTTTCGAAATTAAGTATAAGGAAGAATTGATTACAAGTTTTCTTGATGCATATAAGACGAGTATATCTCAAAAGACATTTAACGAAAGTTTAAAAGAGATTCAGATTGATAATGGGTTACTACTGCTCAAGTAGTTCCTGCAGGAGAAACAATACTATTATTTGCAATAGAGGTAGATACGCCTGGTAAACAATCAGAAATATTCGACATATATACAGGGACTAACCAACCACAAGTTAAAGTTATATATCGTTCAGTTTTTGATGATATGTGGCAAATTGAATCAAAAATGATATCGTACAATACAATTCCAAAAGCATTGGATACCAAAAAAGATGAAGAATAAATTCTTTTTTATATTTCTATTTATAGCCTTTCAATCGAGAGGGCAAACTTGCGATTGTGCAAAAGAATTTGAATGGTTAAAAACTACTTTTGAAACCAATGACGCTGGTTTTTCCCAGACTATTGACAGTAAAGGAAAAGACGCTTACCAAATTCATAATATCCTCTTTGAAAAACGTGTTTCAAATAGTTCCTCAGCTTCGGAGTGCGAATCAATATTAAACAATTGGTTGCACTTTTTCAGAAAAGGTCATATTGGTATAAGATATTTAGGCAGTTCAATAAACGATGGAGTTTCTAAATTCAAATATAAAAACACAGGTTTAGTGGATGTTGATGTTGATGTTGATGTTGAGACCTATCTAAAAAATCAAAACAAGGTAAATAAAAAGGGTTTTCTAGATATATGGTATGATGATACATATAGAATTGGAGTAAAGAAAGAGGGTGACAAATATTATGGGTTTGTCATTTCAAGTAAAAATAAAAATTGGAAACCAAAAGAAATCAAATTCATAATTAATCCCGATAGTTCGGCAACTTATTATATGGGTAATAAATCTTCTGTTGCTTTCGCGAAAGCGGAAATAACAGGAGAGAATTATTTAGTAATGGATTATATAGGTTTTCAAAGAGAAAATCCAAAGCTAGAAACACCTATAACCACAAAATTACATTATAGAGCTTTAAAGCAAAAAGGTCCATTTATTGAAAAAATAAACAGCAATACACTGTATCTAAACATACCTTTCTTCTATCCAAGTGTAAAGCCTAAAATAGATAGTGTTTTGCAAAAGAACGCTTACATTCTTAAAAGCACTCCTAATCTGGTTATTGACATTCGAAATAATGGAGGTGGGGCAGATAGAAGCTATAAAGAAATCATACCATATCTATATACTAACCCAATTAAGTCAGTAAGTGTAGAATGGCTCTCTAGTAAAGCCAGTCAGAAAGAAATGAAGAATTTTTCTCAAACAATAACTGGCGCCAAATCTTACTACGAAAATGCGTTAAAAAGAATGATTGGAAATGAGGGTGAATTTATAAACATAAGTAATAAACCCTTCTCAGTATACAAACAACCTGAGGTCTTTAAAAACCCACAAAATGTAATAATTCTAATTAACAATTTTGTCGGCAGTACAAGTGAGCAGTTTTTGTTAGCAGCACGACAAAGCAGGAAAGTGAAATTACTAGGAAGACCTTCGGGCGGGGCTATTGATATTTCTAATCTCAATCTTCAGACTTCTCCTTCGGGATTGTTTGAGCTTAAGTATGGACAATCAAGGAGTCTTCGTTACCCTCTAATGAAAATTGATGATGGAGGCATACAGCCAGATTATTTTATGGACGCAACATTGCCTGAGTATAAATGGATAGACTACGCTGTTGAATTATTATCAAATGCTAGCGCTCATAAATAAATCGAACCTTGAATCAACAGCTACTATAAACCTTAAAAATGAAGAACCTAAAATCAATAATTGCCGCTACGACTCTACTCGCTTCATTATCTATTTCAGCTCAAGTAAATGATAGCGTAATATCATCTCAATTTGATGAAGGCTATTTAATGCTTATCGGCGGTCGTATTTCACAAGAACACGCAGACTTCATTAAACGATTTACTACTTCAGATAGCCCTTTGATAGTCATTCCTACAGCTTATTCTGATGATAATATCAAAAGAGACACAACCTTTACCAGACTACGAAATAGATTTAAAAAAATAGGAATAGACACTATCCAGGTCCTACATACTAGAAGTCGAGAAGAAGCTAATAGAGATTCATTTATCCGACCTATTTTAGCTTCCAATGCAGTATTCTTTATGGGTGGAAATACGGCAAACATTGTAGGTGTTTATAAAAACACCAAGACCCATACAGCACTTGAGAATTTGTTAGAACGTGGAGGACTCGTGTCTGGGGTTTCAGCAGGCTCCGGTTCTCAAGCTAGTTATTTTACAGGAGATTCCAAATTGAATTTAGGGTTTGAGTTTTTAAAAAATGTGATTGTAATGAACCATTTTTTAAAGCGAAATAAGCCATTTGATAATATAGATTTTTTTAAAGAAAATAGGTCGTATCTAGGTTTGGGTATTGATGATAATACAGCAGTAATTTTTCATAAAGGTGTCGGAGAAATCTTTGGGAGTAGTTATGTTGCAATTTATGATGGTACTAATTATGTGAGAAGTAATGACGAAATTATTCCTTTGCCAAATACTTCAGAAAGATTCTATTTCCTTCAGAACGGTGACCGTTATGACATAAATAATAGAGAGGTACTTTCTAATAAAAGATTAACACCAATAGAAATTCCATTAGAAGAATATCTAGGCAGCTATAAATCAATTACCAATAAATATGGCATAGAATTATCAAAACAGAATAATGTATTAATGCTAACTAATAGTTGGGGATGGGAACCTTATCCTATATACCCATCAGAAAAAGATCTTTTTTTTGCAAAAAACCGGACAATGTGGTTTCGATTTAAAAGGTCAAATGAAGGAGAAATCACAGGAATTGATAAAATGAAATCTGTATTACAAGAGGCAATTATTAATGAATTGAAAAAAATATAATGTGCCTTTGTAATCAACTTATATCCATTCGTATTAAAATACTCATCATTCTATTTTCGACGATAGCGTACAATACAGTTGTTGCTCAAAGCAGTATAAAAAGAGTAACATAGCGAGCTGTACTCGCCCAGTGACCTTGGTTATTACTTTGATGAAATAATATATCAAATACTATCATATAAAATTATATGTTAAATTTTTCTAAAAAAGGGGCTAACTAGGAGTCACTAAAATTTAAGGCATCTTTTAAAGTTTATAAAACCTAGGAAAGATATTCTTTGGATAGTTCCTCTTTCTCCGCAATCAAGTCCAAGGCTTGAAAATAAAAAACCACCAAGTTTACTTGAGTGGTTTTTTTGTTTTTAAGATGTAGGCATTTGCAGAATGCCGTAAGAGGGAGGTTGGAACAAAATCCCTCTGTCTCCGCTTAGTAATATAAAATCACAACAAAAAACCTGTAAGTCATTGATTTACAGGTTTTACTTTTTATGTCAAAGACGCATTTGCAGTTATGTGAAAATGTCTAGGTCATTTTTATGTCATCATTCTATCTCAACTATTATAAATTCTGATCTACGATTGGTATTATGTTCTTCATTGGAGCATTTAACACCGTTAATGCAACGATTCAATATTTGCTTTTCACCATATCCAATAGCACTTTTAATCCTTATACTTTCAATACCTTGTGAAACAATATAATTTCCAGTTGATTTAGCTCTACGGTTAGATAGTTTTTCGTTATACTGGTCGCTTCCTCGCGAATCAGTATGCGCTTCAATCTTGATGACCATTTTTGGGTACTCTTTCATTACTTCCACAATTTTATTGAGTTCTTGTGCTGCGTCTGGTCTAATATCAGCTTTATTTAAATCAAAATAAATATTGTCGATTTTAATTTTAAGCACTCCATTTTCCTCAACGATAAGTTTATTTCGCTCTTTTTTCATTTCTAACGGAACCATATTTATAAAATCAGCTTCATCAGTTGTGGTAAATGCTTTTTTATCCGAATAAAATCCTGTTTTTGAAATTTGTAATTCATAGACCAATTCACACTCTAATATTTCTGTGAATGAGAATGCCCCATAAGGATCAGTAGTAGTTGTAGCTATAATAGTTTTATCCAAAACTAGATTGACTATTACATCTGATACTGGAATGGCATTGGCTTTTCGGACCACAGTTCCCTTTACATATTGCTCACATTTTTGCGCTAATCTGGTAAAGGAGTAAATATCATCATCCCCTTTTCCGTTATCCCTATTTGAAGAAAAATATCCTTTTCGAGTTGCTTCATTAACGGTATAGGCAAAATCATCCTTATTACTATTTACAGGTTTTCCTAGATTGATAGGTGCTGAAAAACCATTGTCGTATGAACTTTCAAAAATATCAAGTCCTCCCAGACCTAAATGACCATCTGAAGCAAAATAGATTTTCTCCTCCGTTATAAAAGGAAACATTTCACGACCACTAGTATTAATGGTAGGCCCCAAGTTCTTGGGTTGCGAATACGAACCATCCTTTAAAATTTCGATAACAAAAATGTCGGTCTCGCCGATACTTCCCGGCATATCAGAAACAAAATACAGATGTTTTCCATCTGGGCTCAAAGCAGGTTGCCCTACAGAATAGTTTTTGCTATTAAAAGCGACTTCCTCTGGTTTGGTCCATTCTCCGCCCTGTAGTTTGCTTTTATAAAGTTTTAAGTGATTCATTCCGTCATCATCACGTTCCAAAGTTTTATCTGTATAATTGTTTCGTGTAAAATACATGACGTTGCCCTCAGGTATGAAAGCTGCGATGCCTTCATGATACTTGGTGTTGATAATGTTAGAAAAAGAATTGACCTCAACCAAATCATCGCCAAGGCTAATGGTATCTCCCATAAAAAAATCAAGATAGGGTTGCTGGTTCCATTCGTACAATCGCGTATGCAAGTTCATGGAATCACGGCTTGAGGCAAACACAATTTTGTCTTTGTAAAATGCCGTTCCAAAATCAGCAAAAACCGTATTGATAGAAAGGTTGGAAATATAAAATTGCGGTTGTTGTGCTAAAATCGCATCTAATTTAGCGTCATTGTCCTGTAACTGTTCCACTTTAAATTCAGCGGTATTGTGTATACTAGGATAGATTTTCATCAATCCTTTTGCCAATCTATTATTACCAACACCTTGCAAGGCGTGTATGTAACGAAAAACATATTTAGGATCTAAAGAGTTTTCGTATTTGGAAAAGAGTTGTCCGTACCATTGCACTGCATTTTCCATGTCGGTATTGTAATAGTAGGCATCACCAACGCGTTGCAGTAACTCTTTTGATTCATTCCCTTTATTTAGAAGGGCTTCGTATTGTTTGGCAGCTTTTACATAATGCAAATTAAAAAAGCTTTTATCAGCACTTTTCATTTTGTCTTGGCCTATCAATAAAAGACAGCTCAGGAAAATTAGTATTGTTGTTAGTATTGTCTTCATAGCATGTGTTTTAATAGAATCTTGGTGATTTCATTCTTCTACCTTGAGACTTAAGCTCAAACCTTAGAAAAATTTCATGAGTACCATTAGTGAAATTTCTTAAATCAGTGGTTGTACGGTCATAAGCATATCCTATACTCAATGCCGGAGATATTTGTAACCCTAATAGTCCAGAAAATGAATCATCCCAACGGTAGGCCAAGCCAAAAGTTAAAGTTTCCTTTACCATCACATTGGCTGAAACATCAGCAATAACTGGTGCTCCGGGCACCCATTTTACAAAGAATGCTGGTTTAAATTTTAAATCCAGTGAAAGATCTATAATACGCCCCCCTACAAGAAAATAATGCAACCGTTCTGTTGCTATTTCTTGTACGGTACCATCATAATGCTCTTCAGAAAAGAAATTGGGTACGGCTAAACCTAGATATCCTTTTGAGGAATGGTAGTAAATACCTGCTCCAATAGTTGGAAAAAATCTATTTTCAATATTGTCTTGAAAAGCAATATCCGGGTTTTCAGTAAGCCCTTTTGCAAAGTCAACGTTAAAAAGTCGACCGCCACCTTTAAGCCCAAAGGAAAGACGTTTGTCATCAGCATCCAATCGCACGGTATATGAAAAGTTAACATCCATAAATACTTCGTTTGATGGTCCCAGTTCATCATTTGTAAAAACAATTCCCAGGCCAACATTATTCCCCATAGGGCCATCTATAGCCAATACCTGCGAAGTGGGCGCTCCATTAATGCCAACCCACTGTGAGCGATGCATACCTAAAACTGATAGGTGTCCACGAGAACCGGCATAAGCAGGATTCACACTTATTGTATTGTACATGTATTGCGTAAACTGCGGGTCTTGCTGTGCATTAAGTGTTAATGAAGCTATTGCCAAACACAGCGTAATTCCTATTTTTATTATTGCTTTCATCAATTTTGTTTTAAATACTATTGTTTTACCCATCTTCTTATCTGTTTATGTATAACCAGTCCGAAATAGGTGGCGAACCATCACCAAGGTCTAGGATATAGAAATAAGTTCCCACAGGTAAAAAGTCTTCTTTACTTAAAGTTGCACGACCACTAGAAATGCCGTTCCATTCATTGTAATAGCCTTGTTGTTCAAATACTAGATTACCCCATCTATTAAAAACTTTAAGTACATTATTGGGATATCTTGAGATGCAATCTATTTTAAAGGTTTCGTTCACTCCATCACCGTTAGGTGAGAATTCATTGTAAAAAATGAGGCAAGAGGGTTCAATGCCTACTTGAGCAATATTGTTTGATATATCTGCATCATACTGGTCAACAAAAGCAAGTTGAACGATATTGAGGTAGTCATCAGTTTCTAATACTTCAACTACTAATTCTAGGGTTGCACTTTCCGAAGTTTCTAAAACTGCTATTTCCCAGAAGTTCTCCTGTACATCAAAGTCTCCGACTGAAGCATTCGCCGAAATAAATCGGTAACCACTCGGTAGTAATTCCTCAATACCTATATTGGTTGCCCTCCCACTACCGATGTTGGTCAGTGTTATGGTAAAGGTGATTTCAGAACCAATACTGGGTCTAGGGTTATTAACCGTTTTTTGCAATGAAATATCAGTTGATTGTGGTTCAACAGTAATACTGGCTTCGTCGTCATCAATTAAACCATCATTTAAATCATCAATCGTATCATTAGACGAGGCGTCGCTATCTGGGTCTGCTTGATCACTTGCTGTAATCTCTGCCCGATTGATATATTCATCTTCCCTTCCAGTCGGTGGATTCACCATAGCTAACACAATCAGAGTTTCTGTTGTACCATTCGGAATGCTACCATTGGTATTCCAAATACCAGTAGTTTCATTATAAATACCGGCAGTAGTAAAATGTGATTCATATGTAAAACCAATGGGCATTAAATCTGTTACAACCACTCCAGTCGCAATACTATTTCCACTATTGGTTAAATTGATAGTGAATTCAATAACATCTCCAATATTTGGATTAACAACATCAACACTTTTAGTAATTGATAAATCTGCCAGGCCCGTTGGAATAGGGTTTACCGTATCTTGATCATCTTCAGAGTTCAAATTATTGTCTGGTGATGAATCAGGGTCAAACGTATTTAATGCAATTAGTTCTGCTGTATTCGCATATTCTCCATTGGCTAAAACGGTCGCTGTAATTTCCAAAGTTTCGGAAGTACCATTTAACAACGTAGCAATACTCCAAGAACCGATAATTTCATCATAGGTTCCCAATGCAGTTGTGGCATTTACAAAATCATAGCCAGAAGCTAAGATGTCTTCTATGACCAAGCCCGACGCATCACTAGGTCCATCATTGCTTACCGTAATCGTAAAGGTAATATTAGAACCTACGGATGGGTTTAGGTTATTAGCAGTTTTCACTACGGAGATATCAGTTATAACCCTTGGTTGTGTGGTCTGTTCATCTTGATCATCCTCCTCCAGAATGCCATTGCCAAAAGTAGAGTTAGGGTCTTGCTCATTTACGGTTATTACTTCTGCAACATTGGTATAGCTCCCTGTGGTGTTTATTCCAACACTTATATTTAAGGATACCGTATCATCCGCATTTAGGCTAGGAATTGTCCAAATACCCGTATTTATGTCATACGTTCCTCCACTATCATCTGAAACATAGGAGTATCCGGATGGCAAAGCTTCAAGTATTTCAATCCCAGTAGCCTCGCTAGGTCCAGCATTATTTAAGGTCAATGTAAACGTTACGGTATCCGATACATCTGGAAATTGATTGTCAACTATTTTTGATAGCGATAAATCTGCCAATGGTACCGCTGTAACTTCTGCCGATGCCATATCATCTTCACTGATTATATCATTATTTGGTGTGGAATCAGGGTCACTATTATCCGAAGTAATTACCTCAGCAATATTAGTGTAGTTCCCTGTTGGATTTACGATTGCTAGAATATTCAAAGTTTCCGTAGTACCGTTTGGAAGTGTTCCATTAAGACTCCATAATCCAGTAGAATTGTTATATAAACCAGCGGTACCATTATTTGAAACATAGGTATATCCGCTTGGTAATAAGTCTTGTACAGAAACGCCACTTGCATCACTAGGCCCATTATTGGTCAAACTAATGGTAAAAATCACCTCATCGCCTACAAATGGATTTGGAATATCAACCGTCTTGTTCAATGCGATATCTGAAACTAAAACTGGTTCTGGTCTTATGGTCTCCTGATCATCTTCGGTGTCATCATTATTGGCGACCTCAGAATCACTATCAATCTCATTTAAATCCGTTAATTCAGCAGTATTTGTATAAGTACCATTTGCCAATACTGTTGCATTCATTATAATAGTTTCTGTAGTGCCATTTGCTAAGTCTCCAATAGTCCATGAGCCATTTAAGGGCTCATAAACGCCTATACTTGGTATGGCATTAATAAATTCATAGCCTGATTCCAATAAATCTGTCACTACAATATTTGTGGCATCACTAGGTCCTTCATTGGTAACCGTGACAGTAAAGGCAATTTGCCCTCCAATATTTGGAGTTAAATCATCTGCTGATTTGCTAACTGATATGTCTACCAATTTTCTTGGTATAACAATGACTTCATCTTGGTCATCTTCGCTCAAAATATCATTGCTAGGGGTAGAATCAATGTCCAATTCGTTGTGCGAAATAATTTCTGCAGTATTCGTGTAATCACCCGAAGTATTTACATTCACCACTATGTTTAAGGTCGATGAGTTGTTGCTTGCTAGGTTGCCAATATTCCAAATACCAGTTGCGCTGCTATAACTACCTCCACCATTATCTGAAACATAGGAAAAGCCAGAGGGTAAAAAATCGTTCACTTGAACATTTGTAGCCTCGTTAGGTCCTTCATTGGTAACTTCTAATGTGAACGTAATACTAGTATCAACATAAGGAGTTTCGTTGTCAACGGACTTGGTCAAAGCCAAATCAATTACACTTACTGGTGTAACTACTACATTATCTTGATCATCTTCCGCAAGAATATTATTGTTTGGTGTAGAATCAACATCAAATACATCCGTGGCAATTACTTCTGCTATATTGTCATAGTCACCAGATGGATTGACCACTACATCAATTACTAAGGTTTCAGTATCTCCATTGGTTACATCACCAACTTGCCAGATTCCAGTACTTTCATTGTAAATACCAGATGTGGCACTATAGAGTACAAAGTCAAACCCTGAAGGTAATATGTCTTGAATTACTACATTATCAGCATCATTAGGTCCATCATTTCGTACAGTAATCTCAAAACTAATTTCAGAACCAATTTGCGGGTTAATATCATTATCAACGACAATTTTGGTCAATGACAAATCTCCAATAGCTGGTATCACTTCCAAACTATCTTCATCATCGTCATCACCTTGTCCATTACCATCTTCATCTACGGTATTTCCAGAGCTAGGATTACTATCCGGGTCAAATTGGTCACTAGCTGTTATTTGAGCATTGTTCAAGTATTCATTTAATGCTCCTGTTGGGGCATTCACCGTGGCTTCATACGTCAAGGCGATGCTTCCATTATTGGCTAAAACCGATAGTCCTGTCCATAATGCCCTATTGCTAGAAGCTGTACCTCCATTATTAACATTAATCAAAGTATATCCAATAGGTAATTCATCTTCAACTGATACTCCAGTTGCCACATCTGGGCCAGCATTGCTTATTTCTAACGTGAATAAAACAGTATCTCCTACATTAGGGGTTGAAACATTACTGGTTTTTACAATACTTAAATCGGCTTGTTGAGGAATCACCTCAACACTCGCTTCATCATCCTCATTTTGATCGCCGTCGTCATTATTTGGAGTACTGTCCACATCAAATTGTGAATCTGAAGTCACTTGTGCAATGTGTACATATTCATTTGTTCCGCCGTTTGGTGGAAGTACTTCTGCATTAAAAGTTAAGATTAGGGTATTGGAGCCAATGGGAACTGTTAATCCAGACCAGTTGACTACACCACCACTAAAAGAACCACCATTGCTTATTCCTGATATGTTACCAAAACCTGTTGGAATTAAATCTTCAATTGCAACATCTGTTGCCGCAGTATTGCCTAGATTACTAAGTTCAATAGTAAAACTTACTGTATTTCCAACATTTGGGTTGGAATCACTAACATTAATACCCAACTCCAAATCAATGGTTTGTGGGATGATTTCAAAGAAATCTTCATCATCTTCATCTTGGTCTCCATCATCATTAAAAGGCTCGCTATCAGGATCGGTTTGGTCGCTTGCTGTAACCTCCGCAATGTTCATATATTCATGGGTATCACCTGAAGGCGCATTTACGGTAACTTCATAAGATAATGTTGTACTGCCTATAGGTAGCGAAGCAATATCCCAGCTTAAGAAAGTGCCAGCAATGGAAATACCTCCATTGTTAATAGTTCCTAATGTATATCCGCTTGGGACTTCGTCTTCAATAACAATATTTGTAGCTGTATTTGGTCCTGCATTTGTAACGGTTAGTTCAAATACCACTGTGTCACCTACATTTGGTGTTGCGCTTGAAGCTACAATAATATCTTTCACTAAGCTTAAATCTGCTGATTGTATGGCAAAAGTAGTACTGGCCTCATCATCCTCACTTTGGTCTCCATCGTCATTATTGGGCGTACTATCTGGATCTGGAGTATCCGATTGGATAATTTCTGCAGTATTCGTGTAATTTCCATTGCCATTAACAGTTACATCGTAAGTTATATCTTGAGTACTTCCATTAGTCACTGATAAATTATCCCAAGTAATGGTTAAACTCCCTGGGTTATAAAAACCTCCATTACTAATTGAACCGCCAACAATATCAAATCCGTTGGGTAAGGTATCAACTATAGTTACACCTGTAGCGTCTCCAGTTCCATTATTTGAAAGCGTTATGGTAAAGGTTAGCACATCACCAACATTGCCAGAACTGGCAGATGCTGATTTAACTAATTCCAAATCTGCAGATTCTAAGGTAATGCTCGTAGTGCTTTCATCATCTTCACTTTGGTCTCCATCATCGTTATTCGGAGAACTATCGGGGTCAGCAACATCACTTGCCGTAATCTCGGCAGTGTTATTATATTCGCCAGTTTCACCTGATGGTGTATTGACTGTAGCTTCAAAACTTACGGAGTTTGAACCGCCGTTAGCTATTGTAAGACCTGACCAAGTAATCTCGTTTCCAATTCTTGTCCCACCGTTGTTTATAGTGCCAATGGTGTATCCATCTGGCACAACATCACTAATGCTTACTCCGGTCGCATCTGAAGTTCCAGTATTTGAAACTTGCAGCGTAAAAATTACCGTTTCACCTACACTAACAGTTGTAGGACTTACAGATTTAACCAAACTAAGGTCCGCTGATTGCAAGCTGAAGGTTGTATTGTCTTCATCATCCTCGCTCTGATTCCCATCGTCGTTGTTTGGCGTACTGTCCACATCTGGTAAATCCGAAGCGGTGATCTCCCCGGTAGTATCATAGTTACCCGTATTGTTAACAGTAAGATTATAGGTAAAGCTTTCTGTATCGCCGTTGGCGATAGACACGTTGGACCACATAATGGTACCACTACCAATGTTGTATACCCCACCGTTGCTGATAGATCCCGTGACAATGGTAAACCCTGAGGGTACATTGACCACCACTTCCACACCTGTGGCGTCACCTGTTTGTACCGTATCGTTGTTGAACAGTTCCACGGTATAGGTGATATTGTCACCGGAGTTGCCCGATGTGGGCGTATTGGATATGTCAAGTTCTAGATCTACCTGTTCTAAGGTAATCGAAGCACTGTCTTCATCATCTTCACTTTGATCACCATCATCATTATTTGGTGTACTATCTGGGTCCAAAACCTCATTCGCAGATATTTCTGCTGTATTCAAATATTCGTTACTGCTGCCCGTTGGAGCATTTACCGTTGCAGTATAGGTTACTGTTGTACCAGAACCCGTGGCAACAGTAAGGCCATTCCATTCAATTTCATTTCCATTTAGAATTCCTCCATTGTTTATAGTTTGAATCGTATAACCTAAGGGCAAAACATCTTTAATAGAAACTCCTGTCGCTGTATCTGGACCATTATTTCTTGCCCTTAAAGAAAAGGTGACGGTCTCCCCTACACTGGCAGTACTTGGTGAAACTGTTTTTCTTAGTCGGACATCTGCTGTTCTAATGGTAACTTCAGCATTATCTTGATCATCTTCAGCAGCTAGATTATTGTCAAAACTAGAATCGATATCAATAATATCCCCAGCAATAATTTGAGCACTATTATCATATGATCCGCTTGAGTTGACAATAACGTCAAAAGTTAGTTCAAGGGTTGCCCCATTTGCGATTTCAAGATTTGTCCAGTCAATAGTTAGATTGCCAAGGTTATATATACCATCATTGCTAATAGTACCGGGTACCAATGTAAACCCATCAGGAACTACATCCCGCACTGCTACTCCTGTGGCATCCGATGTGCTTGAACCATCGTTATTAAATAATGTAATCGTAAAGGTGACTGTATCGCCAATATTGGCAATAGTCGGTAATACCGTTTTTGTCAATTCCATATCTACTCCTACAAAAGAGATTTCAACGGTATCCGATTCTTGTGTACAAATAGGGCCATTAGTGACCGTCCATTGAAATACGTAAATTCCCTCAACGGTACCTAATAATAATGTGTTTGGGTTTGTGTTGTCTACGAAACCAGCCGTTGTTGGACCAGAAATTTGAGTCCAAACCCCAGTACCAATAATGGGTATCTCCGCATTCAGGTTAGCTGATTCAAATCGATTTAATTGTTGATCAGGACCTGCATTTGCGGTTACGGGTTGTGCAACAATATCAACCGTCATCGTATCGGTTAAGGTACAGCCACCATTAGTAACCGTCCATGTAAATTCATAAGTGCCGGGCTGTAAATCTGAAATACCAGTTGCCGGATTATTAATATCGGCAATAATTGCTGCTGGCGATGCATCATCAACTCCAGGTCCAGCGGTTTGTGCCCAGCTTCCTGTTCCTGTAACTAAAGGGGTTGCTCCCAGCGTTGTTGCTGTAGCATCGCAAAATTCTTGGTCTGAGCCTGCATCTGCTTCAGAAGGTGCAGGTGCCGAAAAGGTGATACTCACGGTATCTGTACTTGGAGCGCATGCTGAAGGACTTGTAAACGATGTATTCGGATTTTCTATGGTCCATGTTAAAACGTAAGTGCCAGTTACAGTTAGATTTGATAGCGTACTGGTTGGTGAATTTGGACTATCAATGATAGCCGCACCACCAGATGGATCTGTATCAAAACTCCAAGTACCAATTCCGGCAGTTGGACTATTGGCGTTAAGTTGAACATCCAATTGACAAGCATTGGGTTGATCCAAGCCTGCATCCGAAGGCGTTGGAGCTTCCGATACTTCAATTCTAACAATATCTGAAGTATCAGAGCAATTTCCGGCAGCAAAATTCCATTCTAAAATATAGGTGCCTGGTATGCTTAAATTTGATAAGGTTGATGTTGGATTTGTTGGATCATCTATGGTTGCTAAACTCCCTAAAGGAACTTCAGAAAATCGCCATTCGGATGAGGTTACATTTCCAGAGGATAAATTACCTGCCAAAGTCGTTTGATTAGCAATAGGTAAGTCTCCTAAACATAATGTTTGGTCAGGTCCAGCATCTGGATTAACGCTTGGAGCTGCGCTCGAAATTACAGTTACTGTCTTTGTGTCGGCATTACAAGCATAATCTGCGGTAAAGGTAAACTCGTAGGTGTTGCCTGGAACTATATTTATTTCAGCCACATTGC
The DNA here is from genome assembly GCA_947499565.1 of uncultured Croceitalea sp. Classification (GTDB taxonomy): domain Bacteria; phylum Bacteroidota; class Bacteroidia; order Flavobacteriales; family Flavobacteriaceae; genus Croceitalea. The sequence goes on from CANMOV010000001.1 coordinate 880,010, forward strand.
TATTAGCAGGAGATTGGTTGATGGTTACCCCAGGTGTAGGCCCAGAAGTTTGAGTCCATGTACCCGTCGCACCAAAGGTAGCTTCAACTAAGAAATTGGTCACATCACAAAATTCTAGGGTTTCATCAATTCCAACTGGAGCAAAAACAGCTACCTGCAAATCTGCAAAAGTTGTTGGACAACTAGCGCTACCTAAAATGGTCCACCTAAATGTATAAGAACCTGTAACCAAATTACTCACTACAGTTAAAGGGTCATTAATATTAGTAAACGTGGGTGTATTTGGTGCACCTGGTAGTACACTCCAAAATCCAGTTTCAATATCCGAATTAAAAGCACTACCGGTTAAGGCGGTGCTAGTAGTTAAGCATACTTCTTGGTCCGCTCCAACCGAAGCAGTAGTGGGAGGTATACCTACTTCTAAAGTAACTTGATCAGAAGCAGTAGAACAGCTTCCATTGTTTACAGTCCATTCAAAGGTATATACTCCTGAAAATTGAAATGTAATATCGGTTGTTGGGCTGGTTTCATCTGCAATGGTTGCACCACCGGGACCTAAAACTAAAGTCCACAGACCTGAACCTGTAGAACTACTAGCGGCCATTGTAAAGGTGTCTGCACAATCTACTTGATTTACGCCGGCTTCAGCAGTTGCGTCTGGTCCGACAGTTATTTCTACGCTATCAAAGGTAGATTGACAACCAACTTTATCAATGGTCCAGGTAAATGAGTAACTATCATCCGAAGTAATAGTAGCCGTAGTGTTGAATTGATTTGCATCGGTAAAGCTAACTCCAGCAGAAGGAGTAACCGACCAAGTACCTGTTTCACCAGGCTGTGGCTCATTACCATCGAGGTTGATAAGAGTAGTTCCAATTGATAAACATTGATCGATACCTGCATCAGCGGTTGTAGGACCTTGTGTATCATTTGTAGTAACTGTTACGGTTGCAAAACCAGGAATAGGACAAGTCAAATCATTTGGATTGCCTACCGTCCATCTAAATTCATATGTTTCATTTGATTCATCCAATCCAAAGACCAAGGTGTTTGGGTCATTTTCATCTTGAAATATTACTGTACTGCCAACGGGTTGAGATTCAACGGTCCAGGTACCAGTTAAACTTTCCAATGGAGGTGGATCAGCTGCCATTTCCACTGGAGCTCCATAACATAGTAGATTTTGGTTTGGTCCAGCATCGGTCGAAACCGGTGTATCTGAAGACACCAAAACCATCATGGTATCTGATGCAGCTGGAGAACAAACATTTCCTCCAGTAATTAAGTATTGAAACACATATGCTCCAGGAATTAAATCTTGTATATCTGTACTTCTACTATATGGAGAGCTAATTGTAGCTATGCTAGGTCCACTAAGCTGTGACCAAAGTGAACTTCCAGTTGGAGGTTCATTCCCAGTAATTGTAGTAGAGGTTACATTACATAAAAGCTGTTGATCTGTGCCCGCATTAGAATTACTTGGGGTTAGGGCGATTGTGACATTAACAATATCCGTAGCTACATCACAACCAGTTTGAATAGATCCACTGACAGCTCTTCTTAACAATACACTATAAGTTCCTTCAATATCAAAATTGAGGGATATAGGCGAACTTCCCGTATTCTGAAAAGAGCTTGGATTTATTAGGGCTGAGTCTGAAGGACCGCTAATAATTGCATAAGTATTGCTTCCTTCACCTGTAGTCGCGAATGGAATCTCGGCTACCGTTTCACCGCAAGCTCCAAAGACATCGTTACCAGAATTCCCTACAATAGTTATTGGATTAGGGGCATAACGTATTGTAACATCATCAAAATCTGTACAACCTGTATTTGTGTTGGTTATGGTATATCTGAAGACGTAGGTCTCATTGGAATCAAGACCAGTAACTTGAGTTGTACTATTTGCTGGATTTAAAATAGAAATACCAGTTGATGAACCAGATACTTGTGTCCAGGTTGTTGTTTCTCCAGTAAAAAGAGGTTGTGAGCCAGCCAATGTTACACTAGTGATACTAGAATCACAAAATCGAATTTCATCTTCTTGAACCGCCGCGGTGGTTAATTCTTGTGTTGCTTCAGGGACTGTTATTGTGATGGTATCGACGCCAGATGCACAGCTTCCTATTACGGTCCAACGCAATATATAAGTTCCTTCAATTAAATTTGAAACAACTGAGCTATTGTTATTTGGATTAGAGAAATCAGGATTCGTTGGTCCACTAACAAAAGACCAAGTCCCAACCTGTCCGTTAATGTTGTTTCCACCAAAACTTGCATTAAGTATGGTTGATTGTCTAACCGTATAACAATTATCTAGGGTTTGATCACTACCAGCATTAACTATTGGTTCACCACCATAATTGATTATTGTTACCGTATCTGTCGATTCGCAGAATTGTCCTGCTTCATAATCCGGTCCAGTTATAGTCCACCTTAACGTGGTAGTACCAGCTCTATTAGTAGGTAATGTTATGAAAGACGTTGGTGAATTAATATCGTTTATGGAAACACCCGCAGTGTTTGACCCTACTATACTCCATTCACCCACTTCTCCAGGGTTTATAGGTGTATTAGCATTTAAAGTCAAACTACCAGAACTATCTGGACAACTTTGGATTGCTGTACCTGCATCTGCTGTAGTAACAGGTTGAACCACAATATTTACATCTTGGAATTGAATACCACCAATAGTACATTCAGCAGTTAATCTAAAGGTATAGGTATTACCACCTACCAAGCCAGAAACTGCCGTTGTAGGATCAGATGAATCTGCAATAAGCACAGAAGGCCCACCAACTTGAGTCCAGGTAGAACCACTTACAGTTGGCCCTGCAATAGATCCAGCAAGATTTATTGACGAAATGTTTTCGCAGTATACTTCCTCTACACCTGCATTAACAGAACAGTTTTGAGCTTGTATATTCTGAAAACCAAAGACTAAAAAGAAAAAAAATAGTACTTTGTACAGTGTACGATTCAAGAGTGAAATCATGATAATGGTGTTTAGTATTACATATTTTGTAAGAATATTCAAACATATATTATCATTAGCACCACTCGAACTATATGTTGTATTTCATCGATAAGTTGTTGTGAAACAAGGCATAACCGATGAAAGGAAGTGAGATTTTAAAAAAATCTGAACTTGAAACACGCAAAAAAATAAGATAACCCCCCTTCGTTGAAATTCACGAAAAGGAAAAATCCCTAAACACCATTCAAAAAATAATAAGCTGATAAATGTCAGCTTTTAGTCCTTTGATTACCTATAGTTTTGTTCTATAAATCAGTAACACACTAAAACTATGAGCACTTTATACGCAAAAATTAATACGGATTGGAATGAAAATTTTATTGGTTATTCTGCGCTTGCCATTATTCTTTCTACTTGCTTAGGCTCTATGGCCGTTTTATTAACCATGATGCAAGGCAATGGTGTATCACAAATGATTGAAATCTTTGTTGTTGTCGCTGCGTGTAGCGCACATAACGCCTCCATTTTAACAGTTCAAAAACCAGCTTTGGTTCTAAAACTGCTTGTGTTAAGTTTAACCATTAGTATTTTGGTTATGCTTGCAAATCTGTTATAACTATACTTTAATATTAAAAATAAACACTACTTCATGAGTATTAAAAAGCTTCGGGAAATCGAAGCTTTTTTGTTCATACCTTTGCCTATTCAAAATTGTACTTTATTATTTTGAAAGAAACACGAATCAACAAATATCTTAGTGAGGTAGGTTATTGCTCTAGAAGAGCAGCAGATAAGCTTATAGAACAAGGTAGGGTAACTATAAATGGGAAAGTTCCTGAAATGGGTACTAAAATTGTTGAGGGAGATTTAGTACAAGTTGATGGGGAACGTATTTCTGCGCCAAAAGATAAACCAGTTTATTTAGCCTTTAACAAGCCAGTAGGAATTGTTTGTACAACAGACACCAGGAGAGAAAAAGACAATATTATTGACTTTATAAATTATCCTAAACGCATATTCCCTATTGGTCGTTTAGATAAGCCAAGTGAAGGACTAATCTTTATGACCAATGATGGTGATATTGTAAATAAGATTCTTAGAGCTCGTAATCATCACGAAAAAGAATATCTAGTCACGGTTAACAAACCTATTACCTCAGACTTCATAACCAAAATGGAAAACGGTGTTCCCATTTTAGACACAGTTACCAGAAAATGTAAGGTCGAAAAAATTGCTGAAAAACAGTTTAAAATTATTCTTACCCAAGGCTTAAATAGACAGATTAGAAGAATGTGCGAGCATCTTGACTACCGTGTTAGAAAGCTTAAGCGAGTGCGTATAATGAATGTAATGTTAGATGTACCAATTGGTAAATGGCGTAACATAACCGCAGCAGAACTATTAGAGATAAATAGATTAGTTTCAGACTCCTCAAAGACACAATTTTAGGTTAAACAACACTTCAATATAGACTAATCGGTCTATTATAATCATCTACAACATCGTTTAACGGTAGAAATCAACGTTAAAAAGCAAAACCTGTGAAAAATTCATAAGTATTTGATGAAATTCTATGTTGATATTTGTTTTGTATTAACGCCCTAAATCTTAATGCTATGAAATCGTCCCCCATTTACAAATTAACTTTAACCCTAGTAGGATTAGTATTTGCTTTAAATCTAAATGCTCAAAAAGAAGTAAATGAAACTGATAAAAGAATTGATGATTATCTAGAGTTACTTAAACAAGGATATTCAGAAATTGAAATCTTCCAGGACCTAGGTAACGTAAATTTTCTAACTGAAAACTATGAAAGTGCAATCTTCTGGTATGAAAAATTAAAAAATAATGTTCAGGTTGGTAGTTTAAGTAGTAGCTATCAAGAACGTTATGACTATGCAAAAGACCAACTGGCAGGCAATTCTGCAAAAGAAAGAAAAGATTGGGCTACGGCAATTAAAAATGATTATGGTATAACAAGAAGTGTATCTGCACAGCAGAATGCAATTCCATCAATTGCAAGTAATAAAAAGGCTATACCTTCTGAAAATGAAGAGTTTACTCCAGAAATGAGTATTACTAGAGATGGTGAAACAGCATTTTTTAGTAAAATCACTTATGTGAAACCAGAATTTGGTGTCTTTTCTAAGAAAGAACCTGTACATGTACTTTATAAAGCAAGTAATGTAAATGGCGAATGGAAAAACATTCAGAAAGTGGCGGTATGTCCAAAGTACTACTCCGCAAAACACCCTACAGTTTCTGAAGATGGGAGCCGCCTATTCTTTGCCTCTAATATGCCTGGAACATATGGAAAATATGATATCTATGTATCGGATATTAAATCTGATGGAACTTTAGGTGTGCCAAAAAACCTAGGTCCTAAGGTAAATACAAAAAAGAATGACCTCTATCCTAGCCTAAAGAATGGTACATTATTATTCTTTGCGTCGGAAGGTAGAAAAGGATATGGAGGGCTGGATTTATTTGCGGTACAAGTTGCAAAAAATACGTTGACAAAATCTGTAAACCTAGGCAGAACCATTAACAGCTCGTCAGATGATTTCTCTCTTGCCCTAGTTCCCGAAAAAGGTATGGGTTATGTAATGTCTAATAGAGGTAAGAAAAACAAAGTAAGTCAGATAGCGATAACCTACTCCAAACCAGTAGATGCTTCTTTAGTTGAAAAAAGCGAAGAGGGACTCATGAAAGCTTTACATGCCAATAAGGGAACAGATTACTCCTCCACAGTTTTTGAGGAGTAAACACAGAACAATCTAACCAATAGATCTCTACCATTTACAAGTATAAATGGAGCACTAAATAAGCATTCTTACAAGATGCTATCAAAAAAATATCCTGTTTGACTTTAAAACCCCGAAAAGATGAACTTCTTAAAACAAAACATAAAAATTGGTCTGTTACTTACAATTGCTATACTAGCATCAAAGAGTTCAACAGCACAACAAACAGAAACTACTACCAATCAATACAATGTTGAGAGTCCATTTCACAATCAATTGTTCTTTAATAGATTTTTGATTAATCCAACATTTTCATTGGTTCGAGAGAACAAATCTTATTTAAATGTATTGTTGCGTAATCAATATGCTTCTTATGAAAATAACAATCAGAATTATTATTTAGGATTTAGCAATAAACTAGATGAAAATACTGCGCTGGGTCTTGGAGTTTACGGCCGTTGGTCTGGTATTATAGAAGAATTTGGTTTTAACGCAAACTATGCCACAGCTGTTAAATTAGGTGAAAAAAGTGCACTAGCTTTTGGTGCTAACGTAAACTATCTAAGTCAAGGACTTGCTAAGAACAGAGTGGTTGCTGATGAAAATGATCCATTAATCCAAGATGCCCGAAAGGAGAATAAAGTTACGGTTGAACCAGGTATCAACTTATCAGTCAACAAATTTGACTTTGGTCTTTACTTTAAAGATTTAGTAGTCTACAACCAAACAGCAAATGAGTTAGAAACTAATATGGGTTTAGAAAGTATTACGGGTACCTTCCAATACAATCATACTTTTAAAAGAGCAACTGGTTTATTAGCAAATGGTAGATTAATGCCTATAATACAGGTTGGTGCAAATGAAACCGGTGCTATATCTTATACAGGCTCTGTACTTCTAGACTTGCCAGCCTTTGGTTGGTTCCAAACAACTTATGATGATTCTTATGGTTTCTCATCGGGAATTGGAGTGAATTTAAACAAGAAATTATCACTTGGTTATTTAATGGAAAAAAACCTTACTGAAGTTGGTGAAAATTTAGGATGGAATCACGAATTATCGTTGGCCTACTCTTTTAATGATAATTTACGGGGTGTTGGTATTGATGTAAATATTGCAGAGAATGAGTCTGAAGACGCTAGAATAGACCAGGTTGTAAAGAATTATGAAGAACAAATTTTAAATTTAAAGAAAGAATTGACTAAAGGTGCTCCTGCCCTAGTTGATGAAAACTCAGTAGCTTATGAAAATCGTTTAATTCTAGATGAGTTAATTCTTAGACAAGATTCTATTGAAAAAGCTAGAGATGAAATGTTCGAAAAGCGTTTTGAAACCATGGTTAGGCTAATTAGACACGAAATTAAGCAGGACCACCAAGAACCTAAAGTAAAGAAACAAAATCGTTACGCAAACTCTCGTTTAGCAGAAAGCACTAACCAAACCAAGAAAAACTATAGAGCCAATTACAGAACAGATTTATTTGAAAAGACACCTATTAAATCTCAAAATGGTTCTAATGTTGTTGGTGTTGAATCTGGTTACTATATGATTGCTAACGTATTTAAAAATGAAAAATACTTAAAGTCTTTCATGGATAACCTTAATAAAAAAGGTTTAGATGCTAAAAAATTCTATAACAAGGAGAACGGATTGCATTATGTTTATTTAGCTGGATATAAATCTAAGAGTGATGCTGCTAATGCATATGGCAGTGACCTTGCAGGAACCTACCAGGAAGATAAATGGATTATGGAGGTCTATAACCCCATAAACACTGCAACAGCAGAACTTACTTTCGAGGAATAAAAGTTAACAAGAGCTTACTAATCGGGGTTGATTTTTAGCCATTAGTTGTAAGATAATGGCAGATGCTTTTGTAAAAAGGGTTGACTGGTAATCAACCCTTTTTCTATTTTTTATAGCATCATTATAAATCCTTATGAAGGCTTTTTCCTACTTTTAATTTTGTTTTTAAGAAAAAATATTTATATTGTGAGGGTAAAAGTTTACCAAATACTTTTAAACCCCGTAAAACCTACAATATGAAGTCTTACAACTACTCCTTCAAAAATGCTACCCTTTCTACCTTTGTAATACATAGAAAAAAACATCCTTTGGTGTTTCTTGGTAGTGTATAGCTATACCATCCTTTTAATTTATTAGAAATCTTAGATTAGCGACTAACTACCGCGTAGTTACCTATTGCTTAATTCATTAGATTTTCTCAATAATTCAAAGACATTTGTTGTGATTTAAGTTAAATCTAAAGTACACGATACTTGATTTAGACTAGTATAAATCATGCCTACACTAGACCTATTCTAAAAATAGGTTTAGGACTCTAATTTCTAATTTTAAAATAATGAATTTAACCCCAAATCTTACATCTTATGAAAACAGAAGCGTTAAGGGTCATTGTTATAGACGATGACCAAAATTCACACCAGAAGTACGAAAGTTACTTTGAGACATTCTACGATTATCAGCTTGTAGGTACCTTTAAGTCTGTACATGATGCATTACAAAATTATCGTAAGTATCGCCCAGAAATTGTTGTATCTGATGTCACCTTGTTTGGAATATCTGGTATTGAGGGAATTCAATACTTCAGAAAAAAGGATGCAACAGTCAAAATCATTTTACTAAGCGTTAAAAATGATTTTGATGTTGTAAAAAAAGCATTTAAAGCTGGAGCAAATGGATACCTAACAAAACCAGTTACTAGTGCTAGATTACTTGGAGCACTCAACTCTGTAAAGGAAAATGGAGCTGCTTTAAGTCATGATGTGGCACGCACATTAGTAGAAATGTTTCAAAAGAAAACATATGAAGCATTGTCCAAACGAGAAAATCAAATTGCTGAATATTTAGGACAAGGTGCTACTTACAAAAGCATTGCTGATAAACTGTATGTTACACCAAGTACTGTCAATTTTCATATTCAGAATATCTATTTAAAACTCAATGTAAACTCAAAATCTGCAGCTCTAGAAAAGCTTAGAATGTTACAAGCCTCTTAGAGAAGTATGTTACAAACAAAACCCGTTGTGTATTTTGATTAAAATTTGTCAATTCGAGTGATTTTTCTGGACAGCGTTTAGAAAAATTGTATCGAGAATCATAATTTTTAAGTTAAAAACCTTGTTCTCGATACTTTTCCTTTCGAAAAAACTCGAACTGACGGTTTTGTAAACTATAAAATACACAAGGGGTTAATTTATATATTCTTTGGGCAGTTTAACTTAATCTTCAAACTCAATAGTTGATTTAAAGTTTTCTTTTGTTCTTTTCCCCGAGGGATATTCAAAGGTCCAACATTCCTCTAAAACTGAACAATATTGCACTGTAATATTAACTTTACCTTGATCCATTTTCCTTACGATTTCTCGGGTTTCATCATTCCATTGCATAAAAAATAACAGACGTTCCTCGCCTGCTTTAAACACCGTATTATTCATTTTGTTCTGCCGTATTACATCGTATCCTACACTATTATCTGGTTTCACAATTTTCAAAAAATCTAGATAAGTTTTAGCAGGCTTACCATTGAATGTAACAGAAACTGAGCTTACTAAAGCCGGTCCAGTCCCGTTGTTAAGGCCGTAAATACTAAATCCTTCAGAATTATAACCTTGGCTAACTGAAAAATAAGGCCATACCGTTGCCTTCTGTTGTGCTTCTAACAAATTAGCTTCATAAATAGATACTACCAATGCTAAAACACTAACAATCAAAGCTGTAGCTGTACCTATGCTCTGAAAAAGTTCCCTTCTTACCTTGTTCTTCATAACCGATTTGGCTCTAAAATAAACAAAAAACCCGCAATGTACATTGCGGGTTTTTTAATTTCTGTAAATTGAATGTTTACTTCACTTCTTCGAAGTCTACGTCCTCAACATTATCGCCTTCGGCAGCATCACCAGCAGCAGCATCGCCCGCATTTGCAGATGGATCCCCCCCACCAGCTTGGGCAGCTTCAGCTTGTGCCTTGTACATTTCCTCAGATGCCACTTTCCATGCTTCATTAATCTTGTCTAAAGCAGGAGTAATAACAGCTAAATCTTTACTTTCATAAGCCTTCTTCAACTCTTCTAAAGCTTCCTCGATTGGCTTTTTCTTATCATCAGAAAGTTTATCACCAAACTCTGTTAACTGCTTCTCTGTTTGGAAAATCATCCCGTCAGCTTCATTTAATTTATCTGCAGTTTCCTTAGCAGCCTTATCTGCTTCTGCGTTTGCTTCAGCTTCAGCTTTCATTTTTTGGATTTCCTCATCCGTTAATCCAGATGATGCTTCAATACGAATATCCTGAGATTTATTAGTCGCTTTATCCGTTGCAGAAACTTTAATAATACCATTTGCATCAATATCAAAAGTTACTTCGATCTGAGGTGTTCCTCTTTGCGCCGGTGGAATTCCATCTAAGTGAAATCTACCAATAGTCTTATTATCCGTAGCCATTGGGCGTTCTCCTTGTAATACGTGAATCTCAACCGATGGTTGATTATCCGCTGCAGTAGAGAATACTTGTGACTTTTTTGTTGGAATTGTGGTATTTGCTTCAATCAATTTTGTAGCAACACCACCCATAGTTTCTATACCTAAAGAAAGTGGTGTAACATCTAATAACAGTACATCTTTTACATCTCCTGTTAATACACCACCTTGGATTGCAGCTCCTACAGCTACTACTTCATCTGGGTTTACTCCTTTAGAAGGTTTTTTCCCAAAGAATTTCTCAACAGCTTCTTGCACAGCAGGAATTCGTGTAGAACCACCCACTAAGATAATCTCATCAATATCACTTTTAGAAAGTCCCGCAGCTTTTAAAGCAGTCTGGCAAGGTTCTATCGTACGCTTTACCAAATCTGCAATTAGTTGCTCAAATTTAGCTTTTGTCAAAGTACGTACCAAGTGCTTAGGGCCTGATGCCGTTGCAGTTACGTATGGTAAATTAATTTCTGTTTGAGCAGAAGAAGACAATTCTATCTTTGCTTTTTCAGCAGCTTCACGCAGTCTTTGTAATGCCATTGCATCTTCGCGTAAATCCATTGATTCATCTTTCTTAAACTCTTCTGCCAACCAATCTATAATTTTCTGGTCAACATCATCACCTCCTAAATGTGTATCACCATCAGTAGATAATACTTCAAAAACACCATCTCCTAATTCTAGGATAGAAACGTCATGTGTACCACCACCGAAATCGAATACTACAATTTTTTGGTCCGTATCTTTTTTATCCAAACCATAAGCTAAAGATGCAGCAGTTGGTTCGTTTATAATACGCTCAACAGTTAAACCCGCAATTTCACCTGCTTCTTTTGTTGCTTGTCTTTGCGAATCGTTAAAGTATGCAGGAACCGTAATTACAGCTCTTGTAACATCTTGTCCTAAGTAATCTTCCGCTGTTTTCTTCATTTTCTGAAGAATCATTGCAGACAATTCTTGTGGAGAATATTTACGTCCATCAATATCTACACGCGGCGTATCGTTGTCTCCTTTAATTACCTTATAAGGTACTCTGTTTGCTTCTTTAGAAGATTCTGAGAATTTGTTTCCCATAAATCTTTTAATAGAATAAATGGTTTTATGAGGGTTAGTAACTGCCTGACGTTTTGCAGGATCCCCAACCTTTATTTCTCCACCTTCTACAAATGCAATTACCGAGGGTGTTGTTCTTTTACCTTCAGCGTTTGGGATTACAACAGGCTCATTACCTTCCATTACGGAAACGCAAGAGTTGGTTGTCCCTAAATCTATTCCGATTATTTTACTCATGTTTATATAGTTATGCTTTTATATTTACTTTTTACACTCGTTCTCTAATTGTCAATGATTATGCCATGACATAAAATCTGCCAAGGTGTCAGAAAGTGTCCTAAAAATTTTAATGCTTCTTCTATTTTTGCAGCCTATATTTGATAAATAAACCCAACTAATGGAATGTATCAGTGTTTTTGACATGCTTAAAATTGGCGTAGGTCCATCTAGTTCTCATACCTTAGGGCCATGGCGGGCAGCAGAAAGATGGATTGAAGAACTCCGTGAAAACAATCAACTTAAGCAGGTAGAAAAAATACAAGTTATTCTCTATGGTTCATTATCACTTACGGGGAAGGGACATGCAACTGATACTGCAGTTGCACTTGGTTTATTGGGTACGGATCCCGTGACCATACCTGTAGAAAAAATTACTTCTTATATAACCGAACTCAAAGAAACTAAAAAACTCCTTTTTGGAGGAGAACATCCATTAGCTTTTGATTTTGATACAGACATCATTTTTAAAAGAGAGTTTTTACCATTCCATGCTAATGGAATTGAATTTAGAGGGCAACTCAAAAATGGAAAAACTAATTCTGAAACCTATTACTCTATTGGAGGTGGTTTTGTGGTTAAAGAAGAACGAGCTAATTCAAAAGAAAATAAGGCCGTTTTTAAAACCTTTCCGTTTCCAATTAAAACAGGAGAAGAGCTTTTGGCATTTTGTAAACAAGAGCAAAAATCCATTTCGGAAATCGTTCTGGAAAATGAGCGTTCCTTAAATTCTGATGATGAAATAAATACTAACATCCACCATATTTGGGATACCATGTTAGAATGTATGTATACGGGTTGCCATAGTGAAGGAACTTTGCCAGGAGGCTTAAATGTACGCAGACGCGCTTATGACATTCATAAAAAATTAAAAGGAACCCTCCCCTATTCTAATCCAAAAGAATGGATAGAAACCATACGGGATACCGAAGTTAAATTTAGACAAATACTAAAATGGGTTAGCTGCTTCGCATTATCGGTGAACGAAGTAAATGCTTCCCTAGGACGTGTTGTTACCGCTCCTACTAATGGCAGTGCTGGAGTAATACCCGCGGTATTAATGTATTATTTGGTCATTGAAAACCATGATGGGGATTTTGATGATGTAAAACGGTTTTTGCTTGTTGCTAGTGAAATAGGAAGCATCTTTAAAAAAGGTGCCACTATCTCTGCTGCAATGGGTGGTTGCCAAGCAGAAATAGGCGTTTCTTCTGCAATGGCGGCAGGAGCATTAACGGAGTTAATGGGCGGTACCCCAGAACAAGTACTTTGCGCTGCTGAGATAGCTATGGAACACCATTTAGGCCTTACTTGCGACCCTATTGGAGGTCTAGTGCAAGTTCCTTGCATAGAACGAAATTCTATGGGTGCCATAAAAGCAATAAATGCGGCTGAGTTAGCCATGGACACGGACCCCGAAACAGCAAAAGTACCATTAGACAAAGTCGTAAATACCATGTGGGAAACTGCAAAAGACATGAGCACCAAGTACAAAGAAACCTCAGAAGGTGGTTTAGCAGTTGGTGTATTTTTAAGTGATTGTTAATTCTATTTTTAGAGTCATCAAAGCAACATAAAAACCATATTCTTTATCTTAGTTGTGCACGCAGGTAGCTATATAGCTCATTCATGAGCTATATATAATTGTTAGCATCAAAAAATTCAAAATCAAATAAGAATGAAAGTTACGGCCGAAAAAAATGAAAAGGTTGCCAATATGATATTTGCATCCATTTACCCCCTTTATTGGAATAGATTGGAAAAACATGGTAGAACAAAAGAAGAGTTCCATCAAGTAATAGAATGGTTTACTGGTTTTGATGAAGATAAACTGCAAACACTTATTGCAGATAAAGTAACGTTTAGAACGTTTTTTGAAAAAGCAAAAATCCATCCCAATGCGCACATGATTAAAGGAGTTGTTTGTGGTTATAGAATCGAAGAAATAGCCGATGAATTTGAATTGTACAAGCAATGTAGACAGATGGAAAAGCTTATTGATGAATTGGCAAAAGGTCGTAAAATGGAGAAAATTTTGCGGGAGGAAAAGAAGTAGAATTTGGTGCTAACAAAAGCTAAATTGTATTTAAATGCACTTCTTCACTAAAACCGACCACTAACCATTGATAAAATCTTAAAGGAAAATCAGACAAAAAATGTTGATTAAAAACAAACTCATGATTACTAAAACTACGCTGCTTACAATACTATTGATGACACCATTCTTATGTACATCGCAAAACGTTGAAATAAAACAAGAGCTTGTAAAAGCTAAAAATGTTATTCTTTTGATTGGAGATGGCACGGGCTTATCACAAATATCGTCTGCATTCTACTTTAAGAAAACTAATCCTCATTATGCCCGTTTTAAGCATATTGGGCTTATAAAAACATCGTCATCAAAACAAGCGATTACAGACTCAGCAGCGGGCGCCACCGCTTTTGCTTCAGGTGTAAAGACCTATAACGGAGCAGTTGGTATAGCTGATGATTCTACAGAAGTAAAGACCTTAGTAGAAATTGCTTCTTTACATAATATTAAAACCGGGGTAATCGCTACATCTTCCATACAGCATGCTACGCCAGCAAGTTTCTATGCTCATGTAATAAATAGAGGTCTTTATGAAGATATTTCTGCAGATATGGTGGTTTCCGATATTGATTTTCTTGCTGGGGGTGGAAAAAGTTTTTTTAATAAACGGAAAGATGGCAAAAATCTGTTGGTAGAATTAGAAACAAAAGGATTTGCTATAGATACCCTAGCATTGGGCACTTTGTCAGAGATTCAAAAGCATTCAAAAATGGCTTATTTATTGGCAGATGAGCATATGAAGCCCACAGCAAAAGGGCGTGATGATTTTTTACCTAAAGCCACTGAGTTAGGGATACAATTTCTAAATAAAGATACTAATAACTCAAATTTCTTTATCATGATAGAAGGTTCGCAGATAGACTGGGGAGGTCATGCAAATAATGCTGATTATCTAATATCTGAACTTATTGATTTTGATAACGCTATTGGGAAAGCACTAGATTTTGCAGAAAAAGACGGTAATACTTTAGTTATTGTTACTGCAGATCATGAAACCGGAGGATTCACCCTAGCATCTACTATTAAAAAAGATGGAGATGGCAAATCTTATAGTGATTATAACGAAATTACAGGCACTTTTTCTACGAGTGGTCATTCTGCAACCTTAATCCCAGTATTTGCATTTGGCCCTGGAGCTGAAGCTTTTTCGGGCGTTTATGAAAACACTGAAATATTTTACAAAATATTGGATGCTACAAATTGGAATAATGGGAATTGAAAGATATTCTTGAATACTGATTGATTTTACTTACCTGCTACAACATTTAATTATGAATAATATCTTACTTCTAGTACTAGCTTTATTTAATGCAATGTTTTCCGTTTCCCAAGAACCCGAGGTAAATACCCCTCCTAATGTAATTATCATTTTTACAGATGACCAAGGTTATCAAGATATCGGGTGTTTTGGTTCTCCAGATATAAAAACACCACATTTGGATAAAATGGCCCAAGAAGGCATAAAACTAACAGATTTTTATGCCGCACAAGCAGTATGTTCGGCATCTCGTGCAGGTCTTCTTACAGGATGTTACCCAAACCGTATTGGAATACATGGAGCTTTTATGCCAAACAGCAGACATGGACTAAATACCTCTGAAACTACTATAGCAGAAATGTTAAAAGCTATTGGGTATAAAACTGGGGTGTTTGGAAAATGGCATTTAGGTGACAATCAAATGTTTATGCCTAATAATCAGGGTTTTGATGAATATTTTGGTATTCCCTATTCAAATGATATGTGGCCTTTTCATCCCCAGCAAGGACCCATATTTGATTTTGACCCACTTCCCTTATTTGAAAATGAAACAATTATAGATACCCTTACCAATCAATCCTCATTAACCACACAGATTACTGAAAGAAGCGTTGATTTCATTAAGAAAAATAAAGACCATCCCTTTTTCTTATATATAGCGCATCCGCAACCACATGTTCCATTGTTTGTCTCGGATAAATTTAAAGGGAAATCAGAAAGGGGATTATATGGCGACGTAATTATGGAAATTGACTGGTCTGTAGGACAGATTTTAGCTGCTTTAAAAGAAAATAATTTGGATGAAGACACCATAGTTATTTTCACTTCAGACAATGGTCCATGGCTTAACTACGGTGATCATGCTGGCTGTGCGTATCCATTGAGGGAAGGTAAAGGAACAGCCTTAGAAGGGGGACAGCGGGAACCCTGTATTATTAGATACCCAAAGAGAATAAAACCAAATAGAGTAATAAATGTGCCTATGATGGCAATAGACATCTTACCAACAATTGCAGAACTAACGGGAGCAAAACTACCAGATAACAAGATTGATGGTAAAAACATCTGGGATATTTGGACAGGGGGGTCAACCATTAGCGCACATGAAGCTTACTATTTTTACTATCATGTAAACGAATTACATGGTATTAGATATGGCAAATGGAAGATGTATTATCCTCATAAATACCGAACGTTAAACGGGCGTAAAGGTGGTACTAACGGGCTTCCAGTTGAGTACGAATACAATACTATGGAGCAAATAGAGCTCTATGATTTATCTAAAGATATTAGTGAAACCAAAGATGTGGCTTCTGAAAATCCTGAAGTAATAGCAAAAATAAAATTACTAGGTGATAAAATGAGATTAGAACTAGGAGATTCACTAAAAAACCAAAAAGGGGTAGGCACACGACCTGTTGGAAAAGTCGAGAATTAATAAGTAATGATTTTATTCTTCCAAACAACCAGCCCTCCCCCGAGTGTCTATTAAATAAATTATTTTCCAATCTCCATCAAAATTTACCATTTGGAAGGAATTTATACCGCAATGACTAAATTTTCCATTTAACCAAAACTCATAACCTACCCAAGCATTAGCCATAGTCCTATCCACTTGTATAGACCAAGAAGTTAGCTTCTCTTGAAAAGTTACGCTATCCGGAATACTAGTAATAGAGGTAATAAGTTTTTCTATTTTTTCATCTCTAAAAAGAGTCTTTCCCTCTTTATTACGTCCAGTGGTCTGCAAAACCACATCATCTGCCAGTACACTTTTCATAAGAACTGAATCTTGTTTATGAAAACCCTCAAAAAAAGTTTCCACCACTTGTTTAACGGCTGCTTTATCATCAGTTTGGGCAAAACTTGTTGTTATTCCAATAAGGAATAGGCTTATAAAAATACTTTTCTTCATGATTTAGATTTTCTGATTGAAATCCAATTTAAACAAATCTGCTTACATTTAGCCTTCAAATCTAAATCAAATGTCAGTAGCCAAAAAAGAATATAAAAGAGTTACCGTTAAATCACTAGTGGAAATGAAGCAGAACAAAGAGAAAATCTCTATGCTTACCGCTTATGATTATTCTATGGCCAAAATAGTAGATTCAGCCAATGTAGATGTGATTTTGGTAGGCGATTCAGCCAGTAATGTTATGGCTGGGCATGAAACCACACTGCCAATTACCCTTGATCAAATGATTTATCATGCGAGTTCTGTAGTAAGGGCTGCAAGCAGAGCTTTAATTGTTGTAGATATTCCTTTTGGAAGTTACCAAAGTGATTCTAAGGAAGCCTTGCGTTCTGCAATCCGTATTATGAAAGAAAGTGGTGGTCACGCTGTAAAAGTAGAAGGTGGAGAAGAAATTAAAGAATCTGTACAACGGATAATTGGTGCTGGTATTCCTGTAATGGGGCATTTAGGGTTAACACCACAATCCATATACAAATTTGGAACTTATACGGTACGCGCAAAGGAAGAAGCAGAAGCCAAACAGTTAAAAGCAGATGCTAAGCTCTTGGAAAAACTAGGCTGTTTTGGGATTGTTTTAGAAAAAATTCCAGCAAAACTGGCTAAGGAAGTCGCGGAGAGCATTTCTATCCCAGTTATAGGTATTGGTGCTGGTAATGGCGTAGATGGACAAGTTCTTGTAGTTCATGACCTCCTAGGGATGACACATGAATTTAACCCTCGTTTTTTAAGACGTTATATGAATCTCTATGAGGAAATGGGAAGCGCTATTTCTAATTATGTGGATGATGTAAAAAGCAGAGATTTCCCAAGTGAAGAAGAACAGTATTAATTTTTGTAACTAGCCCTATTATTGATTCAAAATGAAAAATAGCATTAAAAGAATCTTTATAATTACTATAATATTAGCAAATATTGGGTGTGATCAAGTCTCTAAAGATATTGTTCAAAAAAAAGTAATCCCAGGTGATTATATACATATACTTGATGATAATTTCATACTAACAAATGTTGAAAATACTGGTGCTGCAATGGGTCTTGGTCAAAACTGGCCAACACCTGCTAAAATTATATTATTAAAAATTATTCCTGCTCTAGTACTACTCTTTCTTGGCTATCAAATTCTAAAAAATAATAACAGAAACAAATGGTTAACAATATCGTTTGCCTTTATTATCGGTGGAGGTGTAGGAAACCTTTTAGATAGATTTGTCCATGGTTCGGTCACAGATTTCTTTTTTATTAAAATTGGTATTCTAAAAACAGGTATTTTTAATATGGCAGATGTTTCCGTAACTCTAGGTGCATTGCTAATTCTTTTCTTAACCCTGTCTAAAAAAAATGAGGCCTTGAATGTTATAAATAAAGACTTTTTAGATGGTGAAGGTTAGTCTTAAAAATACCATGATGAACTACCTCAAAAAAAGCTTTCAGTTTATACTTATAATATTTAGTAGCTTTCAAGTACATGGTAACGTGTCATTAATAACACAACAGAACCTATTGAGAATTGATTCTCTAAAAGTACTTTTTATTGGGAACAGCCTAACATTCACTAATAATCTCCCCGAACTAGTTAAAAAAGAAGCGCTTAAAGAAAATACAAAGCTAGAAACCACTATGATTGCTTATCCCAATTATGCTTTAGTAGACCATTGGAACGATGGCAAAATTCAAAAATTGATTTCTAAAAATAAATATGATTTTGTAGTGGTACAACAAGGGCCTTCTTCACAAGCTGAAGGAAGAAAAATGCTTCTTGTTGATGGTGCAAAAATCAAGAAGCTTTGTGATAATAATGGAGCAAGATTGGTCTATTTTATGGTATGGCCTTCAAGACAATACTACTACACTTTTAACGATGTTATTAAAAACCACATCAATGCAGCCACAAACAACAATGCACTCTTAGCACCTGTAGGTGCTATTTGGAAAGCGCATTTTGATCAGACAAGTGATTATTCTTATTACGGAAACGACGGTTTTCATCCTTCTATGGAGGGAAGCAAAATTGCCGCCGAGGTAATAGCCGCAGCTCTTCTTAACCAACAAAGAATAGATGACCGCAAAGATTAAATCTACTGCAACTAATCTTCAAGTCATTTATGAAGACAATCACCTTATAGTTGTTAATAAAAGACCTGGCGACATTGTGCAAGGTGATAAGACCGGAGATACACCTCTTAACGAAATCGTAAAACAGTTCTTAAAATTTAAATATAATAAGCCTGGTAATGTATTTTTGGGGGTTGTCCATCGTTTAGACAGACCAACTTCAGGTATTGTTGTCTTTGCCAAAACCTCAAAAGCTTTACCTCGTTTAAATAAGTTATTCTCTGAGGGAAAAACTAAAAAAACGTATTGGGCGGTAGTAGATAAAATACCTGAAAATAAAGAAGATACACTAACGCACTGGTTGGTCAGAAATCCCAAGCAAAATAAATCTTACGCTCACAAGAACGAAGTACCCCATAGTAAAAAAGCTATTCTTGATTATCGCTTGATACAAAAGCTTGACAACTATACGCTACTAGAAATCGATTTAAAAACTGGGCGACATCATCAAATTAGAACGCAATTAGCCGCCATTGGAAGTATTATTAAAGGGGATTTAAAATATGGTGCTGCGCGCAGTAATAAAGACGGAAGTATTCATTTACACTCAAGAAGTCTAGCATTTGAACATCCTGTAAAAAAAGAATTGGTGGAATTTATTGCTGAACCCCCAAATGATGCTATCTGGAATGCATGTCTTTAATTTTTTCTACTTTTAAGCAAACACAAACTATGAAAAAGCTATTTTCAATTTTATGCATGGGGTTACTTTCTGCCTGCGGAAGTTATAATTCTATTGATAGCTTTTATGAAGCTCATAAAAATGACAATCAAGTTACGGCAATCCGGGTACCGCAGTTTATGTTTTCACTTGTTAGTGAAATCTCACCAGAAATGAAATCTCTGGTAGGCAATACTAGAGATCTGCGCTATATGCAGTTCCCTAGTAAGACAGAATCTCAAACTCGTTTTTTAAATACTCAGATGAATAACTTCGCCACTAGTTCATTTATTGAAGTATTCCGAAAAAATGATGAATTAAAACGTAACATAATTTCGATAAGAGAAAAACGAGATGTAGTCAAAGAAATTTTAATTTACAACAACGATAATGCAACGGGGTCTTTCCTTTATTTTAATGGTAATTTCGACCCTTTAAAAGTACGAGAGCTAGCTAAAAACAATCAATTTGAAAAATTCTCTAAAGGGCTCATACCACAAATGGGCTTAGCTACGCCAGGTATTACCAATTAGAAAATTGGTGTAACAATCCAATTTTCCCCTTGTCTTTCTTAATAAATTTAATGATTATGAAATATGTTTGGTTACTGCTGTTTGTGGTTAGTATAGGTAATGCTCAAGAAAATGTGCACTTTAAGAAAGAAATCACAACAGATTCAATTCACTTAAATCTAGTGAATACCATGTACGGTCCTTTTGAAGTTAAAATAAAAGTCAATGATTCACTATCAAACAAAGTTAAAGTAAAGGAATACTCCGTTTTGGCTGCAAGGGATACTTTACAAAAGGCTATTTCCTTTCCATTAGAAATTGTTAATGATACTTCCTCTATGCGCTATACAGATTATGCTGCTGCCGATTTAATGCTTGGTGATCCAAATGCCGTCCACAATGATGATTATGAGTATGCACTTCCCTATTCAAAAGGAGCAAAATATAAAATTGTACAAGGTTTTAATGGAAGCTTTACCCACAACTCCGTTAGATCTAGGTATGCAATTGACTTTAATTTAAGAGTTGGAGATACAATTAATGCCGCTAGGGAAGGCATCGTAGTTAGAACTAAAGATGATTCCAAGGAACACGGGGGAAAAGAGTTTATCAACAAAGCTAATTTAATTACCATTTTACATGATGATGGAACCATGGCTGCATATGTACATTTAGACTATAAAGGAGTCCTTGTAAAACCAGGTGATACTATAAAAAGAGGGCAACCTATAGGAATATCCGGATTAACAGGGTTTACAAGAGGTCCTCACCTACATTTTGTTGTGAGAGAAGGCAAAAATGTATCCATTCCAATATATTTTAAGGGTTACAACAAAAAATATCTTAAAAAAGGAAAGAAATATAAGAATAAGAACGAGTAACCTTTAACGCGTAATTGCTAACGCTTTCTCCCTAATAATTTGACCTACTGGCTTATTATGTAAATGACTTTCCAACCAAGAGATAATATCCAAGTATAAAAAGGCGCGCTTTTCATAGGGATGGTCTTCATACTTTTTTAATTCACCATGTAATTTTAAAAACTCATTCCTAAGTTCATTTGGATAAATATCACCCAAACTTCTTAAGAACTTTATCATCTCTTTTTGCACCGCCTGCAAGTCGTTCATTTTTAATAAAAACTTGTATGTACTCTTCAGTTGAACTTCTAAATGGTAATCCATACCTGCCTCATAATGAGCCACCAAGCTTAAAACACGAGCAAAGCACATTAGGTCTTCTCTCATTTTTAAATTCTTATTAGAGATAATCTTTTTTAAATAAGCAATGCAACTTTTATTATCACCATTGCCAAAATACAAACAAGCAATTTTATAATATAAAAGCATTATATGATGCTGATCTATGCGGTCTTTATGCTTATTTATACCATATTCTACAATATTTACTAGATACAAACCTTTTTCAAAAGTTCCTTCTAAGAAATGAAGGTTTAATCTGTTTGAATTAATGTATAAGAAAGCAAGTGATGAAATATTATCATTTTTTGGAAAGTTGGAACTTTGTGCCATTTCCTCCAATTTCTCTAAAGTCTGTTTAAATTGAGAACGATATTTTACGTAAAACAAAGACTCAAGAAGGTAATGATTTCCTTTTAAGAAAAAAACAGGGTTCAAGTGTATCATTGCCTCATTGTCATAAAACAAATCCACCCACTTACTTGCGTATTTATAAGACGATAAAAAATCTTGAGTAAGAAAACTATACCATAAATGTGCTTTATAAAGCCATAGTTTTTCTCTAAAACCTAATGATTCAATGTTATAATCAGGCAAATGAGCTTCAAAATATTCTGTAACTTCTTGTAAATCTTCATCGGTACGTACATAACCAACTTTAAGCATCATTCCATATAATTGAAGTGATAGGTTAGATAATTTGCTAGTCATAACATTGTGTGCAGATAATTCTTTTGCTTGTACCGCTAACTCGTCTGCCCTATCCGGTATGCTCCTAGTAATATATTGAGTTTCAATTATTTTCTCTAACTCAACAATTTCATAAGCAACATTTTTTTCTTCATTCTCAATAGCAACATTTTTGGCTTTATCTAAAATTTTTAATGCTTGTTTGTAAAGTCCTTTTTGGTATAAGATTGTTGCAAAGTCTAATTGCTCTCGTATTTGTACCCTAATATTCTGATTTACGGGGTTAAGTCGCAAACTCACTAAAATTTGCTTGTATAGGTGTGCTTTTAGATTGGATAACTGCGATTTGGTTACAATACCACTCTCCATGATAAGAGGCTCGCTATAGGCCTTCATCTTATCCATTAAATTAAATAATGCTAAAAATTTAGCATCCGTATTTACTCCTAATCTACCAACGTACAGTTTAAACTGACGCTTTTCCGATTTTGAAAGTGATTTGACCAGAACAAATAAAGTGTCCTTCTGGGTATTTGTCATCGTAAAATGAAACGTTTAACCAATTGTTTTACAGTAACTTAACTTGTTCAAAAAACTATTTAACATTGTAATGGTTTACAGGGTCACATAGTTGATGAACTGTTGTATTTTATCTTCGTATAGATTGTTAAAACTACTTAAAGTGATGGGTAAAGATAAGGTACAAATTTTTGATACGACCCTTAGGGATGGAGAACAAGTTCCAGGATGTAAGTTAGATACTAAGCAAAAATTGGTTCTTGCTGAAAGACTAGAGACTTTAGGTGTTGATATTCTAGAGGCAGGTTTTCCTATTTCTAGTCCTGGTGATTTTAACTCGGTAAATGAAATTAGCAAACTAATAAAAAATGCTACAGTTTGTGGATTAACTAGAGCTGTGGAAAAAGATATTAAAGTTGCTGCGGAAGCACTTAAGTATGCGAAAAGACCTCGAATACACACCGGTATTGGAACTTCAGAATCACATATAAAATTCAAATTCAAAACTTCACAAGAAGAAGTTATTCGAAGAGCGGTTGCGGCAGTTACTTATGCAAAATCTTTTGTGGAAGATGTTGAGTTTTTTGCCGAAGATGCTGGACGAACAGATAATGAATATTTAGCAAGAGTGTGCGAAGCTGTTATTAAAGCTGGTGCAACAGTATTAAATATTCCAGATACTACTGGCTATTGTTTACCAGAAGAATATGGAGCAAAAATTAAATACCTAAAAGAAAATGTAACAGGCATAGATAAAGCTATTCTTTCTTGTCATTGCCATAATGATTTGGGTTTAGCAACAGCAAACTCTATTTCTGGGGTAATTAACGGAGCAAGACAGATAGAATGCACTATTAATGGAATTGGTGAACGCGCTGGTAATACTTCTTTGGAAGAAGTAGTTATGATTTTAAAACAACATCCTTACTTAAATCTGGATACTAACATAAACACTAGGTTGCTTTTTGATACTAGTGGAATGGTTTCTCAAAAAATGGGAATGCCTGTGCAGCCTAATAAAGCTATTGTTGGTACAAACGCATTTGCACATAGTTCTGGTATTCACCAAGATGGTGTAATTAAGAATCGTGCTACTTATGAGATTATTGACCCTGAAGATGTTGGTGTTAGTGAATCTTCAATAGTTTTAACAGCAAGAAGTGGAAGAGCTGCATTAGCGTATCGTGCCAAGAAGGTTGGTTATGAATTAACTAAGCTGCAATTGGATACTGTTTATGACAATTTTCTAAAATTTGCGGATGTTAAAAAAGAGATTGTTGATGCGGACATCCATGAGATTGTTGAAACAAGCAATATCAAATTAGAAAGCCTTGCTTAATGAAAAAAACACTTTTTGATAAGGTTTGGGATGCCCATGTAGTTGAAACTGTCCCAAATGGTCCTCAAATTTTATACATAGACAAGCATTTAATTCATGAAGTTACAAGCCCGCAAGCATTTGCAGAATTGGAGCAAAGAGGAATTACATTAGCTAGACCAGATAAAACAGTCGCTACTGCAGATCATAATGTCCCAACTTTAAATCAACATTTAACAATTAAAGATGCGCTATCTAGAAAACAGGTAGAAATGCTAACTGAAAATTGTAAAAATCACAACGTAACACTTTATGGTTTAGGGCATAAATATCAAGGCATAGTGCATGTGATGGCTCCTGAGTTAGGCATTACCCAACCAGGAATGACAATGGTCTGTGGTGATAGTCACACTTCTACACATGGCGCTTTTGGTACTATTGCATTTGGTATAGGTACCAGTCAAGTAGCACAAGTTTTTGCAAGTCAGTGCTTATTATTAAATAAGCCTAAAAAGATGCGCGTTACTGTAAATGGTAAACTAAACAAAAATGTATTACCTAAAGATGTAATACTCTATATTATAGCTCAGTTAGGTACAAATTCCGGGACTGGGCATTTTGTGGAATATGCAGGCGATGTGTTTGAAAACATGAGCATGGAAGGACGTATGACTGTTTGTAATATGAGTATTGAAATGGGAGCTCGTGGGGGTATGATTGCGCCAGATGAAACTACTTTTGAATATGTTAAGGGTAAAGAATTTTCTCCAGGAGGCACAGATTGGGATAGAAAATTAGCATATTGGAAAACATTAGCAACAGATGAAGGTGCACGTTTTGATACTGAATATCATTTTAACGCAACGGACATCTTACCCATGATAACTTACGGCACTAATCCAGGCATGGGTATTAAAATAAATGAGAACATCCCAACAAGCGATGATGCTTCTTTTGAGAAGGCATTAAAGTATATGGGGTTGGAAAAAGGACAATCTTTAATCAACCAGCCTATTAATTACGTTTTTATTGGTAGTTGCACCAATTCTCGTATTGAAGATTTTAGATTGGCGGCTTCTCATATAAAAGGAAAACAAAAAGCTACTAACGTTACTGCGCTTATCGTACCCGGTTCGCAGCAGGTAGCGAAACAGATAAAAGAAGAAGGCTTGCAAGATATATTTGAATCTGCCGGTTTTGAAATTAGGCAATCTGGCTGTTCTGCTTGTTTAGGAATGAATGAAGATAAAATTCCCGCAGGTGAATATTGCGTTTCTACCTCTAATAGAAATTTTGAAGGTAGACAAGGACCAGGAGCCCGCACTTTACTAGCAAGCCCTCTAGTTGCGGTATTAACAGCTGTGGAAGGTAAAATTGTTGATGTGACAGAATTAGAATTAGCCTAATGGAAAAGTTTACAAAACTAATTTCGCAAGCAGTACCATTATCCATTGAGAATGTGGATACAGATCAAATTATACCAGCTCGCTTTTTAAAAGCTACTAGTAAGATAGGATTTGGAGAAAACCTGTTTCGTGATTGGCGTTATAACGCCGACGGAAGCAAGAAAGAAAGCTTTGTCTTAAATGACAATAAATACTCAGGTAAGGTTTTAGTAGCTGGTGAAAACTTTGGATGTGGGTCAAGTCGCGAACATGCAGCTTGGGCACTTGAAGATTACGGATTTAAAGTAATCATATCTAGTTATTTTGCAGATATCTTTAAAGGAAATGCTCTTAACAATGGCCTATTACCTATTCAAATAACAAAAGAAAAACTTACTAAACTATTAGAGTTCCTAAAGGATAACCCTAAAGCAGAACTTCAAGTAGATTTGGAAAATCAAATGTTGCTTTTAGAAGCTATACAATTAAATGAATCATTTGATATAGACCCCTATAAAAAGATGTGCTTAATAAATGGTCATGATGATATAGACTTTTTAATAAGCAAAAAAGAAACCATTGAAGCGTTTGAAACGCAAAAGCACTAAAACGAATGAATCTAAATATAGCCTTATTACCAGGTGATGGTATTGGACCAGAGATTTTGAACCAAGCGGTAAAATGTTTACAAGCTGTCGAAGAAACTTTCAACCATACATTTGTATACAAAGAAGCTGCTGTTGGGGCAATAGCTATTGATAAAACAGGTAGTCCGTTACCAGATAACACATTACAACTCTGTAAGGATGCGGATGCCGTTCTTTTTGGTTCGATTGGAGATCCAAAATATGATAACGACCCAAACGCTAAGGTACGCCCAGAACAAGGACTATTGAAATTGCGTAAGGAACTCGGCTTATATACAAACATTAGGCCAGTAAAGGTGTTTCCAACGCTCATTAGCAAATCTCCTTTAAAAGAAGAAATCATTACTGGTACAGATTTTACCATCTATCGCGAGTTAACTGGAGGAATTTATTTTGGAGAAAAAAAGCTAAATAAAGAAGGTACGGTAGCTTCAGATTTATGTGAATATTCCGAAAAAGAAATTAGCCGTATTGCTCACCTAGCCTTCAAAGCAGCAAAGAATAGAAGAAATAAGCTTACCCTGGTTGATAAGGCAAATGTGTTAGAATCTTCTAGGCTATGGAGAAAAGTTGTTACCAAAATTGGAGAAAGTTATCCCGAAGTGGAATTAGATTTTCTCTTTGTAGATAATGCAGCAATGCAAGTTATCTTAAATCCAAATCAGTTTGATGTAGTATTGACCGAAAATCTATTTGGTGATATTATTTCTGATGAAGCTAGTGTAATTGGCGGTTCTATAGGCTTACTGGCTTCAGCATCAATTGGTGATGATAATTCTTTGTTTGAACCAATCCATGGTTCTTACCCACAAGCAAAAGGAAAGGATATTGCCAACCCAGTTGCATCAATACTTTCAGCAGCTATGTTATTGGAGCACTTCCAGTTGTTTGAAGAGGCTATGGCTGTGCGAGAAGCAGTTGACAAATCTTTGAAAAAAGGGATTGTTACCCCAGATTTGGATGCAAACAGCAGCTATGGTACAAACCACGTTGGCGATTTTATCGCAGATAATATTGTTGATAATGATGATGACCTAAACATAAATGATGAAAATATTGGATTGGGGAAATCAACAATAATCTAAATTATTCACTTAGCAGTGTTGCAATAGTTTGATTAAATTCTTTTTTGAATTCTTCATGCTTCTCCAAGGTTGCAGGTCCATTAAAACCTGTATGTATTTTTCGGATGCCACCTTTTTTATCAATATAAATTGTTGTAGGATATGATAAAATGTGGTTTAGCATTGGTAGTTTTTCATTTGCTAACCCTTTATTTGAGCTTCCATATTGAGAAAGTAAAATAGGGTATTCTACCCCTATTCGCTCTTTTAGTCTATTAATACCATTAAACGCTTTCTCTTTTGTTGTGGCATACTCAAAGGCTAGTGCTATTACTTTTAAATCTGGATTAGGATTGTTTTTCAAATAGTCAACATAAAACTTTGTTTCATCTAAACAATTAGGACACCAAGTACCCATTATTTGAACCAAAACTACTTTGTCTGCAAACTCATCATCAGTTAAACTTATTAGTTTTCCATTGGCATCGGGAAAAGAAAAGGCGAGTTTATCATACCCCTCTTTTATATAGGTTAAAGAATTTGAATCCGCTAATTCAAACCCCTCATTTCGCGTAGCCTTAAAGTTTTCAATACTGTGATTTCCTGAATAAAAAACACCGTTTAAAGTGGTATCAGTTGCTTCGGCTTTAAATAAGAATACATGAGCACCATCAAAAGTAGATAGTTTCAAAGTACTACCATCAACTACCCCTTCCAAATACCTATAATCGCCGGTATTGGTTCTAAAAGTGCCAACAATTCTATCTTCTTCTTGCGTAAAAATTCCTTTAGCTGGGTAAGGTTTCTCTCCGTCATAATCAAAATTAACTTCCCATACCCCAGAGATATTAACTTTTGGTTTTTCAACAGTTTCAAAGCGAGGTTTTTCGCCAAACACTGCATTAAAAGGAACTACTCTATCTAAACTTTCTTTAATAAAATTTCCATTAATTCCATCCTCAGTATAGGTGCCAGCAATATAGCCTTCAAAAATTGGCATTTGAATTTTAATAGAATCATTATAAAACTCAAACTCATCGATTAAAATCAATTCATCTGCATTTCTAACTTCTATAGTATAGTTATCACCATTTCTAGTTAGGGTAAAATTAAAGGGCAACATTTCATCTTCAGAAA
Organism: uncultured Croceitalea sp.; assembly: GCA_947499565.1. Lineage (GTDB taxonomy): Bacteria > Bacteroidota > Bacteroidia > Flavobacteriales > Flavobacteriaceae > Croceitalea. The sequence continues at coordinate 908,120 of CANMOV010000001.1, forward strand.
CCTTCATATTAGCTAACCACTCCCCTAACTTTAGTTTAGTTTCACTTTTCTCTTCACAAGATATCATAGCGATAAAAAGCAAAGCAAGAATTAATAACCTTTTCATTTTGAAAATATTTTTCCAATTATATCGAAAAAATATCGCTCTGCTTACATTTTTTCAAAAATCTTTACAGTTAAAGTAGATTGAATGTGAGTTAGCAATGTTTTATATTTGCAAACTTTAAAACTGACCAATGAAGATTTCGTACAACTGGTTAAAGCAATTTTTGCAACTAGACTGGGAGGCAGAAAAGACAGGAGAACTTTTAACCGACTTAGGGCTTGAAGTTGAAGGCATTTCTAACTTTGAATCCGTTAAAGGTGGACTTAATGGAATTGTTGTTGGCCATGTTCTTACGTGCATAAAACACCCAAATGCCGACCGCTTAAAATTAACAACTGTTGATATAGGTCTAGAAAACCCAGTACAAATCGTTTGCGGTGCTCCTAATGTAGCTGCGGGTCAAAAGGTTCCTGTAGCAACCATTGGCACAACCCTTTATACCAATGGTAATGAAGCTTGGCAAATAAAAAAAGGAAAAATAAGGGGTGAAGAAAGCCATGGGATGATATGTGCCGAGGATGAGTTGGGTCTGGGTGATGACCATGATGGAATTTTAGTTTTAAATGAAACCCTGAAACCAGGTACTCCTTGTAGTGCTATTTTCGAAATTGAAAATGATAAGGTATTTGAAATAGGGCTTACACCCAATCGTTCCGATGCAATGAGTCATTTTGGAGTTGCGCGGGATTTAAAAGCAGGATTAGAGCAAAAAGAAATTACCAAGGAATTAATTACTCCATCTACCAGTACATTCTCTATTGACAATCGCTCCTTAAAAATAGATGTTGAAGTTGAAGATAATGAGCTAGCCCCTAGATATTGTGGCGTAACTATTAGCAATATTTTGGTTCAAGAGTCACCAACTTGGTTAAAAAATAGATTAAAATCTATTGGATTATCTCCAATAAATAATGTCGTAGATATTACTAATTATGTTTTACATGATTTAGGACAACCCTTGCATGCATTTGATGCAACTAAAATTAAGGGAAACAAAGTTGTGGTAAAAACACTACCTAAAGGAACAAAATTTGTTACTCTTGATGATGTTGAACGAGAACTTCACGAAGAGGATTTAATGATATGCGATAGTGATAAACCTATGTGTATTGCTGGAGTTTTTGGAGGGAAAAATTCTGGAGTAACTAATGATACTACTTCTATTTTTCTTGAGAGTGCATACTTTGATGCAGTTTCTATTAGAAAAACAGCCAAGCGTCATGGATTAAATACAGATGCATCTTTTAGATTCGAACGCGGGATTAATATAAATACCGTGGAATATGCTTTAAAAAGAGCGGCACTTCTTATTAAAGAAGTAGCCGGAGGTGAAATTACTTCAGATATCGTTGATTTGTATCCAAAAAAGAAAGATGATTTTCAGGTTTTTCTAACTTTTGAAAAGATATACAAACTTATTGGTCAAGAAATACCTAAAGACACTATTAAATCTATTCTCACTTCGCTTGAAATAAAAGTAAATAACGTTACAGAATCTGGTTTAGGATTAACCATTCCTTCGTACCGCACAGATGTCCAAAGAGAAGTAGATGTTATTGAAGAGATCTTAAGGGTATATGGTTATAATAATATAGATTATAAAGAAAAGTTCACTGCATCAGTTGCGAGAACTTCTAAGTTTGAAAACCACAAATTGCAAAATATGGTGGGCGATTTATTAGCTTCTCGTGGTTTCTTTGAAATTATGACAAATAGCTTAGTGCCTATTAATTCTAATAAAAACTTAGCTAATAACAATACCAATGTTGAAATGCTAAATCCACTAAGTACAGATTTGGCTGTTCTACGAGAGTCTATGTTGTTTTCTGGCTTAACTGCAATCGCACATAATCAAAATAGAAGAAAACAAAACTTAAAACTCTTTGAATTTGGAAAGACCTATTTAAAACAAGGTGATAACTATAAAGAGAACACGCACCTTTCACTATTAGTTGCAGGAAATCAATTTGAAAATAGTTGGACAGTACCTAGTGTTCCATCTGGATTTTACTATATAAAAGGGGTTTCCCAAGCGGTACTCAATAGAATTGGAGTTAGTGGATACAAACAAGTTGAAACTAATCAAGAATTTTTAGCAGAAGGAATTTCATTTGAAAAAGACGGCAAGACATTGTTATCTCTAGGAGTTGTTGACAAAACTTTTGCAAATACACTTGGAGTTAAAAGTGAAGTCCTTTTTGCAGACTTTAATTGGGATACACTGAGATCCTTAGCAGCAAAAAACACAATAGTTTATGAAGAGATACCTAAATTCCCTGAGGTTAATCGTGATTTTGCATTGCTATTAGATGAAAAGATTCCCTTTAAGGAATTATATGATATAGCTTTTAAAACGGAGCGGAATTTGCTTAAAAATGTAAACCTATTTGACGTTTATACTGGTAAAAATCTTCCAGAAGGTAAAAAATCATATGCGATTAGCTTTACTTTGCTAGACTCCTCTAAAACCCTAACAGATAAGCAAATTGATAAAATAATGTCAAAGTTGCAGAAAGCGTATGTTGAGCAACTTGGAGCCGAATTGAGGTAAGTAAACTTTTTAAAACTAAATTCTTGTAGGTAGAATTACGCTATCTATTTCATGCACAACTCCATTTCCACGATTAGAATCCGCAACGGTAATTTTTGCAGAGTTACCCATAGTATCCGTTAAGATAATATCTAAACCTCGCATTGTAGCTGTAATCTTATCTCCTTGTATAGTTGTGAAAGTAGTTCTGCCCTTTCCCCTACATAGCGCTTTTAATATTTTGGATGCTGTTAATTTTCCAGCAACAATATGATATTTTAAAACTGATTTAAGTTGATTTTTATCATCAGAATTTAGCATAGCTTCAAGTTTACTCTGCGAGAATTTTGAAAAAGCTACATCTGAAGGTGCAAAAATTGTAAAAGGTCCGCTTTCTTCTAAAACTTCTTCTAAATCTGTTGCATTAAAAGCAGCTAATAAGGTTTTATGATTGTCTGTAGCTATCGCTTCTTTTATAACTATATTTTCTTCTACATCATAAACACCTGAGGACATGGTGCTTAGCGTATTTTTTTGAGCTATACAAAAATTTAAAGAATAAAATAGCAGGACTAAGTAGGTTACTATTTGGGGGATTTTCATTTAAATACTTTTAGTGTTCGATTCTAAAGTTATTGCGATTCCTCGACGAAATGCACATAACATCGGTAAGATAACTTTTTGGTATGTATTTTGCTCATTCTGAGAGTGCATTTCATAGAAATTAACAAAATATTAACTTTTCTACTTTTAAAACGTTCTGGAAACAAAAACTGCATTTAGCTAACTTTGAGGGAAAAGCTATAAAAAGATGATTCTTCCAAAAACAGATATTGAGATTAAGCTACTTAGATTAAAAAACAAGTCATCCTTGGGAGAGGATATTTTAATTGAAGTAAAACGAATTCTAGAAAAAGATTTTGAAATTGAAAGCGCTATCGAAAATCGCCTTACTAAAACTCCTAAGAATGTTGAAAATGGATTTACTTTCAATTTATTAGAAACAGATAGAATCTACCATATTGAGCAGATTAGAAAGATTTGTACCGATTACAGGTTAAGATTCTTAGATTCAAAATACTTTAAGGGCAAAATTCCCCAAAGTGCAGTTTCTAAAATAAAGCATCTGGAAAAGGAGCACAACATTACTTTAGATGGATTTAAAATGATGGCACCTTCTAAACTATTTAAATTAGAAGATAAAGATGACCCGCTTTTATTTGCTCCTATAGGAAACGGATATTACTATTTAATACATAAGTGGGGTAATGACTTACACCCCCTAAGAAAACTACTGGTTTGGCCATTTAAAGGAATGGTGAACCTAACAATAACAACTTTAATAGTAAGTTATTTGTTTACTTTTTTAATTCCTAATGGTTTGTTTTCCAAATCAGCTTCAAATACACAATTTTGGATTTTGTTTTTCTTTATGTTTAAAACCATTGGAGCTATCGTAATTTATTATGGTTTCGCTCAAGGTAAAAACTTCAATCCTGCAATATGGAATAGTAAATATTTTAATGCTTAACTAAACAGAAACAGCATACATCTTTTTACGTTGTTGTTTAATGTTTTTATCAGACATATATTCATCAAAAGTAAGATGTCTATCAATTGCACCATTAGGAGTTAATTCTATAACCCTAGTCGCCACAGTTTGGACAAACTCGTGATCATGTGTAGTCATTAATATGGTGCCTTTAAAGTTTTTAAGGCTATTGTTAAAAGCCGTTATACTTTCCAAATCTAAATGATTTGTAGGTTCATCTAGTAATAACACGTTGGCTCGAAGTAACATCATCCTGCTCAACATACAACGTACTTTTTCTCCCCCAGATAAAACAGTAGATTTTTTTAGCGCTTCTTCTCCACTAAAAAGCATTTTTCCTAAAAAGCCTCTCACATAAACTTCTTCTCTTTCCTCTTCCGTTTTTGTCCACTGGCGCAACCAGTCTACTAGGTTCATATTTGCATCAAAATACTTCTCATTATCTGCCGGAAGGTAAGACTGTGCCGTTGTTATTCCCCATTGAAATTTACCAGAATCGGCTTTCTTATCTCCAGCAATAATTTCATAGAATGCGGTTGTTGCTCTAGAATCTTTTGATAGTATGGCAACTTTATCTCCTTTGTTTAAATTAATGTCTATATTTTCAAAAAGTAAATCACCATCCTCTGAGCGGGCTGTTAATTTTTCAACGTTTAAGATTTGATCTCCTGCCTCTCTTTCTCTATCAAAAATAATAGCCGGATACCTTCTACTAGAAGGTTTTATATCATCAATCTTAAGCTTATCAAGCATTTTCTTTCTAGAAGTGGCCTGTTTACTTTTAGCGACATTTGCACTAAAACGTGCAATAAACTCTTGCAATTCTTTAGCTTTTTCTTCTGCTTTTTTATTCTGTTGAGCTCTTTGCCTAGAGGCTAATTGACTACTCTCATACCAGAAAGTATAATTACCAGAATAAAGATTTATTTTTCCAAAATCGATATCTGCAATATGTGTACATACAGAATCTAAAAAGTGTCTGTCGTGAGATACAACAATTACCGTGTTGTCATAATTAGCTAAAAAATGCTCTAACCAACTAATTGTTTCATAGTCCAAATCGTTGGTAGGCTCATCCATTATTAAAACATCTGGACTACCAAATAAGGCTTGTGCTAATAATACCCTTACTTTTAGTTTAGAATCCATTTCAGCCATGGTAGTGTAATGCAAGTCCTCCGTTATACCAAGGTTGGATAACAAAGCTGCTGCATCACTATCTGCATTCCAGCCGTTCATCTCTTCAAACTGTACCTGTAACTCTCCTATCTTCTCTGCGTTTTCATCAGTATAATCTGCGTATAGCGCATCAATCTGTTTTTTAATTTCATATAATGGCTTATTCCCCATTACAACAGTTTCTAAAACCGGATATTCATCATAAGCGTTATGACTCTGCTCTAATATAGACATGCGTTTACCAGGCTCAAGATGAACATGACCAGACGTAGCATCAATCTTGTTTGCTAGTATTTTTAAAAATGTAGACTTGCCTGCCCCATTGGCTCCTATTATTCCGTAACAATTACCCTCAGTAAAGGCAACATTTACTTCATCAAATAAAACCCTTTTACCAAATTGAACAGATAGATTAGATACTGATAGCATTTCTTTATTTAATTTTTTTGCAAAAATAGTTAAAATTAATCCCTTCTACTAACAACAGGCAATAAGATAGCTACCACTAAAATTTACGGTTTAACAACATTTAACTCCCTATTAACAGACAGCCTTTCCGCGGATTACTAGATTTGTTATTACAAGATTATTTATGGAAAGAGCTTTACTCTATCTTACCTTATGTTTTTTAGCCTCTTGCGCACCACATTCACAATCTAGTGAAACCGTCTATTTTGCTGGTGAAATTGTTAATCCTACAAGTGATTATGTTGTTCTTTACAAAAACGATATTGTTGTAGATTCCGCTAAATTAAATGATAGTAATAGGTTTGCTTTTTCTTTGAAAAATATTCAGGAAGGATTGCATCACTTTGATCATACCCCAGAATTACAATATGTTTATCTCGAGAAAGGTGACAGTTTAGTTATACGACTTAATACTGTAGCTTTTGATGAATCTTTAGTTTTCTCAGGGTCAAATGAAGAAGTAAATAATTTTTTATTGGAGATGTTCTTAAACTATGAAGATGAAGAGCAACTTGTTTATTCTTATTACAAATTATCTCCGATTGAGTTTAGTGGAAAGATAGATTCGCTAAGATTACAAAAAATAGAAGAATTAAATACCCTTAATTTAGCAGAAAACATTTCTGCAGGAGCCTTTAAAATGGCTAAAGCTTCCATAGATTACAATAGTTATATCTACAAAGAAAAATATCCTTTTATCCATAAAAAAAAGTCGGGTGAAGAAACTATCCATAAACTAGATTCAAACTTTTACAATTATCGCAGTAGTCTAGATATCAATTCAAAAGAGCTTACTTATTTTAGGCCATACTATAATTATGTAAAAAATAGATTTGGGAATTTGGCTTATATGACCTGTGCACAAAATTGTGGCATGGAAAAAATGATGTCTTCTAAAGACCATTTACATTTGAATAAGCATAAAATGTATTTAATAGATAGTTTGGTAAAAGAAAATCACTTACGCAATAATCTCTTCCGAAACGTTGCGATGGATTATTTATTAAAAGTTCACCAAGTAAATAATGAATGTGATCAATTCATTGCATCTTTTAGACAACTTTCTGATAATGATGCGCACATTAAAGAAATAAATCATTTATACAAGGGTATTAAAACCTTACAACCCGACCAAGACATCCCAGATTTGATGGTCCAAAATTTAGAGGGGGATACCATTAGTATGAAAGACATATCAAAACACGGAAAAACTGTTTTTTACTTTTGGACAGGAGATCAGAAAAGACATTTTAGAAATATTTTACGACACGTAAATAAGCTTCAAAAAAAGAATCCAGAATATCGTTATGTAGGAATTAATTTGAGAACCTCCGAAGAAAAATGGGTCTCCATGTTAAAAGAACACACCATTGATAATGATTATCAATATAGAAGTTCTGATTTTGCAAAAATACAAGAAGCTTTAATAATAGATAACTTAAGTAAATGTGTCATCACAGATGATACTGTAATTGTGGATGCTTTTGCCAATGTGTTTGCAAACTCTCCGTTTACCAAGCAACAAAAAACCTTGACTTCAAAGTAAGCCAAGGTTGTTTATTATCATCTCTGATTATGCAAAAATTATTTCTAAGAATTTCCTTTCCTATAATCTGCTAAAAACTTTTCTAAACCAATATCTGTCAACGGGTGCTTTAATAAACCTTCTATTGAAGATAAAGGTCCTGTCATAACATCTGCTCCTAGTTTGGCACAATCAATAACGTGCATAGTGTGTCTAATTGAAGCAGCAAGTATTTCTGTTGCAAAATTATAGTTATCATAGATTAATCGTATCTCGGCAATTAGGTTTAGTCCATCAGTAGAAATATCATCTAATCTCCCTAAAAATGGTGAAACATAAGTAGCACCAGCTTTAGCTGCCAACAATGCTTGTCCAGCAGAAAATACTAGCGTACAGTTCGTACGAATACCCTTATCCGAAAAGTATTTTAATGCTTTTACACCATCTTTAATCATTGGGATTTTAACTACGATCTGCTCATGTAGTTTCGCTAAGGCCTCTCCTTCCTTAACCATTCCTGCAAAATCCGTAGATACAACTTCCGCAGAAACATCGCCTTCAACAATATTACAGATGTCTACATAATGCTTTAGAATATTTTCTGTTCCAGTAATACCTTCCTTAGCCATTAACGAAGGGTTTGTGGTAACACCATCTAAAACACCTAATTCTTCTGCTTCTTTTATTTGTTCAAGATTCGCTGTATCTATAAAAAATTTCATTCTTATTTTTTTAAGGTTTCTAATTCTTGTAAAACTACAATTTATAATGGTTTAAGAGTAATCGTTCATACAATGTGTCTGGTAAAATCTTCTTTAAGAACAACGAAAATTTCTGTAAAAACACACCTACTTTATAATGTACTTTAGGCTTAGTCTTTAAAATAATCGAATAAACTTTTTTAGCTACCTCAATAGGATTCTGTGCTGCGTCCACATCGTCATTAATCATAGCTAAGACCTTACTATAAGAAGCATAGGCAGTAGTACTATTTGAGGGAGCATGGTACCTTCCTGCGGCAATATTAGTAGCAAAATCTCCAGGAGCTAAATCTGTAATTTGTATTCCAAATTCCTTGGTCTCCATTCGTAAAGCTTCTGTAACTAGGCCTAAAGCACCTTTGCTAGCAGAGTAAATTCCACGGTATGGTAAGCCCATATTACCAGCAATAGAAGTAATATTTATGATAAGTCCATTTTTTTGAAGTCTCATCTGCGGTAAAACAGATTGGATCATTCGAATAGGCCCATTAAAATTCGTGTCGAACGTTTTATTTATTTCATCTATTGGAGTTTCTTCGATGGGACCGGTGATACCAACACCTGCATTGTTAATTAATACATCTAACCTACCCTCTTCCTTTACAATGTGTGCTACAGCCTTGGTAATGGTATCATTATTAGTGACATCAAGTTCTAGTAATTTAAAATCTTTGAAATCTTTTTGTCTATCTAGATTACGGGTAGTGCCATATACCTGGAACCCTCTTTTAGTAAGATAAATACCAATGGATTTTCCTATCCCGGAAGATCCACCAGTGACCAAAACCACCTTTTTATCCATAATGCAAAAATAGAGAAAACTTAAAGCCTTTTGTTGACTTTAGGGCACAAAAAAAGGCAAGCTACCTACATCACACCGCTACGACCACATACCCTTGCTGCGTTCCCACCCTGGGGGATTTTGCAGGAGCTGGTTGTGTAGGACTTGCCAAGGGCAAATATACAATCTTTTAAATTTGTTGCAATCACCAGACATGCTTAATTTGCAATGTATTTAACCGGTGAAATATATAATATCCATGAAGGTTTTTCTTTTTAGCATTAGTACACTTTTTTTTCTTGCATGCGGTAACGCAACCGATGCCTCCAAACTATTTGATATTCAGTTAGAAGGTCAAAAAAAATCCTTTCATAGGAATGATAAAGTAGGTGTCGCAATAAAAAACAAAAAGGATTTAAACATTTCTAAAGTTGAATATTTTATTGATGGCCAATTGCTTCCTTCCGAGGATGGGAAAATTACTTTTGGTATTGAAAAACTGGGGAATAAAGTTTTAATCGCAAAGATAGCCTATGAAGATTCCTCTGTAGATATAACTAAAAAGATAAAAGTGTTAGCAGAAAACTCTCCAGAAGTTTATACCTATGAGATTGTAAACACTTTTCCTCATGACAAAACTTCTTTCACTCAAGGTTTGGAGTTTAATAACGATACGCTTTATGAAGGTACTGGACGTAAAGGGCAATCTGTTCTAAGAAAATTAGATTATAAAACTGGTAAGGTATTACAGCATATAGATTTAGATAGTTCTGTTTTTGGTGAAGGAATCACAGTTTTAAACGATAACGTTTACCAGCTTACATGGCAAAGTGGGCTTGGTTACATTTATAATAAATCTGATTTAAGCAAGACGGAAACCTTTAGCTACGGAAAGAGTAAAGAAGGTTGGGGGCTTTGCAATGATGGTCAAAAAATCTACAAAAGCGACGGAACAGAAAAAATTTGGATTTTAAACCCTAAGGATCTTACAGAAGTAGACTTTATAGAAACGGTGACCAATAAATCTATCTTTAATAAAGCCAACGAGTTAGAATATGTGGACGGAAAAATTTACGCCAATGTATGGCAAAAAGAAAGTATGATGATTATTGATGCTAAATCTGGGGCTATAGAAGGAGTTATAAACTTTGGTGGTCTAAAAGAAAAAGTAGAACAGCATGCCAAGCTAGACGTTCTCAATGGTGTGGCATACCATCCTAAACGTAAAACGTTCTTTGTAACCGGGAAAAATTGGGATAAACTTTTTGAGGTGAACATCATAAAAAAATAACTATGAACGCCTACAATATCCTTAAAACAGTCACCAAAGAAAATTTGGATGACTTAAACCACGTGAATAATGTGGTTTATGTGCAATGGATTCAAGAAATATCTAAAAAACACTGGCAGGCAGTATCTAAATCTCTAACTGAAGATTATATCTGGGTAGTTAGAAGACATGATATCACATATTATGATGCTGCTAAACTTAAAGAAGAAGTACTAATTACTACAAATATTAAGACTACCAAAGGTCCAATTTCTTTTAGACAGGTAGAAATGAAAAACAATAAAACAGGAAAAATACTGGTTAAATCTATAACAGAATGGTGTTTGTTAAATGCTGAGACACAAAAACCGATACGAGTACCTGATACTATCAAAAACTTATTTTTAGAATCTTGAAGAAAGTCATTTTAAAATATGCGCTATTTTTTTCATTGGCTACGGCCTTACTCTGCGGTGCTTCTTGCAGAAAGGATTTTGACTTTCAACTGTCATCAGGGAATTTAGAATTTTCCAAAGACACTGTATTCCTAGATACGGTATTTGCTAATATTAGCAGTAGTACTTATTCCTTAAAAGTTTATAACCGTTCTAGTGAAGACATACAGATTCCAACGATTAGCTTAGAAAATGGTTTAGAAAGTAATTATCGTTTAAATGTTGATGGTGCTTCAGGTAAAGAATTTGAGAATGTGCCATTATTAGCTAAAGACAGTCTTTTTATATTTATAGAGGTCACTACGCCTCTTGACGAGGTAAATCAAAATCAATTTTTATATACCGATGCTATTCAATTTGCCTCAACAAACGCCACTCAAAAAGTAGAATTAGTAACACTTATAAAAGACGCCATTTTTCTTTACCCAAGAGAATTATCAGACGGTACAACGGAAACCTTACTATTAGGTTTGGATGAACAAGGCAATGAAATTAGAATTGAAGGTTTCTTTCTTGAGGATGATGAGCTTATTTTTACCAATGAAAAACCCTATGTAATTTATGGGTATGCAGCGGTACCTAACGAGCGCATAGCAAGTTTTCAAGCTGGAGCCAGAGTCCATTTTCATAAGAGTTCTGGTATTCTGGTGAGTCCTAATGGTTCTTTACAAATAAACGGCGCTTTAAGTACAGACCAAGAACTATTAGAGAATGAGGTTATTTTTGAAGGTGACCGGCTAGAACCAGAGTTTGCAACTATTCCTGGACAATGGGGAACAATTTGGTTTACTCCTGGAAGTACTGAAAATGTAATAAATTATTTGACCATAAAAAATGCAACCATTGGCTTATTTGTTCAAGGCAATGGCAACTTTGATAGTGCCAACTTAGCTATTAGCAATTCTCAAATTTATAACAGCTTAAACGCTAACTTAAGAGCAAGAACAGCTAAAATAAATGCAGAAAACCTAGTTCTTGGTGGCGCTGGTTTTGTCTCTGCCCTATTAGGCATGGGTGGTGATTATAACTTTAACCATACTACAATAGCAAATTATTGGCAGAATGGTTTTAGGGATACCCCAGGTTTAATAATTACCAATTCTGAAGAGAATGCTCAAAATGAAATTATCACTTCAGATTTAGTAAATGCCAATTTTACCAACACTATCATAGATGGCAATAGACGCATAGAGTTAGGCTTGCTAAAAAACGATAACGCTTTGTTCCAATATAATTTTAATAGCTGTACTATAAAGTTTAATGATATTTCTAGTCAGTTTACAGAAAATCCACTTTATGATTTTGAGAACACGCTTCTTTTTAATAGCATCTTTTTAAATGGAGAATTATCATTTCAAAATGTTTCAGAAAACAACTTTTCACTAATGCAAAATTCCATTGCGATAGATAATGGAAATCCGCAAGCAGCTCAGTTAGTACCTGTAGACATTTTAGGCGTTAGCAGAGCAAACCTACCAGATATAGGGGTTTACGAGTATACTACAGAAAATTGACTCCCTATTTGTAATAATTTTCGTTAGAGCAAAACCATAGTTTTTTTAAGGGAAAAATGCAATCTGTATTCAAATTCCCTTATTACCTTAGCAATCAACAAATTAAGTATGAGCTATGTTTATGCCATTATAGATTCTCAAGTTTCCACCTGTCTAAAATTAAAGACACACTTGAGCAATTACAGTGATTTTGAACTACGTACTATGGTTCATAATCATTATGATGGCGTGAATATGATTTTAAAATACCTGCCAGATGTTGTTTTTATAAATCTAACTGAAGATGATGCTAGCAATTATTTTAACATGTTGAGCGAACTTTACCAATATACAAATAAGGTACCTATAGTAATTGGCTATTCGGAAACAAAACAATTTGCGTACGATGCTATAAAACAAGGCTTTTTTGATTATTGGTTATTCCCTTATACCGAATTTGATGTGCGAAAGACCATTCTTAAGCTAAGAAGACAATATCCTTTAGAAAATAAACAAACCACTATTTGTTTAAAAACATATCGCGATTTTCATTATTTAGATACTAGCGAAATTTTGTATTTAAAAGCAGATAATAATACCACAGATTTTATTCTAACTGGAGGGCATAAAGTTAGCGCTTATAAAACCTTAAAATCCTTTGAGGAAGCATTACCAAAAAACTTTATTAGAATTCATCAGAGTTATATCTTAAATAGCCAGTATGTCTCTAGAATAAATTACGGGAAATCTATTTGTACCTTAAAAAATAACCCAAGAGAAATTCCGTTCTCTAAATCTTACAAAACACGAATTGATGAATTGCAGGCAGTACTCTCCAATAATGCAATTCAGCATGTTAATTAAGAAAATTCTTCTATAACTAGGTTATATACTAGTAGAATTAGCCATTTCACCCGCAAAATAAATACCCTGGCCAGTACAAAAGGGTAGGCTATACTTTTATTTCAAATCAAATTTATCAACTATTAAAAATTAAATGATTATGAAAAGAGTATTAAGTATTTTGGCGATTGCGGTAATGACAGTAGGATTTTACTCGTGTGAAACAGAAAGTACTACAGAAGAAGAACAACTATTTATAAATGCTAATGATGATGACAATGGAGAAGTAAAAGATAGGGGCTGAAAATAACCTAGTAGTTTAAATAATTTCTTAAAAACCTTAAATGTTAATATTTAAGGTTTTTTTGTATATTGTAAGTAGGAAATCTACTATTTATACGATTTATACTACAAATATGAAATGGAACGGCTTAATACTATTGTTAATACTACATTTAAGCTGTACCAATACCAAACCAGATACAGATTCTTTCTCACAAACAACTACAGACAGCACTGCTGTTTGGATACAAACAGCAAAAAAAGACGAATCGCTTTCTATTAAAGAACGGATTGCTCTGTTAAATAAAGCAAATGGGCTAATCCAAAAATATCCCGAAAATACTAGGAAAACAAAGAAATTATCTCAGCTATCATTAGCTTATAAAAGACTAAAAGATTCAACAGCTTTTAGAAAAACCAATACAGAACTTATTCTTTTAGCTAATAAAATTAATGACTTAAAGTCACATGGCGAAGCGCATTGGGATTTGGGTGCTTTTTTTAGAAGAAACCAACCGGACAGTGCCATTTATCACTACCAGGAAGCATATAACCTATTTTTAAAAGCCAGTTTAGATCCGTCTTCTAGAGATTATCCCGGTAGTATTCTATATTCTATGGCTCGGGTAAAAGAGAACAACAAAGACTATGTTGGGGCCGAAAAAGATATAGTAAAAGCTATAAAATTTTATAGAGAGAATAACATGACGCATGAATTGTTCTCAGCCTACAATATCCTTGCTATAACTCAAAAAGACTTAGGGAAATTTGAGAAGGCAATAGAATACCACCAAAAAGCGAAAGAATTTATTCCGTTCTCAAAAAAGAGTAAGAGGTATAACCAACGCACAACAAATATAAATAACATGGCTTCTACTAATCTTCGAAAAGGAGATTATCCTAAATCCATATCTTTTTATGAAGAATTACTTAACGTTGATAGTTTAAAAAAGAAAGATTCAAAATCATATGCAAAGACACTAAGCGGTTTAGCATATGCAAAGTTTAAAAACGGAAATACTACATTTAATTTTCTTATTCAGGAATTTGAAAATTCAAATAAAATCTTGGACAGTTTGGGTATAACCTATGAAAAGGCACGCAATTATGAATATAAGGCAGAAGTTTTATATAAGGCTGGGGATACCGGTTTGGCTATAGAGAACGCGCTACTAGCAAGAAAAATAGCAGAAGAAACCTCCAATAATGATAGATTACTAAGCTCCCTAAAACTCCTAACTTCTTTAGATACCAAAAAAAGTGCCCAGTATGCTGGAGCCTATTTTAAGCTTAACGAAAAGTTACAGCAAAAAGAACGCACCATACAAGATAAGTTTGCCCGTATAGAAATGGAAACGGATGAAGTTATAGAAAAGAATGAATCCTTAGCTAGGCAGCGAAAAATGCTTACGATTATTGCCATTGGCTTATTAGTCTTTGGTCTTGGCGCTTTTATTATTATAAACCAAAGAGTTAACAACCAAAAACTTAAGTTCCAACAAACCCAACAAGAGAGTAACCAAGAGATATATAATTTAATGCTTTCGCAACAAGGTAAATTCCAAGAAGGCAAACAATTGGAGCAAAAACGCATCTCTGAAGAAATGCATGATGGTATTTTAGGACAAATGCTTGGTATTCGCCTAATATTAAGCGGCTTAAATGAACGTAATGATGAATCTGCAATTACGCAACGCGCAGAGCTTATAGAAAAGTTACGAGAATTAGAAGAAGAGATTAGAACCATTTCTCATGAACTAAATAGTGCTGCTTACAACAAAATAAATAACTTTATCATAGCGATACAAGATTTAATAAAAACAACAAATTCATCTTCGGAAACAGACATCCTATTTAATTTTACAGAAACTTTTGATTGGGATAACTTAGATGGAGATTTAAAAATAAACATCTATCGTATTGCACAAGAATGTTTACAGAATTGTTTAAAACATGCAAACAGTAAAAACATTGCTGTTAATCTAAACGTTAGTCACAATACAATAACACTTAAGGTAATAGATGATGGGGTTGGGTTTAATGTTAAAAAAGGTAGAAAAGGAATTGGTCTTAAAAATATTACATCTAGGATTAAGAAGATTAATGGGGATTTAGAAATAAAAAGTGCCCCAGGTAAAGGAACAGAGATGATTATTAACGTATCTTTTACTGAAAATAACATTAAGGAGAAAGAAAAAACCACTCCCAAAGAAAGAAAAGTGATAGAAGTATAATATCTTTATTTTATGAAAACATTACGGATTTTAGCAATTGATGACCATGAAATGACTATGTTGGGATATAAATTTATCCTAGAACGTATTTCATTTGAAGACCATACTATAATTGTTGATACTGCCAACTCTTATAAAACTGGTAAAGAAAAAATTGAAGCGTCTGTAAATTCCTTTAAATACGATATTATCTTTTTGGATGTACAGTTATATCCACCTAATGAAAACCAACCGCATAATGGGGAAGATTTAGGTAAGTTAGCCAGAAAAATTATCCCAAAGACTAAAATAATTTTTATGTCTTCCTTTAGTGATAATCATAGAATAAATAGCATTCTAAAATCTGTAGACCCAGATGGTTATTTGGTTAAGACAGACATAGACCCAAAATCCTTAGAAGACGCCGTTAAGACCGTAACATTTCAACCGCCATATTATTCTTCAAAAGCCTTAGGTGCAATTAGAAAAAGAATGTCTACTCATATTGAGTTAGATGATAATGACAAAAAAATATTATATCATTTATCTATAGGCACTAAAACAAAAGATTTAGAAAAACACATAGAGCTATCTCCTTCTACTATTGAGAATAGAAAAAGACATTTGAAATCACTTTTTGGAACTGAAAAAGAAAATGATTTAGCGCTAATTTTGGCAGCAAAAAATAGAGGTTTTATATAGTTTGTCATCCACCTAAATCATGTCCATTTTGGTCACCGCCATTATATTTTGTTATTCTTTAACATAATATTAACATTTGTAGCTGTAAATTACATCTAAACCATAGAATTTTTGTGGTTTTCGTGTAATGAGCTCTGTAAAATTCGGTTTAACTTTATTGAACAAACCGAACTTAATGCGATCAAAGCAAAATACCAACACTAATAGTAAAAGCGCAATATCCAAAGGCTATCAAGACATTAATGGTCTTAAGTTGTTTAAAAAACAACTCGAAAAGCATTTTTTTGGAGAAGCTATTATTAGACCAGATACGGACAAGAAAGATTCAAAATATAATTTAACCATTAATCTTAATTGTAATTTTAGTTTAACAGAAGGTCTAATTCTTTTAAATAGTGGAGATTGGGGTGGTTTTTGTGAAAACAGCGCTAAATTAGAGCATTCTGGTTTTGAATTATCTGTACTTAACTTACAAAAGGAGAATAATAATAAAGTTGTTTTTGAAGAGATTGCCATTCATTTTAAAGACACCTCATTATTTATAACTAAAATCCCAAACCAAAATATTACAGATCATCTTTGCACTATACTAAATGCTATTAGTGAAAATTTTGTTCATTTTACCAAGGGTCTTACAGAAATGCCCTATGAGATTTTTATTCCCGTCTTTGAAGCAACGACCGAAAACGATAGCAGCACTTCATGCGCTAAACCCAAAATGAAAACCAGTTATTTTGATTATTGGGGAATGTATTTCCAATCAGAAATAGACCAAGATTCTTTGGTTTATGATTTAAAGAGTAAAACTATCATTGATGGTGATTTTTTCATCTTAACTAAAGAGTAAATCATACCAGTTCTTAATTCTAATGCCTTTTAAGCCTTAAACAAAGGTTTAGATTCCATTAGTTGATTTACCTTTTCTTTAACTGCCTCAATGGTCTTACTATCTCCTGCATTTAAGAGAACTTCATCTATATAATCAACAATAGTGGCCATATCCCCTTCTTTTAGGCCACGAGTGGTTATAGCAGGAGTTCCAAAACGTACACCGGAAGTAACAAATGGAGACTGGTCATCAAAAGGAACCATATTCTTGTTTGCAGTGATATCTGCTTTTTCTAAAGCTTTTTCAGCATCTTTACCTGTGATATTTTTATTTCTTAAATCTATCAACATCATATGGTTATCTGTACCACCAGAGATAACTTTATAATCTTTCGCCATAAATGCTTTAGCCATAGCTTCAGCATTCTTCTTTACCTGAATCATGTAGTGTAAAAAATCATCTGAAAGTGCTTCACCAAAAGCTACTGCCTTAGCAGCAATAATATGCTCTAAAGGTCCACCTTGGTTTCCAGGAAAAACAGCCAAATCTAGTAATGCAGACATTTTTCTAAGATTTCCATTCTTAAGTCTAATTCCAAATGGGTTTTCAAAATTTTCTCCCATCAAAATTAGCCCGCCTCTTGGACCTCTTAATGTTTTATGTGTGGTTGTAGTAACTATATGGCAATGTGGAATTGGGTCATTTAAAATACCTTTTGCTATTAAACCAGAAGGGTGTGATATATCTGCTAATAACAATGCGCCAACACTATCTGCAATTTCTCTAAAACGCTTAAAGTCTATATCGCGGGAATATGCAGAAGCACCTGCAATAATCATTTTTGGCTTTTCTTTTTCAGCTATTTCCTGAATCTTATCATAATTGAGCATGCCTGTCTCTTTTTCAACACCATAAAAAACAGGATTATACAATCTACCAGAAAAGTTTACTGGTGAGCCATGGGTTAAATGTCCTCCATGAGACAAATCGAACCCCAATATGGTGTCACCAGGTTTTAAACACGCATGATATACAGAAGCATTTGCTTGAGACCCAGAATGCGGCTGAACATTAGCGTAAACCGCACCAAAAAGCTCTTTAGCTCTATCTATGGCTAATTGCTCTACTTCATCAACAACTTCGCAACCGCCATAATATCTTTTGCCCGGGTAGCCTTCTGCATATTTATTTGTTAAAACTGAACCAGCAGCTTCCATAACCTGCGGGCTAGTAAAATTTTCAGATGCAATTAGCTCAATGCCACGTGTTTGTCTTTGTCTTTCTTGTTCAATTAAATCAAATATGTGCTCGTCTCTTTGCATTTTATACGTATTTAAGGGGCAAAAATACAAAGAGAAGTAATCATTAGCACCCCCAAAAAAGCATTATTATGTGATTTTTATTCAACAAAAATTAACAATTTTTAATGCCATACAATAATTTGAAAATCAATTAATTACAAATTAATTATACTACATCATCAACAATTTCGTTTATCAAAAAAACATTTTTGGCACAGCTATTGAAAACTTAGCCATAAACCATTAAATCAAAAGCCATGAGAAAATCTTTACTCGTAATCACATTAATTGTTCTAACTGCCTGCGGAGGAGTTAAGAAAACACAAGAGGCTTTAAACAGCGGAAACTATGTTACCGCAATGAATAAGGCTATTGCAAAACTTTCCGATAATAAAACCAGGAAAGGTAATCAAGAGTATGTTCTCTTATTAGAGGAAGCATTTGTAAAAAACAAGAAAAGAGAACTTGAAAAAGTAACCTTTTTAGAAAAAGATGGTAATCCGGCTAATTTGGAGAAAATTTATAATTCTTATTTAAAACTAAAGCAGTTGCAAAATAGAATTGAGCCTTTGTTGCCTTTACCAGTTTATGACGAAAACAGGAATGCAGAGTTTAGTTTTAATAACTACGATGCTAAAATAATTCAAACAAAAACTGAATTGTCAGAGTATTTATATGCTAATGCTTCGGACTTACTTAAAAATGCGGTTAACAAATATGATTTTAGACAAGCATATGATGATTTCAACTATTTAAATAAGATCAATCCAGGTTACTACAATACCGTTGTTAAAATGGATGAAGCTTATAAAAAAGGATTGGACTATGTAAAAATAGAGTTGCGAAATGACACGCAGCAGATAATCCCTGAGCGACTAGAAGAAGAGCTGCTAGACTTTAATACCTATGGCATTAATAGTCTTTGGACTCAGTTTCATAAAAACCCAATCGAATCTGTAAAATATGATTATGCCATGTATTTAGATTTTAGAGAAATTAATATTTCTCCAGAACAAACAAATGAAAAACAAATAATCAAAGAAAAGCAGATTAGAGATGGCTATGACTATGTTTTAGATTCAAACGGAAACGTTGCCAAGGATAGTTTAGGTAATGATATTAAAGTTGATAAATTTAAAAAAGTAAGATGTAGCTTTTATCAATTTACCCAGTTTAAGAATGCACAAGTTGGAGCAAAGGTGAGTTTTGTTGATTTAGAGAACGGTCAAGAGGTTAACTCCTACCCTATATCTAGTGAGTTTGTTTTTGAGCATGTTTATGCGAACTATAGCGGTGATAAAAGAGCTTTGGAAAATGACTTAATAGCACTTTTAGATTTAGCAGCAGTACCATTTCCTACTAATGAACAAATGGTCTATGATGCCGGTGAAGATTTAAAAGCACGACTTAAAAATGTAGTCCAAAGACATAATTTTAATTAGAATACTTTAAGCCCTAACGAAAGTTGGGGCTTTTTTATACAAATTGTTCAAGTGAAACTTCTGATATTGCTCCATGCGATGTATGGAATACCGTTACCCCATTCTTTATGATAAGTAATTGAGGGGATTGATGAAGCACTTGAAATTTAATTGCCACTTCATTAGAAACAGCTCGGTAAGCGTGAAGGTCTAAAAAATAAAGGTCCATATGCTCCGAATCTATACCATAGGTATCCACAAACATATTTAAAACCATTCGGCTTATCCCACAAGTAGTAGAATGTTTAAAAATAACTTGTGTTTTGGTTTTAGATTTTTTTTCTATTTCATCTAACTGCCCCATAGATTGCAATGGAATCCATGGCAAAACTTTCTCTTCTTTTTTTGCATCTGAATTTCCACTAAACAAACTCCCAAATAAACCCATATTACATTTTTAATCTCTGTCGAAATTTATACTACAACTTACAGATACAGACAAAATGTCCTTTATTTTCAATGCTTTAGCGACATTTTGACTGTTGCTTCTAACTGGTAAGGTTGTTGTTCGTTTACATAAAAACAATTGAAATGAATTTTAACAACTTTACTATAAAATCACAAGAAGCCCTGCAACAAGCGCAGCAAATTACGCAAGGTTTTGGGCATCAACAAATAGAAAACGAACATCTTTTTAAAGCAATAACAGAAGTAGATGAAAATGTATTGCCATTTATTCTAAAGAAGCTTAATGTAAACCATGCTATAATTAATCAAATTGTAGAAAAAGAGTTGGAAAGCTTTGCAAAAGTTTCAGGTGTCGAGATTGCGCTTTCTAGAGAAGCGGGTAAAACTTTAAATGAGGCCACAATTATTGCTAAAAAGATGGGTGATGACTTTGTGTCTATTGAACACTTACTGTTAGCCATATTTAAGTCGAAAAGTAAGATAAGCCAAATCTTAAAGGATAATAGCGTAACTGAAAAGGATTTAAATAAAGCGATTGAAGAATTACGAAAAGGTGGTAAGGTAACTTCCCAGAGTGCCGAAGACACCTATAATTCTTTAGATAAGTATGCTAAAAACCTAAATTCACTAGCAGATTCAGGAAAATTAGACCCTGTGATTGGACGAGATGAAGAAATTAGAAGGATTCTACAGATTCTATCTCGAAGAACAAAAAACAATCCGATGCTAGTTGGTGAGCCTGGAGTTGGTAAAACTGCTATAGCCGAGGGTTTAGCCCATAGAATTGTACAAGGAGATGTGCCAGAGAATCTTAAGGATAAAATTATTTATTCGTTAGATATGGGTGCGCTTATCGCTGGGGCCAAATATAAAGGAGAATTTGAAGAACGCTTAAAATCCGTTATTAAAGAAGTTACCTCTTCTGATGGGGATATTGTCCTTTTTATAGATGAGATACATACATTGGTTGGAGCTGGTGGTGGTCAAGGAGCTATGGATGCTGCAAATATTCTAAAACCCGCTCTAGCAAGAGGAGAGTTAAGAGCTATTGGAGCAACCACCTTGGATGAATACCAGAAGTATTTTGAAAAAGACAAGGCCTTAGAGCGACGCTTTCAAAAGGTGGTCGTAGATGAGCCAGATACCGAAAGTGCTATCTCAATCCTTAGAGGAATAAAAGAAAAGTATGAGGCGCACCATAAGGTTCGCATAAAAGATGAGGCGGTAATTTCTGCCGTGGAACTATCGCAGCGTTATATTACCAATCGCTTTTTACCAGATAAAGCTATAGACCTAATTGATGAAGCAGCTTCTAAGCTTCGTATGGAAATTAACTCCAAACCAGAAGAATTAGATGTGTTGGACAGAAAAATTATGCAGCTTGAGATTGAAATAGAAGCTATTAAAAGAGAAAATGACAGTGCTAAACTAAAATCCTTAAACCTAGAACTAGCAAATTTTAAGGAGCAGCGAAACGAGATTTTTGCCAAATGGGAGAGCGAGAAAACTGTAGTAGACAATATCCAAAAAACAAAACAGGATATAGAAACTTATAAATTGGATGCAGAACGTGCAGAACGTAATGGTGACTATGGCAAAGTTGCAGAACTTCGTTATGGAAAAATTAAGGAAGCGCAAGAGCAACTAGATACGTTAAATATAGAATTGCAAGAGCAACAAAAGTCTAGCACACTCATTAAAGAAGAAGTCACCAATGAAGATATTGCCGAAGTAGTAGCTAAATGGACGGGGATTCCAGTAACAAAGATGCTGCAAAGCGAGCGAGAAAAATTGTTACAGCTAGAAGATGTTTTGCACAAAAGAGTTGTTGGGCAAGAAGAGGCTATTGAAGCCGTATCAGATGCTATCAGACGCAGCAGAACGGGTTTACATGATACAAAAAAGCCTATAGGTTCTTTTATGTTCTTAGGTACTACTGGAGTGGGTAAGACTGAGTTAGCAAAAACGCTTGCTGCCTATTTATTTGACGATGAAAATGCAATGACCCGTATTGATATGAGTGAATACCAAGAACGCCACTCGGTAAGCAGATTAGTGGGTGCTCCTCCAGGATATGTAGGTTATGATGAAGGCGGTCAATTGACCGAAGCAGTTAGGAGAAGACCCTATTCCGTAATTCTTTTAGATGAGATTGAAAAAGCACACCCAGATACATTTAATATTTTACTTCAAGTATTAGATGAAGGTAGGCTAACAGATAATAAAGGCCGAATTGCAGATTTTAAAAACTGTATCATTATTATGACCAGTAATATGGGAAGCCATATTATTCAAGAAAAGTTTGAGAATAATACAGACTTACATACTGCTACCGAAGCAGCAAGGATTGAAGTCTTAGGGCTTTTAAAAAAGACGATACGCCCTGAATTTTTAAATAGAATTGATGATATTATAATGTTTACCCCGCTTAATAAAGAAGACATAAAACAAATAGTTGGTATTCAATTAGAGCAATTAAAAAAGATGTTGCTTAAGCAAAATATTACATTAGATGCAACTGATGAAGCTATAACTTATTTAAGCACTAAGGGATTTGATGTGCAGTATGGCGCTAGACCTATAAAAAGGATAATTCAGAAAGAAGTCCTGAATAAGCTATCAAAACAGCTTTTGGCGGGTACCATTAAAAATGAAAGCATTATCCTAATAGACTCATTTGATGAAAAACTGGTATTTCGAAATCAGAATGAACTGGTAAAATAACCTACATATAATAGTTTTATATAAAAGGCATCCTATTTGGGTGCCTTTTTAAATACCATGCAGTATATATTTTTTCTATCTTAGCTAGCACCAAACTATTTATCATGTCTACCAAAGCGGAACGAACCACACAGTATATTATAGAAACTGTTGCTCCCATTTTTAATAAGCATGGCTATGTAGGTACCAGTATGAGTCACTTAACTGAAGCAACTGGTCTTACTAAAGGTGCTATCTATGGTAATTTTGAAAATAAAGAAGCACTAGCTTTAGATGCATTTCAGTTCAACAGGAAGCTTTTATTAAACAAAGTAGACGAATTATTAAGTGTAGATGGAAACTCTTTAGATAAAATTTATTCTCTTATAAATTTTTACAGGCAATATGATGTTTTTACTTTGCAAATGGGGGGGTGTCCAATTTTAAATATTGGGGTAGATGCACAGCATAATAATTCTATGTTAGCTGCTGCAAACAAAGAAACCATTAAAGAAGTTGAGGGGAAAATAGCTTTAGTAATTGAAAATGGTGTTAATGCCGATGAAATGAAAATTCCCGTTCCTCCGCTACAATTCGCAAAACAACTTTATACTATACTTCAAGGTGCAGTGGCCATGGCTACCATGACGAGAGACAGAAAGTATTTGGTAAACACAATGGCCTATTTAGAACTTTTAGTAAAAAAAGAAATTACAAAATAGTTTATTTTCTTACCCTAAAAATCCAAGTCTTTTCTTGATACTTACCATTTAGATTACTATTTCTTGCTTTTCGGGCCTCCTCAATAGTATTGTATTTTGCTAAGTAAACGTAATTGTAGTTGTTCTGGGTTCTATAGAAGGATTTAGGTTCTAAGCCCTTATCTTTCATAGATTTCATAAAAGCATTGAAATACTTTTCAGTACCAAAAACATTTGCAATTAGATAAAATCCCGGGGCTAATCCTTCAATTGTTGTGCTAGTAACTTCCTCATACTTCTCATTTGGCAACACTTCAACTTCTTTTGTTTGTTCTAGACTTGCTATACTATCTAAGCGATTACGTTCTCGAAAAATAGCAGCTTCCTTTTCTTTAACTATAGCTATAGAATCCATCCTTCTTTTTGTAACTTCTTGCTCCAAAATTTTCCTTCGACTTTCTTTTTCCGCAGCATCCGCTTCTATTCTATTTTGCTCCTCCTGTGCTTTAGCCGCTGCTTTTATTTCTTTTCTACTTTTCTTTTTCTTGGCATCCTTTCTTTTATCTACTTTCTTCTCCTTTTGATCCTTTAACTTCTCCTCTGGGATTTCTTCAATTTCTTCTTCAACTTCAAAACCAACTACCTTTTTTCTCATATCGCCTTTACCAAAATGATAAGATGCCACTAACTCAAAAGTTGGGTCTTCATTGTCAAGTTCTGTACCAGTTCCAAACTCAACCAACCCTCCAATAGAGAACTCACCAAATAAAGTAGCGCCTATTCCTCCAGACGGTCCGTAAAAACTATTATATCCTCCTTGCACCCAAAACTTTGAAGTAGACAATAACACATTTCCTCCATACTGTATATCATAATCAGGAATAGATTTTATATACAATACTGGTCTAACAAAATTATTATCAATTGAAGGGAAAAGAACAATCGGGAAATCATTACTAATTGTTCCAACAAAAACTTTGCTGTTTTCATTCATTTCGCTCTGCGAAAAATTATAGTGCACACTATTTTCTAATGAAGCTCCAATATTAAAATTATTTATGTTCAAACGAATCCCGGGTGAAAATTGACCAATAAAATTACTAGTTCCCGCCAAATCAGATACATCCGATCCTGTATTGAATCTATCATCAGCTAATTCTTGAGTAAATAAATAAATATTTGCCCCAATAATTAAATTCATATTTGGTTGCAGTGAAAAAGATTGAGCAAAATTTAAAACACCACCTGTATTTAAAAAAGTTCCTGTATTATGTTGTAAAAAACCAAGCCCGATTGCTGTTGAAGAATTTATGGTATGTGAGTAATTTAGAAATAAGCTTGTAGGGTCTCCATCTACCGTTTGCCATTGCCAGCGCGTCCATAAAGAAAGTGCTCTTGGATTATTCCAATCTAAAGTGTAACTAGGATTTAATAAACTAGAATTAAACTGGGTTAAAGAATGTTGCCTAAAATCACTTGGTAAAACGACTTCTTGCCCAAATAGTTTACAACCAAATAATAATATAAAAGAAATAACTATAATTCTTCGCATATAGAAAACTAAAAATTAAACACTATTTTTAGGACAATCAAGTATATCTGAATATGAAAATTACAATGAAGTTTAAAGCAATTAGTCTATTAAAAGTGTATTTGTTTGTCTCTATAGCCGTGGGGATTATCAGCTGTAACAATAAAGATACAGAAATAAAAGCTGACCCAATAGTCTCTACTTTTTATTTAATTCGGCATGCGGAAAAAGATAGAACAGACCCATCAAATTCCAATCCAGAATTAAATCAAGATGGTTTAGGAAGAGCTATTAAATGGGCTGAAATTTTTGAACCAATAGATTTAGATGTTATTTACTCCACAAATTATGAGCGTACTTCAATGACCGCGGCACCCACTTCTATAAAAAAGGATATTAATGTTACCTATTACAATCCCAGCGATATTGATATTGAGGCTTTAAAATCTGAAAACTTAAGTAAAGATGTACTAATCGTTGGTCATAGTAATACAACACCAATGATGGTTAATAAACTTGTAGGTTATGAAAAGTATGAGGCTATGGATGACACAGACAATAGCAGCCTTTTTATAGTTCGAATCATTGATAGCGTAGCTACAGATATCCGGCTCAATATGAACTAGTTTAGTGATAAAACTTTGACACTATCTAGTTCTATTTTTGATAGTAATTCCAACCCTTTAGTTTCAAATAGACTATCTATTTTAAAAATAGATACCTTTTTATCTATGGGCTTTAGATTGTTATAATCAACAAAACGAATACCCTCAACATAACGCTCGTTATAGGCTTCTCTAAAGCGTATGCCGCCTCCATCAACATGAAATTCATACGCTAAAAAATCAGGCTTATAAGTTTCTTTATTAAACCAATATAGATAGGTATCATCAAAATCCTCTCCGCCATCTTTTTGACTAAATGTTACCTTAACTTTGTAGTAGGCATTATCACCTATTTTTCTTTCTCCAAGAAGTTCTTTTTTTACTGCAGGATCGTTTAATCCGTAAGGCAGGCGAGCAAAATAATGCACCGAGTTCACGGAATTAGAATAACGCGTAGCAATAGAATCCGAAACATCAATTAAACTATCATTAAAAAATCGTTTAAAATAGTTATGCCCTTTTACATCAGTAATTCTAAGGGAGTCAGTATAAGTAATTCGTTTTAGTATTTTCTTTCCTTCAAAAACTTCAGAAATATATTTTCTATCTCTAAATAAAAAGGATACTTGTTTCTCGCTGTGTAGCTTACCGCCGCTTATTGCAATAGATTTATTAACAATATCCTGAGCCGTTAGTTGTTTTTTTGTTTCGCCAACACAGGCATTTAAAGCTACTATTAGTAAAAAAAGAATTATTTTTTTCATTTGCCTTCTGTCGGTATTTATACCTAAATCTTTACATTACAAGCTTACTAATTTTAGAGTTCTTATTTTTGCAATCCATGCAAAAAAACATCAACATAAAAAATAAGCGTGCCAAGTTTGATTATGAAATCTTGGATAAATATACTGCAGGAATTGTTCTTGGCGGAACAGAAATTAAATCTATTCGTTTGGGCAAAGCATCGTTATCGCAAAGCTTTTGTGAATTTAATGAAGCTGGTGAACTTTTTGTGGTTAATATGCAGATTGATGAATACAGCCATGGGGGTCATTACAACCACAAACCTAAGGCAACACGTAAGTTATTATTAAATAAGAAGGAGCTGAAAAAACTACGTCGAGAAGTAACCACATCTGGGAATACTATTGTGCCTATAAATCTTTTTTTAAATGATAGGGGTTTAGCAAAAATAAACGTAGGTCTTGCAAGAGGTAAAAAAGAATACGATAAACGAGAGACTATAAAAGATAGAGATAATAAAAGAAACCTATCTAGACTTAAAAAAAGTTTTAATAATTAGTTTTTATTTTCAAGTAAGGGAACAAACCTAAAATTCCCTAATTCCTTTTTCTCAAATTCTTTTTCAGATTTTCTAAGATAAAGAGTCATTATTTGTTCGTCTATTCCAACAGGAATTACCAACCTTCCCCCTATTTTTAATTGCGCCAGCAATGGTTTTGGAACATTTGGCGCCCCAGCGGTAACTATAATTCCATCAAAAGGTGCTTCTTCCTCTAATCCTTTATAACCATCACCAAAAATCACCTTCTTTGGTCGGTATCCCATTTTACTAAAAAACAATTTGGTTTTTTTAAATAACTCTTGTTGGCGTTCTATGGTATAAACCTTTGCCTTTAGATTTAACAAAACAGCAGTTTGGTAACCACTACCCGTGCCTATTTCTAATATTTTGTGATTCGGTTTTAGTTGTAAAAGTTCTGTTTGAAAAGCAACTGTATAGGGTTGCGAAATAGTCTGCTCTGCACCTATAGGAAACGCTTTATCTTGGTATGCATGAGCTTCAAATCCACTATCTAAAAATAAATGTCTCGGTATTTCTCTGATAGCGTTTAATACTTTTTCATCTGTAACTCCCTTTGATGCAACAACTTCTGCAAGTTTATTGCGCATCCCCCTATGTTTTAAAGTATCTCGCATGTTTTAGTTTGGTTCACGAATTTAAAAAGTTCTTTGCGAACTTCCACAAAACCCTATCTCAAATTGATGCTATATCCGTATTTTTGAAAAAACTGAATTTTATGTTGAAAGTTGGCGTTCTCGGCGCAGGACATTTAGGGAAAATTCACCTTAGATTACTCAATCAATCAAAAAAGTATGAGCTAATTGGTTTTTATGACCCAGATGAAATTAATGGCAAAAAAGTAAGTGATGAATTTGGGTATGCTTACTTTAAAAATATAAATCAATTAATTGATAATGTTGATGTTATTGATATTGTAACCCCTACCCTTTCACATTATGATTGTGCTAAAAAGGCTATCGAAAAAGAGAAACATATTTTTATTGAAAAACCCATAACAAATACGCTTAAGGAAGCAGAATCGTTATTAGATTTGGCTAAGAAGTATGGGATAAAGGGGCAAGTTGGTCATGTAGAACGATTTAATCCCGCATTTATAGCTGTAAAAGACAAAATTGAAAATCCTATGTTTATTGAAACGCATAGGTTGGCAGAATTTAACCCAAGGGGTACTGATGTTCCTGTAGTATTAGATTTAATGATTCATGACATCGATGCGATTTTAAGTGTAGTAAATTCAGAAGTTAAACGCATTAATGCTAGCGGTGTATCAGTTATTAGCAATTCTCCTGATATTGCCAATGCACGGATTGAGTTTAAAAATGGATGTGTTGCAAACCTAACCGCCAGTAGAATTTCGCTTAAAAACATGCGTAAGTCCCGATTTTTTCAAAAAGATGCATATATCTCCGTAGATTTTTTAGAGAAAAAAGTGGAGGTGGTTAAAATGAAAGATGCTCCTGATAATCCAGGGGATTTTGATATGATATTACAAAATGCTGAAGGTCTTAAAAAGCAGATTTATTTTGAAAATCCGGAAATAGCTGTAAATAATGCCATATTAGACGAACTGGAAGCCTTTGCCGATGCTATAATTAACAATACAGAACCTGTTGTATCTCTAAAGCAAGGTACAAACGCTTTACGGGTTGCACTGCAAGTTATTAAAGCTTTCAACGAGTAAAACGCCCTAAGTATTAAGAATTAAAAACATAAAACCAATATGAATACAATAGCAGTCATAGGCGCCGGGACAATGGGCAATGGTATTGCGCATGTTTTTGCTCAAAATGGATTAAAAGTAAACTTAATAGATATCGCACAGGATTCTCTAGATAAAGGGATTGCTACCATTACTAAAAACTTAGATAGAATGTTATCTAAGGAGCGTATTTCTGAAGATGACAAACAAAGCACACTTTCAAACATAAATACTTTTACAGAATTAAAAAGCGGTGTTGCTAAAACTGACTTGGTGGTTGAAGCTGCTACCGAAAATTTGGATATCAAATTAAGCATCTTTAAAGAACTAGATGAGTTATGCGACTCTGAAACAATTTTGGCGACAAATACCTCTTCCATTTCCATAACACAAATAGGAGCAGTAACAAATCGTCCGGAGAAAGTTATTGGAATGCACTTTATGAATCCAGTTCCGATTATGAAGTTAGTAGAAATCATAAGAGGTTACAGTACTTCTGATGAAATCACAAATACTATTATGGAGCTTTCAAAAAAGCTTGGAAAAACACCTACAGAAGTTAATGACTATCCTGGTTTTGTTGCAAATAGGATTTTAATGCCCATGCTTAACGAAGCTATAGAAACACTATACAATGGAGTAGCCGGCGTAAATGAAATTGATACCGTAATGAAACTAGGAATGGCACATCCAATGGGACCATTGCAATTAGCGGATTTTATCGGATTAGATGTTTGTCTTTCTATTCTTAATGTTATGTATGATGGTTTTAAAAATCCAAAATACGCCCCTTGCCCACTTCTGGTAAATATGGTAATGGCTGGTAAATTAGGAGTGAAATCTGGTGAAGGTTTTTATGACTATTCAGAATCAAGGAAAGCAGAAAAAGTGGCGCCTCAATTTAACTAGTTAAGATGGCTACTATAAAACCATTTAGAGCTATTCGACCAACCAAGGATAAGGTTGCTTTTGTGGCTTCACGTTCTTATGAGGAATATCAAGAAGATGAACTACAATCAATCTTAAAGTTTAATCCCTTTTCTTTTTTACACATTATTAATCCTGGTTTTAAATTTGAAAAGTCCATTACCGGTAAAGAACGTTTTAAACTTGTACGCAATAGGTATTTAGAATTTTTAGAAGACACTGTTTTTGAAAAAGACGAATCGCCATGTTTTTATCTTTATGAAATAACCAATACTAATTTTAAAAGCTTAGGGCTTTTCTGCGCTACGAGTGTTGAAGATTATAGAAGTAATACCATAAAAAAACATGAGGATACGATAGAAAAAAGGGAAGTACTATTTGCTGATTATCTTAAGACAGTAGGTTTTAATGCAGAACCTGTATTAATGACTTACAAAGATGATATTGTTATTGCTAGCATTTTAGAAAAAGAAATACAAAAAGACCCTACCTATAATTTTACCACTACGGATAAAGTTAAGCATCAACTTTGGAAGATTACCAATGAAGAAACGATTGGGGTATTACAAGATAATTTTGCAAAGATGGATGCACTTTATATTGCAGATGGGCATCACAGGAGTGCTTCTTCAAACCTTTTGGCAAAAGAATTGAGCGCTGTAAACAAGGAACATTCTGGAAGTGAGTCTTATAATTTTTTTATGAGTTATCTAATTCCGGAATCCGAAGTCAAGATTTATGAATTCAATCGGATGGTAAGAGATTTAAATGGACTTACTAAAGAAGAGTTTCTAATACAGTTGGATACTATTTATCGCATTGAGAAAAAGGAAGATGGAATATATAAACCCTCCAAAAAACATCATTTTAGCATGTATTTAGATGGTGAGTTTTATTCGCTTTACTTGCGAAAAAAAGTCTATCAGTTTACAGATTCGCTTAGCAAATTAGATACTCAAATACTATACAAAACAATTTTAGAACCTATTTTAGGTATTTCTGACCTAAGGAACGACAAACGTATTTCTTATGGTTATGGAAAATACAATCTAATCAAAATGAAGGATAATATAGATAGTGGAAGTTTTGCTGTAGGTTTTGGTTTAGTACCCATAACTGTTGCTGAAATTAAAGCTATTGCAGACGCAGGCTTGGTAATGCCACCAAAAAGCACCTATATAGAACCTAAGTTACGTAGTGGTCTAACTATTTATGAAATATAAAATTGCTATACATGTCAATTGCTGAGAATTTAAAGAAAATAGCAACATCAATTCCTAAACATGTTACACTTGTTGCAGTTTCTAAAACAAAGCCTAATGAAGACTTATTAGAAGCCTATAAGGCTGGTCAACGCATTTTTGGCGAAAACAAAGTTCAGGAAATGACTAAAAAATGGGAGGCTTTACCAAATGACATAGAATGGCATATGATTGGTCATTTACAGCGTAATAAAGTAAAATACATGGCTGAATTTGTCTCTCTTATTCATGGAGTTGACAGCTTTAGATTGTTAAAAGAGATTGATAAACAAGGGGCTAAACATAATCGTGTTATTTCTTGTCTTTTACAAATGCATATTGCTGAAGAAGACACCAAATTTGGATTGGATAAAGAAGAATTACATGCTATTGTTAATTCTGATGATTTCAAAACAATGCAAAATATTGAAATAAAGGGTTTGATGGGCATGGCTACATTAACCAATAACGAAGATCAAATCCGTAAAGAATTTAAATCCTTAAAAACTATTTACCATAATTTAGAGAAAACACTGCCAAACTTAGATACATTATCTATGGGGATGAGTGGTGATTTTAAAATTGCCATAAAAGAAGGTAGCACTATGGTACGTATAGGAAGTAGTATCTTTGGCTCCAGAAATTATTCCTAAAACTAGCATAAAGTTCATGTATGCCATTCTAGATATAGAAAGTACCGGCGGAAAATATAATGAGGAAGGCATTATGGAAATTGCAATCCATCGTTTTGATGGCCATAAGGTGGTAGACAAATTTATTAGCCTAATTAATCCAGAACGAGATATACAGCCATTTGTAGTAAATCTTACAGGAATAAATAATAAAATGTTAGTTACGGCCCCAAAATTTCATGAAGTTGCTAAACGCATTATTGAAATTACTGAAGGTGCAGTACTTGTTGCCCATAATGCTCAATTTGATTACCGCATTTTACGTACAGAATTTAGAAGGCTGGGGTATGATTTTCAGCGCAGATCCCTATGCACAGTTGATTTATCCAAAAAATTAATTCCTGAAGCCGAATCGCATAGTTTAGGTAAACTTGTGCGTTCTTTAGGTATTGCAGTAAGTGACAGACATCGAGCGAATGGAGACGCACTAGCTACCCTAAAGCTTTTTAAGCTACTTTTAAATAAGGATTCTAGCAAGACCATAATAACGGAAGTTATACGAGAAGAAACCCAAGGGGAGCTCTCTACAAAGCAATTAGATATGGTAGATGCCCTTCCATCAGAAACGGGTGTGTATTATATGCATGATAAAAATGGAAAAGTTCTGTTTATTGGCAAATCAAAAAATATTAAGAAAAGAGTAAATCAACATTTCACTAACATTGGAGCTTTAGCAAGAAAATTGCAAAAAGAAACCAAGAAAGTTACGTTTGAAAAAACAGGTAGCGAGCTCGTTGCTTTACTTAAGGAGCATCATGAGATTAAAAAAAATTCACCAATATACAATGATAAGAGAAAGAGAAAAGGGTTTTCTTATGGTATATATGTTTTTGAAAATAAAGCTGGAAATCTCACATTAAAGCCTGAGAGGGCTAATGGTCAGGCCAAACGACTAGGGAGTTTTAATAGTATGAGAGCTACACAGAATTTCTTAATTAAAGTGTCAAAAGAATTTGAACTTTCTGAAGAACTAAATGGTACAATACAAAACGAAAAAGTATTAGACGCTTTAGATAAATACAGTATTGATAATAGAAATGTTGTTGTATTAGATAGAGGCAGAGAACTTGGAGAACAAAGTGCTATTTTAGTTAAAGATGGTATTTTAAATGGTGTTGGTTTTATCGAATTAAATTACCAACTAAATAATATTCATATCTTAGAATCGATAATTACTCCAATGCAGGGCGATGCGCATTCTACTTACATCATAGAAGCTTACCTCAGAAAGAGTAAACGAATCAAAATTGTAGCACTAGACTAACAACCTTGAAAGAGCATAAAGTACAAACCGGGTGGAGGCATAGACTCCATGAAGTAATTTATGAAGCGGATACACCTGCTGGTAAAGTGTTTGATATTGTTTTATTCTTTTTAATTATTGTTAGCGTTTTATTGGTAATGCTGGAAAGTGTTGACCAGATAGACGAAAAATACCATGACCTTTTACTTACTTGCGAATGGGTAATTACAATCTTCTTTTCTTTTGAATATATAGCCCGCATTGTTAGTATAAAAAAGCCATTCAAATATATTTTTAGCTTTTATGGAATTATAGATTTTATCTCTACCATTCCACTATACTTATCTTATATTTTTGCAGGTTCTCAAGTATTACTGGCAGTACGTGCATTTAGACTACTTAGAATATTCCGTATTTTAAAGCTAGTTAAGTTTTTAGGCGAAGCATCTCAATTAAATGCTGCTTTAAAAGCCAGTAGAGCTAAAATTGCTGTTTTTATTTATGTGGTTTTAATATTGTCTGTTATTATGGGAACTATAATGTATCTCATAGAAAGTGATGAAGCTGGTTTTACAAGTATTCCAAGAAGTATTTATTGGACCATAGTAACCTTAACTACAGTAGGTTATGGAGACATTGCGCCTCAAACCAATTTAGGGCAGTTTATTGCAACTATAATTATGATTTTAGGTTATGGAATTATAGCAGTGCCAACGGGAATAGTTACTGTTGAGTTCTCAAAACACGGTAAAAAGAATTCTAAGAGTGTGAGCGTTGTTCATACTAATACACAAGCCTGCCCATCCTGCACGGCAGAGGGCCATCGTGATAATGCAAAACATTGCTATAATTGCGGAGATGAGCTATGAGTACAAAGATTTTAATCGCAGTTATTGGGCCAACTGCAATAGGTAAAACTAATTTAGCAATAGCACTAGCACAATACTATAAAACAGAGATCATTTCTGCAGATTCAAGACAATTCTATAAGGAAATGCGAATAGGAACCGCAGTTCCGTCTTCCGAAGAGTTAGCAACAATTAAGCACCATTTTATTCAACATAAAAGTATTTTTGATGAGTACTCTGTAGGTGACTTTGAAAGAGAAGTCATAAAAAAGCTAAACAATCTATTCGAAGATAATAATGTTGCCATTGTGGTGGGTGGCAGCGGTCTATATGTTGATGCTGTTGTAAATGGATTGGATAATTTTCCACAAGTAGCGCCTGAGATACGAGAGAAGCTTAAAGTTGAACTAGAAACCAATGGAATTAATAGTTTGCAAAAAAAACTAGAAAAATTAGATGGCGATTATTATCAGAAAGTAGATTTAGATAATCCCCATCGAATAATTCGTGCATTAGAAATTTGTATTGGTACAGGGCAACCGTATTCTTCTTTTTTAAATCAGAAAAAAAACACTCGTAATTTTAAAACATTTTACATTGGTTTGCAGGCTGAGCGAGATATTATCTACGAAAGAATTAATAAACGAGTAGATGCAATGATAGATGAAGGCTTGTTAAAAGAAGCTAAAGCACTTTATCCCCAAAAGAATCTGAATGCATTACAAACAGTAGGTTATAAAGAGCTTTTTGCCTTTATGGATGGCAAATGGTCCCTAGATATGGCTATTATAGAAATTAAGAAGAATACACGACGCTTTGCAAAACGCCAGTTAACTTGGTATCGAAAAAATCCGAGTATATTTTGGGTGAAATTTAATGCTGAGCAAAAGCAAATTATAAATAGTTTTAACACGCATTTGAAAAACGCTCTTAATGAATAAAACTATATTTTTTATAATGGGTGTTTCTGGCACGGGCAAGACAACAATTGGTAAGTTATTGGCCAAAGAGTTCAATATTCCATTTTTTGACGGAGACGATTATCACCCAAAAGAAAACATAGTTAAAATGGCATCTGGCAACCCCTTAAATGATGCTGATAGACATGGTTGGCTTGCTGCATTAAATGAACTTGCCATAAAAAATAAGAAAACTGGGGCAGCAATTGCTTGTTCCGCTTTAAAGGAAAAGTATAGAGCACAACTAAGAACAAAAATTGAAGAAGAAACCATTTTTGTGCATTTAAAGGGCTCTTATATAGAAGTAAAATCAAGATTAGACAGCAGAGAAGCTCATTTTATGACCTCAGCTTTGTTAAAATCTCAATTTGGTACTCTGGAATCTCCTACAGAAGGTATTACAGTATCTATTATGCAAACACCAGAACAAATACTACAAGAAATTTTAAACCAACTCAAATGATTGAAACCAACCTTATACTGGCGGTTCTAGCAGGAATTGCTGTTCTATTATTCTTGATTTTAAGACTAAAAATAAACGCTTTCATTGCACTATTAGTAGGTAGTATTACTGTTGGTCTAATTGCGGGTTTAGATGCCTCGCAGATTATTAAAACCATTCAGGAAGGAATGGGAAACACCTTAGGTTTTGTAGCTACTGTGGTTGGCTTAGGTGCTATGTTTGGTGCAATTTTAGAAACATCAGGCGGCGCAAAAGCAATAGCTAATTTTATGGTAGCAAAATTTGGAATTAAAAATGCCCCAACTGCGATGGTAGTTTCTGGGTTTTTAATTGCAATTCCTGTATTTTTTGATGTAGCCTTTATCATTTTAGTTCCAATGATATATGCCTTACAACGTAAAACA
Source organism: uncultured Croceitalea sp. (assembly GCA_947499565.1). GTDB lineage: Bacteria > Bacteroidota > Bacteroidia > Flavobacteriales > Flavobacteriaceae > Croceitalea. The sequence goes on from CANMOV010000001.1 coordinate 943,642, forward strand.
GGCAAGTCACTACTCCTTTATGCTATACCGTTACTAGCAGGTTTGGCTATTACTCATGCTTTTATCCCTCCTACTCCAGGCCCGATCGCAGTCGCTGATATTATAGGCGCAGAATTAGGATGGGTAATTTTAGTTGGTTTTATTGTTGGTATACCCACTGCTCTATTGAGCGGACTGATTTTTGGAAAGTACATTTCAAAAAAGATACATATCGTTGCTCCTGAAGAAGTCTCATCAGATGAAAAAACCGAATTACCCAACATAGGCATGACATTACTTATTATTGGTGTGCCGATTATTCTAATACTATTTAATACAATTTCCTCCAGTGGAATTTTAGGGATACAAAACAAAGCTATTTTAAATGGCATAGCATTACTTGGACATCCTTTTTCTGCACTTATTATTGCTAATTTTTTAGCTTGGTATTTTTTTGGGGTTCGAAGAGGTTATACCAAAGAACAATTATTTAAAATAACAGGGAAGTCCTTAGCTCCCGCTGGAACAATTATTTTATTAACGGGTGCTGGCGGGGTGTTTAAACAAGTGCTAACCAATACGGGAGCTGGTGAGCTTTTGGCAACATCACTTAGCAATGTAGGATTTCCTATTTTGGCATTTGCTTTTGTAAGCGCAGCTATAGTTCGTATAGTGCAAGGATCTTCTACTGTAGCAATGATTACTGCTGCAGGGTTAGTTTCTCCACTATTAATCAATGCAGAACTAAGCGCTATCCAACTGGCTTGTATGGTAATTGCCATTGCATCTGGAGCTAGTATTTTCTCACATGTAAACGATAGTGGTTTTTGGCTAGTTGGTCAATATCTAGGTATAACTGAAAAGCAGACCTTTAAATCTTGGACAATGATGACCACTATTTTAGCCTTTACAGGAATTATTACTGTGTCTCTCCTATACATTTTATTATAAAACAAAGAAACCGCCAGTTGGCGGTTTCTTTTGTTTAAATAATTGGTAGGTTTATTCTCCTTCAACTTTTACTACCAAACGGAAACCTTCTCCATGGATATTTAATATCTCAACAACGTCATCACGTTTTAAATATTTACGCAACTTAGCAATGTATACATCCATACTTCTTGAAGTGAAGTAGTTATCATCTCTCCAGATCTTTGTCAACGCCAATTCGCGAGGCATTAAATCATTTTCATGCAACGCTAAAAGCCTTAGCAATTCGTTCTCTTTAGGTGACAATTTAATTGCTTCTTCCTCCTTATACTTTAAGAAACGTAGCTTAGAATTCAAATGGAAATTTCCAATTTTAAATTCAAATTGCTTACTATCTGCTAATGTGTTAGATGCTTTTCTCTGAAGTATTGCTTTAAGTTTCATTAAAAGAACTTCAGAATCAAATGGCTTGTTTAGATAGTCATCAGCTCCGGCTTTGTATCCTTTTAAAACATCTTCTTTCATTGTCTTAGCAGTTAAGAATACGATAGGAACATTCTCATTCTTCTCACGTATTTCCTTAGCTAAGGTAAATCCATCTTTATAAGGCATCATAACATCCAAAATGCAGACATCATAATTATCTTTTTTAAATTTCTCAAAACCCTCCATTCCATTCTTTGCAAGAACAACATCAAAATCATTCATTTGCAAATAATCCTTCAAGACAATTCCAAAATTTGGGTCATCTTCCACCAAAAGTATTTTCTTGTTTTCTGTTTCCATATTTTTTTTAAATTAAAGGTAGTTTAATATAAAAAGTGCTTCCTTTCCCTTTTTCACTCTCAACATAAACCTCACCTTGGTGATCATCTATTATTTTCTTCACATACGCCAGGCCTAAACCATGGCCTTTTACATTGTGTATATTTCCTGTGTGTTCTCTATAGAACTTTTCAAAAACCTTCTTTAATACAGCCTTGCTCATTCCCGAGCCTTGATCTTGTATTTTAATTATTATACTATTCTTTGCTTTCTCCGTGGATACATCTACTTTTGGTGCCTCTGGAGAGTATTTAACTGCATTGTCCAGCACATTTACTATAACATTAGTAAAATGCATTTCATTTGCCAAAACATCTGACCTTTCAGCATCTAAATGGGTTTTAATATAACCTCCTCTATCCTCAACAATTAACTCCACATGCGTAATAGCATCACTAACTATGTCGTGCACATCTACTCTATCTTTACTAATATCTAACTGATTTTTTTCAAGTTTAGATATCCGTAATACATTTTCTACTTGAGCATGCATTCGTTTGTTTTCATCCCTAATCATTCCTAAATACCTCAAAACCTTATCCTTATCATCGATAGACTTAGGGTTTTTAATAGCTTCAACAGCTAAATTTATTGTAGCGATAGGCGTCTTAAACTCATGCGTCATATTATTTATAAAATCAGATTTTATTTCTGAAATCTGCTTTTGTTGAATTAATTGATAGATTGCACTAGAATATGCTATGATAATTACTAGTACAAAAATCAATGACAATACAGCCATTGTCATGATACTGCCAATCAAGAATTTCTTTTTATTTGGAAAAGAGAGCAATAATGCAAAATTTGTTGCTCCTTCACTATCTCTAAAAATGGGTGTATCATATATAGAAGTATTTTTAAACTTAAACTTCTTAGATTTTATTTTTGTGGGGAATCCACTGCTATAAACTCCATATTCAAAATCTATTTCTATACCTCTATTTTCTAGTTCTCTACTTAAAGATAGTTGTATCTCTTGATTAGATACCCTATCATGTATTGGAACGCTTTTAGCCGCATCCGATATTACCTCATTAAGAAGAATTTTATCAGCAGCTTCTAGACCTCCAAATTTTTCGAATTTTTGAAGTGGTGTTAAACCATAACTTCTGCCATCTAAACCAAAATCCTCTTTGAAGATAGTTGTTGAACGTTTAGTTGTAAAATTCTTTAACGGTATTGTATCTATACCACCAGGATTATCAAAGAACATTGAAGAAGAACCATAATCCTCTTCTAAAATACCGTGTTGAAAAAATCTTATCTCATCAGAATTCAAATCACGATCAACAAACAAAATGCTCCTAAGCTTTTCAGATTTAGGAATACCTAAACTATCTGCATTAATCACACGATCCATATAATCTCTTCGCTCTCTATCCTCTACCCTTTCGGCAACTTTATCTAAAACATCTTCAACCGCATTCGAAAATTGCTCTTCCTTATCTTCAACAGACTGTTTAATCCAATAGACTTGAACAGAAATAATTCCAATAAGTGAGAGACTCATTAAGATGACGAGAAGAACAAAACGCTTCTTGTTCATTATGGTAAAATTAGAAATTTAACATTTAGACCATTTCCCGTTTAACCTAACCTTAACAAAAATGTTAAATTATTAAGCTAATTCAGCTTCTGAAAGCAATTGGTCGTGAATATGTTTTATACTTTCAGCTGTTTTTTTCAGATTAATGTTTTCAACGATAAAATCTGCCCTGTCCATTTTTTCTGCATCCGTCAACTGATTATTTATCCTATCGAGTATTAAACTTTTAGTAACCGAATCCCTTTCTATTACTCTAGCAATTCGAATTTCGATAGGAGCAGTAACCAAAATAATTTTATCATAATTATCTTGATTCTTATTCTCAAAAATAAGGGCTGTTTCCTGTATAACGTATGGCGCGTCCTGCTCGAGACTCCATTTTTTAAAATGTTTTTTGACTTCTGGATGAACAATTTTGTTTAACCTTTCTAAAAGCTCGTTATCTTTAAAAACCTTACCAGAAATATAGTCTCGGTTTAAAGTATCATCCTTAAATGCTTTTTTGCCTAACAAGGCAATAATGGCTTTACGAACACTTTTGGAAGTATTCATAAATAGTTTCGCTTCTTTATCAGAATCGTAAACTGGAACTCCAAGCTCTTTAAATAGACCCGAAATAGTGCTTTTACCACTACCAATACCGCCAGTTAAACCTACAATCATAACTTTTCTAAAACGAATTCAACCTGATTGGTTAATAATTGTACCGAATACACATTTTGGGGCTTTTTCTTAAGCACTACATTCAAATATTTCGCAGTCTTATTTTGTAGTAATTCATAGTCAACTGAAGCTATAAAATCAGAAGACTTCATAGCTTTCAGACTAGCTATACTCGCCTTACACACCAGTGTTACTTGATTAGGAAATGTTTTGATACGATATCCTTCCGGAACATTATCCGAACCTATTGAGACTGTAAACTCTCTTTCTGAAAATTCAACAATCTTACCAGAAACCTCAACTTTCTTTTGCAGCAATATTATATTCTCAGCAGATTCAGGTTTTAGTAGTGTTAATTCTTCCGAAAAATCACTAGACAATTCATTTAAAATTAAAGGAGAAGTAAAAATTTCATCTATTTCAGCAATTTCTTTAGTTGGGCCTTTTATGGTTACTGTTTTTGGATTAAGCTCCATAGCTCCATCTAATATATGGTTTGGTGCTACGCCAATAGTAATGTTAGGGTTTATTGAAATCTCTTTTTCAACTACTTTATATAAATCAATAAAAAAAGTATCCCTTTCTAATTCTAATAGTGAAACGGTATTTGAAAGCTGTCTTTCAAACTGTACTTTCAATTCTGTATCCGTTAAAAAGTAATCCCCGTTGTCGTTATTTACTTTTTGCAAATCAACCTTAATCCTCTTTTTATTAATACCATAACCCAGAAATTGAAAACCACTAGCTCTAACTTTTGCAACAGTATAATCTTTTTCTAAGGTATTTAATAACAGCGTATCTGGAAAGTTAGTGTAACCCAGCTCAAAGGTAGCTCGCGACTCATACCGCTCAGATAGCTTGCTAATACTCCAAGCTAAAATTGAACATATGAGAAACAGTGAAAAAACTTTCACCTTTCTTTGATTGAGTCTGCCAATAATTTTTTTTAGCACAAAATCAGTGTTTTTTAAAGAACAGCTTAGGTAGCAACTCTTCAGCTTCTTTATTGTTAAAGTTAAGCAAGAAGGTCGACTTTAAAAAACCCCAGCCATACCCTACAAATTGGATAAGTGTGGCAAAAATAGATAGTAGAGCTATTGCAAGGCTTCTATTCTTAAAAAGGGAATCAAAAAATATCAATAAAAAATACCCATTATAGCACCAGATTGGCCATGAAAACCCTATCGTATATAGGGAGATTGAAACCAATAATCCTAAAGTAAAAAAAGTTGGAAACCAATATGTTAACTTACTGGTTCCAGGATGCCATTTATTTAGAATTGGTCTTACCATTCCAAACTTATTTACTTGTTTATAAAACTTACTCCAATCGATACGTCGTTTATGGTACACAAACGCCGCAGAGAATAAACGAGTATTGTAACCCGCTTTCCATATTCTAAATGTTAGATCTGGGTCTTCTCCTGGATGAATATTTCCAAAACCTTTTGTTGCTTCAAATGCCTCTTTAGAGATGCCCATATTAAAACTACGTGGTTGAAACTTATCTAAAGCTTTCTTATTTCCTCTTATTCCCCCCGTAGTGAACAAAGACGTCATAACATAGTTAATTGCTTTCTGTACCAAAGTAAATGATTCGTGCGCTGCATCTGGTCCTCCATAACAATGCACAAACTCTTGTTTCAATTCTTTTGTCACCTCGGATAAATACTGAGGTGGGATGATACAATCCGAATCTAAAACAATAAAATAATTTCCTTTTGCATTTTCCATTCCATAATTTCTAGAATCACCAGGACCTGTATTCTCTTTTTCGAAGTAAGATATTTGAAGCTGGTCTCTAAATGCCTCTACAACATTTTTTGAGCTTAGTGTAGAGCCATCTTCCACAATAACAACTTCAAAAGATGCATCAAACTTTTGCTTAGAAAGACTCTCTAATAATTCTTGAACCTCATCTGGCCTGTTAAAAACAGGTATGATGAATGAAAAACTTATATCATGCATACGCATATAAATACGAAAGCCACCCTATTCTGGATGGCTTTCAATAAAATTAAATCGTATTATTCTGTGAATTCGTCTATTACTTCTTGACTAACTCCTGTATTGGAAAAGCCACCATCGTGAAATAAATTCTGCATAGTCACTTTCTTAGTTAAATCTGAGAACAAAGAAATGGTATAATCTGCACAATCTGCTGCGGTTGCATTACCTAAAGGAGACATCTTTTCAGCATAACTAATAAAACCGTCAAACCCCTTTACACCTTGTCCTGCAGTAGTTGGAGTTGGTGATTGAGAGATTGTATTTACCCTTACTTTTTTCTCTTTACCGAAGAAATAACCAAAACTTCTTGCAACAGACTCCAAATAGGCTTTGTTATCGGCCATATCATTATAATCAGGAAATGTGCGCTGTGCCGCCATATAGGTTAACGCCACAATACTACCCCATTCGCTCATTGCATCAGCCTTATAAAGCGATTGCATTACTTTGTGAAAAGAAAGTGCTGAAACATCCCAACCCTTGGTCGTAAAGTCGTATTTCTCATCGGTATATGCACGTCCTTTCCTAACATTAACAGACATTCCTATTGAGTGTAAAACAAAATCTAGTTTTCCTCCTAAAATTTCAACAGATTTTGATACTAAATTTTCCAAATCTTCTTCGTTAGTAGCGTCTGCAGGAATAATTTCTGAGCTTGTCTTTTCAGCCAAAGCTTTTATTTGCCCCATACGCATGGCGATAGGTGCGTTGGTTAACACAAAGGTTCCACCTTCTTCATGAACTCTTTCAGCAGTTTTCCAAGCAATAGAATTTTCATCTAATGCACCAAAAATGATACCTCTTTTTCCTTTTAACAAGTTATACCCCATGTATTTTTATTGTTGGTTTAAGTGGTAAAGATAGCAATTTGGGTATTGATTTAATAGTAGTATTAAATCTTATAACTTTTGATGTTCGTTGTTTGATTCCAACAGTTCTTTTGCATGTGCCAGAGCAGAAGCGGATAAGGATTTTCCACCTAACATTTCTGCTAGCTCATTTATCCTTTCTTCTTCACTCAACTTTTTCATGTGGGTTGTTGTGGTAGCACCTCCCTCTTCTTTGAACACCTTGTATTGATATACTCCTTTTGAAGCTACTTGAGGCAAATGCGTAATAGAAAACACTTGCATATTAGTGCTCATTTCTTGCATAATTTCTCCCATTTTATTTGAAATTTCACCTGAAACACCAGTATCAATTTCATCAAACATCAATGTTGGTAAGTGCTCATATGCCGCTAAAATAGATTTGATAGTGAGCATTATTCGCGATAACTCTCCGCCTGAAGCTACTTTTTTCAATTCCCCATAAGTGCTCCCTTTATTTGCAGAAAAAAGAAAAGTTAGCAAATCCTTACCATTATTATTAAAGGTTTCAGCTGGTGTAACTGCTATCTTAAATGTAGCTGAAGCCATGCCTAAAGCAGATAGTTTTTCTTGTAATAATGATTTCAGCTTTGGTATGATTGCATTACGCTTTTCTCTAATTTCTGCAGCAATGTTGTCCAGTTCTGCTTCGGTCTCGGAAACAGCTAGTTGTTTTTCTTTAATTCTAGCTTCGATATTAATAGAAGCATCTACTTTAATAGATAAGTCTTCTCTTATTTTGATTAACTCATCAACAGTACTTACCTGATGCTTTTTAAACAAGTTGTGAAATAATTGTAATTGACCATTTACTTCCTCCAAACGCTTAGGGTTGGCCTCTACTCTATCCTGTTGTAGTTCTAAGTCATTCGCAATATCCGTAATCTCAATAGCAACGGATTGCACACGTTCATTAAGTTGTTGAAACTGCTTTCCAAAGCCCTCTAGCTTCTGAGTTGCTTGTTGTAATTCAGAAATACTATTTAGAACTCCTAATTGTTCAGAATTCAACAATTGATACGCACTGGATAACTGTTCCAATATGGCTTCTACATTATTGAGCTCTTCGTATTCTGCCTCTAAAGCTGTTTGAATTCCATGTTTCAATGGTGCATTTTCCAATTCTTGAAACAAAAAACTATTATAATCTAGTTCTTTATCCGCGTTGGATTGGAAATTTAATAATTCCTGTAACTCCTTTAAAATACTTTGATATGTCTTAAGTCGTATGGTATATTCATCAAGGTTTTTAGAATTGTCAGCCAAGGCATCAATCACTTTCATCTGAAAGTCGTTATCTGCCAAACGTAATGTTTGATGCTGGGAATGTATATCTACTAACCGCTCTCCTAGACCTGAAAGAATATCTAATGTTACCGGTGTGTCATTTATAAAAGCTCTGGACTTTCCACTGGGTAAAATTTCACGTCTTAATATCGATTGGTCTTCGTAGTCCAAATCATTGGCATTAAAAAATGATTGTAATGCATAACGTTCGATTTCAAAAGATGCTTCAATAATACATTTTTGGTCTTTATTCTTTAAAGATGATAAATCTGCCCGTTTTCCTAAAACTAATGATAGTCCGCCTAGTAAAATAGATTTTCCTGCCCCGGTTTCGCCCGTTATGGTTGTAAAACCTTTTGTAAACGAAACATTTAAATCGTCTATTAAAGCATAATTTTTAATGGAAAGTTGGGTAAGCACTTCGTATTAATTTAGAATAGCAAAGATAGCTGTTCTAAACATAAAAAGGGTTAGTACTTTATCTGACTCCAAGTATTAGAATAGAAAGGTGCAACATTATTTAATGTTTCCTTAAGCTTTACGATATCTACTTTAGGACCATCAGAAAAAATACTTTGGATCTCTTCCGACTTTGCATCAAAAAAAGTCTGAATCAAAAAAGCATTTGGTCTTCTCTTAATAAGGGTTTCAAACAAACGCAAACTTCCAGATATTACCTGCTTGCCTGTACTATTATTATCCCCTAAAATATCCATACCCTTTCTGTGGTAATTATACATAGCTATACGGTATTCTCTAAAGGTATTGGAGAGTAGGTTGTCTACTAAATCAAAGCGAGTTCTGTTATCTTGTGCGGATTGAGACCAACCTGCAAAACTACTTCCTTGAGCTTGGGTAACTATATTTTGTGCTTGTCTATAATAATCATCACCGCCTTGTAATGAAAAAGTATCGGCATCTAAACCTAATATGATATACACATAGTAGGATATTACACCTACTAAATTTGAATCAAAACTGTTGGTATTAAAAATTAAAGGTTGAAACTCTTGATACACGAAATTAAAGGAATTGTCCTTGTAATTAAAAATTGGAGTTTCGTAGGAAGTATTATAAACGGGTCGGGATGATTGTAGTTGAATATTAGCATCAAAACGGTCACCATCTCCTTTGGTAATTGTAATAAACATTCGTGCACTTATCTTTTCATTATCTCTAAAAGTGCGGTTTGTCCACTTTGTTTTATTAACAAAATCCTTTAACGAACGTTCTAAAGTTTTAAAAACTTCAGGTCGCGTTTGGGCAACTTGATCGTAATTGATAGTTACATCACAATTAAGTTCTTGTCCAACTACTAAAATTGAAAAAAGTAAACAAATAAGTGAGGATAAATACTTAAACATGAATTCTAGTGATAATTTCTGACCATATGTCTGATGCAACTTCAGCCTTCGTCTTAAGTTCAAACGCTTTTACCTTAGAATTCTTATCAATGAAAGTGATTTTATTAGTAGTACCTCCAAAACCTGCACCCTTATCTTGCAAAGAATTCAAAACAATTGCATCTAAATTTTTACGTTGCAATTTGCTTTTAGCATTCTCTACTTCATTCTCTGTCTCTAAAGCAAAACCAACTAAAAATTGATTTCTTTTCTGCTCACCCATAGAAAGCAAAATGTCTTTTGTGCGAACCAAATCTATTTGCAACCCATCACCCTGTTTTTTAATCTTTTGTTCTGAGATTAATTTTGGTCGATAATCCGCAACAGCAGCGGCACTTATTGCAATATCTATTTCTGAGTAATGCTTGTGCACAGCGTTATACATTTCTTCTGCTGATGTCACGCTAATCAATGTAACACCATAGTGTTCCATTGATAAATTGGTAGGACCAGAAATTAAAAAAACATTTGCTCCCAAATCAGCTGCTTTTTTAGCTAATTCAAAACCCATAGTTCCCGAAGAACGATTTCCAAGAAAACGTACCGGGTCTATCGCTTCATGGGTAGGACCAGCTGTAATCAAAATTTTCTTTCCTGAAAGAGGAAGCCCTTCTGCTAAGTGTTTTTGTATGAATGAAGTAATATTCTCGGGTTCTGCCATGCGTCCCTCTCCTACCAAACCACTTGCTAGTTCCCCAGACTCCGCTGGAATCATGATATTACCAAAATTTTGTAGTTTGTCTAAAGAAGTTTTAGTGGATTCATGTTTATACATATCCAAGTCCATTGCCGGAGCAAAATAAACAGGACATTTAGCTGATAAATATGTTGCTAATAATAGATTATCACAAGTGCCATTAGCCATTTTGGAGAGCGTATTGGCAGTAGCTGGGGCAATTAGAAAAACATCTGCCCACAGACCCAGCTTAACATGATTATTCCAAGACAAGCTTCCGTCAGACTCATTTACAAAATCTAGTAATACAGGATTCTTTGATAAGGTCGAAAGCGTAAGAGGAGAAACAAAAGAGCTGGAGCTTTGGGTCATTACAATTTTGACACTAGCTCCAGCTTTTATGAGTAATCGTACAAGAAAGGTTGTTTTGTAAGCAGCAATCCCTCCAGTAATACCTAAAAGGACATTTTTACCACTTAACATAATTATGCGTCTTTCTCAGTATTTCTATAATAGATTTTGTCTTCTAACCATTCATGAACAGCAAGTGCATGTGGCTTAGGAAGTTTTTCGTAAAATTTAGAAACTTCAATCTGTTCTTTGTTTTCAAAAACTTCTTCTAAGCTATCGCTATAAGTAGCAAACTCTTCCAACTTTTCTAATAACTCCTTTTTAATTTCAGAGTTAATTTGAATAGCTCTTTTTGAAGCTATTGAAATAGCCTCATATATATTCTCAGTTTTTTCATCAAACTCATTCTTATTATGAGTTACAGTAGAAACCGGAGCCTTTGTGTTTTTTAAATCGTTCATTTTAAATCTATTATAAGTTCTTATTTGGCTTTCTCTTGGTAGCCTTCTAATCTTTTTGTTATTTTCTCATAGAGGTTAGTCGCCTCTTTGTCATATTTTGTGTCAGGATATGATTTTTTGAGCGCATTATAAGCCTCCATTGCCTCATTTAAACGCTCTTGCATTCTTCTTGGAGTACTATTAAATGCCAAATTCGCCGATGCCTTAACCCTATAATAAAAAGCATCTTCTCTATATTCCGAACCTGGGTTATCTGTAATAAAATTATCTAACGCAGAAATGGCAGAAACCAATATTGGATAATTAAATTCACCAAGCTTGTCAAATTGTTTTGCAATTTCAATTTGTTTTTTCTCCTTTTTTGTTGTCAATTCTTGGGCCATAGCATTTGCATCAGCAAAAAATTCTGACTCGGGATAAGTATTTATAAAATTTTGTAATTTACCAAGTGCCTTATCTGTATCTGTCTGATCTAAACTATATTTTGGAGATAACTCATAATAACTCTTAGCTCCTAAATAAGATGCTTCTTGAATTTTATCACTTTTAGGATACGATTTAATAAACCTTTCAAACTGATAGCCTGATAAATAATAATCTCCTGTTTTAAAGTAAGAATCGGCAAAAAAGAACATTACACGTTCCCCTTGCGGTTTACCAACATACTTAGGCGCAATTTGCTCAAATAACCTTTTAGCCCGTTTGTAATCTCCTTCTTCATAGAACTTTTCAGCCATATCATATTTAGCCTTAACATCCTCATTTTTAAGCACTTTTTGGTACTCATTACAGGATACTAAAAAAATAAAAGAAAAAAGTATGGGTAAAATCGACCTCATCATCAAAAATATTTGGCAAAATTAGTGATTATCAACGGATATAAAAAATTGTTATATACACAAACATATACCGTCGTAAAGGCAATAGCAATAGTTTTAGCTAAGATTTAACTATGCTGAACCTCAACGCTATCTAAAGCGTGCAAAAAGTGTCCAATTTTGGTTTTTAATTCTGGAGTTGCTTCAACCAATGGTAATCTTACCAATGCGTTACTTAAATTAAGATATTCAAAAATGGTTTTGATACCAGCTGGATTACCTTCTTCAAAAATTAAATGCATTCCATTTAGCAAGGAATGATGAATCTCATAAGCATCATCAGAATTACCTTGAAGTCCAAGCTGGATAAGTGTTGAAAATTCTGTGGGCAGACCTTGCCCCAAAACTGAAATTACTCCAGAGCCTCCTGCCAAAACTGTTGGTAATGCTGTAAAATCATCGCCAGAAATAACCATAAAATCAGTTGGTTTCTGCTTTAATAGCGAATCAATTTGCATCATATCTCCGCATGCTTCTTTAATAGCAATTACATTGTCGCAATCTTTTGCTATTCGAACAGTAGTTTCGGGTAACATATTACTACCTGTTCTAGATGGTACATTATACATTATAATTGGGATAGGAGATGCTTTCGCAATTGCTCTAAAATGCTGGTAAATTCCTTCTTGCGTAGGTTTGTTGTAAAACGGTGAAACCGAAAGTATTGCATCAAAATCTTCTAAATTATCCTCAAGCAACTCGGTAACAATAGCAGCAGTATTATTACCGCCAACTCCAACTACTAAAGGTAACCTTCCTGCATTCGCATTTACAACTGTTCTTTTTACTAGTTCCTTTTCAGTTTTAGATAAAGTAGCAGATTCTGCGGTAGTACCTAAAACAACTAGATAGTCTATTCCTCCTGCAATACAATGCTCCACAATTTGCTCTAAACTAGCTGTATCTACAGATAAATCTTTTTTAAAAGGAGTAACTAATGCCACTCCGGTTCCAATAAACCCTCTCATCACTTTATTTCGTTAAGTACTTTCAAATATTTTTTTAGTTCCGTTTTAAACACCTCGAAATTTTGTATTGGAGTGTCAAAAATTAAATCATTTAACTTGGCATCCACCGCAGGAAAACCAACTTTTATTCTTGCATTTGTTCGTGCGGTAAGCAACTTTAATACTAATTTATCATCTGTATAATAATTAATTAATACATCATATTCCCTATCCACAAACTCCGATACAAATCCATTTTCAATTGTGCCATTCCAACCCAAATCTTTGTCCGTAAAAAATTGAATTCCAAATGGGGAATGTGCCGCTTCATCTTTTTTATAGCCTATAATCTTAACACCGTTTGGTTGTAATGAAAAATCGGTTATTAACTTATTAAACACTTCTGGGTCAGGAAATTTATCCATATCCACAATACATCCAATCGATGAAACTCCTGGTTTACGGTTGCTTAAAGGTTTCGATTTACCTAACTCGTCTTCTAAATATTTAAGTCCCGATTTGACTTTAAATTTATCTTGAATTACCTTGAATATCATTAGAATTTGTGCATTTCTACAAAGGTAATTAATATCCTCACATTCCTAATTACAAAGATAACTGATAGTAGTTGTTAAAAAATAAACAATTCGTTAAATATATAACAAATATTATTTATAGTTGTGATACTCAGTTATACATTAATAGAAGCTATTTATACCCATTGATGGGTATTTTACACAAAAAACATCCTAGATATCATATTTTAACGCTTCGTTTCCTACTAAATTTAGTAGCTTGTAGGTCATACTCATAACATTAAAAATGACATCAATCGTAAAAAACTTTGAAGACCTTGTTTTTAGAAATGAAAAAAGCCTAATTCGTTTTACACAAGATTCTCCAGTTTATCCAAATGTTTGGATGGAATTCTTATACCAATTAATAAAAGAGGAGGGAAATCCAAGCGCAACCAGAGTTGATCTTATACTTACTCCACATAGGGATTATTCATCTAACGAGCTATTTACTGCAATAAAAAATAGTCTTCGTTCATATGATTCCGATTATATTGAATCCTATGAAAACGATTGGGCACTTTCAACAAATGGAGAAACTGTAGCTGTTAGATGTACTTTACATGAACTTTTTTATTGTCTGTTGCCACATACATGGTGGTTTAAGGAATATATCATCAAACCTAAAAAGAACTCAAATGAATTTATTTGGCTTATGTGGGTCATGGGATTTTTATTAGCAGACGACAAAAAATCAAACCCATCTAAAAGAGTGCTTGAGTCCATATTTAAAGATATTTTTGGTAATTTCCAAAAAGGTATTAAATGGCCTGAATCAAAAAAACTATGGTCTGTAAGTGTAAATAGAAAGGCAAGAGTCTCCATATACAAATCTGTCCCAGCTACTAAGGCTGATGCAGCAAGAAGGTTATTCGATTTAGATACTTCAAGAATAACCTGGGCGGTATTAGATACTGGTATTGACGCTACTCATCAAGCATTTAAAGACACAAGAGATAATTCTAATAACCCTTTTCCTTCCAGAGTTATAGCAACTTATGATTTTACAAATTTTAGACAATTAATTTCTCGACTAAATACAGCTGATAGTACACTCAAGGATATCGAATTAATGACTTCGATAAAATCAAATGATTTCTTAGGTCCAACTAGCACTAACAAAAACAGACCTTTAAATAAAGAAAATAAAATTCAGAATCTGAGAGATATCCAAAAAGCATTAAAATCTGGTAGAATGATTGATTGGTCGATATTGGCTCCACTCCTTAGAATACCACATGATAAGAATTATGTCGCTCCCAAACACCCTCATGGCACTCATGTTGGAGGGATTATTGGCGCTGATAATAGTAAAACAATTTCTGGTAATGCAAAGATTATAGGTATGTGTCCAGAAATAAAACTTTATGACATAAGAGTATTAGATGATAATGGCGTTGGGGAGGAATTCAATATTATTGCCGCTATTCAATTTGTTCGTTGGTTAAATAGACAAAAAGATCTATTGGTAATTCATGGTATTAACCTAAGTCTTTCTATAAACCATGAAGTAGAAAGCTATGCTTGCGGAAGGACACCAGTGTGCGAATCATGTAATAGATTATTTTCTGAAGGAACTGTAATTGTTACTGCAGCGGGCAATATGGGGCAGGCAGTTTATGAATCGCCTTCTGGCATTCGTCAACAGGGCTTTAGGACTGTAAACATAACCGACCCTGGTAATGCCGAAAATGTCATCACGGTTGGTGCTACACACAGAAACAAACCCCATACCTACGGTATTTCTTATTTTTCGAGCAGGGGACCAACAGGAGACGGAAGGCTAAAACCAGATATTGTGGCCCCTGGCGAAAAAATCACATCTACAGTACCCGGAAACAATCAAGAAATAATGGACGGTACTTCTATGGCTGCTCCCCATGTATCAGGCGCCGCGGCAATCTTATTGGCAAAATATAGAGAACTAATAGGCAATCCCAAAAAAGTAAAGGAAATACTCTGCGATTCAGCTACCGATTTAAATCGTGAAAGGTACTTTCAGGGTAATGGCATGCTAGATGTATTAAGGGCCATTCAATCAATCTAACAACTTTAAATTCTTCATCATGATATTTTCTTTAGAAGTACTGCAAGCAAAACATGGAGATTGTTTAATTCTACATTATGGAGATCCAGACAATCCAAAACTTATAGTAATCGATGGTGGTCCTGGTGGCGTTTATAGAAACCATCTTAAACCAAGATTATTAGAAATTAAGAATACCTTAAGCCCAAATGATAAACTACCCATTTCTATGATTATGGTTAGTCATATGGATGATGACCATGTAAATGGAGTGTTAGATTTAACTAATGAAGTTACAACAGCACTTGAAGATCAAGAGGAGCCAGATTTTGATATTGAAAATATGTGGTTCAATAGTTTTGATGATATTATTGGTAATCTAGAAATACCAAATTTATCCAGTATAAGTGCCTCAACACAATCAATTGACATTACCTCATTACCTTCTCTTTTTTCAAATATTGACCACCATCATTCAGCCGTTATCTCTTCTACTTCACAGGGTAGACAGTTAAGAAAAGATGCCGATTTTATAAATGCAATGGTCAACTTTCCATTTGGTGATATTGCGAATGGAAAAGCTAATCTTGTAAGGTTTGATTCTAGCAATCCTATTATAAATTGGAATACTGATTTAAAGATTGAGGTTGTGCATCCCAACGAACAGCGATTAAAAGAAATGCAAGAGAAATGGGATAAGGATTTAAAAAAAGCCAAGGATAATGGAGATAATTCAATCATTTTTGCCTCCTTAGGGGATAGGGACAAATCACCATTTAATTTAGCAAGCATCGTTTGTCTTATGGAATTAGACGGAAAAACAATACTCTTAACAGGTGATTCCAGAGATGATGATATTATTAGCGGTTTAGAAACCGCAGGTAAATTGGATTCCCAGGGAAAATTACATGTTGATATTTTAAAAATCCCGCATCATGGAAGTGATAAAAACGTTTCTAGAAGCTTTTTTGAAAAAATTACCGCGAACCATTACATAATCTCTGGTAACGGAAGGCATCATAATCCAGATAAGGCCACATTAGTTATGCTTGAGGAAGGCACTGGAATCGTAAATCACGATGATTTTACAATACACATGACCAATCGCAGGGGCAAATTTGACCTAGAAGGTAAAATAGATCAATTTATTGTGGGAAAGAATGCAAATAACAGAACCTTTACCGTGAATTTTATTGATGATTCTAAAAACTCAATTCTTATTGATTTACTACAATCAATCGACCATTAACAAGGTGATAAAGTATTTTGTATAATTTCTCTAAAAATTTAGTCCATGAAAGTGATTAGTAGTCATGAATTTAAACATATACTAAAAGATATTCATAAAAATTCTGAGTCCAGAAAATTTTGTTTTATCCTAGGGGCTGGTGCTAGTTACAATAGTGGGATTCCAACTGGGAGTGAATTGGCAAAGCAATGGTTTTCTGAAATTGAGCAACGTATGCTCAAAAGTGAGTTGAAAAAATGGATGAATGAAAACAAAATAGATTCAAAAAACCTTGGCGCTGCTTATGGTAATATTTACCGTAAACGTTTTGAGAATGATAAAACTTCCGGCTACGAATCCTTGGTACAGGTAATGAAAAAAGCCAAGCCAACTTTTGGACACATTGTTTTGGCACAGGTATTAAGTACTATTCCCGGACACTGTGTTTTAACTACTAATTTTGATAACTTGGTTGAATCTGCTGTCTATCAATTCACCAATAAAACACCTTTAGTTTGTGGTCATGAATCATTAAGTGGTTATGCTCGCCCATCTAATATACACCCTCTAATTATTAAAGTACATCGCGACTTATTGTTGAATCCAAAAAGTACTCCCGAGGAAATACACCAACTCGCTTCTGGGTGGTATGAACCGCTTGATACCATTTTTGGAACTCATATACCTATTGTTATTGGTTATGGAGGCAATGATGGTAGTTTAATGAGCTACTTTGAAAATATGAAAAAGCCGAGCAATTTCTTTTGGTGTGGGCGTAACGAAAATAGCACCTCTCCATACGTTAAAGGTTTGATAACCAAGCTTGATGGCAGGTTTGTAAAAATAAAAGGGTTTGATGAATTAATGTATGAGTTACTTCCAGTTTTTGATGAAATTAAACCCTTAGAAGAAGAATTAAATGATATTACCAAGAATAGGGTAAGTATTGCCACAAAAAAGTTAGAAGAATTATCCGCTTTTGAAGATGATGAAATTGCAAGCTCTAATGAGGAACTTATTGAAAAGGAATTATCTGCTTTAGAGTACGATAATTTGGCTAGAAAAGAAATGAATCTTGAAAAGCGGAAAGAAATTTATTTAGAAGCTCTAAAACATTACCCAAAAACAGCATGGCTTTGGAATGTGTTTACACATTTCTTGCATTTTATCAAAAAGGATTATCAGAATCTCGAGGAATATTATTTAAAAGCATTATCTGTGGATCCAAATTATGTGTTTAATAATGGAAATTATGCTATCTACCTTGAGGAAATAAAAAAGGATTATCCTGAAGCAGAAAAGTATTACTTAAAATCGATTAGTCTAGATTCTGAAGATCCAATAAATACGGGTAATTATGCCAATTATCTTAAAGAAATTAAAAAAGACTATGATGCTGCAGAGAAATATTACATTAAAGCTATAGCTCTTGATAATAACAATGTAATCAATACTGGAAACTTTGCTAGTTACCTACGCTTTATTAAAAAGGACTATCAAGAAGCTGAAAAATATTATCTAAAAGCTCTGAGCATAGAGCCAGAAAACGCAAATAATAATGGGAATTATGCTAGTTACTTACAAGAAATTAAGAAAGACTACGCCAAAGCCGAAAAATATTATCTAAAAGCTCTGAGCATAGAACCAGAAAACGCAAATAATAATGGGGATTATGCTACTTACCAACACTTTATTAAAAAGGACTATCAAGAAGCTGAAAAATATTATCTAAAAGCTCTAAAAATAGAGCCAGAAAACGCAAATAATAATGGAAATTATGCTAATTATTTACAGCAAATTAAGAAAGACTACGCTAAAGCTGAAAAATATTATCTAAAAGCCCTGAAAATAGAACCCGAACAGCCAAATAATAATGGAAATTATGCTAATTATTTACATATTGTAAAAAAGGACTACCAAGAAGCTGAAAAATATTATCTAAAAGCCCTGAAAATACAGCCAGAACATGCTAATAATAATGGAAATTATTCGCAATTGCTATTAATTCAAGAAAGAAAAAAGGTAGCTAGTAAATTTTTGAATAAGGCATTTCAATTAAATGGCGATGAAAAATCAGATTTACTTATTGAGCTATGGTTTTACCGTTTTGCCCATTATCCCGAGTATCTATCAGAGGCTGAACAAAAAATTGAGAAACTTTTAGGAGAAGGTATTAGAAGTATTGGATGGGATTTTGGCGAAAATATTAAAGTGGCCATTAAAGAAAACCACCCTAATCAAAAAAAATTAAAGGAATTTGCCAAGCGAATTACTACAGCCAAATAAAATATTATTTACTAATTACTTATTTATGGTCTCAACCAAATATCTGGATTCAAATAAAATATCTTTTTCCATCCATGAATGGCATTTTCATCCCATAAATTAAAATAAGGGAATGGCGTTGTAATAGCGTAGTGTAAATGTGGCGGTTTCCCTTTTGCATTACCCGTATCTCCTACTGTTCCAATAGCTGTGCCTCTTTTTAAAGGTTTTAATGGAAAAGTGTCTATTTTATCTAAATGCGCATAATAATGGAAACGCCATTTTGGTCCCAATACCATAACGGATTTTCCTCCTTTACCGCCTTCATGAGTATATACTACTAGCCCATTCGTAGCAGCAATAACTGGTGTCCCACGCTCTGCAAAAATATCAATTCCTTTATGTGTTATAGAACTTCCCCAAGGATAGGCCCAAAAAGATTTTTTGTCCCAACTGTTTAAACCTGCATTTTCTACAGGTATTATCATTTTTTGCGGAAATAGAAAACCTATAAGCAAGATGAGTAAGGGTAGCCAGAACCATTTTTTAAAATATCGGTAACGCACTAAAAAAGCTAAGCCAGATAGTAATACATACCAAAATCTTCTTGTCGTATTTGTTATCATATTTGGTTAACTATTGTTTTTGGTTTCTCTTTTCCAAATCTTTCTCTAAATTAGGCGATATGATTAGATATCTACTACTCCCAATTTTAATTATTGTATTGCAATTTACATCTTGTAAAACATATGGACCATCAAGTAGCTATAACCCTCCTGAAATTTTAGAAATTGATTATTCTAATCTAAAACATTGGGCAGCACACCCAGATAAAAGAGACAATGCCGATAAAATTCCAAATTCCGATAGAACAGCTTCTTCAAATCTAAAGGCGGATGTTTTCTTTGTGCATCCAACAATATATACAAGCAAGGGAAAAGATTTACCTTGGAATCCAAGTATAACAGATGCAGAATTAAATGATAAAGTGGATAAGTCTACAATTCTGTTTCAAGCTAGTGCTTTTAATGAAGCCGGACGTGTTTTCGCGCCCCGATATCGCCAAGCCCATCTGGTGAGTTACAGTACAGATGACAAACCGTCTGCAAAAAAAGCTTTTGAATTGGCTTATAGCGATGTGAAAAATGCCTTTGAGCATTATCTAAAATATTATAATAATGGTAGACCGGTTATTATCGCAGGACACAGTCAAGGAACAACTCATGCGGGGCCGCTAATTCGCGAGTTTTTTGACAATACCCCTTTACAACAGCAATTGGTTGCAGCCTATTTAATTGGACTGCCAGTTCCCAAGGATTATTTTAAGACTATTTTTCCATGTGAAAGTGCAACGGAACTAGGGTGTGCAATTTCCTGGAGAACGTTTAAGAATGGCTTTGTTCCTGATGACCGCCCTGTTGATGATTCTATTCTGGTTACAAATCCGCTTACTTGGACAACAGATACAACTTATGTTCCCAAAACTAAGAACTTAGGGTCTGTATTACGTGATTTTAATAAAGTACTGCCACAACGGGTTGATGCTCAAATCCATAAAGGTATTTTATGGGCAACAAAACCCAGATTTCCGTGGAGTTTTTTATTTAGACGCAAAAACTATCATATTGCTGACATTAATTTCTATTATATGAATATTAGAGAGAATGCCAAGCAAAGAGTAAAAACTTATCTAGACGCAAAAAATTAAACATGCCACAATACAGTATCAAGCTTTTACTATTATTTTTAATTTTAAGCTCCTATTCCAATTCACAAGAGACCTTTGATATTGTGTTTCCCCAAGGCGAACGAAATATTGTTTGCCAGCGGTGCTTCCAGGCCTTTTCACAAAAACCAAAAGAGGTTAGTTTTTCCATAAAAATGGATAAAACCAATACGCTTTATTTCGAAATTAATGACAAGAAATGGTTTAATCTGTTATTCAAAAATGCAGGAGACGGAATAGCTGTTGATGTTGTTGCCAAAGATAGGTATGGTTGCCTAGAAGTATTACCAGAACTACAACAAATACGTGGAGCGCTTTTAAAACCCGTTTATGCGTC
The DNA here is from genome assembly GCA_947499565.1 of uncultured Croceitalea sp. Classification (GTDB taxonomy): domain Bacteria; phylum Bacteroidota; class Bacteroidia; order Flavobacteriales; family Flavobacteriaceae; genus Croceitalea. Next base: position 964,624 of record CANMOV010000001.1, read on the forward strand.
CGCACTAAGAAAAACCCTAAAACCTGCACCAGATAATAAATTTAGAGCTAGAGTAGGAAGGCTACCAGATGCATTAAAGGGTAAAGAAGTGGAATTCAATATTTTGTTTTTAAGCGATAAAAATCTTTGCCAGTATTATACCATATTCAACTTAGAATCCTATCAGTGGGATTTGTTAGATATGGGCATGTATTTAGACTCCATTACCTATAAGACTAAGATAAGTGCAAAAGCGGAAGACGACCAATATTCACTAAAACAGAAAACGCTCACTTTTACTATTCCTTTTGAAAAGAATAAATCTATTTATTCTCGAGAGGATATTAAGCCATTATATGATTCCCTTAGACTTACAGATTTTAATATTAGAAAAATTGATATTAAAGCATACGCCTCTGTGGAAGGAAATGCAGAGCGAAACTTAAAGCTTCAAAATGAAAGAGCCTCAAGTATTGTGGAAGCAATGCAGGCTTTTCAGGAACCTACTATTGAAACTAAGGTATCTACATCAGAAAACTGGGTAGAGTTTTTAAATGATATTACGGGCACAGCTTATGATTCATACAAATCGCTGAGCAAACAACAAATCAAACAAAAATTGGTAGGTGCAACTGCTCAAGAGTTGGAGAAATATTTAAGAAATCATAGAAAGGCAGTTGTTCGCTTAGACTTGGAACGTATAGACAAGTATAAGGACATGGCAACCGAAGTTATCATAAGTCTCTTTAATCAAGCAATTGGTGATAACAATCTAGATGAAGCCACTACGCTGCAAAATTCCATTTTTGAGCGTTTAAAGGATAAAGAGGCTAATCCGGATGTTTTATCAAAGATGGAAATACCAAGGCAGTTAAAGTATGCTCCGTTTTTTAATAAAAATTCTGCTTTTCGTTATTTAAAAGATGAACGTAATCTGCTTATAGCCTACAAGGAGCTACAACAGCTTGAAAAACTAGCGCCTAAAGACAAAAGGATTAAATACAATATTGCTGCATTAAAAATGCGAATCTGGCGCTATAATGTAGAACCGATTAAGGAAACTACATTTAAAACTGAACTTACAAATCTTAAAAAGTACGGTATTAACCAAAAGCTGATTAATCGCATGTTGGTGAATTACCATATCATTAAAAGTGAACTATATATGAGAGAACGTGATTACACCAATAAGGATAAAGCCGTTGCCTATATTGTTGCTAACTATAAAAACGTTCCCCTACAAGACTATGATTACCTTAGCCTAGCACAGTTTCTAACCTATTATGCAGACCTTAAAGCCGCCGAAGATTTATTACAACCAAAAATGAAAACGGTAGATGTAGATGAAAATCTTTTGTTCTACTATTTAAATCTTACGTTGGTTAATAAAGAAATTATTCAAAACCCTGAGTACCGTACCATTATGCTTAATGCCATTAACCTCAACAAAGAACGATTTTGCAGGCTTTTTAATGCTTCTAATGAAGGTGGTGTTACTTTTCAGTTACTAGAGGATGATTATTTGCATGATACGTATTGTGAGAGTTGCGAGAATTAAACCATTCCCAAAAACTCCTGCTCCGAAATAATTGGAACTCCCAGTCCTTCAGCTTTAGTCTTTTTACTAGGTCCCATATTTGCCCCAGCAACTAAGAAAGATGTTTTGGAAGAAATAGATGATGAAACTTTACCCCCATTATCTTCTATTAGCTTTTTAAGCTCTGCACGCCCAATGCTTTCAAAGACACCTGAGACTACAAAGGTTTTTCCTTTTAGTGTATCGGACTGATTTTGAAGTTGCTCTTCCGAAAGTGAAAATTGTAGCCCATAAGACTTAAGTCGAGCAACAATTTCTTGATTGGTTTCATTATTGAAAAACTGTACTACACTTTCCGCGATTCGCTCTCCTATTTCGTCCACAGCAACCAATTCTTCATCTTTTGCTATCATTAAAGCATCAATGTTTTTATAGGCCTTTGCTAATTTTTTAGCTACAGTTTCGCCTACATATCTAATCCCAAGACCAAATAAAACACGTTCAAAAGGAATTGTTTTCGATGCAGCTACTCCATTCACCAAATTTTCTGCAGATTTTTCTGCCATGCGCTCCAAAGGCATTACCTGTTCTTTTGTTAGCATGTACAAGTCAGCATAATTCTTAATCAGGCCCTCTTTAAACAATAGTTCCACGGTTTCTCCCCCTAGTCCTTCGATATCCATTGCTTTGCGGGAGATAAAATGCTGTATTCGTCCTGTTATCTGGGTCGGGCATCCTGTATCGTTAGGACAAAAGTGTTGTGCCTCCCCTTCCTTACGCTCTAATTCAGTATCACATTCAGGGCAGTGCGTTCTGTACGCTGTGGGTTTAGAATTGTGCGGACGTTTGGTGAAATCTACAGCAATTATTTTTGGGATAATCTCACCTCCTTTTTCAACAAAAACCGTATCACCTTCCCGAATATCTAACTTCTCAATTTGGTCGGCATTATGCAAGGAAGCTCTTTTTACAGTAGTTCCCGCTAATAAAACAGGTTCTAAATTAGCAACTGGAGTTATTGCTCCTGTCCTTCCAACTTGATAGGTAATTTCGTTTAGAACCGTAGATACTTGTTCCGCTTTAAATTTATAAGCCATTGCCCAACGCGGTGCTTTTGCTGTATAGCCTAATTCTTCTTGATGGCGCAAGTTATTTACCTTTACAACTACTCCATCTGTCTCGTATGGTAAATCATGTCGTTTTACATCCCACTCTTCAACAAATTGCATGACCTCCTCAGTTGTTTTGCACAACTTGGCTACAGTTGGCACTTTAAAACCCCATTCTCGAGCTTTTTCCAACATGGCAAACTGAGAATCAAAATTTAAATCTTTTCCAACTATACTGTACAAGAGACATTCTAAAGGTCGTTGTGCAACCAAGGCACTGTCTTGTAATTTTAAACTTCCAGAAGCGGTATTCCTAGGATTCATATACGCTTCTTCACCATTAGCAATTCGCTCTTGGTTCATTTTAGCAAAACCTTCCAACGTAAGAATAATTTCTCCTCTAATATCAAACTTATCAGGATAATCTCCTTTTAATTGTAGCGGTACAGATTTAATGGTTTTTATGTTAGCCGTTACATCATCTCCTTGAAAACCGTCTCCCCTAGTTACTGCTCGCACTAACCTTCCTTCTTCATAAGTTAGGCTAATGGAAGCACCGTCATACTTTAGTTCACAGGTGAACTCAACTTTTTCAACACCTAAATTTTTCAAAACCCTTTTCTCCCAATCTTCTAAATCTTCTTTGGAGTATGAGTTATCTAGAGAATACATTCTAGACTCATGCACAATAGTTTCAAAATTTTTAGTAATCGCACCACCTACTCTTAATGTTGGTGAGGAGGCATCATAAAACTCCGGGTGTTTCTCTTCCAATACCTGAAGTTCTTTGAGCTTGGTGTCAAATTCAAAATCTGAAATCGTTGGATTATCCAACACATAATAATTATAATTATGCGCTCTAAGTTCATCTCGGAGGGATTCGATGTGCTCTCTAACCTTCATTTAGATTTGTTCTTTAGTTAACCATTTGGGGACTGGTATTGGTTTATAATTATTCATTTTATTAAGTAAATCATCGATAGATTCATCCACTAAAATCATATCAAAATTCAGTTGTTTTACAAAACCTTGGTTTACCATGTGTTGTAACATGTTTAGCAATTCGCTATAAAAATTATTTGTATTCAAAACACCTATAGGGTATTGGTGTAAACCCAATTGCGCCCAAGTTAGCATTTCAAAAAATTCCTCTAAAGTTCCGTAGCCGCCAGGAAGCATTAGTATACCATCAGACAATTCGTGCATTTTAAGTTTACGCTCATGCATGTCCTTTGTTATAATTAATTCCGTTAAATTAGGGTGAAATACCTCTTCTCTCTTTAAAAACTCGGGGATTACTCCAATAGCTTTACCTCCATGAGCTAAAACTCCAGATGCGACTTTTCCCATAATGCCAATCTTTGCTCCGCCATAAACAAGTTGAATATCATTCTTTGCAAATTTCTCCCCTAAAGCAAAAGCATCATTTGCATATTGCTCATGGGTACCTTCGCTACTTCCACAAAACACTACTACACTATTCATTTTATTTCTATTTACTACACCGAAGCATTCGATGATTTTCAAAAATATCTTTTTTCAGGCGTATTTCTTTAAAATTTTCTCGTGCAAAAAGGGATTTGGTTTCTTCATCTAAATATTGATTGATTTCAAGATAAAGTTTCCCCTCTTTTGAAAGGTTTTTTTTAGAAAATTGATCAATAGCCTTATAAAATAGTAAGGCGTTATCATTTGGAACAAACAAAGCTAAGGAGGGTTCATGTTCTTTAACGTTATTTTGAATCTCACCCTTTTCTAGCTCCCTTACATAAGGAGGGTTTGAAACAATAATATCATAAACTGGAAACTTGGAAGAATCGATATTTAAAATATCAGCATGAATAAATTCGACTTCAACTTTATTAAGCTGTGCATTTTCTTTTGCTACAGCTAAGGCTTCAGCTGAAACATCTAGAGCGGTAACTTTTGAATTAGGTAAAGCTTTAGCAAGCGCAACTGCGATACACCCACTACCTGTCCCTATGTCCAAAATTTTAAAGCTTTTATCATTCTTTATCTGGCAATCGTCTATTATCCAATTTACCAATTCTTCGGTTTCTGGTCTAGGAATTAAGACATGTTCATTTACTTTAAAAATAGCATCAAAAAAGTGAGCCTCTCCTAATATATACTGTAATGGTTTTTCCAGCTTTAATTGACTTATACCTTCAAAAAAAGGTTGCTCTTCTTCTTTTGAAATACTATAGCTAGGTTCCATTACTAGAACAAATCGCTCTAATCCTAAATAGTGTTCCAACATTCGATAAAAAAAAGTATCCACTTCTTCCTTTGGATATAATGAATCCAATTCTAAATGAAAAATATTTTTGATTTCTGAAAGTTGCATTACAGTTCTTTTAGCATCCATACTGGGCAAGAATAATGACCGGTATCTCCCATGGGAGCATCTATATATTTAAAACCATTCTTTATATACAATTTTTGTGCAGCTTTCATATAAGGCATAGTTTCTAAATAACATTTTTCAAACCCATATGCCGCTGCGCTATCTAAACAGATTTTTATCATTTTAGCTCCTAATCCTCTTCCCCTAGCCTCTTTTAAAAAGTACATTTTTTGAAGCTCACATACATTCCCATCATAATCGTCCAATTGAGCAATTCCGGCACAACCAATAATGCTGTTGTTTTCTTCTACAACAAAATATGTTGCCTTTGGTTTATCATAAGCCTCAAACATGGTGTCTAATATTTTATCTGCATATGCGGTTCCAACTTTTGGCACTCCTAAATTTTCTAAAACCTGACGAATAACCTTGGCAACTTGTTGGTTATCTTTTAATCTTATCTCACGAATAATAGCTGGCTTCATTTTGAAATTTATTGTACTACTTTTATGGCGTGAATATAGATGAAAAATACATGTTTCGCGGTATTGAACTGGGCAAAAATGGCTTAGGAACCGCCGCTCCAAACCCCATGGTAGGCTGCGTTATTGTTCACAAAGAAAAAATCATTGGCGAAGGGTATACCAGCCCATATGGAGGTCCCCACGCCGAAGTGAATGCTATTAATTCAGTTAAAGATAAATCACTACTCTCCCAATCAAGCCTATATGTTACTTTAGAGCCATGTGCTCATTACGGTAAAACACCACCATGTGTAAACCATATTTTAAAACACCATATTCCAAAAGTTATCATAGGGCTAAAAGACCCTAACAAAAAAGTTGCGGGGACAAGTATCCGGTTGTTAAAAGAAAAAGGTTGCGAAGTATTAGTAGGTGTTTTAGAAAATGAATGTAGAGAACACCACAAACGTTTTTTAAACTTTCAAGAAAAGCGAAGACCTTATATCATATTAAAATGGGCGGAGACTTTAGATGGTTTTGTGGCTCCAGAAGAGGATCAAAGAGAAGATAAGCCACAACCTTATTGGATAACTAATACCTATTCCAAACAGTTGGTTCATAAGTGGAGGGCAGAGGAACAAGCTATCTTAATTGGTACTACTACTGCTTTGGCAGATAACCCTAAACTCACAACTAGAACATGGCAAGGCAATAATCCTATTCGAATTATTATTGATAAGGATTTAAAAGTTCCAACTAATTTCTATGTTTTAGATACCTCTGTAAAAACCATTGTTATTACCACTGTTGAAGATAAGAATGCATATAAGGATGGTATTAGTTATGAAGTTGCATCCTTCAAAAATCTACCCGCTGAGATTTGCACTATATTGTACAAGTATGATATAACTAGTGTGCTAATTGAAGGTGGAACAAAAACCTTACAATCTTTTATAGATAATAAGTTTTGGGACGAAGCACGGGTTTTTAAGGGTTATACTAATTTTTCAAAAGGAATTAGAGCTCCAAAAATAACTGGGAAACAAATTAGTGATAACAAATTAGGAAATGACCAACTGATTATACTTAGAAATGATTAAAAACCTAATTCTTGATTTTGGTAATATTTTCATCAATTTAGACAAACCAGCTACCGCTAAAGCAATGCAAAAGTTTGGTTTTACTTCTATCACTCCTGAGCTAGATACCATATTTAAAGATTATGAAAAAGGCTTGGTTACTTCTAATGAGTTTTTAAACGCAACAGGACAGCTATTCCCCAAAGCATCTAAAAAAGGGTTGACAGATGCATGGAATGCCATTCTTTTGGACTTTCCAGATTATCGCTTTGAGTTTTTAGAAGCACTAAAAGAATCTAAAGAATTTCGCTTATTCCTTCTTAGTAATACAAATGATATCCATATTGAATTTGTAAAAAAACAGATGGGTGCTAATAAATATGAACGCTTTAAAAACTGCTTTGAGGTTTTTTACCTTTCTTATGAAATGAAAATGCGAAAACCAGACGTGGAAATTTTTGAATTTGTCCTCAAAGCAAATAATTTAGTAGCTCAAGAAACCATATTTGTTGACGATACCAAAGAAAATACAGATACTGCTTCGTTGTTAGGCATTAAGACTTGGAACCTAAAAGTAGGCGAAGAAGATATCACAGCATTAAAATCTAAATTGTAATGCTAGACCTCGCCTTAAGTGTACTCTGCTCCAGCTTAATATTTGTTATTTTCAAACTTTTTGATGTTTTTAAAATTCAGACCCTTTATGCTATAATTACAAATTATATTGTCGCCTGTGTCACTGGCTTAATCCTTTACACAGAAAAGGTAGATGCGGTTCAGGTTTATCACTCAAACTGGTTTTGGGGCACACTTGCTTTAGGGGTATTGTTCATTTTAGTGTTCAATATAATGGCTAAAACATCGCAACAAGTTGGCGTCTCTGTCGCCTCTGTTGCTACCAAAATGTCTTTAGTAATTCCCGTAATTATTGGAATCGTACTGTACAAAGAATCACTGTCCCTATTAAAAATAATTGGAATTTTACTTGCTTTAGCTGCGGTCTATTTTACTTCCATAAAAGAAAGTACAATTTCAATTTCAAAGAAAAAACTAGTGCTTCCGTTACTGCTTTTTCTGGGTTCCGGTATTATAGATGCAAGCATTAATTATTTTAGAGAGACCAAATTAACTAGTGCAGAATTTCCATTATTCTCATCAACTGTATTTGCGGCGGCTGCAATCACTGGTTTAGTATTTATTCTTTTAAAATCAATTAAAGAACCGCTAAAAGTCAACTTAAAAAATATTCTAGGAGGAATAGCACTTGGAATACCAAACTACTTTTCAATATTCTTTTTATTGAGGGCACTCCAAAATGAACAATTAAATAGCGCTTCGGTTTTTACTATAAATAATGTAGCCATTGTTATGTTCTCCACATTATTAGGAATAGTCTTATTTAAAGAAAAATTAAATGCAAAGAACTGGGGAGGAATAGGGCTAGCAATTATTAGTATTTTATTAGTTGCATTATTCTAATGAAGACCGATTCCTATAAAACAGCTGCCAAAATTTCTAATGAGATTCTCTTTAAAGATAGAAAGAGTAAGTTTTATGGATATGTATTCCCTATTACCTCTCAGGAAGAAGTAAAACCAATTATTGAAGGTTTAAAAAAGAAACACCACACCGCAAATCATGTTTGTTATGCTTGGCAATTGGGTACGGACACTATCTCCTATAGAACTAATGATGATGGTGAGCCTAACAATTCTGCAGGGATGCCAATTTATGGTCAAATTAAAGCTTTTGACCTTACAAATGTTTTAGTAGCTGTTGTTCGTTTTTTTGGAGGTACAAAACTTGGAGTCGGTGGTTTAATACAAGCGTATAAAACTTCCGCTCAGCTAGCAATTGAGGCAACCGCTGTTATTGAAAAATTAATTGAAGTTCATTTTAAAGTAATTTTTGATTATCCAGAAATGGATAAGGTAATGCGTATTATTAAACAACTTAATATTACCATTATGTCTCAAAAACTAGAAACTAATTGTCAACTTCATATTTCAATTAGAAGAAGCGAAAGCGAACTAGTTAAAAAAAGATTTGAAGAAATACACAAAGTCCTTATTACAAAATTGGATTAAAAATCCAATTTATTAAGAATATAATCGGGACATTTAATAGGTTTATTTTTTTCTTTATCCATAAACGCTAAAACGGTATTTGCTTCGACTAATAATTCCCTAGTTGCATTATAGATTTTATAGTCAAATTCAATCTTAACCATCGGTTTCTTTTTCAATATTGTTTCAACAGTAATCAAATCGTCATATTTTGCAGATTTTATGTACTTTAATTGTAAGTGAATTACTGGTAATTGTATTCCGTTATTTTCCATAGATTTATAGGTAACGCCCAAATCCCTTAGCCACTCTACTCTCCCCATCTCTAGGTATTGCGCATAGTTGCCGTAATAGACAATACCCATCTGATCTGTTTCTCCATAGCGTACTCGAAAAGAAAGTTTGTGATTCCTCATGTTTTTAACTGAAAAAGTATATATTTATAAGCTTTGATTTCCTAGCAGGAACATGCGAAAAAAAAAGTATAAATTCAACCTGTAATCATTTTTTTTTTAGATTTTTTGTTCACATATTTGTCGCACCTATTTAATAGGTAATTATCATAAGTTTTTCTAAGAAACTAATTAATACTAACCAACAAACAAAGGAATAATTTTTATGAGTGTTACTGCATCTTCCGTTTGGAACAACTGTTTGGCTTTTATCGAAGATAATATCCAACCGCAGGCATTCAAAACATGGTTTCAGCCAATTATTCCAGTTAGATTAACAGATAATGCTCTAAGCATACAAGTTCCAAGTAAATTCTTTTACGAATGGCTTGAAGAGCATTATGTTAAGCTTTTAAAAGTAGCCTTAACCAAGGAATTGGGTAGTAATGCAAAACTAGTTTACATTATTAAAATGGAAAACAAATACGGTAACAACGAACCTTTTACCGAAAAGATACCTAGTTCAAATCGTTCTGCAATGGCGCCGCAAGAGCTTGATGTACCCATAACTTCTAAGAACCCAGAGTTAAAGAATCCTTTTGTAATTCCTGGTATTCGTAACATAAAGATTGAATCACAATTAAATCCAAATTACAATTTTGAAAATTTCTTAGAAGGTGATTCCAATAGATTAGCTAGGTCTGCAGGTATGGCAGTAGCTAATAAACCTGGAGGAACATCATTTAATCCATTATTGATTTTCGGTGGAGTTGGATTAGGAAAGACACATTTAGCGCATGCTATTGGTGTCGAAATAAAGGATAAATACCCAGAACGTACTGTATTATACATTTCTGCAGAAAAATTTACGCAGCAGTATATTGAGTCTGTTAAGAAGAATACTAGGAACGATTTCATACATTTTTATCAGTTAATAGATGTTTTACTAATTGACGATGTTCAATTTTTATCTGGAAAATCTGGCACTCAAGATGTATTCTTCCATATTTTCAATCATTTACATCAAAATGGTAAGCAGGTTATACTAACTTCCGATAAAGCTCCAGTAGACATGCAAGATATTGAGCAACGTCTCTTATCAAGATTTAAATGGGGACTTTCTGCTGAACTTCAAGCACCAGATTATGAGACTAGAGTCTCTATTCTAAAAAATAAACTGTATCGAGATGGTGTTGAAATGCCAGAAGATATTATAGACCATGTTGCTAAAAACATAAAGACCAATATTAGAGAGCTAGAGGGAGCTATTATTTCATTGATAGCACAATCATCCTTTAATAAAAAAGAGGTGACTTTAGAGCTAGCACAACAAGTTGTTGAGAAGTTTGTTAAAAATACTAAGCGTGAAGTTTCTATAGATTACATTCAAAAAGTAGTTTCAGATTATTTTGAAATGGATGTAGCCACACTACAATCAAAGACACGTAAACGTCATATTGTCCAAGCAAGACAATTAGCTATGTTCTTTGCTAAGAAATTTACTAAAGCTTCTTTAGCAAGTATAGGTTCCCAAATAGGAAAGCGTGATCATGCCACTGTATTGCATGCATGTAAAACGGTCGACAACCTTGCAGAAACTGACAAGCAGTTTAGAAAATATATTGAAGACCTCAATAAAAAGTTTACCTAATCGCATAAGAAATGACCAAAGTTTTGATGGTGTGCCTTGGTAATATATGCAGGTCCCCATTAGCCGAAGGTATCTTACAATCCAAAACAAATTCAGAATCCGTGTTTGTTGATTCTGCTGGAACTGCCGGTTTTCATATTGGAAACCAACCAGATAAACGCTCTATTAATGTTGCGGCAAAATATGGTATAGATATCTCACAACAGAGCTGTAGAAAGTTCTCTGCATCTGATTTTGAAGTTTTTGACTACATCTATGTGATGGATAAAAGCAATTATGCCAATGTTATTGCAAAAGCTCCATATACTTCTGAAGAAAAAAAAGTAAAACTACTTTTAAGCGAAGGAACAAGCGAAATACAAGAAGTACCTGACCCCTATTATGGAGGAAATGATGGATTTGAAAAAGTATTTCAACTTATAGACAAAGCTTGTGACAAAATTGCCGAAAAAATAAATAAAAATGGAATCTAATAAGCCTGGATTGGTAACCGGAAAATTGTATTTAATCCCTACTACCTTAGGCGATAGTGCTCCTTTAGAGGTTTTACCAATATCAATAAAAAGAGCTATTGAAAATATTGATTACTATATAGCTGAGAATGAGAAAACTGCTAGAAGGTTTATAAAAAAATTAAGTACAAATAAGCCACAGGGCGATTTACATTTTGAAGCCTTAAATAAGTTTACCGAACTTTCTGAAATACCTAGTTATCTTAACCCCTGTATTAGTGGCAATGATGTGGGTCTATTATCTGAAGCTGGGTGTCCTGCCATTGCGGATCCAGGTGCCAATGTTGTGCGTATTGCCCACGATAAAAAAATACAAGTTGTGCCCCTTGTTGGGCCTTCTTCAATTCTGCTGGCAATGATGGCGAGTGGTATGAATGGCCAAAACTTTGCATTTAATGGGTACTTACCTATTGATAATGTAGAACGTAGAAAGATTATTAAAAAGTTTGAGCGTTTATCTAGAGAAACAGGGCAGTCACAAATTTTTATAGAAACGCCATATAGAAATGATAAACTGCTAGCTGAATTAATAAAGGTACTACAGCCAAGTACTGGATTATGTATTGCTGCAGATATTAGTTTACAAACAGAAACAATTTATACAAAGTCAGTTCAGGAATGGAAAAAAGTAAATCTTGACCTTCATAAAAGACCATCCATTTTTATTATACAAGCATAAAAAACCCTAAAGCATAAAATGCTCCAGGGCTTTTCTTTTCCCAATCTAAATTCTTTTAAATCCTAGGGTTATGTATCGGTTTAACAGAAGAAACATCATACCCAAGGAATCTTTTCATATAGTAGGCTACTGTACTTCCATAAGCATCGGAGAAATCGGTCTTTCCATATGACCTTAGATATTTCTTTACATTACCAGCTCCCGCAAGATGAGCGGCAGCCACAATTCCTGATTCAGAAATTGTTATTCCATTAATGCGCTTACCCGCAAATCGTTTAATGTCTCTTCTTAAAATCCATTTATTCCGAGAAACATTTAATTCGAAAATGTTCTCTTGTAAAATAGGGTCATTTAAAAACTCATTAGTATCATATACGCCTAGCAACTTTAATGTATTAGCACCAAATTGATACTTACCCAAGTATCCCAAGGTGTTAACAGCACTATAATTACCCTGAGACTCTTTAAAGGCAATTGCTTCTTTAAAGCCCTGGAAACCTTTTTTTAAGAAAACGGTATTTTCAGCATAAGGTCTATATTGCAATTCTAGCTTTGGATATGCAACCAGAACATTTTCTGATACACGAGAGATTTCTGGAAGCGCCATCACTTCAACTTCCGGATTAACTACATTTTTCCCAAAACTAGTTAGTACCACAATAATTACCAGATGACCTAAAAAACTAATCCATCTTTTCATAATTCAAAATTTTAATTTCTACAGAAATCCGTAGATTTAAATTTGAGGGGGCAAATATAATGGGGGAAGTTTGTTGATTTATGTTAAAGCTCCTAAGATTTTCTTAAAACAGACCCAAATTACGTTAACTGGTTGCAAAAATTCGCTAAAATCACCTTATCGTCTAATTTGCTGGTTGTTCAGCCATCGGATGTACTGTTCTTTATTCCGGTTATGCTGCGCTAAGGTCTTTGCGAACATGTGATAACCAAAGTTAGAAACGTTAGCAACGAAGTATAAATATTCGTGCTTTTCGGGATTTAAAACCGCGTTTATTGAAGAAATATCCGGCATTGTAATTGGACCAGGAGGCAATCCGCTATTCTTATAGGTATTATAAGGAGACTCCATTTCTAAATCACGGTATAACACTCTTTTAATAATGGTATCATAATTACCTGTTTCCTTTTTTATTGCATAAATAACTGTTGGGTCCGCCTGCAGGGGAATACCTTTTCTAAGTCGATTAAGATAAACTCCAGCAACTTTTGGGCGTTCATCAACTTTTACAGTCTCTTTTTGCACAATAGCAGCCAATGTAACAACTTTATTAGGAGTTAAGTTTAATGCCTTTGCTTTTGCTTTTCGTTCATCATTCCAAAAGCGCTTATACTCTTTAAGCATTTTATTACGAAAATCCTTCGCGTTCGTATTCCAATAAAACTCATAAGTGTTTGGCAAATAAAGTGACAACTTAGTGTCTTCATTGAAATCATTAGACTTTAAAAACTTTACATTGTTAAACGCTTCAACTAAAGAAACACTATCCGCTTCAAGTTGTGAAGCAATTCTGCCAGCAAGAGCTTCTACAGTTTCTTGATTATTGAAAGATACTTTGACAGGGATATTTCTGCTTCGCAAAGCATTTACGATGTCATTGTTATTCATACCCTGCTTTATGACATATTTCCCACCTTTAATATTAGAAGTATATCCCTTACGTTTAGCGACGGCTTCAAAAGTGCTCCAATCTTTTAAAAGTGGTGACAGCTGTTCTCTAACTTCATTAACACTTGCATCAGAAGGAATATAAATATTTGCTTCTTTATTCCCAAAGCTTGTATTAGGTGTAAATATGGCGTCATAGATGGTATAAGCAAAGAAGCCGCAAATGATTAGCCCTAAAATAGCGGTTGCCCAAATTACTTTTTTTAAGTTTTTCATTTGCTAAATTTTAATTTTCCTTATTTAAAGGTTTTACTTTTTGATATAAAACTTCGTTTTTAAATATTCCATTTGTTAAAACCCAATCCTTCTTAACTCCGATTTTTTTAAATCCATTCTTTTCAAACAATCGAATACTAGGTAAATTATCTTCAAGAATATTAGCATATAGCTGATGTAAGTTTAAGACAGAAAATGTGTAATTCGAAACTAAGTCTAAAGCTTCCTCTCCCACTCCTTTATTTCTATGTTCATCATTCTTAACAATAATCCCGATTCCCGCTCTCAAATTTTTTGGATCAAAGTCAAACACGTCTATTAAACCTATCGTGTTATGTCCTTTGTCACAAATACACAACCGTAGTTGTTTTACTTCATAGATATCTCTGTGCGCGTTATCTAAATATAATTGTAGTACTTTCTTTGAATAGGGAACTAATGTGCCACTAACTTCCCAAATAGCGGTGCTATTTTCAAGCTCATAAAGGAAATCAATATCATGAGATTCAAGCGCTCTCAAATAAATATGTTTTCCTTTTAAACTTAGCATAAAATTTCACCTTTGAATACAAAATTCGCAGCACCTATAAGATTAACATCAGTATAGCTGCCATTTTCCTTAGTAAAGGATACTTGTAACTGCCCCCCTTGCGTATGGATTAAAACATGATTGCTTGTTGTTGTTTTTGTATGGTGCATTGCCAAAGCAACAGCAGTTACACCAGTACCGCAAGAAAGTGTCTCATCTTCAACTCCTCTTTCATAAGTGCGCATTTCAAAAGTGTTTGCATCAATAGCCTCAACAAAGTTGATATTACTACCTTCTTTTCCATAAATTCCGTAACGCAACTTTGCACCTTCTTTAGATACATCCAATTCCTTTAAATTCTTAACAAATTGAACGTGATGTGGTGAACCGGTATCTAAGAAAAGATACTTTTCCTTCGCTTTGATTTCATCAACATTTATCATTTGTAATGTTACCACCTCGCCATCAATCATAGCTTTATGAAGCCCGTCAATAGCATTAAATGTAGTTTCGCTTTGGATAATATGCAACGCTTTAGCAAAAGCTACGATGCAACGACCACCGTTACCACACATAGTGCTTTCATTGCCATCAGAATTATAGTAAACCATTTTAAAATCAGATAAGTCGTCATTTTCCAATAAAATTAAACCGTCTGCTCCTATACCAAATTTACGGTCACATAAAAAAGCGATTAACTCGGTATTATTTTTGGGGAAAATCTGTTGACGATTATCAATAAGCACAAAGTCGTTTCCTGTGCCTTGATACTTGTGAAATTTAAGCTGTAATCCAAAATTCATCAGACAAAGATAGCATATTCTTTAAGGTTTCTTTTGCAGTTAAAAGAGCGTTAAACTGTTAAATTGAAATTTTATTTTCGACTATTTTTAGGACAGCTAAATGTTAAAACAAAACTTTGAATATGAAAAGAACAGCAAATTTATTCGTGGTTGCCCTTTTGGCGGGAGGGATAACCTTAGGGGCTTATAAGTTATTTTTTGAAAAAGAAAGCTACGACTACCTCTCTGAAACTAATAACCCTTCCTTTATAACTACAAGTAATTTGGCAACCTCCGCCAGAGGATCTGGTATTAATGAAGTTGACTTTACTATCGCAGCTGAGAAAACTGTAAATGCAGTAGTTCACGTAAAAAATATGGCACTTGTAGAAAGAAATCCCGTTTCACAATTTTTCTATGGTTCTGAAGCAACCCAGAGACCACAAGTTGGTACAGGTTCTGGAGTTATTATTTCACCAGATGGTTATATCGTTACTAATAATCATGTTATTAGTAAATCTACAAAGCTTGAAGTTACTTTAAATAATAACAAAAGTTATGAAGCAGAAATTGTTGGTGCAGATGCCAACTCAGATATTGCCTTATTAAAGATAGATGTTAAGAATTTGCCTTATTTGGCTTTTGGGGATTCAGACAACGCAAAAATTGGAGAATGGGTTTTAGCAGTGGGTAATCCTTTCAATTTAACTTCAACAGTAACTGCAGGTATCGTGAGTGCAAAAGCGCGTTCTTTAGCCGTTGCACGTAATCAATCCTTTATTCAAACCGATGCCGCAGTAAATCCAGGCAATAGTGGTGGTGCCTTAGTTAATACCAATGGTGATTTAATAGGAATAAACACTGCTATTACCTCACAAACAGGATCTTACGTTGGCTATTCCTTTGCAGTACCAAGTAATATAGCTAAGAAAGTGGTTGATGATCTATTGGAATTTGGCAACGTACAAAAAGGTATTCTAGGTGTTTCGGCCTTAAACGTTAATACCGCTGAAGCTCGCGAAAGGGGAATTGATGAAATTCAAGGTGTGTATATTTCAGGTGTTGAAGAAGATTCTGGTGCTAAAGATGCTGGGTTGGCAGAAGGAGATATTATCAAGAAAGTAGATAATGTTAAAGTGACCAAATTTTCTGAACTAACAGGGTATTTATCTGCAAAACGACCTGGTGATGAAGTTGAAGTTATTATAGATAGAAATGGGGAAAGAATGACCATTCCTGTTACTCTAAAGAAAAATGAGACCGCTGATATGCCTGTTATGGGCTTTAGAGTTAAAAATCTTTCTGAAAAAGACAGGAAACAATATAAATTAGATGAAGGTGTAAAAATCATTGCTGTACCTCAACAATATTTAAACTATGACTTAATTGGTAAGATTATTATAAAGGTTGATGATGAAGAGGTTAATAATATTGAAGATGCTAAAGATGTATTTAGTGAAATTTCCAGATATGGTAGAACTAGTATTACACTAATAGCCGAGGATGGAGAACGAGAGAAGTTAATTTTCCAATAATTAAAAGTATTAAAATTAATAAATAAAAGCGCCTCAATTGAGGCGCTTTTATTTATTATATTTCCTTTTACGAAAACGTTTGAAATAACTACTTTTGCAAAAAATTTAAACAACCATTACTCCAGTTATGAGTGACATTAAGTCTTACGAAAAAGAGTTAGCCTTCCAGGCGGACAGAAGAAAAGCTACTACTGAGTTTATTAAACTAATTAGTGATTTATGGTATGACAAGTCTATTGAGGTAGTACTTTTTAAAAACCAGGTAATAGATAAAAATGTAAGTGACATTATAAACTTACATGAATATGCTGGTGAGTTTGTTCAAAAACCGATTTCAATTTTTGATTCTGTAGAATTGCTAAGGGCAATAAATGACATTAAAATGCCTGCTGCAAAACTGGATATTGGTAAGCTTACCTACGAATACCATTCGCAAGAGAATAGTCATTTAAATGTAAAAGCATTTGTTCTTGATAAGCTTAATGATTCTCAAGATTCAAAAGGTATTAAACCAAAGGATGTGGTTTTATATGGTTTTGGGAGAATAGGTCGTCTATTAGCCCGGGAATTAATGGCAAAAACAGGAAAAGGGAATCAGCTAAGGCTTAGGGCAATTGTGACTCGCGGAGAAGTAAGTGATGCTATTTTAGAAAAAAGAGCTGCTTTAATGCGTACAGATTCTGTGCATGGTCAATTTAGCGGTACCGTAGAAATTGATTCTAAGAAAAAAGCACTATTAATTAATGGCACTACGGTTTACATTATTAGTGCGAATAAACCGGAAAGCATAGATTATACCAAATACGGTATCTACAACGCTTTAATTATAGATAATACTGGTGCTTTTAGAGATAAAACGGCATTGTCCAGACATTTAGAAGCAAAAGGAGCAAATAGAGTGTTATTAACTGCTCCTGGAAAAGAAGTGCCTAACATAGTGCATGGAGTAAACCACAAGGAACATAACCCAGATACAACCAAGATTTTTTCTGCAGCTTCTTGTACAACCAATGCAATAACACCAGTTTTAAAGGTAATTGAAGACTCTTTAGGTATTAAAAAAGGGCATCTTGAAACTATCCACGCCTATACAAATGATCAAAATTTAGTTGATAATATGCACTCAAAATACCGTCGTGGTAGAGCTGCTGGACTAAATATGGTTATTACAGAAACAGGAGCAGGAAAAGCAGTCGCCAAGGCACTTCCCTCTTTAGATGGTAAGCTAACATCAAATGCAATTCGTGTGCCTGTACCTAATGGTTCTCTAGCTATTTTAAATCTGGAGGTTAAAACAAAAACTTCTATTGATGCTGTTAATACTATTCTAAAGAAATATGCATTAGAAGGTGATTTAGTGGAGCAAATAAAATATTCGCTCAGTAATGAGTTGGTTTCTTCAGATATAGTTGGCACATCTGCCCCATCAATTTATGATAGCAAAGCCACATTAATTTCAGGGGATGGTAAAAATATTGTGCTCTATATTTGGTATGATAATGAATACGGATATTCACATCAAGTAATCAGATTAGCAAAATATATAGCCAAAGTAAGACGCTATACTTATTATTAGAAATTAATCCTGAAAGAGTTAAATTCATTTTTTTGGTGATTTATTTTATTGATGTACCTTCGTTTTGCTCTAAATCGAAAGTAAAAGTAGAACTCCTATGAAAAAAATTATGATTTTCTTGGGTGGATTATTTATAATGATAAATCCACTTAAGGCACAGGAACAAACAGCGGATAAAAAAGAAGACGCCAGTATAAATGGTCAATTTGAAACTATAATTCGAAAATCTACCAATTATAGACAAGCTGGAAAAAGATATGAAGTGGTTCGATTGTTGGAACTGGAGGCACTTAGGAAAAATATTTTGGATTCAGTTTCCACCTCAAATACCAATATAGCAGCACTAAGAGCCACTATTGCAGAAAATGAAACCTCCATTAGCTCGCTAAATACCAAACTAGATGAGACTACTAAAAACCTTAATCAGTTAACTGAGGAAAAAGATAGTATGTCATTCTTTGGAGCTATGGTTTCCAAAGGCACTTATAAGCTTATTGTCTGGTCTATTATTTTTGGCTTACTTGCATTTTTATTGTTCTTTATTTATCGCTTTAAAAACAGCAATTTCTTAACACAACAAGCAAAATCTGCCCTTTCAGATGTGGAAGCTGAGTTTGAACAACATCGTAGAAGGTCTTTAGAACGAGAACAAAAAATAAGTAGAGAACTTCAAGACGAAATCAATAAGAATAAAAAGGGAACTTAAATCAATCCTAAGTGAAGGTAATACGTGCTACTAAAGAACATATTCCTTTAATAACTCCATTATTTGATGCCTATCGTGTTTTTTACGAGCAAGCCTCGGACAATGAAGGAGCAAAATCTTTTCTAGAAAAACGTTTAGAATTTAATGAATCCGTAGTTTTTTTGGCAATGGATGGTGACATTGCTGTTGGGTTTACCCAGCTTTATATGACATTTTCATCGGTATCTATGGAGTCTTTTTACATTTTAAACGATTTATATGTAATACCTTCCTATAGGACTAAAGGTATCGGCAAAGCTTTATTAAACAAAGCAAAAGAACAATGTATTCTAATGAATTATAAAGGCGTGGGATTAGAAACTGCAAGCAATAATCCTGCGCAACATTTGTATGAAAGACTAGGTTGGGAAAAGGATATTAACCATTTTCACTATTTCTGGACTGCTTCTAAACATGAATAATACGCTACTTTTGTGTTTTATTAGCAGGTTATTATGCGTATTGATATTATTACCGTTCTACCAGAACTACTAAGAAGTCCTTTTGAGGCTTCAATTTTAAAGCGTGCAATTGAAAAAGAATTGGTAGAAGTTCATTTACATAACTTAAGAGAATTTTCTATTGGAAACTATAATCAAGTAGATGATTATCAATTTGGCGGAGGCGCTGGAATGGTTCTTATGTTAGAACCTATAGATAAATGTATTGCTAAACTCAAAGCGGAACGAGATTATGATGAGGTAATTTATATGTCTCCAGATGGTGCTACCTTAAATCAAAGCATGGCAAACGGATTGTCACTTAAAAAGAATTTAATTATTTTATGTGGACACTATAAAGGAGTAGACCAAAGAGTTAGAGACCTTTTTATTACTAAAGAAATTTCTATAGGGGATTATGTTTTATCCGGCGGTGAACTAGCAGCAGCAGTACTTTCTGATACAATTATTAGATTAATTCCTGGAGTTTTAAATGATGAGACATCTGCATTAACAGATACTTTTCAAGATAACCTATTGGCTCCTCCTGTTTATACAAGACCTTCTGATTATAAAGGTCACAAAGTTCCTGAAGTATTACTTAGCGGAAACTTTCCTAAAATAGAAAAGTGGCGTGAAGAACAAGCTTTAAAAAGAACAGAAAAATTAAGACCAGATTTATTAGAATAGTTATGTCAGATATTGAACCATTATTTATATTCGGTGGCATACTAAGAGGGCTTGCCCAATTAGTAATGCTAATAATTTGTATTGTTTTAGTTTACAAGAAAAAAAATACGGCTACCTTATTAATGTTAATAGGTAGTATACTTACTATTTTGTTTTATATAGCAAACATAGCATGGCCGCTAATTTCTGCTAGAAGTGGAACAGAATCTTTAGCAAAATCAGTAGCCATATTAAATGTTCTCGGGAACATACCTTACTTGGTTTTTATTTTGGGTTTTATATTATTCGTTATTAAACATGTGAAAAAAGATAGCAATACGCTTTAAACAATCACAAAAAATCTAAGAAAACTATTGCCAGTTTTAAATTAAGGACTAATTTTGCAAACCATTAAAGTTAACCTCTGACGAAAATCGTGAATGTTGGTTTTAAAAAACTATTAAATTGATTCAAAAATGGAATCTCTAATAAAATTTGTAGAAAACGAATTCGTACAGAAAAAAGAATTTCCAAAATTCTCTGCTGGGGATACAATAACTGTATACTACGAAATTAAGGAAGGTGAAAAAACAAGAACTCAGTTCTTCAAAGGTGTTGTCATCCAACGTCGTGGAAGTGGAGCAACGGAAACTTTCACCATTAGAAAAATGTCTGGTACTGTAGGTGTTGAACGTATTTTCCCTGTAAACATGCCTGCGCTACAGAAAATAGAATTAAACAAAAAAGGTAAAGTTAGAAGATCTAGAATCTTTTATTTTAGAGGTCTTACTGGTAAGAAAGCAAGAATCAAAGAGGTACGTTCATAGCTTAATTACACCATATACTATTAAACACCCTTCGAAAGATGGGTGTTTTTTTTATGAACAATTGTTAATAACAATAGTTCATAAGCTGTTGATTTTTAATTCCTTATAAATCATTGTCGATTAAAAATAAATACTACTTTTATAAAAGAATTAAGAGAGATGGAAACAAATTTCAAGATTCTTTTAAAGTTGACGTTCTTTAAAATATTGTTCGCTTAAATTAAGTTGGTAACACTACTAATCCTAAGATAAGCTTGTTGATAGAACTGCTTAGGCAATATAAATCAATGAATATGATTTTTGTGTGCGGATAGAAGAGCAATTTTCTTTTCTGACAAAAATTAAAGAACAATAACCAGATGTACTTCTGCGGTTTGATTGAAAAATTAAAAGCAAAGTTAATCTAAACGTTGAAATGCTTGTATAAATGTGGCCCAAGGCCGAAATAGTATGGAAACATGCCATTTAAAGTTTATAAAGTGTTTGCAAAAAGCCATATCAAAGTATTCGTACGATGATATGGCTTTTATTATTTTCCGTTTTTTTCTACAAACCTACTATTAGCAATAGATTCTCTTACAATAAACTTGGTTAAAGTCGTATATTTGCACCGCTAAAATTAATTCTACCCAATGGCAAAAATACTTTATACCAAGACCGATGAAGCTCCATCATTGGCAACCCAATCTTTTCTACCTATAGTTAAAGCATTCACAAGTACTGCTGATATTTCAATCGAAACAAGGGACATTTCCCTTGCTGGTCGCATTATAGCGACCTTCCCAGAATTTCTAAATGAAAAACAGAGGATTTCGGACGATTTAGCAGATTTAGGAGCAATTGCCAAAACTCCTGAAGCAAACATTATAAAACTTCCAAATATTAGTGCTTCTGTTCCACAACTCTCAGAAGCAATTGAAGAATTGCAAAAACAAGGGTATAATGTCCCTAATTACCCATCTGAACCAAAAACAGAAAAAGAAAAAGATGTTAGACTTAGATACGATAAGATAAAAGGTAGCGCAGTAAATCCAGTATTACGAGAAGGTAATTCGGATAGACGTGCACCTAAAGCCATAAAAAACTACGCCAAAAAAAATCCACATAAAATGGGCGCATGGTCAAAAGAATCCAAAACTCATGTCGCAACAATGAGTTCAGGAGATTTTAGGTCAAATGAAAAATCCTTAACGCTTCAGGAAGCCAAAGAAGTTTCAATTGTACTAGAAAGCCTAAATGGTAGTAAAATAGTATTAAAAGAAGATATTTCTCTGCAAAAAGGAGAAATTATTGATGCTACGGTGTTAAGCAAAAGTGCATTAATTACATTTTTACAAAAAGAAATAAAAGACGCGAAAGAAAAAGATATCTTGCTTTCATTCCATTTGAAAGCAACTATGATGAAGGTTTCCGACCCAATAATTTTTGGGCATGCAATGGAAGCCTTCTTTAAGAATGTCTTTGAAAAATATGCTGCCACTTTTAAGCAAATAGGTGTCAATCCAAATAATGGCTTAGAAAGTCTTTTTGATAAACTTGAAGGTTTATCAGCTTCCGAAAAAACAGAAATTGCTGAGGCCATTAAAACCACCATAGCAAACGGCCCAGATTTAGCTATGGTAAATTCTGATAAAGGCATTACCAATCTGCATGTGCCAAGTGATGTAATTATAGATGCTTCAATGCCAGCTATGATTCGTAACTCTGGTCAGATGTGGGATAAAAACGGAAACTCAAAAGATACTAAAGCAGTAATCCCAGATAGCAGTTACGCTGGAATTTATCAAGCAACTATAGATTTTTGTAAAGAGCACGGTGCTTTTGATCCTACTACAATGGGTACGGTACCAAATGTTGGGTTGATGGCACAAAAAGCGGAAGAATATGGTTCCCACGATAAGACTTTTGAAATTAAAGAAACTGGAACGGTTTCTGTTATTGATAAAACAACCAGTGCTAAGCTAATTGAGCATCAGGTAGAAGAAGGTGATATCTGGAGAATGTGCCAAGTAAAAGATGCACCTATCCAGGATTGGGTAAAACTTGCTGTAACTAGAGCAAAAGCTTCTAATACACCAGCAGTGTTTTGGTTAGATGCAAGTAGAGCACATGATTCAGAATTGATTAAAAAAGTAAATGAGTATTTGCCTAATCATGATACCTCAGGATTGGAGTTACATATCTTATCTCCTACTGAAGCTACATTGTTTACGCTAAAACGAATTAAGGAAGGAAAAGATACTATTTCCGTATCCGGAAACGTATTACGTGATTACTTAACAGATTTGTTTCCTATTCTAGAAGTAGGTACAAGTGCAAAAATGCTTTCCATAGTTCCACTAATGAATGGTGGTGGCCTTTTTGAAACCGGCGCTGGTGGGTCAGCCCCAAAACATGTAGAACAATTTCTTGAAGAAGGTCATCTTAGATGGGATTCTTTAGGCGAATTTTTAGCACTTGGTGTGTCCTTAGAACATTATGGGGACAAGAACGCAAATGAAAAAGCAAAAGTTCTAGCTAACGCCTTAGATGATGCGACTGAGAAGTTTTTAGACAATGATAAATCCCCGTCCCGAAAGGTTAACGAATTAGATACTCGTGGCAGTCATTTCTATTTGGCAATGTACTGGGCTGAAGCTTTAGCTAACCAGGACCAGGATCAAGATTTAAAAACAACGTTTGTAAAAATTGATACACTGTTCAAAGAAAAAGAACAGCAAATTCTTAACGAACTAATAGAAGCTCAAGGGAACCCCATTGATATTGGCGGTTATTACTTACCAAGTAATGACAAAACTTCTGCGGCAATGCGTCCAAGTTCCAGTTTTAATGAAATTCTAAAAGTAATTGCAGTATAGTTTTTAATTTTGCTTTGGCATTGAGGTTTTAAAATAATTATATTCCTTATTTTTAGGGAAACCATCAATCAAATGTCAAATATTCGCTCGGTACTATTTTTTGTACTACTGCTATTACCATTCATTTCTTTTTCCCAACAACGTTTTACTATTAGTGGCACTATAACCGAGGCTGCTAGTAATGAGACTTTAATTGGTGTTACTGTTGCCATACCAGAACTCAGAACTGGCACAACTACAAATGAATACGGTTTCTACTCTATATCATTGCCAAAAGGTGACTATGATATTGTTGTTAGTTATTTAGGCTTTGAAGATATTGCGCAAACGGTAGCGCTTAATACAAATAAGAGGCTAAATTTTAAACTTGCAGAAGAAGCAGAACAGCTGGAGGAAGTTATAGTGTCAGAAGACATTGAAAGGTTAGATATTAGAAAACCTCAAATGAGCGTAAATGCCTTAAAGGTTCAAACCATAAAAAAAATACCAGTGGTTTTGGGAGAAGCTGATGTCATCAAATCACTACTATTACTTCCGGGAGTAACAAGTGCCGGCGAAGCGTCGTCCGGATTTAATGTCCGTGGTGGTGCCGCTGATCAGAATTTAATTCTATTAGACGAGGCCACTATTTTTAATTCTTCCCATTTATTTGGTTTCTTTTCTGTTTTCAATCCAGATGCTATAAAAGATATCAAACTTTTTAAAGGTGGTATACCTTCTCGTTATGGTGGTAGGGTTTCATCAGTGTTAGAAATTTTCCAAAGAGAAGGGAATAGCAAAGAAACCAAGTTTACTGGTGGAATTGGCGCTGTTGCTAGTAGACTACTCGTGGAAGGTCCCATAATTAAAGACCGTACTGCTTTTTTAGCTGGAGGACGAGCATCGTACGCTCACCTTTTTCTTCCGCTATTTGATGTGAATAATAAGGCATACTTCTATGATGTAAATACCAAAATAAGCCATAAGATAAATGATAATAACAGCATCTACCTTTCAGGTTATTTTGGTAGAGATGTATTTAGTATTAATGATAGTTTTGTAAATGTTTACGGAAACGCAGTGGGTAATTTTAGATGGAATCATTTATTCTCCGAAAAATTATTTTCGAATTTATCTTTAATTTACTCTGATTATTTTTATGGGTTGGAATTAGACTTTGTTGGCTTCGAATGGGATTCAGGTATTCAAAATTTTAACCTTAAATATGATTTAAAACACTACCTAAATGATAAGTTACAAATCAATTATGGGCTAAATAACATCTATTATGTTTTTAATCCAGGTAAGATAATACCTAATAGTCCTGAATCGGGAATTATAGAAGAGCAACTCACAAAAAAATATGCAAACGAAGCAGCTGTTTATGTGGATGTAGAACAAAAAGTAACAGAAAACTTAAGTGTTAATTACGGTTTAAGAGTAAGTCATTTTAATAGATTGGGACAAGATGAACTATTTGTCTATCAAAATAATCAACCCGTAGTCTTTGATCCTTTTCAATTAGTGTATAGGGAAGCAACTCCTATTGATACCATAAATCCAGGAAGGGGAACCAACTTATCTAGTTTTACCAATTTGGAACCTCGAGTTTCTCTTGCATATACATTAAATGAAAAGAACTCAGTAAAAGCTAGTTACACAAGATTAGCTCAGTACTTACACCTTCTTTCAAATACCAGCTCTCCTACTCCACTAGATGTTTGGACACCTAGCGGTCCTTTTATTGAACCCCAATTACTGGATCAGTATGCTCTAGGATATTTCAGAAACATAAATAACGGAGAATACGCTCTGGAAGTCGAAGGTTTTTACAAAGACATTGAAAATCGTATTGATTATATTGATGGAGCCGATTTGATTGCCAATGACGCTATTGAACAAGTTATTCTAAATGGTGAGGCCAGAGCATATGGTTTGGAATTTCTATTGCGAAAAAATGATGGTAGGTTTCAAGGATGGCTCGCATACACCTTATCAAAATCTGAGCAGAGAACCCCAGGTCGTGCTCCGGTTGTTGATAATGGCAGGTCTAATTTAGAAACGGGTATAAATTTTGGGGAATGGTATAACACTCCTTATGATAAAACCCACGATATTGCATTATATGGTAATTATGATTTAAATGATAGCTGGAGTTTTAACTCCAACTTTATATTTCAAACTGGACAACCTACAAATTTTCCTGTTGGCCAATTTGAATTTGAAGGCCTAGTAGTACCATTTTTTGGACTTCGAAATCAAACACGCTTACCTGATTATCATAGGCTAGATATCGCTGCTACGTTCAAACCAAAAAAGAATAAGAATCGGAATTTCCAATCAGAATGGATTTTTAGTATTTATAATGTATATAACAGAATGAATGCGGCTTCAATCAATTTTAGACAGAATCAAGATACCGGAAGAAATGAAGCAATAAGAACGTCCATATTTGGTGTTGTACCGTCTATTACCTATAATTTCAAATTCTAATGATGAAAAAAATACCATATTACATTATATTATTTTTTTTGATAGTGTCGTGCGAAGATGTTATAGATGTGGAATTACCACCTACAGAATCTAGACTAATAGTTAATGCTGTATTTAGGGTTGATATAACCCAAGAATTTATACCTGTATCAGTAAGAGTAAAAGAAACCACAGATTTTTTTGGCGAACCACAGGTGACTGAGTTAGAAAATGCAATTATATTTTATGGCATTCCTAATCCTGATGCTCCAGAAATTCTTGAAAATGGCGGTAGTTCTTCTTTAGCCGAAACAAACCCCGGAAGTGGAATCTACGGTCCAGATCCAACTTTTGATAATGATCAACGTATACGCACTTCAATTGGTACCAGACCAGGTACTGTCTTTATTCTAATTATTCAACATAAAGGTAGACGTTATGCTGCAAGAACAATATACTCCCCAGTTGTTCCCATTGATAGCATAGAACAGGGAACAGAAACACTTTTTGACGAAGATGATATTGAGGTATTGGTTACTTTCACGGACACACCGGAGATTGATAATTTTTATGTCTTTGATTTTGACTTTAATGAGTTTCTAGCCTTGGATGATCAATTTATTGATGGGCAAGAATTTGAATTTTCCTATTTCTACGATAAAAATCTAGAATCAGGAGATGAAGTTGAAATAAGTATTTTAGGAGCAGACCAGCAGTTTTTTAACTATATGGATTTATTGATAGAACAAACTGAAGATACTGGTGGAGTTTTTGAAACACCTGCTGCTACTGTCCGAGGTAATGTGTTTGACGTTACAGGGATTGACAATGACGCGCTTTTTGATAATGTTGAAAGACCTGAAAATTTTCCATTAGGCTATTTTGCGGTAATTCAAGAATTTAAACAATCCTTGACTATAGAGTAATCAAAATTACAACTATGCTCATTCTCAAAAATACAGGAGTATTAAATAAACTAAGATGGTCAATTCTATTGGGAATCTTAGCTTTTTTTTCGTTCGCCTGTGAAGATGCTATAAATGTTGATTTACCGGAAACAGAGACAAGATTAATTGTTAATGGTATCGTTAGAGTGGATACCTCAAAAGAATTTCTTCCAGTAGAAATTAAAGTTACGGAAACCTCAGACTTTTTTAGTGAACCTATAGTAGCTGAATTGGAAAGTGCAGTGATTTTGGTGGGGCAGCGGGATCCAGACGACCCTTTTAATCTAAGCTTCGGTACTAGAATTCTTAGGGAATATGAACCTGGTACTGGAATTTATGAACCTGATACTATAGGAAATGATGTAGATGAGAGAATCCGAACAGAGTTTTTAGATGAAAATACCGTTTTTTTTCTTGTAGTTGAACATAATGGCAAACGCTATGCAGGGCAAACCATATATTCGCCATCTGTACCCATTGATTTGGTAGAACAAGGCAATGAAACGCTATTTGATGAAGATGATACAGAAATTAAAATCACAATAACCGATGTTGCTGATTCAAAAAACTATTATGTCTTCGATTTTGATGAAGGCGAATTCCTCGCCCTAGATGACCAATTTATTGATGGTCAAGAATTTGAGTTTTCTTATTTTGTAGAGCGTGATTTAGAATCTGGTGAAGAGTTTGAAGTTAGTATTCTTGGTGCCGACCAACAGTTTTTTAACTACATGGATCTTCTAATAGAACAAACAGAGGATGATGGTGGTATTTTTCAAACGCCCGCCACCACACCAAGAGGAAATATGTTTGATGTAACTGGTTTAGATAATATAGAAATCTTTGATAATGTTGGTCGGCCTGAGTCGTTTGCCCTAGGCTATTTTGCGGTAGTTCAAGAATTCAAACAGTCTATAACAATTGAATGATTATAAAAGCGCATGCAGTAGGAGTACAACACCTATTCCTGTTAATCCTTGAAATAGTGTTGCTACACTATGTCCTTTTAGTGCAGTTTTAACTTCCATATTTGAAAACTGTGAAACCACCCAAAAGTAACTATCGTTAATGTGAGAAACTGTCATCGCACCAGCCCCAACGGCTAAAACTGCTAGTGCCTTATCCGTAATACTATGTAAACCAAAAGTCTCTAATAATGGAGCTATTATAGCAGCAGTAGTAATAATCGCGACGGTAGATGAACCTTGAGCCGTTTTTAATACAGTTGCAATCAAGAAACATATCAATAAGCCTCCAAATCCAGAGGTTGACTGTAAATTGAGTATTTCATTAATATCAATAGTTCTTAATATCGCTCCAAAAGCACCTCCCGCACCTGTAATCAAAATAATTAATCCTGCTTGTTTTAATGCAGATACAATCCATTCATTCCTAACCTTTAAACTTGAAGATTTCGCCAATGGAAACGAAAGAAGGACTCCAATAAATAAAGCAACAATCGGATTCCCTAAAAAGCTTATTCCTTTAAAAAAAACAGTTTCACCGAAAGGCTTTGTCGGGTAATCCGCTATGGACTTTAAGGCAATAAGAATAACTGGTATTAATAGTGGTAAAAAAGCTTGCAAAGGTTTTACATTATATACTTCTTCTTTTTCCTGTTCAAGAGCTTTATTAGCTTCTGAAGTACCTTTAGTCTTTAAAGATTTGCCTACATATCTTGCCCATAAATATCCAGATAAGGATACCGGAATTGCCACAACAAGACCAAGTAATAGTACCGTACCTAAATCCGCATCTAAAATAGCCGCGGCAGCTAAGGGACCTGGTGTAGGGGGAACAAATACATGCGCCGCGTAAAGACCAGTGCCCAATGCTATAGCAAATACTAGTATTGGGATGCCCGTTTTCTTGCTCATTGCTTTATTTAATGAAGAAAGGATAATAAAACCAGAGTCACAAAAAACAGGTATCGAAATAATAAAACCTGCAAGATTAAGTGCTAATGGTGATCTTTTTAACCCAACCCATTTTAAAATCGTATTTGCTAATACTTTTGTACTTCCTGTTTTTTCTAAAAAAATACCTATAATAGTTCCAAAGGCAATTACTAGACCAATTCCTGAGAGTGTCTTTCCAAAACCTTCACTTATGGTTTTCATAATAGCATCTGGTTTCAAGCCCAGCAAAAACCCAGAAAGAATAGCCGCTATTGTTAATGACAAAACAGGGTGCATCTTATATCGTACGGTAGCTATTATAATAAATAAGACTACAAAAAGGAGTACTACTAATTCCATAGAAACAGTGATTAAATTCACTTTTCTAAATATAAAGTATTCTGTTTAAATTTGAATTCTATGAAGACTGATAAGGAATTACTCGTTAAAGGAATAAAATCTTTTGCATATACTGCCGGAGCAATGTTTTTAGCGCCTATAATACTTTACCAAGCCTTTAAAAATACGGATAAACCTCTTTTTATCCCGGTATTGGTTCTAGGGATTGTAATTGCAATTCTAGCTATTTATCTTGGGTTTCGTTCCGTAAATATTATTATGAATGCAGTATTTGGAAAAAAGGATTAATTCGCTTTTTTAGGAGTAGTATTCTTCCATTTATTACTAAGCACTGCATAATCATAATCTAAGACTGATTTTTGGCGCTCCAATTTATCATAAGTAAATGCACGTTGCAGAATATCCTCAATCAAATAATCTTCATGCACTTCTTCCGGTTTAAATTCTTCCTTTAAGCTTATTTTAAATGCTTTTGCCGTTGTGTTATACCAAAAGGCACGCCATCCACTGCGTAATTCTTTTACTAAATCAAATGCGGTAGAACCCGTTTGTCTATGAATTAACTTTACTAAAATCTGACCTTCAGTCCGTGTAAGCTTTTTTAATTCCGCCGAAAATTCACCTTCAATATATTTCTGGACTTTCTTTGTATATTTTTTTTGATGTCGTTTCTTCTTTATTTTAGTGAGACTATCATTAAGCTCTACCAAACGTTCAGACGCTAACTTTGCATAGGGATATACCTTAATTGTCTTCCGCCTCAGTATATAATAACGAAGTTTCTCTTTCTTATCAGCAAACTCAAGCTTCCCAAAAATGTATACTTCATCTAATGGAATAGAGCTTTGCAAAACAGAATCCCCTTCAAAACGAATGTAATAATCAGCTATAGAATCTGATTCTTTCTCTTCTTGAGAAAATCCAAGGAAAAAATTAAATACAATTAATAGTAAAAGGAGGCAACGAAGCATATTTATAAAACAGTCAAAAACCTTACCAAAAGTAACGATTATGCCAATCTTATATTATTAAATAAAAGTGAATATTATTATGTTTGTAGCCTAATACATATCTATGAGTGCTAAGAAAATTATAACTGCAAAGTCATTAAAGTTTTTTGAAAAATACCTTAACAACGCATCTCCAACGGGTTACGAATGGGAAGGTCAAAAAATTTGGATGGATTATTTGAAACCTTATGTTGATGATTTTATTACAGATACTTATGGTACCGCAGTTGCAGTGATAAATCCAAAGGCAAAATATAAAGTTGTTATTGAAGGGCATTCTGATGAAATCTCTTGGTATGTTAATTACATTACAGATAACGGACTTATTTACGTAATTAGAAATGGTGGTAGTGACCACCAAATAGCACCTTCCAAATGGGTTAATATCCATACTAAAAGTGGCATTGTAAAAGGTGTATTTGGTTGGCCCGCAATTCATACCCGTAGAAGCGGAAAAGAAGAGCCACCAAAATTAGATAATATTACTATCGATGTTGGCGCTAAGGATAAAGAAGAAGTTGAAAAAATGGGAGTGCATGTAGGATGCGTTATCACCTATCCAGATGAGTTTCATGTGTTGAATAAAGATAAATATGTCTGTAGGGCTTTAGATAACCGCGCTGGTGGCTTTATGATTGCTGAAGTAGCAAGATTACTGCATGAAAATAACGTAAAGGTTCCTTTTGGGCTTTATATAACCAATTCAGTACAAGAAGAAATTGGGTTACGCGGAGCCGAAATGATTACGCAGACCATTAAACCAGATGTTGCTATTGTAACAGATGTTACCCATGATACTAGCACACCAATGATTGATAAAAAAGTACAAGGGGATACGCAAATTGGTAAAGGACCTGTGATTTCTTATGCACCAGCTGTGCAACAGAAACTTAGAGAGCGTATTATAGAAACTGCCGAAGCAAAGAAAATACCTTTCCAAAGGTCAGCTTCATCTAGGGCTACTGGGACCGATACCGATGCTTTTGCATATAGTAATGGTGGCGTTGCTTCAGCACTTATTTCTTTACCACTAAGATATATGCATACCACTGTGGAAACAGTTCATAGAGATGATGTAGAGAATGTAATTCGATTAATTTACGAAACTTTACTCACCATCAAAAGCGGAGAGACTTTTAGTTATTTCGACTAGGCAATACCTAGAAATAAAATAGTCGTTTGTGGATGAATTAGTTGATATTCTAAACTCAAAAGGGAATCCTACTGGAAGAACAGCTTTAAAGTCTGAAGCTCACAAAAAGGGTTTGTTTCATCCAACAATACATGTTTGGTGCTACTCGTATTCTGGAAAAGTACTTCTACAACAACGTGGAAAAAACAAGGATGCTTTTCCTCTTAAATGGGATGTATCGGTGGCAGGTCATATCGAGGCAGGTGAAAATTATAGCTTAGCTGCAATTAGAGAAATGACCGAGGAAATTGGCGTCCGTATTTCTAAAGAAAAGCTAGAAAAAATTGAGGTTATAAAAAAAGAAGTGAAGCACTCCGAAACTTTTATTGACCGAGAGTTCTGTCATGTTTACTTATGTTTATTGGATGAGAATATTCCATTAAAAAAACAGGAAAGCGAAGTTGAAGCTTTGCAATGGATGACTATTGAGGAATTTAAAAAGTGGGTCGAATCTAAACATCCAGACCTAATACCAAACTCTGAAGAACAATTTTATAATATCATTTCAGAAATTGAAACAAGGATTCAAAATTGTTAGTTCAGTAAATCTGTAAGGTCGTCATTTAAAGAAAAAAAAGTTTGCTCCCCGCTAGTCATGTTTTTTAATATGAAATTACCGTCATTCAATTCCTGCTCTCCCAATAAGATAACATAGGGAACATTCCGTTTGTCTGCATACTTAAACTGTTTCTGAACCTTAACTGCAGAAGGATATAAGTCCGCCTTTATCCCTTGTTCCCGTAAACGAGAAATCAATTTTAAAGCTGCCAAACCTTCTTTCGCGCCAAAATTTAAACACAATACTTGTAAAGACTGATCAATCGCTTTTGGAAATAACTCCAACTCTTCCAAAACCAAATAGATTCTATCTAATCCAAAAGAAATACCAACTCCACTTACATCCTTAAGGCCAAAAATCCCTGTAAGGTCATCATAGCGTCCTCCGCCACCAATAGAACCCATTTGCACCCCTTCTGAAACAGCGACTTCAAAAATTGCCCCAGTATAATAGTTTAAACCTCTTGCTAAAGTAACATCCAAGGCTAGATTTGCCGATTTTAACCCTAGCTCGTTTACAGTTTCTAAGATTTCCCTTAATTCTGAAACGCCAGCTAATCCGATTTCAGAATCGGATAGCAAACTTTCTAATTGACTAAGTTGTTCACTTGCAGTTCCAGACATTGAAAATAAGGGAGATGCTTTTGCTATAGCACTTTCGGAGATGCCCTTAACCAACATTTCTTCTTTTACCTTCTCCTCTCCTATTTTATCCAACTTATCCAGTGCGACAGTAAAATCTATTAATAAATGCTTTGCGCCAATAACTTCTGCGATTCCAGATAAAACTTTTCTATTATTAATTTTTATAGTTGTTCCTTTTAAACCCAATTCGGTAAAAACACCATCGTACAATTGAATTAATTCAACTTCTTGTAATAAGGAATTGGCACCTACAATATCAGCATCACACTGATAAAACTCTCTAAAACGACCTTTTTGAGGTCTATCTGCTCTCCAAACGGGCTGTATCTGATATCTTTTAAAAGGGAAATCAATCTCATTTTGGTGCATTACAACATAACGTGCAAATGGGACGGTAAGGTCATACCGTAATGCTTTCTCAGTAATTTTAGGTCCAATAGAACTAGAGTTCTTAGAGCTGTAAGTAACATCATCGACCTTTGAAATAAAATCTCCAGAATTCAAAATTTTAAAAATCAAGCGGTCACCCTCATCGCCATACTTTCCCAATAAAGTATCAGAGTTTTCAAAACTTGGAGTTTCAATAGGTTGAAATCCGAAAAGTTGAAACTGATTTTTAATTATATCAAAAATATAGTTCCTTTTTGCTAATTCTTGCGGAGAGAAATCTCGTGTACCTTTTGGAATGCTAGGTTTTTGTGCCATGGTCTTTAATCTGATGCAAATATCGCTTTATCCTATGATTTCATCAAACCATTGGTATAATTCCCCTTTTGTAATTGTTGCTCCCTGTTGAATCAAGTTAAATTTATCCACATTCTTATCCTCGGAATACGCTTTAGATGCAGTTAAATACTCCACAAAATCTGACTGAAAATTTCGTTTAAACCAAGCAAAACCAACTTTTGTTCGTAAGTCAATTTCAGGGTTTAAAACTTTTACTGAAATTAGTTTCATCTCTTTTTCAGTCAATTGAAAAAGATGCATTTGTAATTCTGAAATATTTTCCAAGTATTTTACCTTAGTAAGGACCCCTTCCCATATTAAATCACTAAATACATCTAATTCTTCTTCTGCCACCTCTGGCTTTTCTGTCTTTATTTTTGACCACTCATCTGCAGTAATAGATTGTGTGGCCAAAAAATTTATAAATTCTGGATGCAGTTCTTCCAGTTGTTCTTTAGATAATCTTCTGTATTTCATTTTCTGTAAAACTAAAAAAGAGCTATGTTATGCATAGCTCTTTAAATACTATTACTCCATTGGAGAATTATTTTGCTTCAGCAATCACTTCAAAAGGGAAGTCAACAATAACTTCTCTATGCAATCTGATTTGAGCATTATAAGGCCCCACTCGTTTTACAGTACCACCTTGAATACTGATAAACTTCTTATCAATTGCCTGGCCAGCTTTTTCAACAGCAGCAGCTAAATCGATATTTGTAACTGATCCAAATAATTTATCACCTGCGCCTGTTTTTGCAGGGATTTTAATTTCCAACTCTTTAAGAGCGTTAGCAACCTTTTGCGCTTCATCTATAACTTTCTTCTCTTTATGAGCACGTTGCTTTAAATTTTCCGCTAAAACTTTTTTAGCTGACGGGGTTGCCAGTGCGGCTAAACCTTGAGGGATTAAGAAGTTTCTGCCATAACCATTCTTAACGGTAACAACATCATCTTTAAAACCTAAATTCTGTACGTCTTCTTTTAATATAAGTTCCATCTTTCCGTCTTTATTATTTTAACATATCACCTACGTATGGCATCAATGCCAAATGACGTGCACGCTTTACCGCTTGTGCAACTTTTCTTTGATACTTTAATGATGTACCT
Source organism: uncultured Croceitalea sp. (assembly GCA_947499565.1). GTDB lineage: Bacteria > Bacteroidota > Bacteroidia > Flavobacteriales > Flavobacteriaceae > Croceitalea. Next base: position 999,197 of record CANMOV010000001.1, read on the forward strand.
GTTAACCTTCTTGGTAAAAGCTTACCTTGTTCATTAACCAACTTCATTAAGAAATCTGGATCTTTGTAATCTACATACTTGATTCCAGACTTTTTAAAACGACAATACTTCTTTTGCTTGTTTGTCTCTATATTTAAAGGAGTAAGATATCTAATCTCTCCGTCCTTCTTCGACTTTGCTTGTTGTTGTAATGTTGACATGGTTACGCCTTTGTTTTAAGTTTTGTTCTTCTTCTCTCTGCCCAAGCTACTGCATGCTTGTCCAGTTTAACAGTCAAGAAACGCATAATACGTTCATCTCTTCTAAATTCTAACTCGTAAGGCCCAACCGCCTCACCAGGAGCTGTAAATTCAAAAAGGTGGTAAAATCCACTTTTCTTGTTCTGTATTGGGTAAGCTAATTTCTTTAGCCCCCAATTTTCTTTGGCTACCATTTTGGCACCACTCTTAATTAAGAAATCTTCAAATTTCTTAACTGTTTCCTCTATCTGAGTATCAGATAAAACGGGATTCAAAATGAAAACAGTTTCGTAATGGTTCATATTATATATTTATTTAAGGAGCGCAAAAGTAAACATAATTGTTTCTATTCACAAGAAATCAAAAAAATGTTCGTTATAATGTGGAATAGTTATTAACAGTTTAATTTAAAATCAACCCTATATCACGACAATTACTAGTTACACAACAGAATACACCATGTTTACATCTTTTGTTGCACTTAATCGTGTTTTTTCTGTAATTTGCCGATGATTTAACCCCACAAATCACCCCATTTATGAAACTAAAAAGTATTATTGTAGATGACTCGTCGATGCAGCGGATGGCTGTGGCGAAGTTAGTCAACAATCACCCACATCTTGCATTGGTAGCAGAGTATAGTAATGCTATTGAGGCTAAAAATGGCCTTAAAAACAATGAGGTAGATTTAATCTTCTTAGATGTTGAAATGCCTATTATTAGTGGTTTTGACCTTTTGGAAGCATTAGAAAATCCGCCACAGGTAATTCTAATCACAGGGAAACCTGATTATGCGCTTAGAGCATTTGATTATGATGTTACTGATTACCTACACAAACCTATTACACTTGCACGTTTTGAAGCTTCTGTCAAAAGAGCAGTTTCAAAATATGAGCAAATCCATAGAGTTGATGAGGATGAAGAGCACATTTTTGTTAAGAGTAACCTTAAAAAACGTAAGGTTATCCTTAATGATATCAAATGGATAGAAGCTCTTGGTGATTATATTAAATTAGTTACTGACGAAGCAAATATTGTAATTCTTTCAACTATGAAATCTTTTGAGCAGCAATTGCCATCGGAGAAGTTTTTAAGAATACATAAGTCTTACATCGTAAATCTTGAGAAAATCGAGAAATTCAACAGTAAAAATGTTGAAGTGGGGGGAAGACAAATACCATTAAGTAGAAACAAAAAGACTGAGCTTGCAGAAGCCTTAGCAAACGTATAGTTAAATATGGTCTACATTGTAGACTACTTTAACACTCTTATATTGTGAAATAGCATTAAAAGATTTTTCAATTCTTTTGATGCTATTTTTTGTTTGCGCAATTGATTTATCCTTTTGCACCTTCAAAATTATATTCTTAAGATACAACCTTCTTATTCTTGAAATTACTGGAAATTCTGGCCCTAAAACAGTATCGTTTAATACGTTTCTTAAAGAATTTGCAAACCATTGCGAAGCTTCATTCAATTTATTATAGTCTTTATCCTTTAGCGTAACTTTTATAATCCGTAGTTCTGGTGGATATTTATACTGCTCACGTTCATATAGCTGTTCTGAATACATCTTTTCAAAATCAGTATTTGAGACTTGCTGCAATATTTGATGATACGGATTATATGTCTGTACCAAAACCTTACCCCTCTTTTTAGTCCTCCCTGCCCTACCCGCAACTTGGGTAAGCAATTGAAAACTCCTTTCGTGAGCTCTATAATCTGGGAAATTTAGCAAGGTATCTGCATTCATGATACCCACAAGACTAACATTTCTAAAGTCTAAACCTTTGGTTACCATTTGTGTCCCCACCAAAATGTCCATCTCATGTTGTTCAAATGAAGTAATTATCTTCTCATAAGCGTACTTTCCGCGCGTTGTATCTAAATCCATTCTTCCTACCCTAGCTTTAGGGAATAGCTGTTCAAGTTCTTGCTCAACCTGTTCCGTTCCAAAACCCTTTTTATCCAAAGTATTGCTTCCACATGCCTCGCAAGCCAATTGCAAAGCCATATGGTAACCACAGTAATGGCATCTTAATTGATTTTTGAATTGATGATAGGTTAAACTTACATCACAGTTAGGACATTGTGAGGAATGACCACAGGTTGTACACTCAATAATTGGGGCAAATCCTCTTCTATTTTGAAAAAGAATAATTTGCTCTCCCTCATTTAACACTTCAGAGATTTCTTCCAACAAACGCTCAGAAAAATGACCTTTCATCCGTTTTTTACGAGTGGCCTCTTTAATATCTACCAATTCTATATCCGGCATTAAAACATTACCGAAACGATGTTTCATTTCGGCCAAGCCATATTTGCCATTATTTGCATTCTTATAGCTCTCTATACTAGGTGTTGCAGAACCTAAGACACAGTTAGAATCCTGAAAATTGGCTAAAACAATTGCTGCATCGCGAGCATGATATCTTGGCGCTGGGTCAAACTGTTTAAAGGAAGACTCATGTTCTTCATCAACTACAACAATTCCTAGGTTTGAAAAAGGTAGAAACAAGGCTGATCTTGCACCGATAACTATTTGTGCTTTTTCTTTTTGTTTTAATACATTATTCCAAACCTCAACACGCTCATGAATGCTATATTTTGAGTGATATACAGATACTTTATCACCAAAATAAGCCTGTAATCTATTAATAAGTTGGGATGTTAATGCAATTTCTGGAAGAAGGTATAAAGCCTGTTTTCCATTGCTTAATGCTTCTTCAAGTAATTTTATATATACTTCCGTTTTTCCCGAAGAAGTTACCCCATAAAGCAGGCAAACTTTATTTTCTTCAAACCTATGCTGAATAGTTTTAAGAGCCTCTAATTGTGAATCGTTAAGGTGAATCTCCTTTTGACGGGTACTTGCATCATCATACTTAACCCTATCTGTCTGAATATGATATTCATTAAGAATTCCTTTTTGAATAAGTGATTTTATTACTGCCTTGGAACCTCCACTTTCCGTTTCCAAATCAGTAACCTTAATAGGTTTCTTACTTTTTGCTTGTATAGAAAACAGTGAAAGTACAACTTGACTTTGCTTTGGTGCTCTAGTTAAGTTATTTAACAAAGTCTCCAGGGCTTCCTCAGAACTATATTGCTCACCCAATTTCACATACCTAACCAATTTGGGCTTGTATTGCTCGTAAATCTCCTCTTTTAACTGAATTGCTTTTTTCGCTACTAACTGGTTTACAATTGGCAATACATTTTTACGGTCTATAATGCCTACAATTTCATTGATTTTTATTGCTGATTGATAGCGTAACGCCTCCAAGATTAAAAACTCCTCATCCTTAAGTTCAGATTGATCAATAGCATCCATCTTGTTTGGAAGAATTAATGTCTCACTTTCCAATAAAAATGCCGAAGGCAAAGCGCTACGCACAACTTCACCAAGTGTACACATATAATAATTAGCAATCCATTGCCAATGCTTAAATTGGGTTTTGGTAACTATTGGAGTTTCATCTAAAATTTGATGTATTTCTTTAGGCTCGTATACTTCTGGAGCGGTTTGGTGAATTTTATAAACTAAGGCGGTATAAATTTTAGATTTTCCAAAAGGAACAGCAACACGCATTCCTTCTTTTAAAAAATCTGATTCTTGTTCAGAAATTTTATAGGTAAAAAGCTTCTCCAGTGGTATAGGAAGCACAACGTCTATAAAATGTTCCATTTTAAACTATTCTTCTTCGAACCTTAGCCAGGTTTGCGTGCGGTATAAAAAGGCTAGATACCCCCTTACTTTTAATTGATCCGAGTTGCCTGGGTCTAGCCAAATTTTTCCTCTAAATGTCATGGCTTGTTCTGGATCAAAAAGTTTTTTACCCTTATAAACACCTTCACTTGTTTCCTCAAAAGAAAAAATAATTTGCATTCCTTCAACTGGCTTATCTTTTAACTCCCCTTTACATTTAATACACAAGGCACCCTCTTTGCCTTTCTCCATAATTTTTAGCACTTTGCCTTGTAACAGACCATCTTTTTTGTATAGCTCTACAATGGCTTTGGTAATCCCGTTCCTGTCATCAATAGTTCTCCATTTACCTATAACACTTTGTGATGTTACTTGCTGAATTCCAAAACAAATGAGTACTATAAAAATTCTATTCTTTAATCTCATTTTTTTCTTCTTTTAAATTTTTAGCAACACTTTTTCGCATAGAAGATAAAGTTGCATTCAACTCAAAACCTAATAATAGAATGTTTGAGTTCAACCAAATAAACACCATTAAAATCAATAATCCTCCTAATGCGCCATACAATTCGTTATAACGAGCAAATTTTTCAACATAAACACCAAATAAATACGAAGTTAGAATGAATAATAGCGTGGTCATTAATGCTCCTGCAGAGAAAAAACGTGCTTTTCTACCTTCAACTGTTCCAAAGTAGTACAATATGGCCGTCACTAGATAAGACAATAGCATAAAGAATAAGACTTTGGATAATCGTATGCCAAAATAGTCTCCTTTTTCCACATCAGTGCCTAAGGTTTTCCCCAAATATTCTGATGTGTATTCTACCACGAAGAATTCTACATAAACAAATACTACCGCACCCACAATTAGTAAAATGGATAATAAAAGCCCTACCATAAGGGCATATAAATATTGTCTTAAGAAGTTTCTAGTTAGTTCAATATGATAGGAGTTTTCAAATCCGCTAAAAATAGCATTAACTCCATTTGCTACTAAAAAAATAGATATCAGAAATGCTGATGATAAAAGACCTCCTCTTTTCTGATCCTTTATTTGTTGATAGATATCACTAAAATAATCACTGGTAGCGGATGGTAAAAAAGATTCTAAAAAAATAAGAAATTGCGCATCAAAACCTTCATTTCCAGCACTTACATATGGAACAACAAAAGGAATAAGTGTTACAAAGAAAATCATTAATGGAAATAGTGCCATAAAAAGGCTAAAAGCAATAGAGCTGGCTCTTGTAGACAAGGTTCCTTGTACAATACCAACAATATATATTTCTATTAAATCATATAAAGAAAGACCTTCAAAAGCAGGTAATTTTACTTTTTTAAGCAATCTAACCAGCAAATTTATTACAGGTATTTTCTCTAAACGTTCCTCTATGGGTTCGGACATTTATACCGCTTTTAAACTAAGGTCCATATTGTAAACCGAATGGGTTAACGCTCCAGAAGAAATATAATCAACCCCACATTCCGCATATTTTCTGATGGTTTTTTCATTAATTCCTCCAGAGGATTCGGTCAAACATTTATCTCCAATTAAGTCAACTGCTTTTCTGGTGTCTTCATAATTGAAATTATCAATTAGAATTCTATAAACTCCTTCTGACCTTAAAATTTCTTTTATTTCATCTAAATCCCTTGCCTCAACAATAATCTTTAAATCCCTATTTGTCTCTTTTAGATATGTTCTAGTCTTTTCTATCGCCTTGGTTAATCCGCCTGCAAAATCTATGTGATTATCTTTAAGCATAATCATATCATACAATGCAAAGCGATGGTTCTCCCCTCCTCCAATCTTAACCGCCCACTTTTCTAAAGCCCTAATTCCTGGTGTAGTTTTACGAGTATCCAGTACTTTGGTGCCTGTTCCTTCCAGCAAATCCATAAAGAATTTTGTCTTCGTAGCAATCGCGCTCATCCGTTGCATTGCATTTAATACCAAACGCTCCGCTTTTAATATGCTTTGAGAACTTCCCTTTACATAAAAGACGATATCCCCGTATTTAACATTGTCACCGTCTTTTAATATAGCATCAATTTCAAGGTCAGCATCCACATAAGTAAAAACTTGTTTTGCAAACTCTACTCCTGCTATTATTCCTTCATCCTTGACCAAAAGTTTAGCTTTTCCTTCCGCTGTATTAGGAATGCACGCTAAAGAACTATGATCGCCATCGCCAACATCTTCTCTAATGGCATTGGTAATAATTAGCTGTAACTCTTTTTGCAATTGTTCTTCCGAAATCATTGTAAAAAATCGAATTTGAGCTAAAATACTAAAAACGAAATCGAAAACCGTGTCGAATACAAATTCTGCTTTTAACCTGCTTAACATCTTAAGAATTAATCGACATAGTAAAGGTCAGTTCGAGTTTTTTTCAAAGAAAAAAGTATCGAGAACTGAGTTTTTGGAGTAAAAATTCTTATTCTCGATATTATTTTATCAGTTTTAACTTCAAAAAATCACTCGAATTGACGATTTTTTTCAAAACTCAAACAAATGATTCTTTATATAATAATTAAAGACAATGACCATTAGACTAATAGCTATAGGAAAAACAGATAGTATGGAGCTTCAATCCTTAATTAGTAATTATGTAAAACGCCTAGGGCATTATATCAAATTTGAATTGGTAATCATTCCTGATATTAAAAATGCAAAAAACCTATCTGAGAAGCAGCAAAAATCTAAAGAAGGAGAATTGATTCTTAGTAAAATTTCCACTTCTGATGTTTTAGTGCTATTGGATGAAAAAGGCAAACAATTCACGAGTATTGAGTTTTCGGCGTTATTACAAAAAAGAATGAATAGTGGGATTAAATATCTAAACTTAGTTGTTGGAGGTCCTTATGGCTTTAGCGCTTCAGTTTACGATAGGGCAAATCAAACCATAAGTTTGTCAAAAATGACTTTCTCGCACCAAATGGTTCGTTTATTTGTTGTTGAGCAACTTTATCGAGGGTTTACAATTTTAAGAAACGAGCCCTATCACCATGCTTAATTATATCGTAAACATGGTAATTTAAATTGCCTAAGATTTCTCAATCCTGCAATTTCATTGCACTTATTTCGAACTAACTAGTTTGTATTCCTTGAATAGCATTCTCGACCTACCTAACGGCAGGCAGGTACAATTTTCTAACGAAAATCACTCGAATTGACAGTTTAAGTAACTACTAGTAAAGCACCCTGAACTTAATGGTATGTTCTATACTCCTAAGTGCTTTAATAACTTCTTTATTGTATTCCTTATCCAAATCTGAAATTACATAACCTACATCTGGATCTGTAGAAAGGTATTGCCCAGTAATATTCATTTCATACTTCGCTAAAACTTCATTTATTTTAGCCATTACCCCTGGTACATTTTTATGAATATGTAAAAAACGATGTGCGTTGTTCTGCTTTGGCAACCTAATATTTGGGAAATTAACAGAATCTACTGTGTTTCCAGAGTTAATGTATTCCATGATTTTATTGGGTACAAAATCCGCAATATCACGTTGCGCCTCTTCTGTACTTCCGCCAATATGTGGCGTTAAAATTACATTTTCTAAACCTTGTAATTCCGATTGGAATTCTCCATTTGCCCTTGGCTCTTCTGGGTAGACATCAACAGCTGCGCCACCAATTTTTCCACTTTTGAGTGCTGTGACCAATGCCGGAATATCTACAACAAACCCTCGAGAAAGGTTCACTAGTATAGCTCCATCTCGCATTTGGTTGATTTCGCGTTCCCCAATAAAGTTTTTATTCGCCTTATTATCATCAATATGCAAGCTCACCACATCTGAAACTGATAAAAGGTCTTCAAGTGTTTTACATTTTATCGCATTACCCAATGCTAGTTGGTCCGCGACATCATAATAATACACACGCATTCCAATAGCCTCAGCTAGAACGGAAAGTTGCTTACCTATGTTACCATAACCTACAATTCCTAAGTTTTTACCCCTAACCTCTTGAGAATTTAATGCTGTTTTAAACCATTGTCCATTATGGATTTCTGTACTACGTTGAAAAATACTTCGTTTCAGCATTATGATTTGGCCAATGGCCATTTCAACTACAGATCTAGTATTACTATAAGGCGCATTAAAAACAACAACGCCTTTCTTTTTTGCAGCCTCTAATACAATTTGTGTAGTCCCTATGCAGAAAGCGCCTACTGCCAATAATTTATCCGCAGCTTCAAGCACCTTTTCAGTAACTTGTGTTTTAGAACGTATCCCTAGAACGTGTACTCCTTTTATACGTTCTATAAGTTCGTCTTCTGGAAGGCTATGCTTTACCAATTCCACAGAAAAGCCATCTTCAGAGAGGTTTTCAAAGGCATCTGGATGCACATTTTCCAATAATAATATCTTTATTCTGTTCTTTGGATAAGAAACTTTTCTTGGTAAATCGTTCACAAACAAAAATTCATTTAAGTTAGGTGTAATAAAATCCGCATTCTCAGCAGCTTTTTCCCGATGCACATTCTCGGTATACGCAAAAAACTTATCTGCAATTCCCGCCTCTCGCATTACATAATCACTATAGCCGTCTCCTATTACCTGTACCTCAACATCTAGATCCAAAGTTTTTAAGCATTCTATTTTTCCGTTATGGGAAGATAATACGTTAGTCTCATCAAAACCAATGATATTTCCTTCATCATCAAACTTAAAGGTATTCGCATACACACGTTCCGAAGGAATATTATATTCCTTAACAATAGGGTCTATAAACTCTTTAAATCCGCACGAAATAACATAGATATCCTCAGCATACTTTTGAAAAAACTCTTTATTCTCTTCAATGGATTTAGAAATCTTTTGTCTTAACTCCTCCACAAGACCCACTAAATCATCTTTATGCGCGTTGAGCAACTTTATTCTGCGCTCCAAAGATTCCGTAAAAGAAATATCCCCATCAATACCTAAGTTGGTAATTTCTTGTATCTCTTTTAAAACAGTCTCTTTATTAGAACTGTTTTTTAAGGTCATCTCCGCCAGTACATCTAGCGCTTCTACCCTAGTTAGGGTACTATCAAAATCGAATACGTATTTCCGTTGTGTTTCGACCATTTTTCAAAAAATAAGAGCTAAAAATAAACATTAAATCCAATGAAGAATTTTTAATTACAGACAAAAACTGTTTTGGGGCAAATTTTTGTCAATACCATAAAATATTGGTCGCAAAAATAATTAATAATCAAATTTTACAATTTCGGGTAGTTTGCTTTAAAAGTGTTTTTGTTTCAATCTCCGCAAGGAATCATCCAAATTATTACGTACCGGATTTATTCCCTCAGTTGTTTTAACCTGTCAATTGCATTCTGATTTTCAGGATTTAATTCCAAAGACTTCTCGTAATTAGCAATAGCCTTTTGAAAATCTTTTTTGTAAAAACAGGCTTCGGCTAAACTATCGTACAAATTCGCGGATTTTGGATAGATATGTAAAGCCAATAAAAACACATTTATACCTTGCTTATGCATTGAAGGGCTAAATGACATGCGCAAGCCTAGTGTATTAAGCATACCCTCCTCAAGCTTAAGTTTAGGATGCTTAGTTAGTATTTTCTGATACAACGGAATTAAATTTTCATAATCCTGCTTGAGAGCTAAATCATTAAAATCTTTATAATCAAATTCTTTTTTAACAGCAGTTTTCATTGTTTTTGAAATCAGATTTTCAGGAAACCCATTCTTATTAGGGTTATTCTCAATGAATAACTTTGCATCATCATCATTTTTTAAAGTAGCATCTAAAAATTGCAAGGTATGTTCAGAAAGTAGTTTATACGATACCATAATTTCGGCATCACTTTTGTCTTGTCTTTTATCTCGGTTAGCAAATAAAACACCGAAAGAACTAAAATAAGAATGGGTTAGGTTATGGAATCTGTAGCTATGCGCATTACTATAGCTTAAAGAATCGTACAATTGAAATTTATAATTTAACTCGGCAGGAATGTTATCGCTTTTAAGTACTTCCTCTGGAATTTCTTTTTGAGCAAAGTGAATATAAGGAATGTCAAGTTTATCTATTTCAAAAAAAGGTGATTTTTCTAGTACCGCATAATTATATCTTTCAGTTCCATCTAAGCTGACAAGCGCCCTTATTTTCTTATTTTTCATTGCTGTAATGGCATTAGAAAGTCCACCAAAACTAAATCCCATAAGTGCTATTTTATCTAAGTCTATAGTCCCGTATTTACGAATTTCGTTTAAAAGAAATTCTATATCTCTAGATTGAGTTTCCATATCTTTTGTAGTTCCACCTTCTAACCATCTTGTATCTGTCCCTCTAGATGGACTAGATATCACGATAAAACCATTACTTGCTAAGTATTCGAATAGTGCAAAATTTTCAATTGATGAGGCTTGATAACTTGGTGCGTAAACAACAACAGGGAATTTTTTGTTTAAAGGTTTAGCATTTAAAAAAGCTATTGTCTTTTCAGACAGATGCGCCTTGTTTTCAGGTGTGTTCCATAAGTAAGGGAACCAATCTAATAAAAAGTAATTTGGTAAATTCTTCCATTCTTCTTCTTCTTTCAGAACCTCTAAGTAATCCAAAACAGTTAATTTGCTAGAACTATTGTTCTTGCTAGTAGCAGGATACCATATGCTAATCGGAATTGGTCTATTTGTAATTTGGTTATTAAAATTATTATGTACGAGATAGTTTCTGGTACTGTCGACCGCAGTATAGTGTTTAAACCCTATTACATAATCTCCGTTTTTCAGGTTTATTGCTTTTAATGATGTCTGCCCAATTACAATACATACTTTAAAAAGTATTAAGGTTATTAGAATAATTTTCCTCATTAATTTGGTGTTAGCGTTCCTCTTAAAGATGTGATAATTTAAGGATTGTTACAGCGTTTTTACATATAAGTAACGGCTTAGCATAACCATCAGTTACCGGTTTACGCAATCAATTTGGAACCGACTTAGCGATTCCGGTTATACAGTGTTGTTAGAAGTTTTTGTTATTACTAATTTATCATAGAAATTTCAATATAACTTCTCCAAATGCCGCTGTTTTATAAGTCCCATTATGTTCCCCAGGAACTAATTGTAACTCCGCATTTGGAATAGCCTCTTGCAAGGCTTTTGGATCACCATTATCGGTGTCCTCATCCCCCGCAATGACCAATACTTTAGCTGAAATGCTGCCCAAAGCTTCTTTGGAGGTAACTGGTTGGTGCTTTTGCTGCAAATGTAAACTTCTTAGGTCTGCACCTATTGACTTTGCATATACTACTGCTCCTCTTGTTTCTGTTGTGGTTTTACCCACAAAAGCAGCTGCAAACATATGCCTCCTATCCCAATCTGGATTTGTAAAGTCAATCCCCATACCGCCCAATACCGCTTTTTTAATTCTGTTTTCTTGGGTCAAGAGTTTAGCCAATACAATGCTGCCACGAGAATAGCCAACAGCATCGTATTCCTTTAATTGTAGTTTGTTCGCAAGCAGTTTTAAATCCCTTACTTCCGCATCATTCGCATATGCTTGATCACTTTGGGGTTTATCTGAATCTCCATTACCTCTTAAATCTGGAGCAATAACGCGATAACCTTTAGCTAATAATACCTTTTTTAATTCGGTTTTATCCCACGAGGTTCTAGAGTTTATAAATCCATGAATAAGCACAACTGGAAAACCGTTACCCTCATCAGAATAGGCAATTTTAACGCCATCAAAAGAATTAAAACTCTTTACCTGAGCATTACTAAAAACTGAAGCTAACAGAAATGCTACAAAACATACGCTTATTCCTTTTGTATTTAAAACCATCTTCTTGTAGCTTTTAGGTAAAGTTTATATTCCTTTCCAAACAGTTTGGTTAACGCTGCCTCTTCATGTCGTATCTGAAAATGATTCATGTAATACACAAATCCTGCTAATATTACGGTATTAAAAGCATTGCCTAATTTTAAGGCAAAAGCAATCAAAAATAGTAATAGTGCCAAATACATAGGGTTTCTGGTATACTTAAAGATTCCGGAAACTACCAAACTACTTGCCTTTTCTGGGTTTAGCGGATTCGTAGTGGTTTTCTTTTTAAAGAATTGAAATAAAGCAATTAGCACTATTACAACTCCAACTCCAAACATAACATACATTAGCGCCTCACGGCCAAAAAATTCAAATTCACCTACGGGTAAGTATTTTGCCAAAAGATAACAAGTTCCAGCAAAAATAAGTGCAACTAAGGGTGGTGGTATTTTAATTTTCATTAGTCTAAAATACTACTTTAGCAATCAAATATTTATTTAGCATTTATGGAATTGGTTTTTGCGACACACAATCAGAATAAATTCGAAGAAGTATTGCTTCTTATACCAGAACATATCAAACTGTTATCTCTTGATATGATTGAGTGTTTTGATAAAATTGAAGAAACCGGAACTACTTTAGAAGAGAATGCGCAGCTAAAAGCTGATTTTGTAACTAAAAACTACGGATTTAACTGTTTTTCTGATGATACCGGGCTTTTGGTTGATGCGCTAAACGGAGCTCCAGGAGTACATACAGCTAGATATGCAGGTGAAAAAAAAGATGCGGATGCAAATATGGACAAACTCCTTGCCGCTTTGAATGATAACGATAATAGAAATGCCCATTTTAAAACCGCTATTGCACTTAACATCAATTCAGAAAAGCATCAATTTAATGGTGTTGTAGAAGGTACTATTGCTTCTAAAAAAAGTGGTGCCAAAGGATTTGGTTATGACCCTATATTTATCCCAGAAGGTTATGATAAGACTTTTGCAGAACTACCGCTATTCATAAAGAATAAAATTAGCCACCGAGGCAGAGCTATTCAAAAATTAATGGCTTTTCTAATAGAGCATCAACTATTTTAGTTAAGCTCATTTTCAATCTACCATTGCTAACAAATTAATTAGCAGTACCTTTGCCGAAAATTTAACGCCGCCGGTATGGCAGGTGTTGTAATGGGCTTCGGTTTATAGGAAACAATCGCTCTATTCAACACACATATTTGCGATTACTATAAACATTATGTCAAAATTTGAAAATTTAGGGCTTCAAAAGTCCCTTTTAGCTGCTGTTGCAGATTTAGGATTTGAAAATCCTTCCGAAGTACAAGAAAAAGCAATTCCAATTTTATTAGAAAGTGAAACCGATTTGGTTGCCTTAGCGCAAACTGGGACTGGTAAAACAGCCGCTTTTGGTTTTCCACTAATTCAGAAAATAGATAGCGCAAGTAGGACCACACAAGGTTTAATACTGTCTCCTACGCGAGAATTGTGTTTACAGATTACTAACGAAATGAAACTTTACTCAAAACATGAGAAAGGTGTTAATATCGTTGCTATATATGGCGGTGCAAGCATTACAGACCAAGCAAGAGCTATTAAAAAAGGTGCCCAGATTGTAGTGGCCACCCCAGGCCGTATGAAAGATATGATTGGACGAGGTTTGGTTGATATCTCCAAAATCGATTACTGTATCCTAGATGAGGCTGATGAGATGTTGAACATGGGATTCTTTGAAGATATCAAAGACATTCTTTCTAACACACCAAAAGAGAAATCTACTTGGTTGTTTTCTGCAACCATGCCTAAAGAAGTTTCTACTATTGCTAAAAAGTTTATGCATAGCCCTAAAGAAATTACGGTTGGCGCAAAAAACTCTGGTGCAAGTACGGTACAGCATGAATATTATGTGGTGAGTGGTCGCGATCGTTATCCTGCTTTAAAACGTTTAGCGGATGCAAATCCAGGAATATTTTCTGTAATCTTCTGTAGAACAAAACGTGATACGCAGCGCGTTGCCGAAAAACTGATTGAGGATGGTTATAATGCAGGTGCATTGCATGGTGATTTGAGTCAGAATCAACGTGATTTGGTGATGAACTCCTTTCGTAAAAAACAAATACAAATGCTTGTAGCTACGGATGTAGCAGCAAGAGGTATAGATGTTGATGATATTACCCACGTAATTAACTATCAACTTCCTGATGAAATTGAAACCTATACGCACCGCAGTGGTCGTACTGGTAGAGCAGGAAAATCTGGAATTTCCATGGTTATTGTTACACGCAGCGAAATGCGAAAAATAAAAGCCATTGAAAGAAAAATTGGTCAAGATTTTCTTGAGATGAAAATTCCAACCGGAATTCAGATTTGTGAAATTCAGCTTTATCACTTAGTAAATAAGATTAAAGACACTAAGATTAATGAGGAGATAGATAAGTATTTACCTGCTATTAATGAGGTTTTAGAAGGTCTAGATAGGGATGAGCTTATTAAAAAAATTGTTTCTGTAGAATTTACTCGTTTCTTTACCTACTACAACAAAACAAGAGATCTTAATTCGGATGATAGGTCCAATAAGAAGGAGCGTGGCGAACGTAATTCTGGAGAAATACCAAAAGATGGTTCGGTTCGCTATTTTATAAATGTAGGTGAGCGAGACAATTATGATTGGATGTCTTTAAAAGACTTTTTACGTGACACTTTAGGTTTAGACCAAGATGATATTTATAAGGTAGATACTAAGGATACCTTCTCTTTTTTCAATACAGAGGCTAAGTTTACCCCAATGATTTTGGAAACGTTCTCCGATTTTAAGGTTGACGGTCGTTTTGTAAATGTTGAAGTTTCTAAAAACCCCGGTGGCGGTGGAGGTCGCAGAGGTGGCGGCGGAGGTAGAAGAGATCGCAACCGTAGCGGTGGCGGTGGCAGAAGAGACCGTAGTCGCGATGGTGGCGGTAGAAGAGATCGTAATTCTTCGTTTAAAGGTGGCAAGAGTTCAGCAAATAAGAGTAAGGGAAAAAGAAATAAAGGCTTCTATTAGTTAAGAGCTTCCCAAAATGCATGGGCATTTCCAGCTTTATTTTCTTTGTTTCGTATTTTTAGCACAGAAAATTGCTTCATGAAGAAACTTTTACCTCTAGTTCTAGTGCTTAACTACATTGTTGGTTTCTCACAAGATGATGTTATACCCTCACAAGAATTATCCGCAACAGTTATTAATGCTCAAACGGAATTTCCATTAGAGAGTGTCCATATTATCAATTTAAATCAGGTAAAAGGAACTATCACCAATGAAGATGGTAAATTTTCTATTCCGGCAGCAGTTAATGATACGCTGTACCTCACTTATCTGGGTTTTAAACCCCAAAAAGTAAGGGTCACTAATGACATGTTTAAATTTGAGGATACCAAAATCTCACTTACAGAACTAGCTTATGCCCTAGAAGAAGTTGTGGTTAGGCCATATCAGCTTACTGGTTACCTGGAAATTGATGTTAAAAATCTTCCTATAAATGATGCTTACCAATACAGTATTTCTGGATTGAACAAAAGTTATGAAGCTGGTAACAAAAACCCAAGTGCTGTCACAAAAGTTTTAGGTGCAATTCTAAATCCTGCAGATTTGCTGCGGAATCTCTTTGGGAAAAAACCACGGCAAATGCGTAAGCTTCAGCAGATGAAACAGGATGATGAAATTCGTAATTTATTGGCCTCAAAATTTGACAGAGAGACACTAACCGAGTTATTACAAATAGAGAAAATGGATATTGATGACATTTTAAATAACTGTAACTACTCCAAATCGTTTATAACTACCGCAAATGATTTGCAGATTTTGGATGCTATTAGTGCTTGCTATGAAGAATATAAAGTTCTGAATAGGAGGTAATTCGATTATATTATCACCCCCGCTCGCAGCTTTTCTTCCTAAGTATTTTTACAGGTATAAATAAATTTTATATTTCGGACTGCATTTTATAGCTTTAAGCAAATTCCCTGAAGATGAAAAAACTACTTATCGCTGTGTCGATACTTTGCCTTGCATTTAGTTGTAAAAAAGTTGAAAAACAAGTTGCTGAGGAACCTAAACAAGTTGCTGAAGTGCTAGAAACAGTAGAAAAAAACAAACCATTCTTTTGGGAAGGTGCAAACATCTATTTTTTATTAACCGACCGTTTTAATAATGGGAACCCTGAAAAAGATGTTAATTTTTCAAGAACAGATTCTACAGCTGTTCTTAGAGGTTTTGAAGGTGGTGATATTGCGGGTATTACGGAAAAAATAGAAGATGGCTATTTTACAGATTTAGGTATCAATGCAATTTGGTTTACGCCAATAGTTGAGCAGATTCACGGACCAACCAATGAAGGAACTGGCAACACCTATGGCTACCATGGCTATTGGACAAAAGATTGGACAGCCATTGATTCTAATTTTGGTGATAAACAAGAATTACACAAATTAGTTAGATCCGCACATTCTAAAGGAATTAGAATCCTTCTAGATGTGGTTCTAAATCATACAGGTCCAGTAACAGAAATTGACCCAGTATGGCCCGAGGATTGGGTAAGAACAGGGCCTCCATGCGAGTTTACGACCTACGAGAACACAACAGCCTGTACTCTTGTTAAAAACCTACCAGATATCTTAACCGAGTCCGACGAGCCTGTAGAATTACCAGATGCTTTATTAGCGAAGTGGAAAGAAGAAGGACGTTTAAGTCAAGAATTGGATGAATTACAGCTATTTTTTGAACGAACTGGTTATCCTAGAGCACCACGATTTTATATAATGAAATGGCTTACAGATTACATTAATGAGTTTGGAGTTGATGGGTTTCGTGTGGATACGGTAAAACATGTTAATGAGAATGCCTGGGCAGAACTTAGAAAAGAAGCAGATTACGCTTTTGAAACTTGGAAAAAGAAGCATCCTAATGAAGTATTAGATGATAATCCTTTTTACATGGTAGGCGAAGTATATAATTATGGCATTTCTTCTGGAAGATTATTCGATTTTGGGGATAAAGAAGTAGACTATTATGATAACGGATTTAAAAGCCTTATTAATTTCGAATTGAAGACTGATGCGCTGAAGAATTATGACGCTATTTTCAAAAAATACAATTATTTGCTTAATACCAAATTAAAAGGCAAAAGTGTGGTTAACTACCTTACGTCTCATGATGATGGAAGCCCGTTTGATGCTGCACGTAAAAAACCTTTTTATTCAGCGAATGTGTTATTACTAACTCCTGGCGCTTCCCAGGTCTATTACGGTGACGAGACTTCTAGACCCCTAGTAATTGAAGGTACGGAAGGTGATGCGACGCTACGTTCTTTTATGAATTGGGAAGATTTAGATAGCATTCCAAAAATCCAAAAAATACATAAACACTGGCAAAAACTAGGTCAGTTTAGAGCCAATCACCCAGCTGTAGGAGCCGGTAAACATAAGCGCTTGGCTAAATCACCGTACGTATTCTCTAGAATGTACATTAATGGGGATTATAAGGATAAAGTTGCTATTGGATTGGATTTACCAAAAGGCAAGAAATCGCTTTGGGTAAAAGGTTTTTTTGGTGAAGGCACCAAACTTTACGATACCTACTCAGAAACTGAGGTAGTAGTAAAAAATGGTAAAGTCATTTTAGAGAACGACTTTGACACTGCACTACTTGAATTAGTGCAATAGATCGAAACAACATAGTAAAACTACAATCCATGCATAAAGTATTGCTAACATTTTTTGCACTAAGCTGTTGGTTGTCAATTTATAGCCAAAGCAATTCCTATAAAGTTTCATTTGATAATGCTGTACATCATGAAGGTGTATTTACCATGTCGTTTCCTGAAATAACTTCCGATACTTTATCTGTTCGTATGGCAAATAGTTCGCCAGGGCGTTATGCTTTCCATTCGTTTGCTAAAAACGTTTACAATTTTAAAGCAATGGATAGTAAGGGTAAAACCATCGCTTTTCATAGACCAAATCCATACCAATGGGATATTTATAACCATGATGGTGCAGTAACCATACAATATACCCTATTTGCAAATCGAGGGGATGGGACCTATTCTCAAATTGATGAAACCCATGCACACTTAAACATTCCTGCAAGTTTTATGTTTGCCCCAGCATTAGAGAAAAGGCCTATTGAAATCTCTTTTGATACTCCCCCAGCTTATAAATGGAAGGTCGCTACGCAATTAAAAAAACAAAAGGAGAATCTGTATTGGGCTCCTAATCTTTACTACTTTATGGATAGCCCAATAGAACTAAGTAATTATGGGCTTCGGGAGTTTAAAATAAGTACTAATGGCAAAGAACAAAATATTCGTTTTGTTTTACACCATAACGGTACCGATGAAGAATTAGATAACTATTTTGAAAGTGTAAAACTGATTGTAAAAGAACAAGAAAAGGTTTTTGGAGAATTACCCGATTTTGATTTTGATGAGTATACATTTTTAGCCTGTTACCTGCCAAATGTTAATGGAGATGGAATGGAACATCGCAATTCAACCATATTAACCTCAACTAGAAGTCTGGCTAATGAAGGGCTTAAAAGAAATCTAGGTACTGTTTCCCATGAATTTTTTCATGCTTGGAATGTAGAACGTATACGTCCGAAATCATTAGAACCTTTTGACTTTGATAATACGGATATGAGCGGTGAGCTTTGGTTTGCAGAAGGTTTCACCTCATATTATACCAATTTAATACTCTGTAGGGCAGGGTTAAGAACACCGGAAGAATATGTTACTGGACTTAATGGTGGTTTTAATTACGTTTGGAACTCTAATGGTACTAAATTTTTTAACCCTATTGAGATGAGCTATCAGGCTCCATTTGTAGATGCCGCAACATCATTGGACCCTCAAAACCGAAATAATACTTTTATCTCCTATTATTCTTATGGAAGTGTTCTTGGTCTTGCTTTGGATTTATCGCTGCGGAAAAACAATTTAAACCTAGATGATTTCTTTAAAAAGATTTGGAATACGTTTGGTAAGAGGGAAAAACCATATAAGATTAAAGATCTACATCTAGCTCTAAACGAATACGCTGGGAAAAACTTCGGAGACTCCTTTTTTGAAAATTATATCTACAATAGTAAGATGCCAGATTATAAAACCCTGTTTGCCAGTGTAGGTTTAAAAATAACTCAAGATGAAGAGACTGGAACGTTTGGAACGTATGTAAATAAAAACACCATTGGAAACAATACACTTATAGATTCTCCTGCGTATAATGCTGGGCTTGAAAAAGATGATATAATTACAGAAGTGAATGCTATTAAAATGACGGAAGCGCATCATTTTGCAGATTTTCTAAAGGATAAAAAAGAAGGTGAAACGCTGAAAATAGCTTACACACGCCACGGAAATATTAAAGAAACCGAATTAACGCTTACCAAAAATCCAAAATACACTATTGCTATCGATAGTGAGGCTGATAAAAAAGCAATTTCGATGCGTAATGACTGGTTAAAGCAATAAGCTATTCTGGTGAAGAATGCAATGCTATTCTATTCCCTTCAGAATCATGAAATAAGCCCATAAAACCTATTTCATCACTAATCTTGGTTTTGGGCTGTAAAATGCGTCCTCCTGCGTCTTCAATTCTATCCAATTCATTCTGTACATCTTTGCAAGACAAATAGATAAGTACACCCTCTTTCCGGTTTGGTATATACCATTCTGGTTGCAGTACTAAAGAACCCGAGGATCCCGGTTTTCCTTGTTCAGCCGGAAGCCACGCCATGAGCGTACCTCCAAAATCTTGAACTGTTATTTTTATTTGAAAGACGGTTTCATAAAAATCCTTAGCTCTATCCATGTTAGTAACTGGTATTTCTACCCAGCCTATTAAATTCTGTTCCATTATCCTTCCATCAAACTTTTAAAACTTTCCAAACCTTCTTCAAAATCTTTACCAACCGTTTTATCCATACTAAAAAAGAGCATAAAAATGCTAAAGGGAAATTTATTTTTACCGGAAAATCCCCAAGTTACCTTAGTGCCTGAATCTTTAGCATCTTCAACATTAAAATAACAATCTGCTTCCGATTTCCATGGTTTAAAAAAACGAAGTTTTCCTTCAATCCGTTCTCCATCTATAATCTTCATAATTTCCTGCTCTCCCTCACCAACATCTTTATTTCCTACCCATGCACTTTTAGCCCCCACTTCGCCATCAGTTCCTGTAAATTCCTTTTTCATATTAGGGTCTTTTTTGTCCCATGGAGACCATTCACCTTGCTTTTTAAGAGACCTTAACTCCGTAAAAACTTCGGTTCTGGATTTGTTCACCGTAATAGCCCTAGAAACATCATAAGATTTTGGAGCAAGCATGCCTAAAATTAAAATAAGCAATACTATCCCTCCCAGAATGTAGAGAAATGTTATCATTTTGTTTTATTTATTGGTTTCTTAAAAATACAAAAAGATGTTTTATTCTAAGTAACGAGCAATAATTCCTTCCACGTCATTTATAGATTTCTTTGTCCAATCCAATTTCTTTTCTAAAACCTCTAGTTCCGACAATTGCCATGGGCACTTAGATTTCCTTAGGTCATCCAAAAGTTCTTGAAGAATAATTGCTGCTGAAACAGAAATATTTAAACTCTCCGAAAAGCCCACCATGGGTATTTTTAGAAATCCATCTGCCTTTTGCAAAACAGCATCGCTTAAACCTTCTTTTTCAGTACCAAAAAACAGTGCTGTTTTTGATGTGACCTTAAAATCAGACAACAAGTTAGAATTGTTATGTGGTGTAGTTGCAATAATTTCATATCCACCCTCTTTTAAAGTAGTAATGCATTCATCTGTAGTTTGATAACGATGAACATCTATCCACTGTTCTGCGCCCATAGCTATATTCTTATCTAGTCGCTTTCCAAACCTATCTTCAACAACATGAACATTTTGCACGCCAAAAGCATCGCAGCTCCTAATTACAGCACTTGTGTTATGTAATTGGTATACATCTTCTATCGCAACGGTAAGAAACCGTGTTCGTTTAGAAAGCACATCTAAAAATCGTTGTTTCCTTTCTTCTGTAACAAAACCCTCTAAATACGTTAACAAGTCGTAATCAAAATGCATAAAGCAAGATAATAAAATCTGAAAATGTTAATTTTGAGTTTATGAGGAAGAAAAAAATTGTGGTACTTACTGGTGCTGGAATGAGTGCGGAAAGTGGTCTAAAAACTTTTCGAGATGCTAATGGACTCTGGGAAGGCCATGATGTAATGGAAGTTGCATCTCCGCAAGGATTTGCTAAAAATCCAGAATTAGTTTTCGAGTTCTATAATCAACGTAGGAGACAGTTATTACAAGTAACACCTAATGATGGACATAAGGCTTTAGTTGCACTAGAAAAAGAGTTTCATGTAAATATCATTACTCAAAATGTAGATAATTTACATGAGCAAGCCGGAAGCAAGAATGTCCTCCATCTACATGGAGAGTTACTAAAAGTAAGGAGCATAATAGATGAAAGTAAAGTGCTAGATTGGACTAGAGATTTAAATCTAGGTGACATAGATGATAAAGGAAATCAATTACGTCCTCACATCGTTTGGTTTGGAGAAATGGTCCCAATGCTGGAACCTGCAATAACCATAACCCAAGAAGCAGATATATTAATAATTATTGGAACATCTATGCAAGTTTATCCAGCTGCTAGTCTAGTAAATTATGTTACCAATGATACTCCAATCTACTTTATAGATCCAAAGCCAAGTGTAAATGCAGCTGACTTCAACAATTTAAGTATCATACCTCAAAATGCATCAAAAGGAGTTCCTAATCTTGTAACAAAGCTGATTGGTACTTGAGCCTAGTTTCCTTTGCCCAGGTCATTAAAAGCTTACGTTGTTCATCTGTAAAATGCGCTTCACCATGAGTCCAAGTATATTCTTTTAAAGGCATTTCTCCCTCTTCTACCTCTTCTATCAACTCTTCTAACTTATGGTCTTTTTTCTTAGCAGAATAATTTGCCCACTCAGAAAAATTTAATTCGCCTTTACCGTGCCTAATATGGTCATCCATCCAATAGGAAACAGGTGCTATATTGCTGTACCATGGATAAGCAGTATTGTTACTGTGGCAATCATAGCAAGCTGTTTTTAAAAGCGCTTTGACAGTGGAAGGTGGATTCGTCTCTAGCTCAAAAGCAGCAACATAATCTAACTCCTCAGTAGTATTTTTATCCGGTCTAAAAAATTGCATTCCAATAAACACAACTAAAAGTATAATTGCTATTTTTTTTAGTATTTTCATTTCAAAAGGTTTACGATAAAATTAATTTTTTGTGACTAAAGAACATCTACATCTGCGACTTAATTCTGGGCGCTTATCAAAAAATAAAATTTTAGAACTAGTCGAAGAACTTTTACATGCTCCAGATTTAGTTGGTGAACTCTTAAAAGCAATTTGGATAGAAGATAAAGAAAATACCTTTAACGCTAGTTGGGTTTTTGACCATTTAATGCGAAAGAAATTAGACTTCCTATTACCATTTATTGATGATTTTGCTAATGGTTTAGAAAACTTAGAGTCAGAATCTTGCATTAGACCAATGGCGCATGTATGCGAATTGTTAGTATTGGCTAAATACAAAAAAAAGAACCCAAAATACATAAGAGGTCTTAGTAGTAGTGTTTTAGAAAAGATAGTTAGTGCTTGCTTTGATTGGCTAATAGGCACAAGAAAAGTGGCTGCCAAAGTTTTTGCCATGACAAGTTTGCTCCATTTAGGAACAGAGTTTAAATGGATTCACCCTGAATTGAAACCTATTCTAGAAAACTCCATATCTACAGGAACTGTAGGCTATAAAAATAGAGCCCAGAAAACATTGGAAGAACTTAAGAAACTTGGTTATTAAACTCTCTAAGTTTAAGTATCTTTGCCGCTTAAAATCTGTATCTGATGTCTTTGAATCAATTGAATGCTATCTCACCCATAGATGGTCGTTATCGCAATAAAACAGAAGCTTTAGGGAATTATTTCTCCGAAGAGGCACTTATTAAGTATCGTGTTCAAGTAGAGATTGAATACTTTATTGCACTTTGCGAAATTCCTTTGCCACAGCTTGCAGATTTTAATACGGCCAAATTTTCAGAACTTCAAAGCATTTATCAACAATTTTCATCCCAAGATGCTAGTGCTATCAAGGAAATTGAAAAAACCACAAATCATGATGTAAAAGCTGTAGAGTATTTTATCAAAGAGAAGTTTGATGATTTAGGATTAAGTCAATACAAAGAGTTTATCCATTTTGGATTAACATCACAAGACATTAATAATACTGCTGTTCCATTTTCTATTAAAGCAGCAATGAATGATTCTTATGTGCCAGCATATTTTGAGGTTTTTGAAAAATTAAAAAATTTGGCCAAAGAATGGGAATCAATACCCATGTTGGCTAGAACACATGGACAACCTGCTTCCCCTACTCGATTGGGAAAAGAAATTGAGGTATATGTTGAGCGATTAAAGCAACAATTTGATTTATTGAATGACATTCCTTCTGCAGCAAAATTCGGCGGCGCTACAGGTAATTACAACGCACACCAGGTCGCATATCCATCGGTTGATTGGAAAGCCTTTGGAAAGGAGTTTGTTCAAGAAAAATTAGGCTTACACCATTCTTTTCCTACCACTCAGATTGAGCACTATGACCACATGGCTGCTTTGTTTGACTGCCTTAAACGAATTAATACTATCATTATTGATTTAAATAGAGATATGTGGACTTATATTTCTATGGACTATTTTAAACAAAAAATAAAAAAGGGAGAAGTAGGCTCTTCTGCCATGCCACATAAAGTAAATCCTATTGACTTTGAAAATTCTGAAGGAAACTTAGGCTTGGCAAATGCGTTATTTGAGCATTTATCTGCAAAACTACCGGTTTCTAGATTACAAAGAGACTTAACAGATAGTACAGTATTACGTAACGTTGGTGTTCCTTTTGCGCATACCTTAGTTGCATTTAAATCAACCTTAAAAGGATTGAATAAACTGGTTTTAAATGCTGAGAAGTTTGAGCAAGATTTAGAAAATAATTGGGCTGTAGTTGCTGAGGCTATACAAACCATTTTGAGGAGAGAAGGCTATCCAAATCCATATGAAGCGCTTAAGGGGTTGACCAGGACAAATGAGAAAATCAATCAGGCCTCAATTGCAAATTTTATTGAAACTCTAGAAGTTTCTGATACAATAAAAAAGGAGCTGAAGAATATTAGTCCTGCAAATTATACAGGCATTTAATTTAAATGTCATTTCGTACCGAATGAAATGAGTGCGAGAAATCTCATTTTTAACCCTTAGGTTTTTCAGTCGTTCCTCCTTTGAAACAACTTTTCTACATAAAAAAGACCGCCAATTGGCGGTCTTCTATCATTATAGTAAATTAATAAATACTACTTCCTTTCCTTAATAACTTCAACTTCATGTGGGTAAGGAATTTCAATTCCGGCCTTATCAAGGGCTAATTTGCAATTTTCATAGGTAGCAAAATATACATCCCAATAATCCTCAGGCTTTGCAAATGGTCTAACAGCAAAGTTTACAGAACTATCAGCAAGTTCTAAAACATTAACCGATGGAGCTGGATCTTGTAACACCTTGGGGTTAGAAGTTAATACCTCCATCAACACTTCTTTTACCTGCTTTATATCCTCTTCATAAGCTACTCCAATTACAGTGTCCACACGAATTTTACCTTCAGCGGTGTAATTAGTAATATTCCCGTTTGCCATTGCGCCATTAGGAACTATTAAAAGTTTATTGTCCGGAGATACTAGTTTGGTAGTGAAAATTTCAATTTCCTTTACTACACCTAATACATCTTGGGCTTCTACTAAATCTCCTATTTTATAAGGCTTGAATATCATCAACAAAACACCACCTGCAAAATTAGATAGTGATCCTTGTAATGCGAGACCTACTGCTAAACCTGCCGCTGCAATAACAGCTGCCAAACTTGTAGTTTCTACACCTAAAGTAGAAATAACGGTAATAATTAAAAATATCTTTAAACCCCAAGAAATAAGATTGGTTAAAAACTTTTGCAGGGATGTGTCATAAGAACCCTTAGACATCACTTTACTTACTGCTTTTACAATTTTTTTAATTACCCAAGAACCAATGATATATATTGCAATAGCTCCTAAAACCTTTGGGCCATATTCAACTATAAAATCGATTCCTTTGTCTATCCAGATCTGCGCATTTTCCATAATATTTTTAGTTTTTAGTGTTCTATATGCTTATGACACTAAAAATAACAAGAAGGTCACTACAATTCTAGGTTATGTAATAATTTAATGCAAAAAAAATCCTGAATTATCAAATGACAATTCAGGATTCTATATAATCAGCTGTTTGGTTTATCCTTTTAAAAATTTTCCTATCTCTCCGAGTCCTTCTCCCTTATAATCAGACTTTTGGATTGCTTGCATAAGTTGCATTACATCAGCTGGATTCATATCCTTACCAAGAACACGGACTAAAGCAAAGCCTTTGTCTTTACTGTCACCATATATAATAACTTCGTCTATAGCATCATCGTCCCCTAAGTATTTAATGACTCCTTTTCCAAATTCAGAATTAATTTTCATGAGTTCAACAAACTCATCATTTTTTAAAATCTCTTTTACTTTGGCCTTCTCTAACTTATAGTCAGTACTGTTATCTGAAGTTTTACGAAAAGCCAATAAATTAAATTTCTTTAAAGATGAAACTGCTTTCTTCTGTTTATCTGTAAGTTCTACCTCATCCATTTTTAAAATACTAGCGGGAATATCAAGAGAGATAAAATTTGGATTCTCTTTATTATCAACATAATACTCCTGAAGGCTTTGTTGTGAAGAACAACCAGCTAAAAAAACTATAGCTAGGCTAAACATGTATTTTATTAATTGTTTCATTTTCTGTTTTTTTGATTGGTTATTACTTACTCTTTTCACTAGCTTTTTTTAGCGAAGGATGTAATTGCATCTTATTTACTAAAGCTCCTATTTTGTCCAGTTCAATTTTTCCGTTCATTGTTACAAGTACTGTTTCTGGAGTCTTATCACTTTTATTATCTATTCCTGTAACAAACATAAAAAGTTGACTTACCACATTATCATTATTTGTACTCTTAACATAAAAATCTACCTGAGCATCTTCATCACGTACACGCATTAATTCTTCCATAGAAGATTTTCTAAGATAAGATTTTACAGTTTGCTTCATATCAACTGAAGCAGCTCTATTTTCCGAAATATAAATCTTAATCTCATTGATATTCTCTGCTAAATCGATAAAATCTCTTGCTTCCTTACTTTTCTCATTTGCAGACATGCTTGCTACTATGCCCAACATGCTTTTATTTATGGTAAGCGTTCCAACATTGTCAGAATCTATATACTTATCAAACGCTTTTTGTGCAAATGTGCTTGTGGTAAATGCTATTGCTATAATTGATAAAACTAATTTTTTCATGTTTGTTCTTTTTTTGATTGATGCTTCGACTTAGCTCAGCACAGGTTTAAAACAATGAACAACCCAATTTGAATTGCTCATTGTTTTTGTGTTTAATGATTGATGGTTGTTTTCTATTGTTTATCGCCTGCCTTGTTTAACTCTTTAGGCAAATTCATTTTGTTTGTTAGGGAGCTGATTTTGTTCAAATCAATGTCACCTGTTAAGCTCAATAATACGGTTTCAAACTTTCTACCATTAGCTTCTATTTCTTTAATGCCAGTCATAAACATTAAAAGTTCTCTAACGTGATCGGCATCTTTACCTTCTTTGATATAGAATTTAATATTAGCGTCTTTGTCTTTTACACGCATTAATTCTTCCATTCTGTTACCAGATAAATACTTAGTTACAGAACCTTTCATATCATCTCCAATAGACTTATTATCTGTTGTAAATACTTTAAGACCAGTAACGCTTGTTGCTATGTCCATAAAGTCTTGAGATTCTTGATCTTCCATATCAATATCCATTTTTGCTAAAAGTTCGAAAGCTTTTTTAGAAACAACTACTGTTGTAACATCTTCCAAGTCTTCATACTTATCAAAAAGTGATTGTGAAAATCCTGATATTGGTAAAATCGCGATTAATAAAATTAATATACTCTTCTTCATTTTTTTAAATTTTAATTGTCGTTGTAAATTTTTGATGTTGTTGCTTCAAACTCTTTTAGGTAAGTCATCTTTTCGGTGCCTTTACCAAAATTCACTGCTAAAAGATTTAAAGCTTCTTTTGTTTGTTGATAGGCAATTTCTGCCTCTCTTCTATCTTGATAATCCTGATATTGGTCAGGTCCAAAATAGATTCCAAGGAATAATACGGCCACTGCAGCAACGGAAATCCATTTGTAATTGAATTTTCTTCTAGTGTTTAATGGAACCTGCTTTGTGTACTGTTCTTCTTTGGCTTTAGAAAAATAGTTAAACATTGGTCTGTATTGTTCAAGATGTGTTGCAACACTTTCTTGTGCAAAATACTCCCGTAATGCTTCCTCTTCAGTAACCGTAGTGGTAGCCTCAAAGTACTTTTCTAATAAGTTTTCTATGTTTTTATCCAATTCCATAGTTATGTTTTTCAATCAATTTTTCTCTAACTGTTTTTCTTGCTCTTGATAGCCCTACTCTTACTGCTGTAGGCTTCATATCTAGTAATTCGCATATTTCGTCAAAATCATATTCTTCTACATCTCGCAATTGCAATATCATTTTTTGTTGTTCCGGCAACTCCTCCATGATACGTTCTACCCAATCTACACTATCCTCTGCCTCTATTTGCTTCTGTAGTGATGT
Source organism: uncultured Croceitalea sp. (assembly GCA_947499565.1). Lineage (GTDB taxonomy): Bacteria > Bacteroidota > Bacteroidia > Flavobacteriales > Flavobacteriaceae > Croceitalea. The sequence goes on from CANMOV010000001.1 coordinate 1,026,773, forward strand.
TCGCTCATCACTATAATTGCTATGGACCAGCTTTAAATTACTGGCTTGTTTAGATTTTAATCGGTCTAGACAAAAATTCTTTGTCATAGTCATTGCAAAGGCTTCTACATTATTGTATTTGTCCATTGCATCGTTCTTAGACCAGAGTTTTAGCAAAATTTCTTGCGTAGCATCTTCAGCTTCCTCTCTAGAGACCAATAATCGTTTGGCCATTCTATAAAGTTTATCCTTAAAAGGCATTACCAAGTTTAAAAACTCGCTCTGTTTCATTTTGGTTTTTAGGTTGTTACAAGCACAATTTTGATGCTTATATTAGGAAGACGACGTATAACGAATTTTGTTACAATTAATTTTTATTTCCTCTAGTTGTAAGTAAATTAGGGTTTTTAAAACTAAAGTTGTTATATAAGTATTAGGATTGTAACACCTTTGGAATACTAATTGCAGTGAAAATGAAAAAATATGCTATGAAAAAATCCCTCTTATTATTTATTTGTGCCCCATTGTTACTATTTACCTCTTGCAGTAATGACGATGATGGAGGTTTAAATCCTACTTCTGCAGATGTTACCGTGCAAGATTTTATGTGGAAAGCCATGAATTTTTGGTATTTCTGGCAAGCAGATGTTCCAGATTTAGCTGATGATAGATTTACAACCAATCAAGAATACACAGAATACCTTCAAGGAAATCCTAATCCCACAGATTTTATAGAAAGTTTACGTTTCTCAGAAGATCGTTTTACTTTTTACAATGAAGATTTCGAGGTATTACTGAATTCGCTTTCTGGAATACGTAAAAGCAACGGACTTCAATTATTCAGTGCAGATTTGTCAGCAGATAATACCGACAATCTATTTTTATTTGTTCGCAATGTAGTTCCTGGATCGGATGCAGCCGATAAGGGAATAATGCGAGGGGATGTTTTCTATGGTATAAATGGTCAAGCACTTACTTCTGATAATTTATCTGATTTACTTAGCGCAGATACATACACCTTAAACAAGGGTGAATTAGACGTTACCAACAGACTAGTTAATGAAACCACTGAAGAAATTACATTAACTAAAGAAGAAAATCTTTTAGAGCCACCTATTCGGTTGGCAACCACAATAGACGTAAATGGGACAAAAATTGGCTATCTAGTTTACCAAAGGTTCAATAGTGATTTTAATGAGGAATTAAATGATGCCTTTGGCCAATTCAAAGCTGATGGGGTTACTGATTTGGTATTGGATTTAAGATACAACCCAGGTGGCTCAGTAAATACCACAAGACTTTTGGCAAGTATGATCTACGGAACAAATACAAATGAGCTTTTTATTCGTCAACGTTGGAATTCTAAACGCCAAGCAAATTTTAGTTCAGAACAACTTGAAGATTATTTTGCAAATTCTACTGGAGTATCACCTATAAATACTCTAAACCTAAATAGGGTATATGTTCTAGCTACTGGAAATTCTGCATCTGCAAGTGAATTGTTAATTAACGGATTAGACCCTTATGTTGAAGTAATTCATATTGGCACTACTACAAGAGGTAAAAATGAATTTTCAATTTCTTTAGTAGATTTACCAGAAAATAATTACCAATACAGTCCCTCCACTCAAGATCAGATTCCATCGGATAATAAATGGATTATTCAACCTTTAGTAGGAAGAAATGAAAATTCCGTTGGTTTTCTAGATTTCACATCTGGTTTTACTCCAGATTTTGAAATAAGAGAAGATGTTTTTAATCTTAGCTCATTTGGTAATCTAGAGGAACCATTACTCGCAAAAGCTATTGAGGAAATTACGGGGTTTACTAGCAAATCTCTAAATAATAAATCCAGAGCTTCTGATATTCCCAATGATTTAATTGAGTTTGACTATGAAGAAGGTATAATGGTTTTAGATAAACAAATAGATTTAAATTAAAAAAAGCGGCCAATTGGCCGCTTTTTTTATAACGTAATATTTAACCCTAGGCTATAATTTCTGCCTCTTGTGGTAAACCCAATAATCTCCTCATAATCTGTATTAAAGATATTGGTCACATTAAAAAAGACCTTTAGCTTATCATTTTTAAATTGATGACCTAAGTAAAAATCTATTAAAGAATACGCATCCAAGTCAATATTCTGAAATGTGCTAAAATCAGTATCCTCCCTACTACCAACATATTGGTAGTTTAAAGAAGCACTGGTTTTATCTGATAATGCATAATTTATAGTGGCGTTGGCTCTATGTTTGGGTAAGCGCACTCGGTTACCTTCTTTAAGCTCTGTAAATGTATAGTTAGCAGAAAAATTGAAGTCTTTAAATAACTCAGAAACTATTTCAAACTCGGCTCCTTGAACTTTAGCATCATTTTCCGCATTTCTATATTGTGAAATAAAGTTTACTGGGTCTATCGTTGTAAAAAGCACCGTGTTTTCTTCATTTCTATTAAAATAGAGCGCACTGAATCTAAATTTCTTCCCAAGATTCCATTCAAAACCGCCTTCTAATGTTCTGTTCTCTTCTGGCTCTAACTCTTGGTTTCCAAAAGTACCGTCAAACAATTGAAATAAACTAGGCGCTATAAAAGATGTGCTGTAAGAGCCTAAAAATTTACCATAACCTTTACCTAATTCAAAAGTGTAAGAAGGGTTAAAGTTATACGTAAGATGACTACCGTACTCGCTGTGGTTATTTAATCGAGTTCCTGCGTTAAGGTTAAAACCAAAATCAGAGACGTATACAACATTTACATATGGGTCACTATTTGTATCAGAAACTTCTTCAGCGAAAAGGGTTTCATTCTTTTGGTAGTTAAAACCTACTATAGTATATAATTTTTCATCAAAAACATATTTGTTAAATGCATCAACGATATAGCCTTTAGATTCAAACTGGGAAGGAAAATCAGAAATGGTTTCCCTATCAATACTGGTCATACTAGCATTTATAGTTATACTACCATTGTTATATTTTAATTCCGGACTTACCCCAAAACGAAGTTGTTCTGAAATGGACTCATCATTAGTATCTGCAAATTGAAATAATGGTGCAGGAAAGCCGTCAATAGCAGTATTATACTTATCAAAACTTCCAAAAACCTTTACATTGAAATTTTCTGAAAAGGCATAGCCTAATTTTACATTGGTATTTATTCTAGAAAACGGGTCTTCTTCAGTGTTTGTTCCAGAAGCTGCAGATAGCCCATCTGTAAATTGATTTGCAAAACCTACTGCATAGCTAAATTTAGATAATGTCCCATTTAAATTAACCGCATTATTAAAATTAGATATGGTTTTGTTGTCTTCATTCTGGGAAGCGTTAGTTCCCATGACAGAACTTACACTTAATGCTATTTTGTCCTCTGTGGCACTCTTTGTGATAATACTAATCACCGCAGTAGCGGCAGAATTGCCATATAGCGTGCTGGCTGCACCTTTTATAATTTCAATACTTTCAATAGTATTTAAATCTAATAATCTTAAGTCAAAATCATTGGCTATTTGTGAAGGGTCGTTTACCTGAATACCATCTATAAGCACCAAAACCTGTCTGTTATTCCCTCCGCGAATAAAGTAACCAAGATTTTGCCCTGCAACACTTCTACTACCATTAATTTCAATTCCACTTTTGGAGTTAATAATTTCTGCAACAGTCCTGCCCTGGTTACGTTCAAGTTCTTCTGCTGTAATTTTCACAACTGTCTTACCAGAATTCTCGCGTTTTAATTGAAAACGAGAGTCACTAACTACAACTTCTTGCAATTCTTGTACTGCAATGGAATCCTTGTCCTGTGCAGTAAGCGCTGTACCTAGCAATAGGCCAGTACAAAGCGTTAAATACTTTTTGTTCATTTTTAAATTGGATTGCTCGGAAAAGCGATAGGTTACCCATACGCAAACTTTTATCCCGAAAGTTTAACATTAATTGTTTGAATCCGGCAGGTCTCCTGGCTTGCGTCTTATCTACTACCTTCCCGTGCAATTACACAGTGGTTTTGGAGTTGTGATAAGCACCTAATCTCAGTACTGATACTCAAATATCAGTGCCGAATCGGCACAGCTTACAGTTGCGGGAACAGCTCCGGTGTTTCACCGGATTCCCTTTTAATCAAACAAGAAAATTCTTATTTGAACCAAAATTCGTTGCGAAAGTAATCATTCTGTTTAACTCTTTTCTATCAAACTCAAATAAGCTTAAATTTGAAGCCATGATACTAAAAGAATATAAATCTTCAACATCCAATTTGAGTACCCATTGCAGCAAAAACCACCAGTTCGAATTTTTTCAACCAGAGAAAGCCCGCCTGCCAGATGGGCAGGTATCAAGAACTAGGCTTTTAAAATGGGAAAATCTTTTTCTAGATACGATTTTGTCAGGCTTTAAATTCCTGATTTTACTGCTATGCATCGCCATCCTAGTTTTAAGCTGTGCTGAAAAGAAGAAGGAAATTCCTTTTAGTGAAGTAATCAATAAATCAGCCGTAGAATATGCCTCCGGATTTTCAATCGAACATAATTCGGAATATACAGTGGTTAAAGTTTTAGAACCTTGGCCAGGGGCAAGTAAAGCATACACTTACGCCTTTATACCACAAGAGAAATTAGCGTCAATCACCTATCCAAAAGATGCTTATGACGCCGTCATAGCTATTCCCATCAAAGATTTTGTGATTACTTCGACCACCCATATTCCTGCTGTGGAAGCACTTGGTGGACTTAATAAAGTAGTAGGTTTTCCTAATACCAAATATATTTCCTCTATGCCTGCAAGAAAGTTGATTGCGGAACGAAAAATAAAAGAATTAGGCACCAATGAGAGTTTAAACACTGAAATGGTTTTGGAGTTAGCTCCTGACCTGATTGTAGGGTTTGGTATTAATAACCAAAATAGTACGTACGAAGTAATTCAAAAAGCAAACATCCCTGTGGTCTTTAATGGTGATTGGAATGAAAAAACACCGCTTGGGAAAGCGGAATGGATTAAGTTTTTTGGTGTTCTTTTGAATAAAGAAAAAGAAGCTGATAGTATTTTTAGCAATATCGTTTCAGAATATGAACGAGTTAGAACATTAAGTGTAAAAGCAACTCATAGGCCTACGGTTTTAAGTGGCGCTTTGTACAAAGATGTTTGGTATTTGCCTGCTGGAGAAAGTTGGGCGGCGCAATTTTTAGCTGATGCTAATGTGAATTATCTATGGCAAGAAAGTAAAGGTACTGGAAGTTTATCTTTAAGTCTCGAAAGCGTTTTAGAAAAAGGGCAAAACGCTGACTTTTGGGTTTCTCCATCTCAATTCACCAGCTATATGGAAATGGAAGAGTCCAACTTGCACTATCAACAGTTTAAGGCATTTAGGGATAAAAAAGTATTTACCTTTTCAGCAACTAAAGGACCAACTGGTGGTCTTTTATTTTATGAATTGGCGCCACAAAGACCAGATTTAGTCCTAAAGGATATGGTTCATATTTTTCATCCAGATTTATTACCTAATCACAGTCCCTACTTTTTTACACCTTTGCAGTAATGCTAGACCCCGCATAATATATTAGAAAATCTATTCCGTGTCCATACTACTTCAAAATAGAATATCTTATTTCATTTTTACTACTTACCATAGCTGTGCTATGCTAAGTAGCAGAAAAAGTTCTATTTTATTGTATTTTGAATACTCATCACAAAGTTCTAATACATAATGCAGAGTAAGGCAAAATCATATCAGTTTTCATTTATACTATTACTAGGGGTTTTGCTATTTACTTGGTTTTTGAACATTAGTTCTGGTTCTGTAAATATTCCAATAAAGTCTACTTTTTCTGCACTATTTAATGGTGAAGTTCCTATTGATTCCTGGAAATATATTATTTGGAATTATAGGATTCCAAAAGCATTTACAGCAATCTTAGTGGGTGGTGGACTAGCATTAAGTGGTTTACTAATGCAAACCTTATTTAGAAACCCATTAGCTGGACCTTTTGTCTTAGGTATTAGCTCCGGTGCTAGTTTGGGAGCCGCATTATTGCTTTTAGGATCTTCCCTTTTAAGTGGATTTGCAGTCTTTGGATTTTTAAATGATGTGTCCTTAGTCATAGCTGCAAGTTTAGGGAGTTTCCTAGTACTATTAATAGTTATGCTTGTTGCCAATCGTGTTAGGGATACGATGGCTTTACTTATAATAGGCTTAATGTTTGGCAGTGTTACTTCTGCCATAGTAAGTGTCCTGGCATATTTTTCAGATGCTGAACAATTGCAACGTTTTATTTTTTGGTCTTATGGTAGTGTAGGCAATCTTTCATGGAACCAACTAATTCTTTTAGCGAGTATTGTGTTTATAGGAGTATTGTTGAGCGTGTTTTCCATAAAAAAGTTGAACGCTTTTCTATTGGGTGAAAATTATGCACAAAGTCTAGGAGTATCCTTAAAGAAGTCCAGATTACTTATTATTATCGCAACGGGATTGCTTGCAGGTTCTATAACCGCTTTTGCTGGCCCTATTGCTTTTGTAGGATTGGCAGTTCCGCATCTTACCCGGCAGCTCTTCAATACCATGGAGCATAAAATATTAGTGCCTGCTGTATTCTTTTATGGTGCTATTTTAATGTTACTATGTGATACTATTGCACAGCTACCAAACTCTGCCAGTGTTTTACCCATAAATGCTATAACTTCTTTAATAGGAGCGCCAGTAGTAATTTGGTTATTGGTTAGAAAACGAAAACTACTTTTCTAATGGAAGAACAAAAAACAACTATCGAAGTAAAAAGTTTATCCATTGGGTATAAAAATTATGCTGTTGCGGAGAATATTAATTTTGAGCTTCAACCCAAAGAACTATGTGCTATAATTGGTGTAAACGGGATAGGAAAGTCGACACTTCTTAGAACTTTAGGAAAATTACAGCCAAAACTATCTGGAGAGATTCTAGTTGAAAAACAACTTCTTGAAAATTATAATCCATCAGATTTCGCAAAACAGACCAGTGTAGTGCTTACTGAACCTATTGCCTCTAAAAACCTTACCGTTAAAGAATTAATTACACTTGGCAGACAACCCTATACCAATTGGCTGGGAAGTCTTACTGCTACTGATAAAAAATACATTGTTGAAAGCATCCAAAGTTTTGAATTGGAGGAATTCACCGGTAAAAAATGTCATGAATTAAGCGATGGGCAATTACAACGCGTATTAATTGCCAGAGCAATGGCGCAAGACACACCCCTTATTCTCTTAGATGAACCTACTACTCATTTAGACTTATATCATAAAGTTCAAATCTTAAAGCTGCTACAACAACTAGCGCACCAATACAGTAAGACCATACTATTTACCACTCATGAAATTGATTTAGCAATACAATTATGCGATAAAATTTTGATTCTAGATGGTCAAGAAAATCCATTTGCTCCGCCATGTGAATTAATCAAAGAAGGTTGTTTCAATACTCTTTTCCCATCAGAAATGGTCAAATTTGATGCAAAAACAGGCACTTTTAAGGTTAATAAGTAGCTTTCTTTATACTTTCTTAAAAGCAATATTCACGTATCTTTATCATTAGAATAAAACTATATGAATACCGAGTTGATTTATATTTTAATTGGGTTAATTTCAATCGCCATTGGCGTTTCTATTGGCATATACATTCAACGTTTAAAAACCAAGTCTAGTCAAAGCGAACTAGAAGCTGAAAACAAGCAATTAAACACCTCTATTTCTTCAATAAATGAAAAACTACTAGTTGAAAACGAAGAAAAAAGACGGTTACAATCCGAAAAAGAAAGTCTTGGGCAAAACTATGTGCGTTTAGAAGCGGTAAATGAAAATTTACAACGTGTAAATACAGAACAAAAAGAAGAGGTAGAAAAGCTACAAGAAAAGTTTACTAAAGAGTTTGAAAACTTAGCCAACAAAATTCTAGAAGAAAAAAGCAATAAGTTCACGGAACAAAATCAGAAAAATATAAAACAGATTTTAAGTCCGCTCCAAGAGAAAATTCAATTGTTTGAAAAGAAAGTAGAAGCTACTCAAAAAGAGAATATCAGTATTCATTCAGCTTTAAAGGAACAATTATTAAATCTTCAAAATCAGAACCTTAAAATAACCCAAGAAGCTGAAAACCTAACTAAAGCATTAAAAGGTGATAGCAAAATGCAAGGAAATTGGGGCGAGTTAGTCTTAGAGCGTGTTTTAGAAAAATCTGGATTAGAAAAAGACCGTGAATATAGTGTGCAGCAAAGTTTTACACTAGAAGATGGCACTAGGGTACTGCCAGATGTTATCATTCATCTTCCAGATGGTAAAAAAATGGTTGTAGATTCTAAAGTTTCTTTAACAGATTATGAACGCTATGTAAATGCAGAAGAAGAACTAAAAGAGAAGCACTTAAAGGATCATATCAATTCCCTTAGAAAACACGTAGAACAATTATCTGGAAAGAAATATGAGGATTTATATGAAATGGAAAGTCCAGATTTTGTATTGCTTTTTGTGCCTATAGAACCTGCCTTTGCCGTTGCTATAAATCAAGATAGTTCTTTATACAATAAAGCATTTGAACAAAATATAGTTATCGTTACCCCGTCTACCCTACTCGCCACATTAAGGACTATAGACACCATGTGGAATAATGAAAAACAACAAAAGAATGCCATCGAAATTGCACGCCAAGCTGGTGCGCTTTATGACAAGTTTGAAGGTTTCGTGACTGACTTAACTAAGGTTGGCAAGAAAATGGATGAGGCCAAAACGGAATATCGAGGTGCTATGAATAAATTGGTGGAAGGACGAGGGAATATAGTCACTAGCATAGAAAAACTTAAGAAGATGGGAGCTAAAGCTAAAAAATCTATACCTGAACCCATTTTAAAACGAGCAGAAGAAGATGATTTTGAAATTGAAGAGGAACAATCAAAACTAGAGCTTTAAAATGCGAAAAATACTCTTTATACTAATTTCTATAATCCTCTTAGGAATAGCTGGTTATTTTGCTTTTGTCTATTATGTTCCATTTAGTGAAGGTTATCGGTCGGGAGAGTTAATAAAATTTAGTAGAAAAGGAATTTTAGCTAAAACTTGGGAAGGAGAAATAAGCCAAGGAATATCTAGTGCCCAGATTTTTGAATTTTCTGTTGAGGATAATGAAAAGGAAGTGATTGAAAAGCTTAAAGACTTTCAAGGAAAGTATGTTAAAGTGACTTATAAAGAGCGCTATTCGAGCTTTTTCTGGTTAGGTGATACCAAACATTTTATTATTGAAGTTGAACAAGAAAAATCTCCGCATTTTGGGAATTGAGCATAAAAAGTTTAAAACAGCAAAGGAATCACGCATTTCAATTACGGAGTTAATGCTTCCCTCCCACTCTAATTTTGGAGGAAAGGTACATGGCGGTTATATCCTAAATCTTATGGATCAAATAGCTTTTGCTTGTGCAAGCAAGCATTCGCAACGTTACTGTGTAACGGCTTCCGTAAATAGGGTAGATTTTCTAAACCCTATTGAGGTTGGGGAACTAGTAACTTTAAAGGCATCTATTAATTACACAGGCAGAACTTCAATGGTGGTTGGGGTTCGCGTGGAATCTGAAAATATTACTACTGGAAAAACCAAACATTGTAATTCCTCTTACTTTACCATGGTTGCAAAGGACGATTCAGGAAAAAGTATTGCAGTTCCAGGGTTAGTAATAAAAGACAAACAGGGTATGCGCCGATTTGCTAGAAGCAAGGAACGGAAATTATCTGCATATGATAGGGATAGTAAATACAAATCTGAAAAGTTTAAAGTAGACGACTTCATTCAGTATTTGGAAGGTGAGAATATAAAAATGGATTTAGATTAAAGCATCAGCAGCTGCTTCATCCATAAACCAAGTTAAATTTCCTGACTTAGGGTTTACCAATGAGGCAGGGTATTGTGCATAGTTTTCTTTCTTATTATGGATTTCATCAACTTTTTCGGCTTTTCCAGACCCAGTGACTAAAAAGGTTACTGCTTTAGCGGTATTAATTACACGACCATTAATAGAAACTCGTTTTTGACCAGAATCCGGATGTGTTGCCACAACACAATGTTCTTGCGCATCCCACAAATCAATCTCACGGGGAAAAATAGAAGCGGTATGTCCATCATCTCCCATACCAAGAATAACCAGGTCAAATTGCGGAACACCTTCTACCCTATCCATATTAATTTCTAGCAGATTGCTGTAGCGCATTGCCTCACCTAAGGGGTCGTTTTCTCCCAAAATACGATGAATATTTTCTGAAGGAGTGTCAATTTTAGAAAATAGATGGTCGACCGTCATTTTATAATTACTCTGATTATCTGTTGGTGGCACACAACGTTCATCACCCCAATAAAAATGGATTTTAGTCCAGTCTATTTTAGTTCCATATTCCGAAGCTAAAACATCAAAAATTAGCTTAGGTGTACTTCCACCAGATAAGGCAACATGAAAAATTTCTTTTCCATTAACCATTTTAGCAAAATAATTCGAAAATTGCTCCGCAACTTCTTTCTTATCCTTATATATTTTTACTTCCATTTCTTCAAAAACCCAAATTCAAATATCAAGTTCAAACTCAAACTATTCACCTAAACTCATAATCTACATCCAACATCAAGCACCAAGCACCAAGCACCAAGCACCAAGCACCTAACAAATCACGCAATAACCCGGGTCATCAGCTAGATTAGAACCAGGATTTCGCCAATAGCCAATACCATCTATTAATTCATCTGCATTCTCTGGACCCCAAACTCCAGCCGCATAACCATACATTCTTACATCTTTACCGTCTTTCCAATATTCTAAAATTGGGTCTACAAACTCCCATGCAGCTTCCACTTCGTCGGCTCTAGCATATAAAGTGGCATCACCCTGCATTGCGTCTAATAGCAAACGTTCATATGCTTCCATTACATGAGTTTCTGCTAAACTAGAATAGTAAAAATCCAAATTAGCTCGTTCTACTTTAAAGCCTTGTCCTGGAACTTTCACCCCAAACTTCATAAGAATCCCTTCATCTGGTTGAATTCGAATAACAAGCTTATTGTCCTTATTATTTAATCCAGAATCCTGAAAAATTTGATGATGTGGGGCTTTAAAATGGATAACTACTTCTGTTACTTTCGTAGGCATACGTTTTGCAGTTCTAACATAAAAAGGAACATCTTTCCATCTCCAATTATCTACAAAAAACTTAATAGCTGCATAGGTTTCTGTGGTAGAATTAGATTCAACTCCTTCCTCCTCACGATATCCTTTTACTTTTTCACCATTTATTATTGAAGACATGTACTGTCCGCGTATGGTATTGTCATGTAGTGTTTTCTCGTCTCGCATAATACGTAACGATTTTAAAGCCTTTACTTTTTCGTTACGTATTTCTTCAGCTTGGGCGCCAATTGGTGGTTCCATTACAATTAAAGAAACTATCTGTAACAGATGATTTTGAAACATATCGCGCAACGCGCCAGATTTATCATAATAGCCTCCTCGCTTTTCAACACCAACACTCTCAGCATTTGTAATCTCTATATGATGTATGTAATTTCTATTCCAAAGTGGTTCAAAAATACTGTTAGCAAAACGCGTAACCAACAAATTCTGTACGGTCTCCTTCCCTAAATAGTGATCTATTCGATATATCTGTGGTTCTGTAAAAAACTGTTGTAATCCAGCATTTAATTTTTTCGCGGTCTCCAAACTATAACCAAATGGCTTTTCAACTATCAAACGTTTCCATCCATTATTTTGCGTGTTTAACCCAGCGTCAGCCAGGTTTTTAGCAATGGTTTCATATAAAGTTGGTGGCGTAGATAAATAATACATGATATTACCATCTGTACCATATTTTCCATTTAAGTCTTCTATGCGCTTTCTTAATCTGCCGTAATCGGTATCATATGCTCCGCCCAAGTCCTCATAAAAGAATTTATTGGCAAAATCTTGAATTTCTTCCTGAGCTATATCCGATAGCTTTTCTTTTAAATACTTACTTTCTAAAACTACTTTTTTGCGAAAATCAGTATCCGTCATATCACTTCTACTGGCTCCTAAAACAATAAAATTATTAGGTAATTGCTTGGCAGCAAAAAGGTTAAACAATGATGGAACTAATTTTCTAGCAGTTAAATCACCAGAGGCGCCAAATATCACAAGCATTTGGTTTTCTGTTTTCTTCATAGAAAGCACTATAGATTATTTGAGAGTAACGAATATAACGTTTATTTTAGGTTCCGCTTAAGTACAATTAAAGTACTTATTGCTTTCTTAATAACAACTTTATAATGGCAAATACATACGATTTTGGATTAGTGGGATTGGGCGTAATGGGAAGAAATTTTATCCTTAATGTCGCTGATAATGGATTTACTGCTTTTGGTAATGATTTGGATGAAGAAAAAGTGAATGCGCTTATTGAAGAGGGAGGCGATGCAGAAAAAGTGAACGCCACAACTGATGCTAAGGTCTTTGTAGCCGCTTTGAGTAAACCACGGAAAATTATGCTTCTAGTGCCAGCAGGTAAAATTGTAGATGTGGTTATTGAAAGTCTATTACCTCTACTTGATGAAGGAGATATTATTATTGATGGTGGCAATTCTTTTTTTACTGATACCGATAGACGCGAGGCATATTTAAAAGGGAAAGGAATTAATTTCTTTGGAGCTGGTGTATCTGGAGGTGCAAAAGGAGCTCGAAAAGGCCCCAGCATTATGCCTGGAGGTTCCCGAGAAGCATATCAACATGTAAAGCCCATTTTTGAAGCGGTATCTGCTAAATATAAAGGAGAGCCTTGTGTAACATATTTAGGACCAAAATCAGCAGGAAATTATGTTAAAATGGTACATAATGGTATTGAGTATGGATTAATGCAATTGACTTCTGAAATATATGATTTACTTAAAAAAGCCGGAGGCCTATCAAATCAAGAATTGCATCAAACGTATAGCAAATGGAATAAAGGACGTTTACAATCTTTTTTAGTTGAAATTACTTCAGAAATTTTAGCCCAAAAAGATGACTTGACTGATGGGGATTTAGTTGATGCCATTTTAGATAAAGCCAAACAAAAAGGTACTGGTAAATGGACATCACAAAATGCTATGGATTTAGGTATTCCAGTTCCTACTATTGATATTGCCGTAAGTATGCGCGAGATTTCTGCTTTAAAAGAGGAACGCATTAAAGCGGATGAGTTATATGACAGACCCTCTCCTACAGCGGTAGACAAGGCAGGTTTTATCACTAAGGCAGAAGAGGCTTTATATTTTGCTTTTATTATGGCCTATGCCCAAGGAATGCATCAATTAGCAGATGCTAGTAAAGAATACGGTTACGACTTAGATTTAGGAGAAATCGCTAAAATATGGCGTGCAGGTTGTATTATTAGAGCTGGTCTATTGGCGGATATTACAGAGGCGTTTAAAGCGGATGATACATTGTCAAATCTATTGTTATCGTCTTCTTTTGTAGAGAAAGTACAAGGTACGGTAGATGCAACTCGTGAATTGGTTGCTTATGGAGCAACCAATGGTATTCCTTTACCAGGTCTTTCCAACTCCTTAACTTATTTTGATGCTTATACTTCTCAGCGCTTGCCGCTAAATATGATACAAGCACAACGCGATTATTTTGGTTCGCATACTTATGAAAGACTAGATAGAGGTGGGATTTTCCACACAGAGTGGGAGGATTAGAAGAAATGGGCAAATTGAAATATCGTGTGTATGTCATTGAGCTTTCGAAAAAGGTTTTTACCCAGAATAGAAAATTTCGAGAAGCAAATCCTCAATTTAATGGAGTGCTCCAATGCCTTTATGTAGGGATGACAAGCAAAACACCAAAAGAACGATTTAATCAACATAAAACAGGTTATATTTCCAAAAAAGGATTTAAAATTTCTGCAACTATTGTTGAAAAATATGGGCTCTATTTACGAGGAAGTTTATTCAATCACTTACCCTTATTTAATTCACGTACTGAAGCTTTAAAGCAAGAAGAACAACTCGCTCTTGAATTACGAAGAAAAGGTTATGCGGTATGGTTCAACTAAAAAATACCTATCAGGTACTATTGGTGCTAATTCTAGATTTTTATTAAAATAATCGCATTAAAAACACCTCTAGTTTCTATACTTTGCGACTTCACTTTTGTTCCTCACAATCAGAATATCGATGCCAAGTTGAGCCATTAATTAAAGAATGATAACTACCTAAATAAAATAAATCCCAAACTCTAGGTTTAAAAATTAGAATTTGGGATTTACATAATTAAAAAATTAATTACTTACTTAAATACATTTTTCTTCGAGAATATAGATTGTAGAATTCATCATCCTTTAGACTATCTATAAACAAGATGCTTTCTCCTGTACTCTTCATCTCTGGGCCTAAATTCTTATTTACATTAGGGAATTTATTAAAAGAGAAAACTGGTTGTTTTATAGCATAACCCTCTAATTGTGGATTAAAATCAAAATCCTTCACTTTTTTCTCACCTAACATCACTTTTGTAGCATAATTAACATAAGGTTCTTTATAAGCCTTAGCGATAAAAGGAACTGTACGAGAAGCCCTAGGGTTAGCTTCAATAATATAAACCGTATCGTCTTTTACGGCAAACTGAATATTTATTAACCCTACTGTATTTAGTGCCAAAGCAATCTTCTTTGTATGGTCTTTTATCTGCTGCATTACAAACTCTCCTAAGTTAAATGGTGGTAACGTAGCATTAGAATCTCCAGAGTGAATACCACACGGCTCAATATGTTCCATTATTCCTATGATGTAAACATCTTCCCCATCACAAATAGCATCTGCCTCTGCCTCAATGGCGCCATCTAAATAATGATCCAGTAATAGTTTGTTATTTGGAATGCTACGTAATAAATCAACTACATGCGCCTCTAAATCTTCATTATTAATTACAATCTTCATTCCTTGACCACCTAAAACATAGGATGGTCTAACTAAAAGAGGGAAGCCAAGCTCATCTGCCAGTTTTAGAGCGTCATCCGCACTTTCTGCTACGCCAAACTTTGGGTAAGGAATGTTATTCTCTTTTAATAAAGTTGAGAAACTACCGCGATCTTCCGCTAAATCTAAAGATTCAAAGCTTGTTCCGATAATTTTAATACCATATTTAGAAAGTTTTTCGGCTAGTTTTAGTGCTGTTTGACCACCTAGTTGTACAATAACACCTTCAGGCTTTTCATGTAAAATAATATCATAGATGTGTTCCCAAAATACAGGCTCAAAATAGAGCTTGTCCGCAGTGTCAAAATCTGTCGAAACCGTTTCTGGATTGCAGTTAATCATTATGGTCTCATAACCACATTCTGCCGAAGCCAAAACTCCGTGAACACAACAATAATCAAACTCGATGCCTTGTCCAATTCTGTTTGGACCAGAGCCTAAAACAACAATCTTTTTCTTATCAGTGACTACACTATCATTGGTTACGTATCGTTTTCCATCTGCTGTTTCAATTTCCTCCTCGAAAGTAGAATAATAATAAGGCGTCATCGCCTTAAACTCCGCAGCACAAGTATCAACCAATTTATAAACCCTATTGATGTTTAAATCTGTTCGTTTGGTATGTACTTCGCTCTCATAACAATCGAGCATATGTGCTATCTGTCTGTCTGCAAAACCTTTTTGTTTTGCTTCTAATAAAAGTTCTTTAGGCAGATTAGCAATTGTATACTTGGAAATTTCTTGTTCTAGTAGATGTAATTCTTCATATTGCTTTAAGAACCACATGTCAATTTTGGTGATTTCATGAATCCTACTCAACGGAATTCCCATTTGTATGGCATCATAAATCACAAAAACTCTATCCCAACTTGGTACAGTAAGTTTTTGGATTATGGTATCATATTGTTTATAGCCCTTGCCATCTGCTCCTAGTCCATTACGTTTTATCTCTAACGACTGCGTAGCTTTATGAAGCGCTTCTTGGAAGGAACGTCCAATACCCATAACCTCTCCAACTGCTTTCATTTGAAGCCCTAGAGTTCTATCTGAACCTTCAAACTTATCAAAATTCCAACGTGGTATTTTCACAATAACGTAATCCAATGTTGGTTCGAATAAAGCAGAAGTTGATTGTGTAATTTGGTTTTGCAATTCATCCAAGGAATATCCCATGGCTAATTTTGCAGCTACTTTAGCAATAGGATAACCGGTTGCTTTTGAAGCTAAAGCAGAAGAACGCGAAACCCTCGGATTAATTTCAATTGCAATAATATCCTCTTTTTCATCAGGACTTACCGCAAATTGTACATTACAACCTCCTGCAAAATCACCAATACTACGCATCATATGGATTGCCATATCACGCATACGTTGATAGGTTCTATCCGATAATGTCATCGCCGGTGCTACAGTAATCGAATCCCCGGTGTGAATTCCCATTGGATCCATATTCTCAATGGCGCAAATAATAACTACATTATCATTTTTATCCCGAAGTAATTCTAACTCATACTCTTTCCAGCCCATCATCGCCTTATCTATCATCACCTCGTGAATGGGTGAGACTTCTAATCCATGGCTTAATAAATCATCAAAATCCTCAGGGTCGTGAACTATAGAGGCTCCAGCACCACCAAGGGTAAATGAAGCTCGAATAACTAAAGGAAAACCAAACTCCTGAGCAATTTCTTTTCCTTTTAAAAACGAAGTCGCCGTGGCTTGGGGTGCCATACCTACTCCAATTTTTGTCATTAATTCGCGGAACTTTTCTCTGTCCTCTGTAATATTTATAGCATCAATATCAACACCAATAATTTCTACATCAAAATCTTCCCAAATACCTTTCTCATCTGCTTCAATACATAAGTTTAATGCTGTTTGTCCTCCCATTGTCGGTAAAACTGCATCAATATATGGGTGCTTCTTAAGAATTTCTACTATCGATTTGGTAGTTAAAGGCTTTAAATAAATATGATCTGCCATTACGGGATCCGTCATTATTGTTGCCGGATTACTATTTATTAAAATAGTTTCTATTCCGTCTTCACGCAGAGAACGTAGCGCTTGCGATCCAGAATAATCAAATTCACATGCTTGACCAATAACTATTGGTCCAGAACCTATTATTAAAATCGATTTAATTTCTTCTCTTTTTGGCATTCTAAATTGGTTACTCGTTATTCAAAATTTTTCAAATTTCGGCAAAAAAAAAGGTGCTAAACTTAAAGAAGTAGCACCTTTGTTAAAAAGTTATTGACAGTCATTATTTTTTATGTCTTGGCTCAGATGAGACTGTAAGTTTTTTTCTTCCTTTAGCTCTTCTACTAGCAAGAACTTTTCTGCCATTAGCACTAGCCATGCGCTCTCTAAAGCCATGTTTGTTTCTTCTTTTCCTTTTTGAAGGCTGATATGTTCTTTTCATTTCGAAGTTTATATAAAAATAGCGCTAAAATGCTACTCAATTTCCGGGCGCAAATATACAAAGAGTTTTTGCTTTGACAAATGGTTTCTAAAAAATGTTTGTGTTAGTTTTGTCATTCGGTAAAAGAACAAAACAATAACATGAAATACAACAGGAAAAGTGCACTCATAGTTTCATTTTTTATGGTACTCGCACTTCAAGCACAAACTTCTTTAAAATATAACCTTAAAGAAGGTACTATTTTTAAAGTAAGGCAAGAAGCTAAACAGCTTATTACACAACAACTAGAAGGTAACAAACATGAAATGACTAATGATTTAACTGGTCTTTATGATTTTAAAGTGGTTGGTGTTGATGATAAGGGGTATGATTTAATCCTAATATTTCAGGATTTTGCTCTAAAATCTAACTCAAGCATCCAAGGTGTATTGATGGATGTGAAGGCAACTGAACTGGTAGAGGGTGATATAATGTCAGAAATGTTTCATTCTCTTATTGGGCATGAACTTGCTATGCGAATGAATTCAAATGGCTCTGTAGTTTCCGTAGAAGGCGGTGATGAATTAATTAATAAAATGATTTCTGCAGCCGGTATTGAAGATGAGTTCACTACAAATTTAATGCGCAAATCTCTAGATAAAGAATTTAGTTCTAACGGTTTGGCAAAAAGTTTTGAGCAAATGACATTCTTTTATCCTGATACTGAAGTTGCTGTAGGTGACACTTGGGAAAACACGTATTCTGGAAAATTATCTTCAAATAATACTTTTAAGTTGGAAAAAGCAGAAAACAATACTACTTCTATTACAGGAACAGCTGCAATTGTTATGAATACAGAAGAGTCTGGAGCCATTATGTCTTTGAGTGGTTCTCAGGAAAGTGCTATTCAAGCAAATACAACAACTGGTTTTATTCAAAAGATTATGATATCCAGCCTTGCCGAAGGAAATACAAAAATGTCTCAAATGGGAAATGTAGAAATACCTACAACCATAGAATCAACAATTACTTACGAATTATTAGAAAACTAACTCATGTTTAATAAAAATCTAAAACTTGTTATAGCTGTATTAATAATAGGCTACGCTGTTTACCAATTCATTGAAGGTTATATAGGGAATGGCATATTTTTAATATTGCTTTCGCTTATTTTCATCTTCTTATACTTTAGAAATGAAATTATTTTACTTGCATTTCTAAGAATGCGTAAACAAGATATGGAGGGCACTCAAAAGTGGCTCACCAAAATTAAGAATCCAGAAGCAGCGTTAACTACTAAACAGCAAGGTTATTATAACTACTTGCACGGCATTATTTTCTCGCAGAAAAACTTGACTACTGCCGAAAAATACTTTAAAAAAGCACTAAAACTTGGTTTAACAATG
The DNA here is from genome assembly GCA_947499565.1 of uncultured Croceitalea sp. GTDB lineage: Bacteria > Bacteroidota > Bacteroidia > Flavobacteriales > Flavobacteriaceae > Croceitalea. Next base: position 1,045,535 of record CANMOV010000001.1, read on the forward strand.
GATTATGATGTTGCAATGGCCAAATTAAGTCTTGCAGGTATTTCTATGCAAAAACGCAGAAAAAGAGAAGCTACTCAGTTATTGCAAGAAGCCAAGAAATTGGACAAAAATAATATGCTTACGGAGCAAATTAAAATGATGCAGCAACAAATGAAGAAAATTTAAGTCTTCTTTATAAGTAATCGTTACACTTAATCGAATCATTTAAGATTTCGCTCGAACTACCCAGATTTTCTATTTGGATTGACGGTAATAGCCCTTATTTGGTATTTCGATTACATATTTTTTCCCTGAAGCATTATTTAAATGTGGTTCACGCAACCATGGGTTATGTCGCTTTAATATTTTATAGTTAATCTCATAGAGCGAGGCAAAGTCTGCCCAATCAGTAACAGGTTTATTAACTTCTACCTTAAATGTTGGTACAGCATCATACAAATCGTCTTTCTCAACATCAAAGCCATATTTACCCGGGTTAGAAATAATTTCTTTTATGGCCATAATTCTAAAAACATAACGTCCCGTTTCTTGACCTAGCAACAAATCATAATAATCATCTACTTTTTGAATGTTCATGTATTTCTGAATTCCTCCAGGTCCAGCATTATAAGCAGCAGCAGTAAGTGTCCAAGTTCCAAAACGTTTTTTCCACTTATTCAAATAGTCGCAAGCAACTTGGGTAGACTTTTCAATATGGTAGCGCTCATCCACATTAGCATTAACTTCAAGACCGTACTCTCTTCCAGTGGCTTTCATAATTTGCCAAAATCCAGTAGCTCCTGCTGGTGAAACTACATTTGTTAATGCGCTTTCGGCTACCGCTAAATATTTAAAATCATCCGGGATTCCATTTTTTGCCAAAATAGGTTCTATAATTGGAAAATATTTATTTGCGCGCTTCATTAACAACAAGGCGTTGGATTGCCAGTACGTATTTACTAAAAACTCACGATCTACGCGTTCCAATATTTCAGGATCATCCAGAGGCACTGCTTCATCCGCAAAATTCAAGTCTTCAGGGATTTCAATTGCGCTAATTTGATAGCCCTTATTTGAATTTATTTTCTCATTGTGTTCTTTTAAAACCATTTCGTTTTGCGTAGGGGCATCTTGTACTGCATAAATAAGGCTTCCAATAACAAACAAAAATCCAATTGCCGCTAATATATTTTTAAGGTGTCGCATGAGTAAATTTTAAATCGATTATACTATAATACAAAAATAGAACTGTTTTATTCAAAAATTAGTGTGGGTAAATGCTCATTAAACCATTTTGCTCGATGAATAATCATAGTATGTGTTCCATTTTTAACTTTTATACAGTTTTTAATATTAGAAATAGGAAAAACCGCATCCTTCTCTCCGTGAATATGAATAAGGTTTTTTGGAATTAGATCTTGTTTCCAATTTACAATTTGATCTATAGACCAGTCTATGTAATATTTATCCCGAACTGAAAGATATTGTTCATATAAGTGCAAACGTTTTGTAACGGTTTCTCCAAAAGCATATTTGGCTAATAGTTCTACATTGGTTACCAAGCCTGTTGGTAATAATTTATGCGCTTTCGTATACTTGGCAAATAGCATCCGTTTTGGCAATTCTTCATGAGATTTTACACAGGAAACCGCAATTACCTTTTTTGTTTTTATTTGTTTTGCCATCTCTTGCACTAAAAGTCCGCCAAAAGACACACCTAGTAACACTGGACTCTCGTGTTCTATTTTTTCGCACATTTGCTTTGCATAAGTTTCTAGGCTTACACCTTTTTGGGGAATGTGCCATTCCAACTTGGTAATTAAAAACTGTTCTTCTGGTAAATTAATTCCATCAAAAATGGATGGATTCGCTGCCATCCCTGGCATTAGATAAACAGGCGTCCTACTATCCTTCATATTGTACAGATGGTCGATTTTGCTAGGAATTTAGTCAAATTTTAAGTACTTTTGTCAACCGTTTGTATTTTGCCCCACTATTTATACAAGCCTTATTTAAAAATACTTTAGAAAATTACGATTTATTTGAACTCGTAATTTTTTTATCTAGCACCAATATTAAACTAATTAATTGTATGACAGATATGGAAATTAATGACAATAGTTTCTTGCGCCAATTTGAAGTTAAGGTTGATGGGCATTTAGCAAAAATTGAGTACTCTTCTCAAGAAAGAAAAGTATTTTTAACTAAACTAGTAGTTCCCGAAGAAATAACTCAAGAGGGTTTTAAAGAAAATTTTATTAAGAGTGTGCTTAATCACATTCAAGAACAAAATTTACGCGTTGTACCAACAAGTCCCCATATTGCTGGTTTCCTAAGAAAAAACAGGCAATATAAAGAAATGCTTCCCGTGGGGATAAGAATCTAACAAAATACCAAACCTCTCTAACCGAGAGGTTTTTTTATACCCCTACTCTTTCTTCACTAAATTCAAATCGTACTAAGCCGTCATCATCAATCTTAGTAAGCTCAACCTTATGTAGACTATTTACCAGTTCTGGATTCCAAGGCGCTTTTACTTTTACATAGTTTTCTGTAAAACCATGAATGTAACCGGATTTATTTTCTCCTTCAAAAAGTATAGTTCTTGTGGTCCCTACTTGACTCTCGTAAAAGGCTCTTCGTTTCTTTGCGGATAATCCGCGTAGCATTTTACTCCGTTTGCTACGCACATTTTTAGGGACAACGCTTTCCATTTCTGCAGCTACAGTATTATCCCTTTCCGAATAGGTAAATACATGTAGGTAAGAAATGTCTAACTCGTTAAGAAAGTTATATGTTTCTAAAAAATATTCGTCTGTTTCTCCAGGAAAACCAACAATAACATCAACACCAATGCAGGCGTGTGGCATTACCTCCTTTATCTTTTTTACTCTATCTACATATAAATTAGATAGGTAACGTCTACGCATTTGCTTTAAAACTTGATCACTACCACTCTGTAATGGAATATGAAAATGAGGCACAAAAGCATTGCTTTGCGCTACAAAATCTATGGTCTCGTTCTTTAAAAGGTTAGGCTCAATAGAAGAAATACGTAACCTATGAATTCCTTCAACTTCATCCAAAGCTTTTACCAAATCTAAAAAAGTATGCTCATGTTTTTTGTTACCAAACTCTCCTTTACCGTAATCTCCTATATTAACCCCGGTTAATACAATTTCCTTTATTCCTTTTTCCGAAATCTCAGCGGCATTCTTTAAAACATTTCCTAATGAATCGCTTCGAGAAATGCCTCGAGCCAAGGGAATTGTGCAATAGGTACATTTATAATCGCAACCATCTTGTACTTTTAAGAAAGCTCTTGTCCTGTCACCGATAGCATAACTACCAACATAAAAATCTGCCTCTTCTATTTCACAAGAATGTACTTCGCCATGGTCATTTTTGGAAAGATCATTTAAGTAGTCCGTAATCTTAAACTTTTCTGTTGCCCCCAAGACTAAATCCACACCATCTACAGCTGCTAATTGCTCTGGTTTTAATTGTGCATAACAACCTACGGCAGCAACAAAAGCCTCTGGATTAGTTTTCTGAGCTTGCTTTACAATGGTTTTAAATCGCTTATCTGCATTCTCGGTTACCGAACAAGTATTGATTACGTATATATCAGCATTTTCTGAAAAATCTACACGGTCAAAACCTTCTCCCTCAAAACTTCTAGCTATTGTAGAAGTTTCGGAAAAATTAAGCTTGCAACCTAGGGTATAAAAAGCCACTCTCTTATTCATGTAATCCTTACCGTTTTAAGGAGGGCAAAGATAGGGAAAAGTTGAAATTGAAAGTTGAAATACCTAATAACTGAATTTAATAATTCCTCCACTTAGCGGTTTGGGCAAAAACTTCTTCCAAAATTTCTTGCTCTGTTGCATCAAACACTACTTTTCTACGCCCCATCATAGCCGTAGCAGTTTCAAAAGCCTTATTGGTTTTATATTCGGTAAACCCAGCCGCTCCGCCCCAGCTATAACTAGGAATAAAATTACGAGGGAATCCGCTTCCAAAAACATTGGCACTAACACCAATCACCGTTCCGGTATTAAACATGGTATTGATACCACATTTGCTATGGTCCCCCATCATTAGTCCACAAAACTGAAGCCCGGTTTTGGCAAAACCTTCAGTTTCATAACTCCATAAACGTACAGGAGCATAATTGTTTTTAAGATTAGAAGTGTTAGTATCTGCGCCTATATTACACCATTCACCAAGCACAGAATTCCCTAAAAAGCCTTCATGTCCCTTATTGGAATAAGCAAATAAAACTACATTGTTCACCTCTCCGCCAACCTTACAAAAGGGACCAAATGTACAAGGGCCGTAAATCTTAGTTCCCATTTTTAAAATAGCATTGTCACAGAGAGCTAAAGCACCTCGAACAATAGAACCTTCCATAATTTCTGCATTCTTACCTAAGTAAATTGGCCCAGTAGTTGCATTTAAAATACTACATTCCACTACTGCTCCTTCTTCCAAGAAAATATGTTTCGAGTTAATTGCGGTATTGCTTTCTGGGATTGGCTGACCTTTTCGACCTTTAGTCAACAAATCAAAATCCGCTTGTATTGCCGCTCCATTTTTAGCAAAAATATCCCAAGTGTTTTTTATGGTAAATAGTTCGTCATCAATGTTTTTAATCTGATATTCCGAAGCTATGTATTCCTCTTTTGGAGAATCAGTAACATAAGCAATGGTTTCACCCTTACTGCTAATTGCTTCCCCCAATTTCAATTCTTTAATACGGGCTACTAAATCAGCGTTAGGTAAAAAAGAAGCATTAATAACTATATTTTCAACCTCAATATGAATTGGAAACTTTTTGACTAGATAGCCTTCCGTACTATAACTACAATTGGTGTTAAGCCATTTATCCCATTTCTCTTTTATGGTTAGAATGCCAATTCTAATATCAGCAACAGGACGTGTATACGTAAAAGGAAGTAGTGCATTTCTACTAGTTCCGTCGGAAAGAATAAAATTCATACTATGGGTATCTAATCGTAAAAATAAAAAACGCCCTTGAAAGAAATCAAGGGCGTTTGAAATATATTTTCTAGAAAGAAGCTATTATTCTGCTTTTTTCTCTTTCTTATCAAATTTTTTGTATTTGTTTTTGAACTTATCAATTCTACCAGCAGTATCAATAAGCTTAGTTTTACCAGTATAGAAAGGGTGAGAAGTTCTTGAAATCTCCAATTTTATTAATGGATACTCTACCCCATCAACGGTAATATTTTCTTTTGCTTCTGCAGTTGACTTTGTTATAAAAACATCTTCATTAGACATGTCTTTAAAAGCAACTAATCTATAATTTTCTGGATGTACACCTGTTTTCATCGTAACTAAATTTTATGCGCCCATTCCAACAGGCACTTCTTTTGAGGGTGCAAATTTAATGATTTCTATGAATAGTACAACTCCTTCCTATGAAAAAAGAAAAAATTGTACATTTAATTGTAACAAACTAAGTTAAATGAGTACTAATTACCCGTAAATAACCAACTAAAAATTAAAAAATGGAGGAAAACAAACTTAAATCTAGAAAATATGCATTAAAATTTGGTGTTGTTGCTGGGGCTATTTCTTTAGTCTTTAGCCTAATGTTATTTTTTCAGGAAATGCATTATGAGCAAAATACTGTCGCGACAATTGTTGGTATATCAATCTTATTTGCTGTAATTGCCTTTGGAATAAACCAATATAAGAAAGACAATGAAGGTTTTCTTAAGTTAGGTCAAGCAATTAAATTAGGAACCGGTATTGCTTTAGTTGCGGGACTAATCGGATTAGTATATTACGGCCTATTATCGAATGATATTATTGAACCTGGATTCACGGAGAAGGCGGTTGCTATTGCAAAAGAAAAAACATTTGCAGATAATCCAAATCTAACACAAGAACAATGGGATCAAGGGCTAGAAATGCAAAATAAATTTAAATTCCTTGCCTATCCTCTTATATTGATATTCAATGCAATTTTAGGTCTTATTGCAGGTTTGATATTTGGTCTTATTATGAAAAAAGACAAATCAACATACTAAACAAAAAGTGCTATTTTTGAAAGGAATTCCAGAAAACAACAATGCAATTATCCATTGTAATTCCTTTACTTAACGAAAAAGACTCACTCATAGAATTACATGATTGGATTGCTCAAGTGATGCAATCCAATCATTTTTTTTATGAAATCCTGTTTATAGATGATGGTAGTACCGATGGCTCTTGGGAAGTTATTGAAGAATTAGCTACAAAACATGCTAGCGCTAAAGGTATCCGTTTTTTAAGAAATTATGGGAAATCTCAAGCCTTACATGCAGGTTTTTTTGCAGCTAAAGGGGAAGTAATCGTTACTATGGATGCCGACTTACAGGACAATCCAGAAGAGATTCCTGAATTGTATAATCTTGTAAAAAATGAACAGTTTGATTTAATTTCTGGATGGAAAAAGAAACGATATGATTCTGTTTTATCAAAAAACCTTCCATCAAAACTCTTCAACTGGGCAGCTAGAAAAACATCTGGACTAAAATTACACGATTTTAACTGCGGTTTAAAAGCATATCATAGCAATGTGGTAAAGAATATAGAGGTCTCAGGAGATATGCATCGTTATATTCCTGTTCTAGCTAAAAATGCTGGTTTTTCAAAAATTGGCGAAAAGGTAGTCCAACATCAAGCGCGTAAATACGGAGCCACCAAATTTGGTGCTGAGCGCTTTATTAATGGTTTTTTAGATTTAGTCACGATTTGGTTCTTATCTAAATTTGGTCGTCAACCTATGCATTTGTTTGGAGCGTTAGGCGTATTAATGTTTATCGTTGGTTTTGGTTTTTCAGTTTATCTTGGGGTTGATAAGCTTTTCATACACAAAACGGGAAGGTTAATAACTGATCGTCCACAGTTTTATATTGCACTCACATCTATGCTAATAGGAACGCAGTTCTTTTTAGCTGGTTTTTTAGGAGAAATAATGGTGCGCTCTAAGAAAAATGAAAACAACTATACCATTATTGAAGAAACTAAGTAATTTAAACATTTTTACAAAAAGCTAATTTTGAATTTTTGAACTACATAGTTAGCTTTCAATATTTATATGTTAATTGCGTTACTATGTAAGATTTATCTTATAATATTATTTTAAAGAAATAAGCAGATATGAATTCCTTTACTGATACCGCCAAATCTTGGTTAACTGATTTTTTTGATTCCGAAACAAAAAAAGAAATTCAGGATTTAATTGCTAATAACACACAAGAGCTAGAAGAACGATTTTATAAAAACTTAGAATTTGGCACCGGTGGTATGCGAGGTGTAATGGGTGTTGGCACAAATAGAATAAACAAATACACCTTAGGAAAGAGCACACAAGGACTTAGCAATTACCTAAACAAAACCTATCCTAACCAAGAACTAAAAGTGGTTATTGCCTACGATTGTCGTCATAATAGTGATACCTTATCACAAGTGGTGGCCGAAGTGCTTTCCGCCAATGGAATTAAAGTTTTCCGTTTTTCAGAACTACGAACCACACCAGAATTATCATTTGCGGTACGTCATTTAAATTGCCATGCCGGTATTGTACTTACCGCATCACATAACCCTCCAGAATATAACGGTTATAAAGTATACTGGACCGATGGCGGCCAAATTGTACCACCTGAAGACGGCGAAATCATTGCCGAAATTGACTCGCTATCTTTTGAGGATATAAAGTTTAATGCAAATCATAGTTTAATTGAAGCCATAGATACCGAAGTTGACGAAGTCTTTTTTGATGAATCTGTCAAAAATGGAAATTTTAATGCCGCCGGAAAGGACGACTTTAAAATTGTTTTTACCTCCATCCACGGAACTTCCATTACGGCTATACCGGAAGTATTAAAAAGAGCTGGCTATAAAAACGTAACTATCATAGCGGAACAAGCAAAACCAGATGGCAATTTTCCAACAGTAAAATCCCCAAATCCTGAAGAACCAGAAGCTTTAGCTATGGCAATCGCAAAAGCTGAAGAGGTTGGGGCAGATATGGTTGTGGGGACGGATCCAGATAGTGATAGACTAGGCATTGCTGTTCGGAATTTAGATGGTGAGATGGAGCTTCTAAATGGCAATCAAACTATGGTATTAATGACCAAGTTTTTACTAGACCAATACAGGGCAAAAGGTTTTAAGGGAAATGAATTTATAGCTACCACTATTGTGTCCACACCTATGATGGAACAAATGGCTAAAGCATATGGCGTTGAATTTAAAACTGCATTAACTGGATTTAAATGGATTGGTAAAATGATAAAAGATTTTCCAGATGCTAATTTTATCGGTGGCGGGGAAGAAAGCTTTGGGTATATGGTAGGTGATTTTGTTCGTGATAAAGATGCCGTTACCTCCACCCTACTCGCTTGTGAAATTGCCTCCCATGCAAAAGCAAACGGAAGTTCGTTCTACAAGGATTTAATTGATGCTTATGTAGAATTTGGTTTCTATAAAGAGAAATTAATTTCCATTACTAAGAAAGGTATGAGTGGCGCTGAGGAAATAAAGCAGATGCTTAAAGATTTTAAAGAAAATCCTGTAGATACCGTTCAAGGTTCAAAAGTAGTTTGGATTGAAGATTATAATACTTCTATTTCTAAAAATGTGCAGACTGGAGAAGAAAAAGTGATTGACTTACCAAAATCCAACGTTTTGATTTATGAAACTGAAGATGGCACACGCATTGCCGCCAGACCAAGTGGAACGGAGCCAAAAGTAAAATTCTACATGAGTACTAACACAACTTTAACCAAAGCCGAGGATTTTAAATCCGTAAATTCGCAGTTAGATTCCAAATTAGATGGAATTGTTGCTGAATTGAATTTATAGTGAATGAATTACTTTAAAAAGATTTTACGGTTTGCGATACCCTATCGCAAATACGGATTCCTCAATATATTTTTTAATATTCTTTACGCTTTATTTAGTGCGCTATCATTTGCAGCATTAATACCTATGCTAGATGTGCTTTTTAAGCCTGAACAAAAGATTTACAAAGAACCTATTTACAATGGTTTTGCTGGGCTCAAAGACTACCTACAAGAATATATTAATTATAGAGTTACTGCCTACTCTGGTGATGATGATATGAAAGGCCTTGTATTGGTTGTTGGATTAGTTTTAGTATTATTCCTTTTTAAAAATGTATTCAACTATTTAGCGATGTTTTTTATAACCTTCCTAAGGAATGGTGTTTTAAAAGACATTCGTAATAATATGTACAAAAAAATTGTAGATCTACCGATCTCTTTCTTCTCTGAAAAACGAAAAGGAGATGTTATTGCAAGGATAACTTCAGATGTTTTAGAAATTCAACATTCCTTTTTATCTGTACTAGAACTTATCGTTAGAGAACCACTTACCATATTTTTCACTATTCTAATTATGTTTGGTATTAGCACCAAGCTTACCGTTTTTGTTTTTGTTTTTATACCTATTGCTGGTATGATTATTTCAAGAATTGGTAAATCTTTAAAAAAGAAATCAGATAGAGTACAAAAAGAACAAGGGGAATTTTTATCTATTGTAGAAGAAACTTTAGGGGGACTTCGAGTGGTAAAAGCTTTTAATTCAGAATCCCGTTTTTATCAGACATTTAAGAACTCAACAGAGCGTTTTTTTAAATTTTCTAATAGTTTATTAAATCGCCAAAATTTGGCATCTCCGACGGGAGAGTTTTTAGGGATTCTAGTTATTGGAGTATTACTTTGGTTTGGAGGTAAAATGGTGTTGGTTGATAAAACCTTGGATGCCTCATCTTTTATTGCCTATATGGGGCTAGCATATAATATTCTAACTCCAGCAAAAGCCATTAGCAAAGCTTCATACGGTGTTAAAAAGGGAAATGCCGCCGCAGAACGAGTTCTTGAAATCTTAGAGACAGAGAACCCAATAAAAGATATACCATCTGCCCTAGAGAAAGCTGAATTTGAACAAGCTATAACCTTAAACAATATCAGTTTTAAGTATGAAGATGACTATGTTCTTAAAAATTTCAATCTAAAAGTAAGTAAAGGTCATACTGTAGCTTTAGTCGGGCAATCTGGAAGCGGGAAAAGTACTATTGCCAACTTAGTCACTCGTTTTTATGATGTAAATGACGGAGAAATCTTAGTTGACGATATAAACATCAAAAACATCAAAAAGAAATCACTAAGAGGTCTTATGGGCTTAGTTACTCAAGATTCTATTTTATTTAATGATTCCGTTAGAAAGAATATTGGATTGGGTAAAGAAAATGCTAGTGATGATGAAATCATAGAGGCTGCAAAAATTGCTAATGCCCATGATTTTATTATGGAGCTACCCGAAGCTTACGAAACCAATATTGGCGATAGCGGAAATAAACTAAGTGGAGGGCAAAAACAACGTTTATCTATTGCAAGAGCTGTTTTAAAAAACCCTCCTATCATGATTTTAGATGAGGCTACCTCAGCCTTAGATACTGAAAGTGAACGATTAGTGCAAGATGCCCTAGAAAAAATGATGCGCAATAGGACTTCAATTGTAATTGCCCACCGCCTCTCTACAATACAAAATGCAGACACTATTGTAGTTTTAAATAAAGGAGAGATTGTTGAGCAGGGTACTCATGAAGAACTAATGAAATCAGCAAAAGGTTATAAAAAGCTGGTAGAAATGCAAAACCTGGGTTAGTTAGCATCTAGCATCTAGCATCTAGCATCTAGCATCTAGCATCTAGCATCTAGCATCTAGCATCTAGCATCTAGCATCTAGCAAAAATTAAACCTTTTCTTAATTTAGTAGTCATAGTACAAAACATGTAGCTTTTTGATTGTTGAAGAAACTCTAGTTAGCGAATTAAAGAATACACAAACACAGGCTAAAGCTTTTGAGGTATTGGTGAACACCTATAAAGAACGCTTATACTGGCATGTGCGCAGAATTGTATTAAATCATGACGATGCTGACGATGTTTTACAAAATACATTTATAAAAGTATACCGCAGTATAGATGGCTTTAAAGGTGAGAGTAAGTTATACTCCTGGTTGTATCGCATTGCGACTAATGAAGCTTTAACTTTTTTAAAACAAAAATCTAGAAAGTTAGGTGTTACTAGTGAAGAATTACAGACAAAACTAGTAGCTAATTTAGAGGCAGATGTTTATTTTGAAGGAGAAGAGATTCAATTAAAATTACAAGAAGCCCTAGCAACATTGCCTGAGAAACAAAAGCTGGTATTTAATATGAAATATTATCAGGAAATGAAATATGAGGAGATTTCTGATGTATTGGAAACTTCAGTTGGTGGACTAAAGGCCTCCTACCATTTAGCAGTTAAAAAAATTGAAACGTATCTTAGAGGAGATTAAACCTTTGAAGGAAGTAACAGTCAAAGTATTATAATGAAACAGAACCACAAAAACCCACACAAAGCTCCTGAAGGCTATTTTGATAGCTTTAATGAGCGGTTAATGGACAAAATCGTTAAGGAGGAATCTATTATTCCTAAAAACGATGGTTTTTCGGTTCCTGATTTGTATTTCGAGACTTTTAACGACAAGATTACTAATAGAACAACCTCAAAAGTTGTTCGGTTACATAGTTATAGAAAATACTATTACGCCGCAGCTTCAATAGCTGCAATAACTTTATTGGCATTTTTCCTTAGTCAGAATAATGAAACTGAATTTGGCTTTGAGGATTTAGCTACGGCAGAAATAGACGCTTATTTTGAAACTAATGGCCTAGGTTTATCATCTTATGAATTAGCCGAAGTAGTAGATTTTGAAGCTATAAGTGTTTTGGATATTACTCAAGAAGAAAACGATATTGAGGAAGAATTAATTTTGGATTATCTGGATGAAAATGTAGATGAACTAGAATATTTAAACTTAGAATATGAAAAATTTGAATAGAATAATACCACTCCTAACTTTATTTTTAACTGTATTAAGTATTTCCGCACAAGGGCCAGGACCCAAACCTGGAAGGGAGCGTATTAAAACATTAAAGGTTGCGTTTTTAACGGAGCGATTATCTCTTAGCAGCAAAGAAGCTCAAGTTTTCTGGCCTATTTATAATAGACATGAAAGTAAATTGGAAGAACTGAGAAAAAAAGAAAGAAGTCTAATCAAAAATAGCAATTGGGATTTTACTAATGATGCAAATAATAAGGAACTAAGTGAGTATTTAAAAACACAATTAAAATACAAAGACGAAAAACACAAATTAGAAGTAAACCTTATTACTGAGGTAATGGAAGAATTATCTCCTAGAAAAGCAATTTTATTAATTAAAGCAGAAGAGAGCTTTAAGAAAAGACTGCTTCAACAATTTAGAAATAGACGAGGGCAGCGATAATCCTAAAAATCGATGAATGACACTAAAAAGGAGCCAATTGGCTCCTTTTTTAATTAAACTATCTTTTAAAACCAGAGTCTTAAGTATATAAACCCATAAAAATCTACGTTATGAAAAATTTTAAAATCTTATTAATAGGGATAGCTCTATTTGGAGCAATGATTACTGTAAATGCTCAAAAAACTGTTGTTCGCATTTATCCAAAACACGGAACTGTAGTTACCACTGTTAAAAAACCCAGCGTAATTGTACATAAAAAAACTAACTTTTATTTCGCAGATGGTGTATGGTACAAAGCAAGAGCAAAAAAATATGTTGTTTGCGGAGCTCCAGTTGGTATTAAGGTAAGAAAATTGCCTAGGGGCAACAAAGTAGTAGTTGTAAATGGCAGAAAGTTATATAAATACAAAGGTATTTGGTATAAAAAATCTGGACGAAAATATGTTGTCGTAAACGTTTAATTTTTTGGTTGGATTGTATTTTGTTAATAAAAAGGAGTGATATTAATCGCTCCTTTTTTTGTTAAGCATCGATAAAATACACATCGTTTCGATATGGTGTATGCGGTGCTTAAAACGTTTATCGAGGATAAAATACACTTTGCCTGAATAAATGTTTTACATCAATTATTTTAAGCTGTAGAGCGACCAAAATCTTCACCAGAATAGGTCCTGGGTTAATTTTACAATGTAAAAATAACCCAAGTCATGAAAACAGTATTAACTTTTATCTTCATCATCTTCATAGGATCAGCAGCAATGGCTCAAAATGCTTCTAAAGAAGTAAAAGTTGAAACAGTAACTTACGGAGTTGAATTAAACATAAAAGTGGAAAAGACTTCAGCAAAAGAAAATAAAGTAACTCGTTTGTACCTATTTAAAAACTCAAGGGTTAAAAAAGAATTGAATTTTAAGACTAAAAGAAACAACGCTAAGATGGCTTAATCTTAAAGATTATTCAAAAACTAATTTCGCAATCCTATTTTTACCGGCTGCATAAGCAACACTATCATTTAAGAATCGAAGTGTATAAAATCCTTCTTCGCTAAGAAGGTTCCAAGAAGAACCTCCGTCATTAGAATAATCTATTCCCGTAAAACCTATAGCAATTAAGTCTTCTCCTCCAGAATTTGGAATAAACTGCACACAACTTTTATAGCCAGGAGAAATTCCGTCTGCGATTGTCTCCCAAATATTTCCTCCATCTTTTGTTATAATTTTATTAGCCTTATTAGCTTCTGCTTCGGTAAAGTCTCCACCTATTCCATATCCTATAGATTCATCATAAAAGTTAATAGAATAGATTCCCTGGGTTTCTTTATCATTTATTATTGGCGTTTGCATCGTATTCCATGTTACTCCCTTGTTGTCAGAAAAGTAAATTCGCCCAGAAGTGGTAGCTATCCATGCAGCATCTCCTTTAATCTCAATATTAGTATTACTTGCCGCAAAAGCTCCCTCACCTGCAATTCCTGCTGGTAAACTATCGCAAAGTATTTTATTCCATGTCTTTCCTCCATCTCTGGTAACTATAATAGACAAACATCCATCAACTGTGTCACCAATTGCCATGCCTTCATTATCATTCCAGAATTTCATTGCGTCATAGAAAACACCTTCACCTTCTTCCATATACACCAAATCCATCTTTCCGTTGTCACCAGTTTTATATAGTAAGGCAGGATTTGCAACCGAAAGCATAAAAAAGTCTGTTGATGTATGTGCCACAGCTCTAAATTCTGGAATAATAGTATGGTATTTCATGATATTTGAACGCACTTTACCTGTGGGGATATCAACTGTTCCATATATGCCTTTGCTACCAGCAAAAGCCAAGGTATTTGCATCTAAAAACTCTATTGCTCGGATACTAACTGAATCTTCAAAAACCAATTCAATTTTAACAGTATTAAAAGGATGTTTTTCTTTCTTTTTTTCAGTGCAAGATACTATGCAGAGAATTAGGGATAGTATAATGAATTTTCGCATCTTCAAAAATACCATAAAAATCAAAGCTCTTTTTTGAGCCTCCTAATATCTATAACCAATTGAGCGAGAGAAGCTCTATTCAAACCATTGTAGATACCACGAATATGTTTGTTCTTATCAATGAGTAAGAAATTTTCTGTGTGTAAAAAATCATTGATATCCTTTGGTATTCCTAAATCGTTTTCAACAAAATACTGGTTTCTTCCTAAGTAGTAGATTTCCGTTTTGTCGCCTGTAACCAAATGCCATTTAGTATTAAGAATAGCATTTTTATCTGCATACTTTTTTAATACTGCAACAGAATCTATTGACGGAGTAACAGAATGTGATAAAAATAAGATGTCATTTTCATTTTGGAATTCTTCCTGTAACTTCAACATATTACTGGTCATTTTCATACAAATACCTGGACAGCTCGTAAAAAAGAAATCTGTTATATAGATTTTATCTTCGAAAGTATCGTGTGTAATCGTATCACCCAACTGATTTACCAATTCAAAATCAGGAATCTTATGAAATTGTTTTTCTTCTTCACTATTAGGCGTTATCCAATGAGGAGTGAAAGACGCATCCTTATAATAAGGCAAATGTTCTACCCTACTGGTTTCTATTACCTCAACTTCCTCTTTTTTTATTCCTTGTTTACAACTTGAAAAAACCATAAAACAAAAAAATAGAGCTACATATATACTATTTACTTTGAACAACCTTTTCATCTTCTAATTGATAACATGAATTAGCTCTACGCATTCCGAAAATACGTCCGTTTTTGGCTTCGTAATTAACATAAAGTGTTCCGTTTTTCAACCAAGCTTTCTGAATCCCTTTTTCTTGACCTCCTACCAAATTTCGCTCCCTAGCAAGTTCTCCAGTTGGATACCATTTTTTCTCCACCCCATCTATTTTTCCATTTATATAGGTTGTCTCAGAACTTTGCACACCATTATCCCACCAGCTTTTGTAACTTCCTACCAAGCGGTTTTGTTTGTAGTGAGATTCAACTCGCAGAACACCATTTTTAGACCATCGTTTGGCAATACCTTCTCGTTTTCCTTTGTAAAAACCGAACCTTTCCTCCAAAACACCATTGGAATGATATTTTAGAGAATACCCGTTATACGCCTGACCTTTGTAATACCACTTTCCCTCGATTTGATTGAGAACCAATTCCTTTTTCAATACCTCAACACTGTCGATAACAATTGCTTTATCAACAGTGCTTTTAGCATCGAGGGTTTCCTTGCAATTAAAACTCATGCAAGAAAGTATAACCAATATGATGAAGTTAAACAGTTTCATAAATTTTGTCTAGTAACCTTGAAAAGGACCTGCGAAAGCGATATAAGAGCCTGTTGTTGAATAAATTTCATTAATAATATGGTAGTGATACTCTTCTTCGCCATCTGAGTACTGTGTTGTGGATGTGTGTCCTCCTGAGAAATCTAAATCCGTAGGATAGTCTGCTATAGCATTGCATTTTCTTCCATAAAGGAAAACACCATCCAATAAAATACCAGCCAATTCATCATCATCATCGGTAAATGCCTTAGGTTCTAAATGATAGTGGTATACGCTAGGTCCGATATGGGCACCTGTCCAGTCCAAACTCCCTGCCGCCTGGTCTAAAGTCCCATTGCCTTCTTGGTCATTAAAGATATAGGACCCACTCACAGCGACACCGATGATGCCTAATTCCGTTGCAACCGAGCTTCCAGTCAAATTGGGACTAGCATCAACCATTATAGTTTGTGCCTGGTCACGGTCAGGAATTCTAGTAGGCGTAAGACGTACATCTGGTTCATCTCGGTAAAGGGCATTGTCCCCTCCCCAATACACAGTTTCATGGTTCGGTAATCCCGTAGTCTCTATGACAACCTCTGAGCCATCTAAAAAAATAGTCGTCGCTTCCTCGTTAAATGCAGTAAAAGCGGCATGAAGCTCCGTAACTATTTCGTCATCATCATCATTTCCTTCCTCGTTGAGAGGAAAGTCGGTATCATTATCACTACTACAAGCAACAAAGCCAATTGAAGCAAAAAGAATTACTGGAAGTAGTATGGGTAAACTTTTAAATCTCTTTATCATGGTAAACAATTTTAATATTTATTCTTTAGATGTGTTTTTGAAAAAAACTTGCGCTCGATTTTTCTAATTTCTTCTTTCCTGTCTTTTAGGTTTAGGAGCTTTTTCAAATTCCTCTGCTGTAATAAAACCATCTTCGTCGGTATCAATTTTTGCAAAATCCTTTTTCAATCTACCTTTTATTTCATCCTCCGAGAGTTTACCATCTTTGTTAGCATCCATATCTTCAATCAGTTCTTCGAAAGTAGGTGGTTTTTTTCTCTCTGACCTATTTTGAGACTGAGCAAAGGCATTAGTTGAAAAAAATAACGTAGCTCCAAAAAGCAATAGTGCTGTTTTAATTGTCCTGTTTTTCATACTTCAAAATTTTGTTTGTTTAATAGTTTAGATGCCCTCCGGTTTATAAACTTGTGCCACTTTATGTTAAAAAAAACAAAAAAAGACTCTAATTTATTTATTAGAGCCTTACTTACTATATAAATATTACTGTTGTGGTGGTGGAGGCATACCATCATGACTAGGTCTTCCTCGCGGAGGTCTATTGCCTCGAGCTGGCCCCTTGTGATGCATGGCACCTTTTATTATGGAAGTAAATTGTTCTTTTTGATTTTTATTACACATTTCCACCACTTCTCGAAAGAAACGAAATGTCTCCAATTCTTTCGCTTTTTCTTTATCTCCAATTAAAGTAGTGATTGCATCAATTTCTGAAGGGTTAACTGTATCATCCGAAAGCTTTTCGAATAGCTTACTTTTTAATTCCCTAAGATCATCAAGCAAAGAGCGCATTTTTTCACGATGCACTACCTCCAAATCTTTAAATTGTTGTGTCTGTTTAACATCGAACTCCAGTTGTTTCGAAATAAAGTTTGCGGAGCCCAGTCTTCGAGGGTCACTACGACCAGATTTACTAAAATGATTGAACAAAAAAAATCCATTCATCAGCACTAGAAAACCCAATAAAATATACAAAAGTAAATTTTTCTTCATAGTCTCTATTTTTGATATAGATAAGAATCCGTATCAGTTTCCGACAGGCCATAAACTTCAGCAAAATTCTCGACATTCTCACCGTAGTCATTGTCTGTGTTATATGAAAACAAAGCGAATGCATTTAAAATTATAAAGCAAATAAGGGCCGCAGCTTGATATTTTGGGGTAAACCCATCTAAATAGCTTACTCCTGATTCCTTTTTGACAGCTTCCTGTGCAATTCTATTTAATACTTTTTCTTTAAAAAACGGGGGTGTTTTAACAGTATCAATACTTGAAACGCTATCCAAGGTGTACTCTATTCGCTGGTCGGTATTCGTTTTTTTCGTATTCATAAGACTTCAATCTTTTATTTAGATGCATGTTTTTCTAATAACTTGCGCCAACTTCACTCTTTTTTATAATAGTCGTACAATAGTTCTCGTAAATTCTCTTTTGCCCTAAATAATAAGGATTCGATTGACGAAATACTCTTTTCTGTAATCTCACTAACTTCCTTGTAACTCAAATCCTCAATCTTGTTTAACGTATATACTATTCTTTGAGTTTCTGGCAGCTTATTTATGGCTGCGAATAGGATTTTGCTTTTCTCCTTATTCTCCAATTGTATTCCAGGATGATTAAACTCGGTAAAATAAGAACTCCGGTCTATGGGTAAATCATTTCCCAAAAGCGATTGCATAAAACCAAAGCGTTTTTTAGTATTTTTCTTTCGGATAAACTCCAAACTCTTATTTACAGATACCCTATAAATCCAAGTAGACAATTTTGACTCTTCCTTAAACTTACCGATTGAATTAAAAATTTCTACAAAAACTTCCTGGGCAATATCCTCTGCGTCCTCTTTATTAGGCACAAACGAAATACAAGTACCAAATACCTTTTGCTGATACTCATCGAGCAGTTGACCATAGGCCTGACTACTTCCTTTTCGTAAAGCTGCAATAAAATTCTGTTCTTCCAACAACAAGATTTGAGTCACAAATTACATAAATTATACAATTTCAAAATACTACCTTTGCAGCCTTATAAAGTAAATCATGCGTTTACACAGAAATTTGGTATTTGCCGTTATTGATGCCCTTGGAATGATTTTCAATGAGAATGAATACGCGGACAAGGTAATTGAAAAAGTATTACGTTATGACAAGCGTTGGGGTGCTCGTGACCGCGGTTTTATAGCGGAAACCACTTATGACATTGTACGCTGGAAACGTCTGTATTCTGAAATTGCTGAGGTAAATGCTCCATATTCACGTCAAAACTTATTTCGATTATTTGCGGTTTGGTGTGTACTTCGTGGAATTCAACTACCGGATTGGAAACAATTGGAAGAAACTCCAGTACGCAGAATTAAAGGTCGATTTGACGAATTATCCAAAATTCGAAAATTTCGTGAATCTGTGCCTGATTGGATAGACGAACGAGGTGAAAAGGCTTTAGGTAATGATTTATGGACCAAGGAAATTGCTGCGCTTAATGCACAAGCAGAGGTTGTTCTTAGAACAAATACCTTAAAAACTACAAAGGAAAAACTTAGAGAAGCTTTAAAGGCTGAAGAAATAGAGACCGAAACTATTACTGGAGTTAAAGATGCCCTTAAACTAGTAGTTCGCAAAAATGTTTTTGTTACGCAAGTTTTTAAGAATGGATTGTTTGAAGTCCAAGATGCTTCATCGCAGTTAGTAGCTCCATTTTTAGAAGTAGCTCCAGGTCAACGCGTTGTAGACGCATGTGCCGGTGCTGGCGGAAAAACCCTTCATTTGGCTTCGTTAATGGAGAATAAAGGGCAATTAATCGCCATGGATATTTATGAAAGTAAGCTCAAAAAACTAAAAGTGCGTACCCGTAGAAACGGTGTTCATAATGTGGAAGGAAGAGCAATTGATTCTACTAAGGTGATTAAAAAGCTATATAATTCTGCAGATCGATTATTATTAGATGCTCCTTGTTCTGGATTAGGTGTTATTCGTCGCAACCCGGACTCTAAATGGAAGCTGCAACCAGAGTTTATAGAAAAAATAAAAGGTGTACAGCATGATATCCTTAGAAGTTATTCTAAAATGGTAAAGTCAGGTGGTAAAATGGTGTACGCTACCTGCTCTATCCTACCTGAAGAAAATTCCGAACAAGTACAATCTTTCTTAGCTTCTGAGGAAGGTGAAAACTTCAAATTTGAAAAAGAACAGAACATCTATGCCTCTGAGCATGGTTTTGACGGGTTTTATATGGCGTTACTTACCAAAAAATAATCTTTTCAACACCCAAAATTCAGCAAAATTAGATTTTGAGTTATTTGATTTGCATAACTTTGTTTTGTGAACAAAAAGGTCTCATTAAAAGAATTTTACCAAAGTAGTAACCAATATGTGCCAGAAAGTGTAAGGTCTGGAATAGGGCATTTTAATGTTTTTAAATTAGATGAATATGCAGGTCCTAAGCCAAAAGCAATGCCTTTTAATCGACGCGATTATTTTAAAATAAGTTTGGTAAAAGGAAAAAGTAAAGTGCATTATGCGGATAAAATTGTTCATGTTGATAAACAGGTAATTGTCTTTTCCAATCCGCAAATACCATACAATTGGGAAATGGTAGACACGCAATTAACGGGCTCATTTTGTGTCTTTACGGAAACTTTTTTTCATCAGTTTGGAGACTTAATGCAATATCCTGTTTTTCAACCTAATGGCAATCCTGTGCTTAAATTAACAGATGAACAGCTTGATACCATTACTCCCATATTTAAACGCATGTTTACAGAAATAGAATCCGATTATGCCTATAAGTATGATGTCCTTCGGAATTTAGTTTTTGAGCTTATTCATACAGCACTAAAGCTTCAGCCTGCAAATTCGGATACTGCTACACATTCCAACGCTGCTGAACGCATCTCCGGACTATTCATGGAGTTGTTAGAAAGACAGTTTCCAATAGAAAGTCCAAGGCAGCACATACAGTTAAGAACCGCATCTGACTTTGCTTTACATCTTGGTATCCATGTAAATCATCTAAATCGGGCTTTAAAAGAAAGTGTCCAAAAAAGCACCTCTATTCTCATTGCTGAAAGAGTGGTTCAAGAAGCTAAAATATTGGTTAAACACACCAAATGGAATATCTCAGAGATAGGAAACTCTCTAGGTTTTGAAGAGACAGCTCATTTCTCTAACTTCTTTAAAAAACATACCAGTTACTCTCCCGCTTCTTATAGGAAATTAGAAATTATTTGATTTTTACAATTAATTATTTCTACTATGCAAACCAAAACTAGGTAAGACATAGAACTTTGCTGTATTCAAATATTAATATTAAAAAAAGAATACTATGAGTACTAAAAAAATAGCCTTGGTAACAGGCGGCAGTAGGGGTTTGGGGAAAAACATGGCGATTAGCTTGGCAAAAAAAGGATTGAACGTGGTCATTACCTACCATTCAAACCAAGAAGCAGCAGAAAACACAATAAATGAAATCAAAGCTCTAGGAGCGAATGGCGTTGCCATTCAATTAGATACCCGAAAGGTTAGTGGATTTGAGAACTTCAAAAAAATTCTGATAAAAAGATTGAAGGATGAATGGAGTACCAACAAAATTCACTATTTAATTAGCAATGCTGGTTTTGGACATAATGGATCTGTAGCTGATACTTCAGAAGAAGCCTTTGATGATTTGCTTAATGTACATTTAAAAGGGGTGTATTTTTTAACCCAAACCCTAATGGAAACAATAAACAATGGCGGAGGAATTATAAATATTTCTAGTGGGTTGGCGCGTTTTTCTTTCCCAGGCTACTCCGCCTATGCAGCCATGAAAGGAGCAATAGAGGTATATACCCGATATTTAGCCAAAGAACTTGGAGGACGTCAGATAAAAGCTAATACCATCGCTCCAGGTGCAATTAATACGGATTTCAATAAAGACCGTTTTGAACAAGCACCACAAACAGTAGACATCATCGCAGGAATGACGGCTTTAGGTCGTGTTGGAGAAAGTGATGACATTGGAGGTGTTATAGCCTTTCTTTGTTCCGAAGATGCTAAATGGATTAACGGACAACGTATTGAAGTCTCTGGAGGTATGCTACTATAAAAAACAAATGTTCCAATTTAAAAGCCCTATCTAGGGCTTTTCTTTTCTTATGTGATACATAGTCTTCTATATTATTTGCTATTAGACCATTAACATC
The DNA here is from genome assembly GCA_947499565.1 of uncultured Croceitalea sp. GTDB lineage: Bacteria > Bacteroidota > Bacteroidia > Flavobacteriales > Flavobacteriaceae > Croceitalea. The sequence continues at coordinate 1,067,133 of CANMOV010000001.1, forward strand.
TCTTCTAGCATTAACATGCAAAGACAATTTTAATCTAAAAACTTATACGTATTAACAATGCCCGTTAAAAACTGTTTAAAACTCCTATTCTAAAAGGAGCAAAAAATCGTAAATTTGCATTTTCTTAATCTGTACAATAGATACGTATTTATGATTCATTTCTTCGGGGATATTGCGATTAAAGTTTTCGCCGTCCAAACTGCTCAAGAAATCACCTCTGAAAACGAAAAAAAATTATCATGGTTGTTCGGCAACCAACCCAAACTAAACGCGGCGTCTCTTGACGCCTTTTTTGTTGGTCCACGTGCCGCTATGATTACTCCTTGGAGTACCAATGCTACGGAAATTACTCAAAATATGGGTGTTCCGGGGATTATCAGGATTGAAGAGTTTAATGCTGTCTCAAAAGACTTTTTGGACTTTGATCCGATGCTCTCTCAAAAGTACAATAGCCTTGGACAGGATATTTACACTATAGATATTACTCCAGAAGCTATTCAACCAATTGAAGATATTGCTGCTTATAATCAGCAAGAAGGATTGTCTTTAAGTGATGATGAAGTAGCCTATCTAGAAAATCTCGCCAAAAATCTTGGTCGTAAGCTCACCGATTCTGAAGTATTCGGTTTCAGTCAAGTAAATTCAGAACATTGTCGCCATAAAATCTTTAATGGCACTTTTGTAATAGATGGGCAAGAAATGCCTTCTTCTCTATTTAAACTTATCAAAAAGACCTCAGCGGAACATCCAAACGATATTGTTTCGGCATACAAAGACAATGTAGCTTTTGTAAAAGGTCCTAAAGTGGTGCAATTTGCCCCAAAAACAGCCGATAAACCTGATTTTTATATAGAACAAGAGTTTGACTCTGTACTCTCATTAAAAGCAGAAACACATAACTTTCCTACCACGGTGGAGCCTTTCAACGGTGCAGCCACAGGTTCGGGCGGTGAAATTCGTGATAGACTTGCCGGCGGAAAAGGCTCTTTACCTCTGGCTGGTACTGCAGTGTACATGACGGCTTACTCAAGACTGGAAGAAAATAGAGATTGGGAAAGAGCATTTCCTGCACGGGAATGGTTATACCAATCCCCTATGGATATTTTAATTAAAGCTTCTAACGGAGCTTCTGATTTTGGGAACAAGTTTGGACAACCGCTAATTGCTGGCTCTGTACTCACGTTTGAGCATCAAGAAGAAGAAAAAAATCTTGGGTATGATAAAGTAATTATGCAAGCTGGCGGTATTGGTTATGGAAAGGCTGAGCAAGCCTTAAAAGATACGCCAAACCAAGGCGATAAAATTGTAATTCTTGGTGGAGATAACTACCGCATTGGAATGGGAGGTGCTGCAGTTTCCAGTGCTGATACCGGAGAGTTTGAATCTGCTATCGAATTAAACGCTGTTCAGCGTTCTAATCCTGAAATGCAAAAACGTGCTGCCAATGCTATCCGCGGAATGGTAGAAAGTCATGATAATCCTATTGTATCCATTCATGACCATGGAGCTGGTGGACATTTAAATTGTTTATCGGAATTAGTAGAGGATACAGGAGGTCATATCAATTTAGATAAACTACCTGTAGGGGACCCCACCCTATCTGCAAAGGAAATTATTGGCAACGAGAGTCAAGAACGTATGGGCTTGGTTATTGGTCAAGAAGACACTGCATTATTAAAACGTATTGCGGATAGAGAGCGTTCACCGATGTATGAAGTGGGAGATGTAACTGGTGAACACCGCTTTACTTTTGAATCTAGTACAACTAAAGAAAAACCAATGGATTTGGCCCTTTCGGATATGTTCGGAAGCTCACCTAAAACCATTATGGAAGATGAGAACATTGCATTCCAATTTAAAAATGCGGAATACAGCCTCGAAAATTTCCATGAGTATTTATCTAAAATATTGCAACTGGAAGCTGTCGCATGTAAAGATTGGCTCACAAATAAAGTTGACCGTTGTGTTGGTGGTAAAGTTGCCAAGCAACAATGCGCAGGTCCTCTGCAGCTCCCTTTGAACAATGTTGGGGTTATGGCACTGGATTTTAAAGGAAAAGAAGGGATTGCGACCAGTATTGGCCACTCCCCCATCTCAGGGTTAATAAACCCAGTGGCTGGTAGTAGAAATAGTATCGCCGAGGCCCTAACGAATTTGGTGTGGGCACCTCTAAAAGACGGATTACAGTCGGTTTCACTTTCTGCCAATTGGATGTGGCCATGTAAAAACCCTGGTGAAGATGCCCGTTTATATAAGGCTGTAGAAGCAATTTCAGAATTCGCGATTGATTTGGGCATTAATGTGCCTACTGGAAAGGATTCGCTATCCATGAAACAGAAATATAAAAATCAGGAAGTAATTGCCCCTGGTACCGTGGTAATTTCGGCAGCAGGTAATTGTAATGATATTACCAAAGTAGTTGAACCAGTTTTGCAAAAACATGGTGGTGACATCTACTATATCAATTTATCAAAAGATAATTTTAAACTTGGGGGCTCTTCTTTTGGCCAAATTTTAAATAGTATTGGTAGCGAAGCTCCAAGCATTACTGATGCAGCATATTTTAAATCAACTTTTAATGCACTGCAACAATTAATCGTTGATGGACACATTTTAGCCGGTCATGATATTGGTTCAGGAGGATTGATAACAACATTATTAGAACTATGTTTTGCGGATAATAATTTAGGTGCAGAACTCGATTTGACTTCTCTAGGCGAGCAAGATATTATTAAAGTACTATTTGCTGAAAATATTGGAGTAGTTATTCAGACAAAAAGTACAGCTGCTGAAAAAGTGCTGGAAGCTGCAGGAATCGAATTCCATAAATTAGGAAAAGTAATCTCTGAAGGGGAATTGCGCATTAAAAACCATGGTGTTGAAGTTGGCTTAAATGTGGTTTCGCTTCGTGATACTTGGTATAAGACCTCTTACTTACTTGACAATAAGCAAACTGCTAATGGTTTAGCCAAAGACCGTTATAATAATTACAAAGAACAGTCTTTGCAATATGTATTCCCCGATCAATATTCTGGAAAGCTTCCTGTCCCTTCGAGCGGAGTCGAGAAGCCAAAAGCCGCTATCCTGCGTGAAAAAGGAAGTAATTCCGAACGTGAAATGGCAAATGCCATGTTTTTAGCTGGTTTTGATGTAAAAGATGTTCACATGACCGATTTAATTTCAGGTCGGGAAACATTAAAAGATATTCAGTTTCTGGGTGCTGTTGGAGGTTTTTCTAATTCTGATGTTCTAGGAAGTGCAAAAGGTTGGGCGGGAGCAATTAAGTATAACGACCGTGCAAATAAAGTTATTAATGATTTTTTTGCCAGACCAGATACTCTTTCGGTTGGAATATGCAATGGTTGTCAATTATTTATGGAATTGGATTTAATAAATCCAGAGCATGAATCCCATGGGAAAATGACCTATAATGACTCCGGCAAACACGAAAGCAATTTTACTTCAGTAAAAATTCAAAAGAACAACTCTGTGATGCTTTCTTCCTTGGAAGGAACAACTTTAGGTGTTTGGATATCACATGGCGAAGGTAGATTTAGCCTACCACATTCAGAAAATCAGTATGAAATTGTTGCCAAATATGGTTATGAAGGATATCCCGCCAATCCAAATGGCAGTGATTTTAACACGGCTATGCTTTGTGATAAAACTGGGCGCCATTTGGTTACCATGCCCCATATAGAACGTTCTATCTTTCCATGGAACTGGGCACATTACCCAAAAGACAGACAACAAGATAAAGTTTCTCCATGGTTAAAAGCTTTTGTAAATGCCAGAGATTGGGTGCTGAAGAATTCGTAACTTCAAGGTTCTTAAAAAATACCTTGTACCATGAATGAGCAAACACCGTCGGTAAACCGAAGAAATTTCATTAAAAAATCATCGTTATTAACGCTTGGCGCTATTAGCACTACTGGAGTAATAGCAGCTCCGCATCTAAAACCATTACCAAGTTTTATACAAGATAGCGAAGTAAATATTGTGGGGCCAAAAGAAGGGTATACACCACAATTAGGAACTTTAGTTTCTATGATGAACTGGATGCGAATGGTGATTCTTGCCCCGGTTAAAAATATGAGTGTATCGGACCTTGATTATTTGGTTGATGATGATGCAAATAGTATTGGAGCTATGTTAATGCATTTGGCTGCTACCGAACGCTTTTACCAAATCCACACTTTTGAAAATAAAAAATGGGGCGATTGGTCCAAAGAAGATTCCGAAAAATGGTCAGTAGCTTCAGGATTGGGTGCAAAAGCTAGAAAAGAAATAAAAGGCAAGCCATTTGACTATTACCTGGAGGAAATGACCAAAGTGCGCGACTTTACGCTGGCAGAATTTAAAAAACGTGATGATGAATGGTTGTTATCTGTGGATGAAGCATGGCCATGGGGTCCAACCAACAATTACTGCAAGTGGTTCCATGTATGTGAACATGAATCGAACCATAATGGTCAATTTAAATTCATTAAGTCAAGAATAGCATAGGTAATGACTATTCGTACAGCACTCAAAAAAGATGTTTTAGCAATTGTAGAGATGATTGCCAATGATAAATTGGGTAAGCTTAGAGAAAATTTTCAAAATCCTTTACCTGATAATTATTATGAGGCATTTTATAATATAGCTACTGACCCAAATCAAGAATTAGTGGTCCTAGAAAACGATTCTCAAGAAGTCATTGGTACTTTACAACTTTCATTCATTCAATACCTAACTTATCAAGGGGGCATTCGCGCTCAAATTGAAGCTGTTCGAATTCATGAAGAATATAGAGGGAAAGGTATTGGTCATGAACTGTTTAAATGGGCAATTGCACGTGCCAAAGAAAAAGGTGCTCATGTGGTACAACTCACTACGGATAAAAAACGACCTGAAGCTTTAGTATTTTATGAAAAACTTGGTTTTAAAGCTTCACATGAAGGTATGAAGCTTCATTTAATATGAGATTATCAGTTATTTAGCTTAGTTTTTGCGGAACCTATTTTAAAATCCCGCTTCCTTTCCCTATTTTGCAATTACATAATAGAAACTAAGTATGCAGACGGTAACCAGACTCTTCGATTTTCCTTACTATCAAAAAGAACATTTTAATCAACAAAAAGCTTTAACCAGTAAGAAAGATGGTAAATGGGTTAGTACTTCTACAGACGAGTATATAGCACAAGCAAATGCAATAAGCAGAGGCTTATTGCGATTAGGGGTAAAACCAAATGATAAAGTTGCCATTATTTCTATGACCAATAGAACAGAATGGAATATCTGTGATATTGGAATCTTACAAATAGGAGCACAAAATGTACCCATCTATCCTACAATTTCAGAAGATGATTATGAATATGTTTTAAATCATTCTGAAGCTAAATACTGCTTTGTTTCTTGTCAAGAAGTATTAGATAAAGTACTAGCTATCAGCGGTAAGCTTAAGAAATTAAAAGATATCTATTCTTTTGATGATTTAAAAAATTGTGAAAATTGGTCCAAAGTTTTAGAAAAAGGAGCTGATACGAGCAATCAAGACAAAGTAGAGGAACGAAAAACTGCCGTTGAACCAGGAGACTTAGCAACGCTAATTTATACCTCTGGAACTACGGGGAGGCCAAAAGGAGTAATGCTTTCACATAACAATATAGTTTCTAACGTAATTGCAAGTAAGCAGCGAGTACCTTTTGAAGCCGGAGCTACTGCACTAAGTTTTTTACCTGTTTGCCACATTTTTGAGCGAATGATTTTGTATTTATATCAATATTGCGGCATTCAAATCTATTTTGCTGAAGGTTTAGATAAAATAAGTGACAACCTTAAAGAGGTAAAACCAGATACTATGACGGTGGTACCACGATTATTAGAAAAAGTATACGATTCTATTATCGCCAAAGGAACTGCTCTAGAAGGGATTAAGAAAAAACTATTCTTTTGGGCAGTAGAATTAGGTTTAAAATATGAGCCTTATGGTAAAAATGGCTGGTGGTATGAAAAGCAACTTGGTCTTGCAAGAAAATTAATTTTCAGCAAGTGGCAAGAAGGGCTTGGCGGTAATCTGAATACGATGGTTTCTGGTAGTGCTGCTTTGCAGCCAAGGTTAAGTCGTGTTTTTGGGGCTGCTGGCATACCTGTAATGGAAGGCTATGGTCTAACAGAAACTTCTCCCGTAATTTCTGTTAACCAAGAAGTTGGTAATGGATGGAAAATTGGTTCTGTTGGTAGAATCATCCAAGATGTAGAGGTTAAAATTGCAGATGATGGTGAAATTCTATGTAAAGGGCCTAACGTAATGATGGGATATTATAAAGACCAGAAGAAAACGGATGAAGTAATTAAAAACAACTACTTCCATACAGGGGATATTGGTGAAATAGATGCTGATGGTTTCTTAAGAATTACGGATCGTAAAAAAGAAATGTTTAAGACTTCTGGGGGTAAATATGTTGCTCCGCAACTCTTGGAAAATCGATTTAAACAATCTCGTTTTATAGATCAAATTATGGTTGTAGGGGAAGGTGAAAAAATGCCTGCCGCTTTAATTCAACCAAATTTTGAGTTTTTATATTCTTGGGCCGAAAGAAACAATATATCAGTTGGTGAAAATTCTGATATTGTTCTTAATGACAAAGTTATAAGTCGTATTCAAGAAGAAGTAGATTTAGCAAATGAAGACTTTGCAAAATGGGAAAAAGTGAAGCAATTTAGATTAACCCCTGATGTTTGGAGTATTGATGACGGCCATCTTACTCCTACCATGAAGCTTAGAAGGAAAATTGTAAAGGAAAAATACGCCGATTTGTATAACAGTATTTACGGACATTAATTAATGGATTTTAATAAATACGATGACGCCAAATTGATTAAGACTGCCAAAAGTATGAAAACAGTAGTCATTGTCTTTGGTATTATATGGCTATTGATAATATCCTTCTTAATTGGCACTCAAATTTATGCTGCTGAAAAAGAGGATTTTAAATTAACTACATTGATTCCAATACTCGTTGGACCAATAACTATGCTTCCTATCTATATGAATTACCAAAACTTCAAAAAGGAAATTAAAAGAAGAGAACTATAGTTCCCTTTTTTACTTAGCAAGCTTACATTTTTAAACTTATCTTCTAGCAAAATTTATTATGCATGCATAATAAATTTTGCTATATTTGAAATCGAATTTTCGTTCTATGAAGGATTTAACCATTGACTACGCCTTACGTGCTACTTGGCAAGCTGTAATCAAAATGTATAATGAAGAAGCAAAAAATTATGGGTTAACCATGGCTATTGGCTTTACATTGTTGAGCATTGATCCAAAAAAAGGTACTCCAAGTACTGCCTTGGGTCCTAAAATGGGTATGGAATCAACCAGTCTTTCTAGAATTTTAAAAAGTATTGAGGAGAAGGGTTATATACAAAGAAAACCAAATCCAAATGATGGAAGAGGTGTACTAATTCACCTAACAGTTCTTGGTCTTGCTAAAAGAAAGGACTCTAAAGAAGTTGTATTACGATTTAATGAAGCTGTTAAAGAAGATATAGCGGAAGAGGACTTAATTGGTTTTTTTAATACTGTAGAAGTAATTAATAAATTGATTTTAGATAAAAAAATATATTCAAAAACAACAACTAATTAATACGTATAAATGAAAAGGCATATCAATAAAATTGCCGTAATTGGTTCGGGTATTATGGGTAGCGGTATCGCTTGCCACTTTGCCAATATTGGTGTCGAGGTCTTATTGTTAGACATTGTCCCTAGAGAATTAAATGATAAAGAAAAGGCAAAAGGACTAACGTTAGATGATAAAATAGTCCGTAATCGCTTGGTAAATGATTCGCTTAAGGCTGCTTTAAAATCTAAGCCCTCCCCCATTTACCATCAAAAATTTGCTAGTAGAATTACCACTGGTAATTTAGAAGATGATATAAGTAAGGTTAGCAAAGTAGATTGGATTATAGAAGTTGTTGTTGAAAGGCTAGACATAAAAAAGATAGTCTTTGAAAACTTAGAAAAGCACAGAACACCTGGTACTTTAATTACCTCCAACACTTCTGGTATTCCTATCAATTTTATGAGTGAAGGCAGAAGTGACGATTTCCAGAAGCATTTCTGTGGAACACATTTCTTTAACCCTGCTCGCTACTTAAAATTATTCGAAATCATACCTGGTCCAAAAACTTCATCAGAAGTACTGGACTTTTTAAATGGATACGGAGAACAGTTTTTAGGTAAAACTTCTGTAGTTGCTAAAGACACTCCAGCATTCATAGGAAATCGTATAGGGATATTTAGTATTCAGAGTCTTTTTCATGCTGTTAAGGAAATGGGCATGACCGTTGAAGAAGTAGATAAACTTACTGGTCCAGTTATTGGCAGGCCAAAGTCCGCAACCTTTAGAACAGTAGATGTTGTTGGCTTAGATACCTTAGTGCATGTAGCAAATGGTATTGCTGAAAATTGCAAAGATGATGAACGCCATGGGTTATTTGCTTTACCAGATTTCATCTCTACAATGATGGAGAATAAATGGCTAGGTAGTAAAAGTGGTCAAGGTTTTTATAAAAAATCGAAAGACGCAAAAGGAAAAACAGAAATATTAACATTGGATTTAGACACGATGGGCTATCGGTCTAAAAAAAGTGCAAAATTCGCAACCCTTGAGCTTACTAAAACTATAGATAATGTTGTAGATAGATTTTCAGTTTTAACCGGGGGAAAAGATAAGGCTGGAGAGTTTTATCGTAAAAGTTTTGGAGCATTATTTGCCTACGTTTCTCACCGTATCCCAGAAATAACAGATGACCTGTATAAGATAGATGATGCGATGAAAGCTGGATTTGGATGGGAACATGGCCCATTCCAAATTTGGGATGCCGTAGGATTGGATAAAGGGCTAGAATTTATTACTGCAGAAAATCAAGAAGCGGCAACATGGGTCTCCGAGATGAAGGCTGCCGGAATTAGTTCGTTTTACAGTGTAAAAGAGGGAGCAACCTATTTCTATGATATTCCATCTAAGAAAATGATTAAAATTCCTGGCCAGGATGCTTTTATCATTTTGGATAACATTCGTAAATCCAAAGAAGTTTTTAAAAATAGCGGTGTTGTCGTTGAAGATTTAGGTGATGGAATTTTAAATGTTGAATTCCAATCTAAGATGAATACTATAGGAGGTGATGTTTTAGCCGGACTAAATAAAGCTATTGATTTGGCGGAAAAAGACTATCAGGGTTTAGTTGTTGGTAATCAAGCAGCAAACTTCTCTGTTGGAGCCAATATTGGTATGATATTTATGATGGCGGTGGAACAGGAGTATGACGAGCTAAATATGGCCATAAAAATGTTCCAGGATACCATGATGCGTATGCGTTATTCATCCATTCCTACTGTTTCTGCTCCGCACGGTATGACTCTAGGTGGCGGTTGCGAACTTTCATTGCATGCAGATAAAGTAGTTGCTGCTGCAGAAACCTATATAGGATTAGTTGAGTTTGGAGTTGGTGTTATTCCAGGCGGTGGTGGATCTAAAGAGTTTGCTCTAAGAGCTTCCGACTCTTTTAGAAAAGGCGATGTTGAACTAAATATTTTACAAGAATACTTTTTAACTATTGGTATGGCAAAAGTATCGACCTCTGCCTATGAAGCTTATGATTTAGGCATTCTCCAAAAAGGAAAGGATATTGTTGTTGTAAACAAAGACAGACAAATTGCTACTGCAAAAGCGCATGCAAAATTAATGGCTGAAGCTGGTTACACAAAACCTCCCACACGCACGGACGTTAAAGTTCTTGGCAAGCAGGCTTTGGGAATGTTCTTAGTTGGAACGGATTCTATGGAAGCCAGTAATTATATCAGTGAGCATGACAAGAAAATTGCAAACAAATTGGCATATGTAATGGCTGGAGGTGACTTGTCTGAGCCTACATATGTATCAGAACAATACCTTTTAGACATTGAAAGGGAAGCATTCTTATCACTTTGTTCCGAACGTAAAACATTAGAGCGAATTCAGCACATGTTAAAAACTGGTAAACCTCTTAGAAATTAAAAAAATGAAAACAGCATATATAGTTAAGGGATATCGCACGGCAGTAGGTAAAGCGCCTAAAGGAGTATTCAGATTCAAAAGGACAGATGAATTGGCAGCAGAGACTATTGAACATATGATGAAAGAGCTTCCTCAGTTAGATAAAAAACGAATTGATGATGTCATTGTTGGTAATGCGATGCCGGAAGGTTCTCAAGGTTTAAACATGGCTCGTTTAATCTCTTTAATGGGCTTAGATATTGTTGATGTACCAGGTGTAACCGTGAACAGGTTCTGTTCCTCAGGAATTGAAACTATTGGAATAGCAACAGCAAAAATTCAAGCTGGCATGGCGGATTGTATCATTGCAGGAGGTGCGGAAAGCATGAGTTCTGTTCCTATGACAGGTTACAAAACGGAATTAAATTATGACATAGTAAAAGCTGGTCATGAAGACTATTACTGGGGAATGGGAAATACGGCAGAAGCTGTAGCGCAAGAATATAAAGTCTCCCGAGAAGATCAAGATGAGTTTGCTTACAATTCCCATATGAAAGCTCTAAAAGCGCAATCAGAAGACCGCTTTCAAGACCAAATAGTTCCAATTGAAGTAGCGCAAACACTTCTAGGAGCTGATGGAAAAAAGACCACAAAAAAATATACAGTAACTAAAGACGAAGGACCTAGAAAAGGAACTTCAACTGCTGTATTAAATAAGTTGCGTCCTGTATTCGCTGCAAATGGAAGCGTTACCGCTGGTAATTCTTCGCAAATGAGTGATGGGGCTGCTTTTGTTATGGTCATGAGTGAGGAAATGGTAAAAGAATTAAACCTAGAACCTATTGCACGATTGGTAAATTATGCCGCTGCTGGGGTGCCTCCAAGAATTATGGGAATTGGACCTGTTGCTGCTGTTCCAAAAGCGCTAAAACAGGCCGGATTAAAGCAAGATGCTATTGAGTTAATTGAATTGAATGAAGCTTTCGCTTCACAATCTTTAGCCGTTATTCGTGAGTTGGGTTTAAACCAAGATATCGTGAACGTCAATGGTGGAGCAATTGCTCTTGGACATCCATTAGGTTGTACAGGTGCTAAATTATCCGTGCAGCTATTTGATGAGATGCGTAAGCGCAATATGCAAGGTAAATATGGAATGGTTACCATGTGTGTTGGAACTGGCCAAGGAGCTGCTGGGATTTATGAATTTTTGAATTAGAAAAAGAAATACAAATATGAGTACCGATACAATGCAAAAAGATATTCTTAGAGGGGGTCAATTCCTTGTTAAAGAAACCAATTGCGAAGATGTTTTTACGCTAGAAGACTTAAATGAAGAGCAGCGCATGATGCGTGAAAGCACCAAAGAATTTGTTGACAGAGAACTGTGGGCACATTGGGAGCGTTTCGAAAACAAAGATTATGGTTTTACCGAGGAAACTATGCGTAAAGCTGGTGAGCTTGGTTTATTAAGCGTAGCCGTGCCAGAATCATACGGTGGTATGGGAATGGGATTTGTATCTACCATGTTAGTTTGTGATTATATTTCTGGTGCAACCGGTTCTTTTAGCACCGCTTTTGGAGCACATACGGGCATTGGCACAATGCCAATTACTTTATATGGTACTGAAGCGCAAAAACAGAAGTATGTTCCAAAATTAGCTTCTGGCGAATGGTTTGGTGCTTATTGTTTAACAGAGCCTGGCGCTGGTTCCGACGCAAATTCTGGAAAAACCAAAGCCGTTCTTTCGGAAGATGGAAAACATTACAGTATCTCTGGACAAAAAATGTGGATTTCGAATGCAGGATTTTGTAGCCTTTTCATTGTTTTTGCAAGAATCGGAGATGATAAAAATATAACTGGATTTATTGTAGAGAATGACCCATCTAACGGAATTTCTCTAGGTGATGAGGAAAAAAAGCTAGGTATTCATGCTTCTTCAACACGTCAAGTTTTCTTTAATGAAACCAAGGTGCCAGTAGAAAATATGTTATCTGAGCGTGGTAATGGCTTTAAGATAGCAATGAATGCTTTAAACGTTGGACGTATTAAACTGGCAGCAGCATGCCTAGACGCACAACGAAGAGTGATTAATGAAGCAACCAAGTATGCAAATGAGCGTATTCAATTTAAAACGCCAATCATGAATTTTGGGGCTATAAAAGCTAAAATCGCTGATATGGCTACTAATGTTTATGTTGATGAATCTGCTTCATATAGAGCTGCAAAAAATATAGAAGATAGGATTTCTATTAGAGAATCTGAAGGAAATACGCATCAAGAAGCAGAGCTAAAAGGCGTAGAAGAATATGCAATTGAATGCTCTATTCTAAAAGTTGCTGTTTCGGAGCATGTGCAACAGACCACCGATGAAGGTATCCAAATCTTTGGTGGTATGGGCTTTAGTGCGGATACTCCTATGGAATCTGCTTGGAGAGATGCTAGAATCTCACGAATATACGAGGGAACAAACGAAATTAATCGTATGTTGGCTGTTGGAATGCTAGTAAAAAAAGCAATGAAAGGTCATGTAGATTTGCTAGGTCCTGCTACAGCTGTTGGAGAAGAGTTAATGGGAATTCCGTCTTTTGATGCTCCAGATTTTTCAGAATTATTTGCAGAAGAAAAGGATTTGGTAACTCGATTAAAAAAGGTCTTTTTAATGGTTGCGGGTAGTGCTGTGCAGAAGTTCGGTCCAAAATTAGAAGAGCATCAACAGCTTTTAATGTCCGCATCTGATATTTTAATTCAGGTTTATTTGGCAGAATCCGCTATATTGAGAACTGAAAAGAACGTTAAACGTTCTAGTGAGGAAGCGCAAGCTACTCAAATAGCAATGAGTAAACTATACTTATATAGAGCTGTAGATATTATTTCGCAAAAAGGAAAAGAAGCTATAGTATCATTTTCTGAAGGTGACGAACAACGCATGATGTTAATGGGTTTAAAACGCTTTACGAAATATACAAATCAACCCAATGTTGTTGCCCTGCGTACACAAATTGCAGATAAAATTTCGGCAGACAACGGGTATACCTTTGACTAATTCAAATAGCTTGAGACAGAAGCTCGGAGACCGCCCCAAATTGGGGCGGTTTTTTTGTTTGTATTATTTCTAAATTAACTCAATACCTCCGCAAAATTCAACAAATCTGCCATATCAAAATCACCAGATGGCTTACTAGAAATTCTTGGTAAGTCAGGCTTAAAACCAGTACAAAGAATAGAATCTGGATTGTCACGTAAAATCCGTGTAAATGTCTCAGCTACTATAATAGAACCAACTTTACCTAAATTCTTGCCATTTTCTTGAATTTCAGCTTCCTTGAGCACATAATACCAGAGTGGTGTATTCTTCAGAAGAAACTTGTTATTAGCTTCTAAAGTATCCTTTTCGATTGTTGTAGTATTAGCTAAAAGTTGACTATCAGATAACCTGCCAACTCTAAGTCTTTTTGCTATGGCTTGCCCAGTAGGTACATTTAGCGCCATACTTCTTACTAAGTTCCTTTTGGCTAAATGTGCCATAAAACTTGCAGGTGGAGCTCCTGGAAGTGAACTTAAGGCAGGTGCCATAGCTGTATCAAAAGCCATTGCCTTATTTAAAGTGGGGCTATTGCCCGTATCAAAAAATCTGTTTAAATCAACTACCCATGTTGATTCAACCGGCAAATGCGGTACTCTGATAAACTGAAATGCGCGCATGAAATTATTAACACCATTAACACTATTGAAATTATCGTTAAAATCATATTCTTCACGGACCAGACTATGACCAAATCGATATGCAGCTACAGAAAATTCTACCGGCATACTAAAAGGTCTTCTTCTGAAATATCGTTGCTTTTTAAGTGCTTTTTTTAACTCATCAGGCAACAATATTCTTTTTAAAAAGTCATGTACGACAATCCATTGATAATGGTTGACCACATTTTTTCTAGCCGTTTCAAACAACTTTTCGTCCGGAATAGTTCCCTTCAGCCTATCAACCACTTTATTATGAAACTTTAAAAAAGCATGATGTATCTGTGAAACAAATAAATTTTCATTGTTTCTAGGGTCTCCTATAATAGCCGTCTGGTTTGAAGTTCTTGGAACATCAAAATCTGTTCTCACGATATGAGATCCCGAACCATCTCTTGGTCCACCAGGACCTTTATTTGTATTGGTCCCTAACAGAAGTTTTATACCATCTTCTTGAGAATCTCCCGAATTATTTACATATAAATACGGGTCAACACTAGGGCCATTTCCATAAACAGAATCTAAATCCAAGGTAGGCGTTCTAAAATTATTGAGCTTTTCTACTTCATTGGGTTTTTGATGCCTGTCAATATTAGAAAAAGGATCTAATGTGATGTCATGATCGATAAATTGACCTAGGTAAGTATACCCTGCTGGTATATCAATTTCATTAGTATTGGGCTTGGTGCCCATCTCTTGTCCTAAAGCCTCAAGTAATGTCCTATTCGAAGGACTATATTTGATAATCTTTTGTTTTTTTCTCGCAAGTCCGGGAAACATAAAACCGAAAGTATCTGTACAATGTGCAAGATAATTTCTTGAAAACCATTTTTTTGATATGGAATAACCATGACCGAATTTCTTCATTTTTAAAATTTTTAGTGTTTATAAAATATTTCAATTTGGGGGAAGATTGTTATTCAATGCTCTCTAGAATACAGCAGTAGCATTGGATTTTTTATATTCGGATGGGGAACAGTGGAGGAGAATATTTAATTGATTAAATTTAAGTTATTCTAGTTAGAGTCCATTAAACAATAACCTTAAAAATCTTATGGTTTTTACGCAATTTTCATGACTAAAATCCATATAAAATCAATTTTAATTTCCAAAAAACAGACATGTTAGAACAAGTTTTTGATGATTTACTATTTGAAAAATCTGGTGGCAAACTCATAAACGAGATTGCAAAACATATGCATGAAACAATCAATGAGATACAAGGAAAAACTATTACATGGAACGAACCGGAAGAAGAGCTTAATTTTTGGAAAGAGTTTTTAGAAAATGGTCAAAACGAAGATTTTTTTTCTGAAATCTTTAAGCGTACTACACATACCCATCACCCTAAGTACGTTGGTCATCAGGTGGGGGTAACAGCACCTATTACAATACTTACGGGCATGCTGAGCAACTTGCTTAACAATGGCATGGCTGTCTATGAAATGGGGATGTCACCCAATGCAATAGAACGTGTTGTCATTGAAAAACTGGGTGAGAAATTTGGTTTTAGTTCTCAATCTGGTGGGTTTTTAACCTCTGGTGGCACTTTGGCAAATTTAACGGCACTTCTCTCTGCCCGAAAAGCGAAGGTAGCTCATGATGTTTGGAACTTGGGGCATACAAAACCCTTGGGTATCATGGTTTGTGAAGAAGCACATTATTGTGTGGATCGGGCAGCCAAAATCATGGGGTTTGGAGAACAAGGTATTATTAAAATTCCAGCAAAAAACAATTTTACCATGGATACCGAACAATTGGAACGGTATTACCTAGACGCCATCTCCAAAGGCATCCATATATTCGCTATCGTAGGAAGTGCACCCTCAACAGCTACCGGTGCCTATGATAATTTAGAGGCAATAGCTGCATTTGCAAAAAAGCATAATCTATGGTTCCATGTAGATGGAGCGCATGGCGGCGCAGCCATATTTTCAGATACTTACAAACACTTATTAGATGGGGCACAGCATGCGGATTCCATAGTCATCGATGGTCATAAAATGATGTTAATGCCCACCATTACCACTGCCCTACTATTTAAAGATAAAGAGCATGCAGAACACACCTTTAGTCAGAAAGCGGATTATCTATTGGACGATTCTACTATGGATGAATGGTACAATAGTGGTCGTCGGACCTTTGAATGTACCAAGACAATGATGTGTTTGCATTGGTTCGTCCTGCTAAAATTTTATGGAGAACAGCTTTTTAATCAATACCTAACGCGCCAATACGATTTGGCCCAAGACTTTGCTGAAATGATAAATAGCCATCCAGATTTTGAATTAGCAATATCACCAATGTCAAATATCTTATGCTTTAGATATGTGGCTAAAGGCTTTTCAGATAGTAAACTCAATGAATTGAATACCATGTTACGAGCAGAATTGCTAAAAGATGGCGAATTCTATCTGGTACAAACAAAACTAAATGATAAACTATACTTAAGAACAAGCTTAATGAATCCTTTTACAAGGATTAATCATTTAAATCAATTAATAACAAAAATTAAGATGAGTGCACAAGTATTACTTAATAGACTCTAACATTTTGGTTTCAGTTTGCTTCTTTGAAAAATTGATAGCACACTCAATTAATGCCAAATGAGAATATGCCTGAGGGAAATTACCCAGCAAACGTTTTGTCTTAAAATCAATATCTTCACTAAATAAACCTAAGTGATTACTATAACTTAGTAATTGTTCAAAATGGGCCAGTGCTTTTTCTTCTTCACCTATTTTAAATAAGGCATTTATAAACCAAAAAGTACAAATGGTAAAAGAAGATGAAGGCAATCCAAAATCGTCTTCATTTTTATATCTATAAAGTAATCCGTCATTACTTAATTCTTTTTCGATTGCTTTAACCGTACTTACGTATTTTGGGTCATGTGCATCAATAAAACCATAAGGTTCCATTAAAAGTACAGATGAGTCAAGATCATACGACCCATAAGATTGTACAAAGGCATTAACATCTTCATTCCATGCATTTGCATGAATATCTGCTTTAATTTCTTTCTCTAAAGAAGTCCATTGTTCAATTTTACGGTGCTTACCAAAAATTTTTGCCACTTTAATGGCTCTATCTAGAGCCACCCAACATAAAATTTTTGAAAAAGTGAAGTGGCGATCTTCCCCTCTAAACTCCCAAATACCTTTATCAGGTTCTTGCCAGTGCTTATTTACTATCCAAACAATCCCTTTAGTAATACTCCAAAGCTCTTCTCCATTTTCAATATCATTACTGAATTTGTGCAATTGCTCATAAATAACATCCATTAAAATACCGTAGATATCATTTTGTTTCTGTTTGTAAGCCGCATTTCCTGTTCGGACAGGTTTAGACCCTTTGTAACCATCTAAATGTTCTAAAGTCTGTTCGGTAAGTTCCTTTTCTTTATTAATACCGTACATGATTTGAAGCTTTTCATCCTTATCAGGCATCAAATCAATAATAAACTGTAAATAGCGTTTTGCAGAGTTTTTATGTCCTAACTCAGAAACCACTTTTATAACCATAGAGGCATCGCGAATCCAGCAAAAACGATAATCCCAATTTCGTACCTCGCCAATAGTCTCTGGTAAAGAAGTTGTAGGTGCTGCTAGCACAGCGCCAGTTTTATCATATGTGAGCATTTTAAGGGTTAATGCACTACGAATAATTTCTGGATTAAATCTTTTATATGTTGGAGTTCTATCAACCCAGTCGAGCCAATAAATTTTAGTGCGTTCCAGTTCTAATGACATCTTCTCTGTACTTGGTTTGAGAATCTTCTCATTATAACAAACTAAAAAGTACCCATCTTCTTTTAATATAATTTCTTCCCCACTAATTACATGATTTTTATTAAATGAAGTATACAAAAACAAGGTGTCAAACTTTTCCTTGTCGGTTAGACTAACAATAAAATTATTCTTTACATGGTTTTGTGTATCTCCCTTTGCATACTCTAATTTAGGGTCGTATAACACAGTAAACTTAGGTGCACCTGAAATATATTTAACATACCTAACTATTTCTGGCGGAGCATTGTACTTACCTGTAAGTTTATAATATCTTGGCATGAAATCATGCAATTCAAAAATATTTTCACCATCTGAAAAACGCGTAACCAGTATGGCAGTATTCGCAAAGTATTTTTGTGTTATTTCGTAACTATATTTTGTAACAATTTCAAAATTTCCACCTTTTTTCTCATCTAAAAGTTTTGCAAAAACCGAAGTAGAATCAAATTGAGGAAGACAACACCAGTCAAGAGATCCAGTGTTAGAAATTAAGGCTGCACTGCGGCAGTTTCCAATTATTCCGTAATTTAGGTTATCCATGAAGAGATTCTATTTATTATTAAGTATTGTAGGCTTTTTCTTTCATATTAATCGCTAAAATTGCACTTTTATTTCATTTACCATTAAATATTTATTATGAGTAAAACTATAATTATTTCTAATAGGCTACCAGTACAATTGCAAATAAATGACGAAAGTTTATTCGCAAAACCCAGTGTAGGTGGACTAGCAACGGGAATGAAATCAGTGCATAGTGGTGGAGAAAGCCTTTGGATTGGGTGGTCTGGCCTTACAGACGAACAAATTCCGGAAGCTCTAGTTGAAGAAATTGATACCGTCTTAGCTGAACATGGTTGTTCTAAAGTAAAGCTAAATAAAAATGATATCGAAGGATACTATTTTGGGTTTAGCAATAGAACTGTATGGCCCTTGTTTCATTATTTTTTAGAATATTCCGAGTTTGAGCTTGGGTTTTGGGAAAGCTATAAAGAAGTTAATCAGAAATTTGCAGATGCAATTTTAGAAAAAACTAATGATGATGATATCATTTGGATACATGATTATCAGCTTATGTTAGTACCTAAAATGGTAAAAGAAAAAAGACCTAAAGCTACAATAGGTTTTTTTCTGCATATTCCCTTTCCATCTTATGAGATTTTTAGAACTCTACCATGGCGTGAAGAGGTTTTAACAGGACTTCTAGGGGCAGATTTAATCGGTTTTCATACGTACGACTATGAACGGCACTTTTTAAGCTCTGTACGCAGGCTTCTGGGCCTAGAAGTAAGCTTTAATGATATTTATTTAGAGAATAGAATCATTAAAGTAGACTCATTTCCTATGGGGATTGACTATGATAAATTTCATAATGCTGCAAAAAAAAGCAACAAGCTTAAAGGAAAGCATCGGTCAGACTTACAGATTAAATTAGATGAACATAAAAAATTTGCGCCTGACACTAAACTGATTGTATCTATAGATAGATTGGACTATAGTAAGGGCATTGCCAAAAGAATTAATGCCTTTGAGTATTTTCTAACTAAGTATCCAGAGTATAAAGAAAAAGTGCGCTTAATTATTCTAGCAGTTCCATCACGTTCTAACGTACCTCAATATCAATTATTAAAAAGAGAAATAGATGAACTTGTAGGTAGAATAAATGGGGAATTATCTACTGTTAATTGGACTCCAATTTGGTACTTCTATAGATCCCTTCCTTTTGAAAACCTTATCGACCTATACACTTCAAGTGATATTGCATGGCTTACACCACTTAGAGATGGGATGAATTTGGTTGCTAAAGAATATATAGCAACGCGAACCGATAAGACCGGTGTGCTAATTTTAAGTGAAATGGCAGGTTCAGCCAACGAAATGAACGAAGCTTTATTAATAAATCCAAATAATTTTGAGCAACAAGCAGATACGCTAAAGCAGGCTATAACAATGCCTAAAGAGGAACAAATTGCTAGAAACATGTTCCTTCAAAACTGGTTAAAAAGATACAACGTTGAAGTCTGGGCAAATGAATTTATGGATTCATTAAAAGCGCATGGCACACTAAAAGGTGCTTACGTTTCGCAAAAAATAGATGAATCCGCATTGGATACTATAATGAGACAGTATAAAAAAGCTAAAAACCGCTTATTGTTCTTTGATTATGATGGAACTTTAGCTGATTTTCATAAAGACCCACAAAAAGCTTCACCTGATAAGGAATTGTATGGTCTACTGGATAAATTACAAAATCAAAAAGGGACTACCCTATTTCTTATAAGTGGCAGGGATAAAGAGACTTTTGCCCGATGGTTTTTGCCAAAAAAATATAATATGATAGTGGAACATGGTGTTTGGATATCCAGAAATGGGGAGGATTTTAGCATGTTGGAACAAGTAAAAGGGGATTGGATGAAGAAAATACAACCAGTATTAGAATCATTTGTAAATAGAACTCCTGGATCCTTTATTGAACAGAAAAATTATTCTTTGGCTTGGCACTATCGCAATACAGACCCGGATTTTGGACAAAAAAGAGCGACTGAATTAAATACCGTTTTAACAAGTTTAATTGCCAATGATGATTTAAGTATCCTAAATGGCAATAAGGTCATGGAAGTAAAAAGTAGTAACGTGAATAAAGGGAGAGCCTCTTCAAGAATTTTAGGAGAGGGTAACTATGATTTTATTTTTGCCATAGGTGATGACTGGACAGATGAATTTATGTTTGAAGAATTACCAGATGAGACCATTACGGTTAAAGTAGGCATTCAAAAAACACAAGCCAAGTATAATATTGAAGGCACAAAAAGAGTTCGCGAAATTTTAAAACAATTTGTAAAATAATCAGATGAAACTAAACTTTATTTTCCTTGGACTATTCCTATTTTCAGGTTTAAGCTATGCCCAACCTAATACGGAGGTTTATGTTTTTGATTTGAACATAGAAAATAGCAAAGTGGTATTGTCCAACCCAAAGAACATATCTAATAATGATGGTTATGATAACCAACCATCGTTCTTAAATAACACCGCTGTTCTTTTTGCATCTACAAGATCTGACCAAACAGACATTAAATTGTTTGATATTGAAGCCGGAAGTATTAGTTCATGGATTACGGACACACCTACCGGCAGTGAGTATTCTCCATTAAAAATACCAAATAAGAAAGCTGTTTCTGCAATTCGTTTAGATTTGGACGGATTGCAAAGGCTATATCAATACGATATATCTAATGGCAATTCAAAACTCATTTTAGAAGATTTAAAAGTTGGCTACCACGTTTGGCATAATGACCATATTTTGGTTTCAACAGTTTTAGTTGAAAATAGAATGGACCTGGTTGTAAGCAACCTTAAGGATAAAACTAACTACACGTTTCAAAAAAACGTAGGCCGTAATTTATTGAAGATTCCAAACACAGATTTGATAAGTTTTATAAGTAAAGAAGGTAAATCGTGGCAAATTAAATCCTTAAATCCAATCACTGGAGCTACAAAGAACGTAGTGAACACATTCAAAAATTCTGAAGACATTTGTTGGTTAAAAGATGGCAGTATCTTAACTGGCGATGGAAAATCTATCTTAAGAATTAACCCAAAATCTGATATTAAGTGGGAAGTTATACATTACTTTAAACAGGAGGAGATTAATAACATTACTAGAATTGCGGTAAGTGAAAATTCTAAAAGGTTGGCTTTTGTAGCAGAGGAATCCCCAGCAAAAATTGTACAAAAACAATTAGATGCATATAATGCAAGGGATATAGATGCCTTTATGTCTACTTACACCAATGATATAACTCTAGTTAATTTTCCAGACAAAGTAGTCCTTAAAGGTCAGGAAAAAATGAGGGAGAGTTACGCTACATATTTTGATGCAACTCCTGATTTAAACTGTGAAATTAAAAACCGGATAATCATTGGAAATAAAGTAATAGATGAAGAGTTTATTACTGCAAATGGTCAAAATTTTAGTGCTGTAGCAATTTACGAAGTTGAAAATGGCAAAATTTCCAAAGTCACATTTATTCAGTAATTTTCATAAGTGAAATTTCCACATAATATTTCTCGCGTTGAAGCTTTTAGTGATGCTGTATTCGCTTTTGCAGCAACGCTACTTGTAGTGTCTGTTGGCAATGAAAATAGTTCCTCTATTCTTAATATTGATTGGAAGATATTCTTGAGTTTTGGAGTGAGTTTTTTTGTTTTGGTAGGACTATGGTGGGTTCATTATAATTTTTTTAGAAGGACAAATTATATGGATAATTGGATTGTTGCTTTAAATTCAGTCTTATTGTTTGTAGTCCTTTATTACATTTTTCCTCTAAAATCCCTAATTGATACTTGGGTTAGCGGATATGGCATTAGTTTTGAAAGTTTTTCGGAATTATTCCAGTTATATAGTCTGGGATTTTTTTTAATCTTTACGTGCTTTTCTCTAATGTATTATAGAGCATATAAAAAATCTAAATCTTTAGAAAAAGGCATCAAATTACTTTTTTACTCAAGACATTTTGGTATCTATGTAGTCGTTGCACTAATATCAATTATATTGGCAAAAACAAAAGTTGGGCTAATTTATGCCTTGCCAGGTCTTATCTATAGCTTGCTTGGTCCACTGTGCTATTTGCATGGCGTTCTGTTTGAAAAAAAATACAATACTCAATAAAAATGAAAAAACTACTGCTCTTATTATTTTTATGCCTCTCATTTAGCTACGCCCAAACGGATTCTCGTATCTATTCTATCATTAATGATGTATCGTCAGACCGCATAGAAAAAGACATTACAACACTGGTGAATTTTGGCACTAGGCATACCCTTAGTGATACCATTTCGCAAACTAGAGGGATTGGAGCAGCAAGGCGTTGGATAAAAAGTGAGTTTGAAAAAATCTCAACTGATTGTGAAAACTGCTTTGAGGTTTTTTATCAGAAAGACTTAGTAAAGAAAGGAGCAAACCAACGTATTGTAAAAGACGTATGGGTGGTAAATGTTCTCGCCATAAAAAGAGGAACTAAATACCCTAATCGTTATATTATCATGAGTGGTGATATTGATTCCCGAGTAAGTGACCCAACAGATTTCACTTCTGAATCACCTGGTGCAAATGATAACGCCAGTGGTATGGCCGGTACTATTGAAGCAGCAAGAGTACTCTCTAAATATGATTTTGAAAGCAGTATTATTTTTGTTGGACTATCTGGAGAAGAGCAAGGGCTTTTTGGTGGACAGGGATTAGCGTCATATGCAAAAGAGAAAGGTTGGGAAATTGTTGGTATTATTAATAATGATATGATTGGGAACATTACTGGAGTAGACGGTGTTGTTAGCAATCGTGATTTTAGGATATTCTCGGAACCAGTACCTCCAACGGAAACAGAGAGACAAAGACGCGCTAGACGTTTTTATGGAGGCGAAGTAGATGGGATTTCGCGTCAGTTAGCACGCTACGTTCATAAAACTACTAAAACCTATATGCCAGAAATGAACCCAACTATGATCTATCGTTTAGACCGGTTTGGTCGTGGTGGGCATCATCGTCCTTTTAATGATGCAGGTTTTGCAGGGATTAGAATTATGGAATCTCATGAAAATTATACGCAACAACATCAAGATATTCGTGTTGAAAACGGAATAGCTTATGGCGATATATTGGAACATGTTAATTTTGATTATGCAAAAAAATTAACGGCTGTTAATGCTATTAATTTGGCTTCAATTGCTTGGGCACCGCCATCACCAGAAACGGTTGAAATAGGTGGGATTGTGGAGCCTTCAGCAAAACTAAAATGGAGTAAAGTTGATGGTGCCATTGGCTACAAAATCTATTGGAGGGATACTACTTCTCCAACCTGGGATAACCATAGATATGTTGGTAACGTTGCAGAAGCTACTTTAAATGGCATCGTAATTGATAATTATTTCTTTGGAGTTGCCGCTGTTGGCAAAGATGGACATGAAAGTATGGTTGTTTTCCCAAATAAAATCTTTAGATAAATTTCTAGTATGAAAAAATTATTATTAGTCCTACTGATTACTGGTAGTCTGTTTGCTCAAAAAGAAGATAAAAATTACACAAAAGCAGATTATTTAAGAGGTAGTATTACCCCAGAAAGAGAGTGGTGGGATTTAAATTATTATCATTTAGATATTGAAGTAGAACCTGACAAGAAATACATATCGGGAAAAAATACGATTCGATACAAAGTATTAGAATCTAAGCAAATAATGCAAATTGATTTACAACCTCCTCTAAAAATTGAGAAAGTAGTAACTGAGGGTGAGGAACTTGCTTTTAAAAGGAGCGGTAATGTATACTTAGTTTTACTTGATAAGAAGCAAAAAAAAGGAGATTTTAACGAGATTCAGGTTTATTACTCTGGTTACCCAAAAGAAGCTGTTAGAGCGCCATGGGATGGAGGTTTTTCTTGGAAAAAAGACAGTAATGGAAATGATTTTGTGGCAACCTCCTGTCAAGGATTGGGTGCTAGTGTTTGGTGGCCAAACAAGGATCATATGTATGATGAAGTTGATAGCATGGCGATAAGTGTTACTGCGCCTAAAAACTTAATGGATGTATCCAATGGAAGGCTTCGTTCTGTTGAAGACAATGGTGATACCAAAACCTACCATTGGTTTGTAAATAATCCAATAAATAATTATGGCGTAAATGTTAATCTAGGAGATTATGTACATTTTGGTGAAAAATATGAAGGCGAAAAAGGAGAATTAGACTTGGATTATTACGTGTTACGTGACAACCTAGAAAAAGCAAAAAAACAGTTTAAACAAACTGCAATGATGATGGAGGCTTTTGAGCATTGGTTTGGCCCTTACCCTTTTTATGAAGACGGATTTAAGCTAGTAGAAGTTCCCTATCTAGGTATGGAACACCAAAGCTCTGTAACCTATGGTAATAAATACTTAAATGGCTATTTGGGCAGTGACCTTTCGAGAACAGGTTGGGGTCTAAAATTTGATTTTATTATTATCCACGAGGCTGGTCATGAATGGTTTGCAAATAATATCACTTATAAAGATATAGCCGATATGTGGGTACATGAGGGTTTTACTGCTTATTCGGAAAATCTCTATTTGGATTATCATTTTGGAAAAGAAGCCGCAGCCGATTATGTAATAGGGACTAGAGCTAACATTCAGAATGACAAACCTATTATTGGAAGGTACAACCTAAATAAACGTGGTTCTGGAGATATGTACTATAAAGGAGCTAATATTTTGCATACTTTAAGACAACTTATTGAGGATGATGAAAAATGGCGTCAAATACTGCGAGGGTTAAATGAAGAATTTTATCATCAAACAGTTACTACAGCGCAGATAGAAAATTATATTTCAAAAAAATCAGGGATAGACTTAACTGAATTTTTTGAACAATATCTAAGGACCACTAAAATTCCTACATTGGAATATAAAGTAACTGATAATACAATTACGTATCGTTATACAACAATCATAGATGGTTTTGACATGCCAGTCCGAGCTGTTATAGCAAATAAAGAAAAGTGGCTTTTTCCAACTTCTAAATGGAAAACGGAAACTATAACTGGTTCTGAGGTAGTAATTGATAGAAATTTCTACATAGAGACAAAACTAAGTGAATGAAAATCTACTTTCCGCAATGGCAAGGTTCTGGAACTGGTAAAAATATTGAACCAGGTGCAAAAGCGGTATTAGATTATTTAGGTGAGGAAAGGTTTTATTACATCCCTTTATCAGTATTAGAAGCAGGAAGACAGGGTAAAAAACGCTTTGGCATCAATAATTACGATGCCATAACTGAACAACTTTTGCGTTTTAAAGAAATACTAGAAGATAAAAATCCGGAAACTATTAAAACTATTGGTGGTGATTGCGGATTGGAGATTGTACCAGTTTCTTTTTTAAACAAAAAATATCCGAATTTGGGGGTTATTTGGTTTGATGCTCATGCAGATATTAATAGACCTTGCGATTCTGCAAGTTGTAATTTCCATGGCATGCCACTTAGAACAATGCTGGGCGAGGGCGAAGAAAAAATGAGCCCCTTGTTGAGTTCTACTATTAAAGCTTCGCAAATACACTATGTAGGTTTAAGAGATATCGATAGTGCTGAACAAGAACGAATAACTAATGGGAATATTTATGCCCCAAAGGAACTTAATATTAAAGAATTAGTTGATACCCTTAATAAAAAGGAGATTACTAAATTATATCTACATTTTGATTTTGATTGCTTAGAACCAACCGATTACGATAAAACTTATTATCAAGTACCTAACGGATTAGCCATTAAAGCTGCAGAGCAATGTATTGAAATGCTTAAAAAAAACTTTGAAGTAGTTGGTAGTAGTGTTTTGGAGTCCATAACTACCAAAAGAGAAGAACTTCAACCTATAGCTAAAATTATTAAGCTACTAATGACATGAGAAAAACCTATATATATAGTTTTATAGTGGTCTTAATGCTACTTTTTAGTTGTGTTGATAGTACTAATCAAAAAGAAAATATCTCAAAAAATGAAGTTCTAGTGCTTGGAACCATTCATGGAAACCACCTAACAGATAGCGTCTATAACATTCCGTATTTAGATAAGCTAATTCGTGAAATTAATCCAGACTATATTCTAGCAGAAATCCCACCAGACCGAATGGAAGAAGCTATGAAGGGTTATAAACGCGATGATAGTATTTCTGAACCAAGAGTACTCCGATTTCCGGAATACGTTGATGTTATATTTCCTTTAACAAAGGAGTTAGATTTTAAGATTATCCCAACCGCAGGCTGGACCAAACCAATGGCGGATGAACGAAGTGCAAAACTACGTAGTATCAGTAAAGATTCTTCTCGTATAGCAGATTGGGCTGCATATGTAGAGGCAAATAAACGTTCAGATTCAATTTATCAAGCATCAGGCTTGATAGATAACCCCTATTTTATTCATACCCACACTTATGATAGTATTCAAGATATAGCGTTACAAACCTACAATCGATTGTTCAATGTAGAATTAGGTCTAGGGGGATGGGAAAACATCAATATCGCCCATTATTGGAATATTGAAAAAGCTTTAGAAAAGTATAGATATCGAGGAAAACGTTTTCTAATCGTTTATGGAGCTGGGCATAAAGGGTGGTTCCTTAGGGAGCTCCGTAAAAGAGACGATATTATACTTCTAAATATGGAGTCTTTTTTAAAAGCAATAGATAAAGAATGAAAATTAAAGTAGGTGTAGTTCAAGACAGTCCTGTATTTTTTGACAAGGAAAAGACATTAGATAAAATGGAAGCCCTTATTAAAAAATATGCAAGTAATGGTTGTCAACTTTTAGTATTTCCAGAATCGTTTGTTCCAGGTTATCCAAGAGGTTTTTTATTTGGAGCTAAAGTAGGTAGTAGAACTGCAGCAGGGAAGGCATTGTATGCCGAGTATTATAAAAATAGCATGTCTATTGTGGGTAAGGATATGCAACGCTTATTAAAACTAGCAAAGCTTCATAATATTTACTTGGTAGTTGGCTTTACCGAAAAGCAAAATGAAAACGGTAGTCTGTATTGTAGTATGGCATACCTATCTCCTACCGATGGACTTTTGGGAGTGCATAGAAAAATAAAACCTACAGGAACAGAGCGGATAATTTGGGCAGAAGCCGCTGGTGAATCCTTAGTCACGTTTAATACCAAAATCGGAAAGTTAGGTGGCCTTATTTGCTGGGAAAACTACATGCCTTTAGCTAGAATGTCGATGTACGAAAAAGGAGTGGAAATCTATATTGCTCCGACAGCAGATTCTCGTGAGGAATGGACTGCTACTATGAAACATATTGCTTTAGAGGGACGTTGTTATGTCTTAGGATGTAATCAATACTTTACAAAATCTATGTATCCATCTAAATATCAAGAATTAGCCTTAGATGAACCAGAAGCCATGTGTCCAGGTGGAAGTGTAATTGTCTCTCCACATGGAAAGATTATTGCTGGTCCATTATTTGGAGCATCCGGTGTTTTAACTGCTGAAATTAATTTAGATGACATTATTAACAGTAAAATGGATTTTGATGTTAACGGGCATTACAATCGAAATGATATTTTTGATTTTACAATAAACAGGCAGCCAGAAATAAAAGTAGAGGAAGACTTAAAAAATGAAGGTTAATATAAAATCAGGGGTGTTGGCAGAAAATACAATTCGCTTGGATAATGCACCAATAGCGTTACCAAACATAAACAATGTTGCACTCGAAACCATTCAGATTATTAATCAGTTTTAATAATGAAAATTGAATGTAAAGACCAGTTAGGAAGAGCAATTTCCTTAATAGAAACCCCAAAGCGAATTATATCTTTAAATCCTTTACAAACAGAAACTATCGTTGATCTAGGGCTTAGCGAACGCTTAGTCGGTATCACTAAATTTTGTATCCACCCCAAACAGCTAAGAAAACAAAAAACTATTGTAGGGGGCACAAAGAAAGTATCCTTTAAAAAGATTAAGGAATTAAAACCAGATATTATCCTATGTAATAAAGAAGAAAACACGCAAGAAATTGTAGAAACTTTAGCTAAAGAGTTTCCCGTTCATGTTACAGATATTGCAACTATAGCAGATGTAATAGAAATGATGAATCAGTATGGTTTATTATTCAATAAAAAAAAGGAAGCACAACAGATGTGTGGTCAAATAAGTAGTTACTTTGACGAATTGAATACCCTTTTATTAGAACACACCTATAAGAGAGCCGTTTATTTTATTTGGAAGAATCCTTGGATGGTAGTTGGCGGTAATACTTTTATTGATTTCATGCTAGACCTTAATAAATTTGAAAACATTTATAAAAATGAGGAACGATATCCGATGGTAACAACAGAGGAGCTTAAAAAGCAAGATATCGATTACATCTTGCTATCTTCAGAGCCATTTCCGTTTAAAGAACAACATTTAAATGAATTACAGAAAGAGCTACCCAACGCGAAAATTAAATTTGTAGATGGTGAGTATTTTTCTTGGTACGGTTCACGGCTCTTAAAAGCTTTTGGCTATTTTAAGGAATTACAGCTAGAACTATAACTACGTGCTTATGGAAAAACCAGAACACTACTTTAAGGATGATACGGCATTTAGAGATTGGTTAAAAGCAAACCATGATAAATCTAAAGGTATTTACCTAATTCTGTATAAAATTGAACACAAAATGCCAAGCATGCGCTGGGAGGAAGCAGTGCGTGTTGCGCTTTGTTATGGTTGGATTGACAGTACTGTAAAAAGTCTTGGTAATGGTAAACGGCGACAATACTTCTGCCCAAGAAAACCAAAAAGTGTTTGGAGCAAGGTGAATAAAACCCATTTAGAAGAACTAGAAGCAGCAGGTCTTATTCATAAAAGTGGTTACCAAGCTATTAAAGTTGCAAAAGAGAATGGCTCATGGACAGCTCTGGATGCTGTAGAAAATGGAATCATTCCTAAGGACTTGCAAAACGCTTTCAACAAAAATTCAACTGCATTTAAAAATTACCAAAGCTACACAAGAGGGCAGCGTAAAAGTTATTTGTATTGGCTGAACCAAGCTAAAAGAGAGGAAACAAGACAAAAGCGCATTGCAGAAATCATTTCACTGTGTAAAAAAGGTGTCAAGTCAAGAAGTACAAGATAAATTGATAGTTGGCTTAATTAAAATTCGTCAATTCGAGTAATTTTTGGGTTTTTTGAAAAAATTGTATCAAGAACAGAATTGTATTGTAAACCTCGTTCTCAATACCTATTCCTCTGTCATAACTATGTTTTTCCTGCTAAAAAAACTCGGTATGCCTATTTCTTCTGGTACATTCGATAATAAATAAAAGCGGCTATAGCACCAACAGAGGAAAAGCCTGTTAGCATCCAAAAAACGTATTGATGCCCTTGAACACCAGGATATTTGTCTAAAAAGTAACCGTATGCAGGGCCAGCAAAAATATCTGGCGTATATCCTACTAAAGAGATTAATCCAACTGCTGTACCCGTAAGAGCCAATGGAATATTACCTTCTTTCATAACCCCAAAATACAAGGCTCTTGCGGCATAAACACCCATTCCAATAGTAACAACTGAAGCAAAAAATAGAAAAGTAGTATTTGGTACTATAATCCCCGTAGCAAAAAGAACACCTGCAATAATACATAACACTAAACTTAAAAATAACCAGAAAGTAATCTTGAAACGGTCAACTAATAGCCCAACCAAAATACCTGTTGCAGGTCTCAAAAATTGTAAAAAAGTACCCACTTGAGCAGATTCTACCTGGTCGTAAAGCATTACTTCATTAGCGAACTGAGATATAATATCCGTAATCTTATACCCTACATATGCACATAAAATAATAACCATTAATAACCATATGGATGGTAGTTTTAATACTTGTTTTATTTCGTTAAAACTGATTCTCTCAACAAGAATTTCTTTTTCATTTACATTAGACTTCATAAAAACCCAAACCAACACTCCAATTATCAATATTATAATAACCGAGGTATAAAGCACATAAGTAAATGCTTCTTGACGCTCGAGTAGCGATGCCATAGCTACATTATCTCTTAAAAAAAGGGAAAATATAAAAACTCCTAATAGCCCAAACAAAAATCCGGTAAGTCCCCTACCCCCATCTAAAAACCCAAAAGCTTTGCCTTGCGAAGTATCGCCGCCCCAAACTCTTGTTGCCTTTATCATTGGTGCCCAAAACAAAAATATAGTGGTAAAACCCCAATACCCGTATAATACTTGTAGCATTCCTAAACTCGGATAGGAAGCAAAGAGCAATCCGCCCAATGCAGTCATCCAAAGAGCAATAGCTATTAATTTTCGTGGTGGGAATTTATCTGCTAAAGGACCTCCTAAAAGATAAGAATGAACAGCAACCAAACCATAGATTGAAAAGCATAACCCTAATTGTACATTATCCAACTGAAAAACCTCCAGTACTGTGGGTCTAAATATTCTGGGTAGTACAAAAGGTAAAATAAAAACAGCTTCTCCAGCTAAAATCAATAAAATAAGGTAAATCCAACTTGGTTTTTTCATAAAGGGCTCACCTATCTTTTGGATGAATACTTTTGTTTGTTTCCTTTAAGCTTTGAAAGGTATTAAAATCTAAAGGCTTGTATACTCGGTTACCCTTTGGTGGGTTTTGCATTACTTCCGCTTTGGGTCTGATGGGTCTTCTCTCAAAACCACCTCCACAATTGGGACAAACATTTTCAAGTAAGGTTTCTACGCATTCAACGCAAAAAGTACATTCATATGCACAAATCATTGCCTCTTCACTTTCTGGAGGCAGAGGTTTGTCACAATTTTCGCAAGTTGGTCGCAACTCAAGCATAAAAATTCATTTACATTCTAAAGATAATGATAAACAAATCCAATCAAAATACAAGCCCTCTTTTCCCTATCTTTAGTCGACTAATTAACAACCACAATGAAAAACTTATTTACCCTCTTGGTACTTCTGGTATCAATAACCTTATACGCACAGGAAGGCAAGAAAAAGGATAAAAAATGGGATGTAACTAATCCTGGAGAATCCTTTAATTACAAAGACTATCCCCTTAGTACAAATGAAGGAACTTGGATGAATCTTGATGTTAGTCCAGATGGAAAAACACTAGTTTTTGATTTATTGGGTGACATTTATAAAATGCCAATTACTGGAGGAAAGGCAACACCTTTAAGAAGTGGAATTCCTTTTGAAGTGCAACCACGATTTAGCCCCGATGGAAAACACATTTCTTTTACCTCTGATGCCGGTGGCGGTGATAATATTTGGGTAATGAAAAGTGATGGTAGCGATGCTAAACAAATCTCAAAAGAAAGTTTTCGTTTATTAAACAACGCTTATTGGACGCCAGATGGGAATTACTTAATTGGGCGTAAACATTTTACATCGCAGCGTTCACTAGGGGCCGGAGAACTATGGCAGTACCATATTACGGGTGGTTCCGGTTTGCAATTAACCAAACGAAAGAATGACCAACAAAATCTTGGCGAACCTTGTGTTTCTCCAGATGGAAAGTATGTGTATTATAGTGAAGATGTATACCCTGGAGGCTACTTTCAATACAATATGGATCCTAACAGTCAAATCTATGTGATTAAACGTTATGATTTTGAAACTGGAAAAACTATAACTATTACCGGCGGGCCAGGTGGTGCTATACGACCTCAGCTATCACGCGATGGGACAAAACTTGCCTTTGTTAAACGTATCCGAACCAAATCTGTGCTTTTCTTACATGATTTAAAAACTGGTGAAGAATGGCCGATTTTTGATGGCTTAAGCAAAGATCAACAAGAAGCTTGGGCAATTTTTGGCGTGTATCCAAATTTCAATTGGACACCAGATGATAAAGCTATTGTATTCTGGAGCGCTGGTAAAATCCATAAAATTGATGTTAATTCCCTAGAGCTTAGCAACATTCCCTTTCAGGTTGAAAATGATATTAAAATTGCAGAACGCGTTCACTTTAATTCACCAGTAGCACCTGAAAATTTTGATGCTAAAGTTATTCGTCATGCGGTTACTTCTCCCGATGGAAAAACTATGGTGTTTACAGCAGTTGGGCATTTATGGAGTAAGAAAATACCCAATGGTAAACCAAAACGTTTAACTAACAATAAAGATTTTGAATCAGAACCTACTTTCTCTCCCGATGGTAAAGAATTGGTTTTTGTTACATGGAATGATGAAAACCTTGGCGCGGTTCACAGGATGCCTGCCACTGGTGGTTCATCGACCAAATTAACTACGGAAAAAGGAATTTACCGCACACCAAGTTTTAGTCCTTCCGGCAAGCTCATTGCTTACAGAAAGGAAAGAGGTAATAATGACCAAGGAAGAACTTTTGCCAAGAAAACAGGTATTTATACCATCAATACAAATGGCAGCAATCAGAAATGGGTTTCTGAAGAAGGAGAATACCCAACATTTACAAAAGATGGAAAGCGCATATTCTACCAAACTGGAGGTACTTATTTTGGGAATCTGACCAAAAGCTTAAAATCGGTAGACCTCAACGGAAAAGAGGAACGTACGCATGTAAAATCAAAATATGCCAATAGATTAGTTCCCAGTCCCGATAACAATTGGATAGCTTTTACCAATTTACACAAGTCCTATATTGCACCTTTAGCAATGACTGGTAAAGCCGTTGATTTAGACAATAACTCTAAATCTGTGCCCGTTTCTCAAATAGCCAAGGATGCTGGTATCAACTTACATTGGTCAAAAGACAGCCAAAAAATTATGTGGACCTTGGGAGACGAGTATTTTTCCAATAATATTAAAGATCGCTATACTTTTTTACCAGGTTCTCCAGAAAAAGTTGCAAAACCAGATTCTACTGGAATAAAAGTTGGACTTCAATTAAAACAGCATAAACCTTCTGGTAAAATAGCGTTTACAAATGCAAGAATCATAACAATGGAAGGTGATGAAATCATTGAAAACGGAACTATTATAATTAGTGAAAACCGAATTGAGCAGTTAGGAGCATCATCAGAAATTTCCGTTCCAGAGAATGCAAAAGTCTTTGATGTTTCTGGAAAAACAATTATGCCAGGTATTGTAGATGCACACGCACACGTTGGCGGATTTAGGTATGGTTTAACCACTCAAAAGCATTGGCAATTATATGCCAATTTGGCTTTTGGTGTAACTACTTCACATGATCCATCCGCAAATTCAGAGTCCATTTTTGCTATGTCAGAATTAATTAAAACTGGCGATATGATTGGACCGCGCCTCTACTCTACTGGGATTATACTTTATGGAGCAGATGGGGATTTTAAGGCCGTAATTAATAATTTGGATGACGCTCGTTCTTCTATACGAAGAACAAAAGCTTACGGTGCAAAATCCGTTAAGAGTTATAACCAACCTCGCCGAAATCAACGTCAACAAGTAATGCAAGCTGCACGCGAATTGGGTATTAATGTGGTGCCAGAAGGCGGTTCCACTTTTTATCATAATATGACTATGTTGATGGATGGTCATACAGGTGTGGAACATAATATCCCTGTTGCACCAGTCTATAAAGATGTTATTGAGCTTTGGAAAAATAGTAAATCAGGATATACCCCAACACTCATTGTTAATTATGGTGGACTTAATGGTGAATACTGGTTCTATCAAAAAGATAATGTTTGGGAAAATGAGAAACTTTTAAAATACACACCAAGAGGTTTAGTGGATGCACGTTCTCGACACAGAACTATGGTCCCAGATGAAGAATATGAAAACGGACATATTATGGTTTCCAAGGATGCGACGGCATTAACCAATAATGGGGTTAAAGTAAATCTTGGAGCTCACGGGCAGTTGCAAGGTCTTGGAGCACATTGGGAACTTTGGTTGTTACATCAAGGTGGGATGACAAATATGCAAGCCTTAAGAGCAGCAACATTAAATGGAGCTGAATATATAGGTGCGGGTGATGAAATTGGCTCTTTAAAGGTTGGTAAACTGGCAGATTTGATTGTTTTAGATAAAAATCCTTTGGATAATATCAAGAATACGGAAACGGTTAAATACACTATGGTCAATGGCCGCCTTTTTGATACCGATACTATGAATGAAATTGGAAATAGGGAAGAAAATCGTGGTGAGTTTTGGTGGGAAAACAACAGGTATAATCAGGCTTTCCCTTGGCACGAAACTTCAAAGAGTTTTACCATACCAGGTTGTGGTTGTGAATTGGGTCATCAATAATAAAAAATGATACGATACTGGTTTTGAACTAATGGTTTAAAACCAGTAATCGTTGATATTCAACTTACTATTTAATAGTATTTTTGTTACGAGTTACAGGAAAGGTACAAGCCAGCGTGTTACCGTTATTGTATTGTGATTGTAAGTCTTTAAATGTCTAAATTACCAAAAGAGAATCAGTTTTTAGATTTGTCAGATTATGGCAGACCAGTAGCAATAATAATTGCAAAATCCCTAAAAAACACTTCATTCACGCCTATTCATGTCACTATTGGGTTTATCATCTGTGGTTTAGCCGCTATTTATTGTATTCTCAATCAACACTATTGGGCTACAACCATCTTTTTAATTTTAAAATCCATCTTAGATGCTGCAGATGGGGAGTTGGCTAGAATAAAAAAAACACCTTCCTATACTGGTAGGTATCTGGATTCTGTCTCGGACATTATTTTAAATCTCCTAATACTACTAACCATTTGGTATGTTACAAATGGTTCCCTAGTCTATGCATTACTGGCATTTTTTGGAATTCAATTACAAGGTACTTTGTACAACTATTACTATGTTATTCTCAGAACTAAATATAATGGAGATACCACCAGCAGAGTTTTTGAAAATAAACGCCCAACTGCACTGAAAGGAGAGAAACAGCGCAACGTAAACATTCTTTTTGCTATGTATCGGATGCTTTATGGTCTTTTTGATAAAATTATATACCAATTAGATAGAAAAGCAGTAGAAAGTAGCAAATTGCCTAACTGGTTTATGACTGCAGTTTCAACCTTTGGTTTGGGTTTTCAGTTATTATTGATTGGCCTTATGCTTGCCTTAGGTTTTAAAGAATATATTATTCCTTTTTTCATTATCTATTCAATTTTAATTTTAGTTTTTATAACGCTACGACGATATTTAAATTAATCCCTATGCCTTAAATGCTTGTTTTTACAAACCCCTACTCATGCTCAATCACCCTTGTTCTTAAGAATTAGTTATTCTAAAAACTTCTATTTACTAATCAAGTGCCTTATTTTTATTAAAAATCCTAAAAACACTTGAAAAAAGAACAAGACTACTGGTCGCAACGCTATTATGAAAAACGCACGGGTTGGGATATTGGATATCCTTCTACCCCACTAAAGACCTATATAAACCAATTAGAAGATAAGACCATTAAAATTCTAATCCCTGGTGCTGGTAATGCCTATGAGGCAGAATACCTATGGCAACAAGGTTTTACCAATGTTTTTATTATGGACATCTCACCTATTCCACTAGAAGCTTTTGCAAAACGTAATTCAGAATTTCCTAAATCGCAATTATTGCATGAGGACTTTTTTAACCATCAAAACCAATACGACCTTATTTTGGAGCAAACCTTTTTTTGCTCTTTTGTGCCAACTGACGAAAACCGTTTTGCTTATGCAAAGCATATGAACGCACTTTTAAAATCAAAGGGCAAACTAGTTGGCGTTTGGTTTGATGTTCCCTTAACGGGTGATATGGAAAAGCGTCCTTTTGGTGGAGATAAAGAACTATATCTAAATTACCTTTGTAAATATTTAGAAGTCGTCACTTTGGAAAAGTGTTATAACTCTATTCCGCCAAGACAAGGGAGTGAATTGTTTGGAATATTAAGAAAGAATAACTAAGATTATTTACTACTCTATAACTTCTAATTGCCATTGTTGATTATTTCTTCCATGGAATGGCCATGTTATAATATTGGTCCCAGCCGAAGTTCTACGTCCAAAAACATCCATGTATTGATTATCATCTAGGTTTCTTATATAAAAGTAACCCTCATCTGCGGCAGGTTCTATAGCCCATTGCTGACTAATATCTCCTACATATTCTGATTGTAGAACATTATTGGCAGTACCTGAAGTTTCCGATTTCTGAGCCACCTTATCTGAATATAACGATCGGATTACATAAGCTCCAGAGTCAAGAATTTCTAAATTCCATTGCTCATTATCTTCCTGTCCATCTCTACTTTCCTGCGAAATATTAGTTCCGTCAGCTGTAGAAAGACTAGACAAGCCTATTACACGACCACTATGTCTTGCTTTGATAAGATAATTACCCTCGGGAATAACCGTACTTTCGTCCGTTCTAATCTTATTAATGATTTGCAAACCGGAATTCCCAGAAGCGGCAAATATGTAATCTCCATCAGAAATAACATAGTTGATAGAACCATTTAGTTCTACAACACCCATTAAGTCTATTAATTCGTTCTTTACTTTAATAGCCAAACCTGCTCCTCCATTTGCTAACAACGTAGCATTACCATTAACAGATACCGCATTAGTCACTTTATCAGAAGGGGAAATATTTTCAGGATCTATAAGAATAGCTAAACGTTCTTCTAATGTTCCAGTATCTAAATTATATACTCCAGCTCCTTGTGCACCTTCCGCTACAATAAGCTTACCATTCATAATAGCTATTGTTCGCTTTGCAGCTTCAACTAAACTCGTGCTAGTATTTATAGTTGATATTACATTTAATTCTCCATCCATTATTGTAACTCCGGTACTAGCATCTAAAACTGCTAGTTTTCCGTTTTCAGAAGTTACCGAGCGTAAATCATCAAAAGCAATTTCGTTAGATTTTGAAAAAGTAGCTCCATCATATTTTGCGATAACTCCATCTGTTCCGCTTGAAACATAAAACGAGTTCCCCATTTTTGTAATTCCGGTTGCAGTATTCCCTTGCTGGTAGAAGTAAGTCAAATTATTTAAATCAATGGAACCATCTTGAACACCTATTTTCGCTATAAATGATTCTCCTGTCGCTTCTAAAACCTTTTCCGTATCTACATTTCCTAATACATAAACATAACCACTGTCATAAAAAATAACATTGGCATCTCTGTTATACATATACATTCTTGAAGCTAAAACAGGTGATAGCGGGTCACTTAAATCAATTACGTCAACCGCTCCCGCAAAGGTTTCCCCAATAGTATTGTATGAAACATAAGCGAATTGATCTTGATAATCTACGTGAGTGGCAGTAAGGTTTGAACCTCCTTCAAAACTAGGACTTGATACTTGACCAACTAAATTTAGATGAAAATCGCTACTTGCATTTGATGTATTCTCTCTAGTACTTGTTGTTCTATTTTTTATAGGAGCTTTTAAACTAAGACTGCCATTTTTGTCTATTCCACTCTCATCATAATCTTCGTGTACAAAATAAATAGGTAAAATGCCATTAGACTCGGGTGCAATCGAATTTTGCAATATCGTATTATTTTCTTCTAAAAGGAGTGCTCTACCTTGGTCTTGTAGGTCATAAACTGTTGTTTCGTCTGTACAACTTACAAGTGTAAACAAAACTAAAACAATTAATAGGTAGCAGTTTTTCATATATAAGTAGGTTTATTTAGTTGTATAAGAACCATATAACGCTACATTTATTTTATTTAGACGCAATATTTCGATTAAGTGCAAAGCGATATCAAGGTCTCTATTGGGACTTATCTTAAAGCTATGCCTACTCGGAATAAACCACTTCAGCTATTTAATTATATGTTTAGAGCTATTGGATAGGAATTTTACTTCTGTAGTTTTAAATTTTCCCAAAGCTCAGGAGAAGCTTGCAAGTACCTAGGATTCCTTATTTCTTCCTTCCACCTTTTAGAAAGGTATTCACTTTCTTGAATTCGAGAATCAACTTTTTGAAATACTGGATTATTTGTCCACATGGGTTGCGAAGACCAATCTGCATTGATATAGGAAAAGGCTCTTATAACGTCTTTATTAGTACTTAAAGTTGCAATAAAACCCTTAAACCATTGTTCCCAAACTCGTTTTGCTATTTCTTCATCTGAGAGGTCAGCATTAAAAAAAAGCCCACCTTGTTCCAGAACAGGCGTAGCCTCAGCAATAAAAACTGGCTTATTATGTCTTCGCGCAAAAGTGAGCATCTCCTGGTCTGGATTCCCAAAATAAGAATAGGCACACCAATCTACCAATTCATCTCCTGGGTACCATTCTTCTAATACCTCTTGATTAGAACCTGTTCCTTTGGATTGCCATACAAAAGCCACATTAGTCACTTGCATTTCCTTAAAAATGGTGTGAATCCGTTTCCAAGCTTCCAAATAGTATTTTTTATTGTAGTGGTTCCAATCCCAACCATCAAACTCATAACCTACTCGAAGAAAAATAGGACGTTTGCTGTCCTTAATCCATTGTGCTAGCTCTATTATTAGCTTATCATATTCCCCTTTAGCTATTTTCTTTTCATTATCAACCATAGATAATCCTACAGCTATCATACTATTGTTAAAATTATCATTTTCTAGATAGCACTGTCCGCAAGTATCTCCTGCTCCCCAATTTACAGTAGTCTTAATTCCATCATTACCTTTAAAATAATGACCATAAGATTCCCCTCCTTTTGCGAGCCCTGTGTAAATGGTAATGCCCGCTGGAATTTTAAAATAATCGCAATATCCATTTGAATAATCATCTAACCCTCCTACAGCAGCCATATCTTGTCCAATAAAGACAAGACAATTGCCATCTTTGGGTTCAAATTTGGTGCGAGAATTACCAAATCCACTTGAATTAACTGGCAAACTAGTTTTTACCGCTGTACAGCTAAAAACAAAAATAAGACTGCAATAATATATAAAGCTTTTACTTTTCATTTAGGAAACCTAATACCCAACCAAGGTAAGAATTCCTAATTCAAAATATAAGAAGTGAACTTTTCAGAGCTTTCAAAAAAACTTGCCTAATTTTTAGCTTTTAGCAAGCTACCTAATCCACTACCAACTTTGTAAAAAAGAAAAAAGAGTAAACATATTAGACTTCCAAAACCTATAGGAATAATAGCGCCAAAAGTAAAAGAAGAACCTAATACCCAGCCCAATAAATATTCTGCTTTATATAGGGGTTTAAAAAAAGCTAGGATAAATAACGCGCCCATGATATAGTCTATAACATCAATTTCGTTCATAAAACAAATAGATATGGAGATTGCTATTAAAGCAGATGCTAAAAATGATAAAACCACTTGTTGTACGTTTTCTTTGCTATTGGGACTATCTATTCTTTTATGCATCCGATATAATAAGAAATACGTAAAAAAGGGAAGCACAATTCCTCCTAACCAATTAGGAATACCAGGCATGTTTGCATCATGAAACAAGTAATGGGTTGGAATACCGCCATGGAAATAATCCCAGGCTATATGACCCCATATTAAAAGTGTCACTATTGTAGTAATAAGTAAACGGCGATTTTGACCTAGTTTGTAGCTCATGATTCTTTGGTTTTGATTGATTTGGTATAGTAGACGCTAACTTTCCTTTTTCGTTACCAATTCTCTTCAAAAACATTAATTCCTATTAACACCTTTTTAAGAAAACGCACATCCCTTTTCTTTATCTTTAGGCGACTAATTAACTTTCCAACAAATGAAGAATTTATTTACGCTATTGATGCTTTTAGCATCAACATCCTTTTTTGCTCAAGAATTTACCATGGACCTTGTCCAAGACCTAAAACCCAGGAATATTGGCCCTGGTGGAATGAGTGGTCGTGTTACTGCCATTGATGTGGTAACAGATAATCCAGATGTTATGTATGTAGGGACCGCTTCCGGTGGTCTATGGAAATCTACTTCTGGGGGTATAAAATGGGAGCCCATGTTTGATAAGGAGTTAACAGCTTCTATTGGAGCAGTTGCCATACAACAATCTAATCCTTCCGTAATTTGGGTTGGTACGGGTGA
The DNA here is from genome assembly GCA_947499565.1 of uncultured Croceitalea sp. GTDB lineage: Bacteria > Bacteroidota > Bacteroidia > Flavobacteriales > Flavobacteriaceae > Croceitalea. Next base: position 1,107,186 of record CANMOV010000001.1, read on the forward strand.
AGGCAACCCAAGAAACAGTTTAAATGGTGGTTTTGGGGTGTATAAATCCCTAGATGGTGGTAAAACATGGAAAGCAATGGGCTTAGAAAAAACTAGGCACATCCACCGCGTTGTTATAGACCCTACAGACCCGAATACAGTTTATGTGGGTGCCATTGGTTCCCCATGGGGTGTTCATCCAGAGCGCGGCGTATACAAAACAACTGATGGTGGCGTTACTTGGAATAAAATTCTTTTTGTAAATAATAAAACTGGGGTAGCAGATTTAGTCATGGACCCTAGTAATCCAAATAAATTAATTGCTGCCATGTGGGAACATAAACGTGACCCCTGGTTCTTTAAATCTGGTGGTGAAGGTAGTGGCTTGCACATGACCCATGATGGTGGTAAAACATGGAAAAAACTTTCTGATGAAGATGGTTTACCTAAAGGTGAGCTAGGGCGGATAGGTATCACCATTGCTAAAAACAAACCAAATATTGTGTATGCATTGGTGGAAGCAAAAAAGAATGCACTTTACAAATCCGAAGATGGCGGTTTTAAATGGAAAAAAATTAATGATAAGAATGATATTGGTAATAGACCTTTTTACTATTCCGATATTCATGTAGACCCAGAAAATGAGAATAGATTGTTTTCTGTATTTACCTATGTTAATGTATCTGAAGATGGTGGTAAAAATTTCTCACAGCTTATGCCAGCTTATGGCGTGGACAATGGTGTGCACCCAGATCACCATGCATGGTGGATTCATCCAGATAATGGGCAATTTATGATAGACGGAAATGATGGAGGTATGAATATTACCAAAGATGGAGGTAAAACGTGGCGTTTTATTGGAAACCTGCCTGTTGCACAGTTCTATCATATTAATGTTGACAATGAATATCCGTACAATGTGTATGGTGGTATGCAGGACAATGGTTCTTGGAGAGGGCCAGCTTATGTTTGGAGAGCTCAGGGCATTCGAAATAGCTACTGGCAAGAAATTGCCTTTGGAGATGGTTTTGATGTGGTACCGGATTTAGATGATAATCAGTTCGGATATGCCATGAGTCAACAAGGTTTTGTATCTCGATACGATTGGAAAACAGGTAATAATTATATCGTACGTCCTACTCCACCGGATGCCGAAACTAAACTACGTTTTAACTGGAATGCTGGCATTGGTCAAGACCCCTATGATAATAGTACCGTTTATTTTGGAAGTCAGTTTGTACATAAGTCAACCAACAAAGGCTTAACTTGGGAGGTTATTTCTCCAGACTTAACTACTAATGACCCAGAGAAGCAAAAGCAAAGTGAAAGTGGTGGTTTAACCATGGATGCTACAGGTGCAGAAAACCATTGTACTATTTTGGTAATTGAACCTTCACCAATAGAAAAAGATATGCTTTGGGTTGGTACAGATGATGGTCGTGTTCATATTACGCAAAATGGTGGTTCTAACTGGGTAGATGTTACTAAAAACATTAAAGGGTTACCAGCAGGAAGTTGGATTCCTCAAATAAAAGCTTCAACAAAGAATAAAGGAGAAGCTTTATTAATTGCTAATGATTATAGAAGGTTTAATTATACGCCTTATGCTTATAGAACTAGGGATTATGGTAAAACATGGAATAGAATTGTAGATGCTAATGATGTAGAAAGTTACACATTATCCATAGTTGAAGACCCTGTAAACTCAAACTTAGTATTCTTAGGTACGGATGATGGTTTACATATTTCCTTTGATGCCGGAAATAAATGGCAAAAATGGACCGAAGGTTTCCCAACAGTTTCTACTAAAGATTTAGTAATTCAACCAAGAGAGCACGATTTAGTAATTGGGACATTTGGCCGCGCTGCCTGGGTGTTAGATGATATTCGCCCATTGCGTGCTTTGGCTTCCAATAAATCTATACTTAGTAAGGATATCAAACTTTTTGATAGCCCAATTGCTTACCAAGCAGCATATCAGCAACCAACAGGGAGTCGTTTTGGTGGTGATGCATTGTATAATGCCGAAAATAAAAAAGGTGGTGCAATGATTACCTATTACCTAAAAGAAGGTAAAAAGGATATGAAGAAAGATAAGAAAGATGATGAAAAGGATAAGAACGAAAAAGAAGAAAATGAGAAAACAGATGATAAAAAAGAATTAACAGGTGTTCAGAAAAAGGATTCCGTTCAGTTTGATTTTTATGATGGGAATCGTTTGATCAGAACCTTGAAGTATAAAACTCCGGAAAAAGCTGGGTTCCACAGAATCTATTGGGGAATGGATGAAAAAGGTCCGGACAGACCAGCTCGTAAAATCAGTAAAAACAAACGAGAAAGGGGTGGAACAGATGTAAAACCAGGGAACTATAAAGTAAAAGTAAGCTTTGGTGAAACTTCGGATTCTACTAGCCTTACTGTAAAAACAGACCCAAGATTAAATGTTTCTTTGGCTTCAGTAAATGAAATTTACGAGCATAGTAAAAAACTAGAAGGCTATACGCAGAAAGCTGCAGATGCTGTAAAACAACTAGTTGAAAGCAAAGATTTAGCAAATAAGTATTCTAAAGAAATGAAAACTTTAGATAAGGATAAGTACAAAGACCAAATTAAAGCATCAAAAGACATTGTTAAAGCAATTGACTCTGTTGTCGCTTTATATATTGGCAAAGAAGATAAAAGACAAGGTATAACACGTAATCCTGAAATTAATGTAATGCGGCGTATTGGCAATGCTAGTTTTTATGTTGCAACTCGAAAATCTGGATTAACTAAAACTGAAAAAGACCTTATAAAATATGCAGAAGATGATTTAAAATCAGCTTTGGACAAAACGAACTCCTTTTTTACTGAAAAATGGAAAGCCTATCGTGAGTCGATAGAAGCATTGGATTTATCTCCTTTTAAGGAGACTCAACAATTTAATCTTAACTAAAAATGAAAAAAATATTAGTAGTTGTGCTTGCAGTGAGTTTTTTTTGGAGCTGTAAGGAGGAAAAAACTGCACCTTCGGTGGCAGATACCATGAAAACGTATACCATTGCTCAAATGATGGACAACGAATCTATAGGTGGAGGGAGTTTTTCTCCTGACAAATCAAAATTGTTGATTTCGAGTAACCGTTCTGGGATTTATAATATGTATACTGTTGCAACTGATGATGGTGAAATTATGCCAATTACCCAATCGGACAGTTCTTCAGTGTTTGCTATCTCTTATTTTCCAAACGATGAACGCATGCTTTTCCGCATGGATGGTAACGGAGATGAGATTTATCACATCTATTTAAGAGAGAAAGATGGGAGTCATAAAGATTTAACTCCTTTTGAAGGTTCAAGAGCAAATTTTTCAGGTTGGACAGATGATAAAAAAAGTTTTTTGTTTTCCTCAAATAAAAGAGATCCTAGATTTTCAGATTTGTATGAGATGGACTTGGAAACCTTTACTCCAAAAATGCTATATGAAAATGATGAAGGATATTTTGTAGGCGGACTATCCAAAGACAAAAAATATTTATCTCTTATAAAGCCAATCAACACCAATGATGCGGACTTATTTTTATACAATAGAGAGGATAAATCATTAACTCAAATCAATAAAAACCAAAGTGCAAATAGTCCCGAAGATTATTCGCCTGATGGTAGCTCTCTGTATTATACAACAGATGATGGTGGAGAGTTTGCTCAATTAATGAAATATAATATTGCTAATAAAACTAGTAAAAAAGTACTCGCTAAAGATTGGGATATTATGGGGAGCTATTTCACGGAAACAGGAAAATATAGAGTAACCTATATCAATGAAGACGCTAAAAATACTATAGAAGTTATGGATGTTGCGTCTGGTGAAAATATTGACCTTCCCTCTTTTGATAATATGGATATTACCAATGTTTCCTTTTCTAGGGACGAAAATTCAATGCGCTTTTATGCTGGTGGATCACATACACCTTCAAACTTATACATATATGACTTAGAAAATAAAGAGCAAACTAAACTCACGGATGTATTAAATGATGAAATTCAAGCACAAGACTTGGTTAATGCGGAGGTAATAAGATACCCTTCTTTTGACGGGTTAGAAATTCCTGCTATTTATTATAAACCGCATCAAGCATCAGCTGAAAATAAAGTACCTGCTTTAGTTTGGGTACATGGCGGTCCTGGAGGTCAGTCTAGACAAGGGTTTAGTTCTTTTATACAGTACATGGTAAACCATGGATATGCGGTTTTAGCAGTAAATAACCGAGGAAGTAGCGGTTATGGAAAAACCTTTTATCAAATGGATGATTTAAATCATGGAGATAAAGATTTAAAAGATTGCGTGGAAGGTAAAAATTGGCTTGCTTCTCAGTCTGAAATTGATGCAGATAAAATAGGCATAATAGGTGGTTCGTATGGAGGTTATATGACAATGGCTGCATTAACGTATACACCAGAGGAATTTAATGTTGGAGTTAATCTATTTGGTGTTACGAATTGGATCCGTACTTTAAGAAGTATTCCACCATGGTGGGAGGCTCAAAAGGAAGCCCTATATTTAGAATTAGGCGATCCAAATAGTGCAGATTCTGTTCGCTTAAGAAAGATCTCTCCTTTATTTCATACAGATAAAGTAACTAAGCCCCTAATTGTGCTGCAGGGCTCAAAAGATCCGAGAGTATTGCAAGTAGAATCAGATGAAATTGTAGCTGGGGTTCGAAAAAATGGTGTTCCTGTTGAGTATGTGTTGTTTGATGATGAAGGTCATGGGTTTGTTAAAAAAGAGAATCAAATTACTGCTTATAGCAAAGTATTGGAGTTTTTGGATATTCATTTAAAAGGTGAAAAAGTAACTCCAATAAAAGATGGAGATATATAAAATAAATAAATTGTAGTTTACTTATCACCCTTCTTACTAAGTAAGCGGGGTGATTTATTTAATATTTATATGAAGAAAATTTTAGTTTTATGCCTGTTAGCAAGCCTTTTTACAAACGCTCAACAGCCCGGAGAAGATAAGACAGGTATTTGGTATATGTATTTTGGTACTAATAAAATAGCCGAAAGATGGAGTATCCATACAGAAGCACAATTTAGATATTTTGAAACATCAGGCAATTTTAATCAATTGCTGCTTCGAACCGGTGCAAATTACCATATCAATCCAAATGCTATTGCTACGTTGGGTTATGGTTATATTGATACGGACCCAACTTTTGCAGGTAGTCTTAGAGAGGCTAATGCCATTGAACACCGTATTTTTCAACAATTTATTTTAAAGAACAAGGTTTGGGAGTTTTTGTTTGAACACCGTTATCGCTTGGAACAACGTTTTATTTCTCAGAAAGATATCCTTAGTGACCCTGAAATAGATTTGGATAGAACGGAACATCGTGCCCGCTATCGTATTCAGGCTACATTGCCCTTAACAGATACTTTTTTCTTAAATTTTTATGATGAATTGTTCATTAATTTACAAGACAACTTGTTTGGGCAAAATCGTTTGTATGGCGCATTGGGCATTCATATAACAGCTAATAGCAGTGTGCAACTAGGGTGGTTAAGAAATCAATTTTCAAATGCGGTTTTTGACAGATTACAGATAGGATTCTTTTTTAATCCCGACTTACGTAAAAAGTCTAAATAATGAGTCTTCAAAAAATCACTTTCCAAAACAAGAACGGTCAATCCCTCGTAGGTCGTTTAGAACTACCAGTTGATAGACATCCGCATAATTATGTATTGTTTGCCCATTGTTTTACCTGCAATAAAAACTTGTTGGCAGTCAAAAACATAAGCAAATCTTTAACAGCAAATGGATTTGCTGTGCTACGTTTTGATTTTACAGGGTTAGGTGAAAGTGAAGGGGATTTTGCAGATACAAACTTCTCTGGAAATGTTGAAGATTTAATAGCCGCTGCAGACTTTTTAAAGGATAATTATACCGCTCCCACCCTATTGATAGGACATTCCCTTGGTGGCGCAGCAGTGGTATTTGCTGCTGGAGAAATTGCATCAGTACAAGCAGTAGTCACTGTTGGTGCTCCATCAAATCCAGTACACGTAAAACATTTATTTAAGAGTGGACTCGAAGCAATTAAAAAGGAAGGTGAAGCGGTAGTAAATCTTGGAGGGCGTGATTTTAAAATTAAGAAACAGTTTGTTGATGACTTAGAGACTAAATCTTTGCCAGAAACCGCTAAAAATCTCAGAAAACCTTTACTCGTAATGCATTCGCCACAAGATGATACTGTTGGGATTAAAAATGCTGAGGAAATTTATGTTGCCGCACATCATCCCAAAAGCTTTATTTCCTTAGACGGTGCAGACCACTTGTTATCTAGAAAAGAAGATTCTACTTATGTTGGCGATGTGATTGCTGGATGGGCAAAACGATATTTAAATTGTGATATTCCTAAAAATAATTTAAAGACCAAACATCATGTAGCGGCTAGTTTAGACGCAGAAGACGGATTTACTACAAGACTTAAAGTTGGTAATCATTACATGACTGCCGATGAGCCTACTAGTTTTGGTGGTAATGATTTTGGACCATCACCTTATGAATACGTTTCAGCTGGATTGTCTGCTTGTACAGTCATGACCATTCAAATGTATGCAAAGCGAAAAGGATGGTTAATTGAGAATGTAGAAGTACATACTTCTTATAGTAAATCTCACGCGCAAGATTGTGAAAATTGTGAGGACGCCGCTGCTAAAATTGACACTTTTGAGCGTGAAATAAAATTCACAGGAAATTTAGATGAAAAGCAAAAAGCAAGGGTAATGCAAATTGCTGATAAATGCCCAGTACACAAAACACTTCATAGCCAAACTCAGGTGATAACTAAGTTAATTGAATAATGAAAAGTCCAGTTTTTGAAATTTCGATTACTGGAAGTTTTTATACACTTTTACTGCCAATAGCCATTATAAAACCATTCTTAGATAAAAACATTAAGAGGGTAAAAGCAAAAGCCAGTTTTCAAGGTAAAGAACTTTCTTTTCATGGTGCCTTTCAGAAAAGAAATGATAACTATTACATGATGTTCGGTAAACGATACCAAAAAGAACTTGGTATTTTTCCTAATGATTATTTTCAATTACAATTTTTTGAAGATGACTCCAAATATGGAGTTGATGTACCCGAGGAATTTGAGGCTGTCATGTATAGCGATTACGAAGCGCATCAAGTCTTTGAAACGCTTACTGATGGTAGAAAAAGAGGTCTTATCTATGCTATTGCGCGTTATAAGAATTCCCAAACAAGAATAGACAAAACGCTTTTACTTTGTGAAAACTTAAAGCGTGGCGTTCGTGACCCAAGAGAAATGCTAAAGTCTTTTTAAAAAGTAAGAAAAACTATCCCTTTTCCTAGATTAACCTTTATATTGGAAGTCAAATTTAAAACTAGCTCATGAGACATTGTATTAAGACTTTCGGTATGCTACTTCTTTTTATTGCAGGAGTTTCTGCGCAAACCGATACGGGTTTGTCAAAAACTTCCATACCTGAAGGGAATATCCCTGTAGATCCAGACGTAAAAATTGGTAAACTCGATAATGGATTAACCTATTATATTAGAAATAATGGCAAACCTGAAGATAAAGTAGAGCTTCGTTTGGCAGTGAATGCCGGTTCTATTATGGAAACGGAACGCCAGCTAGGTCTTGCTCATTTTATGGAGCATATGAACTTTAATGGCACTAAGAATTTTCAAAAGAATGACCTCGTAGACTATCTGCAAAGTATTGGTGTAAAGTTTGGTGCAGATTTAAATGCATACACAAGCTTTGATGAGACGGTATATATTCTTCCTATTCCTAGCGATGACCCAGAAAAATTAGAAAAAGGTTTCCAAATTCTAGAAGATTGGGCTCATAACACCACTTTATCAGAAGAAGCAATAGATGGGGAAAGAGGTGTAGTTCTAGAGGAATTACGTCTTAGGCTAGGTGCTCAGGAACGTATGCAACGTATTACATTACCAAAAATGATGTATGGTTCTAAATATGCAGACCGTCTTCCAATTGGTACAAAAGAAAATCTAGAGAATTTTTCTTATGATGATGTCCGTGATTATTACAAAAAATGGTATCGCCCAGATTTAATGGCTGTAATTGCAGTAGGAGATTTAGATGTCACTACGATGGAAAAAAAGATTAAAGACCATTTTTCCAATATTTCAAAAGCAGAAAACCCATCTAAAAGGGAAGCATATGAGTTACCAAATCACGAAGAAACCTTTATCGCAATTGCATCAGACAAAGAAGCTGCTTTTAGCCGTGTGCAGGTAATGTATAAAGATAGATATGAAGCTCCTGAGGTAAAAACAGTAAGTGATTATCGTGAATCACTTGTTAAAAACCTATTTTCTACACTAATCAACAATAGATTAGGTGAACTCAGAAATAGTGCAAATCCTCCTTTTGTATTCGGGTTTTCATATTATGGCGGGACATTTGCAAGAACAAAAAATGCGTATCAGTCAATTGCTCAAACAAGTCCAGAAGGACAATTACAAGGGCTTCGCGCTATTTTAGAGGAGAATGAACGTGTAAAACGTTTTGGTTTTCAAGATGGCGAATTTGAACGCGCAAAAAAGAGTCTTTTAGCTAGGTTAGAGAAGCAATTTAATGATAGAGACAAGCGTGAGAGTGGAAGAATTGTTGGTTCCTATGTAAACAATTACTTAGATAACAATCCAATACCAGGTATTGAGTGGGAGTTTGACATGACTAAGAAATTACTCCCTACTATTAAACTAGAAGAGATTGGAGCTTTAATTAATGACTTCTTACACGATGATAATCGTGTTATAGTATTAACAGGTCCAGAGAAAGAAGGTTTAAAACAAGTTACAGAAGATGAAGTAAAAGCTTTATTAGAAGAAGTAGAATCCGGTGATATTACAGGTTATGAAGATGAAGCTGTTAGAAATGAACTAATTGAGAAAATGCCTGTTGCTGGGGCTATTGCAAAAACTACGAAGAATGACAAGTTAGGTACTACAACATTAGTCTTAAGTAATGGTGCTACATTAACTTATAAAAAGACAGACTTTAAAAATGATGAAGTACTTTTTAGAGCTTATAGCCCTGGGGGTACGAGTCTTTATTCTGATGAGGATTTTATAGCTACATCATTTGCAAATGGCGGACTTTCACAAGCAGGTATTGGCGGATTATCCCTTACTGATATTAATAAGTTTATGAGTGGTAAAATAGCTAATGTATCGCCTTCAATTGGCGGTTTTAGTGAGAACTTTAGAGGTTCAGCTGCGCCTAAAGATTTGGAAACGCTATTCCAAATGGTACATCTTTACTTTACTTCACTTAATAAGGATGATGAAGCCTACAATTCTTTTATTACAAAGCAGAAAAGCTTTTTGGGTAACTTAATGGCAAATCCACAGTTCTATTTTCAAGATCAAATAGGAAAAATACGCAACGAGGGAAATCCAAGATATACCGGATTTCCTACCGCCGAGAAAATGGATGCTGCTGATTATAATTTAGCATATGAAAAATACCAAGAACGTTTTTCTGATGCTGGAGACTTCCATTATTTTTTAGTTGGCAATGTTGATGAAGCAAAAATTACTGATTTTGCAAAAAAGTATTTAGCTTCTTTACCTGGTAAAAACAGTAATGAAAGTTTTATCCCCACTAAATTTAGAAGAAAAGATACTTTCCAAAAACATGTTGTAAAACGTGGTAAAGACCCCAAAAGTAATGTCTCAATAGTGTGGGAAGAAGAAATACCTTATAATAGTAATACAGCAATGGCAGTTGCTGCTTTGGGTGAGGTTCTAACCATTAAACTAGTTGAAAAACTGCGTGAGGAAGAAGGCGGAGTATATGGAGTTGGTGCCCGAGGAAGTCTCAGCAAAATTTCATTTTCTAATCTTACATTCAGAATCTCTTTCCCTTGTGGTCCAGAAAACGTAGATAAGTTAATTTCAGCTGCACTTGCAGAAGTAAAGAAGATAAAGGAGGAAGGTGTTACAGAACAAGATATGGCTAAAGTGAAAGAAACCTATTTAGTTCAACGAAAAGAAGCAATAAAAACGAACAAGTTTTGGCTAGATAATCTTTTACGTGCTCATCAAGAAGGAAGAGATGCTACTGCGCTTCTTTCATATGAAAACGATGTAAATGAACTAAATCCAAATGATTTACAACAAGTTGCTAAAAAGTATTTGGATGACAATTATTTCCTTGGAATTTTAATGCCAGAGTCTGAGTAAGTAAAAAGTGTTTAAGACAAAAAAGGTCATCCATTGATGGCCTTTTGGATATGCGTTATTAACGCATATCCAAAAGGAACAATCCCTAAAATCATTGACACTGTAGATATATTCAGTAAATTAGTGCCAAACCTAAAAAAACACTTATAATGAAAAAATTAATTGTTCTTCCTTTAGCTCTTTTGTTAGTTACAGCATTTAGCTGCAAGGAAGTCAAAAAAGAGACTGAAAATGCTTCAGAGGAAGTGGAAGAAGCTGCAGAAACAGTTATAAAAGAGGTTCAAGTGGAATCAATCAAGTTTCAGATGGAACCAAAAAATGATAGCGGTATTTCTGGTGAAGTAACTTTTACGGAAGAAAATGGTGAAGTAAAAATGATGGCTTCGCTATCTGGTTTAACCGAAGGTGAACATGCTATTCATATTCATGAAAAAGCGGATTGCTCTTCAGCCGACGGTAAATCAACTGGCGGTCATTGGAATCCTACATTTCAACCTCATGCAAAATGGGGAGCTGAAGGTGGTTATCACAAAGGAGATATCGGTAACTTTGATGCAGATGCAGAAGGTAATGCAACTGTGGAGTTTGAAACAGCCGAATGGTGTATTGGATGTGACGATGAAACTAAAAACATTGTTGGAAAAGCAGTAATCGTACATCAAGGTGTAGATGATTTTACTTCACAACCAAGTGGAGCCGCGGGCGCTAGGGTTGCCTGCACAGGTATTATTGAATAATCTATTGTACAAAAAAAAAGGCTTTCTAACGAGAGCCTTTTTTTATATTTGAGTCTGTATCGCTATGGAATTAGAGGAACTCATACAAAAATTTCAGAAGAAGGAGATTTCTGCCTTTGAAAAACTGTATGAAATGTATTCTGAGAATATTTTGGGCGTTATTAATACCATTGTAAAAAATCCCGAAAGGGCTCAAGAAATTTGCCAAGATGTGTTTATAAAAGTCTGGGATAAGGCAGATACTTATAATCCAGCTAAGGGTCGTTTTTTTACATGGATTTTAAATATAGCTCGCAATGCTGCAATTGATGAAGTGCGTTCAAAATCATTCAGGCAACAAAAGAGAAACCTAAGCGCAGATTACTTCGTAGGTATGTTAGAGGATAGCGAGGACTTACAAAGCAAGGTAGATACCATTGGTCTTAAAAAACTAGTGGCCAATCTAAAAGAAAAATGTGTTCAATTAATTAGCTTACTATATTTTCAAGGTTTTACTCAAAAAGAAGCAGCGGAAGAATTAAATATCCCAATAGGGACTGTAAAAACGCGTAATAGAAGTTGTATTTCTCAAATACGAGAAAATATGAATATATAAATGGATATAGAAAAATACATAGCATCTGGTATCTTGGAGCTTTATGTTGCAGGTGTGCTCTCTGAGAAAGAAAACTTAGAGGTGCATGGCTATGTTCAAAAATATCCAGAAATTAAAACTGAAGTTGAAGCTATTGAAGCTGCAATGCTTGCTTTAACGGAAAAATCTTCCCAAGGTTTATCCAACAATAGTTTTGAAAGCATTAAATCAAAAATTGGAAAAGCAGTACCGTTGCAACCACATGCAGTTAAAAGAACACCTTGGTCTAGTTATTTAGGTTGGGCAGCATCTATACTATTTGCTATTGGATTGCTTTGGCTGTATATGGAAAATGACAAGTTGAAATCAGAAATTGAAATTACAGAACAAGAAAAACAGACGCTTGAAGAGCAAATACTAAATGCCAGAGAAGAAGTTGCCGGAACTTCAACCATTTTAGATCAACTTCGCGATAAAAATGTTACTGTTATTGCACTTGATGGGCAAACAGTATCCCCAACATCTTTTGCAAAAGCGTATTGGAATACCAAAGCACAAAAGGTATTTATAGATGCCCAAGGGCTACCAGAGCCACCACAAGGATTTACCTACCAAGTATGGTCTCTTAAGTTAGACCCATTAATACCAACCAGTGTTGGGCTTTTAGATAACTTTACTAGTAATACTAATCGTGTTTTTGAATTACCAAATGCAAATGAAACTGAGGCATTTGGAATCACCTTAGAGCCAGAAGGTGGCAGTGAATCCCCTACTCTAGAACAATTATACACATTAGGTGCGATAGCCTCATAATTATGAATTTAGTAAATAAAAAACCTGCATTGCTTCTAATAGATATTCAAAAAGGTTTTGAAAATGAAACCCACTGGGGAGGGAATAGAAATAATAAAGATGCAGAAGCAAAATGTGCATTGCTATTAGATAAATGGCGTAGGCTTAACTTACCCGTTTTTCATATCATGCACGGGTCTAAAAACCCTAATTCTCCATTACATCCTTCAAAGCCAGGCTTTGAATTACATGATTTGATAAACCCCAATAGTGAGGAACCTATAATCGTAAAAGATGTAAACAGTGCTTTTATAGGGACAGATTTAGAGCAACGGTTGAAATCTAAGAACATTTCTACTTTGGTTATCGTAGGATTAACTACCAATCACTGTATCTCCACTACCACTAGAATGGCCGGTAATCTTGATTTTGAAACTATTTTAATTTCTGATGCTACCGCAACTTTTGACAGAATTGGATTAAATGGAGAACTATTTGACGCAGAAGTTATACACCAAACTGCACTTGCAAGCTTAAATGAGGAGTTCGCTAAAGTAATAGATACCGATACGCTATTATCTAAGTTGGACCAATAGAAAAGAAAACCTTTAATTGATAATTTTTAGTATTTTTCACCCATGAATATAAAGAAAATTTTTGGCTCAGTGCTAACACTGGCAGGTATCGGCGGTTTAATTTACACTGCTATTTTGTATGGGAATAATAGTGAAAACACTAGAGCTATCGTTATTTATGGTGTTTTGGGAGTTTTATTTTTCTTTTCAGGTATTGGATTGATACGTAATACTTCTAAAAAAAGCTAGCAGCTACAAATCTTTTTTTCTGCGGTGAATCTTCATCGCTTTTACAATCCAGTTTGGCAATGGTTTTCCTGGATTTCGTTTTTTTAGGTTGATGTAAATCCCTAGCTTTTTTACAATAGGTACTTTATGGGTTTCTACCAATTCTATTAAAGTACCATCTGGATCTTCTATATATCCAAAGCGACCGGATGCTTCACCCATATCAAAACTGTTAGCACTATCCACAGTAAACGGATATCCCATTAATTCTGAGGCTTTTTTAAGCGCATCTATTCCAGCTACATCAAAACATAGATGAATATATCCCAAATCACCCCACCATCTATTCTTATAAATTGTATTAGGAGTTCTATCTAAAGCTTGGACAAGTTCAAGTACGCAAGGACCTAAAAGTTTTCCAAAACCACCCTTTTCTGTTGCACTACGTGAAAGCAAAACCCTTCTTAACTTAGTAGTGCCCCCATGTATCATTTCTAACTCTTTAAAGGTTCCTATGCTATCGGATTTAATGATATCAAAGCCAAAAAGCCTTTTGTAAAATGATAAGGACTTTTCCATATCTGAAACACCAATGACTGCTCCCATTACACCTCCTTGACCATTATTGGATTTACAAAATGTATAATCATCTCTTACAATTTGAACCCAATTATTCCATGGATCTTGTAAAAAAGCATTCGCTACCTTATTAGAACTACGCAATTTCATCATATTAATACCCAAGTCTCCCAAGTTAAAGTTTGGATATTGAGGTACTGGGGTTCTATCAACAAATTGCCATATTTCTAGCCCACCACCACCTACCAAATTCATGGAAAGTAACGCATACCTATTCATGATTTCATCATTGGTGTATTCTGTCATCAATTTAGCTTCAGACTTATCTTCAAAAACCAAAATATCAAAGCCTAAATTATTCTTATACCAATTATATACGGCCTTGGCATCTGTAACTCCTATACCTATTTGTTGAATGCCATTTATGATATAACTCAAACCTCTTGTGTGCTATTTTGATACGGTAAACGTAATAATCGATTGTGTAATCTTTTCAATTTTTCTGGAGCATAACCGCATTTAAAAAGAAATACAAGTAAAAAATTAGTTAGGTTAACTCTTAAATAGGAGTTGTTGTTATACTTTCTAGAAGAGACAACTAAATCATTTTTCACAATGCTATAAGGCACCTTTCTAGCTTTCATTCTTCTGAAAAACTCAAAATCTTCCATTAACACATGTTTTTCATCAAAACCGTCTAGCTCATCAAAAATTGCTTTTTTAATAAAAAGACATTGATCTCCTCCGCCAGTAAATATGCCATCCTTTGAAGTGAAAAATGAGTTTAACCTTAAAAAGAAGTTCTCTTTATCAAACTTATAAGAGAAAAAGCCTGCGTCGTAACCATTCTCGATAGTTTGCTCAATATCCTTAAAAAATCCATTGGGTGGTTTTACGTCTGCATGTAAAAAAACTAAGGTTTCACCCTTTGCGGATGCTGCACCATTATTCATTTGAACTGCACGTCCTTTTTTAGTACAGCTGAGGTACTTGAGTATTTTAAACCCATTTATTTTTTCAGAATTATCTGTTGTGTCTTTAGACAGACAAACCAAAACCTCAACGTCATATCCTTCTGCCAAACCCGATAATTTAGGTATTAGCTTTTCTAGATTCTCCTTTTCATTATGTGCAGGAACTACAACGCTAATCATAGAATAGTTTACTTTGAGCTACTTACGAAGTTTAACCCTTAAAGGTTTGAAAAAGTCTTATGAAAGATTAGTTTACATTTAGCGACAAAACCTTTGATCGGTATTTTCCGTAGATACAAGCGAATCTAATAAGAATAAAAATGAAACATAATGTAATCACCTTACTTTTTTTAGTCTTTCTAAGTTGCTGCAAAGTACAAGAGGCTCCATTTAAAAGTTCTGGTATAGCAAGCACAGATTTTAATAGGTTATCCGAACAGTTTCTAGAATTCGCAAGAGATGGAAAAGATACAAAGGCTATTCAAGAACAACTAGCCAATACCACAATTAAGAAATTAAGTAATGCATTGAAAACTGATGAACAAAAATTTGCTTTCTGGATTAATATTTACAACGCTTATATACAAGTAATTTTAAAAGAAGATCCCGAATATTATGATGACAGAAGGGATTTCTTCTCTAAAAAACAAATAACAATAGCGGGCGAAAACGTTGCTTTTGCAAAAATTGAACACGGTATCATTAGAAAATCACAATGGGATATAGGTCTGGGCTACTTTAGAACTTGGTTTCCGGATAAATTTGAAAGAAAGCTTCGTGTAAAAGAACGAGATTTCCGTATCCATTTTGCCTTAAATTGTGGCGCAAAAGACTGCCCACCTGTTGCTATCTATACCCCAAAGCGTATTAAAGAACAGTTAGAAAAGGGAACTGAGGCTTATTTAAAAAGAACCTCTGATTATGATATTACCAAAAATGAAGTAGCAGTAACATCATTATTCAGCTGGTTTAGAGGTGATTTTGGAGGGAAAAGTGGTGTTAAAAAAATATTGAAAAGACAAGGTGTCATTAAGGACACCAAAGGTGTAAACTTAGTATATAAAAACTACGATTGGACACTTGATTTGGACAACTTTATTGATTTATAAAATTAAAACGCCTCCCGTATTGTAAAATATAGGTTACCCCCTTCGGCGGCATATCCGTAATCTACCCGAATACGTATGCCGTCTTTTTTATTAATGATGTAGCGTAATCCTAATCCACCGGCATTTCTATATTTATTAGTAAAAAGGTCGTTAAAAGTGGGTGCAACAGTACCTGTGGATGCGAAAGCTACTCCTCCAAACCGACCTGCTATTGGGAACCGATATTCAGTGGCAAAACTCAGTTCGGCATTGTCTTGGTATCGTCTATCATTAAAGCCTCTAGTGCGGTTAGAGCCAAGCCTATTAAAATCGTAAAAAGGAGTTCCTTCTCCATTGTTCGCAACAAAAAGGTTAGTAGCCAAAACTTGCCTTCCTTTTATTTTTTGGTAAAACCTATTATCCAAACTAAATTTTGAATACGAAAACGAGGAACCTAAAAACTCAGCGGCTGTAAAAAAACCACCCTGAATAAAGAACCCTTTTGTAGGGTAAAAAATGTGGTCTCTAGAATCATAAAACGCTTGTATTCCAATATTAGAAACAGTTCCACCACCATCTTTACCAATAACATCTGAGGCTTCTAAAATTCCTCCTTCTGTAACACCTAGGTTGGAAAAAATATCTAGCTCATATCCTATTCCCAATGAGATGTTAGGCAAAACTTCTCTTAAAATTGAAAATCGGAATCGTGGGAAGGTCACCTCATAGATCTCAAAATCTTCTTCTAAAGAATTAATACCAACTCCGTAGAAATTATAGAAGTATTTATAAAATCCTAATTCTCCAACTATACGCCATTTTTCATTATCCCAATATAGTTCATAGGGAGCAAAAATTAATAGTTGATTTTTTGTGGTATAGCTTATAGCCAACTGCGCAGAAGATGGCCTGCTTAATTCTGGTTCTGCATTAAATTTAAAAGTGGCTATTCCAAGAGCTCCATAGCCCAGTCCTGTTTCGGGTAAATAAAATAATACAGGTAAGGCAGTTAAATCGAAATCCTTAATTAAATTCTCTTTTGTAACTATAGTGTCCTTTTGGCTGAAAATTGTATTGCAAAAAAGTAATACGATCAAGCTAAGACTACTTAAAAATGGACATCTCATCTAGACAAGTTACACATCTCTATTCAATTATTTGAATCTGAGCTTTCAGAATCTATATAACAAGTAAAAAAGCTCTCATACTTAAGTAAGAGAGCTTCTAAAAACAACTAAACATCCTCTAAAGGATTTCATCAACCAAACACGAAAACTGTATAGCGTGTTATTATTTATAATTGTTCAATTTCCTTTTCTGATGCTGGTCCTAATTCATATACAGCCCCCTTTAATTCAAGTTTTAATTCAGCAACCTTATTCATTTGATTATTTGCCTTATAAACCTTAGCTGCCTGAAGCAAAATTGCAGGTTCAAAGGTCTTACCAACTATATGTTTTTCCACTAACTCCAGTGCTACTTTTGATTTTCCCATTTTATGATAGACATTTGCAAGTAATCCATAAGCTTCTGCTGTAGGTCTATGTACAACTTCCTTTAAAGCTATGTTTAAGGCCTTATCATATTGCTGTGTATGATTTAAATAAAATTCAATATCATAAGCATTGTACATATCGCCATAGGCATAAGAATCTCTCTGAATAGTGGAGTAGTATTTGTCCATGTTTGATGTTACACCAATTTTATCATTCTTATATGCTGAAATTTCTGCTTTGAACAAATAATAATCTGGGGCATTGTAATTTTCTGTTACAGCATCTAAAATTCGTAAAGCTTCTTTCCCATTTTTCTCATGAGAAAAAACAATCCAAGCGATGCCTTTTTTAGCATAAGCGTTTTCAGAATCAAGTTCTAAGGTTTTTAAATAATACGTATAGGAATCTTGTATTCTGCCTGCATGACCGTAGTAGTCAGCAATATTACTGTAAGACCAAAGTAAAAGCGTTTTATTCTTGGACGATTCTGCTTTAGCCATGGCTTTCTCCATAAAATGAATAGTTGTATCCAGATTACCTTTATAATCATTCCATTTTGCAATTCGAATGAGATAACCAAAATCGGACATGTTTTTAATACTATCTAGGTACTTTTCTGCTTGATCATAATTCCCAAGTTCCATATGAACATCAAAAAGTAAGCTTTGCGTGTTTTTCTTCCCTCCTCCTAATTCTGCAGCTTCTTCTGCTAGCGCAAGTGCTTCCTTAAAACGATGTTGTGAAATATAATTTCTTGATAATGCTCTGCGATATGCCGCTTTATTAATATTTGCTATTTCAACTGCTTTTACTAATGCTTTTTCAGCTTTCCTTAAGTATTTAATATCTCCTGTCTTCTTAAAAAAACGACTATACTCACCAGCGACGTTCGGAAAACTTAATAATTGAACGCTGTCTGGTTTTATTTTTGAATTCCATAATTCAAAATATTTAGAAGTAGTTTCCGTAGGGCTAGAAACCAAATAAGTTTCATAGTCACTTGGATTAGTTATGGAGTTTATCTTTCTGTTGTTACAAGAAGCAATGATTAAAAAAGCTATACAATAGACTACATTTTTCATTGAATTAATTTTTAAATATTTGAACCTGTTTTAGTTGTTTTTTATAAAGAAAGGGAACCAATTATGGCTCCCTTCCGGCTCCCTTTCATAGCATAATTCTTACTCAGGAGAACCAATATATGGGAAAGTTGTAGTGATATTATCTGCAGTTAAACTTACTCCATCCGTTACTAATTGCGGTAAACCACCTTCACCGTTAAAACGTACACCGTCTCCCCCTCCAAAAAGAAGAATTAGTGAAACATCTATAACATCATCCTGCAAAGTTCTTCCTGTAAAACCAATGGCACCCTCATAGTTTGGTGCTCCAGTGCCACCGTTAAAGTATGTTGTGGGAGCATTTGGCGCTACTTCAAGCACATCTGTGGCTAATACTGTAGTTAAAACTTCTGCAGTAACTGGGTTGTTCGTAAAACCATCATTGCTAGGACCATTTAAAATATCACCTAAGATGTTTGGTTGATAATCTACATCTTCCGCAGTTAAACCCAAAGCAATAGCATAAGCATCATGTAAAGCCTCTAAACGAGCCTGGTAAGCGGCTTGAAAGCTTGTTCCTTGATTTGTTGGCACTGAAATGTTATGGGCGTCCTTGGCGTCGCCATCAGCTCCTAGCACAGTATTAATTCCTGGGCGTCCCATAAAATCCACTTGTGCATAAGTTCCAGAAAAATCAGGATTCATAGACATCATATCATCATCCATCATTAGGTCATCGTCCATCATCGCTTCGTCATCATTATTACAGGATATAACAGCAAATGCTAGTAATAGCGATAGGAACAAATATTTTATACGATATATTTTCATTTTATTAGTTTTTAAGATTGTAATTATTGTTTTCTGTTAGTTGTTATCCAAGTCTTATATACTGCCACTCCAATAACATTAGTACCAGTTGCTTCTCCAATCATACTGTTTGGCAATTCTATAGCAATAGACATTGTGTTTGCTCCGTCAAAAGTATCCTCACCTGGCACATTAAAACCAGAGTTATCCATAGCACTTGGAGCTAAGACTTCGTTAAAACGGAAAAAGTCAAAATAAAAAGGGTCTTGGCGAGGGCCGGCAAAAAGGGAAACACCATCTGTAGTTGTTTCCGTAATAGCAGTAGCAGCAGAGATTTCTACATCCCCAAGTGGAGCGTCCACCAACACCTGGCTATTTAAACCAGTTTGACTAGGTGCAACTGGACCAAAAAAGTACATTCTACCGTCTCTTGGTATCGCTTGTATAACCATATCCTCGGTTAAATCTCCATCAACGTCAATGTTAATCTCGGTTAGAACATCTTCATCAAATGTTCCATAAGCCAAGTCATCTAGCACGTTAGACTGCAAGTCAACAATAAAGACGGTGTTATCCGAATCTAAAGAGGGTTCAAAGGCAAAGTAATCCGCAATATCAGCTGTTGTCCCCATACTATCAGGCGCATCAATATGGTCTGCTGCAACAAAAATTCCTGTTGCAATCGCTAAAAGTCCAAAACCAGTAATAAATTTGGTTGTTTTTTTCATTTTAAATTATTTTTTTGAAGGTTAATACATCCCTACCTACGTGACTTTATACATGTGGGTTTGGATTTTAATGTTAAAAAAATCTTAATGGAGTTTTAACCTTAGAAATAAAGGTCTTTGAGTATAACTGTAGGTGAAGTCCTATATTTTCGTTTTCTTTGATTCTTAATTAACCTACCTTATGAACCCTTCAGCTTCTGGATGGATATCTAAATTTGGCTCTTTATCTAAAGAGCATTTAGATTCCTACACAAATTTTGATTCGCTATATGATGACTTATTAGTAAATGGATTTATCTATGGTATACATTTGGAAGTTCCTGTATTTATTGAGACAGAGCACGAATTATCCGAAGATGAAGTAGCAAAAATTAATCTATTATCAGCTTTATACTATTCTTATAGATTTGATACCGGTGATTCTAATTTTGAAACCTTTGTTGACACCGTGTTTAATTATTACAATACCCTAGATTTAGGTAAAATCTCTTTTCTAAACAAAATTTTAACTGGTACCAAGACAGATGCACAGTTAGAAAAACTAATAGACTCAAGAATATATTTAAACGGTAATATATTTAATAGAGCATTTGGGAATAGTCTTTCAAATTCGCTACTTTTTATAGATATCTTACTTTTTAGGGCTTATTTATCCAACAAGACCAGCCTTATAAGACACGCTCAATTATTGGAATATGTAACCGTAAATATTGCTTACCAAGCATTAAATTCTAAGGAAACAAGTAAGTCAGATGAAAAGCTAATTCAACTTTTGGCCTCTTCATTAACTTATGTTGATGTTGAAAATGCAAATTTTGACGGTAGTTATTTAGATATACTTCAAAGCAACTTTACTTCCTGTGAGAAAAAATACCTTTTAGATATTGCTTGCTTAACTGTCTGGGAAGACCACTCTCTGGACTACACAGAATCGGAATATATTTACGGGTTAGGAAAGGACTTAAATCATGATAAAAACACCATAGAAATTGCATTAAAAAATGTGCGTATTTTCTTTGAAAAAAATCGTGAAAAAATACCCTATTTAAAAGACACAAATTTGGCTTCCAAATTCTACGATGGAATGACCAAAAATGTGAGTAAAATAATTCTTAGAAATAGTAAAAGACTTAAAAAAGAATTATCTGAAAGTAAGGAATTGGTTTTGCTATTAACAAAATCTACGACTAAAGAATTGAACGAAGAAGAACGAAAAAAAATACAAACACAGCTGTTGGATATTTTTAAATCTATCCCTTCATTAGCAATTTTTATGTTACCAGGTGGTGCTGTTTTATTGCCTATATTTATAAAACTAATACCAAAGCTATTACCTTCGGCTTTTGACGATAACCGAATTAAAGAAAACTAGATTTTTAGATTAAAAACGGGGTATAAGAAAAATCTATGGTTCTATTTAAATAATTATAAATCAGAACTCTAAATATAGTTATTCCAACCAAAGCTTGAAATCTTTAACTCTTTCTCTACTTACAATGATTTCTTGCTCTTTAAACTGATTTAGCTTGATTTGAAGCCTAGAATTCGTATAAGAAATGATGTCGTTGATGTGGTTAATGTTTACGTAAAATTTTCTACTTACTCTAAAGAACATTTTAGGGGATAACTCCTCTTCTAAATTTTCCAATGTAGTATCAAGTAAATAATTTCTACCATCTAGAGTTGCGGCATAAGTACCTTTATTTTCACTATAAAAACATTCTACCTCATCGGCATTTATAATTTTTAAGTGTTGCCCTACCCTAGTAGTAAACCTTTTTTTATACTCCCTTTCAAGTGGGTTTACAAGTAGCTTTTTTATATCTTCAAAATCAACTGAAATCCGCTCCTTTTCAGGCTTAAAATCTCGGTACTGTTTTACTGCTTTTTCGAGCTCTTCATCATCGATAGGTTTCAACAAATAATCAATGCTATTTAGCTTGAATGCTTGCAATGCATATTCATCGAATGCGGTGGTGAAAATAATCGCACTTCTAACTTCAATAACATCAAAAATCTCAAATGAAAGTCCATCCGAAAGTTGAATGTCCAAAAAAATAAGTTCGGGATGCTCATTATTCTGAAACCACTCAATGGATTCTTCAACAGAATGTAGCATTGTTGAAACATTTACATTAAGTTGACCCAATAATCTTCCTAATCTTCTTGCTGCGGGTTTTTCGTCTTCAATGATGATTGCTTTCATTTTGTCTTTCTAAGAGTTTAAAGCTATAGCTATTTTTCAGTTTCTTGTTTATCTTTTTCAATATACTTTTGAATCTGTTTTTCTTCCCATTTTTTAAGGAAAGGCAACTTATGTCTATATAAGATTAGCGCATGTGCTACAATCATTAAACCCCAAATTAAAAAGTTAATATGTATCCAATCAAAGTAATAAGATTCGGTAGGGAATCCATTAGGCATCAATGGATTTAGTACTCCGCTTTTGACTAGGTATAATAACGCATTGACGATAACAAAGATTTTTAAATGATTGTAAAAACCTTTTAGTTCCTTAACTCTCTTTTGCGCCTTTTGATAACGGTTAGCTGTACTTGTTTCTTTCTTCATCTTCTTGTAAACTTTTCAGTTTCCTCCCTATCTTTTCTAATATAGCTTTGGATTTGACGTTCTTCCCATTTTTTAAAAGGACTGGATATGAAAACATTAGCCGCATGCAGCAGCAGTGCTATCCCCCAGATTATAGGTGTGCCATAAACATTCCAATCTATCCATTCTAAAAACCCTGGATTACCTAGTGCTTCTTTACTCAAAAAAATAAATGTTACTCTTTTAGCAACTAAAAGTAGAAAACCATTCACCACTACATAAACAGTGAGATGTTTATAAAAATTCTTTAATGTTTCTACTCTTTTCTTTGCCTTTGCCAATTGATCTTTTATCACAGAATCTTTACTCATCTTTTTGTATATTTTTCAGCATCTTCCCTATCCTTTTCCATGTACTTTTCAATCTGGCGCTTTTCCCAGTCTTTATTGAAAAAAGGATTTAGCCTAAACACTTTTGCAGCATGAAAAAACAATCCAATTCCCCAGAAAAATAGGGTAAAGAAATGTTCTATCTGCCAAAAACCTTGACCATCGTATCCGCTTTGAATGAATATATTAACTAAAATAAATGCATTTATAACGGTATAAATTGAAGCATGTATGTAAAATCCTTTTAGCTCATCTACCCTTTTTTTCGCTCTTGTATATTTATCTTTAGTATTATCCATGATTACCTCCATTTTTCATTATCTTCTTGCTTCTCCATATATTCCTGTATCTTTCTTTTCTCCCAGTCTTTTCCAAAGAAAGGGTTTAGACCAAATGTCCCAATCGCATGTGCAATAAGTCCGATTCCCCATCCTAAGGCTGCCCACAAGAACCACATATAACGCCATCCATCGGTCCAATAATTTAGTGCAGCAAGACCCCCTATTACTAATACATATGAAGTTACATGACCGTAAAACTTTTTAAGCTCTTCAACCCGCTCCCGTGCTCTAATGTATTTGTTTTCGTTTCTATTAATTTCCATTATCGTATGCTTTGATTGACTGATTGATTTAAAATTACAAATTGTTTAAAAAACATCCTTATCCATTAATTCTTTCACTTTTCGTTCTTCCCAATCTTTTCCGAATAAAAGATGAGTCCCAAAAAGTCTAAATGCCTTCAAAGAAAGACTTAAACCTACACCAAAAACAACCCATAAGAACCATGGATGCGTCCATTCATTAAGGTAGTAATTTATGGCTCCAGTTATTATTATTGCTAGTATTCCTCTAAAAACTCGCCCATAAAATCGTTTTAATTTGACCACTCTATCTTGAGCCTTCCTATATTTTGTTTCGTTTATATTTGATTCCATGAGTTTTATTTTTTATACTCAGCTTGACTGGGCATCTATTATTGATAAATTAAAATTCGTCACTATTCATTAATTCTTTGATTTTACGTTCTTCCCAGTTTTTGCCTAACAAAGGGTTAAAACCAAAGGCGCATATTCCATGAAATAAAAGCCCTAGACCCCAACCTACAGCTGGGAATATAGCCCAAGGAAAATCTGTTGTCCTATAGTTTAAATATCCCAAAAGAGGGATAACAATTAAGTACGTTATTAGGTTGCTGTAAAAGCCTTTTATTTCTTCTACTCTTTTTTTTGCTTTTTGATACTTATCCTCGTCTCTATTATACATGATGATATGTTTTATTATGATTGTTTTTAATTACATACCAAATCTCCGAATACCAAAAGAGTTTTAAAAAACTGTATGGCTGAGTTGTAATTTTTGATGGATGGATTGTGAAAATAGTTGAAGGTTGAAGGTTGAAGGTTGAAGGTTGAAGGTTGAAGGTTGAAGGTTGAAGGTTGAAAATATAATTTATAAATTCCTAACCTCAACCCACATCTGCTTACAGCTTACTAATTATTAAAAATCCTCTTTTTCCATTAACTCTTTAATCTTCTTTTCTTCCCAACGTTTCCCCCAAAGTGGATTGTAGCCAAAAGCTTCCATAGCATGCATGGTTAAACCAAATCCCCAACCAAGAGTTGGAAAGAAGGCCCAAAGAAAATCGGTGGTTCTAAAGTTTAAGAACCATAAGAAAGGGATAACTATTAAATAAGCAGTAAGGTTACCATAAAAGCCTTTAATGGCATCCACACGCTCTTTAGCTTTTAAATACCTTTTTTCTTCAATATGTGTTTCCTGGGTTTCTAACACAGAAATCTTTTTACTCAACATGGGAAGAGAAACACTAAAATCTTTTATGGATTTTTGAATGTTCACTTTTCTATCTGAAAGGATATTATAGCGTTGTTCTATATTCTGCAGACCTACTCCGCTGCTTTTCCTAACTACCTGTTTTTCTTGAAGATTATTCTTTACAATTAGATTCCCATTCTCCTCAAATACCTTAATATGTAAAGGCTTTGAAGAAGTTACAACATTGTGCTTAACAGC
The DNA here is from genome assembly GCA_947499565.1 of uncultured Croceitalea sp. Classification (GTDB taxonomy): domain Bacteria; phylum Bacteroidota; class Bacteroidia; order Flavobacteriales; family Flavobacteriaceae; genus Croceitalea. Next base: position 1,132,009 of record CANMOV010000001.1, read on the forward strand.
ATTTTCCAGCAATAACTGAAGTGAAAGCGGGACTATCTTAGCCTCAGGATTGAGAGATTCTTCTGGAATATCAAAAACGATACTGTCCTCAAAACGCATTTTTAAAAGACGTACATAAGTCCTAGCAAAGTCCAGCTCCTCATTCACTGTAACTAAATCCTTATTTTTTTGTTCTAGTACGTAACGATATACCTTAGATAAGGAAGTTGTGAATTTTTGAGCTTGGTCGGGATCTTCTTCAATAAGACTGGTTAGTACATTTAGGCTATTAAATAAAAAATGAGGGTCCAGTTGGTTTTTTAAAGCATCAAAACGAGCAGAGGCTGTGCCCGCAATAATTTTTTGCTCTTTAACTTGTCTTTTCTGGAGTGCTCTGTAGAAATAGAAAGCATGTATAAAAAGTGAAACTATTAAGGTAATTATAAGTGCAATTATATAAGGTGTAACCTTTTCTTTCTCAATAAATTCACTTACTGACCTTCCTGTATAATAATAGGTTAAAAAATACCTAAGAATACCAAAAACGACAAAAGTTATTACAATAGAACCTATAGCCCCAAACCATAAGCGCTTTTTTGGGTCTTTTTCCCAGTCGTATCGTATACTTATACCATCATAGTAATAGGAATTCGCAGCTGTAAGTCCAAAAGAAAAGATAAAACTGATGATAATCTGCCGAGTGACACTCTCCATGGATAAATCGCCATAATTAAAAATAAAAAGGTTCATCAAGGAAATAAATACCGTAATGAGTAAGGAGACCTTTAGAACCTTAATAAAATTCTTCATAGATTATGATTTACATTGCTCGGCAACTGACTTCGCACGGTCTTGTCCCCAATTTGGATGAAAGTCCGATTCTGGCTTAAATGTAGCAAAAAGTTCTAAAGACCTTTCAATATCTTTGCAATACGGAGCGGTATCCTTTCCAAAATACCTCGCAGCTCCCATATCCCATTCCGCTTTTCCAAATACTACTCTAGGATTATCTGGAGCTAATTCTGCTGCCTCTTGATAAAGCTTTACATTCTTTCCTGAAAGCGTCATACCATAAGTAGCCCCATCAAAAGCTATCCAAGCGGTATTTGTCATTGCCTCTAGAACCAATATCTCTGGGTTATTTGGAGAAATATTTTTGGCAATATCTATATACTCCTTGGCCTTACCAAGTTGTAAACTAAGCTTTTGTTCATCTTGTTCTCCAAATGAAGCCGTAGTATTAACCATAGCTACGTAGTAGTAGGGTAGCCAATTATCCATTTCTGCAGTTGCTATGCGCTCAAATAAGTTAGAGGCATCTACAATTTTTTGTTCAGACCATAATTTCATCGCCTTTTCCATGCCCCTAGTATATTGGTCTTGAGCCTTAATTCCTGTAATTGTTAGAAGTAGTACTAGTAGAATTGATTTTTTCATCGTTTTATAATTTTATTGTTATTAATTTTTCTTCTTCTGATAATTTAAACTTAGCATCTTCCCATTTTGGAGGTCCAAAATTTCCTTTAGCACCATTAGACGTCCCATAATCTTCTTTAGGCATAAAACCCAAAAACATATCAAACTTTTTATTGTTGTTTTTATCATGAAATAGGGATACCGCATAGTCACCATATGGGATTTTTTCAAATAGCACCTCACACTTTCCATCCTTAATTTCTGATACCATTCCCATATATACTTTTTCCAACCATTTCTTCTCACTATCGTAAAGTCCAATAATCATATTTCCCTTATCACTAGAAGCCTCAGAGACAGTTACTCTTATTTTTCCCATAGCTTGGTCCTGAGCGTTAAGAACATTAGTACTTACTGCAACTAGAAGTAAGGTTGCTAATAAAACTTGTTTCATAACTGTACTATTTTAATTGATTTTAATCTGGTTATATTTTTCAATACAAATATGATTCTGAATAACAGCTTTAAATAATATGCATTACCCAACTGTAGATTCCTTAGGATGAATTGTTATCTAAAGATTATCTAACTGATTACTCTTTTTATCTGTGCTAATTGTCCAAAAGAATCCAACGAAGAAAAAGCTATCCGCTGCAGGTCTTATAGCCTGTCTATCAAAGACACCAGCAACATTTGGAGTATTCGCATATTGATAGTTATTAATGTTGTTAAAACCCAACACATTGTTTACTGAGAAATACAAAATCTTTTGCTGGTCTATTAAATAAGCCCAGTTAAGACTTAGATTATTAAAAGACTTTGTTTTTTCGGCTAAAAACTCTACCGTGTTTGGGTTATCATAGGGCCTACCTGAACCGTAGTTATAAGATAAACCCACTTGAGAACGTAGCTTATTCACCCAATACTTAGTGACAACAGATAAGTTATGTTTGGATGCAAAATTTGGTGTTGCTCTTTCTCTAAAATTTCTAAAATCCCGTTCCGTATCTAAATAACTATAAGAAATCCAATAATCTAAATTTTCTATGCTCTTGTTATCTCTCCAAAAAAGGTCTAATCCACTTGCATAACCCGAACCAGAATTTGAATACTGCGAATCAAATTGTGGTAATTCGGTATTAAATTTCACTAAATCATTATAATCTTTGTAATATACTTCCGCGCGAAAAGTTTTTCCGTTGTCCAAATACTGATAGTTAAGTATGTAATGTGAAGTCTTTTCAGCATTTAAACTTTGGTCATATCCAAGTATGGTACTTTGTGGGTTTTGATAGAAATCACCATAAGCAAAGGAAAACTGTCCCTTTTCGCTGCTTTGATAAGCTAAAGAGAGTCGTGGAGAAAAAGAAAACTCATTTAATACCGAGGTGTTTTCAATTCTAGCTCCTAGTTTCATAGCAAACTTATTACTGAAGAAAATATCGCTCTCAGCAAAACCAGCAAATAGCTGGTCATTATAGTTGCTATCAAATTCAAAACCATCAGGGGCTATAAACGTTTCCTTATAATCAAGGTTAAATAATTCTGTTCCAAGACTTAAAGAAAATCGATTGCTAAAGCTCTTCTTTAATTTCACCTTTAAATGCGAGCCTGTTTCTTTTGCGTCAATTCGATTTTCAACTATTCCAATGTCATTCGTATCCCAAGAAATGCTAGCTCCAGAAGTTAATGTCCAATCTTTAGCAAAAAAGTGTTTGTATGAAGAATTAAAATATAGATTGTTATTTGTAAGCTGAAAACGAACAAAATCTTCAAAATTGATGTTCTCTTGTTCAATATCTAAATTAGCATGGTTAAATCCAGTATATAATTTAAATATTCCTTTCTCCCCTTTGCTTCTAAATACTGCTTCTCCAGAAATAGATTCGTAAGGACTGTTCCATCTAACGCCTTGACTAGATGGAATTAGAGCCTCGTAAGGTGCTAGGTTAACGTATGAAGTATTAAAACTTAAAGATTCATTGCCCCAAATTTCAGTATGACCAACTCCTCCGCCTACAGACATGATTGAAATGTCTGTCTTTTCTTGATCTGGTACGTCAGTTGTATTTAATAAAAGTACGCTAGACAAAGCTTGTCCATATTCAGCAGAGTATCCACCAGTACTAAAGGTTATTCCTTTAAATAAAAATGGAGAAAAGCGACCCCGTGTTGGGATATTATTTGCAGTCGCATTGAATGGTTGAAAAACCCGTAGGCCATCTATAAAAACCTGTGTTTCACTGGCATCACCTCCACGAACGAATAAACGCCCATCTTCATTTACTGTCGTAGTACCAGGTAAGGTTTGCAAGGCAGCCACAAAATCACCAGCTGCACCTGCTGTAGTAACAATGTCCAATGGTTTTAATACAGATACCTTGGAATTATCTCCAGCTTCAAACGTTCCAGCAGTAAGTGTTACTCCCGTTAAAGAATTTATAGCTTCTACAAGTTGAATGGTAATATTCTTAAAATAAGAAACATCACCCATTTCATAATGCGGTTCATAAGACAACATGGAGATGACCAAGGTTTGTGTTCCTGTTTCGGAAGTTTCAAAAGAAAACCCTCCACTCTCATTTGTAGAAGAACCATCATAAGTTCCTTCTAGATAAACATTAGCACCAGAAATAGGTTGATTGGCATTGTCTGTAACCTTTCCGCTAATGGTAATTTGTGCTGATGAAACACTTACTATGAGCAAGAAAATAAATAGGGTAATCTGATTATTCATGACTGTTGTTTTTGATTGATGATTCAAAAGTCAACAGATACACCCTCTTTGCGCAATAAGAATTACCGAACTGTAAATTTATGCGACTGGATTGTTACAAATTCCAGTAACTTCGCCGCTTATTAAAAACTATGACCTTTAAAGACCTCGGCCTAGCCAAACCTATTCTAAAAGCACTTGATGCTGAAGGCTACACCACACCTACTCCAATCCAATCACAAGCAATACCAATACTTTTAAAGAGAAAAGACTTACTAGGTGTTGCACAAACAGGTACTGGTAAAACAGCAGCTTTTGGAATTCCAATACTACATCATCTATATTTGGCCAAAAACCAACAACAACGAAGAAGAGGTATTAAGGCTCTAGTAGTAACGCCTACTCGTGAATTAGCCATTCAAATCGGGGAAAGTTTTACAGCTTACGGAAAACATACAGGTTTACGAAATACAGTTATTTTTGGAGGCGTAAAACAGGGAAAGCAAGTAAGTACCCTAAGAAATGGTGTTGATATTTTAATCGCAACTCCTGGAAGGCTATTGGATTTAATGAATCAGGGTTTTATATCGCTCCGAGATATAGAATACGCTGTGCTAGATGAAGCTGATCAAATGCTAGACATGGGCTTCATCCATGATATTAAAAAAATCATAGCAAAACTTCCACCAAAAAGACAATCGCTCTTCTTTTCTGCTACCATGCCAAAAACGATAGTGGAGCTCTCTAGAAGAATATTAGGTGACTTTGAGCAGGTAACGATTAAGCCAGAACAAGCTACTGCAGAAAAGGTAGAACAAGGCGTTTATTTTGTAAGTAAGTCTGATAAGGTAAAATTGTTGGTTCATTTACTTCAAAATAAAATGCAAGATTCCGTCTTGGTCTTTTCACGCACCAAACACGGAGCTAATAAAATTGTTAAAAAGTTAGCGCAAGCTGATATTAATTCTGCTGCTATTCATGGCAACAAATCACAAGCAGCACGGCAAAAAGCACTAGGCGCTTTTAAAGATGGAAAGTTGAAAGTATTGGTTGCTACAGATATCGCTGCTCGTGGTATTGATGTGGAAGAACTTTCCCTTGTTATTAATTATGACTTACCCAATGTGCCTGAAACTTATGTACATCGTATTGGCAGGACTGGTCGAGCGAGTGCTAGTGGAATTGCTTTATCTTTCTGTGATGTGGAAGAACGCCCCTATTTAAGAGACATAGAGAAGTTAATAAAACAAGAAGTTCCTAAAATAGATGAACATCCATTTGTAGATGATAGTAAAGAGGATGTAGCCAAAAAACCTAAAACATCAAACCCTTCCCGAAATCGCAATAGAAACCGTAATCGGTCTGGAAATTCAAATCATCGTGGGAAGAAGAATAGGAATAGAAATAGTGGCAATCGCAACAGTTCTAACAAAAGTGACTAAGTATTTTTTATTTTAGTTGAAGTGAAAAAACAACTCCTAATTTATGGAAGCGGTCGCCATACCGTTCCTTTCATCAATTATATGGCACAGCTTACAGGTAAACAAAAGCCGAATGTTTGCTTTTTACCTACTGCAAGTGGTGATGATGTAGAATATATCAATCGTTTTTATGAAGTATGTAATCAGCTTGAAGTTAATCCACATGTAATAAGAGTCTGGATAAATTCTTATGACCAAAAGGAAACTTTTGAAGAACTGATTGATAAAATGGATGTCATTGTAGTTGGGGGTGGTAATACCCTAAATATGTTAGCCATTTGGAAAGCGCAAGGAATAGATGTTGCGCTCAAAAAAGCTTATGAAAATGGCACTATTATGGGTGGAGGAAGTGCTGGCTCTTTGTGTTGGACTAACGGTGGAACAACAGACTCAAGACCTACAGAATTAAGTATTGTAAAAGGCTTGTCCTTTATAAATAAAAGCCACTGTCCACATTACAATTCAGAAAAATCGCGAAGACCGTTATATCATAAAAATATTCTAGAAGGTAATTTAACTGATGGCTACGCCTGTGATGACCGTTCTGCCATTCACTTTATAAATGAAGAAGTAGAAAAATCAATTTCCTTGGATAAAGAGAATCATTCCTATTATGTTTATTTAAAGGGTGAAAAGATTGTAGAAGAACGTATTCCAAACGAAATTTTGCCTTAAGCTATTATTTATGGCGTTCAAAAATATTTAAATCCCTAATTAGTCTTTCCATTAGCTGTATTTCATCGAAAAAAGCAAATAGTATTCTGTTTTTTAGGTAGTTATACACATCTTTGAGAAATTTTTAGTCGCCAATTTGGCTGCTGTAAAAGCCCTTAATTATGAAAATGAAAAAAATTCTAAGCCTTTTAATCCTATTTGGCATTTTAGCTAGCTGTTCCGATGACAACAAAAATGCATCAGAAAAAACAGGAAGATTAAGCGTTACGTTGACCGATGCTCCATTCCCTTATGACCTTGTAGCAGAAGCTAACGTTACCATTTTTAAGATTGAAGCAAGATTTAAATCTGATGATGAATCGGCAATGGATAATAGTGACGACGATTTAGAAGGAGAAAGCGGTTCTGAGTTTATTCTTTTAATGGAAGACGAAATCGACGTAAACCTATTGGAATTAACAAACGGTGTTACCACACAAATGGCAGACATAGAAGTTCCTGCTGGTACTTACGATTTAGTTCGTGTTTATGTTAGAGGAACCAATGTTGTTCTTACTGATGGTAGAGTATTCGATTTAAAAGTTCCTAGCGGAGAACAATCAGGAATTAAAGTATTTATAAAGCCTGGCCTAACTGTTACTGGTGGCCTTTCTTCAGATTTACTTTTAGATTTTGATGTAAGTAAGTCTTTTGTTGCGAAAGGAAATATTAAAAGAGTTGACGGTATTAATGGTTTCAACTTTAAACCAGTTATTAAGGCAAGTAATATGTCTACAGCTGGCTCACTTATTGGAAACGTAAGCACGACGATGGAAGAAATGAGCACTCCACTTGAAGGTTCTCAAGTTTCTGTAATTGTTGCTGATACTATAAACACTACTGCATTTACTGATGTAGATGGTAATTACATGATTATGGGTTTACAAGGCGGGATGTACAAAGCTGTAGCGGAGTTCGAAGGATATGTTGCAAGTGACACGGTAAACATAGAAATAAACGTGGCCAACAATACAGTTCAAGATTTTGTTTTAGAACAAAAGGCTGAAGAAGATAATTAAAGTTTAAAATAAAAATAACTAGAAAATGGCAAGGTTAACACCTTGCCTTTCTTTTTTGCATCTAGTATTAATTACCTTTCTATAATTTTAGACACAAAGTTATGGGGATATTTTGGGATTTATTACAACAAGACGAATTAGAAAAGCAACAAGAACAAGCGGATAGTGTCGAAGAACGTGTGGAGCATTTGGAGCAGGAACTGGAAAAAACCAAAACCTTATTAAAGAAAACTCTTGTAGCATTAGAGGCCCACTTAAATAAGGATATTGATGGCGATGGACAAACAGGCTAAATCCTAATTTAAGTATCTTTATCTTGATATGCATCAATCATCAATCAAAAAAGAAATCCGTAATGCACTAGTTATCTATTTTTTTACATGGCTAGTAGTTTTTTTGCTTGTCACCGTAAGAATTTCTAGAGGTAAACGTACATTTTCTGAGGCAGCCAATTTATTTATAGAATTTCTATCTAATTCTAGTTTTATTGTAGCAATTCATTTGCTTTTTGGAATACTAATGCTGTTATTTTGGATTTTTAGATACTTTATTAGGTTATACAAAAAGAAAGGTATTAAATCTGCAATTAGACAATTTACGTTTCGATTTATTACACCCGTTTTAGTAGTGTTTGTTGCCTTTAAAACATTAGTGTTTGCAAACTCTAATGAAAACTATTCTTTCGATTGGATTGAAGGTGTTATGAATAGCAAAGGAGAATCCAATGATTTTTATAACGCAGATAAAATGCATCGCGGTATGAGTGTTTTTGGATGGGGTTCAATAAATGACTCCATTGCTCTTGCTCCGCTAATTAAAGCAAATGTAGAATGGGTAGCCATTATACCTTTTATTGACCAAGAAGATGAAACCTCTAAAACGGTGCGCCGTCCAATTGAAAAAGATGCACTCTGGAGGTCGAGAGACTCCGTATTTATTAAATCAATAGCAGCAATACATGAAAAAGGCTTACATGTTCAACTAAAACCTCATTTATGGACTTTCAGGGGTTGGCGTGCTAATCTTAGTTTAAATTCTGATGAAGAATGGGACATTTGGTTTGATTCTTATGAAGACTACATGCTATACTATGCCCGCTTGGCAGAACATACCGGAGTAGAATTATTCTGTGTGGGAACAGAGCTTAAATCATCCATTAAAAAACAACCTCAGCGCTGGAAAACACTTATCAAAAAGATAAGGGAAGTTTATTCAGGCAAACTAACCTATGCTGCCAATTGGCATGACGAATATGAGTACATCGATTTTTGGAATGATTTGGATTTTATAGGTATACAGGCATACTTTCCGTTAACAAAAAATAAAACCCCAGATTTAGAAAGTATAGAAAAAGGTTGGGCTAAACATATTGATAAATTAGAAAAATTAAATCGAACCTATCAAAAACCAATTTTGTTTACTGAAGTGGGCTATAGAAGTGATGTCTCTGCTACTATAAAACCTTGGGAATGGGATTCTACTTTCAGTGTATTGCACAAAAAGAAGTCTGATAAGACACAACAATTGGCATTTGAAGCATTATTCAAGCAGCTTTGGACTAAAGAATGGTTTGCTGGAGTTTATATTTGGCAATGGGACCATAGAAGTACTGAAGATGGTGCCGCGACAAATTTAGATTTTTCTCCGCGTTTTAAACCCGCAGAAAATATAATTGCCAAATGGTTCGGTGAACCGGCAGATAAAGAATAACTATGAATTCTGTAGATATTATTACGCTAATCGCGATTATATTATTTGCTCGACTTGGTGTTCGTTTGTATTCGCGCTATAAAGAACTAAACAAAGAAGGAAAGAAAAAGCCTAAAGATGAAAATGAAGATATTCCATAGCAAAACCTTATCTTCAAGCTCCAATTAAAATCAATCAAACTAGCACTATTAAAATGAAACAACTAGCTACCAAAACCCTTATTTTTTCAGCATTCCTTTGTCTATTATTCATGGCTATTGGAAATGCCCAAAACGAAACAAAATTAATGCATCAACCTGCATTAAGTGATACACATATTGCCTTTGTGTATGCGGAAGATTTATGGGTTGCAAATAGAGACGGTTCCAATCCAAAACGACTTACCATAGATGAAGGCGTTGAGTCTAGTCCAATCTTTTCTCCAGATGGTAGTATGATTGCTTTTAATGCGCAGTATGATGGTAATTCAGATGTTTTCATTGTTCCAACAGCTGGTGGCGTTCCAAAACGATTAACCTGGCATCCATATAATGATTTAGTAAGAGATTTTACACCAGACGGTAAAAATGTACTTTTTGCATCTAGACGTAATTCGCATACCAATCGCTACTTTCAATTATATACTGTTAGCGTTGATGGAGGGGCGACCACTCAACTAGACATTCCAAATGCATTTTGGGCTAGCTATTCGGAAGATGCATCACATATCGCTTATACAACAATATTTGATGCTTTTACACAATGGAAACATTATCGCGGTGGACGAACCTCACGGATTTGGGTATATAATACTGCCAACCACAAAATAATCGAAATACCAAAACCTCAAGGCGGAAGTAATGATACGCAACCACAATGGGTAGGTGAAGATGTGTTTTTTAGAAGTGACCGAGACGGAGAGTTTAATCTTTTTAGTTACAATACTTCAAGCAAAACCATTAAAAAACATACCGACTATAAAGACTTTCCTGTTATAAACGCAAAAGCGCATAAGAATGGTGTTATTTATGAACATGCAGGAACACTACATATATACGATGTTGCTTCCGGAACTGATAAAAAACTAACACTTAACATCAACACAGACCTGCTAGAATTGCGCGAGCGTTACGTATCTGGACAACGTTATGTTCGTTCTGGACATATCTCCCCGTCTGGTGCACGGGTAGTCTTAGATTTTAGAGGTGACATAGTAACCCTGCCTGCCAAAAAAGGAGATGTTGCAAACCTTACCCAAACTACAGGAACTCACGAAAAATTTCCAGCTTGGTCTCCAAACGGTAAGTCCATTGCTTATTTTTCAGATGCTTCAGGTGAATATACAATGCATGTACAAAATGCAACAAGTGGTTCTGTCAAGAAAATAAAATTGGATGGTACTGGCTTTTATGCTAATCTACATTGGTCTCCAGATAGTAAGAAAGTAAGCTATGTAGATAATGGACGAAATTTGTATATAACAACCATTAATACTGGTAAAACCATAAAAGTTGCGCAGGATGATTTATTTTTCCCTGGGGATATTAGAGATTTATTTAGCGATTGGTCTTTTGATTCTAATTGGATTGCTTATACCAAAATAATAGGCACCAATTTTGAAAAAGCCTTTCTGTATTCCCTATCAGAAAACAAGTCATACGAATTAACAGACGGGTTGTCTAACGTAACAAGCCCGGTTTTTGATCCAAGTGGAAAATATGTTTACTTGCTAGCTTCAACAGATGCTGGTCCACTAGTGAATTGGTTTGATCAATCCAATATTGATAAAGAACTAACCAATTCCATTTATATGGTTACACTCCAGAAAGGTGTAGTTTCTCCGTTAAGAAAAGAAAACGATGAGGAAAAAGGAGATAAAGAAGAAGATTTAACTGCTTCTAAAGACAGTTCTAAAAAGGGTAAAAAAGAAGATTCTGATGTTAAAACGCTTAAAATTGATTGGAATGGGATTCAAAATAGAATGTTAGCCTTGCCTGTTGAGCCTGCGGTTTACAGTAGTTTAAATGCAGTAAATGAAGGCGAGCTATATTACTTGTCTTCCCCTTCATTACGCTCTCCTATTTCACAGTTAAACAAGTTTACATTTAAGGATAGAAATGGTGAAGAACTTTTCCCGGTAGACCAGTATGAGGTTGCCGACGGTGGTAAAAAAATGTTTTATAATTCGGGCAGATCATGGTATGTATCTGACCTAGGAAAAAAATCCGATGATGGTCCTTTAGACCTTGGAGGGATCTCCGTTAAAATAAATCCAAAAGAGGAATGGAGCAATATCTTTAATGAAGCATGGCGCGTAAATCGTGACTATTTCTATGATCCTGGAATGCATGGAGTGGACTGGAATGCTATGAAAACAAAATATGAACCGCTTATTGCACAAGCTTCTTGTAAAGATGATTTATACCGTGTAATGCAATGGATGTTTAGTGAGCTAGCAGTTGGTCACCACAGGTTTGGAAGCGATGGAGATGCGCTTAATAATCCCGACCGCGTATCTGGAGGGCTTTTGGGAGCAGATTATCAAGTTAACAATAACCGCTACCAGATTTCAAAAATATATGGAGGGCTTAATTGGACGCCAGACCTAAGGTCTCCGCTCACGGAACCTGGTGTAGCTATTTCCGAAGGTGATTATATTATTTCCGTTAATGGCAAAAAAGTAACAGGTATAGATAACTTGTATAGCTTTTTTGAAAACACAGCTAACAAACTAGTGGATATAACAGTGAGTAAAAATGCTGACGGTTCAAACTCTAGAAGTTATAAAGTGACTCCCTTAAGAACAGAGTGGGCTATTAGAAATAGGGATTGGGTAGAAGGGAATATGAAAAAAGTACACGAAGCTTCTAATGGTGATGTTGCTTATGTTTACGTTCCAAATACTACTGTCGCAGGGTTTGAATATTTCAAACGTTATTTCTACCCACAAGCTGATAAAAAAGCTATCATCATAGATGAGCGTTTTAATGGCGGTGGTTCCTTAGCGGATTATTATATTGATATTTTAAAGCGTCCAGAGCAAGCATATTGGAATTTTAGATATGGTCAAGATTTGAAATCTCCAAGTGCATCAATACAGGGGCCAAAGGTTATGATTGTAGATGAAACTGCTGGGTCTGGTGGTGATTATTTACCTTGGATGTTCAGAAAATTTAAAATGGGAACCATTGTTGGAAAACGCACATGGGGCGGATTAGTAGGTGTATTAGGTTACCCTGAATTTATTGATGGTGGGGTTGTAACAGCACCAAATGTGGCTTTCTATACAGAAAATGGCTTTAGAGTAGAAAATGAAGGTGTAGCACCAGACGTTGAGGTGGAACAATTACCAGAATTGGTCATTAAAGGGCAAGATCCACAATTGGAAAAAGCGTTAGAAATAGTGCTAAAACAACTAAAGGAAAATCCACCTAAAAAAATGCAGCGACCGGCATATCCAATTAAAACCAAAAATTAATTCTAATTTCTAGGTAAATCATAGTAATGTATATTCCCCATTATTATAAAAATAAAAATGTAGACGAGGTAAAAGAATTTCTAAGAAAGAACAGTTTTGGAATTCTTATAAATCAAGTAGATGGAAAACCTTGGGCTACTCATATTCCCTTAGAACTTGATAAGGATGAAGATGGTAAAGAAATACTGGTAAGCCATATTTCTAAGGCAAATCCGCAGTGGAAGGAATTTGAAAAGCAACCTGAGGTTCTTTGTATTTTTAATGGTCCACATTCCTACATTTCTTCTTCTTGGTATAAGGAGGAAGAGGTTCCAACTTGGGATTATATCGCAGTACATGTGTATGGGAAATTGACCATTCTTGATGAAGAAGCTGTAATGAAATCCCTGCATAAGCTAGTCACTAAATATGAAAAGGACTCTAAAAACCCTATTTCACTGCATAATATGTCTCAAAAAACGCTTCGCCAAGTTAAAGGAGTAGTAGGATTTAAAATTGAGATTACGGACATACAGGCAGCTTATAAACTTTCACAGACAAGATCCGGAGATCATGCCACTATAATCAAAGAATTAAATGAAGGTAATGTAACATCAAAAGAAATTGCAAGACATATAAAGAAACAAGCAACTCCTAAATAATCATATTATGTTAAACAGTAAATTTTGGCAAGGCTTTTTTGCTATAGCTCCAATAGTAATGGGTATACTAGCAATTTTTGGTTACTTCATTTTTATTTTTTCTATGTTTTCCAATATCGAAGAATTTGAATCAAACGGAAATCCTTCTTTTTCTTTCATTTTTGGAAATATGATATGGTTCTTTCTTCTAATCGTATTAATAATTCTGGTCTCTTTCGGTAGCTTAATTTTTTATATCGTGCATGCCGTTCAAAATCCTAATCTTAAGGAAAACAACTTATTAATTGTTTGGATTCTGCTCTTTGTCTTTGTTAGTGGGATTGGCCAATTAATCTATTGGATAGTTGAAATTGTTAGTAAACGAAAAAATATAACTGCCTAAAAAGTGAGCACCACGTCATCTGAACATATTACTATTGTTCCGTTTGAAGAAAAGTACCAGCAGGCGTTTAAAGACTTAAATCAATGGTGGATTGAGCAATACTTTAAGATGGAAAAAATGGATCATAAAGCATTGGATAACCCCAAAAGTTATATTCTAGATAATAGAGGTTATATTGCTGTGGCCCTGTTAGCAAATACACCTGTTGGTGTTTGTGCGTTAATAAAAATGGAAAATTCCAAATTTGATTATGAACTGGCAAAAATGGGAGTTTCACCAGAAATTCACGGGAAAGGAATTGGATATTTATTGGGTAACGCAATACTTACTAAAGCAAAAGAATTAGGTGCTAAAACTATATTTCTAGAAACCCATACCTCATTACAACCAGCGATTCACCTCTATAAAAAGTTGGGTTTTAAAGAAATAAAAGGTGTTGAAAGTCCTTATGAACGTTCAGATTATCAAATGGAGATAATTCTTTAGGTTTTTTAATTCAATTCAGTCTAAAAATTCTACAACTCGGTCATACTAATTTCATTTTCTTTAGTCATGAAGGCATCTTTGAGTCATCATTAACAATCAAAACAAATAAAATGAAAAATCTAGTACTTGCTTTAGGAATTTTTTTAGTTGCCTTTTCGGCTAAAGCACAAGAGAAAACAGTTACAATAAAAGTGACTATAGAAAATGTAATGAACGACAATGGAACAATATTAACATCATTACACACCAATGAAACTTTCATGAAAGGTGGAGGCATGATAGACTTAGCAGAAAAAGCGAAGAAAGGATCTCTAAATTTTACTTTCGAAAATGTAAAACCGGGTAGCTATGCAATTATGGTATTGCATGATGAAAACGATAACAAGCGAATGGATTTTGAAGCTAACGGAATGCCAAAAGAGAATTACGGCATGTCAAATAATGAAATGGCCATGGGTCCACCAACTTTTGCAGATGCTAAGTTTGAAGTTGCTGACGAAGACCTAGAATTAACCATTCGGTTTTAAAAAACAAAAATTCATCAATCAAAAATAGCCTAGCACTTATGCTGGGCTTTTTGTTTTACATATTATACAAATACCCGCATTTTGAATATAGAACATTAAACATTACATTTAAATACCAATAATAACCAAACAAAACACTTCCCAAAACTTGAATGAAATGGTGTTACGCAAAGCATTTCATTCAAAATCAAAATGAACCACAGTTTGTATGACACAAAGAAGACAACTTTCTGCCATCATGTTTACCGATATAGAAGGGTATACTGCGCATATGCAGCATGATGAAGAAAGTGCGCTTCGATTAAGGGATAAACACCGTGAAATTTTTGAATCTGCTACTGAAAAATTTGAAGGGAAGATTATTCAATATTTTGGTGATGGTACCCTAAGTGTATATGGTAGTACTGTGGAAGCTGTTCGCTCGGCAATTGAAATGCAACTTGCTTTTATCAAAGAAAACATCCCTGTTCGGATTGGCATTCATGTGGGTGATATTGCTTATTCAAAAGAAGACATTATAGGAGATGCTGTAAACATTGCTTCACGGATAGAATCATGTGCGGTTTCTGGTAGTATATTGGTTTCAGATAAAGTCCATGATCAAATACGAAGTCATAGAGATATACATGCTAAATTTTTAGACGCATACGATTTAAAAAATGTAGATGACGCATTGCCTTTATTTGCCATTGCAAACGAAGGTTTAGTTATTCCAGATGCAATCAAAATAAAAGGGAAACTTAAAGAAGGTGTAGAATTAGACACAAAAAGTGTCACCAAAAAAAAGGCGCTTTCTTTGGTCCTTATTACCATAGTTTTATGTATTGGGGCATTGCTTATATATCAGTTTTTAACTAAGCAAACTACTATTCCTAATTCCGAGTTGTCTATTGCAGTTTTGCCTTTTGATAATTTGAGTATAGACGATGATGCTGAAATCTTTAGAGATGGAATGACTGAAGATATTTTAACGCAATTATCAAAACTTAAGGAATTGCATGTCATTTCGAGAACTTCAGTGATGCAATACAAGAAAACCAAAAAAACGATTCCTGAAATTGCCAAAGAACTAGGAGTAACCTACATATTGGAGGGAAGTATACAAAAATACGGTGATAAAGTAAGGGTAACTGCACAATTGATAAATGCAGAAGGTGATAAACATATTTGGGCAGAGAATTATGATAGAACTTTAGACGATATCTTTGGAATCCAAACAGAAGTCTCAAATGAAATTGTTGGCGCCCTTAAATTGAATCTTAGCTTTGAAGAGAAACAAAATCTTGCTAGCATTCCCACTAAGAACTTAAAGGCGTACCAATATTTTCTTAGAGGACGACAAGAAGCGGATAAAAGAACCAATGAAAGTATTGAAAAGAGTATCGAACTTTATCAAAGAGCTTTAGAAGAAGATCCCAACTACGCTGAGGCTTATGCAGAAATTGCCAATTCTACTTTTTTACAAACTTATTACGGAGCTGCTAACCCTTCTGAAGCTTCCATAAAAACAAAAGAATATCTTTTAAAAGCAGAGGAATTGGATAATCGAATTTCCAGAGTATATACTGTAAAAGGTCTTCTTTACAACCATACCAAAAAGTTTAATCAAGCTAAAGCAGCATTCGAAAAGGCTATACTATTATCTCCAAATGATGTGACTGCCAGACATCAATATGCAACATTCTTTTATTATACAAATCAGTACGAAAAGCAATTGGAACAGACCAAAATCGCATATAAACTTGACCCTTTTTCATTTGCTACCGCTTCAAGTTACTTTAGCGCACTTACCTATACTAAACGATATGAAGAAGCCGAAAAACTACTTGAGCAAATTGAAGAAAAATATACCGAGTATGACCGCTTCTCCATCAATAGGCTGTATATGCGACTATATATGGCAAAACCTGATTATGAAAAAGCTATTGAACCATTAACTGAGTTGGCAAATAATGACAAAGCTTATTATCGATTTTTAGGATATAGCTATGCCCAACTTGGAGATACTCTTAACGCCTACAAAATTATTGATAGTATAAAGGCCATTCCTCCCCATCGAATGAAGAATCATCGGATTGCTGTAGTTTTTGCTGGTCTTAGACAAACCGATAGCACCCTTTTTTACTTAGATACATTGCGTAATAAGAGCAAATTATTCGACAATCCTCGTTTAGCCTATTTTGATTATTTAAAGACTGACGCTAAATATTCAAGATTGCTTAAAGCGCATGGTATTACTTCGGAGTAATATAAGTCAAAATTTACCGTGGAAATCGAAAACAAAAAATCCATTTAACAAAGATGGCGCCATCTTTGAAATCTTTACATGGTCGGCATGCTTTTCGTAGGCCTCTAGTGATTCCGAATTTACAAACTCCATAATAATCACAATATCGAAATCACCAGACGAATCAATAATTTCATTGATATTGATGTGTTCAAAACCATCAATTTTTTCTGTAAGCCCTTTGAAAAGATTCAGTACTTCTTCTTTTTTTGATTCGTCAACATTGTCGAGCCAATCAAATAATAGAACATGTCGCAGGTTGGATTTCTCTAAGCTGGTTTCTTGCGCCTTAACCTTATGTAATAGGCCAAACATAAGAATAAATGCTAGTATTAATCTCTGATTTTTCATGATTTATTGATTATTAAAAGGATTCATTAGATAAATTTTCATAGTACTTATACTTCTTATCCACAGATTCTTGAATGCTTTCAAGGGTAGAATTCTGAGTCAATAGAGGATTTTGAAAACGCAATTCGGTTTTCAGATAATCTTTGATTCTCAATGTCTGTTTTTTCGAATCCAGTCGAAATGGATTCATATTTTGTTCAGCTCTTCTTGGGTCGTTACGATACAACAACCATTGACCAGACGCTACTGCGGCCTTATGATATTGACTTGGGTTTTTAGTGTCGATTCCGTGAGATGGACTATGACAATAAGCGATAATCAAAGACGGACCGTCATAACTTTCAGCCTCTTGAAAGGCTTTTAAAGTTTGTTCCTGATTAGCACCCATAGCTACTTGTGCAACATACACATCATCATAACACATTGCCATTCTGCCGAGATCTTTCTTTTGCTTTTGTTTTCCGTTTGCAGCAAACTTAGCGGATGCTCCAAAAGGAGTCGCCTTTGACATCTGTCCGCCCGTATTGGAATATACCTCATTATCCAATACTAGAATGTTTACATTCTTACCGGAGGCTACAATATGATCTAAGCCGCCGTAACCTATATCATAAGCCCAACCGTCGCCTCCCACAATCCAAACACTTTGCTTTACCAAGCTGTCCGCAATACCCAATAGTTGTTGGGCTTCAACCTCGAAGATAGAGGTTAAGCAGGTCTTTAATTTTTGAATTCTTTCCCGTTGGTCTTGAATTTGTTTTTCTGTGTTTTGTTCAGCGTTCAAAATGTCATAAGCCAAATCAAAATCGAGTGCGGGCAACAATTTGTTTATTAAGTTCTTCGCCTGAAGCTCTTGCTGATCTAATGACAATCTAAAACCAAGTCCGAACTCCGCATTATCTTCAAAAAGGGAATTTGACCAAGCCGGCCCCCTACCTTTATTATTTTTTGCCCATGGGGTTGTTGGGAGTGCGCCCCCAAAAATTGAACTTGCCCCAGTTGCATTGGCAACTAACAATCTATCACCAAATAGTTGGGACATCAACTTTAGGTAAGGCGCTTCTCCGCATCCATCAACACCTCTTGAATATTTGAATAAAGGCTCTTGCAGCTGTTGCTGACTTACTTTTGTTATATCTAACTTTATTCTGTCAAATTCCGGAATACCTTCAAAATGCTTCCAGTTTTCATTCGCATACAAACGAGAGTCTGTTTCGTGTTTGGTCAACTTTTCTTTGATTAAAAGTGCCCCCATCGTACAAGCATCTACGCAATTATTGCAACTGGTGCATTGCTCAGGATTAACTTGAACCGTATAATTCAACAAATCAATTTCCCAATCCGTTTCGATAGCTTTTACGAATTGAAATTTTTCAGGAGCATTTTCCAGATAAGTATCATCATAAACCTTCATTCGAATGGCTCCTTGCGGACAGGCCATACTGCATGCCCCACATTGGGTACACAAATCAGTATCCCATTCAGGAAGAGAGTATCCAGTATTTCTGATATCGAATTTTGCCGTATCGGTTTCAAAGGTTCCATCAATAGGAAGTGCACTTACAGGAAGCTCCCTGCCTTTTCCCATCAAAAGTTTTTCTAGAAGAGGATTGGAGAATTGAGTATCATTTTCCAAACAGATTCCATCTGCATATGGCAAACTCAAATGTGTCACATCATCGTTTATTCCAATAGTAAAGTTGTTTTTTGGATAGTCCTTTTTTAAATTCTCTACAACTGCATTAATCATATTTGCCGTGAGTTCTTTAGAGGAAAGTCCGTAACGACCACCGATTATTTTTGGAATAGTGGTACAAGTGTTAGTGACAGATGTAAGTGATTGTAGTATATCTAGATACAAAGGTTCCCCAGTTGATCCCGGTTCTTTTGTACGATCCAAAACGGCAATAGCTTTACAAGATTTTGGAAGCGCTTCCATTAAGTGTTTTCTACTGAAAGGTCGAAACAAACGTACCTTAATTAGACCAACCTTCTCCCCTGCAGTATTTAACTTTTGAATAATTTCTTCAATGATTTGAGTACTTGACGCCATGGCAACGATTATTTGATTCGCTTCTGGATCTCCGACATAGTCGAAGAGTTTGTATTGTCTTCCGGTTAATGAGGCAAATTTGTCCATCTGCTTTTGTACGATATCGGGACATGCATCGTAATAGGAATTTACCGCCTCCCTGCATTGAAAAAATACATCTGAACCCTGAGTAGTGCCTCTTAGAACAGGTGTATTAGGACTTAATGCTCTATCCCGATGGGCAGCAATTAATTCCATATCCATCATCTTGGTAATAATGGCGTCGGGGATGCTTTTAATTTCTGAAATCTTATGAGAAGTTTCAAAGCCATCAAAAAAATGCACAAAGGGAATCCTAGATTCCAAAGTCGTCGCTTGTGAAATCAGTGCAAAATCCTGTGCCTCTTGCACGGAGGCAGCACCTAAAAATGCATATCCTGTATTTCTTACTGCCATGATATCACTATGATCACAACATATAGATAAGGCATGTGTAGCGATAGAACGTGTGGCTACATGGATTACATTAGGTGTTAACTCGCCAGCAATCTTATACATCGATGGCATCATTAAAAGAAGTCCTTGGGATGCCGTAAAAGTAGTTGCGAGAGAACCTGTTTGTAGGGCTCCGTGTAACGCTCCAGCTACTCCGCCTTCGCTTTGCATTTCAAAGACCATAGGTACGATGTCAAAAATGTTTTCACGGTGGTCAGCACTCCACTCCTCAACCAATTCGGATATTTCAGAAGAAGGTGTTATAGGGTAAATAGCACACACCTCATTAGTTTTATAAGCAATATGTGCAACTGCTTGATTTCCGTTGGCGATGATGTGTTGTTTGGTGTTCATTTTTATTAATGGATGGTTGTTGAATTATTTAGTGGTTAGTTACTTAATTGAAGCTATGAGTGCTTCTTATATTGTGCTGCTACCTTCTAGCGTAATACCTAAAAGATAAAAAAGGCCAGCCCTAACTGAGCCAGCCTTTTTTAGGCTACTTACTTTACAATCTCTATAGAAATTGGAGTAGGATTTGAAATGATGTCAAAAACTGGAGAAAATTTAGCCAAGTTTAGTAACTGTTCCTCGGAAGCATCAGACTTCACTTTCAATTTAACAGTGATGCCATCAAAACCTTTTCGTACTTCAGGGTCTAAACCAAGGAAACCATGTAAATCACATCCTCCTTTTAAAGAAGATTCTGCACCTTCTATTTCGATACCATTAGCAGCTGCATGATAAACCATTGCTCCTGTTAAACATGAACCTAAAGCATGTAACACAACTTCTGCTGGCGTAGCAGCTTTATCTTCTCCTAATAAAACATTGGGGTGATCACACTCCATAGTAAAGGTTTCTTTACGACTAGTGTCTTCTTGCCCAACTCCATAAAAACTCTTCATACTAGATACACAATGACCTCCTTCAATCCAATTGTTCTTAGTTCTAAATTCGAATTTTGCCAATTCGGGATTTCCTTGTACTGCTCCAATAGTTTCTACTAATTGGTCTACATTTACTCCGTTTTTAATGTTTGCTGTTGTAATCATTTTTATTAAAATTTAAATTGTTTAGCATTATTGCTGCTTGGTACATTACCATCGCTATGCCAAACTATTTAATAAATTGATTATCAATTATTTAAGTTCAGTATTTTGTTTTTAAAACCTTACGATATTTCATAAATTAACGAAATATCGTTAGTATATTGACGTGATTTCGTGAAGTTATATTGGTCTTTTGATATTAAGAGCTTTAATTTTTGAAGTCAAGGTGGTAGGTTTTAACTGAAGAATAGCTGCAGCTCCATTTTTTCCAGATATTTTCCAACTTGTCTTTTTTAAGGCTCTAAGGATATTCTCCCTTTCGAGCATAATCATTTCTTCTGCGGAGTAAATTTTTTCGGCTTTAGAATTGGTCTGAATAGGTTCAGCTTCAGAAGATTTTGGTATTAAAACTTCCCAAGAAATATTCCCATCCTGAGCAATAATAACCGCACGCTCTATTATATTTTGGAGTTCGCGAACATTACCTGGCCATTGGTAACGAGAAAGTAAGGCTTTATCACCTTCGGCAAGTGGATTTATCTTTTTATTCAACTTAGTAGAAAATTGATTAATAATCTCTTGCGCTATCAAATGAATATCTTCTCCTCGGTCTCTCAAAGCAGGAACCATAATTGGGAAAACATTTAAACGATAAAACAAATCTTCCCTAAACTTACCTTCTTTTGAAAAACTTGCTAAATCACGATGTGTAGCAGCTATTATACGCACATCAACTTTTATGGTTTCTGAACTTCCTACAGGGTCAAATTCCCCTTCTTGGATAATACGTAATAATTTTGGCTGTAAGTCTAATGGCATCTCCCCTATCTCATCCAAAAAAATAGTTCCTTTATCTGCTAAAAGAAAACGTCCTTTTCTGCTTACTGTAGCTCCTGTAAAAGCTCCCTTTTCATGCCCAAATAGTTCGCTCTCAATTAAGTTAGCTGGAATAGCGCCGCAATTTATACGGATTAAGGGTTTATCATTTCTAGAACTTGCCTGATGAATGGCTCTTGCTACCAACTCTTTTCCCGTTCCTGTCTCGCCATTAATTAAGACAGTGGCATCTGTTGTCGCTACTTGTTTAACAAGATTTAAAACAGATGACATACGTTCATCTTTGGCAATAATTCCATAACTACTAGTTAATTCTTTTATTTCATCTGCCAAGTATTCCTTCTGATTAGTAAGCAAACTTATCGTATCCTGAGCAGCAAGTCGTTCATCTATATTCCTCAGAATAAGCGTATAAAATGTTTCTTCTCCCTCTCCATATTTGCTAATAGTACCTTCGTTCAACGTTTCCTTTTCATTAGAACCTATTACTTTAACAATACTGGGTAAGTAATTATTAATAGTTTTATCCTCGCTTTCTAAGCCAGAATTAATCAAAGATTCTATTAAGTCTGCACTAGTATCATCAAAGAAAAAAAGTACATTACGTTGCAGTGAATCGTTATTCTCTAATAAAATGTCTGCAGATGGATTCGTTAAAATAATCTTGAATTTGGAATTGAACATAATTATGGCATCCATCGCTCCATTAATCAGTCCTTTCATTTTGTCATTGGCTTGTTGCAGCTGCTTTCTTGAACTTGATAATTGTTCTTGCGTACTATCTAACTCTCTGTGCCTCTTAATCATTACAGAAAGAACTCCCTGCGTAAAACCTTTATCGGTTTTCATTAGGTTAAGAAAATGCTCACGGTCTATTTTGGCAACTTTAGTTTCTTTAATAGCTGTTACGGAAGCTGAGCGAGTTTCATCATCAATTAATGCATATTCACCAAAGCATTCACCTTGGGTTAATTGACCAAAATCGTGTTGTTTATCATGTACTTTTACTACACCATCTAAAATGGCATACATAGCATCACCAACATCTCCCTTATTAATGATTGCGTCATTTTTATAATAAGTTTCTACCGTAACATTCTTATTAAGATTGGCCAAAGAGGACGCAGAAACTTCAGAAAAGAATTGCACCTTAGTCAAAAACGCTAGAAGGTTAGCCTCTATTTCAGACATAGTTAGGATTGGATGATTGCTATGATTAAATATAAAGATTTATGTATAAACTAATCTAGTAATAACTGCAACCATTCTTTAGTGTTTGCATTATAAGTTTTACTGATAGTTTTTTGTATTTTTATACTTCAAAACTATCATCAATGACTATTACTCAATTACAATATGTTTTAGCAGTTGCGGAGCATCAAAATTTTACACTTGCTGCACAAAAGAGCTTTGTTACGCAGCCCACGCTAAGCATGCAGGTGCAGAAATTAGAAGATGAGTTAGATGTGTTACTTTTTGACCGTAGTAAAAAACCTATATCAATCACAGAAGTAGGTAAGAAAATAGTTGCTCAGGCTAAAAATATTGTGGCAGAAGCAGAACGTATTAAAGATATTGTAGATCAAGATAAAGGTTTTATAGGTGGTGATTTTACTTTGGGAATAATACCTACTGTAATGCCAACATTGCTTCCAATGTTTCTGCCAACATTTATCAAAAAGTATCCAAAAGTAAACCTCATCATAAAGGAACAATCTACCGATACGCTAATTAGAAACATACAAGATGGACATCTAGATGCCGCAATAGCGGCTACTCCGCTGGAGATAGAATTTATTAAAGAACGTCCACTATATTATGAACCTTTTGTTGGTTATGTACCACCTAATCATCGCCTTTCTAAAACTAAAGAATTGTCAACTGATGATTTAGAAATAAATGATGTGCTATTGTTACAAGATGGACATTGTTTTAGAGACGGTGTCATAAATCTTTGTAAGTCACCCAAAAATAGAACTACGGATCATTTTCAAATTGAAAGTGGAAGTTTTGAGACCTTAGTCAATTTATCCAACGAAGGAATGGGCATGACCCTACTACCCTATTTGAATACTTTAGAACTAGATGATAAAAGGAAAGAGAACTTAAAGCACTTTAAAAAACCATCTCCTGCAAGAGAAATTAGTTTAATTTACCATAAAAGTGAACTTAAAATTCAAATAACCGAAGCTATAAGAGATGTGATTTCTTCCATAGTAAGAGGTGCCATAACTTTCCAAGATGTGGATATAATAAGTCCGCTTAACAAGTAAATACTAGAACTAAAAAGCCACCCGTTTGGGTGGCTTTATTTATGCTTTTAATAATAATAAACTTTGATGTAATTCTGGTTTGTCATCAATAAATTGTTTTAACCAGATTTTTAATTCCTCAATTTCCTGTGGTAATAGTAAGGAAACCGCTTTTTTCACTTCTTTTGCGAATAATTTCGCATCAAA
Source organism: uncultured Croceitalea sp. (assembly GCA_947499565.1). GTDB lineage: Bacteria > Bacteroidota > Bacteroidia > Flavobacteriales > Flavobacteriaceae > Croceitalea. Next base: position 1,156,050 of record CANMOV010000001.1, read on the forward strand.
ACTAACTTTTTGTAAAACAGTTTTGGTATACTCCAACATAGCTCTAGCCATAATGACAAAAATGTGTATTTAGGTTATAAGGTTGTGTACTAAGTTACCAATAAAAGATATATATTGAAATAGTATAACAGTTAAAAATTGGATAAATTGTTGTTAACGTCGATAAAATACATACCGCAACCTATTTTAAATCAAATAGTTACCAATAGGCCGCTATTCCTACTAGCTGTAATTATAGCATTAACTTCATGTTCATCTACGCAATTACGCCAGACAAATAAAAAAATACAGTTAGCGTTCGAAGATGAGAAATATAATAATCAATTTACTGGCCTTTTAGTAGTAGATGCTCAAACAAAAGACACTATAATCGCTAAGAATTCAGCTAAATACTTTATTCCTGCAAGTTCTACCAAACTTTTCACTCTTTACGCTGCTATTAAAGTACTTCCAGAAAAAATACCAAGCTTAAAGTATGTTGAAAGTAAAGACTCCATCTATATAGAAGGTACTGGAGACCCTTCTTGGCTGCACCCCCATTTTAAAGATACTATTGCTTTAGATTTTTTGAGAAAGACGGATAAAACGATTGTGTTGCACCTTACTAATTTTGATGATGAAAAATACGGACCGGGTTGGGCATGGGAAGATTATCAATATTATTTTTCGCCAGAACTGGGTCCAATCCCTTTATATGGAAATGTAGTAACACTTTACGAAGCTAATACCCTGGCAGTGTCCCCAACCGAATTTACTTCTTCAATAAAAAGAGCGGAAACAAACAAACTAAGAGCACTCACTAAAAATGAATTTTTAGTACCAAAAATATTAAAGGATACCATACAAATACCTTTTATTACCAGTCCTGAACTTACGAAAAAGTTCTTGCAACAAAAACTTAACAAAGAAGTTCTAGTTGCTCAAAATTTCAATAATAAATCAAAGAATATATTATATGGTATCCCATCGGATTCTATTTATAAAAGAATGCTTTACGAGAGCGATAATTTCTTAGCTGAACAATTGCTATTTGTTGTATCATCTACCCTATCAGATACTCTAAGTTTTAATACCGCAAAGAAGTATGTATTGGAAAACTATCTTTCAGATTTAAAGCAACCACCAAGATGGGTAGACGGTTCTGGACTTTCTAGATACAATTTGTTCACTCCAGAAGCTATGGTTGTAGTGTTACAAAAACTATATAACGAAGTTGACAAAAAACGTCTGTTTAAGCTGCTCCCAGCCTGGGATAATAATGGCACAGTAGTAAAACCCAAACCTATGGATAAGCATTTTATTTTTGGCAAATCTGGATCTATGGGTAACACTTATAATCTGGGTGGGTATTTAAAAACAAAGTCTGGTAAAGTACTCTTTTTTAGTTTTATGAATAATCACCATATGCGGTCATCAAAGGAAGTTAGAAATTCAATCTACAGCACATTGTTAGAAATACACGAAACCTATTAATCTATTTTAACAGTTGCGCATTCTGGGCATATTGCAATAGCATTATAGTTTTAGCATCATTTATTTCTCCTGATTTTATCATTTCTAAAGCCTTGGTAAAAGTAATTTCTAACACTTCAATATTTTCTGTTTCATTTTCGGCCCCTCCTCCATATCCGATTCGCATATTATTAGTACACACAGCAATAAAAAAATGAGCTTTTTGTGTTACTGTGCCAGGAACCATATAGGCCTCAAAAACCTTTTCAATCTTATCTAGCTTATATCCTGTTTCTTCAATTGCTTCTTTTCTAGCACATACTTCAGGAGTATCACCTTCTAATAAACCAGCACAAACTTCAATCATCATGCCTATATTTTTATCATTACAGTGCACAGGTATTCGAGTGTCTTGTTAAAACAAGCTTGTTCTTTTCCTCATTAAAAATTAAAACAGCCGCTGCATCTCCGCAATTGTATACTTCTCTATGTTGTGTTTCCCAAGTACCATCATTTTTTTGGTAATCGAACGTGAACTTATTAAGAGTATACCAGTTATCTGATAAGAGTTCTTTTTTTATATTCTTTATTTTATGGTTCTTCAAAATCAACATTGTTTAGCTTTAAACCGTAACGGCCTCATTTAAATACCTACGAAACGGTAACATTTCTTTATATACTTTAATGACTTTTTTATCAAAGTCATCTTCTAATACTTCTTTTGTAGAGAATTCCATAGCTACAGCAAAGGTCTTGTTGCGTAGCAAATCTATATGTGGATGGTCATTTGAAAACCCCTTAGGAGCATTCGTAAGCTTTACATCTTCATAAAGTCCACCAAACGAATTCTTAAAAGATTTTTTATTCAGGATTTTCTGCAATTCTTCACCGTTATAGTCAATTGCATCACGAATACTCCTTAATCTCTTTGGATCTGGTCGCCATAAACCTCCTGCAAACATAGAACGTTCAATACCAACCTCTACATAAAAATCACCCGTATTAGGTCGTTTATCCAATCCTGCACCAAAATGGTCTTTATATATGGGTTTATTAGGATGGAACATTAGGTTATTATTAATTCGATTAATCCCTTTTTTACCAGGAGTATCATAATATTCATCATCAATTGAAGCCAATTTAGAATTCATTCTATCCAACCAAGAAACATAGTCTTTACGTACCTCATGATACCATTTTCGGTTGGCATCCATCCACTCTTTATTATTATTCTTTTGAAGCTCTTTTAGAAAGTTAATTTGATTTTTAAAATCCATAAAACGAACATAATAAAAAACACCCCTAAAGTTATCTTTAAGGGTGTAAAAATTTATTATTAATTAACTATAATTCTAAAAACCTCGGTCTCCCATAGCAATGTCACCAAGCGTACCTAAAATACTTCCTTCTCCTTTATCTTTTCCTCCTCGGGGTATTGCAGCAAGTACACGACCCGCTAATCTACTAAACGGCAACGATTGGATATAAACAGTTCCCGGACCTCTAAGTGTAGCAAAGAAGAGCCCTTCACCGCCAAATACCGTATTTTTAATCCCTCCTACGAATTCTATATTATAATCTACAGTATGCGAAAAGCCTACAATACATCCAGTATCTACTTTTAAAACTTCTCCTGCAGACAGTTCCTTTTTTGCCATAGTGCCACCTGCATGTACAAAAGCCATCCCATCACCTTCTAATTTTTGCATAATAAAACCTTCTCCACCAAAAAGTCCACGTCCCAAGCGTTTTGAAAATTCTATCCCCACAGAGACTCCTTTAGCGGCGCATAAAAAAGCGTCTTTTTGACAAATAAATTTTCCGCCTTTTTCAGATAAATCAATTGGCAAAATTTTACCTGGGTAAGGCGATGCAAAACTCACCTTCTTTTTACCCTGTCCAATATTTAAAAAAGCGGTCATAAATAGACTCTCCCCTGTAAGCATACGTTTACCCGCGGAGAATATCTTCCCTAGAACTCCACTGTCTTGGTTAGAACCATCTCCAAAAATGGTATCCATTTTAATATCGGTATCCATCATCATAAAACTGCCAGCTTCTGCTACTACAGCCTCTTGCGGGTCTAGTTCCAACTCCACATATTGCATTTCTTCTCCAAAAATCTCGTAATCTATTTCGTGTGCGTTCATTTTATTGTTTTTCGATTTACACTAAATTAGTTTCAATAAATGATAAATTGTTACGTCTTACATCAAATAAAAAAGCATCCGCCTATGGCGGATGCTTTTTGCATACAATAACTTTGTGTCTAATTAAGAGTTGTCATCCACATCAGCATCTGGTGCATTTTTCTTTACAGAAGCAATGCCATTTTCCATAGCATCGTTGGAAGAATACATTTCGCTTTTACCAATTATTTGTCCGTTAGTAGAAGTAAGCGTAAAGAAAGGACTACCATCTTTTGCTACTTTCCGATCAAAACGAGCATCGTCTTGCGAGTTTTTTTTAACGGACTCAATACCATTTTTACAACCGTCTTTACTCTCGTATGACTGGCTGGTTAAAATCACTTGACCATTACCTGCTTTAAGGTTGAACATTGTTTTGCCCGAACTTCCGGTCTTAATTTCAAATTTTCCCATATTAAATTTTGTTTCTAAGTTTTAAATTTGATTTTGAAATTACTAAAATTTTAGCCTATTCCTCTACAATTACCTATAATTTCCAGATTAGACTTCTATTCTCTCCTATCATTGGAAACATAATTAAAAAAAAAGTCACTATAAGCTTTACGCTTTTAATCTAATAGTCCTTTCAACCCTTCGGCTGCGCTTAGGATAACAAGTACTCTAGTTTTTTTTAATTTACTTCTTGAGCCTAACCGTCCATTCAAAATTGAATGTACTCACCACTACTCCATCTTTATTAACACCCACTGCTTCCATCCAAATAGTTTGTCCATCTCCAGTAGCAATTGTTCTTTCTAAGGCCTCTGCTATTAAATGACCATCTTCGCAGGTGAATGTAATTTTACCGGTAGCTTTTTTGGAGAAATTGGCATTGTTATTTTGAACAAGCATAGAGATTTTCTTGCCCGTTTCACTAATCTGCGAGCTTACCATTGCACCAGTTGTTAGTTCCGCAGCCATGCCTTGAACTGCCCAAAACATAGATTTAAATGGGTTCTGGTTAAACCATCTGTGCGTAACTGTAGCCACTGCTTTTTTACTATCCAAATGTTTTAGGCGTACACCACACCACCAGGCGGAAGGTAATTTAAAAAATGTAAACGTATTGAATTTACTAGCGCTAACAGCCATAATTACTTTTTAATTGTTTCAAAAATACTTAAAATAATCGTTGCTTTAAATGTTAAATAAAAGTTAATATTTAGTACTATGTGTTGCATAGTACCATCTTTTGGATATATATTTGTATCGTAAGCTATTAGGTAAGCTATTTTTATTTAATAAACATCAATCAAAAAATCATGACCGAATCATTAACTAAACACGAGCGGAATTTATCAGCCATTATACATGCTTCAACATTCTCGAAGTACTTTGTTCCTTTTGGAAATTTTATTTTTCCGCTCATTTTATGGACAGCAAACAAAAAGCAACATGGCTTTGTAGATTACAATGGTAAACAAGCATTGAACTTTCAAATTAGCATGTTGTTGTATTCCATAATTATTGGTTTAATAAGCATTCCTTTCTTTATTGGTTTCTTACCAGATTTATTTGATGGAAACCTTTTTGGTTTTCACAGATTAAGCGATTTTAACAATCTAGACATTCATATTAGTAGTGACGATTTCCGGTTTGGTCGTTGGTTATGGCCCGCAGGTATTACTGGGGTGCTACAGGCCGGACTCGTCATTGTGAATGTTGTTTATTCCATTTTAGCAACCATAAGAACAAATGAAGGGCAAACTTTTAAGTATCCTTTCACCATAAAATTTATTAAATAAAAATGGAGTTTATTTAGCAATCAAAAAACGAAAAAAATTCAATCAACAATCAACCAAAAAACGTTTCCGTGCCCGCTACTCATCAAAGCGGGACGGCACGGGAGCAAAACGAACAGTTAATTTAATAGACCCATGAAATTATGAATATAGAAAACACAAAAGCACAAATGCGCAAAGGGGTCCTAGAATATTGCATTCTATCTATACTAAAAGATAAGGATAAGTATGCCTCTGAGATTTTAGGCGCCTTAAAAGACGCTAAGATGCTAGTGGTGGAGGGTACAATTTACCCATTACTCACAAGGCTAAAGAATGCAGGTTTACTCAACTATCGTTGGGAAGAATCTACCTCTGGACCACCACGTAAATATTATGCACTCACAGAAACTGGGCAGTTGTTTCTTAACGAACTCAACGGTACCTGGGATGAACTTAGAAATGCAGTAAACTTAGTAACCAACACAAAACAAGCAGCAACAAAATGAACAAGACAGTAAATATAAATCTAGCAAATACCCTCTTTCATATAGATGATGAGGCGTATAACAAGCTTAGGCGTTACTTAGAATCCATAAAACGATCATTCTCCGGTACCGCAGGAAGCGACGAAATTATAGCAGATATTGAAGCTCGCGTAGCTGAACTTTTTCTAGAAAAAATGGAAAATGACCGTCAGGTTATTACCCAAAAAGAAGTAGATGAAGTAATCACAATTATGGGGCAACCTGAGGATTATATGGTTGATGAAGATATTTTTGAGGACCAGCCAAGATCTTCTCAACCAAAGTCTGAGCGAAAAACCAAAAAACTTTATCGCGATATTGATCAAAAATATATAGGTGGAGTATGTTCTGGTTTGGAATATTATTTAGGTTTTGATGCCTTATGGATTAGATTAATATTCATTCTATTAGCTGTATTCACAGGATTTGGTTTTATAGCATATATTTTACTTTGGATTTTGGTTCCCGAAGCATCATCTACTTCACAAAAGTTAGATATGACGGGAAAGCCTATCAACATCAGCAATATAGAACGCAAAGTTAAAGAGGGGTTTGATGATGTTTCTGACGCAGTAAAAAGTGTCGACTACGAAAAGGTAGGTACTAAGGTAAAAAGCAGCTCCAAGACTTTTTTTGACACCATTGGTGATATTATTATGTTCTTTTTTAAAGTATTCGGAAAGTTTATAGGAATACTTTTAATTATTATAGGAGCATCTTCACTCATCGGTTTATTTATTGCACTATTTTCGGTAGGTATTATTGATGCAGTGCATCTTCCAGGTGTTGATTTTTATGAAATTGTGAATACTTCTGGCTCTCCAGTCTGGTTAATTTCATTATTACTATTCTTTGCAGTTGGAATTCCTTTCTTCTTTGTATTATACTTAGGATTAAAGATTTTAGTTACCAATTTAAAATCTATAGGTAACATAGCTAAATTCTCTTTACTGGGCTTGTGGTTAATTGCTATTGGAGTTTTAGCAGCACTAGGAATACGCCAAGCAGCTGAGTTTGCGACCGTAGGAAGCGTAAATGAAAAGACGGAACTAGCGGTAGCCGACTTAAATGACACCATACGTATTCGTATGAATGAGAATGAATATGAGTATGGATTGGATAGAGTGCATTTTGGCCGTATGACCTTATCCTATGACGAAAATGACAAACCCATTTTAGTATCCGACGATGTGCGGTTTGATATTAAAAAATCTGAAGATTCTATTGTTAGACTAAATGTTAGAAAAGACAGTCATGGCCGAAATTTTAAAATAGCAAGAGACAAAGCTAGAGAAGTAGCTTATGCCTATACTGTTAGTGGAAATGAAATTATATTAAACGATTTTCTAACTACAGCAACGTCCAATAAAGCAAGACAGCAAGAAGTACGTTCCACAATCTACATTCCATCTGGAAGCTACATTTCTCTTGATGAATCTACCAGAGGACATATTGGAAGAAGTACTAAGAATGATCGCGATTATTATAGAAGCAGTATCGCAGATCACACGTGGCTAATGGATGAGGATGGAGAGCTTAAATGCCATGAATGTCCCGTTGATACTGATCATTGGAATGATGACGATGACGGAAGCGGAAAAATAATTATCAATGAGGATGGAATTGACATTGATATTAATGATGAACAAGATTCTTTTGAAATGAAAATTGATGAAGATGGCGTTCAAATAAAAGCAGAAGAAAAAAACTAATAACAATTGAGTCACCCAATACGACAATTGGGTGACTATTATTAATAGACAACAAACTAAAACACGAATTTTACACAATCATTAAAAACAACAATCATGACAACACTAGTAAGAATTGCAATTGGCTTAGTATTGGCACTATTTGCTTCATCCTGCGTTAATATTAACTTTGGTAACGGCAAAAAAGGAAACGGCGTAGTTGCCGAAGAGACACGAAAAATAACTGAAGATTTTACCGAAATATCAGCGGCAGAAGGACTAAATGTTTTTGTAACCCAAGGAGATAAATTTAAAATCTTGGTTGAAGCAGATGAAAATATAATTGAACTGATAGCAACAGATATTAGAGAGGGTAAGTTAAAAATTCATACTTCGGAAAATATAGGAAGAGCTACTAAAAACGTTTATGTCACCTTACCAGAAATTACGGTTCTAGAAAGTTCAAGTGGTGCAGACCTAATAGGTCAGAATGAAATTAAAGCGGAAAAGCTGGATTTAGAAGCAAGTAGCGGCTCAGATTTAGAGGTAGAAGTGGTTGCCTCAGAAATAGAAGCGGATGCCAGTAGTGGAGCGGATATTAAAATTTCTGGACAGACAGACATTCTTTATGCGGATGCAAGTAGTGGAGCAGACATTAAGGCTAGAAACCTCTTGGCAAAACGTTGCAATGCAGATGCTAGTAGTGGCTCAGATATATCGGTAAATGTATCCGAATCTTTAACAGCAGATGCCAGTAGCGGTGCGGATATTTCGTATTCGGGAGACCCACAAGTTTCCAAGAAAAAATCTGTCTCAGGTAGCGTACATAAGTACTAGAAAGACTCTTGTGTATTTTGATAAAAATTTGTCAATTCGAGTGATTTTTCTGAACACGGTTCAGAAAAATTGTATCGAGAATCAGAATTTTTAGATTAAAAACTTGTTCTCTATACTTTTCCTTTGCAAAATTGGAACAAACGACTGTTGTAACCAATAAATTCCAAAATGTCTAACAGGTTAGAATACCAAAACCAATCCAACTAAATGAAAACCCTGAGCTAAGCTTGGGGTTTTTTATTCCCCACATTGTAGAACATCTAATTTATCAGCTTCATAACTAAGGGTTTAACATTTTTTTGTACCTTAAAAGAACTTTATTTCTTCACTTAAAACTATTGGCCATGAAAAAAATATTAACAGCTCTTATTGTAATGGTAGTACTGGTATCTCTTACTGTGCTCACCTCAGCTAAACCAAATGCATATCACTCCATTGAAGGTACATGGGAACTTCAAAGTTTTTACAATTTTGATGATGGAGAAAGTGTTTCAGATACAGTAGCTAAAGCTACTGGTTATCGCCAAGTAAAAATGTACTATAATGGAAAGATAATGTGGTCACGTTATGTCCCTGATGAACCTAATGGAAGATTTGGGTATGGTTCCTATAAAATTACTGATAATCAGCTTATCGAAACTCTGGAATATGGAGACGCAGAAATGATGCAGGCATTAGATACTATGCGTGTATTTACTTTTGATTTAGTATTAAATGATGATACTTACAGTCAAATTAATATCGATGAAGAAGGTAACCGGACATTTTCGGAAAACTATAAGCGAATTGATTAACTAGAAAATAATTCACAAAATCTATACAACAAAAAGGGCTTCTAAAATAGCAAGAAGCCCTTTTCTAATAATAATTAATTATTATTTTCTTCACACTTACCTTCCTGTAAACAATGTATAAGCTCTTTATAGTCTTTATCAGCCATATAAGGCGAGGCTGCATACGAAGGTTCACTACTTTTTCTATGGCTTTGCACACCGTTTACGAAAATCCCTTTATCTGTTTTAGTGAGCCATACTCCGCCGCTTGAACCTTGGGTCATATCGTTCTTATCCATAGTAATAATAGTGCTGCCCTTAACATAGTTTCCAGTAGTTTCCATCATGTTTCCCCCATCATATGGTGGTTCTGAAGGATAACCGATTGCTGTCCATTCCCTTCCTTTTGGGTTAAGATCCCTTACCACCCCAACGCTACCTATATCTTTCATAGGGGAATCAGTCAACAACATAGCATAATCATAAGCATAATCAGCTGCATTTTGCCAGGCTGTAAATATTGCTGCCCTGTCCCAACTCCATGATTGCCCATTTACAGGATAAGCAGGGTAAAAGTAAAAATTGTCTGACCACTCCCCTTCGTCAAAAACATTATGCCCAGCGGTCAATAAGACTTCTAAAAGAATAGCCCCAGCAGAACCAACCCAATCCTCTCCCTTCCAGGTAAAATATAATTTTCCATTGCATTTTAATGGATCTTTATCTGGATTAGTCACTTTAGTTGCCAATCCAACCTTTAATTCAATATCAGGAATTGAGTCCGATATAGATGCATCTGGTGGTGTCGCAATTGGCCCTTTTGGTGGTGGTAACTCGATATCTCCTGGAGTATCAGGAACCTCTGGCATTACTTTTGGCGAAGCTTTATCCATGCGCTCTTGGGTCCAATATTCTCTTATCTCATTCTCTCTTGTTTTTGAATCGTTGTTCTTACATATTGTAGTACTCATTGTATTTGTATTTATAAGGTTTAAAGGCGTTTTATGAATAACTCACGCCCACTTAATTGTGTATAATTCTGTAATATTTATAGACCTCGTTTCATTTCCCCCAATCTTATTGGTCTCTGAGGTTAATGTGGCATTAATAATCATTGTAGGGGTCTGCCCGGTTATTTTCACTGTCTTATTGGGTGCAAAATCCAACCCATGGTCATGCTCCAAAAACTCATCTTTTTGCAATGTGCTTACATGGTTCCCAGTAATCTTACTTTCTTCCCATGCCACACGTGCATCTGCATCTGGATCTACTTTTGCGACATTATCCCATGCCCTACTAAAATAGCCACCTATGTTAGGTAATAAAGATCTACCATTAGCCCCCTTACCATACCGGTACTGCAAAACAGTATCCAATCTGGTATAATTTTCACTGAGCTCACCGGATTTTTGACAAAGCGAAAGTTCTTCGGCAGGTGCCGTTTCAGTTGCCAAGTATTGTTTGCGCTCCCCTATTACTCCTTGTACTATACAAGGTAAATTAGGTAAGGCTACTTTACCTACATTAGCATATACTCTAGAAATACCTATAGTAGCACCTATAGTAGCACTCTCTATAGAAAGTGTAACTTGTTTTGCCCTTTTGGAAATACGTAATTGTATTTCTATTTCTATAGCACCACTATCATTTTTAGTAACGGTATTCGTATCTATACCATCCGTGAATACAATACTTACTTCTGTATCTGCACTAAGATCCAAACAGACTTTTGCCGTAACATATTGTCCCAATAGCATCTCTTGCCATCTAGGAAATTCATGCAGATTCTGTAGAAAAACCATTGGCCTTGTGGGATTAATCTTTTCAATAACACACTGATTTGTATTTACATCAAAACCAATATCAGATGATAAATTACCATTAGCATATATCCAACCATCTGGAATCCCAAAACCAGAAATGGTCGCATTACTTGTCTGATTACTGAAATACCTAAAATCACTATTATAGACTAAATTATATTGCTGCATTGCAAACAAATAATCTGATAAGGTATAAGGACAACCGCTATCGATGTTATTTATGGTTTCCATAATCGTTACTAATTTTTAAATCAAGGGATTATACTAGTATAATCCCTTGATTTTAATCTAGATATGCTGATATTGATTAACTCTGAGGTGTATAAAACTTACCAGACTCAGAATTGTATGCCACAGAAATATCATTTACTCCGCCACCAAATTTCAATTCGGTCATAGGAGAGGTTACCAATGTACATACCGTATTACTCACAACTTGGGATTGAATCCATACATATACTGTTGTATATGGTGTCATTACTGCTGTACTTGCCAACAAAACTGGTGCAGCCGATGTAGCATTTCCTATAATATCCGTCCCATTTACATTCGCGTCTTGAAAAAGACCAACTGTCATATAAGATTGATTCTTATATTCATTGAGTAATGCAAATGAATTAGGAGCGTCAAAACTTTCTGGACCTGTAATAACCCCAGAAGGCTCCATAGTATACAATTGATCCATGATTGCCCCTATTTCGGTACTTGATAATTGATCTAGTTGAGCTCCATGAACCATTTCTGTATTAGAAACATAAATTCCATATTCCTCTTGCCATGTTAGCGTATTTGCGGGTAAAGCCTTAAAAGATTGCCATGCTACATTAGGTGTAGATTGTCCTTCAGAAGGTTTTGCTATAATAACACTTGAATTGGTTTGGTACAAAGATTCTAATTGGTCATTTGTAAATGCAATGTCTAATTTATATGTTGCCATAATTGCTTGTTTTAAGCTGTCCCAAAATGGTTTATGGGATTGTTCAGCATTTGTTATTATTAATTTTTCATTTCCATACCATTTCTATTTTGTCTAAAGTGGTATGTGAAACTTTGTGCAGAACTCGGCCGAATTCGATAATCAATCTGGTTAACTGGTTCAGAAAAATACGTTTAGTGCTCTGTATAGTTTCTAAATTGATTGGCACTAAATTGCATGTTACTCCCATAAAGAAGAAAAGCAATGTGTAGATGGCTCTTTTTTTTTAGTAGATAAAGTCTTTTATTGAGTAAATAAAATACTTATCGCTATTATAATACGATACGTGTTAAATTTTTTAAGTATATTTTACTCCTATTAAACAAACCAAGAGTATTGAAATTAGATCTTCCCCAATAATTTCATAAGTATCTTAAACCAAAACAACAATGTATATCAAAATCAAACTAAAGGAAAAACCCGCTAAAGGGGTTACTAACATTAGTATTATAGATTTTAGTATTGATGTAGCAGATTTAAAAACCGCCACTCAAAACACCTACTTAAATCTAGGAACGCAATATGCCCCTATACGTGCAGATAATTTTATATCACAGGGCAATATAAGTAAGCTACCCTTTATTTCACCAAATACAACAATTACTATTTCTTTAGAACCCAGTAACAAAAAAGAAACTAAATACAATCCGCATTTGGTGTGTTGTACCTTAAAGAATATTGGTAAAGAATTTAATAATGCTGGGATAGAAATTCTTAGTAACCAATGGAATCTTATTTTTAACAAAGACCCAAAACATTTGATCCCCGCTCCTAATGGCATTTTATATTTGGCTCCTAACGCTAAAGAGAAATGTGTAATTACTACAAAAAAAGAGGTGCCAGATTCCTACCTCTCCTATAGCATTCTTTTTTCATTGGTTTTTGAGGAACGTAGCTATTATTTTGTATTGGATCCCATAATAAGAGTTAATTCCACTGCTGGTTCTGGCAATGGCTAACCATAAAAAATGAAAAAAGTTTTCCTAATTGTAATTCTGCTTTTTCATATTGTTATATGTACTTCTCAAAATCGAAGAGTAGCTGATAGTCTGATTAAGAATTTAGAAAATAATAGTTTAACAAAAAAAGAAGAAGCACAAAAATTAATTTTACTCTCATATTATCATCCAAATGTAGATTCTGCGGATTTTTTAGCCAAAAAATCATACAAAATCGCTTTGGAAATTGGTGATTCTATACTGCAAGCTGAAGCTCTAGAGGAAATTAGTAACAAGGAAAACTTGGTAGGGAATAACTCAAAATCATTGCAAGCAACCTTAAAAGCCCTTAAAATATATGAATCTTTGGGCATGAGAGAAAAACAAGCAGCTTCATACAATCAACTAGCTGCTAACTACATGGGAGAAAAAAATTATACTGAGGCAATTAAATATTTAAAAAAAGCTATAGATATTTATAGTATTTCTGATAAATATGGAAATGGTATTTTGACTATTCTCAATCTTGGAGAAATGTACCGGTTAGCTAGCTACTTAGATAGTGCCAAAGTAAATCTTAAACAAGCCCAAAAAATAAACAAACAACGTAACAAAGTTGTAGAAAGTTATGCTAAAGGGAATCTCGGTATGGTTTATAATACACAAGACAGTTTGTCTATGGCCAAAACCCATTTACAAGATGCCATAAGTATTTTAGGGGAATTGGGGGATTCCTATGCTACTTCGGTCTATTTGGCAGAATTGGGTGCCGTATATCAAAAAGAAGGGGGTATCAAAACCGCTGAAGAAAATTATTTGCAAGCCCTAAACATGGCTCAAGAAGCCGGACTTAAAGAGCAAATACGTGATTTTAGTAAAAAACTGACTCAATTTTATGAGAGTCAAAACAACTACAATATGGCCTTAACTTATCAAAAACTCTTTCAGGTCTACCAAGATAGTTTGGTCAACAAGGCCAATATCCAAGAAGTGGAACGGCTTAAAGCTGGCTATGAAATTGATAAACGGGAGTCCGAAATTGGTCTATTAAATAAGGTCAATACCAACCAAAAATACCTCGTATGGGTCTTAGGGAGTGGAGTCTTGGCTACGCTCGTTTTTTTATACCTGCTCTATAAAGGCAACCGAAAAGTAAAAAAAGCAAATACCACCCTGTCCGTACAAAAAGAGATTATTACCCAACGGGAACAAGAAAAGGCACTATTACTTAGAGAATTAAACCATCGGGTTAAGAACAATTTGCAGATGATTTCTAGTCTGCTTAATCTGCAAAGTCATGAGCTCAAGGGGCATCCTGCCAAAGCTGCTTTGGAGGCAGGCAAAGATCGTGTTGAAGCCTTGTCGCTGGTACATCGTAAACTCTATCAAGAAGGTGCCGAAACCCGCATTTCCCTAAAAGAATATTTAGAAGAATTGGTATTAGGGCTTTTTTATGGTTACAATGCCGGCTTTAAACCAAAGTTTGAATTGCCAGACACCAGCATTTCTATTGATACTGCTGTGCCTTTAGCATTAATGGTCAACGAAATAATTGTGAACGCCATTAAATATGCCTACAAAGGTGTGGATAAGCCATCGCTTAGCCTAAAAGTATATCACGCTGATGCGAGCTTACATATTCATATTAAGGATAACGGTAAGGGTTTTACCACTGAGGAAAGCGAAAAAAAGAACTCCTTTGGCCTTAAATTAATAAATTCCCTAATAGCACAATTGGAGGGCAGTATTAAAAAGAAAGGTAGCCATGGTACGCATTGGGTAATTCAATTACCCTACAAAGTAAAACTAGTATCAGAAAAGCAGTTTCAAAAACCAGCAAAAGAAAAACAACTATTTCAACGTTTCCATCGCAGAAAACGAAAGAAAGTAAAGAGCGTATAATGTAAAACTGTTCGTTATTCTCATGAATATTGAATCCATAGACAGCAATAGATTTTTGCCTACACTGGAATTGCAAAAAGACAATAAACAAGTTTAGCACTATGATTGGTGAAATCAAAAAAGTAAAACTTCTGGTAGTCGAGGATGAGATTATCTTGGCCCAAGACATTAGCCAACGGTTAACAGCCATGAACTATGAGGTAGTAGGTATTGCAGACTCCGCCAAAAAAGCCTTGGCATTGCTAACGGAACATCCAGATGTAGACTTGCTATTACTAGATATAATCCTAAAAGGCGACCAAGATGGCATAGAGCTGGCTCGTAGTATTAATACGCTTTATGGGATTCCCTTTATTTTCTTAACATCTCATGCGGACCAGTATTTAGTGGAGCGTGCAAAAAGTGTGCAACCATATGCATATATTTTAAAACCTTTTAACGATCGCCAGGTAAGTGTTGCTATAGAAATGGCTTTGGTTAATTATTCTAAGAAGACTCCGGAAACTTCACTTTTAAACAGTGAAAAATATATAGCTTCTAAAAATCAAGTATTACATATAAACGATAGCTTGTTCTTAAAGAAAGACCATTACTTTGAACGCGTGCTTATTAATGAAATTTTATATTTAGAAGCAGATGGCAATTATACTACCATAAATACACAGTGCGGACGCTTTGTGTATTCTACGGTTTTAAAAAAGGTTGAATCACTATTACCTACTAACTTTTTTTTACGCGTGCACCGCAGTTTTGTGGTAAATATTAAATGTATATCTGGTTTTGAGGGTAATCTTCTTTATATAGGAAAACAGAAAATACCTGTTAGTAAAAGTTATCACGAGCAAGTTTTTCAACTGTTTAAAAGAATATGACTAGTTCTAAAAATTAAAAAAGCTGCATTTTTAATGCAGCTTTTTTGTAATTGTCTATCTCATAAAATTCTATACAGCAATCGCTTCTTTAGACTCTACTGCCGCCAAATAGCGTTCTGCATCTAAAGCCGCCATACAACCTGTTCCAGCAGCTGTTACTGCTTGTCTGTATTCTTTATCTTGAACATCACCACTGGCAAAAACACCCGGTTTATTTGTTTTGGTAGATTTTCCTTCCGTAATAATATATCCAGTATCATCCATATCTAACTGGTCTTTAAAAATACCTGTATTCGGTTTATGACCAATTGCAATAAACAATCCTGTAATGGCAATATCTTCTTTATCACCGGTTTGATTATTAACCATTCTTAGTCCTTCTACAACTTGGTCGCCTAAAACCTCTTCTACTTCTGTATTGTATTTCACCTCAATATTTTTAAGGCTATTTACGCGGTGTTGCATCGCTTTAGAAGCTCTCATGTGGTCTTTACGAACCAACATTGTTACTTTTTTACAAATATTTGCCAAATAAGAAGCCTCTTCTGCTGCAGTATCTCCTGCTCCTACAATAGCAACTTCTTGTCCTTTGTAGAAAAAGCCATCACATACAGCACAAGCAGAAACCCCACCACCTTTTAAACGTTCTTCACTTGGCAAGCCTAAATATTTGGCTGTTGCTCCTGTAGAAATTATTACGCTTTCTGCCTCAATAGTTTTAGTATCATCCACAGTCACTTTATGAATGCCTCCAACCTCATCACTAAAATCAACGGCCGTGACCATACCAATTCTAACTTCAGTTCCAAAACGCTCAGCTTGTTGTTGTAATTGCACCATCATTGTAGGTCCATCTATTCCCTCTGGGTAGCCAGGAAAATTATCTACTTCTGTCGTTGTAGTCAATTGTCCGCCTGGTTCCATGCCTGTATACATTACAGGTTTTAAATCTGCTCTTGCGGCATAGATTGCTGCGGTATATCCTGCAGGTCCTGAGCCAATAATTAATGTTTTTAATCTTTCTATTTGTTCTGACATAATAAAATATCCTGTGGAATTCTGTAGTTACAAAAGTAGGTTTTTTGGTCAAAACCTTACAAAAAGCTATTAAAGCTTATAAACAAATCTGAATCTTAAACTTATACGGTTATTCTAAGGGTTTATAGACCATTGCTTTAATCTCTATAAGTAAATTAGGGTGCGGTAATTGATGCACAGCAACTGTAGTTCTTGTTGGTCCAGAATTATCAAAAAACTGCCCATAGACTTCATTATAGCCCTTAAAGTCCTTCATATCTACCAAAAAAGTAGTAATATCTACTACATCATTTAAAGTAGCATCCATATTCTGGATTAAGGCTTCAATATTCTTGATTACTGCTTCGGTTTGTAATTTAATGTCTAAGTCCCAAGAGCCATCTTTTTTTTGCATTGCTCCTATATGTGTGTTATCTACCTTTCTGCTACTTGTACCAGAAACAAAAATAAAATCCCCTACTCGCTTTATATGTGGATAATTGCCTAAGGGTTTTGCCTTATTTGCTATGGTTTTACTCTTCATAATGCATACTCTTTAAACCTTCAATTTCTTTACTTGTTTATATATGTTTTCTAACGGAATCTTGTCCCAATCGGCAGCTGCACAAATCTGCAATAATAATTTATCTTGCTTTCGACCCCTTACCATAGCTTCTTCATAGGATAAATCTTCTTGAAAAGTCACCAAAGAGTATTTTGAATAATAATCTGGATACGTTTGTTCCAACTTCATTTCTATAGTGCGTTTTCGGATAAAAATCTCGTCTGATACTTTATCCTGCATCTCATAAAAATTATCAACGGCTAAATCTGCAATCGCATTTGCGTTATTCACACGATTATCTTGAAATATTTTAAAAGCCTTTTCCAAATCATCATCGCATTCATTCAAGGTCTCATCAAATATGCGAACATCTTCAAAAGATGCGTTCATACCTTGTCCATAAAAAGGGACAATAGCATGGGCAGCATCGCCCATAATTAATGTTTTACCAAAAGCTTGCCAAGGGTAACATTTTATAGTACCCAACATCCCCACAGGGTTTTCAAAATATTCTTCAACCAAATTTGGAAAGTGCTGTAAACTATCCGGATAGTACTCTTTAAAAAAAGTGGTTACTTTTTCTGCCGTGTCCAAAGTATTAAAACCTCCTTCGCCCTCATAAGGATGAAACATGGTTACGGTAAAACTACCATCTAAATTGGGTAGGGCAATCATCATAAATTTACCTCTTGGCCAAATGTGTAGTGCATTTTTTTCTATGCGATAGCCTCCGCCTTTAGTCGCTGGGATTTCCAATTCTTTATAACCAGACCTTAAAAAGTTTTGAGAAAAATTGAATAGTAGCTCTGGTGTTCTTTCCATCATACTTTTCCGGACTACAGAACCCGCTCCGTCTGTTCCTAAGATTGCATCTGCTTTTATCTTTACTTCTTTACCATCTTCATCTAAAAAATGACCAATAGCATTATCTAAATCGATATGTTGACACTTGGAATTGAAATGAATCTTTACATTATCAAATTCATCTGCTTTGTCTAATAATGTGATGTTTAGGCCAGTCCTTGAAACCGAATTTATTTGCTCTCCTTCTCTACCACTATATTTAGAAAAACGTTCCTTGCAATCCATATCATGAATCATGCGACCTTCCATGCCAATACATTCTTCTAGTATTTCCTCTTTAAAACCAGCACTTTTAATAGCTTTAAGACCACGATCAGATAATGCAAGGTTAATAGATCGACCTCCAGCTAGTGGTGTTTTTCGCATATCTGGCAAGCGCTCGTGCACTTCTACTTGATAACCGCGTTGTGCCATACGAATAGCCAATAAAGATCCGCAAAGACCAGCCCCAACAATCAATACTTTCTTATCTCGTTGCATTGGTTTACTTTTCTAATTCTTCTTTTAAAATCATTACAAAATTATAGACATCCTCGTATGAATTGTATAAAGGTGCTGGAGCAATACGTATTACATTAGGTTCGCGCCAATCTGCTATAACACCTCTTTGAGTTATAGCTTCGAAAACCATTTTACCTTCTCCTTTTGTTAACTGTAGTGATAATTGACAACCCCTCTCTGGTGGATTCTTTGGCGTAATAATGTCAACTTCGTTTTTTAATAATGTCTCTAAAAGATACTCCAAATAACCAGTTAGCTGCGTTGACTTTTTATGCAAAGCATCCATTCCTACCTCATCAAAAATAGCTAACGAAGCACGAATTGCCGCCAAGGATAAAATTGGAGGGTTACTCAATTGCCAGCCCTCTGCACCAGGAATAGGGTCAAAATCGTCTCGCATTCCAAATCGGGTTTCTTTGTTATGACCCCACCAACCTGCAAATCTAGGTAATTCAAAAGCTTCTGCATGTTTTTCATGTATAAAACATGCTCCAACACTTCCAGGTCCGCTATTTAAGTACTTATAGGTACACCAAGCAGCAAAATCTATATTTGAATCATGCAATTCTAATTTCAAATTTCCTGCGCCATGTGCTAAATCTATGCCAACCATACAACCTTTGCTATGGCCTAATTCTGCAATTTTTTTAATATTAAATACCTGGCCTGTATAGTAGTTTGGGCAGCCAATTAGTATTAAGGCTATTTCATTTCCTTCCTTTTCAATAGTGGCTTCAATATCTTCATGACGTAATAAAGTTTCACCTTCTCTTGGTTTTAATTCTACAAGGCCATTTTCATAACCATGAAAGTTTAACTGTGATTCCACGGCGTATCTATCTGAAGGGAACGCATCAGACTCTATTAAGATTTTAAAACGCTCTTTAGTAGGGCGATAAAATGTAGCCATTAATAAGTGGAGATTTACACTTAACGTATTCATAACCACTACTTCTATGGGTTTGGCTCCTACTATTTTTGCCATTTTATCCGTAAGGAACTCATGATAAGGCAACCATGGGTTTTTTGCATGTAAATGTCCCTCTACCCCATAATTAGCCCAATCCTCCAACTCTTGTTGTATATATTGCTTTGTGTTTTTAGGTTGTAGCCCCAGAGAATTTCCACATAAATACGTGTGTGGTTCTCCATTTCTTTGTTTTGGAATATGAAATTTATTTCTATATGAACCTAATTCATCTCGCGCATCTAGTTGTTGCGCATAAGCCAAAGTATGCTCCATTTAAACTTTTTTCTTAACTCTGTCATAAAAGGCATTATGGGTATCACCGCATAACCATTTTACAACATTTTTATCCCAAATTTCTTTATGCTGTTCCCCGGTAATTATACCTTCTTCGACAGCTAAATCCAACAACTTTCCTGGATATGAAGATTGCTTTTCACTTTCCATTTCACCCAACGGGTAAGGGTCGTCTAGTCCTAAAATAAGTTGGTCAGTTCCTTTTTGTCTTCTTACCATTAACTCAAATGAAATAGTATCATGAACTAGAGTATCAAAATAAATATTAGGATGACCAAGAGCTTTCCGAGGTCTTGACTGACCTTCAAAAAGGTCTGGCCTGCCATCAAAACCTTGCGTTCTCCTTCCTATATTTAAATGATTTAATTGGCCTCCATGTGCAAAACAAACACGTATATCAGGATATTTTTCATACAAACCATCCAAAGTATAAAAATGATATGCATCTGCACACTGGGCTAACATCCAAACTAAATGAAAACGCCATGATTGGTTCTCTAACTGAATAAACTTTTCTCCATCATAGGGATGAATTTCTATTGCCAATTTATACTTGTTTGCCAACTCAAAAATTGGAGCCGTTTCTTTATCAAAAATACCACGCCAAGTCCCTATGGAATCCATATAATGTGTTGGTAAGCATAACACTTGCATTCCTAGTTCTTCTACGCAACGTTCTATCTCCCAACATGCACCATCTATAAAACCAGCGTGTACCACAAAACCGCAGGTAAATTTAGTAGGATGCTCATGCTGCACATTAGCATTAAAATCATTTTGAAATCGCAAAGCATACTTCATATCTCTTATGCGAAGTCCATTACCATATAATTGAGAAAGGTTTAATACAACTGCATGATCAATCTTATTACGGTCCATCCATTCCAATTTTTCATCCAGAAAAAAGCTAGAATCCGTCACGGGGCGTTTCCAACCTTTTTGAAGCATGTGTTGTCTATCCTCATCTATCCAAAAAATTTCTTTCTCTTTTAAATAAGATGGAATCTGCTCCGGATAAGGGAGTAAATGTGAATGTCCGTTTATTCTCATTGAAGTATTTTTAAACTGGTTTTCTTAAATCGCAAACTTTACTTTGGGGGTTGCATTATTTTACTACAGTTATTGCAAGTTCTAAGTTCTTCATTGGAATAATATTTGTCAAAAATAATTGGCATATCGGTTTCAATATTATCCAACTTAAAAGGTTCTCTATACAACTCGTTATTACAATTTTCGCAGAACCATGCTAAACCATCCATCATTGATTCCGAGCGTTTTTGCTCTATTACCAAACCAACGGTATTCTCACCTCGTTGCGGCGAATGTGGAATATCTGGTGGTAAGTAATAAATTTCACCTTCTTTGATATGCACATCTTCTGGAGTACCATCCACCATTATTTTTAAAACGATATCACCCTCTACTTGGTAAAAGAATTCTGGCGTTTCATTCAAATGATAATCTTTTCTAGAATTTGGTCCACCTACAACCATAACTATATAGTCTTCATTGTATATGGCTTTATTACCTACTGGTGGCTTTAGAAATTCACGGTTATCATCTATCCATTTTTTAAAATTGATGGGGCTAAATGTTTTAGACATGATAGTATTATTTAAATAGTTAACCTTATTTTGAATATTCGATACATATATTTTTAGGTTCCGTAAAGAAACGAAGCGCTTCAAAACCACCTTCTCTGCCTACTCCTGAATTTTTCATCCCTCCAAAGGGTGTTCGTAAATCACGGAGCAACCAAGTATTTATCCAGACGATACCAGCTTCTATCTGGCTAGCCATTCGATTTGCTCTACTTAAATTCTCCGTCCAAATTGTAGCTGCTAATCCATAATCATTATCATTTGCCATTTGCAACACTTCTTCCTCAGTATCAAAAGGTATTATGGTAACTACAGGTCCAAAAATCTCTTCTTTATTGGTTCTACAATTATACGCAAGCCCGTCAATTACAGTAGGACTTATAAACCATCCATTTTCATTTCCTTTGGGTTTAACAGCCTTTCCCCCTATAAGTATTCTTCCACCTTCTTCCTTAGCCAAATCGATATAATACATAATTTTATCGAAATGCGCTTTTGATACAATTGCTCCTATTTTTACATCTGAATCTATTGGATTACCTACTTTAAGTTCCGATGTTTTTTTTACAAAATCTATTTTAAACTTTTCATAGATACTTTTTTCAACAAAAATTTTAGAACCACATAAACAGATTTGCCCTTGATTGGCAAAAGAAGAACGTAACGTAGTTTCCAACATCTTATCATAATTACAGTCTGCAAAAATGATGTTTGGGTTCTTTCCTCCCATTTCTAAAGAATACTTCTTAAAAGATGGAGCCGCTTTTAAAGCAATATCCGCCCCCACTTTAGTACTGCCAGTAAAAGAAATTGCTTTAATATCCTTATGCGCACTTAAGACAGCCCCAGTGTTTTGGCCTTGTCCGTGAACCACATTAAGAACTCCGTGCGGCAACCCTACTTCCTTACATATTTTTGAAAATAAATACGCCGTCATAGGCGTAACTTCAGATGGTTTTGCAACAACTGTATTCCCTGCAGCTAAAGCAGGTGCGATTTTCCATGTAAAAAGATACAATGGAAGGTTCCAGGGCGATATACATGCAACTGGGCCTAAAGGTCTCCTTAAAGTATAATTAATTGCTTTGCCATTCATTTCGTGTGCTTCGGAGGCAAACTGCATAATTGCAGTTGCAAAAAAACGCATATTGCTTGCTGCTCTAGGAATATCAACTGATTTTGCTAACCATAAAGGTTTACCATTATCTATGGATTCCGCTAAAGCTAATCCATCTAAATCGGCTTCGATAGCTCTTGAAATTTTCATTAAAAAATCATGCCGTTCCTCAATACTTGTTGCCGACCATGACGGATATGCTTTTTTGGCGGCAGCTACAGCCTCTTCAATATCTGATGCATCAGAATCTGGAACTTTAGCGTAAACTTTAACAACAGCTGGGTTATACACATCCAATTCTTTATTAGAATTTGATTGCTTAAGTACCCCGTTGATATAATTAGCTATAGAAATCATCAAAAATAATTCAGTTAAAGTTCCCTATATTTTTTCGAATTTCAACAGGCTCGCTATATTTTTTTCAAATAGTCCTGCAAAGCACATAGCGCTATCGCTAAAAAGCTGATTTAGCTTGAGTAAAATTACTCAGTTAAGAAAATACCATTTATTATTTTAATGCAGACCTCACTAAGTATCCGAATTCTAAATTTGAAAAACAAATGCGAAAGGGCCTTATAGATTCAAAAAGGTTAAAAGATTAATCCATTAAAAATGAAAAGCTATTAGATAGCATGGGCTATGAGTACGTTTAAAAGTATGACGAGGTTTTTAGTTTCGGTATAAAATCACCTCAAAATCAACCAGTAAAATACGTTAAGATAACAAGTACTACCAAAATCAACAATATAGATAAAATGATATCAAACAAGGAAAAACTTTGTTTTGACAATTGTTTATCCTCAGCAGTCAATGTTCCCAGCGATAAGCCTTCAATAGAGGTGTAATTGGGTGCGGTGGTAAAAAGGGATACCGTAATACATATAATTACCGAAAATAGGAACATAAAAATGGCCATGTGTGCAAAATTTATTGTCGCAAAGGATAAAAATACCCCTGAAAGACCAGCTTGATAAATTTCTGCCAAGATTCTCAAAACCGCAACGAGTAAGCCAGAGAAAAGGGTAATGATTGCAGCTTTCGAATTGACTCTCTTCCAAATAATACCCAGCAAAAATACTGCCGTAATTGGTGGTGCAATATAAGATTGGACACTTTGTAAGTATTGATATAAAACACCCCCTCCAATTTTTTCCATAATGGGAATCCAGATAATACCAAGAAAAACAACTATGCTGGTTGCCACTTTTCCTATTCTCAACAACTTTTTTTCATCTGTATAAGGTCTGAGTTTTTTATAGATGTCTATAGTGAAGATTGTAGAACATGAATTAAATACTGATGCCAAGGAGCTCATTAATGCAGCCATCAATCCTCCGGCCACGAGTCCCTTAAGTCCTACTGGCAGTAGGGTCTTTACCAAAACAGGAAATACCTCATCACTTTTCTCATAAACCAACACCCCTTGTTTTGCAAGGGCAAATGCAATGATACCCGGTATCAAAAAAATGAAAATGGGCAATAATTTCAAATAAGCCCCAAAGATTGCCCCTCTACGACCGATTTTTATATTGTTTGCTGCCAAGGTTCGTTGTACGATATATTGGTCTGTACACCAATACCATATCCCGACAATAGTACCACCAAACAACATTCCTGTCCATGGGAAATCTGGATCAGAAATAGGTCGCCACATATTAAAGTGTTCATCCCCAGCGCTTAAACGAAGTTGCTCCCATCCACCAACTTCCTGCAAGCCCAAATAGGTAATGATTATAGAACCTACAATAAGAATCACAGTTTGTAGGGTTTCGGTATAAATAACCGCTTTCATTCCTCCTATAACAGTATACGCACCTGTAAAAATTACTATGCCAATGGCACCATACCAAAATGGAATTCCCAGTAGCTCAGAAACAACAATACCACCGGCATAAATAGTTACCGAAACTTTAGTGACTATATATCCCACTAATGAAAATATGGAAAGAAACCAGCGCGATCTTGCATCAAAACGTTTTTCCAGAAATTCAGGCATAGTGAAGGCTTTGCTCCTGAAATAAAATGGTAAGAATAACCAGCCCAAGAGCAGCACTATCCAAGCATGGAGTTCATAATGGGCCATAGGCATACCCGATTCCGCACCAGTACCCGCAAGCCCTACCACATGTTCCGAACCGATATTAGAAGCAAATATGGAGGCGCCTATCACGAACCATCCAACATTTCTGCCCGCTAGAAAGTAATCTTCAGTATTCTTGTTTTTTTGTAATACTACCCAAACGGCTACCCCAATAAGTGCGAGAAGGTAAGCGCCAAGTACCCACCAATCTGCAGTTTCCAATATTGACTCCATATTACTATTTATTAGATATATTGATTAAGAATGTTCTCGTACAATTCTTGTTTGCCGCTTATTTGTTTGGGTTCACCATATCCCTTGGCGTGGTTATACAGGTCTGTCAATGAAAGTTTACCAGCAATGAAATCCGAACCCTTCTCGGTCTTGAATGAGGCATAACGCTTTTGTAAAAGACCTTCATAAGGAGAATTTGCAATAACGGCGTCAGCTACCAAAAGTGCTCTGGCAAAAGTATCAGCACCGCCAATATGGGCTAAGAAGATATCCTCCAAATCGGTAGAATTACGTCTGGTCTTGGCATCAAAATTAATTCCACCGCCTTGTAATCCCCCAGATTTTAGCAATACTAACATAGCTTCTGCAGTTTCCAAAACATTATTGGGAAATTGATCGGTATCCCAACCGTTTTGATAATCACCGCGATTGGCATCGATGCTTCCCAACATGCCAGCATTGGCTGCAACCTGTAATTCGTGCTGAAAGGTATGCTGGGCAAGTGTGGCATGGTTAACCTCGATATTAAGTTTAAAATCATTCTCAAGACCGTATTCCCTTATGAAATTGATGGAAGTGGCCGCGTCAAAATCATACTGGTGTTTGGTGGGTTCCATAGGTTTGGGTTCAATAAAGAATGTTCCCTTGAACCCTTGGTCTCGCGCATAGTTTTTGGCCATGTTCATAAAGCGGCCAATATTGTCTTGCTCTAATTTCATATTGGTGTTTAGCAATGACATATATCCTTCGCGACCGCCCCAAAAAACATAATTTTCACCGTTAAGTGCTATAGTAGCATCCAAAGCTATTTTTACCTGTGCTCCGGCATGAGCGACTACATCAAAATTTGGATTTGAAGCAGCACCGTTCATATATCTAGGGTTGGAAAAGCAATTTGCCGTTCCCCAAAGTAGTTTTACGCCGGACGCTTCCTGCTTTTGCTTAAGATAGTCGACAAGGATATGAATCCGTTTTTCTGATTTGGCCAAAGTGTCCGCTTCATCAACGAGGTCAAAATCATGAAAACAATAGTAACCGAACCCCATTTTTGTGATAAACTCAAATGCGGCATCTGCTTTGTCCTTGGCCATTTGTATGGGATCGGTAGCGTTTGCCCAAGGAAAACTTTTTGTTCCTGGACCAAAAGGATCACCACCTATTCCACAGAGTGTATGCCAATAGGCCATGGCAAATTTGAAATGCTCATACATTGTTTTTCCAGCTACTACCTGGTCTGGATTGTAAAATTTGTACGCCATGGGATTGTCGGATTCTCGTCCTTCAAATTTGATGTCCCCAATGCCTTTAAAAAATTCTTTTTCTCCTATAAGCGCCATTGTTATGTTTTATTGGTTCAATATGAATTCAAGTTCTTTTTTCCAATTTTGGTATGCAATTTCAAAATGTTGCCTTTCTTTTTCCGGTTTATGGGTCATGACATAGTCGTTCTTCACATATGCAGAAAAAGTTTCGTATCCTTTTTCGGATAAGATACATGCTCTTGCCGCCCCTATAGCGCCCGTAGTGTCATAGATTTCAATATCCTGGCCAATCAAAGAAGCTATGGTGGATGCAAAAATTCCTGAGCGGAACAGGTTATCGTTCCCCGCCCGTATGGCCCGTGCTTTAATGCCATCAGATACCAAAATCTCGATCCCGTAAACAAATGAGAACGCAATGCCCTCTAATGCGGCCCTACATATGTGGGCTTTTGTATGTCTGTTGAAATCAAGGTTTACAATTCTAGAACCAATATCTTGATTGTTCAGCATGCGTTCAGCACCATTTCCAAAAGGGATGAGGCAGACACCATCTGCGCCAATAGCCACCTGCGACGCCAACTTGTTCATTTCTTGATAAGAAGTAACACCAAGATTGTTCAATAGCCAGCGATATTGAATACCAGCACCATTAATGCAGAGTAATTTACCAATATTTTTTACCGTTCCTTTCTGATAATTGACATGGGCAAAATTGTTTACCCTTGAGCTTTCTTTTACAGAGAGATTGTCTGTAACAGCATAGACGACACCTGAAGTTCCGCCAGTGGCTGCAATTTCTCCCGGATGGAGCACATTCAATGAAAGTGCGTTGTTGGGTTGGTCTCCCGCTCGGTACAATATAGGAGTTCCTTCCTTTAATCCACTTTCCTTTGCACCACTTTTGGAAAGATTTCCTTGATGGGTATAAGTGGCGACTGTCTCAGGAATAAAATGGGAAGGAATTTCATAATAATCCAATAAGGTCTTGGAAATGTTATCTTCTTTAAAGTCCCAAAAAATGCCTTCTGAAAGCCCTGAAATAGTTGTGTTTACTTTATCGGTAAAGCGATAGGCTATATAGTCTCCCGGAAGCATGAACTTGGCAATTTTGCTATAGGTTGTGGGTTCATTTTCTTTTATCCATCGTAATTTTGATGCGGTAAAATTCCCAGGTGAGTTCAATAAATGGGTGTCGCAAACCTGCTCACCAATTTCATGATAGGCCTTATTGCCTATGTCAACTGCCCTACTGTCACACCAAATAATGGATTTTCGTAATGTATTGCCCTGTTCATCAATTAGTACAAGACCGTGCATTTGATAGGCTATACCAATACCCAGAATCTCATTTTCCGGTATTTGACATTTCTTTTTTATTTTTTTTATTCCATTGCAAACATGATTCCACCAGTCTTCAGGGCTTTGTTCGGCCCATCCTTTTTTTCGGGAGAACATTGACATCTCTTTTTCAGGTTCCTGAACCACAGCAATGCTCTTACCTGAAGTATGCGCCACCAACGCTACTTTAACGGATGAACTTCCTAAATCAATCCCTAAAAAATACATTTGGCTAAAATATGGAAAAAAAGTGTTATTGTCAAAATGACTATAAGCTTTTTTTTTGCTAAATTTGAAATATGGATGGCATAATACCCAATATCTCTATTGACTGTGTAATCTTTGGTTTTGATTCCGAACTCAAAGTACTCTTGGTAAAACATGCCGACGGTATAGGTAAAGGGGAGTGGGCGCTACCTGGGGGTTGGGTGAACTTTGATGAATCACTGGATAGTTCCGCTTCAAATATTCTTTTTTTACTGACAGGTTTGAACAATATCTATCTAGAACAATTGAAGGCCTTTGGGACTGTAGAAAGATATCCTGACCAACGTGTGGTCACTATTGCCTATTATTCTTTGATACGTTCCGATAAAATAGCTTTAATACCTGGTTTTACCGCCTCTGATGTAAGTTGGGTATCCATAACCAATGTTGACCAACTATTATACGACCACAATGAAATATTACAATTTGGGTTAAAGACTTTGCAAAAAAAAGTAAAGCAAGAACCTATAGGTTTCAACCTATTGCCACCACAGTTCACACTACTGCAATTGCAACAGATTTATGAAGCCGTTCTACAGATAGAACTAGATAAACCAAACTTTAGAAGAAAACTTCTTAAAACCGGTCTTTTAAAAAAAATTGATTCCAAACAGTACAATGTACCGCACCGTGCCGCGAATCTCTATGAATTTAACAGAAGTGTCTACTTAAAGTACAAAGAGCAAAAGTTTGTTCTTGACTTTTAATACTAAACTATATTAATCTCTATTTATAAAAAACAAAGAACTTTCTAGCTTTATTTGTCGGGATGACAGTCCTAAAGTGATTTCATTATCTATCTGACTGTCAATATTTTACCTTACTATTTAAAAGCTGTACACCGCATTGCAATTCCTAAGCCAAATAGATACAAATGATGTTATTCTTTAAATATAAAAATATACAAAATTTGAATATAAATTTTATTTAATTATAAATTCAGATCTACGGTTGATATCATGTTCATCAGTTGTACAATCAATTTCATTAGTACATCCGTTCAATAGTTGTGTCTCACCATAACCTTTAGCTTTAAGCCTATTTGAACTAATACCTTTGTTTACCAAATAATTTAATGTGGCCTTGGCACGTCTTTTTGAAAGGCTAAGGTTATAACTATCATTTCCCCTACTATCAGTATGTGACTTTATAATAATTTTAGATTTTGGAAATTGACGCATATAATCCCGAACTTTTTCCAGTTCGACTATAGCATCGGGTCTTATCGCTGATTTGTCCAGGTCAAAATAGATAGGCTTGAGTTCTAATAATTTTGCAAGGTCTGTTCCTTCTTTTGCTTGTTTCTCTTCAGGTTTCAGCAACAGTTCCAGGTTGTTGATTTCTTTCGATGTTTCAAGTTTGAACTGTGTCTTACCGTCATCGAAGCCACGCTTTGTCCCTATAATATTGTAATCTGTTCCATCGCATTCGATAGCGGCCGAAAATTCTCCTTTTTCATTTGATTTTGTGGAAGTTATAACATTACCGTTGGTCCCAAAAATCTCTACACTGGTATTTGCCAAAATGCTGCCGTCGTTGCTATTTTTTACAATACCCGAGATATTCGAAATACACTTGAATACCAGAGGTTCGGTTTCCTGAAAAGAATAGATATCATCACTTCCCAATCCATTAGGTCTGTTCGAAGCAAAATATCCCTTTTTGCTTTCCGTATCAATAATAAAAGAAAAATCGTCCTCATCACTATTTACAGGTTCTCCCAAGTTCAGTACGTCTTTCGGTCGATTGGGCAGTATTTCCGAAGCAAAAACATCCAGACCGCCCAGACCGGGATGACCGTCGGAAGCAAAGTATAAGATATCATTGTCTGTAATGAAAGGGAAGGTCTCCCTACCTTCGGTATTAATTTCCGGCCCAAGGTTAACGGGCTCGCCAAAGTTACCGTCATCGAATAGTTCTACAACCCATATGTCAGAAGCCCCGAACGTACCCGGTCTATCGGATGCAAAGAAAAGTTTCTTTTCATCACGGTCCAATGTGGGGTGGGCCGTAGAATAATCATCTCCATTGAAAGGCAGCTCTATGATGTTTTTCCATTCTCCTTCAACAAGATCGGCCCTAAAGATTTTCAACCTGCTAACGCCTTTTTTGTCCCTTGAGAATCGTCTGCCATTATCAGAATTGTTCCTCGTAAAATAAATAGTCTTTCCATCTTTTGTGAATACAGTAGAAGATTCGTGGGTCTTGGCGTTCAGTTTTTTGGAAAAACGTTTTGGGTTATCGGCATTACCGTTTTCATCCATGGTTCCTGAAAATAAATTCAGGAAAGGAGTATCGTTCCATTCGTGGATTCTTCGTGTGGCAATACCAGTGTCCCTGGCACTGGAGAAAACCAATTGATTTCCGAAAAACGAGGGTGCAAAATCCGAACTTTTAGAGTTGATGTCCGCTAATGATATTTCATAACGCCCAGAACGCTTTTTGATATCCTCTAGATAATTTCTGTTGTTTGTAAATTTTGATGCTCTTCCGTCGACCTTGGACCTTTTTATGAACTGTTCCATCCATTGATGGGATTCTTCATATTCCTTCAAACTTTTAAGACTCTGGGCATACCTGAAATAATAGTTGGCTTCGATTTCTACTGAATCCATAGTAAAGAGTTGTCCGTACCACTTGGCAGCCTCTTCATAATTGGCGTTCAGATAGTTGGCGTTACCAAGGTTCTGAAAAATCTCTTGACTGGTGTAACCCGCTTCGACCATATCTTCATAGGTGCCAATCGCATCTTGATAGGCAAAAGCTTCATAATCAATTTTGGCCCTTTTGGCCTTTTCATTTTTCTGTGCATTGCCCGAGACGATGCTAAGTATGATGAGTAGGGCAGGTATATATCTTAGTTTTCTCATTTTAAAAGAATCTAGGGGTTACTACTTTTCTATACCGGGTCAAAAACTCATATCTCAAGAATACCTCGAAAGAGCCATCGTTAAAAGCGGTATTGCCCAACTCAGTGGTTTCGCGGTCATATGCCAGGCCTAACATGAATTGGTCGCTTAGCTGTATGCCCACCAAAGCACTAAGGGCAGCACTCCATCTGTACGCGGCCCCAAAAGAGAACTTATCCCTCAATAAAAAATTGGCGGAAAGGTCTGCCTGTAATGGAGCACCTTGAACCGCCTTAAAAAGAACCGCCGGTTTAAACTTCCAATCTTGGTTCAATTCAAAAACATACCCAGAAATCAGATACCAGTTCATACGCTCTTGTGCTAGAAACGAGGAGCCCCCTGTTTCCCCCAATCGATCAAAATGTTCCGTTTCCAAAAAGTTGGGTACTGAAAGTCCAGCATAGAACCTATCCGTATGATAATAAACTCCAGCTCCAAAATTTGGAGAGAACTTTTTATCGATGTTTGGGGGAGCGCCTGCACTCCCCTCGGCTTGAAAGTTGCGAAGTTGATTAAAATCTACATTGAGAAAATGCCCTCCTGCCTTTAGACCAAAGGAAAGTTTTCCTTGATCAGAAGTAGGTATGGTGTATGAGAATGCACCATCAAAATAGGTGTCTTGATTGGTTCCGTTACCAATTTCATCATTTACAATAGACAATCCGATACCTACCCTTCGAGAAACAGGGGTGTTAAAGTTTAAGGTCTGTGTTGTAGGTGCACCGTCTAATCCTACCCATTGCGAACGATGTAATGCAGCTATGCTAAAAACGCCCCTTGAACCGGCATATGCAGGGTTAACCGACAGGGTATTGTACATGTATTGCGTATACTGTGCATCTTGCTGCCCATATATTCCGGCCGAAATCGTAAACAGTAATACTAAAGTGATATATATATGTTTCATGGTTTTAACGCTAAAATTTATTATCGATTGATGTATAGATATCCTGCTCTGGATTTTCCTTCGTCGTTTACTAAATATTTTATTAAATAATAGTAAACCCCTACAGGTAGCTGATCATTCTCTTGAATCGTTGCCCTACCATTGGAAATACCTGTAAAAACATTACCTCTATTGTCATACCCCTTGGTCTCGAAAACCTTTACACCCCAGCGGTTATAAATTTCAACGGTATTATCGGGGAAGTTTTCGATATTTCTTATGATGAATGCGCCTTGATTCAGATTTGAATCAACCAAATCGTTCTCGATATCGATATCACAAGCGGCACCTTGCGGTGGCGTTCCACCAATGGAATCACATGAATCTAATGGGTTTGTACCATCAGCTACCTCTTGACCATCATTGATACCATCTCCATCTGAATCCGGATTATTTGGGTCTGTTTCACCTTCGTCGACCGAACCGTTGCCATTTACATCTTCTTCATCATTCGTCAATCCATCTTCATCACAATCACTTGTGCCTAACGGTGTTCCACCACTAGAATCGCAATCATCCAAAGGATTAGTGTTATCAATAACTTCTTGGCCGTCATTGATACCGTCTCCATCAGAATCAGGATTGTTAGGATCCGTACCCAACGTAGCTTCTTCGGCATCGGTCAATCCATCTCCATCACTATCACAAGCACTGTTTAAACTGTTCGGGTCACAAGCATTTAATGGATCACTTGTTCCGTTAGGTGATTCACCTGTACTCGGGTCATCAACATTATTCACCTCTTCACCATCGGTAAGTCCATCACCATCCGTATCCGGATTATTGGAGTCCGTGCCCAATACGGCTTCTTCACCATTTGTTAAACCGTCTCCATCAGCATCACATAAGGCATCCGAATTATCAGGATCACATGGATTTAATGGGTCACTGTTGCCGTTAGGTGATTCACCCGTACCTGGGTCATCAACATTATTCACCTCTTCACCGTCGGTGAGTCCATCCCCGTCAGAATCAGGATTGTTAGGGTCAGTACCCAATAGAGCTTCTTCACCATCCGTTAGGCCATCACCATCAGAATCACATAAGGCGTTCGAATTATCAGGATCACAAGCATTTAATGGGTCACTAGTGCCGTTAGGTGATTCACCTGTACTCGGGTCATCAACATTATTCACCTCTTCACCATCGGTGAGACCATCACCGTCAGAATCAGGATTGTTAGGGTCCGTGCCAATTGCAATTTCTTCGCCATCCGTTAGTCCATCACCATCCGTATCGCATAAAGCGTCCGTGTTATCAGGGTCACATGGGTTTGATGGATCGCTGGTGCCGTTAGGTGATTCACCTGTACTCGGATCATCCACATTATTCACCTCTTCACCATCGGTAAGACCATCACCATCAGAATCTGGATTGTTCGGGTCCGTGCCAATAGCAATTTCTTCGCCATCCGTTAGTCCATCACCGTCCGTATCGCATAAGGCATCCGAATTATCAGGATCACATGGATTTAATGGGTCACTGTTGCCGTTAGGTGATTCGCCCGTACCTGGGTCATCAACATTATTCACCTCTTCACCGTCGGTGAGTCCATCCCCGTCAGAATCAGGATTGTTAGGGTCAGTACCAATAGCAATTTCTTCACCATCCGTTAGGCCATCGCCATCTGTATCGCAAAGAGCATCCGAATTGTTAGGGTCACATGGATTTAATGGGTCACTGGTACCGTTAGGAGATTCGCCCGTACTCGGGTCATCCACATTATTTACTTCTTCACCGTCGGTCAGGCCGTCACCATCAGAATCTGGATTGTTAGGGTCTGTACCGGCATTGGTTTCTTCATCATTGGTCAATCCATCGTTATCACAATCTGAAGCACCTGTTGGTGTACCACCAATAGAATCACAAGAATCGTTGGGATCTGTGTTATCGGTAAGTACTTCTTGACCGTCGTCAATACCGTCACCATCAGTATCTGCTATATCGGGGTTTGTACCCAAAGCCGATTCTTGGTCGTTGGTCAATCCATCATTGTCACAATCGCTTGCACCTAAAGGTGTACCGCCAACCGAATCACAATCGTCCAATGGATCGGTTCCGTCAACATTTACTTCTTGACCATCATTTATTCCATCACCATCGCTATCAGGGTTATTTGGATCTGTACCTGCAGTTGTCTCATCAGCATTGGTAAGGCCGTCATTGTCACAATCACTTGTGCCCAGTGGAGTTCCACCGTTTGAATTACAATCGTCCAATGGGTCGCTGCCATCGACATTGGCTTCTTGGCCATCATTGATACCATCCCCATCGGTATCAGGATTTTCAGGGTCCGTACCCAAAATAGTCTCTTCATCATTGGTTAGGCCATCATTATCACAATCTGCCGTGCCAAGAGGGGTGCCTCCTAAAGAACTACAAGAATCATTAGGGTCCGTACCATCCAAAGCTTCTTGACCATCGGAAATACCGTCTCCATCAGAGTCTATATTGTCTGGGTCGGTCAAATTTCCATTTGGATCTGCAGGAGTCGAAGGGTCATCAACACCAGTGGTCTCTTCAGCATAGGTTAGCCCATCGTTATCGCAATCGCTTGTGCCAACAGGCTGCCAATTTGGATCAGACCTTGGAATACAAGGGTCCGCAGGGGCGGGGTCATCTACATCACAAATATTGTCTCCATCCGTATCTACACAAGTGGGTATACTAATAAATACGGTAGCCGTGTCACATACTGTACCATTACAGACTTCATAAATCACCGTAACCGTAGAATCGTCTTCAGCTGCAATCGCCGTATAGGTAAGTTCGCCCGTAGCTTGATCGATACTTATTGTTCCTGCAGCAGTGCCAGTACCCAAGTCGGTAATAGTGCTACCCGCCAAGAAATCGTCATTTATTAGAATATTAATGGTCTTTGGAACGCCCACATCTGCTGTAGTATTGTCATCTACGGCTGTTCCAACCCCAGGGTTCGGATCGGTACCATTAGGGTTACCATCTCCATCACAATCACTTGTAGCCAATGGTGTGCCACCCACCGAATCACAATCATCATTAGGATTTGTGCCATCCAAGGCTTCTTGACCATCACTTATACCGTCACCATCGGTATCGGCATTACTAGGATTTGTTGTATTACCATTAGGGTTAGCAGGGGTCGAAACATCATCTACACCGGTGGTTTCCTCATCATTCGTCAATCCATCATTATCGCAATCACTGGTTCCAAGTGGCGTTCCTCCAAAAGCATCACAATCATTATTAGGGTCGGTACCATCCAAGGCTTCTTGACCATCAGAAATACCATCACCATCTGTATCAACCACATTAGGGTCTGTTGTATTACCATTAGGATTTGCTGGAGTACTAGGATCATCCACACCTGTCGTTTCCTCATCATTGGTCAAACCGTCACCATCACAATCCGCTGTACCTAAGGGAGTACCGCCTACCGAATCGCAAGAATTATTAGGGTCGGTACCATCAAGGGCTTCTTGGCCGTCAGAAATGCCATCTCCATCCGTATCCGCGATATTTGGATTTGTGGAAATACCATTAGGATTGGCCGGGGTGCTAGGGTCATCGACTCCTGTAATCTCTTCATTATTGGTGAGTCCGTCACCATCACAATCACTTGTTCCTAAAGGCATACCGCCGACAGAATCACACGAATCATTGGGGTCTGTACCATCCAAGGCTTCTTGACCATCAGAAATACCGTCCCCATCAGTATCCGTTAGATTTGGGTCTGTAGTATTTCCATTAGGGTTTGCAGGAGTTGACGGGTCATCTACTCCTGTAGTCTCTTCATCATTGGTTAAACCGTCGTTATCGCAATCACTGGTTCCTTGTGGTGTTCCGCCGATTGAATCACAATCGTTATTCGGATTTGTGCCGTCCAAAGCTTCTTGACCATCGCTTATACCATCACCATCCGTATCTGCAAGCATAGGATCGGTTATGTTACCGCTTGGATTTGCAGGCGTACTTGGGTCATCGATACCCGTAGTCTCTTCATCGTAGGTTAAACCGTCACCATCACAGTCACTAGTACCGACCGGTTGCCAATCTGGATTACTCATAGGAACACAGGGGTCATTAGGTGCTGGGTCATCCACATCACAAATATTGTCACCATCTGCATCCGCACAGGCAGGAATGGTTATGAACACTGTTGCCGTGGCACAGACCGTTCCATTACAAACCTCATAATTTACGGTGACCGTATTATTGTCTTCTGCAGCCGTTGCGGTATAGGTTAACTCGCCTGTAGCCTGATTTATAACAATGGTTCCTGAGGCCGTACCCGTACCCAAATCTGTAATGGTACTACCGGCCAAGAAGTCATCGTTAAACAATATGTCAATTGTTTTCGCAATACCAACATCTGCCGTAGTATTATCGTCGACAGCGGTCGCCGTATCAGGATTGGGGTCTGTACTGGTCGGATTACCGTCGCCATCACAATCGCTATCTGGTAGCGGTGTTCCTCCAATGGCATCGCAATCATCATTAGGATCTGTGCCATCCAAAGCTTCTTGACCATCACTGATACCATCACCATCGGTATCCGCTACTGCTAGGTCAGTGATTTCTCCATTAGGATTCGCTGGGGTTGATGGGTCATCTACGCCTGTAGTTTCTTCATCATTGGTCAACCCATCGTTATCACAATCTGCCGTACCAAGAGGGGTACCGCCCAATGAACTGCAAGAATCATTAGGATCTGTATTGTCAAAGGCTTCCTGACCATCGGAAATTCCATCGCCATCGGTGTCAGCGCTGTTCGGGTCCGTGTTGTTCCCATCAGGGTTGGCAGGTGTACTTGGGTCATCTACACCCGTAGTTTCTTCATCATTTGTTAGCCCATCACCATCGCAATCTTCACTGCCCAGTGGTGTACCACCGACCGAGTCACAAGAATTATTGGGATCTGTACCATCCAAGGCTTCTTGACCATCTGGAATACCATCTCCATCGGTATCC
Source organism: uncultured Croceitalea sp. (assembly GCA_947499565.1). Classification (GTDB taxonomy): domain Bacteria; phylum Bacteroidota; class Bacteroidia; order Flavobacteriales; family Flavobacteriaceae; genus Croceitalea. Next base: position 1,192,666 of record CANMOV010000001.1, read on the forward strand.
GCCAGATTTGGATTTGAAGTGTTACCATTAGGGTCAGCAGGGGTAGAAGGATCGTCTACACCCGTAATTTCCTCATCATTGGTCAAACCGTCACCATCACAATCGGCTGTTCCGAGCGGTGTGCCACCGACCGAATCACACGAATTATTAGGGTCCGTGCCATCCAAGGCCTCTTGACCGTCAGTTATAGTGTCTCCGTCAGTATCTGCATTGTCAGGGTTGGTTATCTCGCCATTAGGGTCTGCTGGCGTTGCTGGGTCATCCACACCTGTTGTTTCTTCATCATTGGTCAAACCATCATTGTCGCAATCACTTGTCCCCAATGGTGTACCTCTATTCGAGTCACAGTCATCCAATGGGTCGGTGCCGTCTACGTTTACTTCATCACCATCGAATATGCCATCACCATCAGTGTCGGGATTGTTAGGATCCGTACCGGCGATGAACTCATCATCATTAATAAGGCCATCGTTATCACAATCACCTGTTGCCAACGGAATACCCCCTATGGATGAACAGTCATCGTTAGGGTCGGTACCATCCAAGGCTTCTTGACCATCAGAAATTCCATCACCATCGGTATCGGTGAGCGTAGGGTCTGTCGTATTTCCATTAGGGTTTGCTGGAGTACCAGGGTCATCCACACCTGTGGTCTCTTCATCATCGGTCAAACCATCATTGTCACAATCATTGGTGCCCTGAGGTTGCCAATTTGGATTAGATCTTGGCTCACATGGGTCGTTTATAGTCTCCGGGGTTTCATCAGCATCACAAATGTTGTCACCATCAGTATCAACACATGCAGGTACCGTAACAAAAAGAGTTGCCGTATCACAAACACTACCATTACAAACCTGATAATTTATGGTAACGGTGGAATTATTATCTGCTAAGACCGGTGTATAAGTTATTTCACCTGTTGCTTGGTCTATCGATACTGTACCGTTGGCATTGCCCGTATTTAAATCGGTTATGGTACTGCCAACCAAAAAGTCATCATTGACCAACACGTTAATGGTTCTCGGAACCCCGATATCAGCCGTTGTGTTATCGTCTTGGGCTACGGGATTTGTTCTATTGGGATCGGTAACATCTGGATTACCATCATTATCAGAATCGATATCTAGAAAATCAGGACTACCATCGGTATCCGTATCCACAGGCACAAAACTTACCCCTGCGCCGTCAACACCACCATCTTCCGCTTCATCAGGAACTCCATTAGCACCGGTTGCACCATCAACTTGGCCATCGTTATCTGCATCTGTTAAACCAGCACCACTTTCAACTACATCATAAATACCATCGCCATCACTTTCCAAATCCAAATGGTTTGGTAAGCCGTCAAGGTCAAAATCGTAGGCATCTGGTATACCATCTCCATTGGTGTCGGTATAATCTGTTGTAGAACCATCTCCTGTAGTACCATTATCATTGGCATCAGAAAAGTTGGGTACTCCATCACCATCAGCATCTCCAAATGGATCAAGGCCATTATGTTCTTCCGTATCTAAAATGCCATCATTATCATCGTCTAAATCATCTGTATCGACCACTCCATCGCCATCGGCATCTTTAACATCGCGATAATCAACATCACCACCGCCGTTTACATCGCCATCGGCATCGGGCAGAGCAGAAGGAGTTGTGCCGTTTTGTGCCGCACCATCCGCTGAAACGCCATCTGGCACATTGTCAAAACTGTCATCTATGCCATCAAAATCAGAATCATTACCTGAAGCCGTTGTTCCTCCAAAAGCTTCGGAGGTATCGCTATCACCATCATTATCACTATCGGTATCTAAATAGTCGGGTACGATGTCGCTATTGATTAATGCGCCGTCCGAGTTTATTACCTCTGTATTATCGATCCCATCACCATAAGCAATGTCGATTCCGTTAAAATCTACATTTCCACTCGGTGGTATGTAGCCTAAGGTAGATTGTGCCTCTACATTATCCGGAATACCATCGTTGTCTGAATCGAGATCATAGGCATTGGGAATATTATCGCCGTCTGCATCAAACTCGGGTTGCACATTGCCATCAGCATTTCCTATTGCAGCATTATTATCGTCATCATCAATTGAAGCGGGAACCCCGTCATTATCATTATCTGCATTTGGGTTCAATCCGTTGTTTTCTGCGGTATCTAAAATACCATCATTATCATCATCTAAATCGATGCTATTATCAACACCATCGCCATCCCAATCCAATGGGTTAGCCTGAATCTCACAGCCAAAACCATCATTTTGACCTGAATCATCTGCTATAAATACCTTTGTAAAGTCTGTGCCATCAGTTGCATTGGCAACATCGGTAATTCGGTAAATATCACCGTTGCCATTGTTAAAAGCGTATAAGTTGCCATCACGGTCTTGCCAGACCGCACCAAACGAATTACTGGTAATTGGGTCGGTATTGGTTGTTGCATTGGCTTCGGTTAAATCAAAACGTTCTGAAAAACCTGATGTCAAATTTACTTTTGTTAACCGTATTACCCCAGCATTGGTTCTTGAAATACCATATACAAAACCATCTAACAGGGCAAAGTCGGCCGCTCCTGAAAACGTACCGGTAATAGGCTGATTTGTTGCAGTTATTGTAGCTGGGTAACTAGTTATGTTCGCTACCTGAAAGGTGACAATGTTACCTCCATTGATGTAACCCACCTTATCCTCAAAAGCAAAAAGCGAAAAAGTTGAGCCAGCTGCTGCACCACTTATATTTATTTGCCCAATAAAATTGAAATTCGAAGGGTCATATACTCTTAGCGTACTACTACCGCTTGTAGGAAATGAATAGACCAATTGTGAAGCTGCGTTGTAAGCAGAATTTGTAGCTGAAGCATTGGTTACCCCTTCCAAAGTACCAATTTGCACATATTCTTGAATAAAGGGATTGAATCTATAGACCTCGGCCGTACTGTTTCCACTATTCCCGCGGGTCTGATATAAAGTGTTGATTATTCCACAATCGATAGATCCCGTAAAGTTGTCCCTGAAGTCTACATTACCTCCGGTCGCTACGTCGCCATCAGAATCAGGGAAGTTATCCAATTGTGTGTCATCGAAAGCTCCATTCGGGTCTGAATAGTCATCAGCCGGATTATCTACCGCGCTATCAAGGCCATTAGTACCAACATCACCATTTAAAACAAGACCAGCTTCTACGGTATCATTTCCGCCTTCGTTATCGGAATCTAAATCTAAAAAGTCGGGATTATCGGTGCCATCGGTATTTACCGCGGCTATTCCACTGCCATAGGCAGAATCTAAACCACCATTTGCGGCAGCATCTCCATTTGGGGGAATATAACCTGCCGTACTTTGAGCTTCAATATTATCAGGTATACCGTCACCATCACTATCTAAATCTAAATGATTAGGAATTCCATCACCGTCAAAATCATACACATCTGGTATACCATCGTTGTTTGCATCGGTGTAATCTGTGGTCGAGCCATCACCGGTTCCATCGTCCGTGGTATCCTCAAAATTCAAAATACCATCACCGTCCTCATCTCCAAAAGCATTATTGCCATCAACATATTCATCAGCATCGGCCAAACCATCGCCATCATCGTCTAAATCTGAAGCATCATCTATACCATCACCATCTGTATCCGCAGGTGGCGCGGCGCATGCCGTAAATGTTGCTGCATCAGTTACGTCTGCATTTGTTCCTGTATACCCATCGGTGTTACCTGTAACACGTCCATTATTGGCATCGTATCCCGTTCCGGCCAGCTCGCCTGGTGTTGTTGTACTCTCGGTAAACCCTGCCTCCAAAACATCGGCACAACCATCACCGTCAGCATCAGTATCTATATGGTCTTCAATGCCATCTAAATCTGTATCAAAATTATCATTGATGCCGTCTGAGTTCGAATCTACAAACCCTGGAAAATCTGTATCTTGATAGTCTGGCACGCCATCACCATCAGAATCAGCATTAGGATCAACCCCTCCAGGTGTTTCTTCGATATCTAAAATACCATCGTTGTCATCATCTTCATCATTGACATCTGGAACACCGTCACCATCAATATCTGATGAGGCATAAATGGCTGCTGTAAATTGGTCATCGTCACTAGCTATAGTATCTCCATCAACTCCGGCGACATCTGAAGCCGAGCCACCTAGCGCAGAAGATGGTGAACTTGCGGTAGCCACGGCCAGTCTAAAATTTTGTGTTGTGGTAATGCCTATATCTGAAAGTGGCACATACCAATCAATAAAAATGGGATCGTCACCAGCACAACCGGGATTTGTGTTCAGCGCATCGGAGCGCTGACTATTGTTTGCCGGGTCATAGGTGCCAATATTCGTTCCGCTCGTAGTGCCATCTACATTTTCGACCAAAACATCATTATTATTGCCACTACCATAGATGACCTCAATTTCAAAACCAGGATTTCCCGCTACGCTATTGGGGTCTGAGGGGCCAAAAGCAAAATCGGTGTCAAATAAAAAACTATACCCAAAGGCACCATTGGCTTGTCGGGCTATTCGCAATCTAAATAGCATTAATTCATCCCCATTATCAGGAATACCATCAGGGTCGGAAATATAATAATACCCTCCGGCAGAACCGGTGGCGGAATCTCCCATAATATCCGATGGCCCACATGAAGCACCTGTCTGTTGGTCAGAATTTGGCTCTGGAGTCAGCTCGGGAACCGCAATAAATGGCAACTCAAATTCAGACAGCTCATGCCCGCCTGTAAATGCCGATCCAGATGCTGTAATCCAACCGTCTCCGTTTGGATCCATTGGATTGGTAGTTGGCGAGGCTGGAGAATATATTTGACCAGGTGTCTGTGCACTAAGTGATGGAATCGCTATAACACTAAAGAAAATAAGTAAGAATCTTAAACGACAAAGACTGCTCTGATTAGTCTTGGGGAACTTTTTCATAATACCAAAATGGTTTGTTAGTTATTCTACCGATGAATACCTACGAAGTAGATAACCCAAAGGTTTATTTTTTCAAAAACAAAATATATTCTTTGTTGTCAACTCAGATAAAACAGTGGCAATAACAGTATTACCATTGGTTTAACAATTAGAAACAACAATGAAAATAAGGTCACACGTGCCTCAAACTTTATTTATTTGGAAAGATTAGTTAATGGTTATATAAAAGTAAGTTTTTTTTTACTTTTTTAACAAAAAAATATGACCTAATAAATATCTTCAACAAAAATTGGTGCTACAGTTTTTAAAACTGATATCGAGTGTAAAATGAAAAGAAGTAAATCATCTATGCATAGTATTGTCCTGCAAGCCCCATATCTTACCAAACTTCATCCTATCTTTTTGCGAGGTAGATTATAGTTTTTTGTTTAGTGTTTCTTTTAAACTTTCCAAATCACTTTGTTCAATATCCAATTTAAAATATGCTTTACCAAATCTTGGTTTTTCCAATTTTGCCTTATTAAGTAGTTTCAATACTTTGTTTCGCTCCTTTTTCCAATTCTCTTTGAGCATATAGTTGTCATATTGGGTAATCCTATCTTTTTTTAAGGACTGTTCAAACATTCTTTTTTCAAACTCTAAACTTTCCTTTCTGTCCCTTTCTTCGTTCTCTGCATATTCAAAAAACTTCTTAAGCTTATCATGTGTCGGTCTTAATTGTTCCTTCTCCATTCTTCGTAGCAGTTCTTCTATATAATCAAAGCGTTTATTCAATCGATGCTCAAACCCCATATGGTTCATCAAGTATTTGTTCTTTGGAGAGATATTTGCTCCTTCAAAGAAGTCCATCATGAGTTCCAAGGTAAGGGTATGTGATTTGGAAATCTTCTTTGAAAATTCACGATATCTTCCAGCTGTTATCCGATTGATGCTTATTGCCGAGAAATCACTTTTTTTCTTCTTTTTTAATTCCATTTACAGTAAATTTTTTCAACGTTTATAGGGTCTCACAGGTTTTTTACTGTGTTTTTGATGCAAAAAACAATCGCACTATATTTTCAATTCATTGAAAATCAATGATTTGAACAACGCAACATCGCTTTAGCGTGTTACCCTCTTGCTTTACAAACCTTATCCGCTACGCTGCTAAAATTTGTAAACTTTGTTTAGTGCTTTTCATTGAAAAAGTAGGTCGCGCCCTATCCGATTTTTTCTTCACGCTTTTCTTTCCGAACACTAAAAAAGTCGGACAGGAACCATGCGCTTTTAGTTTTGGTAAGATTTGGGGGCTGCGCTTCTTTCACTCTTGCTCTTACTCTTTAATTTCTCCATCAACTCCTGCATATCCTCCCCTACTTTCTTCTGTACCACTCTAGCATATATTTGAGTGGTGGACAGCTTTGTATGTCCTAAAAGTTTAGAAACTGTCTCTATAGGTACGCCATTGGACAATGTTACCGTTGTGGCGAATGTATGGCGTGCCACATGGAAGGTTATGTTCTTATGGATATCACAGGCTTTGGCAATTTCCTTAAGATTCTTATTTGTCTTTTGGTTGCTTAACACTGGTAGTAATTCTCCTGTCAGTTGCATTTCTTCCTTGTACTTCTCCAGGATTTCCTTAGCTTTTGGCAGTAATGGAATTTTAACCGCTTCATTTGTTTTAGCTCTTTTGGTATAGATCCACTGATGGCCATCTATCCCTATCAAAACTTGGTCGGGCTTCAATTCTTTGATATCAATGTATGAGAGTCCCGTATAACAACTGAACAAGAAGACATCCTTTACGGTTTCCAGACCTCGGGTCATAAAAGAGGTATCTTCCAATACCAGTAGTTCTCTTTCGGTGAGATAGTCCCGCTCGTTTCTAATAAATCTGAGCTTATAATTTCTAAATGGGTCTTTTTCCAACCATTCCATTCTTAAGGAAAGATTGATAATCTTTCGCAATCGTTCCATGTGCTTCATTACCCCGTTATTGGTACAGGTCTTTCTTGTCGTCTTGGGCTTATAGGTTCTAATATAGTTTTCAAAGTTCACGATAAACTTATAGTTCAACTGTACCAAATAAATATCATTGGTCTTTAGTTTTTCCAATAAATACTCTTTTAAATACTTCTCTGTCGAAAAGTAGTTTTTTAATGTTCCTGGTTTGAGCTCGTTGTTGATGTTCTTGTTGTGATAGGCCACAGCCTGCATCAAACCCATTCGTTCTTCGTCCTCACCGAAGTACCTTAGCTTGATTCCTTTGGCCGTGATAAGCTTCCTTTCCGAGTGCAATTGCTTATGGGCATTGAGGACTTCGGCATATACGTCATCCAGATAACTGTTGAATAAAATCAAGTTTTCGTTGGTTTCTTTGGCCCTACATCTAAAAATGTCCCAATTGCACACCGCAATGTCACGTTTGATACTGAATTCTGCGCGCTCTTTGTTGACCGTAATCCGAACATAGATGTCCAATCTTTCGGGGTTGCTTCTTTTTTTTCTAGTGAAGAAAATCACTCCTAATGTGCTGTCTGTACGCATAACTTTAAGTCTTTTGGTTAAACAATTTTTGTTCAAAGACTACATCTAAATTGCTCTAAATGATACTTAAAGTTAGCACATATTGTATACAGTTTTGTACACCGAATTGCACACCTAAAAGGTGGTTTTAAACGATATCAAATGATTGCAGAAAAAATGAAAAACCCTGCTAATCAATAAATTAGCAGGGTAATGAAGACCGCCAAAAGGCGGTTCGTCGGGATGACAGGATTTGAACCTGCGACCACACGGCCCCCAGCCGTGTACGCTAACCGGACTGCGCCACATCCCGAAATTTAAAAACAATAAATTGGTTCTGTATAAAGACCCGTGGTTTTTTAACCTACTCAAACCTCACCGTGGTGCAGTTTATCCTGAGCGTAGTCGAAGGGCCACATCCCGAAAAATTGAATGCAAAAATAGGAATTAAAAGTCAAAACTTTAATTCAAAAAAAAAGAAGAAAAGGACGTAGCTTAAAGCATTAAGAACCAGATAGAAACTCTCTAATTTCTATATATAGCGCTTCCCTAGCTACTGCAGAATCATTTTTAGGATTAAATAAAAAATAGCTTAGCGCTTGTTTATGACAGAACTCATCTAAATCTGTACCCTTCCAAAGTGAGTAGCTCAATAAAAGCGTATGATAATCAATTTGATATGGCTTTTTATCATTAGCTAAGCCATTAAGAATTAGATTAAGGTTTATTAAAGAGTCTTCGCAGAGCTTATTATCCTCTTTAAAAAGAAATGAGGGTAATACTTTTGGTAGGTCATCTTTCATTAAATGCAATATTGTAAAAAGAATTGTACAATTTTATAAGCAATATCTTATAATTTATACTCAAAAATATATATTACAACCTTAAAATTTACATGAAATGTAAAAAATTATACAAAGGTATTTTTAAAAGCCTGTAGTGCACCTCAATAAAACTACTATCTATATAATGTAAAATGGCCTACGTATTTCTGCTTTTCGTTATCATTAGCATTTACTACATACCAATAATCACCTGTGGGTAATGGACTTCCATCATAATTCCCGTCCCATTTTTTTACTTGATCTAGCCTGGCCACTACTCTTCCATATCTATCATAAATAATCACATCTATGTTAGGGAAAAATTCACGATTTCTAGGGTACCATGAATCGTTTAAACCATCTCCGTCTGGAGTAAAGAAGCCTGGGATATCTACCATTCCATCAAAATCGAATGGAAATGCCATTTCAACAATACATCCTCTTTCATCTATTACCCTAACATTAATAGTCGTGTCTATATTTACATTAAAGACATTTTCTATACCTGTGGATTCTCCTTGGAAGAAATACTCGTAACCACCAAATCCACCTGTAGCTATCGCTGTAATTTCGTCCGGTCCTGTTTTTTGCACTTCAAGCATTAAAGGTTCATAGAAATCAATGGTAAACTCCACCATTGTTGTACATCCATTTTGATGGTAGATATAAACAGTATGGTCTCCTGCAGGCAAATCGCCCCACATTCTTTCAGTTGATGCTACATTAATATCATCTACGTCTAAGGAGAACAAAACTTCGGATAACGCAGCTTGATTTTGCATTTCTACCCGAGCCGTACTATTTGGAAAAATACCATCACACCCATATTCTACAATTGCTTCTGCCATAATATCTACCCCTATTTCAATAGGAATTACAATATTATCAGCACAACCATTAACATCACGAACAAATACCACATAGGTTTCTCCTCCAGAAAGATTCTCAAAAAGAAGACTATCATTTCTTACAAAATCTGCATCATCATTGGAATCTAAACTTGTTTCATAATATGATACTCCATTAGCATCAACAAAAGGTGTACCACCAGTGATAGTCAATTGTGCAGTACCATCTGCAAATCCAAGACAAATCTCAGGAGTTTCTACTGAAGAAATTTGTATTTCATCTGGTTCGTAAACCATTACCGTGGTCAACTCAGAACAACCTTGAGAATCTTGTATTAATACGGTATACTCACGACCGCTTGCATCTCCTTCTAGGTCTTCAAAAGTATATGTAGTAGGATTATTCGGGTCACTAAAGAATTCATTAAAATTGGGTCCAATAGCAAATTGTAATAGACCCTCTCCGCCACTAGTTACCTCAACCGTAATTGTCCCATCATTTTCACCACTACAGCTTATTGATGTTGCATTGGCGTTAAAGACAATTGGCTCTGGTCTTGTAACCACATAAGGTCCTTCGATATCTTGACATGTTGCACCACTTGTTACCGCTATATAATAATTGGTAGCATCTGAAAGTCCTTCAAAAGTTCCAAAATCATTGGAAGCTACAATGGTAGCTGTTGCAGAAGGGTTAAAAGCATCTACCGGATCTCCAAGATATAGTGTATATGTATTGCTACCAACTCCTCCGGAAGAGAACGATTCTATACGTCCATCTGTCTCTGACGCACAAGAAATATCATCTGGTTGATTTACTACTAAATCGATATCCTGCGCATCCACTAAAGTTAAACCGTTAGAATTTATTACTCCACAGGTATTTGTAGCATTTATTTTTCGTACTTCATATTGATAAAAACTAGGACCACCTTCAATAATTACAAAGGTTGAAGCATTACCAGATGTATCTTCTATCCTAATAAACGGATCTGTAGGAAGGCCTCCAGCAATATCCGTAAGTCTATACTCATATTCGAAACCAGCTTCTGGGTTTTCAATACTTAAACGCATTTGACCAAGTCCTCCACAACCAGGTGCTTGTACCTGTACTAAGTTTGGAATAATAGGTGGTGGTGGATCTACATAATAAGGAATAGTAAGTCCAGAACATCCAAAACTAGAAGATACCTCTATGGCATACCATCCTTGGCTAATAAAACCACCTCCAGCTCCAGTAAAAGTTGGTGAATCTTGTAATCCACTTCTTGAAATCTCATCTGTAATATCGTTACTACCTAAATAGATTAATTGATATTTATACCCAGCACCTACCACACCACCAGTTGCTCCAGCTAAAGCAGTTAATACATCTCCAGTTGTTGGGTCATATGCTTCTAAAACTGCATTGTTACCATCTGGACATACTAAAGCTTGTGGTTCTCTTATCCCAGCCTGAATTGGTAATATAGCATCCAAGGTAATATCAAAGAAGGTTTCACAATGCTCTATGTCTCTATATTCAACACGATAATCACCACTTGCCAGATTCTCAAATTCGTTGGATGTGCTCCATGTTACTACTTCGGTTTCATATGTAGTATCATTATCAGCATCTAATAAAAGTCGATATTCATATGGAGAAACATCCCAACCACCAGTTAGGTTTGCTTCTATTTTACCTGTGTTATCAGCACAACTTACATTTCCGATTTCGATAGCACTAGGTACTAAAGGTCCATTAGGAGTTCTTATTGTAGCTAGATTACTCACATTAGAACAAAAAGGATCTTGTATTGAAGCAATTCTAACTACAAAATTACCTCCTGAAAGCCCAGAAATAGTTTCAGGATTGTTAGTCGTATCTAAGCTTCCTGTGATTCCTGTTGTTGTTTCATTTCCTAGATTATCTACCGCAAATACTTCATAAGAATAAGTTCCTGTATAATCTGTTACTTCGATGGAAAGTTCTCCATCATTTCCTGGTACAGCACAGCGGACTGGTTGAGCTTCGGCTATTACAATTGTTGGAATTATGGGGCTTTCTACCTCATGTTTTGGTAATGGATAGGTACATCCACCAGTATTGTCTAGGATTTCAATTAAATAATCTCCTGCTTCGGGTAAATCTACAAATCCAAAGGTAGCTCCAACAACATCAACATTTGCTACTGTAGCTACAGCGTTAGTAATTATAGTAAAATTGGTAGTACCAGTGACATCTATTCTAATACGTTCTGGATTTGCACAATTCAATACACTTTCTACACTTAAAGTAGGGACAACATTCGTTGGTGGATTAATTGTTGGTACATTAAAAGTAGTCTGACAACCATTTCCATCTATAGCATAGACTATAATATCTTGTGGGGAACCATTATCTATAATTTCAAATGTATTACTAGACTGATAGTTCTCAAAACCAGTAATACTATACTGATAACCACCTAATGCTGTTCCTGCATCTACTATTGTAGCTGTAATAATAGTTGAGCTATAGGTATTGGTCCCAGGTTCGCAATTAAAATCTGGAGCACTGGCTGTGATAGAAAACGGCAGTGGTTCTTCTATCTCAATATTGTTTTGTCTAACAGAACAATTTCTTGCTGTAACCACTTCAACATCATAAATATCTGGAACTAAACCTGTAAATGAGCCTGAATTGTTTTGTTGAACTATAGTTGCTGTGCCCGTTTCGTATAATGTGTAAGTAATTGGGTTATCCACATCTGTTCCTGCAGCCAATATCACATCTATACTTCCGTTATCATCTCCATTACAAGTAATATCCTCTTCAATAATAGATGCTATTACTGGCGGAGTAGCAGCTTCTAACGTAATTCCATCTACTAAAAATGGACAAAAGATACTACCGTCGTTAGCAATGTCATCGGTAACCATAACTTCATAATCACCTGGACCTACCCCAGTAAAAATACCAGTAGTTTCGCCAGTTATATTACCTGTTGGGTTACTTAATCCATCTCTTAATTCATAGGTGAAATTTCCACTACCTCCATTTGTAGTAACCGTAATTGTTCCATCAATATTATTACAAGAAGGTTCTACAGAAAAACCTCCAGATGCTGATAAAAATTCAAATACCTGCGCTGTTCCTGTGGTTGAACAACCATCTGCATCTTCAAGAAAAACAGGGTAATCGCCGGGTGTATTTACAGTAAAAGTAGCTTCGTAAACAGCTCCGTTCAAGACTCCAAATTGTGTAGTTCCGTTTATAGTAAATCTAGGTGTGTCTGTTGTATTAGGAGTACTCACCGTAATTTGAAAAGCCGTTGCAGTTACATCACATTGGTTATCTACAATTGGTGTATTTAATACCGGCGCAGCCTGCTGTTGGATTATAGTTGCAATATCAAAAGAAGTACATCCTGCAGCATCTCTTACATAAATATCATAGTTTCCTGCAGCCCCGGTATATGTAGTGGTAGTAGAATATAATCCAGTTGGGTCAAAACCAGTTAAACCGAACGCAAATTCATAAGGTCCACCGGCACCGCCAGAACCGACTACCGTAATTTGTCCATCTGCATTACAATTTGCAGGTTCTTCTGTTAAGATAAAGACTGCTGGTAAATTTTGATTAATTGTTACAAGTGCTCCGTCATTACAATTATCTGTTTGATTTGTTACGACAACCTGATAGTTACCAGGAAGTATATCAAAAGTATTTATATAAGGTATTGTAGTAACATTAGTTGGGTTTTCTGTAGTAAGTAAACTCCCATCATCAATATTGTAAACTTCAATTAATAAATCGTCACCAGAAGTAAATCCAGTAATGGTATATTCAATTTGTCCATTTCTTGAAGCATCACAAAATCCTGGTGTTGATACTGCTGTAACCTCAAGCGGGGAAGGTCCATCTATGGGGTCAATAGTTTCAATATGCGTACAGCCAGTTGCTATATCTAAAACCTCAACGGTATAACTTACTCCAAACTGTAATCCAGTAAATGTATGCCTTCTTGGAGGACTGTTTACTGGAACAAAACTACTCACAGGGTTAGTAACTAATCTAATCTCAAAACCTAAACTACCATCTCCACCTACAATTTCAACTGTGTTCGTGAAGCCGCCTGGGCTACAAACTGGAGCTGGAACTGGGTCCGGAACAACATCCAAGTCTCCATCATCTATTGTTACCTGATCCGTATCTATACATCCATTTCTATCAATTGTAAATACAGTATATGAACCTACTGGAACGTTAGTAAAACTTTCAGTGGTACTTACTGTTGGTCCTATTCTTCCGATTTCTACTCCGAATTGATCTTGTAGTACGTAAGTGAAATCTGGCGAACCTCCAATAACTGCAGTAATATCTATTTGCCCACCAATTACATCCGTAGCAGCATCACATACAGCATCAATTGTGCTAACTGTTGCATCTGGTGCGGTCCCTGCATTTGGAATAGTCAAATCTTGAGGCACAGTTTCACACCCTCTTGCATCCCTTACTATATAAGTATAGGTCTGCCCTTGATTTAAGTTTGAAAAGTTGGTTTGACTGGAAAAAGCTCCCCCATCAAAACTTATTTCATATGGAGCTACCCCACTTGTAGCATCTGGGGTGATTATGGCACGGCCACTGTTTGTCTCGCCACAAACTGGTGGAAAAACTTCAGCTGAAGCAGGGTCTATATTTACAGGTGGTTCTAATACAAATGGATTAGATTCTGCTATACAACCCTCATTATCTGTTACCCTAAAAACATAAGTGCCAGGTGTATTTGTGTTATAGGTGAAACTAGTTGATGTTAAGGGAGATGAGGCTCCAAATGTAACTCCATTATCTGAGCTTACTTCATATTGTTTTGGTCCAGCTCCAGTAGTATACCCTCCATTTACATCTACCTGAATAATACCGTCTCCACCACCACAAGGAATTTCTGTAACTAAGCTCGCCGCAACACGAAGTTGTGGGTTTACAGTCAGGCTTACCGTATCACCACAGTTATTAGTATCTCTAACTTCAATTGTGTAATTCCCTGGAGAAAGTCCAGAGAATACTGGACTGGGCTGCCAAGCGCCGCCATTAACTCGGTATTCGTATGGAGTACCTGCAGTGCCATCAGTTATTATTTGAACGCCTAAAGTTGCACCCCCAACTGGTTCATAGCATAAATCTGAAGCTGTAGCATCATAATCTAATACCGGAGCATCCAAAGGAGTTAAATCAAATGTAAATGTATCTGTACATCCTTCTGCATCTTCTACATCTAAAGTGTATGTACCCGTTTCTGTCAATCCTCCGAATGTAACTCCAGATTGTGGCCCAATGACAGTACCTAAGGGATAGGTTAATGTATAATTATAACCACCCCATCCGCCTGTTGCGTTTGCAATTACACGACCAATATTGCTATTAGCACAACTCATGGCAGTTACATTTCCTAATAAGGTTAATGGAGTAGCTGGTTCTTGAACGGTTAAAGTTTCTGTATCCTGACAACCTGTATCTACATCTGTTACGGTAATTACATAGTTTCCGGCGGCTAAGCCATTTAAATCTACTTCTAAATTGTTTTGAGGGGCACTTTCTGCTCCGCCATCTATATTATAGGTATAGTTATTTGCAAATCCATCAATGATAAAAGTTCCATCACCATCTGAAGCACCTGTACAGACATTTAAATCTCCACCTGATTTTACTCTTGCCCGTATTGAACTAATTACAGCAGGTGTAAAACTATCAGTATAGGTACAACCTTGATCGTCTGTAACCCTAAATTCATATGCGGTATTTACATTAATATCGTTGAATGTATCATTACCTGCATTATCGAAATATGCAGGGCTTATAATTTCAAATCTAACTATTGGGTTTGTACTTGTTGCTGTTAACTGTACATCTGAAGTACCTGCAGCACAATTTATATCACTCTGCGCAAATGCAATTGCTGTTGGAGGATCTATGTCCAGTATGGTAATTGGCGTTAATTCTAGACGACAGCCTCCAGCATCCCTAACAATTGGGGTATATGTACCTGGAGCTAAGTTATCATAGTAGGTTTGAGTAGTGAAATTTGATGGACTATCACCCGAAATACTAAATACGTAACCACTTCCTGAGCCACCAGAAAAAGGCCCTTGAAATTCGATTACTCCACCAACCGTTCCTCCAGTTCCATCACAAGTTCTATCTGCTATTTTAATAGCATTACCATTAATCGTACCTGTAGAATTTACAGTTACCGAAGTTGGGATTGTGTAAATACAATCAAAACTTCCTTGTTGGTATCTTACTTCTATAGCATTATAAGTACCAGCAGGAACTGTTAGTAATGGATCTGTACTCCAAGCATCTGCTGATGTTGGACGAAAAGAAAGATTATATCCCTTGCCATCAATTACATTAATATCAATTTTAGCACCTCCATTAGTACAGGTTCCATCTATTCCACTTGCTGTAACTTCCGGAGGAGTTAATTCAACCACGTTTGCCGAAGCATCTATGGTACACCCATTGGCATCGGTAATAGTAAAATCATAACTGCCAGCTGTTGTTACTGTATATGTTGTTTGTGTAGTATAAGAACCTGTTGAAGAGCCACCATCACTTACTGTAAATGTATATGGGGCAGAACCACCAGACGTTCTAACAATAATATCAACGCTTGCAGCACCACAAGAAGGTTCCGCACTTAAACTTTCATTTACTTCAGTGGAGGCAGATAAAGGAGTAATTCCGTCTCCTATACTAATAGGATTACCATTAATGTCTAAATTTTGTCTTGGTGGCGGTATCCCATTACCCGGGTCACCGGTACATTGCTGGGTTTCAACTTGTACACTATATGTTCCAAAACCTACAGCACTAAATGTGTATGGATTTGTAGTGATAAAAGTGGTAAATTCTTGAGGAACACCATTCTCATCTAGAAGTGTGTATTTGTATGGACCAGGTACATCATTAACAGTTACGGTAATACTACCAGTATCACCAAAACATTGTGCGTCTACAAACGCTACATCCATACTTATATCCAATTGCTCAATAACAATTGGGTCATAAGGATATTCACAAGTGTTGGGTGTATTTTGTAAACGAGCTATTATATTATAGGTGTCTGGTGCTAAACCATCAAATATTGGTGAAGTCTGCCAATTAGCACCACCATCTATACTATATTCATATGAGCTAGAAAGGTTGGTGATTTGAATACGCCCATCAACACCACAAATAAAATCTCTCTTAACATGTGTTTGTGTTATTGTACTCTTTTTAACTTTAAAAAAGTATTGTGCACCATCAGCAATTACTCTAAATTCTGCTCCTGAACCAGCTGGGATAGCACTTGCATCAATATTAAATGTTTGAGCGGTGCCAACCGTAGTGTAACAAGTAGTTGTTGTATTTGGGCAATCTTCATTAATATCCGGAGTACATGAACCTCCTAAAATCTGCCACTCTACAGAACCGTAAGGTCCTCCAGACAATGCTATTGTTCTATCATCAGAATCACCACACAAATTAAACCTTGCAATTGTAAAACCATTATTACTACATGCAACTTCTTCATCAGCTCCTTGAATTATTGTCATAAACATTGGGGCTGAGGCTGCATTACTAATTACCGTTGCGTTATAGGAGACAGCTTCTTTTTTTGGAATAACGATGTCTTCTGGTTTTTCAGTACCAGAAATAATTACATTAAATAGAGCAGGAATATTGTTTTTTGCAACCGCAGAGAAGGTGCCTACTGATAAAAGTACCAATAGCACGGCATACAAAAGACGCCTTTTAGTGTGGGGTAGCATAGGTTAATCTAGGTTAAGGTAGAATTGTCAGATTTGGGATCTTAACATTCTTACGTTTATAATTTTCTAAACAATAAAATCTGTTTTAATACAATTAATATTTGTTTGGTACTTTTATAACTGCATTTAAACAGTAAAAAGTATCCTTACAACGTTAAAATTATGAAAAAGCACCCGATATGTCTCTATTTTTTCGTTGTACTGCTCACTCAATCGTGTGCTCAGACCGCAGATAAGACAATTAAAAAGCCTGTAACTATCTCGTTTTCAGAGGAATTAGTTGTTAATGGAGTTCAAAACCCATGGGGTATGGCATTTCCATCAAAAAATAGCATTTTAATTACCGAAAAGAGTGGAAAACTACTTTTTTTCCAAAATGGAAAAAAGACTCGAATAAGTGGCTTGCCTGATATTTATGAGCGTGGACAAGGAGGTTTTTTAGATATTGAATTACATCCAAAATACGCTGAAAATGGATGGATTTATTTTTCTTTTTCATCTTCTGAAGGTGATGGTAATGGAGGTAATACAACTATAATGCGTGCTCAGCTTAAAAATAAGCAGCTAGTTAACAAAGAAATACTCTATAAAGGCGTTCCCAATACCACAAAAGGTCAACATTGGGGTTCTCGATTAGAATTTGATGACAAAGGCTTCCTTTACTTTTCAATTGGGGATAGAGGAAACCGCGATGCAAATCCACAAGATATTACTAGAGATGGTGGGAAAATATACCGAATTCATGATGACGGAAGTATTCCTGCTGACAATCCTTTTGTCAACAAAAAAGAAGCAAAAAAAGCCATATACAGTTATGGGCATAGAAACCCTCAAGGCTTAGTTAAAAATCCTTATACAGGTGAGATTTGGAATCATGAACATGGGCCAAGAGGTGGCGATGAAATAAATATTATCAAAAAAGGTAAAAATTTTGGGTGGCCAATTATCACCTATGGCATCAACTATGTTGGTACAAAAATTACAGATGAGACATCTAGACCCGGAATGGAGCAGCCGCTTTACCAATGGACACCTTCTATTGCTCCTAGCGGAATGACTTTTGTTACTTCCGACAAATATCCTGACTGGAAAGGGAATCTACTAGTAGGTTCTTTAGCTTTTCAATATTTAGAAAGATTAGCGTTAAAGAATAACAAAGTTGTATACAGAGAAAAGTTATTAGACGGTCTAGGCAGGGTTAGAAATGTAAAACAAGGCCCTGATGGCTATATTTATGTTGGTATAGAAGGAAAAGGTATTTACAGGTTAAAACCTAATGCTTAATGAAACTAGTCATTCTTCTGTTTTATTATTTTTAAATATTTTACTAATTCCCCTTTTGCTTTAGGAAACAATAGTAATAAGCCAATAATATTTGGAAAAACTAAAGCTAAAATCATAGCGTCTGAGAATTTTATAACTGCATCTAAGGTTATTGCAGCTCCCAACACTGTAAAAACTAGAAACAATGTTTTATAAACCAAATCGGAAAATCTACTTCTACCAAACAGATATTTCCAGGACTGAAGTCCATAGTAAGACCAAGAAATTATTGTAGAAAACGCAAATAATACTACGGCAATCACCAAGGCATATGATGAACCTGGTATTGCGCTTTCAAAAGCTGTTGATGTTAAATTTACACCTCCTATCCTACTCCCATCTAACATTAATGCTTGTTGATTTATAACATCACCATAAACAAACATTCCGTCAATATTAAAAATAACTATAACTAAAGCTGTGATTGTACAAATAACAACGGTATCTATAAAAGGCTCTAAGAGCCCAACCAGACCTTCTGAAGCTGCAAACTTGGTATTTACTGCAGAATGCGCAATTGCAGCAGATCCAGCACCAGCTTCATTGGAAAACGCAGCTCTTCTAAAACCCTGTATCATAACTCCAATAAAACCACCTGTAATAGTAGCTTTAGGTGAAAAGGCTTCTGATACAATTAAGCTTAAAGCTTCTCCTACTTTGTCATAGTTGGAAAAAATAATAAACAGGGCAGCTGCCACGTACAATGCAGCCATAAAGGGTACAACTTTCTCGGTAACCTTAGCAATACGCTTAATTCCTCCAATTATTACTATGCCGACCAAGATTGCAAAAATCATCCCAATAATAGTTCCTGAATTTGAACCGGTTACTCCAAATCTATTTATGATTTGCGCTGCTGCCTGATTGGTTTGAAATGCATTTCCTCCGCCTAATGAAGCACCTATGCATAATACAGCAAAAATGCTAGCCAATACTTTACCTAAAACTGTAAAACCACTTTCCTTAAGTCCTTTTGACAGGTAATACATTGGACCACCATAAACATTTCCATTTTCATCAATATCTCGATATTTAACACCTAAAGTGCATTCCACAAACTTTGATGACATTCCTAATAAACCTGCAATAATCATCCAGAATGTTGCACCTGGACCTCCAATTGATATTGCTACGGCAACCATAGCAATATTTCCCAAACCTACTGTACCGGATATTGCTGTAGTTAATGCTTGAAAATGATTTACTTCTCCATGATGGCTTTCATTTTTTATCGTATCCACAATATCACCCTCAATTGTATTTATATTAATAGTATTTAATACCTCATTCTTTTCAAATTCATCATACTTACCACGAACAACTTTTATTGCTGTAGGAAAATGTTTTACATTAATAAAACCAAAATAAATAGTAAAAAATAAAGCACCTGTAAGCAACAGTATTAACACTATAGGAATGCCGTTTCCATAAATAATTACTTCAGAAAAAATCAGATTCTCCCACCAAATTGCAAAAGGCATAAAAGCATCATTTATTCGTTCGTCTAAGCCTTTTGATTGTGCAATTGCCAATGATGGTGCCAGAAATATGGCTAGGTAGCTGCTCAATTTCATGGGAAATCCTGATTGCATAACGCTCGTTTTTTGATTTAAGCCAGCAAATTGAAAAGTATATTTTTGATGAGGCGGAAAAGTCAGAAAAAAAATGAAAATGTCGGAAAGTAGCTTTCAGACAAAAAAGAAGATTAGGTACTAAAGTGTTATATTTTCAGGAGGAATAAGCAAACGTATTTTGCGCTCTCGCTTTTCTGATAATTCGAAAAGAACATTTTTTAGTGGCGCAAGATGATGTTCATTGGTCCAGTTTCCTTTTCCAAAAAGACCATCTACTAAGGCAGTAAGCAGTCGTTTAACTTCATTATAATCATTAATGTCATATACCCGTTCCTTTATAGCATGATGCTTAGGTTTTATCTCTAACCAAGATTCTGTATTCTGCTTTCTAGACTCAGCAAATCGAGTAAGAAGCTCAAAAGAAGCAGTAGATAGCTTTACTTTATTTTTCAACCTATTAGGTAGACCATCAACAAAAACCCAACGCTCTATTTTATCACCATCTTTATTTGTTGTTAACGTAATTCGAAGGTTAGTAGCATCTGGAATAATATTTTCTGATAATTCTTTTACCCAGCTAAGGGCAAGGGCAAAAAACATCATAATCAGGCTAGTTTTAAATATAGCTGAAAACAAAGTAAGATTTACCGTTGAGCCTGTTAACTTATAAAACTGTGCCAATAATGTAATAATTATGCAAACTAGAGATAGATAAGCCAAGGTTATCAAACGTCTTTTTGCAAACGAATGCCACAGCACAAACCCCAGAAATATTAAAGTAAGTACAGCATAGTAGACATCTAATTCGTTAATTACTCCACTCCTACCGGATATCATTTTATTAAGAGTAGGTAATAAAGAGAACAAAAATGGAAGTCCAACTATAAAAATCCAGTATTTAGATTTAATAATACTTTTAAGAAAATTTGGAAGGTACCTAAACCAAGGCAAGGCTAACAATATAAAAAGACTATTGAACAGGGATAAAATACTTCGCAAACCATCCGCTAAAATTGGAGATTCATTACCCATATTGACAAAAAACACCTCTACCAAACCAGATAAACTCCAGCATAAAATGGATAATGCTAACCAAACCTGCCCAAAATCTTTCTGTTTTTTACCAATATGCCACCAAATAGATAACAATGCAATAAATGCAAAAAGACAAGTGGCAAATTGCCACCATCCATAGAAAAGAAGCGTCTCGTGGTTAATAAAAAACAAATGCATTATATCTAATTTTGATATGCTTTTATAGCATCCCTTACAGAACCATATTTTTTTAAAGCTATTTCAGCTTCATCATAGTTCATGTCCAGAGCATCGACCAAATAACGTGTCCCCCTATCAACAAGTTTATTGTTGCTCAATTGCATGTCTATCATTTTGTTTCCTTTGACCCTACCTATTCTGATCATCAACGCTGTAGAAATCATATTTAAAACCAGCTTTTGGCTAGTACCACTTTTCATTCGAGTGCTTCCAGTAACAAATTCTGGCCCTACATTTATTGCAATAGGAATATCCGTTTGTGTGGCTAAAGGAGAACCTGGGTTATTGGTAATCCCAGCAGTTAATAATCCATTGGCTTTAGCATCTTTTATTCCACCCAAAACATAAGGTGTAGTGCCCGATGCTGCAATACCTATTAATGTATCATTCTCATCAATATCAAATTCTTGTAAATCTTTCCAAGCCTGTAAAGTATTATCCTCTGCAAATTCAACTGCTTTTCTAATTGCCCCGTCTCCTCCAGCTATTATTCCTATTACTTTTTCATGGGACATGCCAAAAGTAGGTGGAATCTCTGATGCATCTAGAATTCCTAAACGGCCACTTGTACCCGCACCTATATAAAAAAGTCTTCCTCCTTTTTGGAATCGCTCAACCAAAGCATCTACTAGTTCTGTAATTTTAGGTATTACTTCGGTTACGGCTTCTGCAACTTTTTTATCTTCTAGATTTATCTTTTTCAATAGATCTTCAGAACTCATCTTTTCAAGATTATTATGTAATGATGATTGCTCTGTTATTTTATCATATTCGCTCATACTACAATAATACTATTTCTTGATTTTTAAAGTTTTTTAATAAGTCATGGTTAGGTTCTAATTCTGTTATCAAAGAGTGTATAGCATTTAAATCACAGGTTTTAAAACGATGCTGTGAGTTTAGTTTTTCAGAAATACAAAGTAAAACTGTCTTTTTAGATGCTTTAATTACCGCTTTTTTTGTCTGTACAATATCCCAATCAAATTCAGTGAGACCAAATTGCGCATCCACGTAACCCGTTCCAATAAAACTGTAATCTACTTTTATTTCTGATAAGTTATTAATGGTATTAGATCCCAAAGTAATCTGAGCATCTTTAGAAAGTCGACCGCCGATAAAAATAGTTTCTACGTTGGGTTTATGCAATAACTCCATAGCAACTGGAAGGCTCAATGTAAAACAAGTCAATTTTAACTCCGCAGGCAACAGTCTTGCCAATTCTAGACAGGTAGTACCACCATCTATTAAAACTACACTATTTTCTTTTAAAAGTTTGGAAGCTTTCTCCGCAATAGCGATTTTTTCATCTAAAGCATAAACACTATTCCTTTTAGGACTGTAGTTTGCAAAACCAAGAGAAATAGCTCCGCCGTGCACCTTTCTAAGCCTGTTTTCAGTATCTAATTCTTTAACATCTCTTCGTACGGTATCTATAGAAACATCTAGTTTTTCAGCAATATCTGTTAATTGAACTCGGTTATGAAGTTCAACTTCATTTAGTATAATTCGTTGACGTTCTTCCTTTAGCATTTAAATGAAATAATAAATCGATTTCAAAGATAACAATTTGAATCTTATGCTGTTTTATTCTTTTTTAATGTAAATAAAATGTTATTAATTGCATAAAGCAGCAAATAAAAAAGCAAAAAACAGCAAAATGTATAAAAAATGATTAGTTTTGTGCTGTTTTTAAATTGTAATACTTCTAAAATGGCACAAACATCAACATTAAAAAACTTAGCATCAAACACTAATGAAGAACTTAAAAAGTTTGAAAAAGTTAATACACTTATTCACGAAGACTCGGAAAGCGCTTCATTTTATGTAGCTAATGAAATTGCTGGGTTAATACGAGAAAGACAAAAACAAGGTAAGAAAGTGGTGCTAGGATTAGCAACAGGTTCTACGCCTACCAAGGTGTATGATTTTCTAGTACAATTTCACCAAAAAGATGGATTAAGTTTTAAAAATGTAATCTGCTTTAATCTAGATGAATACTACCCCATGCAACCAGATTCTATTCATAGTTATGTGCGATTTATGAATGAGCATCTGTTTGACCATATTGATATTAAAAAAGAGAATGCAAATATTCCTGACGGCACAGTATCAAAAAAAGAAATAAGAGCATATTGTGAAAACTATGAACAGAAAATTATAGATGCTGGCGGGTTAGACATACAAATTTTAGGTATCGGTAGAACCGGTCACATCGGCTTTAACGAACCGGGCTCTTCCATCCAAAGTAAAACCAGATTAGTGCGCTTAGATAGGGTAACAAAATTAGATGCAGCAAGCGATTTTTTTGGACAAGAAAATGTCCCTTCCAGAGCACTAACCATGGGAGTTGGAACCATTATGAATGCCCATAGAATTATTCTAATGGCATGGGGAGAAGGAAAATCCCAAATAATACAACAAGCAGTAGAAGGTGAAATACGAGAATCTGTACCCGCAACATTCCTGCAGCATCATCAAAATTGTGATTTCATTTTGGATGAAGCTTCTGCCTCTTTTTTAACACGAGTAAAAACACCTTGGCTGGTTGATGATTGCGAATGGAATGAAAAACTTATAAAAAGAGCAGCGATCTGGTTATCTGAAAAATTAGAAAAGGCTATTTTAAAATTAACAAATGAAGACTACAATGAATATGGAATGGGTAGTCTTGTGGCCGAGATAGGTTCTGCGGAACAGATAAATTTAAAGGTGTTTAATCAGTTGCAACGCACTATTACTGGATGGCCAGGAGGAAAACCAAATGCAGATAATAGTCAACGACCAGAGCGAGAATTACCGCACCAAAAGCGTTCGCTAATTTTTAGTCCTCACCCAGATGATGATGTAATTTCCATGGGAGGAACATTACTTAGACTAGTAGATCAAGGACATGATGTGCATGTTGCCTACCAAACCTCTGGTAATATAGCAGTATTTGATGATGAGGTAATTCGATTCTTAGATTTTGCCACGGATATTGAAAGGGACGATAAACAACTCCAAAAGCGTTTTAAAAACATAAGGCAATTCTTAAGCGAAAAAAAGCCTGGTCAAATTGATAGCTCAGAAATTCAAGAAATTAAAGGGCTAATAAGAAAGGGAGAAGCCTTGGCTGCGTGCCGCTATTGCAAAGTTTCTGAAGACAATGCCCACTTCTTAAATCTACCCTTCTATGAGACAGGTGCGGTTAAGAAAAAACCCCATTCAGAGGAAGATATTCAAATAACATATGATTTACTCAACAAGATACAACCACATCAAATTTTTGCTGCAGGTGATTTATCTGACCCACATGGTACACATAGAGTATGCCTGCAAATAATATTTAAAGCGCTGGAAAGATTTGTAGCTGACAATGCCGACTGGGTAAAAGATTGTTATGTATGGCTTTACCGTGGGGCATGGCAAGAATGGGATATTTCTGATATGGAAATGACGATTCCGATTGGACCAAAAGACATGGCAAGAAAAATAAGTGCCATTTTTAAGCATCAATCGCAAAAAGATGCTGCCATGTTTCCTGGCAATGATGAACGTGAGTTTTGGCAACGCGCTGAGCAACGTAATAAAGAGACTGCTAATAAATACAACGCATTAGGAATGGCAGAATATGAAGCTATGGAAGGTTTTGTTCGCTATCACTTCAACTAAAAGTTATATTTTTAGTCAAACTTTTAGAATGACTCGACCTACCATACTAGTATTCATTTTTCTCTTTTCCCTAATTTCTTGTGTTGAAAAAAAGGATAATACAGAAAAGAACGCCACTATTCCTATAGCAGAGAAAGTTGGTCAAATGATAATGGTTGGTTTTAGAGGCACAGCAATTAGTGATAGTGATGCTATTTATAAAATGGTAACGGATTATCATATTGGTGGGGTTGTGCTATATAGTAGGGATTTACCCTCTAAAGAAACTGTGAAACGAAACGTGATTTCTCCTACACAATTAAAAAAACTAAATGCAGATTTACAAGCCATTGACGCAACCAAACTGCTTATTGCAATAGATGAAGAAGGTGGTTTTGTAACTAGATTGAGTGTTGATGATGGTTTTGAGTATCATAAATCACATCAAGCAATTGGCAAACTAAACAATCTGGACTCCACTAAGGTTTGGGCCAATACTATGGCTTCCGAGTTAGCAGAATTGGGAATAAATATGAACTTTGGTCCAGTTATAGATTTAAATATAAATCCATTAAACCCCATTATTGGGGCTAGAGAACGTAGTTTTTCAGACAGTTTAGAAACTGTTATAGCACATGCTAAAGTTTTTATTAAGGAACATACTAAAAATCACATTAGTTGTGTCCCAAAACACTTTCCTGGTCATGGAAGTTCTGACAAAGACTCACATAAAGGTTTAGCAAATGTTACTACTACTTGGTCGGAAAAAGAGTTGACTCCTTTTAAAACGCTCATAAATGATAAAGATATCAACGTAGTAATGACCTCGCATGTTTACAATGAAAATCTAGACACGCTACCTGCCACTTTATCACCAAAGATTATTGAGGATTTACTAAGAACAGATTTTGGTTTTGATGGTGTTATCATTTCAGATGACATGCAAATGCGAGCAATTTCGAACTTTTATGAGTTTGAAACTGCTATTGAAAAAGCCATTATTGCTGGTGTTGACATGTTACTGTTTTCAAATAATGCAGCTCCTTGTCCGGAAAATACACCAGATTGCATTGAAATTCCTTTTGACCCCGAAATTGCAAAAAGAGCGATTAATCATATTTTAAAATTGGTTGAAGAAGGGAAAATTTCGGAAGAAAGAATTGATGATAGTTACCAACGTATCTTGGCGTTAAAGAAACAGCTTTAAACAAATGAATAGGGTTTATAAGGTCCTTGGTTTAATGTCCGGAACATCATTAGATGGGCTAGACATTGCTTATTGTAACCTTTGGCACACCAAAGAAGAAAAATGGGATTTTAAAATTCTTGAAGCAAAAACAATTCCGTACAATCTTACATGGAAATCAGCATTAAAAAATGCTATTCAGCTTTCGGAAACGGCCCATTCATCACTAGATATAACTTATGGGAAATGGCTAGGTGAACAAGCCAAAACATTCATTCAAAAGAATAGTTTGCAAGTTGATTTTATTGCAAGTCATGGGCATACTTCGCACCACAGACCAGAAGATGGATATACTTTTCAGTTAGGGAATGGACAAGAATTAGCGAATGTCTCAGAGCAAAAAGTGGTTTGTGATTTTCGCACTTTGGATGTAAGCCTAAGTGGACAAGGAGCCCCTCTAGTTCCTATTGGAGACGAGTTATTATTTAGTGAATACGATTTCTGCTTAAATCTGGGAGGAATTAGTAATATATCCTTCAAAAAAAATAGGAAACGAATAGCTTATGACATTGGACTGGCCAATATGCCACTTAATTATATAACTCAAAAAATAGGTTTAGAGTTTGATGAGGGTGGAGCATTGGCAGCTTCTGGAAAGCTAGATGAAATTTTGTTAGCGCAATTAGACAAACTTGAATACTACAAGCTACCATATCCAAAATCAACTGGTTATGAATGGTTTACTAAAGAAATAGTCCCATTAATTGAAAAATCTAATAGTCCTGTTAGCGATTTGCTGCATACTTTTATCCATCATAACTGTTCTAAAATAGCTGCAGCTGTAAATACAGATAGAACTAAAGAAAACAATACGGTTTTGGTATGCGGCGGCGGTGCTTTAAACGATTATTTTAGTACTACGCTTAGCGAAAAATTAAACCCTTACACCAAAGTAATCATTCCGTCTAAACAACTCATTAATTTTAAAGAAGCAGTGGTTTTTGGTCTTATGGGTGTCCTAAAAATTAGAAAAGAAGTCAACGTGCTATCTTCAGTTACAGGAGCTTCTAAAGATTCTTGTAGTGGAATTATCTTCTCACCCACTAAATAGCTACAGGAGTTTTAAGCCTCTTAGAAATCATAAAAATAGCTAGCGAACCTAAACCGCAAATTGCCAATCCTAAAAACATAGGCCAAACAGTATCATCAACATAATACCCAATCAGTGTTGCAATTGGTATGGAAAGTAGTGTGGAAACAAAACCATTTATCGCTGCGCCAATACCTGCAATATGACCAATAGGCTCCATTGCTATAGAACGAAAATTCCCCCACATAAAACCCAAACAAAAAAATTGTACAAAAAGGAAACCAACTAAGATGTAAATGTTGGGGTTACTCGATGACCAGAATAAAACAACATAAAGAAGTGCTATACTACAAAAAGTAATTAGCGCCATATAGGAAAGTTTACGCATCCCAAAGCGGAGTACTAAGGTTCCGTTTAAAAAAGTAGACAGACCAATAGAGATTGCTAAACCTGCAAATATGTAGGGGAAAGCTTCTTTTAAATTGTATTGACTTTCAAAAATATGCTGTGATGCACTTAAATAGACCAGGAAAGCTCCTGTTACCAATCCAGAAATCATGGTAAAGGCTATAGTCTCTTTATACTTTAAAAACTCTTTTGTCCCATCGATAAAAACACCTAATGAAAAAGGGATTTTATATTCTGGTTTTAGAGTCTCTTTTTGTCTCCTCCAGAACCAAATCGCCACTATTAAACCAAATAGTAGCTGAAAATAAAATATGGCTTCCCAGCCAAACTGGTCTAAAATAATTTTGCCAATTGCTGGAGCAACTACAGGTATTAAAATAAAAAAAGCTACTACAAAGGACATTACTTTAGCCATATAATCGCCTTTATAAGAATCTCTAATAATAGAGATTGTTATACTTCTAGGAGAAGAAAGTCCAATTCCCTGTAAAATTCTCCCTACTACCATTATCTCAATATTTGGAGCAAATAAGCAGATTATGCTTGCCACTGCAAATACTAAAAACCCAATATAAACCACAGGTTTTCTACCATAAGAATCAGAAAGTGGACCAAAAAATAGCTGCCCTACTCCTAGACCTAAAAAAATCATGGTAATAAGCAACTGATTAACTGTAGGGTCTTCGCTATGGATGGCTGTTCCTATATCTGAAATTGCTGGTAATAAGGCATCAATTGCCAAAGCAACAATAGACATAAGAGAAGCCATAAGCGCTACAAATTCAAAATTTGGTTTTTGGTTTTCTAGTTCCATTTGGCAAAAGTAGTTATATGGTAAACAACCAAACGTTTTAAAAGAGTGTATTTACAATAAATTTGTTTGCTTATTATTTGCACTTACTAGAAGTTGGTATACTTTCAAATTCTTACTTTTGAATCAAACTTTATTGAATGCTTATAATTGGGATAGCTGGTGGTACAGGTTGTGGTAAAACAACAGTTGTAAATCAAATTGTAAACGAATTACCAAAGGATGTTGTTGGGGTAATTTCTCAAGACTCTTATTACAATGATTTATCACATATGACGAAAGAGGAACGTAGTCAAGTAAACTTTGACCATCCTAATTCTATAGACTTTGACCTTTTAATAGCACATCTTAATCAATTAAAGCAGCACAAACCCATTCAAAAACCGGTATATTCTTTTGTTGAAGAAACTCGTTTAGAAGAAACTATTCTAACCGAACCAAGAAAAGTAATGATTGTGGAAGGTATTCTCGTTTTGAGCAATCCAAAAATTAGAGAGCTATTTGATATTAAGATTTTTGTGCACGCAGATTCGGACGAACGCTTAATACGAAGGCTACAACGCGATATTAAAGAACGCGGCCATGACCTAGAAAAAGTGTTACATCGTTACCAAACTGCTGTAAAACCAATGCACAACCAATTTATAGAGCCCTCCAAAGAATTTGCAGATATCATAATCCCCAATAATCACTACAATACAGTAGCTGTAGATATTGTTCGCACCATAATCAATGATAAATTAAATTAATGGGGTTAAAAGAATTAAGACAAAAAAAATGGTTCAAATTGCTTACTAACACTTACATTTTAGTACTTACACTTTATGTTATTTGGATGGCTTTTTTTGACACGAATTCCTTACTCATTCATCTAGAATTACGAAGAGAGATTAAAAAACTAGAACAGCAAAAAGAATTCTTAAAAAACGAGATAACAAAGGATAAAGAAGCACTTAAAGGACTTTCCACTCCCGAAGAATTGGAAAAATTTGCCCGAGAAAAATATTATATGAAAAAGGATGATGAGGAGATTTTTCTAATTGAATATGAAGATAGTCTCAAAATCAAAAAAGATTAGTGTTTAGACTTCTTAGCGTCACATTTCTAAGTTAAAAAATCTTCAAATTCATTTAATGATGATTTGTTTAACTTTCTTTAACGCACTATCCCCTATTTATTCACTTGATGTTAACAAAATACATTTTTTAACACACTAAATAATTGTATTTTTAGCCTCTAACTTACTTAACTAATGGGCAAAATAATTGCTATTGCAAACCAAAAAGGTGGAGTCGGTAAAACTACCACCACGGTTAACTTAGCTGCATCACTAGGTGTTTTAGAGAGAAAAGTACTTTTGATAGATGCTGACCCTCAAGCTAACGCGACTTCAGGACTTGGAATTGATGTTGATGGTGTTGAAAGTGGCACCTATCAATTATTGGAGCATACGCTTAATGCAGCGGAAACAATAGTTGCTACAAATTCGCCTAATGTTGATTTAATTCCTTCACATATAGATTTAGTTGCTATTGAGATAGAATTAGTAGATAAAGATAACCGTGAATATATGATGAAAGAGGCTATAAAAAGCTTGCGAGATTCATATGATTACATTTTAATAGATTGTGCGCCTTCATTGGGTTTATTAACATTAAATGCACTTACAGCTGCGGATTCTGTAATGATACCTATTCAATGTGAATATTACGCCTTGGAAGGTTTAGGTAAATTATTAAATACTGTAAAAAGTGTACAAAAGATACATAATGCCGATTTAGACATTGAGGGTATGTTACTTACAATGTATGATTCTCGTTTACGATTATCAAATCAGGTAGTAGAAGAAGTGAAAAAGCATTTTGCAGATATGGTTTTTGATACTATAATACAGCGAAATGTAAAACTTAGCGAAGCACCTAGTTACGGCGAAAGTATTATCAAATATGATGCAAGCAGTAAAGGGGCATCTAACTATTTGAACTTGGCTAACGAGATATTGAGTAAAAACAAGGAGAAAGTTTAAGATGGCGAAAGCAACTAAAAAACAAGCTCTTGGAAGAGGCTTATCTGCGCTGTTAAAAGACCCAGATAATGACATACAGTCCGTTTCTGATAAGAATGCAGACAAGGTTATTGGTAATGTAGTAGAACTGGATATTACTACTATTGAAGTAAATCCTTTTCAACCACGTTCCAATTTTAATGACGAAACGCTCGAAGAATTAGCGAGTTCTATTCGCGAACTTGGGATTATACAACCCATTACGGTTAGAAAATTAGATTTTAATAAATTTCAGCTAGTTTCTGGTGAACGAAGATTTAGGGCTTCTAAATTAGTAGGCTTAGAGACTATTCCTGCCTATATAAGAATTGCAAATGACCAAGAGTCATTAGAAATGGCATTGGTGGAGAACATTCAACGCCAAGATTTAGATCCTATAGAAATTGCGTTGTCTTACCAAAGGTTAACGGATGAAATTGAAATCACTCAAGAGAAACTAAGTGAACGTGTTGGTAAAAAGCGTTCCACCATTACCAATTATATGCGTCTATTAAAATTAGACCCTATAATTCAAACTGGTATGAGAGATGGCTTTGTTTCTATGGGACATGGGCGAGCTTTGGTAAATATTGAAAAGAAAAAAGACCAGATTTCAATTTATGAAAAGATAGTTGCGGAAGGGCTATCTGTTAGAGAGACAGAGCAACTAGTAAAGACTTTTAAAACAACAAAAGGAGCTATTCCTGCTGGCAATAAATCAGTTAAGAAAGAGTTGCCTGGATACATCAGCAAAAACATTGATAGTATTACTAAAAATCTTGCTGTAAAAGTAGACATTACCTCATCTGCTAGCGGAAAAGGTAAAATTGTAATCCCTTTTCATTCTAAAGAAGAGTTTCAACGTTTGAAAAAAATACTTACAGGTGGGTAAAAGCCTCTTCATATTCATTTTTTTGTTGACTACAAGTCTTCTTTTTTCGCAGGAAACAAAACAAGATTCCATTGCTACTCAGAAAGCAGATTCTTTATCTACAGACCTTAAAACAAAAGGAATTGTAGTAGAAGAAGTAACTTTTCAAAAACAAATAAACCCGCTTGCCCCAAGTAAAGCCGCTTTTTTGTCTACCATATTTCCAGGCATGGGTCAGATTTACAACAAACGCTATTGGAAAGCTCCAATAGTTTGGGGAGCAATAGGAACGGGTATAGCAGTATACTCATTTAATAATACAGAGTACAATCGCTATAGAGATGCATTTAAACGAAGGAGAGCTGGTTTTGAAGACGACGAGTTTTTTGATATAAACAATAGTGGTATTGTTAGTGGAAATCCTGACGTTTCTGATGAGGCGTTACAAGATGCGCAAGAGCGCTTTCAAGAGCAACGAGATTTATCTTTGCTTGTTACTATTTTACTTTATGCACTTAACGTAGTAGATGCTAACGTTGATGCACATTTAAAACAATATAATATTGATGATAAATTGTCCATGGATTTTAAACCCTATTTAGATTATAATCAAGTTACTGCCCAGCCAAATTATGGCATGGCTTTAGTTATTAAATTTTGAACAAATGAGGATAGCTTTATTTGGTTATGGAAAAATGGGGAAAATGCTAGAGAAACTAGCTTTAGAACGCGGGCATTCTATAGCAGCTAAAATAGATTTGGATACAAAAACAGTTGATTATAACTGCATGGATGTTGCTATTGATTTTAGCACTCCAGATTCGGCCTATGATAATATTACCAATTGTTTTGAGCATAACGTTCCCGTAATATCTGGTACTACTGGTTGGCTTTCTAAGTTTGATGAGGCAGTTACCAAATGCAATAATAACAAAGGTGCTTTTATTTATGCCTCTAATTTTAGTTTAGGAGTTAATATTTTTTTTGAATTAAATAAGCAGCTGGCAAAAATGATGTCAGGCATAAAAGATTATACTATTTCCTTAGAAGAAATTCATCATACCCAAAAGCTAGACGCCCCAAGTGGCACGGCCATAACTTTAGCAGAAGGTATTATTGAAAATTCTGATTACACCAATTGGAAAATGGAAGATATACAAGAGAATGAAATTTCAATTGTAGCAAAACGAATAGGAAAAACTCCTGGTACGCATACCGTAGCATATGGTAGCAAAGTGGATAACATAGAAATTAAACATACCGCACATAGCAGGGAAGGATTTGCTCTTGGTGCTATTATTGCTGCGGAATGGTTGGTAGATAAGACGGGGGTATTTACAATGAAAGATGTGCTAAATCTAAGTTAAATCGTAACAAAGCCTATCTTTGTTAGTCTAAGAATGAAGTGCCTCGGGACTGGTCGCGAGATATAGATAAAACTAATTTATTTTTGAGGTATTCCTCAGAACATTAAAATCTCGATTATCGAGTAAAAAGCTTTTTTTATGAACGGTACACAATGGATTCTTTTTATCCTAATTATCCAAGTAATTCATTTTTTAGGAACCTGGAAACTTTACGTAAAGGCAGGTAGAAAAGCTTGGGAAGCAGCTATCCCAATCTATAATGCAATTGTTTTAATGCAACTAATAAATCGGCCAAAATGGTGGGTGGTTTTATTGTTTATTCCAATTATAAACTTATTAATGTTCCCAGTAGTTTGGGTAGAAACCATACGAAGTTTTGGCAAAAACAAGTTATGGGATACCTGGTTGGTTATTTTAACCTTAGGTTTTTATATCTACTACATCAACTATGCTGAAGATGTTAATTATATTGAAGATAGAAGTCTAAAACCAAAAACTGGACTTGGAGAATGGGTAAGCTCTATCGTTTTTGCAATTGTTGCAGCAACATTAGTGCATACCTATTTTATACAACCTTATGTAATACCTACAGGTTCTTTAGAACGTACGTTACGAGTCGGTGATTTCTTATTTGTAAGCAAGTTTCACTTTGGAGCAAGAACACCAATGACAGCTATTGCAGCGCCTATGGTTCATGATACCATACCACTAATAAAGAAAAGGTCTTATTTAAATAAGCCGCAAATTCCTTATTTTCGATTACCTGGTTTTGAAACACCTAAAAAAAATGACATTGTTGTATTTAGTTGGCCCGCAGATACCGTAAAACAATTTTTCGTTAAAGATAAAGGAGTTAAAAAGCCAATTGATAAGAAGTCTAATTATGTAAAACGTTGTGTGGGCACGCCAGGAGACTCATTGGCCGTAATAGATGGGTTTGTATACATCAATGGAGAAAAATTAAAATTATCCGACCGAGCCAAAGTGATGAATAACTACACCATTTATTCCCAAAAAGGAGTATCTAGTCGCTTATTGGCTGAAGTTGGCGCAGATGATTATAGTAGAAAATATATTCCAGCAAGTATTACCCAAAATCAACTAAATTTACTTAGGCAAAATGGTTTTCAAGTTGGGGTTGAAGGTGATAATAAACCTGTAATATTTACTGATAAAAAAGGACTATCACCAGATATAATTAGACAACTACGATTGTCTTTAAAAGAAGAAACTCCAAGACAACGTTTAGCCAATATGACCGATGATATGGTGGCTGAGTTAAAAAAGAATCAAAACATCGATTCTATCGTAATGGAAGTTATTCCAAAGGGCACAGCTGGTTACAATGTATTTCCTCAAAACCCATACTACAAATGGAATGTAGATAATTTTGGCCCTATTTACATTCCGGAAGAAGGCGCTACAGTTGAAATTAATACGAGAACAATTCCTTTTTACAAGAAAATTATTCGTGATTATGAACATAATGAGGTAAAAGTAACTGGGAACAAAGTCTTTATAAATGGCAAAGAGGCAAGTTCTTACACCTTTAAGCAAGATTATTATTGGATGATGGGAGATAATCGCGATCATTCAGAAGATAGTCGCGCCTGGGGTTATGTAGCGGAAGACCATATTGTGGGAAAACCTGTCTTTATTTGGATGAGTTTTGACAATTTTGATGAAGGAATTTCAAATTGGAAATTCCGTTGGGATAGAATTTTCACTACAGTTGGCGGAAGTGGTGAACCTAGGTCTTATTTCAAATATTTCATCCTACTTTTAATTGGATGGTTTGTTTTCGATTTCTTTAGAAAGAGAAAAAAGTCTAAAGCTTAATTTGTTTTGAAATCTGTACTGCATCCTGTTTATTTTCCTAATATAGCTACAATGGCCGTTTTGGTTACTAATGAAGTTATTTGGGAAGTTCATGACAACTATCAAAAACAGACTTTTAGAAACAGATGCCATATCTGCACAGATCAAGGAAAACACATGTTAAACCTCCCTATCCATCACGTTGGAGGAAACCAAGGAAGACAAAAGTATAAGGATGTAAAATTAGACAATGCTTCTAACTGGCAGCGACAACATTGGCGCACCTTACAAACAGCATATCGCACTTCACCATTTTTTGAATTTTATGAAGATGACTTAGCCCCACTTTTTGAAAAGCCAATTACATACTTACTCGACTTAAATATTAAAACTATCGATTTTTTGTGCGATAGTTTATCCATTGAAAATCAGATAGCAAAAACATCTTCTTATAATACTAAAATTGATAGCGGTAACGATTTACGGTACTTGGTAAATGCAAAAAAAAACTTAGCTATACAACAAGAAACTTACAATCAGGTCTTTGGTAATCGCCATGGTTTTATTGAAAATACCAGTACATTGGACTTGCTTTTTAACGAAGGTCCGGGTTCATTGAGTTATTTAAAAAGGCTTTAGCCAATTTAAAATCGATGCGCTCACTTTACTTGAAAAGTTGCTTTTATCGGATAATGATCAGATAGTCTAACATCATAGTTTTGATGTTCTAAAATTTCAAAGGAATCATCTGCCATTATATAGTCTATTCGCATAGGTAGTCCCTTCAAATCATAGGTGCGACCAAAACCTTTTCCTTCCTCAATAAAAGAATCTTGATAATCCCCTTTTACAATTCTATAAATATTAGAAAACTGGGTATTGTTAAAATCTCCACAAACTAAAGTTTTATAAGGACTACTTTCTTTGTGCTTCCTAATTATTTTAGCTTGTTCTAATTGTTTATCAAACGTATTTACCATTTTTTTTAAAGTTCTCTCAGATTCTTTTTCGCTAAATGTCTGTGATGAGGGGACTATCTTATATGACTGTAAGTGTAAATTATAAATGCGAATGGTATCTTTTTTATAAGCAATGTCAGCATAAACAGCATCATTACCCGTATTTGGAAAGCTCATTGATACGTTTCTAATAATCGGGTATTTAGAAAGTATAGCCAACTTAGCTTTTCCCGACCCACTTTCAGAACTCCGATATTTATAAGGGTATTCATCAAATTTCTTTAAATACCAATAGTTTACTTCTTGAAAACACACAACATCAGCATTTTCTGAATTAATAAATGAAACAATTTTATCTCCAATATCTTTCCCTTCTATGTGTTCATAAATATTGAAGCCTTGTGAATTATAAGAAATAACCTCTAAGACGTCATTTAATTCAACCTTTCCAGCGACGTCATCGACTTTATAAAATGAACCAAACGCAAAGTAGCCAATTGAAAGGCTTAGAAATGATAAAAAAAAGTGCTTTTTTCTTTTTAAAATCCAATACAGACAGAAGAATAAATTAATCAAAAAAAGTAGTGGTACAAATAAACTAAGAATATGTAAAGGTGATACTATGTTAATAGTTAAATAAGAATTCAAACACGTAAGCAATAAGAATATAGCAAATAGTACATTTACGGTAAAGACAAGTTTATTAAAAAAAGAAAGTTTCTTCAAAATTTTAATTTTCTTTACCTGCTTTAAATAAAAAGTCCTTTTCCGTTTTAGATAAACTTTCGTAGCCAGATTTACTAATCTTATCTAGAATACCATCTATTTTACGCTGACGCGCTTGTTTATCATAATCTGCTTTGCTTTGAGAGCTAGCTGACTTGTTTTTATAAACAGTTTTTAAGGGCGCTTTCTTTTCTCTTGGTTTAAATAAATTAGAAAAACTATCCAAAAGTTTGGTAAATCCTGCGCCAATATCATTTCCATTAAGTAATTGTCTTGCGTAAAAATATCCTAGAGCTGCACCTCCAAGGTGAGCAATTCTGCCACCGATATTAACTCCAGAAGTAATCTGCACCAAATCAACTAAAACAAAAAACACGCCAACATACCATAATTTTACATTAAAAAAAATGACACGAACTTCTTGATTAGGAATGTAGGCACATATAAATATTAGAACTGCAGTCACACCTGCAGAAGCTCCTATTAAGGCAGAGTTAGTATTAGCTAGGGTAGGAAAAACATTATAACTAAGCATAAAAAGTAATCCGCCAAGTAGTACGCCCAAAAAATAAACATTGATAAAACGTTTATTATCAAATAAGTTTAGGAATATTCTCCCTGTAAAATATAGCATTAACATGTTCCAGAAAATATGTCCAATGCCTGCATGAAAAAAAGAATAGGTGATTAATGACCAAGGTTGCGTAAAAAAAGTCATGAAATCTTCGGGAAGCTCAAACCATTTTACTATCCCTTGATTAGAAAAGCCTAGCAAAGCAACAGACAAGCCGTTAATTAAAAACACCGCTACGTTAAAAGCAATAAGCTTCTCCGCAATGTTAAAGCGAGCAAATTGATATTTTAACCCTCCATTTGCCATACTAATTCCAGCGATTTTTATTAAACTGATTTTTCTTCCAATACCACATCATTATAAAACCAATAAGTGCTCCACCAATATGTGCAAAATGTGCAATACCTGTGCCAGTATTTGTAACACCAAAAATCAAATCTCCTGCTATTATTAAAGGAACAAAATACTTTGCTTTAATCGGTACTGGCAAGAAAATCATCATGAGCTCTGCATTAGGAAACATAAATGCAAAAGCAACTAATACCCCATACACAGCACCAGAAGCACCCACGGCAGGAGTGCTAAATGCTGAGATCATACCATCTACAGAAGCTCTTGAAGTTATTTCATACCATTGTGGGCTATATTGCCCATTGGAAATGGTATTAATAATATCACTTTTAGAAACTCCAGCATCTACAAGGGCATTTAAACCATCATTAAAAAAATAATAGTTGGAAGCAATGTGCAGCAGAGCTGCCCCAAGACCGGCTGAAAAATAGAAGAATAAAAACTTGTTCTTTCCCCAGGAACGCTCAAGGGGAGAGCCAAAAGCCCAAAGACCATACATATTAAAAGCTATATGCATAAGTCCCCCATGCATAAACATATGAGTAATTACCTGCCAAAGTTGAAAATTATCATTCTTTGGAAAGTAAAGTGCAAGCCATTGCAACAGTTGATCTCCATACAATTGTGATGCAATGAAAAATATGACATTAATTATTATTAGGTGCTTAATAGCTTCGGTTAGTCTCCCCATCTAATTAAATTTTTTATCAATCTCATCACCGGAAAGTGTGATGAATATCTTTTTTTGAAATGGACTTAAATTTGGCTCTTTACACCCAAACAAATCATTAACAAGTGCTATTTGAGAATCTTGCGCTAACAACTGCCCTGTTTTAATAGCCAAACTTTTACTTAGCGTTTTTGCCATAAGCTCTGCTTGCGAAAATCCTCCGTTTTCGTATCCTTCAGAAAAATCTCGCAATAATTCTTCCAATACCGTGCCAATTCCACTTTCTGACATTATGCTAGGAATTCCAGTCACTTTAACCGACTCTTTGCTTATAGCTAAAACAAAACCTAAGCTAGATAAACTGTCTTTTATATTTGATAGTAAAGCAACTTCTTTTGTAGTAAAATTAAGTTCCATTGGAAAAAGGAGCTGTTGGCTCACAGCTTCTTTTACTGTGATGTCTTGAAGAAACTTTTCAAATAAAATTCGCTGATGCGCTCTACTTTGGTCTATTACTACCATACCTGATTTAATAGTAGTAATAACATATTTTCGTTTTAATTGAAAGGTAATTTGTTGTCCCTGAGAAATATCATCCTGACTTTCAAAAATTTCAGGTACATTACCTTCGGATTCAAATTCCACGCTACTAAAATTATCTGGACTTATGGCTGCATATAAATCTTCCCATCCTTTTACACTTTGTTTTTTATAAGCTGTAGTTTGTTTGCTTACAGTTTGGGCTTCTTCTGCAAATGGGTTAAAATTAGTATCCACCGCAACTTTAGGTAATACGGCTTCTTTTTGCTGATATGCATATGGCGTATCTAAATTTCTATCCCGCTCAAAATCTAAAACTGGAGCAACACTAAATTGTCCAAGGCTATGCTTAACGGTAGAACGCAAAATAGCATATAAGGTATTCTCATCATCAAACTTAACTTCCGTTTTTGTAGGATGTATGTTGATATCTATAGATGATGGGTCAACTTCTAAATTTAAGAAATAGCCCGGATGTACATCTGGTTTTATTAAACCTTCAAAAGCCGCAACAATTGCATGATGTAAGTAGGGACTTCTAATAAACCTTCCGTTAGCAAAAAAAAACTGCTCGCCCCTACTCTTTTTAGCAAATTCTGGCTTACTAATAAATCCCGAGATTTTAATTACTTCTGTCTCTTCTTCTACTGGAACTAGACGTTCATTAATTCGATTACCAAATACATGAACTATGCGCTGGCGAAAGCTTTCTGAAGGCAGATTAAATAGCTCAGAACCATTGTTATAATACTTAAATGCAACTGATGGGTGTACTAAAGCAACTCTTTGAAACTCATCTGTGATATGTCTGAGTTCAACTTGATTTGATTTCAAAAAATTCCGCCTGGCAGGAATATTAAAAAATAAGTTCTTTACTGCAATAGAACTTCCTTTTGGCGTAACAGCAACTTCTTGCGAAACTACTTTACTACCCTCAATTTTAATATGCGTCCCTGTTTCTGATTTAGCAGTTCGTGTTTGCAAATCTACGTGGGCAATAGCCGCTATTGAAGCTAAAGCCTCTCCTCTAAAACCTTTTGTTCTTAAATTAAATAAATCTTCTGCAGAAGAGATTTTTGAAGTTGCATGGCGCTCGAAAGAAAGTCGCGCGTCTGTTTCACTCATTCCAATTCCATCATCAACAACTTGGATTAAAGCTTTTCCGCCATCTTTTACAATAAGCTTTATAGAACTCGCCCCTGCATCAATTGCGTTCTCCAACAATTCCTTTACAACAGACGAGGGTCGCTGTACCACTTCCCCAGCAGCAATCTGATTTGCTACATGGTCTGGTAAAAGTTTAATAATATCAACCATTAGGGGTTAAAAAATATAGATAAATCGAAGTCTATTATAAAAAGAAAAATTAATAGCAATACGGCCAAAATAACCAGAAACCGAGTTTTTGCATTTTTATCTCCTTCAGTTTTAAGGTCATTAAAAGCAGATGAAAATTTATTCTTTAATCCTCTTGTAGTACTTGCTGTACTTCTAAATTTATCAAGTTTGTGTTCTATTTTGTACGGATTTCCTTCTCCCTTATAATAACGTGGGGTATAGTTGAAACTTTTATTTCCTCTAAGTTTTAAAAACTTGCGCATGAACTCCTTTTCCGTGTATACTCAAAGGTAATTAAAATAGAAAAAATGTATTGCAGACCGTTCACAAAAAATGTTAACACAAAGTGTTATTATGAGCTTAATGAGGTTACTTACCTAAAACAGCCATTTGTATTGCAGCTATAGCAGCCTCAATACCTTTATTACCATGTTTGCCGCCACTACGATCTATAGATTGTTGTAACGTGTCATCTGTAAGTACACAAAAAATTACAGGAACATCGAACTTAACATTCAAATCTTTAATTCCTTGAGCGGTAGCTCCGCAAACATAATCAAAGTGACTCGTTTCTCCCCTAATTACGCTGCCAATGGCAATTACGGCGTCTACATTCTGAGTTTGAAGTAATTTTTTACTTCCATATACTAGCTCAAAACTACCAGGAACATCCCAACGGATAATATTCCCTTCTATAGCACCACAATCTAGTAAGGCTGCAAACGCACCCTTAAAAAGTTGCTCGGTAATATTATCGTTCCATGCGGAAACAACAATCCCAAATCGAAGGTTTTTTGCATTTGGGATTTCATCTTTATTGTGAACCGATAAGTTCTTTATCTCTGTAGCCATTTGCTACTTTTTTGCGAAACCAATTAAAGCATCAATATTATTAGCCTCAGGCGATTTAGAAAATTCATCCTTAACACGGGTAAAATATTCTAGCGCCTTATCTGAATATCCTAAATCCATTGCTATTACACCAGCTTTATATAAAAAACGAGGTGTAGTGTAATCGTTACTATCATGTGCTACAGCTTTTTCATAATAATCCAAAGCTTCTTCGGGTTGCTCTAATTGAGAAAAAGCATCTCCTATACCACCTTTTGCTAGTGCGCCAAGAATAGCATCATCAGAAGAGAAACCTTCTAAATGAGAAATTGCTTCTTGATAATTTTGTTGATTTAAATAGGCCATACCAGCAGAGTAGCTAGCTAAATTTGCCGCTTTTGTTCCCTTATATTCCTCAATAATATCAAGAAAACCATATTTACCTTCTGCTCCATTAAGAGCTAGATTTAATAAAGAATCTTTAGCAGTCTCATCAGCCATAGCTTGATCAAAATACTGCTGCGGGTAAAACAATTCGTTTGCCGCACTAGCTTCTTTTGGCTTTTGAATAAACTGCATGTAGGCTAAATAGCCTAAAACACCAAGGGCAATCGCACCTATTACTCCTAAAATATAGTTTTGGTTCTTTGAAACCCATGCTTCTGTTTTAGATGCACTTTCATCTAAAGTGCTAAAAACTTCAGCTGTTGTACTATTCTGCTCATCTATCGCTATTTCCTCAGCTTTATTTTTTGGCTTAAAACCGCGCTTTTTATATGTGGCCATTCTTCATTTTATTAATCGCGCAAAAATAAAGGTTTTATCCAAAACCGAAAGGCAAATTATTCGTTATTTTTGGTAGCTACTGTTATTTAAAATCGTCAGATTTTTAAACCACTTATGTTTTTAAAAAGCTTATCCTTAGTAAATTATAAGAATTTTGATTCGAAAAATTTAGATTTTGACCCAACAATCAACTGTTTAGTGGGCGAAAATGGTATAGGTAAAACCAACATTTTAGACGCTATCTATCACCTTTGTTTCGGAAAAAGCTACTTTAATCCAGTAGCTACTCAAAATATAAAACACGGTACAGAGTTCTTTATGATTGATGGAGAATTTGAAAAAGACGATAGAGAAGAAAAAATTGTTTGCAGCTT
Organism: uncultured Croceitalea sp.; assembly: GCA_947499565.1. Taxonomy (GTDB): domain Bacteria; phylum Bacteroidota; class Bacteroidia; order Flavobacteriales; family Flavobacteriaceae; genus Croceitalea. The sequence goes on from CANMOV010000001.1 coordinate 1,234,096, forward strand.
TAAAAAGGGAATGAAAAAAGTTATAAAGCGCAATGGTAAAGCTTATGACAAATTTTCTGAACATATTGGTTTTTTACCGCTAGTAATTATCTCACCTACTGATAGAGACCTAATTATAGAAGGAAGCGATACAAGACGAAAATTTATTGATGGTGTCATTTCTCAATCAGACAAAGCATACCTTCAAACCTTAATTAAATACAATAAGGTTTTGGTGCAGCGCAATTCCTTACTCAAATATTTTACAGCAAATAGAACTTTTGACTCCGCAGCTTTGGAAGTCTATAATGAACAATTAAATACCTTCGGAACCGAAATCTTTGAGAAACGTTCTAAATTTTTAGAAAGCTTTATTCCAATTTTTATAGAGCAGTATGCCAATATATCAAATAAAGAGGAAGATGTATCATTGCAATACCAAAGCAAACTTGTAACTAATAGCTTATCTGAATTATTAAAACTGGCGGTAGATAAAGACCGTGCATTACAGTACACTAGTGTAGGGATTCATAAAGATGATTTAGATTTTACTATTGACGGTTACCCCATCAAAAAATTTGGTAGTCAGGGCCAACAAAAATCATTTTTAATTGCATTAAAACTAGCGCAGTTTCATTTTATAAAAGAACAGGCTAAAACGACACCTATTCTATTACTAGATGACATTTTTGATAAGCTAGATGAAAACCGCGTAGCACAAATAGTTTCTTTAGTTGATAATGATGAATTTGGGCAACTCTTTATAAGTGACACACACCCAGAACGAACAGAAAAAGTAGTTAAAAATAGCAACCAGAGCTACAAAATATTTAACTTATAGTATGAAGCACATTGCAACATTATTATTTACCTTTTTAGTTTTTGGATGTGCTAATTCCATTTCAAAAGAGACGCTTGATAATTTAAATGGGTATTGGGAAATTGCTGAAGTTGAATTTAGTAATGGACAAAGGAAAACCTATACGATAAACCCTAGCGTAGATTATATAGAATTAAAAGAAATGAAGGGGTTTAAAAAGAAAATGCAGCCAAAATTTGATGGCACCTATGATACTTCAAATGATGCAGAACATTTTATATTACTAGAAAAAGAGGGAGTATTTCTTTTTTCCTATAAAAATGATTTGAGTGAATGGGAGGAGCAAATTATAGCCCTAGAAGAAAACTCATTTTCAATTATAAATGAAGAAAACATTACCTATACTTATAAAAGATACGAACCCATAAAAATTGAATGATGGCGAAACGACACAATTCACATTTAAATTTGGGTGAAGCTTTAAATGAATTCATTCAAAAAAACAAATTACAAAAAGGTATAGACAAAGTAGATGCGCGTGATGCATGGGCAAAATTAATGGGTAATGGGGTAAACAACTATACCACCAATGTTGAGCTTAGAAATGAAACTTTATTTGTATCGCTTTCTTCATCCGTACTTAGACAAGAATTAAGTATGGGTACCTCCAAAATTATTACCATGCTAAATGAAGAACTGGGAAAAGATTTAATTAAAAAGTTAGTCTTACGCTAAAAAAAAAGCCACTCCTAAAGGAATGGCTTAATATTAAATTCTTGTGATTGTTTTAATAGACCTCTCTACCAGCAAAGTGGAAATTACCCTCTATAGCAGCATTCTCATCACTATCTGAGCCATGGACTGCATTTTCTCCAATACTCGTAGCAAATAATTTTCTAATAGTTCCTTCAGCAGCTTCTGCAGGGTTAGTAGCTCCAATTAAAGCTCTAAAGTCTTCAACAGCATTATCTTTTTCCAAAATAGCAGCAACAATAGGACCTCTAGTCATAAATTCAACTAATTCTCCAAAGAAAGGGCGTTCACTATGTACGGCATAAAAAGCTTGAGCATCACGCACACTAAGTTGCGTATATTTCATCGCAGCGATTTTAAAACCAGCCGCTGTAATTTTTTCTAGTATTGCACCAATATGACCATTTTCAACGGCATCTGGCTTTATCATGGTAAAAGTTCTGTTTCCTGACATTTTATCAAATTTTGCGCAAAATTAAGCTTTTTCACTTGCCCTGCAAGATTTAATAGCTTTGTTTTAACTCTTGTAAAACAACCCTCTTATCGCACATAGTCTTCATAGCAGCTTTGTCTGGTTTTGTATTTAACATTAACATTCTAAAACTGGAATACGATTCCGTTAATCCGCTACTGCTAAAATCTATACGAGGGCAAGCTAACCCATGCCATCTGACTTTAGAAAATTCTGAAATATGATAGCACTTTGTTTAGTTTTGTATGGAATTCCTATTCAAGCAAAAAAGCATTTCTAGAGTTATCACTGTGTTATATTATTGTATCTTTGCGCGCATGAATTCAGCAGATATTACCACTGTTACTTCGCTGCTTGCTAAGCCCCAGAAAATTGTTATCATACCGCATAAAAATCCTGATGGTGATGCTATAGGTTCATGCCTGGCACTGGCACATTTTTTAAAGGCAATTGGTCAAAACCCTATGGTAATTACACCAAATGATTATCCAAAGTTTTTAAAATGGATGCCAAGTGATAATCTTATTTATAATTTTGAGCATCAAAATTCGCAATCAAAAAAATTACTAGAAGAAGCTACATTAATTTTCACACTAGATTTCAATCATTTTTCAAGAACCGGACAGTTAGAACCGTTATTAAAAGCTTCAAATGCTGATTTTATAATGATTGATCATCACCAGCAACCAGATAGCTATGCGAAAGTCATGTATTCTGATGTTACCATGAGTTCTACTTGTGAAATGGTCTATAATTTTATCGATGCCCTTGATGGTACCGATAAAATTTCTAAGGAAATAGCTACCTGTTTATATACTGGTATTATGACAGATACAGGTTCCTTTAAATACTATTCTACAACAAGTAAAACGCACCGTGTAATAGCAAACCTGATTGATAAAGGTGCAGAGAATATGGCTATACATCAACAGGTTTTTGATACCAATTCTCCAGCAAGACTGCATTTGTTAGGTGTAGCTCTAAATAATCTTAAAATCTTAGAAGATTATAAGACCGCCTATATTACATTGAGTCAAGATGAGTTGGACAAGCACAATTACAGCAAAGGTGATACAGAAGGTTTTGTAAATTATGGTCTTACGCTGGATGGAATTAATTTTGCAGTGATTTTTATTGAAAATAAAGAAGAAGGTATTATTAAAATTTCTTTTAGGTCCGTTGGAGATTTTTCGGTTAATGAATTTGCAAGAAACCATTTTAATGGAGGTGGGCATACCAATGCTGCTGGGGGAAGAAGTGAGGTTTCTATTCCCGAAACCACAGAATACTTTGAATCCCTTTTAGAAAAATATAAATCGCAATTACAGTAATGAAATATCTTAACTTCATACTAATCTTATTACTATTTGCAGGCTGTGAAGGACCAAAGCCTAGAAAGCCAGTTCAAGTAAAATCAAAAAGCTTTTACAAAGAGTCTATTGAACGTAGCAAAAAATTACTCGCTCAAGAACAAGAATTAATTCAAAATATCATCAAAAACGATTCCACCCGTGAATATTTTGATAGTCCATATGGGTTTTCATATTTCTATGAGGTTGAAAATCAAAGCAGCACGTATCAGCTTAAAACGGATGATGAAGTGGTGCTTACCTACACGATGATGACCATGAATAACGATACCCTTTATACTGCTGAGGAGATTGGTGTTGTACAACACGCTATTGATAAATCTCAATTATTTCCGGGACTAAGGAATGGTATTAAATTAATGAAACAATTTGATAAAGTCACTTTTCTATTTCCTTCTTCACAAGGCTATGGTTACAAAGGTGATGGCAACAAGATTAAGCCTAGTACTCCCCTAAAGACCAGCGTTGAACTTTTAAGAGTAGTACAAAATAAAGACAGTTTAAATTTAAAATAAAGAATAAATGAAAAGAGTAATTCTTGGTGTAATTGCACTAACACTAGCTTTTAATTCCTGTAAATCAAGTAAATATGCAGACTTGGGTGATGGCATTTATGCAGATATTCAAACAGCACAAGGTGAAATTGTAGTAAAGCTGCATCATAAAGCTACCCCAGTTACAGTAGCAAATTTTGTGTCTTTAGCTGAAGGCAGTAGCCCTTTTGTTACGGACAGCCTCAAAGAAAAAAAATATTACGATGGTCTTATTTTTCACCGAGTTATGAAAGACTTTATGATACAGGGTGGAGATCCTTTGGGAACTGGAAGAGGAAATCCAGGCTACAAGTTTAAAGATGAGTTTGTGGATTCTCTTAAACATACTGGAAAGGGAATATTATCAATGGCTAATAGCGGTCCTAAAACAAATGGAAGTCAATTTTTTATTACGCACAAGGCAACACCTTGGTTAGATGGTAAGCATACTGTTTTTGGCAAAGTGGTTAAAGGAATAGAAGTTGTTGATACCATTGCTAATGTTAAGGTTTTAGCTGCAAATAGACCTGAAGTTGATGTAGTTATGAATAAAGTTGAAATCATTAGAAACGGCAAAGAGGCTAAGAAATTTGATGCCAATCAGATAATGAGCGACTACTTTGAAGAAGAAAAAGCAGTTACTGCAGCCTTTGAAAAAATGAAGGCAGATTTAGCCACAGAGTTTAAAGCTCAAGAAGCTAAAGCAGATTTAACAGATTCTGGATTACTCATTTTACCAACTACTAAAGGAGATGGGGAACAGCCAAAAATTGGCCAAAAGGTTTTAGTTTCTTATGCAGGATATTTAATGAAAAATGGGACTCTTTTCGACACTAGCGACCCAGAATTAGCAGAAAAATTTGGAATACTAAATCCAGGTAGAAGAGATCAGGGATTATATGGCCCAACTCCAATGGATTATAGTCCAGAAGCTCGTTTAGCAGCTGGTTTTAGGGAAGGTTTGTTAACCATGAAAGTTGGAGATAAAATTCGTTTATTTATTCCTCCTCATTTAGGTTATGGCGATCGTGATTATGGACCAATACCTGGAGGTTCTACACTAGTATTCGATTTAGAGATTACTGGTATTGCAGAGTAGAAGTAGGTTTTATTGTAACTTTATTCAAAAACAATAGCTATGAAGTTTCTAAAATATAACATTCTGCTTGGTTGCATTTTTCTAACTTCAATAGTGTGTTGTTCTTCAGATACTTCCACTACGGAGAATACAAATGAGGAAAGTGTTACAGAACAACCAGCAGACGATAATGATTCTGCCTTTTCTTCGGTGGTAGAAGAAAATGGTCAATTACGTATTTTAAACGGTGTCTTAGTAAATAAAAATAATGCCCCAGTTCAATTAAGGGGCATGTCTTTTTTTTGGAGTCAATGGATAGGTAAATATTATACTGAGGATACTGTCAACTGGCTTAAAAACGATTGGCAATGCACTGTTGTGAGGGCAGCAATGGCTGTAGATGAAGCTAATGGTTACTTAACTAATTCAGAGCTTGAAAAGCAAAAAGTATTTACAGTTATAGATGCAGCTATTAAAAATGGTCTATATGTAATTGTAGATTGGCATAGCCATCATGCAGAAGATTACCTTGAGGAGGCAAAAAGTTTTTTTGCTGAAGTTTCAGAAAAATACGGTGATGTTCCTAATATCATCTATGAGACTTATAATGAACCTTTAGATGTAAGTTGGACTGCTGTTTTAAAACCATATCATGAAACCATCATCGCTGAAATTAGGAAGAATGACCCTGATAACCTTATAATTTGTGGCACTAGAACGTGGTCGCAACGTGTGGACGAGGTTATTGGTAATAAAATAGATGATGAAAATGTCGCTTATACACTGCACTACTATGCGGCTACTCATAAACAAGAATTGCGAGCTATTGCAAAAAGTGCATTAGATAATAACATCCCAATTTTTGTGACAGAATATGGTGTCAGCGAAGCATCAGGTGATGGTTCAATAGATAATGTAGAAGCTGAAGCTTGGTGGAGTTTTATGGATGAGAATAACATATCTTGGTGCAATTGGTCCATTGCAGACAAAGAAGAGCTTTCTGCAGCACTTAAACCTAATGCTAGTGCAAACGGAGGTTGGCCCTTAGATATGTTAACCACTTCTGGCACAATGGTCCGAGAAGAATTGAAAAAGAAAAACCCTAAGTATTAATTAGTTTCTAGATGTGATCTATTACTAAATCCTATGAAGCTTAGCATTAAAACAGGGTTAGCACTTTCTATTATTCCTCAAATAATTTTTGTGAAATGGTTTGGGAATTATCCAGATTTAGTAGAAAAATATTACAGCGAAGGAATTTATCCTGTAATATCTAAATTCCTAAGGTTACTATTCGGATGGATTCCTTTTTCTGTAGGTGACCTATTCTATACAATTCTAGGAATTGCCATTATACGCTATGTTTATTTAAATGGAAAGTCTTTTCGAAAACAACCGTTAAAGTTAGCGCAGCATTTAGGAATAACCTTATCTATTGCCTATTTTATTTTCCACCTATTCTGGGGTATGAATTATTACCGTTTACCGATTGAACAGAAATTTGGAGTTGATAAAACAACCTATACTATAGAAGAATTAGAAAGCTTTACAAAAAAGTTGATTTTTGAAACCAATAGGATGCAATATTTGCTAACAAAGGATACCACAAAGGCCGTGGCTATTCCTTTATCAAAAAAGGAAATCTTTGATATAACAGTTAAAGGATACGAAGATTTTGCAAAAGAGCATCCAGATTTTAAATACACCTCGCCAAGCCTTAAAACATCCTTATACAGTTTACCACTAACATATATGGGCTATGGCGGGTACCTTAATCCATTTACGGGTGAAGCCCAAGTGAATGGCAAAACTCCAGCAATTAGATACCCAACTGTAAGTGCTCATGAGATTGGGCATCAGGTAGGGTATTCCTCAGAATCTGCGACTAATTTTATTGGTTTTTTAGTGACCTCTAAGACTAAAAATTCACATTTCAAATATGCTAGTTATTTCCATGCATTAGCATATGTACTATCAGACTTAAAACGTTTAGATGAGAAAAAATTCGAATTGGTTTGGAAAACTGTTAACCTTGGAGTTAAGAAAAATTACGAAGAGATTAGCAAGTTCTGGCAGAAATATGAAAACCCTACCGAACCTATTTTTAAGTGGGTTTTTAATGCTTTTTTAAAGGCAAACAGTCAGCAAGAAGGTATCAAAAGCTATAACTCGGTAGTAGGTTTGCTTATCAATTTCGACAAGGCTAAAGGCTTTTAATTTCCATTTGTAAAATAAGCCCGCTTCACTTACCTTTAGAAAGACTAATTACAATCAAATACATATGAAATTGCGACTCCTAACCCTCGCATTGCTTTGGTGCGGTGCCTCACTATTTGCACAGGATTACTTCCCCGAAAACGATGGTGTAAAATCAAAAAACAACAATTACTATGCATTTACGAATGCAAAAATTTATGTAACTCCAACACAGGTTATTCAAAATGGAACTTTACTCATCCAAAACGGAAAGGTTGTCCAAGTTGGCAGCTCAGTTGTTATTCCTAAGAATGCCGTTGTAGAAAATTTAAGCGGAAAATCTATCTATCCTTCTTTTATAGATGCTTTTTCATCATTTGGCGTTGAAAAACCTAAAAGAGCTCCAGGTGGAGGTCGTTCACCACAATATGAAGCTACCCGAGAAGGTTTTTATTGGAACGACCATATTATGCCTGAAAATAAGGCAGTAGAAAAATTTAAATATGACTCCAAAAAAGCAGGAGAACTTAGAAAAGCAGGTTTTGGGGTTGTAAACGCTCATATTCAAGATGCTATCGCTAGAGGTACAGGGGTTATGGTAGCGCTAAATGATGATGGTGGAGATGCCGACCGAATTCTGGAAGATGCTTCCGCTCAATATTTTTCCTTTTCTAAAAGTGTTACTAAAAGACAGTCCTACCCTACTTCTCTAATGGGTGCAACAGCTTTAATGCGCCAATTGTATTATGATATGGATTGGTATGCTAAAGGAAATGTAACTACCAAAGACCGCTCTATTGAAGCCTTAATAGAAAATAAAAATTTACCACAGATTTTCGCTGCGGGAGGAAATGGTAATGTGCAGCGGGCAGATAAGATTGGAGACCAATTCGGGATTCAATATACCATACTTGCCGGAGGCGATGAATATGCCCATGTAGATGCGATTAAGAATACCAATGCAAAACTAATTGTACCACTAAACTTCCCAAAAGCATATGATGTTTCAGACCCTTATGCCGCGCAATATATTAACCTAAAAGATATGCGCCATTGGAATTTAGCACCTACAAATCCTAAGGTTTTAGCGGATAATGGGGTGCAATTCTCACTTACACTTCATAATTTAAAATCTACTGGAGATTTTAAAACTATGCTAATGAAAGCTATAAAACATGGTCTTTCTAAAACTAAAGCCTTAGAAGCCTTAACAACAACACCGGCTTCAATCCTGGGAGCATCAAACAAAATTGGTAGTTTACAATCAGGAAGACATGCCAACTTTTTGATTGCATCTGGTGATATTTTTGATAAAAGCACCACACTGTATGAGAATTGGGTCCAAGGTCAAAAAAATGTCATTAATGATAAGGACCAGAAAGATATTCGTGGAGATTACGATTTAAGTGCAGGTGGTTTAACCTATAAGATGGCAATTAGTGGAGAAGCAAGTAAGCCAAAAATTGAAATCAAACAAGACACTTTAAAACACAAGTCCAAACTTGCTTACAAAAATGACTGGGTAAATTTTTCCTTTTCAACAGATGAAGGCAAGAAGACCTGCCGTATGACTGGTAAGGTGAGCAAGAATTCTGATAATCTTAAAGGAAGACTTATCTTACCCAACGGAAAAGAGTCTTCTTTTAACGCAATAAAAACGACATCTTTTGAAGAAAAAGAGAAGAAAGCTGATGAGGCTGTCGAAAAACCTGAGCTTGTAGCTATGACCTATCCTAATATTGGATATGGCTATGCTACTAAACCTCAGCAAGAGAATATGCTCTTTAAAAATGCAACCGTATGGACTGGCGAAGCCGTTCTTGAAAACACGGATGTATTCGTAAAGAATGGTAAAATAAGCAAGGTTGGTACTAATTTAAGTGCTGGAAGTGCTAAGGTTATTGATGCCACCGGTAAACATTTAACCGCTGGAGTTATAGATGAACATTCTCATATTGGAGCGCTGGCTATTAACGAAGCTGGACATAATTCTTCAGCAGAGGTGAAAATGACAGATGTTGTAGATCCGCTGGATATTGATCTTTACCGAAATCTAGCAGGGGGAGTTACCACCATTCAGTTATTGCATGGTTCTGCAAACCCAATTGGAGGGCGTTCCGCTATTCTACGTTTAAAATGGGGCGAAGATGCTGAAGGACTTATCTTTCCTAACATGCCCAAATTTATAAAATTTGCTTTGGGTGAAAATGTTAAGCAGTCTAACTGGCAAAGCTTTTCACGTTTCCCGCAAACACGAATGGGAGTTGAACAAGCTTTTATGAATTACTTTCAAATGGCTAAGGAATACGATGCCAAAAAGAAAAGTGGGCAAGCATACCGCTATGATGAGGAAATGGAAACAATTGCTGAAATATTAAATGGTGAACGTTTTATTAGCTGTCACTCTTATGTGCAAAGCGAGATAAATATGTTGATGAAGGTTGCGGAAAAATTCAACTTTAAGGTAAATACATTCACTCATATTTTAGAAGGCTATAAAGTAGCAGATAAAATGGCAGAACATGGTGTAGGTGGTTCTACTTTTAGTGATTGGTGGGCATATAAGTATGAAGTAAATGATGCAATCCCATATAACGCTGCAATTATGAATAGCCAAGGTGTTACTGTAGCCATTAATAGTGATGATGCTGAAATGTCTCGTCGTTTAAACCAAGAAGCAGGTAAAACTATTAAGTATGGAGGAATGTCTGAGATTGATGCCTGGAAAACAGTAACCCTAAACCCCGCTAAGCTTTTGCATATTGATGATCGCGTTGGTAGCATTGAAGCTGGTAAGGATGCCGATTTAACACTTTGGACGGATCATCCAATGTCCGTATATGCTAAAGCAGAAAAAACCATAATTGAAGGTGTGGTCTATTTTGATTTAGCTAAAGATAAAATGCAACGGGAAGCTATTCAAAAAGAACGTACTAAGCTGATAAATATGATGCTTAAGGAAAAGTCTGGAGGAGGAAAAACCCAAGCTCCAAAACAGAAGAAGAAACCAAGATTTGAATGTGAAACTCTTTGATGTTAGATGTTAGATGTTAGATGTTAGATGTTAGATGTTAGATGAAATTAAAATTATGTCAGGTCGAGCGGAGTCGAGACCTAAAATTGTCACACTGAGCCTGTCGAAGTGTATTCAAAAAAGGATAACAAAATAAATAAAATGAAAAAAATAAATTTCTTAATCGCATTAGTTTGGAGTTTTGCAGGTTTAGCGCAACAGACTCCAGCACCCGAACAAACAGAAGCAATTACAATAACAGGAACCACCGCACATATTGGTAATGGAACCGTTATAGAAAATTGCAGCATTGTTTTTGAAAACGGTAAGATTACAGCCATTGGTAGTTCCGTAACCGCAAAAGGAAAAAGCATAGATGCATCTGGGAAGCATATTTATCCAGGTTTTATCGCTCCAGGGAAATCTTTAGGACTAGTAGAGGTAAATGCGGTACGCGCAAGTAATGACCAAGATGAACTAGGCGATTTTATCCCACATATTCGCAGTTTAATTGCCTATAATGCAGAATCTAAGGTAGTAGAAAGTATGCGGCCAAATGGAGTACTTTTAGCCCAAATAACGCCCAAAGGAGGTCGAATTTCTGGAACCTCTTCCATTGTACAATTTGATGCCTGGAACTGGGAGGACGCCGCTGTAAAAGTGGATGATGGAATTCATTTAAACTGGCCAGGTACTTTTAGAAGAGGTCGTTGGTGGTTAGGCGAGCCTAGAGGTTACCAGCCAAACAAAAACTATCAAAAAAATATAGATGCTGTAAAAAGTTTTATGGCGAATTCTCTAGCTTATGGTAAAGCAAGCGTAAAGGAGAAAAACCAAGCATTTGCGGCTATGCAAGGCCTATTTGATGGTTCTCAAAAACTATATCTATATGCCCAAGGCGAAAAAGAAATTCTAGATGGTATTACCACTGCTAAAGATGCAGGAGTAAAAAATATTGTGTTGGTTGGCGGTTATCATGCATATAAGATTACAGATTTCTTAAAGCAACATAATATTCCCGTTTTGGTAAATTTTACCCATACGCTGCCTAATTTTGAGGATGATGACTATGACTTCACCTTTAAATTGCCAAAGTTATTGGTAGATGCTGGTCTCCTGGTAGGCTTGCAAAATGCTAGCGCTAGTAATTTCCAAACACGGAATTTACCCTTTTATGCTGGACAGGTTGTTGCACAGGGATTGGGTAAGGAAAAAGCATTGCAACTAATTTCGGGAAATACCGCCAAAATTTTAGGTATTGACGCTGATTACGGAACCCTAGAAGTAGGTAAAAGCGCTACTTTCTTTGTTTCTGACGGGGATGCTTTGGATATGCGAACCAACCAATTAAGCCATGCCTTTATAAACGGCAGAGCAATTTCTTTAGAGACCCACCAAACAAAATTGTGGAAACGTTATATGGAAAAGTTTGAGGGGAAGTAATTCTGTTGTTTGTTAGATTAGTATTAATATATTACACCCTTTGTCAATTAATCAGTTAATCTTGAAAGTATTCTATTTTGGATAATAATGCTTTAATAAAAAACAATTTAGAACATCTTAGCGCAGAAATGATTAAATCGTTTAACGAAAATCCACTATCAAAACGTTTACGACAAGAATTAGATAATTTTGGTAATACCAATTGGGTTTCACTTGATGATTCAGATTTAAGTGTTTTTAAAGAAGAATATAAGAGTAAAACTGTTGAATTATTGAATGATTCAGAACTTCATTCAGAGTTGTATAATCTTTCAGCGTCTCTAGTTGATATTAGAAATACTGAAGTTCAGAATAAGATTGAATATCAATTATTAAATAATTTATCAAATATCGCTTCCACTATTTCTAATACTAGAAGTAATAACATGCTAAACTTATTATTCCTAGAACATGATTACGAATATCAGGCATGTTTCTGCGGATTTGATGATAAAAATTATCATTTCAAATTACTTTCGGGGGAAAAATATCTTGAATATAACTATGAAAAAGAATTATTTAATGGGTTAGGCAATTTTGATTACTCACCTATCTTATCTCCAATTTTGAATTTTGAAGAAAAAGTAGGGCAAAAAAGAGTGGATGACATTTATGAAAACCTTTGTGTCAGTTCTTATATAGAAGAAATAAAAGAATTACATCTATTAAATGCTTATTTAGGAATTCATATTTGTTTATGCAGAATTGAAAATGACTTTAGAAAAATTAAGATTCCCATGATGGATAAGGTATATATTTTCGGCAACGAACATGATTGCGAGCAATTAAATATTTATGTTTTAGAAAACTAAAGAGTAAATATGAGAGCAAACGATATTAATAACTTATTTGCTCATCTTTACTCATCTCCTTTTCAAAAAAGAGGGTAAAATAGTCCTACAAATTAAAGAAATCAATCAACTTAAGGTTTTACCCAATACTCCCCCATTTCGGGTTTATCGTAAAAAGATGTTGGCACTCCTACTGTGGATAAAGTAACATTCTCAAAAACCACTTGGTTTCGCATTCCTTGTATTTTTCCGTCTTCAACGGTATGCCAAGAGATAGAATTTGGTAAAACCAAATCGTTTACTTTCTTCCAATCATCATAACGTATCCATTTTACGTTATCAGACTTTTCACCACTGCGGTAAGTTACGGTATAACCTAACCAAGCCATTTGGTGTGTTTCAGAATCAAAATGAATGAAGTACTCATCTTTAGGAGTTATGCCTACACCTGCATCGTAGCTTATTTTAACTCCAGGATATGAAACACCTTCAAAAACCAAGTCTTCAGTTTCGTTGTACACAATTCCATCATCCGCTAAAACAAATGGCATAGCGTAGAAATAAAACATCAGGTTATGGTAGAATTCTGGATTTCCTTTATAGTTACTATCATTATCCAATACCCACGGTTTGCCATCAAAACCTATAGTATAATCTGGAGTTTCAATCTTTTCATTTCTACTCCATAAATCAATGGTATGTGTTTCTGGGTTTTTATCTTTTGGTAAAACATAGGAAAGTGTTCGTTGTTGTTTCCAACTGACTAGTCCTCCATGTGCATCTAAAACCTTAGTAATAGTTTCTGGATATTGTTTTTTGCTTACTTCAACTTGCTCTTCAGCAGCTTGTTCGCTATTTACATTTGCTTTTGTGGCTTGCTTACAAGCTATAAATGGGAGTAATAAGGCAATTAAAAGGAATTTTCTCATGGTGGTTTTATTTGTTTATGGAATTGTTTAGGTCGAAAAGTAAATAGTAAGTTTACAGGAATAGCTATTTTTATCCAGTGGATAGTCAAAAAATAATCACAAGTCTTCAAAACCCTTTAGTTAAAAAGGTTTTACAACTAAAAGAAAAATCCCGAGAGCGTAAAAAGACAGGACTCTTTATCATTGAAGGATTCAGGGAAATTAAATTGGCACAAAAAGGAGGTTATATTATTGAAACTCTTTTATATTGTGAGGATATAAATTCCAGCTCGGAAATTAAAGCACATGAGCAAATAGCCATTTCACAAGCTGTTTATGAAAAGCTTGCCTATCGCCAAACCACGGAAGGAGTTTTGGCTATTGCAAAATCTAAGAGTCATGGTTTAGATTCTTTAAAATTTAAAACTGAAAATCCACTTATTTTAGTTGCTGAAGCTCCTGAAAAACCTGGAAATATTGGTGCTTTATTGCGAACTGTTGATGCTGCCAATTTGGATGCGGTACTCATTGCAAATCCAAAATCTGACCTGTACAACCCTAATGTTATCCGGTCTAGCGTAGGATGCGTATTTACTACCAAAGTTGGAATAAGTACAACAGAAGAAATAATTTCATTTTTAAAGCAGCAAGGTATTTCCATAAACTGTGCCGCTTTAACTGCATCTAAAAATTATATTGAAACTGATTTTACACAACCTACAGCAATCGTTGTGGGCACAGAAGCTACAGGGCTTTCAGATAAGTGGCTAGCAAATTCTGACCAAAATATAATCATACCTATGCAAGGTGAAATAGACTCCATGAACGTGTCTGTGTCTGCTGCAATACTTATCTTTGAGGCTAAACGCCAACGCGGATTTTAATAGCCTATGGATAGTAAATTACTCTTCTCGCTCATTATCGGAATTTTAATAGTGCAATATCTACTAGATACCTTTTTAGATTATCTGAATGCAAAAAAATACCAAGAAGCGCTGCCTAAGGAATTAAATGATGTTTTTGACGAGGCTGAATACACAAAAGCTCAAGACTACAAGAAAACAAATTATCATTTTGGAATAGCAAATGATGCTTTCTCTATTCTTTTGACACTGTCATTCTTAATTTTTGGAGGTTTTGAGTGGATTGATGGAATTGTAAGAAATTTTACAAGCAATCCTATCCTTATGGCTTTAGGATTCTTTGGAATTATTGTTTTAGGGAGCAGTATCATCTCTATTCCATTTTCGTATTATCAAACTTTTGTGATAGAAGAAAAATTTGGTTTTAATAAGACTACAAAGAAGTTATTCTTTGTGGATTTGATTAAAGGATTACTAATGACTGCAGTTCTAGGAGGTGGCATTCTGGCTTTAGTTATTTTATTCTTAGAATGGACAGGTAATAATTTCTGGTTATATGCTTGGGGGCTTTTTGCCATGCTAGTAATATTTATGAATCTTTTTTACAGCAAACTAATCGTACCGCTTTTCAACAGGCAGACACCATTGGAAATAGGAAGTTTAAAAAGCGCTATTGAATCTTATGCCAAAAAAGTTGGTTTTGAACTGGATAATATTTTTGTGATAGACGGCTCCAAGCGTTCCACAAAGGCAAATGCCTATTTTTCGGGTTTTGGCAAACAAAAACGGGTGACTTTATTTGATACTTTAATTAATGACTTAAGTGAAGAAGAGATTGTAGCGGTATTAGCACATGAGGTAGGTCATTATAAGCGAAAACATATTATTTTTAATCTATTCGCTACAATAAGTCTAACAGGGTTAACACTTTTTGTATTGTCCCTTTTTATAAATAATCCGGAACTTTCAAGAGCTATAGGAGTATCACAACCTAGTTTTCATGCCGCAATGATAGGTTTTGTGTTGTTATATAGTCCAATATCAACCATAACAGGTTTAGCCATGAATTTCTTATCTAGAAAGTTTGAGTTTCAAGCGGATAACTATGCAAAAGAAACTTTTGCCGCTCCCCCACTAATAACTTCATTAAAAAAACTTTCTAAGAATAGCTTAAGCAATTTAACCCCGCATCCTGCATATGTTTTTATGCACTATTCACATCCACCATTAATTGAACGAATCCGTAATCTTAAGGCATAATTTTTGTTGGTTACCTATAAAGATTGTGGTATTTTTAATTTAGAACTCATTTAAGCTTTTTGAATTACAGCGAAAATTGAATAGGTTTTACCCAGTTGAAGACTTTTTTAAGTTGCATAGCTGGGCTACGGTAATGAAAAAAGGCAAATAATGGGTACAACAGCGATATTTTTTAGCTAATTGAAAAGGATAAAAGAGTTCTTAAATGACGGTAGAAGCGATAGAAAAAGAAAACAAACAGATTGCCAAGCAGTATAAGGAACTGCTTCGCATAAGTTATCAGACACTTTCCGCTGCGGATAAAAAACTGATACGCTCTGCTTTTGACGTTGCTGTGGATGCACACAAAGAACAACGCCGCAAATCTGGAGAAGCTTATATTTTTCATCCCATAGCTGTTGCAAAAATTGTTGCTTCTGAGATTGGACTAGACGCTGTGTCCATAGCCTCTGCACTGTTACATGATGTAGTTGAAGACACACCATATACCTTAGATGATATTGAACGAATGTTTGGGGAAACTGTAGCACGTATTGTGGACGGTCTCACTAAAATTGCCCATCTAAAAAAAGACAAAAATATAAGTCAGCAGGCTGAAAACTTCAGAAAAATGCTGCTGACATTGCATGATGATGTTCGAGTAATCATTATTAAAATTGCAGATAGATATCATAATATGCTCACCATGGACGCCATGCCAGAGCATAAACAGGTAAAAATAGCATCCGAAACTTTATACATCTATGCTCCTTTAGCACATAGAATTGGGCTTTATAATATAAAAACTAAATTAGAAGACCTTAGTTTAAAATACACTGAGCCTGAAGTCTATAATGACATTCGTGATAAAATTGAGGATACTGAGGATGAGCAAAAAGAATATATTGATGCTTTTACCAAAGTAATCCGAGATTCTTTGGATACTGAAGGATTAAATTATGATGTAAAAGGACGAATGAAATCTATCTTCTCCATCAGAAGAAAGATGTTGGCACAAAATGTCGCTTTTGATGAGATTTATGACAAGTTTGCTATTCGTATCATTTATAAATCTGACCGTAAAAACGAAAAGTTTCTAGCATGGAAAATTTATTCCATTGTCACAGATCACTTTACACCAAATCCCGTACGACTTCGCGATTGGATAACTTCTCCTAAATCTACAGGTTACGAAGCTTTACATATTACAGTAATGGGACCAGAAGGTAAATGGGTAGAAGTTCAAATACGGAGCGAGCGAATGCACGAAATTGCCGAAAAAGGTTATGCAGCGCATTTTAAATACAAACACGGTGACCAAAAAGAACAAGGTATTGAGGTTTGGCTTAACCGCTTGCAAGAAGCACTGGAAAACGCCAATGTAAGTGCCGTTGATTTTGTAGAGGAGTTTAAACTTAATTTATATTCCAAGGAAATCTTTGTTTTTACCCCTAAGGGGGAACTCAAATCACTTCCAAAAGGAGCATCGCCTCTAGATTTTGCTTTTCATATTCATACGGAAATAGGGATGAAAACCCGTGGAGCAAAAGTGAATGGAAAATTAGTACCGTTAAATACCGTACTCCATAGTGGTGATCAAGTAGAAATAATTACTTCAGAAATTGCAAAGCCAAATCAGAACTGGCTAGACTATGCCCATACAGCAAGAGCTAGAGCAAAAATTAAATCCTCATTACGTGAAGAGAAAAAAGAAGTTGCTGACGAGGGAAAAGAAATTCTTAGGAGAAAACTAAAATCTCAAAAAATTAAGCTTAGCGAAGATGTCGTAAATAAAATGGTCATCTATTTTAAGCTAAAAACCAGCTTAGACTTATTCTTTAGGGTTGGCAACGGAGCTATTGACAATCAAAAGATAAAAGACTTTGTTTCCAATTACAATAATGCCTTTATCAATTTCTTCAAAAATAAAATAAGAAGAACTCCTGTTCCTGAAGAAATTGATAAAGATGAGATTACGTCTAAGTATGACATGCTTGTTTTTGGAAGGGAAGAAGAAAAACTTAATTACAAACTATCACAATGTTGTAATCCCATTCCAGGTGATGAAGTATTTGGGTTTGTAAGTGTTTCAGATGGTATAAAAGTGCATACCAAAAATTGCCCCAATGCCATTTCATTACAATCCAATTATGCCTATAGAATTATTTCTGCAAAATGGATAGATTCCACTCAAGAAGACTTCTCCGCAGACATCTCCCTAACAGGGATTGACAACTTAGGTCTTGTAAATGAAATTACCAACATCATTTCAGACAACATGCATGTGAACATGCGTAACCTTAATTTTAGTACCGATGGAGGTACATTTTCTGGAAAGATTACCGTAGTGGTAAAAAACAAAAACATTCTTAAAAAATTGGTCGATAATTTAAAGCAACTTGAAGGGATTGACAAAGTGAGCAGGATTTAATTTTAAACTGTACATTTGCAAGATAGTATTGGGATATCGCTATGGAAAACACTAAAAATCAGGAAATCGTTAAGAATGTATTTACTACGTTTCTAGAAGAAAACGGGCATAGAAAGACTCCGGAGCGTTATGCGATTTTACAGGAGATATATGATAGCGATGACCATTTTGATGTAGAGTCTTTATACATTAAAATGAAGACTAAAAACTATCGTGTTAGTAGAGCTACCTTATATAACACTATTGAGCTATTATTAGATTGTAAATTGGTAAGAAAACATCAATTTGGTAAGAATCAGGCGCAGTATGAAAAGTCTTATTTTGATAGACAGCATGATCATGTAATTTTAACCGATACTGGCGAAGTGGTTGAGTTTTGTGACCCTAGAATTCAATCCATAAAAAAAACTATAGAAGAGGTTTTTGATATTAAAATCAATACTCATTCATTATATTTCTACGGAACCAGAAACAAAGAAGAAAACCTAACAGACTAACC
This sequence comes from uncultured Croceitalea sp., assembly GCA_947499565.1. Classification (GTDB taxonomy): domain Bacteria; phylum Bacteroidota; class Bacteroidia; order Flavobacteriales; family Flavobacteriaceae; genus Croceitalea. The sequence goes on from CANMOV010000001.1 coordinate 1,252,523, forward strand.
AAAAAACTTCATGGTAGATTTATTGCTTGGACTCCAATGGGGAGACGAAGGAAAAGGAAAAATTGTTGATGTACTTACAAAAAACTATAACATTATTGCACGTTTTCAAGGTGGACCCAACGCTGGTCATACTTTAGAATTTGATGGAATAAAACATGTTTTAAGAACAATTCCTTCAGGGATTTTTCATGATGATTCTACCAATGTTATTGGTAATGGTGTGGTTATAGACCCTGTTGTTTTTGTCCAAGAATTAGATGGTTTAGATCAATTTAACCTGGATTATAAATCTAAACTAATAATATCTAGAAAAGCACATGTTATTCTGCCTACGCATCGTTTGTTAGATGCTGCCTCAGAAACATCAAAAGGTAAAGCGAAAATTGGTTCTACTTTAAAAGGTATTGGTCCAACATACATGGATAAAACGGGTCGTAACGGTATTCGTATTGGTGATTTGGAATTATCCAATTGGAAAGAAAAATATAGAGCTCTAGCCAATAAGCATGAAGCTATGATTGGATTTTACAATGTAGACATCCAATACAATTTACAGGAAATGGAGGATGAATTCTTTTCCGCAGTTGAGCGATTAAAAGAATTGCAATTTATAGATAGTGAAGAATATTTAAACCAAGCTTTGACAAGCACTAAAACCATTTTAGCAGAAGGCGCTCAGGGATCTTTACTAGATATAGATTTTGGGACATACCCATTTGTTACATCATCAAATACCACGGCTTCTGGAGCCTGCACTGGTTTAGGCATAGCACCAAATAAAATTGGCGAGGTATTTGGAATTTTTAAAGCCTACACCACACGAGTTGGTTCTGGACCATTCCCTACAGAATTATTTGACGATACCGGCGCGGAAATGGCAAAGGTTGGTCATGAGTTTGGTGCAGTAACAGGACGTCCTAGACGTTGTGGTTGGTTAGATTTAGTTGCTCTAAAATATGCATGCCAAGTAAATGGTGTTACACAATTAAGCATGATGAAAGGTGACGTGCTTTCAGGATTTAAAACCTTAAAAGTTTGTACAGCATACAAATACAAAGGAAAGACAATTACGCACCTACCCTTTAATATAGAACAGGAGAATGTAACCCCAATTTATACGGATTTTAAAGGTTGGAAAGAGGATTTAACCAAGATGAGAAAAGTCTCTGAATTCCCTAAAGAGTTAAATACATATATTGAATTTTTAGAGAAAGAGTTAAACATTCCAATTAAGATTGTTTCTGTAGGACCAGATAGAACACAGACAATTCATAGGTAGGTTTCCTAAACCTTTCTAAATCTAAGCACCTACTTTCTCCAAAAATCCTACTTTTGGCTAAATTCTTATGGATTTGAAGAAAATATTCTTTTTAGTAGCGCTTTTTTCTTTTGTGATTTCCTTGGCTCAAGAACAAGAGAGCAACGATACCATAAAAACTAAAGGAGGAAGAGAAATAAATATAGTTTATGGTGCAAACTTCACTAAGGATGAAGATAGATTTCCTGGAGCTTCTATCTTTAGTAAAGATGATGAACGTCAAGTTCAATTTGAACACCAAGGAGCAGATTTATGGTGTGATGTAGCTATATTTTATTCTAAAGAAAATCGCTTAAAAGCTATAGGAAATGTAAGAATGCAACAAGGAGATTCCATTGAGATGAACAGTGGGAAAATGGACTATAACGGTGATACTAAACTAGCCAAAGCTTGGGAAAATGTTGACCTTGCTGATGGTCAAATGACGTTGACTACAGACACACTTTATTTTAATCGTGAAAAACAAGAGTCGTATTATCGCTCTGGTGGCAAAGTGGTTGATTCTGTTAATGTGCTTACAAGTCTTATTGGTACTTATTTCACAGAATTAAAGAAAGTTCAATTTAGAAAAAATGTTCATGTAGACAATCCAGAGTATATTATTGATTCGGAACAACTAGATTATTATAGGGTATCCAAAAATGCTTATATGTATGGCCCTTCCACCATTGTTGGTGAGGAATATACTATTTATTGCGAGCGTGGGTTTTACGATACCAAAATTGAACAGGGGTATGGTGTAAAAAACACCAAAATCAACTATAGTAATCGCATCATCGAAGGCGATAGTGTTTATTTTGACAAAGTGACTTCTTTTGCATCTGCAACCAATAATATTGTGGTTACCGATACCATAAACAAAGGAATAATCCGAGCGCATTATGCAGAAGTTTTTAAAGAAAAAGATTCTGTTTTTGCTACAAAAAGAGCGGTAGCTATAAATCTTGTAGAGCAAGATTCCATTTACATACATGGAGATACCTTAATGGTTACAGGAAAACCTGAAGAGCGTATTTTAAGAGCATTCCGCAACGCTAAATTTTACAAAACCGATTTAAGTGGTAAATGCGATTCTATCCATTCCGAACAAAAAACTGGTATTACCCAATTGATAACAGACCCTATTTTATGGAATGTAGATAACCAAATGACCGGTGATAGTATCCATTTAATTTCTGACTTAGAGACCGAAAAATTAGATTCGCTTAAAGTAATTAATAATGCCTTCATTATAGCATTGGATACTGTTAGTAAAACTGGTTACAACCAAGCAAAAGGAAAAGATTTGTTTGGAAAATTTATTGAGAATGAGTTAAAAATTATTGATTTAGTTAAAAATACCGAGGTCATCTATTACATGTATAATGATGATCAAGAGCTTATTGGTATAGATAAAACTATCTGTAGTAAGATTAGAATGCACATGGCAAATAACGATATAGATGAACTCATTTTTTATGTGAATCCGGATGGAGATATTTTCCCAGAAAAAGACCTTCCTGTAGATAGCAGAAAATTAAAAGGCTTTGTTTGGCGTGGTGAGGAAAGAATATTGAGCAAAGAGGATATTTTTGACGAAGACGATAATACTATAGAACTGGTTAAAATTAGAGGTATAGACAACCCTGTTGATATTGATACTGAAGAACAAGAACGAAGCGGAGATGGAAACTCTGCTCCTAAAATTTCAAAAGTAAATTCAAAAGCAATTAAACCCAAACGCCCAGTTTTAAAAAAAGTTGGTAGTTAGCATATGAAGAAAGATTTCTTCAAATATCAAGCGCAAACAACTCCGCATCCACTTGCTTTAGAAATTTCTCATGCCAAAGGAAGTTATATTTATGATACTGAAGGAAATGCACATTTAGATTTTGTAGCAGGCGTATCGGCTTGTAGTTTAGGGCATTGTAATCCAAAAATAGTTGAGGCTGTACGACAACAGACAGAGAAATACATGCATGTTATGGTCTATGGTGAATATGTCCAAAAACCTGCTGTTGTATATGCTAAACTCTTGGCTTCACATTTGCCTGAAAATTTAGAGACTACTTATTTAGTTAATTCTGGCACAGAAGCTATTGAAGGAGCCTTAAAATTAGCCAGAAGATATACTGGACGTACAGAATTAATAGCTGCAAACAATGCGTATCATGGCAATACCATGGGTAGCTTAAGTGTAACCGGGTATGAAGAAAGAAAAAGAGCATTTAGACCTTTGATACCTGATGTTACTTTTATTAATTTTAACTCCGAGTTAGATTTAAATCGCATCACAAAAAAAACGGCAGCAGTAATCTTAGAAACTATACAAGGTGGGGCTGGTTTTATACTTCCAAAAGACGATTATCTAAAAAAAGTTAGAAAACGATGTAATGAAATGGGGGCTTTACTCATTTTAGACGAAATACAACCTGGGTTTGGACGTACCGGCAAACTTTTTGCTTTTGAACATTTTGGTATAGTACCCGATATTTTGGTAATCGGAAAAGGTATGGCCTCCGGACTACCCGTTGGAGCTTTTGTAGCATCACATAAAATGATGAACACATTACAAGAGAATCCAAAATTAGGTCATATTACCACTTTTGGCGGCAACCCTGTCATTGCAGCAGCTAGTTTAGCTACCTTAAAAGAATTAACTGAAAGTCAGTTAATTACATCTGTATTAAAAAAAGAACAACGCTTTCGAGCCCTTTTGGTACACCCTTTGATTAAAGAAATAAGAGGCAAAGGATTAATGTTAGCTTTGTTGTTTAAAACACCTGAAATTGTTAACTATTTGGTATTGTCAGCAGCTAAGAAAAGGCTTATTTTGTTCTGGTTATTATTCGAACCTAAGGCAGTAAGAATATCTCCGCCTCTAACAATTTCTGATGAAGAAATTACTAAAGGATGTAAACAAATAGTTGGCTTATTAAATGAATATAAATCAGACACTGTTAACTAATTTGTTGATAACAAACCCAAATCTTGGACTAAGGACTAGTCATTAAAAGGCTAATTTTAAGTCCATAGTTAATTACAAAACGTTTCTATGGCGTTAGAACCTAACGAAAAACCTGATAGTACCGTACATAAGTTTGAGTCAATGCTCAAAACAGACGATGTCTATTTCTTTGATGCAGAAGATTTTGAAGGTATCATTCATCACTATTTAAATGCTGGTAAAGTTTCTTTGGGTAAAAAAGCTATCCAAATTGGACTGCAACAACACCCTAATGCAATGGAATTAAAACTATTGCGTGTAGAGGTTTTAGTGTTTGAAGATCAGTTTAAAGCTGCAGAGAAGATATTGGACGAATTGCAAATTATAGATGCCCATAATGAAGAAATCTTTATCCAACGTGCAAATATCCTTTCAAAACAAGATGATCACCAAGGTGCAGTAAATATGCTCTTGGAAGCATTGCATATAGCGGATAATAGTTTTGATATCTATTCGCTTCTAGGCATGGAATATCTTTTCATGGATGACTTTGAAAGTGCAAAGAAGAATTTTATGAAGTGTGTTGAAGTTGATGATGCTGACTATTCGTCTCTTTATAATGTAGTATACTGTTTTGAGTTTTTAGAAGATTATGATGGAGGTATAAAATATCTAAACAATTACTTGGAACGAAATCCTTATTCTGAAGTTGCTTGGCATCAACTAGGCAAAATGTATGTTTCAAAAGGAATGGACAAAGAAGCCCTAACTGCTTTCGATTTTGCAATTATTTCCGATGATTCTTTTTTAGGGGCTTATTTCGAAAAAGGAAGAGTTTTAGAGAAATTAGGGAAGTATAATGAAGCTATTGAGAGCTACGAAACAACTGTAAATATTGATGACCCAACTTCACATGCCTATTTACGTATCGGGAAATGTCATGAAAAACTTGGTAATGATGATTTAGCGAAATACTATTATTACAACACTGTGCACGAAGATCCACTCCTAGATAAAGGTTGGATAGCGATTACCGAATTCTACTTTAGAAAAGAAGAATACCCAAAAGCACTAAAATATATAAACAAAGCCATTAATATTGACGGCGAAAATCCATTATACTGGCAAAGAAGTGGTCAAATATATACTGCTTTAGAAAATTATGATGAAGCAGATTTTGCATTTAAACAGAGTGTAGACTTAGGCAATTACGAGTTACATACCTGGTTAGATTGGGCTAAAGTGCTTCAAAAAATGACTGATTTTAACTCCGCAGCGCAAGTGTTATTGCAAGGCATTGAATTTTACCCTGAAAGTGCAGCACTTAAATTTAGATTAGCTGGAGTACATTTAAAATTAGCCGATGAAGAAAAAGCAAAAGAATACTTTGTAGCCGCCTTGCAATTAGACACATCAAAAATCAACCTATTCGAAGAGCAATTTCCGGAATACGCCAAATTAGCTTGGATAAAAGACGCCTTTAAAATCCACAAAAAAGCTTCCACTTAAAAAATAAGAAATGAGCACACGCAAATTGGTAGATTACATTGTAATCACCTTAAAAGGTATGGCAATGGGTGCCGCAGATGTAGTACCTGGAGTTTCTGGAGGAACAATTGCTTTTATATCCGGTATTTACGAGGAATTAATCAATTCTATCAACAATATTAGCTTTGGGCTTTTTGCTACACTTAAAAAAGAAGGTTTTAAACCTTTTTGGAAAAAACTTAATGGTAACTTTTTAGTGGCCTTATTTTTAGGGATTTTTATAAGTCTATTCTCACTTGCAAAATTTTTAAGCTGGTTGCTGGAAAACAAGCCTATTTTACTTTGGTCATTTTTCTTTGGGTTAGTGCTAGCCAGTATTTTCTTAGTTGGAAAAGAAATCAAGAAATGGAATTTAGTTGCTGTAGTAGCATTACTTATTGGAGCTGGAACTGCTTATTTTATTACCACACTTCCCCCTAATGAAAATGTAGCCAGTCTTCCTTTCCTTTTTCTTTCTGGTGCTTTGGCTGTTTGTGCTATGATTTTACCAGGAATATCTGGGGCATTTATTTTAGTATTATTAGGGTCTTATAAAACAATTTTAGATGCTGTCCATGAACGAGATATTAAAATGGTAGCAACCGTTGCTCTTGGCGCAATTTTTGGGCTATTAAGCTTTGCCAAGTTATTAAAATGGATGTTTAAAAATTATCGAAATACTACCTTGGCCTTATTAACAGGTTTTATTTTAGGTTCCTTAAATAAAATATGGCCCTGGAAAAAAGTATTGGACACTAAAATTTTTGGCGACAAAACAATTGTTATTGCTGAAAAAAACGTTTTACCAAATACTTTTGAGGGCGACCCACAATTAATACTTGCAATTGGTTTAGCAATCACCGGTTTTTCACTTATTTTTATCCTTGAAAGGATGGCCTCTAAAAAATAGAGCGGTAAGCTAAAACATGCAGCAACAAAGAACACTACTAGATAATATTTTTCTGGTTATTAAGGGCCTCTTTATGGGAGCTGCTAATAAGGTTCCAGGTGTATCTGGTGGCATTGTAGCCTTTGTTGGGGGCTTCTATGAAGAATTTATTTACTCGTTGCAAAAAATCAACGGAAAAGCATTTAAACTGCTTATTAATGGTAGGTTTAAAAGCTTTTATAAATATACAAATAGTTCTTTTCTTGTCTTGTTGATTTTGGGTATGCTTATCAGTTATTTTAGTATTTCTCAACTTCTAGATTATTTTTTAGAGAAAAAAGAACTCTTTGTATGGGCAGCGTTTTTTGGAATGGTATTGGGGTCTATTTACTATATTTCAAAAGATTATGAGCATTGGAATCGTAAAACCATAACCGCTGGTATTATAGGGCTTATTGTAGGAATATCTATTAGTTTTTTAAGTCCTGCAAAAGAAAATGATAATCTCATTTTTATATTTTTCTGTGGAATAATTAGCGTCTCTGGTATGACTTTACCAGGACTCTCGGGATCATTTATTTTAATTCTTTTAGGAAATTATGTGTTACTCCTAGTAGATTCGGTAAATGCCTTATATGTGACTTTTGCTGAAATTTTTAGAGGAGATTTTAGTTTTCTAAAACATAAAGAGCGAATGGAAACCTTAACTATCTTAAGCGTTTTTACATTAGGCTCTGCAACAGGATTAGTAACGTTATCGCATGTATTGGGCTATGTATTAAAACGTTATAAAGAAATTACAACCGCTGTCATAATTGGTTTTATTACAGGTTCGTTAGGGGTAATTTGGCCATGGAAAAGAAGCATTTTTAAGATGGATACCATAGGTAACATTATGTATGATTCTAACGGAGATAAGATTATACTTAATTACCAGCGTTATCTACCAGATATCGCTAATATGGAAACGTGGGGTGCATTATTCTTTGTTATCTTCGGAATCTTTGTTTTATTGAGTTTAGATTGGTATGGAAAAAATAGAAAAGAAAGAAAAAAGGTTCGGACTGGTAGGTAGAGATATTTCTTATTCTTTTTCTCGAGGGTATTTTTCTGAAAAATTCACCAAATTAGGCTTATCAGATCATAATTATGAAAATTTTGATTTAGCCAATATCTCGGAGTTTAAAGCACTGACTCAAGAGAATAACTTATCTGGGTTGAATGTTACCATACCATATAAAGAATTGGTAATTCCCTATTTAGATGAATTAGATGAAACTGCTAAGAAAATAGGGGCGGTAAATACCATTCGTTTTAAAAAGGATAAACTAATAGGTTATAATACAGACGCTTATGGTTTTAAAAAGTCATTATCAGCTCACTTAAAAAAGAAACATAAAAAGGCACTTATTTTAGGTACTGGAGGCGCTTCAAAAGCTATTGCATATGTTTTTGAAGTCCTAGATATTCCTTTCCAGTTTGTATCTAGAAATCCAGAAGTAAAGCAATTATCATATAAAGATCTTGATAAAAAACTCATCAAAGAGCATCAGATTATAGTGAATTGCAGTCCTGTTGGGACACATCCAAATATTCATGAAAAACCTGATATCCCATATCAATATCTTACAAAAGATCATCTTCTTTTTGATTTGATTTATAATCCATCCAAAACGGCTTTTTTAAAAGAGGGAGAAACTCAAAAAACGATTATTGAAAATGGGTTAGCAATGTTAGAGTTTCAGGCTGAAAAATCTTGGAAAATCTGGGGCTCTTAATATTCTATTCAAAAGATACAATCTTAATACCAATTTCATAAATAAATTGGTATAAATCCTATAAAGAAGTAATGCGTATTTTTGCCATTGCAGGGTATAGTTAGTAACTTACCAATTAATGCCATCAATCTAAAAACTAAATAAACAACATCGTGATGGACGAGAACGAAAAGAAACCGCCAGAAACTTCTGGAGGGGAGGACATTATTTCAGAAAAAACAGCACCTGAAGTGCAGGAAGAAAAAGCAGAAAAAAATACTGCTGAAAATCCTGTGCCAACAGAAGAAGTTGAGGCTAGTACAGAAACTAATGAAGCAACTACTGAAATAAAAAAAGTGGCGGAAGCTGATGAAGATGTCCAAGAAGAAATTGATCAGGAGAACGCTGAAGATGCTGAGGATAAGGAAAATGAGAAGCGACATCATATCCCAATGCCAGACTACCATGCCATGAGTATGGAGAACTTAGTTGGCGAATTACAACGACTTATAAAGAATGAAAAAGTGCAGGCCATCAACAAGCACGTTAATGGCATTAAGACTGAATTTGATTTAAAGTTTCAAGAATTTTTAGAGCATAAAAAAGAAGAGTTTGTTGCTGGTGGTGGTAACGAAATAGATTTTAGATACAATTCTGTTACTAAAAGACAGTTTAGTGAAGTGTATGGAGAGTATCGTGAAAAGCGAAATCAATACTATAAAAACTTAGAGCAGAATCTAAAATCAAACCTTGAGAAACGTTTAGCCATTATTGATGAACTCAAAAGTTTGGTTAATGTTGAGGAAGATATAAACACTACTTACAAAAGCTTTAAAGATATACAAGAAAGGTGGCGTAATTCTGGACCAATACCAAGGAATAACTATAACGATGTATGGCGGACTTACCATCATCACATTGAAATTTTTTATGACTTTCTACACCTAAATAGAGAGCTAAGGGACTTAGATTTTAAACATAATTTAGAAGAGAAACTAAAGCTGGTTGAAAAAGCCGAAGCATTAGCTGAAGAACCAGATTTAAACAAAGCATTTAGAGAGTTACAGACGCTGCATAAGGTTTGGAAAGAAGATATAGGACCTGTTTCTAAAGAACAGCGTGAAGAGATTTGGGAAAGGTTTAGTAATGCAACTAAAGTAATGCATGCTAGAAGACAAGAGTATTATGCTACACTTGAGGCTTCCTATGAGGAAAATCTAGAAAAGAAGAATGAAATTATAACTGCAATACTTGCTATATCAGAAAAAGTAGCCAATAATCATCGTGGTCTACAGCAACAGATAAAAGAGATTGAAACTTTGCGTGATAGCTTTTTTAAAGCCGGTAAGGTACCACAAAAAGTTAATGAACAGACTTGGTCAAAATTTAAAGATGCTGTAAGAGCGTTTAATCGCAATAAGAATAATTTTTACAAAAATTTAAAAAAGGAACAACACGATAATCTTGAAAAGAAACGCGCGTTATTAGCTTTAGCAATAGCTTTAAAGGATAGTGAAGATCAAGCAATGGCCACTCCGGAAATGAAACGTATTCAAAGTGAGTGGAAAAAAATTGGTCATGTTCCAAGAAAGTATTCCGATAAAATCTGGAATCAATTTAAGGATGCTTGTAATCACTATTTTGATAAGTTGCATAAAGAGCGTAATGCTTCGCAAAAAGAAGAATACGCGAATTTTGAACAAAAAAGTGCTTGTTTAGAACGCTTAAAAGGTTTTCAATTAAGTGGTGATAAGATAAAAGACCTTCCAAAAATTAAAGAGTTTATTGCAGAGTGGAAGTCTTATGGAAGAATACCTTATAATAAAAAACATATTAATGGGAAGTTCAATAAAATTATAGATGCGCTTTTTAAAAAGCTAGATATCTCCCGTCAAGAAGCAGAATTGCTAAAGTATGGCGATAAGATAAAACAGCTTGCTAATTCGGATAACGATAGGGCAATTAGTAATGAACGCGTATTTATTCGCAGAAAAATAGATGAGAGTAAGAATGAGTTACGACAGCTGGAAACTAACCTTCAGTTCTTCTCTAATGCTTCGGAAGATAGTCCTGTAGTGCAAAATGTTATAAAAGACATTAATCGCCATAAAGAAGCCTTAGAAACTTGGAAAAATAAGCTGAAGAACCTTAATATTATGGAAAACAAGCTGAATAAAGAGACTGAAGCTGATGAGGAAAAAAGTAGTGAAGAAGAATAACATTTACATCTATTTAAAAATTAAAAAGGCTGTTCATTGAGAACAGCCTTTTTAATTTCATTGTAATTACTTAGCAACGTTCACAGAACGAGTTTCTCTAATTACAGTGACCTTTACCTGACCTGGATAAGTCATATCAGTTTGTATTTTTTGAGAAATTTCAAAAGACAATTCTGCGGCTTTATCATCATTTACTTTTTCGCTTTCAACAATCACACGCAACTCCCTACCAGCCTGTATTGCATAAGCCTTTTGTACTCCGGAGAATCCAAAAGCAACATCTTCTAAATCTTTTAATCGCTGTATATAGGAGTCAAGCACTTGGCGTCTTGCACCTGGTCTTGCACCGCTAATAGCATCACATACTTGCACGATTGGAGAGATTAAGGTTGTCATCTCTATCTCATCATGGTGAGCTCCAATGGCATTGCAAACTTCTTTCTTTTCTCCAAATTTTTCAGCCCATTGCATTCCTAAAATAGCATGTGGTGTTTCTACTTCCACCTCGGTATTTGGTACTTTCCCAATATCATGAAGTAAACCTGCACGTTTTGCAATTTTTGGGTTTAAGCCAAGTTCTGCGGCCATTACACCACAAAGTTTAGCAACTTCACGTGAGTGTTGTAATAAGTTTTGACCATAGGAAGAACGATACTTCATTCTACCAACTGCCTTAATCAACTCTGGATGAAGCCCATGAATTCCTAAATCTATCACCGTACGCTTGCCAATCTCAACAATCTCTTCGTTGATTTGCTTTTCCGTCTTTTTAACGATTTCTTCTATACGAGCTGGGTGAATACGTCCATCTGTAACCAAACGATGTAAAGACAGTCTAGCAATCTCTCTACGAACAGAATCAAAACATGAAAGTATAATCGCTTCAGGAGTATCGTCAACAATAATCTCTACTCCAGTAGCAGCTTCTATAGCTCGGATATTTCTACCCTCTCTACCTATTATACGACCTTTAACATCATCAGATTCTAAATTAAACACAGAAACACAATTTTCAACTGCTTCTTCTGTTCCGATGCGTTGAATGGTATTGATTACTATTTTTCTAGCTTCTTGTTGCGCAGTTAGCTTCGCTTCTTCCAAAGTAGTCTGCAAATATACCATTGCATCTGTTTTCGCAGTTGCCTTAAGCGACTCTAATAATTGGCTTTTAGCCTCTTCAGCAGAAAGGCCTGAAATTACTTCTAATTGCTGTACTTGACTTTTGTGTAGTTTTTCAACTTCAGCTTGCTTTTTATTAAAAATATCTTGCTTATGCTCGGTATCTTTTATTTTAGTTTCTAACTGTTCATTTAATCGTTTTCCTTTTGCAAGCTCATTACTAATTTGAGATTCTTTATCGCGAGTACGCTTTTCAGCTTCAGCAATCTTTTTATCCTTATTAATAATTACTTTTTCATGCTCAGCTTTTAGCTCTAAAAATTTCTCTTTGGCTTGAAAAATCTTATCCTTCTTTATGCTCTCCCCTTCTTTTTGTGCCTCTTTTAAAATACTAGAAGCTTCTCTTTTAGCACTAGATATTGTTTTTCCGGCTTTTCCCTTTTCTAGCACTTTAGCAATAATAAATCCGACAAGTATGCCGGCAATTGCTGCTATTATTATAATTGTTGTATTATCCATTTGAATAGTTTGGTTATAAAAAAAGCCCACATTGGCCGAAGTTTTGTACAAACTCCTGAATAACAGGTTTAGGGCTAACAAGCTGCTCAATAATCCCTATACAAGTAGGGCCCGCTTTTACAACTTAAACTCACCCTTTTTAAACTTAATAACGTTGAGTTTGTCAAAAAATAATTACCAATGTGGGCAGTAACAATATGTATTTTTAAAGAACTTATTCTGAGCCTAACTTATCATAAATCAACTTATCCAGAGCCTGCAAACGCTCCGTAGCTGCTTTGTTATTTTCAGATTCATTTATTCCACTTTGCTCTATTTTAGAGGCAAACTGTAATGCGCACATGGCTAAAACATCTTGTTTGTCACGTACTGCATAGTTTTGCTCAAATTTCTTGGCCAATTGATCTATATTTTTGGCCGCTTTTCGTAAACCTTCTTCTTGCTTTGGGTCTATCGTTAAAGGATATACCCTATCTGCAATCGAAAGCTTAATTTTGAGCTTTTCCTCCATATTTTAGTATAACGCTATTCAGCAAGATGGGCTATGCAAAGGTCCAATTCTCTAATTAGCGTATTTATTTTGAGCTTAGCTTCTGTTTTATCTGTATTACTACCCAGCATCGAGTTTGCTAGTTTTAAGGAATTGTATTTTTCTTCCCAATCTACTATGGAGCTTTGGGCGGACTGTTGATGCTCCTTAATTGTGGTAAGTTCTTTTTCTAACTTGAAGTTCGCCTGTTGGAGTACTTCTAATTTATGTAAGAGCTTGCTCACTTTATTTTCTAAGGAATCAACAATTTCAACCAATTCGCCCATAAACAAATACCGATGCGTATCTTACAAAGTTAACCAACGTAAAGCAACCAAACAATAGTTTTAGCATTTAATACGCATGGGGCTTTTAAATATTTTAAGCATTTGAATTTACGTTTTTTACATCTGCTAGTTAATAGTTACATTCGTATTTAAAATTGTCATTTTACTATGCGCACACGCCTTTTTAGTGTATTATTTTTTTGTATATCCTTTTTGTTTTGTCAAGAAAAATACCCAAAAGATACTTTTCGTTCCCCTGTAGATATCCCCTTAATTTTATCGGGCACTTTTGGTGAACTACGATCCAACCACTTTCATGGTGGTATAGATATTAAAACACAAAAAAGGCAAGGTTTACCCATATATGCAATACAAGATGGGACAATTCCTCGTATTAAAGTCTCTTTATGGGGTTATGGCAAAGCCTTATATGTTGCTCATCCTAATGGATTTACTTCGGTATACGCACATCTTAAAAAGTTTAGTCCGGAAATAGAAGCCTACATCAAAAAAGAACAATACCGTAAAAAATCATATGAAGTTGAAGTTTTTCCAGATTATGGGGAGTTAGAGGTAAAAAAAGGAGATGTTATTGCCTACTCTGGAAATACAGGAGGTTCAAGTGGTCCACATTTACATTTTGAAATTAGAAGTAGTGTAACGGAAAAACCAACAAACCCATTACTTTATGGTTATGAAGTAAGAGACGCTACCAATCCTACACTAGTTGGGCTTTTTGGATATCCATTATCCGAAGATGCTCAGGTTAATAAGAGCACTAAAAAAGTTCAACTAAATTTCGCTCAACAAAAAGACGGCTCTTTTTTAGCAGATAAAGTTACCGCCAGTGGTACTATTGGGTTTGGTTTTAATGGTTTTGACCGCCAAGACCTTGCCGCAAACAAAAATGGTGTTTATTCAGTCAAACAAACTGTAAATGGGAAATTATATTCGGAATATAATTTTGAAACTTTTTCTTACGGAGAAACCAGGTATATAAATACACTCATCGATTATGAGCATTTTGGAAAGTTTAGACAACGTATTCAAAAATGTTTTAAAGATGAATCCAATAAATTAAGCATTTATAAATCTTTATACTTAGATGGTAAAATTCCTGTAGTAGAAGGGCTTAGCTATTCCGTGGAACTATTAATTTCAGACATTAAAGGAAATGATATTAAAGTTATAATTCCTGTTGAAGGAAAAAAAGAGCCTCTTATAATTACCGATGAGCAAAAGGGGACTGCAAATTTTATAAAAGCTAATAAACCTAATAGTTTTGATTTAGGAGCAGCAAAAGTCTACTTTCCTGAAAGTACATTTTACAAAGATTTTAATATTGATTTAAAAAAAGGTCAGGATACGGTCACAATACATGATGAAACCGTGGCTGCTCATCGGAACTTCACCATTACTTTTGATGTTTCAAAATATTCCAAACAAGAGCAAAAACAGTTGTTTATAGCTAGGTTAGATAAAAAGAAGGAACCTCGGCATTACAAAACTTACAAAAGGAACAATACCTTCTCCGCAAGAAGTAGAACATTTGGCACATTTACATTAGCCAAGGATACTATTGCACCTACAGTAAAGCCTAGGAATTTTAAAGAAAAGCAGTGGCTTAGCAACTACCATTATTTAAGTCTTAGTATTTCAGATGATTTAAGTGGAATAAAAACATATAATGCTACTTTAAATGGCGAATGGATTTTAATGGAGTATGAGCCAAAAACAAAAACAATCACTTATAATTTTGATGATAAAATTGCTGGAAAAACTCAATGTGATTTAAAAGTTGTTGTAACCGATAATGTTGGCAATTCAACTACCTTTGAACATACCTTTTTCAGAAAATAATGTTTTGAGCCTAGCAAAATCTCTGCTTTTTGCATTTCTAATTATATCCTCCGTTGCAATTTCGCAAACGGCGACTATTTCGGGTATTGTACTTGATGAAAACAACAATCCTATTTCGGATGTGAACATTACTTGTAAAAATGCGGGTACTACTACAAACGCAAATGGCACTTATATTTTACAAATAATTGCTGATGTAGAAAATACCATCACCTTCTCACACATAGGGCATAAAAACATTATTCTTCAAAAAATAATATTAACTACAAATGAAACCTTTGAGTTTAATCCTGTAATGAGTACAGGTGCTATACAAATAGCTGAAATTATAGTATCTCCCAGTGGAACAAAAAATGTTGAAGGTATCGTAACTATTCCTCCAGAACTGGTTAGAAAAATTCCCGGTGCGAATGCAGGGGTAGAAAATATTTTAAAATTACTACCAGGAGTTAGTTTTAATAATGAACTGAGCACACAATATAACGTTAGGGGAGGTAATTTTGATGAAAACCTAGTTTATGTAAATGGTATTGAGGTGTATCGTCCTTTCTTAATACGTTCAGCACAGCAGGAAGGCCTAAGCTTTGTAAATAGCAATTTAGTTGAAAACCTTAAGTTTTCTGCTGGCGGATTTCAAGCTAAATATGGAGATAAGCTTTCTTCTGTTTTAGATATAAATTATAAAACACCAACATCTTTTTCGCTACAGGTCGCGGGAAGTCTTTTGGGAGCCAATACCACTTTAGAGACTGTATCCAAGGACAATAATTTTACTAGTCTAACCGGATTCCGCTATAGGGACAATAGCATTTTTATAAATAGCCAACAAACACGAACTAACGTAAATCCAACTTTTATAGATGCGCAAAGTTATCTTACGTATCGCTTTTCTGATAGGTTTAGGTTAAACTTCTTGGGCAATTTTGCAATTAATAATTACAAGAATAAACCTTTAAACAGGCAAACAAATTTTGGTACTATAGCTGAACCAAGGGCATTATTAGTGTTTTATGAAGGCCAAGAAAGTAATCGTTATCAAACAGAATTTGGTGCTTTAAAAGCTGATTTTGTTTTAAATGAAAAAACTAAACTCGATTTTACAGCTTCGGTATATCACACGGTGGAAGAAGAGTTTTCGGATATAATAGCACGGTATGAATTAGGAGATGTTGACACTAACTTAGGCGGAGAAAATTTAGGAGAAGCTACAAACTCTAGAGGAATTGGTGCTCAGCAGAATAGGGCAAGAAATATACTAGATGCGCTTATTTTAAATATTGCTCATGGGGGAAACTTTAAAAAAGAAAAATCTTCTTTAGAATGGGGTGTAAAATTTACACATGAAGATTTTAGAGATCAATTGCGAGAATCTGAATTTATAGATTCTGCTGGTTTTTTTATTCGTCCGTCCGAACCTCGTTTCATTAACAATCAACCAAGCGAGCCGTTTGAAGAGGATATTGTATCATTTGAAAGTGCCCGAGCAACGAATTTTGTAAAAACCAATAGAATCTCTGGCTTTCTACAATATAGCGACCAAAAAACCTGGGGTAACAATAAAATCTATTACAATTTAGGTCTTAGAGCGCAACATTATACCATAAATCCGGAGGAATCTTCAAGTAACAATCAATTTATTTTTAGCCCTCGTGCTCAGTTTGCTATTAAACCAGATTGGCAAAAAGACATGCTATTTAGGTTAGCTATTGGCAGCTATCAACAACCACCGTTCTACAGGGAGTTAAGAGCAGTAAACGGACAGGTAAATGCAAATGTAGAGGCACAAAAATCACAACATTATGTTCTAGGTAATGAGTATAGTTTTAATTTCTCCAACCGTCCTTTTACAATTATAAGCGAAGTCTATTATAAAAATTTGACAAACGTAAATACATACACCATCGAAGATGTAAGATTACGTTATGCAGCAAATAATAACGCTGAAGCATTTGCCTATGGTTTTGATTTTCGACTGAATGGTGCTTTTGTACCTGGTGCGGAGTCTTGGTTAAGCTTAGGCTATTTACGCACAGAAGAAAATATTAATAATAGAGGTTACATTTCTAGACCCACAGATCAACGCTTTAAATTTGGTTTACTATTTCAAGATTATATGCCTACCATACCAAATCTAAAGTTATATTTAAATATAGTATACAATACTGGTGTTCCAGGTGGTTCTCCAAATAACGCAGACCCTTATCAATTTCAGAATAGATTAAGAGATTATAGAAGGGCGGATTTAGGAATTTCGTATATTTTTGCAGATACCGAGAATACACATCCAAAAAGTCATTGGTTACATAGGTTCAAGGAGTTTAGTATGGGGTTTGAAATATTTAATTTGTTTAACAATCAAAATTCCATTACTAATACTTGGGTAAGAGACGCAGACACCCAACGTCAGTTTGCAGTACCAAACTTTTTGACTTCACGGATTTTGAATCTGAAGTTCAATTTGCGAATTTAAATGATTATGAAAAAAATACTCTTGTTCTTATTAATCTTGATAAGCCTGCAAAGCTTTTCTCAAAAGAACATTTATGAAAATAGCAGGTTTGATGAGTTGAGTGCGAATCATGAAATCTTAGCAATAGTTCCATTTATAGCAAAATTAGAATTAGAACAATCACTTTCTAAGGAAGAGCAAACAAAATTAGCGGAGCGCGAAGGATATGCAGTACAAGACGCTCTAGAGACTTATTTTTCTAGAAGGAAAAAAAGAAAAAAATTTAATGTTGAGTTTCAGAATATTAAAAACACAAATGCCCTGTTGGCCCAAAACAATATTACCTATGAAAATATTGATATTTACACGGTAAAACAATTAGCAGATATTTTGAATGTTGACGGTATTATTAGCGGTAATCTTGATTTAAATATTTTACTTTCCAAAGGTGTTCCTACGGAATTCAAATTTTTAGATTATTTCAGTGGAGATGCAGATTATGGGCGAATTGGAGTTAAAATTAGTGATGGCTTTTCGGGTAAGTTATTGTGGAAATATGAAAAAGAAATTACTAAAAAGACTGGTAAAAACACAGCTGAACTCATTGACCGAATGATGAAGTTAGCAAGCAAAAAATTTCCTTACGATAAGGAGAAAAAGCGTAAAAAACGTAAAAATTAACTAGCAGCAAATTCTTTTAAAACTCCGATAGTATAATCCAGTTCTTCCTTTGTATTGTATTTAGAAAAGGAAAAACGCAATGAAGGCTTAGCTAAATTATTATCTGATAAAATTTCTGTTAGTACATGAGAACCTTTAGCGCTTCCAGATTGGCAAGCACTGCCTTTAGAGCAGGCTATCCCTTTTAAGTCTAAATGAAAAAGTAACATTAACCCTTTATCCTTATTAAAAGGAAGACAAATGTTCACTAATGTATAGGTGCTTTTATCCATATCACCAGAAAGACCATTAAACACAGTATCTGGTATTTCCTTTTTTATTTGATTTATAAAGTATTCTTTTAGTCCACTCACATATTCTCTCTCCTTTTCTAAATTATCATAAGCGCTAACAAAGGCTTCTTCTAAACCAACAATATTGTGAAAAGATTCCGTTCCAGCTCTAAAACCTCGCTCTTGAGCTCCACCAAAAATAAGTGGCTTTAATCCTGAATTTCTTCTAACAAAAGCGAAGCCAATACCCTTAGGTCCATGAAATTTATGAGCAGCAGCAGTTAAAAAATCAATAGTACTCTCCTTTAAGTCCCATTCAAAATGACCGACAGATTGTACCGTATCTGAATGGAATAGGGCTTTGTGCTCTTTGCAAAGGTTAGAAACACTATCTAAATCTAATAAATTACCAACCTCATTATTAACATGCATTAAACTCACTAATTTCTTAGAATAGTCTTTTTTAAGTAATTCCGCTAGATGAGCTGGCTTTGGATTTCCATCGGCATCTAAATCAACAAACCAAAGTGCAATGTTAAATTCTTTCTCTAATTCCTCTGCTGTATGCAACACCGCATGATGTTCAACTCTGGAGGTTATGATGGTTCTAACCCCTAAATCCCGCACGGCACATCTTAAAATCATATTATCGGCTTCCGTTCCACCTGAAGTGAAAACAATCTCAGAAGGATGCGCGTTAAGGTATTTTGCAATAGTTTTTCGTGCTTTTTCAATACCCGTTTTTGCTGATCTACCAAAACTATGTGTCGATGAAGGATTTCCATAAATACAGAGCGCTTCTTGCATTCTTGTTATCACCTCTTCTCTTATCTGCGTAGTTGCAGCATTGTCTAAATATACTTTTTCCATACAAGGATTCTAGTGGTCTACAAATTTAGTTAACTATATTAACTAATTCAAATAGTTAATTAAATTAAAAAGATGGGTAAACATATAATATTAAAAGTGAATTCACCTAAATTTGATTAATGAAAAAAAATATTTTTTTAGCTTTTTCCATTGTATTTCTTTCTTGTAGCGATGGAGATCTACAGATTGAAACTTTGGATTTTGATAGTATCGCGATACAGAATTGTGATGCTCTTACAACCGCAACTGAGGTTTTGTTTAAAATTGATGGCGATGAAGCGTTAATTTTAGATTTGCAAACTGGTCTTTTACAAAATGAAGTAAGTACAACTACCATAGAGAGCACTATTTCTAGCCAATCTAGACTTATTTATAGGGTTTTTAGTAATAATGTTAGTACTAGTTATTTTTGTGACGATTTCCCACCATCCGAGCCTAAGGTCACTGAAGAAATTGAAGCTGAATCGGGAACTGTACTAATAACCACAACAAGTGAAGACAATATTACCTTTACGCATACTATTCAATTGCAGGATATTATTCTAAGGAATGCATCAGGAGAAAGTATTATCGATTTAACCATTAACGATTTTGGCACTATAGAAACAAGCAATTAGGAATTCTGATAAATATAAATTTCAGTAGCACCTAATCCGTATTTCTTATATTCAGCATCATAATATTTTATGTTCTCATATCGCTTAAAAAGATATACTAATTCTTCTTTAAGTACACCCTCTCCAACTCCATGGATAAAAACAACTTTCTGAATGCGTTTGCGTATAGCAAACTCTATTTGGCGCTTCGCAGTGTCTAATTGTAAATTGAGCATATCAAAACTGCTCATTCCTCTAGTAGAATTTGTGAGTTGATGAATATGAAGATCTACCTCCATTTTTGGAGCGTTGCGTTCTTTTGCTTTAACTATTACATTCTTTTTTTTCTTTGGAGCATCTTTCTGTTGCTTTACTTTTGCAACCTCAAAATTGGTCACTTTTAACTCGCCCTGAATTTTAACCAACTGGGAGGGTTCATATTCCATTTTAAAACCATCAGTAGTTTCTATTGCGACTGTATTATTAGAAATGCTTAACACATGCCCTTTAATAGCTTCATCTAGAACCTCAACCTTATCTCCAATTTTAAACGTAACCATGATGAATCAAAAAAAATTAAGTATTAGAGCAATTCCATTTCAAAAATAATAGTATTTTGAGCCAGAATAACCAAAACTTGAATGTCTAGTCAATTAGCTATATACTTTTTAGCAGCAAAAGATTATATGTTGCCTTGCTTAAATAAGCAGTTGTTTGGTATAGATTGCCCCGGTTGCGGTCTCCAACGTTCGGTTTTATTATTATTTGAGGGTGAGTTTGTAGCTGCTTTTCAAATGTATCCTGCTATTTTTACGCTTATTCCATTGTTTGGAATAATTATCATAAACAGATTGTTTAGCTTAAAATATGGGAGTCAGTTTATTATTGGACTCAGTATTTCAAGTGTGGCATTAATTTTAATCAACTTTATTTTAAAACTAATACATTAATTATGGAACCAAAAAAATTACCTAATGTTACCATTGCGTTAGTCTTAGTAATATTTTCTTTTTTATGCTGTTGCATTGGAGGATTACCTGCATTACTTTTCTCAGGTATCGCTTTTTTTCTGCTTAGAAAAGATGAAAAGGCATACGCTGAAAATCCAGATTTATATTCCAATTTTAGCACATTAAAAACAATAAAAATACTTGCTATAGTTGGAATGGTTGTAGGTATTCTTTACTTCGCTTATACATTATGGTCTATAGATCAAATGGGAGGCTGGGATGGCTACATGGAAAAAGTTCAAGATGCAATGGAACAATACCAATAAAAATAAGTTTTAAATGGAAAATAACTCTAATATGCCTGTCAAACCAGATAATTATATGGTTTGGGCAATTTTAAGCACAGTTTTTTGCTGCCTTGCGACGGGAATTGCAAGTATTATTTATGCTTCTAAGGTAAACGAAGCTTATGCGGGCGGAAACTATGAAGAAGCGCTGAAAGCATCTAAAAACGCAAAAATGTGGGTTTTAATAGGTGCTGGAATCTCACTTTTAGTGTGGATTCTTTATATCTTAATTTTTGGTTTTGCATTTTTTGGTGCTATGGCTAATGGAGATTTTTAGTAAAAAGAGATTTCTAATTCTAATAGGGGTACTGTTGTTTTTAACAGTACCCCTATATTTTTTGCTTAATCCAAGTGGTCAACTCATTTTTCCAAAATGTCCTATTTATCAACATTTAGGAGTTTATTGCTCAGGTTGCGGAAGTCAAAGGGCTATCCACGATTTACTCCATCTAAATATCTTGGATGCAATTGGGCATAATCTATTATTACTACCAGCTTTAATTTTAATTATAATTGAATTTGGTATGAGGTTTTTCAGACCAGAAAAAAAGAGTTTACTTTATTATAGAAAAACTCCCATAATTATTCTTGTAGTAATTTTAGTATTTACCCTACTAAGAAATATTAAAATGTATCCCTTTGAATATCTAGCTCCTTAATTCGCCACCTCACTAATAAACTTCAAGCGATATAAACGTAGTTCTTCCTCTTCATAGTCGCCATCAAATTCTTCTACAGCATCATCAATAGAATCAGATTCGGCCTCTAAGAAATAGTCGTGTATTTCTTCTTGCTGATCTTCATCTAAGACCTCATCCACCCAATAGCCCAAATTCAACTTTGTTCCACTGAATACAATTTGCTCCATTTCCTTTATTAGTTGTGATATTTCCAGGCCTTTTGCAGCAGCAATATCATCAAGTGGAAGTTTTCTATCTACATTTTGAATGATATACAGTTTTAACCCAGAATTAGCTCCCGTACTTTTAACAACAAGGTCATCTGGCCTTGTTATATCATTCTCTTCAACATATTCGCTTATAAGTTGTAAAAAAGGTTTTCCATACTTCTTGGCTTTCCCCTCTCCTACTCCATGGGTATTTAACAATTCCTCCATGGATATTGGATACTTTAAAGCCATATCGTCTAATGAAGGGTCTTGGAATACTACAAAAGGTGGAACTTCTAATTTCTTTGCTTCTTTTTTTCTTAAATCTTTTAAAAGTTTTAGCAATTTTTCATCTGCAGCAGCTCCACTAGATTTTGCAGCAGTCACAATAGCATCATCATTTTCTGCACTGTAAACATGATCCTTAGTCATCATAAAGGACGAAGGCTCTTTCAAGAAGTCTTCCCCCAAAGTGGTAACATGTAATACTCCATATTGCTCAATTTCTTTTTTCAGAAGACCAGCAACCAACACTTGTCGCGTTAATGCCATCCAATAATTCTCATCATTATCTGAGCCACAACCAAAGAAATCTTTTTCATTGGTTTTATGAGATGTTATTAAAGCATTCGTTTTTCCGACTAAAGCTTTTACAATCTCTTTAGTTTTAAATTTTTCCTTTGTACCTCTTACAACATTAAGCAGTTTAACAACTTCTTCTTGAGCTTCTTCCTTTTTCTTTGGATTTCGCGCATTATCATCCATATCTGCCCCTTCTCCTTTTTCACCATCAAACGCTTCTCCAAAATAATGAAGAATAAATTTTCTTCTAGACATGGAAGTTTCGGCATAAGCAACAATCTCCTGCAACAAGGCATTACCAATTTCTTGCTCTGCAACGGGCTTGCCAGACATAAATTTCTCCAGCTTCTCCACATCTTTATAAGAGTAAAAAGCTAAACAATGTCCTTCTCCCCCATCACGGCCCGCTCTACCAGTTTCTTGATAATAGCTTTCTATACTTTTAGGAATATCGTGATGGATAACAAACCGCACATCTGGCTTATCTATACCCATACCAAATGCAATCGTCGCTACAACTACGTCCACGTCTTCCATTAAGAACATATCTTGGTATTTTGAGCGTGTTTTAGCATCAAAACCAGCATGATACGGTACGGCACTTACTCCATTGACTTGAAGCGTCTGTGCCAATTCTTCAACGCGTTTTCTACTCAAACAATAAATAATACCGGATTTACCTTGGTTTTGTTTTACAAAACGAATAATATCAGCATCAGCATTAACAGTTTTTGGTCGTACTTCATAAAATAGATTTGGCCTATTAAAAGATGCTTTAAAAACTTTAGCATCAGTCATACCTAAATTCTTAATAATGTCCTCCTGTACCTTAGGGGTAGCAGTCGCCGTAAGTCCAATTATTGGAATATTTTCTCCTAGTCTATCTATAATACTTTTAAGATTTCTGTACTCAGGCCTAAAATCATGCCCCCATTCAGAAATACAATGTGCTTCATCAACTGCAACAAACGAAATTGTAACTGTTCTTAAAAAATCAACATATTCTGCTTTAGTTAATGATTCTGGAGCAACATAAAGTAATTTAGTTACCCCACTAGTCATATCTTCCATCACCTGTTTAACTTCAGTTTTAGTTAAAGATGAATTTAGAACATGAGCAACGCCATGTTCAGAAGATACGCCACGTATGGCATCTACTTGGTTTTTCATTAAAGCTATTAAAGGAGAAACAACAATAGCTGTTCCTTCTTGCATTAATGCAGGAAGTTGATAGCATAATGACTTTCCACCACCGGTTGGCATTATCACAAAGGTATCTTTCTGCTCAAGTACATTTTTAATTACTTGTTCTTGCAGTCCTTTAAATTTAGAAAAGCCAAAATATTTTTTTAAAGAAGAATGTAAATCTGACGTTATAAGACTCATTACGAGGGTTCCAATATTTGTTAAATCGACCTAATAAATACTAAGATTTAAAAAGTGTGCGTGTTTTAAAGGTTTCTAATCGAAGGATGTATAATTGCATCCTACATCACGATTTATAAAATATAGTTTGTTAATTTTGTATTCTTAAAGATAAGATAATCTTTGAGGAATACAATTAGATAAGCCCAATATTACCTTGAAAAACAATAAGTCAATTTTATCGATTGCTAAAAGAACGATTGAAAACGAAGCTGATGCAATCAAAAATTTGATTTCACAACTTGACTCTCAATTTGAAGATGCAACCAAATGTATTTTAAAATCAAAGGGGAGAGTAATTGTTTCCGGTGTTGGTAAAAGTGCAATAATTGCGACTAAAATTTCTGCAACATTTAATTCCACTGGAACTCCTGCAATTTTTATGCATGCTGCTGATGCTATACATGGAGATTTAGGAACAGTACTTAAGGATGATGTTGTTATTTGTATTTCTAAAAGTGGTAATACTGAAGAAATAAAAATGTTGATTCCGCTAATTAAAAGAGGGAATAATAAGTTAATAGGTATTACCGGAAATATGGAATCTGTACTTGCCAAACAAGCAGATTTCGTACTTAATACATTTGTACAGAAAGAAGCATGTCCAAATAATCTAGCACCAACTACTAGCACAACGGCACAATTAGTTATGGGAGATGCTTTAGCAATATCTCTTTTAGAGTTAAGAGGTTTTAGTAGTTCTGATTTTGCAAAATACCACCCAGGTGGTTCTTTAGGGAAAAAATTATACCTAAGGGTTGATGATATTGTTGGCACCAATCTTAAACCTGAAGTTGCTATTAATGCTGATGTTAAAAGTGTAATAGTAGAAATTTCAGAAAAAATGCTAGGTGTAACCGCTGTTATTGAAAACAGTAAAGTCGTTGGTGTAGTAACTGATGGCGATATTCGAAGAATGCTTAATAAGTATGAAAATATTGGTGGTCTTACTGCAAAAGATATTATGACCTCCAACCCAAAAATTGTTGATGCAGATATCTTAGCTGTAAAAGCCCTAGAAACTATGCAAGATTTAGGAATATCGCAGCTTTTAGTGCTTAAAGACCAAAAATATGCCGGTGTAGTTCATATTCATAATCTCATAAAAGAAGGTATTCTATAATGGCGAAGGTTACCAAGAGTCCTGATGAAATGTCTTTTTTAGACCATTTAGAAGAGTTGAGATGGCACTTGATTCGTTCAACTTTGGCAGTTGTAATAATCGGTTGTGTAGCTTTTACGATGAGAAGCTTTATTTTTGATACATTATTATTTGGACCAAAAAATCTAGACTTTCCTACTTATAGGTTCTTTTGTAATGTTGCTACCTTCTTTGGTATTAACTCAGAATTTTGTGGAGATGAGTTGCCATTTACAATACAGAGTCGATTGATGGCGGGGCAATTTTCAGCCCACATATGGACATCCATTTGGGCTGGAGTAATTGTAGGTTTTCCATACATCTTATGGGAAATGTGGCGTTTTATTAGTCCCGGATTACACAAAAACGAAAGAAAGCATTCAAGGGGTTTCATTTTAGTAGCCTCTTCATTGTTTTTTATAGGTGTATTGTTTGGATACTATGTGGTAGCACCGCTCTCCATAAACTTTTTAGGCACATATCAAGTCAGTCAAGAAGTTACCAATGAAATAGATTTGGCTTCCTATGTCGGTACTGTTAGAGCTGCTGTAATAGCATGCGGAATTATGTTTGAACTGCCAATAATTATCTACTTTTTAACCAAGGTTGGTTTGGTCACACCAGAAATATTAAAAAAGTATCGCAAAATTGCCTTGGTGATTGTATTAATTCTATCAGCAGTTATTACTCCACCGGATGTTGCTAGTCAAATTGTAGTAGCTATTCCTGTGCTAATTTTATATCAAGTAAGTATTTATATATCCAAATTGGTTTTAAAAAGAGAAGCTAAAAAAGAAAAAGAGTTGAAAAATGCCAAATAAAGTAGAAGAGTTCAATGCCTACAGAGTAAAAATGAACGATAAATTACTCTCAGAGAACAATAAAGTAATTAAACGCATCTTTAACCTAGATACAAATGCTTTTATGCTAGGAGCTCTAGATGTAAAAACCAAAGAGCTTTTAGGTTTGGTTGCCTCCGCGGTATTACGTTGTGATGATTGTGTGAAATATCATTTAGAAAGTTCGCAAAAGACTGGAGCTACTAAAGAAGAAGTTATGGAAACTTTAAGTATTGCAACATTAATTGGTGGTACTATCGTTATTCCTCACTTAAGAAAGGCATATGAGTATTGGGAAGAATTAGAAGAAACCAACGCTTAAATATATCACAAAGACCAATTTGTTAAAACAGAATATGTTTAGATTTGGCATCAGATGAAACGAACATTAACAAATTTTAAAAATTGCTTTAGCAAAGTATCTATTTAAAAATTTTAATGTGAGAACGAAGTGGTTACACAAGTTTTCAATTTTATAATTACCTTATTAATAAATAATTACTAAAATTTAAACGCGTGAAATTACGTGCTGAAAACATAATGAAGGCTTACAGAGGTAGGAAAGTGGTTAAAGGTATTTCTTTGGAGGTTAACCAAGGGGAAATCGTTGGGCTACTTGGGCCTAATGGCGCAGGGAAAACTACTTCTTTCTATATGATAGTTGGTTTAATAAAACCAAATGGGGGTAATATCTATTTGGATGATATGGAGATTACCAACTTCCCCATGTATAAGAGAGCGCAAAATGGAATTGGGTATTTAGCTCAGGAAGCTTCTGTTTTTAGAAAACTGAGTATTGAAAAAAATATTTTAAGTGTGTTGCAAACCACCAAGCTTTCTAAAAAAGAGCAGCACATGAAAATGGAATCCCTTATAGATGAATTTGGATTAGGCCATATCCGTAAAAGTAGAGGTGATTTACTTTCTGGCGGGGAACGCAGACGTACAGAAATTGCTAGAGCATTGGCTACGGACCCTAAATTTATTCTTTTAGATGAACCTTTTGCTGGTGTGGACCCAGTTGCCGTGGAAGATATACAGCGTATTGTAGCGCAGTTAAAAGACAAAAACATTGGAATTCTAATTACGGACCACAACGTACAAGAAACTTTAGCTATAACCGAACGTTCTTACCTAATGTTTGAAGGCGGTATCTTAAAAGCAGGTATTCCGGAAGATTTAGCCCAAGACGAAATGGTACGCCAAGTTTATCTAGGTCAGAATTTTGAGCTTCGTAAGAAGAAGTTGGACTTTTAATCTAGTCTTTTACAATCCCGTTCTACTTATAGTTTTGATTTTTGAAACTAACCTCCCCTTTTTATCCATCCCCTCAATGTAAAGCGTTAATGATTTATTTGGTGTATCTAAAATTTTAAAAATCTCTTCATCTGAATTGTTTAAAGTAAAATTAGATAACCAATGAATAGCACCATAGCGCCCAAATATCTTGCCTGAAAAAGTATTGTACATTGGAGAATAATATTCTTTGTTCTCCTCAAACCCTAATGTGTTTTTGTACATTAAAGCATTGCTTAAGAGATATTTTTCCAATCCAGTGTTAACATCAAGCTCTTTGCCCTTTCTGGTATAGATATATAACACTGTTCCTCTACGATTTCTTGGGCCTGAAAACGTTGAAAATCTTTCAAAATAAAAACTTTCTACCTCTGCAGTTCTAAGCTGATATAATCTATCAAAGTTCGGTTGTAAAACACCATCAAAAACTAATCCAACAATTCCACCTATTGGGTTACGTTGGGTTGTTCTTATTCCTGTATATCGATTTCTTAAAGAATAAACTCTTGTGCCAAGTAGATAATTAAAAAACGGGAAGGCTCTTATCATATTAACATCAACCTCCGTAACTCTATTTTTTAAACGCAGCGGTATTAAATCATTTTTTTTTGTTAAAAGTTTGAATCTATCCTCCACCACAGTGACGTTATCCAATAATATTATGTTTTCTAGTTGTATTAAATCAATCGGATTTTGGATTGGGTATTTAAGAGTTTTAGGTTTATCATAATCTTTTGCCATTTCAAGCTTATCTTCTATTAAATGATAACCTAACCTCACGTAGCCTCTTAGCTTTTTTAATCTATTTTTTTCATCCAATACTGAGAAGTACAGTTCTTCATTATTCTGTGGAAAGAAATTGGTGATTACTACGTGGTCTACATCTGGCTTTATATCCAATATTTGGTCTCCATGATTCTTAGATTTGTGAATCATTAACTGGCCATCCCCATCACCAAATGCATCCTTATTGTTTAGATTAACCGATAAGGTCACCCCGTCCTCAAACTCATAGTTCACATTAGGCTTGTTGTTTACAACATCAAACCATCTGTAACGGCTCCACCCTTGGGTTAATAACAATAAGTCTAATTCATACTCCTTCTTTGGCGTAGTCGATGTAAAGTAATAATTGGGACGCTCTATATAACCTCTTAGATAAGGTCGTAGATAGAACATACTCTTTATATTTTCTTGATGACCATAAGAAATCGTACTCTCCGGCAATACAGACACGCTTAAATTAAGCATAGCTGTATTCTCCTTTGACCGTATCCCTACTACTATAGAATCTTCCTCAGTACTTAATATTCTAACCGATAGCTCTTCTACATCCTTCTTGGTATTGTTAAAAAACAAACGCTCCAATACTGGTTTGTCATTAGAGTCAAACACCGTTACCGTATTTACACCGTGCGGAAGTTCTTTTTTTTGTAGTACAAAAACCGCATTATTTGTCTCTCCATTAATTTCTATAGGGTATTCTTTATAATTCCCATCCTTATGAATCATAAGCTTGAAATCCTTTCCTGATGATTCGACATTGCCTGTAATATTTAAAATAACCTTATCATAAAATGGATTGTTCTGAAGTCTTAAGTTGATTCCTTTTGAATAAGCTATCGGGAGTTTGGTATTAACTTTATCTCCTGCTACAGAGGTAAAACTTACCGTATAAGAATTATTTAATGATGGAATAAATTCAAACTTCCCCAAACCAAATTGGTTCGTACTAAATGTAACCAACTGCTTACCAGAAGCATCTTGCAGTTTCATATTCTTAACCGCTACACCGAAACCATTACTATCTAAAATCTTTACACCTACTACATTGGGCAATCCACCAACTACATTACCACCTTCTGGTAATAACTGAACATCATAAGCTACCGCAGTATTTGCTCGTGGACTCTTGTACGTTTTTGACAACACCTCTATTTGCTGAACATAGGAATCGTCTTCCTTAAAATTACGCATCCAATTGGTAGAGGCCTTTACATAGTAATTACCATCTGTAAATGTAGAATCTATAGTTATATTACCATTAAAATAACCATCCTCAGCGTAATAGAGATATTTACTCTTTTGTAATCCCAATGAATCATAGATGCCCAAATAAACATTTGTAGTAGTTACAAAGGGTTTATGCGACTTACGATTATAAACATAGCCCTTAAACCACAAGGATTCTCCCTTAACATATTTATCCTTGTTTAAATGAAGGTATATCGATTCCCTAGGTAATTCAAAATAAGTCCCATAACTGCTTCCCAAACTACTAGGAACATCCAAAGAATCCTGAGCGTTTATAAAAGTATTTTCAATTAAAAGGAATAATACTATGAATATGAGTCTTTTCATTTATTTGGTTGGTTATTTACATAAGTAAAAACCTCACAAAAATTATGCCGATTGGCAAAACACTAGCCTCTAGCAGAACAACCTAAGAGTACTAGGTTAATTATTTAGTCTTTGATATTTCAGATATATCTATCTTATCAACTTTTGACAATAAATATCCATTGTTACCCATACCCTCAAAAAAGAAAGATATGTAGTTATTCTGCGTGTTTAAAATTTTAAAAGTAGCCTCTCCATTTTTGTTTACTTCTAAATTAGGCTCCCAATGGATTACTCCAAAATTTTCAAAAGCCTCATCTAAATAGGTGGTATAAGCTGGTGAATAGAATTCTTTACTTTCTTCAAATCCATTTTCAACTAAGTAACTCGTAGCATTTGATGCCTTAAAGTTTTCAATACCAGGTGAAACATTAAGTTCCTTACCCTTTCTGGTATAAATATAAAAAGTCTCTTGATTTTGGCTCATGGCTCCCTCATACCTAGATAGCCTATCAAAAAAGAAACTCTCCACCTGGTTAGATCTTAATCTATATAGAATATCCAGATTAGGCTGACGTACATTGTCAAAAACCAAGTTTACTCCCCCTCCTCTCCTTGACCTTATAACCATCCCTAAAGCTATCTCAATAACCTCATATCCTTTAGCCCTTATTAGGTCTGTCATTAAAGGAAATGTTCTTGCTAAATCAATGTCTATTTCAGTTACTTTTCCTTTTAGATAAGTAGGTATTAAAATATTCTTATCTGCCAGTCTTTCCACTTTATCCTCAAATACCGTAACGTTTTCTAAGGCAATAGTTTCCTTATCTTGTATCAAATCAAAGGAATTGCTATTTTTCAAGTCAACAGAAGTTTCTAAATCAGTGGCGCGAAAATATTGGTTTAGGTTACTTAACCTATCATTTATTTTATAATTTCCTAGAGTAAAGTAAGCCCCTATTTTTTCTATTTTATCATTTTTATCTGACAAGGAAAAGTATAACCGTTCTCCATTCTGTGGAAAAAAATTTGTGACATCAATGCTATTATCCTCTTGTTTGATAGGAATTATCTGAGATCCATGGTACTCGGATTTATGTATCATCAATTTGTCCCCATCACCAAATGCATCCTTATTGTTTAGATTAACCGATAAGGTCACCCCGTCCTCAAACTCATAGTTCACATTAGGCTTGTTGTTTACAACATCAAACCATCTGTAACGGCTCCACCCTTGGGTTAATAACAATAAGTCTAATTCATACTCCTTCTTTGGCGTAGTCGATGTAAAGTAATAATTGGGACGCTCTATATAACCTCTTAGATAAGGTCGTAGATAGAACATACTCTTTATATTTTCTTGATGACCATAAGAAATCGTACTCTCCGGCAATACAGACACGCTTAAATTAAGCATAGCTGTATTCTCCTTTGACCGTATCCCTACTACTATAGAATCTTCCTCAGTACTTAATATTCTAACCGATAGCTCTTCTACATCCTTCTTGGTATTGTTAAAAAACAAACGCTCCAATACTGGTTTGTCATTAGAGTCAAACACCGTTACCGTATTTACACCGTGCGGAAGTTCTTTTTTTTGTAGTACAAAAACCGCATTATTTGTCTCTCCATTAATTTCTATAGGGTATTCTTTATAATTCCCATCCTTATGAATCATAAGCTTGAAATCCTTTCCTGATGATTCGACATTGCCTGTAATATTTAAAATAACCTTATCATAAAATGGATTGTTCTGAAGTCTTAAGTTGATTCCTTTTGAATAAGCTATCGGGAGTTTGGTATTAACTTTATCTCCTGCTACAGAGGTAAAACTTACCGTATAAGAATTATTTAATGATGGAATAAATTCAAACTTCCCCAAACCAAATTGGTTCGTACTAAATGTAACCAACTGCTTACCAGAAGCATCGTGCAGTTTCATAGTCTTAACCGCTCCACCGAAACCATTCCTATCTAAAATCTGTACACCTACTACATTGGGCAATCCACCAACTACATTACCACCTTCTGGTAATAACTGAACATCATAAGCTACCGCAGTATTTGCTCGTGGACTCTTGTACGTTTTTGACAACACCTCTATTTGCTGAACATAGGAATCGTCTTCCTTAAAATTACGCATCCAATTGGTAGAGGCCTTTACATAGTAATTACCATCTGTAAATGTAGAATCTATAGTTATATTACCATTAAAATAACCATCCTCAGCGTAATAGAGATATTTACTCTTTTGTAATCCCAATGAATCATAGATGCCCAAATAAACATTTGTAGTAGTTACAAAGGGTTTATGCGACTTACGATTATAAACATAGCCCTTAAACCACAAGGATTCTCCCTTAACATATTTATCCTTGTTTAAATGAAGGTATATCGATTCCCTAGGTAATTCAAAATAAGTCCCATAACTGCTTCCTAAACTACTAGGAATATCCACAGAATCCTGAGCGTTTATAAAAAGTAAATTAAGTGTAAAAAACAACGCTAAAAGAGAAATAGTCTTCAATAGTTCAGATATATAAATTGTGATAACAATATAACTTATAACAGAGACTAATTGTCTTAACAAAATGTTATTTCAACATTAATTATCACCTGTCATAGTGGATATTAGACTTCCATCTTTTCCCATTCCTTCAATAAAAAAAGACAGGTCTTTTACACCAGTATTAAAAATTCTAAATGTTGCCTCCCCATTTTCATTTATCTTTAAATCTGGTTCCCAATGAACTACTCCAAAATTTTCAAAAGCCTCATCTAAATAGGTGGTGTACTTTGGAGTGTAAAATTTTTTAATTGGTTGAAACCCAATGGAAGCATCATAAATAAAAGAATTACCAATATTTCCTTTACTTATTGGTGTTAAATTAAGTTCCTGACCTTTTCTTGTAAATAGATATAAAGTTTCACTGCCCTGACTCATAGCTCCTTCATATCTTGATAATTTATCAAAATAAAAACTTTCTATTTGGGTAGTAGGAAATTGATAGATAACATCTAAATTATCTTGCCGTACTCCATCAATTACTAATAAAAGACTGCTACCACTAAAACTACCACCTCTTCTGGACCTAATTTTAACTCTAGAAATAGGTTCCGTATCAGCACTCCCCAGAGTTGCATCAAAACCTTGAAGTTCTTCAGCCAACTCATAACCCCTTGATCTAATAATGTCTCCAATATTTGGGTAATTTCTTGCAAGTTCAACATCTATCTCAGTAACTTTATTCTTCATATATCTTGGAACCAGAGGATTTCTTTCTGCAAGTTCATTTTTCTTTTGTCCACTTACAACTACCTCTTCCAAAACAACCGTATTCTTTTTTAAAATAAAATTCTTTTTAAATTGTTCTTTATCCTGCTCAATCGTATTTCCCCATCGAACTTTATTACTATGCGGATTTAATCGTGAAACTTTATCTTCTACCAAATTATGCTTCAATTTTATATACATATCTGGTTTTGACAACTTCCCTCTTTTATTTTTAAGTGACAAATACAATTTCTCTCCTAAAACAGGGTAAATATTAGCCAAATCAAATTCGCCATTAGAAATACTTATCTCCTGGGCTTCATGATTCTTAGGTTTATGAAGAAATATTTTATCTCCATCACGAATTTTAGACTTAACAGAAGCATTTAAAATCATGCCTTGTTCAAATTCAAATTTCTTCTCTGGAGACTTTGCCAAAACCTCTTTCCATTCGTACTTACTCCACCCCTGGGTAAGTAATAATAAATCAAATTCTTTCTTCTTTTTATCATTAACACTATCAAAATAGTATGATGGATTTTCAATATGCCCTCTCACATAAGGTTTTAAATAGAAGGTAGTTAAAGTATTGTGCTTAGAATTATATGATATTGTTTTTTTAGGCAATACGGAAACACTTATCTCTTTTAAAAACTCGTTCTCGTTAGATAACTGTATTTTAACATCTATCGAATCGAATTTTTGTTCCTTGCTAACAAGATTAAAATTATACTGTTTATGATTCTTCCAATTAAAAAAAAGTCGTTCTAATATTGGTCTATAATTATAATCTACTAAGGTTATAATATTCATGTAATCATGCAACTCATTTTTATCAACCAAAAGAGAGGTATAAAGTTGATCCTTAGGAAAATTAACTTTAATTTTTCTTATTAAACCATCTCGTTGAACTAAGAGGTGTAACGATTGGTCACCTATTTTACTTTTTGTTTTATCATTCGTACTCAAAATTATAACAAGTCTTTTCTCATCATTATCTTCTAAACGAATATTTATACCCTCTTTTTGAGCTTTAGGTAGTATAAAAGTTTTCTCTAATCCATTCTTGAATACGATTTTTACACTATAAATTCTTGCATTATTTGGCGTAAATAAAAATTTTCCCAAACCGAATTTAGAGGTGTCAAAAATAGCAACTTGCCCACCTTTATCATCCTTTACTATAGCTCTGCTAATTTTTACCCCAAGACCATTATTATCAATAAGTTTTACTCCTATTGTATTAAGAACACCTTCTATTAAGTTCCCGCCTTCCGGTAGAAACTGCATATCATAGTCATTTACATTGTTTAATTTATTATTTGGTATTGTTTCGTTATATATAGTAATCTTCTCTTGATACGAGTCGTCTTCTTTAAAGTTTCGCATCCAATTTGTAGAAGTCTTAATATAATATTCTCCTGAAGACAAAGTAGAATCTAACGCTATATTACCCTGAGAATAACCATCATTTGCATAATAGATATTCTTTTTTAATTGCTTTCCTTCACTGTTATAAAGACCAACGTATAGATTTGAGGTTTCTTTAAAAGGCAATCCTTTTCGCCGGTTATATATATATGCTTTAAACCATATTTCTTCTCCTACTATATAAGTACTTTTATTAAGGTGCAGGTAAACAGATTCTCTAGGTAATTCAAAATACTTACCGTAGGTAAGTCCTAAATCATTAATTGATTTATTATTTAACTGTGAAAGCACTTTGCCCGTAGAAAAAAATATAATAATCAAGGCTAAAAGTGAATATCTCATATAAAAATTAATAAAACGAAAGTTAAATAGAATTAGAAAGATCTTCTGTGATAGGCTAAACCTTTTTTTCAACAACAGATGTAAAAATATACAAAGCTATTATCAATGGTACCGCTAAATATTTAACCGTCAACAACAACACTAGGCTTCCAATTAAAAACAAGTATTTAACCCCATTATCTTTAAAACTATAGCTTTTAAATTTAAAGGAAAACAATTCGATTTTTGAGTTAAGTAAAAAAGCGCTTAGTAATGTTAGCCCAATTAAAAACCATTGATTCAAAATAATACTATTTAATATATCATTATTTTGATAAAGTAGTATTAATGGTAATGATAGAATTAAAAGTGCATTTGCCGGGGTCGGTAAACCAATAAATGAGGAAACTTGGTTTTCGTCTATATTAAACTTGGCGAGCCTATAGGCAGATGCCATCGTAATAATAAAACCAAAAAGCGGAAGAATAGCTACTTCTGTATGAGCACCAAATAAATCAATATTCCAGCCTCCTCGTTGCGACATATTCAATAATTGATACATCACTACACCAGGAACCAAACCACTAGTAATCATATCAGCCAATGAATCTAATTGCACACCAAGCTCACTTCTGACGTCCAATAAACGTGCTGCTAGTCCATCAAAAAAATCAAAAAAAATGCCTAAAAACACAAAAATAGCAGCAAATTCTAATTGATTTAAAACCGCAAATACCGTAGCAATGCATCCACTAAAGACATTCAATAAGGTGATAAAATTGGGTATATGCTGCTTCATTTTTATGCTATTTTCGTAAAAATAAGCTAAAATTCCATTTTTATTTTTGCTATACATTCTATTGCTAGTTTTTATTTTGATATTTGCGCCTGTATTTTCAAACTATGAAACTAAAGTTACTTCTCATATTCTTTTTTTTAGTTGTGACTCCAAAAGCTTTTTCACAAACTCCTGTGCTATCTGAAAAAGCTCAGATTAGCGTTCTTACTTGTGCTACAGGAAATCAGTTATTTTCTTCATTTGGTCATACAGCAATAAGGGTTCAAGATATCGAACTTGGTATCGATGTGGTTTACAATTATGGAACCTTTGATTTTAATAAGCCAAATTTCTATCTCAATTTCGCCAAAGGCAAACTAACTTATTCACTTTCCAGAAGAAGATTTGAGAACTTTCTTTATGATTATGAATTAGAGAAACGTTGGGTTAAAGAGCAAATTTTGGACTTATCACCTTTAGAAACAAAGCAACTTTTTCAGTTCTTAGAAACCAACTATTTGCCTGAGAATAGAGATTATGCCTACGACCCTCTATTTAATAATTGCTCATCTATTGTAGGCGATGTTTTAGAAAAAGAGTATGAAAATCAAATAGATTTTAAAGGCTCACATTTAGATAAAAAATACACCTTTAGGCAACTAGTAAGACAATATTTACCATTGAATTCCTGGGGTGCATTTGGTATTGATTTGGCTTTTGGCGGTGTAACAGATAGAACCGCAACTGTTCGAGAACATATGTTTATGCCATACTATGCCATGGAACAGTTAAAAAATACTACTAAAGCAGATAGCCCACTTTTAAGAAGAGAACGTACAATTTTGGATTATCCAGAAGAATCAGGAAATGATCAAGATTCACTATTGACCTCCCCATTCTTTTGGTTTATGATGTTTTTAGCCTTTGTAATTGCAATTACATTACTGGATCGCAGACATCACGGACATAGTAAACTGCTAGATTTTACGTTGTTCTTTATTTCTGGCGCAGCTGGTCTTCTTATTTTAATATTATGGTTGGCTACCGACCATGTCGTAACTGGTAATAACTTTAATTTTTTATGGCTCATGCCTATAAACCTTTATATAGCTTTTAAGGTGCTTTCAAAAAAAGAAATGCCCAAATGGTTACCTAAGTATTTATGGTTTGCATTGGCCTGTATTGGTGTTGTTCTCTTAATTTGGATTTTTAAAATTCAGATTCTTTCGCCATTAAATATTCCTTTAATGCTTTCTCTAGTAGTAAGGTATTTATTCTTATTGAAGAAAATCTAATTTCAATTCTTAATTCAACTTTTTATGAATCTGCTTACCGTAGAGAATATTTCAAAATCATATGGTGAATTGGTATTGTTTTCTGATATTTCTTTCGGAATAAATAAAGACCAAAAGATTGCTCTAATTGCTAAAAATGGAAGTGGAAAGACGTCTATTTTAAATATCATTTCGGGGAAAGATTCTACTGAAACTGGGCAAATAACTACTCGGAAAGGAATTAAAATTTCTTTTCTAGAGCAAGAACCCGATTTAAATCCTGAACTAACTATAGAGGAGACTATTTTCGATTCGGGTAATGAAGTTCTTAAGGTTATTTCCAAGTACGAAGAAGCAGTTCAAAAACCAGACGACCAAGATGCTTACCAAAATGCTTTTGAAGCTATGGAACGCTTAAACGCATGGGATTTTGAAACACAATACAAACAAATACTTTTTAGATTAAATCTAACCGAGCTCAATTTAAAAGTTGGAGTGCTATCTGGTGGACAAAAGAAACGGCTTGCTTTAGCAAATGCCTTAATTAACAAACCAGATTTGTTGATTTTAGATGAACCTACCAACCATCTAGATTTAGAAATGATTGAGTGGTTGGAAGAGTTTTTTAAAAAAGAAAACATTACACTATTTATGGTGACGCATGATCGCTATTTTCTAGAACGTGTTTGTAATGAGATTATAGAATTGGATAATAACCAACTATACAGTTATAAAGGAAACTATTCTTATTATTTAGAGAAAAGGGATGCTAGATTAGAACGTGAAGCCATTGAGCAGCATAAAAGCAAGCTATTATTTAAAAAAGAACTGGATTGGATGCGTCGTCAACCAAAAGCACGTACTACAAAATCCAAGTCTAGAATTGATGATTTTCATGAGATAAAAGCACGAGCAAGTAAACGTAGAACTGAACATGAAGTTCAATTAGAACTGAATATGGAACGTTTAGGAAGCAAAATTATAGAACTTCATAACGTAAACAAAGCTTACGGAGATAAAACGATGCTCCATAAGTTTGATTATAGTTTTACAAAAGGGGAAAGAATAGGAATAATTGGAAAAAACGGTACTGGAAAATCAACCTTTTTAAATGTTTTAACTGGAGGCGAAGCTGTAGATTCAGGAAAAATAATAGTTGGTGATACTATAAAGTTTGGGTACTATACACAAAAAGGTATTCAACCTAAGGAAGGTCAAAAAGTTATTGAGGTAATTAGGGAATTTGGTGATTTTATTCCCCTAAAAAAAGGGCGACAAATTTCTGCACAACAACTTTTAGAACGTTTTTTGTTTGATAGAAAAAAGCAATACGATTTTGTAGAGAAACTAAGCGGTGGCGAGCGTAAACGCTTGTATTTGTGTACAGTTCTTATTCAGAATCCAAATTTTCTAATCCTAGATGAACCTACTAATGATTTGGATATTGTAACCTTAAACGTTTTGGAAAGTTTTCTATTAGACTTTCCTGGTTGCTTATTAGTTGTATCGCATGACCGTTATTTTATGGATAAGATTGTGGACCACCTTTTTGTATTTAAGGGCGAGGGTGTTGTAGAAAATTTTCCAGGTAATTATTCAGATTACCGCACTTATGAAAGTAGTAAGATACTGGAGGAAAGAGAGGTAAAAGCTACTGCTAATAAAGTAGAGAAAACACATTGGAAAGAAAAAGATACTACTAACAAGTTGTCTTATAATGAACAAAAAGAGTACAGTAAACTTGAAAAAGAAATACAGCAGTTAGAAGAAAAAAAGACAGTACTCCAACAAAAATTTTCGGATAGTAGTTTGTCTGGCGATGAAATAAATACACTATCGGCAGAATTAGGCGAACTGGATAACAAAATTGAAGAAAAAACAGAACGCTGGTTTGAACTAGGCTCAATAGCTGAAAATTAAAACATGCTTTTTAAGCTTAAATCATATTTCAAGTTTCTTTTAAAATCTACCAACGAACATGGTGTACACTCCCCATTTGTATTTAATTACTTGACCAAATGCTTGTATAAGAAACCAAGAAAATCAAAAGACAAAACTTTAGATATTCTACTTAAAAGCATTGCTTATTTTAAGTTTACCAAAATCAATGTGATTGGTAATTCCGTCTTTAAAAAAGAACTAGAAAAAAAATACCCCAATCTAGTTTTTGATGCTAAAAACCCTGATTTACTTTTTTATGAAAATTCGGAATTTGTTAAACCCGTAAATGTTATTTCTCATTCAAATTTGCATAATGACAGTATAATAATACTAAACAATATTCATAAAAATTCCAAGTCACATAATTACTGGTCTAACTTTAAAAAATGGAAAGAAGTTTCCGTAAGCATAGATATGTACTACTGCGGAGTTATTTTTATCCGAAGAGAACAACAAAAAGAACATTTTACGATACGGATTTAAAAAAGTAATTTGTGGTTTTAAAGCATTCT
This sequence comes from uncultured Croceitalea sp., assembly GCA_947499565.1. Classification (GTDB taxonomy): domain Bacteria; phylum Bacteroidota; class Bacteroidia; order Flavobacteriales; family Flavobacteriaceae; genus Croceitalea. The sequence continues at coordinate 1,291,681 of CANMOV010000001.1, forward strand.
TGAAATGAACAATCTTGTTTTTTACATTTTAGTCATTTTGGTGATTATCTATTTTGCTATCCTATTCAAAAACAAAAGAAACAATAAAAGACGTAAGTCCCGCTCCTTCATGGAGGGTAAGAAAAGACACGAAAGATGAAAATTTATACCAAGACAGGTGATAAAGCTACCACTGCCCTATTTACCGGAAAAAGAGTACCAAAGCATCATATTAGGATAGAAAGCTATGGTACTTTAGATGAATTAAATTCATATTTAGGCTTATTGCGGGATCAAGAAATTGACACTAATTCAAAAGAAATTCTAGCATTGATCCAAAACAAATTATTCACATTGGGTTCAATTTTAGCTACAGAGCCCAAAAAAGATAATCGCTTAAAAATTCCAAGAATTACTGTTGATGATATTGAGCTCTTAGAAAAGCAGATTGATAAAATGAATGAGGAACTTCCAGAAATGACTCATTTTATTCTTCCTGGAGGACATACTACGGTGTCATACTGTCATGTAGCACGCACAATTTGCCGTAGAGCAGAAAGAATGATATCCTATTTGCATGATAATGAGCCAGTGCCAGATACAGTACTTTCCTATGTTAACAGGCTTTCCGACTATCTTTTTGTATTGGCACGAAAGTTGTCAAAAGACTTACAAGCCGAAGAAGTCAAGTGGATTCCTGAAAAATTAGACTAATAATTGCCAATTTTCTACGTTACTGAATAAGCAATTGAAAAATAATTCTTTAAATAAATAGAAAATTGCTTGGCTATTTGGGTTTAAAAATTATTTTTGCAAAAAATTTAAAATCAAACCGTTACTATGTACTGGACATTAGAATTAGCTTCATATTTAAGTGATGCGCCTTGGCCAGCCACCAAAGACGAATTAATAGATTATGCCATCCGTACTGGAGCTCCATTAGAAGTTGTAGAAAACTTACAATCTATGGAAGAAGAAGGTGGTGAAATTTACGAGTCCATCGAGGAAATATGGCCCGACTATCCCACTGAGGAAGACTACCTCTGGAATGAGGATGAGTATTAATTTTCAATAAACAGAAACCCTATTAAAAAGCCTCATTTTGAGGCTTTTTTTATGTAATTTTGGCAGCCTTACTAGTAAGTTTCAGCCATTCTAGACTATGGAATAGCTTTTGCTGAATTAAACAAAAAATCACCTAATGAGTATTTTAAATTCTGTATTAAAGGTTTTTGTAGGAGACAAATCGGAGAAAGATGTAAAATCTATGCAGCCTTTGGTCAAAAAGATTAAGTCTTTTGAGCAAGAATTAGAAGCCATAAGTCATGATGAGCTTCGCCAAAAAACAGTTTCTTTTAAGGCTAAAATTCAAGAGAACTGTAAAGATATAAACGATAAGATTGCCAAACTAAAAGAAGAAGTAGAGGTTTCTGCAGATATTGATAGAAATGAAGAAATCTACACTGAAATCGACAAGCTTAATGAAGATGCCTATAAAATTTCTGAAGATACTTTAAATGAAATCCTGCCGGAAGCATTTGCTGTAGTAAAAGAGACGGCAAAGCGTTTCGCCAATAACAAAACTATTACTGTTATTGCAAGCGAGTTTGACAGGTCATTATCAGGTACTGCTGATTATGTAACCTTAGAAGGCGATAATGCGGTATGGCAAAACTCATGGGATGCTGCAGGAAAAGAAGTAACATGGGATATGATTCATTACGATGTCCAGCTTATTGGAGGCATCGCATTGCATCAAGGTAAAATTGCAGAAATGCAAACAGGTGAAGGTAAAACCTTGGTTGCTACACTTCCGCTCTATTTAAATGCACTTTCAGGTAAAGGTGCTCACTTAGTTACTGTAAATGATTATTTAGCCAAACGAGATAGTGCATGGATGGCTCCAATCTTTCAATTTCATGGACTTACTATAGATTGCATAGACAAGCATCAACCAAACTCAGAAGGACGTCGTGCAGCATACAATGCAGACATCACCTACGGTACCAATAACGAATTTGGTTTTGATTACCTAAGGGATAATATGGCGCATACCCCAAGTGATTTGGTACAAAGACCACATCATTATGCAATTGTGGATGAAGTAGATTCCGTATTGGTCGATGATGCAAGAACACCTTTAATAATTTCTGGCCCTGTACCAGAAGGGGACCGTCATGAATTTATTGAGCTTAAGCCAAAAGTAGCTGATATTGTTCAAAAACAACGTCAGCATTTAACCGGCGTATTAGCAGAAGCTAAAAAATTAATAGCTGCTGGTGATTCAAAAGAGGGAGGTTTTTTATTGCTAAGAGTTCACCGTGGACTACCAAAAAACAAGGCGCTAATTAAATTTTTGAGCGAAGAAGGCGTGAAACAGTTGTTGCAAAAGACAGAGAATTTCTACATGCAAGACAACAACCGTGAAATGCCTAAAGTAGATGAAGATCTCTTATTCACTATTGAAGAAAAAAACAATCAAATAGAGCTTACTGATAAAGGAATTGACCTTATTTCTGGTGATATGGACAAAGAATTCTTTGTTATGCCAGATATTGGTGGGGAAATCGCAAAAATTGAAAATCAAGAACTTGAGATTGAAAAAGAAGCAGAACTCAAAGAAGAACTTTTCAAAGAATTTGCTGTAAAAAGTGAGCGTATACATACCATGAGTCAGCTGTTAAAAGCGTATACACTCTTTGAAAAAGATGTAGAGTATGTGGTTATGGACAACAAGGTGATGATTGTAGATGAGCAGACCGGTCGTATCATGGATGGTCGCCGTTACTCAGATGGATTACACCAAGCCATAGAAGCTAAGGAAAATGTAAAAATTGAAGCTCTAACGCAAACCTTTGCAACGGTAACGCTTCAAAACTATTTTAGAATGTATAACAAGCTTTCAGGGATGACTGGTACTGCCGTCACTGAAGCTGGTGAGTTCTGGGAAATTTATAAACTTGATGTTGTAGAAATTCCAACCAATCGTCCAATTGCACGTGATGATAGACACGATTTAATCTACAAGACAAAACGAGAAAAATACAACGCTATAATTGAAGAAGTAACGGGCTTATCAAAAGCTGGAAGACCAGTATTAATTGGTACAACTTCAGTAGAAATATCTGAATTACTTTCTAAATTACTAAGCGTTCGAAAAATTCCTCATAATGTACTAAATGCAAAATTGCATAAAAAAGAAGCAGATGTTGTAGCAGAAGCTGGTCAAGGAGGTATTGTAACAATAGCAACAAACATGGCCGGTCGTGGTACAGATATAAAACTTTCAGAAGAAGTTAAAGCTGCTGGCGGTTTAGCTATCGTTGGTACAGAAAGACATGACTCTAGACGTGTAGACAGACAATTGCGTGGTCGTTCTGGACGTCAGGGGGATCCAGGAAGTTCTCAGTTTTATGTCTCTTTAGAAGATAATTTAATGCGCTTGTTTGGTTCTGACAGAGTTGCCAAAATGATGGATAGAATGGGCCTTGAAGAAGGTGAGGTAATCCAACACTCGATGATGACTAAATCTATTGAACGCGCCCAGAAAAAAGTGGAGGAAAATAACTTTGGTATTCGTAAACGATTATTGGAGTATGATGATGTCATGAATGCCCAAAGAGAAGTTGTTTACAAAAGAAGACGCCATGCGTTGCAAGGTGAAAGATTAAAAGTGGACATCGCTAATATGGTTTATGACACTTGTGAAGTCATTTCAGAAACCAATAAAATGGCAGATGATTTCAAAAATTTTGAATTTGAACTTATCAAATACTTTTCTATTACTTCCCCAGTATCAGAAGAAGAGTTTAATAGATTAGGTTTCCAAGAAATTGCAAATAAGGTTTATAAAATTGCTTATGAGCATTACCAACAAAAAATGGAACGTAGTGCTGCTACTGCATTTGAGGTAATCAAAAAAGTATACGAAGATCAAACCAATAAATTTGAGCGTATTGTTGTACCATTTACGGATGGAATTAAATCTTTAAATGTAGTTACTAACTTAAAAGAGGCTTACGATAGCAATGGTAAGCAGTTGGTAACCGATTTTGAAAAGAATATTACCCTAGCAATTATTGATGACTCATGGAAAACCCATTTACGTAAAATGGATGAGTTAAAACAATCTGTACAATTGGCTGTGCACGAGCAAAAAGATCCTTTGCTTATTTATAAGTTTGAAGCTTTTGAGCTTTTTAAGAGTATGATTGATAAAGTGAATAAAGAGGTTATTTCATTCCTGTTTAAAGGAGAATTACCTACTGAAAACACCAATCAGATTCAAGAAGCTAGAAATGTAAGAAGGCCAAAAGAAAAATTACAAGTCTCCAAAGAAGAGATTCCAAATAGCGATGAGTTAGCGGCTCAAAACAGAGCTGCTGGGCAATCACAGGGTCAAAGACCACAGAAAACAGAGACAATAGTGCGTGATAAGCCAAAAATTGGTAGAAATGATCGTGTTACAATTAAAAATGTAATGTCTGGTGAAAGTAAGGTTGTAAAATACAAACAAGCCGAACCGCTTATTGACAAAGGCGATTGGGTACTAATTGAAGACTAAAAACTTTAAAATAAACGCAATATCAATTTACGGTAACCAAATTTAGGTTACCGTTTTTGATTATGTAGTAAAACATATTTAGATTTACAGTATAGTTTAGTCCCCAAACCTAAAAATCATAGTTCTTTTTTGAACTTAATGAAATAACCAATTTAGCATGAACATTCCGACTAAGGATAATTATAGATTGCAAGACAAAACTCAATTGGTTTTAAAAGTCAATTACTTTGCTTGTCTTTTTTCTTTAGTTTTTGGACTAATCTGCTTCTTTTTACTCAATGTAAAAGGGGTTGTGCCTTATTTCTTTTTTGCATTTTCAGGGCTTAATTTCGTAAATACCTTACTTCTCAAAATACATAATAACCTTACACTTACGTATAATATCACTTCAATCCTAGCAATGATTTGTGGTATTATAATAACACTCTACAGTGGAGGCATTCGTAGTCCCTTCATTTTTGTTTTAGCAATTGTTGTTTTTGCAGGTTATGTAACCACCAAAGTTTACGGCAAAATATATCTCTTTATCAACCTCCTCCTGGTTGCGCTTATTTTTCTGCATGATATAAGTAATCTTAATCATGCCCACGATACCATTCCTGAAGTATCAAAAGATTGGTTTGCATTTTTAAGTATTTTATTCGCAGTGTATTTATTGGGTGGAGTATTTGGAAGAAATCTACTCAAGGCGCATCATAAGCTTTACAAATCTAGAAGAGAAGTTCAAGCGCGTATCGAAGAAAAAGAAACGCTTTTAAAAGAAGTACATCACCGCGTTAAAAATAATCTTCAAACTGTATCCAGTCTATTAAGTTTACAGTCAAGGTCTATAGAAGATAAAAAAATAAGCAGTATTATAAAGAGTAGTCAAAACAGAGTGGTATCTATGGCAATGGTGCACGAAATGCTTTATAAGAGAGATGATTACTTATCAAAAATTGAATTGAAACCATATATAGAAGAATTATGTGGGTATCTAATTCGTTCTATAAAAGGCAGCACTAATACAATTGATTTAAAACTTGAAATACCTGATATTAAGTTAAGTATTGACACTGTTATTCCGTTAGGACTTATTATCAATGAAACCGTTACCAATGCTTTAAAATATGGCTTTCCAGAGGAAAAAAAGGGCGCCATATTAATTAAATTAGGTGATACTGGGGAAAGTAAGTATGAATTATACCTTGGCGACAATGGAATAGGTTTTCCTGAAGATGTTAATCCAAAGAATTCTAAATCATTAGGTTTAAAGTTAATTCACAATTTATCACGTCAACTAAGAGGTACAATAGAGCGCGATACTGCTGCTAAAGGCACCTATTATCGAATTGTTTTTGAAGAAATTATCGAAGAATTTAATTCGGTAGATTAACTGGCTTTGTTTCTTTATCTTTAGTGAATAACTAAAAATGAGACCAGCCAAATGTTCAAGAAATTCCTTCTTGTAGCACTATGTTTTAGTGGTACACTATCAGCCCAAGACTACTTTTTTAAAAAATTTCATCCCTTTAATTCTGAGATTCCTTCTCCTAAAGAATTTTTAGGTTATGGTATTGGAGAACATCATACTAGGCATGATTTAATCGTTAGTTATTTAACCAAGTTGGCTGAAGTTTCCGATAGGGCAAGTATTCATGAGTATGGTAAAACTCATGAAGGTAGAAAATTGGTTATTCTTACAGTGACTGCACCGGAAAATCACGAAAATCTAGACAATCTCAAAAATCAGCATTTGGCATTTACTGACCCTAGTAAATCGCCTACAAATTATAATGAGGTTCCCATTTTTATTAACCTTGGATATAATGTCCATGGTAATGAACCATCTAGTTCAGAAGCTGCACTTCTTGCAGCGTACACTATGGTTGCTTCCGAAAATCCGGAAATTTTAAACTATATAAAAAATTCTGTCATTTTTATTGACCCTACAATTAATCCAGACGGGCGAGATAGGCATACCCAATGGGCAAATATGTACCAGGGAACTCCTCTAGTTGCTGACCCTCAAGATGCAGAACATAATGAATATTGGCCCATGGGGAGGACTAATCACTATTGGTTTGATTTAAATCGCGACTGGCTTTTGGGTATAAATCCAGAGAGTAGAGGCAAATTAACTTGGTACCATGAATGGTATCCAAATGTAGTTACAGATTTTCATGAGATGGGTAGCCAAAGCTCTTATTTCTTTGAACCTATGAAAACTAATGGCTCCTTAAATCCAATTATGCCCAAAGAAAATTATGAAGATTTAAACAACCTCTTTGGCGACTACTTTTCTAAAGCCTTAGATAGTATTGGGTCATTTTACTTTTCAAAAGAAGTGTTTGATGGAACTTATCCAGGCTATGGTTCTTCGTATCCAGATTTACAAGGCGGCCTTGGGCTTTTATTTGAACAAGCTAGCTCTCGTGGACATAAACAAAAAACGGCGTTTGGAGAAATTACTTTTCCTTTTACAATTAGAAACCAATACACATCAAGCATAACAACAGTAAAAGCTGCGGTAGAAAATAAAGCATACCTAAGAGAGTATCAGCAAAGTTTTTTTAAGAGTGCTTTAAGTAATTCAACACAATCAAAAGTAAGAGGTTACTCATTTAAAGATGATTATGATAAAAATCGAGTTAAAGCATTTATAGATAAGCTTTTATTACATAAAATAGATATTTATGAATCTGGTGATAGTTTTGTAGTCCCTACAAAACAACCTCAATATAGAATGGTGCAAACTATGTTTGAGACCTATAGTAAGTATCAAGATAGTGTCTATTATGATGCCTCCGCATGGTCTGTCGCCAATTTTTATAATATGAAGTACAAACCGGTTACTAATTTAAATTTAGGGATCAAAGTTACTGCTACAGATAACCTGATTAAATTAACTCCTTTACAAAAAACGGACTATGCATATATTATTGACTATGATGATTATAATGCCACTGCAGCGTTAAATTATCTTCAAATGAATGGTGTTGTAGTCTCTTCAGCATTTAAGCCATTTACCGCGAAAACTACTGTTGGAACAGTTTCTTTTAACTATGGTGCGTTGGTTATCCCTGTTAGCCTGCAGAAAAAAGATTCAAACCAAATTTATAGTTTAATTAAAAAAGCTCAAGAAAAATTTAGCGTACCAGCATATGCTGTTTCAACAGGTTATAGTCAAAAAGGAATCGATTTAGGAAGTCGTTATGTTTCGCCTATTACACAACCAAAAGCCATAATGTTGATTGGAAATGGAGTAAGATCATACGAAGCTGGAGAAGTTTGGCATTTATTAGATACACGGGTGCATATGCCAATTACAAAAGTTCCTATTCGAAATTTTAATCGTATAAATTTTGACAAATACAACACCCTAGTTATGGTTTCTGGAAGGTATAATTTTACTGGAAAACAGCAGGAAAAAATAAAAGATTGGATAAGCAAAGGAAATACAATGATAACTATCGGGTCGGCTTCTAAATGGGCAGTTGATAAAAAATTGGTCAAAGAAAAATTAATTAAACCCGATGAAAAAGATTCTACCGCTATGGTTGCCAGAAAACCTTATGTAGATGCTTCTGAAAATATCGGTAAAAAAGCAGTTGGCGGAGTTATTTTTAAAGTGGATTTAGATGTCACACATCCTTTAGCATTTGGCTATAGAGATAATCAGATACCAGTTTACAAAAACAACTCTGTTTGGTTAGCCCCTAGCAAAAATGAATATGCCACGGTAGCAAAATATTCTAAAAACGCGCATATAGATGGTTTTATAACTAAAAAAAATAAAGAAGAATTTCTTAAGCTTTCTGCATCTTTATTAGTAAGCAAAGTCGGTGCTGGTAGAGTGGTATTATTTGCTGATAATCCAAACTTTAGAGGTTCTTGGTACGGTACAAACCGCTTATTTTTAAATGCGCTCTTTTTAGGTGATAAAATTAGAGTTCCAGAATAATCTATTATAAAATGAATATGAGAAAAATACTTTTTACGCTATTCCTATTTTATGGATTAATCTCCTTTGCCCAAGAACAGCTAAGTGAAGGGCCTTTTAACCAATTGATAATTAGAGGAGTTACACTAATTAACGGAAATGGTGCTCCACCAAGAGGTCCAATTGATATTGTCGTAGAAAATAACAAGATTGTAAAAATACAAGTGGTGGGTTACCCTGGAGTTGCAATAGCTAATTCTAAAAGGCCTCAATTAAAAGAGGGCGGTAAAGAACTAGATTGCTCTGGAATGTATTTACTCCCTGGTTTTGTTGATATGCATGGCCATATAGGAGGAATAGCACAAGGAGCTGATTATGATTATGTTTTTAAGCTATGGATGGCTCATGGTATTACAACAGTGAGGGAACCAAGCGGTCGGGGTATAGATTGGACGCTTGATTTGAAACAAAAAAGCCTTAAAAATGAAATAGTTGCCCCAAGAATTTTTGCCTATACAGGTTTTGGACAACAGACAAAAGATTTTAATCCGTTGAATGATGCTCCAATAACAACTCCAGCACAAGCGCGCAAATGGGTTCGAGCAAATGCAGAGCGAGGTGCGGATGGTATTAAGTTCTTTGGTGCTCCGCCAGAAATTATGGCCGCTGCTTTAGATGAAAACAAAAAACTTGGACTACGTTCTGCATGCCATCATGCGCAGTTAGACGTTGCTAGATGGAATGTTCTTAACTCCGCCAGAGCTGGTTTAACCAGCATGGAACATTGGTATGGGCTTCCAGAAGCCCTTTTTGAAGATAGGACAGTACAAAACTATCCCTTGGATTATAATTATCAAAATGAGCAGAACCGTTTTGAGGAAGCGGGTAAATTATGGAAACAAGCTGCCAAACCATATTCCGAGCATTGGAATAAGGTGATGAACGAATTAATAAGTTTGGATTTTACGCTTGATCCAACTTTTAATATTTATGAAGCTAGTAGGGATTTGCAAAGGGCAAGACGTGCTGAGTGGCATGAAGATTATACCTTGCCTTCCTTATGGGAGTTTTATCAACCTAGTAAAATAAGCCATGGTTCCTATTGGCATGATTGGGGTACAGAACAAGAAGTAGCATGGCGAGAAAACTATAAATTATGGATGACATTTATAAATGAATATAAGAATCGTGGAGGAAGAGTAACTGCGGGTTCCGATTCTGGTTTTATCTTTCAATTATATGGTTTTGCCTATGTTAGAGAGTTAGAACTTCTCAGAGAAGCAGGGTTTCATCCTTTGGAAGTAATTAGAGCTGCAACGTTCAACGGCGCTGAAGCTTTGGGAGTTTCTAATCAAATTGGTACCGTTGCCGTTGGAAAATTGGCAGATTTTGCCATTGTTGAAGAAAATCCACTTAAAAATCTAAAAGTACTTTATGGTACAGGTGCGCTTAAATTGACCGAGGATAATGAAGTAGTTCGTGTAGGTGGTGTAAAGTACACTATTAAAGATGGTATTATTTTCGATTCCAAAGCGTTGTTGGAAGATGTAAAAACTATGGTAAAGCAGGAAAAAGAAAAAATGAATTATACCATTAAACAACCTGGAATAAAAGATTAAAGTGTACTAAGCGATTTTAGCGATACTGCTAGTTTCAAAAACTAAAGCTTTCTTTGCTCTAGTATTTTTGAATTTATATACTCTCGCTACTTTAATTTCCTTAGTCGCATGTTTTGGGTTTTCAATCCTAATTTCAGTTGCTAATACAACACCCATTTTAATAGTAGCCACTTTAGTATCTGCCTTTACATTTTGAGCAATTGCAGTTGCTCCTATGAAAAGTACAAATGTTAAGGTTAAGATTGTTTTCATGATATTGGGTTTTGTCGTTGTTATAACGCAGCTTAATCAACATCATATGTTTTGATTCGTTAAAAAGCACTAATAAATCGTTAAGTTTATTTGTTGTAGATATTATCTTACAAATAATATTATTTAATGTAAGTTTTAGATTACAGTTAATACTCTTCAATTGTTTTTGTTGTAGAAGATTTTAGTAATTATCTAAATGTAGAAACTATACTTTACTTAGAATAAATACTAATTAATCTCAATTTGGTTTTGCGTAAAACCGGAGTAACGATACTTAATGTAAACGAGAAAAGAATAACTAATACTATCATAATTAGGCTAATTTAGAACGGTTTCTTTTAGTCTTAAAGTTTAATTCCTTTTTAACTCTAAGGTTTTTGAACATATACAATCTAGCAACTTCTTTTTCTAGTTTGTTAGACTTCTTAAGTTTTATGTTCAATTCAACAGTTGCGGTCTTAGTTTCAACCTTAACTTCTTTGATAGGAGACTGAGCTATAGCTGCTGTCCCTAAGAAGATTATGAAGATTAAAGTTAAAACTGATTTCATGATTTGGGTTTTTATTACATTGTAAATTTACCATAGCATACAAACTGAAATAGATTTTGGTCGCTCTACAGCATAAAAATTTCGCTGTAAAACATTTATTGGGACAAAGTGTATTTTATCTTCGACAAACGTTTATAACCCAAAAGACACCTCATCTATTTGAAGTGTATTTAATCGATAATTCGTTAGAGGTTGTGTATTCCGTTAGATAGTAGTTAACCTATAAAAAGCAAAATGCATTACTAAAACTATTTTCTCACTGGTTTACGTACCAGCTTATAACTAAGTAAAATGGCACCAGTAACAAAAATTGAACTTGTAAAAAGTAATAATGCAGTTAAGAATGCAATCATAATTATGCTAGTTTAGAACGGTTTCTTTTTGTTTTAAATGCCAACTCTTTTTTAATTCTAGAATTTTTAAACATATATAATCTAGCCACCTTGTTATCCTCTTTAGTTGTTTGTTTAAGCTCTACCTTTATAACAACACTTTTGGTGATAGTTTCAACCTTTACTTCTTTAGTAGTATTTTGAGCTACTCCAAAAGTTCCGAAGAAGATTATTGCTGTAAGAGTTAAAATTGTTTTCATGTCCCTTTTCTTTACAATGTAAAAGTAGTCTGACATGAAACTCAGAATAGCGATAACTCGGTCTAGAGCACTAAATTTTCGCCTAAAAACCAATACTTAGATTAAGTGCAGAAAAGTATCGACAAGAGTTTTAGATCCGACGAACAACACACCCTATTTGGAGTGTATTTCATCGATGATTAGCTATTATAGCTTAAATAAAAGATTTGGGTCTGGGCAGTTGTCTTTATAAAAACCTAAATCGTTTTTGTTACAAACACCCGGGTAATCCCCTTTAAATTCTCCTATAACTTGTATTATTTGAAAATGAAGGTGTGGAGCATAATTCACATTAATATCTGGAGTGCCCAAAGTGGCAAGAGTTTCTCCTTTACTAAACTCCTTACCTCTATAGAATCCTTTTAATGATTCTAGTGATAAGTGTCCATATAAAGTATAGAATGAAACCATTTCAACAGTATGTTCCAAAATAATGGTAGGTCCATAATTACCGGAATCATCATTATTTTTAAAACTATGTACTTTACCAGCAATTGGTGTAATAACTCTTGTGCCAGCAGCGCACCAAAAATCCATACCTAAATGTATATTTCTTTCTTTTCCCTCTGAAAAACGACTAGATGAAGTATATAGATTCCTCTTTTCAAGATAACCTCCAAAGGCTACCTTAGCCTTATTCTTTTCCAAAACTTGATCAATATAAGTTTGACACAGAACTGGGTTAGAAATAGCAATAGTTAATAATTCTGGATTCTCAGAAGATAAGTCAATAGTGCAATATTCTTCTTGCTTTATGCTTGTATCAAGGATTAGCACGCTTCCATTTGATAAACTTTTTAAAACTGATATTAAATTCATTAGTACTAATACAATATCATGTTAACATATTTTAGCAGAGTAAATTCGTAAGGCTTATTATCTTGCGACTACTAAAGAAAAAAATTGACTATGAAATTATCAAAAAATACACTTTTAATAGCACTTTTATTAGTCTCTTTTAGCTGTCAACCTAAATCAAAAACTTTAAAAGAGTTAGCTGTTGAACCTATCCCAGAAAAGGTAACATATACTACTGAAGAACTACAAGAATATGAAACAGCGTATTTTGCAAGCGGATGCTTTTGGTGTGTTGAAGCAATTTTTGAAAGTGTAAATGGAGTTAAAGAAGTTGTTTCTGGATACTCCGGTGGACCAGAAAAGAATCCAACATATGAACAAGTTGCTTATGGCAGAACTAGGCATGCAGAAGCTGTTGAAGTTTACTATGACCCAGAAGTTATTTCCTTTCAAAAACTAGTTCAAGTATTTTTTGGGTCGCATGATCCTACTTCTTTAAATAGACAAGGGCCAGATAGAGGCTCACAATACCGTTCTATAGCCTTTTATAAAAACAAGGAAGAAAAGAAGGCCATTGATGATTACATTTCTCTATTAACTTCTGAAAGTGTTTATGATAGACCTATTGTTACCGAAGTAACTAAATTTGAAATCTTCTATGATGCAGAGGATTATCATCAAGATTATGAAAGAAAAAACCCAAACAACTCCTACATTAGGGCAGTATCCATACCAAGGTTAAACCGTTTTAAAAAGAATTTTGGAGAGTTTTTAAAGAAAGATGTGCATTAGAATAGTAGGTATATAAATGGATTTGGGATTACCAGCTAGTTCTCTAACACAACCTCACTGTACTTAGAGTTCACTCGAATGGATTTACCAGAATCTGCATTTGTTTGAAAGCCTTTACAAACTACATTATCAAAATTTTTAGTACGTTCCATGTTCCACTCAGATGGATAGTCCATGTTAGACTTTGTTCCATTTAAATAAAAAGACACTGGTGTTTTAGGAACCTTACAACTAAACTCTCCATTTTGTAGCGACACATCTATATCTGAAAAATTATTTGATACCGAATTAATTTTAACTGCCCCAAGTTTATTGGTAAGTAATACACTTTTATTTAATCTATCAATAACCACATTAGATGAGATGGAATTAAGACGTAACTCCCCTACTTCCTTAAGGTTTACTCTATCTGAATAATCTGTTTTTAATTGCCCATAATTCCATTTTTGAACCTGCACTGGAGAGTAAGATGCTCTAATGTTAGTATTACTGCCTTCTATAGTGGAAGCAAGCAAGCTTACATACTGTAAGCTTGCGTCCATATTGTTTGTTGTTTCTGCCAATTTTACTTCACCATGCCGCACATTCATTTTTAGTTTAACCGACTTTGGCATTTTTATCTTAATTGTTTTCTTTACTTTATACCGCTTACTGTCACCATCCCTTGAGTGATAAAAAATATTAGATTTAGAATTACGAATATTGTCTCTTCTAATTAAACGCATAGAATCTCTTTTAATCTTCATGGCATCGCGCTGTAAGCGCATAGCTTTGCGCTGCACATCTCTTTCCTCCATACGCTTTATAACTTCCTCATTACGCTTAGCTATTTCTTCTTCCTGCTTTTCAAGCCTCTCTTTCATTTCTAGTAAACGTTCCTCATTAACCTCTTCAAATTTCTTACCCCATTCTTCAAAATTCTTTTTAAATTCTTCATCAAAACCCTTATCAAATTGCTTTTTCCATTGCTTCATATACTTTTCACCATCTTTTTGATAAGCTTCATAATCAAAATTGATATTTGGGATTGGAGGTAAATTAGGAATTACTGGCATCTCCGGAATAACTGCTAACTCAACCAGCTCAGATAATCTGGACAATTCAGAAAGTTCTGAAAGTTCTGAAAGTTCGGATAACTCTACCAATTCTGGGAATTTTAAATCTTCAAAAAGTGGTTCAAAATTAAAATCAAAGTCAATATTAGCGTCTGACCAATGGCTTACGGAATTATTAAAAAGGAAGTGATTCTCTCTGCCAGTAGAAATCTCTATTTCCTTACTGTTTCCTTTTATATCAATACCACCATTTTTAAAGTAGCGCTCAGCTTCTTCATTTGTTGCACCATCCAATTCAATAGTAGCAACAATTTCTACTTGGTTTTTATTCCAAGTTTCAAATTCAATATCTGCATTACTTGTATTAATATTTAATACCGTGTTATCTCCAACATTAAAAGTCTCCTTAAAAGTTTTCGATTCTGTCTGGGCAATTGCCCCGGCGGTGATGAACACCGAGGTTATTGCACTAAATAATAGCTGTCTGTTCATTTTTTGATAATTTTAATTGATTTAACTTCTCTTTTAATTTTTTTAATAATTGCAATCGTAATTGTAAATTTTGAATTAGAGCCTCAATGGTTTGATCATTAGGACCAATTTCATTTAGTTCTTTATTCAGCTTTTTATACTCTTTATTAAGTTCCGCAAGCTGTTCCATATAACTATCCACAATATCTTTATTCTCATCGGACACCTCTAAACCTGCCAACGCAATATTAATATTAGCCACATAATAATTTTCCACCTTTTTTAAATCCGGAGATAAATCTCCTAGCGATATACCTTCTTCAGATTTTTCGTCATCAGTAGTACTAACAATACTTGTTTTTGGCGTGGAGTTATCTGTAGTATTTATATAAAAGTAACTCGCTAATCCTACCAAAATAACAAGCGATGCAGCAATCTTTAACCAGAAGTGAGCATTACTGCCTGCCTTTTTAGGCATTTCGTTTTCTAACTTTTCAAAGAAACGATCTTCATGCCCTTTCTTCATTTGATAGTTTTCTTTTTTTCGCTGCTCTTCAAATAGCTTTCTAAGATCTTGTGCCATATTTTAATTCGCTTAGTGATTCTTTTAAATAATTTTTACCTCTCAATAGCCTAGTCCTGCTTGCTGTCTCTGAGATGCCCAAAATTTCTGAAATCTCTTTATGATCATACCCTTCTACTAAAAACAATTGTACTACGTACTTATATTTCTCTGGCAACTCTTCTATTCTCTTTTTAACTTCTTCTACGTTAACACCTTCACTAACGTCCCAATTTTCATCATCTGCTATATGCATATAACTCTCATCCAATTCAATAGTTTTTTGATGCTTTGACTTTAAAAAATCAATACTGCCATTGACCACAATCCTTTTTAACCAAGCTCCAAAAGTGACTTCTCCTTTAAATTGATGAATACGTTGGAATGCTTTTATAAATGACTCTTGCAAAACATCTTCAGCATCATCAGAATTTTTCAAAAACCGCATTGCAACACAGAACATACCATCACAATACTGCTTGTAAAGCTTCATTTGTGCCATACGGTCATTCAACTTACATTGTTCTACCAATTCTAATTGCAATACGGTTGGTTTTTGGTTTAGTATTATTAGTTGTTGTTTAAAAGACGATATAAAAAAAGTAATGTGGCAAAATAATAGGGTTTGAAATAAAAATAGTAGTTAGAAATTATAAAATTGAAACAAAACTATCTATTTATCAGATACTTAAGTTAATATCAAAAGACTTCTATTTTAAATTAAGTTAAGGTAAGTAACTTCTAATAATGCCCCAATATAAAATGAAAACTTGCTACCTTCGTAAGTAGTTGCATAATTATGACTCTCAAAAAAAAGCAAAGCAGCACAACAAAGCGTATCGCTAAAATTAAACAACTTAGAAAACAAGAGCCTTCTGCTACGGAGATAGTTAAGGGTATCGTAGAAGGTGATAAAGCACATTTAGCAAGAGCAATTACCTTAATAGAGAGTTCCAATCAAAATCACTCGAAAAAAGCTCACCAAATAATTGAAGCCTCACTTTCCAAGAGAACAGCCAGTATAAGAATTGGTATAACTGGTGTTCCAGGAGTGGGAAAAAGTACATTTATTGAAGCTTTTGGTAAAATGCTTACGGGTTTGGGTAAAAAGGTAGCTGTGCTAGCGGTAGACCCCACTAGTTCTTTAAGCAAGGGTAGTATTTTAGGAGATAAAACCAGAATGGAACTTTTAGCAAAGGATCCGAATGCTTTTATTAGACCTTCTCCTTCTAGCGAATCTTTAGGTGGTGTGGCAAGAAAAACGCGTGAGAGTATTATTCTATGCGAAGCCGCAGGCTATGATATAATTTTAGTTGAAACTGTTGGTGTTGGGCAAAGCGAAACTGTTGTCCATGGAATGGTAGATTTTTTCCTTTTGTTAAAGCTTGCTGGAGCTGGTGATGAACTACAAGGAATAAAACGTGGCATTATGGAAATGGCAGATGGTGTTGTAATTAATAAAGCAGATGGCGCAAACAAGGTTGAAGCTGATAAAGCAAAAATTGAATTTACAAGTGCCCTGCATTTGTACCCAGCAAAAGATAATAATTGGTACCCCAAGGTGTTAACCTGTTCTGCTATACAAAATGAAGGGATTACCAATGTATGGGAGATGATTACTGAATTTACCAACTTAGCAACTAAAAGCTTGTCATTCGATAAAAATAGAATTAAGCAAAACCAAAATTGGTTTGTAGAAACAGTAAATGATAAATTGTATCATAATTTCTACAATGACGAATTGGTAAAAACCGAGTTGAATAAATTATTATTAGAAATAGAAGAAAACAAAATTTCACCATTTTTTGCTGCAAAAAAGCTCCTAAAGCTAAAAGAATCGCCATAAATAAAAAGCCTAAATTTGCGAAGTATTATTCCAAATAAATGAGTTTACCATCCAATACTTTACTTTCCATAGTTGTACCACTTTATAATGAAGAAGATAATGTTGTTCTTTTAACGCAAAAAATTCATGAAAGCTTAAACGAGTACAGTTATCAAATCATCTATATCGATGACTTTTCAACCGACAATACCAGAAACGTTGTCAAGCAAATGGATGATGATAAAGTTCATTTGATTGAGTTGAAAAAAAATTATGGTCAAAGTTTAGCTCTAGCTGCCGGTATAGATTATGCTGAGGGGGATTATATTATAACTATGGATGGTGATTTACAAAACGACCCATCTGACATCCCACAAATGCTTGAATTTGCAAAAACTGATGAATACGATTTAATTACTGGAATACGCCAAAAAAGAAAAGACTCCTTAATAAAAAAAATACCATCTAAAATTGCAAACTTCTTAGTTAGAAGAGTTACTAAGCTAGATATAAAAGACAATGGTTGTGCCCTTAAGGTGTTTACAAAAGATATTGCAAAAGGTTTAAACCTTTATGGTGAAATGCATCGCTTTATAACCCTTTTAGCCCATTTAGAAGGAGCTCAAATAAAACAAGTTCCTGTAAAACATCATGCGCGCCATGCAGGGGTTTCCAAGTATGGATTAGAACGTGTTTTTAAAGTAGTAGCAGATATGATGCTCTTACTTTTTATCCGGAAATACTTTCAACGCCCAATTCACTTGTTCGGAATTCTTGGGGTACTATTAATCATATTAGGAACACTTATTGAAACTTATCTACTTATAGTTAAGTTTGGCTTTGGACAAGACATTGGTACTAGACCTTTATTGATTTTTGGTATGATGTTTATTCTTGGTGGTATACAACTGTTTACGATTGGTATTGTAATGGAGTTATTAATTAGAACTTACTACGAATCACAACAAAAAAGACCTTATCGTATTAAAAAAATATCTATTGGTGACGGAAAAACAGCGTAAAAGGTTGCTTACGTTTTTTAAGTTAATAATCAGCGTTGCGTTGATTTACTTCATTTTTACCAAAATTCAACTAGAAGATGTTTTAACTACCCTTAAAACATCCAATCCATTCTATTTAATAATGACATTATTGCTCGTGGTATTCTCTAAAATAATGGCTTCATTTAGGTTAAACCTATATTTTCATCAATTAGAGATTCCATTAACGCAAAAAAGCAATCTAAAATTATACTTACTTGGGATGTTCTATAACCTATTTTTACCAGGAGGTATTGGAGGTGATGCCTATAAAGGGTATGTGATAAATAAAAAATATGAGGTAAAAACGAAAAGGGTTATATCTGTATTGGTTTTAGATAGACTCAGTGGAATGTTGTTGTTGTTTTTATACGCCTGTATTCTGGCTATACTAATGAATAATGACTTTTTGAATAGTTTTAAATGGATTTTTGTTTCTAGTATCCCATTAAGCATAATTACTTTCTGGTTCTTGAATAAGCGCTTCTTTGACTACGTGCTCCCAGTTTTTTGGAAATCTATTGGGTATTCTTCACTAGTTCAAATTTCACAATTAGTTGCCATAGTGTTCATCTTAAAAGCTCTTACAATTAAAGCAGCTACAGTAGCTTATCTATTGGTTTTCTTGGTGTCTTCTATTGTCTCTGTTTTGCCCTTAACCATTGGAGGAATTGGAAGTAGAGAGCTTACTTTTTTATATGGTGCGGAGTGGTTAAGCTTAGATACTGATGCTTCAGTAAGTATTAGTTTTGTCTTCTTTTTAATTACTGCATTAATTTCCCTTATTGGTATCTATTACCATTTTAAAAAACCAAAGTTAGAAGTATACTAAACTTAGTAAATATGCACCAAATGCATTTTATTAAGCACTTTATTTCGTGTTGTAGGGTCTAAAAATTTGGCTTGTAAGCGTGTAATTCTAAACTGTTTCTCTGTAAACTGCCTATCCCAGTCAAAACCAGACTTTCTAAGACTTTCCAATCCCGTATCATCTACGTATATCCATATATCTTTTTCACTAGAGATAGCTGTTAATGAAGATGATATCACTGGTTTTTTATTATAAAAATCTAAGGCCCAAGTTGGCATTTCAGAAATCTTGTAAATCTTATCCGTAGGTATGTTATTTTCCCTAACTTTTTCAGCTATTGTAGATCCTGCTTGGTACTTGAGCAAATTTGGATAAAAATGAGTGTTTAAAACCCCATTTAACAGTAGCGAACTACAAACCGATAGCGTAATTATACGCATGTAATATTCTTCTCTTTTTAAACAAAAATGGGTAATAACAAAGAATACAAGTATCAGAATGACATAACTATACCAATCTTCAAACTTAAATACATAAAAACATATTAAAACTGAAACTATAAAAACTAGGCTTAATATAAAATATTGGAAACCCAACAATAATTTAATAACACCCTTCTTGGTATGTTTATATAAACTATGCACATAAGAAGCTGTTAGAACAGCATACAACGGCATGATTATATTCATATAATGCGGCAACTTGAATTGGGCAAAACTGGTGATGAAAAATATGATGGTTATACCACCAACAGTCAAAAATTCGAACTTCTTATGATACTGAAAATTAGACTTTAAAAAGACCTTTAAGCGCCACCAATAGGCAATCAGTGCTAAAATGGTCCATGGCAGAAATACCCATAGAAAAGTATGAAAAAAGAAAAAGTAATCGCTACTATTCTTACCGTGTCCCTGGCCACTTAAACGCTCAAAGCTTTGCTCCCAAAAAATAAAAAAGATTCCACTCCGGTTACTTTTTCCTCTAATTACTTTTTCCGGATGCAAATCAAACTGAAGATAGTATGCATACAACATTGGTGTAATAGTGATAGCAAAAACCAATAAAGCAATTATGACTCGCCAGTTTAAAAGTTGTTTCCATTTTCGCGTGTAGGTTAAATGGCATAATATACAGATCCCAATAACTAACAATGCTATTTGCCCTTTGGTTGAAAAAGCAATACCAGCTCCAAACGCTCCTAGAGCTATATTTTTCCATGTATTATGTTCTATATAAGCAACCAACTGCCATATAGAAAAAATAGTGAAACCTGTTAGTACAGCATCGGTCCTAACGTCAATATTAGACAACATAATGGTTTGTGCTGTCATAAAAATTAAGGCAGCGAATTTTCCAACATCAGTATTATAAAGGAGTTTCGCCAGTCCATAACAACTATAGGCCCCTAAAAGTGTTGCTAGAACACCAGGAATACGGTAGGCCCAATCATGAATTCCAAAGATTTTATAGGACAATGCAGCTAACCAATAGTGCATGTGGGGTTTATCTAGATATTCATTGGTTCCCTTAAAAAGGTTTATAAAATCATTTTCCTGAACCATTCGCATAGCCATCACCGCAAATTGAGCAGAATCATATTCAAATAGTGGAGAAAACATTCCAATAATGTAGACTAGAAGAATTAATCCAATTAAAAACCAATATCTGGTTGTTGAAATCACACCTTAATTTTTTGAATTGCAAATATATACAACTGAACAAATAACCATCCAAAAAGCAAGCCTACTGCTACACCAGTAATTACATCTAAAGGAAAGTGTACCCCAATATATATTCTGCTATATCCTACAAGTAATGCCCATGCTATTAATATAAAACCCAAATACTTCACTTTTGTTTTAAAAAGTTGGTTAAAAAAAGTAGCCACTGCAAAAGAACTTGCAGCATGTGCAGAAAAATAGCCATATTTACCCCCACAATAGCTTTTTACCAAACGCATTAATTGGTTTACATCATCATCATGGCAGGGTCTTAGGCGTTGCAAACCGTACTTGAAAAAATTTGCCAATTGGTCGGTAACGGTTATTAATAAGGCTATGGTAACTAATAGAATCAAAGTCTTCTTTACACCAAGATTTTTATAGGAAAGAATTAAAAGAATTAAATACAAAGGGATAGCACTCCACTTATTTGTAATAAATAGCCAGAATCTGTCCCAATTTTCAACGCCTAATCCATTTAAAAATAAAAATAGATCTTTATCTAGTTGTACTAACTGCTCTAGCATGACTAACTATCGTAACGCGCCACTTCCCTATCGTAAAATGCCGTAGCCGCTTCAATTAAATTTTCGGTTTCATCTTCTAGTTCTGCTTGATCTTCTTTAGAAAATTCTTCTAACCATTCAACCTCATCATTCTCTAAATTGATAATGAACCTAGGAAATTCTGTATGAACTATGTAGATACCGTTAGGATAATCTGTATTATCTCCCAATAGGAATTTTGGCAAATCCATTCTTTACGAATTTAGAATTAAGCGTTTTGTTAAATAATTAAATCGAAGATACAACATTACGGCTGAGGCGGTTAGTCCTAATAACAAACCAATCCATATTCCAGTGCTCTTGTACTCCGTAAATAACCCCAAATAATAACTTACTGGGAAACCAATTAACCAATAAGCAATAAATGTAATTAAGGTCGGAATTTTTACATCTTGCAAACCTCTCAATGCTCCTAATACTACCACTTGTATTCCATCAGAAATTTGAAATATGGCAGCAACCAGCAACAACTTAGCTGCGAGTATAATTACTTCTGCATTATCTATTTGGTTTGCAATATCATCAACATCTAAATAAATCGTGGGTAACCAGTTTCTACCTAATAAAAATATTGCGGCAAAAACAATCTCTAGTAAAAAAGTAAGTAAGAAAATAGATATTCCTATGCGCCTAAGTGCCTTAAAGTTTTTTAATCCTTTTTGATTACCAACCCTAACCATAGCCGCAACACCTAAGCCCATACCAACCATAAAAGTCATACTACTCAAGTTTAATGCTATTTGATTTGCAGCTTGAGCGTTTTTACCCAACACACCGCTCAACCATATTGCTGCAGTAAAAATTGCTACTTCAAAAAACATTTGTAATGCGGAAGGGAAACCCAAACTGATAATCTTATGCATCACCCTCTTTTCTATTTTCCTAAAATTAAAGCCAGTTACATAATCATAAAACTTTTTCTTTTTCTTTAAAAGAAACCAAATAAAACCAACCATTATAATTCTAGAAACCAATGTCCCTATAGCAGCACCAACAATACCCATTTTTGGAAATCCAAATGACCCAAAAATCAATAAATAATTCAAAACAATATTCACCACATTTGCCAAAATAGTAGCATACATGGGATACTTGGTTTGGGAGAGGCCTTCCGAAAATTGTTTAAACGATTGGAAAATAATTAAGGGAACTAAAGAAAATGCAACTAATTCTAAGTAAGGTATTGCCAATTCAACAACTTCTGCAGGTTGTTGCATCGTATACATTAACGGCTTACAAAGTAAAATAATACCAAAAAGTGAGAGCCCTAAAAAAGTACATAGGACCAGACCATGCTTAAGGGCACTTTTTCCATCGGCTTTATTTCCTGCGCCATCGGCTTCAGCAACTAATGGGGTAATCGCAGTTGAAAAACCAATTCCTAAAGACATTGCTATAAAAACAAAGCTATTTCCAAGGGAGACAGCAGCAAGTTCTGCGGTGCCCAACTGTCCAACCATGATATTATCAGCAAATGCAACAAATGTATGTCCCAACATGCCCAAAATAACAGGGTAAGCTAGCTTTAAATTATAACTAAATTCTTTAGTGTATTGTTGAAACAATGCGTAGTTATTTTGAACTGCTAAAGATACTTTTTAAGAATTTAAAAGCATCCTTGTAGCAGCTTAAGATGTAAACTAAATTACTTCAACCGTTTGGATTGTTCCCAAAAAACATCCATTTCAGCCAAGCTCATTTCTTTTAAAGATTTGTTCATTTCTTTGGCTTTCTGCTCTAAAAATTTAAAGCGCTTTATAAACTTCTTATTGGTGCGTTCTAAAGCATTTTCTGGGCTAATTTCCAGAAAACGTGCATAATTAACCATTGAAAATAAAACATCCCCAAATTCGGCTTCCATTTTATCTGTATCGTTAATTTTCACTTCCTCCTGAAATTCTGCAAGCTCTTCCTCTAGTTTTTCAAATACTTGCTCCGGTTTTTCCCAATCAAAACCTACACCAGCCACTTTTTCTTGAATTCTATTAGCTTTCACCAACGCAGGCAAACTATTTGGCACTCCCTCTAGCACACTCTTTTTGCCCTCCTTTAGTTTAATATTCTCCCAATTCTCTTTAACCTGTTCTTCATTATCAACTTTTACATCTCCATATATATGTGGATGGCGATTAATTAATTTGTCACAAATCTCATTAGCTACATCCGCTATATCAAAATCATTGGTTTCCGAACCAATCTTAGCATAAAAGACAATATGCAATAACAAATCTCCCAGTTCCTTCTTAACCTCATTCAAATCATTATCTAAAATAGCATCACCGAGCTCGTATGTTTCTTCAATAGTTAAATGACGAAGGCTTTGTAAAGTTTGCTTTTTATCCCAAGGGCATTGTGCTCTAAGCTCTTCCATAATGGTTAATAACCTATCAAATGCCTTAAGTTGACTCTCTCTTGAGTTCATTTTCAAATTTTATTTAAAAATACAATCTCCAATAGGGAAGCTACACGCTCTTTTAAAAAAGTTTTAAACTAGTAATTCAATACTTAAAATAAAGAAGATTAAAATTAAAAATCTAATAATCAGATGTGTACCTAATAAATCATTATATTTAAAAGCTATTTTCGAGTTTATACTAATAGTTCCCTCCAGTTTTTAGAGTATTTCGCTTTTCTAGTTCAATCAATATTTAAATTGTAAATCATGAAGTCAAGTCAAAAAATACTAATAGCATTTTTAGCTATTGGGATTATACTATTTATTTCAAAACAAGAAATTCAACAGAAACAAAATACAAACACTCAGTATGCATCCTTAAATTTTATTAAATGTACTACTGCAAAATTTTTATTGACTGATATTGACAGTACAAAACAGATATCCCCCCTATTTGAAAATCTGGGAAATCATAGTTTTTTGATAACAACATCTTCCAAAGATGCCCAAACTTTTTTTAATCAAGGGTTAAAACTAACCTACGCGTTTAACCATGCTGAAGCACATCGTTCCTTTATGGAAGCGGCTAGATTGGATTCTAAATCTGCAATGTCTTATTGGGGGCAAGCTTATGCTTTAGGTCCAAATATTAATGATCCCATGCCAGATAATGAAAGAAAACGAAAAGCATGGGAAGCTATAGAAAAAGCTCAAAAAAATAAATCAAAAACAACAGCAAAAGAACAAGCCTTAATTAATGCCCTTTCAGCTAGGTATTCAAAAGATAGCACTGCAGACATAGGAGAACTCAACATGGCCTATATGGAAGCGATGGAAGAAGTTGCCCTACAGTTTCCTAATGATGCAGATGTACAAACTTTATTTGCTGCATCTGTTATGAACACCGTTCCATGGAATTATTGGGATAAGGATGGAAACCCATCACCTAACATAAAAGAAGCTAAAGCTGCTCTTGAGAATGCAATTGCAATCAACCCAAATAATCCAGGAGCGCACCATTATTATATTCATATGGTAGAACTTCCAAAACCTGATTTAGCTGAACCAAGCGCGGATAAATTGGGGACATTAATGCCCGCTGCGGGTCATATTGTGCATATGCCCTCTCATATTTATATTAGGGTTGGACGCTATCTGGATGCCGTAAAAGCAAATCAAAAAGCAATTTTAGCTGATGAGGATTATATTTCTCAATGTTATGCTCAAGGTATGTATCCACTGGGATATTATCCGCATAATATTCACTTTTTATGGTCAGCTGCAAGCTTGTTAGGCAATAGCGAGATTGCCCTAGATGCCGCTAGAAAAACAGCTGAAAAAGTTCCAGTTGGTGAAATGAAGGAATTACATTTTCTTCAAAACTTTGCAGCTACCCCGCTTTTAGCATATGTAAGATTTGGTAAATGGAATGATATTTTAACAATTCCAAGTCCTAATTCAGAGATTAAACATCTTAAGTTGATTTGGCACTACGCTAGGGGCATTGCATTTACAAGAAAAAATAATCTAAAGGAGGCTAAAGAAGAATTAGATGCTATTAATACCATGCTAAAAGACCCTGCAATGAAAGAACTTATGGCAGTAGGTTTTGATTCTAGTTATGCCATAGCAGAATTAGCTTACGAAGTTGTTGCGGGAGAAATAGCTGCATTGGAAGGTCTTAATGATACATCAATCAAACATCTAAAAAAAGCCGTTGAGCTCGAGGATAAACTAGTTTACAATGAACCATCTGCTTGGTACATCCCGCCAAGACAAAATTTAGGAGCAGTTTTAATGAAAGCTAAAAAGTATGCAGAAGCAGAAGAAATTTATCGTGAAGACTTAAAAAAATTACGACAAAACGGTTGGTCCCTTACTGGGCTCTATAAAAGCCTAGAAGCGCAAGGTAAAAATGAAGAAGCGAAAAAAATAAAATTAGAACTAGAAAAAGCTTGGGAACATGCTGATTTAGAATTGAGTAGTTCTGTTCTTTAGTTTGTGATTTGTTTTTTAGCTAGTTGAAACTCAGCTACCATCTCATCCAAAATTTGGGCTGCTGGTTTAATGTCATTTATTAAAGCTGAAACTTGACCTATTTCTAGCTCACCTTCATGTAAATCGCCTTCAAACATGCCTTTCTTTGCTCTGGCCCTGCCTAATATTTGTTTCAGTTCTTCAACAGAAGCACCTTTGGCATATGCAGCCTGAACATCCTGATAAAACTTGTTTTTAAGTAGTCTAACAGGAGCTAATTCTTTTAAAGTCAAATGTGTATCTCCCTCGCTAGCTTTCACAACCTCATCTTTAAAAAGTTGATGTGATGATGCTTCTATACTAGCTACAAAGCGACTGCCAATTTGAACACCATCTGCCCCTAAGATCATTGTGGCTAAAATTTGGCGTCCAGTTGCAATACCACCGGCAGCTATTAGCGGAATCTGTAATTTTTCTTTTACTGCAGGAATTAAAACTAATGTAGTGGTTTCATCTCGTCCATTGTGACCTCCAGCTTCAAAACCTTCGGCGACTATTGCGTCTACTCCCGCATCTTGAGCCTTTAAAGCGAACTTTACACTGCTGACTACATGAACAACCGTTATTCCCTTTTCTTTTAAAAAGGAGGTCCATGTTTTTGGATTCCCAGCAGAAGTAAATACAATTTTAACCCCTTCTTCAACAATAATAGTCATTACCTTGTCTATATCTGGATAGAGCATCGGAATATTTACTCCAAATGGCTTGGATGTAGCTTCCTTACATTTTTGTATGTGCTCCAGCAGCACCTCGGGATACATACTACCAGCACCTATTAGTCCAAGCCCGCCAGCATTTGAGACAGCTGAAGCCAAACGCCAGCCACTAGTCCATATCATACCTCCTTGGATAATAGGATATTGTATCTTAAATAAGTCTGTGATTTTGTTTTGCA
Source organism: uncultured Croceitalea sp. (assembly GCA_947499565.1). Classification (GTDB taxonomy): domain Bacteria; phylum Bacteroidota; class Bacteroidia; order Flavobacteriales; family Flavobacteriaceae; genus Croceitalea. Next base: position 1,318,166 of record CANMOV010000001.1, read on the forward strand.
TATAGCTAAGATATGACACCTGAACCAATCAATTCATCATCCAAGTACCACGCTACAAATTGACCTTCTGCTATTGCAGACTGTTTTTCTGTAAAATCAACATAGAGTCCTCCATTTACTCTATAAAGTATTGCCTCTTGTAACGGTTGTCTATATCTAATTCTTGCCCGTACTTTCATACTATCATCTAGTCCTAAGATTAAATCTTCACGAACCCAATGTAACTCGTCTTCTTTCACAAAAAGCGTTTTACGGAAAAGACCAGGATGTAACTTTCCTTGTCCAGTATATATGATATTATCATTAACATCAGTCTCTAAAACAAATAAGGGTTCTTTAGTACCTCCAACAGCTAAACCTTTTCGCTGTCCTACGGTAAAAAAGTGTGCCCCTTGATGGTTACCAATTACTTTTCCATCAGTAATAGAATAATTAGGCTTCTCAGAATGATATTCTAATTCTGTAATTTTATTTTCAAATTCTGAAATCCCATTCTGATAATGTTTAGCATTTGAGGGAACTTCAACTATAAGACCTTCTTTTGGTTTAAGCTTTTGTTGTAAAAAGTCTGGTAAACGAACCTTACCAATAAAGCATAAACCTTGGGAGTCTTTTTTATCCGCGGTTACCAAATTGTTTTCTGATGCTATCTTTCTAACCTCTGGTTTTGTTAATTCTCCTATTGGAAAAAGAGTTTTAGCCAATTGTTCTTGAGATAGCTGACATAAAAAATAAGATTGATCCTTGTTTACATCAATACCTGTTAAAAGTTGAAAAGTTTCTGTTCCATCCTCATTTTTGATAATTCCCTTTCTACAATAATGACCTGTAGCCACATAATCAGCTCCCAAGTCTAAGGCAATCTTCAAGAATACATCAAACTTAATCTCTCGGTTACAAAGCACATCAGGGTTTGGTGTACGTCCTTTTTCGTATTCATTAAACATATAATCAACAATACGTTCTTTATACTCCACACTTAGGTCAACCGTTTGAAAAGGAATACCCAATTTTTCAGCAACAATCAAAGCATCATTGCTATCTTCCAACCAAGGGCACTCATCAGATATAGTAACAGAATCATCATGCCAATTCTTCATAAAAAGACCTATTACCTCATATCCCTGCTGCTTAAGCAAATATGCAGATACACTGGAATCTACTCCACCTGATAATCCAACAATTACTTTCTTTTTCATCACTATTAAAATCGAATGCAAAAGTACAAAATACCCCTAATTAAAAATGGCAGCTAGCTATTCGAAACAATTCTTTACGAATATTAAGTTCAATCAATTTTTGTTTAATTAATTATTATATAAGTATAACGATTTTGAACCAACTAGCTATCTTAAATCATGATAGCAATCAGTTGTAAGACTTGACAAAGCCATCTAAATCAGAATATTAAGATAGTTTTTAGAATTTTTGATGATTTTGTTAAAGTTTTTATAAACAAACCTAAACAAAAGCAACTAATTCATTTTGTTTAATCTTTAATTAAAATAAGTGAACATTATTATTTTAACCTAAAAACAACGAAAATGAAGAAAATCCTCACATTTAAAAATTTTATGCTCTTACTATTCTTGTCTGTAGTTGTCTTGTCCTGCGATAAAGACGATGAAAATGGAATGCAAGAAATGGAAGCTCAAAAAAATATTGTTAAAACTGCCATCGACACGGAAACCCTAAGCTCTTTAGTGGCTGCGCTAACACAGGCTGACGAAAATGAAAATTCAGATTTAATTGGCACGTTAAGTGGAAATGGTCCTTTTACTGTTTTTGCACCAACGGATGATGCTTTTACAGCTTTGTTGCAAAACCTTGAAGGTTTTGATTCCTTAGAAGATTTTGATACGGAAGAAGAAAAAACCTTGTTAGCAAGAATTCTTCAATATCACGTGGTCGCAGGAGTAGCTGCTGCTTCTACAGATTTATCCGAAGGGCAAACCATAGCCACTGTTCAGGGAGAAAGTGTTTCCATTAGTCTTGAAGGTGGAGTCTTTATTGGAGATGCCACTGAAGATGATGCCAAAGTAGTTGGGGCGGATGTTCAAAATTCAAACGGTATTGTTCACATCATTAATAAAGTGTTACTTCCGCAAGAGATTCTTAATACCTTAAATCCCCCACAAGATTTAGTAGATTTAGTAATTGCTACAGAGGCCTTATCTTCTTTAGAAGCTGCCGTTATAAAAGCTGATTTGGTTGAAACTTTAAAAAGTGAAGGACCTTTTACTGTTTTTGCACCAACAGATGACGCTTTTACTGGATTACTTATGGCTTTAGGAGATGACTATAACTCTCTAGACGACTTTGATACCGATGAAGAGATTGCGTTATTAAGAGATATTCTTTTATTCCATGTAATTCCTGCAAAGGTATTAGCTGCTGATTTAGCTGAAGGTGAAGTTGAAACTGCATTAGCCGACAATAGTATTAAAATTATAGCTGAAGGTGACACCTTCGTAATTGGTGATGCCTCTGATACAAATGCAACCATAACTGGGACAGATATAATGGCAACAAATGGGGTTGCGCATACTATAAATAAAGTATTGCTTCCGCAGTCTGCAATTGACTTCTTAGCAACACTTGAATTAAAAAATATTGTTGAGTTAGCAATAGCTACTGATGATTTAAGCATTCTGGTTGATGCACTTGTAGCTGCCAATGCTGGTTTAGTTGAAACGCTTAGCAGTGAAGGTCCTTTTACCGTTTTTGCTCCAACTAATGCCGCTTTCGTTGGATTGTTAGATATTCTAGGAGATGACTACAATGCTTTATCCGATTTTGATACTCAAGAAGAAATTGACCTTCTAGTTAAAATTCTAACCTATCATGTAGTTGCTGGTACTGAAGCTTTCGCAGCTGACCTTTCTGATGGACAATCTATTGCTACAGTTAATGGTGCTTCTGTTGGAATAAATCTTAAAAACGGAACTGTTCATGTGGTTGATGCAACTGACGACAACGCTACTGTGGTAATTCCGGATGTAGATGCTAGCAATGGGGTAGTTCATGTTATAAACAAAGTACTACTTCCGCAAGAAGCTGTTGATTTTGTAGCTAGTCTTCAACTAAAAAATATTGTTGAATTGGCAATTGCTACCGATGACTTAAGCATTCTGGTGGATGCACTTGTAGCTGCTAATGCTGGTTTAGTTGAAACGCTTAGTGGTAAAGGTCCCTTTACTGTCTTTGCTCCAACTAATACCGCTTTCGTTGGATTGTTAGATATTCTAGGAGATGACTACAACGCTTTATCTGATTTTGATACCCAAGAAGAAATTGACCTTCTAGTTAAAATTTTAACCTATCATGTTGTTGCAGGTACTGAAGCGTTCGCAGCTGACCTTTCTAACGGACAATCTATACCTACAGTAAATGGCGCTTCTATTGGAATAAATCTTAAAAATGGAACTGTTCATGTGGTCGATGCAACTGACGACAACGCTACTGTGGTAATTCCAGACGTAGATGCTAGCAATGGTGTAGTACACGTAATTAATAAAGTATTACTTCCGCAAGAAGCTGTTGACTTTGTGGCTAGTCTTCAACTAAAGAATATTGTTGAAATAGCAATTGCTACCGACGATTTAAGTTTACTAGTAGATGCTTTAGTTGCTGCTGATGCTGGTTTAGTTGAAGTCTTAAGTAGCGAAGGTCCTTTTACAGTATTCGCACCAACAAACCAAGCTTTTGTTGATTTGCTAGATATTTTAGGTGACGATTTTACTAGTTTATCTGACTTTGACACAGAAGCTGAAATAGATATTTTAATCCAGGTACTTAAATATCATGTGGTGGCTGGTATAGCCGCATTCTCAGACGATTTATCCGATGGGCAAGAAATTGGAACATTGCAAGGAGAAAATGTTACTGTTAATTTAAATCACGGCGTATTTATACAAGATGCCACAGAAACAGACGCTGAAGTTGTAATTCCAAATGTTGAAGCTAGTAATGGCGTAGTACATGTTATAAACAAAGTATTACTACCTCAAGAAGTATTGGATATTCTTTTTCCTCCAAGCCCAAACATTGTTGAGCTTGCACAATCTGTTGATGACTTAAGTCTTTTAGTTGATGCTTTAGTACAAGCAGATGCAGGGTTAGTCGATGCTTTAAGTGGTGAAGGTCCTTTTACAGTATTCGCACCAACAAACAAAGCCTTTGCAAACTTGTTGCACCAACTTGGCGGTAACTACAATAGCTTATCCGATTTTGACACTCCGGAGGAAAAAGCACTTTTAGCAAAGATCTTAACTTATCACGTTGTTGCAGGAGCGGCAGTTGCCGCTACAGATTTAAGCAACCATCAAGAATTTGAAACACTGCAAGGAGAATCTATTTTTGCAATTCTAAATCATGGTGTTTTTATTAGAGATAAAACTCATGTAGATGCACAAGTAATTGGAGCAGATAATGTTGCAAACAATGGTATTGTTCACATTATTAACAAAGTTCTCCTTCCGCAAGAAGTAATAGATGCTTTGCATTAATCTAGGCAGCATTTAAAATGTAGTTTATGAACTACAAAAAGCCTCTCTTTTTAATTAAGAGGGGCTTTTTTTATCTACGATTTTTACCGTTCATCGATGAGACATCAAAAGGGTATCCTTAGCCATACAAAAATGCTCCCTTGACAACTATTAATTTTTTAGAAAGGAATTAGATTGCATCTTTGAGGTCCCGAATCTTTCCAAACTATACCTATTATTGGTAGAGGCTTCCTCCGAAAGGGGGAAGCTTTTTTATAAAAGTTCCCCAAGATACTTTTACTTATTTTTCTTTTGAGCTTCAGCCTGTTCCATCATCTCACGCATTCTTTTCTGAAACTTATTTTCTTTCTTAGGCTTCTTTTTATTCTCTTGTATCTGAGCGTGTATCTTTTTGTCATCCAAGATATAATTCTTGATAACCAGCATAATACCAATAGTGATTAAGTTTGAAATAAAGTAATACAAACTCAATCCACTCGCATAGTTGTTGAAAAAGAATAGCATCATCAAAGGAGACAAGTACATGATAAACTTCATATTAGGCATGCCAGGTTGTTGCTGCATTTGCATACTCTGTCCTGTAGTCATCATCATATAAAAGAAAATAGCAACTGAAGCTAATATTGGAAATAAGCTAACATGATCTCCGTAAAAGGGAATCGTAAATGGAAGATTAAAAATTGTATCATATGAACTTAAATCTTCAGCCCACAAAAAAGATTTCTGTCTTAATGCAAATGATGTTGGAAAGAACATAAAAAGTGAGTAGAAAATTGGCAACTGCAACAATGCAGGTATACAACCACTCATGGGACTTACTCCTGCTTTTCCATAAAGCTTCATTGTCTCCTGCTGCTTTTTCATGGCGTTATCTTTGTACTTCTCATTCAGCTCTGTAATCTCCGGCTTTAACACTTTCATTTTAGCTTGAGATAGATAAGATTTGTAGGTTACAGGGGAAAGCGCCAAACGCACAATTATCGTCATAATAATAATTGCAATACCATAGGGTAAAAAGCCACTTAAAAATGAATAGAAAGGAGTGAATACATATCGGTTAATAACACCAAAAATCCCCCATCCAAAATAAATGGTCTCCTCTAGTTCATACTCATCATATTTACTAAGTACCTTTATATCTGTAGGTCCGTAATACCAGTCTAAATTTTCGGATAGCTCACCACCTTCTAAAGTCAATGGAACTTTAGCTGAAAAATCTTTGGTAAACTCTACCGTTTTACTCTCTTCCTCTACAAGGTTAACAGAACTTATCTCAGCTGTTTTAAAATTCTTTTTAGTAGCTAGTATTGAAGTGAAGAAATGTTGTTTATAAGATAACCATTGCACATCTTCTTCAGTTTCGTCGTCGTCACTGTTAGCAGAAAGATAATCTACTTTACCATCTTCAAAATTGTACATCATCTCTGTGTACCTACTCTCATATTGGACACTTTTGTCATGGCGTATACCTTTTAAATTCCACTCTAAATCTAAAGGTTTAGACGAATTTAAAACGCCACTTAAACCTTGTGAGCGAATTGTAAAACCAACCATATACTCATTGGGCTTCATTTCATACCTGTATTCCAAATATTGGTTTTCAGAAACCTTAGCCTTCAATGATAGTATTTGATTATCGCCACTGGAAGTTAACTCTGGCTCAAAAAATAAGTCAGCAGTGCTTAAAACTCTATTATCGTTTGTAGAAAAAGAAATCGCAAAGTTTGCGTTTCCATCCTTAACAAGATGAACAGGAATAGAATCGTAAGTTACAAAGTCCTTCATCTTTGCTTCAACGATTTGACCACCTTTATTGGCAACTTCCAGGTATAGGACTTCATTTTCTAGTTTAGTTGTACCATTAGTCGTTTTTGTAAAACCAAATGCGCCAACAGTACTCTTGTAGTTAGCTACAGCAGTGGAATCGTTTACATTAATAACAGCTGGTTGCTGTTCAACTATTGTCTGTACCTCAGTAGTATTATTCTCTGCTTCTACTTGTTCTTGTTGCGCTTTTTTAGCTTCAAGTTCTTCTGGAGTAGGTTGATTAAAGTAGAACATCGCTATCATTACGGCAAAAATTAATACAAAGCCAATGACCGTATTAATATCAAACTTCTTTTCTTCCATGAAAGTTATTTAGTGGTGCTTATCTGCGAACTTAATAGTTGGCAAATATATATCCAAATGTGGTTTTTATGCCAAACTGGCATTAGTTTGTTGTAGTTTTTGTTTTAATACTGCCTTTACAAAAGCTACAAATAGCGGGTGAGGATTCGCGACAGTACTTTTATACTCAGGATGATATTGCACTCCTACAAACCATGGATGAGACGGTATTTCTACTATTTCCACCAAATCTGTTTGCGCATTTATACCAGATGCAACAAGTCCCGCAGCTTCTAATTCATCCTTATAATCATTATTAAATTCAAAACGGTGACGGTGACGTTCAGATATTTCAGACTTCCCATGGTAAACTTCCTTAGCAAGTGTATCATCTTTCAATTTACAATCCCATGCTCCTAAACGCATAGTACCACCTTTATTAGTAACCGTTTTCTGTTCCTCCATTAAATTGATAACTGGAGTAGGCGTATCCTCATCCATTTCAGTGGAGTTTGCATCTGTATACCCCAAAACATTTCGTGCATATTCGATTACCGCCATCTGCATTCCCAAACAAATACCTAAAAAAGGAATATTATTTTCCCTTGCATGGCGTACAGCAAGAATTTTACCTTCAATACCACGTTCACCAAAACCAGGAGCAACTAAAACCCCATCTAATCCTTGCATCTTTTTATCCAAATCTTTGGAAGAAAGGTGTTCGGAATGAATAGAACGCACATTTACTTTTACTTCATTTGTTGCACCTGCATGAATAAAAGATTCTAATATAGATTTATATGAATCTTGCAACTCAACATACTTTCCAATTAGTCCTATTGTAACTTCGCTTTTTGGGTTCTTATGTTTTTGAAGAAATTGTTTCCAATTGGATAAATCAGTTTCTGTTGTATCTGGCAAAGCCAATTTTTGCAGTGCTACAATATCTAAACCTTCTTCTTGCATTAGAATGGGCACATCATAAATAGTAGAAGCATCTATGGATTGCACAACCGCTTCCTTTTTAACGTTACAGAAAAGTGCTAGTTTATTTTTAATATCTTCAGATATTTCATGTTCTGTACGACAGACCAAAATATCTGCTTTTATACCACTTTCCATCAGCGTTTTTACTGAATGCTGTGTAGGTTTTGTTTTTAACTCTCCAGCCGCTGATAAATAAGGTACCAACGTTAAATGAATTACAATTCCATTATTATCACCAAGCTCCCAAAGTAGTTGACGAACAGCCTCTATATAAGGTAAGGATTCAATATCACCTACAGTTCCTCCAATTTCGGTAATTACAATATCGTATTCTCCACTATTACCAAGAATTTGGATTCTTTCTTTTATCTCATTTGTAATGTGTGGAACTACTTGAACAGTTTTACCCAGAAATTCACCTCTTCTCTCTTTTTCAATTACGCTTTGGTAAATTCTACCAGTAGTTACATTATTAGCTTGGGATGTTTTTACGTTTAAAAAACGTTCGTAATGCCCTAAATCTAAATCTGTTTCTGCACCATCATCAGTTACATAACATTCTCCATGTTCATATGGATTTAATGTGCCTGGATCAACATTAATGTACGGATCTAATTTTTGAATTGTTGCTTTGTAGCCTCTGGCTTGGAGTAATTTAGCTAAAGAAGCGGCAATAATACCTTTACCTAATGAAGATGTTACGCCTCCCGTAACAAAAATGTACTTGGTTTGTGACATGATTGTATCTGTTGTTACGGGGCATAAAGGTAAGTATTATAGGTAGATATTTTTGTTAATCCTTAGGAAATTCTTTTCTTAATTTCCTTATCATTGGTTCTAATCCATTTGATTTTATATCTAAGGTTGTTTCTAAATATTCTCCTAATTTTCCTTTGGGAAATCCTTTCTGCTTAAACCAAACCAAGTAGGCAATGGGTAAATCGACCAAATACCAATCCTTATGTTTACCAAAAGGCATTTTGTAATGCACTAATTCTATTAGTTTTTTCTTGTCTGGTTTTATTTCCATTTAATAGGTTAAAAATACTATCTTTCTATTTAGAAATATATTCTAATGAAAAGAAGAGATTTTGTTACTGCCTCTGCAATTGGTGCTGCTGGTTTAGTTACCACATCATCCTTAGCACAATCTGATAGCTTAAATCAGGATTTCAAGCTTAAAAATAATATAAACCATAGTGTCTGTCAGTGGTGTTTTGGCCATTTACCATTAGAAGACTTTTTAAAAGAATTAAATGTGCTAGGCATAAAGGCTATTGACCTAATTGGTCCAAAGGATTGGCCGCTTCTAAAGAAGCATGATATTCATTGTTCTATGTGTAATGGCGCTGAAATTAGCCTTACAGAAGGGTGGAATGACCCCAAATATCATGAAGAATTAATAAAAAACTATACGGAAATAATTCCTCAAGTTGCTGAAGCTGGGTATACCAACCTCATTTGTTTTAGTGGCAATCGAAGAGGCATGAACGATTATGTTGGCTTGCAAAACTGTGTAGATGGCTTATCCAAGATTATTCCGCTAGCGGAAAAGCATGGTGTAGTTATTCAGATGGAGCTATTTAATCAGGTGAATCACCCGGATTATATGTGTGATAATTCGCTTTGGGGTGTAGAGCTTTGTAAACATATTGGTAGTGAAAACTTTAAACTTCTTTTTGATATTTATCACATGCAAATACAAGAAGGGGATATCATACGAAGTATTCAAAATTACCACCCTTATTTTGGGCACTATCATACTGCTGGGGTACCAGGCAGACATGAAATTGATGAGACTCAAGAACTATATTACCCAGCAATTATTAAAGCTATTTTAGATACAGGTTTTAAAGGTTATGTGGCACAAGAATTCATAGTCACATGGGAAGATAAAATTGCAGCCTTAAAAGATGCTTTTTTAAGATGTGACGTCTAGTTGCTATCCGCTAAAGCTTTTGCAATTTGTTCATTCCAACGCAGCTGCTGCTCGCGATTCCTAGAAAAATTAGTTTCCCAATCATAACGGTCCTGATAATCTGAAAGCGCTTTAAGTGTTTCTTTGTAGATTTTTCTAATTTCTGCTTTCACATTATCTGAAAATGAGGTTTCATTTAATCGTTTTCGCATTTTCCTGGCAAAAAGCTCCGAAATATCAAAATGAAGCTGCTCATGACTAAGTATTAAATTATTACATACATCTGGTTTATACCAAGATTCATTAGGGTAGAAAAATGCATTTACTTCAAAGTCCAGTTGAACTTCATGATGCAAAAGGTTAGCAGAATACTTATAACTTATTCCGCTTGCAGTGGTAGCCGCAGGAGCTGAATCTGGTGGAACAACACCCTTAAAATCATCCCAAGTGAGTCTTGTTTTTGAGTCCCAGAGATACGCTTCTTCAATTTCCTGAGAAAAACAAGCTGTCCCAAGAAAAAGAAAAACAAATGATATGATTATGCTTTTGTCCAATTGAATGTAACAACTTTTTCAATATCTGGGTGCAGACTATAATGAACTGGGCAGGTATTCGCTGTGCGTTCTAAAATAGTTCTATTCTTTTCTGAAACCGAAGCTGGCAGTTCAAAATCAACTTCAATTTTTGAGATTCTACGAGGATTAGCTGCCATGTGTTTGGTAACATTCGCAGTAGCTCCAGCTATATCAACCCCCAAGTCCCTTGCTTTTATCCCCATCATAGTTAACATGCAACTAGCCAAACCAGTCGCAACAGTATCTGTCGGAGAAAACGCTTCTCCCAGGCCGTTATTATCTACTGGAGCATCAGTTATAAATTCATTTTCGGAACGTAGATGATGGCATGTTGTTCTTAAACCTCCTGTATAGGTAACTTTTGACGTCATTCTTCTTCCTTTATTTGTTTTACTTGCAACTCATTGTACTGCATTAAATAAGATGCTGTATTAAAATAGCCTTTAGTCCACTCATTATAATAATTAAACTTATTGCCACTATATTCCGTTAAGCCAATTAATTGTGAAGTTGCTTCTAAATTCTTTTGATAAGCCAATTTTAGCAGAACGTCTAGTGTTAAATCAAAACCTCTAGTAGCATAACGGTCTGGCTCGTTTCCATATTTTTCTTGATAGGCCGCTATAAAGCTGCCTGCATTTGTTTCTTTATAGGCAGAGGGGTAAGTAAATTTTAAATTGGATAAATGAGGTAAAGAAACCTCGTCACCTTCAAATGCACTACTGTAATTTGTCGTGAACATACGCACGGTATATTCTTTTTCTGAATTTGCAGCATTTAAGATTGAACTTATACTGGCAACTAGGTTTGGCCTTTTTGTTTCTACAAAAACCCAATATTCTTGATTTTCAGACAGCATCAATAAAAAGTCTTCTAAGTGCAAGGAACCATCTTTGCTCATCTTGGCAACGCGAGCTGTTGGAAATTTTGCAATAATAGAATCTTTTACCGCTTGATGTTTGTCATCTGCAATAACAAGTATCTTCTCTTTACTTCTTTTCCTAGCCACATAGTCTAAAACACTAGTTCGCAATGTTTTATCATTTGGCATCGAGAAGAAAACGTTGTTAAGACTTAATTGACTTTCTGAGGCATACGGTGCTATGACCGGCACATTGTAATTATTAGCCTGCACTGCAACTTCACCAATTAAATTAGAGCTTATAGGCCCTAGAATTGCATCAACATTCATTAACGATTCCCGTTGAAGCAAACTTTTTGTTTTCTCAAAACTTAGTTCTGTATCCAAAATTTTGACGTTGACAGAAAGCCCCATTTTTTTAACTGAATCTAAGGCAATCATTGCTCCTGTATAAAGACCAAGAGCAGCGCTCATATCTCTCCTACCCGTAACTTGACTTGCCGTTTTTTTCTTATCATTAAAATCAACTCGGTCTAATCTAAACGGGAGCATAAATAATAAACTTGGTCTATTCTCCACATTAATGCTATCAATCAAATTAATGTTATCCAATACCAACGCATTTTTAACAGCTAGTTGTTTCTCTTTTATCCGCGGTAATTTTAAAACCATTCCGGCTTTTAAGCCGTTCTCCAATTCTGGGTTTAAAGCAAAAAGTGAGTCCCTAGAAATCTGTAGGTTCTGTGTTAACCTAAAAATGTTCTGCTTTGGTTTTACTTCATAAAAAATATAGTTATCTGTATTAACTATTTCGGTTGCAGGTTTTCTTTTAGGTAAACGCAATACCATTCCCTCCTTTAAACCACCAACTTCGTTAATTTCTGGATTAAGTTTTATAACGGAATCAATGGGGATACCATAATTCTGACTTATTCTAAATATCCCAATCGATTTAGGCACAGTGTAAGACTCAAACAGAACTACTTCTTGCTCACTGAGACCATCCCCTTTTGGTCTCGGCAGTTTTAATTCTTGTCCCTCAGCTAAATAAGCAGTATTCTTTGGTAATTCTGGATTTAATGCCACTAGACTATCTACTGTAATTCCATATTTATTGGCAATACTCCAACGCGTTTCTTTTGCTTTTACTGTATAAATTTCAACCTCTAATTCCTTTTCTTCTTCAACTTCGGGGTATTGCGGTATCTGCAGTACCATTCCCTTTTTAAGCTGTTCCGAATATAATTGGGTATTGTACTTTTTAATTTGTTCTTCCGTAACCCCATAGCGCTGGGTAAGGCCGAACAAAGTCTCACGCTTTTTAACACGATGCCGTTCGTAACCGATTGGAGCCTCTTGTTCTATAGCCACTTTTTCTTTTGGTTCTTCCTTTTCGACAACAGACTTTCCAGCCACCTGTATAACCAAAACTGTATTTGGTTTAATATCGTCAGAGTTTTTTAGCTCTTTATTTAGTTGAAGTATAGAATAGGGTGTAACGCGATACTGCTTAGCAATACTGGTTAAGGTCTCTCCTTTTTTTACATTATGTGTAGTATATTTTTGTTGTGCAGAAACCTTGCAACTAATAAAAAATACTATCGCAAATACACTAACTATCTTAAAAACTAATTTTTTCATTATTCCCATTCTATAGTAGCTGGAGGTTTAGAACTTATATCATATACGACACGATTCACTCCAGGGACTTTATTAATGATGTCATTTGACGTTTTTTGTAAAAATTCATAGGGTAAATTTACCCAGTCGGCCGTCATTCCATCTGTACTTTCAACAGCTCTTAAAGCTACACATTTTTCATAAGTGCGTTCATCACCCATTACGCCTACACTATTTACGGGTAAAAGCATAGCACCTGCCTGCCATACGCTATCATAAAGACCATTACTTTTTAAGCCTTCTATAAAAATAGCATCTACCTCTTGTAATATAGACACCTTTTCTCGCGTAATGTCACCCAAAATTCTGATTGCTAATCCAGGTCCTGGAAAAGGGTGTCTCCCTAAAAGTTCTTTATCTAATCCCATACTAGCTCCTACCCTTCGCACTTCATCTTTAAACAACATTTTTAAAGGTTCCACTACTTTTAATTTCATATAATCGGGCAATCCACCAACATTATGATGACTCTTAATTGTTGCCGAAGGGCCACCTGTGGCCGAAACCGATTCAATCACATCAGGATAAATAGTCCCCTGTGCCAACCATGTAGCACCATCAACCAATTTAGATTGATCATCGAATACCTCAACAAAAACACGACCGATAATCTTACGTTTTTTCTCGGGATCGCTCTCCCCTGCCAATTCATCCAAAAAGCGTGCCGAAGCATCTACGCCTTTTACATTGAGCCCCATTCCTTCGTATTGTTTTAATACGCTACTAAACTCATTTTTACGTAGTAATCCATTATTAACGAAGATGCAATGTAAATTAGGCCCGATAGCTTTATGAAGCAACACTGCGGCTACTGAAGAATCTACACCTCCAGATAAGCCTAAAATCACTTTTTCATCACCTAGTTTTGCTTTAAGTTCAGCTACCGTTGTCTCTACAAAAGCATCGGGTGTCCAAGTTTGTTCTATTCCCGCGATGTTGACTAAAAAGTTCTCTAATAACTGTTTTCCATCGGTAGAATGGTATACTTCTGGATGAAATTGAATACCGTAAGTTTCTTCCCCATCAAATTTAAAAGCGGCATTTTCTACATCATGCGTACTTGCTAAAAGCTGGGTATTCTCAGGAAGTTGTTTGATGGTATCTGCATGGCTCATCCAGACTTGGCTTCCGGTATTGACCTTTGCTAGAAAAGGATTATCTGTTTCTACATGCGATAGATTTGCGCGACCGTATTCTCTAGTGTTTGATTTTTCAACATTTCCACCATTAAAATGGGCCAAATATTGTGCTCCATAGCAAACGCCTAACAATGGTTTTTTACCACGTATTTCTGACAAATCTGGGTGCGGTGCATCATCAGCTCTGACAGAAAATGGAGAACCCGAAAGTATTACCGCCTTATATTCAGAGAGGTCTTTTGGGGGATTGTTAAAAGGTTTAATTTCTGAGAAAATATTCAGCTCTCGAACGCGTCTTCCAATGAGTTGGGTATACTGAGAACCGAAGTCTAGAATTAGGACTTTGTTTTGCATGGGCAAAAATAGGAAAATGCCCTAATCTAAAAAGTATGTTTTTAATGGAATTGCTAACAAGTTATCGAAAATATAAATTGCTACTCTTGCGGTTAAATACAAAAAGCTAAAAGGTTCTTTTTCAATTGGTTGATTTTAAATCCCTATTTTTAAGAGGTAAATTAACTAACATGAAGCGTGCTTATCTATTAATCTGTTTGCATCTTTTATTTGCTACAGTCCTTCATGCCCAGCAAAATCAAAAACTAGATAGTTTGCTCGCACTTTATGAAAATCATCCAGAAGATGAGGCGAAAGTTCAGCTATTAAATGAAATAATTCAAATTGAGCTTTATAGTAATCCTGTTAAAGTAAAAGATTTAATAGAAGAAATCATAATGCTTTCTAAAAGAATTAATTTCAAGAGAGGAGAAGGGAAAGGGTTTTATAGAAAAGCTGGATATTTTAGACATAAAGGTGAATTGGATTCAGCGTTGTTCTATCTCCAAAAATCAAAAAAGATTTATGAAAACCTTAACCAAATCGGAGGAGTTTTAAATTCCAATGTAGAGTTAGCTTTAATTTATATTGAACAAAACAAACTTGACCTAGCCCGTAAAAACTTAAATTATAACATTGAGTTGTATAAAAATCGAGATAGTTTAACCAAAAAAAATACAGGATTCAAATATATAGGCACAACCTATCATGTCATGGCAGATACTTACCTTGAGCAGGGCATGTATAATTTGGCTCTTCAAAATGAACTAAACGCCTTAAAATTATATGAATTGACTGATAATGAGCTCTATACTGCGGATGCCTTAAATACGCTGGGTTGTATCGAAGGCGAATTAAACAATTATGAACAAGCATATTCTTACCTCAAAGAAGCTAGTAATCTCTACGAAAAACATAATGATATTGCCAATCAAGTAGTATCGCTCATTAACCTGGGAAATACTTATTTTGACATGGGTGACTATGATAAGGCCGCTTTATATCAAAAAGAGGGGATTGAGGCTGCCAAAAAAATAAATCATAAACCAAGAGAAGCAGTCTTATGGTCTAGTCTTGGAAATACGTATGAAAAATTGAACAAACTACCCGAAGCAATAGAATCTCAAAAAAAGGCGATTGTAATAAACACTGAATTAGGGCATACCAATGATTTGTTATCGCCATACTCATCTATAGGAAACCTTTATACTCAAGTAAATGATTTTGATAAATCAAAATACTTCCTAGACTTAGTTATAGAACAAGCAGAACTTAACAACCTAATAAAAGATGCCTCTCTTGGTTATAAGCGCAGATCAGAACTTTATGCTAAAATGAAGCGATATGATCTTGCTTTGATTGATTATAAAAAATCTACCGCATTTAAGGACAGCATGTTCAATACAACTAAGTCACAACAAATAGAAGAACTTCGTACTATCCATGACACGGAAAAAAAAGAACAACAAATTATACTTCAAGAGAAAGAGATTACGGTTTTAGAACAAAAAGCCGAAATCAGTTCACTTCAAAAAATATTACTTGGCGGATTATTAGTCATATCATTGATTGGATTTTATGGTATTCGACAGAAACTAAAACGAAATAAACTCGAAAAAGAAAAAGTTGATGCGGAGCTTGAATTCAAAAAGAAAGAACTCACAACCCATGCGCTAAACCTAGCCCGTAAAAACGAAACTTTAGAAAATCTTAAACTGAAGGCTCAAGAATTAAGAGAAAAAGAAAATACGGCGTCAGGGTACCAGCAATTGATTCGTACTATAAACTTTGATTTACAAGACGACAATAACTGGGAGAACTTCTCTCGATATTTTGAAGAAGTCCATAAAGATTTTAATAGCAATGTAAAAACCAAATACCCACAAGTCACATCAAACGAACTGCGGTTATTAGCCCTATTAAAGATGAATTTATCCTCAAAAGAAATAGCGAGCATCTTGAATATTTCTGGTGAAGGGATAAAAAAAGCACGTTATCGTCTGCGAAAAAAGTTAGATATTACTACAGAAGATTCTTTACAAGACCTCGTGTTAAGCCTTTAAAATAGATACTTCTCAGAGTAGTCCACCAATTGTCCTTTAAGTATTTTTAGGGTGTCCACCCATTGTCCACCCTACTTTTTTTCATCCTCAAAATCAACGCTTTAGGTTTGTTGTGTCATCAGAAATCTATATAAACTCATGACACCCAGTTTTGTGGTCTTGCTCGGCTAAGGGCTGCAGACCGTTACCGAGTGAGTCACGCAAAACAAACAATCAAGTTTAACCCACAAAACAAAAAGTGATGAAAACAAATTTTAAATTATTAAATCGAATTTTTGTATTGCTGTTGTTAGTTATAGCGATAGCATGTAGTAAAGACGACCCAACTACCAACCCGGTATTAGATACTGATGGTGATGGTATCGTAGATGCAAATGATAGTTGCCCAAATGAATCAGGTCCAGCAAGTAATAATGGATGCCCGGAAGTAGCATCTGGACTAACCCTTGCCCAAGTAGTAGCCAGTGGCGATGCCTTTGAAGACTTTCCACCTAATACAACTGAAAATGAGGTTGCCGGAACGGAAACTACTGAAAACGAAGACTATGATAGAAAAGAAAGTGCCGAAGGACCTACTGTCGAACAACGTTGGGTCTGTACAGAAAAAGAAGTAGACATTACCGGTGGAACCCATACCTTTCCTTTGTACAACACAAATGCATCAGTCATTTGGCCTGGTAACCTTTTACAAGGAAAAACTTTGGATAATGCAACCCCATCGGATATTGTTGTAAAACGTGCTGGCGGTACAATTACCTATAACTTGATTACTGGTAACCCTGTAGCTACAAGAGATGTTGATGTTGTGGACCAAGGAACTGTGCAGCAGGCCATGAACAATATTATAGAGCAAAGCGGTGATATTACTCCAGCAAATTTTACACTTGATGTTGTCGCCATTAATTCTAAAGAGGAATTGGCACTAGAAATGGGCTTAAAATTTTCAAATTTAACCACTAAGGTAAGTGGTAATTTTTCATTGGACACCAGTACTGAAACGAGTAGTGTTTTGGTAAAACTCACACAACAGTATTATACAATGAGTTATGTAAAACCTACGAGCCTAGATGAAGTCTTTGACCCAAGTGTTACCCCAGAACAATTGGCAACCTTTATTCAACCAGACAATGCAGGAACCTTTATTTCTTCTGTTAATTATGGTCGTATTTTTTACATGCTATATGAATCTACTGCTTCTGCGCAGGACATGGAAGCTTCCTTAAGAGGATCTTACAATGCCGTAGCAGGAAAAGTAGAGGGCAATGTAGACATTGAAACCCTAAAAGAATATAACAACTTAACCGTAAAGGTAATCGCTTACGGTGGCGATTCTAAAGGATCATTAAATGCAGTAGGTTCGACTTTTGATGGCGAGCAAGCCGTAGACAACTTAAAAGATATTGTTGAACGCTTGGCCGAGTCAAGTGATATTGAAGGTGGCTTGCCATTATCTTATGTGGTAAATAGCCTAGAAAATCCTAGCCAAGTGGTTAGTACAAATTTAGCCACTCGTTATACGGTAAAAAATTGTGAACTAAAGGGTATTTTACCCCCCTTTATATATGCCGACCTTGATGGCCTCTTTGAAGACGGTATTGGAGCAATGTTGAATATTTCAGAATCCCATGTATTGGTTTTCAATAAAACGGGTGATCGCTATGCATGGTACAATGGCAATTTACCTGGGGTATATAAAGATGGAGCAGGCGAAGATGCACTGCCCATACTTTTTGCAGTAAATGAAGCCAATACAGAATTCCCTTTAGGACCTTTGGGCAATGTCCCCGTAGGTAGTGTAGGCGCTGCTGTGAATTTTGGGACAAATGTGGTCTATATTTTTAATGACACCGGTAACCTATGTAATATAGCAACGGTAGAATCAGGAAATATTCCAGCTAACAGTTTACCTACTGGCCAGGTGGTCACCTACTCCGACAACAAAGGTTCACCAATATTCAATGTCTTCGATATTTTTGGCAGCAATGACCCTGGATCTGCAATTTTTCAGCTTACCAATGGTATTGGTGCCGGCGTACGACTAGGTGGTGTAACCATGGCCTTTTTTAATCGTGAGGATGATAAATTTCAACAATATTTTTCCGAAAATGATGGCCGGTTCAAAGAACCCGTATCCTCTGTACTCTGGCTAACCGATGATAACGAAGGAGGAAGTCTTTTCCCTAATGTAGGTGCTGGAACTAGATTCAACCCAGGTGGAGGAGGTTTAAGGTATCTCTTTGTTAATGAAGAGGGCACTGAAATCATAGAATGGATATCACAAGGTGCTTCCAACGGTCAAAACGACCTCTTCCAAGGACCATGGGTCATTACTAAAGATTAGTTATTGATTAATTAAATAAAAAAGCCCCGGGAACCACTCCGGGGCTTTTAAAATAAAATCAAAACCAACCTAAACACATGAATTAACTAATTCATATTTTTTAAAGGTTAAAAACCTTTTTCATAGCAATTTGTATATAAAACAATCCACTTTTAAAAAACCCTACCTACTTTTTCAATTATTTTTGAAAAAAGTAATTTATGGTTGAGGGTATCTTTAAAGAACTAAAAACGGAACTCCTAAATGGCTACTCTAAAAAAGGACATCCTTTCCGTTATTTTACTTTAGCCACCAGCGATGAAACTAATGCTCCACAACAACGCACGGTAGTTTTAAGAAAGATTACTCCTAAACTTGAGTTGCTATTTTATACTGATAAGCGTTCTAGTAAAGTTCAACAGCTACTTAAAAATGATGCCGTCTCCGCTTTATTCTACCATCCAAAGCAACTCTTACAACTTAAAGTTGATGGAAAAGCTGAAATTGTCAATGATGAAAAAATCATATCATCGCTCTGGAGTGAAATCCCTTTAAAATCTAAAAAGGACTATACAACCCAAAATGCTCCAGGAAGTTTAATACAGAATCCAGATGAAGTGGATTATTTAAATGAAGAGAATCATTTTTGCATTGTACAGATTATACCTAGACAAATAGAATACCTACAGCTAAAAAGCCCAAATCACCTTAGGGTTTTATTCAAAGAAGAAAATGGGCAATGGAAAGGAAGTTTTTTAGTCCCATAAGTATTTCAAATGCATTTGCATAATGGAATTTGCCATTTTAAATAGTTCTCGACTACTCAAATACACTTCGACAAGCTCAGTGTGACGACCTAAACTCACAATAATTAATTTCGTAAAACCAAAAACTTGTTTTTTAGCGGCTCCAATGATTTCATAAGCATGGGGATTAATGTAGCGCCATATTCCAAATACAATTCTGAAAAATTAAGTTGACGTTCCTGTAAAGATTGATTTGGAAACAATTGATTCTGTAATTCTGTTAGCCTCACTACATGGTCCTTTAACTTTCGTTTTTGAGCCTTAAGCAATCGTTTTTCTAAAGCTTCCAAACCTTTCTTTTGTTTTACTTCTTGAGCTTTTACAGCACCCAAGAAAGACTTGTCTGTTTCTTCCGCAAGCTTATACATATCTGCAAATTGCTCTTCTATTAACTTTTTCTGAGAAGAAAAATCAATATCAATATTGGAAATCTTTCGAATCTTTTTATTGATAAGTAGATTCTGTTTTAAAAACAAATCTGCCATTGATAAATCCATTTTTTTGACTTTCTCGCTTTGCTTTTCAGTAATTACCAAAGCGGAATTACGAAGTAAAAGTATGGGAAAAGTAATATCCAAAACTTCAAAATATGCTTTCAACTCAAGCCAATAGGCCAATTCTCCACCTCCACCGATATAACATAAATTAGGAAGAATAACTTCTTGATATAGTGGCCTTGCAATAACATTTGGTGAAAAACGCTCCGGATGAGATTCCAGTTCCTCTTCCAGTTCTTTAGCGGTAAATTGTATTTCTGTATCATTTACAAAATACGTCCCATCCTTTTCTACAATGCGTTCTCGAAGCCCGTCTTTTAGATAGAAGTAATTAATCTCTCTTGGATTGACCTGAATTTTATACGTTTCGGAAACGGCTGCTAGTTTTTCAATTGATTTTGATACCACTTGAAAAGGTAGCTGATCAAAAATGTCCTTTTTGGCGTAAGGTATCAGCAAACGTTTTAAATCTACATCATCTCCGTCCACAATAACCAATCCATATGCGCCAAATAGTTCATTAGCTAAAAAACGTGTAGCGTCAGTAAGTGTAGCATGCTCTAAATAGGCCTTATGAAACAGTGTTTTTAAGTAGTTAGCATTGTCAGTTTCACCAAATGTACTAGTAATTACTTCTAAAACTCCTTCTAAACCTTCGGTGGACAAACGCCCTACCCCACCAGAAGTTTCAATATTCCATTGTACTTTCTTCCCATCAAAATTGAAATAGTTAATCTCATCAAAATCATGATCCTCAGTAGCCATCCAATATACGGGTATAAAATTGCTATCTGTGTATTCTTGATTAAGCTGCTCAGTAAGATTTATGGTAGAGATTATTTTATAAAGGAAATATAGCGGTCCGGTAAACAGATTTAACTGGTGTCCAGTGATTATTGTGAATGAATTCGCCTCTGCTAATAGATCAATATTAGTACCAGTGTTTTCCGAAGTGTTTACCTTCTCATATTGCCTCTTTAGAGCTGCGCGCAGGATTTTTCTGTTCTCTTTAGGAAAGCTTTTAGCCTTTTCTTCTATTTGAGCTTTAAAATTATTAAGCTCTGGCATTCGATTATAAAAAGGTTTTAGCTCCTTTTTCTTATCTAAATAATCGCAAATTAATTCAGAAAAATATCCGGTTTCCCGAAAATTGATACAGTCTACTTCCATAAAAAGCGTAAAAACGGGGTAAAGATAAGCCTCTTGTATTTTTCCATTCCTAAAAATACGTTAATTGCTAAATATTGTTAGCTTTGAGTTTACTCAAAAACCAATTAACGTATGAATCGTTTTTTACTCTGCACTACCCTATTCATATCAACCCTACTAACCGCTCAAAACATAAAATCCCCTTCAGAATTTTTAGGGTATGAATTAGGAACAGAATTTACTAGACATTACGAAGTAGTTGACTACTATGAATATTTGGCCAAAGTTGCTAAAGATAGAGTTCAATTAACAGAGTATGGCCAAACCAACGAACGTAGACCCTTGTTACTAGCATATGTTTCCTCGGCAACTAATATTTCAAATCTAGAAACTATACGAGAAGAGCACTTAAAATCAACAGAGGGTTCTGGAAATGCCTCAAAGGCAATAGTTTGGCTAAGTTATAATGTGCATGGTAATGAAAGTGTGAGTACAGAAGCTTCCATGCAAACCATTTATGAGCTATTAACCAGCAAAAGTTCCTATTTAGAAAATACAGTAGTAATAATGGATCCGTGTATTAATCCTGACGGGCGTGACCGTTACAGCAATTGGTATAATCAATATAAAAATACACCTCATCAAATAGATCCAAATAGTAAGGAACACCATGAAGGTTGGTGGAGTGGACGTAGTAATCACTACATGTTCGACTTAAATAGGGATTGGGCGTGGCTCACTCAGGTTGAAAGTCAGCAACGAATTAAATTTTACAACAAATGGATGCCGCATGTGCATGTAGATTTTCATGAACAAGGCGTAAACAATCCTTATTACTTTGCACCAGCAGCAGAGCCTTATCATGAGGTAATTACTAACTTCCAAAGGGATTTTCAAGTAACGATTGGTAAAAATCACGCTAAATATTTTGATGCCAATGGTTGGTTTTATTTTACGAAGGAGATTTTTGACCTGTTCTACCCTAGTTATGGCGATACCTACCCTACATACAATGGCGCCATTGGAATGACTTATGAGCAGGGTGGTAGTGGCCGCGCTGGTCTTGGAATTACCACACGTATTGGCGATACGCTTACCTTAAAAGACCGTATAGCACATCATCATACCACTGGGCTTTCTACTGTTGAAGTAGCAGCAAACAATGCAGGTAAATTAAACACTGAGTTTAAAAAATTCTATCAGAGAAAAAATTATAAATACAAAAGTTATGTATTGAATGGTGATAGCGATAAAATTAATGCGCTTGCAAAGCTGTTAAGCCATCATGAAATTGAATTTGGTAAAGGTAATAATGGCACCGTTAAAGGTTTTAATTACAAAACAAAAACTTCTGGTTCTCTTAAAATGAATGAAAACTCTTTGGTAGTTTCTACAAACCAGAAGAAAGGTACTATGGTAAAAGTTCTATTTGAACCCAATGCCAAATTGAGCGATTCTTTAACTTATGATATAACTGCTTGGTCTTTACCGTATGCTTATGGTTTAGATGCTATTGCATCCACTACAGAAATAAGCAAAACTAAATTTGAAGCAACTAGTGCTCAGAATTCAAATTTAAACAAGGATACGTATGCTTATGTAACGGATTGGAATAGCATGGAAGACGCACGATTCTTAGGAAACCTTTTAAAAAAAGGAATAAAAGTAAGAACTAGTTATTCTCCATTTACTCTTGAAGGTAAATCGTTTAAACGAGGAAGCCTAATAATTACCAAGGCTGACAATCAAAATCATAAAGATTTTATAGGCACCTTGCAAAAGGTGCTCCAGGAAAATTCTTCTACACGCCTAACAAGTGTAGAAACAGGTTTTGTAGACTCTGGTAAAGATTTTGGTTCCTCTTATGTTCAAATGATAAACAAACCCAAAATAGCGGTGCTTTCTGGCGCACCAACTTCTACTCTTCGCTTTGGAGAAATTTGGCACTTTTTTGAACAACAGTTGCATTACCCTGTCACTATTCTAGACACAGACTATTTTAAGCGGATTAATCTAGATGATTATGATGCTTTAGTTTTACCTGGTGGTTGGTATGGTGATTTCTTTAATGAGGACCAGCTAAAAAAACTTAAAGCATGGGTGAGCAATGGTGGAAATTTAATTGCCATGGGAGGTGCTATTAAGGCAATTGACGGAGAGAAAGGTTTCAGTATTAAAATGAAAAAAGTAGAAAAAGATAGTACAGATACAAATCCAATGCCTCATGAAAATTGGCAACGAGAACGTGTTAAAAATGCTATTACTGGTGCCATCTTTAAAGTTAAAGTAGATAATACACATCCTCTAGCTTATGGTTATGACCAAGAGTATTTTACTTTAAAATTAGGAAATGATGCGTATGATTATTTAGAAAATGGGAATGCCGTCTATTTAGAATCAAACACTAAACCAGTTTCCGGTTTTGCGGGCAGCGATGCGCAAAAGAAAATAGGAAAGTCTTTAGTTTTTGGAGTAGAATCTTACGGTTCTGGAAACGTAATTTATATGATAGATAATCCTTTATTCAGAGGGTTTTGGGAAAATGGTAAATTATTCTTCGCAAATGCACTCTTTATGCTTAACTAAGATTTTTGATTATGAAAAACACCATAGTTATATGTATGGCCCTTTCTTTTACGGCTTTTGGGATAGCTCAAAATATAATAACATTACCTAATAAAGGTGGGGAGGCGATTTTATGGGATGGTCCAGAAAAAGAATTTTATTCGCAAATATGGCAAACGCAAGTTGTTACTAATGTTTCCAAACCAACGATGGAAGTTTTTAGACCTTCAGATAAAATTAATACTGGAACAGCTGTTATTGTAGCACCGGGAGGTGGATTGTATGCCCATAGTATAAATAGTGAAGGAAATGATGTAGGTAGATGGTTAAGTGAAAAAGGAATTACAGCATTTGTACTTAAATATAGATTAGTACCAACTGGCAAGGATGGTGTAGCTGAGATAACGGAGCTCTCCACAACAAATCCCCAAAAAATTTTAGAAGAGGTTGCTAAAGTTTTACCGCTTTCGATTGAAGATGGATTAAATGCGATTGCGCATGTTAGGGAAAATGCTGCTGCCTATAATATTAATCCATCAAAAATTGGCTTTATGGGGTTTTCTGCTGGAGGAGCAGTAACTATGGGTGTTGGGTATAACTATTCCAAAGAAAACTGCCCCAATTTTTTAGTGCCTGTCTATGCTTGGACAGATGTAATTACTGTAAAAGAACCTAAAGATGATATACCACCTACGCTACTAATTTGTGCAACGGATGACCCGCTAGGGTTAGCCAAAGGTTCAATTGAGCTTTATGAATCCTTAAGAAAATCTGGTAAGTCTGTAGCACTCCATATGTATTCCAAAGGAGGTCATGGCTTTGGTATGAAAAAACAGGGATTACCATCAGATAATTGGATCGAGCGTTTTTATGAATGGTCCATTACTGAAGGTATTACGGAACCCAAAAAGTAAAACATGAGATTTAGTTTTTTTATTACCCTTTCCTTTATTTTTTTATTTAACCTTAATGCACAAAACGCATTTCAAAAAGAAGTAGATGAGATTGTAAAAAGAAATGATTCTATCTGGGATAGTACCAAAGAGACCATTGTTTTTACAGGAAGTTCTAGTATTCGTTTTTGGAAAGATGTACAAGAACGTTTTCCCAAACAACATATTCTAAATACTGGATTTGGAGGTTCGCAGGCATTGGACTTATTATATCATCTGGAAAGCTTGGTGTTACACTATAACCCAAAGAAAGTATTTATTTACGAAGGTGATAACGATATTTTTTCCAAAAAGAGACCAAAAGAGGTTGTTCAAACAACCCAAGCTATCATTCAGCTAATAAAGAAAGAAAATCCAAATACTAGTATTATTTTAATCTCCGCAAAACCTAGTATTGCCAGATGGCGACTTCGAGGAAAGTATAGACGTTTAAACCGAAGACTGGAAAAACTTACTTTATCAGACATAAATTTATCTTATGCAAACGTATGGGATATTATGCTTAATGGCAGAAAAGTAAAAAAGGATATTTTCATTGAAGATGGATTGCATATGAACGCTAAAGGGTATGAACTTTGGTATCAAAAAATAAAAACACATATGAAATGATAAAATCCATTTTTTTCAAAAGCCTTATACTATTATGTTTAATCGCTGGCATCTCTTCTTGTGCTGAAAAAAAGGAACAACTTATTCTTCCAGAAACAGATTTAGCAAAAGAGGCACTAATTCCAATACCCTTAAAAATAATACCAACAAATTCCGCTTTTGCACTAGACCAATTCACAGCGATTTATACTTCTCCACGCAGTGAGGGGTTAAATAGGGTTGGCGCTTTCCTTTCAGAGAAAATTAATTCTAAAACTGGTTTACGTTTACCTGTAAATACTATAGAGGGAACAACTGTAGATCGAATAATCTATATAAATCAAGTTGATAGTTCTGAGCTTGAAGAAAAAGAGTCCTACCAACTCTATATTAAAAAAGATTCTATCATTTTAAATGCAAAAACTGCTGAAGGTGCTTTTAGAGGAGTTCAAACTTTAAGGCAGCTAATCCCAGAAAAAAGTAACGATACTTTAAATAAACGCGTTATTTGGCCAATTCCTACGGGTAAAATTATAGATCAACCCAATTTTGTATATAGAGGAGCCATGTTAGATGTTGCTCGACATTTTTTTAGTGTTGAAGATGTGAAGAAGTATATAGATTTACTAGCTTATTATAAAATAAATGCGCTTCATCTACATTTAACCGATGATCAGGGTTGGCGTATAGAAATTAAGTCTTGGCCAAGATTGACAGAGGTTGGAGGAAGCACAGAAGTTGGTGGCGAAGCTGGTGGGTTTTATACACAAGAAGATTATAAAGAAATTGTAGCTTATGCTGGTAAACATCATATGATGATTATACCAGAGGTTGATATGCCTGGGCACACGAATGCTGCATCCGTTGCTTATCCTTTCTTAAACGGAAATGGTAAAACTCCTAAACTTTATGAAGGCACCCATGTAGGTTTCAGCACTTTTGACACCAGAAAGGATACTGTTTATGCTTTTATTGATGATGTAGTAAGAGAAATAACAGCTATGACTCCTAGCCCTTACTTTCACATAGGAGGTGATGAAAGTCATGTTACCAAAAAGAAGGATTTCATTTACTTCATTGACCGTGTTGAGAAAATTGTTCAAAAGCATGGAAAGCAGATGATTGGTTGGGACGAAGCGGCTAAAGCAAATTTAGATTCATCGTCTATAGCTCAGTTCTGGAATAGTAAAGAAAATGCAACAACTGCTGTAGAGAAAGGTATGAAAGTGATATTATCACCAGCAAAAAAAGCTTATTTAGACATGCAATATGACCCGCTTTCTAAACATGGCTTGCATTGGGCTGCATATATTCCAGTGGATACTGCTTATGTTTGGACACCAGAAACGTATAGTGGAATTCCCAAAGAAAATATTTTAGGGGTGGAAGCGCCACTATGGTCAGAGACTATTAGCAATATTTCAGAATTAGAATATTTAGCTTTTCCTAGAGCTATTGGATACTCAGAATTAAGTTGGTCTACAGAAGAAAATAGGAATTGGGATGACTTTAAAGAAAGACTAGCAAAACAAGCTCCTTTTTTAGAGCGTATGAACGTTAACTACTACCCCTCTAAACTTATTGATTGGAAAAAGAGCGAACATTCAATTGAAACTATTCAAAAGGATTAATACCTTTTTTAAAAGAAATTAAAAATGGCAGCAGTTTTATAAACTGCTGCCATTTGCTTTTTGTTACTTTTTTAAACCTGGTAATCCCTCAGGCTTCTTTGTTTGCCATAAGAAAGGAGCCGCTTTTTGTTCTTTAGGCCATACCTCATCCAAAGAATTAGCATCGTAAACCTTTCCATTTTTAACCACATGAGAAATAGTGTTTGTATTTCTGAGGTTTGTCAATGGATTCTCATTAAGAATAATAATATCTGCAAGCTTTCCAACTTCTAAGCTTCCTAAATCACCATCTAAGCCAATTGCTTCTGCTCCAACTATTGTTGCGACACGTAGTGCATCATGATTATTCATTCCAGCACTTGCAACACTCCATAACTCCCAATGGAAACCTAGTCCCTGTAATTGTCCATGACTACCGATTCCTGCAAGCCCATCAGCCTCAACTAACTCTTTCATAAACTCGGCATGCTTTTTAAATACA
Organism: uncultured Croceitalea sp.; assembly: GCA_947499565.1. Classification (GTDB taxonomy): domain Bacteria; phylum Bacteroidota; class Bacteroidia; order Flavobacteriales; family Flavobacteriaceae; genus Croceitalea. The sequence goes on from CANMOV010000001.1 coordinate 1,345,330, forward strand.
TGCTCTTCATCCATAAACCATCCTGGTCTTCTTCTAGATTTTCTAGCTAAATCTCCATAAGGAGTAAAATATTGTATCTTTTCATCTCCCCATACATTTTCCCGAGAATAATAGTAGTTTTCTGCCCATGGACCACCATATGAAACCAATAATGTAGGTGTAACTGCCATCTTAGACTCAGCAACAGTCTTTAAAACATCATCATAAATTGGATAAATTGGGAAAGAGTGCTCATGTCCTGGATACCCATCTAATAACTGTGTCATATTCAACTTAAAATCTAATCCACCTTCAGTAGTTGGCATCAATTTTAATTCTTTACAAGCTTCAATAACCCATTGGCGTTGCTGTCTATTCCCTACTAAATACATCTTAATAGTTTTAGTATCAAAATAGTTGCTGTATTGTTTGAGTACATCTTTGGTTTGTTCCAAACTATTAAGTTTATAAAACCAAAAGCCAAGTCCTGGTCCTGTGCTGTATATCCTTGGACCATCTAACTGACCAGATTCAACCATATCAGCATACGTTAATACATCGGTTGTTCCTGTTTGTGGGTCGCGTGTTGTAGTAACCCCATAGGCCAAATTTGCAGAATAAGACCAAACCTGATTTTTGTGAATACCCCATGCTGGTCGCATATGAGCATGGACATCTACAAAACCAGGCACTATTGTTTTACCACTTACATTTATCTCTTTAGTACCATTAGGTATAGTAAGACTGCCTGAAGCTCCAATCGCTTTAATTCTGTTGTTCTCAATAAGAATATCTCCATTTTCAATAACATTCTTACCTTCCATGGTTATTAAGCGACCTCCTTTAAGTAATAGATTACCCTTAGGAATATCTCTTTTGTAAGGTACTTTTATATGTACTTCATCGGCCTCAAATTTCTTCTCTTCCTTTTTGTCCTTGTCATCTTTTTTATCTGTCTTAGTTGAATCAGATTTTTTTTCCGTCTTCTTTAGTTCTTTCTCCTTCTTTTTTGCTGCGGCAATGCTATCAGTAAATTTTTGTCCAGCAGCTAAATCATAACCAAAAAAACTTGATCCTAAAGACCAATGTACTTTCTTACTATCCGACGACCATACGGGAAACTCTCCCCCCATAACCGTTAATTTAACAGCAGGGAAAGCAGCATTGTCAGCCTTAGCTAAAGAAATTGTAGGCGTTTTTCCATACCTTGGAATAGTTACTTTATAAACATCATTATTAATTTTTGCCAATACAGATTTACCATCTGGTGAAATACGAATCTCCTGAGGCTGTGAAGACTGATCATTTGGTTCTTCATATCCATTCTTTCCTGATAAGATATCATGACCTCCAAAAGCATCATGAAAAATATCTTGAGAACCATAGGTCACTATTCCTTTCAACTTTAAATGCTCTTTGATATCTGTACCATCCCATCGCATTGAAATTAAACCTTTACCACCTTGGTAGAGATAAACTCTATCATCAACTTTAGTAAAATGAGGTCTTACCCTACCTTTTGTTTTATCAATAATAGTAATAGTTCCACCATCAGCATTTATCCAAACTAAATCTTCAGCTGTTCTTCTGGATAACGGACCGACTAAATCTTCAAAAACTTGTGCGCTTCCGCGGTGAAATGCTATTCTATTAGAATTATACGACCATTCAGGATAGGTGTAAACACCAGAAGTATTAGTCAATTTAGAAATTCTTGCTCTACCATCAACATTGACCTTATAAACATCTCCACCACCTTGCTTCCATGTTGTGAAGACCAAAAACTTACCATCTGGTGACCATGAAGGATGTGCTTCTATAAAATCATTAGTTGTTAATCTTCTTGGAGTACCGTTAGGGTAATCCATTACATACAATCTATTTAAAGCAGTAAATGCCAATTTTGAGCCATCTGGCGAAGGTTTTGCATTTCTTATCTGTGTGGCAAAAGCTTCTGCATCATCTGTTATAGGATATTTAAACTGTAACAACGGCCCCATGTCCAGTTTAACATCTGCACTAAATGGAATTTCAGTAGCCGTATTATTTGCGATGGAAATCGAATAAATTTTCCCACCATAAGAAGCAATTAAATTTTTACTGTCCGGAGTAAAAGACATTGCTGGCAACACACCTAATGGTGCTATTGATTCTTGCTCATCGCGCTGCACCGGATATGCAAGCCATTCCTCATTTCCTGTTTTTAGGTTTCTTATCACCAAACCTGTTTCCGCTTCAAAACGGGTACCGAATACCAACCAATTCCCATCTGGTGATAAGGTTGGTGTAAAAGCAGAACCATACTTTGATGTAATTGTTGCCATATCACTATCCTCCATATCATAAGTACCTATTTGATATTGAGGTAGCTGCGCATTGTAATTCCATGAGTTCCTTCGTTGAGAGAAGTATAATAATTTTCCATCAGCCGAGAAAGCTGGATCTATTAGTTTAATATTTTTTGGTTCCCCCACTAGCTGACTGCCAGAACCACCATCTTTATGATAGATATGTGGTTTAATATTTCTTCTTCCTTTAACACCTACAATATAGTCTCCATCTGGAGTCCACTCCGCAGAAAAGAAATTATGCTTTTTCTCCTTTGTAATCTGTTTATCCTCTTTTGAAGCTAGCTCCATTGTCCAAATATTATCTGAACCACTTTTATCCGAAATAAATACCAATGACTTTCCATCTGGGCTATATCGCGGATGAACATCATAAGAAATACCAGAAGTTAGCTGTGTTGCCTTTCCTCCTGCAATAGGAATAGAATAAATGTCACCCATTAAATCAAAAACAATAGTTTGTCCGTCTGGGCTCACATCTAGTGAAATCCATGTGCCTTCATCGGCAGTAAATTCAACAGTACGTTCAGGTTCTAATGGCAATTCTTTTGTTGCCTTCTTTGTAGAATCTTTTTCTTTTTCTTGAGAGAAAGTGCTTGAAAAACTAAAAAGCACAACAAGCATTAAAAAAATGCTTTGAATACGATTTTGCATGTTGGTAGTTTGATTAATTAGTTGTCTTGTAAGATAACTAAACTACCTGGAAATAAGAATATGTGTTAACTTAGAAATAACAATTAGGAAAATTCTATTCTTCTTCTGAAGCTTTTGCTTCTTCATCAGAGGATTCTGAAAAATCTGTAATACCGTTATCATTAAGAATATTATACCATTGTATGATTTTCTTAATATCACTTGCATAAACACGGTCTTCATCGTAATTAGGGAGAATCTCAAAAAAATACTCCTCTAATTTTATTTTTTCTTCTTTATGACCAATTGAAGTTTTTCCACCTTTTTCTTTTTCATTAATCTTTTTAAAAACTTCTCTAAGTGGTACTTCTTCTTCTAAAGTATAAATGGCTATTTCAGATAACACACTAACATTGTTACGCAAACTTACGGTAACTCTTTTACCATCTAAAAGTGATTCACCAACAAATCCAGCACGAGTTTGCGTAAGTAATTTATAAAGACCTGGTTTACCACCAATAGAAAGAATTTTATCTAATGCCATTATCAACAAAATTTATGGGCGCAAAATTATACTTTTAGATGAGAAAGCAAGTTTTTTAACGTGCTTTTTTAATATTAGGAAAACGCATTTTATAATCAATATTAATTTTCCCTTTCGAAATTTTATCCAAACGATTCTTCAACAACCTTTTCTTAAGAGAGGATAACTTATCTGTAAACAAGATTCCTTCTATATGATCATATTCGTGCTGGATTACACGTGCTAAAAGCCCATTATAGGTTTCGGTATGCGATTTGAAGCTTTCATCTAGGTAAGTGATTTTAATAGTATCTTTTCTATTAACATCTTCCCTTATATCTGGTATACTCAAGCATCCTTCATTAAAAGGCCAATCTTCTCCACTTTCTTCCTCAATTTTGGCATTAATGAATACTTTTTTAAATCCATTTAACGCTTTCTGCTCTTCATCCGATAAGTCCTCATCTTCAGAAAAAGGAGTAGTGTCCACCAAAAAAACTCTGATCGGAAGTCCTATTTGAGGTGCAGCTAGGCCAACACCATTAGCATTGTACATGGTCTCCCACATATTTACTAATAACTCTTTTAATTTGGGGTACGCCTTGGTAATATCAGTTGCTTTCCTTCTTAAAACCGGGTCACCGTAGGCTATTATTGGTAAAATCATAAATTATTTTCTGTCTAAATATGCTTGTAAGATTAATGTGGCGCTAATCTCATCTACTAATGCTTTGTTCTGTCTTTGCTTCTTTTTCACCCCTGAAGTAATCATACTTTGTACTGCCATTTTCGAGGTAAACCTTTCATCTTGCCTTTCAACAGGCATATTAGGGAATCGCGTGGTAAATTTATTTAAAAATTTTTGAATCAATTCTTCAGATTCTGAAGCAGAACCGTTCATTTGCTTAGGTTCACCTATAATTATCCTCTCTACTTTCTCTTGAACAAAATAAGCCTTCAAAAAATCTAGCAACTTAGCTGTATCGACAGTGGTTAGACCTGACGCAATGAGTTGTATTTCATCCGTAATAGCAATTCCCGTGCGAACTTTTCCATAATCTAAAGCCAGTAAACGTGCCATTATTGATTTTTTGGCAAAAATAGCCCTAAAAATGTTATGCCTATAAATTTGACATAAATATTGTATTGATACGTTTATATTTGCCAAAAATTGAAGCATGACAGCCTTAAGAACACAAATAGAGAATGCCTGGGAAAATAGAGAACTCCTAAAAGAAACTAAAACTCAAAATGCAATACGGGAAGTAATTTCTTTGCTTGATGATGGCAAGTTACGTTGTGCAGAGCCTACCGCAAATGGATGGCAAATTAATGAGTGGGTAAAAAAGGGAGTGGTTCTTTATTTTCCAATTCAAAAAATGGAAGTTCTTGAAGCTGGAATTTTTGAATACCATGACAAGATTCCTTTAAAAAGAGGATACCAAGAAAAAGGAATTCGTGTTGTGCCACACGCAGTTGCACGCCATGGCGCTTATATTTCTTCTGGTACTATTTTGATGCCAAGCTATGTAAATATTGGTGCTTATGTAGATGAAGGCACTATGGTTGACACATGGGCAACAGTAGGTAGTTGTGCCCAAATTGGAAAAAATGTACATTTAAGTGGTGGAGTTGGTATTGGTGGCGTTTTAGAACCATTACAAGCTGCACCTGTTATTATTGAAGATAATGCTTTTATAGGCTCTCGTTGTATTGTGGTTGAAGGTGTAAAAGTAGAAAAAGAAGCTGTTTTAGGAGCTAACGTAGTACTTACTGCTTCTACTAAAATTATTGATGTAACTGGTGACAAGCCTATTGAAAGAAAAGGGGTAGTACCTTCTGGCTCTGTCGTAATTCCTGGCAGTTACACAAAAAGTTTTAAGGCTGGTGATTACCAAGTTCCCTGTGCTTTGATCATTGGAAAACGCAAAGAGAGTACCAACAAAAAAACTTCACTGAATGATGCTCTTCGCGAGTATGATGTAGCAGTTTAAAATATTTAAATGAAAAAGATTCTTGTCATACAACAAAAAATGATTGGCGATGTATTGGCAAGTACCTTAATTTGCCAACATCTTAAAATTCACTTCCCAGAATCTGAAATTCATTTTGTTATAAATGAACATACCAGGGCTGTAGTTGATGGCAATCCTTCTATTGACAAAATAGTTCTATTTAAACATAAATTTAAAAAAGAGAAGTCCCAGTTTTATAGGTTTTTAAAGGAAATAAAAAATGAACGGTATGATGTTGTTATTGATGTATACTGTAAGCTGGAGAGTAACCTAATAAGTTATTTTTCACAAGCAGCCATCAAAATTTCATACAAAAAATGGTATTCCAAATTCATTTACGACCATTTGTTTAGCTATTCTCAAAACCCAGATACTAAATTAGGGTTGGCAATTGAAAATAGACTTTTACTGCTCTCCCCTCTTACCTCTAATCTCAAAAAACCAGAATTAGCACCAAAAATATTTCTTACTAATGAAGAAATAAAAGCAGCTGAGAAACTTTTAAAAGAGCATAAAGTAGATACTTCTAAAAAAGTATTTATGATTGGCATTTTAGGGAGTAGTCCTATTAAAAGTTACCCATTAGAATATCTGGCTAAAGTAATTGACTATTTGACTGAAGCCTATGAAATAACTCTACTTTTTAATTATATTCCTAGTCAAAAACCTAATGTCTTAGAGCTTCTTAATTTATGTTCTACAAAATCTAAAAAAGCTATTAGAGAGCATATTTTTTGTCCTTCGCTAAGAGAGTTTTTAGGGTTATTAAGTATTTGCGATGCTTATATTGGTAATGAGGGTGGTGCAACTAATATGTCTAAAGCATTAGATATTCCTAATTTTTCTATTTTTTCACCTTGGATAAATAAAAAAGCCTGGTTAACCTACAATCAAAATACCACTAACCGCGCTGTTCATTTGGGAGATTATTTGGAAAACGATATCAATCTAATTCCTAAAAAGGAGCGAAAGAAAAATTCGTTAGAGCTATACCAACGTTTTAAACCAGAATATTTTAAAGAGGAATTATTAAACTTTGTCAAAAGTGAAGTCTTCTGTAACCAGTAATACCTGATATGCATCTATAACAATTCTCCATCCTTTTTTAACCATATAGGCAATCACAAGTTTACCTTTTCCTCCATTAGGCAAATCACAGTCATCAATTAAGACAATACTATTCTCATGTAATTTATCTTCAATTGCTTTAAACTCCAATAAATGGTGTTCTTGACTCTTTTTTTGTACTTCTACATCGCTGCTATAGTCATAACTATCCAAATAAAGTAAATCTACTTGGTCATTAAATTCATCTAAAAATCGCAAAGAATCGGAATGATGAATCCTTACAACTTTATTTAAGTTTTGATTATCCACTTCTTGCTGGGCATTTCTGCAAGATTCTTCACTAATATCAACAGAATGTACAAAAGCATTATTTTCTTTAGCCCATTTACCAAATACTATAGTAGCTGCACCATTACTTTTTGCTCCTCTTAATCCTTCTCTTGAAGTACCAGTTTCAATAATGATTTTCGCATCGATAGCATTCATTAAATCCATCGCCTTTAAGAAACTATCTCTTCTCTTTCTAAAATCATATCTAAAAGGCATAAAAGGGTATAAAGACCTATGCTTTATAAACTTTCCAAGAAAAAAGGCGAAAATTCCTAGGGCAAGAATTCCAATAAACCAATCCATAAAATATTTTTTCAAATATAAGCCAACCTTTTGCACTTTTTGCAATCTATAAAGTACAAGGTTGATAATTTGAAAAAAATACGAGGCGTAAGAAAAATACTTCTCAATACAATTTTATCTTCTTTTTTTTGTTATAGTTTTGCACCATCAAATCGCAAGAATACCAAATTATGGCTGAAATGCACACCCCAAAGCAGAAGCTATCGGCATTAATTATTACCTACAATGAAATAGGTTACATTCAAAGATGTATTGAATCTATTTCATTCGCAGATGAGATTATTGTTGTTGACTCTTATAGTACAGATGGTACTTATGAGTATCTTCTAAATCAACCTAATGTAAAGGTTATACAAAATCCTTTTGCAAATTTTACGGCACAAAAATCGTATGCTTTAGAACAAGCGTCAAACGATTGGGTACTATTTGTTGATGCAGACGAGGTGGTTACAAAAAATTTGGAGTCTGAAATTATTGAGACGGTTAACGACCCTAAATCTTGTGAAGCTTATTGGTTTTATAGAACATTTATGTTCCAAAATCAAAGGCTAAATTTTAGCGGTTGGCAGACGGATAAAAATCATCGTCTTTTCAGAAAGAGTAAAGTTAAATTTACGGATGCCAAGTTGGTACACGAAACTTTGGAAGTCGATGGGAACTCTTGCATTTTAAAAGAAAAATTAACCCACTACTGTTATAAAAACTTTGAGGATTATAAGTCCAAGATGCTTCACTATGGAAGACTTAAAGCAAAAGAGGCTTTTTATAAAGAAAAAAGCTTTAATTACTTGCTTTTAGTTGTAAAACCACTTTGGAAGTTCTTGTACCAGTATATATTACGTCTAGGTTTTTTAGATGGTAAAAAAGGGATTACTGTTTGTTATTTAAACGCTTTGAGTACCTTGGAACGTTACCGGGAATTAAAACGTTTGGAAAAGAAAAATGAATTGGCTTACTATTTAGTTATGCCATAGTGTGTCCACACATGTTTTTCAATCTTTGTTTCTTTTCTTATTTTCTTGTTTTTCGCAATTGATTCTGGAGTTTTATACCCTCTTTTATGGTCTAAATGAACGCAAACTGCACTGTATCTCAGCTGCTTAGATTTAAGTCCAAAATTAAAAAGTCGTTCTCCTAATTCTCTATCTTGACCGCCATACTGCATTCTTTCATCAAAACCATTTACGTTTAAGATATCCTTTTTCCAACCAGAAGAATTATGTCCATTCCAACTTGCATTAGTTGGCGTTACTGTATTTAAAAGCTTAGAAATAATTCCACTTGCCGTTAACTTATTATTCTTAAATGTTTTAGGAATACCTTTTTCTTTTAACCAATTAATTTGAAAACATTTTTGTTGTTCAATATCGTCTAAAGTAATTAGTTTAGAGATATTCATTGGTAACATATAATAACCTCCAGAGATAAAATATCCTTTTTGCTTATTTAAATAATGAACATGGACAAAATCTTCACGTGGAATACAATCTCCATCTGTCATAATAATATAATCAGCATTGCATGCTTCTACTGATTTATTTAAAATTCGAGATTTTTGAAAACCATCATCTTCCTGCCATACATGTACAATGTCATAGAACACTTGCTCTTTTAATTCTTCTAAGAGTTCTTTTGTTTTAGGTCCAGAACCATCGTCTGCAATGACAATTTCAAAATTTTTAAAGGTCTGACAATTAAAACCCCAAAGTACTTTCCTAAGCCATTCCTCAGCATTATAAGTACTAATTATTACAGATATTTTAGGTGATTCCATTCTGACAAAAATATAAATATTAAACTGTTCCGCTATATCTTTAATTTTGCAATAGTTGAAATTGATTTTTATGAAAGTAAAAGAAATTCCTATTTCCCTTTTCCAATCATTTCGTTTGATGACTTTATCAAAAAAGAGATTAACTAATAGCGGACAAAATTCTCCTTTAATAGTTTCGCTAGCTACTATTCCTTCACGTCTTAATAGTGTCCATTTAACTATTAGGAGTATCCTAAACCAATCCGTACTTCCTGAAAAAATAATTTTGTGGTTACATAAAGATTTAAAAAGTAATATCCCTAAAAAACTTTCTGGGTTAGAAGGAGAATTTTTCGAGATTAAATTCTCTAAGCTTACGTCTTCGCATAGAAAACTTGTTAATACATTAAAAATATATCCGAATCATATCATTATTACCTGTGACGATGACATGATTTATAGGAAAAATTGGTTGAAAAATATTTACAATGCTCATCAAAATCATCCAACATCGATTATTGCAAATCAAGTACGTTGTATTTCATATTATAATGATAAACTATTAGCCTACACCAAATGGGCTTCAATAAATGGTGTTTGCAACAATGCCAAAGCATTATTACCAATAGGAGCCGGCGGAACACTTTACCCTCCAAATTCTTTATTTGAAGATGTAATAAATTCTGAGCTCTTTTTAAAATTAACGCCAACTACAGACGATCTTTGGTTTAAAGCAATGTCTTTAAAACAAAATACTACTTCTTTACTTTCTGAGTACTTAACAAAAGAACCCATACCTATTTGGGGTTCACAAAATGTATCCCTTAAAAAAGCTAATATTAAGGAAGACAAAAATAGAATTCAATGGCAGAAAGTTGCTGACCATTATAGCCTACATGAATTAATTAAATGATGACGAAAGAAATAAACAATTGTATTGAAGAATTAAAAAATGGTAATCTTATCCTCTACCCTACTGATACTGTATGGGGAATTGGTTGCGATGCAACTAATGAAGAAGCAGTTACTAAGGTATATCAATTAAAAAACAGAGAAGATAGCAAGGCATTAATTTGTTTGGTAGCCAATCAAGCTATGTTAGAAAGGTATGTTGAAAAGGTACCAGATGTGGCATACGATATCATTGATTTAGCTAACAAACCAACCACCATAGTTTTTGATAATCCAAAAGGTTTGGCAAAAAATCTAATTGCTCCAGACAATACCATTGCGATACGGGTTGCTTCAGATAAATTTTGTCAATACCTAATCAATAAATTTGGAAAACCTATTGTCTCCACATCTGCAAATATCTCAGGTAACCCATCTCCAAAAAAGTTTTCAGTCATAACTAATGAAATTTTAACAGGAGTTGACTATGTGGTAAATTTGCATCAAGAAAAAGAAAATTCCTCTCCTTCATCTATCATTAAACTAAGTAATGATGGAACTGTGAAAGTAATTCGAGAATAATTTAGTTTGGGTAAATGAATCACAAACATATTTTGCAACATACCATTTTTAAAACTATTGGTGCCTGCGCGGATGAATTGGATATGGAAGCCTATGTAATTGGCGGCTTTGTACGAGACTATTTTCTAAAAAGAGGTGATTCTAAAGATATAGATGTTGTTGCTATTGGCAGTGGTATAAGCCTTGCTCAAAAAGTTGCTTTCAAACTAGAGGGTAAACCAGAAGTAACTATTTTCAAAAATTTTGGCACAGCGATGCTAAAATATAAAAACTTAGAGCTAGAATTTGTAGGAGCTCGTAAAGAAAGCTATACAAGAGATAGTAGAAACCCCGTTGTTGAAGACGGCACTTTGGAAGACGATCAAAATAGAAGGGATTTTACTATAAATGCAATGGCATTTAGTTTAAATAAAAGTAAGTTCGGTGATTTACTAGACCCATTCAATGGAGTAAAAGACCTAGAAAAACAAATCATACGTACACCTTTAAAACCAGAAATTACGTATTCCGATGACCCGCTTCGTATGATGAGGGCAATACGATTCGCAACACAGTTAAATTTTACTATCGAATCAAAATCACTTGATGCTATAAGTAAAAATAGGGAGCGAATTAAAATCATATCTAAAGAGCGTGTTGTAGATGAACTGCACAAAATATTGCTAGCTGAAAAACCTTCTAAGGGGTTTTCCCTATTAAATAAAACTGGTTTGTTACCCTTAATACTGCCAGAACTAACTGCATTACAGGGTATTGAAGAAATTGAAGGTCAGCGACACAAAGATAATTTTTGGCATACCTTGGAAGTAGTAGATAATATTTCCAAAACTACAAACAACCTATGGTTACGATGGGCAGCACTACTCCATGATATTGGTAAAGCGCCTACAAAGAAATTCCATAAAAAAATTGGGTGGACGTTTCATGCGCATGAGTTTGTAGGTTCAAAGATGGTATACAAACTATTTAAACGTTTGCGCATGCCTTTGAATGACAAAATGAAGTTTGTTCAAAAAATGGTTTTAATGAGTTCAAGACCTGTTATCCTTTCTGAAGAACATGTTACCGATTCTGCCGTAAGGCGTTTAGTATTTGATGCTGGAGATTACGTGGATGATTTAATGACGCTATGTGAGGCAGACATTACTACAAAAAATGCTAGAAAACTTAAGAAGTATAAAAACAACTTTAAAATAGTTCGAGAAAAAATAGTAGAAGTAGAAGAGCGCGATAAAATTAGAAACTTTCAACCTCCTGTTACTGGAGAAGAAATAATGCAAACTTTTGGCTTAAAACCATCGAGAGAAATAGGTATTTTAAAAGATGCTATAAAAGAAGCCATTTTAGAAGGTGAAATAGCTAATGAATACAGTGCTGCATTTAAGTTTATGCTTAAAAAAGGAAAAGAGTTAGGTTTATCGGTAAAAAGCAACAAAGCTTCAAAGTCTTAAGGTTCAAAACAAAATTATGTCCACATTTAGAGATTTAAAGATATGGCAGAAAGCAATGATTTTAGTCACTAAAATTTATTTCAAAACTACTAATTTTCCAAAAGATGAAATTTATGGTTTAACATCTCAAATTAAGAGAAGTTCAATTTCAATCCCCAGTAATATTGCCGAAGGGTATGGAAGAAAAGGCAAAAAAGATTATTTAAAGTTTTTAAATATTTCAATGAGTTCTTTGTTTGAACTTCAAACTCAAATTGAAATCGCTTTTAACCTGAAATTTCTTTCAAAAAATGATTTTGATGAAATTTTTGATAACACAAGAGAGATAGAAAGAATGCTTTCTAGCTTTATAAAAAAGATAGAAGGATGATACTATGCGTCTTTGCAACTATTTAACTTTGAAGCCATTTAAATGAAAACTTTCAGAAAACTTGCAAAAATTTCCATAGTTCTTGTTTATTTGGTAATTATCGCTGGTGCCATAGTGCGAATGACGGGTAGTGGAATGGGCTGTCCAGATTGGCCTAAATGTTTTGGCTATTACATTCCACCTACGGATGTTGAAACTCTCGAATGGAAACCTGAAAGAACATTTAAAAAAGGTCAGGTCATAATTTTAAATGAAACTTTGCAAGTTGCTAAAACAGATTTCGTAACCGCCAGCCTATTCAATCCGAATAACTGGGAAGTCTATAAGAAACATAATTATTCCACCTTTAATGTTTGGCATACTTGGATAGAATATGTTAATCGTCTTTTTGGAGCACTAGCAGGTTTAGCGACATTTATTTTGGCTATTTACTCTTTAAAATTTTGGAATAAAAAGAAAAGAATTACGCTAATTTCTTGGCTAGTAGTTTTTGGAATGGGATTTCAAGCTTGGCTTGGTGCAACTGTAGTTTACTCTGTTCTAGAACCAGTTAAAATTACTATTCATATGATTATGGCTCTTGTTATAGTCGCACTAATTCTATACTTAATATTTGAGGTTCATGAAAGTAATAAGCTACACAAGCATCAAAAACCTATTACCACAATACTAATCTCTTCCTTAATACTTACCCTTATTCAAATCGTATTAGGAACACAAGTAAGGCAATTTGTAGATGAACAAATAGATATTGTTGGCGAGAACGCTAAAGAACTATGGCTTATAAAGCCTACAATACAATTTTACATACATAGATCATTTTCCGTTTTAGTAGTAGTATTAAATGGGTATTTATTTTACATCATTAGAAGGAGCAGTCTAGGTTTTGAAAAAATCAACTGGGTAATTGGTCTTATTTTAATTGAAGTATTAACGGGTATTATAATGTACTACTTAGATTTTCCTTTTGGCAGTCAACCACTACATTTAGTATTGGCTAGTATCTTATTTGGCGTACAATTCTATTTAGTATTAGAGGCTCTAAAAGCTTCAAAAAGTCACAAAACTTTGTACCTTTAACCCCATTTTAATTTTTTTTGATGATTTATAAAATCAGGGTTATTCTTGATACTGAAGAAGATATTTTTAGAGATTTAGAAATCGAAGATTCTAATTCGCTAGAGGAGTTCCATAATGCAATAACGCAAGCTTTTGGATTTATGGGTAATGAAATGGCTTCATTTTATACATGTGATTCCGAATGGAATCAAGATGAAGAAATTGCGTTGTTTGATATGAGTGAATCTGGCTCCAATGTTCGTTTGATGAATGAAACATTTTTGACAGACATATTAACCGAAGAACAGCCAAAACTTATTTATGTATATGATTTCATGAGTATGTGGACCTTTTTTGTGGAGCTGGCAGATATCGTAGAAAAAGAAGATGGTAGGGTTTACCCTAATGTACTTTTTAGTTTTGGTGAATTACCAGATTCTCCTCCAGAAAAAAGTTTTGAGTCTAAACCTTCTGCAGATTTTGATGAAAATTTTGAAAATTATGACGATTTAGATTTTGATGAAAACTGGAATTAAAATTTTCATAATCTTAAATACTTAAACACAGTCTTACTCTTTTTATAACATGCTAAACCTATATCCCACACAAATTGAAAGTGTATCGCTTCACCGAGTCGGTAATAAAAATAAAAACGAACCTATTTTTTTATCTGCGGAGCCACATACGCTAAATGATGAAATGGCAGGCTTGCTTAAAGAGTATTTTTTTAAACCATTCCGAGAAAAAGAAGAAAATTATTTTAAGTTTTCTAATGAAGTGGATGTAGAATTTAATGAAGTATATAAATCTATCACCGAAATTTTCGGTGATGCTTCAAAAGTGCATTCCGAGTCAAAAAAAATAACCACCTACCTGTATGAACAATCTAACCACCCACATATTAAAAGTGGTGAAGTATATGTTGTTCTATTTTCAGATATGGTTATCAATAATAAAAAAGCTGATGCCATTGGTATTTTTAAGAGTGAGTTAAAACACGATTTTCTGCAATTTGAGGAAAAAGGTCAGAATCTTGATATTATTATCCAGCAAGGTATAAATACAAATAAATTAGATAAAGGATGTCTTGTCTTTAATCTTGATAAAGAAGAAGGCTACAAAGTGCTCTCCGTAGATAGCAACAGATATGATGCCAAATATTGGCTTGAAAACTTCTTAGGATTAGAACCATTAACTGATGAAAATTTTTACACTAAAAACTATTTAAAATTCTGCCAAAACTTTGCCAAAGATGTAGTACTTCCTGCAGAAGACAAACAACAGGAAGTATTGTTCATGAACCGGGCAGTTAACCATTTTGCGAAAAATGATGCTTTTGAGGAAAGTAACTTTTTAAATGAAGTTATCGAGAACCCAGAATTGATTCCCGAATTTAAACACTATAAAGTCGAAAAAGGTCCAAAATATAGTATTGAAGATGTTTCCAATTTTGATATTGCTAATAAAGCTGTTTCTGACGCAAGAAAGAAAATTAAAAACGTTATTAACTTAGATACCAACATCCAGATTAAAATGGACTTTATAAATCCAGAATCTGCTGAAAAGTTTGTAGAAAAGGGATGGGATGAAGAACGGCAAATGTATTATTATTTGGTATATTTTAATAAAGAACAGAAGAGTTAGAAAGAGGATTAAAAATTGCCCTATTTAAATACCGAGATATAAAATATATTTCTAAATGAGGTTCTTACGCCCAGTTACGATTATTTGTCTATTAACCTTCTTTGTTGCTCTGGGATTCGCTTTTTGGTTGCATAATGCTTTGCATAGTCCGGTAACACATAATAATGCTACAAAGTATATTACCATAGAACAAGGTTCTTCTTCGAATAATATTCTCAAAGTTTTGGAAGAAAGAGATATCTTACAAGCACCTCTTGCAACAAAAGTCTATTTGCGGTTCTTTAATATAGACGCTAAGATGGAGGCTGGGGATTATAAATTTCCTTCTCCAATTAGTGCCATAGAGGTAATAAAACAGCTTAAACATGGGAAAAAGCGTACCAAGACACTCACTATTCCTGAAGGTTGGACCAGATTTGAGATAGCAAAACGTATTGTTAAAGAGTTTCCTACGACGCCCTTGATGACTGAAAAAGAGATTTTAAAAATGATGGCTGATGTTAGCCTGATTCAAGAAATAGATACCCAGGCAGAAAATCTTGAAGGCTATCTTTACCCTAATACATATCAGTTTGAATTGGATACTCATCCAAAGGATGTAATTGTTAAAATGGTACAACAATTTAAATCAATCTGGCAACCAGAATGGGATGAGTTGGCCTTAAAAATGGAAAAAACTAAACGAGAAATTCTTGTTATCGCTAGTCTTATTGAAAACGAAACAAAAATAAATACCGAACGCAATTCAGTAGCTTCTGTTATTTATAATCGTCTTGAACAGCGAATTCCACTAGGAATAGATGCTACCAATGTATATATTGCTAAACTTCTTGGTAATTGGGATGGCATAATTCACAAAAGTGATGTTGAGATTGACCATCCCTATAATACTCGAAAAATACTTGGCTTACCACCTGGTCCAATCTGCTCACCAAGCAATTCTGCCATTGAAGCGGCACTATATCCCGCAAAGACCGATTACATTTATTACGTTTTAAATGTTCGTGCCAATGACGGTTCACATTACTTTTACGAAAGTGCCGCTAAATTTGCGCAAGGTAAGGCGGATTATCAAAGATGGTTGGCAGACCAACGAGGAAATTAATCTCAATAAAAATTACAACACAATTTATTTATAGATTAAAACTTCTTTTCAATCAACTGTTTCATGCTAACATCCTCATAATTACGTTTTACAAATTCTAGTGCTGTATCCAACACATCACCCATAGTTTTACATCTTTTAAAATCCACATCAAGTGTAAACTCATGTATTTCACCTTTTAGGCGTTCTATATTTTCAGCCAATGAAATTTTATCAGTCTTAGCGGCATTTATTAATTGATTAATCCGTTTTTCTGAACTTATAATTCGTTTTGCCACAATGGAGCGTTCCTCAATCTTATATTGATCAACAGAATACTTTTGTAGTTTAGAACTAACTAGTTCTACCATTTTAAAGTTTTCTTTAAAAAATTGAGGAAGATAGACCTTAAACTTGCCCTCATAACACTGCTGATCAAAGTCTATAGCTCTAATACGGTATACTACATGATCAAAATCATGCACTGGTACTATTACATAATTATAGGATCTCATATCACCCAACAAACGAATCATACATCGTTCATTAAACTTTACAAATTCCTTCGCTAGCTGAGCTTTTTCAGACTCCGTGCAATTAGGTAACATTTCTTTTATAAAAACATCACCAGGAATACCTGCTATATGCTCTTCTATTAGTGTATCCTTATAAACCAAAAAGTTTAGATTATATGGGGATAGCATATGCTCCAATTCTAAACCATAAATTCTAGAGGCATCTGTTTTTTTTACATAAAAATGGGTGTAATTATCATTAAGAATATTCCTGACTTTTATTCGAAAAGGTTTTGAATTTCCAAATGTGCAATAATCAATAGCATCAATATTTAAATATTCTAAAATACGATTACTACCATCGGAATGTAAGATAGAATATACCTTTTTTAAGCTTAAATCAATTTCTTCGCGTTCAAAATCTGAATAAAACACACGCACCCACAAGGTATCCTCATCATTATTATCATAAACAGCCACTGATCCAGAAAAACGCAACAGGTCATCATAGAAAATTGGTATCTCTATTTTTCTATTGTATCGATTTAAATAAATATCTAATCTTTTTTTAACTGGATATGCCGGTTTTTTCTTCGACATTAATTTTTCTTCGGACATAATAACAATTACTAGAATATCAGGTTTTTTCCTACAATATGACGTGATTTGATACTCTTCATACCACCAATATTCACAGGGTTTTTAACTCAATTTATGCAATTCTCTAAGTTACCAACATTATCACAGAGTTTTACAACATAATATTGCCATAATAAGGTTTACGTAGTTTTTTTGTTATTCCACTAAATATGGTGTTATCCCAAAATATTAGCTAAATGAACAAGAAAATTTTCTTTTTCTTCTTATTGGTAATAGGTTTTAGTCTATCTATAAATGCACAATTAAGTGACCTTCATTATTTACCACCATTAAAGCAAGGACAAAATAATGCCGGTATAAGAGAGCAAGCTGTATACCTTTCTACTCCTGAACCTACAACTTTTACAGTTAATGCCTACAGGGGAACAAATGCAACACCTGTCGCTACATTTAACATTTCTAATGTAAGTCCGGCTGTATACTCCATGAGTAATGGAGATAACAATATTATCCTAGTTAATAATGCTAACACCGGTATTGTTCTTAACAATAGCGGACTTCGTTTTGAGTCTCCAAGCGGTAATCGTTTTTACGTAAACTATCGCGGTAGTAGTAGTGCACAATCAGCCTCTTTAACTTCAAAAGGTAGGGTTGCTATGGGTACTAGCTTTAAATGGGGAGGTGTCCCTAATAGGGGGCAACATCCATCCAAATCAAATACCCTAGGTATTATGGCAACTGAGGATAATACAACCATTAACCTTTTTGGATATGATCCTGGTTGTGAATTTAGAGTTGGTGCTAACAGAGCAGGTATCACAGCTAATACGCATCAAATCACACTAGACGCAAATGAATCATTTGTGTATGAAACCTATATAGGCAATTCACCAACTCAAGCACATGAAGATGGCTGGATTGGAGCATCCATAGTATCAGATAAAGATATTGTAATAAGTAACGGCTCCATGAACTTTGGCCGTCAAGTAGGAGCAAGTAATCGTGATGCTGGTATTGATCAACCTGTACCAGAGAATCGCCTTGGTAAGGAATACGTTTTTGTGCGAGGTAATGGTAATGCAAATGGATGGACAGAATTCCCACTTTTAATTGCAATATCAGACAATACTCAAATTTTTGTGAACGGTTCTGCCACTCCTATAGCAACAATTAACAATGGTGATTATTTTGAAATCCCCAGTAACTTGTATTCGTCAAATGCTGCTGGTGCTAATATGTTGGTGCAAACTTCAAAAGATGTATATGCGTATCAATGTATGGCAGGTGCCACTACCCCATATACGCAAGGTCTAAATTTTGTGGCACCAGTGAATTGTTTATTACCAGATGTAATGGATAACATTCCTGATATTAGAAATATGGCAGGAACAACTGTCACAGGAGGTATGACTATTATTGCTGCAGTAAATACCCCAGATGCAAATATTATAGTTAACGATGGTAACGGTCCTGTAACCTTACCTGCTTCTACTCCTGTCGCAGGTTCAACAGACTGGAAGACTTTTTACATTCCCAACCTAAATGGGGACGTAAGTGTGGTATCCACAGGTCCTATGGCTGTTGGATTTTTTGGTTTTAATGGTGCAAGAGGAGTAGCGGGTTATTTCTCCGGCTTTGATACTGTTCCTGAAGTAACCCTAGAAATTCGTGGAGGGAGTGGTTGTTTCGTAGGGTCAGAAATTTTTGAAGCGACAAATAGTAATTTTGATGCTTTTCAATGGTATAAAGACGGTGAAATTATTCCAGGGGCTAATAGTCCAATTTATACCCCTGATGGTGCAGGCGAGTACTTTTTAAGAGGTACAAAAGGTCCTTGTACCTATGATAGTAACTCTATACTTGGGCTGTATTGCGATCCTGATATTTCCATTGAAAAAACTGTTGATAATTCGGAAATTATGGAAGGTGAAACAGCGACTTTCACCATTCGAATTCAAAACTGGGGTGTAGGTCCTCTGACCAACTTACAAGTAACAGATAACATTCCAACTGGACTTACTTTAGTTAATGCGTTTACAATTACTGGAAGTTTCAGCGGAAACACTTGGAACATTGGAACCTTAGATGGCGGAGAAGTGGCCGAGTTAGAACTCGAAGTTAGAGCTGATGAAATAGACACTTTACCCTTATTAAGCTTAACAAATACAGCTACTCATACCCAGGATCAAACCGATACAAATTTAACGGAGGATAGTCCGTCTGCAAAAATCGTTGTTCACAATGATTTTGATAATGATGGAATTAGAGATATCGTTGATTTAGATGATGATAACGATGGTGTTTACGATGAAGATGAATGTGAAACTTTATCATTTAGTATTGCAAGCGGCAGCAGTCATAGTAGTAGTTTAGTAACAGTTGAAAATTATCTTATTCTAGATATTTTTAGTCTAGATAACTCATTCAACTTAGATATTAATGGATCTGATATCGCAGGAGAAATTCAATTTCAAACCGGAGCCGGAGGAAACTTTGCTAGATTCTTTGATGGCTTTGGTTATGGTGAAGATGGAAACGCACAGATTTATTCGTTAACTGGTTCGGAAGGAAGTCCTTTACTAAGAGTTGTAATTAATCAGTCTGGTGAATTTGAGTTATTTGGAGCAAGAACTTCAAACGGCCCATTAGAACCAATGGTTCTAGCAACACCTGCAAGTGCATTTGCATGGAATCCTTCCGGAAATAATACGATTACAATAGGCCAAGATGTAGTTGGACCAACAAATATGACCGGTACCCTGCTTACTGCCGGTTGTGATACTGACAATGATGGTTTTCCAAACCATTTAGACTTAGATAGCGATGGTGATGGTTGTAGTGATGCAAACGAATTTTACAAAGATGAAAATGCCGACGGTGGAGATGGTGGAGAATTTGGTACTGGTGTCCCAGTTGTAGATTCTACAGATGGAACCGTTGATGCTGCTTCATATGTGCAAGTATTTGCTCCAGAAATTTTACTAGGTAATACATCGGAAGATTTAGGAGGTACAGATATTAATGGACAAAATGTAAGCTTAGGACAAACTTTCAATTATGTTCTTCGTTTTCAAAATACTGGTGACGATAATGCGGTAAACTATAATATAAGAAATATATTGCCAGATAACGTTACATTAGATAATGTAGATTTTAGCAACGCTCCTGGGACAACGTATACGTATGATGTAGCAACAAAGAATATCAATTTTACTATTCCAAATAATTTAGTAGAAATTGGTGACCCAGAATATAGTATTGTAATTACTGTTACTATTGCTTCTAACTGTTCGGATTTTGTTAATGCCTGTTCTTCCACTTTAGAGAATATTGCTTATTCCACTTACCAAGGAGCAATTAATACAGCAACCTTTAGTGATGAAAATGGTTCTAGCTCTATTACCGCATGTCCTAGGACACCTGAGGTTGCAAGTAACTCCATACTAAATGATCTTACTGGCTGTAACCTAGCAAGGACCGTACAACTATGCGGTGCTAATACAATATTGACTGCTGGATCTGGATTTACCACTTACAACTGGGTATTAGATATCAATGGTAACGGCATAGTAGATGGGTCGGACACCATATTAAATGATGGAGATCCAGATGGAGACCCAAGTACCTTAGAAGTAACTAATACTGGTGAGTATATAGTGGAAAAATCAGCCGGTGGTACCTGTCCAGATTTGATAGAAAGAATAACTGTTGAACGTTTTGGAACTACCCAAACAAATCCAATAATAAGCTATTTTAATCAAGTAAATTCTGATGCCAATGTTGATAACGACTTACAAGGTGAAATTGTTACCTGCTCTGTAGATGGTGACTTACTGCCTAAGATTTTTTTATGTGGCGCAAGTGATGAAGCTACAATACAGTTAGGCATTACAGATGCTCTAAATATTCAATGGGAAAAACTTGATGAAACTAGCTGCGCAGACGCAGGGGATGATTGTGCAAATAAAAATGGTACTTGTATATGGAATAATGTAGCAACTGGTACCAATTTTACTGCCTCCGATAGTGGTGAGTATAGAGTTGTAATCAACTATCTAAATGGTTGTTTTAGCCGTTTTTATTTTGATATTTTCAAAAACGAATTAGATATCAATTATACCTCAGCAGACATTTTATGTGCTACACCTGGGAATATTAGAATAACAAATGTTGGATCGGGATATGGGTTTAGATTAGTAGATGCGACGAATGATAATATTATTGTCCCTTTCTCAGCAAATAATGGCCCTAATTTTGACATCACAGCAAGTGGAACTTATAAAGTGGAAGCTACACAATTAAACCCTAGTGATGGAACTCCAATTGCTGGGAGCTGTATTTTTGAGACTGAAGATATTGGTATCCAAGAGCGGAATTTCAGTGTAAGTTTAAGCACTACCTCAGCAGATTGTAATCAATTAGGAACCATTACTGTCCAAGCATTAAATGCTTTACCAAATTATAGCTATGAACTTCGTTTAGATGATGGTAGCAATGGTGGACTTGGCTCCTTAGTCAGCAGTCAACCCGCATTAAATGATAATTCATACACTTTTTCCGATGTTAACCCTGAAGATTATTTGATAGTGACCAGAACCCAAGACGGTTGTTTTGATTCCCAACAAATAACAGTAAATGAAATTCCAGAACTAACTTTAACAGCTGTTACTTCTGAAAAT
Source organism: uncultured Croceitalea sp. (assembly GCA_947499565.1). GTDB lineage: Bacteria > Bacteroidota > Bacteroidia > Flavobacteriales > Flavobacteriaceae > Croceitalea. The sequence goes on from CANMOV010000001.1 coordinate 1,367,157, forward strand.
ATTACTTGTAATGCTGGAATTGTAAATGTTTCACCAGCTGGTGGGCTACCAAGTCCAAACTATGAGGTTGCTATATGGAGTAAAGATGGTGTTAACTTATATGCCGATGAGGCATCGGTACCAGACACAGACTATGAAACAACTTCAAGTTTTCTTTTTGGATACCGAGGAACACCTAGCACTTACTTTCCAAATGAAGACGGTGACTATAGATTTATCGTTAGAGATGGCAATGGATGCTATGCAATATCAAATTCAGTTCGGGTAGAAGATTTAGGAAGTTTATCTATTTCAGCTTCTGATTCTGGTATTATTTGTGCCGATTCAGCTACTGCTTCACTTAATGTTTCGGTCACTGGTGGTACTGCACCATATCAGTATAGCTTAGATGGCGGTGCTAATTATCAAAATTCAGATACATTTTTAAACCTTTCTGCCGGACTTTATACCATAACTGTAATGGATTCCAGTAATGGTACCAGCTGTGTAGAAAACTTTGATTATGAAATAGTACAACCTTTTAGATTAACTGCATCTGCATCTATAATCGAAGACGCCTCTTGTAATCCGTCTGGTGCATTAGTAAAAATCATGAATGCTAATGGTGGACAAGCACCTTATGAATATAGTTTTGATGGGGGAAGTAACTTTGGAACTATAGATGAACAAAACTTATCAGCAGGAACTTATCAGTTAGTTCTAAGAGATGCTTTAGGCTGCACTTTTGATATGAGTTTAACAGTTCCTACCATTCCAAATGACCCAAGTTTTACACAAGATGTAGTATACGATTGTGATGGTTTAGGAACAATTACCATAAACCCTTCTAATACTTCAGACTTTAATTATTCTTATGCTCTAGATGGCACTCCAAATACACCGGAAAGCAATAATATATTTACTAACATTACTGATGGTACATACACAGTAACGGTAGACTATGCAAATAACGTTTCTCCAATCCAAACCATACTTTTTAGTGAGGATTTTGGCGCAGGACCAACCACACAAATAGGTGAAATAGGAGCAGATTATTGTTATGAACCCCAAGATGGCACAATTACCGATTGTAATAGAGGTCCTGCAGGAATATTAGTAAATGGAGAATATACCGTAACTAATCTTGTAACTAACCCCGTTACTTTTTGGACAAATCCTCAAGATCATACTGGTCTAACCAATGGAAGATTCTTGGCGATAGATGTAAGTAATTTTTCAGATACTGGAAATCCACAACTTAACAATATTCTATGGGCAAGACGAAATCTTGAAGTATTACCTAATGAGGAAATTACACTTAATTTTTGGGCTTATAATCTAATGAACCTTACAGGTACAGGTAATAACCCAGAAGTGCTTGTTGAAATCTTAGATAACACTGGAACTTTAATTCACAGTGAAGTAGCTCCTGAAATTCCTAAGAATACAAATGATACAGATTGGCATCAACGTACGATAACATTCAATCCAGGAGCAAATACAGATATAGATATTGTTTTTAGAACAAACGTTAATAGTAATGATGGTAATGATTTAATCTTGGATGATATTCAAGCTAGCCAACTAGTTGATATATGCGAAAAATCTACTGATATTACTGTAATTGTAGAGGATAACCAAGAATTTACTGCAGCCTTTTTAAACGCTAACAACCCAAGCTGTAATGGCGCTTCAGATGGTTCCATACGTTTTGAGGTTTCAAACTTTGATAGCACTACGGGATTCGAATACTCCACTGATGGTGGCTTAAACTGGACTACCTCGTTAAGTTCGCCAGTAACAACAGCAAATAACTTAGCAGACGGAACTTACACAGTAGAAGTTAGAAGAGTAAACGATAACACTTGTATTACTGATTTCTCTGCCACATTAACGGAACCTTCTGCAATTGTTCCCGACTTAAATCAAACAGCTGCATTTACTTGTTTTAATACAGGTGCAACTCTTGAAGCTGATGCCACAGGTGGAACACCAACCTATCAATATCAGCTACAGGATACTAGTGGAACTATAATAAGAGGATATCAAAATAGTACAACCTTTACTAATGTTCCTAGCGGTTCCTATTTAGTACGAGTAATGGATGACAACAGTTGTGAAGTATTACTGCCGTTAGCTGATGCAGTTACGGTAACTCCACCTGCGAATGTAATTTTTAATACTACACCTACAGCATGTTATGATGGTAGTAGTAATGGCTCCATCCTTGTAAATGTAACTTCAGGTAACGGAAATTATGAATTTAGAATAGATGGAGGTCCATGGATTTCGCCATCTCCTACGGCAGCCACAAGCCATACTTTTAGTGGTCTATCGGCAGGCAGTTATAATATTGAAGTACGAGACCAACTAGGCTGTCCGGATACTCCAAATACGCAAACTGTGGTAATAAACCCACAATTAGTTGTTGATGTTGATGTTACGGCGTTAAGTGCTTGTAATGATGGATTAATTACAATAAATGCAGTTGGTGGAAATGGTACATTACTATATGCAATAGTTCCCGCAAACACCAGTCCAACAGGATTATATAGCCCCACAAATACCTTAACAATTACAGATGCCATGGCAACTGGTAATCCAGGTGGATATGACGTTTATGTGCAAGATAATAATGGCGCTCCAGCAATATGTTCTTTCCTACAGGAGGACATCATCTTATCACCTGTAACATCCTTATCAGTTACTGCTTCACCCACAGACCCTGAGTGTTATGACGGTCTTGGATTAATTGATGTTACTGTTGGTGGAGGAACTGCACCATATACATATACATTAACTGACCTATCACCTGCTGATGGTATTGATTATGGTAGAAGTAATACAAATATTTCAACTGCTACCCTATCCTTTGATGGCATTGGAGTTGGCGATTATGAAGTCACTATTACCGATGAGAATACTTGTACTGTTACTTCTTCAACAGTAACAATTAATAATGCTGTTGAAATAACAGCAGACATACTCCCTATTTTACCAGCGAATTGTACAAGTACTTTGGAAAGTGATTTTGGTTTTCAATTTGATAATGTTATCACCCCAGCAGGTACTGTTGAATACAGTAACGATGGAGGAACAACTTGGCAAGCTTCAAACGAATTAAGAGGTACTGTAACTAATCCTACTTTCTCGGGAACAGAAGTGTTCCCTTCTATAAGAGTGACATTAGCCAGTGGCACTATTTGCCAAGAAGATTTTGATCGGTATATTATTCCTTTCCCGCTTGACGATTTGGATATTACGCTATCAGCCGTAATTGTTGGTTGTAACGATTTACGCGTAACAGTAGAAGGAAGTGAAGGAGATGATACTGGAGGGTATGATTATACATATACTGATGACCCAGCTAATTTTAACGCTTTTATTACTGACCCAAATGTATGGATAAATAATGTGCCTAGTGGAACTTCGCATACCTTCCAAAATATTAACCCTACAACACCGCAATATCCTGAAGTTCCTCTTCTTGTTCCAGGTAGAACATATGTTTTCTATGTAAGAGATGGCTCAGGTTGTATTAGACAAAGTAATGTTAACGTTAATGAAATACCAGGTATTGGTCTTCCAATTGAGATTACAACCGATATAACACCAACTTGTGATAGTGCTGCTAATGGGGTAATTACATTTAATTTAAATCCGACGACTGCACATCCTGAAATGCGCTGGGAAATTTATGAGCTTGGTAATACAACACCTATTGAAGTAAGTGGTGGCGGAGCAACAGCTATAAATGTTACCTATAGCAATACCGTTACAACAACAGTGTCTCTTGCAGAGGGTGAATATTACATAAACATTATTCAAGTTGATGCCACAAGTACTGATGCTTGTAGAGGCGCAAGTGAAAATGCTTATGTTCCTGAGCTAGCTCCACTGGCTGCAACTGCGGCAGCAACAAGAAATATTTCATGTAATCTACCAGGTTTAATTGCTATTAATGGTATTTCTGGCGGTGGAGGTGCTCCATATACATATGACGTTTCTGGACCAGTTGGATTCACAACACTTACGGGAACAACAAATAATCCTGTAGAGATACCTGTAAATTCTCCTGCAGGTAATTATACAGTTACTTTATATGATCAGTATAGTTGTCCATTGGTGCTAAATACGGTTCCATTAACGCTATCTCCAAATCCAACCTTAAGTGTTTCACAAGATAATTGTGTTTCGCCAATAACCGTTACAGCCGTTGGTTCTTCTACAGCTGGAAATCTGCGTTATGCAATGGTAACTGCTGGAAATCCAGCACCGACAACTTTTGAAGATAATGGAGGTGTGTTTACCAATATTACCCCTGGTTCTTATGATGTATATGTTATTGATGGCAATGGTTGTACCCATTACGAATCTGCTTTTGTAGTTAACCCTGTTTTATCTGCAAGTGCAACATTAACAAAGTTATTAGACTGTACTCCAACTCCTGAAGCTACTATCAATATTGAAGTTTTAGATGGCTCGGGCACTTATGAATATAGCATTACCAATACCGCTGGAGCACCAGCTGTATCACAAACTGCGGTTCCAAGCACAAATTTTGATTATCAAGCACCATTATCTGGTGACTATACTATAACTATTTACGATACTGCAACGCCTAATTCTGTTGTTTGTAATAGAGAATTTGTAATAAATGTGCCGGACAGAGTAGTTCCAATTATTGACTCAAATATTATGGTGACGGATATTACATGCATCGGAAATAATGATGGTACCATTACTATTTCAACTACTAATGGTGCAGCTGCTCCTTATACTTTTGAAATTACTTCATTAGATGGCACTCCAATTAGCATTAATCCAACAAGTACAACAGGAACCTCAGCAACATTTACTGGACTAGTTCCAACAACTACAGCAGCTGGATATATTATAAGTGTTACTGGTGATGCCGCTACAAATGGATGTAGTGTAGACAGTCCTTCAATTACTATCTCAGAACCACCGACGATAACCGTACCAACACCAACAGTAGTCGAATTTAGTTGTTCAAGTGGAAATAGTACAACTAATGCTTCAATAACAGTAAACGATATTACTCCCTTTATACAAGGAGGAAGTGGTACTTATGTTACTTATGAATTTATTGAAGAAGATGATCCAAATACGGCAATAATAGAGGCTCCTGTTATTGTTCAATCTGGAACCAATACTACCTATATTGAGACTAATTTTGATGGTGGGGCGTACACTGTGAATGTTTATGATGATAATGGTTGTATAGGTACGACTACTGCAACGATATTACCCTTTGATGAATTAGGTACTCCATCTATTCACATAGATGAGGATATAAGTTGTACCAATTTAGGTGAGGATATTAGGATAGATGTGGTTGGTTCAATTACCAACAGTACCTCACATCTGGGTAACTATGAGTTCAGAATGTTGCCTAGCGGTACTGTTCAGGCCTCAAATGTATTTGCCAATTTACAACCTGGTTCATATACTTTTGCAGTAACCAATCTTACTACTGGTTGTGAAGTAACCATTACTCATAATGTGGTGGATCCAAATACTTTTGATGTGTCCGTTAACAAATTAGCAGATGCAGTATGCTTTGGTGATGATGGCAATATAGAATTAACCTTCTCTGATGTTACTTACACTGGCGTTTATGAATGGGAAGTTTTAAATGCAGACGGTACTTCAACAACAAGAACTGATGATGAGGGTACATTTACCGGATCAGGAACAACCGCTACAATACCAGTTGCTGCTGGCAGTTTCTTAGTACGCGTTGTTCAAGCTGCTAATCCAGAATGTACTCAAGAAAGGACGGTTACTATAACCACTCCAAGTGCTCCAATCACCTTAGGCACGTTGGATTTGAATGACGTAGGTTGTAGTAATAACCAAGGTAGCGCCGCTATTAACCCGCTTGGGGGTCAAGCTCCTTACAATATCACATTAACAAATAATACCACAGGTACTCCTGTTACTGTTCCAAATGTTAATGGTCATATTTTTGAAGACTTAACCCCAGCTATATATAGTATTTCCATAACAGATGCTTTGGGATGTACGGTTAACTTCCCAAATAACTTCGAATTGTTAGTTCCAGATGCTATTTCAGGAATTATATCAAATACAAATCTTGTTTGTCAAGGCGATACGGACGCTTCTGTTTCCATTAGCCTTAACCCAAGAAATGTGACTTCAAACTATAGATTCACTTTAAACAAATATGACTCTAATGCAGGGACTACTTTATTGCAAAGTTCAACTTCGCAAACTTCTCCTTCATTTGACAATCTGGGTGCTGGTTTTTATAGTATTAGCGTAGCTGATGATATGAACTGCACTTTTGAATCTAGTATTGTGGAGATTATAGATCCTGTGGAAACAAATAGTTTTTTAATCACTACAGCCACTTTAAGTTGCTCAAATGGGGCAGAGTTAGAATTGGTAGCATCAGGTGGAACTGCGCCTTATACTTGGAGTACTGATGGGGTTAATTTTAATGCTATGAATGCTATAAATGGACCAAATACGCACTTGTTTCAAAATGTAACTGCTGGGAACTATCAATACTACATAAGAGATAGTTTTAATTGTGTTTCTACCATTTCTAACGCTATAGAAATAAATCCAATTGAAGCATTAACATTAGAACTGGATACAACTGCTGCCGTTATTAATTGTAATGGCGAAAGCACCGCTTTAATAGAAGCTAAAGCGGATGGTGGATTAGGAAACTATCAATATGGATTGTTTGCAGATGCCGGATTGGTTACGGAAATTAGACCATATCAAGTTTCAGGTATCTTTTCAGACTTACCTCAAGGAACTTACTTTGTAAATGTACAAAGTGAAGATTGCCAAACTATATCACAAGAAATCCGAATTGAAGAACCAACTCCTCTAGTAGTAGTGCCAGATATTACAGATGTAACCTGTAATGGAGCAGATGATGGAAGCATTTTAATTGATGTTCAGGGAGGTTCCGGAAACTATCAATTTGCTATTTCACCAAATTTAAATCAATTTAGTGATGAGAATAGTTTTAACGAACTGACCCCGGGAGATTATCAGGCAATAGCTCAAGATAGCAATGGATGTTTTGAACTAATTGAATTTACCATTACTGAACCATTAGAATTAGAAATGTTATACAATTCTACACCAGAAATTTGTGCAGGAGATGAAGACGGTACCATAACTATTAGTATTACTGGTGGCACTGCTCCCTATAGCACAAGTCTAAACACAAATAATGATGCCGATTTTGAACAAGATAGATTTGATTATACTGGTTTAGCCAATGGAACATATGTAGTGTTCGTTAGAGATGCTATGGGTTGTACTACTAATGAGATAATCGAAATTGATGCCGGTGCGAATCTCAATGCAATACCAGAAGTAATCTACGAATGTTCTGGTGACACACCTAATAATCGTGTGGAACTTGTTTTTGAAGACCCTTCCGTAATGTCAAATGCATTGTATGGTTTAGATACTAATGATCCAAATGAAATGGTCTTAGATTCAACTTTTGAAAACTTAAGTCTTGGGCAACACTTTATAACAATTGCACATCAAAACGGCTGTATTAATACTGTTGACTTTGAGGTATTAGAGTTCTTACCACTTCAATTGGTGGCTGAACAACAAGACATTAATGAGATTACGGCTTTAGTTGAAGGTGGTAGAGAAGGTTACACCTATTTCTTTAATGATGTGGACAATGGAGAAGACAATAAATTTTATATCACTCAAACCGACACCTATACCGTTAGGGTAGTTGACGAAAATGGTTGTGAAGCAATAGCAGAAATTTTTATGGAATTTATTGATATTGAAATACCCACTTTCTTTACACCAGATGGTGATAACCTTAATGATTATTGGTTACCAAGAAACATAGAACAATTCCCAAATATTTTCATCAAAGTCTATGATCGCTATGGAAGACAAGTGTACGAACTACCAGATAATGAAGAAGGTTGGGATGGCTTATATAACGATTATGATTTGCCAACAGGAGATTATTGGTACTTAATAAAATTAAATGGTGAAGATGATTCTAGAGAATTTGTAGGTCACTTTACATTATATCGCTAAAAAGCAGAAAAGACCTCTTGAATTAGTTTTGAGAGGTTTTTCTTTTTTAAAAGGTTTATCCTAAAGTCAGTTTTAGTCAAATTACAACAGTATAATGGTAGTTTACAACAAACAATTGACAATAAACTAAAACACCTTTTATTTTGATATAATTCCTTTTTGGCATAATGATACCGTGAAAAAAATACTTTTTCTTACCGCTTTTCTTTTAGTTCAGTTTTCTTATGCGCAATTGAGCGACTTGCACTATTTACCTCCCTTGAGACAGGGTAGTAATAACCAAGCAATACAGCAACAATCTATTTATTTATCTACACCAGAAACAACATCATTTACTGTTAATGTGTACCGAGGTACAAATACCACTCCTGTAGCAACCTTTTCCATCTCTAATACCTCACCACAAGAATATGTTTTAGGAAATGGCGATAATGATATCACCCTAGTTAGCACTTCCAATACTGGTATAGTTTTAACGAATGGGGGATTGCGATTTGAAGCTCCAAGTGGCAATAGGTTTTATGTAAATTATCGTGGAAGATCAAATTCACAAGCGGCTTCATTAACTTCTAAAGGTAGGATAGCATTGGGCACAAGTTTTAAATGGGGTGGGGTTCCTAACTTAGGATCCCAAGTATCTAAATCAAACACACTTGGTATAATGGCAACTGAGGATAATACTACAATTACACTTTCTGGCTATGATACCAATTGTGAATTTCGAGTGGGCAATAACCGAGCTGGAATTACTGCGGATAGTTATACCATTACCTTAGATGAGAATGAATCTTTTGTTTTTGAAACCTATATAGGCAATTCACCTACTCTTGCCCATGAGAGAGGATGGATTGGTGCCTCAATAGAAGCAGATAAAGATATTGCAATTAGTAATGGGTCTCTTAACTATGGTCGTCAAGTTGGTAGCAGTAATCGTGATGCAGGTATTGACCAGCCAGTACCAGAAAATAGATTGGGTAAGGAATATGTTTTTGTTAGAGGAAATGGAAACTCCAATGGTTGGACAGAATTTCCCCTTATTATTGCAACAGAAAACAACACTCAGATTTTTGTAAATGGTTCAGGTACAGCTATAGCAACAATTAATGAAGGAGATTTTTTTGAAATTCCTAGTAGTAATTATTCCTCAAATACAGTAGGTTCAAACATGTATGTAGAAACGTCAAAAGACGTTTATGCCTATCAATGTATGGGTGGGTCAACTTCCGCCTATACACAAGGACTTAATTTTGTGGCACCAGTAAGCTGTCTGCTTCCCGATATAATGAACAATATACCTAATATTACTGACGCAGCGGGAGTTACCATTAATGGTGGTGTTACTATTATTGCAGCAACCACAACTCCTGATAGTAATATAGCCGTAAACGATGGAAGCGGTTCTGTAGCTTTACCCGCTTCATCTCCAGTTGCAGGGACAACTGATTGGAAAACATTTTACATACCAAATTTAACGGGTAATGTGAGTGTACAATCTACAGGACCCATTGCTGTAGGTTTCTTTGGATTCAATGGAGCAAGAGGTGTTGCTGGATACTATTCTGGCTTTGACACTGTTCCAAGTATTGATTTACAGATTACCGGTAGTAATTGTTTACCTGGAGCTGTTCTTGAAATTTCAAGTGGCGAAACTTTTGATGCTTATCAATGGTTCGGAGATGGTGCTCTAATTCCAGGTGCAACAACCAATAGCTATACAGCTACGGTGGCAGGTGACTACTTTCTTAGAGTAACTCGTGGACCTTGTACTTATGATTCAAATTCCATTTCCGTTTATTATTGTAACCCAGATATTATACTTAATAAAACGGTCGACCAAAATAATGTATCAGATGGCGTTAATGTAAACTTTACCATAACAGTTGAAAATTTTTGGAATGAATCTGTCACCAATCTTAATCTAACAGACCTACTACCTAACGGACTTGAATTTGTTAGTGCTTCAGTATCATCTGGCACCTTTACTTATCCAAATTGGAATTTAGGAACCTTAAATTCAGGACAGCTAGAAACCCTTAATTTAACGGCGAAAGCTAGTATTACCAATATTTATTTAAACTCACAAACATATACCAATACCGTAACTAATTCGCAAGATCAAACAGATTTAAATATTAGCTCTGATAATCCAAGCGTAAATGTCACGGTAAATATGAATTCTCCAACAACTGTAATTACCAACAGAAGAATTACCATTAGGGTTAATCGAAACTAAAATCGTTCGTAGTTTTTTTTGATTTATTGTAACAATTTTAAGCATCCATCGTCAAGTAACTATAAACAAATCAAAAAACGATTCCGCTTTGGATACAATACTAACCGTAAACAACCTTACCAAAAAATTTGGCTACTTAACTGCTGTAAAAGATTTGTCCTTTACTATTGAAAAAGGAAACGTCTATGGCATTTTAGGCCCTAATGGTAGTGGCAAATCAACAACTTTAGGGATTATCTTAAATGTAGTAAACAGAACTGCTGGTGACTTTAGCTGGTTCGATGGTAATACCTCAACACATGAAGCTTTAAAAAAGGTAGGCGCTATTATTGAGCGTCCTAACTTTTATCCCTACATGACTGCAGTTCAAAACTTGAAATTAGTATGCAAGATAAAGGAAGTTGGGGAAGAAAAAATTCAAGAAAAGTTAGAACTAGTTGGCCTTTTAGACCGTAAAGACAGTAAGTTTAAAACATATTCTTTAGGTATGAAACAACGTCTAGCGATTGCTTCTGCACTATTGAATGATCCTGAAATTCTAATTTTAGATGAGCCAACAAACGGTTTAGACCCACAAGGAATACATCAAATTAGAGAAATCATTAAAAAGATTGCCTCTCAAGGAACAACTATATTATTGGCTTCTCACCTCTTAGATGAAGTGGAAAAAGTATGTAGCCATGTGGTTATTCTTAGAAAGGGCGTAAAACTGTATTCCGGTCGTGTAGATGAAATGATGGCGAGCTATGGCTTCTTTGAATTAAGAAGCAGTGATATGGATGCCTTAAAAACTCTTCTTGAAAAGAATGCAAGTTTTGGGAAAATTGATGCTGATAATGGGACATTGACTGCTTATTTAAAAGAAGAGATGAATGCTGAGGAATTAAATAAGGTATTGTTCGAAAAGGGAATTATCCTATCTCACCTCGTAAAGAGAAAAGAAAGCTTGGAAGAGCAATTTTTGGCATTAACTAAAAACAACTAACTGACCATGGTACGACTATTACAAATAGAATTCATAAAACTTTGGAATAATAGGGCAAGTAAAGTCCTTGTTATCTCCTATTTTGTATTACTCACTTCAATTGCATTAATCGCTGCAATTAAATTTGATATTGGTCCAGTAAAGTTTCACTTGGCTGAAGTAGGTATTTTTAATTTTCCATACATCTGGCACTTCAACACTTTTGTTACTGCATTTTTTAAATTGTTTTTAGCCATAGTAATTGTTTCTATGATGGCTAACGAATACAGCAATAAAACCATTAAGCAAAATTTAATAGATGGTCTTTCCAAGAAAGAGTTTATACTATCTAAATTTTTAACGGTCATTTCTTTTGCACTCGTTTCAACGGTATTCGTATTTGTTGTATCATTGATTTTAGGATTGATTTATTCTGATTTTAACGAACTTTCAATCATCTTTTCTGATTTGGAGTTTGTGTTTGCTTTCTTTGTTAAACTAGTGGGATTCTTCTCGTTTTGTCTCTTCTTGGGCATATTTGTAAAGCGATCTGCATTTGCGCTAGGTTTTCTAATATTATGGCAAATTATAGAAGGTATTACCAGAGGTCTTATCCGATGGAAATTATTTGATGGTGAAACTACCGAAACCATTATGGGCTTCTTCCCATTACAATCCATGTTTAACTTAATAAAAGAACCTGTTACAAGATTAGAGGCAGTACAGACCGTTGCAGATCAGGTAGGGGAAACAATTAATTTAAACTATCACGTACATTGGTATGAAATCTTAATTGTACTCAGTTGGACAGCAATTTTCATCTATTTGTCCTACGCTTTACTAAAGAAAAGAGATTTGTAGTATATTGCTTTTTGCTTATACTCAAAAATGTTTCTAAAATACAATTGGATAATCTTATTTTTATTTTTCCCATTACTAGTAATAGCACAGGGAGAAACTTCTAATTGGTATTTTGGGAATAGAGCAGGATTACAATTTCAAAACGATGGTAGTGTACAAGCATTAACAGATGGGCAAATAGATACCTTTGAGGGCTGTGCCACTATCTCTGATAGTTTTGGGGATTTATTGTTTTATACTGATGGTATTACCGTTTATAATAGAAATCATCGTGTAATGGAGAATGGGAATAATCTTTATGGAGATCCCTCTAGTGCTCAGTCTGCCATTATAGTTCCAAAACCCGAAGATCCTGAGAAACTATATATATTCACAGTAGACACTTCTTCTTTTGAAGGTGACCCAAATCGTGGGCTAAACTATTCGTTAGTTGATATGAGTTTAGATGGCGGAAATGGGGCGGTAATTGAGAAAAATATCCGCTTATTAAATAGTTGTTCGGAGAAAATAACCGCAGTAGTTAAAGATTGTTTTGACCAATCTATTTGGGTTATGACTTTTTCAACAGAAAACGGTAGTGTAGGACCGTATAATACGTATCATGCTTTTGAAATAAACGCAACGGGTGTGCAAACTACAGCTGTTAAAAGTGGCTTTGAGCTAGAAATAAATGACCCTAGAGGTTATATGAAATTTAATGCAGAGGGTACTAAATTAGCCAGTGCTAATTCTTTCGGAGGATTATACATTTATGATTTTGATAAAGAAACAGGCATCGTTTCAAATCAAGTCTCTCTTGTCATAAATGGAGAAAACATTTTCTCTTATGGAGTAGAATTTTCTCCTAATCAACAATTTCTTTACGTCCATTCGTCCAATGGAGCACCTGCTGATGAATCGGGTGTCCATTCTTCGTCTCTAGTCCAATTTGATGTTTTAGCAAGCGATATAGCAGCATCGCAAATAATCATAGATGAAAGACCTATTTATCGTGGAGCATTACAACTAGGGTCAGATGGTAGAATATATAGAACAATAGCTAACAACTATTTTAATGGCACTCCGTTCTTAGGAGTAATAGAAAATCCAGACGAAGCAGGTACAGCTGCAAATTATCAGCATAATGCCATAAGCCTAAATGGCAGAAATGGAACTCAAGGTCTACCGCCATTTATTCAATCTTTTTTTGACAAAACTTCTTTAATACAGAATGCCGATGGCACTAAAAGTAACACCTTAACCATTTGTGAAGGTGAGCGCTTTATCCTAGAGACCGATGTGATTGCTGGAGCAACTTATAATTGGGAAAAAGATGGACTTCCTATTGCTAATTCTGGTGCATCCTTAGAAGTTAATCCAGCTAATCTTTTAGATGCTGGACGCTATAGTCTTGAAATTATTTTGCCAGACCTTAATACTTGCCCTATAATAGGTGAAGCTTTAATATCTGTAAATGAATTGCCTGAGACTCCAAGAGCAACGCTATCACAATGCGACCTTGATGAAACTAATTCTGAAGACGGAATCACAACTTTTAACTTAGAGCAAATAGTTATTGATGATGACACCTATTTTTTTTACGAAACTTTTACAGATGCTGAGAATGATAATTTTATCCAACAACCAGTAGGCTATACTAATATTACACCATTTAATACCACCATATATTATAAGAAAGTAAACGAGTATGATTGTGAAAGTATAGGTGAACTTAATCTTGAAGTAATTCCTACATTAACAAGTGATAGCAGCAAAAGAACACTATATGCCTGCGATGAAAACCCTAATGATTTAATTCTTAGTGGAAATTTTAATTTATTGGAAGCTATCAATACCAATACTTTAGAAAATTTTGAAGTCTCTTTTTATGATTCTAGGCAAAATGCTTCTATAGAAAATGAAGCTATTGCAAGCACTATTAATACGGAACCAACTATAATTTATGTAAGAATTGAAAATGACAATCAATGCGTAAATGTGCTCGAAATTACTTTGGTTGTTAATCCAACTCCGCAATTGGATTATCCTAATGAAATTTTACTTTGCACAGATGGCCCTCCAATAACAATATTAGCCCCTGAAGGTTTTGATTTATATCGCTGGACACAATTAGAGACCAACGCTACTATAGAATTAAGTGATACTGCTGAACTAGAAATTACAACTACTGGCGTTTATGAGTTAGAAGTAGGCTATAGTTATGTTTTACAAGGAGAAACATATATATGCACAAATACTGAACGTTTTGAGGTTTTACCGTCAAATAGGGCTGTTATTAACGATATTAACATCCAAGATTTTTCTGATAACAATACTGTAGAAGTATTAGTCTCTGGAGATGGAGATTATGAATTTTCTATAGATGGGATTACCTACCAAGATTCCAATACTTTTACTAATGTTATCCCAGGTATTTTTACAGTTTATGTAAGAGATAAAAATGATTGCGGGATTACAGAGGATTTAATATCAGTGGTTGGTTATCCAAAATTTTTTACGCCAAATGGGGATGGTATTCATGACTTTTGGCAATTGATAGGTTTAAATTCAGAATTTCAACCTAATAGTACCATTTCTATTTTTAACAGATATGGAAGTTTAGTAGCAGCTTTTGATGCAAATTCATCGGGTTGGGACGGTACTTATAATAATACGACTTTACCCGAAGCAGATTATTGGTTTAAGACTGTTTTAGAAGACGGAAGGGTATTTAAAGGACACTTTGCGTTAAAAAGATGATTCGAGTTATTATTTTTTGTAAATTAAATTGTTTGATTTTTATCAAATGTTAAAAAAATTGCTACTTATTATATCGCTATTGGGCTTTGCACAATCCTATGGGCAAAGCTGCCCCCTTTTGACTAGTCCTCAAAATGGAGATATCAACGTGGCTGTTGATGCCACAATTACATGGGGAGATGTTACTGGCGTAACAGGATATATTATATCAATAGGAACTACCAATGGTGGTACAGATATTATAAACCAAAGAAATGTAGGTAGTTCTACCAGTTTTACACCACCAGTAGGTTTGCCAGAGAATACTCAAATTTATGTAACGATAAGTTTATTTTTTCTAAATCAACCAAATATAGCATGTCCCTCGGAAAGCTTTCAAACGGAGGACGTAACCACTCCTCCGGACTGTACTGTTATTTCCAATATTGTTGACGGGGAGGTTGATGTAAGTGTGTTCACCAATATCCTATGGAATTATGCTTCAAGAGCCACGGATTATGACATTATAATTGGAACCGCCCCAGGCTTAGGCGATATTGCAAATACAAACGTTACTTCGCTTAACTTTAACCCTCCTGGAGAATTACCAGCTAGCACATTAATTTATGTACAAGTAATCCCTGCAAATGGAAATGGAACAGCTCCTAATTGTCCAGAAATTAGTTTTACCACAGGTGCATTAGCTACACTACCAGGATGCACAAGTCTTATTTCTCCTTCTAATGGCGCTATTAATGTTCCTCTTACTCCCTTAATTGAATGGCAAGAAGTACCAGGAGCAACAGGATATAGGGTTACTATTGGCACCGGCCCTTCAGAAACAAATATTCTAGATAATACATCTTTTTCTACAACTTCTACTTTTGTTATTGATTTTGAACCAAACAGAACATTTTTCATAACAATTGTTCCTTACAATAGTGCCGGAGAGGCAATAGGTTGTTCGCAAGAATCGTTTTCTACATTATTAGGTTGTGGACCCTATTTTGACCCCGTAACTGGTGAACTCGTTACCTTAAATCCAGACCTGACATTTGAAAGTGTCTTCGCATTTTGCGAAAATGAGGGTGCTTTAGAACTAACCGCACCGCCAGGAGCGGAAGGATACCGCTGGTATAGTATTAATAATTTAGGCACAGAAACATTATTAGTGGAAGGTGATGCTATTACCATATCGCAAAATGGAGCGTATCGTCTGGAAACTTACAATACGGTTTCACAATCTGGAAATACGCTTGAATGCCCTACATTATTTGATTTTGAAGTAGTTTCATCAGAAATAGCAACAATAAATAACCTGCGTATTATAGATACGGCTCTCGGTTTGCAAATAATAGTTGAGGCAAGTGGTAATGGTGATTACGAGTATGCAATTGATGATATTAACGGTCCTTATCAAGACAGTAATACCTTTAACGCAGTCACACCTGGAACTCATACCCTATATGTTCGTGATAAAAATGGTTGTGGTATAGCAGAGGAAACTTTTATGCAAGATTTAACTGTTGAAGGCTTTCCAAAGTTTTTCACCCCAAATGGAGATTCAACAAATGATTTTTGGCAGTTTGTGCAACCCGTTAGCGGAGATAGAATTGTTTTAAATAGTATTCGAATTTATGATCGTTATGGTAAATTCATTAAAGAGATAACACAAGATTCACAAGGGTGGGATGGCAATTATAATGGACAACCATTACCCACAGGCGGTTATTGGTTTAAAGCTATTGATGATACTCAACGGGAAATACAAGGTTTCTTTACGTTAAAAAGATAATCATCTACCATACTTTCTTTCTTTTGCCTAAGTGCTTTAGTATTTTTACAATATGAAGTTCAAAGTAGTTTCAGACTTTAAACCTACCGGTGACCAACCTCAAGCAATAAAACAACTTGCGGACGGAGTGCTTGCAAAAGATAAACATCAAACACTATTAGGAGTTACTGGGTCTGGGAAAACGTTTACAGTGGCAAACCTAGTGGAAGAAGTGCAGCGACCTACATTGGTTTTGGTACATAACAAAACATTAGCTGCTCAACTCTATTCAGAATTCAAGCAATTTTTTCCTGAAAATGCAATCGAATATTTTGTTTCATATTACGATTACTATCAACCTGAGGCCTACATACCAACAAGTGGAACTTATATAGAAAAAGATTTATCTATAAATGAAGATATTGAGAAACTTCGTTTAAGCACTACTTCATCCTTGTTATCTGGGAGGCGAGATGTATTGGTGGTGGCCTCTGTTTCATGTCTTTATGGAATTGGGAATCCTGTTGAGTTTCAAAAAAATGTTATTTCTATTCACAGAGATCAAGTAATCTCTAGAACTAAATTTTTACATCAGCTAGTTCAAAGTTTATATTCAAGGACAACTGCTGATTTTAGAAATGGAAATTTTAGAGTAAAAGGAGATGTAGTCGATGTTTTCCCAGGATATGCAGACCATGCATTCCGCATTCATTTTTTTGGAGACGAAATTGAAGAAATTGAAGCTTTAGACCCTTTTAACAATAAGGTGATTGAAATTTATGAAAATCTCAATATTTACCCTGCTAATATGTTTGTAACGTCACCAGACGTATTGCAAAATGCAATACATCTTATACAGGATGATTTAGTTAAACAGATAGCTTATTTTAAAGAAATTGGACGGCCTTTGGAAGCAAAGCGACTAGAAGAAAGAACCAATTTTGATTTAGAAATGATTAGGGAATTGGGGTATTGTTCTGGTATAGAAAATTATTCTAGGTACTTGGATGGTAGAGACCCAGGAACTAGGCCTTTTTGCCTATTGGACTATTTCCCAGATGATTATTTGATGGTAATTGATGAAAGTCATGTTACCATTCCTCAGGTTCATGCAATGTATGGTGGTGACCGCTCCAGAAAAGAGAATTTAGTAGAATATGGATTTCGCCTTCCTGCAGCAATGGATAATAGACCTTTAAAGTTTGAAGAATTTGAAGCGCTTCAAAACCAAGCTGTTTATGTAAGCGCGACCCCTGCAGATTATGAATTACAACTAAGCGAAGGCATTTACGTAGAGCAGGTAATTAGACCAACTGGCTTGTTAGACCCCATAATTGAAGTAAGACCAAGTTTGAATCAAATTGATGATTTAATTGAAGAAATTCAAAAGCGCGTAGAATTAGATGAACGAACCTTAGTTACCACGCTCACAAAACGAATGGCAGAAGAATTGACTAAATATCTTTCGCGAATTGATGTTCGCTGCCGTTATATCCATAGTGATGTTGATACTTTGGAACGAGTAGAGATTATGCAGGATTTAAGAAAGGGTATTTTTGATGTCTTAATAGGCGTAAACCTTTTAAGGGAAGGATTGGACTTACCCGAAGTTTCTTTAGTTGCAATTTTAGATGCTGATAAAGAAGGCTTTTTAAGAAGCAATCGTTCCTTAACCCAAACCGTTGGTCGTGCAGCCCGTAATTTAAATGGACTAGCTATAATGTATGCCGATAAAATAACGGCTAGCATGCAAAAAACAATTGATGAAACCAACTATCGCCGTGAAAAACAAATTGCCTATAATACCAAACATAACATTGTGCCGAAAGCATTGAATAAAAGCTTAGATAGTGCTTTAGCTAAAAACTCTGTTTCTACATACCATTTTCAAAAAGAAGAATTAAGAGCTGCTGAACCAGATATAGCATATTTAACATCTGACCAAAAGGAAAAAATGATTCGCGATAAACGAAAAGCGATGGAAAAAGCTGCTAAAGAACTAAATTTTATGGAAGCTGCTAAGTTAAGAGATGAAATAAAAATGCTTCAAGAACAGGAATAACAAAAGTGCCGTTCCATAGAACGGCACTTTCATAACTAACCAACTAAACAAACCATTGCAAAAGTCGAGAGACTTTGCAATACCCTTATATTATCTCTATGAAACGCTTTGGTTTTGGCAAAGCTTCTTCTTTTTTAGGTAAAGAAAATCTTAAGATTCCATCCTCGTAGTTTGCATTTATCTTAACCTCATCAATAGTTTCTGGCAATATGAATGCCCTTTTAAAAGAGGCGAAGGAAAATTCTCTTCTTGTATAATTACCTTCTTTAGTTTCATTCTCTGATTTTGCTTCTGAAGAAATAGTTAAAACATTATCATCAATTTCTACTTTTAAATCATCCTTTTTAAACCCAGGAACTGCCAATTCCAATTCAAAATCAGCTTCATTCTCTTTAATGTTTACTGCTGGAATATTGGTATTCAAATTTTCCGTACCTCCAAACCAATCTGGTTTAAAAATATCATTCATTAGCGACGGAAATAACAAATTGTTTCTTTTTACTATACTCATGGTGAATTTCTTTTTAGTTAAACTTTCACCCAGTAAAAGACAAATTGTATACCAATACTATTTAAATGCCATTATGGCACTTTTGAAATAAAACTGCATGTCATAATGACATTAATTGTAATGTGCCTTGAAAATATTAATAAGAATTTCGGCGGGAACTACCTTGTTTGGGTATTGGTGCATTATCTCTAAAACCTGCCCAATAGCGGAAGGAGGAAGTCCCATTTTAAGGCCCATATTATGAAGTTTGGTAATCTCGGCCTTAGTCTGCTTTTTATCGATATTCATTAAAAGTAATAAACGATGAAATTGTACAATTCTATCTACCTGACTTCTAAGTACTTTTTTCTCCGCTTTTTGAAGTAATAGTTCATCAAGTTTACTTTTAGCAACACCAAGATTTTCAGATACACTAATCAAAAAGTTATATTCAGATGCTTTTATAGTTTTATCCACTCGCGCAAAAGCAATCATTTCAGAAAGTATACTTAATTTTTCTTGATATGTACTCATAATTAGAACTTACTCCTAACTATAACTCAAAACCATATGAATTTAGTATAAAAAAAATCCCGGGGAATCCCGGGATTTTATGACTAATCCAAATAACTACAGTATGTTATGCTTCGATTCTGACAGGAACCGTGTAGATCTTACCTGCTTGGGCATTATCTAATTTTTTGTAGTTAAGTCTTACTTTCACAAAACCTTCTAAAGCTTGATTAGATGTAGCTACTGATAACACAACAATTTCACCTTTATCATTGATAGTGAAACGTACGTCTGCAGTTAAATCATAACTTTCATCAAAACTGTTGTCCTCCAACATTTTGTGGATTTGTGTTGCTAATTTTTTTGTTGGGTTTTCTGGTTTGTAATCGTTTGCTAAAACATTACCGGCTGTAAGTAGCAAAGATGCCACCAATACTAAACTGATTTTTCTCATGATGATTTCGTTTTTTGTGATTAAAAAAATTTGATGAATATATATAAAAGACTCCCCAGGAGCATGAATGTTACAACAAAACTAGATTTTAACAGAATTTTAATTAATACTTGTCTTAATTCATGAGTAAAATTAAATTTTCAAAATAAGAATAGAAAAACTGAGTATACTATTTAATAGTTATTTAAAGTACCTAACTAAACCATAATACTCGAAAACATATTTAAGTCAAATCACATGTTGAATGATATTATTCAGATTAACTTAAATCCTTAAAATATGTTTAGGATATTCTCAAAATCCTTAAAATCTTAAAGTAGATTTAGCTAAAAAAGTACATTAAATAAAAAAGGCAATGTTATGAAAACATTACCTCCTTTATTAGCTCAAGATTATTTTTCTAAGGTTTAACTATAATATTAACCACAAATTTCTTTCCCCTTTCATTTTCATTCGCTATTAATCTTTTACCTTTTAGTTTTCTTTTTACAAACCATTTCAAATCTGGTCTATCTGAATCTACATCTAAAACAACAATTTTGTTATCCTCATTCAGCATAAACCATATGGCAGCTGTAACGTCTTCTTTTTCGGTATCTATTGCATTGTCTTGCAATAGTTCTTTAATTTGAGAGGAAAGATTCTTAGTTGACTTTTCGTGTTCAGGTATACTTGCAGATAGCGAACCTGAATAAACAAGTAGCCCAATAGCTACAATTAATTTTAATTTTTTCATGACTTTTCGATTTATAGATTAAACAATTGATGAATACTAAGAAGACATGCTGTAGTCAGACTATGTTACAGTTTAGAAATGGCTTTAACCCTATTTTACCATTTTTTAATACCCTTTTAAGAAAATAGAAGAGGCTTAGAATATCTATTCCTCAAGTGTAAAAAACAAAAAAGAGGGCTAAAAAGCCCTCTTTAAAAAAATATCTGGATAGAAATATTACATTAATACTTCTTTCACTTTATCAGCTGCTTCTTGGAACTGCACAGCAGAATGCACAGCAAGACCAGAGCCATCAATAATTTCTTTAGCTATTTCCGCATTGGTTCCTTGTAGCCTAACAATAATGGGAACCTTTATAGAGTCTCCCATGTTCTTGTAAGCTTCTACGATACCATTGGCTACACGATCACAGCGTACAATGCCCCCAAAAATATTAATCAGAATTGCTTTTACATTAGGATCTTTTAAAATAATACGGAATGCTTCTTCTACTCTTTTAGCATCTGCAGTACCACCAACATCTAAAAAATTTGCAGGTTCACCACCAGCCATTTTAATTAAATCCATTGTTGCCATTGCCAATCCAGCTCCGTTTACCATACAGCCAACATTCCCATCCAAATCAACATAATTTAAACCTAAGGAACCCGCCTCTACTTCAATTGGGTTTTCTTCACGCAAATCGCGCATCTCGGCATATTGCTTTCTGCGATATAAGGCATTATCATCAATAGATACTTTAGCATCAACTGCCATAATCTTATCGTCAGATGTTTTAAGCACAGGGTTTATTTCGAACATACTTGAGTCACTTTCAACATATGCTTTGTATAAAGAAGCAACAAACTTGGTCATTTCCTTAAAAGCTGTTCCAGAAAGGCCTAGATTAAAAGCGATTTTCCTAGCCTGAAATCCTAGAAGACCTGTTGCAGGGTCAATCTCTTCTGTATAAATCAAGTGTGGTGTTTTTTCCGCAACTTCCTCTATATCCATTCCACCTTCGGTAGAGTACATAATCATATTTCTTCCAGTTGCGCGGTTCAATAGGACAGACATATAGAATTCGCTAGTTTCACTGTCTCCAGGATAATAAACATCCTCTGCAATTAAAACTTGATGTACTTTCTTTCCTTCAGCCGAAGTTTGTGGTGTAATTAAGTTCATTCCTATAATACTACCAGCTATTTCCTCAACTTCTTTTAAGTTTTTTGCCAATTTAACTCCACCACCTTTTCCACGACCACCAGCATGAACTTGCGCTTTTATAACGTGCCACCCTGTTCCTGTCTCTTGAGTCAATTGTTTTGCCGCATCAACAGCTTCCTTGGCATTATGGGCTACAATTCCACGTTGGATTCTAACACCAAAACTTGCTAAAATTTCTTTTCCTTGATATTCGTGAAGGTTCATAAGTTTAGTACTGTTTTATTGAGGAACAAAAATAGGAAACCACTTTTACAATTAACAATTAAAAATGGTGTATTTAATTAGGTATTAATCCTAATTAACCTTGAAGTCTTCAAAATCTAATGGGTCAAAGTTTTTAAAGTGGCCATTCATCTCTATCACCGCTTTTGTCCTATTTATTTGATTAAGAACTGTAATAGTAGTATCCAAGTGTTTTTTGATATAGTTTAAGCGCTCAGTTTCATTAGTCAACTGCAACAATTCATATTCCTGTTCAAATGATAAGCCCATTTTATGTGCAAAAGCATAGCTATTAAATTTATCAACGGCAATTTGCGGCAGCTGAACTGCCATCAAATCATACAACTCTTCAATTTTTCCAAGCACTTCCAAACGCAAACTTTCCGCTGCATCATAATCTGATTCTAAAAACGCCACTGTTCCTCCAGCATAGGTCTTACCCTCTAATTCATTTTCAAAAGTTAGTACTTTAAAAACCTGTCTTGCAATACAAGTTACGTCCATTTCGCCTCCTTCATAGGTGGTCACCACTTCAACTAGTTGCACCTCTGTTCCATATTCAAGCTTGTTATTTATATAAACTGGAATACCAAAGGTCATGGCCTCATCTCTACAATCATTTATTAATTGTTTGTAACGGTCTTCAAATATGTGCAGTGGCACAGTTTCCCCAGGAAAAAAGACAGATTGTAAAGGAAAAAGTGGTAATTGCATAGCAAGGATTTTTGTTAAAAATAAGGACATAGTTATAAAATCACAACTTCAGTATTGTTATTTTTATAACAATTTGTTGTATTTATATATTTTTGATGTTTATTTTTGTTCCTTAGCACTTCTAAATTTACTTTTACAAAAAATGAAAGCTTATGAAAGCCCCTGATTTGTTGAAAATCGCTAAAGAGTTTGGAGCTCCAGTTTATGTTTACGATGCTCAAAAGATTAACTCTCAATTTAAAAGATTAACCGATGCTTTTAAAGGAGTCAGCAATCTGCGTTTAAATTATGCGGCTAAAGCACTTTCAAATATTTCAGTCCTAAGATTAATGAACAGTTTAGGAAGTGGTCTTGATACTGTTTCGATACAAGAAGTACAATTAGGACTGTTAGCTGGTTTTAAACCAGAATCAATAATTTACACCCCTAATGGCGTATCGCTAGAAGAAATTGAAGAAGCTGCTGCACTTGGCGTTCAAATTAATATTGATAACCTTTCTGTATTAGAACAATTTGGCAGCAAACATCCGGATGTTCCAGTTTGTATCCGAATTAACCCTCATGTGATGGCAGGGGGTAATTCTAACATTTCTGTAGGACATATAGATTCTAAATTTGGAATTAGTATACATCAAATCCCCCATTTACTGCGCATTGTGGAACTTACAAAAATGAATATTAATGGTATTCACATGCACACTGGTAGTGATATTCTGGATATTGATGTTTTCCTATATGCTTCTGAAATTCTCTTTGAAACTGCTAAAAACTTTAAAAATCTGGACTTTATCGATTTTGGAAGTGGGTTTAAAGTTCCATATAAGTCGGGAGATATAGAGACTAACGTTGAGGAGTTAGGAAAAAAATTGACCCATCGTTTTAATGAATTCTGTGCTGAATATGGGAAAGCACTAACATTGGCGTTTGAACCCGGAAAATTCTTAGTAAGTGAAGCTGGTTTTTTCTTAGCAAAAGTAAATGTGGTAAAACAGACTACCTCTACTGTATTTGCAAGTGTGGATTCAGGGTTTAACCACTTAATTCGGCCAATGCTTTATGGTTCTCAACATGAAATTGTGAATATTTCAAACCCAAAAGGACGTGAACGTTATTACTCAGTTGTAGGGTATATATGCGAAACGGATACTTTTGGAAACAATAGAAGAGTCAATGAAATCTCTGAGGGAAATATCTTGGCCTTTAAAAATGCCGGTGCCTATTGTTTTACTATGGCAAGTAATTACAACTCCCGTTACCGGCCAGCTGAAGTCCTATGGTTAAATGGGGAAGCACATCTAATTAGAAAACGGGAAACCTTTGATGATATCATTAATAATCAAGTTGATGCTAAACATCTGTTTGAACCAAAACGCGCAAAGGCAATCGCGAAATAATATGGCATAATTTTCGTTAGGATTTATGTAGTTGTAAGACTAAAACCTCAAATTTGTGTTATGCGGACAATTCTATTTGCTTTATCATTCATTTTCGCCTTATCCATTACAGCACAAGAAGTGACTTGGCTTTCATGGAATGAAGCGTATGAACTTTCGCAAACCGATAAAAATCCTAAAAAGGTATTTGTTGATGTTTACACAGATTGGTGCGGATGGTGCAAAAAAATGGATAAGGATACTTTTCAAAATCCAGAAGTAGCTGCTTATATGCAAGCAAATTATTATATGGTTAAGCTTGATGCTGAAGGGAAAGAAGACATTACATACAATGGCAAAACTTTTAAGTTTGTTCCTTCAGGTCGTCGTGGTTATCATGAATTTGCAGCAGCACTGTTGCAAGGTAAAATGAGCTATCCTACAGTAGTATTCTTAGATGAAAACCTTGGTATGCTATCACCCGTTCCTGGTTATCAAAAAGTGGAGCCTTTTATGCAAATCGCTCGTTATTTTGGCGAAAATATTTATAAAGAAAAAGATTGGAAAACCTATGCTGGAATAGGTAAATAATTTAGTTCTCACTAAAGAACTCAATTAATGGGGGCTTTTCTTTAGGATTTATTTCATTACGATTGCTATAAGCGTACACCTTGCCATTAGCAACATTATTCTCACTTGTTTCTAGGTATAATAAACCAAAATCAGTTATCATTACATAAATTGTTTCACTGATTTTAAACAATTCATTGTAAGCTAAAAAATTATCAGCTTCCGTTTTAAGAAAACCGCGATTACCTTCAACCTGAATCAAACCATTAAATAATCTAATACCTTCTTTAGAATTGTACCTAACAGTAACATTTTGGTTTACATCAATTTTTGTTAACGATTCTGTTGATATTCTAAAAAGCTCGGTAAAGATATGTGCCGTTTCCTCTATCAAAACTTGACAAGTTGCATTTATCATTAATGAAATAGCAAGTTCTTCCTCAGGGTAATAAACCAATACCGTTCTTGCTCCGCGCCAACTTCCAGCATGTTCCATAGCCTGATTACCAAATATATCCTTTGAAAGACGCCAAGTAATACCAACATTGGTTTTATCCTCATTACTGAGTATGTTGTTTTTAAACATTTGTGCAACAACTTCTTTTGAAATCATTCCATTAGTATAGGCGTTTGTAAGTTTAACTAAATCAGTTGGAGTGCTTCTAAATCCAGCTCCTGGTAATTTATAGCTACCATTAGTCAACTTTTCTTTTAAGGGCTTGCCATTTTTCATATAGTACAATTGCACATCATTTGAGCTCAACTTACTTATGTTTTCAGCAAAAGTCTGCATCATTTTTAAAGGTTTAAATATATACTCTTGCATATAATCCTCATATGATAGCCCCGAAACTTCTTCAATAATCACTCCGAGTAAATTAAAGGCATTAGTAGAATATTGATAAGCTGAGTTAGGCTCAAACAACAGTGGTGCTGTTATAAAAGGTAAGGTTTCTTTCATTCTAACAAACTGTTTGTTTTTATATCCTTTTCTAGAAGGGCGATGTTGTAAACCAGAAGTATGACCTGCCAATTGCCTTATTGTAAGGTCTTTATATTGTTTATCAATATAAGTAACGTGCATTCCTATAGTATCATCAAAATTTAACTTTCCCTCTGTTGCTAGGCGACCCAGAGCAGTTGCCGTCAATACCTTCGCGATTGATGCAGTCCGAAACTGCATGTTTGAATCCATTGGTATAGAAGCTTTTAAATTTGCTTGTCCAAACCCTTTTGCATAAACTATTTCACCATCTTTTGAAATTGCCATGGAGATACCTGGCAGTTTTGTTTGTTCAAGAAACAATTCGGCTAATTCCTCAATTCGTTGGTACTCTTGCGCAAAAGCACATTTTGTTAGAATTAAAACAATAATCAAAAAGAAACGTACGGTCAATTTAGAAAAATTAGAATTCATGCTTTTAACGTGTTGCCCCTTGGCTTAATAAGTATGTTATAACCTTTTCATGGCCACCCCTTTTCGCCATTTTTAATGCACTTCGTTTTTCCGAGTTAAGTGAATATCCATCTCTTACCGAAACATTAACATCTGCCCCTTTTTCAATTAAATATTTTACCACCTCTAAATGTCCGTTCCAAGCTGCTCCAATAAGAGGAGTTTCATCACCTCTAATATGAACATTAACATCTGCCCCTGAATTCACCAAAAATTCAACAATCTGTAAATGCCCTTTTTTGGATGCCATGATTAATGGATTCCCATCTCCTCTACTTTCTTTGTTTACATCAGCACCTAGATTCACCAATGCTTTTACAATTTCCGTATTTCCAGAAGACGAGGCACGTATCAACGCTGTACCATCACCTATAACAGCACGATTAATATCAGTGCCGTACTCAATTAAGAGTTTTAAAATTTCTTTGCTACCTGAAGTCCCAGCTAAAATCATTGCATTCCCATCACCGATTGTAGCTTTATTAGGATTTGCTCCTTTTTGCAGGAGTAATTTTACAATTGCAGGGTTACCTCCCTTTACCGCTGACATTAAAGGTGTGCCATCTCCATTAATAGAGACATCCACCTTAGCGCCTTTACTAACCAAATATCTAGTCATTTCTATATCACCATGACTAGCAGCAATCATTAAAGCACTTGCATCTCTTTTAAACCTATAATTTGTTTTGGCACCTGCATTCACCAAAAGTTTAACGATTTTTAAATTACCTGTCGTTACCGCCATACCTAAAGGCGTTCTTGGTTGAATCAGGTCGTCATTGTAACTACAATTTGGATTTAGTGATTTAAGCAATTCCTGAACCTTAAATGTATTTTCATTTTTAATGGCAGTTACTAGTTCTTTACAGTCTTGCGCTTGTATCGTAAAAGCAAAAGCTATAGACATAAATAGAATTGTGATTAATGATTTCATAAAGACTTTATTTTAATGTTCGTTTTTAATTGATGGAACAAAACTATAATGCCGTTTTGTACATTTTTTAATTAATAGACCAATAGGCGATTGCTACCCATAGAACCTATATCAAATGCCTTACTTAGTTCATCATTAGAAAACCAATATGTATCAGGTGCAGTAGCCTGTTCGAAGTTTATCTTTAAGACGCAGCATAAATTCCATTACTTTTAAAGTTTTATGGTAGAAAAGAATACGTTTATTGACATTATCTCTCAAAAAAGGCAAGTTGCCCATTTACTTTTTTGGTTAGGATTATTATTTGTTTTTATGGTGTTGGCTACTATAAACTCTGGCTCATTACTTACAAGTGCTCTAAACCATTTAACCTTATTACCTCTACAAATTTGCGCTGCTTACCTTTTAAACTATTACCAAATACCAAAGCTTCTTTTAAACAAAAAATATTTAGCATTTAGTATTTCGTTGCTGTTTTCAATTTATATACTCTCAGCGCTTGGTCGTATTACCGTAATATACTTAGTTGAACCTTTTATTCGTGAAGACTTTACTCAAGAATCTGTTAAAGAGATTTTTCAAGATACCCAATACTTATTTTCTGCATACTTCCCGACTGTTTATAGCTATGCGCTATTAATGTTATTTATAAAAGCATTTAAAACAAGGTTTGAAGAAAAGCATCGTATTGAAGTACTACAAAAAGAGAAAGCAACCAATGAACTTAAATTTTTACGAGCACAAATTCAACCACATTTTTTATTCAATACCCTTAATAACTTGTATGCACTTACCTTAGCAAAATCAGATGTCGCTCCAGAGGTTGTTCTCAAACTCTCTGAAATATTAGATTTTATTTTAAACCAAAGTGAGAAACCTACCATTCTCATTCATAAAGAAATAGAGCTCTTAAAAGCATTTATAGAACTGGAAACACTTAGATATGGAAATCGTTTAAATTGCTCTTTCAAACATGAAATAATTCATACACATACCCAAATTGCTCCATTACTATTTCTACCGCTGGTAGAAAATGCTTTCAAACATGGAACAAAAGGGCTCAGCAAAAACACCTCTGTTGAAATAAACTTAACAAGCACTGAGAAAATGCTGTCATTTAAAATTAATAATGACAAAAATCAAAATGCAAATCCCTCTGCAATTTCTAGTTCAAGCAGTGGTATTGGAATTTCTAATTTAAAACGACAATTAGAATTAAATTATCCAGACAAGCACAACCTAACAATTACTGAAACAATGACTGACTATACCGTAGAACTAACTTTAGATTTAAATTAGAATGGCAATTAAGTGTATTATTATTGACGATGAACCTTTGGCTATAAACGTTATAGAAGCTCATTTGAAATCTTTGCCGGATATAGAACTCGTAGGCGCTTTTGAAAATTCGATAGAGGCTCATGAAGCCATTAAAAAACTGAAAGTTGATTTGATTTTTTTAGATATTGAGATGCCTCTTTTAAATGGGTTGGATTTTATAAAGACTACAAAAACATCGGCTAAAATAATTTTAACAACGGCATATAGAGACTACGCTCCAGAAAGCTATGACCTTGAAGTAGTTGACTATCTATTGAAACCAATATCATTTTTGCGTTTATTCAAATCAATCAATAAGTATAAAAGTTTAATAAACCAACCTATTTTAAAAACAGAAATCCTTAAAGGGAATGTAAATAATGATCATATTTATGTAAACTCAAATAAAAAATTTATCAAAATCAGTTTTGCAGATATTCTTTATATAGAAAGTATCAAAGACTACGTGCGTATTCATAAAGAGGATGAAACAATTATCACCAAAGATACCATCAGTAATTTTGAATTGAAATTACCCAATTCATTTCTTAGAATCCACCGTTCATATATTGCAAATACCGCTAAGGTTACGGCGTTCACCAAAACAGATGTTGAAATACAAAAAAGAGAAATACCAATTGGGGCTAGCTATAAACAACTAGTCATAGATTCGCTAAAGAAGCATCATAATTAAATTGTTTTAATTACAAATCTTTTTTACAAAATCACATAATATCATTCCTCTTCTTCAACCGCAATTAGGTTATCATCTGGTATGCGATCTATCATTTTATTATAGGGGTCAATACCTGCTTTAGCAGGAAGTTTATTGGTAGTAAAGGTGTACGTTGAAGTACCGGGCTTCACCCAAACTTTCTTTAGACTTAAAGGTCTTTTTACAGTCAAGCCTTTCGCATTAACGGTATCTGTATCAAAAACAGCAATCTCTAACAAATTTGCTTTAGCAGGAGACTCAAGTATTTTACCCAAACCATCAAAATGAGTTTTACTACTTTCTATAGCGATACTAACTTCATAGGTATCATCATCCTTCTTTTTATAGGTAGCTTCTGTTGTCTTATTCGAATACAGAGTAATCTTCTCAAAACTATCTTCTAAATAATACTGCAAGCTATCTGGAGTTGCCTTTTTCATATAAGAATACCATTCATGGGTAGTTGTAAAAGGTGCTTTAGGTCTAAAACGCGCAGCCTCTGTATATGCCTTAAACTCCCGATTAAGATTATCCTCTCCAATTAAATCTTGAAGGGCATATAAAATCAAGCCTCCTTTACGATACCAAACATAAGCTTGGGTATCATTATCT
This sequence comes from uncultured Croceitalea sp., assembly GCA_947499565.1. Classification (GTDB taxonomy): domain Bacteria; phylum Bacteroidota; class Bacteroidia; order Flavobacteriales; family Flavobacteriaceae; genus Croceitalea. The sequence goes on from CANMOV010000001.1 coordinate 1,397,151, forward strand.
AAAAGTGTTTTTTCAAACTTCCCTTCATTAGCCCTACTTCTCAAATAACGATCCAGCTCTTCCTTTAAAAATCGTTGCATTGCATCTACACCATACTCCTTTTTCATTACCATTAGCGAAGAATATTCCGCCATAGTTTCGGAAATCTGATTAGCTCCTCTAGTTGCAGAAGGGGTAATCTGATGTCCCCACCATTGGTGAGCTACCTCATGCGAAGTAACTGTAAACACATAATCCAAATCATCAGGATCGCTAAAGTCCCCTACCCAACCGAAACTCTCTGCAAATGGCACCGTATTTGGAAACGATTGTGCAAAAGTGCTATATCTAGGAAATTCAAGAATACGCATTTGTCGGTATTGATAAGGTCCATAATTTTCACTGAAATAATCCATCGATTTTTTTACACCGTTTACAAAACGATTTATATTATAGGTATGTGATGGGTGGTGAAAAATTTCAATATTTACTTTCTCTCCTGCTTTTCCATTCCAAACCTCGCGGTGAACAGCATACTTTGCAGAAGAAATATTATAGAAGAAGTCCATTTCACCTTCCATTTTATAGGTAAAATACTTTCTGCCATTTTCTTCCCATTCTTTTTGCAAATAACCTGGTAGTATTGCAATTTGATCTGCAGCAGTACTTACGGTACCTTCAAAAGTGATATAATCCGCATCATCATTAAATAATAGATTACTAGTACCCCAAGCATCTGTTTGCTCTGGTAGTTGATAATCCTTTACTGGCAATTCGTACTTTTTACGGTCTTGGTCACTAGACAGCTCCCCTTGAGAACTATATCCAAAGGATGGAAAAAAGCCATCATTTAAAAACGTACCATTAAACACTATTCCAGAACCAGAACCCTCATTTGGAAAACCTTTATAAGAAGCAGCTACTTCTAACTTCATTGTAAGCGTGTCCCCGGGTAACATAGGAGTATCAAATTCATAAATCTGATACCCATAATCTTCATACTCTTTAGCTAATTTTGGCTTTTTATTTTCAATTAGAAATTCTACTAACTCCTTCTTTAAAAGTCCTTCCGCACCCCAGTTTAAATGAAGTTTTTCAATGGTTTCATTTGTCTTGTTTACAATGGTAAGAACTGTTCCAATATTTGCTGACCTTTCTTCTGGAGTTAAATCTGCATTTAGTTTTACATCAATAACCTTAGGTTGTGCAATCTTATCATACTTATTCAAAGTTTTCTCATAATTGGCACGTCCAATAGTTCCTTCGTCGTCCGTTCTATAGTTATTAATCGACTTTGTATTATGATTGATAAATACTCCGGTTCCAATAAAAATAACAAGCAATACAGCTAAGCTTCCTATAGATTTCCAATTTAAGCGGCTTTTCGCAAGATTCCATCTTGCTTTTCTACCAGAATCAGTTCCCCTTTTCCAAAATAAATATCCAATTACCGTTAATACACCACCACAAGCAAGCCAATAGGTTTTAAACCATAACAAAGCTTTAGCAAAATGACCGAAGCCATTCATATCACTAACCGTATATCCGGGAGCATAACTGTATAGGTAAAGATTATTATCTATATCCGCCATAGAATTTAGTCCAAAAAGCAAAACCCAAAAGGCAATAGCCACTACATGACCTAAAAACTTCTTTGTAACCAAAGAATGCACAAAGAAAGCCAGCATTACAAAACTGATATATTTTGGAAACTCAAAAAGATATAAATCTGTAAAATACCTGCTAAATTCAAAATTAAAATAGCCTTTCAATACCTGATTTAAAACACCACTCACCAAGACCATATTAACCAGAATAAAACTCACCATTACCAAAGCCAAAAACTTTGAACCGTATACTATTCGATTTGGAATGGGTAACGAACCAAAAATTTGGTCATAATTAACTCCGCGCTCACGATGTAATACCTCACCTGTCATAAACACGATAAGAATAAATATGAGTATGATATAAGTGAAGTCTTTAACCTCCAACATATAATAGGTTAATGGTAAGGAAGGTGTTCCGTAAATTGGAGCACCAAACCAACCATCAAAAAATAGGAAAGCAACGGCAGCAATAAAGATTGCTTTAAAAAAATTATCAGAAACAATGTTTTTAAACTCCATAAAAGCGAGCTTAAAAAGGAGTTTAAAATTCAATCCTTTTGAAAAGACTTTGTTTACTGAAGGTATTTTGGTTAACGCAGCACTACTTTTTACCGCATCAACCGCAGTCTTTTTCTTTTTACGACTAAAGTTCTTATTTAAAAAAGACTGAAAATCGAACTTAAAAAGTGTAAACAACATTAATAAAATACTCAATCCAACCCACAATACTCTATTCCAAACAAGCATTCCCTCAAAAGGAATTAGTTTTGTATTCTGCTCTTCTGGGGTCCAATATTGTATGATGTTATTGATGCTGGTAAACCCAAATGGATCTAATAAGCTGGTTAATGTTTTATTCTCTATATCCTGAGTTAGGGTTAAAGTAACTAAATAGGTGATAAATAAAATTGCTCCTCCTGCATAAGCTAACATCACTCGTTTTGTTAAACTCACTAAGGCGAAAAAAATACAACCTGCAAAAAACAGGTTCGTCCAGTATACTAATATCGTAGGCTGAATATAATGCCAAAGATTCAAAGAAGTATAACGCTCTGCTTCAACATAACCTGCATAAGGTCCAATTAAAGCACCTATGATTAGTCCGATATGCAGACCTATACTAACTAGAAAAAGGGTAGACATCGAACCAAAAAAGCGACCTAGTATGTATCCTTTTTCCGTAATTGGATAAGAAAAAAAGTAGTTTTCAGTTTTATGCTCTATATCTCTATAAACTGGAACTCCCATTATAGCACTGGCAATCATAATAGCAAAAATGCTTATAGTTGCTAAAGTGCTTGCAATAGCCACAGGAGCATTAACAAATACTTTTTCAGAAGCTGGTCCATTATCTCCTATAGCAACAAAAAGTCCAAATAGGAGTAGAATTCCAAAATAAGCCCAGGTTGCAGGTCTTTTTAAGCGATATCTTATTTCGAAAAGAAAAATTTCTTTAAACATAATTGGTGATTTTTAAGAGGTTAGTTAAACAATTATGCAGAAACAGTTTCCATTCGTGAGGTAATCTCAGCAAAATAAACGTCTTCTAAATTAGCGGTACTTGCTTCAAAAGAAGCATCTGGTTTGTTATCACTTAATACATGAATAACCGTTTGACCAGCTTTTAAATGCGTAGATATAACTTGCAAATCCGATTGATAGGTTTCCAACTCGGTCTTTTCAATTGCCTTTTTCCAAACTCGACCTTTTACTGCTTGAGTCAATTCAGCAGGGTTTCCTTTAGCAACAACTTCTCCAAGACAAATTATAGCCATATTATTACATAGGTTTGAAATATCCTCAACTATGTGAGTAGATAAAATTACAATGGTATTCTCCCCTATTTCGCTCAATAAATTATGAAAACGAACACGTTCTGCTGGGTCGAGACCTGCCGTAGGTTCATCTACAATAATGAGTCTTGGGTCACCAATTAGGGCCTGTGCGATACCGAAACGTTGTTTCATACCACCAGAATACGTTCCTAAACTCTTGTTTCTTACATGCCACAGATTAGTTTTAGTTAACAAGGATTCCACCAAATCTTTGCGCACACCCTTACTGGAAACTCCCTTTAAGGAAGCAATATGATTCAACATATTATATGAACTTACTTTAGGGTATACACCGAATTCTTGTGGTAAATACCCAAGTATTTCACGTACTTTTTCTTTATCATTTAAAACATCGATATCGCCAAGAGTTATAGAGCCAGCATCTGCTTGTTGTAGCGTGGCTATTGTGCGCATCAAAGAAGATTTTCCTGCACCATTTGGTCCTAGTAGACCAAACATACCTCTCGGAATAGTTAGGTTGACATCTTTTAAGGCTTGTACACCGTTTGAATACGTTTTACTCAGGTTCTCAATTTGTAATTCCATTTGTGAAGATTAGTTGGTTTTGGTTAAACGACTCTATTTACCGCTGGTTGTTAACGATTATAGGCCTATTGTTTTAATGAGACTATGTCCCACGAAACTTGTTACAAAAAGTAATGATTTTTATTGGGATGTGCTAGGAACCCTCAATACAAGTTAAGTAATAACTAATTCCAAAATATAGAAACTCCTATCTACTATAATTAGGACTCTCTTTAGTTATGGTAACATCATGAGGGTGGCTTTCATTAATACCACTAGCAGTAATCTTCACAAACTTACCTGTGTTTTGGAGTGTGGCTATATCTTTTGCTCCGCAATAGCCCATACCTGCGCGTAAGCCACCTACAAATTGGTGAATACTTTCAAACAAATCTCCTTTATAAGGAACGCGACCTACAATACCTTCTGGAACTAGTTTTTTAATATCATCTTCTACATCTTGGAAATAACGGTCTTTGCTGCCTTGTTTCATAGCTTCAACAGAACCCATTCCGCGGTAGCTTTTAAATTTTCTGCCTTCATAAATAATTGTCTCTCCTGGAGATTCTTTAGTCCCTGCTAATAAAGAACCTAACATCACTGTATCAGCTCCTGCAGCAATGGCTTTGGGGATATCACCTGTATAGCGTATTCCACCATCTGCAATTACCGGCACTCCCGAGCCTTTGATAGCTGCTGCCACTTCTAAAACTGCTGAGAATTGCGGAAAGCCCACCCCAGCGACAACTCGGGTAGTACAAATAGAACCTGGTCCAATACCTACTTTTACCGCATCAGCTCCAGCATCAACCAAATACTTAGCTGCTTCTCCCGTAGCTATATTACCAACAATAACATCTAGTTGTGGAAATTTACTTTTAACTTCTTTTAGAACAGCAACTACTCCCTTAGTATGGCCATGTGCAGTATCAATCACTACTGCATCCACTCCGGCATTAACCAAAGCTTCTGCCCTATCTACAGCATCACCTGTGACTCCAAGAGCTGCCGCAACACGAAGTCGACCATACTTATCCTTATTTGCAATAGGTTTTTGGGTAAGTTTTGTGATATCTCTAAAAGTAATAAGACCAACCAATTTATAATTATCATCAACCACTGGAAGTTTTTCGATCTTATGCTCTTGCAATATTTCTTCAGCTTCAGAAAGAGAAGTACCTTCCGCTGCAGTAACCAAATTTTCTGAGGTCATCACCTCAGCAATTGGCCTTTCATTATTTTTTTCGAAACGTAAATCGCGATTGGTTACGATACCAATAAGTTTCCCTGCATCATCCACAATAGGTATTCCGCCAATACTGTGCTCCTTCATATTAGCTTTTGCATCACTCACTTTAGCGCTAAGTGGCATTGTTACTGGGTCTAATATCATACCACTTTCAGCACGTTTTACCTTTCTGACTTTTATCGCTTGCTGCTCTATAGTCATATTCTTATGCAATACCCCTATTCCTCCTTCTTGAGCAATGGCAATAGCCATTCGACTCTCAGTAACGGTGTCCATAGCTGCTGAAACTATAGGCACATTAATAGTGATATTACGTGTAAATTTAGCTTGAATATTAACTTCTCTTGGGAGGACTTCAGAAAAAGCTGGCACAAGCAGCACATCATCATAAGTTAAACCTTCGCCAAGAATTTTATTTAGGTGAGCTTCCATTGCAATTACGGATTAATTGCGTGCAAAGATACTCTTTTTTGATTAGTCATTTTTGAACAAACAATGTTCATCTTAAAACCTCAAAAAGTTAAAATTTAATGCTAAATCATTGGTAATGAAACCTTAATATGAAGTTATTTTTATTTATTCTAAATAAGCTTTGTTTTTTGCAAAACCAATTTTATATTTGCCTTGTTATTTTAAATCAGTCTAAATAAAAAGTAATGTTTAAAAAATTAAGTTTACTAGCAATCATAGTCGCTTTTTCTTCAATAGCTCAGCAAAACAAACCTCAAAAAATAGATTCTATTCGCTTAAATGAAGTAGTACTATCCGCCAAAGTGATTTTGGGTAGTAAGTTCGAAGCAAAAAATAGAACTGGTTCTGCCTATTATATTTCTCCTGAAGAAATAAAAAAGTTCAACTATACTGATGTTAATAGAACTCTAAGAAGTGTGCCTGGTGTAAACGTATATGAAGAAGATGGTTTTGGATTGCGTCCTAATATTAGTTTACGAGGTACCTCACCTGAGCGTAGTTCAAAAATCACTTTAATGGAAGATGGGGTTTTAATTGCCCCTGCACCCTACAGCGCGCCTTCAGCATATTATTTTCCAACCATAGCTAGAATGCAGGCTGTTGAAATTTTGAAAGGAAGCAGCCAAGTACAGTACGGTCCATATACTACTGGCGGTGCTATTAACATGATATCTACAGAGGTCCCGGACGACTTTGGAATTTTTATCAACTCAAGTTATGGTAGCTTTCAAAGTGGTCGTCTCCATGCACAGTTAGGTGATAGCAAAAAGAACTTTGGATACTCTGTTGAATATTTAAATTATAATTCTAATGGATTTAAAGAACTGGACAACGGTGCTAATACTGGATTTGATAAAAACGATCTAGTCGCAAAGTTTAAAATCAAAACTAATCCTGATGCTAAGCTTGGACAAGAACTTGAAATAAAATTCCAATATTCTGATGAAATATCTAATGAAACATATCTTGGATTAACTCAAACAGATTTTGAAGCTACACCTTTTAGGCGTTACGCAGGTTCACAAGTAGATGAAATGAATACGGAGCATATTCAATTTATGGGAACCCATACCTTAAAATTCAGTGATTATTTCCACATAACTACCGTGGGTTACATAAATGATTTTAGCCGTAATTGGTATAAAGTAGATTTTGTAACAGTTAACGGTGAACGTGAAGGCATAGGAACTATTTTTAACAGTCCAGACACTTTCTCTCCTTATCTGGATTTAATTACCGGAACTGTAAATAGTGGGGATGATGATGCACTAAATGTTAGAGCAAATAATAGGAAATATCTTTCAACTGGAATCCAGACCAAACTTGATTATCATTGGACCGGTGAAAATACTTTCCATGATATTGAAGTTGGTTTACGATATCACTTTGATGAGGAAGATCGTTTTCAATGGATTGATGACTATGCTATTACAGATGGCATCCTACAATTATCAAATGCCGGTATACCAGGAACAAATGCTAATAGAATTAGCGATGCAAGAGCATTTTCCTCCTATGCATTATACAAATTAAAATATAAAAACCTTACACTTACACCAGGAATTAGATATGAGAATATAACCCTTGGGCGTTCCAATTATGGTACTAATGATGTTGAAAGAACAGGGATTAACCTATCCGAACGTGAAAACAAAGTTGATGTTTTTATACCAGGCATTGGTTTTAATTACAACTTTACAAATATTTCCCTATTTGGAGGAATTCATAAAGGGTTTTCTCCACCAAGCAATCAAGTTGGAGAAGAACCTGAGGAAAGCATAAACTATGAATTGGGAACTCGTTTTTCTTATGCGGGATTTACAGGTGAAGTAGTTGGATTCTATAACGATTATAGCAACTTATTAGGTAGCGATTTGGCTGCAACTGGAGGCACAGGCTCCTTAGATCAATTTAATGCAGGAGAAGTAAAAGTTCAAGGGTTAGAAGTTTTATTAAACTATAATCTACTCCCAAAAAGTGAAAACTTTATTATGCCAATTACTTTAGGGTATACGTTAACCGATACTGAGTTCCAAAATAGTTTTGGTAGCGAAAATGACATTTGGGGAGAAGTTAATGCAGGAGATGAGCTTCCTTATCTTTCTAAACACCAATTGAATGCTACAATTTCATTTGAACATGAAAAGTATGAAATTAACTTTAGTGGGCGATATAATGGAGCATTCAGAACACAAGCAGGTTCAGGGTCCATACCAGCAAATGAAATTGTAGGCGACAATCTAGTTTTAGATTTGGGAGGAAAATATCGACTAAACCCGCATATTGCGGTTACAATAAATACAATGAATCTGTTGGATGAGACTTATGCTGTTGCTAGAGTTCCTGCAGGTCTGCGACCAGGAATGCCTTTTAGCATTTTGGGAGGATTGGAAATACGTTACTAAAATTATAGTAGTACTTAAAAATAAAAAGGAGCCTCGTAAAAATTGGGCTCCTTTTTATTTAGTGATATTTAGAAAATAACTCTGTAGCCTTATTGTACGCAGCTTCAAATACCATGGAGTTTACATTGGAATCTGCCTTTTCTGAAGTGAAGTAAGAAAGCATTTTTTCTGTGGGCATATTACCCGTAAGTTCATCTTTTGCCATTGGGCAGCCACCAAATCCCTGTATAGCACCATCAAAGCGTCTGCACCCTGCTTTATAAGCAGCAGCTACTTTTTCATACCATTTAGTTGGTGTTGTATGCAGGTGAGCACCAAATTCTATATCTGGATATTTTGGGATTAGGTTAGAAAATAGGTAGTCTATAGTCTCCGGGTTAGAAGTACCAACGGTATCTGAAAGCGAAAGAATCTTAGCACCCATTTCTGCAAGCCTTTCTGTCCACTCCCCTACTATCTCTACATTCCATGGGTCACCATATGGGTTGCCAAATCCCATGGAAATATAAGTTACCACTTCTTTGTTCGTCGCTTTTGCAATTTCTAAAATCGTTTTAAGTGTCTCTACAGATTGTTCAATAGTCTTATGCGTATTACGCATTTGAAAGTTTTCGGAAATAGAGAAAGGATATCCTAGATAATCTATTTCTTTATGCTTACTTGCATCGGTAGCTCCCCTAACATTTGCTACAATTGCCAGTAGTTTACTTTGGGTCCTAGATAAATCCAACAGACTTAAAACCTCAGCCGTATCCATCATTTGGGGAATTGCTTTTGGAGAAACAAAACTGCCAAAGTCTATAGTATCAAAGCCACATCCCAAAAGTGATTGAATATATTTCACCTTAAGTTTTGTCGGAATAAAAGTTTTAATGCCTTGCATAGCATCTCTTGGGCATTCTATGAGCTTAACATTTGACATACTAATTTCAAAATTACCATTATTTATCTGATAGTAATAGATAAATAGCTATGCTAATGAAAACCACAATTTGTAGCCATTTAAGAAATAATCCTGCTTTTGGCGTCTTTAAAATATAGTTTGATATGGAACCCGCAAGAATTGCAATTGTTCCAAAAATTAAAAATGAGACTCCAATAAAAAGAAAACCTAAAACATAAAACTGCAGTACCGTACTCATAGCATCACTAAACAAAAAACCAGGAAAGAAGGCAAGAAAAAAAATAGTCACTTTAGGGTTGAGTACGTTCATTATAAAACCTTTTCTAAAAAGGTTCCATAATCCAGTTTTTGAGACAGATTGGTTGTCTATATGGATTTTATTCCCTGCTCTATAAACCATGTAGGAGAGATATAACAAATACCCAACACCAAATAATTTTATGATAAGAAAAACAGTATTGTTGTTTTTAATAATAGTAGATACACCAAAAGCTAGGAGACTTGTATGTATTAAACAACCCGTCATTAAACCAGCCACTGTTGCTAAACCATACTTTTTGCCATTAGCAATGCTCTGGGTAAGTACATAAATATTATCTGGGCCAGGTGAAATGCTAAGTGCAGCTGTTGCTAAAATGAAACCTAGTAGTATTTCGTAATTCAAAGTTGAATATCTAAGCGGTTAAAATACGAATTCTATGATTTAAAAAACTTATATTTCAACCAACTAAAATTTCACCAAATGAAAAATATATACCAATTTCAAAAGATAGCAATCCTTGCCCTAGTGTTTATTTTTTGTGGATGTGTTTCCGTTGCGGTAAAAGAAAATTCAAAAATGACTTCTCAAGAAACTATAAATCAAGATAAGTTACTACGCCATATTGTACTTTTTAAATTCAAGGAAAACACCACAAAAGAAGAGCTACAGGAAATTGAAGATACCTTTGCAGCACTACCTTCAAAAATTTCCGAAATTGTAGATTTTGAGTGGGGTACCAATAATAGCCCCGAAGGTTTAGACAAAGGTTTTACGCATTCCTTTTTTGTAAGCTTTAAGAATGAAGAAGGAAGAGCGGTATATTTACCACATCCGGATCATAAAGCTTTTGTAGAAGTCGCTTCTCCACATATAGAAGATGTATTGGTTTTAGATTACTGGACTAAATAACTTTTACCAAGTATACTCTGGTGGCTTAATATTATTTAGGCGCAAATAGAGGTTTGCTTTTGCCCTATGGTTGGTTAAATGGTCTTGCACATAAAAAAAGGCAAAAGCCCTACTTACCTTATTTCCGCTATGGTACATTACACAAGTTTCGTTGAGCTTACTTTTTTCAACCGTTTTGATGACATTGGTAGTGTAAGCGAAACCCTTTTTTAAAAGAGAAATAATTTCAGATTTACTCATTGTAGTAGCATCTGGTGTATTTGGTTTTACTTCCATACCCTGAACATAACGTTTGGTTAAAAGTTCAATGGTATAACCAATATGTACCATTTGTTCTGCAAAAGATTTACTCTCTGGGGTGGGTTTGTATCCGTATAAGTCTTCTGGCATAGCCTCTGCAACTTCCAAACAGTGTAATTGTGCTTCTAGCCAAACAGGTAGATACATTTTAGTAAATTCAGTTTTTGGCTCGCTTTTTTCCTGGCAAAATACTAAAGTGGCAGAAAATAGCGCTATTAGAACTATTACGAATTGCTTCATTTGAAAAGGCTTATTGTTCCTTCTCCAATATAGCTTTATTGATTTGCTTAAGCAAACCTGGTCCTTCATAAACGAATCCCGTATACAATTGTACTAAATCTGCACCTGCTTCTAGTTTTTCAAGAGCATCTTCAGCAGAATGGATACCTCCTACTCCAATTATAGGAAAGGATTTGTTGCTCTTTTCAGCTAAAAAACGAATTACCTCAGTACTACGATTTGTTAAAGGTTTGCCACTAAGACCACCTTTTTCCTCAGCTAAAGTTAGATGAGATTTAAGTCCTTTTCTGCTTATTGTAGTATTTGTAGCAATTACACCATCTATTTTTGTAGTATTTATAATACTTATTATATCCAATAACTGGTTATTAGTTAAGTCTGGTGCTATTTTTAGAAGAATTGGCTTCTCATCTACACCATAGCTCTTTGCAATTTTGGTATTTTCACGTTTGAGTTTCTTTAAAATGTCTGTTAAGGGTTTTTTATCTTGTAATTCCCTAAGACCCGGCGTATTGGGTGAACTAACGTTTACCACAAAATAGTCTACATGCTCAAAAAGAGCATCAAAACAAATTAAATAGTCTTTTACTGCTTCTTCGTTTTTGGTTACCTTATTTTTTCCAATATTACCCCCTACAATAACGCGATGTTTTTTCTTTAATCTTTCAACAGCATCATAAACACCTCCATTATTAAAACCCATTCTGTTAATAATTCCTTGGTCATCCAGCAAACGAAATAGTCTAGGCTTAGGATTCCCTGGCTGTCCTTTAGGAGTTAAGGTACCTATTTCTATAAAACCAAAACCAAAATCTGAAAACTCATTATAAAGTTTGGCATCTTTATCAAAACCAGCTGCTAAGCCCACAGGGTTTTTAAATTTTATTCCAAAAACCTCTCGCTCCAACCTTTTATCCTCAATAAGATATAAAGACCTAAATAACGAGGAAAAACCTAATTTAGAAAGGATTCGTATTGCAGAAAAAGAAAAGTGATGGGCAGTTTCGGCATTCAACAAAAACAACAAAGGCCGAATAAAATACTTATACATCAAAAATTAAATTTGAGCAAAAATAGAAACTATAAAGGTGTCTTTTAACATCTTTTACTATTTTTCGTTAACAGGGACAGTTGGGTAAAGGGGACTGTTTGCTATTTGGTTGCATAACATCACATATAGATTGTATTGCTCCTCATTAAAAATTCCAAGCATACGTTTATCCAACATCCTTAAATTACTCTGCATACTATCTAACAGTTTTTTATATTGGTGTGACATTGTCATTAGAACCTCAGGCGAGCTTTCTTCGTGTCGTTTTAATAAATTATCTGCCTGATTTATTAAAAAACTGTTTCGGTACTTTAGTTCAGCACCCCAATTCCTCATTTTTTCAACCTGGAGAGAATCCAACTTAAAAACCTTTTTAATAGTCTCATCATCTTTACCACCAATACCCAAATAACAATCCATCTGAGAATAGGCAGAGAAAGCAAAAAATAGAATAAAACTGTTTAGCAGTGTTTTTATCAAATCAGTCAGGTTAACAAAGCAATATACTTGCAATGACCCTTTTTTTATCATATTTCCGATTTAATAAGCATTATTTTTGATGAAAAGCATGTTTTATGGAAAACCTACTACCTCGATTTTTAGAATATGTCCAGATTGACACCCAAAGTGACCCGAATTCTAAAACAACTCCTAGTACGGAAAAGCAATGGAAATTAGCAAAAAAGTTAGTGTTAGAACTAAGTAAAATTGGTTTAGAAAAAGTTTCAATTGATGAAAATGGTTACATTATGGCAACCTTACCAAGTAATCTAAATAAAGAGATTCCTACCATTGGATTTATAGCTCATTATGATACAACTCCAGATTTTACTGGAACAAATGTAAAACCACAGATAATTGAAAATTATGATGGGGGTGACATCATCTTAGATAAAGCTACAAACACCATATTATCTCCAGCATACTTTGAAGATTTAAAGCAGTACGTAGGACAAACGCTAATTACTACTAATGGAAAAACTTTATTAGGAGCTGATGATAAAGCTGGGATAGCAGAAATAATAACTGCAATGGAGTATTTAATTAAACACCCTGAAATAAAACACGGAAAAATCAGAGTAGGATTTACACCAGATGAAGAAATTGGTAGAGGAGCTCATAAGTTTGATGTCAAAAAATTTGGAGCTAACTGGGCTTATACAGTAGATGGCAGTCAAGTTGGAGAGCTAGAATATGAGAATTTTAATGCCGCTTCTGCTAAGATTTCCATTAAAGGGAAAAGCGTACATCCCGGTTACGCAAAAAACAAAATGGTAAATGCAATAGGTATTGCCAATGAGTTTATAAGTCTTATGCCTTCTAGAGAAGTACCCGAAATGACCGAAGGACGAGAAGGCTTTTTTCATATTCATACCATTAAAGGTGATATTGAACATGCCGAATTTGAACTGATTATTCGTGATCACGATGAAGAACACTTTCTAGCTAGAAAAGAATTACTCGAAGCAATAGCTAAAAAAATAAATACCAAACACGATAACATTGTTACTGTTTCTATAAACGACCAATACCAAAATATGAAAGAAAAAGTAGAACCTGTCTTTCATGTCATTGAAATAGCGGAAGAAGCTATGCTCAAAATTGGTATTGAACCACTAATTAAACCTATTCGCGGAGGTACAGATGGTTCTCAGCTAAGTTTTATGGGACTTCCCTGCCCCAATATTTTTGCTGGTGGACATAATTTCCATGGAAAATATGAATATGTTCCTTTAGAGAGCATGGAAAAGGCAGTTGAAACTATTGTAAAAATTTGCGAACTTACTGGTGAAAAATTCTAGCCATGGACAAGTTTGAAAAAATTGAAGCTTATTTCAACGAAGAGCATCAATACAAAAATGCTATTGGCATATTAAGGGACATAGTTCTTAAAACAAAGCTTGAAGAAACTTATAAATGGATGTTCCCAACATATACTTTAGACAATAAAAATGTATTATCTATCTGTAAGTTTAAAAGCCATTTTGGGATTTGGTTTTTTAATGGCGTGTTTTTGAGTGATCCAAAAAATGTGCTCAGGAATGCCCAAGAAGGTAAAACCAAAGCGATGCGACATTGGAAGTTTACCTCCATAGAACAGATTAATAAAAATGCTGTTCTTGGCTATATAAACGAAGCCATAGAAAATCAGAAAAACGGTCGGATACTTGCACCAGCAAAAGCATCAAAGGAAATCATAATTTCTGAATTGCTTTCCAAAAAGTTAACTGATGATAATAAGCTCAAAAAAGCTTTTGATGTATTTAGCAACTATAAGCAAAAAGAGTTTCACGAATATATTGTTACTGCCAAACAAGAAAAAACCAAATTAAAAAGATTAGAAAAGATACTTCCTATGATTTTAAAAGGTATAGGTCTAAATGATAAGTATCGTTAAATAAAAAAGTCCTATAACTTTCATTATAGGACTTTTAAGTTGTTTTATTTTCTGCTAAAACTATTTTTTTGCTGGAGCAGGATTTAATTTTTTACTCATCTCCATAGAAATCGCACTTCTATCAAACTTTAACCGACCCGCCATGGTTTCAATAACACATGAGTTGTCTTTATCGTTTAATTCTGATACTTTACCATGAAGTCCACTTTTCATCATTACTTTATCACCTTTCTTTAACTCCTTAGCAAATTTCTTTTCTGCTTTTTGCCTTCTCATTTGAGGCAAAATCATGAATACAAAAAAGATAGCAAAAATTGCAATTAAAAAAGGGAACTGTCCTAATCCTTCCATCTAATATATTTATCCTTTTACTGGGCCAGCTACAGCTGCAGTACCTTTAGGGTTAACAAAAGCTTTAATTCTTAATAATTCTGAACCTTTTGCCGTGTTAGCAGTAACCGTAATAGTTTTGGTTACTTGGTTTTGTCCTGAGCCATTAAATTTAACAACCATTTGTCCAGAATCTCCTGGAGCTATTGGTGTATTTTTTGGATAATCTGGCACAGTACATCCACAACTACTTTTAGCATCTGTGATAATTAAAGGTGCATCTCCTGTATTTGTAAAAGTAAAAACAGTCTCCTGCGGAGTTCCCTGTTCAATAGTTCCAAAATCATGTTCTGATTTATCAAAGCTCATTACAGGAATTTTCTTTTGAGCCGCATCTCTATTTGAAGCCACTTCAACATTATCAGTGTCAATTTTAGCTGTAGCCTTGTCTTTACAAGAAGTCGAAATAAATAAAAGTGTGACAACACTTAGCGCTGTTACTATTCTTTTCATTTTTAAGATTTTTTAATTTTATGTAAAAGTAACGAATTATTAAAAGAAATAGTGCCTATAATAGACCACGTCCTATTTTCTGCAACTTTCCTTCAGCTTTATACTCTTTAACTAATTTGTCTAATATTCCATTAATAAAAATGCTGCTTTTTGGCGTAGAATACTCTTTTGCAATCTCCAAATACTCGTTAATAGTTACTTTTTCTGGAATCGATGAAAAATTTAATAATTCACAAATTCCCATTTTTAGTAAAATATAATCTATCTCTGCGATACGGTCTTTGTCCCAGTTAGGAGTTTTCCCTTCAATCTCTTTCTCCCATTCCGTATTCTTTAGCAGCGTTTTTGTTAACAACTCTTTCGCAAAGACCATATCCTGATCATCCTTTAACAATCGTGGTAAGAAAAAAGTTTCCGAGGCATTTTCTTTCACCTTCTTTAATTGTTTAAAAATATAGGTGTTTACAATAGGGATATCATCTATCCAAGTAAGCCTATCATCTTCAAAATATTCGTAAATCTTTTCATTGGGAGCAATTATTTCTTTGAAAAGGGAAATAATAACCTCTTTATCTTTTTGGTAGCTATTATCTGTAGAAAGCATATATGATTTATAGATATCACTAGCAATCATATCTTTAAAAATCAACTTAACATATTCATCATTCAGATACCAATTTTGCAGCTTTCGCTTAGAAAACTCTTTTTGCAAAGCTTCATTGGATACAATCTGTTGTAATAATTTGTTCTTGAGAAATTTATCACGCTTAGGAAAATTATCATCTTCAGACGCCATGTATTTTTTTGATGCATGGTTTACATGTTTCTCTGCTAGTTGATGTAGTTCAGTCAACAAACTAAACATCAATAAATAAAGCGTATACATGCTATCTATGCTGTATTTCAAGAATTTCTCTTGCTTTTCCAAAGAATCATCTTTAGATTGTATTAATGCATAAATACACTGCATTACCTTTACACGAATATGCCTTCTTGTTAGCATTTAAAAGAACTTTAAAGTAAATATGGTTAGTATCACTTCGCAAAAGTAATGCTATATTTTCAGCATACCTAGATCAAAAAATTTCTTATCAGTTTTATAACATAAATTTTTATCCCAAACGCATATCTTTGTCAGATTACCCAGCTGATTCGTCCTTTTTAAATCTATGAAAGAACTAAAATACCTTAACAAGTACTTAAAAAAGTATTGGCTTAAAATTTTTATTGGTATTATAATTACCATTATTGCCCGTATTTTTTCTTTGGTGATGCCATCCTATGTAAACAAGTCTATTAGAGCAGTAGAAGATTTTATAGGCAATTCTATTTCAAAATCAGAAGCTAAGGATGTTTTATTAGAATATATCTTAATCATTATTGGAGCTGCACTATTATCTGCATTATTCACTTTTTTAATGCGCCAGATGATTATAAATGTCTCAAGGTATATTGAATATGATTTAAAGAATGAAGTTTTTGACCACTACCAATTTCTAAACCTTAATTTTTATAAGCGCAATCGTATTGGCGATTTAATGAATCGTATTAGTGAAGATGTTGGTCAGGTAAGAATGTATGCTGGTCCGGCAATTATGTATGGCATTCAAACCTTAACATTATTTGCATGTTTAATTCCTTTAATGTTTATAAAAGCACCAACAATAGCATTTTACACACTAATACCATTACCAATTTTATCTGTTCTTATTTATCAGATAAGTAAAATAATACATAAGAGAAGCACAAAAGTACAAGAGTACCTATCTACACTTTCCACTTTTACACAAGAATCCTTCTCCGGTGTTTCGGTAATAAAAGCATACGGGTTAGAGCCGCAAACAAATGCTGAACTTAATGATTTAGCAATTGAGGGAAAAAATACCAGTATGGATTTGGCCAGAGTAAATGCTTGGTTCTTTCCGTTAATGATTCTGTTAATTGGTATTAGCAACATTTTTGTGATTTATATTGGTGGAAAACAATACATCTCTGGTGAGATTGAGTCTATTGGCATTATTGCTGAATTTATTTTATATGTAAATATGCTAACTTGGCCTGTGGCCGTTGTAGGTTGGTTAACATCAATTGTGCAAAGAGCTGAAGCTTCTCAAAAACGTATAAACGAGTTTTTAAAAGAACAGCCCACTATTAAAAACGAAGTTGCGCAGTCTACTCCCATAAAAGGTAAAATTGAGTTTAAAAATGTAACCTTCACTTATGAAGACACCGAAATCACCGCTTTAAAAAATATATCTTTTACCATTGAAGCTGGACAAAGTGTAGCCTTTTTGGGTAAGACAGGCTCTGGAAAATCTACAATCTTAGATTTAGTATCTAGACTTTACGATGTTTCTTCTGGTCTAATTCTTATTGATGGTATTCCCATTAAAGAATTAAACTTAAATAGTTTAAGAAGTGCTATTGGAGCAGTACCGCAAGATGCCTTTTTGTTTTCTGACTCTATTGAAAACAATATTCGTTTCGGAAAAGAGAATGCCAAAAAAGACGAGATAGTGGATGTTGCTAAAAAAGCAGTAGTCCATGAAAATATCCTTGGCTTCACAAAACAATATGATACGATTCTTGGGGAACGTGGAATTACCCTTAGCGGTGGTCAAAAACAACGTGTATCCATTGCCAGAGCGTTACTAAAAGACCCAGAAATTTATCTTTTTGATGATTGCCTTTCAGCAGTGGATACGGAAACTGAGGAAGAGATTCTAATGAATCTAAAAAATGCTTCTACCAATAAAACTACACTAATTGTGAGTCACAGAGTTTCTTCGGCAAAAAATACAGATAAAATCATTGTATTGGAGAATGGCGGCATACTCCAAGAAGGCACGCACGAGCAACTTAATAGTTCTGATGGCTATTACAAAGAACTTTTCTTGGACCAGTTGTCAGATAAAGATTAATCTAAAAAGTTGGTGAATTAGCTTTTTTTTTACATTTTTGAAATAGTTAAGTAACATTACACGCTTAGAACACTATACCATATGGGAGATAAAGATTTGATGGATCAGGAGGAAATTTACTCCAAAGTCTTAAGAGCAGGAAGAAGGACTTATTTTTTTGATGTAAGAAGCACAAAAGCAGGAGATTACTATTTGACAATAACCGAAAGCAAAAAATTCACACATGACGACGGTTCTTTCCATTACAAAAAACATAAAATTTACCTCTATAAAGAAGACTTTGCATCTTTTAGAGAAATCATGGAAGAAATGATGGATTATATTATTGATGAGAAAGGGCATGAAGTGATTTCTGAACGCCATCAAAAAGACTTTAAAAAAGAAGAAGAAGAGGATACTAATGCAAAAAAAGATGATGATACTTCTACTGGTAACTTTACTGATGTAGATTTTGATGATATCTAATCAATAGGATAAGAAAATAAATTATTAAAAAACGACCTGTTTCCGCAGGTCGTTTTTTATTTTTAGGTTTAGCTAATTAAAAATCAATCATGAA
The DNA here is from genome assembly GCA_947499565.1 of uncultured Croceitalea sp. Lineage (GTDB taxonomy): Bacteria > Bacteroidota > Bacteroidia > Flavobacteriales > Flavobacteriaceae > Croceitalea. The sequence continues at coordinate 1,415,612 of CANMOV010000001.1, forward strand.
GGCAATTTTCACCCTTTTACTTTTCGCAATCACTATTTCAGCAGCTGCTCAAAACGATGTCACCTTAGATTATTATTTACCCCAAGACATCTCTTATGATTCCGCAATACCAAAACCTACGGATATCATCGGTCACGAAGTAGGCGAATGGCACATTACTCATGACAAACTTGTTTTCTATATGCAAACCTTAGCTAAGGCCAGTGATAGAATTACAATTGAGACTAGGGGTGAAACTTTTGAAGGAAGACCGCTATTATTGCTTACTGTTACTTCCACAAAAAACCACCAAAATCTAGAAGAAATACGAAAAAATCATTTAGCCTTAAGTGAAACGGGTTCTACTAGTTTAGATACTTCAAAAATGCCAATTGTCGTATACCAAGGCTTTTCTATTCACGGGAATGAACCTAGTGGTTCCAACGCATCATTGGCCTATGCGTATTATCTAGCCGCAGCGCAAGGTGCAGAGATAGATGCCATGCTGGATAATATGGTGATTCTATTAGACCCAAGTTTTAATCCAGATGGTTTACAACGTTTTGCCTATTGGGCTAATACGAATAGAAGTCAAAACTTAAACCCTGATCGCAATGAAAGAGAATATCATGAGGTTTGGCCAGGTGGACGTACCAATCACTACTGGTTTGATATGAATAGAGATTGGTTGCCCGTTCAATTGCCAGAAAGTAGAGCACGTATTAAAACCTTTCACAAATGGTTACCAAATATTCTAACCGACCATCATGAGATGGGCACTAATTCTACGTTTTTCTTTCAACCAGGTGAGCCTACAAGAGTAAATCCACTTACTCCAAAGGTTAATCAAGAATTAACTGCAGAAATAGGAACTTACCATGCTAAAGCTTTAGATAAAATTGGCTCTTTATATTATTCTGAAGAGAATTATGATGATTACTACTACGGTAAAGGTTCTACTTTCCCTGATGTAAATGGAAGTATCGGTATCCTTTTTGAACAAGGCAGTTCTCGTGGTCATATCCAAGAAAGTGAAAATGGAATTTTAACTTTCCCTTTTACAATTCGCAATCAATTTACCACCGCACTTTCTACAATTGATGCAGCAAAGAATATGCGTTCTAAAATTTTAGATTATCAACGTAAATTCTATAGTGACATTAAAAGTGAAGCATCACGTAACAAAACAAAAGGCTATGTTTTCGGGGATAGTAAAGACGCTTCTAAAGCTTGGCATTTAGCTGAAATTTTAAACCGCCATAAAATTAAATTTCACGAATTAGCATCAGATGTTACCATTTCGGGCAAATCATACAAAAAAGGTACTAGCTATGTCGTACCGTTAAATCAAAAAAATCCAAGATTAATTAATGCGATGTTTGAAAAAAGAACAACGTTTGCGGATAGTCTTTTCTATGATGTCTCAGCTTGGACACTACCACTATCTTTTAATTTGGATTATGCAGAATTAAACTCATTATCAAATGCTGGTAATGAAGTTTCCAATTTTCAACCGCTATCAGGTGCAGTAAGTGGACAAAGTAATTATGCCTATTTGTTTGAGTGGCATGAGTATTATACACCGCGAGCATTAAATGCTATTTTAGAAAAAGGATTACGTGCAAAAACTGCTAAGTCTCCTTTTAGTTTAGAAGGTAAGAATTATGATTACGGCACTATTATGATCCCAGTACAAAATCAAAACTTAAGCCCTAAAGAATTACATATTTTTTTAAGTGAAATAGCTAAAGACAATCAATTACAAATTACTGGAGTAGCAACAGGACTTACCAAAGGAATTGACTTGGGAAGTAATGATTTTGACCCGGTAAGAAAACAAAAAGTGGCTATTCTAGTAGGTGATGGCGTTCGCCCTTATGATGCTGGTGAGATTTGGCATTTATTTGATACACGCTATGATATGAAAATTACCAAAATAGACACCAAATATTTTAATAGTGTGGACTTAGGCAAGTATACCGATTTGATTTTACCAAGCGGTTGGGGAAGTAATATTCTAGATAAAAAAGGAGCTGATAAAATAAAAGATTGGGTAAGAGGTGGCGGTACCCTAATAGGCTACCGCAATGTTGCAAATTGGTATAAGAAAAATGGAATGATGAAGCTGGAATTGGAATTGAAGAAAGATTCTATGGTTGCCAAAAACATCGCTTTTGACCAAAAAGGAGACTTTCTTGGTGCGCAAGTCACTGGTGGAGCCATTTTTGAAGCTAAACAAGACCGTTCGCACCCTATAAATTACGGGTATAAGAATAATAAAATATCCCTATTCAGAAACACAAATATTTATATAAAACCAGATAAGAATAGCTATAATAACCCTATACAATACACGAATGACCCACTACAAAGCGGTTATATTTCTGAAGAGAATGCCGAATTGATTAAAAATAGTGTTCCATTTAAAGTAAACCGCATGGGAAGAGGACGTATTATACTATTTACAGATAATACTAATTTTAGAGCCTTCTGGTATGGTACAAATAAGTTATTAATGAATGCTATTTTCTTTGGCCAGATGATGTAAGCCCCAATTTTATAAAAAGTACGTTTAAAGCAGCATGCCCTAATACAATTAGGCATGCTGCTTTTATATTATATGCATAGCTAAGTACTAAAATAAATACCATATAGCATATTGGATAAACTATCATAGAAAACGCAAACCGAAATGTACTCATAAATTCGAGTTCAGGGACTTTTGGTTTTATGAACGCACGCCATACAAATACAACAGGAAGGTTTATTAAAGCAAAAAGCCCCATTATAAGATTATTTAAAAATCCATAGCGATTTTTAGAATTTTTGGGCACTTTTTTATCCAATTGTCCAATAAGATTATTTACTGCCATTGGATTTAAAAAATCTACATCTCTTATGATTAACTCTTGCAGTATTTGATCATAGTTTTTTTCGTCTTCAATATGTGTAGTCAACTTCTTTAATTCTTCAGAAACAACAGATTTTAATCTTAAAATTGTTTCATTTGAATTTTCCGTTAATAAGTCTTGCACGGCTATTGGTTTACCAAAATATAATGAAGCACTGTCTGGAAAACCGTCTGCATTAATATAGTTTTGCCCAATTGGAATAAGTTTTAAATCTAAATCTGAGTTTTGTGCTAAAGCATTAAACATCAAACGTGTAAATCCCTTGCTGATTGGACGAACCCTACGTTTTAAATTATGGTTAGCTTCAGGGAAAACAAGTAGCATTTCATTGTCGTTTAACAGTTCTCCACAGCGATTAAAAATAACTCTATTCTTTGATAAAGTATCCTTCCCATCACGCAATCTATATATAGGAAGCATCTGTAAAAAATAAAATAATGGACTAAACAGTTTGCTTTTGAAAACATCTGAACGCGTTAAATACCAAGGTTTAAGCTTACTTCTAGTTGCAATTAAAAGCGCATCTAACAAGGCATTTTGGTGGTTGGATAGAAAGAGTGTTGGCTTATTAAATGGTATAGTCTCTATTCCAACAATTCTTATCTTTTTGAAGTAAAAAAAGAGCCCTAGCGAAATCCAACATTTAAAAAAATGATAGCCTAGTTGTTTCAAACCAATTCTTCTTTTTTAATTGGTTTATACCCCCAAACACTAGCAAGAAGCAATCCGGAAACCAAATGCCAAATACCCCAAAATGCCGTTAATAAGGCCATTCCTCCAAGCCCATCAAAAAAAGTGAAGATTAGCAGCAGACCTAATCCTGAATTTTGAATACCCGTTTCAATAGTAATGCTTCTAATGTTTTCTTTAGAAAAACCCATTGCCTTAGCTAGTGAAAATCCAGTCAAAAATGCTATTAGATTATGTAGTACTACTATCCAAAAAACGTAAAAGACATAATCCAAAAAAATAGCTTTGTTTTTATATAAAGCCAAGAAAATTAAAGCCACAAAAAATAGCAAGGATGTAACTTTAAAAAAGCGGGCTAATTGTAATGCAAGTTTTGGCTTTAAATAATTTAACCACATTCCTAGAATTAGCGGTAGACCAAGCAATAGGGAAACCAGCTTAATCATTTCAAAAGGTGAAATAGATACCTCTCTTAACAATACCCCGGTAGGTTCATAAAGCGAACCCCAAAATTGTAGATTTAATGGTGTCATTACTATTGCCAATAACGTAGCAATTGCAGTTAAGGTAACAGAAAGTGCTGCATTCCCTTTAGAAAGATGCGTGATAAAATTTGAAATATTACCCCCAGGACAGGCAGCCACCATAACCATCCCTAAAGCAATACTTGGCAATGGTTTAATTACAATAATCAATAAAAAAGTAACTAAAGGTAATAGTATAAACTGACTAAAAACGCCAGTTAGTACTATTGTTGGTTTTTTAAAGAGTTGCTTAAAGTCGCTAATAGAAATTTCTAAAGCAATACCAAACATGACTAATGCTAAGGCTGCATTAAGCGTCCATAGGGTACTCGCATCAAAATTAATATGAAAGTTATCTATGATTTGTTCCAAATATCAAGAAATTTTAGGTTGGTTTTGGAAGTTATAAAAGCACAACATCATGGTCATCAATAGCACCTAAGATAAGATATTAAGCATTAAAGTTGTAATCTACCGTTTTGCATTTTGAAGTTTACAGGTTACCATCAGTCAGTTTGGGTTTTCTCAAGAAGTAAAAGTAGTAAGAACAAGGTTCTTGATTTAAATATTCTAAAAAGCTTAGACCTCTTCTAAATCCATTTTAATCTAACATTCTGCTTCCTAAGCTTAGTGAAATCTACGCATTGAAAGTTTCCCCCATAGTATTAACTTTATATCTTACAAACGCATAACTTTTTCCAATAAATCAAAAGAAGATACTATTATGGCAATGACACCCAGTAACATGCTATCATTAGGAACTATAGCTCCAGATTTTAACCTTCTAGATACTATAAGCGCCAAAACATTAGAGCTCCAGGAATTAAAAGGAGATAAGGGAACGGTACTAATGTTTATTTGCAATCACTGTCCATTTGTAATTCACGTAAATCCGGAAATTGCAAAATTGGGTGTAGAATATAAGGCGAAAGGTATTGGCTTTATTGCAATTTCTAGCAATGATATAGAAAATTACCCCCAAGATGCGCCACATTTAATGACTAAAGTGGCACAAAGAGAAGGATACTCCTTCCCATATTTGTATGATGAAACACAAGAAGTTGCCAAAGCTTATGATGCAGCTTGCACTCCAGATTTCTATTTGTTTGATGCGGAGTTAAAACTAGCATATCGCGGACAATTAGATGATTCTAGACCGGGAAATGGCTTACCACTAAATGGCACAGATTTACGTAATGCTATGGATAATCTTTTAGAAGGGATTACTATTGATGAAAACCAAAAACCTAGCATTGGTTGTAATATAAAATGGAAATAGACATAGCACCCGTAACATTAGCAAATATTGAGTTTTATATTTCCGTTGGAATTCAATCTTACAAGGAGCATTATTTACACCTTTGGAAAAACCAAGACCCCTCTCCTTTTATAAATGCCCATCTTTCCAAAGAATCAGTTGTCCAAGGGTTAAATGATTCAAAACAATTATTCTACCTAATTAAGGCGGATGGAAGTAACGCAGGAATTTTAAATCTCACTTTAGATTCGGATAAAGAAGCATGTATCCCTAAAAAGAATCTATTATTAAATAAGATTTACCTTCTAAATACCTATTCTGGAAATGGCATTGGTAGTAAAACATTAGGTTTTGTGCATAGTTTAGCCAAAAAACATCAAAAAGAAATCATATGGTTGTATGCGATGAAAAAAGGGAAGCCCTTAAACTTTTATAAAAAACATGATTATACTATTGTAAAAGAAGCTTTTATTGCATTACCTCATGTTTTAGATGAGGAAAAAGAAATGTGGTTAATGCAGCGGGAACCTTAATTACCAGCCCTCTCTTTTTATTAGATTTTCTATATGCGCAAAATGATGACTCCCATGCCAAGCGTACCGACCTATATTCTCTGCTAGTGTAGTTTCCTCATTTCCTTCTGGATGCGTAAATTTTTTCTGCAAATCTTCCTTAGAAAGCCCCTTTAATAAATACACCAATTTGGCATGCACTGCGCTTAAATGGTCCAAAGACATTTGAATGGGCGCAGTTTTAGCATCAAACAAATTCGCCCACTCTTTTTCTAAATAGGGTTTTATAGTTGGATTATCTTCGGTTAATCCCCATTTAAAACGAATGTAACTATGATGGTGACTATCGGAAATATGGTGAATTACTTGACGAACAGTCCAACCACCAGGTCTATAAGGAGTTCCTAACTGCTCATTAGAAAGTGTTTTTACCATTGCTTCTAATCTCGCTGGTAAATGTTCCAAAATCGAAATCCATTCTTGCAGATTTTGCGCAAGTATTGGGTTCGGTATTTTATAATATCCAATAGGATATCTTAATTGTTCTAAAGCATCATTTTCCATAGCTTAAAATTAAAACTTTAATACATTTTTCAATTAATTAATAAAAAAATTACACAGAATTAAGACGGAAACTCTCATTATCAACAAATTAATTGTATTTTTGCCGCTCAATTAATTTTTTTTAATATTTATTATGAGTAAAGGAACAGTAAAATTCTTCAATGATTCTAAAGGTTATGGTTTCATCACTGAAGACGGTTCAAACACAGATCACTTTGTACACATTTCAGGTTTAATCGATGAGATTCGTGAAGGTGATGTTGTAGAATTCGAACTACAACAAGGTAAAAAAGGATTGAACGCCGTAAATGTACAAGTTATAGATTAAGGTAAACAGCACACTTTTTTATAGCATAAAACCCCCGCCGCCTGGCTGGGGTTTTTTATTTGCATTTTGTTTAACTTTTTACGCAACCCTTTGCTATTATAACATCTAAAACTTAAACAAACTTAGTTTCCCCAAACTTTAAATAAGCACAACCATGATTACTTTTTTTGGGATTCTCGCTATGCTTCTAGCCATAAATATTTTCCTGTTGTTTGCTAGTATTTCTAATTCTAAAAAATAAGTAGGGTTTTTCTGCGTTAAGTTGTTATATAAGAAATACGTTATTTCTTAAAAACAATAACCATTATTAGTATGAATACCTTTTTTACTATTCTGCTTTTTCTACTTATTATCAATATTTTTTTATTGTTAATTAGTCTTAACAGTGCAAAATAAAAAAGCTCCCTTATTAAGGAAGCTTTTCTTTTTTAATTTTTCAACTATTGCTATTTAACGTCCATTAATTCTACGTCAAATATTAAAGTTGCATCTGGTGGAATTACACCTCCAGCTCCTGCACTTCCATAACCTAATTGCGATGGAATAACAAAACGAGCTTTATCACCAACTTTTAATAACCCGATACCTTCATCCCAACCAGCGATTACCTGGCCAACTCCTAATTGAAAATCTATGGGTTGATTTCTTTTAAAAGAAGAATCGAACACTTGTCCATTTGGCAAACTACCTTCATAGTGTACCGATACAGTCTTTCCTTTTTCCGCTTTAGTTCCTGAACCTGTTTGAATCATTTTATACCGAAGACCAGATGTTGTTTTTTCAAAACCCGCTGCAATTTTTTCCATCTCTGCTTCTGCTTTTGCTTTTTCCTCCGCAAGTCTCTTTTCACGAGAACCTTCAAAAGTTCTAAAAGCTTCAACAGCATTCCATTTTTCAGCATCGGCACCAACACGAACAATCTCTAAACTATCTATTGCATCGCCTTGGGCAATGGCATCAACAATTTCCTGTCCATGCGCTACATGACCAAAAACCGTATGCTTATTGTCTAACCAAGGTGTTGGAACATGGGTAATAAAAAATTGGCTTCCATTAGTTCCAGGACCAGCATTAGCCATAGACAGTACACCTGGCTCAGCGTGATTTAATTCTGCATGGAACTCATCATCAAATTGATATCCTGGGCTACCGGTACCTGTGCCTTGTGGACATCCTCCTTGTACCATAAAATCTGGAATTACCCTATGAAATGTAAGCCCGTCATAATAAGGTTTCCCTTGAGGTTTAGCATTATTCTCCATATTCCCCTCTGCTAGGGCAACAAAGTTACCTACCGTACCTGGGGTTTTATCATGGGTTAATTTTACTAGAATCTCTCCTTTTGTTGTATTAAATTTTGCGTAAATACCGTCTTGCATTGTACTCATTTTTAGTAAGCGGCAAAGGTAGGGTTTTTGAACATTAAGCTTAAATATTTATTGTAAAGTAATATGGGTTAGAACTTATTGTAAAAAATCTAACGGACTTTTAACCTGTAACATGCTTCTTTTAGAAACATGAGTATAAACCATGGTAGTTTTTATGTTGTTATGCCCTAATAGCTCTTGTATTAAACGTAAGTCTGTACCAGATTCTAACAGATGTGTTGCATAAGCATGCCTAAGGCTATGCAGGGTAACGTCCTTTTTAATGTTAGCTCTTTTAACAGCATTAATAAAAACTGCTCTAAGACTTGCGGGAGCATATTGGTTTTTCTGTCCTTCAAATAAATAAGTATTCGGTTTATATTTTATATAATATTCTCTTAGTAGTAATTTTAAAGACTCGGGAAAAGGCAGCTGTCTATCTCTTTTTCCTTTCGCCGCTTTTATAGTAATAATATTTCTGTGTTTATCTATATGAGCCATTTTAAGGTTAATTAACTCTCCACTCCTTAGTCCTAAAGCATAGATTGTAGTAAGCATTGCCCTATGTTTTATGTTTTCGGTTAGGTCTAAAATTTCCTTAATCTCTTGTAATGAAAGAATGTCTGGCAGCACTCTTTGCGGCCTTCGGGGCCTTAGGGTATCAAAATCTACACGTTTGCCGTGCATTTCTTGCATATATAAAGACAATGCGCTTAACAATTGTTTTTGGGTTGTATATGCGTAGTTTTTTCTTGAAACTATATCTCTAATACTTTGCAAAAAAAAAGGATTATCTAATCTGTGAATTTCATGCTCTTCTCCAATGAAAGTATCAAATACAGTTAATAAGCCTATATAAGTATTAATGGTATTAAAACTATATCGCTTAATTTCTAAAAGTTGTTGAAAGTCTTTAAACCTACTCATATACCCTAAACAAATTGTATATATGAAAGTTACATAAATTCTTTATATAATCAGTATAAATTGGGTGGATATAAGTACTTTTTTGTTATTTTAGTTATATAAACTAGTTGTACGCAAGCTGAAAAAAGAGCCACCGCACGTTCAAGCACATTTCATTTTGCTCGTACCTCACAAAATAAAAAGAGCTTTCACTTCCCCACCACCACCCGAAAATAATCATAGAAACAGTAAATATTATTCCGAGTAAGTTAATATATTTGCGTAAAACACAAAGAAATTGGCAAAAGTGGAAATCAACAGGATTAAAGTGGCTCTAGCTGAAACAAGAAGAAAAAACAAATGGTTAGCTGAACAAATCGGGAAAGATGAGTCAACCATTTCTCAATGGTGTACGAATGCTAGACAACCTTCACTTGAAAACCTTTTAAGAATAGCTAATGTACTTGACATTGACATTAGAGAATTATTAAACTCAACCAAAGAAGTAAGCTAAATGAGCAACCCTAAAACATACATTGATTTGTTCTCTGGTTGCGGAGGACTTTCACTTGGATTGCATAATGCAGGTTGGAAAGGAGCATTTGCAATTGAAAAAAGTGAAGATGCCTTTAAAACTCTAGAGTATAACTTAATTAAAAAGAAAAAGCACTTTGACTGGCCAAATTGGTTAGAGCAAAAAAACCACGATATCAATGAAGTTCTTGAGAAAAATTCTCAAAACCTAATTGATTTAAGGGGTAAAATTGATTTAGTTGCTGGAGGACCACCTTGTCAAGGTTTTTCTATGGCTGGACGCAGAATAGAAAATGATTCTAGAAATGATTTAATTAATTCCTACATCAAATTTATTGAGTATGTAAGACCTAGACTGATATTTTTTGAAAACGTAAAAGGTTTTACACTAGGTTTTAAAAACAATGAAAAAAAAGGAAAGGCATACTCTAAATATGTAGTCGAAAAATTAGAAAGTTTAGGATATAATGTAAAAGGACAATTGATTGACTTTTCAAAATTTGGCGTTCCACAAAAAAGAACAAGATTTATTCTTGTTGGTATTCAAAATGATTTTTTGAACCAAAATCCAAATCTAAATAAGGACAGTTTCTTTGATGGTATCGAAAACAATAAAGAATCATTTTTAATAAGTAAGAACTTATCAATGAACCCAAGTTTAGAAAATGCTATTTCAGACTTGCTTCAAGCAAACGGAGAAACTGAATCGGAAACACCTAATTTCAAAGAAGGTGTTTATGGAGAACCAGTATCAAAATATCAAAAATACGTTCGCAAGTACAAAAGAAAAAACAGCAGAGTTGATAGCCATAGGTTTGCTAAACATACAGAAACAATTAAGAACAGATTTCAAATTGCTCTAGATGAAAAACTAACTAGTTCTACTTATAGAGAAAGGTTTCAGCTTAAAAAAAGTAGCACAAAAATTTTAGAAGCAGATAAACCAACGCCAACAATAACAACATTACCAGACGATTACATACATTATTGTGAACCAAGAATAATGACTGTTAGAGAATATGCAAGAATCCAATCATTCCCTGACACATACGAGTTCAAAGGGAAGTACACAACAGGAGGGAAAAGAAGAACTCAAGAAGTTCCTAGATATTCACAAATTGGAAATGCAATTCCACCTCTATTTGGCGAACAAGCAGGATTAATTTTAAAACAACTAATTTCTTAATGCAGAAAAAACCACTACAATTTAAAATTAGTTCTGCATTAAAGAACATCATAGGAAGCGACTTAATTAGTGATGATTTCATTGCTGTTTTTGAATTAGTCAAAAACTCTTATGATGCACACGCTACAAAAGTTGAAATAACATTTGAAGATATTTATTCTGAAAATGCCAAAATCATTATAAGAGATAATGGCAAAGGAATGAATTATGATGATTTAATCAATAAATGGCTTTTTGTAGCTTATTCTGCGAAAAAAGAAGGAACCGAAGAAGATAGTTACGACTATAGAGATAAAATAAAAGTCAAAAGAGCTTATGCTGGTGCAAAAGGGATTGGTAGATTTTCTTGTGACAGACTTGGTGGTGAACTATACCTCGAAACAATAAAGGATGAAGAAAATCCAAAAGTAGAAACATTACTTACAGAATGGGACAAGTTCGAAGGCAATCTAAAAGAGGAATTTGTGAACATAAGTGTACTTCACGAAACCATTCCAAAAAGCAATTATGATTTAGAACACGGAACTGTTCTTGAAATTTCCAACCTAAAAAGTGAATGGGATAAAGAGAAGTTTTTGAATCTAAAAGATGCTTTAGCAAAACTTATTAATCCAAACACGCAGATTGAAGGTGATGAATTCACTATTGAATTAATTGTTCCTGCTGAAATTGAAAATGACAAAAAAGAAAGCGAGTATCAAAACATAGTAAATGGTGAAATTCAAAACTTGATTTTTGAAACTTTAGAAATCAAGACTACAAAAATTGTAAGCTCTATTACAGATGGAGAAATCACCACAAGTTTAACTGAAGGAGGAAAACTAGTTTACAAGATAATCGAATCTAATACTTACGAAAATTTAAACAACGTAGATATTCAGATTTATCACTTAAACCAGTCTTCTAAAGCAACTTTTACTCGAAGAATGGGGACTCAACCTATTCAATACGGTCACATTTTTGTCTATAAAAATGGGTTACGCATATATCCTTATGGAGAAAGAGGTGAAGACCCTTTCAAAATGGACAACAGAAAAACTCAAGGGTATAGTAGATACCTGGGAACAAGAGATGTTTTAGGATACATATCTATTTCAGAACCTAATGAATCATTAAAAGAAACCTCAAGTCGAGGTGACGGATTAATAAAAACTAAAGCATATTTTGAACTTGTCGATTGGTTCTATTCTTCGATTAAAAAACTTGAGAAATATATTATAGACATAACTGATTGGGGAAATGAACTGTCAAATGATGATTACATAAAGTTAGATAGTCAAAGTCAGCAAGAAGCAATTGAAAGCCTAATTGAAAGCCTCACTAAATCAAAAAATATATTATCATTCGAAGTAGCACCAGAGATTTTCGAATTAATTGACAGAAAACAAGAAAAATCTACAAAGAATACCTTATCTAAAATAAAAAAACAACTAGAAAGTGACGAATACGACAAGGACAAGATTGTTGAAAGCATTTCTAAAATTGAGAAAAATCTAGACGAGTTAAAAGCAACAACCGAAGAGGCTTCCGAAGAAGCTTTAGATAGTCTGATTAAAAACGAAGAATTAGAAACAAACCTCGAAATTGAAAAGAAAAAAGGAGCGTTTCAAGGTGCTTTAATTGGTACGGATAAAGAAAGAATTGTCTCGCTGCAACATCAAGTGTATCACTCTTCTGGTAGAATTCATAGGAACATCAAACTTCTAATTAGACATTTAGGCATAGAAAACCTTGATAATAAAAGTCAAAAACATATTGCAGTAATCTCAAGAGAGACTACTAAAATAAACTCGATAGCTAAATTTATTACCAAGGCTAATTTTAGTCTTACAGCATCTGAAATTGAAGTGGACTTGGTAAATTTCATTGAGGACTATATTAATGAAGTCTACCTCTTTGAAGATAAAATTATCGACACCAAAATGTCTATTAGCATAAACACAAACGATTTAGAATTAGAAAAGATATTTAGGCCACTTGAAATAACAACACTTGTTGATATTTTCATTTCAAATTCAGAAAAAGCAAAAGCAACCGAGATTGATTTTAGCTTTAAAGTTTTGAAAAAGAAACTATATCTATTCGTATCTGATAATGGCAAAGGAATCTCTGAAAATCATATAGAATCAATTTTCGATTTAGGATTTACAACAACTAGTGGTTCTGGAATAGGATTATTTCAGGCAAAAGAAATCGTTAATAGTGATTTAGGAGGTGAGATTATAGTCGAGAAAACAAGCAAGGAAGGAACAACTTTTAGAATAGCACTACAATAAAATGAAATTAGACTATAAAATACTTTGGCTTGATGATAAAATTAAATCTGTCGTACTTGCAGATTATCAGGACGAAATTGAAGACTTGAAAGAATATATTAAATCACTTGGTTTCAAGGAGACTATTGATTTCGTAAGAACCGAAGAAGAATTATTTTCCAAACTTGATGAAGCAGGCGAATATGATTTAATAATGACAGATTATCATCTAGATGAAACAAAGGGAAATACGAGAAATGGAGATGATATTATTAAAACAATCCGTGAAAGAGATATTTTCACTGAAATAATGTTTTATTCAGCCCAAGGCGAAGTAAAAGACACAGATAGACTTGATAGAATTACTTTCTTTGAAAGTTTTAGAGTTCTTGGAGATGACCATTACGAGAAAATCTTTCGAAAAGCTAAAGAGCTAATAGAATTGACAGTTCGGAAATTTCAAAACATTGTTACAATGCGAGGAATGATTATGCACGAGACGAGTATTTTAGATGAGTTTTGTTTTGAACTAGTTTCAGATTATTTGGCAAAAACGGATAGTGAAAAAGTTAAAGAATCTCTCTTCGATGAAATCATTTCTTTTTACAAAAGAAAATTTGAAGAAGTTAGTAAGTATAAAAAGAATGGCAGATTAGATAAAGTCTTGAATGACCCATTGCTATTCTCATTTTCACAAAGAGCGAATACTCTCAAATCCATTATTGAGGAAGTTAAGTTTGACGATTTTATTGAAGATTTCAAACAAAGTGTAATAAAAATCAGAAATCAGTTTGCACATTCTGTCCTTGAAGTCAATGCAGAAGGTATTGAGATATTTCGCAATAAATCAGAAGATATAACATTTGATGCCGAATTATGTAAACAAATCAGACTTGACATTATTAAGCATAAGGAGAATTTAGATAAATTAAAAGTTGACCTGAATAAATAGCCTACGCATAAAGCCATACACATTTGCAATTCGCTCAAGCCAACGCACTATCCAAAAATTGCAAAAGAGTATGTCTTTGCCAACGCTTAATGACAATCTGAATGGAAAAAGCCAGCGTACAACATTGTATAAAAATAATAGCGGTTTAATTGCTAAAACGAAAGTGAAATATATAAATCAAACAATTGTGCTAAACGGAAAAGTAAGTGCGTAAAAATCCGCTACTATTCTTATACGAGACCGTTGCCTGTAATTTAGAATGACAAACGAATACGAAAACACTTTAAGAAAAATCATCGGCATTCTCATTGGTTACGACGATGATGTTGATTACAGAGTAACTAAAGAGAGAATTGCAAAATGGAAAGAAAAACGGGATATAGAAAAGAAAAAAAACAAAGGTGTTTTAATTGAGCCTAGATTACTGTTTTACTCGGATTTCTACGATTTAAAGACCATAGTTGAGAAAAATTGGGAATTATTTAAACCAATCCTTGGAGATAAAAAACGTTTTTTTGTTTTCTTTAAGGAGATGGAGCAGTATAGAAATACTATTGCTCATGGTCGTCCTTTGATAGCAAGCCAACAAAGCCTTATGAGTGGTATTGTTCACGATTTAAAAAATGTATTGACTATCTATAATAATAGAATCAAAATGAAAGATGATTATTTTATTGAAATTGGAGAAATAACGGATAACTTGGGTAATTCATGGGGGAAATCTATATTTAAAAGAAGTAATGTTATTCCTACATTGAAAGTTGGCGACCAATATGAAATAAATATTGAAGCAAATGACCCAAGAGACAGAAAAATACTCTACGAAATTTTCACATTGCATAACCAGTTTCGAATTCAACAAGATAAAAGTCGATTCAATTTTAAAATTGAAAAATCATTAGTCGGAAAAAAAACTTGGATAATCATAAAGGTATCAACCCCTGATTCTGACTATAAAAATGAAGCTACTAGTACAATCAAAATTAATGTTTATCCCGAATAAAAACTACAGGCAACAACGTGTATAGTTCATTGCTCTGAAATTCCTAATCGGAATTTCCACGCGGCCGAACTATCGGGTTCTCTTCTATTTACTATCTTAGTGCAAATCGCAACAAACCATACACGAACACGTTCGAGTCAATTCACCTGCGGTGAACTTTAATCTGCGCAACTATGTTGCAATGCATCTTAAAGAATCGACTCGAACTACAGCGCTAAACCAAATTACCCCGACCACTATACCTTAAAATCACCGTCAGGTGGGCTTCGAGCCAAAACAGACAAAAACGGCCGGCTAAAAGTAATTTATTCACGGACTTTATTATTTTTAGGGTGTTCATCGGTCGCTACGCTCGGTGGTACTGTAATTTATACTCCCAATAACGCAAAATCCAGCAAGGAAACGTCCGCTATCGCGGACTCCTTGGTGAACAATGCAGCGTGATTATACGGAAGTCCGTTTCACACAGCATTGTTAAAAGGATTTTGCTATATTTCCGTAGAAATCAATCGCCAACGCTACAACTCGCACACTACTCCGTAGCTGTCGTGTTTAGCGCTGTAGTTGTATGTAAGTTTACAGAATAATTGCGATATCCAAATCATTTTAAGTGTAACAGTTTTCTAAAAATATTGTCTCTATTAATAAACAGGCATGTCTACCAACTCCAATTTTCGACAATTATTTTTTTTAGTATTTTTTTTTAGCATAATTTATATATCATGCAAGAATAATTCCAATAGTGCGAAACCAGATATTCTTGCACAACAAAACAAAGGAGTTTTATTTGAAGAAGAAGTTCCAACAATTCTTCTTGATTCATTTGTTCATGCAAATCGAGACAAACATAAGGTTCCAGCAGTGTCATTGGCTATCATTAAAGAGGGCAAAATAATATACACTAAAAATTATGGTGTCGTTAATTTTATTTCGCAAGAACCTGTAACTCAGAAATCAGTTTTTGAAGCCGCGTCAATTACAAAGCCAATTTTCGCATATACCGTTTGCAGGTTGGCTCAAAAGGGAGTTATTGATTTGGATGCTTCTCTTCACGAGCGATTTCCCTTCTCTAAATCAGATATAGAAAAATATCCATGTTATAAAGACATTACTGCAAGACACGTCCTTACTCATGTTACCGGCTTACGCAATTGGGGAGTAGAGCTAGTTCATTGTCCTGGAGAACAGTATGGATACTCTGGACAGGGATTTGAATACCTCACCAAGGCCTTAGCCAAGAGTTTTACCGAAGAAATGGACCGAACCATTCTAAAATACCTAAAGGAAGAAGTACTCCTTCCTTTTGACATGAACAACACCTATTTTGTTGAAAGCGAAACATTAAAGGCACGCTGTGTTGATGGACATTTAAACCATCAACCTACAGAGCAAGAGTTTCCAGAATCTCCAGAAATGGCTTTCGGAATGCATTGCAATGCCACTGATATAGCGAAATTTGCTATTGGATTAGGCCAACGAACTGGCCTTAGTAAAGAAATGGCAACAGATATGTTTACCCTTCACACAAGAGTGCCAGAATCGGAAAAAGAGTTTGATGGCGAAGGTGACCAAGGCTATGGCTTAGGACTATATCTTAGGAATTCTTCTTACGGTAAAGTATTTGGACACTCAGGAAGTAATTACGACTTCATTTGTCTTTTTGAAGTCTATGATGATTTGAATATGGGATATGTTATTATGACGAACTCCGATACAGGAGATAAATTCATTGATGAACTAAGGCAGTTTTTAATCGAAGATTATACTGATTAAATTCAGAAAAGGACATTCAGTTATTAAACTAAAAAACCCACATACAACAACGTGTATAGTTCATTGCGTCTGATTTTCCTATCGGAAAATCCTCGCTGCTGAACAATGGGTTCTTCCCTTTTTACTATCTTAGTCACTACGCAATAAAACCATACTCGAACTACTGCGCTAAACCAAATTACCCCAACCACTATACCTTAAAATCACCGCTAGGCGGGCTTCGAGCCAAAACAGACAAGAACGGCCGGCTAAAAGTAATTTATTCACGGACTTTATTATTTTTAGGGTGCTCATCGGTCGCTACGCTCGGTGGTACTGTAATTTATACTCCCAATAACGCAAAATCCAGCAAGGAAACGTCCGCTATCGCGGACTCCTTGGGGAACAATGCAGCGTGATCATACGGAAGTCCTATTCGCACAGCATTGTTAAACGAATTTTGCTATGTTTCCGTAGAAATCAATCGCCAACGCTACAACTCGCACACTACTCCGTAGCCGTCGTGTTTAGCGCTGTAGTTGGCTTTAATTTAAAAAGGGCTTATAAATCCTCTAAAACATACGTATTTGTATGTTTTTTATATTTATATTATACATATAAGTATTCTTTTATTTTATTTTTTATACATATTTGTATACTTTTGTTGAAATTTTTATACAAATACGTATGTTATCAAAAGAACAATGAGAAACAAAAAGCAACTCCTTATAGAACAGCTGGACCAAAAATTAGAGAATTTTAAAGATTCAGCAATGGTCCTGGTCCCAGCCAAGGGATGGATAAATACTATTAGAACTAGTCTTAATATGACTCGGGACCAATTAGGAACCAAACTTAAAATGACCAAAGGGGCTATACAAAAGATTGAAGAACGGGAAGCTTCAGGTCAAATAACCATTAACAAATTGAGAGATGTAGGTCAAGCATTGGATATGAAATTTGTATATGGATTCACTCCAAATAATGGGTCCATTGATAATTTAATTAGTATAAAATCAGAAAAGTTGGCCCGAAAAATAGTTACGAGGACCAATCAAAACATGAAATTAGAGGACCAAGGAATTGGAGATGAAAAGATAAATGAAACAATTAAAGACCTTGCAAATGAAATAAAAAGAGAGGTAAGAAAATCTTTATGGGATTAGAATTAAAATATGAAGAAGGGCAGACCCCTCTAGATGAAGAAGAAAAGGAAGGTCTGAAAATCAAGTCGGTTACAACTCAAGGAGAATTGGATGAATTTGAGCAACTAAACATTGAAAAAGCTGTAGAATGGACTATTCATGCTAAATTAAAACCTGAGAAAATATTGACTGAAAAATTTGTAAAAGATTTACATAAAAGAATGTATGGTGATGTATGGAAGTGGGCTGGAGAATTCCGTAAGTCTGAAAAAAATATCGGCATCTCATGGACCAGAATAGGAATTGAATTAAAAAACTTGCTGGACGATGCAAAATATTGGATTGAACATAAGACCTATTCACCAGATGAAATAGCCATAAGATTCAAACATCGAATAGTTTCAATTCACTGTTTTCCTAATGGTAACGGAAGACATTCCAGGATGATAGCCGATATAATTATGGAGTCTATTTTTGATGAAGATTTATTTACTTGGCATCAATCAAATATGGTTAAAGGAGATGAAACAAGAAAGGTGTATATAAATGCCTTGAGGGAAGCCGATAATGGCAATGTGAAACCATTAATAGAATTTGCAAAAAACTAAAGCCAACAAGAATACGTCCGACTTCGCGGACTCCTTGACAAACAATGTTATCTGATTATTCGAAAGCCCGATTCAAATAACATTGTTGAAAGGATTTTGCTATATTTCCTTAAATAATTAGACTCAGCTTGCGTAAGCTGTCTAAAACATTATAAAAATGGATATTGAGCAAATT
Source organism: uncultured Croceitalea sp. (assembly GCA_947499565.1). GTDB lineage: Bacteria > Bacteroidota > Bacteroidia > Flavobacteriales > Flavobacteriaceae > Croceitalea. The sequence goes on from CANMOV010000001.1 coordinate 1,434,262, forward strand.
AGGAAAGATATTACTGATTATGGAGAAAAGGTTTTTTTAGATAGTGCTGGTTCTTCACTAATGCCGAAATCTGTAGTTCGCACCATTAACCGTTATTTGTTAGAGGAAGAAAAATTTGGAGGATATGCAGTTGCCGAATCAAGAGCAAAAGAAATAGCTGATTTTTATAGTCAAGTTGCATTACTAATAGGTGCAAAACCTAAGAACATTGCATTTACTCATGATGCTACTGATGCATATACCAAAGCCTTATTATCAATTTCTTTTAATAATAATGATGTTATCATAACTACTGATGATGATTATGCATCAAACCAAATTCAATTTATTTCCTTACAAAAAAGGTTTGGAATCAAAATTTTTAGAATTAAAACCTTAGAAAATGGTGAATTGGATATTACGGACTTCCAAAAATTAGTTGACGATCACAACCCTAAATTGTTGGCTGTAACGCATGTTCCTACAAACTCAGGTTTAATCCAAAACGTTGAAGCAATAGGAGAGATATGCCATAACCAACAAATAACATTTCTTCTTGATGCTTGCCAATCCATTGGGCAATTGGATGTTAACGTAAATAAAATAAAGTGTGATTTTTTATCTGCAACCGGCAGGAAATTTTTGAGAGGTCCAAGGGGCACAGGGTTTCTATATGTCTCCGATAGATTGCTAAAAAAGGGATATTCGCCTCTTATGGTCGATGGAGGTGGGGCTATTTGGAAAAGAAAAGACCACTTTGAATTGTTAAAAACAGCAAAACGATTTCAAACGTGGGAAGCTCCATATGCATTGCTATTAGGACTTAGAGAAGCAGCTCGTTATGCCAATAAAATTGGGCTTAAAAACATTCAGGCATATAACCAAAAACTAATGCTACAGCTGCGCGAAAATTTAAATGGAATACAAGGAGTAAAATTATATGACAAGGGTCTAAACAATTGTAATATACTTACATTTAGAAAAGACCATAAATCTCTGAAAGAAATTACAGAAAAGTTGACGCAAAACAATGTCTTTTATACCATCAGTAAAAAAGAATGGGGAGTTATAGATTTTGAGAAGAAGGGTATAGATTGGGCCATAAGATTATCTCCACATTATTTTAACACAAAAGAAGAAGTTCATACCATTTCTAAAATAATTGACGGTATCTAAATATTTTCATCAAATAAAAACGAATAGCTCCTAAAAGTCAGATTTTAAGAGGTTTTCTAGAAATAATAAGACTATCCTTTTACTTTCTTTTGCTGCGTAAAACCGTACTTATCAACCAAATAGACTAAGCTAGCCATAGTTGCTGCACCTAGTTCTAATTCTCGCTTGTTTACGTGTTCAAAAGTGTCATTTTCCGCATGATGATGATCAAAATACCGCTGGGAATCTGGTCGTAAACCTGCTAAAACCAATCCTTCATCTTTTAAAGGTCCAATATCTGCTCCACTTCCTCCTTTTACAAACATGTGGATTAAATAGGGTTCAAAAAGGTTCTTCCAACTTAATACTTGTTCAAAATCCTCATCAGAACAATCAAAAGAAAAACCACGAGGAGTAAACCCACCTGCGTCACTTTCTAGGGCAAACACATGATTCTCTTTTTTGCTTTTTGCTACTTCAGCATATTTATTGCCCCCTCGAAGTCCGTTTTCTTCATTCATAAATAGCACAGCACGTATAGTTCGCTTGGGTTTATAACCACTTGCTTTAATTAAACGAAGCACATCCATACTTTGTACAACACCAGCACCATCGTCATGAGAACCATCACCTAAATCCCACGAATCCAAATGTCCTCCAACAACCATAACTTCATTTGGATAGGTAGTTCCTCGTATTTCTCCAATAACATTATAAGACTCTACATCTGCATACTGTCTGCAATTCTGCTTAAAATAGAATTTAACATCAGGATTCAATTTTAAAGTAGTACTCAATAATTCAGCTCCGTTTGTACTTATTGCCGCAGCCGGAATACGATTGGCTATTGATGTCTCCCCATAGCCCATAGATCCAGTATGCGGATAATCGTCCAAACGTAAATTCATAGATCTTACAATTACACCTGCCGCACCATATTTTCCAGCGGCTTCAGCTCCAGAATAGCGCTGGTCTACACAACCAGAATACGATTGGAAGGTGCTAATATTTGTTGGATCCATTGGGCGATTGTAAAAAACAATCTTTCCTTTAATCTTTTCTGCGCCAATAGCTTCTAAATCCTCAATTCCTTGAACTTCAATAATATTACCTTTTAAACCTCCGTCTGGTGTTGCCACAGAACCTCCTAAAGCACAAATAGGCACATTAGTAGTTAATCCTGGTTTGGTTTCTATATAAGCGAATTCTGGAGTTCCCCGTGTCCATTTTGGTACCATTACGGGTTGTAACCAAACTCTATCCAAGCCTAAAGAGTCCATTTGTCGCTTGGTATACTCAATAGCCTGCTGAGCTTCTACAGAACCAGATAAACGACCTCCTATTTGATTTGATAGGTAATTAAGCCATTCATATGCTTTTCCATCCGTTAAAGCTTTATCATAAATTGCTTTTAGTTGTTTCTCATCATCCGTTTGCCCAATACTGGAGCCAGCAATACATAAAAAAGCGAGTAAAATTATAATTCTCATTTGTCTTCTTTTTCCAATTCTTGTTTGAAGCTTTCTAAGTTAGCCTTTATTTTTTCATCTAACTCTGGCTCCTGCACATCTTTGTATTTTTTTAACGCTTCTAACAAAATTGTAGCTACTGTTAAACGAGCCCCTTTTTTATTATCCGCAGGAATCACATACCATGGCGCATGAGGTTTTGAAGTTTTATTAATTGCCTCTTCATAACAATCTTGATACTTATCCCATAGCTTACGTTCTTTTAAATCACCTGGGGAAAACTTCCAGTTTTTCTCTTTTAGCGCTAACCGTCTTAACAAACGTTGTCGTTGTTCTTCTTTAGAAAGGTGTAAAAAGAACTTAAAAATTAAAGTTCCATTTTCAGCAATATGTTTTTCAAAATCATTGATTTGACGGTACCTATTTTCCCAGAAAGTTTCATCAATATCAGAAACTGAATTAATCCCAGGGATATTCTCTCCTAATATGTATTCTGGATGTACCTTGGTAACCAACACATTTTCATAGTGGGTACGGTTAAATACACTAAATTTGCCTCTAGCTGGCAGAGCTATATAATGGCGCCATAAATAGTCATGCTTTAACTCTAGCTCAGTTGGGACCTTAAAACTATGCACTACCACTCCCCTAGCATTAAAATCTTTAAACACCTCCCTTATTAAACTATCCTTGCCAGCAGTGTCCATTCCTTGCAAACAAATGAGCACCCCATATTTACCATGCGCATATAGCGTGTCTTGAAACTTGCCCAATGCCCTTCTAACTTTTTCCAACTCTTTTTTAAGTTCTTTATCGGAGATGCCATAGTTCTCAACTGTTGTAATCTCTGAAAGTTTCACCTTATCGGCTACCCTAAAGCTGTTTTCTGCTATTCTTTTCATACGAGGTAAGATACATAATTTTCAAAATTAAAGGTCTTGTAAAACAACGTAGTTTATGGCTGTTTACTCCTTTAAATGTGCAGAACGAAGAAAATTCTGGCTTTCCACCGATACATTTCTATTTTACATTAACTGTAATTTATCTTTATAATCCCAAATTGAACGTAATGAAAACCTACAAGAGATACATACTTCTCATTGCTACCTTACAGGGTATTTTAGGCCTAATCCTTATGGCCTCTTTCACTACATACAATGCTTGCGAATTTGCTAATACCAATACCTTATATATTAAAGACCAAACTCAACTTGCTCTTGAGGCTAATGAGTTTAAAATGGTTAAATACCATGCTTATAAGGCACTAACCGGCATAGAAAGGGCTAAAGAAAATTTTAAGGATTGTGGTTGCGATGCTGCGCTAGAAGGAATTAACCGTACCAAATCCAATCTAAAAAACGCTACAAAAGCACCATCACTTAATGATGCCAAAACATTTGTTCATATTGCATTAAAGAATACGACTATTAGCATTACCGCATTAAAAAATTATGAGAAGGCTAGCAATAGTTCTTATGGTGAGGGATTTTTAACCTTAAACACCACTTCTGATGTAGTTACAGATGATGATATTATTACACTGGAAGGAAATACCTTAACGGAGAAAATAGATTATGGTTTAGCTAAGTTTAAAAAGTCCTTGGATAATATGATTGCCATTAATGATTGTGTCACCGCCTTAAACTACGTGGAAACAACACATGAATTATCGGCAAAAAAGTCAGCTGACAGGAGTGTTTCACCTGGGAAACGTTTTTTTCACAAACGCATCAAAGAGCTGACAGAAACTGCTATAAAAGACCTGAAAAACTGCAAATAGACTACTTACTAGCGAATAGTTTTACATCATCCTCTGTTACTTCTTTACCCCCTAAAATAATTAGACGCTCAATAACATTACGAAGTTCTCTAACATTACCTGTCCAATCATAAGTTTTAAGAAGCTCAATTGCTTTTTTTGAAAAATCTTTAGGAGAGGTACCTTGCTCGGATGCAATTTTTCCTGAAAAATGGGAAATTAGCAAGGGTATATCATCACGGCGGTCATTTAACGCGGGCACTTTTATTAAAATAACTGCTAAACGATGGTATAAATCTTCTCTAAAATTACCTTCTGAAATTTCCTTTTTTAAGTCTTTATTGGTTGCAGCTACTACCCTAACATCTACTTTAATATCTTTATCTGTACCAACTCTAGAGATTTTACTTTCCTGCAGCGCTCGTAGCACTTTTGCCTGAGCAGACAGACTCATATCCCCTATTTCATCTAAAAATATAGTTCCTTTATTTGCTGCTTCAAACTTACCCGCTCTATCTTTTACCGCAGAGGTAAATGCTCCTTTCACATGCCCAAACAATTCACTTTCTATTAGTTCTGATGGAATTGCAGCACAATTCACCTCTATAAAAGGTGCGGAGGAACGCTGGCTTTTTTCATGAATCCAATGGGCAACCAACTCCTTTCCGGTACCATTAGATCCTGTTATTAGAACACGTGCATCTGTAGGAGCAACTTTTTCGATAATATCTTGGATAGCCCCTATCTCTTTGCTTTCACCAATCATCTCATAGTTCTTGCTAACCTTCTTCTTCAGCTTCTTATTTTCTACAACAAGTTCTTTTCTATCCAATGCATTGCGCACGGTAGTCAACAAACGGTTTAAATCTGGCGGTTTTGAGATGTAATCAAAAGCTCCTAAACGCATGGTATTTACTGCAGTATCTAAATCTCCATGACCAGATATCATAATAAAAGGAATCTCTGGTTTTATTTTTCTTGCCGCTTCAAGAACTTCAACTCCATCCATCTTTGGCATTTTAATATCACAAAGAACAAGGTCAAAATCTTCCTTTTTAATGGTTTCGATACCTCTTAATCCATCTTCAGCCTCAGAAACATTATAGGTATCACTCTCTTCACTTAATATCTTCACCAAGACCCTTCTAATAGCAGCCTCATCCTCAATTACCAGTATTTTTGACATTCTTTTTTATTTAAAAAATTCCAATTTTAAAACCTCCTCTAAAGTACATATTTCCCTCATTATTCAATAGAAAAACTTCGTTTCGCCTATCATCTCTTAATACCCCATTCTGTGTTAATGTGTATCCAAAAAGACCGTATAGCGAAATATACTTTGTTATGTTATATTGATATCCAAATGCTCCTACCAAAGCAGAAAGCGAAATATTACTTCCTAATTCTCCATCCGGTAAAACAATATCGTTTTGAATATTTATATAATACCCATCCAATAATAATGCCGTTTGTAATGTATGCTTTTTTGAAAGATGATATTTAAAGTTCATCCTTGGAATACCAAGGGTATAAGACCAATTTGGATGAAATCGTTTGTAATAGCTAACCAACGGGAGCGGAAAGGGTAAACCTGCATTACTATTATAAGCCAATCCAAGGGCTAAACGAAATGGTTTTTCAACATCTTTTACATCTTTTAATAAAGTAGCAGTAAGGTTTAACCGCATATCTTCTGCTAAAATTTTACCTGTAAAGTTTGATGCTAATCGGGGCGTAACAAGAGTTATTAAACGCCAGTCATCATTCCACTTTGTAATGTATCCAAGGTTTAAATCTACTACATATAAGCGATTGAGTTCCCTAGTTTCAAAGGGAAATGGTCTAGAAGTCTCAAAATTAAATCTATTAAATTCTGCTCCTGTAACTATGTAGTTCTCTTTCTTAAGTTTTATAGGGACATTGACCAAAAACCGATACCTAGTAGTTTCAATACCATTATTATTTTCTGGTACATGCGTTGTCTCTATGCGTAATAAGTCTGTGCTTTGCGAGTAGCTTAATAGGCCCATAAATAAAAATAGGCCCATGATACTAATCTTGATACGGTAAATTTTACGCATTATCTTTATTGGATTGCTGCTGAATAATGTGAACATCACGTTGTGGGAATGGAATACTAACGTTATTTGCTCTAAACTTGGTATCTATTCTATATCGAATTTCACTTTTTGTTCTAGGGTCACTAAAACTATCCGATATAAAAAAATTGACCGAAAAAAGAAGCGCAGAATCACCAAAGTCTTCAAATAAGACAAATGATTTTGGGTTTTTTAATACTCCTTTTTGTTCTTGCACAGTTTCTAATAATAAGCGTGTTACCAATTCTACATCACTCCCATAAGCTACTCCCACACTAACTTTTTCACGAGTACTCTTATGGTTTTGGGTGTAATTGTAAATGATATCACTAATAAAGTGATGATTAGGAATGATAATAACTTTATCATCTCTAGTAATAGCTCTTGTAGTTCTCAGTTTTATCTCAAATACCTTTCCTACCTTACCATTTACCTCCACAATGTCTCCAACTCGGAGTGACTTGTCTATTATAATAAATATACCTCCTATAATATCTTGAAACAGTTCTTGAAGTGCAAGCCCTAAACCAACAAATAAAGCCGCCGATGCTGTAAGAATAACGGTTACATTAATACCCGCCGCACTCATTGTTAGCAAGATTACTACAACATAAACTACATACTTAATAAATTTAAAGATGCTGATAAACTTTAGTTTATCCTCCGTTTCCATTTTTCGGGTAAAGAATCTGCGTAACCATTTTAGCACAAATCCAGTTAGGAGCATGGTTGCAAAAAGTAACAGAAGAAGACCAATGGTAATATGAATGGATTTTTCACCTTCACCGTAATGAAAGCCCCATCCCAAGAATTCTTCGATAGAACCCCAAATGTCTTCTTTGATGATTTCTTCTATACCACTTTCTTCATTTTGAAGCATGTGCTAGTATTTTAACCATTTAAACAATTCGCGATAGGTAGGTTTCTTACCATACATTAAAATACCTACCCTATATATTTTGGCTGCTAACCAAACAATCCCTAAAAAGGTAATAATTAAAAGTATAATACTTGTGAGTAATTGCCACAAAGGTACACCTCCCTCTCCTATGCCCCCAGGAAGTCGCATTAGCATTACAATTGGAGAAGTAAGTGGAAAAAGTGAAAAACCTACAGCTATCGGCCCATGCGGATTATTAAATACCGAGAAGAAACCTACATAAATTGCTAACATTAATGGTAGAATTATAGGAAATATAAATTGCTGTGTATCTGTTTCATTATCTACAGCAGCACCAATTGCTGCATAAATTGAGCTGTAAATTAAATATCCTAATATAAAGTAAACTATAAAGGACCCCAGTAATAGCAATAGTGGAAGGTTAAAGAATTCTTTAGCCCAAAATTCCATTTCGCTTTCTTGTGGGGTTGGCATATTTAGCATAGGATTTGCAGAGATTGCTGGGTTGGACGCCATAACTCCCAAATCAATATCTAATAGCAATAATGCGACAACTAGTAATAATGAAGCTGAAAAAATCCAAATGGCAAATTGCGTAAGTCCTGCTAGTGATGTTCCTATAATTTTCCCCAACATAAGCTGAAAAGGTTTTACCGAGGAAATGATTACTTCAATAATTCTGCTTGTTTTTTCCTCTATTACACTGCGCATTACAAAACCTCCGTAAATGATGATAAACATCATTATTAGATATCCAAAAGCACCTCCTACAAAGGCTTTCATCATGTTTAAGCCCTTTACATTCTCTTCTCCTTTAAAGGTTGCGGTATGTATCTCAAAATTTTTTTCGATTGCAGCAAATTCCTCTGAGGAAACTCCAATTTTTTGAAGCCGTTCCTGTCGTAATCGATTTTCGAAAATACGCTCCAAACGCTCTAAAATATAACTCGTTGGGTTCTCTTTAGTATATAAAAAAGCAGCACTTGCCACTTTTTCTAAACTATCCTCTTTTGGAATATGCAAGAGACCATAATAACCAATAGAAATTGTAGAATCTCTAGCTTGTTCCAAATTTATATCTCTAAACTTTATGTAGGAAACAGATGCTGTAGAATTAAACTCATTAGAAAAATAATCGCTTTCGTTCAATACAACTACAATACGTTTTTCACTATCGTTTACTTCAGTCAAAAAAGCTATCAAAACAATCATACCTACCATTAAAATGGGGCTTAAAAAAGTCATGATAACAAAAGACTTATTTCGCACTTTTGCCAAATACTCCCGTTTTATAATCAGCTTTAACTTGCTCAAACTGTTTTTGATTTTACGGTTTGTATGAATATATCGTTGGCTGAAGGAATAGTTTCATTAAACTGGTTGATGTTCCCTAAACTTGCCAGTTTACTAAGTATTGCTGAAGTATTATCTGAAGGCAGTTGTACCGTAAAGTCAAATTGCTTTTCCTCTATATTATATACTGAGTTGGTAATTTGAAAATCGCCGTTTATTGAATTTAATATGTTTTCTGCGTTTTCCTCTGTCTGTAAACTTACATTGAACACATTATTCTTATATGCCTTCTTAATATCTGATAGCTTGCCATCCAATAATTTTTCTGACTCATGAATTAGGGTAATGTATTCGCAAAGTTCTTCTACAGATTCCATTCTGTGTGTTGAAAAGATAATAGAAGTACCTTGTTCCTTTAAGGCTAAAATTTCATCCTTAATTTTATTCGCATTAATGGGGTCAAAACCGCTGAAAGGTTCATCAAAAATAAGTAGCTTAGGTTTATGCAATACAGTAACTATAAATTGTATTTTTTGAGCCATACCCTTAGATAACTCCTGTATTTTTTTATTCCACCAGTCCCCTATTTCGAACCTATCAAACCAGTACTTTAAACGTTTTTTTGCTTCAGCTTTTGAGAGTCCTTTTAATTGTGCCAAGTAAAGTGCTTGTTCTCCCACTTTCATACTCTTATACAGACCTCTTTCTTCTGGCAAATAACCTATAGCCGCAATGTGATGTGACGCTAAAGCTTCCCCATCAAAATATACTTTCCCTGTATCAGGAAATGAAATTTGATTAATAATACGTATTAGAGTGGTCTTACCAGCCCCATTTGGACCTAGCAATCCATAAATACAATTTTTAGGAATTTCAAGAGAAATGTTACTAAGTGCGGTATGATTTCCAAATTTTTTGGAAACCCCATCAGCAACAAGTATGTGGCTCATTCAGTCAATTTTATTAAAGGTAAAGATATTGATAAAGGTTTGCGAATTTTTTCAAAAAAGTCAATTTTATTAATTGATAATGTCTTAAAAACAAAACCCACCCTTAAAATACATCAAGGATGGGAAAAAAATTGCTATGAAAAAGAAAATTAGATACTGTAGAACAGTATCAGACTCAAATATACGTTTTTTATTTAATTGGCAATAGTAAAACTGTTAAGAGAACATATCTTTCACTTTTTCAAAGAAAGACTTATCGGATTTCTCTGGTCTTGGAGCAAAATTATCATCATTCTGCATTTTCTCGAAAAACTCTTTTTGTTCCGTATTTAATTCTTTAGGTGTCCATACATTAACATGCACTAACAAATCTCCTGAACCATATCCATTAATACTGGAAACACCTTTACCTCTTAGTCTAAGTATTTTACCAGATTGTATGCCAGATTCTAACTTAATACGAACTTTACCTCCAATAGCGTCTATCTCTTTTGAACTCCCTAATACCGCTTCTGAAAAACTGATATACAAATCATAATGCAAATTATCCCCTTCTCTTTTTAAAGTAGGGTGCTCTTCTGTTTCTATGGCAACTAATAAATCTCCAGGGATTCCATTTCCAGGAGCTCCATTACCCTTGCTAGAAACTTTAAGTTGCATCCCTTCCTCTACACCAGCTGGTATCTTAATAGACACGGTTTCTTCAACAACTTTTAATCCTTGGGCATCTGCATCACTTGGTCTTTGGTCAATCATTTGACCTGCACCACCACAAGTACTACAAGTAGCTGCGGTTTGCATACGTCCCAATATTGTATTGGTAATTTTAGTAACCTGTCCTTGACCATTACAAGTAGAACATGTTTTATAGGTAACACCATCTGCTTGTACTTTTCTACGAACTTTTACCTTCTTCTCAACACCGTTTACAATTTCTTCTAAAGTAAGTTTTACTCGGATGCGGAGATTGCTTCCTTTAACACGTCTTTGGCCACCGCCAAAACCACCAAAGCCACCACCGCCAAACGCACTACCAAAAATATCTCCAAACTGACTAAAAATATCATCCATATTCATACCGCCGCCACCAAAGCCGCCACCTTCAAAAGCTTGGTGACCAAATTGGTCGTATTTGGCACGCTTATCAGCATCACCCAATACTTCATATGCTTCCGCTGCTTTTTTAAACATCTCCTCCGCAGCAGCATCGCCTGGGTTTTTATCAGGATGGTATTCCACGGCCTTTTTACGATATGCTTTTTTTATCTCAGCAGCAGATGCGCTTTTAGAAACGCCTAGTATTTCATAAAAATCTTGCTTCATACTATGGTATTAATTACCTACAACAACTTTTGGATGTCTAATGATTCTGTCACCAAGTTTAAATCCTTTCTCAATGACATCAATGATTTTACCTTTTAATTTCTTCTCTGGAGCAGGTATTTGCGTTACTGCATCATGGATTTCTGCATCAAAAACATCTCCTTGTTTAGTCTCTACCTCTTCTAAACCTTTATTTTTTAGGGTCTCGCGAAATTTATTACTTATCAATTCCACTCCTTTGAACAACTCTTTATCTTCGGATTTAGAAATTTCTTTTAGCGCTCTATCAAAATCATCCATAACGGGAAGCAGCGAAACAATTACATCTTGCCCTGCAGTTTTAAACAAGTCTATTCGCTCTTTTGATGTTCTTTTTTTGAAATTTTCAAATTCAGCAAAAAGTCTTAAGAACTTATCCTTTTCTTTAGCCAAATCATCACGAAGCTGATCTTCTTCCGATACCTCCTCCTGCTCAGCCTCAACTTCTTCGTTAAGTTCAGTTTCATTAACGGATTGGGATTTCTCCATTTCTTCGTCCATCTCTTGAACCTTACTTTTTTTACTCATGCGATTTAAAATTTATATCCTTTTAGGGATGGCAAAAGTACTGCCATTTGATTCAAAATGTCAAAATGTCACCACTATTTATAAAAAAATCCGCCAAAGGGCGGATATACTACTATTTACAAATTGATTCTATAACTATATGTATTCTTTAGAATACGAATGAATTGATTCTTTTTTAGAGGATTCTTTGCTATATATAGCCTCTAAAGCACCACAGATTGATGTTAGATTAAATTTAAAGCCTTTCTTCTCAATTCGCTTACTACTAACCCTTTGACTGGTATAAAGCAAATATGACATCTCTCCTAAAATCACCCGCATTGCAAATTCCGGTACATTTGGCAAAAGTATTGGTCTTTCCAAAACTTTAGCTAACTCTTTGGTCAACTTTGTATTCGTGACTGGATTTGGAGCAACACCATTAAATACACCTTGAAGCTTGTTTGTAAGCACAAAGACAAACATTCTAGCTAAATCCTGAAGGTGAATCCATGATTGCCATTGTTCACCGGTGCCAAATGCAGCACCAACATAATTTTTAATTGGTCTTACCATTTGCGGTAATGCACCTCCATTTTTAGAAAGCACTAATCCAATTCTAATCTTTGCAATAGAAAAATCGAAATTAGTAAAGGTATCTATTTCTTCTTCCCAAGCTTTAACTACATCTCCAAGAAAACTGTCATCAATTGATTGTTCTTCTTCAGTATAAAATGAAGAGAAAGAATTTGGATATATACCTATTGCAGAGGCTGACACAAATGAGGTTATGTTTTTAGTTCCTGATTTTCGGATACCGTCGTGCAATGTTCTTAAACTATCTATGCGACTGTCTAGCACTTTTGCTTTATAAGAAGTTGTCCAACGATTAGAAATACTAGCTCCTGCCAAGTTTATAATTGCGGTAACATTGTCGAAACATTCTAAATCGATTTCCTTCTTAGAAGGATTCCAATAGAATCCTTTATAGGTATCTTTTGTCACTAATTTTTCCTTGGAAGTAGTTAAGTAATTTACGTGAACTCCCTTATCATTCAACTCCCTTACAATCGCTTTACCAACTAAACCTGTAGCGCCTGTAATCAATACCTTCATGCTATCATTTTTTTTACAAATGTATAGGTTTAAAATACTGATTAATAAGCATTAAAAAAGGTTTAACAGTATTGTTTAAGTCTTATGTTAAATTAACTAGAAAGATTTAGTAACCTTAACAAGTTTTTATCAAATTAGTTTACTTTATTGCTCTTAGCATTTCACGTTTACCAGGCGGTCCCGGTAAGCGTTCCACAGTAAAACCAACTTCTTGCATAGCTCTACGCACACTGCCTTTAGCAGCATAAGTGACTAAAACACCTCCTTGTTTTAAGGCATTAAACATTTTCTCAAATATGGTTACAGACCATAATTCTGGTTGCACTCGATATCCAAAGGCATCAAAATAAATTAAGTTGAACAAATTTTGATGTTTTATCTCTTTAAAATCCAGCTTATTTTTAAAAAGGGCAAAATCTGTAGTAAGTTGTAATGGCATTCCCCATTTAGATTTATGCATCTGGAGAAACTGCTTCTCATATTGTTGAAAATTTAGTGTTTCCACATAATTTAAGGCAGCAATTTCTTCCATACTAACAGGGAAGGCTTCCACCCCTTCATAATTGATTTTTAAATCTAATTTCTGAGCTTCGACTAAAGTTATCAATGCATTTAAGCCTGTACCAAAACCAATCTCAAGTATGGAGATTTCTTGGTTTTTAAATTGATTAAGCCCATTCTTTATAAAAACATGATACGCTTCTTGTACTGCTCCATGAATGGAATGGTATTGTTCATCCCAACCCTCTATCTGTATTGTTTTGGAGCCGTCTGCAGTAGTAATTACTTTGCGCTTCAAATCACTTTTTAATTAAAACACCATCAGCTTCAAAACGAAGGGTTTTTTTTGGTTTCGTGATTTTTGCGATTTCAGCTTCTGAAGCTCCTTTATCCTTAGCGTAATGGCGTTGGTCTTTAACAGATAATTTTTCAACAAACGCTTTACCATTCATTACTACTTTTCTTCCTGTAGCATCAAGAGGTACAAAAAAACCGTAATCTTTAAACTTTACAAATACTTCCTCATTATTAGACAAGTTCACCTTCATCCAACAGCCTTTGGCTTGACAGACTTCATTTATATCACCTACTAATTGTGTAGTGATAGTATCTTTTGATTGTATATTTTGGTAAATCTTAGAATTCCTACTCGCATTCTCTTTTTCAATAAAACTAGACCCAAACAATTCATATGAATTGGAGGCAGCATTTTCCTGACCAAAGGACTTTATGGACCCTAAGCAAACCATTAAAATGATAGCTATAATGTTAATTTTTTTCATTGTATTCAAAAATTAGATATACGTTAACAAAACAACGAATTTAAAATTAAGAAAAAGCTAGAAACTTATGATAAATGGCTAATTTTAACTTTTATAACTTGTTTTGAATATGGATGTTCAATTAAAGAATATAGCAGTAGAAAAAGTAGCAACTTCAAAGATTAACGAAGTTGATTTTGATAATTTATCATTTGGTAGTGTGTTTTCTGACCATATGTTAGAATGCACGTATAAAAATGGAGCCTGGGAAGCACCTAAAGTAGTTCCTTACCAACCTATTACTTTAGACCCATCTTCGAAGATTTTTCATTATGGGCAATCCATCTTTGAGGGAATGAAAGCGTACAAAGATACAGAGGGTGGTGTTTGGCTTTTTAGACCTTCTGACAATCAAAAACGACTTAATATTTCAGCGAAAAGAATGGCTATTCCAGAGTTACCTGAAGAATACTTTATGGAAGGTCTTTCTACACTTTTACAGGTTGATAAGGACTGGATTCCTACCCAAGCTGGGAGTTCTCTTTATATTAGACCATTTATATTCGCTTCGGGTAAAGGTTTTCATGCCTCACCAGCGGACGAATACAAATTTATTATTGCCACGGCTCCTTCTGGCGCCTACTTTTCAGGAAAAGTAAAAGTACTTATCGAAGAAAAGTATTCTCGTTCTGCAAACGGTGGTGTCGGTTTTGCAAAAGCAGGAGGTAACTATGCTGGGCAATTTTATCCTACACAATTAGCTGTAAAAAAAGGCTATCAACAGGTAATATGGACTGATGATAACACGCATGAGTATATTGAAGAGGCTGGTGCAATGAATATTTTTGTGCGCATAAAGGATACATTAATAACCGGACCTACTAGTGACCGTATCCTAGATGGAATTACAAGAAAGAGTATTTTAGATATTGCCGCAGATGAAGGCATTAAAGCAGAGGTAAGAAAAATTAGTGTTGCTGAGGTTGTTGAAGCTGCAAAATCTGGAGATTTAAAAGAAATGTTTGGAGCCGGCACAGCTGCAGTTATTTCTCCTATTGCTGGCTTTGGATTTCAAGGTATAGATTATGATTTACCCGAACTTGAGAATAGCTATGCCATGCTATTAAAAAAGAGAATCACAGATATACAATACAATAGAGCCGAAGATAAGTTTGGGTGGCGCCATAAAGTTTTATAAAAAAAGCGCCGGATGGCGCTTTTTTTATTTGTTCAATATGCTTTCAATATCTGGCTTAAAATAGTTAGGTCCTTTAAGCACTTTTCCATCTTCACGATAAATCGGTTTTCCGTTTGCCCCTAGCTTACTCATATTACTTCGCTGAATTTCCTCAAAAACCTCTTCAATCTTGTACTGCATGCCATGTTCCAAAATTGTCCCACAAAGTATATATAACATATCGCCCAAAGCATCTGCTACCTCAACTAAGTCATTGTTTTGAGCAGCTTCAAAGTATTCTTTGTTTTCCTCATCCATTAAATTAAAACGAAGTAAGTTTTTAGATTCTCCCAAATCTGCTTCTGGTTTAGTTTTTATACCAAGACCAAATGCACTATGAAATTTTTCTACGGCAGCTATTTTATTTTTCATCAGTTAATTCAATTAAATTTGCGCTAAAATAAATGATTTATGTTCACTACAGGGCAATTGATTTTCGCAGGGCTTTTTATTGTTGTATTTGTTCTGTTTATCTTCTTTTCTTATAAAGAAGACAAAAAAATACACTTAAAGAATTATGGAGGTGTTATTTGGGTACTCTTTTCTTTTGTGATTTTCTTAATTTCTCTGTTTATAATTAAATACTTTCTTAAAAATTAACAAGAAAACCTCCTACACCACAAAAATTGCAGTTTTTACAACTTTATTGGGCTTCTGAACGTATAATATAGGAAAACAACTACTTTTGTAGTGCAAAGTCAACATCTCATCTATGATTACTTTTTTTAGCATTCTTTTTGTATTACTTGGTATAAACATTTTGCTTGTTGTTTTCAGCCTTAATAGTTCTTCTAAAGGTTTAAAAAAACCTTTCCATAAAATTTCTGAAAGTTCTATATCAAAACTTTATCCTGAACAATACTCAGAAACTGAATACAAAAAAGCAGTATAATTTATACTTTTATGGTATATTAACTTTTATGCCATTAGATTCTTTCTTCTCATGTAGTTTTTTGAGTGACTTTTGTATATCTGCATTGCATACGCTAAAAGCCTTAGCATGAAACAAGTCTTACTCGTATTTTTAGGAGGTGGTCTAGGAAGCGCCTTACGGTTTTTAATATCAAAAGTATTAAACCCTACTTTTCAACATTTCTTTTTGGGCACCTTTTTAGTAAACATAGTTGGCTGTTTGTTAATAGGTTTTATTCTTGGTTTTTCAGCGAAAAATAATTTTTTATCCGAAAACCACACCCTTCTTTTAGCCACAGGGTTTTGTGGAGGTTTTACAACATTTTCTGCATTTGCATTTGAAAAACACTCCTTACTAAAATCCGGCGAATTACTTCATTTTTCGGTTTATACAATTTCAAGTATAGTTGTTGGCATTATAGCAGTCGCTATTGGTATTTGGTTCACCAAGCTTTAATTGAAATCGTTTTTAGCCCTGTTTCTCTCCTATTGTTAAAAAAAAGCAGTTAATCGTAGTTATTGTTACAATAATCTAGAACAGGATACTTCACGCTTTATTACAAAATCAATAATATTTCATTTTATATAACTTAAAATTAACATACCCCTAAAAAAAAAGGGGTATATATTTTTATATAACAAAAATTGCATTACATACCCTTTTAATTATAGCCTATACTTTATTAATCATATATATTTGATCCGTTAACTAACAAAATCAATTATGAAAAAAGTCGAGGCAATTATTCGAAAATCAAAATTTGATGAGGTGAAAAAAGCACTTCATGAAATTGAGGTGAACTTCTTTAGTTATTGGGATGTAACTGGAGTTGGCAACGAAAAACAAGGTCATGTTTATCGCGGTATTTCTTACAGCACAACAGACATCCAAAGAAGATACTTATCTATCGTAGTATCTGATGAGTTTTTGGAAAGAACTGTAAACACACTTCTAGAATCTGCAATGACGGGCAATGTGGGAGACGGAAAAGTTTTCGTTACCGAAGTTATTGAAGCATATAGAATTAGAACTAAAGAAAGCGGACAAGCAGGAATCAACTAAAACTAACCAACGAATACTTTTAATATGGAAGCAGGATTATTTACAGCAAATAACGTATGGATGATGGTTTGTACCGCACTGGTATTTTTCATGCATCTAGGATTTTCTTTTTTAGAAATAGGATTAACAAGACAAAAAAATACGGTAAACATTCTTTTTAAGAACGTCTTTATAATTACCGTAGGATTATTATTATACTATATAGGAGGTTTTAATTTAATGTACCCAGGTTTTGAAGAAGGCTCTTCTGGATTCTTCAAATTCGCAGGATTTGGCATAGCGGCACCAGAAAATGGTATGACTCCTGATTATGCAGACGGCGGTTATACTTGGTGGACAGATTTCTTATTTCAAGGCATGTTTGCCGCAACAGCAGCCACAATTGTTTCTGGAGCAGTAGCAGAGCGAATTAAGCTTGGTGGCTTTATGATTTTCACTATCATTTATGTAGGCTTAGTATATCCAATAGTTGGATCATGGCAATGGGGTGGAGGATTCCTTTCCACACTATCTTATGGCGAAGCAGAAGGCTTTTATGATTTTGCAGGATCC
Organism: uncultured Croceitalea sp.; assembly: GCA_947499565.1. GTDB lineage: Bacteria > Bacteroidota > Bacteroidia > Flavobacteriales > Flavobacteriaceae > Croceitalea. The sequence continues at coordinate 1,451,878 of CANMOV010000001.1, forward strand.
ACTTTAGTACACTCTGTAGGAGGATGGGCAGCTTTAATCGCTATTTATCTTTTAGGAGCAAGAATTGGTAAGTTTGGTGAAGATGGTAAGCCAAAAGCAATACCTGGACATAATTTACCTCTAGCTGCCGCTGGGGTGCTAATTCTATGGTTGGGGTGGTTTGGATTTAATGGTGGTTCTGTTTTATCTGCAGACCCAGCAGCTACCTCATTAGTATTAGTAACTACATGTTTAGCCGCAGCCGCTGGCGGTGTTGCTGCATTTTTAACCTCAACTGTTCTTTATAAAAATTACGACTTAACCATGTTCTTAAATGGTATATTAGGTGGTCTAGTTGGTATCACTGCAGGAGCAGACCAAATGTCTCCCAATGAAGCGGTAATTATTGGTCTTCTTGCTGGTATTATTATTGTACTAGGTGTTGCCCTAATAGATAAACTAAAACTAGATGACCCCGTAGGTGCAGTAGCAGTGCACTTAATCTGTGGTATTTGGGGAACTCTAGCGGTAGGTATTTTTGGAGCAATGGCTAGTTTTGATCAATTCTTGGTACAACTAGCCGGAGTAGGAGCCGCTGCTGTTTTCTGTTCATTGACCGCCTTTATTATTCTGTTTATCATTAAGAAGGTAGCTGGTCTTAGAGTTTCTGAACAAGAAGAACTAGAAGGACTAGACCTGCATGAACATGGTATGGATGCCTATGCGGATTTTAGAATGAATCAACACTAAAATTTAAAGGAAACGGAGCGTTTGGCAGAACGCTCCGTTAAATAACCTTTTCAAAAATTAATCAGTAACAATTAACTCAAAAATTTAATAGCACCTTTTTGGTGCCCTAAACATTGAAATATGAAAACGATTATAAATACAAAGTTCGTAAAAAATTTAGCGCTTGCCGCAGTAGCACTAATTTCTACAGTAGCATTTGCACAAGAAGAGGAAGAATCAAGTCCTTTCTCCTTATCTGGAAGTATAGATGCATATTGGAGAACTACCGGTAGCGACGGAGGTGATGCAACAACGGCTACGCCAACCTCATTTGCCAACCAAACAGGTTTTGCGCTAGGTATGGCTAACTTAGTTGGTAGCTATGAAATGGGTGATACTGGTGTAGTTGTTGACCTAGTTTTTGGTCCTAGAGGTACAGAAGCTACTTTTGAAAATGATGTGTTAAATGGTATAATTAACCAGGCCTATGCATATTGGAATGTATCTGAGGGGACAACCCTAACAGTAGGGCGTTTTAATACTTTTCTAGGGTATGAAGTAATTGCTCCAGCTGCAAATTTTAACTACAGTGTTTCCTACTTGTTTTCAAATGGACCTTTTTCTCATTTAGGTGTGAAAGCTGATTTTACATTATCAGATGATGTTAGTTTAATGCTTGCTATAACCAATCCTTGGGATGTTAATGACACTAGTGCAACAGGAGAATATGCTCTTGGAGGTCAGTTAGGGTTTTATGATCAGTACTTAAACCTTTATTATGACAGTGGAAGAAACGGTGGGTTAGGTTTTGAAATTGATTACACTGGTGGTTTTGATGTTTCTGATTCCTTTTTCTTAGGAATTAATGCTGCTTATAATGATAATTCTGAAGCCGGAACAGGTTTCTATGGTGCTGCTCTGTATCCACAAATAACAACTGCTGATAACTTTGCACTTGGCTTAAGAGGGGAATACTTCGTAGCTACCGCAGATGGTATTGATGATGTTCCAGTACTTGGTTTAACACTAACAGGAAGTTTTACCAAAGACAACTTGATAATAAAACCAGAAATTAGACTAGATAGCTTTGGTGATGACAACGAGCCATTTTTAGATAGTGATGGAGATTTTACAAATAGTTTAGCTTCTTTATTGGTAGCTGCTATTTACACTTTCTAATTTAAAAGAGGATATTTATTTAAAGTCCTCCGACGCGTTCCGTTGGAGGACTTTATTTTTTTATAAAATCTTTTACTCCTGCAATCACCTTAGTTTTCAAATAATTTTGCCTTGGCACTAAGGGGCAGGAGTACTTTTTATTGTAAGCACAATACGGATTATAGGCCCTATTAAAATCAATAGTAATAGTCTCTCCTTCTGGAATAGTCAAATCAATGTAACGCCCTCCACCATAAGTTTCCTCCCCATTAGTTTCATCTAAAAAAGGTAGAAATAAGTAGTCTTCATATTCTTCTTGATCTAACAAACCTAAACTTTGGTAAATTTCCAATTCGTGTTCTTGCCCATTAAGCTCAAAATGAGCAATCCCATATAAAAGCTCTTCTGTTTTTCTACTAGTTGTAGTAGCCAACAAAAATGGAACAGCATCTGGCGTACGCTCAAACTTTGCCACAATAATATAATTAGTGTCTGGCTTAAAAAATTCTAGACCATCAAAATTCTTTCTATATCGGTCAGGTAAAGGTGATGTTTCTGGGTCTTTATATTCTAAATTCAACTCTTCTTGAAAATCTAAAATAGCAACAATAGCGCTGGAACTTGCTAATTCCGTTTTAGATTCAGATTTATGATATTTCTTTCCTTGCCCACAAGCTAGCAAACTAAGAACTAGAAAAACACAGCATATATATTTCATAATTCAAAAATACTAAGGATTTCCTTTTTAAATTTTTACCTTGAAAAACTAATTAAATTTTTTAATAAATGAGAATACTAAGTGTTGTTTTGTTTGCGTTCCTTTTGTTCTTTGGATGCAAAGAGAAAAAATCTACCATAAATGAAGAAGAAAAACGATATTACCCAAAGCTAGAACCCAATCGCTATAATGTTGCCTTCTTAGTTATGGATGGTGTTTACAATACTGAATTTACAGCTCCTTACGATATTTTTCAACATACGCAATATAGAGATGGTATAAAAGCAATGAATACTTTTACAGTTGCCAACAGCCTAGCACCAATAACCTCTTTTGAAGGCGTGCGTATTTTACCAGATTTTGATTACACACAAGATGATATCCCAAAAATTGATATACTGGTTGTGCCAAGTGCTGAGCATCATTTAGATTCAGATTTAAAAGATACAGTTATGCTCAACTTCATTAAAAAAGTAGATAAGAATGCGCTTTTTATTACATCTCATTGTGATGGTGCTTTTGTTTTGGCAAAAGCTGGCTTATTAGATAGTGTTGCATCTACAACTTTTCCGAGCGATATACAGACTTACAAAAAAATGTTCCCAAAATTAGAAGTAAAGGACAATGTTTTATTTGTGCATGATGGCAAATACATCACTTCAGCAGGAGGAGCTAAAAGCTTTGAAGCAGCTCTTTATTTATGCGAATTTCTTTATGGAAAAGAAATAACTGAATCTTTAGCGGGTGGCTTAGTTATTGATTGGAATTTAGAAGATGTCCCCAAGTTTATTCGTCAATAATTTCATAGCGAGCACTGCTTAAATATTTTTCCATTAGTTTATTGTATTCTGGACTTATTCTTAACAATGCTGTATGCGCTAAGGCATCTAGGTTTTCTTTGCTTTTGTAACCTTTTTTAAACGCTTCTTCCAGATAGAACAATGCAGTTCCATAATCTTCATATTTAGAACTTAAAGAAATTACGCTTAAGTAGTAGTCATAATTCCTTGGTTCTGTAATAGTTTTTAGCATGGATAAAAGAATTAAAGCTTCATCATCAACAGGCTTTTCAGATTTTATAATTTCAATATTATCCTCAATTAAAGCGTTCAAAAAACTATGTAAACGCTTGCCCATTTGTTGTTCACTTTCGCTATCTCCATAAATAAACCTATTAACCTCCGTCATTTGATAGTTCCACCAGCCTAAATTATTATAGTTGTACAGGTCCAAATCCTGTCCTAAATAGTAGTTATAATCCTCCCTTAAAAGCTCCTCCTTAAAAAAAGCAGCACTCTCATTCCTCTTTAAGCTCCGATAAAGTTTATCCTTTCTAAGTTTTTTCCCTTCATTCTTAAGAGAGTCCATATTTCTATGCACTCTATAAACACTTAACATTTCAGTTATTGCGCGATCCGCTAAAAGCAGCTTCTTGTCCTTTTTCAATTGTCTAATTAGTGCTAAATCTTGGTTATAAGCATTTACTACATAGGCAGAATCTTTAGGAGCATACCCTTTTGCTATAGCAGAAAGCTTGAATAATCGCAATCCTTTTTGAAGATATTGCCTGCTAGGCCATTCACTACCACCATCAAAAACAAGTAAATTATTAGGAAACTTTAAGCGATTTAAAACTTTTTCATGTGCCAGTAAATTAGCATAATTGAAGTCTTCTTTACCAACTATCCCTACAAAATGAAATGGATTTTTGGAAGTGAGCAACTCTATATTCGCCAAGGAAGCACCACAAGAAATAACTCCTTCAATATTTTTAAAAAAGATAGGCATTAAATTTGCCAAACGCCCACCACTACCAAAGCCAGCAGTATATATTTGATTTTTGTTAAGAGGCAAGATAGCATTCACTTTAGAAATCATTCTTCCAGTTATCAGTACATTTTTAGAAACTGGTATAGTATCACTAATATCATTTGAAGCAGCTAGAATATAATTTTCTTTTTCTGCAACTTCTCTAAACATGGCTAATGCCTGTTTCCCTTTTCCTTGAGTATCAAAAACAAAAAGAATAGGCCAACTCCCCTTGTTTTCAAACTTTAAAGGTAAGTAGAGCGAAAAGCTTTCTTGAATTGAATCTTGTACTACAATTGAATCTATGATTGTCCCTTTTTTTAATACTAACTCTTGGGAAAACGTAATGTTGAAAACAAAAAAAACAAGTAATAGTGGTGAGTATTTTCTTTTCATATCGCAAATACATCAAAAATCTAGCCAAACATTTATTATGAATAGTATAAAATTAAGACTTTATCTATTACCAATTTTAGTGATGGGAACATTAGACGCTACATCCGACAGGATAATATGTGTTCGCGTTTCTCCATACGTTATTAAAGTATCTATAAACTGTTCTAAATGAAATTGATCTTTTAAAACCACCTCCATAATTATATTCTCATTGCCAGTGATTCTATAACAATTTACCACCTCATTAAAAGTGTCCACTTTGTTTAAAAATGGTTTTAGTTTTCCAACGAAGGCACGCAAAGCGACTATTGCTCTTAGCTGTAATCCTATTTTAGAATGCGATACAATTGTTTTATATCCTTCAATTATCCCTAAGTCTTCCATTTTTTTTACACGCTCAGCTACAGCTGGAGGGGTCAATCCAATTTTTTTTCCAATACTAACAAAAGATTCTCTAGCATTTAGCTGAAGACATTCCAGTATTTTCCAATTCAATTTATCAACTTTACTTTTCAAAGTACTAAGTATTATATTCTTTATTTTACAAAATAAAATAAGTAATTACATTTATTTTGCAAATTTACTTTTTATTTTTCAGATGTAACTTTATGGTAAATTATATCGCTAGAAAAAGATGCAGAACTCGGCTTACAACTCGCTTCCTATATATAGAAAATCACTTGCTTTGCGTGATTTGAGTAGCGCTGTTGCAACTTATTTTTCTAATGATACTACTTTTTTTAAACTTCAACGCACTGCCAGTTTAAGAGAAGATATTGCTATTTCTTTGTATACAGATTCCAGTTTAATTTCTCAACAAATTAAGCAAGCTGAAACTAGTAACTCTTATGAAATAAGAATGAAGAGTGCTACCTTTATCAATGTAATCACGCGTAACATTTTATGCTACTGCAATGGTCTTGAGCACGATGGAGTTAAAGAAAAAGAATATGTAAACCTGCTTAGAAGAGAATTAAAATCTTTTCGTAAATCTTTTAAGCAATGGCGTAAATCCCTGCAATAGATTCCTAAATATAGACTCTTAGGCTTCACTTAGTACAAGAGATTCCCTACTTACATATTTCTGCGATATTGTCCTCCAACTTCAAAAAGTGCATTAGTTATTTGACCTAATGAACAATACTTGGTAACCTCCATCAACTTTTCAAAAATATTTTCATTTTTTATAGCTGATAGTTGTAATTCTTGCAAGAGTTGACTTGCCCTTTCTTCGTTTCCTTTTTGTAGATTTTGAAGTGTCACAATTTGATTTTCTTTTTCTTCTTCTGTTGCTCTAATTACTTCAGCTGGCAGAATGGTTGGTGAACCTTTTGAGTTTAAAAAAGTATTTACTCCTATAATTGGGTAAGCGCCGGAATGCTTTAAAGTCTCATAATGTAAACTTTCTTCTTGTATTTTAGAACGTTGATACATAGTCTCCATTGCGCCCAGAACACCACCTCTTTCCGTGATTCTATCAAACTCCAGCAATACCGCTTCCTCAACTAAATCAGTCAATTCCTCAATAATAAAAGAGCCTTGAAGCGGATTCTCATTCTTTGCCAAACCAAGTTCTTTATTAATAATCAACTGGATAGCCATGGCACGTCTCACAGATTCTTCCGTGGGTGTTGTGATGGCTTCATCATATGCATTTGTGTGTAATGAATTACAATTATCATAGATAGCATATAAAGCTTGTAACGTAGTTCTAATATCATTAAAATCTATCTCTTGTGCGTGCAAACTTCTACCTGAAGTCTGAATATGATACTTAAGCATCTGCGCGCGTGGACCTGCCCCATATTTTTCCTTCATAGCTTTCGCCCAAATTCGGCGCGCAACACGACCAATCACGGCATATTCTGGATCTATTCCGTTAGAAAAGAAGAAAGAAAGGTTTGGTCCAAATTTATCAATATCCATTCCTCTGCTCAGGTAGTATTCCACATAAGTAAATCCATTAGACAGCGTAAATGCTAATTGCGATATGGGGTTTGCTCCCGCTTCGGCAATGTGATACCCAGAAATAGATACAGAATAAAAGTTTCGAACATTTTTTTGAATAAAATACTCTTGAACATCACCCATTAATCTTAAAGCAAACTCGGTAGAGAAAATACAAGTATTCTGTGCCTGATCTTCCTTTAAAATGTCCGCCTGTACAGTGCCTCTTACCTGGCTAAGGGTCTGTGCTTTTATTTTTTGATAAACACCCTTAGGTAGCACTTCATCCCCCGAAACTCCCAAAAGCCTAAGCCCTAGCCCATTATTTCCTTTGGGTAAATCTCCAGTATAAACAGGTCTTTTTACCCCTTTGTCTTTATATATCTTAGTAATTTTACTTTCAACTTCTTTCTCTAAACCATTTTCAACAATGTACTTTTCACAGTTTTGGTCAATGGCGGCATTCATAAAGAAACCTAAAAGCATTGGAGCTGGACCATTAATTGTCATACTTACCGAAGTCATCGGGTCACTTAAGTCGAACCCAGAGTATAGTTTTTTAGCATCATCTATACAGCAAATAGAAACTCCTGCATTGCCAATTTTACCATAAATATCAGGTCTATAATCAGGGTCATTACCATATAATGTTACAGAATCAAAAGCAGTAGACAATCGCTTTGCATCCATATCTAAACTTACATAATGGAATCTTCTATTAGTACGTTCTGGACCACCTTCCCCAGCAAACATACGTGTTGGGTCTTCTCCTGTTCTTTTAAATGGATACAGGCCTGAAGTATATGGAAAATCTCCAGGGACATTTTCTTGAAGCATCCAACCTAGCAAATCTCCCCATCCTTTGTATTTAGGTAAAGCTACTTTTGGTATTTTAGAGTGCGACAAAGATTCCGTGTGAGTTTCAATCTTAATTTCTTTATCACGAACCTTAAAAGAATAGATAGGAGCCTTATAACTTTCTAATTTTTGCGGCCAGTTTAAGATTAAATCCCAGTAACGAGGATTTAAATCCATTTTCACCTTGTCGAACTCCTTTATTAATAGATTAAGCAAGTCCTTATCGGTATCATTTGAATTTGCATGAATTTTAGCCTCATCCAAACCAGATTTTAATAAAATTGAATGCTCCTCATCAATTGATTTTAAATCTAAAACTGAGGAAATGGTCATAAAAACCCCATAAAGTCTCTGTGCTACCTTTGCCTGTTCTTTGGATTGTAAGTCGTATGCACGATTATTTTCGGAAATTTCTGAAAGGTATCTTGTTCTAGCCGGCGGAATAACAAATATCTTTTCCGCCATTTCATTATCCATCTTAAAATTAGAAGCTAGTTGAGCATCAACCTTATCAACTAAAACATTCATAATTGATTTATACAAGCGATTCATCCCAGGGTCATTAAACTGAGAGGCAATTGTTCCATAAATAGGCAATGCATCTTGGTTTACATCCCATAACCCATGATTCCGCATGTATTGTTTTTTTACATCACGCAAAGCATCTAAAGACCCCCTTTTATCAAACTTGTTAATTGCTACTATATCGGCAAAGTCTAACATGTCTATCTTCTCCAACTGAGTGGCCGCCCCAAACTCAGGAGTCATCACATAAAGTGAAACATCACTATGTTCAAGAATCTCTGTATCTGATTGTCCAATTCCTGAAGTTTCTAAAATAATTAAATCGAATTGGGCTATCTTAAGAATATCAACGGCTTCGCTAACATATTTAGAAAGTGCTAGATTTGATTGTCTAGTTGCCAAGGAACGCATATAAACGCGCTCACTATTAATCGCATTCATTCGAATACGGTCACCCAATAAAGCACCACCAGTTTTTCGTTTGGAAGGATCAACTGAAACTATTCCCAAATTTTTATTTGGAAAATCTATTAAAAACCTCCTTACTAATTCATCAACTAGGCTGGATTTTCCTGCACCTCCGGTACCAGTAATTCCTAACACCGGAACTTTATTACCTGGCTTTTTTAGGTTGTTAAAATGTTGTTCAAACTCATCATGACGATTTTCGGCCAATGATATCATTCTAGCTAATGCATTTGTATTCTTAGCTTTTAGCAATTCTCCTAGATTATCTTTTTTATTAAGTTTTAATTCTGGAACCGCTGTATCAGCCTTCATAACTAAATCGTTAATCATGCCTTGAAGACCCATTTTTCTTCCATCATCAGGAGAGTAAATCTTTGTAATACCATAATCCATCAACTCTTTAATCTCCTCAGGCAGTATTACTCCACCTCCACCTCCAAAAATCTTTATATGTTCTGCTCCTTTTTCTTTAAGCAAATCATACATATACTTAAAATACTCATTATGACCTCCTTGATAAGACGTCATAGCGATAGCATTGGCGTCCTCTTGAATTGCACATTCAACAACTTCTGCTACGCTGCGATCATGTCCTAAATGAATTACCTCCACACCTGTGGCTTGGATAATTCTACGCATAATATTAATTGCTGCATCATGACCATCAAACAGTGATGCGGCAGTTACAATTCTAATTTTATGTTTAGGCTTATAAGGTGCTTGTTGTTCCATTAGCAAAAAAAGGTAGAATTTGAGGGTGCAATTTACGAAAAATGCAAAGAAAAAAGGATTATAATTAGAATTTTATAAAAATTGATCTCGTCAATGCCATACTTTTTTGAATGCCATAATTTTGATGCTTAAATACTCTATTTTGAAACTCACTATTTTAATACATTGTTCTGACCAATCAGGAATTATAAGCACTGTAACACAATTTCTCTATAAGAAAGAGGGCAATGTTGTATATCTAGATCAACATGTGGACGGAGAAACTAATGTTTTTTTTATGCGATTAGAATGTGAGTTTACTAATGGTTTTACTAAGGAAGATTTTGACTTAGAATTTAATGCTCAGATTGGTAATCCATATAATATGCAATGGAGTTCTCATTCACAAGATGTAAAACCTCGAATGGCAATTTTTGTTTCAAAATACAATCATTGTCTATACGATTTACTTAGCAGACACAATTCTGGCGAACTCCAAGTGGAAATTCCCTTTATTTTAAGTAATCACCATGATCTAAATTACATAGCAGAACAATTTAATATTCCTTTTTACCATGTTCCCGTATCAAAAGACACAAAAAGCATTGCAGAAAAAGAACAGTTGCAATTGTTGGCTAAGTATAAAATAGATTTTATAGTATTGGCAAGATATATGCAAATTGTGTCCACTAGGCTTATTAATGTCTATCCCAATAAAATAATAAACATTCATCATTCGTTCCTACCGGCCTTTGCTGGAGCAAAACCCTATCATGCCGCATTTAAAAGAGGGGTCAAAATTATTGGTGCAACCAGTCATTATGTAACAGAAGAATTAGATGCTGGACCAATAATTGAGCAAGATGTCACTACCGTATCACATTCACATTCTATAAAAGATTTTATAACCAAAGGAAAAGATTTGGAAAAGATTGTACTTTCTACAGCAGTAAAACTTCATATCAATCGTAAAACCATGGTTTGTAATAATAAAACTGTTGTTTTCGCCTAAAAATGAACAAACTAACGGTATCATATATCGATAAATATTACTTTTAGCTATAAATAAACTTGCAATGAAAAAAATACTAGTATTCTTTATTGTTTTTCAATTTTTTGGTTGTGCAGAATTACAACAAGTAGTTAACCAATTACCCCCAGGTGGTCCTTTGGGAAACGAAGAAATTGCTGGAGGGCTTAGAGAAGCTCTAAATATGGGTATTGAAAAACAGGTTAGTAAACTAACTTTAAAAGATGGTTTCTATAAAAATGAGCTTGTTAAAATAGTATTACCAGACGAATTAAAAAAAGTAGACAAAACATTACGCAGCGTTGGGCTTGGAAATTTAGCAGATGAAGGTTTAAAAGTATTAAACAGAGCTGCGGAGGATGCGGTAAGTGAGGCAACTCCAATTTTTGTTGAGGCAGTTAAAGGAATAACTTTTAATGATGCAAAAAATATATTACTAGGAAATGATAATGCTGCTACCAGTTATTTACAACAGGGAACCAAAACAAAATTGTATGACAAATTTAATCCTATTATAAAAAGTTCCTTTGAGAAGGTAGGTGCTGATAAAATCTGGAATAATCTTATTAATAGATATAATAATTTACCATTAACAAACGATGTAAATCCAGATTTAACAGATTATGTTACACAAAAAGCATTATCCGGCGTCTATACAATGGTAGAGGTTGAAGAAAAGGAGATTAGGACTAAAATTTCTTCTCGTACCACAGATCTCTTGAAAAAGGTTTTTGCACTTCAAGACTAAGCAAACAATAAGACTCAAAAAAGACCGTTATTATTCTAAGAAAACATAGCAATTATAACATATTGCTAAACTCAATTTAACCTCTCCTAAGAGGATATAATTGAATTTTATACGAGTTATTTGAGTTAGCATTTTTTTGAGTTAGTTAGTTTAAAAACCGGTGTTCGCGCCGGTTTTTTGATTTTAAATATTTAACTATCTGATAACTAGTAGCTTAATTTCACCATCTTTCCGATCGATTTTAGCAGCATTCAAAAGGTAATTTCTTATCGGGGTTTACTTTTTTTAAGTTTTTTTTAAGAAATGAACCTCGTACATTTTCTAACTTGTACCTAGTGCTAATTCATCAATCATATGGGACCATTGAAACTATACACATTTCTCTTGTTCCTGCTAGCCATAAAAATTGTATTTGGTGCAATCACACCTTCGAATACAATACTTGAAAACAAGAATACTAACTTGGCTTATCCGCAGGACTCTATACGTTGGGCAGATTATTATTATAATATTCAGCGTTTCGAAGAAGCTATTTTATTATATGAAAAGGGCTTAGAACGAGAAGGGGTAGATAAATCAAATTTTCTTAAAAAACTAGCTCTAAGTCAAGCAGGTCTGGGCAATAACACCAAATCCATAGAATACTTGGAGTCCTATTTGTTGTTAGATTTTAATCCCAATTTTCTAAATCATGAAGGGTTTGATCAAATAAGGGATTCTGAAGAGTTCAATAATGTAGTAGACAAGTATAGCCCCAGTATAAGTTTTTGGTCTTTCTTTTACCTATTTATAGCTTTTGTTGGTTTCTACACCGTATTGATGCTAAATTTCAATAAGAAAATCAAACTAAATGCGAGGTTACTAGTGAGTGGTTTTATTTTCATCCATTCATTTTTTATGTTCCATATTGGTTTAGTTATCTCAAACTACCAATTTGAATATCCGCATTCTTATCTAATGTCTACTTGTTTTTCTTTTTTATATGGTCCATTATTATTTCTTTACTTTAAAAAAATAGTACACAACCATTCCTTTAAGAAGAGTGACTTGTTACATCTAATACCCACAGTACTTTTTTTAGTTTATATAGTCCCTATTTACGCATTAAGCGCAAATGAAAAATTAGCTTTAATGTTAAATAGAGCTCGCATTGGTTTAAATCCATCTGATTCCGAGATGCTAGTGGTAATTGTATTATTAAAGCTAGCTTCCTTAATTATCTATGGCTATTTTATAAGAAAGCTATACTTGAAGGGATCCAAAAAGGATGGTATCGAGAAACCAGACCGATTATGGCAACGCAACTTATATCATATTCACTTCTTATATATTTTTTCCTATGCCATTTATGGAATATTAATTAGTAATACCATTTCATCTGGGTTTTTCTATCATTTTCAATTAGGTAGTATGGCACTCATGGTTCTGTATATAGGTTATTCCGCAAATATTCAACCTAACGTTTTTAATGGAGTAATTTCTTATACCAATCGCCTATTCCCGAAATATGAAAAATCTGGATTAACAACAAGCTTATCTATAGAGCTTAAAAATCATTTAGAACATCTATTCCGAAACGAAAAAATTTATAAGGAGAATGATATTAATCTTGAAATGATTGCGGAAAAATTAAATACTTCTAGACATAATGCTTCACAGGTAATTAACGAGCATTTTAAACTTAGTTTTCATGAGTTAGTTAATAAATATAGAATTGAAGAAGCAAAAAAAATATTGACGGATGATCAACAACGTAATTTAAATATTATAGATATTGCCTATGAAGTTGGCTATAATAATAAAGTAACCTTTAACAAAGCCTTTAAAAAAGATACGAATTTGACTCCCAGTCAGTTCCAGAGAAAGACACCTATATTACAAGCGTAAACTAATGGTAACTGTTTATCGGATAGGTAAACGTTTATAGGAATTTCCCAAAAACCCCTTGCCACACTGTTAATTTGAGTTAATAACTTAAAAATGTAGGCAGCCCTGAGACATTTGCACTTACACGAAAAGACTAGACTTTGGTCTCATTTTCTACAAGAGTAATTATTTTGAATTAGTCATCAAAACTTCGGGGCTGTACCTGCATTCTAACTCAAAACTATAGTTAAGTATGAAAAACAGGACTAAATGGTTGTGCATGCTCTTTTTAATGGGAATTTTCTCAGTATTTGCGCAACAAAAGAATGTAACAGGTTTAGTAACCGATTTTGAAGGTTTACCGCTACCTGGAGTAAACATTTTAGTAAAAGGTACGATTACAGGAACACAATCTGATTTTGACGGAAACTATGCCATCGAAGCTAGTTCTGGAGATGTATTAGTTTTCTCCTATTTAGGTCAAAAAACGGTTGAAATTACTGTGGGCGCATCTGATACAATAAATGTGCAGATGGAGCAAGATACCCAAGCTCTTGAAGAAGTGGTTGTTGTTGGTTATGGTAATCAAGAAGAACGAAAAATTATTCAAAATGTAGGTATTGTTAAGGAAGAAGCCATTGAAAATTTACAAGTGGTTTCTGCTGATCAACTATTACAAGGTCAAAGTGCAGGTACTCAGATTGTAAATGCATCTGGTGTTCTTGGATCAGCAGCAGTAATTAGGGTAAGAGGGGTAAACTCAATTAATTCAGGTAGTCAACCTTTAATTGTAATTGATGGTGTACCTATTACAGATACTGCAGGAAATACATTAAATAGAGGTGGTAACACCGGGATTAACCCATTATCTTATGTTAATCCAAATGACATTGCATCCCTTACTGTATTAAAAGATGCAGGTGCGACATCTATTTATGGTTCTCGTGGAGCTAATGGTGTTATCTTAATTACTACCAAAAAAGGTAGAAAAAATTCTAAGACTACGGTCTCTTTAGATGTAAGCACACAGTATTCTCAATCTACGGATGTACCAGATATATTATCAGCTGATGAGTTTCGTCAATTTAAATCTGAAGTTGCAACCATACAAAATGGCACTGCTACTTCACCGGAAGATTTAGGATTAGGTGCTTTAGGTTCCGGAGGAACAGATTGGTTAGGTGGAGTTCAGAGAACAGGAGTATCACAAAACTATAATTTAGGAATTAGAGGAGGTAGTGAAAAGACTTCTTTCTTCTTTGGATTAGATTTTCAGGATACTGAAGGATTCATTATTGGTAATGATCAGCAAAGAGCTGGTGCTCGTATCAACATAGATACTGATATAAACGACTGGTTAAAGGCTGGTATGAACTTAGGTATTACCAATAACCGTCTTAATAGAGTTGGTGTAGAAAACAATATTAACGCTCCTTTTACAACTGCATTTCTACAAAGTCCAGTTGTACCTGCATTTGACGCTGAAGGCAACTTTGTACAATCAGGCTCGTTTATTCCAAACATTTTTGCTCGTGTAGCTTTAAACACGGATGAGTTAAAGACTTTTCGTGTAATCGGAAATGCCTTTACAGAAGTAACACCGATTAAAGGACTAACATGGCGTTCGGAATTTGGTATTGATAAATTAAGTTTAGAGGAGTTTATCCGCAACGCAGAGTTTAACTCACCGGGTGGATTTGCGCAGCAAATATTTGTGAATGAAGATCGTTGGCTGACTAACCAAACATTAAACTACACAGATACTTTTGCAGAGGACCATAACCTAACAGTATTATTAGGTCTTAACTACGAAGAAACCTTAAGAACACGCTCAAATGTGTCTTCAACTGGCTTCTTAACAGATGATTTACGTAACCTTGGTTCTGGATCTACTCCAACTGTTTTAAATGGTGATCGTTTTCCTTCTAGATTATTTGGTCTCTTCTCAAGATTAACTTATGATTACAAAGGAAAATACATTGCGGAAGGTTCTATACGTAGAGACGGTTCTTCAAGATTTGGTGCTAACAACCGTTTTGGTTATTTCTGGTCTGCAGCAGCAGGATGGACACTTTCAGAAGAAGATTTTATTAGAGACTTAAACTTCTTTGACTTTTTATCAATAAGAGCAAGTATCGGTACTGTTGGTAATGATAGGTTGGGAACATTCCCTTCTTTAGGGCTTTTCAACGCAGGTCCTATAGCAGATTATAATGGTGAATCTGGTGTAATACCAAATCAACCAGAAAATCCAGATTTAAAATGGGAAGAAAGTGAAACATTAGATATTGGCTTAAAATCTACTTTTTTAAATGGCCGAGTTACGTTTAATGCTTCTTATTTTAAGAAAACCACAAGTGATTTATTACTAAATCAAGTATTACCTCCACAAACAGGTTTTACAAGTATTAGTAGAAACATTGGTGAGATGGAAAATACTGGATGGGAATTTGAGTTAAATACTGTTAATGTTAGAACAGAAAACTTTACATGGAGAACCAACTTCAATTTAACTTCTATAAACAATAAAGTGCTTAAGTTAAATGAAGATGCCGCTACTGATACACAAGGAAGACGAATCATTGATGGTGCAATTCAACGCGCTATTGAAGGAGAGTCATTAAATAATTTCTTTTTAATTCGTTATGTTGGCATAAACTCGCAAACTGGAGATGCGGAGTGGTTAGATGTTGATGGTAATATTACTAACAATCCAAGCTCTAATGACCGTGTTGTAACTGGTAGTCCTTTACCTGACTTTTCAGGTGGTATTACCAATATCATTAATTACAAAAACTTCGATTTATCGTTCTTAATGAATTACTCCTATGGAAATGATGTTGTAATAGACGGATTACGTTTTGCAGATGGAAATGATGCGATTGGTGGTATTGTAAATATTAGAAGACAAAACTTAAATTTTTGGAGACAGCCTGGTGATAATGCATTTTTACCAAGCCCAACAAGTTCTACCTTTAATTTATTCAATCAACGATCTAGTCAACAACAGCTTAATGCATCTTATTTAAGATTAAAGAATGTTACTTTAGGATATAGTCTTCCTCAGTCCGCTTTAGATAAGCTTGGTGGGCTTTTCCAATCCATTAGATTATATGCAACTGCTACCAATTTATTTACTATAAAGGCAGATGAAATGGACGGTATTGACCCTGAGGTAACCGATGATATTGATCCTTTATTCCAAGGGGAATCATTCTTTACCGCACCACAGGCAAAGTCTTACTCATTCGGAGCAAGAATACAATTTTAACTTAAAAAAAATAGAAATGAAAACGATAAAAATAACAGTAGCATTTCTAGCAATAATCTTTGCTTTTTCATGTGAAGATAGGTTAGATGTTGTACCAGAAGATAATGTTGCTTCTAATACCGTATTTGGGAGTTTTGCAACTATAAATGGAGCTGTAGTTGGTATCTACAGTAAAAATCAAAGTGGAGATTTAAATGGAAATGCCCAACTGATGTCGGACTTTATGGCTGATAATGTGAATTTTGTGGGTAGTTTTCCTTCGCTACAGGAGATTGATCAATTTGAGACTTTAGCAACCAATACTTCCATAGATAACATATGGTTAGATGGTTATGAGTTAATTGGTGCTGCAAATAATATCATCGCAAACTTGCCTGATGTTAGTATTGAGGATGTAACTGGTTTAACTGAAGCAGATAAAACTGTTTTTGTTGCAGAAGCTAAATTCTTAAGAGCAATAACAAATTTCCAGTTGGTGAATTTGTTTGCACAGCCTTATCAATTTTCAAATGGAACAAATCTTGGTATTCCAATAGTAACACAACCATTTGAAGGTGGTGATATTTCTGAATTTCAATTGGAGCGTTCAACGGTTAATGAAGTTCATGCTTTTATAGAACAGGATCTCTTGGACGCAGCAGCAGCTTTACCAGAAGATAATGGAGTTAGAGCAGAGGCTGGTTCTGCAAGAGCTTTACTTGCGCGCCTATATCTATATCGCGAGCAATGGGCTCAGGCAGCAGATTTGGCAAATCAAGTAATCTCTTCAGGGGAATACGCATTAGCAAGTGATTATGACTTTTATGATGATAATCCTAACTCTTCTGAGCACATATTTGTTGTAATTAACACACCTACTGATGGGCCTCAAGAAAACGCCGGTTCAGATGAAGTGTATGTGAATTTTTACAATCCAGCTCCAGGCGGAAGAGGTGATGCACCATTTAGCCAAGAATTAATAGATGCATTTGCAGCAGAAGCTGGTGATAGAAGATTTGATGAATTGTCCCAAGCAGCATCAGATGCTGGTGGAAATGATACTTTTTTCACAACTAAATATCCAGATATTGTAAATAACGCATCAGATGGTATGGCATTGCGTATTACTGAAATGTATTTAATACGTGCCGAAGCAAATCTATTGAATGGCTCATCCACAGGAGATAGCCCTTTAAATGATATTAACCTACTTCGTAATCGTGCTGGTTTAGGAAATTTAGGTTCTGTAGATTTAGCTGCAATCTCTTTGGAACGAAGAAAAGAACTTTGCTTTGAAGGACACCGTAGAATGGATTTACTAAGAAATAACTTAAATCTTAGACCAGGTGGCGGAGCAGCATCTGCTCCCGGTGCAGATAAAGTTATATTTCCAATAGTGGAAGATGAAACCACAAACAATCCAAATATTACTCAGAACCCGGGTAATTTTTAAATAATTTCATCAATCAATTGAGAAACCATCATTCAATTTAATTGAGTGATGGTTTTTTCATAAATTAAAAGACCTATGAATATATTAAAGAAAGTAGTTTTTTGTTTAATAGCCCTATGTGTTTTTAAGGGTTATTCACAATTGCAGCCACCAAACAACAACAGCACACTACAAGATCTTGCTTTTTTTATTGATGTGAACAATAAAAAATATGCTAACGCTGAAGGTTCTAAATATATATTTGAAGAATTCAAGCTAGCTAAAATTGATGGCTTATCTGGATCTCATTTAATTCGATTTGATCCAGTGGATAACATCATTCAACTAAAAAAAGAAGATGATAAAATACTAAGCCTATCTAAAAAATACCAATATAAAATCACACTTTTAGATGGCAGCGGAGTATTTGAAACCCAGCAATTTATTAATCCTGAAGGAAAAATTGAAAATACCTTCTTTGAAAGAATAGTTTCTACCGAAAATTTTTCTTTATTCAAAAAGCAGCGAGTAAAATTTGAACCCTCCAAGCCTGCGAAAAGCAGTTACGAACCAGCTGTTCCTGCAAAATTTACAAAGCTCCAGGATGCTTATTATTTAATGAATCTAGAAAATAATCCGGGGCATATTGTAGAAATACCTAGAAAAAAGAAAGCACTACTTAACTTTTTTGGGAATAAATCAAAAGAGGTCGGAAAGTACATTAAAAATGAAAAGCTAAAGGTCAGTTCTGGAGAAGATTTGGTAAAAATTCTCAACTACTATTTCAACCAGCTTAAATAGTGATTTTTTATTAAGGGTAATTTTTTATCGGGCTAAAGTAATGGTTTATAAGGATTACCCAAACCCATTATTTTATGGTATTAATTTACATTCAACTTAACTATATAAGGCGGCTCTGATACATACTTCTAAAAAATTATATGTCTCATTTTTAGGGTGATTTATTTGAATTAGCTATCAAAATCTTCAGAGCTGTCTTTATATGGTTTACTTTATTGGAGAATAAAGTCCATCAAAAAGTACATTTACCACCTTCCCTTCGCTTAAAACTTCCCAAAGTTGCCTTACAGTGCCATTAGAATTTTCCGTCCAGGTAATACGATTTATATATATTTTCCCGTCTGTATGTATAAATTCATCCGAGGAGAGAATCATTTGGTTTCCAAATTTATTACCCTTTAACTTTAAATGAGCTCCAGAATTGTCTATCCAAAGTTGTTCCCATTGTTTGATCTTTAAATTGTAGAAATTAAGACTCGTGCCGGTATAACCTGGTGTAGCACTGGTCCAGTTCTCTCGCAGGACACAATCTCCTTCAATTTTTACAATGGTGTTTTTACCCGCTATAGAGCCATCTTTATTTGTCACCTCCCAAGAACCAATCCAAAAATCAAACGCTGCATGATTTTCTGAGCAACATTTACAATCAGATGTTTGTGCTAATAAACTTAAAGAAAGTGATAGGTAAATTATTAGGAATAAAACCCGTTTAGGTGTCATTTCAAATTAGATAAATAATTAATCACGCTGTTATTAAAAACAATTGGCTGTTCTACATTCACAACATGACCGCAATTTTCTATAACAGCTAATTCCGACATGCGATGTGATTTAACTACTTTCTGAATGGTAGGAAGAAAAAGATAGTCCTCACCACCCATAATATAAAGCGTTGGAATTTCTATGTCTACAGTTCTAAAAAAACGCAGTAATGGATTAATCTCAGAGGTGAGCTTAAACCATCTAATAAACTCTTTCTGATATAATTTCTTAGCTTCTCTTACAAAAAGCAATCGCGACTCTCTATGGTTCTTATTTGGCATTATAACAAATGCAAAAAATTTATATAACCATATATAGGGTACTATTGATTTAAAAATAACTCCTAATCGCATTAATACTTGTGAACGAAAATTTAATTTCATTATAGCACCGCCCATAACCATACTAGCAACCCTATCTGGATATTTTTCTGCTAAATTCCGTATCAAAATAGTACCTAAAGAAATTCCTATGAAATGGGATTTTTTCACACCTTCAAAGTCTATCACCTCTACAATATCATCCGTTATACTATCAAAAGTATACTTATCGCTAAAAGCGTCTTTTAGATTAGGTTTGGAATTACCATGTCCCCTTAAATCTAATAATAGAATATTGAAGTGTTTTTTAAAATCTCTTAACTGCTTATACCATATGGTGGAACTACCTCCTGCACCATGAACAAAAGTTACCCACTCATCTGAAGTATCATGTAAATATTTGGTATAGCTGAGCAATCTAAATTTTTTATAAAAGTACGTTAATTTTTAGCCAACAAAACTTGTAAAAGCACCCTTAGCTATTAATTATTAGTTAAAAATTAGACAAACTGCCTGATTTTTAGGTGAGTACACATTTACACTGTAGTCTAAAACCTTGTTTTGAACGTATCTTTGTTAGAACAAATCTTTTGAACTATGGAAAAGCAATATTGTAGAGTTGGGGCAGTGACTCCGATAACAGGAGAAAGCCATACAGTGGCTATTTTGCAATACCGTTACGAAAACTTTTTAAGTAAGGCTATGGATGCCAATTACATCGATACAAAGTTAGGAGAGTTTTTTGAGCGCAAAGCACAAAACATTAAAAAAATATTGGAGGATTTAGTGTAGTTTTTCTAATTCCTCCTTCATTTGCATTTGAATTTCTTTGGCTTTAAAAGCTGCTTCATTTGCAAAATCTTCCGTTGCCGAAGCGTAAATAATTCCGCGAGAAGAATTCACCAATAAGCCTACTGTTGAGTTCATACCATATTTACAAACATCTTGTAAATTTCCGCCTTGAGCACCAACTCCTGGAACCAATAAGAAGCTGTTAGGGATAATTTCTCGAATTTCCTTTAAATATTCCGCTTTTGTAGCTCCAACAACATACATTAAGTTTTCAGCATTTTTATAGCTCTTAGAAACAGTCAAAACTTCCTTATAAAGCGCTGTGCTATCAATCATTTTTGTTTGAAAATCAAAAGCCCCTTTATTTGATGTTAAAGCCAATAAAATAGTATGCTTGTCTGCAAATTCCAGAAACGGCTCAACAGAATCGCGTCCCATGTAAGGAGCGATAGTAATAGAATCAAAAGCTAGTTCCTCAAAAAAAGCTTTAGCATATCGCGTGGATGTATTCCCTATATCTCCTCTTTTAGCATCAGCAATTGTGAACTGCTCAGGGTAATTAGCGTTAAGATATGTTATTGTTTTCTCAAGTGATTTCCAACCTTTTAAGCCATGCGCTTCATAAAATGCAATATTTGGCTTATAAGCAACACAATACTCCTGTGTAGCGTCTATAATAGCTTTATTAAAGCTAAAAATGGGGTCTTCTTCTTCTAAAAGGTGTTGTGGAATCTTTTCTAAATCGGTATCCAGACCAACACAGAGAAAAGAATTCTTTTTTTTGATTTGAGCTATTAATTCTTCTGTTTTCACGCTTTTTAAAATACTTTTCTCATGTATCCTTCGACAGGCTTAGGATGACAACCATATAATAATTCCTTACAGCTAACTGCTAATCTAAAATATCTCGGAAGCTTCTTTTAATTTTTCTGTATTCTCAACCAACATCAATTCATCAATTATTTTTTGAATATCTCCATTGATTATATTCTGCAAATCGTATAGCGTTAAACCTATTCTATGATCAGTAACCCTCCCTTGTGGATAATTATAAGTCCTAATTTTAGCGGAACGGTCTCCACTGCTCACTTGCGAATTTCTTTTTGCAGCATCTTCTTCTTGCTTCTTAGCCAACTCTAAATCGTATAATCTTGAACGAAGCACTTTAAAAGCTTTCTCTTTGTTTTTATGCTGCGATTTTTGGTCTTGACATTGCGCTACTAAACCGGTTGGAATGTGCGTCAAACGAACTGCCGAATACGTTGTGTTAACAGATTGACCTCCTGGACCAGAAGAACAAAAGAAATCTACACGGACATCTTTTTGCTCTATTTGAACATCAAAATCTTCAGCTTCTGGGATGACCATAACTGTAGCCGCACTTGTATGAACTCTTCCTTGCGTTTCCGTTTGCGGTACGCGTTGTACCCGGTGCACTCCGGCTTCAAACTTTAAGGTCCCATAAACATCTTCTCCTGAAACTTCAAAATGAATTTCTTTATAACCACCACTCGTACCTTCACTTAAATCCATGATGTTAGTTTTCCATCCTTTGGATTCACAATATTTGGCATACATGCGGTATAAATCTCCAGCAAAAATACTTGCCTCATCTCCACCAGTTCCTGCTCTTACTTCCATTACTACATTTTTCTCATCTTCAGGATCCTTTGGAATAAGCATAAACTTAATTTCCTCCTCCAATTTTGGGATAGCTTCTTTAGCCTCATCATATTGCATTTTGGCCATCTCTGCCATCTCAGCGTCGCTACCATCTGAAATAATTTCTTCTGCCTCGCTTAAATTGTTGGTCAATTCAATATAAAGCGCTCGCTTATCTACAAGTGCCTTTAAATCCTTGTATTCCTTATTTAATTTAATGTATTGTTTTTGATCTGAAATGATATCTGGTTGAATAATCAAATCAGAAACCTCATCAAAACGTTGCTTTACAATATTCAGTTTATCTAGCATAGTTCAATCCTCCTTAAAATGCGAATTTACGATTAATTTGTACATTTAGATTACGCTATGAAAACCTTACTTCAGACCAAAACTTACTTTTTAGCCTTCTTTTATTTCAAGTATATTTTGATTGTTTCATCTTTAATTAGCTTAGTTTCAATAATAGCAGGAATTCAGCTTATCCCAATAGTTATATTTAAATTTTTTCTGTTTACAACAATCTATTTTATTGAAATAGATTCAAAATTAAAACAAAGACTTACTTTTTATCATAATCTGGGTATTTCCAAGCAGATACTATATTTTATTTCATTTATTTATGACATTATAATACTTGCCATTTTTGAACTTATTAAAAATAATATTTGAAACTAGAAGTAGATAATATTGAACTAAGTTTTAATCAAAAGAAGATACTTTCGGGCATTTATCTGAGAGCTGATAAAGGCGAAATAACTGGAATTTTAGGAAGAAATGGATGTGGAAAATCCTGTTTGTTGGAAATATTATTCGGAAACCTTAAACCCAAATACAAAACCATTAGAATAGATTCACGAATTGTAAAAAAACAATTGTTTCTATCAAAAAATGTTACTTATTTACCTCAGTATTCTTTACTTCCAAAGAATCTTAAAATCCATACTATTTTCTCATTACTTGAACAGAAATGGAACACATTTATAATGGATTTTCCAACTTTTAAAGACTATAAATTTAGTAATCTAAGTAAGCTTTCAACTGGAGAAATTAGAGTTTTAGAAACTTATTTAATTCTTAATAGCAAGCAAAAGATTATTCTTTTAGATGAACCATTTTCTTTTATTGCTCCTATTTATGTTGAAAAATTTAAAAATCTTATCGTTAAGAAAAAACAGGAAAAAACAATTTTGATTACCGATCATTTCTATAAAGAGATATTGGAAATCTGTGACAGGTTATATTTAATAAAAAATGGATATTCAAAAGAAGTCAAAAACCATCAGGATTTGGTTAACGAGGGATATCTATTATCTAATCAATAACAAAAGTAGTTCCTAAAGTAAATATTGAGGCGTTTAAGCCATCACTTCTATCATAATAACTGTAACGTAAATTAATCGTTTGCAAGCCAAAAAAGAAAACTCTAGCACTATTAAAGATGTCTTTGTACTGCACTCCAAACCCTAGCTGATTTGCTTGGTAATTAGATAAATCATAGTCTGAAGTATAAAACTCAAAAGTTGATAGTGCATCCTCTTTTGCATAAAAATAGTCTGCAGCTGTTTGTGTATAATACCGATAACTAGGATAAAGCGTAAACTTATCATTTAACTTTATAGGAGCTTCAATATTTGCAGTATGCGAAGTTATTCCCCAATCATCATAATAAAAACGATAATAAGAGCGCACTACAATAGCATCACTTAGATAATAATTTAAGCGCCCACCAACAGGAATCTTAAATCGAGAATCCGGAAGCTGTTCAATAGCATCCGCCAACTGAAAATCATCAATAAAAAAATCATTTGCATCACCAAAATAAACACGTTGAAAAGGTGTGCTCAATAATCCACTCTGGGATACCAAATCCACAAATAAAGAACCTTGTAGTTTTTTATTTAAAATTTGAGAAAATGAAAGCGAAACCGAATATGTATTTCGTTTCTCATCAGTAAATTCAGAGAAATTGGGTGCATAAATACCAGTTCCTGTAATACGGTCATCAAAAAAACCCTGTCTTAATTCTATGGGGTATTGTGAGTTCCAACTATCTAAAAATACTCTTCCACTTATAGAAATTTCTGTGTTTCTTTCGTTAAAAAGTTTGGCATAGGAGCCACCAAAACCTATCGAAAAATAATCGTACTCATTAGACACATATGCATTTGCACTCCAAATATTGTTACGGTCATCTGAGCTATGTTGATATGTTGGATTAAAATAGGCAAGTAAATCTTTCCTAGACTCTCCAGAAGAAGCATCAAAGGGACTCACATTAGGGTTGCTTCCATCTAAAGGATTAACATTACTAGATGATGCTGAAGTATAAGCAGACAAACCTACATCCACGGTTAAAACATCATCTGCATTTAAGGGCATTCTTAATACTAAGGTTGAAGTTGCATCTGTCAATTCTTCTGTACCTTCCCCACCAGTTACCGCTGCATTTTGTCCGTCTTGGCTGTAATAACTAAACAATACATCTAGCTCACTTGCTTCTAGAACTTTCTTTGTATAGGAAGTGTTGTCTTGCTGCGCATGCAAAACAATATTAAAAAGGATACAGACTAGAATAAAAAACAGTTTCTTCAAAACAAGAATTCTCGTAAAATTATTTGACTTTTAAACTAAAAACCACTTCGACTATCAACTTTCATATCGCCTCAAAAGACCCTTCGATAAGCTCAGGGCAAGTTCAGTCATCATTTTTAACTGTATTCATCTTGTCAAAAATGGACTTCTCTTAATTACATCCGCAACCACCACCAGTTTTTCCTCCATTGGCACCGGAAGAAGCTTCACGGTATAACTGAAAATTGGTTTCAAAACGTTCCGCTGACCTTGCTCCTAGTCGCATATCGCTATCATTAAGATACACTTTATCATACTCTTTAACTGCTACGCAAGAGCTTGAGCAAACTACAATAACAACTAAAATAAAAAACTTACGCATACTTAAAACTACTGATTATTATCGAACAAAATACCTGAGCTTTTATGGATCTTGTTTTCGCCATCTACAACAACTACCTCCACACCTGGAATTTGGTTTATTAAATGTATTCCACTATCCCTACCAATAATAAATACCGCAGTGGCAAGTGCATCACATAATTCTGCATCCTTTGCAAAAATGGAGACACTATTTATTCCTCTTGTTGGATAACCAGTTCTAGGGTCTATAATGTGGGAATACTTTTTACCTTCAAATAGTAAATACTTCTCGTAATTTCCAGAAGTTGCAACCGAAGATTCTACAATTGGCAGCCATGAAAAAACCTTATCCTTACTTAATGGATTTGCTATACCTATCATCCATTTTTCACCGGTGGCTTTTGTACCCCAAGTAGTTAAATCTCCAGAAGCATTTATTAACCCAGCTTTTACTCCTTTAGAAATAAGCAAATCTTTAGTTTTATCTGCTGCAAAACCTTTGCCTATTGCTCCAAAACCAATACGCATTCCTTCTTCCATTAAAAAGACTGTTTGCGCATCTGCATCTAAAATTATCTTTTCATGTCCTATTTTGGCAATTGAATTTTCTATCTGGGTTTTAGATGGAAGTCTATCCATTTTTCCATCAAACTGCCAAACCTTATCCATTGAAGCATAAGAGATATCAAAAGCGCCATCTGTAATCTCAGAGATTTTTTTAGCGCGTTCTATAAGTTTAAAGAGTTCAAAACTTACTTTAACAGGCTTAATACCCGCATTTTTATTTATTTGAGAAGTTTCGCTATTCTCGTCCCATGACGAAATCATCTTTTCAATTCGGGTAATTTCAGCAATACCCTCTTGGATATTTATATAGCCTATTTCCTCATTTTGAGCAACAACCGTTATTTCAAAACGGGTGCCCATCAGTTTTAAAACTTTTTTAACCGTTACCAGTTTTTTTTTATCCTGACCATAGGACAGCATGCATAAAAAGCAACAAATAATAACGGTCCATTGTTTCATTATAAAAAGGAATTCAGGACAGCAATATAGTCTTTTGGGCTTATCTTCTGATAGCCAGTTTTGCCAAGAACCTGTTCCGATTTATCTAAAACCAACACTAAAGGATAATGTCCTTTGGGGTTAAAGCGTTCAGCTAATTTTTTATTTTGGTTTAGCTGTTCTTGGGGAAGTTGATTTGCTTTTTTTCGTGGAAAATCTGCTTTGTAAAGCACATACTTTTCTGAGGAAAAGTTTTTAAACTCTTCGGAAGTCCAAATATTTTTATCTAATCGCTTGCATGGTGGGCACCAGTCAGAACCTGAAAAAACCAAAATCAATGGTTTATCATCTGCTGCTGCCTGAGCAAGAGCATCATTATAATTTTCTTTCCAATCTTGAGCTACAACTCCAATGGAAACGAAAAATAGTAGCATAAACAGCAGCTGTTTCATCATCTATATAAAATTTAGCTTTCAAAAACACGAAGTATATCTCCGTTAAGTTCTGTTTGGAATACTTTAAGTGGATTACTTGTGATAGAATTTAATGGTGTTCCTGTCTGACTAAATCTAGAACCGTGGGTAGAACATCTAAAAATACCTCCATCTTCACTAATAAAGCGAACGCCATCCGTTTGTTGATGACTACAAATTTGACTAGCTGCCACAAAATCACCTTCCAAATTTCTAGCTACAACAATATCCGTTAAGCTATCAGTAGGATTGGATTTTGCTAAAATAAAACCACCATTATTTGCCAATGGGGCAGCATTGGTAGCAGTTAAATCCACAGTGAAGTCTACACCTGTAGGTTCTGGGAAGGTTTCTAAATCTTCTGAATCTGAAGAACAACCGTTTAAACAAGGAAAAGTAAGTGCAAAAGCTGCACCTGCTCCTAAACTTCTCAAAAATTCTTTTCTTTCCATAGCATCATGTTTAATAAAAGAACGTGAGATTTTGGTTAATCGTATGGCTAATACTCAAATGTTCCGTATTCGCTTTTTATGGTCAGTTTTTTTGTAGCACTTGCTTCTACCCTACCTATGATTTTCGCATCTACTTGAAATGACTTTGAAATTGAAATTAAATCCTCAGCAACTTCTGGGTCTACATACAATTCTAGGCGGTGGCCGCAATTAAAAACTTGGTACATTTCTTTCCAATCCGTTCCTGATTGTTCCTGAATTAATTTGAATAACGGTGGCACAGGAAAAAGGTTATCTTTTACAATGTGCAGCGCATCTATAAAATGCAATATTTTGGTTTGCGCTCCACCACTGCAATGCACCATTCCATGAATTTCTTTAGCAGAATATTTCTCCAAAATTTTCTTAACAATTGGTGCGTATGTTCTTGTTGGAGACAAAACCAATTTACCAGCGTCTAATGGAGAATTAGCCACAGTGTCGGTTAATTTAGTTTGTCCAGAATACACCAAATCTTCTGGTACCGAAGCATCAAAACTTTCTGGAAATTTTTCGGCCAGGTATTTGGAGAATACATCATGTCTAGCGGAAGTAAGTCCGTTACTTCCCATACCACCATTGTACTCTTTTTCATAACTGGCTTGACCAAAAGAAGTTAAACCAACAATAATATCACCAGCTTTAATATTGGCGTTGTCTATAACCTCACTACGTTTCATGCGCGCAGTAACTGTAGAATCTACAATAATAGTTCTTACTAAATCCCCCACATCAGCAGTTTCACCCCCAGTGGAATGAATTGTGATGCCATGTTCCTTTAAATCGGAAATCAATTCTTCTGTCCCATTAATGATAGCAGAAATCACCTCCCCAGGAATTAAGTTTTTATTACGCCCAATTGTAGAGGAAAGCATAATATTATCCACAGCTCCTACACATATTAAATCATCGATATTCATTATCAATGCATCCTGAGCAATACCCTTCCATACAGAAATATCTCCGGTTTCTTTCCAATACATATATGCTAAAGAAGATTTTGTACCCGCACCATCTGCATGCATTACCAAACAGTGGGCCGCACTCCCGGTTAAATGGTCTTCTACGATCTTGCAGAATGCCTTTGGAAAAAGTCCTTTATCTATATTTTTTATGGCATTATGAACATCTTCTTTTGAAGCAGAAACTCCACGTTGGGCATATCTTTTACTGGTGTCTGAGGACATGTGCTATTCTGTTTGGGCAAAAATAATAAAACCGATGTTAGGAGTTGGGATTTAATTATGATGTTGCAAAAAATTAGTAATCAATAACAATATTTCAATTTTAGTTGTCACACTTGATTCTTAAATATTGTCTAATTTGTAGAAAGCATGAAGGACAAACTCAAAATATTAGTAGAAAATGCAAAACAGGGTGATAAAAAATCTCTTGAATTGCTATTGATTGAAATCAAGGACTTAATTTATAACCTTTCTCTAAAAATGTTGTTGTTTCCAGAAGATGCTAAAGATGCTACACAAGAAATTTTGATAAAAGTTGTGACGCACTTAAGCACATTTAAATATGAAAGCAAATTCAAGACTTGGGTCTATCGCGTAGCAACAAATTTTCTAAAAACCCATAAGGGTAAAAAGGCTATGGAGTTTGCAATGCCATTTAGCGATTATGCAGATTTAATTGATCTAGGACAGTCAGAGACCATCAGGTACACAAACAATGAAGGTGAGCTAACTCTTTTGGAAGAAGAAGTTAAAGTTAGTTGCACACAAGGATTACTTCTTTGTTTGAATGAAGCTGATAGAATGGTTTATATATTATCTGAAATATTAGACTACAATAGTATTGAAGGTTCGGAAATCCTAGAAATTACTCCTGAGAACTTTAGAAAAAAGTTATCGCGAGCAAGAACAAAAATTAGAAACTTTCTAACAAACAAATGTGGTTTAGCCAATCCGGAAAATCCATGTAGATGCAATAAAAAAATTGATTTTTTGATAGCAGAAAAGATAATCGATCCTAAAAATTTGCGCTTTGCTCAATTAACTTATAGAAGTATAGATATGGTTAAAAAAATTAAACATTTAGAAAAATCAGTTGCTCTTTACCGTTCTACACCAGACCTACCAGCCCCTACTACTATTTTGAATGAAATAGTATCAACCCTCAATTATAGATAAGAAATAATCATGCAAACTTTTAAGCTAAAACAGTTCTTTATTATCACCTTAATTACAAGTATTTGGATAAACTTATCCGAAGTCTTTCGCTATTTTGTTTTAGTAATCCCTAGGGTCAAATCATTTTTTAATGATAAAAACGGTATTGCAGAAATGGATTGGGTAATTTTTACAATCTGGGGCTTTTGGGACACCTTGTTAACAGCAGTTTTGGTGTTTATTTTTTGGTTGTATTCGAACACTTTTGGTCATAATTTTAAATCAGTCTTTGCTTCCGGAACATTAGTTTGGTTGGCTGTATTTGTTATTTTTTGGGTAGCAACTTCCAATATGGGATTATCTAGTTGGAGTATATTATGGATTACTTTATCCTTAAGTTGGTTAGAAATGATAGTTGGTGCTTGGATTGCTCATCAATTGTATAAAAAATATAATCAAAAACAAGCTCTTATTATTTAAGTAATGTAGGCTCTTTTGTTAGGCAATCTTTCTCCCAAATCCTTTGCGTAGTTGGTTGATCAACATTACCTCCGGAAATCACCATTAATACCCGTTTTTTGGTTTTTTGGGATTGCAACCATCTTCTTATGGCCTCCATAGGCATGGCGCAGGTGGGTTCTATTCTGCATTTAAGCAAGTGTGTTAACCATTGGGTCCAGTAAATTAAATATTCTTCTTCAATTTCATAGAAGCCATCTAACTGTTTTAGATACTCAAAAGTGATATCCCCAACAGCCATAGTCATAGCACCATCGGCTAAGGTATCTGGTATACCAGGCAAACGTTGAATACTACCTTTTCGCAACGATTCTGCCGCATCATTAGCATTAAGGGGCTCTACTCCAAACATTTTTGCTTTAGGAGCAAGACCGCGTGTTGCAATTAAAGAACCTGATGTTAGTCCACCACCACCGCAAGGGGTAAAAACCGCATCTATATCTTTTAACTCACTTAATGCTTCATAAGCTGCTGTGCCCTGCCCGCAGATAACTTGTTCATGATTAAATGGAGGAATCCAAAAGGTGCCTTCCGCTTTGGCTGCTTCTGCTACTTTAGTATCCGTAATATCGCGGGTTTCACTTAGCACTACATCAGCTCCATAGGCTTTTGTAGCTTGCACTTTAACTTTAGAGGAATAAGCTGCCATAAAAATGGTTGCAGGAATTTCAAATTGCTTTGCCGCATAAGCTACGGCTTGGGCATGGTTTCCAGAACTATTCGCAACAATATGCTTAGGTCGGTGTCCATTTTCTAAGAGCCATGCTAAAGTATTTACTCCTCCCCTAGCCTTAAAAGCCCCTATTTTTTGGAAGTTTTCTGCTTTAAAGTAAATTTCATGCCCCAGCCATTCGTTTAAAAGCGAAGAAGTGAGTATTGGTGTTTTATTAATGTAAGGGTCAATTCGCTTTTTGGCAGCTTCGATATCTTTTAGGCTAAGGTTCATTAAGTCGCTTTAATCAAATTTAAAGAAATAGATTTATCAATACTCATGTAAAATATTGGATTGCAACCCTTCAAACAGATTTTGTGCTACAAACTATAAAAGACTTCTAGATACATCTCGGAACTTTGTTCCGAGGCACTCGAAGTAACATTAGTTTTATTTCACAAATAACAGCTCACGGTATTTTGTCAATGGCCATAATTCATCAGCCACTAATTGCTCCAAAGCATCTGCTTCTGAACGAATTTTTTCAAAATAAGGATTTACATCATTACAATAAGCTTGCGCTTTTTTAGCTATACTAGATAAATTATGTACTTTCTCTTTAGTAAGTAACATAGCATCTGTTAGCTTCTTAGCTTCCATAATATGCTCCGCTATTTGTTCGAGAATATTTAACTGTGGTTCCGTTAATTTTTTGTGTGCTGCGCCATAAACTTCCTTGAGACCAGCAACATTTTCTAACAATATGTTCTGGTATTTTATTGCTGAAGGTATAATATGATTGTAAATAAGTTCGCCTAAAATTCGACCTTCAATCTGAATATGGAATACATAATTTTCTAGCTCTACCTCTTGATGGGCTTTTAACTCCTTTTCATTCATTACAGCTGTAACATCAAACAAAGCAATACTTTCTTTTGATGTTAACACCTTAAGTGCCTCTGGAGTATTCTTATTATTACTTAATTTTCTTTTACGTGCTTCGCTTTGCCAATCATCACTATAACCATCACCATCAAAACGAATACGTTTCGAATTTTTAATGTATTCCCTAAGCACGTTAAAAACAGCCTCGTCCTTCTTTAAGCTTTTCTTATCTATTAACGTATCAACCTCTTTCTTAAAATCGGTTAATTGCTTGGCGACAATGGTATTTAAAATGGTCATCGGCTTAGCGCAGTTCATTTTTGAACCCACCCCTCTCATTTCAAATTTATTTCCCGTAAAAGCAAAAGGCGAAGTACGATTGCGGTCTGTATTATCCAATAAAATTTCGGGGATTTTACCAACCACATTTAATTTTAATTCTGTCTTTTCTTGTGGTGAAAGCTTCCCTTTAGAAACACCTTCTAATTCGTCTAAAACTTCTCCTAGTTGTTTCCCTACAAATATGGAAATTATAGCTGGAGGCGCTTCATTAGCCCCTAACCGATGATCATTACTTGCTGAAGCGATTGAAGAACGCAATAACTCTTCATAAGTATCAACAGCCTTAATTGTATTTACAAAAAAGGTTAAAAATTGTAGGTTCTTCATTGGAGTTTTCCCAGGGCTTAACAGGTTAACTCCTGTATCTGTAGCTAATGACCAGTTATTGTGCTTCCCCGAACCGTTTATACCAGCAAACGGTTTTTCATGAAAGAGGACTTTAAACCCATGTTTATCTGCAATTTCATCCATCACGTCCATTAACAGCAAGTTATGATCAACGGATAAATTGGCTTCTTCAAAAACCGGAGCTAATTCAAATTGATTTGGTGCAACTTCATTATGTCTAGTTTTTACTGGAATCCCTAATTGCGTACATACTTTTTCTAATTCGCTCATAAAACTCAGAACACGGCTTGGAATTACACCAAAATAATGGTCATCTAATTGTTGTCCTTTTGCGGCAGAGTTACCCACTAAAGTTCTACCCGTCATTAAAATATCTGGGCGAGATTGTGCCAAAGCCTTATCAATTAAAAAGTATTCCTGCTCCCAACCTAATGTAGCATTTACCTTACGAACATTTTTATCAAAATATTGTGCTACGCTCGTAGCGGCCTCATCTACAGCATTAAGTGCTCTTAATAATGGTGCCTTATTGTCCAAAGCTTCTCCAGTATAGGATACAAATATGGTAGGGATACAAAGGGTAGTTTTGTATATAAATGCTGGTGAAGTTGGATCCCAAGCGGTATATCCGCGAGCTTCAAAAGTATTTCTAATCCCCCCACTTGGAAAGCTTGAAGCATCTGGTTCTTGCTGCACCAACTGTCCTCCACCAAATTTTTCCATTGCGCGACCATCAGGTAACAAATCGAAAAAAGCATCATGCTTTTCTGCTGTTGCACCTGTAAGTGGCTGAAACCAGTGGGTATAGTGCGTGGCTCCCATAGAAAGAGCCCATGCTTTCATTCCTTCTGCGACTTGATCCGCAATTTTTCTATCAATTTTACTCCCAGATAAAATTGCAGATTTTACTTTTTCATAAGCGTCAGTTGTTAAAAACTGAAGCATTTTTGACTCATTAAAAACATTCTTCCCAAATAAATCGGAGCGTTTTCCAGTCTCATCTATCAATATTTTTCCTCTTTTATGGCTATCTGCCAAGGCATCGAATCTCATTTTAGACATTTTGAATGAATTTAAGACTGTAAAATTAACAATTTAGCAATATATAGCCCAAAAAATGAAATTTTATTAATTAACCCCTTCAAAAAAGGGGGTTAACAAAATTTTGATAACTTTTAACGATTTACTTCCCCTAAAAATTTATCATGTAGAGAAAATAATTATTTTTACCACTTATTAAAATTTAAAGTAAACTACCCACTATTATGAGTAAGTCAAAATTAGAATACATCTGGTTGGATGGCTATTTTCCAACGCAAAACATGCGAAGCAAGACTAAAGTAGTAAATGACTTTAGTGGTAAATTAGAAGACTGTCCAATGTGGTCTTTTGATGGAAGTTCAACAAGGCAAGCTGAAGGAGGATCTTCAGATTGTCTATTAAAGCCAGTGGCAATTTTCCCAGACCCTGCAAGAAACAATGGTTTTTTAGTAATGACTGAGGTTTTAAATGCAGATGGGACTCCACACGAATCCAATGGTAGAGCAACAATAGATGATGATGATAATGATTTCTGGTTCGGTTTTGAACAAGAATATTTTATAATGGATACAGCTACACAATTACCTTTAGGCTTCCCAATTGGTGGATACCCTGCTCCACAAGGCATGTACTACTGCTCCGTTGGTGGTAAAAATACTCATGGTAGAGATTTAGTTGAAGAGCATGCTGATTTATGTATAGCAGCCGGAATTAATTTCGAAGGTATCAACCAAGAAGTTGCTTCTGGACAGTGGGAATTTCAATTATTTGCTAAAGGAGCAAAAAAAGCTGGTGATGAAATTTGGGTAGCTCGTTACCTATTAGATCGTTTGACTGAGCAATATGGTTTTTATATAGAATACCATCCAAAGCCTTTAGGTAAAGATATGGACTGGAATGGTTCTGGTATGCATGCTAATTTCTCTAATACAACATTAAGAACTTGTGGAGATCAAGCTACATATGAGAAAATATGTGAAGCTTTCCGTCCGGTAGTAAAAGAACACATTGCTGTATATGGTGAATTTAACGATCAGCGTTTAACTGGAGATCACGAAACGCAATCTATTAATGAATTTAGTTTTGGTATTTCTGACCGTGGAGCATCTATCCGTATTCCTATTGCTACCGTAGAGAGTGGTTGGAAAGGATGGTTAGAAGATAGAAGACCAGCTTCTAATGGTGACCCATACAAGATTGCAGGTAGAATTATCCAAACAGTAAAATCCGCTAAGGTTTAATTAAAGAAAATTAATTGTTGATTTTATATAAGACCGTCTTAGCAATAAGGCGGTTTTTTTAATTACTAACCTTTTTTAAAGGAGTGTTCATCCAGTATTGTTCTTTATTGTTGGCATTAAAAACAGGCTGGTCACTATCCATAGACCTATTCTTTAACATTAAACTATCCTTTGCTATAGTTTTCTTAGGATATGGTACTACCTCTTGAGTAAAAAACTCTCTAAATTGATTTAGTTGCTCCGTTTCTTGTTTATTTATCAAATTATCATCACGGTCTCTTGCCCGATTTATTTTTATTTGTAATTCTATTTTCTCTGGATCATATTCTTTAGAAAACAAAAGCTTTAAAAGTTCCTGTTGCTTTTTGTTTTTTACGGTACCTGTACTTAAAACAAATTTCTTGGGTGAAATTTTTTCTAGTTTTTTTAGTTGGACTTTCTTGGAATTATAAAAAAGTCTAAAATCTGACAATTTTAAACCTAAGTAGTTTACAGTATTTCTATTAAACCCTATCTCTATTTGTCCCTTAGATTCATTTAAAACCACCTTGTTAATCCTAAATTTTGGAGGTCTAGTAATTTGAAACATGTTGTGAAAAGAAATGTAGTTAGGATACATCTTTTGATCTTGTGATTCTCGGTATTCGGTCTGAATTTCAAATAGTAGCTCATCGTTTGAAGAAATCGCTTTTGCATCCCTAGCATTATCATAAGGTATATCCCTAGTCTCACGAGTCCTTGCTTTTTTGTAATATTTAAAGACTGCATAGTCTAATTTTCTAATTGCAAAACTCTTTTTATCAATGTAAATGGAACCCACCACCCTATACTTTTCATTCTTCTTAAAAATAGAAATTTCATAAACGGGTTTATTGTGGTAGTATGTTGTTCTTTTAACAGTAAAATCATGATTATCAATAAAATCTTTTGACAATTGATATATAAAAGAAAAGCTCCTAATTCTATGACTCCTGATTGCATCATGAACTCTTAATAAAATTAATTCGTTACCGCCATAACTTTTAATTGACGCTTCCGGAATTATCTTATTAAATTTTTGATAGTCATATGGTTTTGCTGCAAATGAATCAATCTCAAAATCCAAATTCTTCCGATAATCATAAATTAAAAAATCAGATAAAATAGTATCTACAGTATTAAATCCTTGGTCTAAAACTTTAACAATAGCTTCATTTAAGTTCACATATTGATTTCCTTTTAGTTGGTAATCACGATAGTAACCAACATAAGCGAATTTATCCAGCGGGTAATTGACTTTTATATTATTTATAGCATACCTTATAATATCCTTTGCAGCAAGTGTTTTCAAGCTGCCTTTAAGTATTACCTCATTAAGCTCATAAACCGCAGGTTTCAAAAAAAACAGATTTATACCTTCTTCATTTAAGGAAGATATTTCTATAGTATTAGTTTCATACCCCATGGACGATATTTCTATAAAATCGCCCTTTTCTTGAAACGATTTTGGTATTCGAAAACTACCATCGTTGTTAGAAATTACGCCTATTGCTTTGTCCTTGATGCGAATAGTTGCGAAAGCAATTGGTTCTCGAGTAGATTCTTCTAGTAATAAACCATTTAAAAAATCAACATAATTTTGTCCCAACAAAAAAAAGGGCAAGCATAGAAAAATAAAAAAGGAAATAATATCTTTCTTAATCATTGTATTTAAGTAATAGTAAGATACACAAAAGCAATATAAACTGCAATGAGTACCAGACCATCTCTCCATCCCAAACGCAGTCCTTTTGGTAATAGCACCAATGGCAGTATTAAAAAGGATATTCCAAGCATCCAAAAGATATCATTGGTCAACAAGCCTTGATCCACAACATTTATTGGTGTAATAATTGAAGTTATTCCTAAAACCGCCAAAAGGTTAAAAATATTAGAACCTATTAAATTACCTAAGGATATTGCTTTTTCCTTTTTAATAACAGCTATAATTGAAGCTGCTAATTCCGGTATACTAGTACCCACCGAAACCACAGTAACTCCAATTACTCTATCACTTACACCAAACTTAGAGGCCAAGCCTACGGCGCCATCAATTAAAAATTCCGATCCGCCCCAAAGTGCTACACCACCTAACCCTAAAAAGAGTGCTGTTTTATACAATGGTAGCGGTTTATCATCTTCCGGCAACTCATCAACAACAGCAGTTTTTTGAAATCGAAGTATATATATTAAGAATGCAAAAAGAAAGACTAGCATTATTATTCCTTCATATCGCTGTAGTGTTCCATCAAAATAAATAAAACCTACAAATAGAACTGAAGCCATCATCATTACTGGCCAATCCGTGATATAAAAGCTTTTGCGCACATCTATACTTCCTAATAATATAGTAATAGCTAAGACCAAGCCTAAATTGGCAATATTAGAGCCAATGACATTACCTAAGGCTAAATCTGGAAAACCATCTAAAGCTGCCTTTATACTTACAATAAGCTCAGGTGCAGATGTGGCAAAAGAAACAACGGTCATCCCAATTACTATTTTAGGAATTTCCAATCTGAGCGATAGTGCTACTGCAGATTTTAACAGCCAATTACCACCTAAAATCAACAAAACAAGGCCGAGGATTATAAAAAGTAAGTTTTGCATTAATGGTTTGTTTGCCGCAAAGATAAACGAAGTTTTAGATGTTGAATTCTATTTCAGAATTCAATAAAAACTAAATAAATAGTTAAATAACTATAAAAATAGTTGTTTAACTACTTTTTACTTAGTATGTTTGAAATCTAAAATCTATGGTAATGCAAAAATTAACCAATAAGGAAGAAGAAGTAATGAAAATTCTCTGGAAACTAGAGAAAGCTTTTGTAAAAGAGATTCTTGCCAAAATTTCAGGTGATAAACCTCACTACAATACACTTTCTACGATTGTAAGAAATCTAGAAGAAAAAAAATATGTTGGTTATGAGGCATTTGGGAATACCCATCGTTACTATCCCTTAGTTACCAAAGAAGATTATCGCAAAACCTTTGTAAATTCCACTATAGCAGATTATTACGATAATTCCTATAAGAGCCTTGTTTCTTTTTTCGCTAAAGAGGAAAAGATATCAGTAGAAGAGCTAAAAGAAATTATTCAACTTATCGAAAAGAAAAAATAATGGAACCGTTTTTTATACATCTCTTAAAATCATCCAGCATTCTGCTTTTGTTTCTGTTGTCATATTATCTTTTTTTACGAAAAGAAACTTTTTTTAATGGCAATAGACTGTTTCTTATCTCTGGCCTTATAGTAGCTATAGTTCTACCTTTTATAACTATTACCAAAACCATATTAGTAGCACCTGCCCCATTAGCGCAAAACGATTTGTACATGATTGAGGAAATAGCAACCAATGCAAATAGCACTGCATCATTTAATTGGACATCCCTTATACTAACTATTTATCTTTTAGGAGCTTTATATTTTGCTGTAAAGTTGCTTATTCAACTTAGTACCATTAAAAAAATTAAAAAAACTAGTGATATTATAGAAGATGATAATTTCTATCATGTAAAGACCAAAAAGCAGATTTCTCCTTTTTCGTTTTTCAAACACATCTTTTATTTTCCTAAACAGTTCGAAGGCACAGAACTAAGAACTATTATCGAACACGAAAAAGTGCACGCTCGCGAGCTACACTCTATTGATATTTTATTGACAGAAATCTTGTTTATCATTCTTTGGTTTAATCCTATTATTTGGTTTTACAGAATAATCATTAAACAAAACTTAGAATTTTTAGCAGACGCAAAGACCTGTGCATTAGATCAAGACAAAAAGAACTACCAATACTTAATGCTTAAGCAAGCTTTAGGAAATCACAATATTTCAATCGCAAATCCATTTTATAATTCAATTATCAAAAAACGAATAGTCATGTTAAATCAAAATCAATCGAAATCAATCAATCGCCTAAAACTTTTGCTAGTACTTCCCTTTCTAGGTCTATTCCTATTTGGGTTCAATACGAAAGAGGTTCTTAAGTTTTCTGAACCAACGCATGCTCAGACGCCTTTAGTAGAAGAATTACCAGAATTTATTAGCCCCCTAAAACAAGAGGATATAGAGCGGGTAACATTTGGCTTTGGAGAAACTAATACCGCTACCGGCGTCAAATTCCATAATGGAATAGATTTGGTCGGAAGAGCAGGTAAAAATGTTATGGCAAGTGCCGATGGTATTGTAAAAAAAGCAACCGAAAATGAGGAGAATGGAAATTATGTTGTTATTGAGCATAGCGAAGGGTACAGTACCAAATACATGCATTTACGAGATAGAAACGTAACTCCTGGTGAAAAAGTAAGTTCCGGTAAAACAATTGGGCATGTTGGAAATACTGGAAAGTCTACTGGACCGCATCTACACTTTGAAATTCTGAAAAAGGATAAACCAGTAAACCCAGCTAGTTTTATTCCATTTAAAACGACAAAAAATGAAGTTCAAAAACAGAAGAATAGCTCACTAAACAAACCAAGCTATTCAAAAACCGTAAAAACAATCGAACTGAAGATTGATAAAAATACTACGGACGAATCACTTGAAAAGATGAAAAGTGATTTAGCAAAAGATGCTACAGACTTTTCATATACGGTTGTTAGAAATAGTAGCAAAGAAATTATAGATATCAGCATTCAAATAACAGGAACGGGGACTAATGGAAAAAAGTTTAATGGCAACTATAATACAAGTTCCGACTCTCCTATAAATCCAATTACTATTCTTTATGATGATGAGAGTAATGCAGTCTCTTTTTGGAATAGTAAATCTACTTTTAACAAGTTCAACAAGAACCAGAATACTATGGTTTGGATAGATTCTGATGACGAGGATAATCCAAAGCAAATTGAAATCAAAAAAATAAATGGTAAGAAAATTATAACTGTTGATGGAAAAGAAATAGATGAAGAAGAATTAGAAGACATGAAGATTTTTATTAATAAAGATGGAAAATCTAACAACATGAAATTCTATATTGATTCTGATTATGACGATAATCAAGACGGTAATGGAGGTGTCTTTATCATAAAGGACGATGAAGATAATCAGACAAAAATCAAAGTCCGTTCTTCTTATTCTGATGATGATGAAAAGGATCCTTTAATTTATATAGATGGTAAAAAGGCCACTAAAAAACAGATGGCTAAATTAAAATCTAACAAAATTAAATCTGTAAATGTTTTAAAAGGAAAAGCTGCGAAAAAGAAATATGGTAAACTTGGAAATGATGGTGTAGTAGAAGTTATAACAAAGAATAACAAGAAGGTAATAGTTATCGGAAATTCTAATGATACTGAAGCTAGTAAAGACGAGAATGTTTTTGTTATTGATACAGATAGAGCTGGTGACTATGATAATGACATAAAATTTGTATCCAAGGGTCCTAAACCTGTTTTTATTGTGGATGGTAAAGAAGTAAAAAAATTAAGAAACACTAATCCGGATGAAATTGAATCTGTTAACGTTTTAAAAGGTAAAGCAGCAAGAAAAAAATACGGCAGAAAAGGGAAAAACGGTGTAGTTGAAATTATTACAAAAGAGAAAAACTAGCTCAAAACTACCTCCGGATTAGTCGAAAACCAGTCATCTAATTGACTGGTTTTTTTATGATACCTAAAGATCAAATTGGCAAAAAGGCTGCTTTTTTAAATGAAATGCCCCTTGCTTTTCAAAAACACCACAAAATAACCCCTACAATTATTATAATTTATAATCATAATAGCATATTTCTATTACTATTCATAACTTTAACGTAGGGAGTCACTAATTTTTCGAAGGGTATCTCATTTAAAAACTTTCAATTTCGTATTCAATTGCATTGTTTTCACTACAAATCCTTGGAAACATGACAATTATCATCATATATTCAAAAAACAATTTAGAAACACAATCAATTTTCACTTAAAAAATTAACCATATGATAGCCATTGTAAAATTTATCGTTCTAGTATTTATGAGTATAGTAGGCATATTTATTTAATCAAATATTTAACCCAAGCCAGCTACTACCATACCAACCTTCTTTATAATCATCAATCAAAAAAATCATCAATCAATCATAAACCCGCTAAATAGCGGGTTTTATTTTTTGTACTTTGCCAAAAATTAAAGTTTGGAAAAATCGTTATTTAAAATTTTAGCGAAAATTAATAAAGTAGTTCTTCCTTCTTTTACTAAAAAAAGATTGGATTTGGCTAAAGCGAGTAAATTTCAATTGGCAATTATTGGTTGGCGCTATTTTGTTACCACAAAAGCTTTGGGCTAGTAATTTAATAAAGCTTGTATATCATAGCCTTTTAACTTCTCAGCTCCATTCAAAAAGTCTAGCTGGATTAAAAAATTACATTGTACAATCTCTCCTCCTAATCTTTCTACCAGTTTGCATACTGCTTCCGCAGTACCTCCAGTGGCCAAAACATCGTCATGCACAAGTACTTTGTCTCCTTTTTTAATGGCATCAGTATGAATTTCTAGCGTATCAGTTCCATACTCCAACTTATAAGACTCGGCAAGGGTTTCATAGGGTAATTTTCCTTTTTTACGAACTGGAACAAACCCTGCATTAAGTTTAGAAGCTAAAAGTGGAGCAAAAATAAATCCGCGACTATCTACGCCAACTACCTTATCTATATGTTGCTTATTTAACTTATCAAACAAAGTCTCGCAAGCTGCTTTTAGAGCGATTTTATCATTTAAAAGTGGTGTAATATCTTTAAAAACGACCCCAGGTTTTGGAAAATCATTAATATCTCTGATATAGGTTTTAAAATCCATTAGTTTTTGCTTGCTAGGGTTTTGTTGTAAATTTAAAAAGAAATATATTTGCACCCCATTAAAAAGGCCTCGTGGCGCAACTGAATAGCGCATCTGATTACGGCTCAGAAGGTTACAGGTTTGAATCCTGTCGAGGTCACGAATAAATTAAAAGCAGGCTAAAACAAATAGCTTGCTTTTTTGTTTTAGAAGGATTTTGATTTTCAAAGCGGAGCTTTGTCAGGAAGGACGAAGTCAATCCTGTCGAGGTCACTTAAAGTCATTACAAATGACATCAAAACCATGTAAGTCTTATGATTTACATGGTTTTCAAGTTTTTAGGAGTACATAAGATTTGAATTGATTTGACTTTCGTCCTACAAATTTGGTAAGCTTTATTCTACTTTATTCAATAGACAACCTCAAGGTGGGGAAGTTTTTATCCTCATTTTTAATGAGTTAGATTGGTTTTATTTAAAGAATGATTGGGAAAAACACAATACCAATCTAAACCAAAATTTATTTATGGAAGTCTTATTTTAATCTTCCCAAGGTGAGAACAACTATGGGAATTTATTCATCAGATTCTTCAATACGTTTCAACAAGGAGTCTTTAAGGCTATCTAAAAACTTGGTGCTATTTGATTTTCTTGAACGAATCTCAATAAAGGTATGATAGTAGTTTCCTAAATCAATGTTGAACATCTGTTCGTAGGCCAAGGCCATTTCTTTAATATCGGCCGCGGCGCTATTGACAGCTCCGCTACTATGCAATGCATAAATAAGCTCTATTAAATCAGTTTTACTTGCTGTCCAAAAGAGCTTGGAGGCACGTGTTCGGTTAGGAGATTCAATTGTTTCCATTCCATTGGTATTTTCTAGTTTATCTATTTCTTTTTTAAGGTGTATAATCAACATATCATATGCCAATATTGTAGCCACTGAAGAGTCATGACTTGTCGAAAATTGTTTGTCAGCATAAAAATGAAAGGTGTCAGGATGGAGGCGTATATCTTCTTTTCCTCTTATGAAATAATGATTATCTAAAGTAGTAGCCTTCCTTCGATAATACTGGTAAAACTATAAATTGTCATTAAAATAGACCTGTAGTCTTTCTATATGATTGTTTAGGTATTTTATTTGCGATTTTCTGCTTCCTCGGGGTCTTTTACTTTCTAAGCTGAAGAGCTTTATATAATAAATAAGCTTACTATAAACAAAAGGTTTGACCTTTTTAAAAAAGTCTATTTCGTCCGATTCATTTTTGAACGTGTATGTTATTACGTTTTGCCTTAGTTTATCTAAAGCAATATTTGTTAGTTTAATTCCTTTTGAGTGTCTTTGTTCTTCAGTTCTAAACTCTCCAAAGAAATTTCCAGTTCGTTTAATATTTTATCATTTTTTTTCAAAATATTATTGATATGCTTCTAAAGTATGAGAATAGAAAAACTGAGTCTCTAATCATCCCCTTTATTTCCCTTTGTCAACCAAAAAGTATAGACTTTATTTCTAGGTGTACTTAAAAGGTTTATTACTATACAATCCCAGTTATCATCTATTAAATCGTCATTAATACTCAAAATACCTCCAGCAGCTATCTTATAAATAACTCGTTTTTCGTCACCTCTTTCAATAGTTCTAAATAATTCGATGGTTCCGCTTAAAGTTCCTCCATCTG
The DNA here is from genome assembly GCA_947499565.1 of uncultured Croceitalea sp. Lineage (GTDB taxonomy): Bacteria > Bacteroidota > Bacteroidia > Flavobacteriales > Flavobacteriaceae > Croceitalea. Next base: position 1,494,343 of record CANMOV010000001.1, read on the forward strand.
GTAATTCTGCTCGAAAGCTATTACCATCTATATCTACCTTTTTAATAAGTTTTGTTTCAACTCTGTCCGCAAATCCACCAATAGTTATCTTTTGTTGTGGAGAAACATAGGTTTGGGCAGCTAAAGGTTTAAGGAAGCATAGTAATACTATGCACAAAATTGTTTTGATTTGTTTTTTCAATTTGGATGATGTTTTTTTAATAAAAGTAGTTGTACTTATCCAAAAGTTCTTGTACAATTTGGCTGTATGTTAAAGGCCAACATAGCTCAACCATAGGTATTAATTGAACCTTCATTCGTATTAAAATATGAGGCAGGTATTCGTTTAGTTTACTTTTACTATTACATTCGTAAATGCTAGCAATATTCCCTGACAGTCATCTATATAAGATTCTCCATCTATGTTTGTGCAATAACTAAAACAACTAAGTCAATATTATACACTATTATCTATTGTATCGATAGATGTAATGGGGGCCAAAATTCAGCAACTCGATAGTCCTTTCGTAAAGAGCACCAATCTTTACAGCTGTGCGTTTGGATGCTTCGTTATCTGGGTCTATATAACTCACCAAAGTAGAAAGGCCTAACTTCTCAAAAGCAAAATTCTTGGAAGCAATACCGGCTTCTGTGGCATAACCCTTTCCATACATTTCCGGGAGAATCCAGTACCCTAATTCCACTTCTGGCCAAGGTTCCGATTTCCAGAGACCAACACAACCTACAAAGTCTCTTGAATCTCTTTCTTCGACAGCCCAATAACCAAAACCCTTTAATTGCCAATGTCCGATAAGAGAAACCATTTTTCGCCAGGCCATTTCTTTATCCAACTTTCCTCCAACGTATTTAGCAAGTTGTTCATTAGAGTAGTATTCAGAATATATTTTAAAGTCGGTTTCTCTCCATTGTCGTAATTTTAATCTTGATGTTTCAATTTCAATAAATTCCTTTGCCATAATTATCAATATTTTTTTAACGAGTATGAAAGCTATTCTTGACTCTTTTAAACTTTAGAGATAAGTTTGGTTGGGGAAACTGAAGGTAAATCCAACATCATTGCGCAATCCGCCATTTCGTAATTGGAGTGTGAAAATGAGACTTCCGTAAAGCCTAATTTTCGGTATAGCTGAATGGCTTTATAAAGTTTCTTATTGGTAGTAAGATAAATCTTTTCAAATTTTTCTTTTTTAGCCACATCAATGCAATGTAACATTAGTTTTTTGCCAATGCCTCTTTTCCGATACTCCTTAGTCACTCCCAACTTTAAAATCTCGACATATCCATTTTTCAAAGGCATTAGAGTTGCTGTTCCTGCAATCTTATCTTCCAATTTGGCTAAAAAAATGCTCCCCCTTTATTTAAAATCTCTACTTGTGGATTATTCAATATAAATCCATCGATTTCTTCAAACAAGTTGTTCTCTTCCAACCATTCCAATGACAAACTTTTGAAATCTGTATGATACTTTTTATGGTATTTGATTATTTGCAACCGGGATATGATTTTATAAGGGACCAAACTCAGCGAATATACTATCGCTTTCTTTTACATTGTTCAAAGGAATGTATTCGCAAACTTTTGAATATTCTTCCCACATTTTTTGAACTTTCTTATTAGAATGAGCCAATTCAATAGCTTCTTTTGACTTCCACCCAAATACTTCTAAAATTGTTCCGTCTTCCGCCTCACAAATAATCGATTTCCTATCCGTAACTAAATCTTCCGCATTGAGAATATCCCAATGGGAATACATCAGATTTTTTAAGTCGTTTGCTTTTCCTGGAAAAGGTTTATATGCCACTATTACTATTCTCTCCATGATTGTTCTCTTTTTATGTTCTACTCCGATTGATTTTGATTTTCGTTTTTGCCTGAAGAGTGACCTATAATAAATTTCCATTCTTCATTTTCCTTTTTCATTAAAATGGTCATCGCACCATTAATGTCAATCTTTTGGTCAGAAGAAAAAACCAAAACCTGTTCATATTCAACATAGAACATCACATTGGAATCATTGATTGGAGTGACTTTTTTATCCAATGAGTTAAACTCCATACTTTTTAATGAAGGATAAAAACTTTTAATAGAACTACGGGCAGCTTCTCCAGAGGGATAAGCAATGGAGCCATTTTCTACCCAAAAAAATCTTGGGTCTTCTGAGTAGTATTTAGAAATTGTTTCCAAATCTCCATTAGATAAGCTACTTTCGAACTTCGCAAATTCAGCTAGGACTTCCTTCTCAATAGTTTCGATTTCATCTCTTGTTAAATTATTTTCTCGATAATTACATGAAATCATTAAAAAGGAACTAAAAGCCAGCAAATAAATCAGATTATAAATCTTTACCATAATTCTATATATTAATTTTCTTAATTATTTCATTATTTCCGTAATCACCCATTATTGTTGTGTTTAAAGAAAAATGATTGATGTTATTGCAAGGAATAATTCTTGTTTCTTTTTCGTAGGCTTTTATCTTACTCGGAGGAACACCAATTATTTCAACAAAAGATTTTGTCATATGTGAAGCATCAGAAAATCCATAGTCATAGGCCGCATTTATAAGTTTTTTACCCTTTAAAACGTGATTCAATGAATCAATAACTCTCATCCATTTAACGAAATTCTGGATTGACTGCCCAACATGCTCTTTAAAGAGGTGTCTTAATCTGCTTTCTGAAAGTCCAACTTCTAAGGCTACTTCTTTTACCTTGAAATTTTTAACAGGGGATTTTATGATATAATCAATGGCTTTTTCAACTCGCTTATCAATTGGTTCTTGCTGCGGTAAATCCAGCAGTTCTTGAATAATCGAAATACAACCCTTGAACATCTCATTACAATTATTCTGAACCAATAACTGCTTTAAGAAATTGTCGTTGGCATTGAGTATTTTAAGTTTTTTCAATCCCTTTATTGGGTTTTTTTCAAGGTATTTTTCGCTCAAAAGTTTAGCATATTTACTTTCTACATCTAAGTAAAGAAATAGTTGTATGCTATTATTACTATCCAACTGATGCAAATGGTCAGCATCTATTAATACTGCTGAATAAGGAGTCCAGTCAGTTTCCTTATCTTTTAACAAAAATTCCTTCTCAATATCGAATACTATTTGAAGTGTATTATGAGCATGAGGGTCAGTATGAAATGAAGTACCCCAAAAAACACAGAGTCCATTCCATAAATAAAGTGCTGATGTGTGACCTAAATTTCCAGTATTCAATATGTTGTAAGTTTTTTCTTAAAATTAATATAATTTGACGATAGTGACTTGTACAATTTGGCTAAATTATAAAAGGGCAATCCCATCATAAATCTGGTTTCTTTTGCATGTATCTCTCGTAGAGAAAAATCAATCTATATGCAAAATCGAAGCTTCTTCTTCTAATAATGGTCCAATTACTTCAATGTGTCTACCTCCTTTATCTAACAATTCTCTTGTTGGCATTTCAAATACCCAATTAGGATTGTCTCTGCCAACTATCTCATAGTACCTCGTTTTACTTAGCCCATAAACGAGTTTTCCAACACCACTCCAATAAATAGCAGAAGTACACATTGGACATGGCTCATCGCTGGTGTAAACGGAGCAGTCTCTAAGAAATTCATAGCCATATTTTATACAAGCATCTCTTATCAAGTTAATCTCAGCGTGAGCAAGACAATCCTTATCCGTATTAATTGTATTTTCTCCTTTTAAAATGACTTCCCCTTCACTATTAACCAAAACACACCCGAATGGTAAGTTCCCATTTAACTTTGATTCTTTGGCGACTTCGATGGCCATTCTTACATATTTTTCTTCATTTTCCATATTCTCATTTGGTTTGGAGTTTTCATTACATGAGAGAAATGCAATAAAAAAGGTTATTGTTAAAAGCTGTCTCATTACCGTCTTAAATTTACTTTTGTTCTGCCTACCTTTCTTACCAAATTCCCCATGTAAATCTGATTTCTATTGTGCTCATGGTCAATAAAAACTTTTTCAAACTCAATGATACCCAGCCGTTTTTCAAAATATTCATAATCCCATTCAGGAGATGAAAAAATGATAATATTAGATGTTATATAATTCTGTATTTTACTTATCAGTTCTCTAAGTGGTGGGTTTTTTAATCTCAAATCCCCTTGGTTTTCCTCTTTATGAGCATACCAAAAGGGAACATCATAAATGACAATGTCAGCATCAATACTTTTTAAAATATCATCCTCAAATACATCACCATAAATGAGTTCTACTTTATCATCATGCCCTACTTCTTGTAGATTAACTTTACATATTTCCAATATGTCTTTATCATTATCAACACCTATTACTTTTTTAAATGCAGGGGCTAGATATTCTAAAGTGACACCAATACAACAACAGAGTTCCGCCAAAATGAGCTCTGAATTACCAATCCTGCTTCGCAAGTATTTTAAATTAGACGGATAATTAGATATAAATAGTGAAAACCTATCGCCCTTGATATTCTTACGGTAGCCTCTCCTATTTATGATGTCTCTTACGTAGATTTCCATTTAAGCCGTGAAAATATATCATTTCCTTCCTGAAATCTTGTACAAAATGGCTATTGTCCTTAACCAATATCATATCTCTTTTGGGACATAAGCGATCTTTTTAGATTTAAGCTATTTGAGAAGTTTAACTAACACCTATAGTTAAGCTATATTGACCCCTAATATACAGTCGAATTATACAAGTGTTTTTTTGTTAGAGTGCTTATTTTTCAATTGTGAAAAGCGTTTCATCCATATTTATGCTTTTCATCTAAACAAAGGCATAACCATTTCAGCATGTACAATATAAAATATTAAAATGAAAAAAACAGCTCTAACAATAGTTGTATTACTCATGTTAAGTTGTTCAAATGATAATGGAAATTCTAATGATTGTGAATTTGAAATTGTTATAAGTGATGAACTATATAGAAAGGCTCCATCAGACCAACTAGCAATTAATGTTATAGAAATAAATGGCAATTGTTTAAGAATCGATTTTAGCGCAAGTGGTTGTAGTGGCGATACCTGGGAATTAAGCCTTGTTGATTCTGGAATAATTTTAGAATCACTTCCACCTCAAAGGATGTTACGACTTTCATTAGAGAATAAGGAACTTTGTGATGTTTTAATTACCAAACAATTGACATTCGATATCTCAAACTTAAAAGTTAATGGAGATAGCTTTTTATTAAACATTGCAAATTTTGAAGAGAAAATATTATTTGAATATTAAAAGCAACAAGATATGCTTCCCGTTGAAGAAATAGACAAGTTTAGAATAACCATTTTAGCTCTTTTTTTTTTTACTTGTACTATCTATGGTCAAAAAATCAAATCTAATTCGAAAAAACTAGAAACTTTAGATTGGAAAATAATGTATTGTGGAAGAGCAGAAATTGGAAAAAAAGACCCCTGTTCTTTATACGTAAAAAATGAAACAGCCTATGTAATACAGGGTTATCGATTGGATTACTATAATCAATTGGTTAAAATAAAATCAGGAAAAATTGGCCCTTATGAGACAAGTAAATTAAAGACCAAAACAAATGAATATTGGGTCTTTGGCGATTCACTTAATAATGCACTTGGTATATTTAAAACTACCTCTGGAACTAATAATATTACAATAGATGATTCGAATTTCAAAGAATCAGTAAAACTTCCGAAGAGCATACGCGATAGAAGCACTATTGGTACACCCTCTGGCGGAAAAATTTTAATAGAACAGCAATCTTATGATGTATTACACTATGATTTGAAGCTTGAAATTTTTACAGAAAGGCAGTATATAAAAGGAAATAATACAATTACAGCTAAGGTTTTGAAAGACTTAGAAGATTTTGTATTTGATTTGGATTCACTACTAACTATTGAAAATGTTTACTTAAAACAGAATAATAGAAAAATTAAATTACCAGTAAAGACTATCAATGGTAAACATTGGTGTAAACTACCAACAGTAAGTAAAAAAGACCGATTAATTATTATTGATATTGAGTATAGTGGAAACCCAAGAATAGCCACTCATGCGCCTTACAAAGGTGGGTTTTCCTGGAACAAAACATTGGATTGTCAGCCTTGGATTGCCACGTCTTGTCAAATTGATGGGGCTGATGTTTGGCTGCCTTGCAAGGATTATCAGTGGGATGAAGCAGATTCTGTTAACCTTTCTTTTACTGTTCCAAAAGGGCTGAAAGCTGTATCCAATGGAATTCTAACTAATAAAATAGAGAATAACAATGAAACTACCACTTATGATTGGAAAGTTGAAACCCCTATAAATAACTATAATATTACACTAAATATAGCACCCTATGCATTTATTCCAGACACCTATGTGGGCGTTACAAAAGATAGTTTGGATTTGGGATATTGGGTTCTACCCGAAAATCTTGATAAGGCCACAGAATTTTATGCACACAGCAAGAAATATCTCAAATTTCTAGAATTACACCTTGGACCTTATCCATTTAGGAAAGAGAAGTTGGGAGTAGTTGAAGTTCCTTTTGTTGCAATGGAACATCAAACTATTATTGCTTTCGGCCCAAATTATTCTACAAAATACCCGGAATATAATTCAACTCTTTTCCACGAAATTAGTCACGAATGGTTTGGAAATATGGTAACGGCACTTGATTGGAAAGATTTTTGGATTCAAGAATCTCTAACGGGCTATATGGAAGCCTTATATGAAGAATCATTAAGAGGAGAGCAAGGTTACAAAGAGAAAGTTGCATCGTTCAAGAGAAGACTATTGAATAAAAATCCTCTAGCACCTGCTACAATGGTAAATTCAAGACAAATTTATAGTGGGGATTCATATAATAAAGGAGCTTATCTTCTTCATACGCTACGCTATTTAATGGGTAAAGACAATCTGCTTGAGGTGCTTCGATTAATGTCTTATCCAGATAAAAATTTGGAATTAATAAATGATGGAGGGCAATGCCGGTTTACTTCTACAGATGAATTTTTTAGTATAGTAAATAGAGTAAGTGGTCAAGATTTCAGCTGGTTTAAAAATGTATATTTTAAAAACGCTACACTTCCAAAGTTATCAATTACTGAAAATAAGGAAGGTGTAATGTTAAAATGGTTTACAAAAAGTAATATGGACTTTTCGATGCCCTTAGAAATAAAAACTGAGGAGGGTGTTCTGAAGATTCATTTTATAGATGGTTTGGCTCAACTAAATTTTGGGATGGAAGAAATTGTTGAAATAGACCCAAATAAATGGATTTTATTTGAAAAAATAGAATAAAGACTAGAGGTAAGAAAGGGTATTACAAGTTATTATGTGTAAGAGAGATAATTAATTTATTCTTAAATTAAAATGAACAAGCTCAAAATCATCTCGATAATTATGATTAGTTTTTTTAGTTGTAAAAATGAAACTCGGGAATTAAATATTCTTAGTAAATCTGTACCAAAAGATATTCCAATAGACTTTAAACAAGACCTGATTCCTGAAGATAAGTTAATACATAGAGGAATATTTAGCCCAGATTTAAAAGAATATTACTACACCATTTCTGATAAAGATTTTGAAAACTTTGATGTGTATGTCATTAAGAGCAAAGGTAAAAATTGGTCAGAACCTCAAAAAGCATTTTTCAACACGGAGTACGATGAACACGGTATGAATTTTTCTCCTGATGGCAAAACGCTTTATTTTAGTTCAACAAGACCAATAAATGTTGAAGGGTATCTCCCAACTTGGCATATTTGGAAATCAAATAGAGTCGATGGTAAATGGAATAAGCCAGTTTTAGTCGACATTCCTAATTTAAGAGACAAATTGGTTTCTCATCCAACAATCACAAATTCTGGAACTCTTTATTTCCATTCAAGTAATTTAGACTACAGCGAAATGGACATTTATTGTTCGAAACTAGTGAAAGGTAAATTTCAAAATGCAGAAAGAATCAAATTCTCACCAACCCTGAATGTCAATATTTGTACCCCTTTTGTTTCACCAAAAGAAGATTATATCGTATTCGCTTCCATTGGAAACCAACTAGAATTAATGATTAGTTATTCTGATGGAATAGGAGGTTGGACCAATACAAAAAAACTCAATAGTAGTATTAATAGTAAAGGACAAGGCAACCCTTATATAACAGCTGATGATAAGTTCCTGTTCTTTACAACCGGAGACCATGGAAAAAAGAACTGGAAAGTCAAATGGGTCAATATAGAATTTGAAATAAGAAGTAACTAATGCAACTTAATAAATAATATAAACAGAAATGAAAAAGCATCACAATACTCAGCAAACAAATCATCTATGCATAGACTTGCTATCCTAATACCATTTTTAATTCAAATCAATATGCTCTCTCAAACACCTAAGAAATCAGAATCTGTCTTAATTAATGGAAAAAGCATTTACTATGAGGTTTATGGTGAGGGAGAACCTTTGCTACTGTTACATGGTTACTCTCAATCTTCTAAATCTTGGAGGCCTTATATTCAAGATTATGAAAAAGAATATGAGGTATACTTAATCGATTTAACCGGACATGGAAAATCAGAACCGTTTAAGGAAAATCTAAATATAAAAGCTGTAGCGAAAGACCTTCATTTCTTAATCCAGCATTTAAAACTGGAAAAAATTAAAGCGATTGGGTTTAGTTTCGGAGGAGATGTGCTTTATCAATTGGCGCTAATCAATCCAACTGTAATGGAGTGCATTATAACTATAGGTGCGGTGGGCACTTGGACAATTCAAGACTTTCCACAGTACCTAGAAACATACAACTTTGAGAATCGTGCTAACTTTCCTTGGCTAAAAGAAGCGCATGATAGCGAAGAGCAAGTTAAAGGTATAATGAATCAGTTTAAGAATTATATCGTTAAGTTAAGTGATAAAGAATTGCAAAGTATAAAGCCCGAAGTATTAATTATTGTCGGTGATGATGATGAAGGTATGGACTTGAAAGAAGTCGCTCGCGTAAGGGAAAATCTACCAAATTCTGACCTATGGATTTTACCTAACGTTTCTCATGGAGCTCACGAAGGTGAAAATAAAGAAGAATTTATTTTAAAATCTAAAGCTTTTTTAATTAAAGAAAGAACTGAATAAAGGGCTTTTAGTTTCTGCGCAAAAAATGAAAGAGATTATGGTAAATCTATTTTCACAAAATTTGATAAAAGGATTTAAACCGCATCCAACAGCTTTCTTTGCCAAAATGATTTCTCATGAGTCTCATCATCGGGGACAAATAATGGCGACAATTACAAGAAATGGATTCAAAATAAATAAATCAGTGAACTTTGGATTGTGGTCTTGGCATACGAAATGATATAGCGGTTTAAATAAACCTTTAAGGTATTACTTAAAATTCTTTCGAATTAAGTTGCAACGCTAGAGAAAAGAATCAGTCCTTAGTTTAAAATCAACACACTAAAATGAAAAAAATAGCTATACTTATTTTCATGACGATTGCAATATTTAGTTGTAAATCTGTAAGAAAACCCACTGAATTAAAGAAATTAGGCTCGAGAGGTTGGCATACTACAGTTGCCCCAGTCGCAGAGTTTGACCCTAGACATAAGTCTGTTGAAATATGGACGCCCAAACAGGTGAAAAACCCACCTGTTGTCATATATGCTCATGGTGGTGCAGGTTTTAGAGAAGATGACCGAGCTCGAATTGATATGTTACAACGAAACGGTTTTGCAACTATCTCCTTTGACTCTTATGAAATGAATGGACTGGATTGGAACTTTGTAACCAGGAGAGTTACAAACAACGGTAAGCAGAATCTAATCTGGGGAGTATTTGAAGGAGCTCTTAAATACGCTTTAAAAGAAAATAAAAGATGGGATGTTAACAATATCTTTTTATATGGAGCATCAAATGGTGGGCGCACAGTATTGTATGCCGGGAATGAACTCCCTATTAAGAATATACGTGGTATAATCTCCGAAGCTCCCGCAGCAACTGGTTATGCTCTGGGAGACTTGAATATCCCAACCATAGTTCTTTACGGTGCAAAGGATAACTGGGCTGGTAAATCAGAAACAGATTATGTTTGGACAAGAACTTACCCTAACTCTCCTATATCCGTGGAAGATTGGTTAAAATCCCAACAAGAAAAATCTCATCACATTAAATTCATTTTCTATGAAAATGCGGGACATTTATTATTTGAAGGTCCATTAGAAAAGGTTACTGTGAAAAGAGGGGATAAAATTGCATTTACTGCTTATCAAGGAGCAAGTGATGAAGCTTTAAAACGTTACGAAAATGATGTCATAACTTTTATCAACGATAATATAGAAAAGAGGTAAAGCTCTTATAAAACAATAATCCAAATGTGATACTCAGCTTTGAATATTGCCAACCTAGCCTATGTAGAATTGGTTGTTCTTTTTTGTTTATAAATAACTTATTCGGTTAAATACTCTTTTTCAAATTGATGTATTGCTCCATTACCTTCAGCAGATTCAAATAAATCATATATCCATGTGTGTTTTGATTCTTGAGTAATTTCCATAAAGGATTTGAGCAGGTCCTTGGTTGTGGCATATCGCTTTGTTTCCAACCTTAAATACCCATCATAGCTACTCCATTTTTTTATAAAGTTCTGCAATGCTTGATTCACAGTTTTTTAATTATTTTTTGATGGCGCAAAATGATTACTACCTATAATAAAGTGCTTATTGTCTTTTGGATACAACCCAAAAAAGAATGATTCTGTAACTCCATTATTATAGGTAAGAGTAATTGTATTGTCATCTATTTTATAATTCCCTGAAGAATTTGACTTCGCAAATATTGGTTTCCATACAGTATTGCCGCCTTTAACTGTCTTCCATGCAAACCTTCCCTGTCTATCAAAATAGACAGTGCTAGCATTGATTACTGTTGAACCTCCAAAAGCGTCCAGAGAATTAAATTTACCCATTAGTTTAAAGTCATTTGAAGCTGGCCTTACTTTGTGCCATTTTTTCCAACTAACTATTTTTCCATTTTTACTTCTAGTAACTTGTATTATATTTCCTTTTTTACGCCACTTATCCCAGTTGTTCGGTTTATCTTTTTTAGATTCGTTGATATTAAATGATTCTAGGGGTTTAGACGGATTGGTAAAAACATCACCATTTTCAAAGAGAATGGAAACTTTATTTGTTATATAAACACCATTCAATCCATAAGAGGTTACCGTTCTCAATATAATGTCATAAATCTTAGGGTTGGTCTTTGTAGATGAAGTAGTTTTATCTTGATTGTCCGTAACAGCTCTGTTGTCTTTTTTCACTCCAGTGATGCGAACTTTATCTGACTCAATAAGATTATTAACTAATTCCTTTGCAGTTTTAGAGTCAACCTTCCCCGAGTTTGACATTTGAGCAATCCACATTGTCTTAAGAATTAAGGCATCATATTTCAGTTGTTTTTCTTCATTTGTTAGGTTTATATCCCGATTATTACTTTGGTAGAACTTAAATATTGTCTGGAGCTCACCATCGGTATGTACTTTCCCTTCTAGAATTTCCTCACATATCACTTTAAAAAAAGTTGTGATAGTTGCTAGGTCATAAGCATTGTACCCTTTGGCACTTGCAAGCCTTTCATATTCCTTGAAATACGCATCTGATTGAAATATTTTGCTATATAGATATTGCTCTCTTGATGGAGTTTGAGGTTTTAATTCTTGCCAAGTTTGCTGTCGAATGATTTCTCTTAAGGAAAATTCAGGCGAATAAGTCACTTGTGAAAATATAACTGTACTATACAGTGATACCAAAACTATAATTATATGGCGATATTTGGTTCTCATTTATACTCAAATTTTTCAGATGAATCAAAAGGCGATTAAAGCACTTTAAAAGTAAATGTTTCTGCGTTGAAAGAGTTGTATAATCTGGCTCTACATATTTGGATAAAAAAATTGGTGTCAGTTTCTTTACTAAGTTTATAAAGCCTTAAGATTCTGTTTATATGTTCGTCCAATTGGAATTACCTTCTTTCCTATATAAATTCGATTTCCTTCAATAGCAGTTACCATATCTTTATTGATTATAAACGAATTATGAATCCTCAAAAATTGTTCAGATAGTGCTGACTGCATATCAGATATACCCCTTAATGTAAGTAGGTTTCCAGTTTTAATAACTACTTTACAATAGTTACCTTGGGCTTCAATAAACAAGATTTCCGATAATTTTACACGATGTCTTTTCTTGTCTACTTTAATTTCAATAAAGTCAGATAAAACATCTGTAGGTTTGGTTATGTTTTCCTTAAGTTCCAAAACTGTATTAACTGCCTTGAGAAAACGCGAAAATGTAAATGGCTTCAATAAATAATCTGATACTTGAAATTCGTAGCCTTCCAAGGCAAATTCCCTATAGGCAGTGGTGACAATAATTTTTGGTGGGTTTTTGAGCGTTTTCAGCATTTCAAAACCTGTGAGTTTTGGCATATTAATGTCTAGAAACAATAAATCTATTTTCTTTTTTTGTAATAAATCAATAGCCTGAAAAGCATCATAGCAGTTATCCACTTTTTGCAAGCTTATAATTTCTTTTGCAAACTCTTCAATAATACTGTGAGCAATTGGTTCGTCATCTATGATGGCATATTTTATCATTCGGTCAATAATGTAACTTTAGCGTGATATATATTTTTATCATCTCCCAAAACCAAACTGTGTTTTTTGGGATATAAATGTTGCAGTCTTTTCCCTAGGTTTTTCAAACCTAATCCCCCTGGTATTTCAGGTTTCGATTCAAAATTATTGATAACTTCAAAAGTAACCCTACATTCTTTTTGAACTATATCAATATGAACAAAAGCGTCTTCCGTAAGGCTTTCAATACCATGCTTAAACGCATTTTCAACTAACATAATAAATAGTAGTGGAGCAACTAATATCGATTCATCTTCTACATCTGTTTTGAATTGTATATCAACATTTTTCTGGTATCTTATTTTTTGGATGTCAATATATTCCTCAAGATAGTTGATTTCACTTTTCAGGGATGTCTGGTTCTTTTCTCCCACATAGATGGTGTATCGCATTATTTCAGATAGTTTTTGGATAGCCTCTGGCGTCTTGTCTGATTTGGCTATGGCGAGTCCATATAAATTATTCAGTGTATTGAAAAAGAAATGTGGGTCAATCTTGCTTTTTAACAAACTCAATTCAGCCTCTAATTTTTCATTTTTCAGCAGTCTATAACTGCGTATTAATTTGAAAATCCAGGAAACTAATAAATAGCCAATTACGGCAAAAAACAGCACTTGAAAAATCAAAAAGTAAGTTTCGTAAACTGTCTCTGATGAACTTTCCAGTAATTGTTTATAGTGAACCATACCGATGCTCGCACCTACTAATAGTATGATTACTACGAAATAAGACAGATATTTCTTTTCTACTGAAACCATAGTACAAAGGTATTTGAATAAAAAACTGATTACAATTTATTTGACGGATTGCTGATTTTTCCATATAACCCACATTAAATCCTGAACAAGTGGTATTTATCACTAAGAGAGTGTTTATTATAGTATTACATAGGTCATCAATCAATTTTTTTATTTAATGACCCTTTATAAAACTAAGTTTACCCCAACTTTAAAATACTATGTAATGAAAACCTTGACATCAATACTATTGCTTGCTTTACTATGGGTCAATACAAGTTTAATAGCGCAATCACCAACAACTAAAAAAACGAAATCCATTGACCAACTAATGGATACTAAAATTCCGTCCTTAATTGAAGAAAATAATGTGCCAGGAATTGCTGTTGCCATTCTTGAAGGCGGTAAGATTATTTATCAAAAGGGATATGGCTATGCCGATAAATCAAATAAAGTCAAGATGACCACAACTACCGGGTTCAATATCGGCTCTATTTCAAAATTGTTTACTGCTTGGGGAGTTATGAATTTAGTTGAAGATGGCAAACTTGAACTTGATGTGCCTATAGAAAGCTACCTAACACGATGGAAATTGCCTAAATCTGAATTTGACCACAGCAAAGTTACGATAAGGTCAATATTAAGCCATAGCGCAGGATTATCTGTACATGGATATCCGGGTTTTCATCCTGATTCCAAATTACCAACTTTAGAAGCATCATTAAATGGAGAGAATGGACCTATGAGAGAAAATGAAGCCGTAAAGGTTATTCTAGAACCGCAAACTCAGTTTAAATATTCAGGTGGTGGTTATACCATTTTGCAGCTTGTTATCGAAGAAGTAACAGGACAAAAATTTGAAAATTATATGCGAAAGAGCGTTTTCGAACCACTTCATATATATAATACTAGTTTTATCATTGATGATGGAATAAAGAAAAATTCAGCAAAACCTTATGACAAGGAGGCTAACGAAATTTATTTGGAACGATTTACTGCAAAGGCAGCAGCTGGTCTCCAAACAACTCTTGACGATATGTCCACTTTCGCAAAAGCACAATTCTGGGAAAATATAGTTTTAAATCAAGAGACTATTCAAGAAATGACACAAATTATCCCAATAACCAAAACGAAGAGAAGTGCCTATGGTTTGGGCTATGCCACATATAATTTTGGACCTATTAAAGTTACAGGTCATGCAGGCACTAATACAGGTTGGGAAGCTGGCTTTATGATGGACTTTGAGAAAAAGGACGGAATTATCATTCTCGCAAACAGCTCTAATGGTAAAAAAGTTGCTATTAATACATTACAAACTTGGGCCAAATGGCGTATGACTCAACAAAAATAAGTCCATGCTTAAAACTATCATCACTTGCTATTTACTACTCTCAATTTCATTTGGTATCGCGCAAGAAAAAGACACTTCTATAAGTATTATAAATTATCAAAAAGAGGTCATAGCAAAATTGACAGGTAAAAATACCATTTCAAAAAATCGCTTTTTGAGGCAAAGAGCAAGCTATGAAGAACGTTTTCTATCCGCTGAATATTTGGCAAGCGAGCTCAAAAGGTCTGGATGGTCATTCGAATTGCAAAAGTACCGAACTCCTCAGAGTAATTATTTTTTGGATTTGTTTTTCAATCCCAATAAGGGTATCAACGTAGTTGGAAAGCTTTTAGCTTCAAAACCAACAAAGAAATATCTTATACTTGGTGCTCATTACGATTCTGAAAGAAATTCTCCCGGTGCAGTAGACAATGCAAGTGGTGTGGCTTTGTGTCTGGCTCTTGCAAAAGAGTTACAACAATTTAAACACAGGCAATACAATATTATTATTGCCTTTTTTGACCAGGAAGAGGATGATGAAGTGGGTAGCAACGTATTTGTAGAAAAGATTCAAAATGAAAATTTTGAAGTGCATTCTGTACATATATTTGATTTGATAGGTTATGATTCAGACAATGACTTTGCTTTAACACTGCAATCACCTGCACCTCTTTTGGAGGATGTCTATTTAAGAAAGGCTAAGGAAGAAAACATCTCTATTCAAATTATTGGCGGAGCTGCATCAGACAACAAACCTTTTCTAGAGGCAAAGTATGCAACTATTCATCCCTTTGAGGAACTTGATGACAGAACACCATATTATCACAGTCCGCAAGATAGCTATGAAACTGTCAATTTTGAATTTTTGGCTAATACCACTCAATATATTGGAAATGTGCTGTCAGAAATTATCGAAAATAATGAATGAGATGAATAAAGATAGATTTAAAAATAACCAAGCTGTTTTATTAGTTAGCTTTTTGCCACTATTGATTCATGTCATACGACACCTGATGACATATTCCTATTTTCCTTTATTGTTTACATTATTATTGGTAATTGTGTTTACTATTCTTTGGAAACTGAGAATTATTACTTCAGCTCTTCTTGTTAAAATTTGGTCTATAGTATTAATAGGATATGGGATAATTCGTTTGGTTCTATCTGTATTGGTTTTACTTACCGGTAATAGCGTTCCATCCGACGTTTATTTTCAAATTGATATTTGGTATTTTTCCATGTCAGTGTTTGTGTTATTTTCTGGTATTTGGATTTTTCGAAGAAAGAAATCTGAATTTTATATATAACCCTAAATTCAAAACCTATATCGCGAAGCTTAAAATGGAAGGGAGTGGAGTTACATGCTAATTTAATTCTGGCTGTTTTATAGGTATTTATTATACCTTTGATTGAGATTAAAGTTCATTTCTAAACAATCTAATTCAATAAAAAAGGTAGTTATTTGACTACCTCGATAAATTTGACATCTTAGAATACTTAAAAATAAAGGCACTTACAAGATAGGTTTGAATCCTGTCGAGGTCATGAATAAATTAAAAGCAAGCTAAAACAAATAGCTTGCTTTTTTGTTTTAGAAGGATTTTGATTTTCAAAGCGGAGCTTTGTCAGGAAGGACGAAGTCAATCCTGTCGAGATCACTTAAAGCACAAGCTCTGTATGAAAATGCAGGGTTTTGTTATTTATTGAAGTGTCAAAAAGCCAAAGACTATAGTAAGCAGAAAGAAATGACAATACTATAGCGTACCTGCGTTGTATAGATATATTTTCAGGAGGGAATTCAAAGGAACACCGAAGGTAATCTGTCGTAATCACCTAAAATGAAAAGCTCACAAAAGGTGGGCTTTCTTATTTGAATGAGCTGGAAGCTCGCTTCCAAATGGAAGCGTTTAACGCTTTTCAATATAGGTTACAATTTTTTAATCAACATCAACTGTTGATTACTAATCAAAAGTTTAATTCAAACGGTCTTTAATCTTAATCCATCAAATATCTATAAGGTTACTTTTATAGGCCCGTCCAATAGGTATTTGCTCACCATTAACAAAGACTGAATTACTTTGAATTGTATCTATATACTTCCGATTTAAAATATAGGATTTGTGCACCCTTAGAAACCCTAATTCCTTATAACTCTCTTCTATACTGCGCATTGTTTGAAGAGCGATAACATTTCTGCTCTTTGTATGCCAAACAACATATTCTTTTAAACCTTTAATATAATAAACATCGTCAATTGCTATTTTATGCGTCTGATGCCCTTCTTTGATAGTTATAATTTTATTCTTGCTATTCTTGATGATATTTTGTTTGAGTTCCAGATGAGCACTATCCTTTTCATTATTTAGAATAATAAGTTTATATACCAGACTACAGACTAGAGCCAAAGAATAAAAGGAGGAACCTGATAAAATTTCCCAAAAATCCGTTGCAAATCTTAGCTCGAGCATCCCCTTAAAACTAGGATATACAAATCCAAAAAGCATATCAATCAATCCAAAAGATATTGTGAAAGCAATATAAATAAGTAAGAAACTCAAAATACTATATAGGAGGTATTTTTTCTTCATAAAAAATAGTGGAAATAATACCTTAAGATTTAAGTAAACCACAAAGATTTGAAGCCCTACAAGCACAATATTCTTTACCAAATAAAAATGTACTTCTTTGCCACCGCTCATTAAAACGGACTGAATAAACCAATATACAATCCAGAATATATAAACCTTAAATCTACTTTTAGACAAATTGAATATCATTAAATTCTATTAGAACCCTAATATAAAAGGTTTAGCGTAAAAATGGGTTTGTCGTTCGTATAGTTAATGATGTCGTTTGTTGATTTGGCACCTATATCTCCTAAAGACTTCCTATTTTGAAATAAAAAACAATGAAGCGCACATTTACATTTTTGATTTTCCTTTGTTCTCTTTCAGCACTCAGCCAAAGCAATTACAGGGTGATTTTTGAGGCTGATAGTAAAGGGAAAACTATTTCGGGAAAACGACAAGACCTTATCAATTATGTTCAAAATGGCAATCCTATTAGGGTTGGTTGGGTGTTGAATTTTAAACACCCTAAAACAAGGGATATAGTTGAAATGCAACATTGGACCGATGCTGGATTTATTACAACATTAGATGGACACGTATTTGCTCAAATTAAATCCATTTATCAACAAGGGCCTAGTCCATCTGAGCCTCCTTCTGTTTTCTTGGTAGACGATAAGCCTAATGGGTGGGTAGCTATTATCGGAACAACAGGTGTTATGAGGCAAAAATACACCAGAGATGAAAAGATGGTAAAAATGATGCTTGATAGTGGATTATCGCAAGAAGAAGTCGACAAACAATTAAAGGATATGGAGATATTGAATGTTAGAACAAAATGGGCGGTTTCCTTAAACTAATCATTACTTTTTATTATCTATCTTTTAAAGAAATAAAAAGTTTATTCAGCTAAGCTGTTGTTAAGTTAAATTAAGTATACCAAAAACACCTATTAAAAAATGAAAGCACTTTTAAAAACGGCATTAGTTGGATTTTTACTACTAGGATGCCAACAAGTCAAAAAAGAAAAACTCGAACAGAAAGTAGTATTTAATCAAGATTTAGCCAATGAGCTTAATAAAATGGTTAAAGTAGACCAAATAGCAGCATATATACCGCAGGGTAAATATGAGCAAATGACCAAAGAGCAGTGGAACGCTTTTAAAGACAGTGTTTTTACCACACATCAAAAACGACTTGAACAACTATTTGACCAATACGGATTTATGGGTTTTGACTTAGTAGGAGAAGAAGGGTCTCAGAATTTTTGGCTAATGGTGCAGCATTCTGACCACAATCCGGACTTTCAAAAAGAAGTTTTAAAAAAGATGAAAATCGCTATGGATAATAAAAATGCAAAACCAAGTAATTATGGTTTATTAGTTGACCGTGTGCGAATAAATACTGGCAAAAAACAAGTCTTTGGAACACAAGTTACCTACAACACCGCAATTGGACAGGCGTATCCCAAAGAATTAGAAGATAGCATAAATGTTAATCAAAGGAGAAAATCTATCGGACTTGAATCCATTGAAGAATATCTTAATAATATGACAAAAATGCATTTCGAAATGAATAAAGCTTATTATGAGGAAAAGGGAATAAAAGAACCAAAACTATACAAAACCAACTAATGATTGAAAATCTTCCCTTTTGAATTGTATTTTATAATTCTTCAATAAGTATAAGGTATTTGTTTGATTTTAATCAGAAATTAAATAGTAATCCTAGGAATATTACTTTTGTGAAAATTTTATACGATTGAAAACTACAATAAAAGTTGCTTCCCCTGGTAGGATAAATCTTATTGGTGAACACATAGATTATAATGATGGTTTTGTATTACCAGCAGCTATTGATAAATGTCTTTATTTGACCTTTAAGCCTAATGGAAATGAAAAACGTTGTACTATACAGAGTAAGGGCTTTGATAGTATTCTAGTTGTAGACTTAAGCGAGTTGGGGCAAGGTACAGAAGGGTGGCATAATTATGTTATTGGTGTCATAAATGAAATACAGAAATTAACCCCTGGATTAAAAGGTTTTGATTGCACTATGGAAAGTAAAGTTCCTGTAGGTTCTGGAGTAAGTTCTTCGGCTGCCTTAGAATGTGGACTAGCATATGGCTTAAATGAACTTTTTAACCTGGGCTTAGATAAATGGCAACTCATTAAAATTGGACAAAATGCCGAACATAATTACGTAGGTACAAAGTGTGGTATCATGGATCAATTTGCTTCTGTTATGGGAAAGAAAAATTATACCATGTTATTAGATTGCCGCTCTTTAGAATTTGAATATATACAAACGACTATTGAACCCTACAGGCTTCTTTTATTAAACACTAATGTAGCGCACAATCTTTCTACAGGGGAATATAATGTTCGCCGAGAAGAATGTGAAGAAGGTTTAGAGTTTCTAGCCAAACAGTATAAGGTGGAGAAGTCTTTTAGGAATATTACATTAGAAATGGTCCAATCTTCAAAAAAAGAGCTAAGAAAAGTTGTCTATAATAGATGTTCTTATGTTGTACAAGAGATTGAAAGGGTTCTAAAAGCTGTAGCCTTTTTAAAAAAAAATGAGCTAAAAGAATTTGGCGCGTTAATGTATCAAACTCATGAAGGCTTAAGCAAAAAATACGAAGTAAGCTGTCCAGAACTAGACTTTTTAGTAAAACTCTCGTTAAATAACCCTCATATTCTAGGAGCAAGAATGATGGGTGGAGGCTTTGGAGGTTGCACTATAAATCTTATTCATAAAGATGCTATAGAAGATTTTATTCAAGAAGCTTCAAAAGCTTATAAAAATAAATTTAATATCGACTTAACCCATTTTCAAACTGTTCCAAGCAATGGAACGCATCTAATCTAATACTCCAAATGAAACTAGATATAAATGAACATCCACATAAAAGATATAATATATTAACAGGGGAATGGGTATTAGTATCGCCACACCGCACCAAAAGACCTTGGCAAGGCAAGCAGGAAAAAATAAACCATGAGAGGCAACCAAGCTACGATGAAACATGCTACTTATGCCCTGGTAATACAA
Organism: uncultured Croceitalea sp.; assembly: GCA_947499565.1. Lineage (GTDB taxonomy): Bacteria > Bacteroidota > Bacteroidia > Flavobacteriales > Flavobacteriaceae > Croceitalea. Next base: position 1,514,675 of record CANMOV010000001.1, read on the forward strand.
GAGCCAACGGCGTAACCAATCCCAAATACGAATCTACATATAGCTTTACTAATGACTTTTCGGCGTTACTATCTGATACACCGTTAGAAACTATAGAAGATGGATTATTGCTGGCAAGAGGCGAAAGTGGTCTTTGTAAAGTAGTTTGTTTTTCTCCAGATCATTCGCTTACACTTCCGCTTATGGAAACAGCAGCAATAGAAAATGTAATTACGCTATGGCAAAAGGAATACAAAACCTTAGGTATGATAGAAGGTATAAACCATGTACAAATTTTTGAAAATAAAGGAGCAACCATGGGATGTAGTAATCCACACCCACATGGTCAAATATGGTCTCAAAGTTCTATTCCCGAAGAAGTAGTAAAAAAAACAGCTCATCAAAAGAAGTACTGGCAAACAAATAATAAAAGTCTATTAGGAACTTATCTGGAACAAGAAGTAAAAAAGCAAGAAAGAATCCTTTTTGAAGATGATTATTTCATTGCTTTAATACCCTATTGGGCTGTATGGCCTTATGAGGTAATGATTGCGCCTAAGAGACATGTACAACATATTGGTAACTTAAGCAAACAAGAGAAAACTAGTTTTGCCAAAATAATTAAACAGGTTACTATTAGTTACGACAATTTGTTTGAAACCTCTTTCCCATACTCCATGGGTATACATCAGGCACCAACCGATGGTAACAATTATGAAGAGTGGCATTTTCATATGTCTTTTTATCCTCCTCTTTTGCGCTCGGCTACAGTGAAAAAATTTATGGTAGGTTATGAGATGTTTGCTAATCCACAACGTGATATAACGGCTGAACAAGCTGTGGAGAAATTACGTAGCCTTCCTACAACGCATTATTTGAAAGTGTAATACTATTTACGAATATAGTAACATGCTAAGGGAATTTTAAGCATCGGTATTGTTGTTGGTCTAGAAAAGATTTGCCAACAAGTTTCTTATTCGCTACTATGAGTCGGCATAGATATTAGCTATCTCAGTTTTGTATTTTTCACGTATCACCCTTCTTTTTAATTTTAAAGTAGGTGTTAGTTCCGCATCAGAGCCATCTTCGTGGATAGGTAACCAAGGTGTTGAAATCAAACTTATTTTCTTCACCTGCTCAATATGGCTAAACTCCGAATTATAGTTCGCAATTATTTTATCATATTTTGCAATGACCTTCTTTTTTTTAACCATCTCGGGCAAACTAGTCCATTTCATTTTTTTGTGAAGACACCAATTTTTTAGTGCTTCTTCTGCCGGAACAATAAGAGCAGAAACAAATTTTTGTTTGTCACCAACAATCATCATCTGTTCAACTAAGAAATCTTCCTTAACTCTATTTTCAATTGGAGCCGGAGCAACATACTTTCCTCCAGATGTTTTTAGTAATTCCTTTTTCCTATCTGTAATTTTAAGAAACTCTCTGCCCCCTGGTCCTTTTATTAGTTTTCCTATATCTCCTGTACAAAACCATGTCTTTCCATCTATTTCCTTAAATACTTTAGCATTAATCTCTGGTTTTTTATAATAACCAACCATTACATTTGGTCCATGTGCAAGTATTTCACCCTCATTTTCTTTATAATCACCATCTGAGCTATCTATAAACAACTCCACTCCTTCAATAGCATAACCAACAGTTCCTAAAAGTGTTCCGTTGGGTTTCATGGTATTACCAGTTAAAGTTGGAGAGGTTTCTGTTAACCCATACGCTTCTCTTACATTAATACCAGAAGCACAAAAAACCCGTAATATCTTTACCGGACATGGAGCTGCTCCGGTAACAATCATTCTAATATTCCCTCCAAGTGCGGCTCTCCATTTACTAAAAATTAGCTTATCTGCAGCTTTCCATTTCAATTTTTGCCCAAAAGAAAGTTTCCTATCTATGTCAAAATCGTCAGTAAGGGCTAGCGCCCAAAAGAATAATTTTCTCTTAATTCCTTCTAGTGCAAGCCCTTTATTGTAAATAGCTTCGTATACTTTTTCCAACAATCTGGGCACCGTTGTAAACATCACTGGTTTTACAGTAGCTAAATCACCTTCTGGTCCACTAAGGTTATCTGTTCCTGTGAAATGTATGGCAACACACTTATAATAGTAGGCAAAAGACACCGTTCGTTCGTAAATATGGCATAAGGGCAAAAAACTTAAAACCTTCTCCCCAGCATTTGCTACCAATAAATCAGAAGTTTCTATAACAATATGCATAATATTGCTATGCTTTAACATTACTCCCTTAGGGTTACCTGTAGTACCAGAAGTATAGATTATCGTAGCTAAATCATCTCCTGTAATACCGGCTTTAATCTCCGCAATGGTCTCCAACTTTTCAGTATTGAAAATGGTTTTCCAAAATGGTTTTCCCTCCTCTTCATTGAAGCAATAAATATCTTTTAGACTTTTAGTATTTTTCTGAGCAACTTTAAGTTTATCAAATAAATCCTCCCCGCCACAAAATGCTACTTTTACCTCAGCTTCATTAAGGATATACTCATACTCTTTAGAACTAATTGTAGGATACAAAGGGATACTTACTAAACCCGCCATTTGAATTGCAAAATCCATAATGAGCCATTCTGGTCTATTTTTATAAGATACTACAGCAACTTTATCTCCTTTTTTAAGTCCTAATTGCAACAGCCCTGAAGCAGCCTGCATAGCAGTATCCTTTATCTCGGATGAGCTATATGATACCCAATTACCTGATACATCCTGATAATTTACTGCATTATTAAGAGGATAATTTTTTATTTGATACTCTAGAAGGTCAAATAATCTAGTCATGGTATTCAAGTTTTAGTAGCGATTTATTGCTTTCGTCTCTTTCTTTTTTCTTTGTAAAAATTCTTGTCTGCGATATATATTGTTTTATGAACCTCACAAAAAACTTTGTCCCTACTCTTATCTGTAAGTTTTGTAACTCTTATAATTTCAATTTCATTATGCTGAGCGACACGCGATTTTATATCATTCACCTCTACAGAAGTAAATTCAAAATCTGCGAAAAGATTCTCACGAGCAGGGCGTTTAAAAAAAATCTCTGCCGATTTATCCCACACCACATAATCATCTCCTAATATATTGATTAATTGTACCATTGGAATAGGGTCAATAGCAGAAAACATGCTTCCTCCAAAAATAGAATTTACATAATTTTTATTCTTATAACTAATTGGAAGTTTGATTGTAATTTTATACAAATCCTTAGAAACAGAGCTAATTTTAGCTGTACTTCTGCGATACATTGGAGAAAGATTAAAACCATACTTAAAAAGCTTGTCCCTACCTATAAGTTTGGTACCTATCTTAGTCATTTTTTGATATATGGACATCTTTAATTTCCTTTTTTAATTAACATGTTACTCAAACATTAAGCCTAGAAACTCTGCTACACACGCCGGTTTATCTTGTCCCTGTATTTCAACACTGCAATTCCAAGTAATTTTTAAGCCATTTTCACTGTATTCTTCAATAGCCAAAATTTCGGAATGAAGACGAATTTTACTATCCACTAATAAAGGGCTGGGAAAACGAACTTTATTGAGTCCATAATTTATGCCCATTTTAGAAGACTTAATTTCGATTAAATCCATCAACATTTTAGATAACAATGCTACGGACATAAAGCCATGAGCAATCGGTTTTTTAAAAGGTGAGTGTTTTTTAATCTTATCAATGTCTACATGTAACCATTGAAAATCATGTGTTGCTTTTGCAAAATCATTTATCATTTCTTGTGTTACTGTTAGCCACTCCCCTAAAGGAAGCTTTGTACCTTTTAAATCACGAAAAGTACTAAAATCCGCTACTACTAATTTTTCCATGGTTTTATCTTGAAGTTCCTCCGTCTATTGTCAAACATATGCCGGAAACAAATCTTGCCTCATCTGAGGCTAAGTATAAGTAGCCATAAGCAATATCAATTGGTTGCGCAGCAGTTTTTAAAGGAATACTAGCTTTAATTGCTTCAATACGTTCTTTTGGTATTTTATCCACCATATCGGTCATCGTAAATCCTGGAGCGATAGCATTCGCCGTTATGCCATATTTTCCAAATTCAACCGTCCATGTTTTAGACATGGCAATAACTCCTGCCTTGGTGGCTGCATAATTAGTTTGCCCAAAATTACCTCTTAAACCCACATTGGAAGCAGCGCTAACAATTCTGCCATAGCCATTTGCCTTCATGTAAGGCACTGCTGCTTGTGTACAAAGAAATACACCCTTTAAATTTACTTCCACTACTGCATCCCATTCGTCCTCACTCATTTTTTCAAGTGTTCTATCACGAGTAATGCCGGCATTGTTGATTAAGATATCCAACTTGCCGTATTTGGTATTTAGATTATGAAAAAGTGTTGTTATAGCTTCTTTGTCCGTTACCGAGACAGCATGAAATTCTGCTTTTCCTCCAGCATTATGTATTGCATCTACAACCTCTTGTCCTTGTGGAAGTAAATCTACAATTATTACCACTGCGCCTTCTTTACTAAAAAGCTCGGCTACCGATTGTCCTATCCCTCTAGAGCCACCTGTAACAACTGCTATTTTATCCTTTAATCTCATATTCTTTTAATTTACTTTTATCACTAGTTTCCCTTTTACTTTTCTATTTATCATCTCCTCAAGTGCCATAGAAGTCTCTTCCAAACCGTAAATAGAATGAATATGTGGCTTTAATTTTCCTTGGGCATACCACTTCATAAGCGTCATGGTATTCTGCATATTTTCACTAGGATTTTTCATTGCAAATCCTCCCCAAAAAACACCCACAATTGAAACTCCTTTTAATAAGGGTAGATTAAGTGGTATTTTAGGAATATTACCCGCAGCAAAACCTACAACAAGAAATCTACCATTCCATGCTGTCCCTCTTAATGCAGCTTCCGAATAATTTCCACCTACAGGATCATAGACTACATCTACTCCTTTCCAATTAGTTATTTCTTTTAGTGTTGTCTTTAAATCTTGTGAATTATAGTTAATAATTTCATCGGCACCGTAGGACTTACATAGTGCCAATTTTTCATCATTAGATGCTGCAGCAATAACTCTAGCACCGAGTAATTTGCCCAGTTCTACAGCAGCCAAACCTACCCCACCGGAAGCACCTAAAACCAAAAGCGTTTCTCCTGCTTTAAGTTTAGCCCGGTCCTTTAAGGCATGAAAAGAAGTTCCGTAAGCCATCATAAAAGATGCTGCTATGGGAAAATCCATTTGCGGAGGTTTGGAAAAACACGCATTTGATGGAACAATAACTTCTTCCGCCAAAGCGCCATGAGCTACAAAACCAAAAACTTCATCTCCAGCTTTTAAATGCGTTACACCATCCCCTACTTCTTTTACTATTCCCGCTAAATCACTGCCTGGTGTAAAGGGTAATTCTGGCTTAATTTGGTACAAGCCTTGTATAATTAATGTGTCTGGAAAGTTAAGTCCACAAGCCTTAACCGTTACTAGAACCTCCTTAGCATTTGGTTTTAAATTTTCTACTTCTTCTATTACTAAAGAAGCTGGTGGACCATATGCTTTGCATCTAATTGCTTTCATTAATCTTCAATTACCTTTAATACCAATTTTCCCATTTTTTCCCCGGAAAATAGTCTGTTATAGGTTTCTGGGAAATTTTCAATTCCCTCATATACATCTTCTCTACTTTTAAGTTTTCCCTTTGCAAGCCATCCCCCTAAAATCTGTGCGCCTTCTGCATATCTATCAGCATAATCAAAAACAACCATTCCTGTCATACTAGCTCTATTTACTAATAATGATAAGTAATTACTAGGCCCCTTTATCTTTGTTTTGTTATTGTACTGTGAAATAGCTCCACATATCACGATACGTGCGTGCATTCGGAGCCTACTTAATGCAATTTCCAGTATCTCACCTCCTACATTATCAAAATAAATATCAATCCCTTTAGGGCACTCTTCTTTAAATCGTGAAGCTACATTCTCGTTTTTATAATCTATACAAGCATCAAAACCAAGCTCCTCTACAACATATTTGCATTTATCAGGTCCACCAGCTATTCCCACTACTTTACATCCTTTTATCTTAGCAACCTGTCCCACAATACTCCCTACTGCACCGGCTGCACCAGAAACCAAAACAGTTTCACCTTCTTTAACTTTAGCAACTTCGGTAATTCCAAAATAAGCGGTCATGCCTGGCATGCCAAGCGTACCAATATACATGGGCAAAGGCGCTATCTGTGGATCTACTTGGTAATAACCTTTCCCATCTGTGACGGCATACTGTTGAACACCTCCAGTCCCTGCGACATACTGACCAATCTTAAATTTTGGATTTTTAGTAGCTACCACCTCTCCTACCGAACCAGCCCGCATTACCGACCCAATTTCCATAGGAGCTATATATGATTTTCCCTCATTCATCCAACCACGCATTGCTGGATCTAATGAAATATAGTGTTGCTTTACTAAAATCTGCCCTTCCTTAATTTCAGGAATAGGGTTTTCTTCTAATGACCATGTAGAAGCATCAGCAGCTCCAATTGGTCGTTTTATAAATAATAGTTGTTTATTCATCTTGTATCTGTTCTATGATTTCTTTTTATTCGAAAAAATTTCTACATATTTCTTCATTTTCGCCTGTATTTCTGGTTTCTACCAAAGTTTAGAAGCTTCTATCTATCTAAAATTAAATTGCTCATTAAATTATAATGAAGTTCCACCGTCTAAGGTTATCGTTTGGCCAGTAATAAATTTTGAGTTCTCAGATGCCAACCAGCAAACTGCTTCTGCAATTTCTACTGCTTCTCCGAATCTTCCCATAGGAATAAATCGTTTTAATTTATCACCCATATCTGGACTAACCGAAAGCAACTGGTCTAGTAGAGCTGAATTTGTAAAACCAGGACAGACTGCATTGATACGAATGTTTTTTCTACCATATTCCAACGCTGCCGATTTCGTCATCCCAACAACTGCAAATTTACTTGCGCTATAGGAAAGGTTATTTCCTGAAGCCTTTAAACCCGCTAAGGAAGCCACATTAACTATATTTCCATGACCTTGCTTCCTCATTTGTTGAAGTGCCAACTTCATACAGTAGAAAACTCCAGTTTGATTAACGGCGATAACATTATGCCAATCTTCATGGGTATGCTCCGCAGTTCTTAATTGGTTTTTACCAGCAATTCCTGCATTATTTACCATAACATCTAATTTATTATGATTGGCTACGGTTTGTTTTATTAATGACGCTACTTCCTCAAATTGAGTAACATCAGTTTTAATTGCTGAGGCGCTTCCACCATCGGCAGCAATCTCATCTACTACTTTTTGCGCATTTTCCAGATTAATATCTGAAACAATGACCTTAGCATTATGTCTACCAAAAAGTTTTGCAGTTGCAGCACCAATTCCGCTACCCGCGCCTGTTACGATTACTACTTTATTATCCAGGTTCATATATTATATCCAATTACAATGAATTAATCTTGAATCTTTTAAGGCTTGCCTTCTTAACTGTGAAGGATAACCTACTGCTTTTACCATACCTAGAAAACCGGCTATAGTATCATATTTTACTAATAAAATCTTATCCCATAAGCCCTCATCCTCCGGTCCAATTAGTATAGTTTGAGGTTTTCCCATATAAAGAACTTTAGCACCTGCCTTGGCGAAAAAGGGAGTAGCTTTTTTCATGTATTCTTTATAGGCTAACGCTCCTGTTAAACCAGTTTCAGGTACGCTATCTTTAAACTTTAACAAATTCAACATAACCACGGGAGTGTCCATTGGCAATTCCATAAATTTTTGAAATTGTTCTTTATTAATTTCCAAGAAAGATTCCTTCTCCATCTGTCTTAAAATAAATTATCAATTTTTTTCTTTTGAATAGCTTGCCAGGCTGTGTTACAACATAACTCTGACGCTTTATTTAAATAGGCAAATTTGGGGTCATTCGTATGCCCATGCTTATATCTATAAAAAATTTGCTGTGCGATTACCGCTATTTTAAACAAGCCATAGGCGTAATAAAAAATTAGGTTGTCTATATTTCGTCCGCTTTTTAACACATATTGCTGAACAATTTCCGAACGCGACGGATTACCCAGCATTACCGTTGGTGACTGCAAACCCTGTTTCATGAATTCCGGGTCTGAATGGGTTGTCCAGTAACCAAGTGAAGTTCCCAAATCCATTAAAGGGTCTCCGAGCGTACACATTTCCCAATCTAAAATTGCCGAAATTTCTTCCCATGAATCATCTTTAAAAACCACATTGTCATATTTGAAGTCGTTATGAATAATTGTATAGTCATATTGTTTAGGCTGATTCTCCTGCATCCACTGCATTACTTTTTCCGAAGCAGGCACATCATCAGTTGCCGCAGCTAAGTATTGTTTCCCCCAGTTGGTTACTTGCCGTTCTACATAACCTTCTGGTCTTCCTAAATCTTTTAGCCCCGCCTCTTTATAATCTATATTATGAAAGGCTACAAAAGTAGCTAACCAAGTATTTGAGATTGTTTTGAACTCATTGGGAGTAACATTTCTTTTCCCTGCTTCCTTTGCAGTTAAAATCTCCCCAGCAACCTTACTCATAATATAAAAAGGAGCCCCAAGGATGTCTTTGTCATCTGAGAATGCAATTGCCTTTGGTGTTTTTTCGAAAACCGTATTAAGGTTATGTATTACTTTATATTCTCTGCCCATATCATGACCACGTTTTGGTGCAGCAAATGGGGGGCGCCTTAGAACGTATTCTTTACCCTCTATGTTTAAAAGATAGGTAAGGTTAGAAAAACCATTAGAGAATTGAACGATTTCCAATTCACTTTGTAAATCCTTTATCAGACCATGTTGTAGTAGGAAATTTTTCAAATTTGTTTCCTCTAGCTCTTCACCTTTTTGAACCGGTTTTGTATGCTTATTTGTTGACATTGTTATGCTTTGGCATATTTTTTAATAATGTTCTTTCCTAACTGACTCATATGAACTTCATCTGGTCCATCTGCTAAGCGGAGCATCCTAGCTGCTGCAAAATAATGCGCCAAAGGTGTATCACTGCCTACTCCTGCACCACCCATAATTTGTATGGCTCTATCAACAACACGCAAGGTCATGTTAGGTGTGATAATTTTAATCATAGCAATTAAATCTTTAGCCTCTTTGTTACCTAAACGGTCCATTTTGTCCGCAGCAGATAATACTAGCAAACGAGTCTGCTCTATCTCACAAGCAGAATTTGCGATATCCTGACGAATGCTACTATAAGTATCCAAAGTTCTTCCAAAAGGAGTACGTTTTGTTGTACGCTCAGACATTAATTCTAGGGAACGCTGTGCCATTCCAATTAGTCGCATGCAGTGATGTATTCTACCTGGACCTAGTCGTCCTTGAGCAATCGCGAAGCCCTGCCCTTCGCCAACTAATAAATTCTGTTTTGGGACACGAACATTATCTAGAATTATTTCTGCATGCCCTTCTGGGGAATCGTTATAACCAAAAACCTTAAGAGGTCTCACAATTTTTAGTCCTGCAGTGTCCATCGGCACCAAAATCATGCTTTGTTGTATATGTCGGGGAGCATTAAAATCTGTTTTTCCCATAACAATGGCTACCTTACAATTTGGATCCATTGTACCAGATGACCACCATTTTGTGCCATTAATAACATAATCATCACCATCAGCAACAATTGAAGTTTCAATATTAGTAGCATCAGAAGAAGCAACATCTGGTTCTGTCATTAAAAAAGCGGAACGAATAGCACCATTCATTAAAGGTTGTAACCACTCTTTTTTTTGTTCGGGGGTACCATATTTTGCTAGTACTTCCATATTACCTGTATCTGGAGCGCTACAATTAAATATTTCCGAAGACCATAAAATACGACCCATAATTTCTGCTAAAGGAGCATATTCCAAATTGGTTAGTCCAGGGCTTAAATCACCATAAGACTTAGGAAGAAATAAATTCCATAAGCCATTCTTTTTTGCCTTCTGCTTTAAAACTTCAAGACCTGGCCATCTTTTCCATGCATTTTCTGGATTTAGATGAAATGCTTCAACTTCCTTTTCAACAGGAGTAATATTATCCGCAATAAACTGCTTTAATTTTTCCTGAAGCGCAACTGACTTTTCGCTGTACTCAAAATTCATATTCTCTTTTATCCTGAAATTAAATATCCACCATCAGCGGCATAGACACCACCGGTCATATAAGAACCTGCATCTGAAGCTAAAAGCATCACAAGTCCCGCCATCTCATCTGGTTCTGCCATACGCTGTAGCGGTACCATTTGATTGTAACCCGCAACGAGTTTTTCATTAGACCATAGGCTTTCACTAAATTTTGTTTTTATAAGTCCTGGGCAAACCACATTGGAACGAATTCCATATCTACCCCATTCTTTGGCCTGATTTTTTGTTAACATAATCAAAGCTGATTTTGTCATACTATATAACCCCAATCGAAATCCAGGGTGAATGCCTTCAACAGATGAAATATTTATAATACTTCCACTTTCATTTGCTTTCATATGTGGCTGCACCATGTTGGAAAGCAACCAGGGTGCCTTTACATTCACACTCATTATTTTATCAAAAACTTCTTCTCCAGAAGTTTCCAAAGGACCATAAAAAGGATTAATGGCAGCATTATTAACCAAAATGTCAATTCTTCCATATTCCTCAACAGTTTTTGTAACTAATGCTTTTCGCTGTTCTTCATCACCAATATGGCAAGCAATTCCAATAGCTTCCAGACCAGATGAATTAAATTCTTCAGCAATAGTATCAACCGCATCTTGCTTTCGACTACTAATAACAACTTTAGCACCATTCTCTGCCAAGCCTCTAGCGATAGAAAGGCCAATACCTTTACTGGATCCCGTTACAATAGCTACTTTGCCGCTGAGGTCAAATTTTTGTTTTATGCTCATTATCGTTTTGGTTCTTTTAATTAAATGAAAATCTTTTCGTTTGCACCTATTGTTAAGGCTTGCTCATCCATTAATATTTCTGCCAATCCATTTGTTTTTGGCAACTCATACTTAAAGTAAAAACGCATGGTGTGAATTTTGTTTTGATAAAAATCCATACTGTTTTTAGCGCTTCCATTATCCAATGCATGTTGAGCTTCTCTAGCAATATCTAACCACACCCAACCTAAAACTATATTGCCAAAAAATTCCATAAACGGAGTAGCATCCGCCAGAAAACGCTCGTAATTTCCCTTCATAGCATATCCCATAAGTGATTTGAGCACTTCCTGCGTTAGCTCAAGTTTTGCTCCCAATTTTCTAGCATATGGCTCTAATTCTTTGTAAGCCATACTAGCCTTAATAGAATCTGTGATTTCCTCCGAAAGTAATTGTAATGCCTTACCATTATTCATAGTGATTTTTCTACCCAACAAATCCTGAGATTGTATTCCAGTAGTGCCTTCATATAATGCGGAAATACGTATATCTCTAAAATATTGTTGTAATACATAATCAGAACAGAATCCATACCCTCCTAAAATCTGCAGTCCATTATCAACAGCTACTCTCCCCATTTCAGATGGATACGTCTTTACCACTGGGGTCATAATTTCAAGCAATAAATTATATTTCTCTCTTTCATTTGTATCTGCATGTGAAAGAGATAAATCATGATATTTTGCAGCTAAGAACACCAAACTCAATGAACCTTCTGTTACTGCTTTTTGCAACAGTAGCATTCTTCTTACATCTGGGTGATTAATAATTAAAGTTTGTTCCTCGTTGGCATCTTTTTTTCCTGTGCTCGTTAGTTTTCTGCCTTGCGCCCGTTCGTTAGCATAATTAAGTGAAGCTTGATATGCTGCTGTAGCAATTGCTGCTGCCCCTCTACCAACTGCTATTCTTGCTCCATTCATCATCAAGAACATATATTTAAGCCCCTTATTTTCTTCTCCAACTAACCATCCTTTACAATCCTGTTTATCTCCAAAAAATAGGTGCGTCGTGCAGTATCCGCGCTGTCCCATTTTTTCAAAATCCGCAACTGTTTGTACATCATTAGGGGTAAGACTCCCATCCGTACTAGGTCGTTTTTTAGGCACAACAAATAGCGAAATTCCTTTAGTACCTGCAGGAGCACCTTTAATTCTGGCTAAAACCAAATGAACAATATTTTCAGCACCTTCATAATCTCCTCCCGAAATAAATATTTTCTGTCCGTGAATTTTATAAGCGTCACCATCAGGTGTTGCAGAAGTAATGATATCGGATAAGGAGCTACCCGCCTGAGGTTCCGTTAAACACATAGTGCCGCCCCATTTACCTTCTAGCATCTTGGGTACATATGTTTTATTTAATTCTTCATTTGCAAAATGCGTAATTAACTCTGCAGAACCAACGGTAAGGCCAATATAACCAGGCAAATGATTATTAGCTGCATCTTGAATAAACGCTGAAGCATTAACGACCATTGAAGGCAGCTGCATGCCGCCATCTTCATAAGGGAATCCTCCTGAAATAAATCCCATCTCTCCTCCAGCTTTCATATACTTTCTAACTTGTGGATGCACTACAATTTCCCCATCTTTAAAATGAGCGGGGTTTTCGTCCATCTCACGGAAATAAGGAAACAATTCTTTATCAGAAAACTCTTTTACTGAGTTTAATAGTAGCTCTATTGAATCCTTATCATAATCTGCGTATTTAGATTGATTAAGGACTTCTTGCAGACCTTGCACCTTAAATAATAAAAACTTTAGCGTTTCTAAATCAACATATTGGTTCGCCATAGCAGTATTTTCTAAAATTATTAGTCTTTGAAGTTAAAATTATTTTAAGCCAATCTCATTAAACTGGTATAATAAAATCCTGTCTTTAAAAGATTTACAATTATATATTTAACTTTTGAAACTTAGTTATGCCTATATTTAAATTTGTTGTAGAAATAATCAGTTGAGTTTTATGGACAATATTTCAAATGCTATTCTTGCCTTATCCCTTATAATTATCATGTTTGGCATGGGATTATCATTAAGTCCTAAGGATTTTGTTCAAGTTTTTGTTCGTCCAAAAGCAATTTTAATTGGATTGATTTGTCAATTAATTTTACTCCCAATCATTGGTTTTTCCTTAATTAATACTTTTACCTTATCCCCAGAGATTGCAATAGGTGTTATTATTATGGCTGCTTGTCCAGGAGGTCCTACATCTAATTTAATTACACATTTAGCAAATGGTGATACAGCGTTATCTGTTTCTCTAACCGCAATTAGCAGTCTAATTACATTAATATCTATCCCATTTATTATTAATCTTGGATTGCAGCATGTTTTAGGTGAAGGAACAGTAATTCAACTTGATGTATTAGCCACTATACTACAAGTCTTCGTCATTGTTATACTTCCGGTAGCATTAGGAATGTTCCTTAAAGCTAAAAAGCCACACTTTGCCTTAAAAATGGAAAAACCTGTGAAAAAAGCTTCAGGTATATTTTTTGTTTTAGTGCTAGTCGCTATAATAGTCAAAGAAAGAGCATTACTTTTTTCCTACCTACAACAAGCTGGCTTAGTCTCATTAGCACTAAATATTCTTACCATGGGAGTTGGTTATCTTTTAGGCTATTTATTTCATTTATCTTTAAAACAACGCATTTCCATTGCTATCGAAGGAGGTATTCAAAATGGTACACTAGGAATTAGTATCGCTACTATTCTATTACAAAATACAGCCTATGCAGTTACTCCGGCCGTATATGGAATTATCATGTTTATAACCGCTGGAGTTTTTATTTATTGGAGTAATAGAGCACTGAGCAGGCAGATAAAAAATTAAAATACTACCCTTTCCCCAGACGTTTTCTAATCTTAGAAAGCCCTACAGGTGTAAGCCCAAGATAGGAAGCAATTAAGTATTGTGGGACCCTTTGGAATAAATCCGGTCTTTTTTGGAGTAAACGTACATACCGTTCTTCGTTACTCCTACTATTTAAACGCTCTATTCGATTAAAAGATTTTATAAAAGCTTCCTGCATAGACAACCTGCCAAAACGCTCTAGCTGATGTGATTTATTGAAAGATCTTTCTGCATCAGATTTTTTTATGGCGTAAAGAATTGTTTCCTCTGTCGCACTTAAATTATAATTAGAAGGAGCACCTTTTACATAAGCTGGGACATCCGTAAAGAAAACATCATCCGTATAAAATTCTAACACTCTTTTTTCTCCATCTTCAAGCTTGTAATAAAAAATACACCCTTTTGCTACGTAGTAGAAATGATTTACCAGTTGCCCTTCGGACACCAAATTGTCTCCTTTGTTTAGCCTAATCTTTTTATAATACTGCATTTCATGAGAAAGCCATTCCTCATCTACTTTAGTGTAGGATAAAATTTTTTGTTTTAGATTGGTTAAATATTTTTCTTCAAGAAGCTTTTCCATGAAAAGAGTAGTAATTAAATACTGGACTTAAATATAAGTTTTAGTACTATCTTATTCAAAACGAATACCTTTAAAAATAGTATTAGAAACTATTCTACATTAACAGTAGCTTTATCCTCTATTTTTTCCTTTAAAAACTCTATCTGGCGTTTAAGTTCTTCTTGTTCTTGATAATTCTGAAGTTGAATTTCATCCAGTCTTTTCTCAAATTCAGTTTTTGATATTTTATTAGTGTCGGTAAACAAATTTTTTATGATACTAAATAACGTAAAAAGAAAACTTAAAAAAACTGCTGCTATTAAAAAATATAACAGGTTTCTTTCCCTCTTATAGGATATTTTTTCTGTTTTACCTAAGCTAACTTTTTCTTCCGCTGTAAGTTTTCTAGAGTTTGAGAGCTGCGACAAAAAGGCATCCCATTTTTCTTCTTCTTCGATATAAATATCTTTGAATCCACCCTCTTCGACAAACTCCTTGCTATTTGCTGTTGCAGAAAGCATAAATATTTTTGAACCATTGCCACTCATTATATCAAGTAAATGAGGATTATAGTCAATAATTTCAAGAATAAGTTTTTCTACAAATTGTAAACTATAATTGGGTCTTAAAAATTCGTCATACAGTAGTTGTACTTCAAAATAATCATCTCTTTCTGAAGCATATTGCAAAAACTTGTCTTTTAATTCTGCTTTAAAAAACTCGCTCATTGTTGATGTCTGTGCAATTGAAAAATCTACAGGGAAACTCATTAGATGGTTGCAAATTTAAATGAATCTTAAATTTGGCAATTACTAATCACAAAATAATTAGAGAAAACTACTTAAAATTGTGTTTTGTACAAACTAAAACTTCAATTTTTCATTTTTATCCCAAAGTCCCCAAAAGGCTCCAACATCACCTTCTGCTCCAACTTTCCAAGATTCATCAAAGGAAGAAAAATATAGAATATCTATATCATCTTTTGCAGACCAAGCTTGTGTATTAATAAAATACTTCATGGCATTTACAGCATTGGAAATAGAGCCCCTTAAAGTACTACCTTCACTAGGCCATCCAGTTTCGGTAATAATAACTTTTTTTCCTCTTGCAGCATCCGTAGCTTGCCCAAACATTTGTTGCATATGATTTAGAGAATACTCCATTGGACAACCTTCCCAATAAGGGTAGCAATTAGCCAAAACCACGTCAGTCGCATCTACAATATCCGGATGTTGGGTAAACTCATAATACGCATCTACATAACCAACCTGGGTATTGGGCAGCGCTTCTTTAACGCGATGGATATATCCCAACAATTGCTCCTTTGTTAAATCATTTCGATATAAAACCTCATTACCAACAGCAGCAATATCTACACAGCCCTCTTTTGCTAAGGTTATTAAACCAGCTATTTCCTTTTCATTCAATTCTAGGTCATCACCCAACCAAGCTCCAACCATAGTCTTTAACCCTTGTTGTTTGGCAATACGTGGGATATGTTCATTACCTTCTATACACGAAAAGGATCGCACCCACTTGGTATAAGGTTTTATAATCTCAATACGCCTAGAGACCTGTTCTTCTGTAATCACGTCACCAGGTTTCTGTCCATCTTCATACATACTAAAACAAAGTCCGTGCATTCCATTTTGCAATGTTTCTAACCATAATTCCCTTAATTCATCTTCAGAAACTTTACTGAAATCAATTCCTGCATGACTTGAATAACTATGCTTTTCTAGGGTAAAATGATGACCTTTTCTATATGACATTTTTTATTAATTAGTTATTTTATTTTTTTTTATTTTCTTCGAGTTGTCTTCGTATTTCATTTGCTTTTTCTTCTGTTACATCATAACTGCGCATAACAAGCATCGCAGCTAAAGTTCCAAGTATTGGAAAAAAAGTATAAAATAACCTCATCCCGGTAATTGCGCCATCTGGTTGTGTTGGAGCATCAGGAGTGTATCCTACCCAAGCCATAAACAAGCCACTTAAAAGCCCGGCAATCGCAAATCCGAATTTAACCATCCACCAATAAATTGCGCCAAAAATTCCTTCTCTACGTTGCCCTGTATTGAGTTCATCTAAATCAATTACGTCTGCAGTCATCGACATCATCAAAGTAAACAAACCACCAATACCAAACGAAAAGAAAGGTAAAGCAATTAAAAACATATACGGTTTACCCGGAATAAATAGGAACCAAAATAAAATATATCCAATTATTGAAATTCCTTGCGATAACATAAATGTTTTTTTCTTACCCATTTTTTTAGAGATAGCATCAATTACAGGTATTACCAAAAATGTGGTTACCAAAGCACCAATACTGCCATGCAAAGTTGGCCATATCCCAGCAGCACCCGCATCTCCGTTAAACATGTAAGAAACAATTATAAAAAATGAAAATGCAGAAATGGTCATGAATGAATTGTAAATTAAAAAGGTAGCAGTACACAAAATTTTAAACTGTGGAATACGAAAAGCTTCCTTAAAGCTTACTAAAATTTTCTTCAGACTATTAGAAATATTATTTTTATTTATTGGCGTAAAATCTACTCTATCTAAAGTAGATTCACTCTTAATAAATAGTGCTGGCACTAAGGCTAAGACTGTACAAAATGCTGCGACATAATAGGATAATTTTCTAGTTGCTGCCGGAACACTTTCAAACATTTCTGGATCATACAAAATAATCCAAAACCAAGGTACGATAACCCAGGCCCACTGACCTATCATCTGTGCTACAGCCATTATACTTGTTCGCTCATGAAAATCATCGCTCATTTCATAACCCATAGCAACATATGGCACGCTAAATATGGTTAGACCTAGGTAGAAAATAAAAGATAACACCATGAAATAGGTGAAATTATACAGCAATCCATTTTCGGGATATAATTGCCACATAGCGATAAATGCGATACCCATAATTAGGCCTCCAGCAAAAACGTAATGCCTTCTCCTACCCCATTTGGATCTTGTATTATCCGAAATAAAACCCATAATTGGGTCTGTAAAAGCATCAAAAATTCTGGGTGCAAAGAATATTATTCCCCATAACAAAGGAGGAAAGCCTAAACCTTTTACCAAAACCATCATGAAAATCTGTAACGCTGCGGGAAACATTTGGTTTGCTAGCATCCCTATTCCAAAGGCGATTTTTTGACTTAATGCAACTTTATTTTTATTCACGATAGGCTTTTTAATAACTTAAAACATTGATAATCCTTACTAGATTTATGGTCATAAAAGGTCACATCCTAAAAAACTCCTCTACAGTTTTTCCTTGTATAAATAGCAAGGCGTTCTACCTCTTTTGCTCCTGCAGGCATTTCTTCTAATTGCAACCCAGGATAGTTATCTGCTTCCTTCCACTTTAATATTGTGGAACTAAAAAAGGAAGAGGCTTCAGAATCTGCTTCGTAAATAATTAAGTCATATGCCTCACCCATATCTCCCCCAAAACGAGTAACAACTTGCCATTCCCCATCTCTTTTGTAGGAAGTATTGGTATGATCGGATTGTGGGTAATACCTATCATCTGTAGGTCTAATAATAACCCAAATGTCCTTTTCATGGGATTCTGGGTATACACCCATCGTAAGAATACGGCAATCTACAGAGTCTTTGTCTATTGGCGAAACCACTTTAACCTTACTGACTGGTCCATTAATTTTTATTTTATTTCCTATAGAAACTTGTTCCATTTGACTGTTATAATTGACCAAATCCGATGAATAACTTCCATAAATCATCATTAAAACACCAATTACTCCCAAGAATACTCCAAGCTTACTGGAACTACTTTTTTTAATAGCGAACAGCCCAATTAAGATTAATAAAACTCCTATTATTACTATTATTAATTTAGTTGACATCATCTTATTTTTTTAGTTAGGTAAATTTTCACTTAACAACATCATGTTGTTATAACACACCTCTTCTTTCTTCCAGTTGATTTTTAATATCTTTTGCCCTTTCTTCTGAAAGATTATATTTCCACATAATCCATATAGCCAAAGCTGCTGTAACCACTGGAATTACGATATCGGCGATTCTTAGTTTAGTTAAAGTATCCATTGTCTGCGTAGCTGCATTACCATCAAATCCGATTAGTTTTAAAACTAGACCACCTAAAACAAGAGCTAGGCCTTGTCCTAACTTTACAACCCACCAATATAATGCCCCGAAAGTACCCTCTTTTCTGGGCATTCCATTAACCAGCTCGTCCAAATCACAAACATCCGCGGTCATGCTCATCATCAATGTAAATAGACTTCCCAAACCAAATGACATTAATGGAATTGGAACAAATGATAACCAAATATTATCCGGTGTAAATGCCCACCATTTCATAGCATATCCTACTATAGAAAGGGCCGTAGAAATAATGAAAGCCTTCTTTTTACCCCATTTTGTAGCCATTTTAGATACAATTGGAATTACTAAAAATGCTGAAACCAAAGCTCCAACCGAACTAAACCAAGCAGGCCATGTGGACGTAGCCTCGTAGCTTCCATTAAAAATGTAAAAAACGAAAATGAAAAAACTAAAAGATGCCACAATTTGGTAGCCATTAAATACTAAAAAAGTAGCACCGCATAACTTCATAAACGGCTTATTTTTTACGGCTTCTTTTATACTTATAAATAGATCCTTCAAATTGCTAAATATAGAAGTAAAGGTTAGCTTTTTTCTGTCTCCCATATTAGAGGCATCTATACCTCTACAGAAAATAGCTGGCAATAATCCAAGCAATAAACAGACAACTCCAACGTACATTGCCATTGTCCTTACTCCTTCTGCCTGATTGCTAAAAAAATCCGGATCGGCAATAATCACCCAAAACCAAGGTACAATTACCCAAGCCAATAAACCAACCGTTTGTGAGAATGCCATTAAACGCGTACGCTCATTATAATCAGAAGTCATTTCATAACCCAAACCAACCAAAGGTGTTGCAAACATGGTGTTTCCAATAAGAAATACCATAGACATAATTAAGAAGTACCAAAAATTATAATCTGAAGAATTGTTTTCATCTAATTGCCAAAGCAAAACAAATGTAAAAGCACTTAAAATACCTCCTACTAAAATGTATGGCCTCCTTCGCCCATATTTTGAACTTGTATTATCCGAAATAAAGCCCATAATTGGATCGGTAATTGCATCAAAAAAACGAGGCAATCCGCCTAAAAGGCCAGCTAAAAATGGATCCATTCCAAAAGCTGTTAGCAAGAAGAACATAAAGAAACCTAGGGCTCCTGGATATAAGTTTAAAACCAAATGTCCAGCTCCAAAAGCTGCTTTTTGACCGAGAGGAACTCTATTCGATGTGACTGTTTTTACATTTGGCATAATTTTAATTTTTAGTTAATCTATAGTTATATCTTATAGTTTAGGAATCATAATAGTTTGAATGGCCTGTGCGTCTATTGAAAACTCCACATTCTTTTCATTTAGCGATAAGTTTATGCTTTTGGGAGTTTTAAACTCATTAAAAAGGACTACTACCGTTGAACCATCGGGATTAATAGCAGCAGTTGCCATTAATTTATCGTCAGACTTTTCCAGTGCTATAACTTTGGCATCAGGTCTAATAAATTTACTAAAATGCGCCATTGTCTGATAAAGTGGTGTAAAGTACACCTCATCTTTATCAGGGTCCACAATTACTGGAGCAATACACCAGTTTTTAAACCAGTTAGGTCCCCCCTTTGTATCCAAAACCATATTCCAATCTACCCAACCGTCTACCCAATTATTTAAACAACCTATAATATCCCTTGCATAACGATTTACGGGTGCATATTTAGGATGCAAATGCTTGTCTTTCTCTGGAGCCCAAGTAAATCCCCAATCTGTTGCTTCTTTTTTCCAATACCAAGCATCATCTTTCCATACGGGAACTTGCGCATCTATGCATGCTTCTGACTGAATTAAAAGTTTATTAGGTGCCTTTTTATGGGCATTTTGTAATTCTTCCGGGAAATAATCATAAGTACTGGCATACCAATGGATCGCTGTTCCATCAAAATATTTTGATGTTTCTTCATTTTTAAATTGAGAATCTACCCATTCTTTTAAGTGTTCCCTATTCTGGTCATAACCCAAAATCTTCAAATCTCCTTTTCCATCTGCTTCCAGTTTTGGCCCTAAGTGATTCACAACAAAATTGGTCATTTCATCTGGTGTATAGTGCATACTTTCCCAGTTGTTTCCATTACCTAAGGGTTCATTTTCAACAGTAAATCCCCAGATATCTATACCTTCTGCTTTGTAAGCATCTACATATTTTGAAAAAAACAAAGCCCAAGTATCATAATATTCTGGAAGTAATTTTCCTCCAACCCAATTGTTATTATCCTTCATCCAAGGAGCAGCTGTCCATGGTGACCCAAAAATTTTAAATCCGTCTGTAGAAGCTGCCATAGCTTCCTTAATAAATGGAATTAAATCATCCCTATCTTCTTCAATGGTAAAATGCTCTAAATCTTTATCGCCTTCTACAGGGGTATAGGAATAATTGCTTACTGAAAAATCACAAGAGTTCATATGTGATCTTGTTAAAGAATAGTGTGCGCCTTCCTTACTAAAATAGGCATCAATAATTTTTTTTCGATTTTCTTTGCTCAACTTATTCAACAAATACGCCGAAGACTCTGTAAATGCACCACCAAAACCTGTAATGGTTTGAAGTTTCTCTTCTGGCAACAGCTTTATTTTAACAGCATTTTTATTAAAAGAAATTGGCTCAACCTTACTTAATTTATCGCCGCTAGCAGAAGTTTGAAAAATTTCTATATCTAATTTTTTGTCTTCTTGCATACAACTAATACTTAATAAAAACATTAAACAAAGCATAGCATAGGCCCCTTTTTGAACCTCTCTCTTTCCAAATATTCCTATATGTTTTTTTCTGTCTTTCATTAGTTATGTGGTGACACTAGTACTTCTTTCATCATTGCTTCTCTATCTCCGTCAAAGGTTTTTGTTATTGGTTTACCACCTCGGGTAAGCCCTTCAAAAGCACCTTTGTCAACCATGGGCCAAAGTGTATACTTTGCTTTTCCGTCAACTTTGAACAAGCCAAAATGCTTTTCTGAATTACCTGGCTCATCGCCCCCTTTCCAAGGTTCATCAAATGCTTCAAAGTAAAAACAAGACATACCAGCTTCATTAGTCCAGTCTCGCATGTGCTTGTAATACAATGCCTCTTTATACTCATCGCAGGCTCTTGAACCATCAGCGCCATATTGACCCGAGGAAAAACTTGCCCACCCTGTTTCACCAATATGTATTGGTTTATTCACACCTATGCTTTCCATATAGTTTTTCACGTTGCCATATTGCATTATGGCATATTCTTTAGCTCTTAACATCGAAATTTCAATTTTCTCCATGTCTGATTTACCATCCATTCCTTCACCGTTTAACCAAAATTCTGGTTGGTAATGTGTATCGTGCATTGGATAGGTATGCATAGAAATAAAATCAACTGCTTTAATCAACTTATTTAAGTCTTCTACATGATATTCCTCTCCACCGCCTCCCCAAGAAGCAAAATTATCAGAACTTGTTATCCACAAATCTTTAGCTAGTTTCCCCTCTTTCTTTAAGTCTTGGAGGTGATTTACCCATTTTAAGATAATCCATGGTTCCACATAATAACTTGCCGCCCATTTTACCATAGCCTCGTTACCAACGGCTATCACTTTTACTATATCTGGGTATTTGTTTGCTAGTGCAACAGCTCTATCAATCTCAGCAGCATTTTCTTTGTTCTCTTCGTTATGAATTGGTTCTCCGTTGCCAGAATTAAAAGAATTTTTACAATCTACCCATGCCCCTAACATCACATACATTTCAAAGCCTGGGTCTTCTTTTTTCATGTCACTAATGACCTTTACTAAATTAGCTGCCTGTGGTTTAAGCAACTTGTAGGTTCGTAACATTCTAACTCCCATGGCATGAAGGATTTTCATGTCTTCTTTGAGTTCCTCCATTGTCGGTTCTATACTATGATCAGCATATCGATATCCCCCATAAGACATTGCTTGATACTCCGGATTTCCTAAAATATCCTTAGCCGAAACTTCTTTTTCTGAAACTTCTTCTTTCACCTTACTCTTTTTAACCTCATTACAAGAAACGATTGAACCGATTAAAAATACCGATAAACAAATTCTTATTATTGAAAAATAATTTTTCATAGTTTATACTTTTAGTCTCCCATTATGCTAAAGGTGGAAGAAGTGCCTCTAACAGCAAATCTTCTCTTTGTCCTTTGAATGTTTTTGTTATGGGTATTCCATCCCTTGTTAATCCTTTAAAATTGCCTTCATCTACCAAATTCCAAATGGCGTATTTGGCTTCTCCTTTGAGGTTAATTAGTCCAAAGTGGTTTTCGGAACCTAAAGGATTCGCCGCATCTTTCCACTGTTCATCAAAAGCTTCAAAATAAAAACAAGAGACTTTTTCTTTATTACTCCACTCTCTTATAAGCCTGTAATATTTTCCAGACTTATACTCATCAGCAGCCTTGGACCCATCAGCACCATAGGGACCATTGGAAGTTGTTGCCCAACCAGTTTCTCCAATATGTACGGGTTTATCTACACCTAAGCTTTTAACAAAATTTGAAACCCCTTCGTATTGCTTGGCTGCAAATTCAAGAGCACGTTGCATTCCTGATTCAATCTTTTGCTTATTCGAAAAATTCCATTCATTATCAGGTACTAACCAAAAAGCCGGGTTATAATGTGAGTTATGCATGGGGTAAGTATGCATAGACACATAATCCACTGTATTAATTAATTTTATTAAATCTTCCGTATGATAGATTGGATCACCACCACCCCATGATGAAAAATCATCCGAGCTAGTAACCCATAAATCTTCTGGAAGCTCCCCATTTTTTTTTAAAGTTTGTAAATGATTAACCCATTTTAAAATAACCTTAGGGCGCACAAAATAATTTGTAGCCCAATGCACCATTGCTTCATTTCCAACAGCCAAAATCTTAACAATCTCTGGATACTGTTTGGCCAATGCTACAGCTCTATCTATCTCACCTGCGTTATGTTCGCTTTCAATTTCATGATTTGGTGTATGTCCTGACCATGCATTATGACAATCTATCCAAGCACCTAACATAACATACATCTCGAAAGATGGATTTTCAGCATTCAACTGACTAATTGCAATCAATAAATTTGGCACCTGCTGTAACTGCACATTATAGGTTCTTAATATTTTGATACCCATTGCACTTAAGATTTTCATATCATCCTTAAGTTGCTGAATTGTAGGTTGAATATCTCTGGACTTCTCCCTATATCCGCCATAAGAAATGGCCAAATAATATGGATTGCCTAAAATATCTTTTGCAGTTTTCTTTCTATCTACAATCATAGACTGTTATCATCTATTTAATAATAGTTACTTCAATTCGTTGGATTTCTCCTTTTCTTTCAAATAAACTAGCTGAAGTAGAACTATCTAACATTGAGCCTTCAAATACCGTTCTAGATTTATCATTCATATAAACTGTAATGTTCATAACCTCACCTAAATTATATAGTATAGGTACTTGACAATATGTAAAGCCTAAAGAACCCTCCTTTAATAGTAATTGCTCTAATTGTCCATTTACACTTAAAAATTTGAATTCAGAATTCTTTTTAAGAAATTCATCTTTACGCAATAAATGAGGTTCAAACTTTACTTTGCCTTGCTCCACTGAGACACCGAGTTCTCCAAACCTACTTAGAATATCTTCTTTTACCTGACCTGTCATCCCAGGTTGCTGCGCACCTTTACCTGTGGGAGTATGTGAATAAGGATCTGTTGGAAATGCTCCATACAATTCTGGAGACTTATGAACTCCAATACCTTCATTAATTTCATAGTAATGCTCTAGTAATCTGCCTATTGTTTCCTCACTTACACCTTCATTAATAGCCCTTAAACAAGTTTCTTGGACAGCAAGCAACAGTTTAGAAACCATGTGCCAATAGATAGAGCCTAAACCTTCATAACCAAAGAAAGTCCCAGATCTACCCGTAAAAGATTTGTGGTCAAATATTTCTTCAAAAACAGAAAGTAAAAATGGCTCATCTTCTTTGACGAGTTTTCCATATTTATCTGGAGATAAATTAGATAAGGCCCTTTTTAAACTATCAGCATTATTAAAAGAACCATTAAAGTGATAAGCGCCGTTAATATCTTTAGTGATAATATCAATATTATCTTCTTTTAAAAGCTGTTGCACCAAGGCAGATTGTTCTATCTTTTTAGCAGGAATAGTATTCTTGTCAACAAATCTTGAAAGTTCCTTATTAGGATAAAGCAAATAGCTGTATTGGTCATCCCTAAAAAGTGCACTACTTTTTAATCCATCTAATAGCGCTAAAGAATCTTCACTTGAAATATAACCCGAACTTAAAGCCGCCACTTGGCCTTCCAACATTTCCGACAAGTAAGAAACAGATACTTCAGTATCATTTTCAACGGTCATTAAATTATAAGAATGGTATAAATTATCGGAACGCTTGTTTGCATCAATACTTTGCTCAAGGTATTTTAAGGTAATCTGGACAAACTGCAGCACATCATCCTTAGTTAGAGATTTTAATTGATTACTAAAGCCAGTGTTATAAATCTTATCCCTATAGTTACTTCCCGCTGTACCCAAACCATCCATTACCAATTTTCTTTCAGTATTTGAAATTGTGCTGGAAAGAATAGAACTATTTTGACTTAGATTTGTTCG
Organism: uncultured Croceitalea sp.; assembly: GCA_947499565.1. GTDB lineage: Bacteria > Bacteroidota > Bacteroidia > Flavobacteriales > Flavobacteriaceae > Croceitalea. Next base: position 1,539,830 of record CANMOV010000001.1, read on the forward strand.
TACCTCATTAAAAAAGGTAATCAGTTCTTTAGATATTTTAAATTTTTCTTCAGAAAGTTCTTCTACAACTTTTTCAAAAAAGGTTAAAAATCTTCTTAAATAATTTAGCGTAACCATCGAAACTCCATTCCCGACCAATGCATTATTGGCATCATTCCATTCTGGTCTTTGGGTATTCATCCAAATACCTCCTTCAGGAATAAAGTTAGAAACCTTGGCAAGTACTGTTGCTAATAACTTTTCTAGTAGATTTACTCTGTAGATAGAATTGTCAATACTCTTTAATAAAGCACCATCCGCCCCTAATACTGATCTTTCTTCCCTAATTTTTAAATCTAGCTCCTCATCAAAGACAATTGTATCCTTAGGGTTTTTAAGTGTAGCTTTATAATCTTTAATTTTATAGGGAACATTAGCATACACAAAAATGCGCTCGTTAAAATAACTGCCTAGTTTCCCTGGGTAATAATTCTCTATAAACTCCAAGAATTTTAAAAGGTAGATGATTTGATGATCTCCCCAATACCCAATATAAGACCAAGGGTCATCAGGCTCTATTGCTTCCCAATCAAAACCATCTTTTGTTACTCTATATGGGTTATATCCATCAAATGTAGAAGCGTTTAGAAATTTATGAATCATACTATCCACAAATGCAGGATAAGAATGTGCTAATGCTTCCCAGTTTTGAAATATGTCTCGCCAATTACCTTCATAGTCCAAAATTTTAGAACCGTCTTCCGCAACAGTATTAATAGAAAATTTGTTCCATGGCCTACTAGGGTCTCCATGTCTTCTGCTAAACTTTAAGGGCATGTATTCATAAGCCAATCGCTTAAAATCAGCATCACTATCATTTTCTGCTAATTCTCTTAAGTCTTTTAGTGTAAACTCCGAAGCAAGTTTATTTATTACTGCTTCTTTTTGCTTATATAAATTCTTGTTTGCTCCTTGTAAATATTTTACAAAATCTAAGTGTTCAATTTTGTAATTATCATCAAAAGTTCCTCCCCGCATAATATTAAAAAGCGTATTGGAAAAATGCCTTGTATTTCTAAGCTTATCAGCAGTAAACTGTAATGCATCCGAAGCAGCATTTAATTGAACCAGTTGTTTTGAACCTAATTCTATATCTTGTTCAATCAAATTAAAAAGGTTCTTTTCTTTTTTAATTTTTTCTGAAATAACAGCGATATCCCCAATAGATTGGTTTACTTCTGCAACCGTCATCCAACTTTTAGATGTACTAGGTTTTAAAGCCAGATCTGCGTTAAGGAAGTATGCCCCCTTTTTTGCTTTTACATTTATTTCTTGTTTGAGGTTTTTGCCATTTCTAAAAGCATCCAATTGCGAGGAGGAAACTAAATAGTTGCAATTTTGAAGTCCTGTAGACCATACAGTAGTTGCCTTTAAAGCTTCGCTTGGTTCTGCCCTATCTACAATAATTGCACTTAACGCATAAATCCCTAAACCAATATCCGCTTCAAGTTCACTTTTCTTATACGCATCTACGAGGTTACTACTAGCATTTTGGAGTGCAGAGTTTACTCCATATGGCATAATATTCTGTATACCGTCTAGGAGTGTAACTTCGCTGGCATTATTAGTGTTGTTAATCAGTGTAGATTTTTTTACAAATCCATAAGCATCACTCGAATTCCATTGATATCTATAAGTTAGCCCTAAATCTTCGTTTATTTCCTCAAAGACAACCTTGTTACCATAATTGTTTTTATATAAGTTTCTATAAATTTTATATAAACCTGTATAATCATTTGAGAAAGGCTCCCATAAATAAATCTTATCTCCCGATTGCACTTGAAGAATAGTTTTACTCCCAGTAATATGTGCTGTCTCCGTTATTTTATCATCAGTATAATAAGGAAATAAAGATGATTCAGAATTTTGTCTACCTGCGGTAAGAGCACCATTACTAGATATAAACATCCAATGATTGGAATGACTTACGATGCTCATAAAAAATGGAGGCATAGCGTCATAGTTTGAAATCTTATAGTAGCTCTCATTTTCAAACTGAACTATCTCGCCATTAATCTCTTTCTCTGTAGATTTTAGTTTTGAGTTACCTATGTAGATGTCTTTATCTAACATTAATTGATTTTGATGGTTGTAATGGTTGAAAAAGGCTAGTTGAATTTTATTTCAAACTAGCCTTTACTATTTATTCATTGCACTTTTTATTCCAGAATTATATCATCGATATAATAAGTTTCCGATGAAGAAGTGGGGTTGTTCGCTGGATTAAAATCTGGTATTATAACAATGCCGTTATAAATACTTGGATCAAAACTAGCTGGAACCACAGCCCCAAAATCAAAGGTTAACTCTACCCATTCATTTGCATTAGTAACGGTTTGTTGTAAACTATAATTTGGAATACCTGCATCTGTTGGTCTTCTCTGCAACTCAAACTGAAATACTACATTTGGTTTTGTAGAATAGACCTTTACTTTAAATGTTCTTGTTGTTGTCATATCTAAAGGTGAAGCAAAAACATTTTCCATACCTCCATAAAACTCTGTCCCTGCAGGTTTATTAAAAGTGTAGACATTAGCAGATGTATTAATTCCACCTGATACAGTATTTGCAGTGATTGACCCATTAACACTTGCAGGTTCAAAAACAGCACTAAATTCTTCTCCACTTTCAAAATCTGCTGGTAACGAAGATAAAGCGGTAACTCCGCCGCCGCCAGAGCCTCCATTGTCACACAGCCTAATGTTATCAAACTGAATAGTCCAATCTGCACTACCATCTCCTTGAGTACCATTATCCATAATCAAGGTAAT
>CANMOV010000002.1 GCA_947499565.1 uncultured Croceitalea sp.
CCGGACCCCCTCTTTTCAACATCATTAAAATGATTTTTTATTTGGTTTTATTTAGAAGCTAATCTAAAGGATTTGGGTGTCTCATAAACTAAAAAAAGTCAAATGCGAATCTCCTGATGTACTGCAGAAAATTATGTTATAATCCTTAAGAGGGTAATGTTGTAATATTTAGTATACATTGTTTCCTCAATCACAAAAAATTCGTTTGCAAATTCTTTAGGCAAATTATATGACCAAGAGGATAGTGGGGTAATTGATTGGTGATATTCAATTTTGGTAAGTTTATCAACTTTGATCTTCTCCTCTAATAACGGTCTTTGTAAGTTCAGTTTGATGGACAATCCATTGTTGCCAATGATTGAAGCAAAGCTATTGGAAACACCTTTATTTAAGATTCCTTGTTCAGTCCAAGTAATACTTACTGTAGGCTCTAAATCGAGTCTAACAAAACGTATAAGCGCAGTAGTAACCGAAACATTATAATATGATTTTAACGCAAAGATGGCCTCAAAACCTTGTTTGCCAAATTCTATGTAGCTTGTTTTGAAATGATTTTTAGGCATTAACAATGAAGCTGCGAATTGTTGAGCTTCACTCTCCAAAATCTTTTTTTCAAAAGATTTTAAGCTAGACCCAGAAAAAGCTATTGACTGTCCAAGTTTCAGCCTGTTCCTATGCTTTTTTAAAAAGAAATGACCCAATTCGTGGCTACAGGTATATCTAGCCAATGCATAATGGGCCTTTTTTAAAAGGTCGAAGTTCAATAAAATATAAAACCGACAGTTTAGATACTTTATCAAACCTCTAAAATATTTTCCGAATTTCCCCTCAATAACCTCAATCCCTAATTTTTCCGCTATTTCATAGGGGTCAATTGGGTATTGAGTGGAATATTTAGAAATTATTCTTTCCGCAAGTTCATCAATTTCTTCACTTGGTATCTCCATTTTTACATTGGTTTACTCTTTTCCCATATTTTATACTGTTCTCAATTTTATTCTTAATATGGTCAGGAAGATCTTTACCCTCTTCTGCCTGTGCAGCTATTGCGGAAATGTCATCACCTCCATAGGCCCCTTCATCCTGATTTTCCTCTAAGAACTTCTTATAAATTTGATTAGGGTCATCAATAGAATCTGGAAGTTCAATTTTAGTATTACCAAACATTTCTACATATGATTCAATCTCTTCATCAGATTCTGGGAGATTGTATCCGTAAAATTTAAGCGCATCATAAACTTGCCTCTCAAAGGACTCACTAAATTTATTTGACTCGTTATTGCTTGCCATAATTGTTGTCTTTTCGATTTTTAAAATAGTTCTTATAGGTTTGTTAGTTGTAATTGAATTTTTTTGATTAGTCTGTTTTTATTTTGAATAATTGCATTTCTTCCAATACCGTGCCTTTCGACCAACTCTATCATACGTGTTTCCGGTAAGTTCCAGTTACCCCTTTCATCGAATACCCCAGATTGTAAGTAGACCTTCAAAATATCCTTTTGTTTTTCAGACACTCTTATTTCTGAAAATGCTTTTTGTATGGTTCTGTATAGTTCCAATTTTGAAGCTGAAAGCTCATTACTTTCACTCGAATCATCAAATAATTTTTCTTCGGCCTTGCTTCTTTGATTTTTATCAAGGGAAACAATCTTAATCCGTCTTTTTGGCTGTTTAACATATTGGTCATAAAAGGAATTTTGAATGATTTTATATAACCAACTCCTAACATGTACCACAATCTTATCGGCACTTATTCCTATTTCACGTTTAAAACCTTTCGATTTCTTTAGTACTTTAAAGAAGGTGTCCTGACTCAGGTCACTAGCTTGCACTTTTGCCTGATCAGGAGGCCTATTTTTAAAAAAGTTATAGCAAGATCCAAAAACAAAATCTTTGTGTCTCCTATGAAACTCGCCAAAAGCTTCTTCTGAAAAAGGATCGTCCCTGTCTCCTATCATTTCTAATAATTCGTAATCCGAAGTCCCTGTTTTTACGACCATAACAATAAGTCTTGATTTTAAATGTTAAGCGGAGCTGGTGGTTTCATTTCAATATATACTAGTAGTACGAACGCCGATGACAGATTTAGTTCACGTTCCACAAAATACATTAAAAAATTAGGTTTTGTCATTACCCTTCGTACTACTTGTAAACACAAAATTCAAACGTTATGACTGAAATAATTGATATTGAAGAATTTGTTAAAATGAAAAAGCCGATACCCAAAAAAAGACGGTATAGTATTAGAGTAGACCGTCTAAAATATGTTACGGACAAGGAGTGTCTTACAGGGAAGGAGATTCTTATCCTAGCTGGAAAAGAACCTTATACTAGGTTCCAATTGAACCAACGATGTAAGGGATCTGTATCAAAGATAGATTATGATGAAAAGGTAGACTTTACTGAACGGGGAGTGGAAAGATTTATGACCCTACCACTTGATCAAACGGAAGGCTAATGGACAGGCGGGAGTTTTTATTACCTGAAGAGGATATGGATTTCCTTTCTAAATATTCGGGTGAATGGGAAACTATTATGGCTTCCGGTCACCAATGGATAATTTTTAATGACTATCCAGTCCCCAAAGGATATAATTTGTCAAAGGTTAGACTTGCCCTAAGGATTGATAGCGGTTACCCCAGCTCCCAAATCGATATGGCCTATTTTTTTCCTCCCTTGGCTAGAGTTGATAGTAAACCTATCGGAGCCTTAGCCAACCAGCCATTGGATGGTAAGGTATTCCAAAGATGGTCAAGGCACCGGACCTCACAAAACCCTTGGAGGCCTGGCTTAGACAATTTGGAAACCCACTTGTTGCTTGTTGAGTATTGGATGAACAGAGAATTTAAAATCAGATGATGAAACATTTCAAAATTGCCAAAAAACATTACGATTCTTTAACAAAACATCTTTTTCCAGGCGACGGAAAAGAATCAGTCTCAATAGCTATCTGTGGCAGGGCCAATAACGGCAATACGTTTTTGGTACATGACCTGATTCATATTCCTCATAACCTTTGCGAGAGGGAGTTTGATTTTATAAAATGGCCTACGCATCTTATTATTGATAGGCTTCCAGAAATGGTTGCCAAAAACTTTGCTCTATTTAAGGTACACAGCCATCCGGGCGGATACGAACAATTCTCCGAATTGGATGACAACTCCGATTTAGAACTGTTCGATAGTATCTATGGATGGTTTGACAATGAAGATTTTCATGGCAGTCTTATTTTGTTGCCTAGCGGTAATTTAATCGGGCGAGTTATCACGCCTGAATTGGAATTTGAGGAAATGGATAAAATTACAATCGTAAATCATACCATTAAAATATCTCAAAAGAAAAAACAATCATTCGACGATAGTTTAAACCTAAGAAACAGGCAAACACTTGGGAAAGGAACGCAGATGCTACTTAAGAATATGACGATTGGAGTTGTTGGTTGTTCAGGTACTGGAAGTCCTGTAATAGAACAGTTATCAAGGTTAGGGGCAGGAAAACTAATCCTTGTCGATCCAGACGTTATTGAATCTAAAAACCTCAATAGAATTATAAATTCAAAAGAAGTGGATGCTGTTGAAAGTACCTTAAAAGTGGACGTTGCTAAACATGCTATTGACCAAATGGGTTTCTCCACAGAGGTGGTGGCATATGCAAATAACTTATACGATGACGTCTCTGTGATTCACGATCTTTCTTCATGTGATTTTCTTTTTGGATGTATGGATAGTGTTGACGGTAGGCACTTGCTGAATAGCATCGCCAGCTTCTACATTATTCCATATATTGATGTTGGTGTTAAAGTCATCAGTGATAAAGAAGGGGGCATTGATCAAATTTGTGGTAGCATCCATTATTTACAACCTGGCGCATCCTCATTACTGACTAGAGGAGTCTATACTTCTGAAGATTTAAGAGCTGCAAATATGCTTAGGACTGATTTGGAAGAATATGAAAAACAAAAAGATTCTGGCTATATAACAGATATCAATGTTGAGGCACCTGCAGTGATTAGTATCAACATGCTTGCTTCTAGCTTGGCTGTAAATGAATTTTTATCTAGAATTCATCCTATAAAAACAGAGGAACTGTCTCTTTATGACATTATACGGTTTAGTTTGACCGATTATTATTTAATGAATGAGCATTCTGAGCATGATAATGATATTTATTTGGATAAATACATTGGGAGGGGGGATATATCGCCATTGTTGAACATTCCGACATTCACTAATTATGCGAAAGCTATTTAAGAAACTATGGGAATTTCTTTTTCCAAGGAAATTCAAAATAATCTGTCTTGAGGAGAGACCTCAAACATTGACTTTGGATACCATTTATATTATAGGCGATTGGGCAATATGTTTTATTTGTCCTTGCGGTTGTAAAGCATACATACAGTTGAACACAATTCCATCAACAAGTCCTAAATGGTATTATAAGATAAAGTTGGGGAAAGTTTCAATATTTCCATCAATTAGGAGAACAATTGGGTGTAGAAGTCATTTCTGGATAACCAAGGGTAATTTATATTGGTGTTAAAGTAACATTGTCTTTTCAAACGAGTCTTTTTATAAACCGCTTAAAGTGATTAGAGTATTTTATCTTGAAACGGACCAGATATGTTAAATTTGTTGTTTGTGGTAGCATAATTAACAACTTGCAGTTCAGCATTGAAAAAAGAACCTAGAAAATGACAAAAGGATTTACTGTAGGCCAAAAATATTCTCATGAAGAATATATGCAGCTCTCTATTGAAGAAATGAGAAAGAGTAGAGGAGAACATATAGATAGAGCAGACCCCAAGGTTGGAGCCGTTTTAGTAGATAAAAATGGAGCTTACTTTGACAAAGCTCATAGAGGTGAATTACGTGTTGGTGATCATGGTGAGTTCACTTTATTGGAGCGAAAACATTCCGAGAAAGATTTATCCGGATTCACGTTGTACACCACCCTTGAACCTTGTGTGAAGAGAAATTTACCTAAAAAAGGTTGCTATAAACGTTGCATCAATGCTCGTCTTAAAAAAGTTTATATAGGTCATTATGATCCTGACCCTACAGTGGCATCAAATGGATCTAAACTTTTGATGAATGCAAAGATTGAAGTGGGATTCTATGACAAAAAGTACGAAGAGATTATTGCCAGTGAAAATGAGCAATTTTTTAAGGAAGCTGCCAAACGTGCTGAAGACGAAATAACCAAGGAAATCCAACCTGCTATTGACCCCATAGAGAATGAGTTAATAGAATTTCAATTACATGATTTTTCAGAAGAAGCTCAACGTACTATGATTGATAAAATGGGGCTTTCTTACAAAATCGGTACTGATGCCTGGAAAGGTTATCTCAGCCGAATGAAGTTAATCAAAGTAGATGAAGAAAGTCAAACAGCTCGTCCAACAGGATTAGGTTTATTGCTTTTAGGTCAAAAGCCAGAGCAACATTTCCCACAGGCTAGAATCAAGTTTACAGTTTGGTCGGAATCAGAAGATCCAAAGATTGAAGATTTTAAAGGGCCTTTAGTTCTCCTTCCAGGAAAAATAGAACAGTATTTAGGCTTTGTTTTTCCTAAGGGCTTTTCGTCGCGAACATCTTTTAATCGTACAGAAAAAGTAGAAGCATCGTATTCTGCTCTTTACGAGGTAATTATGAATGCCATGGTTCATAGGGATTACAGAATTGATGGTGGACGAATAATGGTGGATATTGATGATGAAAAAGTAGTAGTATCCAGCCCAGGCAGACCATTATGTACTATTGAGCAACTCAATAGTTTTACCGCACCATCGTTTAGTAGAAATGCTAAAATCGCCCATATCTTTTTTGAGATGGGGTTGGTTGAAGAAAGAGGTTTTGGTATGGAAGAGTTGGGAAAAGTAGAAACCTTTGGTTTACCTAAACCAAGGTTTGTGATGGAAAATGATAGCTTGAAAGCAACTCTCTTTAGATTGGTTAGTCCAGTAAATGAAACCCTACCAGATACTGAACTGCTCGGAGTTGATGTTTTACGTGAACACAAATCACTTACCACCAAACAGTATGCGAAGATTTCCGGCTTGAAAGAAAGACAGGCAAGGAATCATTTGGTGGCATTAGTTAGTAATAAATATGCTAAAAAAGAAGGCACCAAGTATGTGTGGATTGAGTAAAACGGCATTGCCGATTACTTTCTTAATTGCCGTTTTTTTATCGTTTAATAAAAAGCGGCAATATATTCTAAAAACGGCATTGCCGATTACTTTCTTAATTGCCGAAAAGTTATAATATCACTGTACAAATAACAACATGTTTAGTGTTATCTGATAAGTTCGAAGGTTAAATTTACTACTATTCATATGTCACTGCTCTTAAAATTTTGATTTGAAATTGTGTAATGAAAGTATTTTAGAAAACTTTTCTAAACTAAACTTAGACGACTACTCTGACATTTTTTTCTAATTTCTCTCTTAGGATTTGCATATCATCACATACTTTTTTCTCAAGAACTTTAGCATATATCTGTGTTGTAGTTAATTTAGAATGTCCTAACATTTTCGAAATGGTTTCAATAGGGACACCATTGGTGAGAGTTACTGTAGTCGCAAATGTATGTCTAGCCATATGAAAAGTTAAGTTTTTCTCGATTTTGGCAAGCACTGCTATTTCTTTTAAATACAAGTTCATTTTTTGATTGGATATCATTGGGAACAATGTGCCATTTATCATTGAACGCTTATCGTATTTGTACTGTTCAATTATGGTCAATGCTTTGGCAAGTAAAGGTATCTTGACCGAATTTCTAGTTTTTTGCCTTTGTGTAACTATCCAAGTGGTTTTGTCCATACCGAGAACCAAACTTTGGTTAGTCAACAACGTTAAATCAATATAACTTATGCCTGTATAGCAACTAAAAACAAACAAATCTCTAACCGTTCGCAAGCGCATAGATTTTATATTCATTTTCTCTATACCGTCCAACTCTTCTGAGGTAAGGAAACCTCTTTGTGTTGGCAGTAGCTTTTGTTTGAATTTGTGAAACGGGTCTCTATCAATCCATTCTAATTGATAGGCAAGAGTAACCATTCGGCGCAGTCTTTGAATGTGTTTCATCACTGCATTATTTCCAATTTTCTTTTGATAGTTTCTTGGTTTATGTTTTCGAAGAAAGGTTTCAAAATCAAGAATGAATTTATAATCAAGGTCAGCAAGCTCCATGTCTTCCACCCTGTGTTTCTTTTTTATAAAGAGTAGAATATATCTTTGACTTGTGAGGTATAACCTAGAAGTATTGTAATGAAGTTTGCTGAACATATTGGCATTATGATACTCAATAATATTTTTTAGAGTATAACGCTCAATCTTTTCATCTCCAACGTACTTTGTTTTTATCTTCTGAGGAGTAATTCGCTTATCGTCAGCTCGTAGCTCCTGATAACATTGAAATAGTTTAGAATGTACTTCATCAAGATATTGATTGATAGTTCTAGCTTTTTCGCTAGTTCCCCTTATCCTTTGAGTTTTTGGGTTCCAATATCTAGTATCAACCCTTCTTTTGAGACTGATATTAAGTTTTTTTCTATCTACCGTTATTCTGGCATACAGAGGTGCTTGATTATTCTTAATCCTTTTTGCATATATCCAGAATAGGATAGAAAACGTTGAAGAAGTTCGCATGACGTTCATCTTTAAGTTAAACTTAGTTTAGACGAAAGTCAAATCACCAGATAAGATTTTATTTAACAGCTTTAAAACCAGTATCTTTAAGAAACGAAAACATTTGGTTAAAAATGTTGACGATTTGTGAACTCAAATGTATGGTTTTAAATGATATCATTTAAAATCAAAAAAAATGTAAAACATTGAAAATCAATATATTTAAACATTTTAAAGATTCCTTTAAATGTTAAAAAGTAGCCCCGGCAAGAATCGAACTTGCATCTAAAGTTTAGGAAACTTCTATTCTATCCATTGAACTACGGGGCCAATTTTATAGCCATTAAAAATAGTATTTTTGATAGAAAGCGATTCTATTGGAATAGCATAAATATGTGTTATGGAGACTCATGGATATTCAGGAAGACCCTTAGACAAGAAGTTGGGAATTAAAGAAGGATATGTAATTAAAGTATTAAACTCACCAAAAAAATATATTGAATTCTTTTTCTCTTTCCCTAAAGATGTCCAAATTGTGCATAGCGAAGAAAAGATCCCAATAGACTTTGCACATATTTTCTGTACTACGGAGAAAGAACTAGAAACTAACTTTGCCACAGCAAAGAAGAATCTTAAGAAAACGGGAATTCTTTGGGTAAGCTGGCCCAAAAAGAGCTCTAAAATACCCACAGAAATAGATAAGTTTAAAGTGATGGACTTTGGTCTTAGGTCTGGCTTGGTAGATACAAAAGTAGCTGCAATAGATGCAGATTGGAGCGGGCATAAATTTGTTTATAGAACAAAGGACAGGTAATCTTTAAATTCTTCACTACCTTTAAATCACAGATTAAATAGATGGATAAGAAGTTAAAAAATGTGTTTGTAGATGGAGCTATTACTCCAGAGTTTATTGCAAATTCTATAAAAAAACACCAATCAAAAACCACTATTGGTGCTCATGATATTTTTTTAGGGCAAGTTCGCGCAGATGTAATTAACGATAAAAAAGTTGGTGCCATAGAATACACTGCTTATGAGGAAATGGCGAATCTAAAATTTCATGAAATTAGAGAAGCCACTTTTAAAAAGTTTGACCTTACTTGTATGCATATTTATCATAGTTTAGGTAAAGTAGAGGTAGGAGAAATTTGCCTTTTTGTATTTGTTTCTTCTCCACATAGAAAAGAAGTATTTAATGCCTTGCACCATGTTGTTGAAGAAATAAAAAAAGACGTCCCTGTATTTGGCAAAGAGCTTTTCGAGGATGATTCCTACCAATGGAAAGTTAATACCTAGTAGTTTTTATGGTTGATATAACACAAAAACAAAATACCCATCGCACCGCAATAGCACAGGCAATTGTACAAGTAGGTTCCCAAGAAACTATTGATGCGATAAAGAACAATACGGTCCCAAAAGGAGATGTATTTGCAATGAGTAAAGCTGCTGGTTTTATAGGAGTAAAGAAAACGCCAGAGTTATTACCAGATTGTCATCCTTTACCCATTGAGTATGCTGCTGTTGATTATAAAATTAATGGACTAGAAATTATAGTAGAAGTAACTATAAAAACCTTTTATAAAACGGGTGTTGAGGTAGAAGCTATGCATGGCGCAAGTGTGGTTGCACTTAATATGTATGATATGCTAAAACCCATTGACAAAGCTATTGAGATTCATCAGATTAAACTGCTTAAAAAAACAGGAGGAAAGTCCGATATAGGATAGCTTTTGCTAAAAAACATCCTGAAAATCAATTAAGAATTATCTTAACTTTAATAAGCAAATGCCTACGACAATGTTAATCTTCTACTAATTACTCAATTTTAACGCAACACTTTCGTTTTTAAATTATCCATTGTTCTATAAGAATATTAGATTATGAAAATTGAAAATGAAAAGGAATACTTAGAAAGAGTGATTGTTTTTCACCTAATTCTTTTAATAGGTGTGATGTATTTTTTGATACAATTAGGTATAAAGATTTTTGAAAATATGTAGGCAACTTAATTATTTTCCTAAATTCTCTAACATCTCTTTTATAGTTTTCTCTAAATAAAATTCTGGATTCCAGTTCCAATCTTTGGTTATTATGGGTTTTCTATGCTCCTATTTCATGAATCGGTAATCGCTTATCTAAATGATTACATAAGCAATTTTAGACCCAATAACCAATACATGATTGCTTGTTAGATTACGGCTTAATCAAATGGATTAATTTGGCACATTAAAAGGTTATGATTTAACTATTTTTGCTTGGAGTAGAAGATAGCCTATAGTTATTTAATGAATTCCATTATGATTATTAATTTTTCTAAAAAGAAAATTCATGGATTAGCTTATCGCTGTTCATATAATAAAGTGTTTTTTTTGACCCTCTTTTCCATTTTCATTTCTTTCACAATATATGGTCAAGGAAAAATCATGGTGGATCAAGACCAGCAAACCACTTGGAACCTATTTAAATATGATGTGGGTAATGTGTTTAAAAGCGTCGGCTATTCGTATACGCGTCCATTGCATTGGAAAGGAGAACAATGGGAAACATTTGGATTTACTGCCGCAGGTACAGGTTTGTTATATTTATTTGATGAGGAATCTTCAGAGTTTTTACGAAATCAACAAAAAGTGATACCACAATTTATCCGTAGTTATGGGTCAGAATTTGGCAGTCCAGAGTATAATTATATGCTTACTGGAGGTGTCTATTTAACGGGGCTATTTACAAAGAATGAAAAATTAAGACGTACGGGAATTTTGTTGTTTGCTTCTGCTTCTTCGGCCGGATTATTACAACAATTCACTAAATCTTTGGTAGGAAGAGCTCGCCCTATTAGTGGGAAAGGAAAAGATACTTTTGACCCGTTTAATTCAAGCAGAAATTATCACTCATTCCCTTCAGGGCATGCTATTCTAGCATTTACCAATGCCTATGCTATAGCTAAGCAATTTAAAAACCCTTGGGTAAAAGCAGGAATATATACTGTTGGATTAATACCAGGAATTTCTAGAACCTGGGATGGACAGCATTGGCTTTCGGATGTTGCATTTGGCATTGCGATTAGCATTTTTACAGTGGAATCTATAGATAGGTATCTTGATCGTAGATATACTAAAAAGTATAATGAGCAAGTTAAAAAGCTAAGCTGGAATCTAAATATTTTACCTAACCAAATTGGTGTAACCGCTCGCTTCTAAAAGGCAAGATGCCTAAACAACAATTATGTTAGAGGAACTTATTAGACTGGATGAACAGCTTTTTCTCTTTTTAAATGGTATGGGTAATAGCTCTTGGGACGACTTTTGGTTGTATTTGTCCCGTACGGTCAGCCTTATTACAATACCTATATACGTACTCATAATTTTTTCATCTTATAATTACTTTGGCTTAAAGCGAACAATTATCTTGCTGATTAGCGTAGCGTTATTGCTGTTCTTAACGGAACAATTATCCACACTTTTTAAGAATGGTGTTGGTAGATTAAGGCCATGTTACAATGAAGAAATAAAGGGCATACTTAGGTTAGTAAAGCGTTATTGTGGGAGAAAATATGGGTATTTTTCGGCTCATGCTGCCAATTCGTTTGCATTGGCAACTTTTTATGGTCTGTGTTTTAAAAAGAAAATGAAATCGCTTACTTTTTTTTTAGTACTATGGGCACTATTAGTAAGTTATAGTAGAATTTACATTGGAGTCCATTTTCCTTTGGACGTATTATCAGGTATTGGAGTCGGAATTTTTTTAGGATGGCTGTTTTTTAAACTATCTCAAAAAATTAAAATAGATGCTTGAAGTAGTTAACCCTTCAAATTCTCCAACATCTTTTTTGTGGTTTTTTCTAGGTTAAATTCAGGTTTCCAATCCCAATCTTCAGTAGCTTTAGAATCATTAACACTGCTAGGCCAAGAATCGGCAATAGCCTGTCTAAAATCTGGCTCATAACTCATCTCAAAATCTGGAATATGAGCTTTAATACTTTTAGCTATTTCTTCTGGAGCAAAACTCATGGCAGCTAGATTATAAGATGACCTTATTTTTAAAGTATCTCCGTCAGCATCCATAATTGAAATGGTAGCTCTAATTGCATCATCCATAAACATCATTGGAAGTTTTGTTCCTTTAGTAAGGAAACAAGTATAATTTTTCTCTTCCAAGGCTTTATGATAGATCTCTACTGCGTAATCTGTTGTTCCGCCACCAGGTAATGTTTTCCAACTAATTAATCCTGGGTAACGCACACTGCGGACATCAACACCAAACTTTTTAAAGTAATACTCACACCAACGCTCGCCAGATTGTTTGCTAATTCCGTAGACAGTGCTAGGTTCCATTAATGTATGTTGTGGGGTATTGTCTTTTGGCGTATTTGGACCAAAAACAGCAATGCTTGAAGGCCAGAAAATCTTAGCTACTTTTTTTTCTTTTGCCAAATTCAAGACATTGAACAAAGAATTCATGTTTAAGTTCCATGCTCGCATGGGAAACTTCTCTGCCGTAGCGCTTAACATGGCTGCCATTAAATATACTTCCTCAATCTCGTAATGCATTACCACATCTTCAATGGCTTCGTAGTTGGTAGCGTCCAATAATTCGAAAGGTCCAGAACTCATGAGACTCTCACTACCTTCTCTAATATCGCTAGCGATAACTGACTCGGCACCATATTTCTCACGGAGTGCAATGGTAAGTTCTGTGCCAATTTGACCACAAGCGCCAATAATTAAAATGGATTTTTGCATTTAAAAAGAAGTTAATTGAATAGGGTGATAAAGATAGCTTATCTTAAAATTTGTACTTTCGTTTTATGCAAAAATTGTTTATTTATTTTGTTTTAGCTACGGTAATTTTTGGTTGTAAAAAGGAAGTAAAACCAGAAGTTGTTGACGATTTGGCTGCCAAATTTGTTTCCTTTCAAAACACGCCTAAAACGCAAACCATTAACCCAGAAGCAAATGGAATACTTAGTGCTTGGCCAGAGTTTCAAGAATTTCAAAATAGCTTTAATCTAATGTATAGAGCTGAAAACAATGAAGATTTGGTGTTGGCAATTGATGATCTACTAGAGAAAGAAAAGGGATTAAGAGAATCAAAATATCCAGGAGAATTTGATAAGACCCAAATTAAGAGTAGACAAAAAGTACTGCGCACGTTTCTTTTAAAGGTAAAGGCAGGATTAGCAGAAAAAACCGAATTAGAAGAGCCCTTAAAACAAATGTTGGTTGCTAGAAACGCGTTTCGGAATCAATTTAACACCATTATCAGTAATAAATTGGACACTAAATTAATTTTAGATGAAAGTTAACTTTTTCCTTATCCTCTTATTTTTGAGCAGTACGCTGCTTTTAGGACAAGAATCCGAAAAACAGCTAATAAATGATGTTTTAGATTCGTGGCATAAGGCAGCGGCTGAAGCAGATTTTGAGGCTTATTTTGATAAAATGACTAAAGATGGGGTGTTTTTAGGCACAGACGCTACCGAAAATTGGCAAAATCAAGAATTTAAGGATTATTCAAAGCCACATTTTGATAAAGGAAGGGCTTGGAGCTTTACCGCTGTGGAAAGGAATATCTACCTAGCCGAAACTGAACATTTTGCTTGGTTTGATGAACTTTTAGATACACAAATGAAACTTTGTAGAGGTTCTGGAGTCTTGCAAAAAGTAAATGGCACATGGAAAATTGCCCATTACGTTTTATCAATTGCGGTACCTAACGAAAATGTTACCGAACTTATTTCGATTAAAAAGGAATCAGATAGTATTTTGACAAAAAAGCTAAAAGCAGCGTACTAATCTATTTTGTCTCGGAAACTGAAAATTTAGGAGGTGATTGCCATAATACATTTACAATCATCCACTTTCCGTTTTCTTTCATTAAACTTAGATAATCTATTCCCCATACAGCGGTTACTTTGGCGCTTGCCGTTTTGTCTGAAACTTCAAAAATGACTACTTCTTTAGGGGAATTTTTAGTAGTTCTGCTTCCATCAGCATTCCATCTTTTTGCTAGATCAACAAGTTTGTCAAAAGGCATTTCTAATTGCTTGGAATAAGCCATATCATCGTCCTTAAAATAAAACCCTGTTTTACGAACACTTTTATGGACACTTCTATACGCTAAGGTAGTATCAGCCTTATAAAAAGTGTTTATATAGTCTAAACACGCTTCTTTAACATTAGTGATTTCAGTTTCGGCGTTTTGAGCGCTTAGTGAAGCAACTACTAGTAGGGATAAAAGAGTAAAAGTTCGTTTCATGAGATGAGTTTTAGTTGAAACTAAAGATACTAGAAGTATTTTTTTAAAGTTTAAAATAGATGTTAAACTTTAGCAATCAATAAGTTGCATAAAAAAAGAGGCTGTATAGCCTCTTTTTTTATTTTAGTTGAACAAAAATTTATTCTTCAGTTTTAGGAGCTTGTTTTCTGGATTCTAAAGCTTGCTTGCTTAGACTTGCCAAATTAAAATTTGGGTCAATCTTTAGCGCTTCATCCATATAAACTATAGCGGCATCAATATCCTCTTTGTTCTTATTAAACTGCATTAAACCTTTTAAATGAGTGAATGCTGCTTTTAAAGAAACTTCGTAGGGTTGTTGGCGCTCATAAAAAGCATATTTCATATCATCTTTAGAATTGGTTAATCCGTATTCAATATTGGTTTCTGCACCGTTATTATCACCTAATTGAATTTTTAAATCTGCTAATTCATATGCTACATAGGGCGTTGGGTTGCGTTTAAACATGGTTTCAAAATGCACAACTGCTCTTTGTGGTTGATTTATGGCTTTTAGCGAAACTGCTTTTATTTGAACTGCTAAATCAGAATCCGTAGGAGTACTTTCAATACCAATTGTATTTAACGCCTGGAGGTTTTGGTTATTCTTCATATAAACAAAGGCAAGTGTATCTCTGCGCTGTTGCGATGGTTCCAAAACGTTTAAGTGT
The DNA here is from genome assembly GCA_947499565.1 of uncultured Croceitalea sp. GTDB lineage: Bacteria > Bacteroidota > Bacteroidia > Flavobacteriales > Flavobacteriaceae > Croceitalea. The sequence goes on from CANMOV010000002.1 coordinate 14,576, forward strand.
GTTAATGCATTAATTACACCGTTTACATCACCTTGTAATCTCATTTCCTTATAGAAAGCTTCATAATGAGATAGCAAATCACTTTTTGATTGTGCATTACCAATAACAACGGCAAAAAATGCCAATACTAGAAGATTTTTTTTCATTTGTTTTCTTTTATGGTGCGGCTAAACTATAAAAATATTAGCTAACAGGCTGTTAAAGAAAACCCTATGTTTTAAAACAAAAAAAGATGCTTTTAAAGCATCTTTTTCATCAGCAATTATAATTTTTCTTAAATAGCCATATAGGTAACATCTTTATTTGCATAATCTCTTAATAGCCGTGCATAAAATGCTAAACTTTTCACATCTTGTTCCAAACAGGAGCGTAATAAGTTGCATATGCTTTTAAAAGAGAGGTTCATAGGAACTGTCGCAATTACAGTATTTACTTTGGAGTGACTATAATCTTGATCATCGATAACAATATCCATTGTAACCCTATTTCTTTTATAATCAATAGTAATATCTGCAGCATTGTAATATTTCTTTAGAATGGCCTTGTGAAGCTCTCTAGATTTCTTTTTTGTTGAACAACTATTTAATATAAGCCGTTCTATTTCTATTAAAATCTTGGTCCCCAATCTTGAATTTTCCATAACTCTATCTTTTTCTACCATAAAGGTATATATGAAAAACGTAAACAATTGAAAATCAATATGATAATTAACTTAAAATATTCTTAATTGTTGCCAAATTACGCACAAGTGTAGTGAATTAAGAGATTATAGAAGTGTACAACGCATTTAATTTAATAAGATAATTCTTACTTATAATTAATTTCTTATTTCTTTTGCTGGAAGAGGATTCAAATTCTGGAGGAGGAAGTCCGCGTTTTAGCGCTTCGTTGGTATAATATGCTCTTTTAGTTGGGTGTAAGGGATAAACACCGTTAAATATGGTGCGCCAATACCGTTTTTGCACTATGGTTATAAGCATTTGGATACAATCCTCTAAATGAATTAGATTTACCAAAGCATCGCCGTTCTTTAAACCCTTTTTTCCCGCTAAGTGATTAACTGGGTGTCTATCTCTACCTATTAAACCACCAAAACGAACAATAGCAGTATTTAGATTATTTTCTTTTTGGAAGAGCGCTTCGCTTTGTGCTAATTGCTTTCCAGATTCGGTTTCGGGTCTTAGAATGGTATCTTCTGTAATTTCACCTTCCGCGCTGCCATACACAGAAGTACTGCTTACAAAAACAATATTTTTAACGGCCGCTTTTTGTATTTCGTTTAGCAGCAGGTTTATTTTTGAAACATAATTGCTACCACTATTACCTCTTAATCCTGGGGGAACATTAATAATTAGGGTGTCTAAGCCAGATAGAAAATTAGTGATATCACCAGCAATGGCATTTTCATGAAGTTGTATTTTAAACCCTTTTATTCCAGCTAATTCTAACTGTTCTACTTTTGAAGTAGAAGTTGTCGTTCCACGTACTTTGTAACCAGACTTGAGCAACTTTTCAGCTAATGGTAAGCCAAGCCAGCCACAGCCCATTACGCCAACTGTTCTACTCAAATTTTAAAGTTTTGGTAACCAAAATAGCATCATTTAATACGAATGGCATTGGTATGCTGTTTTTTGGTCGTTCAGGGACTGAAAATTGTTTATTAGTCAGTAAATCATTTGAAGCTTCAAAGAAAGTGAGCTCTAAAGGTTCCTCTTTTGGAATACTCAATTCAATTTCGGTGAAGTCGTTATCCGAAATATAATGCGTTATTAACTTTCCGTAGCGTCTATTCTCTAGAAAATAATCAGAAAGTTTAATAGTGTTTATAGTAGCATTGTTAATGCTAATGGTATTGGTAAAAACCTCAAGTCTATTTACATCGCGTTGTGGTGTTATACATAGGGCTATTATTCGCTCATCGCCCACAACAGTATCTTGCACAATATCGATTCTTGGAGCTTTAATACTTTTGGGTGCTGTTTCTGCTACATATGTAAATCCTGTGCTGTATTTGCTGCTTATAATGTTTGAACTTTCCTTGGATACAGGTTTTTTCTTTTCACCAAGAAACTGCCCGTTCCATCCAATAGTTCTAGTATCGTATGTTGCCCATTTGGCTGTGTTTTTGTCAGCATCATAAACGTACAAAAGACTACTTGGTTTTGGATTACTTTCGGAAAAACCAGAATTAAGATGTGCCGAGATTGCAAATATTGCAAAAAACATAAATGCTAAAATAGTTAGCCTAACAGGATTTTTAATCTGCCTAAAAAGAGGCAGTACAATAAAATAGATTAGGGTGACAAAAATTGTAGCCGCCGCCATCATTTTAAGTCCAAGTCCAACAGGAAACATTTTTACAAAAGGAGCATATATAAAGATTCCGGGCAATGCTAAGAACAATAATAAAAGTGCATTTGGCTTTTCTTGGTTTATGTAAACTAAAAAAGCTGCTAATAGCCCAAACAAAGGCACAATAAAAAAGCTAGCTCCTTTAAGATAATAAGCTACAAGCCCGCAAATTACTAACCAAATAAAAATAGGAGCAACTAGTAAACTCGGGGTGTTAATTTTTTTGAATCTATTATAAACAAAGAAACATGTTCCAACTGCTAAGAATGACATCTCCAAAATATAAGTATGTCCATTATAGGTAAAGCCGTGCAGCATGTCTTGGTAATCTGGATACCACCATTTAAGAAAAGGCCAGCTTATATAGCCAAAAAGACCATTTAATAATAATACTAGAAGTAAAGGGATAAAACCTATTAAGATGGATTTTGCATTCAGAACTTTCTTTTTAAACCCTAATAGTAATAATCCAATAAATAGTAACCCCGCAATACTAAACATAGGCCAAATCCATTCAAATGGATATGATACCAATCTAAAAAAAGGCACATTAAAATAAATGTAATCATCTAAACTTTTAAGATTATCTAAATCTGCATTGCTAAAATGATTTAACAAAGGCATAAGATAGCTCCCTTGATGTGTCAAGGAGTTTCTATCTAATCTTTCGTAATTATCTAATGCGGTATGGTAATCATAATGGTCATCAATGAATGCAAAATTAAAACCATCAATATCACCATCCTCCCTAAAAACGGTTAAATCGGTATCATTCGGGAGCATTTTGTAAATGCTATAAGCCAATGAATTTGCAACGGGATATTCAGGATTCGCTTTTGTAAATTCTTTAATTAATTTACCATTACCCCTATTGGTTTCAATGAGCATATAACTAGGACCGCCACTTCCGCGTGCTTCAAAATTTAGAACAAGGCCAACATCTTCTGCCCAAGGATGCTTATTTACGAATAAGTCTGCTCCATTAAGGCCAAGCTCTTCAGCATCAGTAATTAAAATTATAATATCGTTTTTAGGAGTCTTATTATCTGCTAAAAATGCGCGAACTCCTTCAATGATTGTTGCTACACCACTAGCAGCATCACTTGCACCAAAGGAAGAATGTGGATTACTATCATAATGAGACATTAGCATTAATGCCTTGCCGTCTTCTGTACCTTTAATACGTGCTAGTACATTAGTTGCTTTGCTCAAATTACCCCAATCACCAGCAGTGTACCCTTCTTGAGTAATAGTCTGTAGCCCCATGCTTTTAAGCTCGCTAATTACATAAGTAAGTGCATTTGAATGCCCAGAAAAACCAACCGCATGTGGTTCTAAAGAAAGTTGCTTTACATGGGTTAAAGCATTATCAGTTGAAAAAGAACCCATATCGGTCTTTGAATCGCTTTCATAGGGTGGCATTAAGGATTTAAAGCTATAGTAAACAGCTAAAGCAAGAAGCAGCAGCGCTATTGTTCTTGTAAGTCTCATTAGAAGGATTTAGTTGTGATATAAATGTATAAAAATAAATAGGCTTAATGCATTTGAGCGTAAAAATTCACGTAAACCGTTAAAAATCACTAACTTTAGTAATCAACCAATAATGTAAATAGTATGGCAATCAAGAGTTTTCAAGGAGCAAGAGCAAAGTCGACAGGAAAGAAAGAGTATGATGCGGCTATTTTAGTATCTGATTATATGACTAAAAAGCTGGTGACTTTTTCGCCGGAACAATCCATACTGGAAGTGATGGAATCTTTTGCAAAGAATCATATTTCTGGTGGACCTGTAATGGACAACAATGGTTTTTTGGTAGGGATTATTTCTGAAGCGGATTGTATGAAGCAAATTTCTGAAAGTCGTTATTTTAACCAACCAATATTAGATAAAAGCGTTGAACGCTTTATGACTAAAAATGTAGAGACTATTCCTCATGATATGAGCATATTTGATGCTGCAGGCGTTTTTGACAGGCACAATAGAAGAAGGTTGCCTGTTATGAAAGATGGAATTTTAGTTGGTCAAATTAGTAGAAAAGATATTGTAATAGCCGCACTTAAACTAAGTGGACAGAACTGGAAGTAAACTATTCCCGTTTTACAAGCATATAATAATCGTTATCTAAAGGAAGATATCCTAAATCATACACAAAGAAATAGGTGCTTCCTTTTTTTGTGGTGTATAGGTTGGTGATGTATTCAAAATCGAATCCTTTATCTAGTAACCTAGTCTTGGTGGTTCTTGTTTTCCCATCTTTTAATTCGAAACTATCTAGAATACGGTAATTTTTTCGAAGCCTGTTGTTAATGTTTCGAACAAGGTTTTTACTGTCTTTGTTAATTTTATTATTGTAAGCATTACGACAGTAATCTGAGCAGAATTTTTTGTCTACTCTACCTTTAATTTCTTCTTCGCATTCCAAGCATTTTTTCATTAAGTCATTGTTTTTTATAATTAAAAATCACTTCACTTTCTGAACCATCTTTGTTACCGATTAAGCCATAAATGTTAATTTCATTTGGACTAACCTTTTCAAAAGTAAACCCGTCAAAATAAACCCGATTACCTTCATGCTTTATGAATTTAAACTGTTGTACTTCATTCTTTTCTTCCCAAGCGTGTAGCTTAGCATCAAAATGTCTTAATTCAAAAACTAAGAAAGAATCAACCTCTTTTATATGGCCTATTTCATAAAAATTGACCTTTCCATTAATAAGATGTCTAAAAATAAACATCATGGACTTACCATCTATAGGGCTCCAAATTTCTTCTGTTACTCCACCAAAGGCAGTTCCTTTCCAATGACCTTCCAACCAAGAAACTAAAGCTATACTAGCTTCTGTAGGTTGTTTTTCTTCAACTAATTGAAGCGTATTTTGACCATGTATTGATGCGTAATTTATTACTAGTAGAAAAAGTAAAACCCTCATAATTTCGTTCTTTTTAGTAATGACGAATTAAGAACTGTGTATTAGACTTATTCTATAACAATATCGTATTTTTTCAATAAACCTAAGACGCTTTCCTTTCCAAATCGCGCTTTTTTTAGCTGATTGCTTTCTGGATTTAAGGTTAAATTTAGGGCACTTGTTAAATCAGCTTTATTAAGGATAGTACTATTAAAAATGGCTTTTTCAAGATTACAATTTGGGAATGAAGAATTAGTTAAATCAGTTTCTGTAAAATCAACCTCCAAAAGGCTACAGTCATTAAATACGGTATTTTTTAATCTTAGTTTAAAAAAGGAGGCAAAATCCAATTGGCAATTATCAAACCTTACTGAAAGTAAAGAGTCATTCAAATCTTCAAATCGTAACCCAATAAGTTTAGATTCTTTAAAAAGTACATCGTTAAAAATAGTGTGCTTAATATTGGTATTACTTAAATCACAAGCTAAAAATTCACATGCTGTGAAATTCTGATTATCTAAAAATCCATTCTGAAATTGACATGTTTCAAAAATACATTCTTCATATTCTGCTCTGTCTAAACGAGTCTTTGAATAGTCTTCTTTTCTAAAATGCTTATCCGTTATAAACGGTTTATCCATTATTCTTTAGTTAAGATTAAGGCTGGTAGGTTTAGTGATTTAAATAGGGTATTGTAGGCAGTCATTTCTGTACCAATAATTGCATTTTTTTCTTTATTAAATTTCTGCCAATCAGCTAGCAAATCCTTTAAACGCTCTTTTGCACCAGCGGTTACTTTCGGTTCTGCCACGTCCACAAATCCTTTTAGATGCAATAAGTCTGCATTAAGTTGGTTGTTGAAGTTTATGACATCCTGGAAGGTTTTTTGTTTAGGTTGAATTAGGTTTTCTTCCCATTTGCTTATTCGTTCTTTTAAAGCCTCTCCCTTTTTGAGTAATTCCTCCGCAGTTTTATTATTCTTTAATAATTTATGATAATTCTTTAATTGGGTTTTTGCAGAGCGCATTTGGTTTACAGCTTCATGCATTTCTCTTACGGTATCATCAATCGTCTGTAAAAATTGCTCTTGTTCTGCGTAGTCTGCCGATGTAGCATTAATAGATGGATTTGGTAAAATAGTGGCTGTAGTTTCAACCACTTCATCTACTAAAGTTAAACGAAGCGTATAAGTTCCCGGAGCAATACGTTGCCCATTAGAATTTCCAAAAACAAATACATTTTTTATACTTGGTAGTGCTTCTGTTCTAAAGTCCCAAGTAAAGCGATTATACCCTTTTTTACTTGGCAATACTTGGGGTTTTGATGGGCCACCTGCCCATGATTTGAAATCTTTCGATTTTTGATTGGTATAGCTACGGATTACTTTCCCTTCGCTAAGAACTTCTAATTTTAGTTCCGTAGAATCTAACTTACTAGGCAGATAATAATCAATAGTTACTCCTGATTTTGGGTTCTGTCCCAAGCCAGGAACTGGCTTTTCTTGACTTCCACCAAAAATTCTATAGCTTGGTTTTGGCTGTATAATTTTTAGCTTCTCTGAAGTATCAAAGCTGTTTTGAATTGCCCCTAAGTCATCTAAAATCCAGAAGGATCTTCCCGCAGTGGCAACAACCAAATCGTTATCTTGTATAGTTAAATCATTTATAGGTACAGTAGGAAGATTCAATTGAAACTTCTGCCAGAACTGTCCATCATCTAAGGATACATACAATCCAGTTTCTGTACCAGCGTACAAAAGTCCTTTCTTCTTTCTATCCTCACGAACCGTGCGAACAAAGGTATGCTTGTCGCTTATGCCATTGGTGATCTTTGTCCACGTTTGCCCATAATCTGAGGTCCTGAATATATAAGGTTTTAAATCCATGGATTTGTATCGCATTACAGCAACATAAGCAGTGGCAGGGTTATGAGGTGAAACTTCAATACTATTGATGATGCCATTACCAATATTAGGAGGTGTAATATTAGTCCAATTGGTGCCGCCATCTTTAGTAATATGCAGGAGACCGTCATCGCTTCCAGCATATAATATTCCTTCCTCATGTGGGGATTCTACCAAATACATTAAAGTGTTATAGTTTTCGCCTCCAGCTCCTTCATTAGTATATGGACCACCACCAGGACCTTGTTTTTCCTTTTCATTTCGTGTTAAATCTGGACTTACAACATCCCAATTTTGACCTCCATTTGTAGTTTTAAAAACAACATTTCCTGCATGGTATATGGTGTTTCGGTCATGTGGGGAACTTATGATAGGGGCATTCCAATTGTATCTAAACTTAAAGTCTTTAGGAAGTTTTCCTAACCCTAGTTCTGGATATTCTTTAATAGGCTTTCCTTCACGTGAAGCTTTTATCCATTTTTCAATAATCCCTTGGTAGCAACCACCATAAACCACGTCGGGACTATCTGGGTCAAAAGCGAGGTAGGCACTTTCACATCCTGCTACAGAATACCAATCTTTCCAATCTATTCCTGCATCATTGGTACGACTAGCAATTGCAATAGCGGAGTTATCCTGCTGTCCTCCATAAACATTATATGGTACTAAATTATCTGTAATAACTCTGTAAAATTGTGAGGTTGCCTGATTTTGTTGTGTGCTCCAACTTTTGCCTCCATTATTAGAAATGTTTGCTCCACCATCATTGGAATTAATCATCTTAGAATTGTCATTTGGATTAATCCATAAATGATGATTATCACCATGCGGAGTGGGCAATGGTTTAAAAGACCTACCTCCATCAATAGACTTAGTAACTGGAGCATTTAAGACATAAACCACATTTTCATCTTGAGGGTCAGCGAAAATCTCCATATAATACCAAGAACGTGCAATGTTTATGCGGTCTTTATTTACTTGTTTCCATTTCTTACCTGCATCATCACTTCTGTAGACTCCACCTTTAGTACCTTCCGCTTCAATTACAGCAAATACTAATTCGGAATTCGCTCTAGAAACAGAAATACCAGCTTTGCCAAATGCTTCTGGGAGTCCTTCTTTAAGTTGATTCCACGTAGTTCCACCATCTGTAGATTTATAAATACCAGAAGAAGCACCACCGGATTCCATTAGCCATGGGTAGCGTCTATGCTGCCACATAGCAGCATATAGAATCAGTGGATTGTTCATATCCATTGATACGGACGAGGCTCCAGTATTTTCATCTACAAAGAGCACACGTTCCCAACTAGCACCGCCATTAGTAGAACGATAAATACCTCTTTCCTCGGAAGGGCCATACTGAGCACCTTGGGCAGCTATAAATAATACATCTGGATTATTTGGGTCAATGATAACATCAGAGATATGTCGGGTTTCATCCAAACCAATATGTTTCCATGTTTTTCCAGCATCCGTGGATTTGTATACCCCGTCTCCCATGGAAGTCATTACGCCACGTGCTGCATGTTCTCCCATCCCAACAACAACAATATTTGGATTGCTTTCGGAAACGGCGACAGCCCCAACCGTACCTGTGTTTAATTGGCCGTCGGAAATGTTTTTCCATGTGATACCATCATCCGTGGTTTTATAAATTCCACCACCAACAGCACCCATATAGTAGGTCATGGGCTGTCCAACTACTCCAGTTGAAGTAACACTACGGCCACCACGAAAAGGGCCAATGTTACGCCACTTAAGTCCAGAATACATAGAATCGTTTAGGATTATTTTTGGGGTTTCGGCTTTCTTTTTTCTGCGTTGTGAATTAACCGATTCTGGAATTAGTATTACTGCTAAAAAGAGAAGTAAAATATGTTTCATTAATTATGGTGTTAGTTATTTTAATTTTTTGTCAAGGGCTAAAATTGTATGTAAAAGTACATTGGCACCGTTAGCCATATCTTTTGCCGAAGTAAATTTTTTTGGGGAATGGCTAATACCCCCTTTACTAGGCACAAATATCATTCCCGTAGGTACTATGGTAGCCATATCTTGAGCATCATGTCCTGCACCGCTTGGCATATAATGGTGACTAAGCTTAAGGTTTTTGGAAGCTACTTCTATTTCTTTTTGAATAGAAGTAGCTGTTAACGCTGGATTAGCGGTAGTATCAAGGAGCTCAAAACTTACCTTAACATTCAATTCTTCAGCAATTGCTTTGGTTCGTTCTTTAATAGTTTTGTATACTTTTTCAATGACATCTGAAGATAAATCTCTTATCTCTAAACTGGAGATAACTTTACCTGGGATTACGTTTGGTGCTCCGGGTTCAGCTTTTATTCTCCCAACGGTCGCGACCTGAGCTCCGCTAAAACTATTGGCTACTTCATTTACGGCAATGACAAATTTAGCAGCAGCCAATAAAGCATCTTGTCTTGCATTCATTGGAGTTGTGCCCGCATGGTTTGCGAAACCTTCAAAAGTAACATCCCACCATTTTAAACCTACAATACCCTCTACAATGCCTATATTGAGTTGCTTCTGCTCTAGAATACCTCCTTGTTCAATATGCAATTCTAAAAAGGCAGCCATGGATTCTTTTTTGCGAATTACTTGGGTCAATTTTGTGGTATCACCACCTAGACGCATGATTCCCTCGCCCATGGAATAACCAGTTGAATTTTTAACAGAAAAAGCACTTTTAGTAAGGTGCCCAGAAAGGGCTCTACTTCCCATAACCCCACCTTCTTCGTTGGAAAATATTATAATCTCTAGAGGGTGATTGGTTGTAATATTTTGTTCTTGGAAAACAGTTAAGACTTCAATAGAAGCCATTGACCCAACACAGCCATCATAATTGCCACCATTTGGGACTTTATCAATATGAGAGCCAAAAGAAATTAATTTTTTTGATTCATCTTTCCCTTTGCGCCTGCCAATAATATTACTAGCATAATCGATATGAACTTTGAGTTTTAATGCTTCTAAGGTTTCTATAATCCATTTTCTAGCTTCAATATCCGCATCGCTAAAAGCTACTCGTTCCGTATCCCCATTTTCTTGTATCCCAAATTTGGCAAGGTGAAAGATGCGTTGCTCCAATCGCTCTTGAATGACAGTTAGTGATTTTTGCTGTGCCATAAGGGGAACAGTTATAAACAATATAACTAGTGAAATCTGGAGTGCTTTCATTTGGTTGGAATTTGATGTAGTAAGATACAAAGCAGGAGGGTAAGACTAAAGAAATGTTAAACTTAATTTTTTATTTGGAACAATCATTCTGTTAATAATATATTTGTATTGGAATGATTGTTCCAAATAAAATAATATTTAAAAACAAAACATGAAAAAATTAGAAAACAAAGTAGCAATAGTAACGGGTGCAACAAGCGGAATGGGTTTACAAACAGCAAAGCTTTATTTAGCAGAAGGAGCAAAAGTAGTTTTAACCGGAAGAAGTCAAGAAAAATTGGATGCATTAAAATCGGAATTAAAAGGAGATTATCTTTTAGTTAAGGCAGAGGCTAGTAGTGTTACTGATAGTGAAGAATTGATTAAAACAACTGTAGCTACTTTTGGAAAAGTAGACGTACTTTTTTTAAACGCCGGGATTTTTAGAGTTGAAACTATTGATAGTTTGACTGAGGAAATTTTTGATGAAGTCTATAATATTAATGTTAGAGGACCCTTATTTACAGTAAAAGCGGCTTACGAGTCTTTAAATGAAGGCGCAAGTATAATTTTTAATACATCGGTAGCTGGTGTTAAAGGTTTTGGGGGAATGGCAACTTATGGTTCTAGCAAAGCTGCGCTGCGCTCCTTAACAAGAACTTTGGCTTCTGAATTTGGACCGAAGGGAATTCGTGTAAACGCAATCTCTCCTGGCCCTATTGATACCCCTATCTATGGAAAGCACAATGCGCCTCAAGAGAACATTAATGAAATGGCTTCAAACTTACCGTCATTGGTGAGCTTAGGGCGTTTTGGGACAGCCGATGAAATTGCAACTACGGCATTATTTTTAGCTAGTTCAGATAGCAGCTATATTACTGGAGCAGAGATTGCCGTAGACGGTGGATTGGCGCAGGTTTAATTTTTTAAATAAATTTGGAACAATAATTCCAATATGCCACGCACGAAACAGTTTGATAAGCAAGAAGTATTAGAAAAAGCAATGGAACTCTTTTGGGAAAAAGGGTTCCATGCTACTTCAATGCAAGATTTAGTTACGCACTTAGGAATTAATAGAGCAAGCTTATACGATACTTTTGGAGGTAAGGAAGCTCTTTTTGAGTCAGCCTTCCAATTATATAGGCAAACGAGCACCAAGCATATTCAGCAACTATTTAAATCCGAACAAAATGTAAGACAAGGGTTTAAAGTTTTATTTGAAAAAGCTATTGAAGAGTCCCTAAATGACCCATGTAAAAAAGGCTGTTTTGTTGTAAACACCACAACAGAACTTATTCCTGGAGATGTTAAAATCCAAAGAATATTGCTTGAAAATAAGAACAATGCAGAAACTTTATTTGCAGATTATGTGCAAAAGGGGATTGCAAATGGTCAAATAGATTCCGCAAAAGATGCGAAAGAAATAGGATTAATGTTATTTACTTTGTTTAATGGTATTAGAGTATTGGCCAAAGTAGATTCTAACCCTAGCAAGCTTAAAAAAGTCGTGAATTTAGGACTTTCCGTTTTAGCGTGATTACTCCGTAATCCTAAATTTTACATTTACCGTAGATTCCACCTTAATTTGCTCAAAACCAATATCAAGAGGCTCTGGAGCTCCTGCATCCTCCATAGACATAGCTTTCATTTGCATTCTAGGTTGGTTGTATCTCGGATAATAAGGTTGCGAATTGTCCACAATATGTATGGCCATGCCTACTTTCTGCCCTAAAGGTTTAGTTAGGGCATCTGCTTTGAACTTAGCTTTCTTAACAGCTCTAGATTTTAAGGTAAGTTCTAAATCATCCATTTTAGAATATTCCGTTTTTTCTAAATAGGTGTTAGCTATATCAATATTTTCTAAAGCCGCCATTACTTTTCCCGCGGTTAAGCCATCATATACCAACAAAGAATATTGTTTGCTTTTAAGAACATCTTTAGACCTTAAGAAGTACTTTTTATAGTTACTTGCCAAATTTTTGATGGTTAATTGTTTTTCTACATCAATACCTAAATCCTTAAGGCTTTGCGCCATCTTATTTTCCTGCTCTTCTACAGATTTTCTACCCTTAGAATCTTTTTCTTTTATAGTAATGCTTAAATATATTTTATCTGGACTTACCAAGGTGTCTACCCTTGCTGAGGTTTCTAAATAGGGAGTATCTAAAAAGTTTTTTGATTGTGCCATAGCGCTAACGGTAAATAGTGTTATTGATACTACTAAAAGTAATTTTTTCATGAATTGTGTTTTTAGTCAAAAGGAAGCAAATCTGGTGCCAAATAATTCTTTTTTGCAAATTCCGAATTGTAAATATCAAAACTGTAATGTGCGGTCATTAGTTCTTTAAAATTAAATTTTAATCTTTTGAAGGTATCAATAAAATCTTCAAAACTGTCTAATTCCGATTTCAACATAAAATGATAAACCGCTTTTGTAGCTGCAACGGTCAAAGTCTTATTAAACTTATTTTCCGCATCAAGTGCTATCACATAAGCGTTTATTAGTTGGCAAGTTTCTACAACGCCATCTTTAATTCCAAACCTTTTAATGTTTAGCCAAGCCAGTCTTAGATGCGCTTCATGGTTAAATAGGGATGGAGGTAAAGTAGCGGCTTTAAATTTATGTATGAACTCTTGATCCGAAAGTGATAAGTGAGATTCCATATTATCCTTTAAAATCTATTTTTTTATGAGTTCCATCGCAGTAGGGTTTGTTGGAGGAAGCTCCACAGCGACAGAAAGCCGTGGAATGTTCTTTGGTTTCACTATTTCCATCAATTAGGGTTACTTTAAGTGTTCCAGTAACCAAAAGAGGGCCATTCTCAACAACAGTGCACTCCGTTTCTGGATTTTCTTCTTCCATTTTTTCACCTTTCATACGATACGTAAGAGCTCCCGATGGGCATTTAGCAATCTGAGATCTTAGTTCAGCGATAGAGGCATTTTGCGCCTTAATCCAAGGTTTTCCGTTTGGGTCATAAACTTCAGGCAATGTTTTTACACAAATTTCTGCATGAATACACTTTCTTGGTTTCCAGATAACCGTTAAATCACCATTAGTATATTCTTTTACGATTTCTTTTTCCATTTTAAGCAATGTTTATTCCTTTTAAAACTAAAGACTTCCACTGTGGGTTCTGTTTAATGTACATCGCAACAAAAGGACACATGGGAACAAGGGTTAAATCCTTTTGTTTAATAGCTTCTAGGACTTCTTTAATTAAAGCGCTGCCTATTCCCTTACCTTCAAGTTCCGCAGGAACTTCAGTATGGGTTAAATAGATTTTATCTTGTGCTTTAATGTATTCTACTCTTGGAACAAATCCATCAACATGAAATTCATATTGTTTCTTTTCTTGGTTATCAAAAAGTGAATGTTCCATGTGCGTTAGTTGACTTGCTTAAAGTTACTTTATTTTTTGATATCAACTAGAGTGTTTAGACACGACCAAAAAAACACATCATGAACAAGATTAGGTATTCATCCATTTCTTAAAATCATTAGTCTTTTGCCTACTAACAACAAACTCTTGGTCTCTGGAATTTAAAAGTAAAAGTTTAACCCTGTGATTGAAATACGGATTTATTTTCTGAATTGCTTTTTTCGAAACTAATTGCCCCCGATTAATTTTATAGAAATGCCTAGAATCTAAAGTGCTAAATAATTGATCTATAGACTCATCAATAATACATCGTTTATTGGCAGTTATTCCAAAAGTGATGCTCTCTTGCGAATAAAAATATAAGAATTCTGTAATCTTAACTTGAACAAATCCGTTTCCTTCTTTGACCAGTATGCCTTCTCTTATGTTAGCTCCTTGTATGCTGCTTAGAAGTTGTTTTAAAATTAACGGCTCTACTATTGTTTGACTATTAGACTTGGTGAATTTGTGCAAGGCACTACTTAGCTCATCTTTTTGAATGGGTTTTAATAAATAGTCTACGCTGTTTACTTTAAATGCCTGGATGGCATATTGATCAAAGGCAGTTGTAAAAATGATAGGAGCTTCAATATCTATTTTTTGAAAAATTTCAAAACTCAATCCATCCGCAAGTTGGATATCCATGAATATAAGATCAGGCACTTCATTCTTTTGAAACCACAAAATTGCGTCTTCTACCGTATCAATAATTGCTAACAATTGGTAATCAAAACTGCATGCTTTTAGCATGCTTTGCAATTGACTTGCTGCGCGTGATTCATCTTCAATTATGAGTATGTTCATGATGCTTCTTTTGATCAGATGGTTTTAGTAGTGGAATGGAAATGCGAAATTTATTTTTGTCATTTTCTATCAGAATAGATTTTCCTGATATTAAACGGTATCGCTTTTCAATATTCTTTAAACCAACTTTTGTAGATGGTATTTGGGTAGATTTTGGTTGAATTTTATTGGTGACAACTAAACAATCATTCGCTACTTCTATATGTATTGCTAATGGCTTTGCTTTAGAAACAACGTTGTGTTTTATGGCATTTTCTAACAAAAGTTGTAAGCTCATTGGAACTATCATCCTATCTAATGCCCTTTCTGGAATATCCCAATTTGCTTTAAGATTTTTACCAAACCGTTCAGATTGTATATGAATATAGGACTGGGCAAATTTTAATTCTTGCCTTAAGGTAGTTAGATTTGCATTTCCAGACTCCAATATAAAGCGATAAACATTGGATAATTTGTCCACAAATTCTTTTGCATCTTCTTTTGAGTTTTGATCAATAATATCTCGTAATGTATTTAGTGTATTGAACAAAAAATGGGGTTGTGCTTGGTTCTTAAGGGTATCAAGTTCTGCTTGGACCATTGCTTGCTTTGCCTGCTCTTCTTCACGTATAGATTTTTTGAGCCGTACATAATAGTAAATGGCTTCGTATATAGCCATGGTCATAGTACTTATTATGATAACAGGTAAAAGAACCTTAGAAAAGCTTTGCGCATTATAGTTTTTTTTAAAAATTAGTGTTAAGATTTTGTTTCCAATAAAATCTACAAGTATAACAGTGCCAACTATAGCAAGAAATAATAATACAAGGCGCTTTCCAATATCCTCAAATTTGGTGTATTTCTTTCGTAGAAGAATAATAACCTTCCTTATAATAACCCAATTGCAAATGGTAAAAAACAAGGATACGCTCCAACTTATAATGGCTTCTATAATTGGAAGGCGGAAGAACGATTTGCTAAAAAGATAATCTGTAACAAAGCTTAGGATTATAATCCCAATGACCATAAACCAAAAATCATTGAAACCTAAATACTTTATTCGCTTTTCCTTTTTAGCAAACATTTTATCTAATTATAATTGAATTAATGCCATACCCATTTTTGCTTGATAGAATGTGAATCCAATCCAACCAGCATAAAGCAATCCAAATAAGGTTACCGCAATTAGCTGGTTTCTGTTACTAGTATTCCATTTTTTAGATGCCCATACAGCGAATATCGGGATTAATTGTATGGCATGTAATCCAAAAAAGTGAGCAACCCTTAAATCTCCAGCAATAGTACTCCAATTTACCAAAGGGAGACCGGCTCCGCCATCTGCTACACCAACATTGTGTCCCATTTGGCTTATCATTTGGCCACCTACCCAGCTGCCAAACACTACAATTATCCAACCCAATAGTATGGCCCATTGGATAGACTTTGAGGTATTTAATTTTAAACGTATGGTTTCAACGATAAAAATTACCATTATGAAAACATTTATGGCGATTAAAATCCCCATGGAACCAAAAAGGATTCCATCAAAAGGAGAAGACATATTGTAATGGGATTGTACTCCTCTTGCGGCTTGGTACAGAACAATTACAATCTCTAAGAATAAGGTTATAGCTACAATGTTGGTAATTATGTTTTTCTTTCTTCTTGAAAAAGGGTATAGTGTTGTAAGAAACCCCAGTGTTAGAATATAGATGCCGCCAGAGATGGAAAATTTTAAAGGCTTTATCCAAACATTAACGCCCATTAGGGTTCTTTCATCAATTACTAGTCCTGCTAGACATACAATGGCAAAGATGAAATGGATAATAACTACCCAATAAAGTATAGGGCTAGCTAGTTTTACGGTATTTAATATTTGGCTTATGGTTTTCATTTTTGATTTTGTTTAATGGTTTTTATTATCATAAAGGCTAAAAACCCTACAGGGCCTAACATAAAGGTTCCAAACAAACAGGGAGCCATTAGTAATTGATGAATCTTTAATTCTTTGTTTTGATTTAACATCCACATGCCTACCAAAAGATCAAAGGCCAAATAGTGAACCCATCCTGCGAGCACAGCATTCTCTTCTGTAAATAGTGCCATAACCGATGATAGGCTTCCAAAATCCATTCCGCCACCAATTTGTATTGCAGTAAAAATGTAGAAAGCATATACTAATGCTAGTACTATAGGAATTACCTTATAGTCCATTAAGAAGCGTGTTCCTTTCCATTTTGGAAGAAAAATCATAAGAATCCACATGGGCATAGCGGTCATATTTGCTAAGGAAAAAACATCAGTTGGAGACATAATTAGTTATTTAAAGGTTGATTTATAACTCAAATATGTGACTGTTATATGTAAAATGAAATTACTTTGAGTTGAATCATCGTTAAATAACCTTGAATTGTAATATTTAGGGAGTTACATACTATATGAAGAAGGTTGAAAAAGCAAAAGGGATAAAGCCGAGCGACCTTTATCCCTTTTATATTTAGAACTGCTCGTATTCTTTATGGTTTAAATTCCCCAAATCCAACCTACACTTTGTAAGAATACTCTTATATAACTGATAATTCTAATGATTATTGTATTGTAGACCAGAAAACTAGTTTGTTGTAATGGCATCTATATACATTTTCAAACGACTACAAACGTTTACAAACGAAAATAAATACTTCCAAACCGAATCTTCTTTCCATGTCATTCTAGGTTTGCAGTGTCAAGTCGAGGTGGCTTGATAGTATTAACTGTTAATCCATAAAAATTAGAAAAATGAACGCATTAAAAAACAAAGTACAGTTGATTGGTAATTTAGGGCAAGACCCAGAAATTGTGACCATGGAGAATGGCAATAAACTAGCAAAGTTTTCCATAGCCACAAGTGAAAGTTATAAAAATGCTCAAGGCGAAAAAGTGGAAGATGTACAATGGCATAATGTTGTAGCCTGGGGGAAAACGGCTGAAATTGTCGAAGACTATTTAACCAAAGGAAAGCAAGTAGCTGTAGAGGGTAAGCTAATGCATCGTTCTTATGAGACTAAAGAGGGGGAGAAGCGCTATATTACAGAAGTTCGTTGTAATGAACTTTTAATGTTAGGGAAATAGAACATTAGACAAACTATCGATAAAAGAGGGCATTTTGCCCTCTTTCTTTTTGATTTTAAAGTATTAACAATAACTTAATATAAAATGGTGCAACTAAAAGTACCTTCAAACGTCTTTTATAAAAAGCAGAATTGTGAAACAACTAAGGTTAATAGTGCTTGTTTTGATAACCCTTCCTTTAGGATTGTGGGCACAAGAGGAGCGTTTGCCTAATACCGAGTTGTTTTATGCTTCACTTGCAGAGAAAGATGCAAAATATGAATTGAACTATAATTTTGCTTCCGTAGAAGATGAGCGCGATTTTTGGAAAGACCAAAAGGCTTTTGAACGTGTATTAGCCTTTAAAAACAATACTGGATATCAGTATTATTTAAAACATAAAGCTAAATACTACAGGCAACACAAGTTAATCTGTTTTCAAAAGGGTACGCATAGCGAGATTTTTGCTAAACATACTTCTGTTTACTTTGATTCGTATTCCAAAGAATCCTCGTTAGAAGGTATTGCTTTAGCTAATGGTAATAAGTAAGTCTAAGCTACTTTTTTAAGTAAGTCATAGCAAGGACAACGTTTGCAACGCTTGTTCTCACCCTTTTTGAATTTCTTACAACATTTAGTTTTGCAATTGCTGGGAACAAGCTCTTTAAGCAGTGCTTTTTTCTTTTTAGAGGAATCTTTCTTTTTCTTGCCCATTATCTGAAGAGAATGGAGCAAAAATATATTATTTTAAATTAATCTAAATAAGATTAAGTGTTAAAATTATCCTTCCAATGTGTCAGAGGCAGCACTTTCAACAGTAAGTTGCTGTATGTCTCTATCAAAAAGGTAGAGCCCACCTTTATCGTTGCCAATAAGATTAATTTTATCTAAAACAGTCCTAGCCAAAGCTTCTTCTTCTAATTGCTCTGCTACATACCATTGTAAGAAATTATGGGTGGCATAATCTTTCTCCTCTAGGGTTACATGTACCAATTCATTTATACTTTGAGAAACAAACACCTCATGATCATAAAGTTTTTGCAGCATTTTAGTAAGGCTTCCAAATTCAGTTTCGGGTGCTATTAATTCAGAAACAATGGCATGTCCACCTCGTTCATTTACATATTTGACTAACTTTAGCATGTGCATGCGTTCTTCATCAGAATGCCCATACATAAATCCAGCAACACCTTCTAAACCTTTTACTTCTGCCCAAGAAGCCATAGAAAGATAAGTTTGCGAAGATTCTGCTTCTATTCGTATTTGTTCGTTAAGTGCTTTTTCTAGTTTCTTAGATAACATAAAGTGCTATTTTTTGATAAAGTTACAAAATCACATGTGGTTGAGTAGGTTTAAACTAAATCACATTTTAATTTTTATTTATTCTAGGTAAGTCTAGATTTATAGATTTTTTTAAAAGAAGATTTCTTGTGCTAATCTAAACGTATTGGCATGTGCCTCAACAATGATTTTTATATCTGCCGAGTAGCCACCGCCCATACTGCATTGTACAGGAATCTTATGATTATAACAGGTTTGAAGCACAAAACGGTCACGTTCTAAACAACCATCTAAGGAAATTCCAAGGGTCCCTAATTTGTCTGAAGCTAAAATATCCACACCGCAGAGATAAAAAATAAAATCTGGTTGTACAGTTGCTATCAGTTCTGGAAGTGTTTTCTTTAGAATAGAAAGGTAGGTTTTATCATCGGTTCCTTTCTCTAAGGAAATATCTAAATCAGATGCTTCTTTTTTAAAGGGGTAATTAGATGCTCCATGTATGGAAAAAGTAAAGATGGAATCGTCATTTTGAAAAATTTCTGCAGTTCCATTGCCTTGGTGAACATCTAAATCTACAATCAAGATTTTTTCAGCAAGATTTTCAGATTGAAGAAATCTAGCTCCAATAGCTTGGTCGTTTAACATACAAAATGCTTCGCCCCGATTTGTATATGCATGATGTGTTCCTCCTGCAATATTCATGGCAATTCCATTTTTTATAGCAAATTCACAACATTTAATGGTACCATCTGCTATAATTCGCTCACGGAGTACCAATTCTTTAGAGAGTGGGAAACCTATCTTTCGCGCTGCACTTGGTTTTAAGTTAAGATTCACCAAATCTGAATAATAGTTTTGGTCATGAACCGCTAAAATTGCAGTATCGTTAACAATATCTGGCTCAAAAAAATTGGCTGCAGTACATGTTCCTTCATGAAGCAATTGCTGTGGCAATAACTCATATTTCAACATGGGGAAACGGTGCTTTTCGGGCAAAGGATGTTTGTAGATGGGGTGAAAAGCTATTTTGAGCATTATACAAAGTTATACCAATTCTTGTTTAAAATAACCGTAGTAAAACACCCTTTTCCCCTTTCTACTTCAACATAAAAAGAAACCGTAGCTAAAGCTATGCTTAATTTTTCTGTTTCGTTTAAAGAAAAAAATCATCATTTTATTTTACAGCAATTTTAAACAAGAATTGGTATTAAAGAAATATGCTGTCTATGCTAAACTACTCGAATTAATAGTAAGGTTATTTATGCAACTTTAACTGTATCCGTTTTCTTGCGATATCTATAGACAATACTTTTACTATGATTTGCTGTTGTAAACTTACATGAGCGTTCACATCTTTCACAAAAGAGTCTGATAAATTGGAGACATGAATAAGTCCGCTTTCTTTTATGCCAATATCTACAAAACAACCAAAGTTGGTAATATTGTTTACGATACCAGGGAGTAGTTGTCCCTCTCGTAAATCGGTAATAGACTTTATATTTTGGTCAAAAGTGAAGACCTTAGCTTTTTCACGTGTATCTAAACCGGGCTTCTCTAATTCTTTGATAATGTCTTTTAACGTAGGAAGACCAATAGTTTCTGTACAATACGAATTAAGGTCAATACTGTTTAGAACTTCTTTATTTCCTATTAATTCTGAAACCGCAAGGTTTTTGTCTTTGGCCATTTTTTCAACTAGTTGGTAACTTTCGGGATGTACCGCGGAATTGTCCAGCGGATTGTCACCATTTTTTATACGCAGAAAAGCGGCTCCTTGTTCAAAAGCTTTTCCTCCCAAACGAGCTACTTTTTTTATGGTAGTCCTATCCGGGAACGCCCCATTTTCATTTCTGTAAGCGACTATGTTTTCTGCGATTTTTATGCCAATACCAGAAACGTAGCTCAATAGTGGAACGCTAGCAGTATTTATATTTACACCAACCGAATTAACACAACTTTCTACAACAGTATCTAATGAGGTTTGCAACTTATTCTGATCCACATCATGCTGGTATTGACCTACGCCAATAGATTTAGCATCAATTTTCACCAATTCTGCAAGGGGGTCTGCTAAGCGTCTACCTATGGATACGGAGCCTCTTACGGTAACATCATAATTTGGAAACTCATCACGAGCAATTTTGGATGCGGAATAAATAGATGCGCCTGCTTCACTTACTACGAATACTTCCGGAGGGTTTTTAAAAGCAATACGTTTTATTAAGCGCTCCGTTTCTCTAGATGCCGTGCCGTTACCAATGGCAATTGCTTCAATTTTATAGGCATCAACAAGCGAGCTTATTTTTTTCATAGCACCTTTACTATCGTTTTGTGGTGCATGTGGATAAATGGTTTCATTGTGTTTTAGATCTCCTTGAGCATCTAAACAAACTACTTTACATCCAGTTCTAAATCCAGGGTCTAGTGCTAATATCCTTTTTTCTCCTAAGGGAGCTCCAAGTAATAATTGCTTTAGGTTTTTGGAGAATACTTTTATCGCCTCGTCATCAGCTTTTTCTTTAGCGTTTTTTAATAACTCATTGGTGAGTGATGGAAAAAGTAATCGCTTGTAAGCATCTTTCGCGGCAATTTCTATCTGGTCTGTACAGGTATTGTCTGATTTTATTAGACGTCTCTCAATTGTGTCTAAAGCTCTTTCTTCGTCAATTTCTATTTTAATCTTAATATAACCTTCTTTTTCTGCACGTTGTATGGCTAAAAACCGATGTGATGGACAGCGATTTAATGCTTCACTCCAATCAAAATAATCTCGAAATTTTTGAGCGTTTTCTTCGTCTTTTTTGGTTTTTACCACTTTGGTAGTTAGTAAGGCAAAACGTTCTAATTGCTTACGAAGCTGATTTCTAATATCCGTTCGTTCATTAATCCACTCTGCTATGATATGCCTTGCTCCCTCTAAAGCATTGTCCTCATTTTCAACTGCAGCATTCAGGTATTTAGAAGCAATGAATTCTATTTCATCTGAACGCTGGCTCATAATGATTTTTGCAAGTGGTTCCAATCCATTTTTGCGAGCGGTTTCAGCTTTGGTTTTCTTACTTTTTTTAAAGGGGAGGTAAAGATCTTCTAAACTTGTTAAATCTTGGCAGTTTTGAAATTTAAGTTTTAGTTCAGGACTTAGCAATTCCTGCTCTTCTACTGCTTTAATAATTGCAATTTTTCGTTTTTCTAAAACTTCAAACTGTGTTTTAAATTTTACAATTTCACCAATTTGTACCTCATCTAAATTTCCTGTTTTTTCCTTACGGTAACGGGAAATAAAGGGAACGGTACAGTCTTGATTTAGTAGTGCAATAGTATTAGAAATACTATTTTGAGGAAGGTTGGTGTTTTGGGTGACGAAGGAGATTAATATCATTAAAATTTCATTGAATTATAGGACTAGCTTATTCCTTCTCCATTAGTAACCCCGGCCTCATCTGGATTTACAAAAACTAGTTTCCCCTCTGCGTTCTCCGTCATTAAAATCATACCCTCACTTTCTACACCTCGTAATTTTCTTGGAGCCAGATTTACCAATACAGTAACTTGTTTACCAATGATATCTTCTGGTTTAAAGCTTTCAGCAATCCCAGAAACTATGGTACGCGTATCTAAACCAGTATCTACTTTTAGTACCAACAACTTATTTGCCTTTGGCATTTTCTCTGCTTCGATAATGGTTCCCACGCGCATATCTAATTTGGTAAAATCCTCAAAAGTGATGGTTTCCTTTTGTGCTTCAACTTCTTTACTCATTTGCTCATTTGCTTTTTTTGTAGCTTCTAATTTTTCTAGTTGCGCTGCAATCTCTTTGTCCTCTATTTTACGGAACAATAATTCACTTTTATGAATTCTGTGACCACTAGGGAGCAGCGTTTCTTTTCGGGAAATATCCTTCCAACTGTTTTTGATATGATTGGCTTCTAATGAATCATTCGAACCGACATTGAGAATGTGTTTTAATTTGTTTGAAGTAAAAGGTAAAAATGGCTCACTTAAAGTTGCTAAAGCTGCAGCTATTTGTAGCGCCACATACATGATGGTTTTAGTGCGCTTCTCGTCTGTTTTTATGAGTTTCCAAGGTTCTTCATCAGCCAAGTACTTATTACCAAGACGCGCTAGATTTAACAATTCTTGACTTGCCTCTCTAAAGCGATAGCGTTCCAATGAATTAGAGATAATTTCAGGGAATTTTTGTAGCTGTTCAAGAGTATCTGTGTCAACTTTTAATAAAGTCCCTGCAGATGGCACCTCTCCATCATAATATTTATGCGTTAATACAGTAACTCGATTAATAAAGTTGCCAAAAATTGCGACTAACTCGTTATTATTTCTTGCCTGGAAGTCTTTCCATGTAAAATCGTTGTCCTTAGTTTCTGGAGCATTTGCTGTTAAGGTGTAACGCAATACATCTTGCATGTCTGGAAAATCCAACAAATACTTGTGTAGCCATACTGCCCAGTTTTTTGATGTAGACAATTTGTTGCCTTCCAGATTCAAAAACTCATTTGCAGGAACATTTTCAGGCAAAATGAAATCACCATGTGCTTTTAGCATACTAGGGAAAACAATACAATGAAAAACAATATTATCCTTGCCTATAAAGTGAAGCATTTTGGTTTTTTCATCTTTCCAATAAGGTTCCCAATCTTTACCTTCTCTTTCTGCCCATTCTTTGGTTGAAGAAATATAGCCTATGGGGGCATCAAACCAAACATATAAAACTTTGCCTTCACCGCCTTCAGCAGGTACAGGGATACCCCAATCTAAATCTCGAGTTACAGCTCTGGGTTTTAGACCATCATCAATCCAAGACTTGCATTGTCCATAAACATTAGGCTTCCAATCATTTTTATGTTCTTTTAAAATCCATTCCTTTAAAAAATCTTCATAGCGGTTTAAAGGCAAAAACCAATGTTTGGTTTTTTTAAGGGTAGGGATTGCTCCAGATATAGTAGATTTTGGATTAATTAAATCTGTAGCATTTAAGGAAGATCCACAATTTTCACACTGATCACCGTAAGCAGCTTCAAAACTGCAATTTGGGCATGTTCCTGTTACAAAGCGATCAGCTAAGAACTGGTCTGCATCAGGGTCATATAACTGCGCTGTTACTTCTTCGATAAAATCTCCTTGATGGTATAATTTTTTAAAAAAATCTGATGCAGTTTCATGATGTACTTTAGCCGAGGTTCGCGAATAATTATCAAATGATATTCCAAAGTCTTCAAAAGATTGTTTAATAATACCATGATATTTATCTATAATATCTTGCGGAGAAACACCATCTTTTTTGGCTTTCATGGGAATGGCAAAACCATGCTCGTCGCTACCGCAGATAAAAGCCACATCTTTACCTTGCAATCGTTGGTAACGTGAATAAATATCAGCTGGAACATAGACTCCTGCCAAATGGCCAATATGTATAGGACCATTTGTATAGGGTAGCGCAGCTGTGATAGTGTAGCGCGAAGGTGACTCTTGAGACATCAATTTTAAATTTAAGCCTCAAAAATACTGATTTTACTGGGGTATTTGGCACTAAAATTTAAAAGGAAACCCTCGAATCATGTAGCCCTAATTGGGGTGGGGGGTTACACTATCAAGGGTTCTGGAAAATGCAAGTATAGTTTATACGATCATTACAGATTTACTCATTTTTTCATCTCCAACTTGGATTTGATAGATATACTTTCCTGTAGAAAGACTTCCTCTCATACGTTCCCTGATATTTATTTCAGCGGAACCTTCCAGCATCATCTCATTAAATACAGTACCTACGTTTTGTCCAATGATATTATACAACTGAATATCTACGTGAGCTGCAAATGGCATTTCTAAGTAAATATGTGGAGCATTATCTGTTGGATAATATGGCTTATGTATAATTCTATTTGCCAATTCTGGGTCTGTTGGATCCATTGCATCTGGGTCATCACTAGGTGGTGTATCCGGTAATGTTGGAGGGTCATCACTCATAGCAATGTCATCAAAAGTTTCTCCACTGCAATTAAAGCCAAGATTTACTGCGGTATATTGATAATCTAAATGCCTTTCAACTGCTTCTCTTGGAACACAAAGCCATTCCGCTAACACAGTTCCATAAAGATTACGAAAATCCATAGTATAATCTAGATTACCTCTACCATCACCTTCAACTAAATCTGGATGGTCACCTACAAAGGCACTACCATTTAAACCAGAACCAAAGAAAAGGGTGGGGGCGGCCTTTCCATGGTCGGTTCCGTTGGAACCATTTTCAAAAATTCTTCGTCCAAATTCAGAAAAAGTCATACTTAAAACTTTTTCATCTTGCTGGGTAAATGCTAAATCTTCATAGAAATTATTAACCGCAACAGAAAGATTGGTCATTAGGCGTTCATGTGCTAAAGGTTGGTTTCCATGGGTATCAAAACCACCCATTGAAATCATATATACTTTAGTGCCTAAATTACCTTTTATTAAACGAGCCAAAAGTGCTAATTGACGTGCAAAACCATTGTCTTGATATTCAACTTGGTTCTGCCCCGCTTGAGCAGCTGCATAAATTTGTCCAGCATATTTTTCTGTGGTATTAGAAACACCTCTTAAAAATTTAACTTGGTCGCCATACATACAACCATCAAAAAGTGCCTCGTCTAAACTGTAATATTCGCCATCATCTGCAATACGTTCTAGTTGTTCTACATTATTGGTTACAAAGGCATAATTAGTTTCTTCACCTTGGAAAACTAAATTGGCCAAATTACCTATTTGAATTGCTGCCGGAGAAGCAGGTGGATCAATTAGATAGTTTGGAAAACACTCTTCAAAATGTCTTCCCATCCATCCCGTATTTAAACCTGAAAAACCAGTTGATGTTAGATCTGTATTGGCAAAAATGTCGGAACCGGTAAAATGTGACTGACTTTGGCCTTGATAACCAACACCATGGACGGCCTTAAATTGACCATCTCCCCAAAGCGACTCTAAAGAGTTCATGTAGCTTGGAATTCCAAAATCATCTGTTAGTTTTAAGACCTTACTTTCTGGGATGTAAATGTTAGGTCTAGCATTAGCATAAGTATCGTATTGCTGAATTGGAATAACGGTACTAAGACCATCATTACCACCAGAAAGACGGATTAAGATTAATATATTATCGGTTTCGGCATCACCCATCGCCATTGTTAATGGTGAAGGAGCGGATGCTGTAAGCATATTACTTCCTAGAAACATAGAGCCAGAACCGGCTATACCTAGGGCCTGAATAAAGGAACGTCTGCTCCAGTTTTTATGCTCAGTATCGTGACCTTCATGCTCAAGGC
Source organism: uncultured Croceitalea sp. (assembly GCA_947499565.1). Lineage (GTDB taxonomy): Bacteria > Bacteroidota > Bacteroidia > Flavobacteriales > Flavobacteriaceae > Croceitalea. The sequence goes on from CANMOV010000002.1 coordinate 40,803, forward strand.
CTTTATATGGAGTTGTATCGTGATGTGTATCGCACATAATTGTAGGTTTATTTTAGTTGAAATTCAGGTTCTTTAACAAGGTGTAATAATAATAGATAGACTTGCGAATCCGCATCATCTAGCATCATATTCCACGTTCCAGTCTCGTAGACATTATTGTCTTCGTAGGGTTCCCTGAATGCAGTAATTGCAACAGTATAGTCTTCTTCTGTTAATAATCCCTTAGGTAAAAACTTATCAATTATTGCTCTTGCGACTACATCTGGATCTGATTCTGTAGCTCCGGTTGGTCCTGTAGCTTGAATTCCTAAAGTTCTAAACTGCTCCGTATCTGCCTGATAAAATAGCTGTACGAAAGTTTCCATGCTTAACCACCTTCCAATCATGAAATTGGTGTTAATCCACTGTCTGTCTCGCTGCCAACCGGCAACATCTATAGGGTCAAAAAGTGATTGCCCTATCATTGCTGAAGCATCGATGGCATTAATTACTAAACCATCATTATAGGTGAAATTCGTTTCTTTTATAAAATTGAGATATAAATCGAACGGACTCTTAATAATTACTCCAATTGCGGTCTCATCAAAAAAGTGTTGACTTTTAAATAATTGAGATAATACTGGAGCCAATTCAAAATTATTTGCAATGAAAGTTGTTGCTAACTCTGAAATAATTTGGGGCGCATTACTACTTGCATCGGAAGAATCTGGATGAACAAAAAATTCATACAATTTCATGCAAATGAAATTCGCGATTAAATCTTCTTTTTGAGCGAATAGGATATCTATAACATCATCATATCCCCAATTTCCGGTTTGTCCAAAAATGGTTTTATCATCTGTATTAAACTGCTCGGGGTCATAAGTTATTGGTGTACAACCAACTTCACCTCTTTCTGTATAACCAGTAAGTGCTTTTGCAGTTTCGACTATATCATCCTCTGTATATCCATTACCTTCACCAAGTGTAAATAACTCATAAAGTTCTCGAGCATAATTTTCATTTGGCCTTTGTCTTCTATTAAAGACACCATCTAAGTAGCGAAGCATTGCACTTGTAAGACCTATTTCGCTAACAAATGTTCTAAAGTTGCCAATAGCATTTCTTTGTAAACAATTTGCATAGTAATAAAGAAAAGAATTACAATCGTAGATATCGTATTCTGTAACAAAATGATTACTCCAGAAGAAACTTAAGCGATCTCTCAAATTATTATCTAACAAAGAGTTACCGTAGGCTGTACCGAACTCTTCTCTTTGAGACCTTATTAATTGTCTTCTTAAATCGTCATCTTCAGGATAATCGGCTTCCGTCCAATCTGCCCAAGCTGGTGCAGGTATTGGAGCAAGATTTATTGCTTCATTGATTAAAGTATCCACTAATGCATTGGCGGATTGACCAACTGCTGCATTTATGGTTTGCACAGACGCACTAAATCCTAGTCTACGATACAAATGTTCCGCCCTAGTTTTATCTAAGGGCGTAGCGTATTGTGCTAGACTAGAAGTATTACAATTAATGAAATATTCCATAGCAAAATTTGGCGTTAAATAGGTTCATAGTTTATGGGGTTACTATGTGCTTAACGGTAGGTTTGTGGTTCGATTGAGCACTCAATTTACAACGATAACGCAGAATATGCGTTTAACTGCCAATTTTTTCGATGAACTGCACACAATTTTTCATATTTTTCAATATAGATGGGAAAACATAACGAATTTGGAAAGCTTGGGGAGCAAAAAGCAGTGGATTTTCTTCTTAAAAATGGTTATAAAATCAAACACAAAAACTATAGATACCTAAAAGCTGAGATAGATATTATAGCACAAAAAGAGCATATTTTGGCAATTGTTGAGGTAAAATCCCGTAGCTCAGATTTCTTGGAAAATATTGCAGAAACTGTAAATCAAAAAAAAATAAAACTATTGGTTTCTGCTGCTGATAATTATGTCACTGAAAATGATCTTGACGTTGATGTGCGTTTTGATATTATAACCATCCTTAAAAAAGGCAAGCAATTCCAACTAGAACATCTTGAGGATGCTTTTTATTATTTTTAACCATTTGTTTTATTTATAACAATATGTTATTTTTGTATCTAATTTGTATTAGATATGAAAACGATATCGGCTGTTGTTGAAAATTACATCAAGAAAAAACCCTTTTTACAAAGTGCTTTAGGACAAGGTATAATTAACCTTACTTCTTTGTCTCGTATAGTTAAACCAGAAATAGAAGTTGAACTGGGGAAAGATGTTCGCAATGGTGCCATTGTTATGGCGTTAAAACGTTTGTCAGACGATTTAGAATTCCGAGCAACACACAAGATTGTTAAGGTTCTTAAGAATATAGGTGAGATTACGGTACGTTCTAATCTGTCTGATTATACATTTCTTTCTTCGGAGACTATTTTAGCCAAACAAGCTAAACTTTTAGAAGAAGTACATAAGAATCAAGATATTTTCTATACCTCTTCTAGAGGTGTTAATGAGATTAATATTGTAGTAAGCAATAGCTTAGATAAAACAGTAGAAACACTCTTTGCGGGAGAAAAATGTACCCAAAAAGCGGATAATCTTTCTTCAGTAACCGTAAAACTCCCAGCAGAAAACGTTTCTGTACCTGGCATCTATTATTTTATATTTCAGCGATTGGCTTGGGAAGGGATTATACTTTATGAGGTAATTTCTACCACAAATGAGTTTACCATTTTGGTTAATGACGACCAAGTTGATGTAGCTTTTAAGACTATAAAGGATTTAAAGACGCTATAGTCAAAAAAACGCAAGACTAACGCATGCGGTATCGGGATAAACCTTTCATATAAGGCAATAAGTTTTAGGGATATTAAATCCTTTGCCGGCGCTAATTAAACTAAAGCCCTTTCTTTTACGTTTTGATTTTGTATTGGCACTAAATCATGATTAAAAAAAGAATTCTTTTCGGATTTTTAGGTGTATTCGCGCTTTACCTATTATACCTACTTTACATATTTGTACTATCTCCTAAAACCAACTTGCAGTCTGTTTATCTTATACCAAAGGACGCTGTTTTTGTAATTGAATCTGAAAAGCCTGTAGAAAGTTGGAAAAAAGTTAGCGAGAGCAATGCTTGGCATCACCTTCAAAAGAATGGCTATTTCGCAGCGCTTACAGAAAACATTCAGAAAGTAGATACCATTTTTAATGACCGTCGTAGACTCTTTGAATTTTTTGATGGACGTTCTTTGTTCATCTCCATACATATGGTTTCCAAAAAAGATTATGGAATTTTCTATGTGTTGGACTTAAAACGTATCGCAAAGTTAAAACTACTAAAGACCTACTTAAATACCTTATTAAACGAAGGCTATGTATTGAGCAAACGAAACTATCATGACCATGAGATTCTAGAGATTTACGACCGCAAGAGCAAGGAAACCATGCATTTGGCTTTTATTAAAAACCAGTTGGTGGCCTCCTATACACATTCGTTAGTTGAAGCTTCTATTGACCAATACCAGGAACCAACTCTGGGGAGGAATTTAAATTTTATTGAGATAAATCAGAAAGTGGGTTATGAAGATTTGTTTCGGTTGTACTTACAATATGATTATCTGGATGACTATTACAAACGCTTTTCCAATGAACCTGCCGATTGGATGGATCGCGTGAGCGAAAATTTTGAGTTCTCTGGTTTTAGTTTTGATTTGGATAAAAACAGTACCATTACGGCAAATGGATTTACCAACATTAGCTTTGCGAACGAAAATTATTTAGAAGCCCTACAGAAATCAGGCACTGCAAAACGAAGCATTCCAAAAATAGCGCCCAAACGAACAGCACTTTATATAAGTTATGGTTTTGATAGCTTTTCTGAGTTTTATAGGAATTTTGAACTAGTACAAGAGGCGAGTAGCTCAGAAGAATATGAAAGTTATAAGGAGGGAATTGAAAAAGTTGAGAAATTTTTAAAGATTGATGTAAAAGAAAACTTTGTGGATTGGATAGGTGATGAAATCGCATTACTTCAAATACAATCCGATATTTCAAAAGGGAAAAATGATTTAGCATTAGTTTTAAAAACAACTGATGCTGATGAGGCAAAATCAAACCTCGATTTTGTGCTTAAACAAATCAAAAAGAAAACCCCAGTAAAGTTTAAGGCAGTTTCCTACAAGAATCACGAAATTAACTTCCTTTCTATAAAAGGATTTTTTAAAATCTTATTAGGGAACCGTTTTAAGTAATTTGATAAACCTTATTTTACACAAATAGAAGACTATGTGCTTTTTAGCAACAATCCCAACACACTAAAAACAATTATTTCTAATTATGTAGCTAAAGAGACTTTAGCCACTTCTGAAGATTTTATTGCTTTTGATAAAAAATTTCAAGAAGAATCCAGCCTATTCGTTTATAGTAATATTCCAGTCCTGTACGATAATATGTATTCCTTAGCGGACAGAGCAACTAAGACGCAGTTGCGAAAAAATAAAGACTTTATTATTTGCTTCCCACAAGTTGGATTTCAATTAACGCCAGATGAGAATTTATTTGAAAGTACTATGGTAGTAAACTACCAAGATGTTGATGAGGTAAAGACCAATGCACAGTTTAAAACTATCCAGGTGGTTAATAAAGTTGCTTCTACAGAAACTGAAATTACGGATGCAATTTTTATTCTAAAACCAATTTACCCAACAGATTTAAATGCAAAGTCTTTCCTTAAAAGGTACAGCAATGGAACTACTCGATTTGAGGTTGATTTAAAAGATGGGCTTAAAAACGGACGTTACGAAGAATACTATGCTAATGGTGAAAAGAAAATAACAGGCCGTTTCCGTAAAGATGTGCAAGTTGGTACCTGGCGCTATTATAATCGTGACGGCGAATTACTTCACAAAAAAAGATTTTAGATTTCTCAATCGTTCTGATGCTTATCTGAACCCATATCGAAATGACTTTGACATTTTTAGTCATTTCGAACCGAATGTAATTAGTGTGAGAAATCTCAAAACCCCAATGCTTACAGTAAATGCCGTTAAAATGTCGGGTCAAATCCAAGTAAATTCCTTGGGCATTTTTTATCTTGAGCGTAACATTGCTTCAAGTTTTAAAAATAAAATGTCATGGAACAACCACAATTAGGATTAAAAATTTCCGAATTACGAAAACAAAAAGGGCTTACCCAAGAAGAACTTGTAGAACAATGTAATATTAATGTAAGAACCCTACAGCGTATAGAAAGTGGTGAAGTTTCGCCAAGAAGCTATACCGTAAAAACTATTCTTTCTGCATTGGATTATGACTATGAAACATTGCAGGAAATTAATGCAAATACCGCTACTAAAATTAGCCCAATAGCACCAAAAGAGGCAAAATCAATCCATACTTTACAAACAGTTGCTTTAGTATCTGGTATTTTGTTGTTAATCGCTGCGGTATTTGAAGGTATTGGTGATTATGTGCGTTTTGAAGATGATGAACTTATGTATGGTAAATGGGGGCATTTTACAATAAAAATGCTCGTCCTCATTTTTAATGTCCTTTTTATTTACGGATTCCTTATATCTGGTAAACTGCTTAAAAATTATTTAATGAAGATAGCATCGGTCTTAATTATAATAGCGCTATTGGCTTTTTATACCTATGATATTATTTCTATTTTCTACGACACCCTTAATTTTGAAGTTGTAATCTTGGCGGAGTCTATAGGTTTTGGAGCACTGGGGATATTGTTTGGAATCTCAATTTTAAAGTCTGGAAAGCTTATACGAACTAGTGCTTTTGCCGCTGGAGGGGTAGAGTTGCTAATGTCTTTCTGTTTGCTAACTGTCTTTTTATCTCCAGTTGCGCTATTTCTATTTTTTCCTGCAGTAATACTCGAAGTGGTTTTGCTTTATAAAATTATTACACTAGTCAAAGAGCAAATGTAGTTTTATAAGAACCCCGTAAAACAGGGAGGAATGGTTTATACAATCATTTGGTTTCATAGCTTACAAAAGCCGTCAGTTCGAGTTTTTTAGATGGAAAAAGCACTTCGACAGGCTCAGCAGAACTATTGAGAACAAGGTTTTTGATTTAAAAATTTTATTCTCGATATAGTTTTTCTGAATGTAATACAGAAAAATCACTCGAACTGACAAATTTTTATCAAAATGCACAAAAGGATGATTGGTATTATTTCAAGCATGTCATATCGAGCGGAGTTGAGGAAAGAGAAGGTAAATCTCAATACCTTTGATGAAAATTGAAGTATGACAAAGACTCTTACTTTTGATGAAATAATGCAATTGCCTAGCCGGTACCGAGCAAACCTAATTAACAAGGTTTCTGGTTTTAAATCTGCTAATTTAATAGGGACAAAATCTAAAAGTGGACAAACTAATTTGGCAGTTTTTAATAGTGTGGTCCATATTGGCGCTAACCCACCTTACTTAGGTTTTATTTTGCGCCCAACCACTGTTGAACGTCACACTTACGAGAATATTAAGGAAACAGGAGTTTATACCATCAATCAAATCACAACGGCAATACATAAACAAGCGCATCAAACTTCAGCTAAATACGAACGTGAAATTTCTGAGTTTGATGCTGTTGGATTAACGGAACACTATTACCAAGATTTTCATGCTCCTTATGTGGCAGAAAGTCATATTAAAATAGGCTTATCTTTTCAAGAAGAGCAACTCATACAATGTAATGATACTCGTCTTATTGTTGGTAAAATTGAGCACTTGATTTTACCTGAAGCAGCTATTTTAGAGGATGGTGATGTCAAATTGGAGGATTTGGATAGTGTTGCTTTAGGCGGTTTATACAATTATTATAAGCCAGAACATTTAGGAAAGTATGAGTATATGAACCCTTAAAATTCATTTTTTTTAGTAACAAGAAAGGTTTTATTTCGTTTCAAAATTATGGCAAGAACAATCGCATTCCTTTTTCTGCTAACCTCAAATCTAATTTCAGCTCAAAAAGAAGTCATTACTGCTAAGGGTCAACTACTTGATAGTGAAACTTCTCAGCCTATACCCTTTGCTTCCATTTATTTAAAAAACAGAACGATAGGAACAACGTCTAATTCGGAAGGTTATTTTGTATTCCATATTCCTGTTCAGAATAGCTCAGGAACAATTGTAATTTCGGCAATGGGTTATGCCAGTATAGAACGGATGCCTGATTCGTTTTCTTCAAAGGAAAAGATAGTTCTTGAGCCTCAAATAAATCGGTTAGAAGAAATACAGCTAAGCGGGGCTAAAAATAAAGTACTCACTGCCAAAGAAATAGTAAGAAAGGCGTACAAAAGAATAGGTGAAAATTACCCAACCGAACCCTACATTTTAGAGGGATTTGTTCGCGACCTTCAAAAAGAAGATGACACTTATGTTGAATATTTAGAATGCGCTGCAAAGTATAGCTATCAAGGGACACAAATAAAACGAGAACCTAGTATAGAATTATTGGGTGTAAGAAGTAACGGAATAGCCGAAAAACACCCTTGGAATAAAAATACGGAACGTAAAAACTCACTTATTGATTTAGTTGAGGATGATTTTATCAGATTCAATTACGGTCCTATCCTGGGCAAAAAAGGTTGGAAATATAAGATTGAGAGCGTACTTACTTACGACAATAGATTGGTGTATAAGATTGCAGGAGTGGAAAAACCATTCCAAACAGCAACACTTTATATTGACGCTAAAACCTTTGCCTTTATGCGGATGGAACTAACTAGAAAAGCCATAAAGAACAGATCTTGGCGTAGACGATTTACGAATGGGGCGTTGCAAGTCTATTACAATGTGGTTTTTGAGTACCAAGAGTATAAGGGTAAAATGTATTTAAAATACCAAAAGGAGGAAGATCATTGGCGAATTTTTAAAGGTTTGGAATCCAACAAAGTGTTGTTTACAAAGTACCCTAAAAAAGAACTTTTTGTCAATAATATTATAACAGAGAATGTTGCTAACTATCCTTTTAAAAGAAATATGGAGATTGGCAACAGTATAGAAAACCAAGCTGAAAAATTTGATACTGAATTTTGGGCTACCTATAACATTCCCCAACAAACAGCAGAGCAGAGTAAAATACTTAAAGAATTAAAAAACAAGATTCATTAAGTAATTTCTAAGAGACTACTTCACTTTCCTGGTGAAGTGGGGTTAGAACTTTCAACGCTTTCTCCACACTGGTAATCCCGTCAAAAGTTAATAACAAACGCAATCCATTGCGGGTTTGTTTTTCTTTTAACTGGCATTTTTGTGGATGGCTTTGCACATACTGCAATACCTTGGTAAAAGCTGCAGTTTGGTAAAAAGGTGATTGCTGGTCGGACAAGAAATAACCAATAAACTTATTTTTCTTTAGAATCACTTTCTCCAACCCAATACTGTTAGCTAACCACTTAATACGAACAGAGTTAAACAGGTCCACTGCTTGGGTAGGGAGTTCGCCAAAACGATCTACCAATGTTGCCTCAAATTTCTCGAGGTCTGCTTCATCTTTAACAGCATTTAGCTGTGTATAAAGATTTAGACGTTCCGTGATATTATTAATATAATCATCTGGGAAAAGGAGTTCAAAATCCGTATCCAATTGGGTTTCTTTTACAAAGACTTTTGGCTTTTCACCTTCTACTTCTTCATACAATTCTTTAAACTCATTTTCTTTGAGTTCCTCAATAGCTTCAGCCAAGATTTTCTGGTAGGTTTCAAAACCAATTTCATTAATAAAGCCGCTTTGTTCTCCACCCAATAAATCTCCTGCTCCGCGAATCTCCAAATCTTTCATAGCGATATTAAATCCGCTACCCAGTTCTGTAAATTGCTCTAAGGCTTCAATACGTTTGCGGGCATCTGTAGTCATCACCTCATATGGTGGTGTTATAAAATAACAAAAGGCTTTTTTATTGCTTCGTCCTACACGTCCACGCATTTGGTGCAAATCGCTCAAGCCAAAATTATTGGCATTATGGATAAAAATAGTGTTAGCATTGGTCACATCTAATCCACTTTCCACAATGGTAGTGGAAACCAAAACATCAAACTCGCCATTCATAAAAGCGAGCATTAAGGTTTCCAATTTTTTTCCTTCCATTTGCCCGTGACCAATACCGATTTTGGCATCGGGCACTAATCGTTGAATCATGCCCGCTACTTCTTTAATATTTTCAATGCGGTTATGGATAAAAAAGACTTGTCCGCCACGCTGAATTTCATAGGAAACCGCATCTCTAATTACCTCTTCATTAAAACGAATCACACGACTTTCAATTGGATAACGGTTTGGAGGTGGTGTGGTAATCACCGACAAATCCCTTGCTGCCATTAAGCTAAACTGGAGTGTTCTAGGAATAGGCGTGGCGGTTAAGGTCAAGACATCCACATTTTCTTTAATAGATTTTAGTTTGTCTTTTACCGCAACACCAAACTTCTGTTCTTCGTCAACAATAAGTAATCCTAAATCTTTGAATTTTACATTTTTGTTGACAAGCTGGTGGGTACCAATAATGATATCTACTTTTCCTTCCGCAAGACGTTCTAAAGTCTCTCGCTTTTCTTTTGCTGTACGAAATCGGTTGAGGTAATCTACTTCTACGGGCATTTCTTTTAGGCGTTCTTTAAATGTACGCGCATGCTGAAATGCTAATATTGTGGTAGGCACAAGAATAGCTACTTGCTTACCATTATCTACAGCTTTAAAAGCAGCTCTAATCGCCACCTCAGTCTTTCCAAAACCTACATCACCACAAATTAAGCGGTCCATAGGGCGTTCACTTTCCATGTCTTTTTTGACATCTGCAGTAGACTTTTCTTGGTCTGGTGTGTCTTCGTAGATAAAAGAAGCTTCTAGCTCATGTTGCAAATAACTATCAGGCGCGTATTGAAATCCTTTTTCTAGTCTTCGCTTGGCATAAATTTTAATAAGGTCAAAAGCAATTTTCTTAACGCGACTTTTGGTCTTATCTTTTATCTTTTTCCAAGCTCCGGAACCTAGCTTATAAATTTTTGGTGGCGCACCATCTTTACCATTGAACTTAGAAATTTTGTGCAAGGAGTGTATGCTCACATAGAGAATATCGCGTTCACCATACATGAGTTTTATAGCCTCCTGCTTTTTGCCCTCAACATCTATTTTTTGCAGTCCGCCAAATTTTCCAATACCATGGTCTATATGAGTTACATAATCCCCAATTTCTAACTTATTTAGTTCTTTAAGCGTAATGGCCTGCTTTTTAGCATAACCGTTTTTCAGATGGAATTTATGATAGCGTTCAAATATTTGATGGTCTGTATAACAGGCCAATTTTAAATCGCTATCAATAAACCCTTGGTAAAGTGGGAAGACTATGGTTTTATAATGAACTGTAGTTTCTACCTCATCAAAAATATCATGAAAGCGTTTAGCCTGTTGCTCTGTAGAGCAGAAGATGTAATTGGTATAACCAGCCTTATGATTATCGTTGAGGTTTTCAATAAGTAAATCAAACTTTTTATTAAAAGATGGTTGCGGTTTGGTATTGAATGTCACACCGAGCTTCTCGAAGTGTGATTCTTGATTGTCAAGTTGAGCTTCTACAGGCTCAGCATAACTTGAACTACTGTTTAATTCAACCAAGCTAAAATCTTGCAACTGCTCTTTAAAGGAATTAGAATTTAAAAACAATTCCTCCGGCTTAGCATGTTTTATTTCCTCACTAAGTTTGGTGAAACTTTCTTTGGCTTTCTCAAAATTAGAATCGATTCTATCATAAACTACATCTAGATTTTTGCTAAAAACAACCGTTTTTGGAGCAATGTATTTTAAAAAACTCTCCCGATTTTCATGCATTGCTTTGTTAGCAACATTCGGAATAATGGTAATCTTTTTAACTTTTTCTGTAGAAAGTTGGGTTTCTACATCAAAGGTTCTAATGCTTTCTACTTCATCTCCAAAAAACTCAATTCGGTAGGGTTCATCATGTGAAAAAGAAAACACATCTACAATACCTCCTCGAACGGAAAACTCACCAGGTTCTGTTACAAAATCTACCCGTTTAAACTGGTATTCAAAAAGGACTTCGTTTAAAAACTCAAGCGATAAGGTGTCTTCTAGTTTTATTTTAAGAGTGTTCTTATCTAGCTCTTTTCTTGTGACTACCTTTTCAAAAAGCGCATCGGGGTAAGTAACAATAATCGCAGGCTTTTTTCTGGAATTGATACGATTTAAAACTTCGGCACGTAGTAGAACATTTGCATTGTCTGTCTCTTCAATTTGGTAGGGTCTGCGATAGCTGCCAGGATAAAACAGCACATCGTTTTCACCTATTAATTGTTCCAAATCATTTAAATAATATGCTGCTTCTTCTTTATCATTAAGTAGTATTAAAAATGGCAAATCACTAGCTTTGAATACATCAGAAATAGCAAATGATAGGGATGAGCCAGTTAAACCTTTTAATGCAATCTTTTGAGTTTGGGTAATAGTTTCTCTCAGTTTCCGTAGTTGTGGAGACTGTTTAAAAAGTTCTAAAATGGAGGTTTTGGTCAACCTAAAAACTTTGCTGCAAATATAGATTTAAGAATAGTTCTTGGCAACGCATTTTTAAATTTTTACTACTTCATCTTCTACAATGGCATAAACCTCATCCTCTTTTGTAGGTTCAAGAACATAAGTGCCCGTAAATTCACCAAATGCAGGTAGAATTAGTTGATTTGTTTTTTTAAAAAAGCATGGGAGCTTTAAGCGCTGTCTTCCAAAACCTTGTAATCTTACGGCTGGGTGAATATGGCCACAAAAATTAATGAGGTTTTCCCTTTCTTCAGGATGATGTGTTAGTAAGAAATTATCTAGTATTAGTTCTTGAAAAATTTGAATGCCTAGACTCTCAAATTTCTCCGGCGCAATAATATCATGATTGCCAGCAATTAATACAATCTCGGAGGGTGTTTTTTCAACCCAATTTTCAAAGAGTTGCCATTCTTTGTTTAAAGAAGAATGAAAAAGGTCCCCTAAAAAACAGATTTGAAAAGGTTGAAAGTGTTTTACAATTTCATCTAGTAAAATAAAGTTTTTATGAATCGCTTTTTGGGGCACGGCAGCACCAAATTTTCTAAAATGAGCTACTTTCCCAAGATGAACATCACTAATGAGTAGCATCGATTTTTCCACCCAAAAAATTCCTCCACGGGGGTGGAGGATGAATTCTTGATTAGCTAACTTAATGTCCAGCGTCATTTAGTTAAAATTTTAGTCATTCTCCTAATTCGTTCAGCTAGTTTTTCATTGGAAAGTTTTTCACGAAGCCTATCTGTAATAATAGGGAAGGAGAATGGTGTTGGGTTTTTACATTGTTTCCAAACGATTTGCTGTACAGCTATACGCTCTAAAGCCATTCGTAAACGTCCTTCTTCCAATTGATGCTCAAAGGTTTCAGTAAATGCCTGTTGATATAATAAATTGTCATCCTCAAAATCTTTAAATACATCAAAAAGCAATTGTGAACTACTTTGTAAGTGTTTCATTTTAATTCCTTTATCAGGATAACCTGTAAAAACCATTCCGCTGATTACAGCAATATCCCGAAACTTGCGGCGGGCCATTTCATTACTGTTTAAACTCTTCTGTAAATCAGAAAGCATATACTCCGCAGTCAAAAGATTATTATCCAAAACATCTTGAATAGCTATAGGTTTATCTGAAAGTAATTCAAACCCATAATCATTATAGGCTAAGGAGCAGGTAATTGGCGAAAGCAAGCTAATACGATAGGCGAGGAGACTACTCATCGCTTCATGAACACCCCGACCTTCAAAAGGATAAAAAATATGATGGTATCCATCCCTAGTTTTAAAAGTTTCTATTAAAAACTCATTAGGTTTTGGTACTAGACTTTCTTCCCGTTGCTTTTTAAACATGGGGGCAAGAGATTTTATTTCTTTGGACTGTTTGGCTGTAGGTAGCTCTGCTGTATACAATTCTTGTCTTAACAGTTGAGACATTTGTGCAGAAAAACTCAATCTACCACCCATCCAACTAGGTACTTTGCTCGTGCGTTTGGAAGAATTACGAACATGGGCTTGCATGCCTTTAATTCTAATGAATTCTAGATTTCTGCCGGCAAAAGTAAATACATCACCTGGAGCTAATTTTGAAATAAAATATTCCTCAATAGAACCGATGTAACCGCCTTTTTGATAGCGTACTGCAATAGAAGCATCCCCAACTATGGTACCTATTTGAAAACGATGGCGCATGGCAATTCCCCGATTATTTACTTTGAATTTTCCATCTTCTTCAACTTCAACTTTTTGGTATTCATCATAGGTTTTAAGACTTTGACTGCCCATCACCAGGAAATTTAATAACCACTGCCATTGATCTTCAGTGACCGCCTGATAGCAAAAAGTTTGCTTTATTTCGCGATAAATTTCTTTAGGATAAAACCCATCGGATACCGCTAATGTTGTTAGGTATTGTAGTAATACATCAAAACTATTTAAATAAGGAATTCTATCTTCTACCGCGGCATCTTTCACTGCTTGTTGCATAGCGGAAGCTTCAATAAGTTCCATAGCATGCGTAGGTAAAAAATGTATTACACTTTCTTTGCCTGGTTGATGACCACTGCGACCCGCACGTTGTAAAAATCGCGCTACACCTTTGGGTCCTCCAATCTGGACTACAGTTTCAACTGGTGCAAAATCAACTCCTAAATCTAAACTAGATGTACAGACAACAGCTTTTAAAGTTTCATTTCGAATAGCTTGTTCTACCCAAAGGCGTGTTTCTTTATTTACACTACCATGATGCATCGCCATTTCACCAGCATATTCTGGGTGCTTTTCTAGAATTTTTTGAAACCAGATTTCGCACTGACTTCGGGTATTGGTAAACAACAAAGTTGTTTTACTGGAATTTATAATGGGTACTACTTCTTCTAAAAGTCGCAAGCCTAAATGCCCTCGCCAAGGGAAGGTTTCCATTTCCTTTGGTATAATACTTTTAACCGTAATTTTTTTATTGAGTTTTGCCTTAATTAAAACAGAATTTTGATAAGCTTCGGTTTCTGGACCTAGTAAAACTTGCCGCGCTTGCTCTAAATTCCCTATAGTTGCAGAAATTCCCCAAATTCTTAGTTTAGGACAGATGCTTTTTAAACGGGAAACACCCAATTCCATCTGGACACCTCGCTTGGTGCCTAAAAGTTCATGCCACTCATCAACCACAATAGCAGAACAATCCTTAAAAACCTTATCGTATCCTTTGGAAGAAAGCAGTAGTTGTAAACTTTCTGGGGTAGTAATCAATAAATCGGGCATGGTAGTTTTTTGCCTTGCTCGTTCTTTGGTGGAGGTATCGCCAGTTCGGATACCAACGGTCATTTGTGTTTCTAAATCTTGTGTAATTCGCTCTGCAGACTGCTTAATTTCTTGTGAAAGGGCTCTTAATGGGGTTATCCAAATTGCTTTTAAGCCCTTCTTATGTTTGGTTTTATATTCGGGATTGTTTTTGATATAATTTAATACAATTGGAAACCAAAGCGCATAGGTTTTTCCACTGCCAGTTGGGGCGTTGAGGAGTCCATGTTTGCCTTGCAGAAAAGCAGTCCAGCTTTCTTTCTGAAATGCAAAAGGTTTCCACTCTTGTAGAGAAAACCAGTTTTGGGCGATATGAAATAGACTTGAATGTTTCAGTTTAAGAATAATCTTGGTGACATTTTGAAAATTACAAATTTCTTTTGGGGATAAATGCCAATTATTTTCTACTTAAAAATTATATTTGCGCTACAAAATTTTTCATATGCCCATTATCGATTTATACGAACACAGTGAACAACGTCATAACTTGGCGCATTTTGCAACTTTAGCGAGTTTAGCAGCTGTTGATGGAGAGATTAGTCCTGAGGAAAAAGCAATTCTTGATAAGTTCGCCTTTAAACTCAATATTACTGAGGAAGAGTATAAAGAAGTGATGAAAAAAGAGAATAAATACCCAATTCAAACACCACATAGTGGTGAAAAAAGGTTAAAACGTTTATTCGAATTTTTTCAAATGTCATTTGCAGACCAATCAATAGATGATGATCAAAAGCGTTTGATAGAGCGTTACGCTATAGCTCTTGGTTATTCACCGGATACAGCGATTACTATAATTGAAAAATCGTATGGTATCTTCTGCGGTAAAATTGATTTTGAAGACTATCAGTATTTAATGGAGAAGTAGTCTAGTGATACTTCTTTAAAAATTCTTGTAATTTATTAACCATGTTTCTGCTTCCGCAGAAGAAGGGCACGCGCTGGTGTAGCTCCGTAGGCTGAATATCCATAATTCGAGTTTTGCCTCCTATAGCTAATCCATTTGCTTGTTCTGCGATAAAAGCCATTGGGTTGCATTCGTAAAGTAATCTGAGTTTTCCATTTTGGGCAACACTGCTTTTTGGGTACATGTAAATACCACCCTTTATCATATTTCTATGAAAATCTGATACTAAAGACCCTATGTATCTAGATGTGTAAGGTCTATCACCTTCTTCTTGCTGGCAATATTTGATATAATCTTTAACACCTTGTAAAAAATGAATATAATTCCCTTCGTTTACGGAGTAGATTTTACCATCCTCAGGAAATTGCATATTGGGGTGCGATAGGTAAAAGGTTCCTAGAGCAGGGTTAAGCGTAAAGCCATTTACACCATCGCCTGTGGTATAAACCAACATGGTAGAAGTTCCATATACTACATAGCCCGCTGCTACTTGCTGGTTTCCTGGTTGCAAAAAATCTTCCAGTTGTACGGGAGTGCCAACAGGGGTAATACGCCTATAGATTGAAAAAATTGTTCCTACAGAAACGTTAACATCAATGTTCGAAGAGCCATCTAAAGGATCAATCAAAACCACATATTTGTTTTGATGTTTTTCGTCGTTACTATTAATACTTATGAAAGAATCTTCTTCTTCTGATGCTATACCACAAACAATCTCTCTATTAGTTAAGGTCTGAATAAATTTTTCATTAGCGAAAACATCTAGTTTTTGTTGATCTTCACCTTGGACATTAGTATCGCCTGCTGCTCCAATTACATCTACTAAACCAGCTTTATTAACTTCATGATTAACTACTTTAGCAGCTAAACGTATGGCATTTATAAGTTTAGAAAGCTCCCCGGAAGAATATTGAAATGAGGACTGATTTTCAATAATAAATTCACCAAGAGTTTGATTTTTTTTGGTCATTTAGGCAGTGTTATATTTTGACCACAAATATCGGTCATTTTGTGAAACTACATCGTTTTCGTTGAGGATTAGTTTTATAAATTTATAACTTTGTGTTTTATTTGTAACAACTATGAAATTTACGATTAGAGATTCGGTTATAGAAGATATGCCGCAAGTATTGGGATTAATAAATGAGCTTGCTCTATTTGAAAAAGAGGCTAATGCAGTTCTTGTTACCAGTAAAGATTTACAGAAAGATGGCTTTGGTGAAAAACCGTTGTTTCATTGTTTTGTAGCAGAAGCAGGTAATGAGCTAGTGGGAATTGCTTTGGTTTACCCAAGATATTCAACTTGGAAGGGACCAGTAATACATTTAGAAGATTTAATTGTTACTGAAAAAATGCGAGGGAGTGGTTTGGGTACAGCATTATTAGAAGAGGTTGTAAAATATGGGCATAACCTTGGCGTTAAAAGAATTAGCTGGGAAGTTTTAGATTGGAACGAACCTGCTATAAAGTTTTATGAAAGCAAAGGAGCTAATGTAATGCGGGATTGGGATGTTGTGCAACTGGATGAAGAAGGAATAAAAAGATTTTTAGAAAACACATGAGAATATTCAAATTTGGAGGAGCATCAGTAAAAGATGCCGCGGGTGTAAAGAATGTGGTTAAGGTCCTTAAAGAAGTAGGGCACCAAGACACACTATTGGTCATTTCCGCAATGGGGAAGACCACAAATGCCATGGAGAAAGTGGTAAACTGCTACTTTGATAGCAAAAAAGGATTAGAAGAAGCAATAGAAGAGGTTAAAGATGGTCATAAAGCAATAATCAATACCCTTTTTGAGGCCAAGAATCATAGCATTCACAATAAGATAAATGCGCTGATTGAAGAATTTAGAGGTTTTTTAATGTGGAACAAATCACCTAAATATGCTTTTGTTTACGATCAAGTAGTTGGATATGGTGAATTGCTTTCTACCACAATAGTTAGTGCATATTTAAACGAGGCTGGGTTAGAGAATCAGTGGCTAGATGTTAGAGATTTAATTAAAACAGACAATAGCTACCGTGATGCGCAGGTAGATTGGGAAAGCACTCAAGGTGAAGTAAACTCTAAGATAAATAAAGCTAAGCTAAATATTACCCAGGGCTTTTTAGGGAGTGATGAAAACAATTTTACTACTACGCTTGGGCGTGAAGGTTCGGATTATACGGCAGCAATTTTAGCGTATTGTTTAAATGCAAAATCTGTAACTATATGGAAAGATGTACCCGGAGTATTAAATGCGGATCCGCGTCATTTTGAGGAAACGGAATTGCTAAATGAGATTTCTTACCGAGAAGCCATTGAACTTGCGTTCTATGGAGCATCCGTAATTCACCCAAAAACTTTGCAGCCGTTGCAAGGGAAGGAAATACCTTTGCAGGTAAAATCCTTTTTAAATCCAAAAGAAGCAGGAACAACTGTAGGTAGAGGAACCAAAATAACACCAGAAATTCCTTGCTTTATAGTCAAGAGAGACCAAGTTTTACTTAAACTATCTTCATTAGATTTTTCTTTTATCGTTGAAGAGAATATGAGTGAAATCTTTAAGCTTTTTCACGACTACCGACTTAAAGTAGATTTAATACAAAATTCTGCAATTAGTTTCTCGGTTTGCCTAGATAATAAATTTGGCGGACTTAAGGAAATACTCCCTGTACTAGAAGAGAAGTTTAAGGTTACATGTGAGGAGGGAGTATCACTTTATACCATACGCCATTTTGATGAAAACTCGGTCGAAAAAATCCTAAATGGATATGTTGTTTTGGTAGAACAACGAGGTAAAGAAACTATTCAATTAGTAGTAAAATAAACATATAATAAGCACGCAATCCCTGTATTTTCCTATATTTACCATTACCTAAATTTTGTATTCTATGGGGTTGGTATCTGCGAAAGAAGTTGCAAAAGTCATAAAATTAGACAAGTATGGCATTTTAGGCACTTTTATTGGATGGTTATTAATGGTGGTAACCAAGATATCTTCAATTAATAGATTCTACGACAACAATAAAGATTTAGAAGGCACCCAATTTTTAGAAGCTATTCTGGAGCATTACGAAATAGACTTTGAAATTCCTGAGGAAGATTTTAAGCGATTACCAAAGGATGGTGCTTTTATTACAATTTCCAATCATCCACTTGGCGGGATTGATGGCGTACTACTTTTAAAGCTAATGCTCCAACAACGTTCAGATTTTAAGATAATAGCTAATTTTTTGTTGAATCGAATTGAACCGATGAAGCAATTTATTTTGCCCGTAAACCCTTTTGAAGAACATAAAGATGCAAAAAGCAGTATTGCTGGGTTTAAAAGTGCACTAAAACACATAAGAGGGGGTCACCCACTTGGTATTTTTCCAGCAGGCGAGGTCTCCACTTATCGGGATGGGAAATTAGTAGTAGATAAGCCCTGGGAAGAAGCGGCTTTAAAGTTGATAAAAAAAGCCGAAGTTCCTGTAGTGCCCATCTATTTTCATGCAAAAAACAGCCGTTTGTTTTATAGGTTGTCAAAAATGAACGATGTTTTTAGAACAGCCAAACTACCTTCAGAAGTTACTACTCAAAGTCGCAGGCCTATTAAGGTTAGAATAGGGCAACCTATTTCGGTGAAAATGCAAAAGGAAGAGGAAACTCTTACAGGTTTTACGGAATTACTTAGAAAGAAAACCTATTTACTAGCGAATGCTTTTGAAAAAGAAAGTCTGTTGGATAAGGTCCCAACAACATTAAAAATCCCGAAGTCACCAAAGAAGATTGCTTCTGCTGTGCGTACAGAAGTTATTCAAGGGGAAATTGAAAAACTGAGAGAGAAAGAATGTCGCTTACTCCAAAGTAAAAATTATGAAGTTTTCTTGGCCCAAGAACAGCATATGCCTTTTATTTTAAAAGAAATAGGACGCCAGCGTGAAGTTACTTTTAGAGCGATAGGAGAAGGAACTAACAATGCAATTGATTTAGATGAATTCGACTCTTATTACCATCACCTTTTCTTATGGGATGATACTAATAAGGCAATTGTTGGGGCCTATCGTATGGGATTAGGGTCCCAGATTTTTAAAGCCCACGGGATAGATGGATTTTATCTTCAAGATTTGTTTCGTTTTGAACCAGAGTTGTATGGTATGATGTCTAAATCCATTGAAATGGGTAGAGCCTACATTGTTAAAGAATATCAACAAAAACCTATGCCGCTATTTCTCCTTTGGAAAGGTATAGTACATACCACATTGCGATATCCGGAACATAAATATTTAATTGGTGGGGTAAGTATTAGCAATCAGTTTTCTAATTTTTCAAAGTCGTTGATGATTGAATTTATGAAATCTAACTACTGGGATCCATATGTTGCGCAATACGTGCATCCTAAAAAAGAGTTTAAGGTAAAACTAAAAGATGCAGATAAAGAATTTGTGTTTGATGAAGCAAAAGCAGATTTAAATAAGTTCGATAAGCTGATTGATGAAGTGGAACCTGGAAGCCTTCGTCTGCCAGTACTTATTAAAAAATATATTAAGCAGAATGCGCGGATGGTAGCATTTAATGTAGATCCCTTATTTAATAATGCTGTAGATGGTTTAATGTATATTAAAATTGCTGACTTACCCGAAAGTACTGTTAAACCAGTGATGGAGGAATTTCAAGCAGAATTGGAACGAAAGCATCAGCAGACTTAAAACTAGGAAGACGAATGAAAGCTATTTTTCAATTCCTAATTCTTTTATTCTCTTCATCTGTCTTTGCACAGTTTACAGTTTCAGGATATGTTTATGATAATAGCACCAAAGAACCACTTTTAGGTGTTTCTATTTTTTATGATGGTTCTACCATTGGAACAATAACAGATGATAAGGGCTATTTTAAATTAACCACTTCCGGTAGAATGGCAGGAAATCTAATTATTAATTTTTTAGGCTATGAGACAGTTATTTTATCAGAAACTAAGAATGGTGATTTAGGAACTATTTTCTTAAATGAGAAGCCATTAGAATTAAAAGAAGTAGTTCTACTCCCAGATACATGGAGTAGGCGTAAGAAGTTAAGGATTTTTAGAAAAGAGTTTTTAGGGTCAACAAATGCGAGCTATAAATGTAAAATCTTAAATGAAGAAGATATAAGGTTCTACTACAATGCAACAGAGAATAGGTTATACGCATATGCTAAAAAGCCTATTCTAATAGATAATAAGTATTTAGGCTATCGTGTTACGTATAATTTGATTGATTTTGAAGCAGATTTTTTTAATCAAGTGGATGATGAACCTCCAGTGACTAAAGCTACGTACATGGCGGGAACATTATTTTTTAAAGATTTGAATACCACAAAACCGAAGAAAAAATATATAAAGAACAGGGAAAGTAGCTATTATGGTTCTGGAATACATTTTATGAGATCACTTGCAAGGCAAAATTTAGATACTGAAGGTTTTTCTATTTTCAAAAAGAGATTTCAAGTAAATCCAAAGGAGGTTTTTAGTGCTGTGGAAATTGATGGGCTTACCCAAATTATTCAGAGAGCTGAAAGACTTTCTATTACTTTTAAAAATGAGCAATCTTTTATACTGGTGACAGAAAATCCGTATTATATAGATGATTATGGGAATCACTTACCAAGTAGGAATATTTCTTTTGGAGGCAAAATAGGAACACTTAGAGCGGCTAATTTACTTCCTTTAGACTATAAGATTGATTAAATAAATCTTTTAGGACTCTTTAATACTCTCAAAAACGTATAACAACTCGGTAGCTATTTGATGACTTCG
This sequence comes from uncultured Croceitalea sp., assembly GCA_947499565.1. Classification (GTDB taxonomy): domain Bacteria; phylum Bacteroidota; class Bacteroidia; order Flavobacteriales; family Flavobacteriaceae; genus Croceitalea. The sequence continues at coordinate 61,788 of CANMOV010000002.1, forward strand.
TTCCTCATACTTTTCAGCTTGTAAAGGAGTTCCGTCAAAAGCTTTTGGGTCTTTATAGGTAATTGGAAATCGTTTTTCCGCACCAACTACTATTGGACATGCTTCATTGGCAGAATCACAAGTCATAATTGCTCCAAATCCTGATTTTGGATTAAATGAATCATCATAGGTTTTAGAAAACCCAATTATAGGATGATTGTTCTTGGAATATTTAATACTGTAAACGGGGTTTTTAGCCTCAGAAAGCTTTTTTACTTCAAAACCGGCATTTTCTAAGGTTTTAGCAGCAACAGGAAATAAGGCAGTTGCTTCAGTACCCCCAGAATAACAGGTAACATTTGCGATACCTACATAGTTTGCTAGAGCTTCTGCCCATACCTGAGACAGATGACTACGTCTAGAGTTATGGGTACAGATAAAATTTAAATGTATTGGTTCCTCATTAGAAATCTTAAATTTTAAATAGGCTATCAAGGGCTGTAAAATTTCTTTTCGCTCAGCGGATATTGCCTTAGTATTTAGTGATTGAATTGTTTCTTCTATTTTTGAAAATAGTGTCAATGTTTTTGTCGTCATTTTCTAATTATATTCCTACTATTTCACTTCGCTTTTCATAGAGTAGGTTATCTTTCCAAATGCCATCTTTGGTTTTTCCTACTTTCTCACGTTTTCCAATAAAACGAAAACCTGCTTTTTCATGTAATTTAATACTTCCAATATTTTCAGGAAATATTCCTGATTGAATGGTCCAATACCCTGCGTTTTCACTCTCTTCGATAAGTTTTAATAATAAGGCTTTGCCAACGCCAGAACCTCTAGAAGCTGCCGCGATATAGACACTAACTTCACCAATGCCTCCATATACACATCTACTGGAAACAGGGGAGAGTGCTGCCCAACCTAAAACTTTGTTTTCCTTTACTGCAATAAACCGACATTCTTTTATATGCGCTTTGTCCCAGCTTTTAAAATCTGGAACAGAAGTTTCAAAAGTTGCAAAACCAGTAGAAATTCCTTCCATGTAGATTTTTGCTACTTCCGACCAGTCTTCCTGAGTCATGTTTCTAATTGTCATTGGCAAATGATTTTAATTAGCAACACCCGCTTCCTGGAGCACAACTAGATGATGATGCTTCCATTTCTACGGGAACACCGCAAGTTTCTTTAGCCTTACAATCCGTTTTCTTTACAGATAGTTTAAAGATAATTTTATCATTGTTCCATGCATAATCTTCAACAAACAATTGTGCAGTGTTAAAGTTAGCATTGCTATATTCAAATTTTACTTCTGCAGCCGCTACCATTGGTTTAATAGAATTTACTTTGTTTAATATACCCAAAGCTTTAAAAGCAGACATAAAGGAAGTTTTATCTTTTTCTTCTGGACTTTCCCATAGCTGAATTATAGTTTCTTTCCAAAAATCAACCCCAGCGCCACAATCTACGCTATCAATTGTGGTATTCTTTATCTCTGTAATATGATAATTAGCTCCAACAAAAGCTCCTGGTTGGTATTCAAAAAGAAGCGATTTGTCTTTATGATCGTTTAGTAATTCTAAAAATTCGTTTGTTTTCATATAATTCTATTTTAACAGCAATTGCTTTTAGTAGTATTAAAAAATGTATTCAAGGTATTTTGAATTTTAACCCAAGTTTTAAGGTTGATGCAATAGCATACTTTTTTACCCTCTATTTCTCCTTTTATTAAATCAATACTCTTTAGTTCTTTTAGATGTTGCGAAATGGTGGGCTGTGCTAAACCAATTTCATCTACTATATCATTGCAAATACAAGAGTCTTGTTTGCTTATGTATTGCAAAATGGCAATACGCGCGGGATTGGATAAAACCTTAAATATAGTAGCCATTTGATTTTGACTAGTATTAAAAATTTGAGTTTTTGTTACACCCATAATGTATTTATATATTGCAATATTACGATGATAAATTGAAATAAAAAAGCCAGAGTGAAATTCTCTGGCATTTTTTTTTAGAACCAGGGTTTTTTGCCTGCCTGGTAGGTATTATAAAATTCTTCGTCTGACTTTGTTAAATAGATGATTCCTTCAATCAACCCAATAAGGATTGGAATGTATATTAAAAAAGCTCCAATAATAAAACAAACAAGAACATAAGAAACCACAGAAGCGCCTAATAAAATAAATCCTTCTTTTTGGTATCCTAAAATAAACTTATGTACGCCAAGAGAGCCTAAAATAATAGCTAAAACCCCTGCTAATACTTTCTTGTTATCACCACCTCCTACAGCTTTGTTTAAACCATCGCTAAATTCATCAGCTGTCTTTTTTGCTTCATCTGCAAAATCTCCAGCAGCCTCTTTAGCTTTATCTCCTAAATCTTTGTTTTCTTCTGACATGATTTTAATTTGTTGGTTAAATGAGTTTTAAAAGTAGCAAATATTTTATAGTTATAAAAAAGCTTTATCAACCGGCTCCCAAAGTTCCAATTTATTTCCTTCCGGATCTAGAATCCAACCAAACTTGCCATATTCGTATTCTTCTACTTCGCCAACAATAGTGACACCTTCTTTTTCTAGCTCCACTAGAAGCTCTTTTAAATTTTCCACCCTAAAGTTCATCATAAATTGTTTCTCACTTGGCTGAAAATATTTGGTATCTTCATTCATTGGACTCCACTGCGTAGAACAATCGTTACCTTCTTTATCTTTCCACCAAAAAGTACAACCATATTGATCCGTATTTAATCCCAAATGATTCTTATACCAATTTTTAATCTTATCCGGATCTTTTGTTTTAAAGAAAAACCCACCTAGGCCAGTTACTCTATTTTTCATAACTTTTAGTTTCTACCAATATTTTTTTCGTACAAGGAAATCCAATCTTCAACAGTCATTTTTTGACAAAGCTCAGTTATTAAATCATAAGGAATGTTCTCCATTTTTTTAAATCTGATGCAACTTTTGCCCATATCTAATTTTGTTTTTACATGTTTTGGATACTCCGCAACAAACCAATCTAGCAGCTTTTTATCCGCATAAATACCAGAATGATAAAGTGCCACAAAGTTTTTTTGTGAGGCAATGTTTATAAAAGGAAGTGGTAGTTTGGTATCACAGTGATAACCAGCAGGGTAAATAGAATGTGGCACAACGTATCCTATCATTTTATAGTTGATACATTCTTCAAATCCTTTTGGAATATTCTTCTTAACTATTTCTCTCAATTTAGAGACAGGGGCTATTCGGTCTTCGGGAAGTTTGGAAATGTATTCGTCTACTGTTTTGGCATCTATAGTCATAACGTATTTTATTTGCGTTGTAAAAGAAGAGATGAAATTAGTGTTATTATCAGTCCAATAACAAACACAATTGCTAACATAAACAGCGCTGCCTGTACACTTGTGAATTCCATGATTTCTACTGTGGGATCTTTGGCTTTCATCATTTCTGCATATTCATCAAAAAAGTCTGGATTAATTACAGCGGTATACATATAATCTGCAATGGCAATTCCAATGGCAGTAAATAGGCTAATAAGTAAACCGATTACCATTCCTTTTTTAAAACTGAGCTTGCCGTTGTTTTGAGTATCCCTAAAATGGCGTATACCAAAATAGACAAACACCAATGAAGCAATAATGGTTGCATAACCAAAGATTTCATTTGTGGTGATATCGAAATACAATCCAGCAAAAAAAGCAGTAAAGCCAACTAGTATTCCGTAAGTACTAAATTTAACTACTGAGGTTTTCATAATTATTGGTTTAAGGTTTGGACTAAGCTAAGACAAACCTTGAATTTGACATTCATACTAAAGTACTAAATCATTCATACTTAAGCAGTAACTGTACTTTAGGAGGTTAGAATATGGTATTCTTTTGCTTTTTTAATGGCTTGTGTTCGCCTTTTGGAGTTTAGTTTAACCAATACATTTGAGACATGCGTTTTAATAGTACTCTCGGTTACAAATAATTTCTCCGCTATTTCTCTATTTGATAATCCTTTGGAAATCTCAACTAAAACTTCGTATTCCCTTTTGCTTATACCAAGCTTTTCAATTTTTTCATAATCAACTTTAGTTGTTATAGGAGTAGTTTTATGAAGACTTTTTTTGTTTAAGTAAATACCAAGACATAAGAAGATGATAGCAATAGCTGCTATGATGATTTCTATGGATAAGTCACCGGTGGTATAGGAATACTTACTTAATTGAAATAAAGCAAGTAAGGCAACTATAAGACTAGAAAAAACAAATATGGTTTTTTTCACTGTGAGCTTTTTAAACTATTTCAATTTGCTAAAAAAATGTCTTTTTACCCTCCTTTTTTGCCTTTTTCTCACCTCGAAGCATACCTATGAGACTTAAAAAAGCCTTCAAATGAGCATAAAAATCTTATTTTTCACTTGAATCAAATAAATTAGAAAATCTCATTAAAATTTAGCAAAATTCAGCTTTGATTTTGTCCACTATGGTTTGTGCTAACTTTTCTTTGCTTTCAATGGTCCAACCTGCAACATGGGGAGTAAGTAGTACATTAGATGCCTTTCTAAGATACTTAAAGGGTTTAGGTTTATTTGCGAACCAATCTTCAAAATCAAAAGACTTCTTCTCATATTCTAGCACATCTAGACCCGCACCTACTATTTTCCCAGATTTTAGTCCTTCTACTAAATCTGCTGTAATAACACATTTTCCACGAGCGGTGTTTAACAACCAAAATGGGTTTTGAAAGGCATTAATGAACTCCGTATTTACCATTCCTATAGTTAATTCGGTTTGTGGAACATGCAAGCTGATTACATCTGCTTTTTGTTGTAATTCGAGAATGCCCACTTGGCGTGCGTTATCATCACCAACACCACCAATAATATCATAACATATAATCTCTACATCAAAACCTTGTAACTTTTTAGCAAAGGCTTTCCCTGTATTTCCATAGCCAATGATACCTACCGTTTTGCCGTCCAGTTCTGTTCCACGGTTTCCTTCACGGTCCCATTTCCCCTTGCGCACTTCACGATGAGCTTTGTACATCTGGTTCATTAATGACAACAGCATTCCTAGGCTATGTTCCGCAACTGCATTTCTATTTCCTTCCGGAGCATTGGCTAAGAATACGTTTTTTTGCTTGGCATAACTTACATCAATATTTTCCATTCCGGCTCCAACCCGACCTATAAATTTTAAGTTGGTAGCTGCATCTAAAAATTCTGTGTCAATTGGAAAACGACTTCGAATAACAATACCATCATAATTTTTTATTTTTTTCTGAATTTCTTTTTTGGATGAGGTGTAATCTTCATGATTTTCAAAACCTAATGCCGATAATTCTTCTATCAGCAGTTGGTGATTGGTATCTAGGTGGAGGACTTTCATTTTTTTAAAAACAACTTTGAATTATATTTTTGGATAGTGCGTTTGTGTCATTTCATGTGCTACTTCACCAGTATGGGCAGTATTTTGTTTTTCAAATAGTAAAAGATGCACTTCTTCATCATTTTTAGTTGATGGGCAGTGTTCTACACCTTTAGGAACCACAATGATTTCACCTTCATGCACAACTTCTGTTCTATCGCGAAATTTCATATATAAAGTACCCTTTAAAACTTGAAATAATTCATCCTCATTTTCATGAGAATGCCACACAATTTCACCTTTAATTTTGGCTAGAATAACTTGCATATCATCTACTGTAGCAATTTGATGTGGATGCCATTGTTTTGAAAACAAGCTATGTTTTTCTTTAAGGTTGATGGGTTTCATAAACAAATACGTTTTTAGATTCCTAAAATCAATTTAGCGATCATAAAGTAAATTAAGATGCCAAAAATATCGTTGCTGGTAGTAATAAAAGGACCTGTTGCAATTGCGGGATCTATTCCTCGCTTATGAAGAAATAATGGTGTAAATGTTCCTATAAAACCAGCAACTACTATTACTGCAATTAATGATACAGATATTGCTAAAGCGGTATAAAAATCTCCCTTCCAAAACCATGTGAATAGTAGCAGTAGGGCAGATAAAATCACCCCATTTAGTAAAGCTAGAAGCATTTCTTTTAGCAATCTATTCCCAATACTTCCTTTAATATCATCATTTGCTAATCCTTGTACAATAATGGCACTAGATTGCACACCTACATTACCTGCCATTGCAGCAATTAAAGGTGTAAATAGGAATAGCACGGTATATTTTCGAAACATTTCCTCAAAACCACCCATAATCACGGCTGCTGCTGCGCCACCAAAAAGGCCAAGAACCAACCATGGTAAACGAGCTCGTGTTAGTTCCCAAATGCTATCATCTGCTTCTACATCTTGCGATATACCAGCCGCCATCTGGTAATCTTTATCTGCTTCTTCACGAATAACATCTACAATATCATCAATAGTAATTCTTCCAACCAGTCTTCCGATTTCATCTATTACAGGAATAGCTTCTAAATCGTACTTGGACATTATTTTGGCAACTTCCTCTGGCTTTTCATTTACATTTACAGAGTCCACTTTAGGAATATATACTTCTTTAATAGGGGCTTTTGGCGAGGTAGTTAGTAAATCTTTTAAAGAGAGTCGGCCTTTTAACTTATCATTGTCATCAACTACATAAATAGAGTGTACCCTTGTTACATTTTCTGCTTGCGCACGCATTTCTTTAACACAAGTGGTAACTGTCCAATTCTCTTTTACTTTTACAAGCTCTTTTGCCATTAGCCCTCCTGCGGAATCTTCATCATACCGAAGTAAGTCGACAATGTCTTCGGCATGTTCGCGGTCTTCAATTTTAGAAATAACTTCTTGGACAAGTTCCTTAGGAAGTTCACCAACAATATCTGCTGCATCATCGGTGTCTAATTCTTCAATCTCCCCTGCGATTTCTTTAGGAGATAGATTGTTTAATATTGCTTCACGAACATCTTCATCGAGTTCGGTAAGTACATCTGATGTTTTCTCACTATTGAGCAGCTTAATTAGATATGTGGCTTCTTCCTCATTTAGCTCATTGGCTATTTCTGCGACATCTGCATAATGAAATTCCTTCATCTTAATGCGCAAATCACTATCCTTCTGATTTTCTATCAGAAGTTGTATTTCCTCTAAGAGCTCATCTGTGAGTTTAAACGGTGTCATTTGCTATTCGCTTTGTTAACGAAATAAAATCGTTTACAGCCATCTGTTCTGGGCGTCGGTCAAATATAGTATCTTCTTTGAGATTATCAGAAAGATCAAAGGACTTAAGGCTATTTCTTAGGGTTTTTCTTCTTTGGTTAAATGCAGCTTTTACCACTTTATAAAACAACCTTTCATCACAATCTATTCGAAAATCCTTTTTACGTGTAAGTTTTAAAACCCCTGACTGTACTTTTGGAGGTGGGTCAAAAACCTGTGGATGTACCGTAAATAGATATTCTGCATCATAGAATGCCTGGACGAGCACAGATAAGATTCCATAGGTTTTGTTGCCTTCTTTTTCGCAAATGCGTTGCGCTACTTCTTTTTGAAACATTCCTGTAAATTCAGGCACTTGCTGTCGCATTTCCAACATTTTAAAAACGATCTGCGTAGAAATATTATAAGGAAAATTGCCTGTTATGGCAAATTGTTCATCGCCATACAGCTGTTTTAAATCGAACTTTAGAAAATCTGCTTCGAGTACCTTCAGTTTATTATTTTGCTGTATTATCTTAGGATGTTCTAAAGGGAAACTATGGTTAAGATAAACTATGGACTCCGCATCCAAATCCATAGCAACCAAGTCTATACCGCGCAATAGTAAATACTTAGTTAATACTCCAGTTCCAGGGCCAATTTCTATTACATTGGTGTAACCTTCTAAAGAAAGCGTATCTGCAATTTGTTGTGCAATTTTTTCATCTTTTAAAAAATGCTGTCCTAAGTGTTTTTTCGCTTTAACGGCACGCTCATTCTGCTCATTATAAGCTCGCTTATTTTTTTTATTACGAATTTTAGCCATGAGCTTTTTTTAGTCCACTTTGTGGAGTTTTATTCTCCGAGGCTTGCCTCGAAATTCAAAAAAATGTTTTAACCCGATACCTCGTTAGATTGCCGCAAGGTAATTGCTTCTGCAAATAAACCTTAACTGTTCGTTATCGAAAGTTAAGCATTTACTTCGCTAATAATTTCCATTTCGGTCCTAAAGGCAACAAATTTGTTGGGAAAAAGTTTTATGCCTTCTGCACGCATTTTAGCTGCATCTTCTCTATAATATGCTTGCAAAGTATCCATATCCTTACAAACGTATTGCACGGAATAAGTAATGCCACCCATATCTTCTTCTACAAGTACTTTACACATTTTTGCCGAACTAAACTTTTTAGTGGCTAACATATCTGGAATGTGTTTGGTTTTTATCCAATTAAGCCAAGTATCATGCACACTTTCTTCAATGTTTATAGTTACATTATATATAATTCCTTCCAAGTTCTATAGATTTAGTAATGATTGTTGCTCTTTTTAAAAATCTCAAAATTAAAGCCTTGCCCGCCCGTTCCGTTCGGACGGGTTCTCGATGCTTTTTAGAGGGAAAAGCTCGAATTGATGGGTCTTTAGTTCTAAAATTAAGTCGAATTGACGATTTTTTTATCAGAATACAAAACAAGATTCTCACTGTTTAGATAAACCAACAGCGCCTTGTTTTAATAATGCCGATTAATTGATTAAATCTCCTCGTAATTTTCTGAAATTTTTACGGGCCTGGGGAAAATAATAGCTGTCTTGGTAATTGTAAATAATTTTCTCGTAATGTGGCTTCGCCTTTTCTGGTTCATTAAGCTTGCTTTCATACAATTGTGCTAAATGAAAATGCGCATCATCTGCTAAAATTCCAGAGGCATAAAACTCAATGATTTTTTGATAATTAAATTTTGCCGCATCATACTTTTTTTGAGATTCTAACAGTTCTGCCTGTTTTAAAAGTGCCTCATCCTCAATCTTTTCACCTTTGTGGTTTTGTAAAATATCTTCTAAACCATCAATAGCGCTTTGCGTTTTATTTTGATAGGCTAATAAATCTGCGCGTGCATATTTTTTTAAAGCTGTTTGTGTAGAATCTTCTAAAGAATTATCAGAAATTAAAAGACTCAGTTGCATCGCATCATTTGCAATTAATTGCGAAGTTGAACCTCGCAAAACTTTTAATTGCGTAAACGCCCAATCAAAATCACCTTTATAAAAACTGGTTTGTGCTACCTTAAAACGCGCATCTTGCCCAATAACATCGTTTTTTAAGCTTTTCTGTATTTGCGAAAAGTAGATTAAGGCCTCATTAAAGCGTTGGTTATATACCAGAATATCACCAAGGGCTAATTTTACATAGGCCTTACCAAAACGGCTAAGTGGCAAATCCAAGCCCTTTTTTAAGATATCTATTGCAGGCGCTGGCTTTTCTCTTTTAAAAGTTAAGAAATTAGCATAGGCAATCTGCAGTTGCAATGTTTTACTTTGATAGCCGTAGGTTGCTATTAAACCTTCAAACTCTTTTTCAATTGAAGCTAGTTGTCTTTCATTGGCATCTAATAATTCAATATCAATTAGGCTGAGCTCTGCATTTAGTTTAGTTCCCGGACTGGTAGCTTTCTCTCTTATATAACTAAATACTGTTTTTGCAATTTCGATGGCATCATTTTCCTGTGCAATTTCTCCTAGATTTTTAAGACGGTCTAGCGAGGCTTCATCCGTGCGTTTAAAAATGGCTTTCTCCTGGGTAAAAGCACTTTTGTATTGTTTCTGTTGTACAAAAAGCCAACTTAACAATTCGTTCCAGAGGATATCTGGATACTTTTGGGCATTTTGCAATAGCACTTTTCTAAGGATACCATTATTTGCATTATCCTGCTCGTCTGTAATAAAATCATCGATGTTTCTAAGGACATTGGAACGCGATGATTTTCCTTCGTAAATAAGTTTTAAATAGGACTGAAACATTTTTTCAACGTCTCCCTGTTCTCCATAAATACGTGCCAGTTGAAAATCGTAATTCAATTCTGGTTTTAGTCGCATTGCTTTGGAATAAGCAGCAATGGCCTCATCTAAAAGTGCATATTTTTGAAAACGATACCCCACGCTATAGCCAAAATTGGGATTTTCTTCTAAGGCATTTATTGCCTTTTGGAAATATTCTGAAGCTTTTTCTGGTAGTCCTTGTAGTCTATAGTTATATCCTAGTTCTATATAAAATGTGGGGAAAGTAAACTCTTCTTGAATTTTCTTTAAAAGAAAATTCTCTGCATCCTCATACCGCTCTAATTGCTGGTAGCAAGCAATAAGCCCTTCTGAATAATCGGTGCGTCTAGGATTCTTTTGTACTAATCGCTCATAAAAAGTAACTGCTTTTTCAAACTCGCCATCGGCAAAGTACTGTTTTGCTAAAAAGTCTTCTTGTCCATTTATAGTAACAAGAAAAAAGAAGCAGAAAAAACTAAGTAGATATCGCATTACTCAAAGATAACGTAGAAAACAGGACTGACGTGTTAAGTGATTCTGAAATTAACTAATTAACTACAGCGCTAAACGTAGTGCTGTGATTTCTACGGAAATATAGCAAAATCCTTTTAACAATGCTGTGTGAAACGGACTTCCGTATAATCACGCTGCATTGTTCACCAAGGAGTCCGCGATAGCGGACGTTTCCTTGCTGGATTTTGCGTTATTGGGGGTATAAATTACAGTATCACCGAGCGTAGCGACCGATGAACACCCTAAAAATAATAAAGTCCGTGAATAAATTACTTTTAGCCGGCCGTTCTTGTCTGTTTTGGCTCGAAGCCCACCTGGCGGTGATTTTAAGGTATAGTGGTTGGGGTAATTTGGTTTAGCGCTGTAGTTCGAGTCGATTCTTTAAGATGCATTGCAACGTAGTTGCGCAGATTAAAGTTCACCGCAGGTGAATTGACTCGAACGTCTCGTGTATGAATCGTATTGGCGTTCAGCCAATATGATTTCATACACCTTGTTGTGCGTTCGTTATTTTTTATTCATTAAATTCTTTTGGAATTCAGCATTTCGCTTTTCCCATTCTACCTTTTCTATCTCGTAAAACTTTTCAAAGTCCGATAACATTTTTAGGTAATCAGTCTTGGTAAATTCAAGTTTATTCATTTTATCAAACCATTTGACTTGGGAGCCAACTTTTTCAGGCTCAAATTCAGTTGTTTTGTCAATTCCAATCCTATTCCATTTTATGGTATTCTCACAATTCTGTATTTCCGCAACAATTAGAGTACAAGAAAAATCGAGGTCGTCAGGGCACATTAGAATAGGGCAGATAGTAGTTTCGTTTACTTCAGGTAAAATTCTTTTCTTAACAACTTTTTCCTCTTGGGGTATTTCCATTCCAAAGAGTAAAGTTGGAATTGTTCCTCCATAAAACTTGTCAGGATATAGTTCTTCAAGTTTTTCATCAAGCCAATAATTGTCAATTCGATAGTTGGCAAAATCATCAGCTTCATATTCACTTTTATCTATTTCAACTTTTATCGTATTCATTGGTTTTTCTTAATGACGCACAACTACAGCGCTAAACGTAGTGCTGTGATTTCTACGGAAATATAGCAAAATTCGTTTAACAATGTTATGCGAATTGGTCATCCGTTTAATCACATATCATTGTTCGCCAAGGAGTCCGCGCGAGCGGACGTTCCCTTGAGGATGCGGTATTGGGATTAAAATTGGACGTACCAGATTGCAGTATAGCGTCCTGATATGTTGCGTTGCTATGCCTTAGCGGCGTTATTTACAGATAAGTTTTTTATCCTAGGCATTGCGCAATCTGACAGAGCGCGACGATGATTGGTACGGGAGTTAAAAGTAGTGAACTTTTGATTGAGTACTTAGCCAAAACTTTTTGTTTGTTTCTAATTTTTTGTTTCAAAAGCCAAATCCAAAAGATTTGGCGGAGTTAGCTGAAGTTCGAGGTTTATATCTTAAGCAGCTATACCCGTATTAATTATAGGTATTGTTAGCAAATCGTTTTATTATTTGAGTTTGAGTAAGCAATCCAGATATATTTAAACAGACTTTTTTCTTATCTCAATTTAATTTTTGAAGCTCTATAAAGATTGCCCCAAACGTAGTGTCGTGCATTTCACCAAGATATTTTTTAACTTCAAGAGAAAGGATGGTAGAATTCAATTGGTAGGACCCTTTAACAACTTTGAATCCCTCATCAAATTCAATCGTTTTATTTTTTGAGTTAATCGTCCATTTTCCTTCAAGAATATCATCTTCAAAATGATTTACGTAGGTTCCATCTTTTTTCAGCTCGTAAGTGTATATATAATCTCCTTCCTTTAATTCATTACCTCTCTCACTCTGTAGCGAAATTATTTCCCATTTACCAACCATTGAATTCTTATCAGTACTACACGAAAGAAATAGTAAAAAAAAGATGATTATGATGTATTTTTTCATAATAGATTATTATTTCGGAAATGTTTGCTAACGGTTTGTGTATGATTAGTTGCGGGATGGTTCGTAAGAAACATTCCGCTGTTGGCTAAGATAATTAATGCGAGTGATTTTCCGAAGTGAAAATCCGAAGCAATTAATTATACACGGTGTTGTGCATAGTACATTTATTCGTTCGAAATTTTGCTTATTCTCGCAACAATATGTCTTGATTCGGGCCCTCTATTATCAATTAGCCTCCAAAATTCATTGTATTCCGATTTGCTAGAGTTTGTCGGAATTATTTGTAATTCCATTTGATTATTAAATCCAATGTTTAATCCACCAATTCCATCTTTAACTACCGTTGAAACAATTAAATCATTTGAATTTATTAGACTTTTTAACTTTTCATCTCTCAAATTCCCGTTTTCATAATCAAAATCCATTTCAGATTTATTTTCAGAATTAGGTTCATACAAATCATTACTTCCAATTAATATTCCTTTTCCGTTAATTATTCTCCAATCCGTTTGGATATGAAGTCCAAATTCTCCAATATTTTGCTTCTTACTATTGGTTTTAAATCCGAATTTTAGGCATTCCATATCCGCATTCCTCGTAGTTTGAGCAAATTTAAGTCCGATTAATTCTTGAAGAGTATTTTCTATTTGAACTTTCATTTTTCGTATTATGCACAACTACAGCGCTAAACGTAGTGCTGTGATTTCTACGGAAATATAGCAAAATCCTTTTAACAATGCTGTGTGAAACGGACTTCCGTATAATCACGCTGCATTGTTCACCAAGGAGTCCGCGATAGCGGACGTTTCCTTGCTGGATTTTGCGTTATTGGGAGTATAAATTACAGTACCAAATTACTTTTAGCCGGCCGTTCTTGTCTGTTTTGGCTCGAAGCCCACCTAGCGGTGATTTTAAGGTATAGTGGTTGGGGTAATTTGGTTTAGCGCTGTAGTTCGAGTCGATTCTTTAAGATGCATTGCAACATAGTTGCGCAGATTAAAGTTCACCGCAGGTGAATTGACTCGAACAATTGTATATAGTCACTAGTAACTATATTTCTTTTATAAGTGGAATTTAGTAAAATCACCACAAATAGAATAAGTTACGGTACATTAACAGTATAGTATTCGAATAATATACGTTTACAAACGCTTACAATTAAATCCTATCAAACCCGCAATACGGTACTAAAACTTCTGGAATTTGAATGCCATCTGCTGTTTGGTAGTTTTCTAAAATACCTGCAAGAACACGGGGTAATGCTAATGAACTTCCGTTTAAGGTATGTGCCAATTGGTTTTTGCCATTTTCATCTTTAAAACGGAGTTTTAAGCGATTGGCTTGGTAGGTTTCAAAATTAGAAACAGAGCTAATTTCTAACCAACGGTCTTGGGCTGTTGAGAAAACCTCAAAATCATAAGTGAGGGCAGCGGTAAATCCTAAATCGCCCCCACATAAACGTAGAATACGAAAAGGTAGTTTTAATTCCCTAAGGATATTTTTTACATGTGCTACCATGCCGTCTAAAGCGGCATAAGAATTTTTAGGGTGCTCCACGCGCACTATCTCAACCTTATCAAACTGGTGTAATCTATTTAGTCCGCGAACATGTGCTCCATAACTACCTGCTTCACGTCTAAAACAAGGCGTGTAACCTGTGTAGGTGATCGGGAAGTCTTCCTCTTTTACAATTTCATTTCTAAAAATATTGGTTACAGGAACTTCTGCCGTGGGAATTAAATACAAATCGTCTGCCTGCACATGATACATTTGCCCTTCTTTATCTGGCAATTGGCCTGTGCCATAACCTGATGCTTCATTCACCAAATGCGGAACTTGAATTTCCGTATAACCAGCTTCTGTATTCTTATCTAAGAAATAAGAGATTAACGCACGTTGTAACCGTGCTCCTTTTCCTTTATACACAGGAAAACCAGCCCCGGTAATTTTTACGCCTAGTTCAAAATCTATGATATCATGCTTTTTTGCTAACTCCCAGTGTGGTAATGCACCTTCTACTAAGGTTGGAATGTCCCCTTCTTTAAAAATCTCCTCATTATCTTCTTCACTACTACCTGCTGGAACAGACTCATGTGGAACATTAGGGATTTGATACAACAAGTTTTGTAATTCTTCTGCAGTAGTATTTAAATCATCCCCCAGTTTTTTAGAAGCCTCTTTTAATGCTGTAGTTTTTGCTTTCAACGCATTCGCTTCGCTTGCTTTACCACTTTTAAATAGCATTCCAATTTCTTTAGAAAGCTTGTTGGATTCAGCTAGTGTGCTATCTAATTCTGTTTGTATACTACGTCGCTTTTCATCTAGCTGTAATACGCCATTTAGCATGGCGTCTGCATCTACATTGCGCTTTTTTAGTGCCGTTACTATAGCATCTTTATCTTCTCTTATCGTTTGCAGCTGAAGCATGAATTCTGTTTTGGTGAAGCAAATTTAGGACAATAGCAAAGATTAAAAAGAAATTTATTCTTCTTTAGCGGGTAAAATCCAATCGTGATGCGAAAAATGCTTCCAAGGAACGTTAGCTAAATCAATAGTTGGGTCTATAAATTCGCGGTATTTAGCTTTATTGACCCTAACTTTATTAATAACATAAACACCTACTTCTTTACCTTCTTTTGCACTTTCTTTTTTCAGGTGTTGTGCAAACTGCCAAGTAAAATCTGGGTAACAGGCTACTTTTCGTTTTTGCTTTTTGGTTAAATAATCGTCTAATTTAACCTGCTCTCGTTTTCCAGTAGCTTTATCCTCTACAAAAACACGAATGCTACCCACTCTACTTCTAAGCATCATTCGCCAACTTAAGCGGTGTCCTTCCTCGGTCCATAAGACATTATCTTTAATAAAATAGTGGCGTAGGGGCAATGCTAACTGTATTAAAAAGTAAATACCTAGCACACCTAATATCCATTTGTGATGCTGCGGTTTTTTATCATTTTGGGTAATGGAAATCTTCTTTTTTCTAAGGAATAAGTTTCTTATAGTTTGTGGATCAAAAAAGAACACACAAAAGGCTAAGGATAAGTAGGGGAAAATACCAATCCTAAAAACAAAACTATTGAATAAGTGAAAAAAGATGGCAAAAGCAAAAGCGACTTTGCGTGTAGGCTTAAATAATAAAACAGGGATAATTAAAAGATCAAAAAGAATACCAAAAATCGCAATACATTGATGTACCCATCTTTGTTGTAAAAACTCGCCTACCAGAAAGTATTCTTTTTTGTTCGCCATTAAAATTTCAATGATGCTAAAGTCTAACCAATCACCGTAAATTTTTGCAAGAGATGCATAGGTATACACGATAAAAAGTTGTAAAATAATAAGCCAGCGCACATAATTAAACATACTATCTTTTTCAATAGTAGGATTGTATTTTACGTCCATAGAATAGCTACGATTTGCTGGTAAAAAAGCCATGATAAATGCTAAAAGCATTAAGAGATAGTAGTGGTTGTTGTAGGAAGTTTTTTGCATTAAATAGACCCCTGCCCATAGAAACGCAAAGGTTAACGCGCTATACCTGTATTTGTAACCTAGGGTAATTAAAACACCACAAAGCCCCATGATAAAAAAGTAAATGTACATACCATTACCAGGTAAAGGCTGCAGCCATTCAAAACCAATAAACGAAAAGGTGAATTTGGGTTCTACAAGAGTCTTTCTAACCCAACCTGTAAGTATTGCTCCAAAGCATTCTGCACAAACCAGTAAACCGTAGAATATTCTAAATACGATTAGTTGAGCATTATCTATTCGTTTAAATAGAAACTGATTCAGCATTTATTTTTTAATTAAAGATAAGGCTGTTTGCTTGTCTTTTAGAAGTTGCGCTTTTAATGCTTCTAAGGAATCAAACTTGTGTTCATCGCGTAAATGATGTAGTAGTTCCACCTTTAATTTTTTATCATAAAGGTCTTGGTTCAGGTCAAAGAAATGCACTTCAATACTTTTTTCTTTACCCTCCACAGTAGGGTTAAAACCAATATTCATCATTCCATAATAGGTTTCCCCTTCAATAGCGCTTTTTACTACATAAACCCCATTTTTCGGAATAAGTTTATAGGATTCTTTAATCTTAATATTTGCAGTTGGAAAAGCTAATTGTCTGCCCAAGCCTTTGCCTTTTTGTACAATGCCAGTAAGCATATAAGGATAACCTAAATATGAATTTGCTGTAACAATATCTGCTTGTTCCAGGGCGGTTCTAATTTTTGTGGAACTGACGGAAACTTCATCGACTTCTTGCGCAGATATTTCTTCAACTTCAAAATCTAAGGTATTTCCAAAAGCAATTAAGTCATTTATATTGGCATTTCTGTTCCTTCCAAAGCGATGATCATAGCCAATAATAATCTTTTTTGCCTTTAACTGATTCACCAAAATATCCCTGACAAATTCTATAGCAGACAACCTTGAAAATTCTTTTGTAAAGGGGTGTACAATACTATAGTCTAGCCCTAAACCCTGTAAAATTTCTATTTTTTCATCTAGAGTATTTAAGAGCTTAATATTGCTCTCTTTTTGTAAAACCATTCTAGGGTGCGGAAAAAAGGTGACCAAAACGGAATTTAAATTTGCTTGTTTGGCATTATTTATGAGGCGTTCCAGTATTTGGCGATGTCCAACATGCACACCATCAAAGGTGCCAATTGTTATCGCTGTGGGAAGTGTATCTTTGAATTTAGAAATTCCTTGGACTGTTACCACTAGATGCTAAAAATAAAAAGGCTTAAATTTATGAACTGCTTATGCCCTTAGAATGAGAGCTAAATTACATTTTGTTTTATCAATATCCATATTTTTTATTGCCTTTTCTGGATGGTCTCAGGATGGTTATTGGAAATCTATTGCCGCAAATGAAGAAGACCAAATAATATCCGCTTCAGAAAAATCTTCGGTATTTAATTTTGAAGAAGTTGTTTTTAAACAAAGATTAGATGAAGGATTAAAAAAGGAGACACAACAACTAATTTATTTTCCCGAGGCTTCAGGAAAAATTATTGGTTTTAAGGTTGAAGAAACTCCGGTTTTCCACCCAATTCTTGCAGCAAAATATCCTAAGATAAAATCGTATACTGGCTGGAGTCCAGATAAAAAACATAAAATTCGTTTTAGTTCCTCTCCAAAAGGGATTCAGGGGATGCTGGTTTCAGTTGATGATGATACCAAAGCTACTTTTATTGAAAAAAGGAAAAGTTCAGAAGCATATATAGCCTACCAAGGAAGGAGTAGAAAAACACATAAAGATGGTTTTGTTTGTAAGACGGATGATTTTCAAAAAAGCAGTATTTCTGGTGGTGGCATTTCTAAAGCATTAGTGGATGACCAAACCTTGCGAACTTATCGCATTGCCGTTTCAGCTACTGGAGAATACACACAATATCATGGGGGCACTGTCGCGGATGCGCTTGCTGCCATAAATGCAACCCTTACTAGAGTAAATGAGGTTTTTGAAACTGATTTAAGTGTGCATTTGCAATTAGTTCCTAATAACGATTTGGTGATTTTTACCGACCCAAATACAGACCCTTATACTGGTAATTTAAATGCGCAAGCACAGAGCACCTTAACGGCTACAATAGGAGAAGCTAATTATGATGTTGGGCATGTATTTCAAAATGCTGCAAATAACGGAAATGCAGGTTTTATAGGTTCTGTATGTTCTGATAATAGAAAGGGAAGCGCTTTTTCATCTGGTGTAGACCCCCAAGGAGATTTATTTGATATCGATTTTGTAGCCCATGAGTTGGGACATCAATTTGGCGCAAATCATACATGGTCATTTGAGAGCGAAGATACAGGTGTACAGGCAGAGCCTGCTAGCGGAACTACGATTATGGGCTACGCAGGAATTGTAGAAGGAAATAATGTTGAACCTAATGGGGACGACTATTTTCATTACCATAGCATTTTGCAAATTACAACGTACTTGCAGAGTACTAGCTGTGGACAAACAGCTTCTTTAACAAATTCACCACCAGTTATAAGTCCAGTGCCTAATTATACGATTCCAAAAGGAACAGCTTTTGTGCTAGATGCTGATGTTACGGATGCGGATACTGGTGATGTTTTAACCTATACTTGGGAACAAATAGATGATGGTGTTGTGGTTACGAGCACTTTTGGACCTGAAAATGCAAGCGGGGCAAATTTTAGATCTAAAAAGCCAACGACAAATACAGAAAGGTATTTTCCAAGATTGTCAAGTATTGTTCAAGGAAACCTAACTCAGACAAATCCGGCAGAAAGTTCGGCTTGGGAAACAGTTGCCACTATTGAGCGGGAATTTAATTTTGCTTTTACTGCCAGAGATAATGCTACTGGGGGAGGCCAAGTGTCTTCAGAATTAACCCAAGTAAATACTGTTAACGCCGCTGGACCCTTTGTGGTGACTTCACAAACAACCAATGAAGTTTACCAAGCAGGAAGCATTCAAACAATTACTTGGGATGTTGCTAATACAGATAAGGCTCCCATTAATGCCCAATCTGTGACTATTTTATTATCGCTAGATGGTGGGGCAACTTTTCCACTGGTAATAGCAGATAATATCCCTAATTCAGGTACTGCCCAAGTTCAATTGCCTGGTGATGCTACAACTGCTGCTAGAATAATGGTAAAAGCTTCAGATAATATTTTCTTAGCGGTAAATACATCAAACTTCACTATCCAAGAATCTCAGGTAGTTTTAAACTTTCAGGAAATAGCTTTTGAAACCTGCCAGCCAAACGACATAATAGTTCCCTTTACATTAGAAACGTATGCTGGTTTTAATGAGGAAGTAACTTTTAGTGCCATGAACATGCCTTCGGGGCTTGTAGCTAATTTTTCTCCAACTAGCGCAACGGGAAATAATACCGCTGTCACAGCAACTTTTTCAAATACAGGAAGTGTAGCAGTAGGTAATTATCCAATACTAATTAGAGGTACAGCTACAGGACTTATGGTTGAGAATACCATTAATCTAAATGTATATAACGCGAGTTTTAGTGATGTTACTTTACTTTTGCCAAGTGATTTAGAAACGAATACACGTGTTAATCCACAATTAGAATGGGAAGCTAATCCAAATAATACGCAGTATGATATTGAAATTGCAACAGATTTAGCTTTTACTACAATTGTTGAATCTGCCACAGTTGATTTTGAATTCTACCAAACCAGTAATTTGCTTTCAGAGACAAATTATTTTTGGAGGGTAAGACCAAGGAATAATTGTGGAGTAGGTACTTTTGGAATTCCTTTTAGTTTTACGACATCTCCAATAACATGCACTAATATAGATGGTAGGGGATTGCCAATAGAAATCTCAAATGGGAATGCTTCAACAATTACGTCTACTATAAGCGTATTGCAGGATTTGCCTATAGCAGATTTGGATGTAAATTTAGAAATCTCGCACTCTTTTTTAGAGGATTTGATTATTACACTTACGTCGCCTTCTGGAACTACAATTACACTTTTATCCAAAAATTGTGGAAGTCGTAATGATATAAATGCAGTTTTTGATGATGATGGGATTACACTTAGTTGTGCAGGTGCTTCACCAACAATTAACGGAACAATTAAACCATTAGGCTCTTTGAGTTCCTTTAATGGTGAATCTTCTCTTGGAGACTGGATACTACAAATTGAAGATACTGCAAATGGAGATGGCGGTTCGCTAGACTCTTTTGCATTGGCAATTTGTGTTGAAGGAATTTTAAGACCCGATGATGATGAAGATGGAGTGTTTGATGATGGAGATGATTTATGTTTAGGAACACCAAAAGGAGTTGAAGTAGACGTTACGGGGTGCCCGATATATAGGTTTGCTGCAGCTAATTTTAATATCAAAGTGCAAAGTGAGTCTTGCCGCAACAATAACGATGGTTCTATTGAAATTGAAGCCGTAGATGATGCTATTTCTTATACTGCCACTTTGGTAGGAGATAACGGTAGTTTTAATGGAGATTTTATGGATTCCTTCCTCTTTGAAAATCTTTTGGGGGGCAATTACAGATTATGTATCACCGGGACTAACGCAGGAATTACCTATGAGGAAAGTTGCTTTGATATCCTTGTTGGAGAGCCAGATGTTTTGGCCGTTGCATCAGCACTAGTAGAAAACTCCTTGCAAGCAGTTATAAGTCTTGGGGGCGGTACTTTATATAATGTAGAGGTAAATGGTGTAGTAACACAAACGGAAAATGCTGAAATAACAGTTACGCTACAACCCGGTATAAATGAGCTTAAAGTTTTTACAAACCTTCCCTGCCAAGGTAGTTTTAAGGAGTCCTTGTTTGTAGCTACTTCACCCATTATTTATCCAAACCCTGTTGAAGAAAAGCTAAATATTTTTTTAAATCAAGAGTTGGAAAATGTGGACGTACAACTATTTGATATTAACGGACGTTTAGTATATAAAAGACTAGAAAATGGTGATGAGCAAAACCTAGAGCTAGGTTTTGAAACCTTTCCTGTTGGGGTTTATTTTTTAAGAATTACAGGAAGAAATTTTAAGGAAGAATTTAAGGTGTTGAAAAAATGAAATTGAAGTATTTTTCTTTTGTGTTATTGGTAATCTTTATTGCATGTAAAAAGGACAAAGCACCCAAGTCTCCTGAAGGTGCGCTACTTGTTTTTCCATTGCAGAATTCGGAATGTACTACGGGTACCAGTGTTAATGAAACTTTAAGCCAGGTTACGTTTGAGTGGCAACCTTCTGCCAATACAGAACTCTATGCGTTAAGTGTGGTTAATTTAAATACCAATACCCCTCAGACCATTACTACAGCCTCAACTTCGGCCAGTTTATCAATTGAAAAAGGCGCACCATATTCATGGACGGTGATTTCTTCTAATTCTAGCTCAGATATTACTGCAACTAGTGAAAATTGGTTGTTTTATAATGCAGGGCCTCAAATTAATTACGCTCCGTTTCCTGCGCAAATAATTTTTCCAGCATCCGGAAGTACAGTGCAAGCCAATGAGGCAAATCAGATAACACTGAGTTGGATGGGAACAGATGTTGAAGATGATATTGTAAGTTTTGAAATATATTTTTCTGAACAAAACCCACCAGCTAGCTTACTTCAAACTACAGATGCTACTACCATGGAACTAAATGTTAATGTAATATCTGGAAACACCTATTATTGGAGAATTATCACTACAGATGAAACTGGAAATACGTCAGATTCTGGTGTTTATGATTTTAAGATTTTATAGGCTTAAGAACCATTAAATTGGTTCATTGTATTTTGAACTCCGGCAAAAACAAATGAACGAATAAGCTCACAAGATTTTTTATACCGTTCTGGTAGCGCTTTACGCTCTTCCTCATTCCATTCGCCAAGAACATAATCAACCTGCTTTCCTTTGCCAAAATCTGCACCAACCCCAAAACGAAAACGATTGTATTTTGTGGTTTGCAGCATATTCTGCGTGTCCTTTAGTCCATTATGACCTCCATCGCTACCTTTAGTTTTTGCGCGTATAGTACCAAAAGGTAAATTAATATCATCGGTAATTACAAGAATATTTTCTAATGGAATTTTTTCTTTATCCATCCAATATCTTATGGCTTTGCCACTCAAATTCATGTATGTAGAAGGTTTAATACAAAGCACACTTCTTCCTTTGTGTTTAAAAGTTGCAATAGCTGCCAATTTAGCATCTTCGAAAATAAAATTTTCACTTTCTGCTAATGCGTCTAAAATCTTAAAGCCAATATTATGGCGTGTATTTTCATACTTATCGCCAATATTCCCTAATCCAACTACTAAAAACTTTTTCATTAAATCAGTCTCATTTAGGATTTGACTTTCTGTTTTAAAAATGGACTTTAACCACTTTAGCATTTGCTTTGTATTTATCCAAAAATACAAAAGCATCCAAAATCAAGTTTTACAACTCAATTATGAATGCTTTTAATATTATAAAATTAAATTTATTCAGCGCTTTCAGCAGCAGGAGCTTCTGCTGGTGCATCACCACCTTCAGCACCTTCTTCTCCTTCTCCTTCTTCATCTTCCTCCTCATCTTCAACAGCATTACGAGATGCTTTTACTTGAACAACAGCGGTACTATCTGGGTGAAGAATAGTGAAATCGTCATTTAAAAGAGTTTCAACTGCAATGGTACCTCCAATTTTAAGTTTAGAGATGTCAATTGTGATAAAATCAGGTAATAAATCTGGTAAAGCTTTAATAGAAAGTTTTCTTTTTCTAAACAACAAACGCCCACCATTTTTTACTCCTGGAGAATTCCCTTCTAAGCGAACCGGAATTCTCATAGTAACAGCTTTGTCTGCAAACAACTGATAGAAATCAATATGCAAGATTTTATCTGTCACTGGGTGAAACTGAATGTCTTGTAAAACGGCTTTAAATGTTTCGCCACCTTCCAACTCAATTACAGCTGTATATGCGTTAGGGGTGTACACTAATTTTTTGAACGCTAGTTCATTTGCTGAAAAGTGTAATGGTTTTTCCCCTCCGTACAGTACGCAAGGGACCTTTCCAGCATTACGTAAGGCTTTGGTAGAAACCTTGCCCACGCTTTCTCTTTGGGATCCTTTGATAGTAATTGACTTCATTATATATATTAATTTATTTACATTAAAAATTTTGATGATATAGAGGTGTTATGGTGCACACGATGCATTACGTCTGCGAAGAGATCTGCACAACTCAATACCTTTACTTTATCACTTTTTACTTCACTAGGAATAGAATCTGTTATAATTAATTCTTTTAATTGTGAGTTTTCAATCTTTTCATAAGCGTTACCAGAAAGTAGTCCATGTGTTGTTATCGCACGAACACTTAGAGCGCCTCTTTCCATCATTAAATCAGCTGCTTTCGTTAATGTTCCGGCAGTATCTACCATATCATCCACAAGTACAACATTCTTTCCTTTAACATCTCCAATTAACTCCATGTGAGAAATCACATTTGCTTTTGCACGTTGCTTGTAACAAATAACAACATCACTTTCTAAAGCTTTAGAATAGGCATAAGCTCTTTTAGAACCACCCATATCTGGCGAAGCAACACAAAGATTATTTAACTCCAAATCCTTTAAATAAGGAAGGAAAAGGGTAGATGCAAACAGGTGATCTACGGGTTTTTCAAAGAAACCTTGGATTTGGTCTGCATGCAAGTCCATTGTAATAATGCGGGTTGCACCAGCAGCTTCCAACATCTTGGCAACTAACTTTGCTGCTATAGGAACTCTTGGCTTATCTTTTCTGTCTTGTCTTGCCCAACCAAAATAGGGCATTACAGCGGTAATGTGTCTTGCTGAAGCACGCTTAGCAGCATCAATCATCAACAACATTTCCATTAAATTCTCTGAGCTTGGATTTGTAGATCCAATGATAAAAATTCGTGTTCCGCGAATAGACTCTTCAAAAGAAGGTTGAAATTCGCCATCGCTATATCTAGAGAATATAACCTTACCTAATTCAGCACCATAAGAAGCTGCAATTTTCTCGCCTAAAGCAGTACTCTGTGTACAAGCAAAAATTTTAGGTTCCGGAACTTGATAAGACATTATAATTAATTAGCGTTGAGCTTTTTAAAGCTAGTTTCTTTTAAGGAGGTGCAAATTTAAAAATTAATCTCGGTTGCTAAAGGATAATTGTATGAATTTTAGTTTTTACAATAAAATTATTTTTTAGATTTGCAGTCCGTTTCAAAGTTTGAATGCTCGAGTGGCGGAACTGGTAGACGCGCTGGATTCAAAATCCAGTTCCTTTGGAGTGTGGGTTCGATTCCCACCTCGAGTACTTAAAGGAAAAGCCGAGACGTCATATCTCGGCTTTTTTATTTTGGTACAACATAGGTACAACAATCCTTAAGTTTTAATAATTATATTAAATAAGTGCATTTGATGGTATTTGTTGATAAAACAATGCCCTATGATGGACGGGACTCGAACTTTTTCCTAAAGCACCCTACGTGCAGGGTCTGTCAAGGGGTAGGTTTTAGAACTCACCGCAAGGCTCACCTTTTAACAAAGTTTAACATTTTAAATTTAATTTCACAAAGCCATAAGTTAGATAATAGCCGATTACCATTTAACTTTAGAAGAAGAACTTCGTCTATTTTTTTCGTTCGTGTAAATTCCAACAATTCCTTTCATAAATGCTCCAGGAAAAACCCCTTCATGCTGCTCTCCTTCTAACACATCCAAATGAATTTTAAGATTTTTTGACCCCATCGCGTTTATGGCATTTACCAAAACATATAAATCGGTAATCAAACCGAATCGTTCTTCGTCTTCTCCTACTGCAAAGTACACCCTAACCTCTTTATCATAATTTTCCAGGTTTATATTTTGTAATTGTCTCATTACATAGCGTTCATGTCTTTTTTTAAACCAATCGTCCCACCATAATGACGGACTAATAATTATATATCTGTTGAATAAGTTTGGCCGTGTAAGAAAAGAATGGACCGCAGCCAAGCCACTCATTGATTTGCCAATAAGCACCCGATCCTCGCTAACCTCAAAGTTATCCTCAATGAAAGGGATAAGTTCTCCTTTTAGTACTTCTAGGAAAGCATCACATTCACCGGAATCTTTGTATTCAGTTGCTTTATTGGCTAAAAAATGATTTTCGGTTGGGACAAAATTTGTAGGCGTATAATCCCTGATTCGATTTAATTCTTTGGGAATGCCGTCCGTTTCATTTTGGTATCCAACCCCTATAAAGTAAGCTGCAGGGTGATAGTTAAAATACTCAAAGTTACTCGTCATTGCAGAAGAAGGAACAAATAGTCGTAAAGGGTCTAAAAAATAAAAACTGGATGCTTTTTCTCCTTCTTCTGGTGCTATCAAAGGAGGACGCACATAAATTCTGTAGTTTATGCCATTCTCTGAAGTTGGAAGATCATAAACTTGAACTTTAAACGGAAACTCAAACACTTTTGGGGAAGCAATTTGGGCATTGCCAATTGAAAAAGCCCCTAAAAGTAGGACCACTATTAATTTTTTCATTTTGTGAATTTGATAAATTATTACACATTAAAGAATCAAAAAATGGATATAGGTTACATATCGTGATAGCCTTAAGCTGGGGCACAAGACCTTAATATTAAAAACTCCCTTTATCTTAAATAAAAAACGCTATTGCTTGTTTAGAATTCTAGTAATTGCCAAATCCATTGACTTTGATTTAGTCGTTACCAGGTCTGGTGTGATTCCTGAACCTTGCCAACCTTCACCGTTTTCAACATCAAAACTTGAATAAATAGAATTCACGAAATTGAACCCGTTAGATAATTCAAATACATCAACCCTATATCCGGCTCCTGCGGTTTTTTCTCCAATGATTGTGGCTCTTTTTTTATTTTTAAGAAAGTACACAAAAGACTCACCAGCTGAAATCGTTTTTGAACTGGTTAAAACGTACAAGGGCTTTTCCAACAACTTAGATTTTAACATGAGGTCTTTAGGACTTGGAATTTTATCCAAATCGGGGTAGACGACATTCAATTCGTTTTTCTCGAAGAAATAGGAAAGTAAGTTGGCCACAGCCAGACCGTCACCTCCACCAGAATTTCTTAAATCGATAATGATTGCTTTAGTATCTGCAACCTTTGCAAACGCTTTTTCCGTATTTTGAAGGGTGGTTTGGCTATGTACAAATCTTTCTAAGGTGATGTAACCTATATTATTATCAAGTATACTACCACCTATGTTCGAAATGTCTTTGGTCTCCTCATTTTTAGTAGTTGGCCCCTCTTTTTCTGTTGTATTACCAAACCTACTTTTTACTTCAAAGATTCTACTTGGGGGAATGATTTGTAAATGTTTATCATTACTAATGCTCATCAGGTCGTTTGTCAACATCTCCGCTAAAAGGTCACCCTGGGTTATGGAGTCGTACTTTCCAACTACCAACAACTCCATAAGCTTTTTTGAAAATGAGGTTCTTGATTTTTTGACAACATAGTTCTTCCCTAGCTGATAGGAAATGTCTTGGACAATAGCTTTTATTTCATTAGGCATAAGATTTTTTCGCAACGAATAGTCCACGGGCTTGAAGGTCTTTTTAATACCAGAAGCGTTAATTTCATTATTGCCGTTCAATCCAAGATTGACTATTACCCAAGACCCATTAGTTTCTTTGGAATAGATTGAAATAAAATCTGAAGTTTCATAGGAGATGAGATATGGTACTATTCCACCTACCTTCACTGAGACTTTTTTTATCAAGGATAAGTGACCTTCCCATTCTCTTTTTTTATCATATTTAAGCAGGTACTCGGCGCTTTCGGAATTCATAAAATTGAACCATTCCTTGGCAAACTTCCCCATTTTACTGTCTGGAAAATAAAATTGTTCGTTGTTACTATTCGCGAAGTTTAAGAAGAGGGAAAAACCTAATATTATTATGATTTTTTTCATGGTATAATTATAATATCTAAAATGAATTCATTACATGTTCTATGACCTTTTGACCTTTTTCAAAACTGTTGGTGTCTTTCGTCCATTCCACTGGAAGATTAGGGGGTATTCCATAAATCTCATTTTTTTCCATCCGCTCGATACCGCACACAGTCTGGCATTTCAATAAATAGCCCAAGGTTTTCCAATTCAAACTTGTTGCCACCATTGGTATACTATGGCCGTTGTTTGCAATTAATTAAAGAGAGTGTTTTTTCCAACGCCTTTGTATATGTTACTTCAACATCTGGAATTACACCTCTAGATTCATCAACTACTTTTGCTCTGGAAAAAATATAAATAGGACAATAAACAGTAAAGCCAGTATAATTTAGCTGTATATTTTGTACTTGCCCCGTCTGATTTGCTTTTCCAGCAGTTTCTTCACCAATTATTTTGGCTAGATTAAAATCTTGTATAATTGTAGTAAAAACGATTGCTTGTGAATATGATTGTTTACTTACTAGAGCATAAACGTTACCCTTAAAAACAGTAACTTCATTATTTGGTGTAACCCAGTTAGGAAAGGGAACAGTCACAACATCGCCTATTTTAGCATTCGGAATTAATGATTGGTTTTCACTAGTAACTCTAGCTTCTACTTTGGAAGTAGCTGTATATTTATTTTCTGTTAAGTAATCTAACAGAAGGTCGCTTAAATCTCTTGCTCCGCCTCCGTTTTCTCCAACATCAAGTATTAAATTTGATATTTTTTGAGTATGTATTTTTGCAAAGGAATCTTCCAAGAACATTTTAAAAACATCCTTATTTTCAATATCAAAAGATGCTATTTTTAAATATGCAGTACTGTCATTCAGCATCTCTAAAGCGTAATAACTTTCTTTGTTTTTATTTGCAGCGAAGCCTTTAAAGTCAATAGCATTTATAGTGAGACGTTTTTTGTTTTCATGCTGATCGGCTAGTTCTATTGTATGTTCTTTAAAATCTCCATAATACATGATATAGAAAACTGGGAAGCGTTTAGATAATATTAATTCTTGTAAACTTCTGGATTCTCCTCTCATTTTTGGTAATAACTCTTCAAGTATAGTTGAAGATTTTACCCCATTTATAGATACTATTTTATAATTGCTATACTCGGTGTTTTCTGGCAAATTAATAGCATCAATAAAAATTGACCCATCATTAATTTTAACAGAAAAAGGAAGTTTAGATCCACCGCCTAACACATATTCTTCATATAAATGATTCGGACCAATAATACCTACGTGAGCATCGTTAAAAAAAGGATTCAAAGTTGCAAATACATCCCAGACTTTATTAATAGGCATACTATCCTTTATCGTGTTTTGTAATGCTTTAACCACAGAATCTAAGCGCTTATTATTCGCCGTATAGCCAATTCTTGGGTGAGTTTCTTTAATAAAGTTTACAAACTGATCTAAATCTGCTAAAATGTTTTCTTTAGCAACATGTTTTATATCAAATATGGTCGGTTTCTTTTCTACTTGTTGGCTGAATGCCAAACTGCTCATTAGTATTGTGGTGACTAAGAAGTATCTCATAGGGATAATGACTTTTGAATCGAATTAATTTTTAAATGTTGATTTTATTATTAGCGGATAATTTCACTCCAATATTCTTCTGTAAATCATGTATATCACAAAATTCCAATTAGAACCATGAACATCTTCCAGGTGCAATTGGTTTTCGTTAATATTTTTCGGGGTAATCTCAAAACGATGGTCATTCGATGAAATTTGTTTGACGCCTGGTACCAAATCTTATCTGAGGTTACACCTGATTTTTCTTTTAATAAACCCATTTCTACAAGTTCGTTGGAAACACTAATTTCTAATTTGAAGTGACCTTTAATTCCAGCTCTTTCAATCGCTGTTTTGCTATTGACCGTATCTTGTCGCTGGTATTTAATGAGATCACTTTTTGATACAAGACTTTGGCCTTTGAATATTCACCGCTCCCTAGATGAACCTCCCCCAAGTCGAATAGTGTATTTATGGAATTTGGAAATAGGTTATCGTTGATTTGATGAAACGCAATGGCATATTCAAATTGCCCGTTTTTGGCAAATCTGTTAGCTATCACATTGAATTCGTCTTCAATATCAACAAAGTCATAATTGGGGTTTTCAATGATTTTTTGAGCTTCCTGAATTAAGGTTTCCTTTTCATTTTTAAAGTATAGGTCAACCAAGTGGCCGATAGGGTTGATTATAAAATCCTTATCCGAAAAATCAATGGCAGCTTGTAAGATTGGATCTTGATTACTCTTATACTCGGCAAATGTCATGTCTACGGAAATATGGGGAGCTAACCACTTTTTGTTTTCCCATTGAGGTTTATCTTGCCACCAAGCGAACGATAAGTTCCCTCCAAGTCCACTATGGGGTAATATTACTGTTCTCTTATCGCCATAAAAGTTTATAT
This sequence comes from uncultured Croceitalea sp., assembly GCA_947499565.1. Taxonomy (GTDB): domain Bacteria; phylum Bacteroidota; class Bacteroidia; order Flavobacteriales; family Flavobacteriaceae; genus Croceitalea. The sequence goes on from CANMOV010000002.1 coordinate 91,061, forward strand.
TCTCACCAGTGGGTTCTCCTACGAAAACGGCGTTCGAATATGAATGTAGGTCGTTGACCAAGTTCATACAGGCAGAAAACGTTTTTCTACCTATGATTACCATTAGATTGCCAACTTTATTGATGTTTTCAGAACCTAGTATCTTGGTTATAATAGGTTTGTTTTTATATTGATCGCCACCTTGATTCAGTCTAAGGTCTAAGATGAGCTTTTTAATATTGTTATGTTCAATGTAATTGAACACTTCTTCGTAAAATTCTTCAATGTTTTTCTCTTGGTCATCAATGAGAAGACTATGTCTTACATATAAAGCATCACTTTGGATTTTTTCGTAGTAATAGTTCTTGTGCAGGTCTTTCAAGTAGAGTGGTGTCACTGTTCGGTCCCTTGCATCTATCCAATCGTTATTGTTTGGCACCATATCGTAGTTTTCTGCAAAAAAGAAGTTAAGTGGGATTGCCCCAACGCTTTTTTCAAAGACTTTCCCATCCAATTCCAATGTTAATTTCACATCCTTTTTATAGCTTTCCATTATTCCCTGTGCATGAAGAAACTCTAGGAAGGTCAAATATCTAGGGCCATAGTTTTTTAAATATTGTTCGTTTTCAACAGGAATTGCTGGAGCTATCAACGAAAATGCCTTTTCTATTTCTTTTCCTTCAATTCCAAGAACTTTTGCCCCAACGATATCACTGTAATCTTTATGGGCACCTTGTACAAAAAAGCCATCTTTAAATTGGTAGAAGGTTAGAGGGAGATTGTGCATTGGCACCTTATTTTCCCACCAAGCTATTTCGGTATGTCCATAGCCAATAGAAGCTATAACACGTGCAAAACCAACAACAATTTCATGATCCTGTAAGTAGGGTATTTCTTTACTGAAATCGGAAACGATGGAGTCGAATTTTCGGAGAGAAATTTTCTTGAACAGAAAAGGGTAATCATCATGAATGGTGGATTGAAGAAATCTTAAATCTTCTATCCATTCTTTGTTTGTCAATTTTTTTTGAGCATTGCTATGGAAGCAAATAATTAGAAATAGAAACCACCAGTTTAGATGTTTTAACAGTTTAATGATTTTAAGATTGATGAACATTTTTAAAGATTTTATATTATTCTTTTCTTTTGTAAACCATTAGAATGACGAAGTTCCAATCTGATTCATGTACATTATTTTGATTCAACTTTTCTTCATCAATATTCTCCCAAGTAACTTCAAAATGATTCTCAGAAATTGGAATTAAGGTCAATCTGTTTTTTTGATTGGATCCATTTGTTCCTTGATTATTGTATGTATTCGTTTTTGCGTTGGTCAAAATCAATTTTCCTTCAATGAAGTCTCCTTGATAGATATCTGTCAATCCCATAATGTTATCAAACGCAACGTAACGGTATATTTTATTGAACCTATCATACGAAAAAACGCTATTGTATGCCCAGTGCGTAAATCCTTCATGGCCTTCACCGCCCAATGGAAAACCCAATGATTTTTCATGAATAAAAGTTCCGTCATAATAATCGACAAACTCTGATTTAGAGTCTCCGGCCGAGAGCCACTTTTCTTGAGGTTGTGTTACATCATTTGTCCATTTCAATGCTATTTCCCATTTTCCTTTTAAAAACAAAAGCGTACTCATTTGTTCAGGGCTCCCTGCTTCAAAGCCAGGTGAATAATCTGTTTGTGATGTAATAATCAATGGCGTCATAAGAAACGTCATTATGAATAGTAACTTAGACATATATTTACAATTTAATATGATTATATATTAAAACCCTACCACAACAAATTCCTCATCAAACACACTTTAGTGGTAGGGTTGATCAAATACCTAAAAATCTCACGAACAATCAAAAAACTAAAATCAGGCATTCGAAAAAATGGTTTTTGGAAAAAATTAGATGCTTTACTTATTCTTTGATACTAATGCTCTATTCAAAATGTTAAACAAGGGTTTTCCGGTCAATTCATCTAAAATATGCCCTCCATTAGGAATTACTACCAGTTCATTTTGATAACCTCCCTCATCCAAAATAACTTTTGCCTTTTCAGCTCTCTTTTTCCAATAAGTGTCTCGTTCACCCACTATCATTAGTATTTGTTGGTCTTCGTGTTTTTTGATGCTTTTAGCTTCGGGATTGCCAGGCATTCCGATTATGCCATCAATCCTCCCATTATAAATTGAAGCTATGTTAAAGGCATCAACACTATTAGCGGAAAAACCAAGAATGAACACCTTGTCGGTTCTATAATTTGATTCCAAATGGCTCAAAAGCAATCCCACTGCTTTACGGTTTTCCATATGAATGGAACTCTCCACTAAGATCCAACCATATTTTTCAGGATTTGACCCGAAATACCTACAACCTATATTAAGATTACCATTATCCAAACCTGGCGCAATTAATACAGGATATGCTTTGTTGGAAGTATAACCTTCAGGAGCTATTATTCTAACTGGTATTGTTTTTCCTTCAAAATTGAGCCTGATAACTTTACTTTGTCCATTCACAATTATTACTGCAAAAAAGAACAATAAACAGAAAGTAAACTTTGATATAAATCTCATTTTCAAGTTTTTAATTCTCAGTCAGTTTAATGATTTCTCCTGTTGACACCTTAAATAAATGGACTTCTGCACCATCTGCAAAATCAGTGTTATATGCCACGTATTCAAGATTTTTATCGACAGTGGTAAACATAATTTTCTTATAAGGGACTGTACCCAATTCTTTTAAGTCATTGCCTTGAAGATCTTCTAGAACAAAAGTGGTCGAGTCTTCATTTTCAATTCCTTTAACCGTATGTTTTCCAACAATAAACTCCCCCTCCAATTCAGGAATGTCTTTCACGATTTTTTTATTTTCTAAATCGTACAATTGTTTGGTTGCTACATATGGGGTCTCGCTTTCAACTCGATTTATATATAGAATACCATCTTCTGTCATTTGGGGTCTATTGGTCTTACCATTTTCGGTCAACCGCTCTACCTTGCCATTTTTTGCATAATAAGCATCAGGTGTAAAGCCTCCTTGTGGCCAGTGAAAGAAAAAGTATCCATCTCCAATTAAATCCCATGAAGTGAACATATGAAATCCATCATCACTTACCTTAGCTAATTCTTTAAGATTTTGGCCATCAATATCCACTGCCATTATACGTGAACCCTTTTCTAAAAAGTTGGTGTATGCAATTCTATTTCCATTTCGTGACCACTTAGGTTCAGTATGAAAACCTATAGAATCTAATGTAGATACTTCACGAATTTTGCTGCCATCCAGATTTGAAGTGAAAATTCTAGATGCAGGTGGATCCTCACTAACATAAGAATAAAAAGCTACTAAAGAATGTACGGGATTAAAATTAGGTGCTAAATCTGGTGTTCCCTTTTCCGATTTTTCCTTATTAATTTCAGCAGATGCTTCAACTATTTTTTCATCCGAGGCTTGTTCTGAGTTAACAATTTCCTTTGGAGCTTGTTTGCAGCCTAATATCAGTAAGACTAGCATTAAGGTAATCTTCAATATTTTTAATTTCATATTCTTAAATTTTAATAATTATTCGAAGCTATACCTAAGAGTAATTATTTTTCAACAAGTTGTGACGAATGGTATTTAATGTGACCAATTCCCTATAAATTCAATATTTCAAGTTCAATGCGCAGTGCTTAGAACATGGTGCAACTTCAACTAAACTATTCAAAAACTAAGATTACAGCAGCATTAAAATGATGACTACAATAAGGTTTTATTCGAAAGGGCTAAATGGACTGATGCAGGACCAATTCTATTGAAATATTGATTCAGAATGACTTAGAATCGGTTTTGTTTACAACCTCCAATAATAAAAAATATAAAAAGTAGCTCAATAATATATTTTCGATTGCTCATGTGCATTATATAGTTTTAAATAACAAGTAAACTATGCCCTAAAACAGTTTTATAGAAGTAGGATGTGATCAATGTCCTGCATTGTAATAAATACAAGGTAATGTTTAACTCTTTGTCCCTAAAAAGAAGTTGTCATCACATTCTTTTTGATTTGACAACCCAAGCCTACTAATTTTAGAGCCGAATTAAAATTATTTATATGGAAATAATACGCAGAAACAACACTTTGATGATAGTATTGATTTTTGGGTTATTGTATGGTAGTTGTATGGGGCAGAATGCTGAAATTGCATTTTTTCAAGCTAATATCGAGGGATCCAAAGGGAATATCTTTTTAATGAACCCTGATGGATCAGGAGTAAAACAAGTAGGCCAATCAGGAGTAAGACCTGATTATTATCCCAATTGGTCAAAAGATGGAAAAAAAATTACTTTTCTATCATACCGTAGAGGAGGGTGGCGTATTTGGATTACAGATTCAGATGGTTCAAACGCGAGAAGATTAGACAACGTTGGTCGCGATTACGAATTCGACCCCACTTTTGATGCTGACGGAAGCCATGTTTTATATAGTAGAGGAGGTGATATATATAAGGTCAATGTTAAATCTGGAAAGACTAGTATAGTTGTTAGAACCAAGGATAAATATGAATCGCAACCTGATGTTTCTATTCATAATGAGGTTTTGTATGTCTCTGGAGACGAAAGCGGTTCGAATATCATTAAAAAGAGTCTGAACGATGGTAGAAAAACCATAATGACCAGTAGTGAACATACCAATCTTTCTCCAATTTGGTCTTCTGATGCTAGGGAAATTTTATTCTATTCAGATAGGGATGGTGGCTTCGAGTTGTTCATTATGAACTCTGATGGTTCAAATGTCAGAAGGGTTATTTCGGATGAAATGCTCAAAAACAATGGTATTCATAGAGGAAAGTTTTTAAGGTTGGACCAAGGCTGGAATCATTGTCTTCAGTATAGAGCTACTTTTTCTCCTGATGGGCAATGGATCGCTTTTAGTGCCAATACTACTTTAAGCAGAGAAATCTTTATTATTTCTAAAGATGGAAAAACACTTAAACAAATAACCAAAAATAAGCTTCACGATGGTCTGCCCGCGTTTAGACCAGTTTTAAAAAATTAAAAATGTTCTTTATTGTTTGCTTCTAAAGCACTAGCCATTAGGCTAGTGCTTTTTTAGTTTCCCCAACCTTTTGTACCTAATATATGCCATCGGTCACATTAAACTAGTCCGCTGCTCCTTACAGAACTAGATTTGATTAACTAAAAAAATATTTAAGATGAAAGCAATAGTCATTAGCAGGGTTTTTACCCTGACCCTAATTTTTTCTTTTGGATTTGGACAAGCACAAGTCTCAAAAGAAAGTGTTTTAAAAGCTTGGGATAATATGACCACTATGGTCGTTGAAACTGCAAAAGCAATGCCTGCCGAACATTACAGTTTTAAGCCCGCACCAGAACTTCGTGATTTTGCTGAACAGATTGGGCACACAGCAGGAGCCAACTATCTTTTTGGAAGTGTTGTAAAGTTAGATGCACCGAATCCAAACCCTGTTAGTGATACCAAGAAAAAAGTGGAGGTTGTTTCGCAATTGGAAGAATCTTTTGCGTTTATAAAATCAGGTATCGAAAATTTAAAGAACGAAGATTTGGATGATGAAATTGAATTTTTTGGTTCAAAAATGTCAAGGCTACAGTCTATTTTGATTATGACTTCGCACCTTCAACGAGAGCATGGTAAGACAACCATTTATACACGATTGAAAAGTGTTGCACCTGCACGTTCAAATGGTTGGTGATTTTTTGAGTCGTAACCTTATTTTTGCAGAACATAACCAGCAGAAAGCACTTTTCGGGCAATATCATATTTTTTACCGTTATAGCAAAATGCATTGCGGCCTACAGGCAAAGTTTCTCCCGGTTTAATCATATAGACCATCTCTATTTGGTCAACCGGATTATTTGGAAAATTAAAGGAAATCATTATCGCAGTTTGGACTTTCTTTTCAGTAGAAGAATTTACCAAAACCATCTCTTCACCGCAATGCGTTTTGGTTTTAGTAACCAAAGAAATGTCGTTTGAAGCTTCTTGCCCAAATAATTCGCCATGATAATCAGAACCAAATTCACTTTCTTTGTGGAGTAGAAAAAGAATCTCTTGAAAAGTCAATTCACTGATATTTTTTGTTTCTTGATTTTCAATACCAATTTCGGTTTTAATCTTATCGCTTTTGTTTTTGCAAGAACTTGTTATAGAAAATATTAGTGCAAGGCCAATAAAAAATTTGATGTTCATGATAAACTATTGTAGATTAAACGAAAAAGCACTAACCGCAAAAAACAACTTACCCATTAAGGGCTTTTGAATTATGTTTAAAACAGTATTTCAAAGTTATAAAAAATTACCCATTTCATTATCCAAAATAGGGTTAGCTCTTATTTTGGTCTGTCTTTTCTTTATTGCTAAAGAATACACTAACCATTTGGTAAATCAATTTAATTATCCGTTCAGTTGGTTCTATGAGAGTACCCATATCGTTTTAAATTATTTAATGTGGTTTTTGATTGCTCCACTAGTACATCTTGTGGTAAAAAAAATGCAAGTAAAGACCAAAACCTTTTTGCAGACCTTATTACTTATCAGTACTACGTTTTTATTGGCCATTGTGCATAATGCGGTTACTACCAAGTTTTATGATATCGTTTTCTTTTTTAGCACAGGATATATGAAAGATTTTTTTGGTCAGAACGGTATGATTGGTCTTATAGTGGGCAGTTTTTCCAGTCTAATAGAATTACTGGTAATTATGGCCTTATTTTTTGCGGTTGATTACCAACGTAGGTATCTTAAAAACCAAAAAGAGTTGATAGCTGCACAAATAGATTCGTTACAGATGCAGTTACATCCGCATTTCTTGTTCAATACCCTCCATTCCATCTCTTCAATGATTGATATTGACCCCAATATGGCACAGAAGATGTTGACCAAAATTGGGGATCTTATGCGAACCATGCTTGAAAATGATTTGGAACAATTGATTACCATTGAGCAAGAGCTTTCATTTATTGGAAGCTACCTTGACCTAGAACAGATTCGCTACTCTGATAAAATGGTGGTGAACTATAGTATTCCAGAAGATATCTTGAAGAAAAAGATTCCAAATATGTTGTTGCAACCCATAATAGAAAACGTGATTAAATTTGGGGTCGCAAGTGCTATTGATAAATGTATAATTGATATCAAGATTACTGAGCATGACCTCAATGCGAAATCAAATTTTCTGGCATTGGAAGTCTCAAATACTTCTGAAAACAGGGCCACATCGGAAAAAGCAAAGGGTACGGGTGTCGGCTTAAAAAACATCAAGAAAAGGCTACAGGGTTATTATGGGGGGCAATATTTTTTTAGTTCTTCGTACAAAACCGATAACCTTTATGTTACAAAAATATGTTTGCCTATAGAAAATTAATTGAATGAAATTAAGTTGTATCATAGTAGATGATGAGTTTCTGGCCAGACAACGAATAATTAAATTGTTGGAAAGCCATAAGGATATTTTGGTATTGGCAGAGTGTCGCAACGGAAAAGAGGCCATTGATGAAATCAAACTTAGAACGCCCGATTTCATTTTCTTGGATATAGAAATGCCTGATTGGGATGGATTTTCCGTTTTGAAGAGACTAGACAAAATACCATACGTCATTTTTACCACCGCTTACGACAACTTCGCCATAAGAGCTTTTGAAATCAATGCTGTTGACTATTTATTGAAGCCTTTTGACCAAGAGAGAATGGACCTTTCATTAGAAAGAATGCAGAAAATTTTGCAAGAAAAAAGTGCTGCAAGGCTAAGCAATAAAATTAAAGATATCATTAAGATATATAACAAAATTGAAAGTGGAGATCAAGAATCCATGTTTGAATTAAAGAGGAATGGAAGAATATTGAGAATACGGAATGAGGATATTGTGTCAATTCATGCAGAGGGTAATTACTTAGCCTTAAAAACAATTGATCAAAAGTACCTTTATCGTTCTACCATGCAAAAGGTGGCTTCTCAATTGAATAATTATTCATTTATAAGGATTCACAGGTCCATTATGGTAAATAAAAGATTTATACATCGTATTGCTTATAAAGGCAACTCAGAATATAAGATTGTTCTTAAGACAGATGATTTTCTAATGTCTGGGAGGTCGTATAAAAAGAATGTGATTTCTTTGCTAGAAGATTTAAACGATTAATCAATTGTATAATATTTCAACATCTTTAAAAACGAACCAATAGCTTCAATTTATTGAAAATGTGGTCGAAACATCTACCAAAATAACTGAACAGTTACAATTTCTCTAGAGTTTTTCTTAACCTTCCAAAAACCTCCGAAGCACTTGGAGGATCATAGTTTGACATGACCACAATAATATCATCAGTCTTGATATTCCACCAAAAATGTGAATTGATACCAATGCCCCCTCCAGCGAACCCGAATGCCGTTCGGTCTTTATCTGTATCTTCGTATCGATTGATTAACAGTTTTGTATGTTGCTCATCAATCAAGTTATGGGTTTTTAGAGCAAGGATTAATTTTTTTATATCTTCAACAGTTGAATAACCTCCTCCAGCTGCTGTGCCTTTAACGGCATGTCGATTATTATTGTCAAAACTGTAGTTTTTCTTTTGCTCTAAATCAAGGTCAGTACCAAGGCTTTGTCCTAAGTTATATTGTGTATATCCTTTTGCTAGGTTTTTTGTGTTCTTGTCTCGTTCAAATGAACCAGAGTTATACATCCCTGCTTTATTATAAATATTGTTTTGTATGAAATCGTAATAATTCGTTTTTGTAATTCTTTGAATAATAATTCCTAAAAGCTCATAACCAATATTACTATATGCCCTTGAGGTTCCAGGTTCAAAATCAAGGTCAAAATCTTTAATAATTGGTAAATAGTGTTCCATATCCCTAAGGTTATTGAGATTATTGGAGTATTTATCTGAACTGAAGTATGACCCGTAACCAGAACGCATTTGCAGTAGCTGTTTTATAGTGATTTCATTTACGCCGCTTCTTGTAAGCTCAGGCACATATGTAGTCAAGTTGTCGCTCAAGGTCAACTCTCCAGACTGAATCAATTGAAGAATTCCAATTGCTGTGAAAATTTTATTGATTGAACCAACATTAAACTTGGTATCAATTCTATTCTCAACTTTCAATTCTTTATCTGCGAATCCGAAGGATTCCTCAATATATGGATTATTATCCTGAAGATTAGAAACATGAATAACTCCAGAGAAGTGTCCTTTATTTGCGGAACTGGAAATAGCCATTCTTGCTTCATTCCAATTGCTGTAAGGTCGATAAGACCTCCTATTATTTCTATTTTGACCACTTAAATGAAAGAGAACAAATAAAAGCATAAAATAAGTTAGTTTCAGACGCTTCATAACAAAGTCATTTAATTTTTTCTAGCTCTTGGTTTCATCGGAAAGTAGTCCCAAATGATATTTGCTATTTTCCATTCACCGCTTACTTTTACCAAATGAATGTATTCTATCCACTTCATTCTTTTTGGATAGCCGGTCGTTAGTTTAACACTAGCAGTATTTCTAAAAATATCCAGAACTTCGACTTTATTGATTTGGTCTTCTTTTGATAAAACTTTTTTGGATGTTAACATATTTTTCAGTGCTTCCATGGATAGATCTTCAAAGTAATATTCTTCTAGCCCTCTTTTTTTAGAAACCCCCCTTTTTGCCAACTCAGGATGTAAATAGAGGGACATTTGTTCAAAATTATTTTCAAAAAAGTTTTCAATATATCCTAGTGTTACTGCTTCAACCAATGCTTTGTTTTCATCATTTTGTGCGTTCATTTGAACGACGGTACTAAAAATGACTAAAAGAAATAGGACCCACTTTATTTTAATTTTTTTCACCTTATTTATTTTTAATTTATCCAAATGTCATAATTGGATTTAAAGGGTCAAAAAAAAAAATTCGTTGAGCACATAATATTATTTAAAGACTACCCCAGTAATGATTTTATCACATATCACTTATTACTCTTGATTGGAATAACAAAACCATCATTTTATCATTTTACAAGTTCAAAGAACTTTCCTTTTGAATAGTTTTGTATATGAAGTCTAAGTTTTTTATTCCAACTCTTTTACATGTTTTGTTGTGGAGTGGTCTATTCTATTTTTCATTTATAAATTTTGTTCAGCGTATAAAATGGATAAAAACACCTGAAGATGGTATAGTTATATTGACCAAAGAGTTTAATTATGTAATACTATCATGTATTATTATAGACTTAATAATAAAGGGTGTTCTATTTTATTTTTCTGTATTGTATGTCAATAAAGGAAATAGTAATCTTTTATCAAATTTTAGGAGAAATCAGAATTTGATAATAGTCTTTACTTCAACACTTATTATAAGCCTTTTGTCTTGTTACCTTATAGTATATGAGTTTGATACGGTTTTTTTGAATAAAATTCTGTCTTTGGTTATTTATATTGCCATGATTCATGTTTTATTATTCATTATAGCCATAGCTTGGGGAGTACAATTGAAATTGATAAAAGAAATGAAATCAAAACAATTGTTAAAAGAAGCCAACCTTCAGGCAGAATTAGGGTTCTTGAAAGCACAGATTAATCCCCATTTTTTATTCAATACTCTAAACAATCTTTTTGCAGAATCTAGAAAATCAAACAACCCTATTGTTTCTGAAGGTATTGCCAAACTTTCAAATATTATGAGATATATGGTGCGGGAAGGGAATCTTGAAAAAGTACACTTAGACAAAGAAATTCAATACATAAAAAATTATATTGATTTGGAACTGTTACGGATTTCAAGCTCAGATTCGGCACAGATAAAAACCAATTTCGATATTGATGACTCGACAATTGAGGTGCCACCATTTTTACTTTTACCATTCATAGAAAACGCTTTCAAGCATGGTATTAATATTACCAAGTCTAGTTTCATTGAGTTTGACATAAAAGCCACAAAATCTGAACTCATGTTGAGGGTAGAAAACAGTAATCATGACAATATTGCAAATAGAGTAGGTGACAGTGGAGGAATGGGTCTGAATAATGTAAAACGTAGATTATTACTCATTTACCCAGATCGACATAGATTAGATATCTATTCAGGCGAGCTAATCTATACGGTGATATTAAAAATTCAATTACAATGAAACAATTAAAATGTGTTATTGTTGATGACGAACCTAGAGCCATTGAACTACTAAAAGATTATGTAGATCAAGTACCTTTTTTGTTTTTGGATTCAACATTTAGAAATCCTGTAGAAGCATTAATGCATGTAAAAACTACGAATGTCGATTTGATTTTTTTGGATATTAATATGCCAAATCTTTCGGGAATACAATTAAAGCAAACTCTGGGAGATAATACAATGGTTATTTTTTGTACAGCTTACTCAGACTTTGCTGTAGAGAGTTATAATTTAAATGCCGTTGATTATCTGTTAAAGCCAATCGATTTTGATCGTTTTGTAAAAGGAGCGATGAAAGCTTTTGACTTTTCTCAAAAGAATAATGATGTCTATCGTTCACAAAATTTAAATGAAACATTAAATACTAGTCCTAAGGACACAATTTTTGTAAAGACAGGTTCCGCTTTGACCAAAGTGACAATAAGTGATATTGAACTAATCGAAGGGAGCGGTAATTACGTTACCATTTATTTGATAAAACATGGCAAAGTACTTGCCCTAAGCTCATTGAAAGAAATGGAATCAGAACTAGCAAATCAAAATTTTATTAGAGTCCATAAATCATATATCATCAATCTTGAGCATATATTTCAGGTGTCATCAACTCATATAAAGTTGAAAAAGTACACTCAAAAAATACCTATAGGTAGCTCATATAGAAGTAAAGTGTCCCGATTGATTTCAGAACAATAAAACAGATATGCTCAGGCGTCTTTGCCAAGGATGCATATTTAGTTTTTAAGCTGTATTGATTTAGGATAATCAATGGTGTTGAGCCATATATTTAAATTATTCCCATAATCTGGTATAAATTCTTCCACTATTTTCTTCATGATATCATAATCTATCGTATCAAGATTGAAAAGCTTATTTAAAAACTGATCATAGCTATCTTCACCCATTGTGGTCCATAAATGATACAAAAACAATCTGACCCTATCAGATAGTATGAATAGGTCTTTGTATTTGCCAATTTCATTATGTCTAATTTCTAAAATTGACTTTTCTATAGGCAGCGGATTGCCTCTACGATCTTCGCCCGTACTTCTTTTCTTTAGATATGATTTTTCTGTTCTTTGCATGTATTCTTTGATATCAAATCCCTGGTCATTTAAGATTTTAGACATTCCATATAGATGAAAGAAACTTGGGAAGCCTTCTATCACAAGTGCATAAAAAGGATGGTTTTTGGTTACTGGGATTGATGTATATGGATGTACAAGCTCATGTGCAATCGTTAGCTTTGAATATAACTTATCTTCAAAGTTTTCATATACATCTGTCGAAATACCTATTACATTTTGACTAGAGATGTTACCATACTCAGGTAATTCTATAATGTGTAGTTGAGATGTGTTTTGGATACTTTTTAGCTTATTGAAATACAACTTCTTTAGATTGGAAGTGAAATCCATGATTTTTTTAGCATTTTTAGGTGCACTGACATAATGAATAAAAATATTATCATCTTTTAGCACTTTAAAGGTCCGGGCAGCACATTGCAGACTCGAAATATGGGTTGGCCCAGGTTTCCATGTCACTGTATATAGATTCCCTGAAATGGTCTCCTCAATAAGATTACCAGAGACCACAACACGAAAATCTTTGGGGAGCTTGACCGTAACCTTTTTAAAATTGGCCACATAGTCTTCTTTTGTGGCATTCTCAAAAATTGGAAACCAAGGCGAGTAGTAATATGATCTAAGGTATACGCCATCTTTTTTGTCGATATAAAAATAGTCTGATAGGCTTCTGGCCCTAGAAGGGTTGAAAAAACCCGAATAGTAAATATCAAGTGTGTTGTCTGATGTAATATCAGAAGACTGCAACGTGGTTTCTAAACCAACATGGCTATAATCTTTACCATAAAAGACTTTCTTTTCTGAAAAAGTAATGTTCTTGCCATTAGAAACAATGGAATCTATTTTTAGCTCACCATGAAGGTAAAAAGAAGGTTTTTCAGTATTGCTATCTGACAATTGAACCTTGGCACTGCCCCTCATAAATGAATTATTTGAAACGGGATAACCCCACATTTGTGCCTTTTCTGGGAAAAATTGAACTTGAATGGAATAGTTGTTTGCTTTCTGGGCTAGGGAACATGTCCCAGCGCCTAACAAAAACAAACCTAGTAATAGAAATGGCTTCATGACTTCTTGGATTTGACACTTAAAACCAATACTGCGGTTTTTACAAATGGTTACAGATATTCAGAATTTATTTTTGTTTTAGAAACACTTGACCTCGATACACTGCGGCCATAGTGCCATCCTCATCCGAGATAAAGAGAATCTCCCTTCCTAAACCATCTCTAAACTCAACCCTAACAGTCTCATCATTTGTTGAGGGTGTTGCAATAGCTTTGCTAATACCTAAATTGGCAATCAAAGTGTCATTTTCCCAGTTTATCAATAAATTGCCTAGATGCATGTTGCTATACACTCCTTCATAATTTTTAAAATCATGCTTTAATAACCATTTTCGTTTAGCCCTAGATAATCTGCCATTCGCAAAGGACTCTTGGATTTGTGATATTCTCTGTTTCACTTTGTCCCTTTGCACTGAGTAATCCGAAACTTTATTGATTTTGCCCAATAACAAGTCATATACAAAAGAGGCGATGAGGTTTCCAAGATTATCACCAAAATGATTTTCATTGACTAGTATTGCAATTCCGATTTTTTCATTTGGTAAAAATGAAAGGTGTGAGAAAAAGCCATCAAAACTACCAAAATGAGAATATACTTCTATATCGCCATAATCACCAATGTTCCAACCCAATGCATAGGCATCCCGAGTAAAGACATCTTTTCTTCCTCTCGTTATTTGAGCAACTGGGGCGAGGGATTTTTCAATTACCTTTTTATTAATGATTTGCTTTCCATCAACCTTGCCTTGGTTCATGAACAACTGTAACACTTTTTCCATATCCCCAGTTGAAGATACCATACCGCCAGCAGCTTGAAACGTTTCATCATTTTTTTTAGTGAAAACTTCTTTTGGCAATCTTTGATCATTGATTCCAGAATAAGGGATTGCAAGATTCCATTTTTTATGCCGTGGCTTAGAAAAGTAGGCACTTGTGCGTTGCATACCCAATGGAATGAATATTTCTTTATCCAATAAATCCTTCCAAGAAAGGTTTAGTTCTTCATGAAGTATGATGTCAAATACGTTGTATCCAAAATTATCATAACTAAAATCTTTACTGCGTAATTCAGATGTTTTATTCTCTAAAAGTTTTACCATTGAATCATAATCATAATCCCCAATACTTGCGAATTTCCAAGAGAGAAAGTTATTTTGTATTCCGCTCGAATGGGATAACAAATCGTTTAAGGTAATGCCCTCGAAGACCGATTTGTCGTTAAAGTTTTTAATAGGCCTATATTCAGTTATAGGTAGGTCTAATTGTATAATATCTTGTGCTTCCAATTTTGCGGCTAGCAAGCCTACGAACGATTTTGTGACTGAGGCAATATAATATGACGTTTGGGGTGATGCAGGGGTTTTGTTCTCGGTATCAGAATAACCATAAGATTTTGTAAAGAATGTAGTTCCATCTTTTACTACCGTAATCGATAAGCTTGGTATTTCCTTAAATTCATTAAGTGATTTGACAATAAAACTATCAATTTGCCTCGCTTCTTTCGATTGCCCATTGATTTTAGCCATGTTACTGACCAAAAATAAAAGGCAAACAATCCATTTGTTCATAATACTGTTTTTAGGTTTATTAGCCTCAAAGATTAAGGTTACAAAGTCCTAAATATTGAACAAATGAAACCTAGTTGGTAAAAAAATGGAATTGTCTTGGGGTCAATTGAGTCATGCTCCTGAATTTTCGATTTAAATGACTTTGATCGGTGTAACCATTGTCAATGGCGATATGTGCCAATTTATCTTCATCTTTCATTATTGAGGCCATGGCCCCATTAACCCTAAGTATGTTGACATACGATTTGACGGACTGCCCATAATATTTTTTAAAAACCCGGGTCATATATACCGGATGTAAATTGAAATGCTTGGCCAGGTCTTTACTTTTTAAGCTTTCATTATAGGAAGTGTCCAATATGGTTTTAAGGTCTAATAGCCATTCCGGAGGGTACTTATACTTGGCTACTTCATTTTTTTTGTTCGAACAATAACCAATAAATTCATTTAAACTATTGAGCTGCTCCTTTTTATCTTGAGAGGTCAATATTTTTTCTAAAAAGAAATAATTGCCAATAGGGTGTAACCAATTCCATTCTTTAAGCTCATCTTGCACATTTTGTTTTAATTCATTTTCCGCATTGATATAGACACATATAATGGTGCTATCAGTTGCATAAACATTCTTGTGAATGGTATTGGCAGGTTTGATGATGATATTGGCAATGCCCCCTAAAGCCTCGTTATTGTTAACAGTTTCGTTTACAAAACCTTTTAGGACAAAACTTATGGCGGTGTTGTCATGACTATGATTGGGCATATAACATCCTTCCCTATAAGTTGCTTTTGTAATAGTAAGTAAATCGTTATCTGCTATAAGTGATTTGTGGATCATGTGGTCAATTTTATCTGTAGTTGAATGTCAAATTAATCTGAAGTTAATTTCTTTTGAAGGACTCCAATAAGTTTGGAATGTTACATAATATGTCTTTTAACTGGACAAAATTTGGAGCGAGCATATAAACTCTCAATTGAGTTCCTAGATTAATTGAACAATTGATTGTCGGTTAATTACAATTACGTTGAGAATTTATCCTATAAGACCCTTTACATTGTTTACTTAATTTTATGGCATGGGGGTATTTCGGTTACATTAATTGAGATTTTTTACATATTCTATAGGAGTTTGATTGGTCAAAGTCTTGAAGAAACGGATAAAGGCACTACTCTCCGAGAACCCCAACAAATAACTTATTTCATCAACAGACTTTTGATTCTCTTCCAAATAGGTTTTTGACAGCTTCAATTGAAGCTCATATTCTACCTTTTTAAAAGTGGTATTTAAAATGTTTAGCTTTCGCTGAAGACTTCTTTTTGAAAGATTCAATGCGGCCGCAGCCTTTTCAACAGAAATTCTTTCGGGTTTGTGGTTTAGAATTACTTTTTTCAATTGATAAATCAATTCTTCTTCGGTATTTAAATCTTGTATTTCTTTCTCTACTTTCTGCTTTATGCTTTCAAGAAGTCCGAATTCAATTGGTTTTGAATAATCGTTGAAAATTCTTTTCTCGAAGATTATCTCTGTTTGTTTGGATTCAAAAATGAGACTGCAATTGAATAATCTGTAATAGGTATTTAAATTTTTTGGTCGTTCCGTATGAAAATAAACTTTTGATGGGTAATAGGTTTTTCCAGTGTAAGTAATCAATGATTTTAAACACGAAAGTAGCGTCAAATCCAATATCTGTCTTTTCGCAAATTTCTGTCGTATGGCCCAATTAGGACTTTCTTCAAATACTACGGAATAGTTGCTATCATTTTTTATCATTCTACATTCCAAAGCATCGCTAATCAATTTTGAATAGTACACAGCATTTTCAAAGGCTTCTTCAAGTGTTTCACTATACTCCATAATCGTATCAACATACTTGGTGGCATCTAAAACCATTTGTTCGCCTATATGCAGTCCTAAGTGCGCGTCATCCAACTCTTGCCCAATATGGTTCAATAGTTTGACAACTTCTTCATAGGTTACAAATTTTTGATTTTTTGACAAAGTGAATTCACGTTCCAACTCATCATAATCAGCGCCATTTGAAACAGCGAATGCAATGAAATCGGTAATGATTTTTGAAGAAAAATACATAAGATAAAGATGGCACAAAATGTCAATCTAAGATACTCGTACTCCTTTAGTTTTGAAAGTAATAAATAGAAAAAAACATATAATGAAGACTAAAAAATCAGTTTTGGCAATAGTGATTTTATTTGTATTGAGCAATTTACTGACCACCTTTTGGTATATGGTCACAGATGAGGCCAATTATGTGCCGTTTAGAAGAAGCGAAGCAAACTACTTGGGCTTGATAATCAACCATTTGGTTTTCGTATTGGGCTTTGTCTATTTGTTCCCTTCATACATAAAAGAGAAAAATACGAAGCCCAATGCTTTTTTATACGGGGTTATCGTGTCGTCCATAATGTTTATTCCAACTGGTTTGGTGGTACGAAGTATTTGGCAGGTCGATTTTGACTTGATTTTTTTGTTGAATACAATCGCCCACTTGGTCATAGGGGGTATTCTAGGTCTTGTTTTATATATAATCTATACCCATAAAAGAAAAGAATAGTATGGTGTCCATTAAAAGTAAAGAGATTGAAGATTATGTCAATGGACTGACCGATTTACAAAAAGAATTGGTTCTGGCCATTCGTGATGCAGTACTTTCTGCGGATGAACGCATACAAGAAAGCATCAAATGGAGCAGTATCGCCTTTTTTAACAAAAAAAATATTTGTGGTTTTCGTGTTGCTAAGGCACATGTTACCCTCTTGTTTATGGAAGGAGCTTCTTTGAGCGATACTTATAACATTTTACAGGGAAATGGTGCTAAAGCACGAATCTATAAACTTACTAATGTCTCTGAAATCAATTCGAAGGCATTGGCCGAGTTGGTCAACGAAAGTCTAGATAAGGGGATGTGAACCATCATCTATAAAACAATGTGAAATTAATGATGATGGCCCCATCTAGCTAATTTTTTATAGGCGTCAGTATTTTTTAAGGCATGCATATTTTCGTCTTCCAATAGTTCGTCACCATCTGTGAAACCTAAATTAACTGCTCGTTCCAGTAACCTCTCAGCTTTGACATTATCTCCGTCTTTTGCACTCATTGAGGCTAGATAATAAAGTGGAAAATCTTTGAATGTATTATTTTCATAGGCACTCGTAAGATTAATTTTAGCTTCTTCGTACTTTTTCAATTTGAACTGTGATTTCCCTAAAAAATAACGGGCAATGAGATTATTGGAATTCAAACCCAATAATTTTTCTGTAGTTTTTTCCATTGAAGGCCAGTCATTTTCAAAATAAGACTTACGGAGGTCACCTCTTAATTTGTCTACATATTCGTAAATGGTACTTTCCAATTCTTCTCCTACCTCATCTGCCACACCGCCCTTGTTTGCTAAAACAACTAAACCTATACCTTCGTTTGGTAGTGCCGATACATATGCGCTATGGCCATCGGCGCCACCTGTATGATAAATTTTATAACCAAAATCCTCTTTTTTAATAAACCATCCCAAGCCAACAAATCCATTTAAATTGGAATCTAAATTTACTACTGGTTTATGTGATAGTTGAATCAATTCTGGTGCTATGAGGTTATTGCCAGTGTTACGTATTTGAAATTGTAGGCTGATAAATTTGGCCATTTCCTCAACATTTGAGGTAAGGCCACCACCACCCCAAATTTCGCCAATCTCCCATCTGTCTCGTGGACTTTCGGCATTATCAGTTTTCCAATAATGTGTAGCCTCATAAAGATCATTTGGTTTATTAATGGCATAGGTATTGGCCATTTCGAGTTTTTCAAACAAATCGGACTTCATTAGGTCCTCCAATTTTTTTTCAGTTATGGTTTCAAGAACGTAGCCCACTAAATGCATGCCCAATGTCGAGTAATTGTAACCAAGTCCCGGTTCATAGAGCAGTTCGGTTCGCGATAGCCCTTCAAGAAGTTCTTTTTCAGTATAGGCCTTGGGTACGCTTGACCCTTCAATATCAATTCGGTTTACAGGCTCTTTGGGCAGCCCTGACGAATGCGACAGTAAGTGGTTTAAAGTTATTGGAATTCTTGACTTTGGAATATTAATATTAGGGATATATGTGTTTATGGGGGCATACAAATCTATGTGACCTTGCTCATAAAGTTTTAGGGTTAGCATCGCCAGTATAGGTTTTGAAACCGAAGCCAATTGAAAACCTGTTTTTTTTGATACAGGTGTTTTCTCGTTCTTATCGGCAAAGCCATATGATAGTTCGTATGCAAGTTGATTGCCGACCACAATACCGACTGCCACACCTGGAATATTATAGTTTTTAATATTCATTCTGATAACAGAATCGAGATTGTCTTTATGAATAAAATACTCTTGGGAACAACTTATAAAAGAAATAAAGAAAATGGTGAAAAGGGAAACTATCTGTTTAAACATGGTTATTTTATTTAAATACTATTCTTATCATTCTAGCTTAAAATCCTAAGCTTTCTATAATTATTATGGATACTTAGTCTCTTCTTAAATGTTGATGTTAGCTCGGTATATAATTCTATTAAAGTAAAAATGAAATTTTCAGAGTAAAGTCTGATTATTCTTATATCTAAGAAGTTTTGTAAAGAAGGGGAGGTGTAAAGATAATATTAAGTAAAATATTTTAAAATCTGGTTTATAAAAAAAAGAATTATTAAATTATAAGACCCTCAATTTAAAATACTTACGAAATTTTTTTGATGAAGATTGCAAATTAAAATTCATCTATTATTAATTTGGTTCGGGGGTTTTGTTAACTCTTATAAGAATTAACAAAATAAATATTTAAAACATCTTCTTTTACTGCTTAATTATAATTTGAACGGGAATTAGGAGGGTCATAACATTACTTCTTTTAGACATAAAATTCCATTGAGTTTTGTTCTCATTTGTAAAGTGATTTTTGAATTAGCACGAATCCTTTTCCTGTTCTATTATAATTGACTAACTACATAATACTAACTTAAATTTAAATGTATGAAGGTAATTAATTACTGGACAACTTTAGTGATTTTGATGTTTGGAATAACATCTACACTAGCTCAAAACAAAACCATTCGTGGTTCGGTAACAGATTCAGAAGGGATTCCATTACCAGGAGTCAATGTATTAATAAAAGGAACTGTTACAGGAACACAAACAGATTTTGACGGAAACTACTCAATTAGCGCAGCACAAGGACAAGTATTAGTTTTTTCCTACATAGGGCAGCAGACAATTGAAATGGCCGTTGGAGCTTCAAATACTTTAGATGTACGAATGCAGGAAGATGCGCAAGCTTTGGAAGAGGTAATAGTGACTGCCCAAGGTGTTAAAAGGGAAGTTAGGTCTCTGGGCTACTCCGTAAGTGAAATTAACAATGATGAGATAGAAGATAGGCCTGATGGAGATTTGGCACGTGTTCTAAGAGGAAAAGCTGCAGGGGTGAATATAACGGCGACAAATGGCGTTTCTGGATCAGGAACTAATATTGTTATAAGAGGGTTTACTTCTATAACGGGAAGTAACCAACCTCTTTTTGTTGTAAATGGTGTTCCTTTTGATGGAGGCGCAAATTCACAAAATGCCTTTTTTGATAATATAACGGAATCTAGTAGGTTTTTAGATTTAGACCCAAATAGTATAGAATCGGTAAACGTATTAAAGGGTTTAAGCGCTTCTGTGTTATATGGTGAGCGAGGAAGAAACGGTGTTATTTTAATTACCACTAAAAATGCAAGTGATGGTTCGGCCAAAAGGAAAAATGAAATAACAGTATCACAATCAATGTTTTTTAATGAAGCAATCCTTCCAAAATTCCAAAATGGATATGGAGGAGGT
Source organism: uncultured Croceitalea sp. (assembly GCA_947499565.1). Classification (GTDB taxonomy): domain Bacteria; phylum Bacteroidota; class Bacteroidia; order Flavobacteriales; family Flavobacteriaceae; genus Croceitalea. Next base: position 111,797 of record CANMOV010000002.1, read on the forward strand.
TTTCATCAAAATTTTGGGTTTTTCTTTAGTAATCATGGAGCCTCATTTGATTCGAATGAATTGAGTAATCAAACATTAGAAAATAATAGTTTATTTATTAGAAGAGAAGGTGGAGTGGCAATACTTCAAAATCCACTATCACAATTAGCAGATCCGACTTTAGCAATAGGTTTTGAAGATATCGCTAATTCAGAATATCCTTATAAACCATATAATAGTGTTGAGCCATTCTTTAATACAGGCCTCATTACATCTACCTCAGTCGGAATTTCAGGGGGAAATGAGGGTATTAGCTATAATGCAAATTATGGGTACTTAGAAGATGAAGGATTTACTCCAGGTAATACTTTAAGAAGAAATACTTTTGGTGTTGGAGGTCGAGCAAAGTTATCAAATAATTTTACTGTAAATGCTAATATTAACTTTTCAACCACATCTTATAAAACCCCACCTGTGGCAGCGTCTGGAGGTAGTGGTAGTGTAAGTAGTGGTGGTTCTGTATTTGGCGATATTCTTTATACTCCAAGGAGTGTAGATTTGTTTGGACTTCCATTTCAAGCTCTGGATGGTAGAAGTGTATATTATCGATCTGGCAATGATATTCAAAACCCTCGTTGGACCATAAATAATTCAAAAGTTACTCAAGATACGGATAGGGTTTTTGGAAATTTTAATCTATCATATGGTATAAACGATTGGTTAAACCTAGTTTATCGATTAGGAATTGATACCTATACGGAATTCAACACCTATGGTCAGAATCGGGGAGGTGTTGATGGAGACGTGACGGGTATTTATAGAACAATAACTGCAAAAAATAGAATTTGGGATCATAGTTTTCTAATTAATGTAGATAAAAACTTAAATAAAGACTTGAATTTAAAGGCCATATTAGGAGCTACAAGTAGAAGAGATTTATATCAACAAGATGGAGTGGAAAGTACCAATCAAATCGTATTTGGAATTTTAGAGCATTTTAATTTTGTAAATAGCGCTACTGCTGGCAGCTTTTTTAGTGGAGGATCTTTAGGACTTAAATCAGAGGTCAATACTCTAGGTGTTTATGCTGATGCTACTTTAGGGTACAAAAATTTTCTTTATTTAAACGGCGCAGTAAGAACTGATTGGACATCAACACTTGAAAGAGCAAACCAATCCATTACTTATCCTGGGGTTAGTTTATCATTTATACCTACTTCAGCTTTTGAAGGTCTTAGCTCAGATAAGGGACTGAACTATTTAAAAGTTCGATTAGGATATGGTACTTCAGCTGGATTTCCATTGCCTTATGGAACGAGAAATACATTGGCGTTAAATTCAAGACTTTTTGTCGATAGGACAGCTAATGTAATATCCTCAAATGCCGTATCCAATAGATTGGGTAATGAAGGTTTAAGGCCAGAGACAGTTAATGAAATTGAAGTAGGTATTGATAGTAAGTTTTTTAATAATAGATTGGGAATTAATGCTAGTGTATTTAAAAGAAACTCTAATGACTTAATAACGGATCAAGCATTAGATCCATCATCTGGGTTTACAGTTACTAGAATCAATGCCGGGGAATTAGAAACAAGAGGAGTAGAAGTTGATTTTGATATTACGCCTGTAAGAAATGAAAACTTTAAATGGGCTTTGAGTGGTAATTTTTATGCAGACGAAAGCGAAGTTCTTAGTTTACCTGAAGGAACTGAGCAAATAGTCTTGACCCCTTCACTTGCTGGTAATGCGGCAAATTACGCAGTAGTGGGTCAACCTTATGGTGTTTTGTTAGGTTCAAAAGTTCAACGCACTAATGGTCAGCTTACGGTAAATAGTAATGGTGATTATATTACTGGCCAAAGTTCAACCGAAATTATTGGTGACCCAAACCCAGATTGGATAGGAACTCTTAATAACTTGATTAACTATAAAGGATTTTCTTTTAATATGAGTTGGCAATACCGACATGGTGGGGATATTTTCTCAACCACAGCAGCAACATTAGTTGGTCGAGGAGTTGTTTCTGCTGATGGTGAACCAGATAGAGAAAGTACATATGTTCTTCCAGGAGTTAAGCAAGATGGTTCCCCAAATGACATACAGTTAACAACAACTAGAATATATTTTAATAACCTTTTTGGAGGCGCAAATGAACTAAGCATTTTTGATGGCACCACTTTACGTTTAAATGAAGTGAGTGTCGGCTATGCAATGTCGAAAAAGATGCTGGAAAAAACACCATTTGGAAGTTTGACACTTACGTTATCTGGTTCAAATTTATGGTATAAGGCATTTAATTTTCCAGATAATGTTAGATATGACACGAACAGTAGTAGCACTGGTGTAGGTAATGGACAAGGAATTGATTTCATAACCGGACCTAGTTCCAGAAGATATGGATTGACTCTAAAAGCTTCATTCTAGTAATTTCAAAATAAAATATTATGTATAAAAAAATAAAAAACAAATTAGTAGTATATACTTTATTTACAGCTTTTTTTTCCATCATGTCATGTGAAACAACTCAACTGGAAATATTGGACAGTCCAAATGCTGTGGCACCACAACAATCGGATATAGATTTCTTTTTGAATAGTATTCAGCTTGCAACTATGAACATGCTCGATGGAAGTCCTTTGGACAATTTAGAATTAAATCAAGTGGGAATGGAGTTAACAAGAGTTTTACATATGTTTGGTCCTATATACGAAAATGCATATACACCCGGAGCTTTGAATGGATCTTGGCGTGCAGTTTATTCTACAGCTTTGCCAGATATTAGGACTATGGTTCCTTTAGCAGAGGAGCAGGAATTGTATACTCATGTAGGTATTGCAAAAGTACTGGAAAGTTACATGATGATGACAATGGTTGATTTTTTTGGTGATGTTCCTTATTCTGAAGCTACAAAAGGTGTTGAATTCCCAAACCCTAATGTTGATTCTGGAGCTGAAATATATGCACAAGTAGAGAACCTTTTAGATGAGGCGATATTAGATTTTCAAAAGAATGAAACAGCTAAGCCCAGTACTGATTTATTTTATGGTGGAGATGAAGCTAAATGGATTAAACTCGCAAATACGCTTAAATTAAAGATTTATCTTCAAACACGTTTGGTTGATAGTTCTGCGGGAAGTAAGATAAATTCTCTTCTAAGCGAAGGAAATCTAATTACATCTGAAGATGAGGATTTTGAGTTTAAATGGTCCACAAATGATACTAATCCCGACAGTAGACATCCTGAATTTTCACCAAATTTTGATAATGGAACAAGTGATTATATGAGTACATCGTTTTTATTTGAAATGGTAGAAGGGAAACCTGTTGAAGATCCTAGATGGCGCTATTATTTTTACCGACAAGTACTTGAAAATACAACTGACCCGAATGAACAGGCATGTATAACTCAATTCCCGCCTGCGCATTATAGTTTTGATGATGTTTTCTGTAATTTTTCTAATGAAGGTTTTTGGGGTAGAAATCATGGCGACGCTAGTGGGATTCCACCAGATCGGGGTTTAAGAACAACTTTTGGTTTATATCCAGTAGGAGGCCAGTTCGATGATAATTCGGGGAGTACAATTACTGGGCGAAATATTGGCTTGCAAGGAGCAGGAATTTCTCCAATTATTCTTTCGTCTTATGTAGATTTCATGTTGGCGGAATCGTCATTGATGCTAAATACAAACGGTGATGCTCGCATTTATTTAGAGAGTGCTATTCGAAAGTCAATGGATAAAGTTTTGAATTTTAGTCCGGCAAATGTAGATCAAGATTTAGCCCCCACTTCAGATGATGTTGATGCCTATGTTAGCGAGGTGTTAAACTTATATGATGAAGCCCTTTCAACTGAGGATAAGCTAGAAGTGATAATCCAAGAATATGTTATTGCTTCTTTTGGTAACGGCGTAGAGCCTTATAATGCTTATCGGAGAACGGGAGCTCTTGATTTGCAACCGACAATCGTTTCAGAACCTGGACCTTTTATTAGATCACTTTTTTACCCTCAGGTATTTGCAGATGGAAACTCCAATGTAGAACAAAAAATGAATCAAGCTGTTCAAGTTTTTTGGGATAATAACCCAGCTGGATTTATCAACTAAAAAAAGAAATATGAAAAAAATAACTAAAGTATTATTGTTGCCATGCTTATTACTAATTTTAATCGGTTGTGAGCAAGAAGAGAAATTTCCTTTTGAGAGAATAACAGATAATTTAGGCACTGCCGGAGGCTTAAGGACAATAGATTTAATATCACCAAGTATAGATTTGAATAATATTAGCGAATCCGAATTTGCAGTTGAGGTAGAAGTATGGGATAATGAAGATGGTGGTTTATTAGAGTCTGTGGATGTATTTGCTTCCTTTGCAGATAATACTCCAGATAATGGATCAAATGATAAGGAGGAAGCTCTAATTAAAACAATTCCTTCTTCAGCTTTTACTATTAATTCTTTATCTGGTTTGCCAAGAACTATTATAACTGCAACGGCTCCAGAGTTAAATCAGATACTGGAGTTAGACCCTGCTAATGAAATAGACGGGGGTGATTCTTTTAGGATTAGACTTTCGCTAAACTTAACTGATGGAGGTGTTTTTTCTTCAGGTAATTTAGAAGGTAATATTACAGGTCCTTTCTTTAATTCACCGTTTAGCTATCCTGCAAATGTTGTTTGTGAACTTGATCCTTCAGTGTTTAGTGGGGAATACCAAATGGAACTTGTTTCAGGAGAATTTGTGGCACCTTTTGGAAATTCTCCTGCTTATGCTGATGGTGTGGTAACCATTACGGCAAACTCGGGAACACAAAGGGTAGTTCAAAATGCAGTTTATATACCATCATTTGGTGGTGGATTTCCTGGTCCTTTAACTTTTGACTTGATTTGTGGTCGAATCATTGTTCCTAATCAAGGTGCACCTGCATCTTGTGTAACGAGTATATTTAGAGAGTCTGGGACAAATGTTTCAACTTTTGACCCTTCAGACGATAGCGAATTTTTAGTGATTTTCAATGACGAACTTACAAGTGATTGTGGAGTTCCAACTTATGAGGTGATATTAAGGTTTACCAAGTTGTAGAATAAGATATTTAATACAGAAGAAGCCCTTTTCAATATTTTTGAAAAGGGCTTTCTGTTTTTTTAAAAAATATGGAACGAAATAAAAGTTATATACCCTAAGATTTTTTTTAGAAGATTTACTTTAATTTTAAAGTAAATCTTCCAAGTTGATTACTCAGATATAATAATCTAGAATTTACTTTTTCTTCAAGTGAAAAAACTAATAAAATGTTCATGCTTTAGTAATGATTTTAATAACTATATAAAGTCTACTTAATATCTATGATGATAGACAATTTCTACAACAATTAAAAACTTAATGACTAAGGTGATTAACATAATTTTATACTATCATTGACTAACCAGTATAACTATATATTTACTTAAAACTTCAATGTCTTTTAATCTAATTCTAAAAAATAAGCGAATAGATATCATTTATATCCAGGGCAAGGTGAATCTTAGCATGCCCACTGTCTATATTTAAACTATTCGAAATGTTTTACGATTAGTTTAAAATGTACCCGATATATAAATCATTGATTATAATTTCTTATTCAGTAGATTGATGAAAAATGTTTTCAGCCAAATAATTAACGATTTAATTTTGATAGGCACTTATATATAGAGTGTCTGTAGAGTAAATTAAAATAAATGAATATTTTTCTATAAATAGACAACTTTTATTGTTAACATTTTTTACTAACCAAGTGTTCGCTAATAACCAATTTTCTGTATTCAGATGGAGTCATATTTGTTGTCTTTTTAAAAGCAATATTAAAAGAAACTTTGTTATTAAAACCCGATAAAAATGCGACCTCAGAAATATTAATTTTATTCTTTTGATCTTTTAAAATTCTTTTTGACTCTTTTACCCTATAAGCATTGATGAAATCATAGAAACTGGAGTTAAAATGCTCATTTATTATTTGAGAAGTTTGGTGTCTATTTATGCCTAGGGCTTCCGCTATGTTATCAAGTCTTATTTCTACATCTAAGAAAGGCTTTTCTTCTAGCATTAATTTTTCTAGTTTTTCTTTAAACTCTTGCGAAACTATTTTTGATAAACCAGTTTTTTTATATTTTACAAATGGAATAATTGTACTGATTTTTTTCCCGTTAAATACATTAGAATAGTTAAAAGCAAAATATGATATCATCAAAATGAACAATGATAATACCAAAATAATGGGATAATCTTCTCCTTGACCCAATGCTTGAACATAATAAAGGAGATAGTAGGTAAAAAAGCTGAGAACAGAACCTGAAAATGCAATAAGTATCGCCCTTGTCCATATCAATAAATCGAAATTAGCTCTATTCTTGTTCCAATATTTCAATACTAACACAGTAACATAAATTAACATAAAAAGAACAATAAAGGCGTCAATGTAGCTATACAGAAGTGTTATGTACTTAACTATTGTCATATCTGCGTTAACCTTAACTTTTTCACTTGCTGATAGCACATAATATGGGGCAATTGAAACTAGAATATAAAGTAGAGGCAGAAAGTGGTAAAAATCCTTTTTGAGGTCTATTTTTTTGCTTTCACAGATATTACGTAAATAGAAATAGAAAAAAGGGGCAAAAAGTGTGAAAGGAATATAAAAGCTCAAGTCAAAATGTATGAACCTAGGGTCATATAGCAAGTTAGACCAGAACAAAACGCTGCTTACCAATAACCATGCACTAGCAAAAAGAAAAAAAGCAAGTAAATAATTTGCATATTTGATATCAGCGCGCTTAAAACAAAAAAAAATGCTCATTAAAAGTGAATGAAACGAAAAAAACAAAATGATTAAATGGTGAAACTCCATTGGTTGCTTATTTGTTTTAAAATGATAAGTTAGTTTATTAAATACCTAAAGTTTTCGACAATGTGATTAACCGTTTTTTTTGTTGTAAAATGTCCTTAAAAAGGATAAGAGTCTCTTGAAAACTAAACGCAAACTCGCACGTCGTTGATTTAGTATTCAAAGGATATTACTTTACTGTGAGAAATACAAATCTGTTATAAGAACTAGCAAGAATTTTATGTCAAGACCATAACAGAAGGGATTTTATCATAAGTTGATTGATGATGTAATTACCATAATATTATAGCAAAATAATTATAGACTAGAATAAAGCTAGTAATGACAATTGCACTGCCACAGTTCAGACAAGTAATGACCGAATATTTTAACGTAACTTTATTTTTCATTACAATAGATGCATTGATAACACTAAAGACGGTTAGAAGGGGATAGAGAACACTAATCAAAAAGAGTGTGGCGGTCATTAAATTGAGCGAGCCTAATTTTTCAATTTCATGACGCCCAACTGAAGTGAGAATCAGAAAAAGTACAACCAACAATGCAGACAAAATAGCATATGGCCAATATTCTTTTAAGGATTTCAAGTCTTTTTTTAAACTCCCTATGATAATTTTCAGAAGAAAAAATAGTCCTGTTATTAAAGAAATTGCAATTGCTCCAAAAACAAAAATTTGCCGTAATCGATGGGCAAAATGACTGGTCTTGTAATAAAATCCACCTCCGTCATTGGTTTCAACTAAATAGTGGGAACCATTTTTCTGACCCATAAAAATGTGTGGTGTACTGTTTCTTGCATTGAAAAATCTTTTACCATCTACTGATAATATCGGTGTCTGTCTTCCATTTTCTTTTAAAAATAAAGAATCATTTACCTTAAACACCTTGATTCCAGACAGTAACTTGTCCACTCCAGTAAGTATGCGCATTCTAGATTTTTTTGATTGGTAGAATCCTTGTACTTCATTTAGTCTTTCTGGCGTTAGAGGTTGATTTTCTTTAGGTAACTTTATAGTATTTTCTGGAAATACAGTTTCAGATAAATATCGATTTATTTCATGCCCGCATGCCCCATTTGAGATGTTCATTGAAAAGAAAAAACCAGTTTTCGTTTTTGGGGAATAAAAGTATCTAGCGTGAAGGTCATGGGTTCCTCCTCGATTACCTGAAATCAAAAGGTTTCCAAATACGTTTTTCATTATTCCCAGTGCATATCCTGTCTTTATACCATTTTTCGAAGCTATCGAAGTCATTGGAGTCTCAAGTTCGTGGAAAGATGACTTTTTCAAGATTCCAATATTTTTTTCACGATGGGAAAGAAAACGGACGAACTTCGCCATATCTTCTGAGGTGGTAGACAAACTTCCGGCCCACCTATTCATAATTTCTTTATAGGGACTATTGCTGATATGGCTATTTGTATAAAAATGATGTTGTGGTTGGGGGTTCTTAGAATAAAAGGATTCAAATGTTGAGTTCTTCATCCCTAAGGGAATTAAAATATGGTTTTTCAAATAAGTTTCGAATGGTTGTTCTGAATATCTTTCGAGAATATAACCCGCGAGAAGGTATCCTGAATTAGAATATTGAAAATAGCTGCCAGGTTCCACCCATACTTTCAGTGATGTAGGTGTTCTATTTATTACATCTAACGCACTAAGGTTTTTATCATCACTATATATTTCATTGAAATTAAACTCGCTCAAACCGCTAGTATGCTCCAAAAGGTGTCTAATGGATAATGGAGAGTTACTCCATCGGTTTTCAATTGACACTTCTGGGATGATATCTTCTAAACGATCGTCCAAAGAAAGAAGACCCCTTTCTTGTAGCTGTAACAAGCCTATAGCAATAAAGGTTTTGGTAATCGATCCTACACGAATTCTAGTATCGCCCTTAATTTCTTCTGAGCCGTTGATGCTAATTTTTCCGGCACCACTGCTATAGGTCGTTTTAGGTGTAACAATACTATAGGTAATGCCAGGCACATTGTGCTTTGTAATGATTTTTAGCAAGTCACTATCCATAGACTCAAAATCTTGACTTTTTGCAAGAGGGCAGTTAAAAAGCAGAAGTAGTATTAATGCTAATAACGGTCTGTCTATCAAAACACTTTTGATATTTGTCATATAAGTGTATTTATTTTGCATAAATGGAAAGTACCGCTAAAAATGTATTTGGGATAAATTATTATATATACATGGTGGAGAATGTGACGAAGCGTTACTTGGAAATGATATTCGTAAACAGAAATAAGAATTGATTGTTTTGTTGTGTACGGTCAATAGTAAAGACTGAAAGGACAATATTTGTATTATACTATCTAATAAATTCAACATGAAAAAACGACTTTTCTTATGCCCTCTGTTCCTTGTTATTTTCCAGGTAATGCAGGCCTAAGACAACCAGGAATTTAAAGTGATACTCGATGGACTTCGAGTAGAACTTGTGCAACCAGGTACAGTATCCACCAATGATTTTGAATTTGGAACATCGATTTCACCAAATGAAAATGAACTCTTCTTTGTAAAAGGCATTTCAGGTTTTAGAAGAACCGTACTGGTTTATTGCCTTTGAAAGGATGGAAAGTGGTTCGAACCCATAATTGCCGCCTTTTCAGGAAAATATAGGGATACCAACCCTTATCATTCCAAAGATGGTAAAGGGTTATATTTTACCTCCAACAGACCAAGCCCAAACACTTCTTTTAAAAGTTCCAACCTTTGGCATGTTGAAAGGACTCCTGTTAGATGGTCAACACCTAGAGTGGTAAATGGTTATCCCAATGATGGCTATGAAATTGTCTATCCAACCATTCATGCAGATGGTACCATTTATTTCACCTCATGGACACGTCCAGGGCCCCACAAAGGAGACATTTTTGTTTGTACCACGCAAGATGGGCGATATGTCGAACCTAAACGTGTAGATGAATTGAATTCAAAACATAACGATGCCGATCCAGAAATGACTCGTGATGGTAAATTTATGTTCATCGCAAGCATGAGAAAAGGAGGGTTAGGGCATTATGACTTATACCTATTTAAAAGACGGCGTGATGGTAAATGGGGAGAGGGCATCAATTCAGGGCCAAAGGTCAATTCGGGAAATATGGACTCCGATCCATTTTTTTACCAGATGGTAAGACGCTTTATTTTTCAAGTGATCGATTGGATGAGCTTGAACCTAACGGTAAAGCCATTGAAGATTACCAAGCTTTGATAAAAACCTATCAGGAAATCCACAATGGCCTTATGAACATTTATAAGGTTGATATCAGTACACTTTTAACATACCTAGATGATAAGGACTAGATATCACCTTTCAACGGTCTGCAATAGCACTCCCTTTGCATCATAAATTTTGGATCGGATTCTTTTAGCACCCTTATAATTATGAATCACCCTAGCACCTCCACCTAAAGCCGCTATATTTAATAATTGCTCATTCTTATCGTAAAACGCTTGTTCTTTTAAATAGCCTGATTCATTGTAGTATTGCATTCTAAAAAAGGCTACTTCTTGTTGCGGGAAGGTTGTTCTTTTCCCTTTGATGTCAAATGCTCCAATTTCTTTGAGTCTTTGGCTTTGATCGTACAAAAGTTTAAAAATAGGAGCCGATTGGTTCCATCCGTCAATGGTAAATCTCTTTTGCTCTATTACATTGGAAAAAGCATCAAAGGAATTAATGGTTTTGGCAAGTCCTTGGTAGTTCATCATTTGCTTTCCTTCCGTATTAAAATATTCATCAATAATTGTGTTTCCATATCCATCGACTATATTTTTTCCATGATGAACGTTAGGAAGATTGCCCGTAACTTTATTGCCATTTGAATCATAAACTTTCCACCCTACAAAGATTCCATCTTCATTGTAGAAAATTTCGTCTGTTGCGACCCCTGATTCATTATTTTCCAAAACCCCATTTTTCCCATAGTTGTCCATTCTTTTTACATATCCGCTCTTATCATAAGTCAAATGCGTTTCAAAGAACAGGAAGTTGGGACGTAATGGCATTAACTCTTTTTCTAAGTTATAGCGTTTTTCAATTACTACGCTGTCATTGGTCAACCATTCATAATTTGAAATTCCGTGGTTATTTTCTTTGATCTTCCCCTGTTTGTCATAAAAGGTGAGTGTTTTGGGAGAAGCATCGTCTTGAAGTTTGTATTTGGCGGTATAAATACCACCGTTAACTTCAATCCTAAGGTTGTTATGGTCAAAAAAGCTTACGTGGATCTCATTGGCCAATTTTTCGAATTTTACTTTGCTGCACGGAAACATCAGGTTTTGTTCCATGCCGTAAGCCGTATAAGGCAAGTCTCCCAGCTTATGTTGTATTTCGATTAACTGATTGTTTGTATCATATTTGAAGGCATAATGCCTCATAGTTTTTGCTTTCTCCATACTTAAAGATATGGCCCCTTTATAAGTAGCATATGGGGATTCTCTAAATACCAACTGAGAATACTTTTTAATCAAATAATCGTTTTGTGAATATGAATTGAATTGTAAGAAAGTTATTAGAATTAAAGGGAATGCCTTAAAATATTTTATAATTGAAGTCATCTTTTTTAGTTTTAAAAATTTAATTGTATCAGCATACAATTCATTATTTTGATAAAATGAAAGCATATTCGGTTAAGCTCTTATAAAAATCAATTGAGTAAAATCGATTGGTTATAAACGGTTAGAAATTTGATGAAATGGTATTTGAAAATCATCTTATTGAATTCGTCTAAGCAATATTGATTAATTTTAAGGAATCTTATATTGAAGTGAATCTCAATTAATATTTAGGCCTTACCTTAAAATCAGAAAAAATTAATCCTTGTATTCAGTAAAATTGAATATGGGCTAAAATATTTTAATAATTACTACCTAACATAAATCATAGTTTTTACTTCCTCAGTACAGATAGTTCAGCATCCATTGGGTTCTTAACCTCTAAACTAAAGACCAATTCAGATTCATTCTTCACATTCAAGATTAGATTACTACTTCCCGATTGTCTTAAGAGCGTAGTCTTTGAGCCAATTTTGAGTATTTCTTTTTTGGAATTGGCTCCATAATCAAATTTCCATCCCAAGGGGGCAATTTTAAACTCATGTTTTCCACTTTTAAGAGTAATTGTTGACTCATATATTCCGTCTCCCTTGTAAGTAAATTGAGGTGTGTTTTTTAAACTCTGTCCCCAATCATTCATACTTCCCATTAAATATAGTGTTTCGCCCTTCAAAGGTGTATCGTTAAGCTTTTCCATTTCTACTTCCATTTTAGCCATAGCTACTTCTTTTGAATCTCCATTGATTAAAGAAGTGGCTAAATCCATAGCAAGCGCCTGATTAACCCTTATATTAGGATTTACCCCTTTTCCTTCTAACCTTCCATTTTGTAAAGAATAATAATCAGCTATGGGAAGTCCAAGTTGATAACCATGCGGTAAGTCATACAATTTCTGCGACAACATTTCACCTGCTGTAGTTTCACCAATAATTGTAACTTTTTCATTTTGCGAAAGAGCATCAACTGTAAATTCAGCCGCACTAACCGTTTTATTACTAATCAACACATATACTTTACCATTAAAGTGTGGCTGAAATGGTCCAAATTTAATTCTTGTGAGTGGTTGTTCTTGAGTATCTTCCCAAAAGGACTTTATAGACCACTCGAACCATGGACTTAACTTTTTTATATCAAGCTGACTAGGGGCTCTTTCATTATTTTCCCACCATTTCCTGGAAACAAATACTCCGGCATCAATGGAATCATTTAGCAAATGACCAACTAAAGGCACACCAGCAAATGTCCCTCCATTATTATTTCTAAGATCAATGATTAATATATTTGAATTATTATCTTGGATTTTTGTGTAAGCTTCAGAAATACGCTCTTTGGTATCCATACCCGTCATAGTGTTTACAGAGAGTATTGCAGTTTCTCCATTGAAATCAAGAGAAACTCCTTGTTCTCCAATAATTAGAGAATCAATAAAGTCAGCCATGTCTTCAGCTTTTCTATCCAATTTGCCAAGCCTTACATGGGAAAAAGGCCCATCTTGCCATACTAGATTGAACTTATCAATGAAATCATCTTTTGAATTGGAATTTTTTGCGAGACTTAACATTTGTTCTTTTAAATCTATATATTCAGAACTTTCAAGTTCATTTGGGTTATAATGGTAATTAGATATTAGTTGTATAATGCTATCTGTAACCACAGATAATTCTTTAGTGAGGTTTGGGTCTACAACCTCTCGAGGTTTTGTATTACAAGAACATGTTAATATAATTATTGCAAATAGGTATAAATTTTTCATGACTTCAATTATTTAGGGCACAAGATATTTTTTCAATTTTCAAAAATGTTCCAAATTATAAATTCGAACTAAAAAATATGAGAAGTAACAGAATGAAGTTAATGTTCTAACTCCCTAAACTGAGATGGAGTTACCCCAGTTTTGCTTTTAAAAATAGTATTGAAGCTCGACTTCGAGACGAAGCCGCAATCATACATTATTTCCGAAATTGATTTCTCAGTTTTATTGAAACTCTTCAATAATTCTTTAGCATGTTCAATTCTAAGTGAATTAATCAAAGATGAAAAGTTAAGGCCATAACTTGAATTGATTGTTGCGGAAAGTATTTGGGGTGCAGTATCTAATTTCTTGGCTAGTTCTTCTAAAGTAAGATTGGGGAGTAAATACCATTTATTTTCGGAAAGCTGTTTTTTAATATTATCTTCTAAAAACAATGTCTTAGCTTGTTTTTCTTTGTCATTATTTCGGAGTTCCCAACTCAAACCTTTGGTTCTTTTAAAAAACTTATTATTATCTCTAAATAATTCAGGCTGATTAAAAGCCCTAAAGAACATCCAGCATATTAACAATATCAAGCCAAAGTGAACCATAGAAAGACCGTTAAAAGAGTATAAGTAAAAAATGGTTTGATCAACAAGATCCAGAAAAAGAAGTATTGTGAACAATGCGAGAAAGTAGCGTAGCCATTGCAAAGTATTATTAGGTTTTTTCCATCTACCCGCTTTTAATTTCCTTTTAAATTCTCTTAGTAACCTAAAAGATATTATAACATAAGTAGTAAGTGATACATACATAAATATCGCTAAAAAGCGCGTACTTTTTGGTAGATATATCAAACAAAAGAATACTAAAAAAGCGGAGAAATAATGAGTAAAATCTTTATAAGTAAATTTATATTTTGAATCAATTAAGAGAATTATATAATAATAAACACTAGGCCCATATAAATATCCAAAAATAGTGTTGAAGTTTACCCACTCTTGTGGTATTGCAGAAATTCCCGTTAAAACTATAAGAAGAAATTGAAAGGCAATAGCAAGTAAAAAAATCGCCAAAAATTTATTCGCATTCAACTTACTACGCTTTTGAGATAGTAAGATTATTGCAAATAAAGTACTCAAAGCAATTATTATAGTGGAAGCTGTATAAATCACAATTAAATATAATGTTTGAAAAGAGGATTAACTGCCAATCAAATATAGGAATCTGTTGTTTATTAAATCACTTGCCCTATTAAGTATCGCTTATTTTTAGAATTTTAGCATCTAATAATTATTTCTAACTTCTTTAAAATTCAACACCTGTAAAGAAAATTTCTAAGTAAACTATAATTTTAATTTAGCAAGTTTTCTAATCCTGCAATCAATTCTAATATATTTTAAAATCTCTTGTTTCTATCATTTGCAAAATTGTTGGGGTTCTAAATAACGGGTAGATTGGGTTCTCATATATACAAATAAAGGCTTCCTAAATTATTAATTGTCTTTACGTTTGAAAGATGGCATAACGAGAGACAATTGTATGAAAGTAAAATCTAGTTATTCAAAATTGCACTTTTTTTGAAAAGCACTATATAAAGAGCAAGCGAAACGAATTTTCGTGCCTCAAGCCCCAAATCTTACCAAACTTTATCCTATCTTCTTGCGAGGTAAATCATAATTCTTGTCTAAGTACTTCCTTCAAACTTTCCAAATCACTTTGCTCGATATCCAATTTAAAGTATGCTATACCAAACCTTGGCTTTTCCAGTGTTACTTGATTTAATAATTTTAATATCCTAATGCGTTGCTTTCCCCAATTTTCCTTCAGTATATAATTGTCATATTGAGTAACCTTATCCTTTTTCATAGAATGCTCAAACATTCTTTTTTCAAACTCCAAGTTCTCCTTTCTATTTTTTTGATCATTCTCAGCGTATTCAAACAACTTCTTAAGCTTATCATGAGTCGGTCTTAATTGTTCCTGCTCCATTCTTCGTAGCAGCTCTTCTATATAATCAAAGCGTTTGTTCAATCGATGCTCGAATCCCATATGGTCCATCAAGTATTTGTCCTTTGGGGAGATATTAGCCTCCTCAAAGAAGTCCATCATAAGATCCAAGGTAAGTGTATGCGACTTGGATATTTTCTGTGAAAACTCCCGATATCTTCTAACTGTTATCCGATTGATGCTTATTGCCGAGAATTCACTTTTTTTCTTCTTTTTAAATTCCATTTACAGTAAATATTTTCAACGTTTATAGGGTCTCACAGGTTTTTTACTGTGTTTTTGGCGCAAAAAACAATTGCACTATGTTTTCAATTCATTGAAAATCAATGGTTTGAAACTCGTAACATCGCTTTAGCGTGTTACCCTCTTGCTTTACAAACCTTATCCGCTACGCTATTAAAATTTGTAAACTTTATTTAGTACTTTTCATTGAAAAAATAGGTCGCGCCCTATCCTATTTTTTCTTTACCCTTATCTATTTGAATACTAAAAAACCCAGACATAAACCGCTCGTAAAAGTTAGGGGTAAGGATTTGGGGTATTTATTAAACTAGAATTCAACTACTGATTTTAATGCGGCATCCGTCTCTTTATTTATGAAAGAGGATTGGTACATCATTGTAGTTGTTATTGATGAATGCCGATACAACTTTTGTAACATTTGAATTGAGATTTTATCACTTGCTATATTACCAAAACTATGCCGTGCTATATGCATTGTTAAGTGTTTTTGAATTTTGGCTTTTTCTGCAACGAGTTTTAAATATCTATTGGTTTTTTTTATTCCATATTTGGACTTTTTCCAAATATCTTTGGCGTCCTTTTTATTTGCTAGTTGGAGTTCAGGAAATATAAAATCATCTTCTCTAATTTCGGGAGTCTTATATTTTTTTAAAATTGATAGTGCTTTATTTGGTATGATAATAGAAAGAACCTTGGAGTTTTTATTCATTCGATAATGTAATCTACCGTCATAGATATCTTTCCATTTTAGTTTTAATACATCACTTGCCCTTATTCCTGCAAAGTAAAAACTGAAAAGCCATAGATTACGTGCATGGTCTTCTTCTGGGCTTAGTTTAGAGAGATTTTCGATATTTTTCACCTCATGACTATTAAGTCCTATTTTTTCAACTTCTGGGAAACGAATTTTTATACCCTTACTACCAAATGGATATAATCTACCATCAACTATGCTTTCTTTTATTGCAATATTGAAAATTGTGCGGATTACAACTAAATGATTTACTATTGAGCGTTCCGAAATTTTTCGATTTGTTTTTAGAAAAGAGATTAGTTGTTTTAAATAATTGACAGTGATTTCATTTAAAGGAAGACTTGTAGAAGAATGAAACCTTCTTATATTACTAATTCTGGCCTTATCGGAAGACAATTGATTTAGTTTATTTTTCTCTTCAAGGTTGTTTAAATAATCATCGGATATTTGGAAAAAATCTTTTTTTTGAATTCGTGAAACTACCTGATTTTTTAGTTCCCTGGCAGATACTACTTCTTTATTAGTTTGAATACTTAATATAGTTTTACCTATCTCTGCAAGCTTGGTATCAAGAAAATTCTTTAGATGAGCATAGTTAGGACAAGATTTTTTAAGTTGTCCATTATTTTCACTCCAATATTTTTCATCAATATATTTACCCAGATAGATGTAGCTTACCTTTCTATTCTTTGAAATACGTATGACCAAAGGATATTTACCTTGTTTATTAGGTTTCTTTCTTAAAACAATTCTAGTACTACCTGCCATTTATTATACCTTTATTAATTAAAGTTAGTTAAAATTTGGTACAACATAGGTACAATAAATTTTGATTTCCTTTGATTTCATATAGATATATAAAAAATTAAAATACTGATAAATAGTTAATTATGAATTAGTTAATTGTATATTTCGATAAAAGGAACTGGATTCAAAATCCAGTTCCTTTGGAGTGTGGGTTCGATTCCCACCTCGAGTACAGAAAAGACCTTGCGAATTGCCGTAAGGTCTTTTTCAGTTTATAGGTATGTTGGGAACTTTTTTAAAGCTTTCCGTAAAAAGAAAGTACAAATGATGTTTCTACATTGGGTCTCGAAAATACTTTTAGATTGCCGCCATGTAAGTGCATAATTTGTTTGGATAAACTTAGCCCAATTCCGGTTCCTTTCTCTTTTGTGGTAAAAAATGGGATAAAGATATCTTCTAAAATATCTGGAGGAATTCCAGGGCCATTGTCTTTAACCTCAATAGTTTTAGTTCCTTTTTTATCGGTGTAAGCCGTTACCATAAGTTTTCCACCTTTGGTATGTTCTAAAGAGTGCAATCCATTTTTCACGAGGTTGATTAACACTTGGGTAAGCTGTTTTTCATCTATAAATAGTTCCAAGTCTTCCGGTTCAAATTGCCAGGTTATTTCAGTTTCAGCACTGGCATCTAACTGCATTAACACTTGTACTTTTTCAAACAACTTCTTTGCTTTAACTAGTTCCCTATCTGGTTTGGGAACACTCAATAAGCTTCTATAGGATTGTACAAAATCCATTAAATCGCTTCCTTGGTTTTTAATTACCTCTAAACCTTTGGCAGTACTGCTTAATTTATTTTCATCTAGCTGCTCTGGCAGCACCAAACCTGCTGGAGTTTGGTAATACTTTAATATGGATTCGGAAATAGATGTTATTGGTGTAATGGTATTCATAATTTCATGAGTTAATACACGAATTAACCTAATCCATGAATCCGTTTCTTTCTCATCCAATTCCTTATGAATATCCTGAACCACTACTAACAAAAGTGACTGATTGTCAAAAGTGATAGGCGTAGATTTTAAAGCCAAGTGTATTTGCTCACGTTCATTGGTTAGTTGAATCATCTTGCGCTCAAAAGGCTGAAAGTTCTTAAAAATAGCGTACAATTTTTCATCAATTTGCGCCAGTTGCTTAATATGATTTAAAGGAGTGTAATTCAGTAATTTTTCTAGTGTGGGATTAGCATAAAGAATATGTCCTTTATCATTAAATGTTAAGATGCCAATACTAGCTTGCTTAAGAATTTCCTGGTAGTATTGCTCGCGAACTTGCAGTTGCAGATGTACTTCTTGGATTAAACCGTTTACCCTATTTAAGCTTTGGTTGAGCTCTTTAAAGGATTTTATGGTAACCCGCTCTGGAAAACGTAAGGTAAAATCTTCATTTCTTATAGCATCAAAAAAATACGCAATTTTCCGATTGGTACTATTAATAAAGCTAATTAGAGAATAGGTTTGTGCAATTAACATTATAACTGCCAGTGCTAAAGAGAAATACCATTCTTTTACCACGGATACCGAAAGGAAAATAGCGGTAAGGGTAATTAGTAGCACCCTGAGAATAAGCTGAAAATAAAAATTCCTACTAGCCATTATTTATTTTCTTTAGCTTATTATACAGCGTTTGTCTAGAAACACCTAGCTGATCTGCGGCCGCACTATAATTACCATCATTGGCATTTAATGCTTTTAAAATCATCTGTTTTTCCATTTCCTCCAGCGTGGTAGGACTATTACCTAAAGTCGGTGAAGATTTGTTGCTGAGAATAAAATCCTCAGCTTTTAGGACGGAACCTTCACCTAAAATCACGGCGCGTTCAATAGTGTGCAATAATTCTCGTACGTTTCCAGGCCAACTATAGGTCATCAACTTGTCTTGGGCAGAATTATTAATACGTAGGGCCGGCTTGTCATATTTATTGCCAAAACGCTTTAAATAAAAATCGGCTAGAATTAAAATATCTTCATCCCGATCTCTTAAAGCAGGAACTTCAACAGAAATGGTATTAATTCGGTATAATAAATCCTCCCTAAATAATCCATCGGTAACCATTTGCTCTAAGTTACAATTGGTAGCACATATTAGTCTAATGTCTACGGGAATGGTTTTATTGGAGCCAACTCTTACAATGGATTTATTTTGAATCGCTGATAATAGTTTGGCCTGTGCCTGTAGTGATAGATTCCCTATTTCATCTAAAAACAACGTTCCTTTATGTGCTGCTTCAAATTTTCCAGTTCTATTCTCTCTAGCATCTGTAAAAGAACCTTTTACATGGCCAAACAATTCGCTTTCCAACAGGGATTCAGAAATAGAGCCCATATCTACTGCGATAAAAACCTCGTCTTTTCTTTTTGATGTTTTATGGAGTTCCCGAGCTATTAATTCTTTTCCGGTTCCATTTTCGCCGGTAATTAAAACGTTAACGTCTGTCTTTGCAACTTTTCTGGTAAGATTTAATACGGTGTTTAAAGCTTTGGAATTACCTATAATGTAATTTTTGTCTTCGTTAATTACTTGTTTTAGGTTACTCTCTTTCTTTTTTAACTGATGTATTTCTTGTTTGGATTTTCTAAGCTCAAAAGCAGATTTTACCGTAGCCAAAAGCTTATCGTTATTCCACGGTTTTAGTATAAAATCTGAAGCGCCTTCTTTAAGTGCTTGAACCGCCAAATCTACTGCTCCGTAAGCAGTCATCATAATTACAGAAGTATGTGTCGCTTTCTTTTTAATCTCTCTTAACCAAAAAAGCCCTTCGTTTCCTGTATTAACTCCTGCAGAAAAATTCATATCCAAAAGAATGATGTCTACTTCTTTTAAGTCCTTAGATGAGATTTGATTAGGATTAGAAATAGTCTCCACAGTTTTATATTCAAACTGCAACAGAATTTCTAAAGCGCTTAACACACTCTTATTATCATCTATTACTAAGATTTTTGCATCTGTCATGGTCTTTTGCTAAAAAGGCTTGGTTAAAACTACAATATGAATTTTAGTTTTATTTTAAAGTGTCAAATATTTTTACAATATCTGTATAATAATTTTACAAGTATCATATTTTTTAAAATAAGACTTTATTATAAAATATTGATTATCAATAAATTATAATAATGGCATAAGAATAGTATATAGTTTGGCACATTAGATTTTTATGATAGCAAGAATTAAAATAACCATCCTTCTCATTTGTGCGATTAGCTCCAATGTATTAGCCCAACAAAAATGGTCTTTGGACGAATGTGTTTCCTATGCTTTGGAGCATAATCTGCAATTGAAGGATTTCCAATATACAACAGATGCTAACCGAGAAACCTATAGACAATCTATTCGGGATATTTTACCTAGTGTAGATGCCTCTACTAATTATGTAATTAGTTTTGGTAGAGCAGAAGATCCTAATACGGGTACTTTTGTAAATCAGGATTTCTTCTCAAACAGTTACAACTTAAATGGTGCTATAGACTTATTCCAAGGGTTTCAAAAGATAAATACTATAAAGGCCTCTAAATTTTTGTATAAAGCAACCAACGAAGAAACTACTCATCAAAAATATTTGTTGGCTTTTAGAGTAATGCAAGCCTTTTATGACATTCAGTTTTTTGAAGGCTTAGTTGCGATTTCAACAGAACAGCAAGCAGTTTCGCAAACTAACTATGACTTGGTTGAAAAGCAAATTGAACTAGGTTTAAAAGCCGGCGCGGATTTGTACGAAGCGGAATCTTTATTATTAACGGACAAATTGAACGTTACCCAAAGTAAAAATCAATTGGCAGCAGCTAAATTGAACTTGATTCAAGCAATGAACTTGGAGAACGAAACTGATATTGAAATTCAAGTAGAATTACAAGAAGCAAAACCGGAAATGGAACTGGATACGCTGGAATCTGAAACTATCTTCAGCGAAGCAAGAGATTTTATTCCTTTAATAAAAGCGCAGGAGTTAAGGACTAAAGCTGCTAAGAAACAGTTGGCGGCAGAAAGAGGTAACCTTTATCCTTCTTTACAATTATTTGCTGGTTTTAGAACAGGATATTTTGAAACTACAGTAGATTCCCTTGGTTTAACCATTCCTTTTAAAGACCAATTTAGAGATAACGCGTCAGAATTTATTGGGGTTGGTTTAAGCATTCCTATTACCAATGGTTGGTCTAGAAGGTCTCGTGTAAAGCAACAGAAAATTGCATATAAGAGAGCGCAGAACAATCTTGACATTCAAGAACAAGAATTACAGCAGACTATTGCGCAGTTGGTGCAAGAATACAATTCTTTATTGGTGGAACTAGAGCAAAGTAATCAGCAAGTAAAAGCGCAAAGTTTATCATTTGAAATTGCTCAAAAACGATACGAAAAAGGGTTGATAAATGCCTTGGAGTTATTTACGGCGAAAAATTTATTCGCTAATGCCCAGAATGAAAACTTGCAAGTAAGATTGCGTTCAGAAATTAATAAAAGCACATTGGATTTTTACAAAGGACTTCCAGTGTTCAATATAAACTAGAATAGAAAATAGCATAATGGATATTAAAATAGAAAAGAAAAAAGGATTAAAACCAAAACATTTTGGCTACATAGCTCTTGGAGCTTTATTGTTATTTGTTGGTTATCAGCTGCTTTCTCCCTCGGTTTCTACATTTAGGACGGAGAAAGATAAACTTTCCATTGGTCAAGTTTCTCAAGGAAAATTTGATGACTATATCACAATTAACGGGAATGTTGCTCCCATTTCAACCATCTATATGGATGCTTATGAAGGTGGAAGAGTAACAGAAAAATTAATAGAAGAAGGAGCCACTGTAAAAAAGGGAGATATTATTCTTAAACTAGAAAACATCAATCTATATGAACAGATTCTAAATAGCGAAAGTAATTTGGCTTTAAAACAAAATGATTTACGTTCTACAAGATTAAATTTTGATTCCCGTCAAGTAGAAGGTCGTAGGTCATTGGCAACAGCTAGCACAGATTTGCAACGTTTAAAGCGGAACTACGAACAGAATGAAGCTTTGTTTAAAGAAGAGTTGATTTCAAGAGAGGAATATCAACTTTCAAAAGAGAATTATGAGCTGTCTAAAAAACAGTATGAAATTGTAAAATCTCAGACAGAAACGGATGATGAGTTAAGAAAAACATCGCTCACCGGATTGGATGCAGATTTATCTAGAATGCAAAAAACCCTAGGGATGGTCTATCAAAGACTAGATCACTTAAATGTTCGCGCGCCAGCAGATGGGCAGCTTGGGTTTTTGGATGCCGAAATAGGCCAGAATATTACTCAGGGGCAGCGTATTGGGCAAGTAAATGTGCTAACGGATTACAAGATTGAGGCTGATATAGATGAGCATTATATAGACAGGGTAAAAAGAGATTTGGTAGCCGTTTTGGAACGTAATGGCACCGAATATCCATTGCGATTACGAAAAGTATATCCTGAAGTAAGAAGTGGAAGATTTAGAGTAGACTTGGTTTTTACCGATGCTAAACCAGAAACTATTAGAACGGGTCAGAGTTATAATATTAAACTACAATTAGGAGAATCTAGTGATGCTCTGTTATTACCAAAAGGTAGCTTCTTTACAAGTACCGGAGGACAGTGGATTTTTGTTGTTGCTCCTGGTGGAGGTGAGGCTTTAAGAAGACCAATCCGTGTTGGAAAACAAAACTCAAGATACTATGAAGTTTTAGAAGGCTTAGATGCTGGAGAAGAAGTAATAACAAGTAATTATGATTCGTTTGGCGAAGCTGAAAGAATAGTTTTAAAATAAAATAGAAAAATCGTCACATAAGACGAAAAGTAATTGTCTTTATACTAACAGAAATAATTGAATAGAAATGATAACAATCAAGAATTTAAAAAAGAGCTTTAGAACAGAAGAGGTAGAAACATTAGCTCTTAATAGTGTTAATCTCCATGTAGAAGATGGGGAGTTCGTTGCCATCATGGGACCTTCAGGATGTGGAAAATCTACATTGCTAAATATTATTGGAATGTTAGACAATCCAACGGAAGGGAGCTACAATTTTGCTGGCAATGAAGTTGGCGGACTTAAAGAAAGCCAGAGAACACAACTTCGTAAAGGAAATTTAGGTTTCGTTTTCCAGAGCTTTAACCTTATTGATGAACTAACAGTTTATGAAAATGTTGAGCTACCTCTAATCTATTTAAAGATGGGTAAAAGCGAGCGTAAGGAGAAAGTGATGCAAGTATTAGAACGTATGAAGATTGCGCATAGAGAAAAGCATTTTCCGCAGCAATTATCAGGGGGGCAACAGCAACGTGTAGCTATTTCTAGAGCCGTAGTTACCAATCCAAAATTAATATTAGCGGATGAGCCAACAGGGAACTTGGATTCTAAAAATGGAATTGAGGTGATGAACCTGTTAACGGAGCTAAATCAAGAAGGGACTACCATAGTTATGGTAACGCACTCGGATAGGGATTCGCATTATGCGCACCGAGTAGTTAATCTATTTGATGGTCAAATAGTAACAGAGAGTCAAAACAGAGCCATTGGCGCAATGATATAAGGAGTTTATTCATCTACCTGAACTTGTTTCAGGGTCAATCAAAATTAGTTATCAATCAATATCAAAAAATAAACAGTCATGTTTAAGAACTATATCAAAATCGCTTGGAGGAATATTCTAAAGAATAAAGGATATTCCATTATAAACATTGGAGGTTTAGCTATAGGTCTTGCCTGTTTTCTGTTGATTGCAATTTTTATATCCAACGAACTTTCTTATGATAAATATCATGCGAAAAAAGATGCTATTTATAGGGTAATACATCATTCAAATGCCGATAGCCCCGATGATGCTTGGGTGTGGGGGAATGCCCCTGTAGGACCTGCATTAAAATCCGATTTTCCAGAAATTTTAGAAAAAGTACAATTTTCTGGAAGGAGCGATATTTTATTGGAATACAACAATCGTAAATTTCAAGAAGGGGATTGTTTTTATGCAGATGCTTCAGCCTTTAACGTGTTCAGTTGGTCATTATTAAATGGGGATCCAAAAACGGCTCTAGAAGCTCCTTATTCTATAGTTTTAACCGAGACTACAGCAAAAAAGTACTTCGGCAATGAAAACCCTGTTGGTAAAACTATTGAAGGTATTGGCGGTAGGGCTGCAGATGGGACTTATACCGTAACGGGAGTTATGAAGGATGTTCCTCAAAATTCCCATTTTTCTTTTGATGTGCTCATGTCCATGAGCAGTTTTTATCAGACAAGACCTGGAATTTTTGATTCTTGGGGTTATGTTGATTTTTATACTTA
Source organism: uncultured Croceitalea sp. (assembly GCA_947499565.1). Lineage (GTDB taxonomy): Bacteria > Bacteroidota > Bacteroidia > Flavobacteriales > Flavobacteriaceae > Croceitalea. The sequence goes on from CANMOV010000002.1 coordinate 136,043, forward strand.
CGTGTTAGTTTCCAACAACTTTAGTCAAGCCGCATTCGAATCCAAAATACCCGATTTTCTAAGAAAGCATATAGAACCAGAAGTTGCTGAGCAGTATTACTATTCTTTCTCCTTGGAATCTATGAATGAGATTTATTTGTATTCGGAGGCCGACCGGCAACCAGGAGAAACAGGTAGCTTATCTAACATTTACGTATTTGCCATTATAGGTCTTTTTATTTTGGTAATTGCTAGCATTAATTTTATGAATTTGGCTACCGCACGTTCCTTAGAAAGAGCAAAAGAGGTAGGGATACGAAAAGTAATTGGTGCGGAACGCAAAGGACTTATCTATCAATTTTTAGGAGAATCACTTATTTTAGTCCTATTCGCCTCACTTCTTGGTCTTCTTATTGCCGTCGTGGCCCTACCATGGTTAAGTTCCTTAACAGGTAAAACATTTACAATGGCCTCTTTTATAACGGTCCCTATTCTTTTACTATATTTTGGAACAACATTGTCAACCGGACTTTTTGCTGGTAGTTATCCAGCTTTTATTCTATCGGGATTTAGACCAGTAAGCGTATTAAAAGGAGCTTTTAGGACCTCTGCCCAAGGAGCAAATCTAAGAAAAGGCCTAGTCATACTTCAGTTTAGCATATCCATTGCACTAATTGCCAGTACGGTCGTAGTGTACTATCAACTTGGGTTTATGCTTAATAAGGATATGGGATTTGATAAAGACCAACAATTGATTTTAGATTTTAATTGGGATGGTCAGGTATTGGGTAATGTAGAAGCAATTAAAGGAGAGTTTTTAGCGCTAGCTGATGTTAACTCGGTATCCCTTTCTAGAACAGTACCAAGCAGTCACTTTCCTGCTGCTGGAACAGATATAGAAACCTTCGAGGGGAATATGCAAAATTTTACCCCATATATCTATGAGGTGGATAACAATTTTATTCAACACTATAATATTGATGTTGTTGCAGGCAGGGCGTTCTCACCAGAATTTCCTACAGATAGTATAAGCTCACTAATTATAAATGAAGCTGCAGCAAAAGAATTTGGTTACAATGACCCCAATCTAATCATTGGTAAAAAGTTTCAGCAATGGGGTCGCGAAGGAACCATTGTTGGGGTGGTAAAAGACTTTAACTATATATCATTACACCAAAAAGTTGCTCCACTTACATTAAGACAGGTTCCTTATGGAAGGTACCTTTCCCTGCGCATAAGCTCAAATAATTATAAAAAAGCAATTGCAGCAATAGAAAAAAAATGGAGTGTTTTAGCTCCTCACAGACCATTTTTATACAGTTTCTTGGATGAAGCTTTTAACAAACAATACATCGCAGACATAAGATTTAGGAAACTATTTACGGTATTCTCATGTTTGGCAATATTCATAGCATGTTTAGGGCTGTTCGGATTGGCTACTTACAGTGCTATGTTGCGAACAAAAGAAATAGGTATTCGCAAAGTTCTTGGAGCAGAGGTATCCACTATAGTTGCCTTATTATCAAAGGATTTTATAAAATTAGTGGCAATCGCTATTCTTATTGCCATACCTTTTTCTTGGTATGCAATGCGACAATGGCTTAATGAATATGCCTACAAAATTGATGTGGAATGGTGGGTGTTTCTATTAGCGGGAGCAATAGCATTATCCATTGCTATTATCACCGTTGGTTTCCATGCGTTTAAATCTGCTAATAATAATCCAATAAAAAGCTTGCGAACGGAATAAACTGTCAATCTAAAACTAAAGTCATGTTTAAAAATCATATTAAAATAGCTTGGAGGAGCTTAACCAAAAATAAGCTTCAGACTACTATTAATTTACTTGGTCTTACGGTGGGCACGGTTTGTTGCTTAATGATTTTAGTTTATGTTAATGCTCAGTTTGGCTATGATAATCACCATGATGATTCATCTTCATTATATCGTATACGTACTAAAGTAAAAACTGAAAACAATAGTATAGATACAGATATGGCTGCTGCTAGTCCTCCAATTGCATTTGCAATGAAGGAAGATTTTCCAGAGGTAGTAGAAGCATGTCGTATCGTATATTTTGGAGAAGAAAGTAGTCAGCTTTTAAAAGTTTCCAATAGTGATAACAGTTATTACGAGTCTAGGGGATATGTTGCAGATTCTACTTTCTTTAGCTTTTTTAAATATCCAATTCTTGAGGGAAGTGACCCAATAGAAATGTTGAAAGCTCCAAATAGTGTAGTGCTTTCTTCAACATTAGCGCAAAAATTATTTGGTAAAAAAGCTGCTTTAGGACAAATATTGATTCTAGGTGCCGGCGAGCAACAACAAAATATTACAGTAACGGGCGTTTTTAAGGACGGGAAGGAAAAAACACATCTTAATCCTAATTATATTTTGAGTATGACTTCACCAGGTATTGGTGAGTTTGTGCGAAGTGTGGATAACTATGCTACACAAAATTTTGTTTATAGTTATCTAAAGTTAGTTCCTGGAACAAATCCAAGCCAGTTAGAGAAAAAACTACCAGAATTTTTACAAGATAGAGGCGCAGATGATCTTGCAGCCATAGGATTTGACAAGACCTTATTGTTACAGTCAGTTAAGGACATTCATCTTTATTCAAAAGGGATTGATGCACAAATAGAAGATGTTTCAAATATTGAATATTTATTGGCCATGTTACTATTAGCTTTTATTATTCAACTGGTAGCCTGTGTGAACTTTGTAAATCTTAGTACAGCAAAAGCAGGTAAAAGAGCAAAAGAAATTGGTGTTAGAAAGGTCATTGGCGCCCAAAAAAGTTCCTTAATAAGGCAATTTTTAAGTGAATCTGTACTATTATCCTTATTCGCCATATTTATAAGTGTCCCCTTGTCAATGATATTACTGTCAAGTATGAACTCACTTACAGGAGGGACACTTGTGTTTTTAGACATTTGGAATCTTAAAATTTTGACACTCCTATTAACAGTGGGTTTATTGACAGGTTTATTGGCAGGAATTTACCCTGCGTTAATTTTATCTTCAATAAAACCAGCCAAGGTTATTAAAGGTATGGTAAGCCTTAACCTTGGAAGTGGAAATCTACGAAAGACTTTAGTAGTCTTTCAGTTTGTGGTTTCCATAGTTTTGGTTACAGCTGTGATTATAGTTACCCAGCAATTAAAATTCGCACAGGCAAAGGATATGGGTTTTGACAAGGATAACCTTTTAGCCATTAAATTAGGTACTCAGGAGGTTAGGAATAATTTTTCAGCTATAAGAGAAGAATACACTGCCTTATCAAATGTTTCTGAAGTTGCAGGAACTAATAATTACCCATCTGCCCGTATTATGGGTGACATGGGTATGCATTTGCCAGGTGAGAATCCTGATAATATGAGAGCTGTTTTTTATAATGGTATCACAGAGAATTATTTTGATGCAGTTGGAACTAAGCTTATAGCAGGAAGACCTTTGCGATTAAACGATAGTACTCAAATAATAGTAAACAAGGCCACTTTAAATGAGTTTGGAATTGATTTAGACAATGCATTGTCCTCTAAATTGATACAAACCTATGAAGGTCAAAGTACCGAGTATGAAATTGTAGGAATCTCAGAAGATTTTCATTTTGCTTCACTAAAACAAGCAGTAGATCCAATGTTGCTTTTTATGGAGGATTCCCCAGACTGGTTGGTTGTAAAGGCTAAAACAAGCAATTTTAAAGCGCTATTGACCAATTTAGAACGTGGATGGAAAAAAGTAAATCCTTCCTCTCCTTTTGAGTACACTTTCGTAAATGATGGTGTTCAAAAGCTATTTATGGAAGAACAAAGGCTTGCAAAAATATCCTTAACATTTACCATATTGGCCATATTCATAAGCTGTTTAGGACTTTTTGGTCTAGTATCTTATGTAGCAGAACAAAAGAAAAAGGAAATAGGTATCCGCAAAGTATTAGGTGCTAGTGTAAATTCAGTAGTGCAATTATTAACTAAAGATTTTATTAAACTAGTTGGAATTGCCTTTCTAATTGCTTCCCCTATTGCCTATTATTTTGTGCAACGCTGGTTAGAAGACTTTACTTATCGTATCGAAATTCAGTGGTGGGTTTTTGCCTTGGCAGGAGGGTTTGCTCTAGTTCTTACTTTATTAACTGTAGGTTTCCAATCGATTAAATCTGCAGTTGCTAATCCAGTAAAAAGCCTTCGAACGGAATAAAACAGCAATCAAAAAATAAACAGTTATGTTCAAAAATCATCTTAAAATAGCTTGGCGAAGTCTTAAAAGGCAACCCTTTTTTACTTCTTTAAACATATTCGGACTGGCTATAGGCATGGCTGGAGGACTACTTATTGCATTGTACATATATAATGAATTGAGTTATGACGAAATGTTTGCAGACGCTGATCGTATTCATAGAATAAATGCTGATATAAAATTTGGCGGTGATGAAAATGTATCTGCTGAAACTTCGGCTCCCATGGCGGCAGTTTTGGAAAATGATTTTTCACAGGTTGAAATGGCTACACGCATTAGAAATTTAGGTAGCATACTGCTACGCAGAAGTAATACAAATAACAATACTAAAGAACTGAATTCTGCATTTGCCGATGACAATTTCTTTGAAATGTTTGGACTAGATTTACTAGTTGGTGACACTGAAACTGCCTTAAAAGAACCTAATACCCTTGTACTTACCAAAACTGCCGCTGAAAAGCATTTTGGGATTAACAATGCAGTAGGGCAAGAAGTATTGCTGGATAATACGGATAGCTATACAGTAACTGGGGTTTTAGATGATTTACCAAAGAACTCGCTATTAAGAAATCATAGCGTTTTTATGGCTATGTCGGGTTATGAGGATGCCCAGCAAAGTGAGTGGGGTAGTCATAACTACTTTACTTTTATTAAGTTGATTCCAAGCGCTCGTATTGAAGATTTTCAAGCTCCACTTCAGGGAATTGTTGGAGATTATTTAATACCATGGGTACAACAAATCTATCCTGGAATCACCGAAGAGGCTTTTAGAGCTACTGGAAACTATGTGAACTATTATTCTATACCTCTTACCGATATTCATTTATTTTCGGAAGCACAAATTGAATTAAGTGCTAATGGTTCTATTCAAAACATCTATATTCTTTCTTTCATTGGACTCTTCTTAATACTTCTAGCAAGTGTTAATTTTATGAATTTGTCCACAGCGCATTCTCTAAAAAGAGCAAAAGAAGTGGGAATTCGAAAAACCCTTGGCTCTAATAAATCTGGACTGGTACGTCAATTTCTTACGGAATCTGGTTTAATCTCATTCATAGCACTTCTAATAGCAATAGTTTTTGCAGTTATAGCCATGCCGTTTTTTAACGACCTTGCAGGGACAGAAATTAGTATTCCTTTTACGAATCCAATTTTTTGGTTAGTCTTGCTTACTTCAGCTATTGTACTAAGTTTATTTTCAGGATGGTATCCCGCATTTTTTATGTCTCGTTTTATTCCTGTAAAAGTCCTTAAAGGTTTAGGGAAAGGTAGTGTGGGAGGGGGTAATATTCGTAATTCCCTGGTAATTTTTCAGTTTGCAATTTCAGTTTTTCTAATTGTTGGGACTCTGGTTGTTTTTAAACAGCTCGATTTTATTCAAAGTAAAAATCTCGGATTTTCCAAAGATCAAGTTCTTGTGGTACAAGATTTTTATGGAGCGGGAGAAAAAGGGAATGCCCTTAAGCAAGAAATACAAAAGCTCGCACAAGTTGAGAGTGCTACTATAAGCAGCTTTCTGCCTACGCCATCATCAAGGTCTGATTACACTTTTTTTAAAGAAGGTTCACCGGAGCAAGAAAATGCAGTGAACATGCAAAGATGGCTTGTAGATTATGATTACTTAGAAACTTTAGATATAAGGTTAATCGAGGGACGCGGTTTTAGTAGCGAAAGAGTGACAGATTCCACTGCTATAATTATAAACGAAACTGCTGCTTCACTTTTGGGTGTAGCGCCAAAAGAGGCGTTGGGGCTTAGGCTCTCAAGTGACCTGGGAGATGAGAATGGAACATTTTTTACAGTTGTGGGTGTAGTTGAAAACTTTCATTTTGAAACACTGCGAGAAGACATTGGTGCTTTAAGCTTGCGCTTAGGAAGTTCTACGGGGAATCTTGCTATAAGGCTAAATGCTGGGGATTTTTCTACAGCAGTCGCAGGAATCGGAGAAATATGGGAAAGGGATATTCCAGAACAACCTTTTGCATATAATTTTATGGAAGATTCCTTTAATAATACCTACCAAGCTGAGCAACGATTGGGACGTATTTTTATAGTCTTCACAATACTGTCAATTTTCATTGCCTGTTTAGGATTATTTGGTTTAGCAGCCTTTAATGCCGAAAAAAGAACCAAAGAAATTGGGGTTCGAAAAGTTCTGGGCGCTAGCGTTAGTCAGATATCCTATAGATTAACAGCAGACTTTTTAAAGCTTGTTGGAATTGCTATACTAATTTCATTACCGTTGGGGTGGTTTGCAATGAATAAATGGCTTCAAGATTTTTCCTATCGCATAGAAATAGGAATTGGAGTTTTAATTTTTGCGGCAGCATTAGTGATAGCCATTGCCGTAGTAACAGTAAGCTATCAAAGTATTAGAGCTGCTATTGTAAATCCAGTTAAAAGTCTAAGAACTGAATAAATTATCAATTTGTGCTAAGCACGCGGCGCTAAGCATAGTCAAAGTGTTGAAGTACCTTAAAATTAATCAATCATGAAACTCTTAAAAATAAAATTCTTTAAAACAGCCTTAGTCATTTTAATTGCAGTTTTTGCATCTGAAAAGTCTTTGGCACAAGTAAAAACTTATGAAACTAATCACTTCAATAAGATAATAGTTAGTCCGCATATTGCTGTAAATTTTGTTGAGGGAGACTCAGAGACTGTTGTAGTAAATAGCAGTACGGAACCCATGGAAAAATTAAATGTTGAGGTGGTTGGAAAAACGCTTAGAATTTACCTTGATGATGCAAAAATGGTTACCAAACAAGAAAAAGTTAAAAATGATACCTGGAAGGGTAAAAAAGACATTTATAAAGGAACGGTCATAAAAGCAACAGTTACTTATAAAACACTTGACGAACTTTCGTTACGAGGAGAAGAAAAGTTTGTTTGTGAGAGCCCTTTAAATGGTAAAGATTTTAGACTAAAACTTTATGGTGAATCTCAGGTCTATTTAAATGAAGTGGATTTAGAAAATTTACATACTACGATATATGGGGAAAGCTACCTTGAGCTTAAAGCCGGGAGTCTAAACTATCAAAAAATTACTGCCTACGGGGAGACCACCATAAATAGTTTGGATGTTAAAACCAGTAAAGCAAAAATAACTGCATATGGGGAAGGCAGTTATCGTTTACAAGTTTCTGAAAGGTTAAAAGTTACTGCATTTGGAGAAGCGACCATTGCCTATAAAGGTTCTCCAGAAGTTAATAAAGGAATAATAATAGGAGAGGCTACCATCCAAAAAATATAGATCATGTTTAAAAACTATTTAAAAATTGCATGGCGGAACTTATTAAAAAGAAAGGTATTTACTGCCATTAATGTTTTAGGTCTAGCCATAGGTTTTGGCGGTTGTATCCTAATTTTTCTATTTCTTAATTATCATCTATCATTTGATAATTTTCATGCCAACGCGGACCGCATTTACAGAATAAATACAGAAGAAATTACCGATGACATAGAGTATAATGCCAGCGTGCCTCCAGCATTTGCAAAGGTATTTAGAGAAGAATACGATTATTCTGAAAAAGTTGCCAAAATTGTACAACGAAATGATGTAATACTTGATGTCAATGAAAATGGAAAGCTTAATAAGCTAAAAGAAAATGTCGTTTTTGTAGAACAGGATTTTTTTGACATCTTTAATTATCCTTTGATTTATGGTGGCGAGAAAGTAAGCCTTGCAGCACCAAATACGGCGGTACTTACTGAGGATATGGCAATAAAAATGTACAGTAGCGCTGATGTTGTTGGCAACACCTTTGTTTTGGAGAATAACAAGACCATAACAATTACTGGGGTGTTAAAAAACCTACCGCAGTCTACTTTTTTAGATAGAGAACTCTTTATCAGTTTTGAAAATCTAGCGGATAATTCTGGGTTTGCGGCCAGTGAAAGCTGGGGGGGTATTACTGGCAACTTACAATGTTATGCTTTATTAAGACCTAATCAGAATATTGCCAATATCGAAAAAGCTTTAATTGAGCTACCAAAAAGACACCGTCCAAATAGTAAAAACAAGCATGTATACAAGCTACAGCCACTTTCCGACATCCACTTTAATGCCGATTACGGCGGATTAAATCCTGTTCTCCTATGGATTTTTGGTATTGTTGGCCTCTTCCTTATCATCATCGCCAGTATCAACTTTATTAATATCTCTACCGCACAGGCTTTCTACCGATCTAAAGAAATTGGTATTAGAAAAGTGTTGGGGAGCTTTAAACAGCATTTATTTTGGCAATTTTTATCGGAAACATTTATTATCAGTCTTATTGCACTCTTCATAGGCTTTGTGCTTGCGGTTTTGTTTTTGCCATCTTTCAATGACCTTTTTAATATTAAACTAGTAACAAATGATTTATGGACCCCTGATTTTATTGGTTTCGTTGCGCTTGTATTAGTAGTAGTTTCATTTTTATCAGGAAGTTATCCTGGTATTCTTATGAGTCGAATAGTTCCCGTGTTGGCACTGAAAGGCAAATTGGGCCATAATGATACTGGTGGTGTAACCACCCGAAAGGTTTTGGTTGTGACTCAATTTGTCATATCTATAGTTCTTATTGCAACAACAATTATTATCTCAAGGCAAATTGATTATGCTGTGAATTCCGATTTGGGTTTTGACAAAGAGTCAATTGTTATGGTAGAAATTCCAAGCAATATTGAAGAAGACCAACTCTATAGTCTCAAAGAACGGTTAAAACAAATTCCCAGCGTACAAGAAGTGTCAAGTTGTTTCAGTAGTCCTGGCGCATCAAGTAATAGTTGGGGTACAAACCTTAGATATGGTACAAGACCAGAAGATGAAGAGTTTAGTATCAATGCCAAATTTGCTGATGAAGATTACATTAACACCTTCGGCCTAGAGCTTTCGTATGGTAGAAACTTCTTTAAAAAGGATTCTACCGATGAGGTGGTGGTTAATGAAAGATTGGCCGAAAAATTGGGTCTTTCTTCTCCAGAAGATATGTTGGGGCAACAAATTGCAGTAAATGGCGGAACTATAGCGGGAACAATTGTGGGCGTTATAAAGGACTTTCACAACAACAGTTTTACGGAAGGTATCAGCCCAGTAATTATAGCCCCCTTAGCGGATACTTATGGCGAAATAGCACTAAAGATAAATGGTAAAAACACAAAACAGGCCTTAGCTCAAATAGATGAAAAGTGGTCAGAAACTTTTGATGGATACCTTTTCGAATATCGATTCTTAGAAGATAGAGTTACGCAGCAATATGAACAAGAACAACGTTACTTGTCCCTTTCAAAGGTTTTTTCAGGCCTCGCCATTTTTATCGGTTGTTTAGGTCTTTATGGCCTTATACTCTTTTTCGTAGGGCAGCGTACCAAAGAAATTGGGATTAGAAAAGTACTAGGGAGTAACATGGTTAATATACTCACTTTATTGTCACAAGATTTTCTAAAACTTATACTTATAGCTGGGATATTCGCTACTCCTATTACTTGGTATTTTATGGCGCAGTGGCTCCAAGGATATACTTATAGAGCAGAGATCCATTGGTGGTATTTTGCCATTGCAATTTTAGCAATCATTATAATTACAATGGCAACAATAAGTTATCAGACTTTAAAAGTGGCCATTAAGAGCCCCGTTGACAGCTTAAGGACAGAATAAAACATCAATCAAAAACTAAAATCATGTTTAAAAACTATTTAAAAATCGCTTGGCGAAACCTCTGGAAAAACAAAGGCTATAGTGCATTGAACATTTTTGGACTGGCAATTGGAATTACTTGTGCCTGCCTAATATTACTATGGGTAGAGGATGAGGTTAACTATGATAGTGTTTTTCCCAAACAAGATTTGATTTATATTGTCCCTACAAATCAAACCTTTGAAGGTGAAGTATACACATTCTTCTCCACTCCTGGACCCTTAGCTAGAGACTTAAAAAATGAAATACCTGAAATAACAAAATCTTCGACAACATGGGGTGAAGAGATTTTGCTTGCAGAAGGAAATACAGGAATTAATAGATATGGTAGGTATGTTCACCCTGATTTTCTGGATATTTTTAGCTTGAACTTTTTAGAAGGGCAAAAGAAAACCGCCCTATCTAGACCGGATGGAATCGTTTTGACTCAAGAAACAGCATTGGCGCTATTTGGTTCAGACAAAAATGTACTAAATCAAGTAATAAAAATCAATGATGAGTATAGTTTTACAGTTACGGGGGTTATAGAAGATTTGCCAAGAAATGTATCGTTTAGCTATAATTGGCTTCTCCCATTTGAGCGGTTTCAATTAGGTGAAGATGATATGTCTTGGATAGAGGAGTACGGTAATAATTTTGCAGACACCTTTGTTGAACTTGCCCCTAACTCAAATTTTGAAGTTGTTGATAAGAAGGTTAGGTCAATGATTGCCTCAAAAATGAGCAATACAGATGATTCCCCTAACGAGGCTTTTCTCCATTCCATCAAAGATTGGCGTTTACGTTCTGATTTTCAAGATGGGAAAAAAGTGGGAGGTCAGATAACATTAGTAGGGTCTCTAGCGTTCATTGCGCTGATAATTTTATTGATAGCTTGTATTAACTTTATGAACCTTTCAACGGCTAGAAGCGGGAAAAGGGCCAATGAAGTTGGAGTGCGAAAAGTATTGGGTTCCAGCAAAAGAAGGTTGGTTAGTCAATTCATGGTTGAAGCTATTATTTTAGCTGCTGTTTCAGCTTGTTTAAGTGTTCTTTTATTGATGGTTTTACTACCATATTTCAATATCTTGGTAGAAAAGCAGATTACGTTAAGACCGTTTGAGCCAATTCATATATTTTCCCTCCTAGGCATTACCTTACTTTGTAGCCTTCTTGCTGGCTGGTACCCTGCTCTATATTTATCTTCTTTCAGACCCGCACAAGTACTAAAAGGTGCTAATAAAAGTCTGGGTAAAGCCACTATTATCCGCAAAGGTCTTGTAGTTGCTCAATTTGCGGTTTCCATAGTTTTTATTGTTTGTAGTATCATAATCTATCAACAGATACAGCATGTTAGAGTTCGAGATGTTGGCTACGACAAAGGAAATTTGCTAAATGTTACTGTAAGCGGTAATATGATTGACAAATTCACTCCAATAAGAGAAGACTTAATTGCTTCTGGAACAGTAGAAGATGTTGCGCTGACCAATACGAATATGTTGTCTAGCGGTAATAACGGATCAGGATTGAGTTGGCAAGGTGGTGTAGATACTGATGATGTTCTTGTTAGATTTAGATATGTTAGTCCTAATTTTATTAGCACGGTAGGTCTGGAGTTGGTTGAAGGTCATGGTTTTAAAAATGATAGAGCAGTGGACAGTGTTAATGTTATTATCACCCAATCTTTTGCAAACCTAATGGGGGAAGGCAGCGCTATTGGTAAAACCATTGCACGCTATGATACCAATTACAATGTGATAGGCGTGGTAAAAGATTATCTATATGGCGATATGTATGGTAATGGAAAGACAGGACCGGTAATGTTTTTTAATAATTTTGATTATGCAAATACCATGTATGTAAATATAAAATCGGAATCCTCCAGAACTGAAGCATTGGCATCCATTGGTAAGATTTTAAAAAAGTATAATCCCGCGTTTCCATTTGAATATCGTTTTGAAAATGACTTGTTCAATTCCAGGTTCAGAAATGAAGAACTTGTTGGGGAGCTTACTAAAATATTTTCAATTCTGGCAATTATTATTTCTTGTTTAGGATTATTTGGACTTGCAGCCTATACTGCAGAACAGCGTAGAAAGGAAATAGGGGTTCGTAAAGTATTGGGTTCTAGTGCTTTTGGAATTGTGAATCTACTTTCAAAGGATTTTTTACGATTAGTATTTCTTTCAATTTTTGTAGCTATCCCATTAGCGTGGTATACAATGCAAAATTGGTTGCAAAGCTTTAGGTATCGTATTGATATTGATTTATGGGTATTTATTGCCGCAGGCACTATAGCAATACTAATTGCATTGTTTACAATTAGCTATCAAGCCTTAAAAGCTGCAATGATGAATCCTGTAAAAAGTTTACGTACAGAGTGAAACTTTTTCAAATTTAACGAGTCTTTAATGGTATAGACTAATACAATCATAAAGAATCAATCAAAAAAATAGAATCATGTTTAAGAACTATTTAAAAATCGCTTGGAGAAACTTAGTAAAGAATAAGGGATATTCCTTAATAAATATCGGAGGTTTGGCCTTAGGTATTGCTGTAACTCTCATTATTGGGCTTTGGATAAACGATGAATTAACGCATGATAATTATTATAAAAACAAGGATAAGATTGCACAAGTATGGCAATCTCAGACCTTTAATGGAAGAACAGGTACAGGGCCAGCAATTCCTTTGCCATTAGAACCAGCCCTGCGTGATGGTTATGGCGATAATTTTGAGCATTTAATGATGGCTTCTTGGACACAAGATAGCTATATCAAATACAAGGAGAATAGCATATCGCGGCCTGGAAACTATATGCAGAAAATGGCACCAGAGTTGCTTAACCTAGAGATAGTAAAAGGAGAAAAGGATGGCTTGCGAGAAATTAACTCTATAATGCTATCTAAATCAACAGCTGATGCACTATTTGGAAAAGAAGACCCTATAGGAAAGATAGTGAAAATTAGCAATCAATACGACTTAAACGTTACTGCGGTTTACAATGATATTCCCTACAATAATACTTTTAACGATACAGACTATATTATCCCTTGGGATAACTATGTAGCCAATCGTGAATGGATTAAGAATTCTCTGGATAATTGGGGCAACAATTCTTTTCAGATGTTTGTGCAATTATCGGCCAATGCTAACATGGAAAATGTTACTAGTATCATTAGAAATGTAAAGAAAGATTTAAATGAAGATACTGCAGAGTTTAATCCTCAAATTTTTCTACTTCCAATGGAAGATTGGTATTTACGTTCAAATTTTGAAGAGGGAGAACAAGTTGGAGGACGTATAAAATATGTTTGGCTCTTTGGTATTATAGGTGCATTTGTCTTGCTTTTAGCTTGTATTAATTTTATGAACCTTAGTACGGCTCGTTCAGAAAAAAGAGCAAAAGAGGTAGGGATTAGAAAATCTATTGGGTCACAAAAAGGCCAATTGATTTATCAGTTTTTGAGCGAATCTTTTTTGGTAGTACTTTTTGCATTTTTTGTAGCATTAATCATAGTACTAATTTCGCTAAGTGGTTTTAATGAGCTGGCAAGAAAAGAAATTGTATTTCCATGGGACAATATAGGTTTTTGGGGAATTTCAGTTGTATTTATTCTATTTACTTCTTTACTGGCTGGAAGCTATCCAGCCTTGTATCTATCATCATTTAAACCTGTAGATGTGCTAAAGGGAACCTTTAAATCTGGAAAGTATGCAGGGCTACCAAGAAGGATATTAGTGGTACTCCAATTTACCGTTTCTGTTGCATTTATAATAGGCACGGTAATCGTTATGCAACAAATTAACCATGCAAAAAATCGTCCTATCGGATATGATAGAGAAGGATTGGTGCAAATTCCCACATGGTCTGCGGATTTTGAAGGAAAGACGGATTTAATGCGAGAGCAGTTTATAAGCTCTGGTGCTGCAATTGCTATGGCGACTTCAAGTAGTCCAACAACTCAAATATGGTCTAATAGGAGTGGATATACCTGGGAGGGCAAACCAGAAGGTTTTCAGGAAGATTTTGCTTGGACAGAAGTGTCACCTGAATATGCAAGTACACTAGACCTTAAAATTGTAGAAGGAAGAGATTTTTCTAGGGACATGGCTTCAGATTCTCTGGGAATATTAATTAATAAAACTGCAGTAAAATATATGGGCTTAGAGAACCCTGTGGGTACTGTTATTCGTGACTCAGATGAGGAGGATCCGGGGCCGTCAATGAAGATTATTGGAGTTGTTGAAGATATGATTGCCCAGTCACCTTATGAGCCGGTTAAGCAAGGGTGGTACGTGTATGATCGCCATAATAATTTTAGCTATTACAATTTAAGACTTAATCCTAAACAGAGCGCAAGCCAAAACTTAGCAATTATAGAACGTGTTTTCAAGGAAAACTTTCCAGCGATTCCTTTTCAATATGATTTTGTAGATGATCAATATGCTAGAAAGTTTGCAACAGAAAAGCGTGTTGGTACCCTATCAGGAATTTTTACTGCATTGGCAATACTAATTAGTTGTCTTGGTTTATTTGGACTTACCTCTTTTGTCGCTGAACAACGCACTAAAGAAATAGGTGTTCGCAAGGTACTTGGGGCATCTGTTTTCAATGTCTGGAATATGCTTTCAAAAGACTTCTTAAAGCTCGTCACAATTTCTTGCTTTATAGCTGTGCCTATTGCCTACTATGTGATGAATGGCTGGTTACAAGAATATCCTTATCGAGTAATATTAAAATGGTGGATTTTTGTGCTGGCAATGTTGGGGGCTTTAGGTGTTACGGTATTAACGGTAAGTTTTCAGGCAATTAGAGCGGCAAAGCAGAACCCGGTTAAGAGCTTACGGACGGAATAGAATTCCCTGCTATTTGATAGATGGTTTTGATTGCACTGTTGTAAACATATTTTACATATTTTGTAAAAATGTTGGACAGTGTAATAGATCTCATCTGTTTTTAATTAATTCATTTACAATGCTTTAGTCTTTTGGCATGGTAATCGTTTCTGTATTTATTGGTAAAACTGAATTAGCAACCTTACATCAATCAGAAAACGAACAATCATGTTTAAGAACTATATAAAAATCACTTGGCGTAGTCTTCTTAAGAACAAAACATTTACCATATTAAATAGTATTGGGCTGTCTGTCGCTTTTGCCGTTGCCATTCTTTTATCCATGGCCGGTTTTTTTGACCTGTCGTATGATAAATTCCATACCAATTCCAAGGATATTTACAAGGTATATTCCATGTGGCAAAACCCCAAAGGACCTCAAGTGAGTGTAAGTCATGCTGCACCCCTAATGCCAGCCATAATAGATGAAGTGCCTGGTATAACAAGAGCCACTCGTCATTTGCAACAAGAAGCGGTATTAACTTATGGGGAAAAAGAAATTAATATGGATGCCATTTGGGTCGATGCTGATTTCTTCAATATGTTCACTTTTCCGGCCATTAAGGGAAAAATGAATAATCCTTTAGAAAAACAATCGGATATCGTCATCACAGAAGAAACTGCAAAATCTTTATTCGGAGATGAAGAAGCCATAGGTAAAACAGTACAAATTCAGATCAATGGAAAAGACGAATCTTTTACCGTAGGAACAGTTGTAGAAAATAACCCTGCGCAGAGCACGTTGGAATTTGAAATCGCTGTTAGGTTTGAAAGAGAAGCGGATTATCTGGGAAGTAAAGATAATTGGGGTGCTAGATATCATGACATTTATTTGCAATTGGGAGAAAATGTTGCTCCAAGTCAGTTCGACATTGCAACACGGTCTTTGGTGAATAACAATTTTAAAGAACGAATAGACAATGCTAAACGAGATGGTGCGCAACCAGATGCAGATGGTCTTTATTATAAGTTTGAATTGTTACCATTAGAAGATGAAAATTTTGCAACATTTAAGAATGGGTATGTCCAAGTAAGCCGTAGTAATGTCTATTTGGTTTTAGGGGTTGCTTTTCTAATTCTATTTATAGCATGTGTCAACTTCATAAATATGAGCATCGCTAGAAGTGGTCAACGCTTAAAAGAAATAGGCATGCGAAAAACATTGGGGGCCAAACCCAAACAACTCTTTTTCCAGTTTTGGACAGAAAGCTTGTTTGTTTTTCTATTTTCCGTAAGTATTGGAGTGGTGATAAGCATTTTACTGATTGATGAATTCAAAACAATTTTTAGAACTGATGTCTCCTTTGGATTGATTTTATCTCCAGTGACTATCTTACTTTTTATGCTGGGAATACTAATAATAACTTTTATTGTAGGGGGGTATCCCGCTTTATTAATGAGCAAATTAGGAACCATTCAATCTTTAAAAGGAAAATTAGATGTTTCTGGTAAAAACAGGGTGAGAGATGCTTTAATGGTTTTACAGTTCGGGATTGCTATTTTAATGATAGCAGGAACATTGGTGCTGCATAGTCAGTTAGATTTTATGCGTAATAAAGACCTTGGCTTTAATAAAGAGCAAGTACTATCCTTTCCATTGGACGGAAAAAAGAATAGCTATGATGCTTTGGAATTATTGCGAAACGAATTAGCTGGCAATGCTGATATTTTAGAAATATCGGGTGCCGATAATAATTTAGGATACGGAAAAGATGGTAGTGTTTCTAGCAGCATGTTTGGGTTTGAATACAAGAACAGAGTAATTAATACAAACTATCTAACGGTTGATTATGATTATGTGGAGACATTAGATTTGGAACTTGTAACTGGTCGCAATTTTAGTAGAGAATTTGCAAGCGATAGGTCAGGAGCGGTCATCAATGAGGCTATGGCAAAAGAATTTGGTGAAAAAGACCCATTAACGGCATACATTAGTTTTAGTGAGACATTACGCTTTCCTGTTATAGGCGTAGTCAAAGATTACCATTTCGAAAATTTAGATAAGACCATAGCACCTATTACCATGATGATGAGTCGTGATTACGATTTGTACTATGGGTATGTGAAAGTAGCTCCGGTAAATCTTGCAAAATCTTACGATGCAGTTAAAAATGCTTGGGCGCGAGTCTCTCCCAACTCAAAATTTTTAGGTTCGTTTTTGGATGAGAACATCAACCGAACTTTTAGAAAAGAGGAACGAATGACCACAATGATTACAAGTGGCTCTATACTGGCAATTGCTTTGAGTTGCATAGGACTTTTTGCCATTTCGTTGCTAATTGTAAATCAACGCACCAAAGAAATAGGTGTTAGAAAAGTAATTGGTGCTAGTGTAACCAATATTACATTTTTGTTGACCAAAGACTTTTTAAAATTGGTAGGGATATCATTTTTAATTGCTTCACCAATAGCCTGGTGGTTTATGAAAGAATGGTTAAAAAATTATCCTTTTAAAATAAATCTTAGTCCTATGTTTTTTGTTGCAGCAGGGCTGTTAGCGGCTGTTATAGCTTTATGTACTGTTGGTGGCAGAACAATTAAAGCTGCTAAGCAGAACCCAGTAAAAAGTTTACGTACGGAATGAGATAATCAAAAAACAAGAATTATGTTTAAGAATCATATAAAACTTGCTTGGAGAAACTTAATCAAAAATAAAGCTTATCTGATTATAAATTTAACTGGATTAACAGTTGCGATGACTTGCTTTGTATTGTTGGCATTGTTTGTTCAGTTCGAAATGAGTTTTGATAAGCATCATCAGAATTCTGATAGAACTTTTAGAATTGTACAACAGCAAAAAGGGAATAGTTATCAAGGAACAGATATGTTTGCTGTTGCCCCACTTCCTCTTGGTGAAGCATTGCTGCAAGATTTTCCCGAAGTGGAAAACGTTACGAACCTTAATATCGGGGGAGCATTAATACTTAAAGGTGACCAATCTTTTGTTCAACAAGGTTTGTATACGGATAGTGCTTATTTTGATGTTTTTAGCACTAAAATTATTGAAGGGAATCCAACTTTAATCTTGGAGAGTCCAGATAATATTTTGGTTACCGAAACATTAGCTAATAAATTATTTGGAGATATTTCTCCAATAGATCAGAGTTTAAAGTTCGGAAATGGAATGTCTTTTACAGTAAAGGCTGTAATTGAAAACCCTCCTAAAAATCAACACTTTAGTTATGATTTTATTGCTTCCTATAAGAGTCAAGGGTATTACCCGCATGATGTTGGTCAGTGGGTTAGTAATAACTATCACACTTATATTACACTGAAAGACCCAAAACAGTTTAAGCTACTAGAAGGTAAAATGGCAGTTTATGAAAAAGTCACAAAGCCCGCTTATGAAAATCAAGGTTTTAAGTTTTACCCAGAATACAAATTACAGCCACTAGAAGCTATTCATCTTAAATCAGATATAAATGTTGAGCTGAGTCAAAATGGAAATATTAAATATGTAAGCTTATTTGCTATAATAGCTATAATAATTCTTGTTTTGGCAGCAATAAATTATACAAATCTAGCTACCGCAAAATCAGCCCAAAGAGCAAAAGAAGTTGGTATAAGTAAGGTCCTAGGCGCAAAACGTGGAAGTTTAATTATTCAGTATTTAAGCGAATCCCTTTTCTTAACCTTTGCTAGTTTGGCTTTGTCATTAGTTCTGGCCTCAATTTTACTGCCTTATTTTAATACGCTGCTAAATAGAGATATTAGTTTAAATCTCTTGGAGAATCTGCAAATACTCGCAATTCTTTCTTTAGCTGCATTAGTTGCTGGAATCATTTCTGGTCTTTATCCAGCTTTTTTTCTGTCAGGAATTGGTCCTATTAAGGCATTAAAAGGGAATTTTCTAAAAGGTCGAAGACAAGGAGTTTCCCTAAAAAGTATTTTGGTTGTTAGTCAGTTTGCCGTGGCGATTGGTTTAGCAATAGCAAGTGTAATTATCCATCAACAACTCCAATATATTCAAAACAAAAATTTAGGATACGAGAATAAGCAACTAGTACATGTAAGGTACTTTGAGTCTAAGATTACAGAGAAACAAAAGGTTTTAAAAGAAATGCTACTGCAGAACTCTAAGATTCACAAGGTCTCCTTAAGCTCACAACTTCCATTTAATGTTACTAGTCAAGGACCAGTAACAAGTTGGGAAGGGAATTATAGTAATGAACCATTGTATATACACCGAACTTATGTGGATTATGATTTTTTGGATGTATTTGAAATGAACCTTGTTGATGGTAGAAGTTTTTCTCGAGAAATAGCATCAGATTCCATGGCCTATTTACTAAACGAATCTGCCGTAAAATCCCTTGGTTGGGCTACTCCATTTGGAAAACAATTTGCAAATGGCAAGGTGATTGGTGTTTTGAAGGACTTTCATCTTAAGACTTTTGACCAGGCGATTGAACCACTTTTTATGGCGCTACGTACTCCTGAGCATACCAGAAATTTTGGAGAAGTGGTATTACAAATTGATATGTCTGATTACCAGAAGACATCTGAGTTTGTTGTAAACACCATGAAAAAGATAGTTCCGCATGTACCCTATGAAATGAAGTTTGTAGAAGACTCATACATGCAATTCTATAATGAAGAGCAAAGACTAGGTAAAGCCTTTAACATTTTTACGCTATTAGCTCTTTTTATAGCTGGTATGGGATTATTTGGTATGGTTTCATTCCAAATAGCTCAGAGGAGTCGTGAAATAAGTATCCGGAAGGTTCTAGGAAGTTCAGTCTCTGCAATTTTAAGCCTATTGGCAAAAGGAGTTTTTAAGCAAATCATATTTGCACTTTTATTAGCTACTCCATTAGCATATTATTTTATGGAAAGTTGGTTGCAAGAATATGTATATCGAATTTCTCTACAATGGTGGGTTGCAATCTTGGTTGGCTTTTTAGCATTGACATTAGCATTCTTATCCATAAGTTTTCAGAGTATAAAAGCTGCAAGAACAAATCCAGTAAAAAGTTTACGTACGGAATAATCACCCTCAAAATTCATGAATAATGTTCAAAAATCATTTAAAAATATCGTTACGTAATCTTTGGAAAAACAAGACGCTATCTTTTTTAAATTTAATCGGACTAAGTATTGGGGTATCTAGTGTTTTAACCTTGCTATTTTCCGTGTACGCTTATTATACAGCGGATAATAACATTCCAGAAAGAGATAGTATTGTTTATTTAAAAACAAAGTTAAAAGATGGTAATGAATACCGAGAGGTGCCGTACCCATTATTAGACAAAGTAATCAATACTTCTCCTGAAGTGATTGCAGGGACTCATCTACACGGTTGGGGTAATATTTGGTTAGAAAATGGAGAAAAAGAATTCCAAAATCGAACCGATTATGCTGACCCGGAGTTCTTTAAGGTATTTGGACTGCCTTTAAAATATGGAAACCAAGAAACAGCGTTAAAAGAGAAATACTCTATTATCCTCACCGATAAGATTAGTCAGCAAATCTATGGAGATGAAAATCCGGTTGGAAAAACCTTAGTTGCGGCAGATACCTTGAATTTAAAAGTAACAGGTGTGTTTGAGCCTATAAGTCCATATGCTTCATTTAGATTAGGAGTTGTTTTACCAAACACACTTCTAAAAGATAACCCTACGTTTATTAGCCAAACAAACTGGGGCAATAGTTTTTCCCCAGCTTATTTTAAGCTTCGGACTAACGCTAATATTACAGCACTTAAACAGCGGATAGAAAAATTAGTCCAAGAGAATTATACAGACCCATCCGTTATTGCGGGTATGGAAATTTTACCCTATTCAGAAATACGAACCGATATAATTCCTGTGGTGGATACCATAATAGGAGGTTCTATTGCTGCATCACTTTTTGTTTTGCTAATTATTTTAGTAAACCTGCTTAATCTAAATACATCAACAATGTTTAAGCGTACAAAAGATATCGCGGTGCGCAAAGTTTTGGGAAGCAGTAAAAAGAGTGTTGTTATACAGTTTTGTATTGAAAATGGAATTTTAGTTTTTGTTTCCATCATTATATCAAGCATATTGTTCCTGTTAATTAATCTGCCAAGGTTAAACGATACTTTTGGACCCGAGTTTGGACGAATTTCCTTTGATATTTTTAAGGACTATCCAGTGGTGATTGGTATAATAGCTGTTGGTTTGGTGGCGACACTTGTAGTGGGTATTTTTCCGACACTCCGTTTTATTAAAGTACCTGTATCCTTAGGGATAAAAGGTAAAATAGACCAAATTAAGAGTAATTTTCTATTGCGTAACTCCTTTATAATAGTACAATTTACCATTGCTATTCTCTTTATAAGCATTGCAGTTATTTTAAATCAGCAAATTGGTTTTATGAAGAATGCTGATCTTGGATTTGAGCGCAATAATGTTTTGGTGGGGAATATTGATTTAGATTATAAAAATTTGGATGTAGCCAAATCTAAATTTAATGCCCTAATAGATGAATTAGAGGCAAATCCCTATGTAAAAGGTGTTTCTACTAGCCAAGCTATTCCTTCGGATTACTACTTTAACTATACTTCATATTATGATGCAGAAAATGATAAGGACGTTCGGATAAGAAGGTCGTATGCAGATGATGGTTACTTTAAAACCTTAGAAGTACCTATGGTCATGGGTCGAAATTTTGAAAAGAGTATTGACAAATCTAATGGACAGCCTGTAATTATTAACGAAGCAGCACTCAAGGCATTTGGATGGACAAGTATTGAAGGCAAAAAATTAAAGTATAAAACTGATACAGGGGAAGGATACCCCATAGTTGGAGTGGTCAAAGACTTTCATTATCAAGACTTGCAAAATGCTGTAGAACCTTTGGTGCATATTTATAGGGATAAAAATGCTCTTGAAAGACACCGCTTTTTATCCGTTAAAGTTATTGAAGGGCAAGAAAAAGAAATTGAGAATATGATAGCTTCTGCATTTAGCGAAATTTCCTCAAGAAGAGATTACGAACAGTCGTACTTAGTAGATAAAGTGAGTGCACAATACCAATTGATAGGAGGTATTTTAAAGACCGTTAATATCACTGCTATATTAACCATATTTATTTCTTGTTTGGGCATGTTTGGTTTGATTTCCTTTATGGCAAAAAGAAAAGTGAAGGAGATTGGGATTCGAAAAGTACTGGGTGCTGGCGTAACTAAGATAGTGGTGTTATTGTCTAAAGATTACATCATTTTAGTGTGTGTCGCATCAATAATAGCCTTTCCTATTGCATGGTATGTAATGAATGCCTGGCTGGGCACATTTGCCTATAGCATTGCTATTAAATGGTGGATGTTTGGCTTTGCAGGATTGATAGCGCTTTTAATAACAGCATTTACTCTAGGGCTGCAGGCAGTAAAATCAGCAATGGCTAACCCAGTAAAAAGCTTACGAACAGAATAATAAAGTAATTATGTTTAAAAACTATTTAAAAATAGCCTGGAGAAATTTACTTCGCAACAAGAGTTTTTCACTATTAAACATTCTAGGACTGTCTATAGGTTTGGCAGTAACAGCTTTAATTTTGCTTTGGGTTAATTATGAAATAGGTTTTAATCAATTTCATGATAACAAAGACCGTATTTACCAGGTGTATAACAAGTACAAAGTAGATGGGGAAATCTGGACTTGGAATTCCACACCTAAAGTGATGGCTTCGGTAATTAAAAAAGACTATCCAGAAGTAGAGGAAGTAACTAGGTATTTCTATGAAAACACCTTCTTATTTTCTAAAGGTGACAAACGAATAAAATCGAATGGCACTATTGTAGATCCTAGCTTTCTAAACATATTTAGTTTCCCATTAATTGAGGGAGATATAGAAACTGTTTTTGAAGACGTTAACGCCTTAGTTATTACTGAAAAGTTTGCAAAAAAAATGTTTGGTAATGAACCAGCAGTTGGGCAAACAGTAACCGTTGATAATACTGATAACTTTAAAGTAACGGGCATATTAAAAGATCTTCCAACTAACACGGAATTTAATTTTGAGTATTTAATGCCTTGGTCATACCTTAAACAAAAAGGGTACGATGATAAAAATTGGGGTAACAATTCCATAGCTACTTATGTTCTGCTCAAGGAAGGAACGGATTACGAAAATTTCTCTAAAAAAATAGAAACACTTCGTGAAAATTATGATAAAGATGCGCCTGATATGGTAACCTTTCTTTATCCCTACACACGATCACATTTATATTCAGAATTTGAGAACGGTAAAGAAGTTGGTGGACTAATAGACATCATACGTTTGTTTACTATTATAGCAATCATAGTTCTCGCTATTGCCTGTATCAATTTCATGAACTTAAGCACAGCAAGAAGCGAAAAAAGAGCAAAAGAAGTAGGAGTTAGAAAAGTGGTTGGTGCCAGAAAGAATGCCTTGGTGCTACAATTTTTAGGAGAGTCTATTCTTATTTCTTTTTTAGGTGCAGTCCTAGCATTGGTTGTTGTTGTAATTGCACTCCCGTCATTTTCGGAACTTATTAATACAGCACTTATTATCGAATGGACAAACCCTTGGTTTTGGGGAGGCATGTTTTCAATAATCCTAATTACGGGCCTATTGGCAGGGAGTTATCCAGCTTTATATTTATCTGCTTTTAAGCCCTCAGCCGTTTTAAAAGGTACTTTCAATAAAATTAACACCTTAGTTACGCCGAGAAAGATTTTAGTGGTTGTACAATTCTCGGTTGCCATTATCCTCATTACTGCTACCATTGTGGTAAAAGAACAAATTAGCAATGTGCAAGACCGTAAACTTGGCTACAACAAAGACAATTTGATTTATGTTCAAATGGAAGGGGATATTGAAAAGCACTATCAAGCAATTAAGTCCGAATTATTGGATACGGGTATCGCGACCGCTATATCAAAAACCAATTCTCCAATTACCGAAAGCTGGAGTAATAGCTGGGGTTTTCAATGGGAAGGAAAAAGCGAAGATGATAAAACCCTAGTACATCGATTGGTTGCAGATAATAATATTGTAGAAACCATGGGATTACGTTTGGTAGAAGGTAGAGATTTTGATTTGAAAACTTACCCTACCGATTCTACCGCGGCTATCCTAAATGAATCCGCGGTAAAACTAATGGGGTTTGAGAATCCCATTGGGGCTAGAATTAAGGACAATGGTATTGATTGGCATATTGTTGGGGTTATAGAAGACTTTGTGTACAATTCTCCTTTTCAAAAAATTGAACCTATGGTTATTGAAGGAGCTAAAGGATGGTTTAATATGGTACATTTAAAGTTGAACCCTCAAAACAAAACTGCTGCGAATCTAGCCTCAGCAACAGCCATCTTCAAAAAATATAATCCCAACTATCCCTTCAACTATGAATTTATTGATGAGGATTACGCCAAAAAGTTTGCCGACGAAGAACGCACTGAAAAGTTGGCTAGCTTATTTACCGTTTTAACCATATTGATCTCTTGTCTAGGTCTTTTTGGATTGGCAAGTTATATGGCTCAAAATCGAATCAAAGAAATTGGAATTCGCAAGGTTCTTGGCGCTTCGGCAAGTGCTATCACCTCACTTTTGTCTATAGATTTTTTAAAGCTTGTTTTTATCTCATTAGTCATTGCTATTCCTATTTCATGGTATGCCATGAATCAATGGTTACAAGATTTTGCCTATAAAATTGACATTTCTTGGTGGATGTTTACAATTGCGGGCTTATTGGCCTTGGTCATTGCTTTTATAACAGTGAGTTATCAAGCAATAAAAGCCGCAAAGTCTAACCCTGTAAAAAGCCTTAGAACAGAATAAGGTCGTTAAATACAAGTGTAAATATTTTGTACAAAAAGTGTCTAACTATTTTACACTTTATAGGGAACTGGCAGGAATATTTGTTTTAAGTAATTGATTTCAAGCATTTTGTGAATATGGCATGAAAATCGTTTGTTGTATACGGTAAAGTTTTAATTAACGACTTAAATACGCAATATGTTCAAGCTTTTTCTCAAAATCGCAACAAGGTATTTACTTAAAAATAAGTTATACTCTTTTATAAATATTTTTGGCTTGGCTATTGGCGTAGCATCGTTCATACTTATCATGCTGTATGTAAATTATGAGCGTAGTTATGATACATTCGAAGGCTCAGAAAATGTCTACAGGCCTTATATGGATTATTTAGAGGGAGATACCTTTGCTCCTGGTGATGCTATGACCTATAATCTTTCGGGACCGACGCTTAAAGAGAAATTTCCAGAGGTGCTAGATTATGTGCGGTTCTATTATTTTGAAAAACTGACTTTTAAAGTGGGGGATAGAATATTGGAACAGCCTTTAGGCTCGTTGTCAGATGCATCCTATTTTGATATTTTTAATTATCCACTGTTAAAAGGAAATAAAGAGACAGTTCTTGCAGAACCTTATTCTATTGTCCTTTCAAAATCATTTGCGCAAAAACTTTTTGGTAATGAAAATCCTTTGCAAAAAACAATTTCTGCTTTTCAAGACGGTCGAGAAGCGGTATTAACCGTTACGGGAATAATGGAAGACGTTCCCAAAACTGCGCACTATAGAAATTCCTTTTTAATTTCTTACGAGACGGAGAAAACTTGGACAGATTGGGGGCCACGAGCACATGAACTCAACTGGAATATGAATAATTACTATACCTATATAAAGGTAGCTCCAAATACTAATGCTGCGCTGCTACGCCAAAAGATAATTGATAGCGATATTGAAGAAGACACAGAAGAACGTCACAATATAGAGGCTATAGAAAGTATTCATTTATATTCTAACAAGCCTTACGAGGTATCTGCTAATGGTAGTGTAACGCGAATCAAATTTTTATCGGCTATTGCCTTTATTATTCTTATTCTTTCTTGGTTAAATTATGTAAACCTTTCTACTACAAAATCTATGGAGAGGGCAAAGGAGGCTGGCATAAGAAAAGTTGCAGGAGCAAAAAAATCGCAGTTAATTATCCAATCCTTAGTAGAGTCGGTTTTGCTCAATTTTATTGCTATAACAATAGCGCTGAGCATAGTTTTAATTTTGTTACCCATTTATAACAATATTACGGGCACAGACCTTAGTCTTAATCTAAAAAGTCTTATTGGTTTCCTACCTTACTTTGCATTCATTCTTTTAGGCATGATAGCAGCAGGGCTTTATCCGGCACTTTTACTAAGTAGCTATTCGCCTGCGAAGGCACTAAAAGGAAAAATTAGAACCTCAACCCAGGGCCTTACTATTAGAAAAGGACTTATTGTAACGCAATTTTTAGCTACTATAATTTTATTAGTTGGTACTCTGGTGGTTACTAAGCAAATAAACTTTTTAGAAAGCCAGCCCATAGGAGCTGATGTTAATCAAAC
Source organism: uncultured Croceitalea sp. (assembly GCA_947499565.1). Classification (GTDB taxonomy): domain Bacteria; phylum Bacteroidota; class Bacteroidia; order Flavobacteriales; family Flavobacteriaceae; genus Croceitalea. The sequence continues at coordinate 162,154 of CANMOV010000002.1, forward strand.
TATAGCACTCCGCGGAGAAGTAGTTACAAGTAAAGCTGATTCTTTGGTAGTTAATGATTTTAAGGTTTTAAAAGAAGAACTTAAGACTATGCCATTTATTAAAAAGACGGCCATTGCACAAACCTATCCTGGTGATAGTTTTGATAATCTTTCATCTACAAGAGGAATTATGTTGCCTGATGGACGAAAAGAGGATGAGAAAATATTTTACAGCTATCATGCGCAACCAGATTATTTTGACTTGATAGGATTTGAATTCTTGGCGGGAGGGACATTTCTCCCATCATCAGATTGGGAAGGCAATCAAGTTGTGGTCAATGAAACTTTCTTAAGGACTATGGGTATTTCCTCCCCTGATGAAATTCTCAATAAAACTATTAGTTTCTGGGGTAATAATGACTGGAGGGTTACCGGAGTAATTAAAGATTACTATCATTTTGGATTAAAGAGTCCTGTCTTGCCTATGGTAATTCGTTATCAAAAACAGGTGAGTAACCTTTTGGTAAAACTAGATGCTTCAGCTACTTCTACAGCTGGGTTTGGGTCTGCGATAGGTCAAATAAAAACTAAATGGAAACAAGTATTTCCTCAGAGTACATTTAACTATACGTTTTTAGATCAAAAGTTTGAAGCCCAATATGAACAGGATAAGGAATTTAAATCAGCCTTTCAAATCTTCACTTTTCTTGCAATAATTATTGCATCTATGGGTCTTTTTGGGCTTACTTCTTATACCGTAGTTCAGCGTAAAAAAGAAATCGGTATCCGGAAAGTGAATGGTGCTACAATAACCCAAGTACTTACGCTTTTAAATAAAGATTTTGTAAAATGGGTAGCTTTTGCATTTGTCATTGCCGTACCAGTTTCTTGGTATGCCATGAATCAATGGTTAGAAGGCTTTACCTATAGAACAACACTTAGCTGGTGGGTGTTTGCCCTTGCGGGAATTTCGGCGTTGTTTATTGCTTTGATAACAGTAAGCTGGCAAAGTTTCCAAGCTGCTATTACCAATCCGGTAGAATCTTTGAGGGATGAATAAATAAACATCAAAACTTTTTGAGCCATAACCATAAAACTTGAAAAATGTTAAAACATAATTTATTACTGTATTTGAGAAGTATTAAAAAACACAAAAGCAGTTTTTTAATCAATTTGGTTGGATTGTCTACTGGATTAGCTTGTGTCCTATTGGTTTATCTATGGGTAGCTGATGAACTGGACAAGGATAAATTTCATGAAAATGATGAACAACTCTACCAAGTACGCAGAAACGTACCTATTGGGCAAGGAGCAATAGGCACTTTTAGTTCAAATTCCAGTTTAATGCTCACAGCGCTACAAGAAGAAGTTCCTGAAGTTGAAATGGCAACTGCTGTTTTTGAAATTGATAACAAGGTGAGATTGGAAACTGAAGAAAAGAAACTGACTGCGATAGGTAATATGGCAAGTGAAGACTTTTTTAAAGTATTTTCTTTCCCTTTAATTTCAGGAGATAAGCATACGGTTTTGTCAGACGTGAGTTCCGTTGTAATTTCTTCTGAACTTGCTACTAATTTTTTTGGTCAAGACCTTGACCCCATTGGAAAAACACTTTCCATAAAAGTGGGCGAAGAAAATATTGATGCAGTTTTCACGATTACTGGTGTTTTTGAAATACCTAAAAACTCATCTGAAAAATTCGATTTTCTTTTGCCCTATAAAACCTTTTTAAAACATAGAGATCCTGATAATATTGCATGGTACAGCAACAGTTCCAGCGTCTATGCACTTTTGGTTCCCAAAACGGATATCAACGCCTTCAATCAAAAAATGGCAGATTTCGTAGCAAAACGCAATAAATATCTAAAAGGAGAACAGGTGCTCTTCACCAAATATAGCAACAACTACCTTAGAGGACGCTATGAAAACGGGAAACAATCAGGTGGCCGAATTACCTACGTAATTTTATTTTCAATTGTAGCGCTGTTTGTACTTGCTATAGCCTGTATTAATTTTATGAACCTATCAACAGCAAGAGCATCCCGTAGATTAAAAGAAGTAGGTGTTAAAAAAGCGGTTGGAGCTAACAGAAAATCGTTGATTTTTCAATTTCTTTCAGAGGCTTTGCTTTTGTCATTCTTTTCATTGATTTGTGCTTGTCTTGTAGTGGGACTTTTAATGCCTTGGTTTAATACCCTTACAGGAAAGGAACTTAACTTTGTTTTAGAAGGTGAAATAATCCTGTCTATTGTTCTAATTACATTACTTACAGGTTTAATTGCCGGTAGTTATCCAGCTTTATACCTAACCAAATTTAAGGCCGTAAAAGTATTGAAAGGAAAAATTGAGACTTCGTTTGGTGAACTTTTTGTTCGTAAAGGCTTGGTCATTTTTCAATTTTGCATTTCAATTTTATTGATAGTAGCGGTGAGTGTTATTTATATGCAGTTGGATTATATACAATCCAAAAACCTAGGTTTTAATAAAGACAATGTACTGGTTTTTGATAGACAAGATGCGCTCATTAATACTATGGAAGTTTTTCTTGAAGAAGCCAGACAATTGCCTGGAGTAGTAAGTACCTCCTATATGCAAGGAGGAATGACCAATTTTAGTAATTCCTCACGAGGGCATACTTGGCCCGGTCAAAGCGAAGAAGATAAAGAAATAACTTTTAGGCATGCCCATGTGGGCCCCGAATTTATAGAGACCATGGGGATAGCAATGAAAGAAGGACGCTCCTATATAAATGAACAACCTGATAACGATTCCAAAATCATATTAAATGAAACTGCTGTTAAAGTAATGGGGCTTAAAAATCCAATTGGAACCGTAATCAATATGCGGGGGCCTAATAGAGAGATAATAGGAGTGGTCAAAGATTTTAATATCCAATCCGTATACAATGAAATTGCCCCTATGGCGCTGCTTTGTAGAACAGAGTGGGTAAGTAATCTTGTAGTAAAAATAAAAGCGGGAGAAGAAAAAACGGCTATAGCTGGACTTACTAAGCTTTATGCCAAATTTAATCCAGGTTTAGACTTTGATTTTCGTTTTTTAGATAATCAATACCAACTACTTTACCTAGCAGAACAACGTGTGGCAACCTTGTCTAAATATTTTGCGGGGATGGCCATATTAATCTCTTGTTTAGGACTTTTTGGATTGGCAGCTTTTACAGCAGAAAGGCGACGAAAAGAAATAAGTATTCGCAAAGTACTAGGACAAAGTACGAGTCAGGTAACAATTATGCTTTCCAGTGAATTTGTGAAACTGGTTCTTATTTCAATACTAATTACGATACCTATTGCGTATTTACTAGCTACAGATTGGCTTTCTCAATTTGCTTATAAAATTTCATTGCATGCAGGCTACTTTTTAGGTGCCGGAATAGTTGCTTTATTGGTTGCAATACTTACAGTGGGCAGTCAGGCAATACGAGCTGGAAATAAAAACCCTATAAGTGCGCTAAGAGAAGAATAAAAATGAATTTACAACAGCCCTGTCAGGTCTTAAAGACCTGATAGGCTCAAAAACAAACGGAAACTATGCTATTACAACTTAACAATATTTTCAAATGGGTTAACTCTGGTGGCCAACGAATTTTTTTACTAAAGGATATAAACCTTCAGGTTGAAGAAGGGGAATTTATATCTATTATGGGGCCGTCGGGTTCAGGGAAATCTACCCTGCTAAATGTTATAGGAATGTTAGATGGGTTCGATGAAGGTGAATATAATTTTCTGCATGAGTCCGTTCATACGCTTAAAGAAAAACACAGGTCTAATCTTTATAAAGAATACATTGGTTTCGTATTCCAGTCGTATCACTTGCTGGATGAATTAACGGTGCAGGAAAATCTTGAAATGCCTTTGCTTTATAAAAAATTTAAAGGCTCTGAACGTAAAGCTATGGTAGCAGATATGTTAGATCGCTTTAATATTGTTGGTAAAAAAGATTTGTTTCCTGCCCAGCTAAGTGGCGGGCAACAGCAGTTAGTGGGTGTGGCTCGAGCTTTGATTGCAAGTCCTAAATTAATTCTAGCAGATGAACCTACAGGGAATCTAAATTCTAGCCAGAGTGAAGAGATAATGGAACTTTTTAAACAACTTAATCAAGAAGGAGTAACAATTATTCAGGTAACCCATTCGGAGCAAAATGCTGCCTATGGTTCACGTGTTATTAATTTATTGGATGGTAGAATGATATAAAATTGAAACTGTTCCTTCTTAGTATAGGTTATTGGATACTTTGGATAAATACAGTAGCGGTCAATATTGTTTTTCGTCTTTTAAAGTCTCGTTCTTTTTTAAATGCAATATGATTTACTTCTCCGTAAGTGCCATTTTTTTCCAAGTTGTGGACTAGTTTAAGTAGGTTGAGAAATGTACCCTCTATAGTAAAATTATAGGTTAGCAATTTTGAATTATCCAAGGTGCTTTGATGCGGAGCCTTAAATTCTTTTATCTTAATTTCCAATCTTTCGGATTCTACATTCAGTATTCGCAATAGGTCATTTTCTAAAGAAGTATCCGTTAAATTTAACTTAGTTAGTATAGAGTCATAATAAGCTTGCTTTTGAGCCAGTAGCAGCAATTGTGCGGAAATATTACTTGTAAGATTGCTATCCGCTTTGGCCGCTCTATATTGTTTTCTTAGCGTAAGCGTGTTGGATATTGCTAAATAATAAGACAAAAACCCTAATAGTAGGACTACCCCAATAAACCAGAAAAAACGATTCTTACTATTCATGGGTTATAATTTTTAATGTAAAATTAGAACTAGCGTTTGTTCCAAAATTATAATCTGTTGTTTCTACTTTATCCACCCAATCTAAATTTTCTATAGCTTCTATCCATGCAGAAAATGCTTCAGAGTTAGATGTTGCGCCAGAAATAAGAATAGTACCAGAATCTAGTTCAATAGGTTTTAAATTTCTTACGGGTTTTAAAAGAGGTTGATAGTTTAGCTCAACTAACAGTATCGATTCGGGGATACTTTTAGCAATATCATCTACGAAGAATGTAGCTGAAGAATTTTGATTTGACAAGATAGATCCAACCTTTCTTTCTTTTTCATCCACCATCTTCTTTAGGTTAGTTAATCTGTTTTTACTAATAGCATTAGCATTCGCATCTTGATTGGTTTGCTCCAAACTGTCAAAATAAAAATTGAACACAAAAAAGTTGACTAACAGTATGGTCAAGAATGCTGCGATAGTTGGCCATAACAATACTCGAAATCGCCTATCATATTTAAAATTATTTCCTAGTTGTAGAAATGAATCGCTATAGTTAGTATGTATTGTGTTGCTGTCTAGTAGTTTAGATAAGACACCTGAAAAACTTAATAACGAGATACTTTTAACACTTAATCCATTAACTGAATAAATTTGATTTTCAATTTTTTCAGAATTTAGTTCAAGCTTTTCATTTTGCTCGCTGGAATCAAAAAAAGATAAGGTATTTGTATTGGTATGAATTGTTTTGTTAGAAAGATAATTTAGCGAATAGGATAAGGCAGAAAGCCCTAAAAAATAATTCACAACATATATTCCTTCTTTTTTAAATTTACTAAGTAAATCATCTACTCTTATTTTTTCAATAATTGCCAAGTAGTGAAAATTTCTAAACGCAGTTGCATTAAAATAGAATCTGTCAAAGTCTAGACTAGGAAAAGCGTTGTTTATTAAATCTTCTTGATTATTATTTGTTTTTTTTGATACAAGCTTATCTAATACGTCTTTAGAATTAATACTAAGGTAAACGGGTATTCTTCGATTTATTAATTCTAACAACTGCTCCCATGTATTTACTTGGGATTCACTTATGATAATAAGTTCTTTTTTTGTTTTATGTAAATGTGTAAGTTGAAAAAAAGTAACCTCATCCTTATCGTAGATTTCTATGCCATAGAAATCATTTCCAATATCAAGGTATGATTTTAGATTTTTGAACACTAGTAGATAACTGTTGGTTTTATAAGAATAGTAAGCTTTTGTTTAGAATCCTCTCTTTTTCGCTTGCTAAAAAGCCATTTAATAACCGGTATTCTCGCCAAAAATGGAACACCGCTACCAGAGTCATTTTTCACTTTTTCTTCTAAGCCCCCTAGAACTGCTAAATCTTGATTCTGCATTCTTATAATGGAACTAAACTCTCTGGAAGTTAAACCAGGTGGAGCATCTTCATCGATACGTTCTCCATTAAAATCTGACTGAATAACGTTAATATCTAAAGTTACTTGCCCATTTCCTGAGACCAAAGGTTTTATGCTCACAGCAAGCTCAGCATCAATAGGTTGAAAATTTCTAATCTCAGACGTTGTTGGAATTTGAGAGCCAAAAAAGTTTTGACTGGTAACTACATAATACGTAGTTTCTCCAATAGATAGGTTTGCTCTATGCCCATTTAGGGTCGAAAGTTTGGGGGTAGATCTAATTTTGATATTCCCATTTTGTTCCATTGCTTTTATGGTAGCAAAAAATTCTGGAACAACTTTGCCAATATTAAAGGATCCAAAACCATCAAAACCTCCAATGATTTTATTTACCGTTTTTGATCCAAGCGTTAAATCGGTCTCTGGGAAAACACTTCCTTGTGTTTTTACTTCTTCGTCACCTATACCCCAGCTAATACCTGTTTCTACAGTAGCAGATTTTCTAACTTCTATTAACATTACTTCAATAAGAATAACGGGAACAGGTTTGTCAATCTTTTTAATAAAATTTTTAAAGCGATTTATTTTTGCTGCTGGCCCACTTATTAGAAAGCTATTCAATTCAAAGTCTACCTTAATGTCTAAATCAGCGACTACTTCTTGGGGAAGAATATTCACTATAGCTTCGGCATTAGAGGAATAATTATTACCGAATTGAGATTGTTGGGTATTAATTCTTCTTGAGTTATTTAGGTTAGTATTCTGTCCAAAACCTGATTGATTGTTACCAAATGTTCCTTGCCCTTGAAAACCGCTTCCCAAATAATTCACATTACCACCTATGGTTCTTCCTGCTGATCTTCCAGAACTAGCATTTTGCATAGGATCGCCTAACAACTCTACTGATCTGTGCATCATTTGTACTACCTCTAGTTTGCGTACACTTAGTTGATCTTCGGTTCCAAAAAAGTAGATGTTATTTTCCTTTTTAAAAGTAAAACTTTTGGCAGCAGTTGTATTCTGAGTCTGATTATTTCTTGAGCTGCTTTGTGTTCTGTTTTGCGTTCTACTTTGATTCGTAGTTGTTGGATTGGCTTGCAGGTTTGTGCTTGGAGCGAAAGAGCTTTTGCTTTCAAAAATTTTAGTTAATAGTTCATCATAGTAAATCTGAGTAGCTTTAAAAGTAACGTTCCCAGCTTCTGTAAGTGGTGTTGCAGTATAGACATCCAAATCTAGTTCGCGGCTAATTTCATGGACAACATTTGCAATAGGAACTTCATTAAAATCAACATTTAAAATTCTATTAATGGAGTCTGTTACGGTATAGCTAAAATTATTGTTAAAACCTATTCTGTTCCGCGAATTATTCCCATTTTCTCCATCAATTGCATTCCTGTCAAAAAGATAAAACCCATCTCTAGATTTGGAATAAATTAGATTGTTTGTTTTTGCCAATTTTTCCATGGCCAAATCAAAAGGGACATCCTTTATATAAAAAGTTAATGGGATATTCTCCATACCAGAATTATAGAGCAAGTTTTGCCCAGATATTTCAATAATTTTTCGAAAAGATTTTTCTAAGGGATCATTTTTTAAATCCATAGAAATTAAATTATTTAAAACATCAAAACCTGCAGTAACTTCCTTTTCTGGAATAATTTTAGGCGGAGTTGTGTATTCTTTTATAGATATAATGTTTCCAGTGAAATCTATATCTAATCGGTATTCCTTGCACAAAAAAATCAGTAAATCGGCTACAGAAACATTGGAAAAATTGTTTACAATACTAAGATTCTGAAGGCTTGGGGCCACATTTAAGTTTAGCTTATGCACATTAGCTACTGCTAGGAGAAAGTTAGAAAGAGGAGAACTATTAACATTAATATCTAGCTTAAGATTTTCGGATAGTCCAGCATTATCTACTGCTAGACTTTCCAGTTTATTTTGAATAGCTAGTATTCTATTAGATTCTTTGGTTTCTTCATTAATTTGAGCGAATCCAAAAACAGAAATTAAAAGTAAAACAAACAGTATTTTATTCTTCATTTAATCAATCAGTTAATAGTGAATATACTTCATCTATAGAGGTAAGCCCTTCCTTTACCATTTGAATAGCATTTTCGTGTAAGGTAGCAATTTTATTATCTTTTAAATAGCTGTTAATTTCTAGAGCATTATTTTTTATTTGGTGGCTAAGTGCATTCGTTACAGGAAGAATTTCGTAAATAGCTTTTCTTCCAGAATAACCAGTATGGTAGCATTTAGGGCAACCAATAGCTTTAAAATGAGTGGTTAGTTTTATGCTTAATTTATAGTTGATAGGGAGTAATTCCTGCGTTAATTTTTCTTCTTTTTTACAATGAGGGCATAATTTTCGTATTAACCTTTGGGCTACACTAGTATTTAAAGTGTTTGCAATAAGAAATGGAGGTACCCCCATATCTATTAATCTGGATATGGTGCCCCAAGCAGAATTGGTATGTATAGTAGATAAGACCAAATGACCAGTTAACGCCGCTCTTATTGCCATGTTGGCTGTTTTTACATCCCGTATTTCACCAACCATAATAATGTCTGGGTCTTGGCGTAAAAAGGTTCGTAAGGAGGTAGCAAAATCTAGACCAATGTTTTCTTTTAATTGTACCTGATTTACCCCCTCTAATGTATACTCAATAGGATCTTCTATAGTTAGAATATTATTAGCGCTATTGTTTAAGAGTTTTAAGGTGGCATATAGCGTTGTTGTCTTTCCGGAACCTGTTGGACCAGAAATTAAAACAATCCCATTAGGCTTTTTTATACCCTCTTTGTAAATAGTAAGTTCATCTTTAGTAAAACCAAGGTTTTCTAGATGTATACTATCTGTATTTCTATTTAATATTCTAAGAACAATTTTCTCACCAAAAAGAGTAGGTAGGCAAGATACTCTTATATCAAAATCATCTCCTAAGGTCTTTACACTTATTCTACCATCTTGCGGTAGTCTTTTCTCCGCAATATCAAGTTCAGCCTTTATTTTTATTTTATTAACAATAATAGGATACTCTTTTTTAGTAATACTAAATTGTTCTATCAACTTACCGTCTAATCTAAAACGTACCCTACAATCATTTTCGTAAGGCTCAAAATGGATATCGCTGCTTCCAATATTTTTGGCATTTACTAGAATTTTATCTAAAAAATCTGCAGAATAACTTAATTCACTTTTTTTGTCTGCTTTAGCAATTCTGTAATTGGTGGTGAGAAAATTTTGAAGTTCATCACTAGAAACTTTTTCGAGATGTAATGGATATCCTAATATAATTCTTAGCTCCGCAAGCAAGTTTTTAAGGTTATCACTATCCGTTTTAAAAGTTAGCATGTCATTTTCGAACTGTTTTGGAACAATACGATAATGAAAAGCCTGTTCGGCAGAAATGCGTTGCGCAATAGCGTTTGGTATTTTAAAATCTGCTTTCAAATTTAATACTGGTATAGTGATGGGTTTTTAACAAAAAGACTAACTAAAAAAGCAATGATAGTAAATACAGCCATTAATCCTGCTAGGGGTACTGTAGTGAATCCATTTGTTTTTCTAAGTATTAAAAAGACAAGTAAAGAGAATAGAATAGCGTTGGCAAAAAGCACAATAAAACTAATGGTTGGAAACCCTAATGCAAATGCATAAAAAAACAACACATCTCCTAAACCAAAACTTTGGTTTAAAAACTGTTTTTTAAAGATAAGAATCGTTGCCAAATACAATATGCTAAGTATGGCAGTTACCAGTATGCAGTTTAGTAAAACATGGTATAAAAAAATTTCATCTAACGCCGAAGAGAAAAAATGAATTACTCCCAAGATTACACCTAGTACTGGAAACAAAAACCATAAGACTTTACGTTCTTTAAAGTCCTGAATTGCAATAAGCAATAATGGTAGTATAGCTGTTATTTTTAGGCTTAGAATCAATCTTTTATAATTTGTTTAGGATTGCCGTTTTCATCTATTTCCCAAACATTTAAAATGCCATCACCATCAAAATCTGTAATCGCCTCGGCCCTTGCTTTAAAGGAGTTATTATCTGCACTAATAAGTTGATATATGTAATTGGCAGTCCCATTTTCCTTTACGGTCTTTGGAGCTTCAAAATCTAACTCGTTGATATCACTTGTGTATTTGCTATACATGTAACGGTGTGTTGTCTGAGCATTGTATACTGCTTTTAACTGCACCTGAGCTTCAACACTTTTTGCTTTTGCAATTAAAGGCATAAGATTAGGTAGCGCCAATAAAAGTAGTATACCAATTATGGCAAGAACAATTAATGTTTCTTGCAGGTTAATAGCTACGACTTTAGTCTTTAAGCGTATGGTTTTTAATTTTAACATGGCATGTCAATTTTACATTAACGACTTTGAATATATATTTTTTAGACCACATTTCTCCGTATAAATCGTAATTTTTTTTAGGAAAAAACTTACTGTAGGCTAAAGATTACAAAAAGAAAATTATTCCTTATGTTTTATGTTAACAAATCGTTAAATGATTACATATTTCCTAGTGATTTTTTATTATAAATTCATATTTAATATGTTGATACTGAATATTTAACACTTCTTTTAAGAAATCCGCAAAACAAAAACCATAGTTTTTATATGGTTTTTCTGTAATGGCACTTTGGGGATTAATTTATAATTTAAAACGCAATCATATATTTTACTCCTATAATTCCACTAGTGAAGTAGATGGTATTTAGTTTGGTGAAATGAATAAGTTATTTCTAGAAAAAAACAAAGAAGTTGACATTGTATACTCTCAAGAAAGAAAGGTAATCCGTTAGTTGATAATCGAAGTAAAAAACTTTAAAAAGGCATGAACATAAAAAAAGAATATACCAAGGTTTCATTAACTCTTTTGGGAGCACTATTCTCTACGGCTATGCATGGTCAAAACCTAATTAATTCTAACGAATGGGTATCAGGCACAAGTGGAGCGACTGCCACATATTCTATGCAAGGTACTACGGCGCAAAATTCTAGAGAGATCATGAATGGACCTTATGGTTCTCAGGTAACTGTTTGGAGAGCCTCTGCGAATGGCGCATCTGGGATGAATGGAGGATTCTCCCATAATGGTATTATTGTGGATACCGATAAAACTTATAAAATATCATTTTGGATGCGGGCTAGCGGTTCTAATAATTGTACCAATTACTCCGGTTTTACTCCGTATTATGCTGCAGGGGGATTGGTGCAACCCTTTGAAAGAGAAGATGGTACTGGATTGAGTTGGCCTTATTTCTCATCGGTTAATTTACCGGATGATAAATGGTATTTAATAATTGGGTATGTTAGACCTAGTTCACAAAGTGATATTGGAGATTCTGGAGTATATGATCCTAGTCAAGGTTCTGCTTCTAATATTCCTTCCCCTGCTTATGCTGCTTCAGATTATATTTTCCCGTCAGATGTTAGTCAAATTAGCATAAGAATAAGAACTTTTATGTGGGCTTGTGCGTCTGGAGAGATGTATGTGTATGATCCAAGAATTGAGGAATTTCCTAATACCACTTCCTTATCAGACCAACTATATCCAAATGGAAGCGCAGATACCCAAGCTCCATTAGCTCCAACCTTAGTTGAAAATGGAAAGACCGATACAACTGTGAATCTATCTTGGAGTGGAGCTACAGATAATATCGATGTAACTGGATATCGTATTTTTAAAGATGGGGCTTTAGAAAGCACTTTACCTAATGTAAACACATATCAAGTCACTGGACTTGCGGAAAATACCACTTATAATTTCACCGTAACGGCATTGGATGCCGCGGGCAATGAAAGTCCGAATAGTAATGATGTATCAGTAACCACAGATGCTTCTTCTGGGAGTAATAATGGAGGAGGGACTACAAATAGTGGTGAAGGGTTCTTGACCAAATCTGGTTCCACATTGTCTTTAAGTGATACCAATGATAATATGGTTATTGGTGCAGTTGCAGTACCGGCTGGCTACAAATTGGCGGTTGAAGGAAAAATTAGAACACGCGAGGTACGGGTAGATCAAGACTCATGGCCAGATTATGTATTTGATCAAGATTATAAGCTTCCAACATTAGAAGAAATCCGAAAGTACATTCAAGAAAAAAGGCATTTACCCAACATTCCTTCAGCTAAGGAAGTTGCGGTCAATGGTATAGAATTAGGTGAAATGAATAAGCTTCTTTTAGAAAAAATAGAGGAGTTGACGCTTTATATGTTACAGCAACAAGCAGAGATAAACACCTTAAGAAAAGAAATAAAAAACAAAAAATAATTGTCAAGATTATGAAGCATACATTTTCATTTAGTCTTTTATCAGCTTTGTTTATAATCCTGTGGAGCAGTAATATAGTTGCCCAATGCCCAAATCAATTAACAAACCAAAGTACCTCAATCAATCTGTCACCTGGCTATCCAAGGTCCGGTACCGCAGCAACAGGCGTACAAATTGGTGCTTCATGTGGGCTTCACATAGTTGGCGACTTAGGTGCAACATATGCGAGGTACGAAATTCCTATAAATATTGCGGATAATGCACTAGTCCCAGGAGACCAAATTGAAATTTCGATGGATATAACCAATGTTACAGCAAATTTTCGATATGATGTGAGAAACGGTGGTAACGCTATAGACGCGTCAGCTGAACCGATATCGGGTAGAATAATAACGATCCCCTCTGGCGCCACTAACTTGGTTATTCGGTTGTTCACCAATAATGGCCAAAACGATATCAGTGGCTCGTTCGATATTAGTAACCTTAGTGTTTCAAAAGTTGGTGCGGGAGGTAATGATGCCCAACCTCCGACAGCTCCAACACTTTCAAGTGCCGGACAGACGGAGACTACCGCAAACCTGTCATGGAGCGGAGCTACCGACAATGTTGGTGTGACGGGCTATATGGTTTTTAAGGATGGTACTTTGGAAAATACGCTAGGCAATGTTTTAAGTTACAATGTTACTGGATTAAGTTCAAATACATCTTACAACTTTACGGTTAAAGCCTTGGATGCTGCTGGTAACGAAAGTCCTCTTAGCAACACCGTATCGGTGACCACTAGTTCTAGCGCAGATACCCAAGCTCCAATAGCTCCAACCTTGGTTGAAAATGGAAAGACCGATGCCACTGTGAATCTATCTTGGAGTGGAGCTACAGATGATACCGCTGTAACTGGATATCGCATTTTTAAAGATGGGGTTTTAGAAAACACTTTAGCCAATGTAGACAATTATCAAGTCACTGGACTTACAGAAAATACCACTTATAGTTTTACCGCAACAGCATTGGATGCCGCGGGTAATGAAAGCACAGGTAGTAATGCTATAACGGTAACCACAGATGCAAGTTCTGGAGGAGGGGGGTCCGGTTGGTCAGAAACTGCTTCGGTAGCAAGTTATTCTGGGCAAGTTGCAGTAGGCACAAGCACTGTTCCCAGTGGATATAAAATGGCTATTGATGGTAATCTTATTGTAGAAGAGGTAAAAGTACAACTTAGCGGTAATTGGCCAGATTATGTATTTGATCAAGATTATAAGCTTCCAACATTAGAAGAAATCCGAAAGCACATTCAAGAAAAAGGACATTTACCAAACATTCCATCAGTTAAAGAGGTTGAGTCCAATGGTATTGAGCTTGGTGAAATGAACCGCTTACTTCTTGAAAAAATAGAGGAATTAATGCTTTATACTATCAAACAGCAAGCAATTATAGAAAGCATGCAAAGAGAGATTGAAAATTTAAAAAAGAAGGATGATTAAAAGTAAAGTCAAATTTGTAAATCTATCGGCTATAACGTTAGTATTAATAGCATTTTCAAACAATCTACTCGCACAGAACAATCTTTTAGATACAAGTTCATGGACAGTAGGTAGTGGCTCAGTCAATGGTTTCAATAAAATAGGGGCAACTGCTGAAAACATTCGTGAAATTGGAATAGATCCTTATGGCAATAATTCAGTGCTTTGGAAAGCAGCCCCTGCTAGTAACACTTCTGTTGGTTGGCAAACACCTTTTTTGAGTATAGACGAAACAAAAACTTATAGGCTTACTGTTTGGGTAAAAAAAACAAATTCAGATAGTGGAAAAACGCGCTTTGGCTTTCAGAGCAGAAATGCAAGTAATGAACTTTCTAGTTTGCGGACGGATGGAGCAATAATTAGTGCACCGTATTTTCTTGATGGTGATTTACCTGAATTGAATAAATGGTTTCTTCTAGTAGGCTATGCACATTCCAGTAGTTATACCGGCAATGAAATTTTGAGTGGTATTTACGACCCCGTAACGGGGAATAAAGTTTTAAATGCTGCTACGGACTTTAAGTTTGCTCCGGGGACTATTACCATAAGGCATAGGATTTGGTTAAGAGAAACAACTAACCCCGCCGATTTGCAATTTATGTTCGAACCCACAATTTATGAGGTAAATGGGCAAGAACCGAGTATTGCTGATTTAATTAATCCAAATTCCGGAAACTCTGATACCCAAGCTCCAATAGCTCCAACCTTGGTTGAAAATGGAAAGACCGATACAACTGTGAATCTGTCGTGGAGTGGAGCAACGGATAATACTGCTGTAACTGGATATCGAATTTTTAAAGATGGGGTTTTAGAAAACACTTTAGCCAATGTAGACAGTTATGCAGTCACTGGACTTACAGAAAATACCGCTTATAGTTTTACCGCAACGGCATTGGATGCCGCGGGCAATGAAAGTACAAGTAGTAACGCACTAAACATTACAACCAATGCAAGTTCTGGTGGAGGGGATTCCGTTTGGTCAGAAACTGCTTCGGTAGCAAGTTATACAGGTAACGTAGCTGTTGGAACTAATTCTGTTCCCAGTGGATATAAAATGGCTGTTGATGGTAACCTTATTGCAGAAGAAGTAAAAGTACAACTTAGTGGCAATTGGCCAGATTATGTATTTACAAAAGATTATGATTTGTCTTCTTTAGAAGAAGTGCAAAGACACATAAAAGAGAAAGGGCATTTACCCAACATTCCATCAGCAAAAAAAGTAAAGGAGAATGGAATTGAATTGGGTGAGATGAACCGCTTGCTTCTTGAAAAAATTGAGGAATTAACACTATATATTATTCAACAAAAAAAGGAAAGCACATTGTTAAAAAAGAGAATAGAAGTATTAGAAAAAGACTTAAAATGATTATTAAAACTATTGATTGAAAATGAAACTGAGAACATTATTTTTAACCGTATTAACCTTAAATTTTGCATATAGTCAAAATAATTTATTGAATTTTCCCGGATGGAATGTAGGACCTGCGGGTGCAGGCTACACAAACGGATATTCCATTAGCGGAAGTTCTGCTGAAAATGCTCTTGAAAACGGACTTAATCCATATGGTGATACTTCTGTTTTATGGAAAGCAACTCCGGATAATTCTGGGGTTACTAACGGAGGCTTTTATACCAATTCTGTTAGTATTGTAGCTAATAAAACGTATCGCTTTAGCATATGGCTAAAAAAGACAGGAACGCAAACTGGTAAATCCTACTTTGGTCTTCATGCCAGAGACGCTTCTAGCGTAAAAACAACTTTGAATTTTGATGGATCAACTAACAACAATCCCTATTTTTGGAGCGATGATCTTCAAACATTAGATGAGTGGTACCTTGTAGTGGCATTTATTCACGGAGATGGCTATGCCGCAAATGTAAATCATCCAGATACTGGGATATATGCTACAGATGGCTCTAAGCTAAGTGGTGTTTCTATAACTGATTTTAAGTTATCTGCAAATTCTGTCAATCTTCAATTACGTGCTTATCTAAATTACGATACGGTTTTAACGGACAATCAATTTTTCTATGCCCCTGCTATACATGAAGTTAATGGCCAAGAACCTTCCATAGCTCAATTAATAGACCCAAATGCATCTAATTCTGGAAGCACTGTTTGGAATGCCAATGGGGGTGATATTAATTATGTTAGTGGTAATGTGGGTATAGGAACAACTTCAATTCCTGTTGCGTATGCATTGGCAGTAGACGGAAAAATACTTTCAGAAGAAGTGCGGGTGCAAATATCGGATTCTTGGCCAGACTATGTTTTTGATAAGGATTATAATTTACCAAGCTTATCAGAAATACAAAAATATATTCTTGAAAATGGACACTTGCCCAACTTACCTTCTGCCAAAGAAGTAGAACAAAAAGGGATTGAAGTAGGGAATATGAATAAGCTTCTATTAGAAAAAATAGAGGAGTTGACGCTATATATCATTAATCAAGAGAAAAGAATAAAGGAATTAGAACTGAAAAGTCTCCAATCAAAAAAATAATACAGTTTTAGCTGCCATTCATCTTAGTTATGGTAAGCCCTAACAACTCAAAATAAATAAAATGTACAAAAAAACGGTATTTTTCCTTTTTATTTTCACGCTGTGCACCGTTAAGGCCCAAAAGGATGTCACAGTGCCTGACGTAACAAGTTTTGACCAAGGTATTGGATCGCAATCAGCGGTCAATTTATCGAATGGTAAACTTAGTTTTCCTCTTCAGTTGGTCTCATTAAAAGGCTACAAAGATTTAAACGTACAATTTGGTATTGCATATGATGGATCCCAGGTTCCGAAACACGCCGAGGCCTCCAATGAGATACTTCCTTCTGGAGTATTAGGTCTAGGGTGGGGTATGCAAATGCCAAGAATACTGGCAGATAATAAACTAACAGCAGCTCGTGACGATGATGATTTTTATCTCTTTGAAGGAGGAAGCCTAAATAAACTTTTGGCTATTGATAAGAATAACAATGTTATAGAGTTTAGAAGTAGTATTTATAAACCTTGGAAAATTTTCTTTTATCAAGATTTAGAAAAGTGGGAAATCATAAAAGAAAATGGATACACCTATACCTACGATTATGTGGACTGGGTATTGTATTGGGAAAATTGGATTGGTAATTCCAATGCTTCAGGAGCGGAAAGACAAGGTTCAGGATGGAGTCTTACTGAAGTACGTGATCTTTATGGCAACAAAGTGACCTATAGTTATTTTTCTGAGTCACAAAACTTGTCTGGCTCTTCATCACCATCCTTACAGCATACAGAGGCTACTTATTTGCAAACTATTACTGGAAATATGGGAGAACGTATTGAACTCATCTATGCTGACAAGACGAATGAAGAGTACTATGAACCAAATACAAATACCAATGAACCTGATGCTTATCAAGAAATGTATGAAAAAAAGTACCTTTCATCGGTTAGGGCTTTTGATACAAAAAATAACTTTTTGTACCGTTATGACTTAAACTATGATTTCATTGGTCAAGGAGAATTTCGTAAACGCTTATTGACCAATATTGATTTTGTCAACGCTAATAATGACACTCAGCTTTATAGGGAGTTTCAATACGATACGGATTCCTCATCTGACTTTTATGGTATGCTTTTGCATCAAATACTGCCTACAAAAGGACGTGTCAGTTATCAATATGCTACTAGGGCAATAGAGGTTGATCAAATTTTTAATATTTCAGCAAACGATAATTCATCTTTTGTAGTACAAAAAGATTACATCCTTAAGTTCACTTTTCTTCAAGCCGGCGCCAATGAACTATTATACATGACCAGATACGACTGGGATGGACAGACATGGAAAGAAACCGATTTGGGGTATGTCAGTGGAATTCAACAAAATGACGGTTTTTTGGACGCACAAGTACTGGCCAGAGAAGACTTTTATGTCATACTGTATCGGTCAAATACCAGTGTTTATAGAGAAAGGGCCTATGGTCGTAAAAGTGATGGTGTCACATGGGATGATTTTAAAACCGGTGTGGTAAGCGCACCAGGTGTGGGTAATACTAATGCACTTCAATTGGTCGGGGGCAATGATTTTTATGCTATTGCTAATCCTAAGGAGGACAGGATTGAGATGTACCGATGGAACAATAATAGTTGGAAACAATTTTACCAGTTTAATAACACCCCTGGTGACTATTATTATACCGCGGCCAATAATTATGTCATACAACATAATGAAGACACCTCACCAGACACGGTAAAGCTGTTTTATTACGATATCACCAAAGAAGTACAGCAGGAGACCTTTAACATGGGGCTGGAAACTACAGGTAGCGGTAATTATCCCAGCTTTTGGTACGGTTCCAACTCTTTTGCTCAGGTTAATGCCAATGCAAATCCTGAGTACTTTATGCGATGGGACAAAGACTATAATTTTTTATCGTTGGACACAGCACCATTTGGAGCAATCCCAGACGATTCTGAAACTTACAGTTTCAACAATACATATTTTGCAAGTGCGCTTGATTGGAATTTTAGCTCACAAAGGGTTTATCCGGCAAGATATTCTGGCAATGGTGTATGGACTACTCCTATCAACGGAAGCTATGTACCTATAACAGGCAACAACTTTGCCGGTTTTGGAAGTGATTTTTTCATTTACCCTACGAATTACCAATTAGTTGCTACTGGTGAATTATTAAAAGATGACACTTTTGAGGTTTTCAATGCTAACTTGGGTCAATGGCAAAAAGAAAGATTATCAACCATGCCCCAAAATGGAAGTAAAAAGTCATATGACGTTTTTGGTAGCCGTTATGCTTTTCTGGAATACAGATTGTATAGGCAAAATAGTGATTTAAGTTTTTTGAAGATTGCTGATTATCCCTCCAATACGATTTTTTCAAAAGCCGATGGCGTAAATGGACTTTATATTTCCTCACGAAATGGTAATCAAAGTAATGGCAATGCTTTTGCTATGCTACTTTCGGCTACTCACAAGAATGACATCGCTGAAGTAAATTTACCCAATGATTACTATCTATGGAAAAACCCATATAAGAATTTTAGCACCCACGCTTTGGGGTATGGCACGTATATTTTAAAAGACGAAACAGGAAACAATCATTTGATTTACAGACTAATTGACGGTGAATTGCAGTACAATAATGAGGGTGTCACCGTACAAAAAGACATTGTTATTGCCAAAGAAACCTTTGACCCTGTAATCTCAAGAAAACAAAGACAATATTACTGTTTCTCAAACCCGCAAATTGATAAACAAAATATGCGAGTGTTTTACAGTACAATACTGCAGCAAAATGATGTGAATGGTATTCTTGGTACGACAGCCAACTTTTATGATAAGGGGGATACCGACATTAGAAGACAGGGTTTGCCACTAAAAACACTAACCTTGGATGCCAACAATAATAAGTTGTTGGAACAAGAAAATACCTGGACGGTAAGGACCTTTGCCGACGACGGTAGTTACTATATCAATCTCTTGTCGAAAGAGACTACATCGTTTGAAGAGAACAAAAAACTGATAACCAATGACTACTATAGTTATCGCCCAGAAAATGGCCTATTAAGTGGTCACCGAATGGAAGATAGTGAGGGCAATATCCACCTTTCAGAGACTAATTATCTGTATGAAATATCTCCTGAAGTATTGGATTACAACCTCTTGCAACCTGTGGCTTACACAAAAGACCAAATTTATAGTGCGAGTGAAGAGATATATATTGATAAAACAGCTACTGCTGTTGATTGGAACGTAACCGACATACCGTATCCTCAGAACAGCTATGCATGGAATGGAAACGGTTCGTCAAACTTTGATTTCGATAATATTCCTTCTAATTTTAGGCAAGGCCAAGAAATTCTTCAGCTTAATACTTCAGGAAACGTTATTGAAGAAAAGAACCGTTCTGCTGTAATCACCTCTTATATATACGGGTATGGCGGCAAGCGTTTGGTGGCTAAAATAGAAGGTGCTGGTTATGATGAGGCAATTGCCTTAGTGAATACTACGGTTATTGATAACCCTAATGATGATGATACCCTTATCAATGAATTGGCACAACTACGACTTGGCTTGCCAGATGCCTTTGTGACCATCTATACCTATCGCCCTTCAATAGGCATGACCTCAATGACCGATGCTAGGGGTCGAACGACACGTTATGTCTATGATAATTTTTATCGGTTGAGTCATGTGGTCAACGATGAAGGCCATATCCTTAAAAAGAATGAATATACCTATCGAGAGGCACCCTTTAATTACACAGCAGAACCTTCAGAAGTGTTGGACTGTCCATTGATTAATACTGAGATTATTGGTGATCCCAATGGTGAAGAACCCCTACCTTTTCGTTTAACTTTGGTCAAATCATCAGGCGATGCAACGAGTGCGTTTTTTCAGGTAAATACTAGTGGTGAACCTTCGTCATCATATAATCTTCAATGGCTATATAATACTGTTTCCGGTGATGTCGCGAACTTTCCATATACCCTTAGCGGTCAAGGAACCAACCTGAATTCGACCAATCCCAATTGCGATGACGGGGTACTTTCCGTTGCAGTTATTGCGGTTAACAGTTCGGGTGAAACTATTGCCGTCAGTAATACCTTAAATCATACCTATGGAGGGCCTGATTGTAACCCTCAATAACTAACTAGATATAAAACCCAGTGTCATATCTATTGCACTCAAAATAATAATAAAATGATGAATAGACATAAACATAGTAACTACATTTTCATTCTTGCTTTAATCACATGCATTTCATGTTTTTCGGTTTCGGCACAACAAAGTCCGTCACCTGAAATGTTTTACGGTAACTGGGTTTTTAATGAGACATTATCTATAAGCCGAATGCAAGCTGATTTGAAGCAAGAACTTCAGAATTCTGCTGAACTCCAACAGTTTGTAGCTACTTTTTTTTCTGGTAAACAAATGTTCTTTTCTCCTGATGGCACTTTTCAAATTACAATGGTAAATGGACTCCAGCTTCAGGGACAATGGATTTTACAAGGAAATCAACTGGTAACTCAGACTAACGGTGCCGGGCAGTCCACAAAAACGGTCATTTTTTCCGATAATAATAATTTATGCTTGATACCGGAACAATATACAAATCAAGACGCCAAACTATTGTTCAAAGAAGCCCATTACAATAAAAACTAACCACCAAGAAATGAAGAAGTTAAATGTATCAAAGAAGTTAGTAAAGGCGATAGCTGCGTTCATTTTTATATCACATGCAGC
Organism: uncultured Croceitalea sp.; assembly: GCA_947499565.1. Classification (GTDB taxonomy): domain Bacteria; phylum Bacteroidota; class Bacteroidia; order Flavobacteriales; family Flavobacteriaceae; genus Croceitalea. Next base: position 183,351 of record CANMOV010000002.1, read on the forward strand.
TATAGGTCAATTTTCAATACAGGGTGATTCACCTGTTAATGTAAATGTAGACGAAGATTATTATGTAACCAACTCCTCTGGGCTATTAGGGAATAACTGGAGTGTCAGTGGTAGTGGCATGACCTATACCATAGTTTCTGGCCAAAGCACACCCAATGTCAAGATTCGTTTTACTTCCGTGGGTACGGCATTTGTAAATTATAATGGTTTCAACCCCAGTAACAATAATGCTGTAATCTTAAATAAACAAGTGACGGTCAACGGCACTGTGGTAGGTCCAGTGACAATAACTCCAAACTTAACGGAACGTTGCCAAGGTGGCGGGACTACTGACTTCAATGCATCGGCCACAAACGCTACAGGATATTCATGGTCGATAGCCAATGCAGGTTCTTCTTCAATTAACAGTAGTACGGGAGTGGTTAGTTGGAGCAGTAGCTTTTCAGGAACAGCAAGAATTACCGTAACCGCTAGTGGCCCTAATAATAGCAGTAGTACTGCCTTTAGAGATGTTACCGTTACGCCAAGTATTAACCCGTTAAGCTTAAACTTATCAGCAAGTAGTACCACTGTTTGTTCGGGGCAAAGCGAGACCTTATCTGTATTTGGAGCTTCTGGTAATTCATATGAGCTATTACGAAACAACGTTGCTGTTGGCTCGGCTATCAATGGCTCAAATACTACGATAAACTGGACAGCCTCTTCCGGAGGAGATTATAGAATACGTGCTTCAAAACAGACAGGCTCTTGTCCAACAGTTTTGGGTAATGTAACTACGCTTAATGCAGTTCAAAACGTAGGTACCTTTTCAATTACTGGGGGTACTTCCTTACGATGTAGAGGAGGCGGCACTTCCGATTTTAATGCTTCTGCCTCTAATGCCACAAATTATGTTTGGTCTATTTCCAATGCTGGTTCTTCGACCATAAATTCAAGTAATGGTGTTGTAACATGGCATAACTCATTTAGTGGTACGGCAACGGTTAGTGTAACGGCGAGTAATAGTTGTAATTCTAGAACCGTAACACGTAATGTTACGGTCAGTCCACCACCCAATACCTCATATACCCTATCAGGCACCTCGACCCTTTGTTCAGGTAGTTCGGGTACAATTACATTATCTGATTCGCAAACTGGGGTAGATTATGAATTAAAAAGGGGTTCGCAAACTATAGCTACACTTTCTGGAACTGGGAATCCACTAACATGGACAAATTCTACAATTACAGCGGGCACTTACAATGTAACTGCTTCCAATGGTGTTTGTGTTGATGAAACGCTTACTAGCCAATGGACCATTGGCTCTACAACCGCCAATGACATCTCCATAAACTCATCTTCGGGAGGTTTTACCAATATATGTCCAGGTCAGGTACAATTGTTCCCTGTCAATACAACCACGATAACCAATTGGACAGGAGTTGATTCTTGGACCTCAACCAATGCGGTGGTCAATATCGCAGCAGGACAATCGATAACTGTGACTCTTTACGCTACCAACAATTGTAACGTATCCCAAGACATATCGGTTACCTTAAGTGCAGTAGCAGCACCCAGTGGCGCCACCATTACATCGGGTGCCCTTCAAGTGTGCCAGGGGACACCAAGTACAAATTATAATGCAACAGCATCCAACTTTGATAGCGATATCTGGGAATTGGATCCTATTTCGGCAGGTACCATCGATCAGAATGGTACCGTGAGCTGGAATGCTACTTATGTGGGGCAGGCAACAGTTACCTACCGTGCGAGCAATAGCTGCAACCAGTCTGATAGTGATACCAGAACAGTTACGGTCAGTCCACCACCCAATACCTCATATACACTATCAGGTACCTCGACCCTTTGTTCAGGTAGTTCGGGTACAATTACATTATCTGATTCACAAACTGGGGTAGATTATGAATTAAAAAGGGGTTCGCAAACTATAGCTACACTTTCTGGAACTGGGAATCCACTAACATGGACAAATTCTACAATTACAGCGGGCACTTACAATGTAACTGCTTCCAATGGTGTTTGTGTTGATGAAACGCTTACTAGCCAATGGACCATTGGCTCTACAACCGCCAATGACATCTCCATAAACTCATCTTCGGGAGGTTTTACCAATATATGTCCAGGCCAGGTACAATTGTTCCCTGTCAATACAACCACAATAACCAATTGGACAGGAGTTGATTCTTGGACCTCAACCAATGCGGTGGTCAATATCGCAGCAGGACAATCGATAACTGTGACTCTTTACGCTACCAACAATTGTAACGTATCCCAAGAAGAGATTATAACCTTGGTAGGTGCAACAGGCCCAAGTGGCACAACCATTGATTCAGGTGATACCCAGGTATGCCAGGGAACTTCACAGTCAGTTTATGTCGGTTCGGCCGATAACGCTTCCAGCCATGCATGGTCTATTGATCCTATTTCAGCTGGTACGATTGATCAGAATGGTACGGTGAGTTGGAACAACGGCTACATGGGTCAGGTCACTATTACCTATGAGGCCAGTAATAATTGCAACCAAATGGATACTGCCGAAATCACCGTTGATGTGACCAATACCGTCACCTTTTATGAAGATAAAGATCGGGATGGTTTTTACATTGGTAGTGTTCAAGGCTGCGAAAATCCTGACCCACTCATTTATGTGACCCAAGGATCTACTATAGGTTCTGGAGATTGTGATGATAACGACGAGGTGCTTAATCCCAATACGGTTTGGTACGAAGATACTGATGGTGATGGTCTTGGTGATCCGAATGTAACCTTGGTGCAATGTGAGCGGCCAACGGGCTATGTGCTAACCCCCGATTTAGATGGTCCGCTTACCGAAGATCCATTACCAGATCTTTCAGGACTGGATACTCAAGATATGAATACTACTTTTTCCGTTGAGCCCTATACGCCAACTACCAGTCTGTCTCAAATAGATGCTCTTCCGGCAGATGGTAAGATGGCCTCAAGAACATACTATGATGGTATGGGACGCCCGGTTCAAGAAGTGGCCCTTCATGCGGGGGGGATCAGTTATGGGAACTACACGGGCAATGATATTGTTAACTATATAGAATACGATCGTTTTGGCCGCACGATAAAGCGTTTTTCACCTTATGGAAAGCTTGACCAGACCGCTGCTGGAGACTTTGAACCAGAGGCCAAGGGGGAACAGATAGAATTCTACGCTACGGGCAATCTCCAAAATTCTTTTGTTCAAACTAGCAACCCTTTTAGTGAAACGGTATTTGACCGATCTCCAAGAAATAGAGCCATAAGACAAGCCAGTCCCGGAGATAATTGGAGCGTTGCCTCGGGCAATGTGGTGAGTACGGGCTATTTCTTTAATGAGCAGGATGAAGTTCGGTATTTTAAGGTAAACTTGGACAATGATTTAATACCTACGTTGGTGACAGATGGCTATTACTTGGCAAATGAATTGGTAAAAACGGTGGTACGTGATGAAAATTGGACGAGTGGTGTGGAAAATACCGCAGAGGAATTTGTGAACAAAGATGGGCAAACGGTGCTAAAACGTACTTATGTGGGTGGCGAGACACTATCCACCTATTACGTTTATGATGACTATGGTAATCTTACCTATGTACTACCACCAAAGACAGAGCCAGATACGGAAACAATAACAACTACCTTGCTCAATTCATTGGCGTTCCAGTATCGTTATGATGCATTGCGCAGACAGGTGGAGAAAAGAAACCCTGGGGTTGATGGTTGGGAGCGAATCGTCTATGATTATGAAGACCGCCCAATATTGGCCCAAGATGCCAATATGGCCATAAACGATCAATGGCTATTCACCAAATACGATAAGTACGGAAGGCCTGTCTATACTGGATTCTACAATAGCACCCAAAGCAGGACGCAGCTGCAGCAGCTAGCCGATGATTGGGTCGAAGTTGACCAAAAGTCGCATAATGAACAACGAACGGTGGCGACAACCCCCGTTGGCGGTACTGCTATCAATTATAGCAATGAGGCTTTCCCAGATTCTAATTTAGAGTTGTTATCAATCAATTATTACGATGATTACAATATCGTTGATAGTGATTTACCTATAACTCCCTCTATAGTAATGGGACAGAATGTGACTACTAATACCAAAGGACTTGCTACTATATCTTGGGTACGGGTACTTGATGGGCAACCCAATAGCTGGAATAAGACTTATACCTACTATGATGAACGGGCGAGGGCCCTACGGGTACAGACCAAAAACTTTCAGCAGGGATTTGCCATAGTTGATAATGAACTTGACTTTAGGGGCAAGGTTGTTGAGATGACAACCGAACACCAAAAAGATTTTCAAGACCCATTGGTCAGTATTAGAGATAGTTATACCTACGACCATATGGAACGTATACGTACGCAATCCCAGGCATTATATGACGGTAGTTTTAATGGAGGTACACCAATTGAAAATAAAATTATTTCCGGATTCCTTTACGATGCCTTGGGGCAATTGACCAAAAAATATGTAGAACCCGAATCTGACAATTTTGGGTGGCAGGTTGGTCTTGATGAATCAACGAATCCCGTTGAAACGCCCAATAGCAATGATCCTACGATAGTCGTTAGCCGTGATTTTAACGTGAGTGAAGCAGGTATTTACGATGTCAGTTATGATTTTTCGGGTGATACCTCCGGGGTGGCCTATTCCATTGTATTGGCCATCAATCGAGGTTCTGCATTGGTATACCGTGAAAACCTTACACAGAGTGAGTTGGCCAATGCCATCAATTTTGTGGCAGCGACTTCGGGTACCTATACTGTCGAACTCAGTTTTCGTTCGCCCAACGGTTCATTTTTGGCCGACAGTAATTTTACAACGGCACGTATCGGTTTGGCACCTAATACTACTTTGCCTGCACCAAGTTCTGGCTTGGCACATAAAGATGTACCTGCGTTACAGGTGGTCGACTATCAATACAACGCCCGCGGCAGTATGACTCAGATTAATGATGTTGATGATCTGCAGAACGATCTTTTTGCCTACCGCATGCACTATGATGAGCCAACAGTGGCCAGTGGTGCTACGCCCATGTACAATGGTAATGTAGCCCAAGTACAGTGGAAGACCCAAAACGATGGGGTACTTAGAGGGTATAGCTACACCTATGATGCGTTAAGCCGTCTGACAGGTGCCACTGACAATACGGGCAACTACAACATATCTAATATCTCTTATGATAAAAATGGCAACCTATTAACCTTAAATAGAAAAGGATGGGGCCAGTTTAATGGTAGCAATACCTTTGGCGATATCGACGTTTTGGATTATACCTCCTATGAGGGGAACAAGCTGTTAAAAGTAGTCGATGGTGGTAATGCAGCTGAAGGGTTCCGCTATAATTCTGCTGCACCAGTAGACTATAGTTATGATGCCAATGGCAATATGATATCTGATACCAATAAAGGAGTAGTTGCTATAGAATACAACCACCTTGATCTACCTGAAAAGGTCACCTTTACCAATGGTGATGAAATACGGTATCTTTATGATGCCATGGGCACTAAATTGAGAAAAACAGCCGTGTTGAACAATAACCCTACCATAACAGAATACTGGAACGGTTTCCAGTATACTATGGGAGAGCTACAGTTCTTTGCCCAACCAGAAGGTTATGTAGCTGTGGGCGAGACCTCGGGGCAACGTGGGTTTGACTATGTGTATCACTATAGTGACCATTTGGGTAATGTACGGTTGAGCTATAGCGATACTGATGGCAATGGCACCATTGATGCCGCTAGTGAGATTATTAACGAAAACAACTACTACCCTTTTGGTATGTTACATAAAGGCTATAATACTGGTATACACCCATTGGGCACTGGGTATACCTATGGTTTTGGTGGTAAAGAACTGCAAGAAGACGGTGGTTTGGCTTGGCTCGACTTTGGCAGCCGTAACTACGACCCGGCATTGGGCCGTTGGATGAACATAGACCCACAAGCAGGGCGCTATATGAGCATCTCCCCTTTTGCTGCCATGGGGAACAACCCCGTGACCTTTGTTGATCCCAATGGTGAGGAATTGGTGACCACATTGATTGCTGGTGCCGTAATAGGCGCTTGGCTTGGTGGGGCGACCACAGCAATTATGGGTGGAGATATAAATGATATTGGTAGAAATATGCTCATTGGTGGTCTTGCTGGCCTAGCCAGTGCGGGTACAGCTGCTGCGTTGACCGGCGGAACCAATGCTGTCATATCGGGCACCGGATTCTGGAACGGGGCTGCCGTGGGCGGATCGGCAGGCTTTGCCGGCGGTTTTACCTCGGGCAGTTTGCATGCAGCCTTTAGTGGTGGTAGTTTTGGTGATGTTCTGAGCGGAGGATTGAACTCTGGCGTCGTAGGCGGGTTAAGCGGAGCTGGCGTGGGCGGAGTACTTGGCGGACTGAATGCCACCTCCAATGGAAGAGAATTTTGGAGCGGAAAAAAATGGCTCTATGGTGGTTCTAACTATGAAGAAGTATTTAGAGAAATGGGCGCAAGAATCGCAGAATTGGATGCAAAATGGGATATTGAAGCAGGTGGAAAATTAAAAGGAGTTGCTCAAATTGATGAATTCGACTGTGGAGTTGCATGTAAGGAAACTGTTGATAATTATTTTGGAAAAAAGCCAATTATTAAATACAAGGACCTCAGAACCGTGGCGAGTGGCAGTCGAGGAATCAGCTCGAAAACTATTATGGATATATATTCTAAAAATGGTTATACAGTTACTCCACTTAAAAATGGTTATAATTACAGCTATAAGCATGAACAAGTACTAACATTCTTAGAAAGTACATTTAACCAAAAAGGACTTGCACATTTTGCTTTCAAAAACTCAGCTGGTAATCACTTCGGTGTAGCGCACAAAGTGAAATATCTTTCCGACTTTTCAAAGTATAAAATATTCTTATGGGATCCTGCAAGTGGAGGTTTTCAAAGGGTAATTGACCAAACTAACTTTTATAAGAGAAGTGTTTTTGGAGTTTTTGGAATCAATAAATAATAATTATGAAATTAATCACAGTAATATTATTATACATAACTACATTGTTTACTTGTTACCCTCAAGATATAGATACCATAGTTATAAATTATGACAAAAATTATATTAGAAACCTGGTAAAAGATAGTTTGTGGAGTAGGTATAATTTGACAAAAAGCTACGATTCTAACATAGTAACTGAATATCCTTTAGATAGCCTAAAGTTTAACATTATACCATTTTTTTATTTTAATCAGAAAAAAATTTCTAAATATAAATGTGTTGATTTTATAGAAGACTACATCAATTTTGATGTTCAAAATGATAAGCTGAAAGTAGTGCTCGATTATAAAAATGAGATGATAGGTTACTTTTTAACACAATTTTTTTATGATGAAAAAAACCCAAAAGATAATAGTAATTACGATATTTTAAATAAAATTTCGTTTCAAACTTATACTCAACCAAAAATAATTGATGGTCAGTTCGATAATATTAATATTTTCGAACTGAGAAGATTTTTTTTTCTTTTTACATTGCAACCAATAAACGCTGTTTGCCTCATAGAAAACGGCAAAATCTATGTCATTACAGCATACAAACTCGGAAATTATAAAAAAATAGCTCTTAACGAATATATCCATGAAAAATATGGAAAAAGAGGTGTAAGAAAAATATATTCACGAAACAAAAAAAATCGATATGAGAAGTGCAGAAAATGTAACCGTAAGAAAGATGTGAGTAATGGTTTATTTATTAAACTAAATTCAATTTTAGAATAAAGCTCTTCAAAAAAATATAAATGTCCAAGCTAGATGATGTCTATGAAGGTAAAGTTAGACATAAAGAAAAGCCCAAATATGTGGTTCAGAACTGATAAAGTATGTTATTTGTTATAGTCATGATTAATCCACCACTACCGCTAGTTTGTAACTAGTGGCGGTAATGAGTTAGTAAATAAAGTGATTAGAAAAAGCTATTTTAAGAATATTGTGTTTTTTTGCTTTATTACAAAATGCAATTTTATGGTATGTAGTGTACATAGACGATTTGTTAAATATTAAAGGAAACAACATAACAATAAACAATTAAAAATGAAAAAAACAACTTTAACCGTACTTATTGCAATGTTTACAATGGTGTTTTGCAGTGCACAACTAATTGAAATGCAAAAGGTTTCTGGGGGGTATAAATACAGCCAAAACGGTAACCAGTTAAAAATGCGGGATATGGTCAACATCATGGAGCCGAACCAGCAAGCTTTCAACTTTATTAAAAAGGCACAGTCTAATCAGTCTCTAGCTTCTGTAATCGGTTTTATTGGTGGTGGTTTGGTAGGTTGGCCCATTGGTACAGCTATAGGGGGAGGAGATGCCAATTGGGCTCTAGCTGGTGTTGGTGCTGCACTTATTGGGGTAAGCATACCTATTTCTTCAAGTGCCAATAAAAAAGCCAAACAAGCAGTGGAGGTCTATAACTTATCTTTGGGTGCAACTGCTTTTATGGGGCACAAAACGCAATTAAGGTTTATCGCAAATGGTAATGGTATTGGGTTGTCTTTAGGTTTTTAAATCTCCTAACTTTGTAATAACTGCCGACAGGCAGGTTTGTGCCGCCGAATGATTTCAATCGAGCGATACTTTAAAATGCAAAAGATTAGGCCGCTCAAATTTAATTTTTCGCCTATTTAAACCCATGTTCACTTAGGTCTTACATACATCGAGAAAACAGATTGTTTCACAACAAAAGTTAGGTATTTAAAGGGGTTTGGGTTATTTTAGACAGTGATAACGCAACCATATTTCACTTTGAAGCTACGCCATTTTACCTTTGCCTTATTTCTAGTGTTTTGTACCATTGCCAATGCACAATTAGAGGCTTCCATTTGGTATTTTGGTGACGAGGCAGGGTTGGATTTTAGAAGCGGAACTCCAGTTGCCCTCACTGATGGGGCTCTCTCCACCAGGGAAGGATGTGCAACTATTTCCGATGCTATGGGCAACCTCCTATTTTATACCAATGGTTTTACAGTTTGGGATAGAAACCACAATATAATGCCCAATGGAAATTTTCTTGGAGGCGACGATAGCAGCACACAATCGGCCATTATTGTACCCAATCCAGGAAACCCAAATATTTTTTACATTTTTACCACACCTGCAATATTTATTATTGGTGATCCGGGCCTCCGGTATTCTGAAGTTGATATGACCTTAAATGGAGGCTTGGGTGATATAAACGCTACAAAAAATGTATTGATTCATGCACCTGTTCCCGAAAAAGTAACGGCAATAGAACACGCCAATGGCAATGATATTTGGGTAGTGACACATCATTGGGGCAATGATGCCTTTGCGGCCTATCTGGTGACAGCAGCCGGCCTTAATACCACACCGGTAATCAGCAATACAGGTTTTGATATGGATTATCCCACCGTAGGAAGCGAAATTAGCTTTGCTATGGGTGCCATTAAAATATCGCCAGATGGAACAAAGCTGGCTATTGCACATAATATGGTTGGGGTAGAATTGTTTGATTTTGACGCGGCCACTGGGCAGGTCAGTAATCCAGTTCGTTTAAGAGAGGATGACCAAGAATATTATGGGGTTGAATTTTCACCAAATAGCGAGGTGCTATATATTTCAATTAGTGAAGGTGGTTTGCTACAGTATGACCTTAATGCCGCAAATATACCAGCGAGTGAAGTTGAAATCTCTGATAGTCCGTTGATATTTGGTCTGCAGTTGGGCATTGACGGTAAAATGTACATTGCTTTAGACTTTGTGCCCTATCTGGCCGCTGTGAACCAACCCAATGTTGTGGGAGCGGGATGCGATTTTGAACTCCAGGCCGTCAATTTAGACACGGGTATTAGTTTTTTTGGCTTACCACCCTTTATCCAATCCTATTTTTTTGTCGATGAAGTACAAGCCGAAAACCTTTGTTATGGTGATGTTACCGAATTTTCCATCAATGTTAGTGAACCTGTTATTTCCATTAACTGGAATTTTGGGGATGGTACTACTTCTACTTTAGAAAGCCCTACCCACACTTACCTGGCCCCTGGCACATATACCGTAACCGTTACGTTAACAACAGCTTCGGGCACAGAAACCAAAATTTCTGAAATTACCATTTTCGATGTTCCAATGGCCAATACCATCGGAGATATTTTGGGTTGTACTAGTTACGGTAGTTACAATTTAGATTTGCCTTCATTTAACCCTACCATTTTAGGTGCGCAAGACCCAGCTGACGTTATCGTTAATTATTTTTTATCGCAACAAGATGCGGACGACAATACCAATCCGTTAGCACAGGTGCACTCTTTTGATTATGGAACAACTCCTGTTTTTGTTAGAGTTTCCAATGTAACGAATAGTTTATGTTATAGCACCACCCAATTTAACGTTATAGCTAGGCAGGCTCCTATTGTTGACCCCATTACGGATTGGTCTGTTTGTGATGATGATTTGGACGGTGAATTTACATTTGATTTAGCAACAAAGAACACTGAAATATTTAATGGGCAAGATACCGGCACTTTTGAGATTATCTATTTCGCTTCTCAGACCGATGCTGATGCAGGCACCAATCCTCTGCCAACAAATTATACGAATACAGCTAGTATTGAAGAAATCTTTTTTAGGTTTCAGAATAGCACCTACCCAACTTGTTTTAGAACAGGTAGTTTTATGATTGAAGTTCTTGCAGGCGTAACCGCAAATACACCTACTAATCTGGAAATTTGTGATGACAATAATGATGGCCAAGCCGTTTTTGACCTAACACAAGCGGAAGCAGAAATTATAGGAACGCAAAACCCTGCAAGTTTGGTCATAAGCTACCATGGTTCTCAATCAGATGCGGATACTAATGCTAATGCATTACCCACCAATTATACAAGCACTTCTTACCAAACCACTATTTACATAAGAGCTGCGAATACTGCCGATGAAAGTTGTTATGATACTAGCTCCTTACAATTAAACATTTTTGATACCCCAGTTGTGCCAACCGTTACAGATTGGCAAGTCTGCGATGATGATAATGATGGTCAATTTAATTTTAACCTAACTGAAAAGAATACTGAAATTTTTGGTGCCGAAACTAATTTGGTAATAAGCTATTATGAATTACAAGCGGATGCAGAATTGGAACAGAACCCAATAACGGGAACATTCGTAAATAGCACTAGTCCGCAAACAATCTATTATCGTTTGGCAAATGCAAACAGCACCACTTGTTATGCCGTAGGAAATTTTCAACTACAAGTTTTTGATACACCAGTAGCCAATTCACCACAGGCAATTGTAGTTTGTGATGTTAATGAAACAGGGCTTTATGAGTTCGATTTATCTATGCAGGATGATAGCGTTCGTAACGGACAAGACCCTAATTTCTACGAAGTAAGTTACCATGCCACGGAATTAGATGCCATGAACAATGATAATCCACTTTCAAAAACTACTTATCAAAATACATTGCTAGACGAAACCATTTATGTAAGAATACAACATGTTAGTTTAGATAGTTGTTATGATACAACAAGCTTTCCTTTATTAATTAATTCCTTACCGCAACCAACTTTAGAAGACAGGTATGTAATATGCCCAGATAGTCCAGATTTGGTTATTGATGCGGGTGTTTTTGAATCGTACCAATGGGAAGATGCCGCAGGAAACAGTGTTGGGAATGAACAAACCTTTGCTGTTTTGGATTTAGGGGAGTATGCCTTAACAGTTACAGAAACGGTAAATGGGCTTGCGTGCTCCAATACCAGAAATTTTGAAGTAGTTTCTTCAGGAGCCCCAGATAGTTTTACAGTTAATACTTCTGGTTTTTCAGATGTTATACGGTTAGAAGTAGAAGCACTAGGAATAGGGGAATTTGAATATTCTATTGATGGTAGTTTATACCAATCCAGCAATAGCTTTGAAGTTTTTCCCGGGGAATACACTGTTTATGTGCGTGATATTTTTGAGTGCAGAACATTATCTGAGACTATCTTTCTAATGGGGTATCAAAAATTTTTTACACCCAATGGAGACGGTGAAAACGAAAACTGGAATGTGATAGGTGCGGAACGTTTGTTAAATGCAACCGTTACTATTTATGACCGTTATGGGAAACTTATAAAACGAATACCAGCTAATGACCTTGGTTGGGATGGTTATTACAATGGAAACCCAGTGCCCGAGGCAGATTACTGGTTTAAATTTGATACCGGAGAAGGGCAACAAATGACAGGGCACTTTGCTTTAAAACGATAAAGATTAAATCTATAATTTATGGTTTAGGAACGGGTAATTTTAGTTATTTTTAATTCTAGCTTTTTATTATGAATTTCTTTAAGCCTACACTTCTTTTTTTATTGGCAATTTTACTTTGTAATTGTGCTTCTTACAAAGCAAAAAAACAGGAAGCCCTATTGGATTTACCACAGTTAGGTACAGTGATTAAAACAAAAGGGGGTGTTTTATATAGTGCTGCTGAACAAGTAGGAATCCCAAATTGGCAAAATGTAAAGGTTGATGTCCAAGAATTACCTTTTAATCTAGAAAGCTATGTTACCTATGCTAAGCATATGCGGCGGGCTGGTAAGATAAATACGATTCCCTATAACGATTCGCTTAGATATAAACCCAAATACATACGGCTTCAATTGCAAAGTAAAATTGAGCTGACTCAATTACTAAATTCCGAAGAGAATCGTGAAACAAGGGCCTATATTAGTTTGGATAAGGACCATAAATTAGTGAGTGCTATAGATATTGCGCTTACAGAGAATGAGATAGCTATGTATAATGCTGCTAAAGGAACTCACCTTGCAAAAGACAAATTAGGAAACCTAATAGTAGTGCTTAATAGTGATAATCAAAAGCAACAAATTCTACTTAAGGATTTACCTAGTTTTAACTACCAGATTAGTTCTTTTTGTTGGGGAGAAGATAAGTACCATAATCCACGTATAGAAAATATAATTACTAACGGCGATGGCTGCCCAAAAACCACTTATTTAAAGGCATCTAAATTAAAATCTAAAAGCACCTTAAAATTCTAAATAATGCTAAAAAGAAAAGCATATGTATTGTTATTAATTGGACTAGGTTTTGCTTGTGAGGATATTTTGGAAGAACCCGATATATCAAATCAGACCGTTACAGTTTTTGCACCCTTGGAGGGCTCGGTTATCAACACCAATACCGTAAATTTTAATTGGGATACTTTAGAAGATGTTAGGTCATATAGAATGCAACTGGCGCAACCCAATTTTACCAATACGGTACAGTTGGTTATAGATAGCACTTTTGTTTTGGATTCTGCGGGCAACGTAGCTACTCGATTGCAACAGAGTTTATTAAATGGTAATTATGCCTGGCGCATAAAAGCCTTAAATGGTGGTTTTGAAACCCCTTACACTACCAATTCTTTTGAAGTAAACGGAGATGAAAACGCAGACATAACTCCGCCGAATACACCAATGCTTGCAGCTCCTACAAATGGCACAACCCAAGATAATACAACGGTTGATTTTAGTTGGACTCGCGAAGATGTGCCCGGCTCTGCAGAATTGGACAGTATTTTCTTTTTTCAAGAAGAAGCACTAACAACATTAATTAGTAAAGATATTGGTGCGAATAAAACCTATTCGGCTACGGTTACTTCAGGCACCTACTTTTGGGTAGTAAAAGCCTATGATGCTGCGGGCAACGAAAGTGCAAATAGCGAAGTGTTTAATTTTACAATAAACTAAGTTGGTTGACAAAGAATACAAAAACATATCTGTTGCTTGGCGTTGTGCTCTTAATATGGGGTGCTGTAGGGTATAGAATATATTCTGGTCTGTCTCCAGACTTGCCTGCAGAACAAGAAATAAAGACCACTAGTTTTAAGCCAAAAGCCATGGTCAAAAAAGATACCTTTAGTATTCTAGCAGATTATAGAGATCCATTTTTTGGCACCTATTCTAAAAAAAAGAGAAAGGTTAAAAGTACAACTCCAAAAAAAGTAGTAGCGCCGGAGATAGGCATTTCTTACACAGGTTCCGTTATTGATAACAATCAAAAAAACAGTATTTTTTTTGTTACTATAGAGGGGAAACAAGTTTTAATGAAACCCAAACAAACGCTTAACGAAGTAACTTTGTTATCGGGTACGAAACAGACTATTCGAGTTCGTCATCAAGGAAAGCTGAGAACCATTAAACTGCAGCAATGAAGGCTTTTCAAAAAATACAAGCAGGTTCCTTACAATTTGTCTTGTTTATTGGTGCAGTGATTGCAGTTTTGTTGCTCACCTTTGTTCTTTTGAGCCATAGTCATCTTCTATTTGTTAAAAAGACGAACAAGTTTGTTGAGGTCATTAAAAAAAATGATTTGGTATTGCGTAACGCAATTAATTTGTCTGAAGGGCAATTTTTTGCCGCAGATGATGGTATCGCGACCCAAGTTGATAAAGCCTATTGGGGTCTTTTTGAAAAATACAATGTTACTACTTCATTTAAAAAAAACAACTTTCAATCAGTAGCTTTAGTAGGTTCCGGGATTAATGAACAAACTCCCGGCCTTTATTTAAAAGATAACCAACGCCCTTTAGTTCTTGTTGGAACTGCAAGGCTTACAGGACTAACCTATATTCCTGAACAAGGGATACGGTCCGGTAACATCTCTGGGGAATCTTATTTTGGATCAAGCTTAGTGTATGGGCAAACAAAGCAAAGTAATAACCAACTCCCCCGATTTGAGGCTAAATTGTTAGCGCAGGTTAAAAGATTATGCAATCAAGAAGTTTCAAAAAACCTTGAAATACTTACTCCAAAAAGAAATAGCGTAGTACAAAATTCATTTAAAGAACCTACAAGACTAATAGTAGGTGATATAGTAGATTTATCAGGGATAAGCCTAACAGGAAATATAAAGGTAATTGCAAGCAATGAAATTCGCTTGGATGGCACTACGGCTTTAAAAGATGTAATTCTTTCGGCACCAAAAATCAATGTTGGGAGTGGTTTTAATGGGTCATTTCAGGCATTTGCAACTAAAAAGATATTCGTAGGGAGTAACTGTAATTTAACTTACCCTACATCATTAGTGATTCACAATAAAAATAGTACTAGTCAAACAAAAAAAACTACCGAACTATCCGCTGCCATTTTTATAAATAATGGAACAGTGGTAAAGGGGTCAATCTTATACTTAGATACCTCAGAGGAACGCGTTTTTTACCCTCAGGTAAAACTAGCTCAAAATGCTACCCTATATGGGCAAGTATACTGCGAAAAAGCTATTGAGCTTAAAGGAAATATTGTAGGGAGTCTTTATACAGACAGTTTTATGGCATTGGAAAATGGTAATGTGTATCAGAATCATTTATACAAAGGGACTGTTAATCGTTTAGAATTGCAGCAGCAATTTGTTGGCTTGGACTTCAATAAAATTAAAACAACTAAAAAAGTAGCCAAGTGGTTATACTAAAAAAAATAAGGAGCGCTACCTTAATGGAAACCATGGTTTCTACAGTGCTGCTCGTGGTTATTTTTATGGTAGCTAGTTTGGTAATGAATGCTTTGATTGCTGCAAAAAGTAATGGAGATACCCAACCGGTAAAAGAACGGATGTTAGAATTGGAATACCAGTATGTTTCGGAAAAGCTGGTAGTACCCTATTTTGAAGAATGGGAGAATTGGGAAATAGAAATAGTACAACAAAATCAACAAGGAAGAGAATACGTCTATTTTAAAGCGAGTAAACCGGATACTAAAAAAAATATAACGTCAATACTAACAGCTAGAGAATAATGCAGTTGAAGAAAAAATTACAAGCATTTACCTTGAGCGAAATGTTAGTGGTACTTCTACTAACAGTAGTTGTGGTGGGTCTGGCTTTTGCTATTTTAAATCTGGTGCAACAACAAATGAATACTGCGAAAAATAATTTTGAAAAGAATACCGAGCTAAATCAATTACGGCAGGCATTATGGACAGATTTTAGAACCTATCCTAAAATCTCATATATTGGAAATTCCCAACAATTGCTTTTAGAGAGTGAAGCAAGCAATACATCTTATACTTTCTTTGATTCCTATATTCTTAGAAATACAGATACCCTTTTTATTGCTATAGAAGAAAAGAAGTTTTACCTAGAAGGAAAGCAAGTGCCATCTGGATTAGTAAATGCGATGTCACTAAAAACGGAAAAGGAAATGGGGAGTAGAAACGTGTTTGTATACCGCGAGAACGCTGCTAATTTTTATATGAATAACTAATGGGATTTCAACTAGAAAAGGCGGAATCGGGGAAGAAACCAGCTAAGGAAGGTAGTGGGCTTTCTGGCATTCTCCAAAAAGAGATTCACCTTTTTGGAAAGTCTTTCGGAAACAAAAAAAAGGAAGACTTCTATACCGAGCTTGGGGTGCTTTTACAGGCTGGAATTAACTTAAAAGAAGGGTTAAGCCTAATCCAAGAAGGGCAGAAAAAAGAGAAACAGCAGGTATTTTTTCAAGATATTTTAGATGGCTTAGTTGGAGGAGAAGGTTTATCTGAAACGGTAGCCAAGAAAAAAGAATTCTCTGAGTATGAATATTATTCTTTAAAGATTGGAGAAGAATCTGGAACACTAACAGAAATCACAAAAGAACTAGGACTTTTCTTTGCTCGTAAAAATGAACAGCGTAGAAACCTTATTAATGCGCTTACATACCCCATTATTATTTTATGTACTGCGGTTTTGGTCATTATATTTATGTTGCGATTGGTTGTGCCTATGTTTGAAGATATTTTTAGGCAAAACAATGTAGACTTACCTTGGATTACAAATATGATTGTGGCAGCTTCTAATTTTATAAAAAGCTATGGATGGTGGTTAGTATTATTTGTTTTTGGAATGGTGGTATTTAGAAGATTGCTTTTTCAAAATGAATGGTTTCAGAAAAAAAGAGACTATCTATTACTTAAAATACCTTATGTAGGTAGTTTTATAAAGGCCGTGTACCTTTCCCAATTTACTAGAGCTTTAAGCTTATTAACCGCTTCTAAGGTGCCAATGCTTACGGGTATAGATTTAGCAAGTAAGATGATTAAGTTTGTGCCGCTAAAAGTTGCGTTGGATGGAGTTAATGAAGATATTCTTAGAGGAGAAAGTCTAAGTAATTCGCTCAGGAAAAGTTCTCTTTTTGATAGTAAAATGATTTCCTTGGTTAAGGTTGCAGAAGAAACCAACCAAACCGAATTCATTTTTGAACGTTTAAATCAACAATACAACATACAGGTACAGCAAAAGTCTAAGCTAATCTCTACGCTCTTAGAACCTTTTATCATTTTAATCGTTGGTGTCTTAGTGGGTGTAATTCTGGTAGCTATGTACCTTCCTATGTTTAAATTGGGGAGTGTGCTGGGCAGTTAGCAACCCCATAGTCTGGATATCTTAATAATAAAAAAAGCCCCACTTGCGTGGAGCTTTCTTTTGCGGTCTGGACGGGACTCGAACTTTTTCCTTCAATGCCCGTTGCATAAGGCCTGCCAAAGGGTCATTTTTTAGGCTCACCGCACGGCTCACCTTTTAACAAAGTTTAACAATCATTTTTTGTTGGATGTTGATTAATAGTCTCGGCTATGATCTCGTGGCCAGTAATTGACATTTTTAGTACAATAAGATTTGAAAAAATGGTCAAGCGAAAGTCATGGGTAAAAGCCATTTCTTATTTTTTGACATATTGATTAATCCTCACTTTTATTTCTCCATTTTCTAAATGAGAAGTAGCCCAAGCCACATCCTTGTCTTTTTGACTTTTGGTATAATAAAACATAAAAATTCGCTCCGCTTGGATAAATAGATTTTTTCTAATTGTTTTAGCGAGCAGTGGAGGACGAAGTACGCGATATGAGATTAAAATATTTACAAATTAATACTTATCTTAACAATAAAACTTGAAGCAAGAACTTCTCTTCTTTTTTAGTGCTCTAGGAGCCTTTAACGGAATTTTGGTTGGTACTTATTTTATTTTCTTTACCAAACCAAAACACTTATCCAACACATTGCTCGGGGCCTTGTTTATAGCATTAAGTGTAAGGGTTGGCAAATCGGTCTTCTTTTACTTTTATGATTCGATTGCAGATGCTTATATACAATTCGGCCTATTTGCCTGTTGGCTTATAGGTCCCTTTCTGTTTTACTATGTGCGAAGTGCTGTTGCCCCGAATTCTAGATTGGCTAAAGAGGCAACTCTTATAATACTCCTTCTGGCAATGATAGCCGTGGGAATCAATCTACTTTTTTCTTGGTCCGCCTATCCTAATCTATGGGCGCACATCATACAAGTTATTTATTTACAATGGTTAGGATTTGTGGTCATGTCAGGAGTGGTTCTTTACCGCACAAGATTGAATTGGTTTGTAAATAGCAAAAATCGCCCGTTTAAAGTTTGGGTATTGAGCATATTTTTTGGAAATCTGATTATCTGCACAGCATTTAATACCGGCAACTATACTTCTTATATAGTAGGTGCCTTGAGCTTCTCTTTTGTTTTCTATACATTGGTTTTATTGCTTCTTTTTTACAAAAGACGAGATGAGCTTATTTTTCTTGAAACCCAAAAATACAAGAGCAATAAACTGGATTCATTGCTTGCTGAATCTATAAGTAAGCAACTTGAGGAGGTCATTACTACTGATGAACTATACTTGAATTCAAATCTCTCGCTTCAAAAAGTTGCTCAATTATTGAAAGTTTCCACTTTAAAAATATCCCAAACATTGAACGAATATCTAGGTACCAACTTTAATGATTACATCAACTCTTTTCGTATTGACGCTGCAAAAGAGATGATACTGCACAATGATTCATACACATTTGAAGCAATTGCAATGGAGTGTGGGTTCAACTCCAAATCTACCTTCTACGCTGCATTTAAAAAGCACACAGGAATGACACCATCACGTTTTAAAAAGGGAGAAACAAAAAAGTAGTTGTTTTAAATAATTATTCCGAACTCCAAAATAATTAGAACAGTATTAATCCAAAATTTTTCATCGTATTGTTACAGAAAAGGAAATCGATGAAAATTAGCAATACCCTTCTATTAACAATAATTTTATTTGGCCTTTTGACATTATCTTGTCAAGAGAAAAGAACAGTTGGCCTTACCAACTCTCAGGAAAGGAAAGTAGACAGTCTCACGGGTCACTGGAACCTAAAAGAAAAACCTGGTGGAGCTATCGCAATATTGAAGGATGGTGATATATTCTATCAAAACGTATTTGGCCAGGCTGATGTATCCGAGGCAAAACCAAATTCGGAACAAACAGGTTTTCAATTAGCACAAATTTCAGACAGTTTTGTTGCCTACGCTTTGCTATATCTTTCCGAAACCTCTAAACTTTCTTTAGAGGATACGCTTTCAAAGCATTTGCCATTTACGAGTTCTATAAGTCCAGATATCAAGGTAAGACACTTGTTACAGCAGACCTCTGGCATTTATGATTTCGAGGTGTTGAAAAATATAGTTGGTTGGAGCGATCAAAACCCTTTTTCTGATAAAGATGCGCTTAGCTTGATTCAATCACAGAAAGAAGCCAGCTTTGCACCAGGAACGGAATTTTCGCCATCACGCTCTAACATTTTTCTCGCGGTTCAAGTAATCGAAAGTTTCTCAAAAAAACCGTTTTCCAGATATATTGAGGAAAGCATTTTTGGTCCGTTGGGTATGCACGATACGTTTGTACTAACAGATTCAAACCAAGACAATCCACAGATGGCCAAATCTTACCGAAATGAAGAGAATGGTGCCATAACCACCATTCCCTCAAAGAAAGAAACCTATGCCAGTATAAATGTTGTTTCATCAATTTCTGATATGGTCAAATGGGAACAAAATCTTTTAAAACCAAATTCTAGCATGACTAAAACCATACAGAAATTCAACAGTTATGTAGAATTGGATAATGGAAAAACGTATGATGTACCCGCAGGAAGATTGACTTACGGCCAAAAATACGTGCACAAAGAGCGAGGTATCAACACTGCAATGTCAACAGGAGGAATTGACGGCTTTGCAAGTGCCATTTTTAACTTTCCCTCAGAAAGGTTTACGACCATAACACTCAGCAACAACGGAGAAGGGTATAATGGATATATTGGGATGCTTTCTGCCCATGCTATTTTAGGGGACGTATTCACTGAGCCAACGACAACTGATTATACAACGTTAAAAACATTCCCAATTGATACAAGTTATCACAAAAAATATGAAGGGATGTATTGGGATGCACTTGGTGAACTTTCGCGAGAAATACGAATTGAAAATGATACCTTACGCTACATCCGTTCCAACGGAAACAGCTCTGCTTTAATACCGTTAAGCAAAGATCGTTTCCAATTAAAAACAGACTTCGATGATAAGATCTATTTGACTTTCAACGAAACTGATGAAAGAATAACCATGCAATACTTTTATGGAGATGCTAACCCGTTTGATTTTGTAAAATATACACCCAAAACACCTAGCCATGAGGAACTGCAAGTATATGAAGGAAATTATATATGTGATGCTTTAGGAATTGACTATTCGTTCACTATTTCAGAAAACTCATTGATTGCCTCAAATGAGAAAATTAAGGGTATTACATTCAATTATATCAAGGACGAAGTTTTTCAGGGAGACCAATGGTTTATGGGCAGTATCGAATTTAAACGTGCAGATGAGGACTATATTCAAGGTTTCTATGTTCGCAATGATTTGATTCGAAATTTATGGTTCAAAAAAGATAGGAATATTAAAACACTCCCCTGATGCGGCTAGACCAATTGTGCCATCTATTACTAAAAGAGCCCTGATCACTTTTAAAAGCGATATGATCACCCAAGCTAACTAGACTCCTAAACAACCAAATATGGTTTATACGATTAAATTCACTTTGTCCTGTATTACCAAGGAAAATATAACCTAGTCCCGTTTTTTGGTCAAACCACATCATGGTGTTGATGCAGTTGTCACCTCCGTTCATGCCGGTAAGTGAATAAGGCACACCATATTGATTTCTATCAATCATAAAGAAAAGACCACTATTATCGATTACTTCGTTTTGAACCTTTCCATCCAATTGTACTTCAAGTAAATTGTCGAAGGAGGATTTAGCCAATAAAACCTCGTCTTTTTTGAGTATGGCTTGGCAAAAAGTAGTAAGATCATCAATATTGGTAATTAAATCTCTTGACGGATACATCTTAACACCTTCAGTGGACACCTCTTTTATTTCATCTTTACCTGTAGATTCGTAGTATGAAGTAAAGTTTGCGGGGTCTGTTTCTGATTCAAACCAAGTGCTGCTACCCAAGTCTAATGGTTCAAAGATGTATTTTTTAGTAAATTCATTAAAGGTGAGTCCTGATTGCTTTTCAATGATATAAGCTGCCAAGCTTGCTCCGATGTTAGAATAGTTAAATCGATTTCCAGGCATATAGTTCCCAAAGGAGACTTTTCCATATTTCTTGTGCTCAAAGTAGTCCTTCATAATTGGGGTTAAAGACGCATCTTTAAGTGAATCGGTAACGTACAGGGATTCAACAACAGCTTCATTATAATCTAAGGAAGATGCGTGTGTAGCCAATTGTCTCAAGGTAATGTCAGTTTCTTTAAAATTAGGGTTGGTGACCTCAAATGATAGATAATTATTGATGGGAGCGTCTAGTTCAAGTATCCCTAATTCAGCAGCTTTTACCAAAGAAATACCAATCAATGTTTTAGAAATAGAGGCAACATATTGTTGCGTTGATGTAGTATAAGGTTTCTGTGAATCAACATCGGCAAAGCCATAACCCTTTTTAAAATATACGGTGTCGGCATCAAAAACCGCTACTGCAAAACCAGCTGTACGCTTTTTGTTGTAGAATGATAGAAGGTGCTTGTCAATACTTGCAAAGTCTGCTTTAATTTCGTCTTTAGTCTCATAAAGTAAGAAGGAAACACCTCCAGCTAGAAGCAATACTAAAAGTATTATCGTTGTAATTATGATTTTTTTTATGCGCATTTCTTTATGGGTTTAAAAATTGATTTTGAAGATCCCTGATGCGTTGGAGCGCAGGCAGATAGTTTTCATAAACCAGCGCATAATGATACGCTACTTTATTGCGGTACTCGTAAGTATTGGTTTGATAGTTATAATAGTCATCATTGTCCTTACCTTGGAAGAATGGGGTAAACCAATCATACGAATCTCTCCATTGTATCAAATTGCCGTTTACATCGTTAATAATATTTGATTTCATTAACTGAAGCTCATCCAGTAAAATCGTGTAAGACTGAATAAAAGACAGAAGTTTTTGGTTTTCAATGTCTTCTCCTTGAACATACCTTTTAACAGAACTGAATCCCTCTACATTGGGCCTAAAAAGCAAATGACCACTGATTAAAAAATGGCATTCCTTACATTTTGCTATGGCATTTACACTATATCTACTATCAATTATGCTGTCAAATAAGGGTTTTCTTGTCATGTAGTGCTCTCTGATAAATTGTAGTGATTTCTCATCTTCTTGAAAATCACTCTTCATTTTTAGAATTATCTCATTCAACTGTTTTTCCTTGATACCGCTGGTATTCCAATTATCGATGGAAACTGCCACCAACACCCCGATTACAATAAGTACAATTTCACCAAGTGCATATTTAAAGTATTTCCAAAAAGAATTGGAAGAAACGATTTCCCTTCTTTTCCTTTTAAAAAAGTTTAGCATAGTATTGAATGGATTTTTATTTTACCAAAGTCTTCCAAGGTCAATTCAACCAACCATCCAATTATTAGCAGCACCTTCTTGGATTATTCGTTGCCATTACTTTTTATGAGCTGCAAGGCCGCTAAAAGTTGTGCATCTCTACCTGATTTGATATAATCGAGGGAGGTTGCAATCTTAACATCGGGAAGGATTCCCTTATTGGGTAAATCTCTTTTTCTGGAAAAACTACCCTCCACAGGAAAGTCAATTTCAATTTCTGAATTTGGTAATCGCAAAAACAAAATTTGCCCCCCATTGATACCTCTTTGATTGCCACCGGTCTCTTCACCAACTAAGGTACCAATATTGTATTTTTTAGTTGCGTTAGCTATATAAAAGGCCATGGAAACGTTTGCTGGACCAACCAAAAAATATACATCTCCCTTGAAAGCATTCTTTGCAGGTTTTACTACAACTGCTTTTTCTTCTGGTAACGAGTAATATCCATTTTCATCCTTTTCAGAAACCACCTTCAAGGAATGAAACCAGGGTTCGCCCCAAGACTTGGCATAAGGTTTCAATGATTCAGGAAAGTTCTTGTACCGTGATTTACTGATAAAATCTTCTACTTTACCCGGTTTCTTTATGAGGTGTTGCATCAACCCTAGACCTATTTCATCGAAGCCGCCTTGATTCTCCCGTAAATCGACTATAAGATGTTCAATGCCATCAGACCTTATCTGTTTGAACGTTGAAGAAAAATACTTCCGCCAATCCCTATCCATTCCATAATCATCAAACGTCCCCGCTTTTAATAAACCAATGTTATTTTTTAGCTTTTCATATCCCCAGAGTTTTTCTTTGGTAAAGGCGAAGTCAGAAAAGTTGTCCTTTAATTTTTCCGTTCTTTCTTCAAGGGTAAGCGCAGCTACTTGAATTGTATGCTCCTTACCCGTAGGAGTTTTTACTTCTAAAGTGAATTTATCCTCGACTTGGTAAACCAAAGGGTGAAATACATCAAACCCATTGTATCGATAGGGATATCCCTTGACCTCCAATTGCTTTACCCTACTCTTATCAGTTGCGCCATCGGCTTTGACATAAGGCTTTAATCTTTCTAGAACCTCTTTTGTTGATACCCCGTTAATGCTGATTATTTCTGTACCTCTCTGAAGGTTTTTGCTTGAAACATCATAAACAACTATCATCTTATCGCCAACCCAAGAAAATGTAAAGGGTAATTTGTTCCTTTGATTGTGAATGACTGTTTTTAGTATAGGCCCTTGATTGTAGAATGAAGCAAATGTATGGTCGCATTGTACACTACCGAGCAACTTGGAAATTGCAAGATAAGCTTCACCATAAGACAAATCAGTCTGAAATGTTTGCTTGAGCTTTTCAAGTTTTGCTGTAATGCTTTCCTTGGAATTATATCTATAGGTACCGGGGTGGACTTCCAAAACCATAGTCTTGATAAGCTCAAAGTCTTTCAAAAGGTCATCAGAAGTTATCTTTTTCAATGTGGAAATATCTACCGCTTCCTCCGTGTTCCACTGGTGGTTTAGAATGATTTTATTCTTACTATCTATTTTTAAAACACGGTTTGTAAGCGCTTCCCATTGAACTTTTTTATCAGAATCATAAAGTACATACTTGAACTGGATGTTTTCAATACTCGTGTCAAAGCTCACATTTGCAGTATAACCATCTCCAACTTTTTTCATTTGAACTGAGGTTTCCCAACTCAAGGGTTGTTTATCCCCCCGAATCCCCACATATTTATAGTTGGAGCCCTCGGACTTTTTAAGATTGAAGGTGACATTAGTCTGGGCAAACAAACTCAAACTGCAAATACACACCAAAATTATGGTCAACCGAAAATTGCGTACTCTATTATTTTTATTAATCGTGCCCATATTATTTTTTTACACCCCCGTAGAAGAGATACTTGCCCAAAGCTTGACCTAGTTTATGGCCTGTGTTGGAGTTAGTGAATATTACAAACCCATTTTTTGACTCCGAATACAACACGAATTCACTTTGGAAATCATAATTACTACCACCATGCATAACTGCTTTACCTACAACTGTTTCTTGAACAAAAAAGCCAAGACCCATACCCAAGTTCCAGTAATTATTTTCTGGGGAAGTAGGAAAACCAGGGGCAAGAAGGTCTTGATTGAACATAGCTCCATAACGTTCAGATGAAAGTCCCTTTTTGTGTATCAGTGCCTTTACAAAATGTGCAAAATTTGACGCGTTTGTCAGCATACTGTGCGCTACCCCTGGTTCGGTTGCATACCCTCCCCAATACGTGGGGTTGGATTGAAGATGTCCTTGAGCCATTTCCAAATTCTCATTTCCAACAAAATAAAGCTCAGGAATGTTCAATGCATCTATCACCTCTTCTTTGAGCAATTGGTTTAAATTTTTTTCAGTCACTTTTTCCAGTACCCTGGCCAAATACTCAAAAGCTTCACCTGAATAACTGAATTTCAAACCTGGTTCAAAAAGTAGTTCACCTTTGATTTCATTTGTATGGCCACCTGGTCCACCAAAGGCCCAATTGGGCATTCCTGAGGTATGGTTCAAAACCATTCGTGCTGTTATTTTTTTGTAGCGATTGTCCTCTGAGTAGTTCTCAAACTCTAGCAATGTATGCAGGGGCGTATCTAAATTAAATTCCCCTCGATCAACCAACCTATTTACAATGAAGGCAAAAACACTTTTTGTAACCGAGGCAGCTTGAAAATGGGTGTTCTTGGTAATGGGCATTTTATTAAGTGTGCTTCGAACCCCAAAAACCTTATCATATACGAGCTCACCGTTTTTAATGACTGCCACAGAAGCCCCAGGAACATTATAGTACATCATTTGGGTTCGGATGAAAGCATCCAACTGTTCAACAGAAGTAGATGATAAGCGGTCTATGAATCCCGTTTTACCATATAAATAATTGAGTTCTTCATATACTGGAAAAGTGATGTCTTCCAGCGATTTTGAAGCTTCCGATACTGTAAAATGCTTTCTAAAGTTCATATCAATTCGAAGCTGATTACCATATCCATCACCTACAAATGGATTCGTAAGCTCATATGAAGGCGATATATAATAATCCCCTTTTGGGAGTTCTAATTGAAAATTTCCCAATGAATCCAAAGGTGTTTCTACCCAAAAATGACTTCTATCTTTATGGGTGATGCGAATTGTCTTTTGGGTTTGCTCCAAACTATCTTTCCACTTGATTCTTCCAGAAACACTCCCAAAGCCTGGTCTTTTTGGCAATAAGACGACATCGCCCAACTGGCCAGAATTATATTCTTTCCAGAATCCATTATATCCGATACCCCAATTGAGATAAGTTTTGTCACCATTGGGGCTATCGACATCCACTATAAAATGGTCAATACCAATGGTTTTATAGTCTGTAATCATTCCGTCAAGCTTTACTTGCACTTCAATGACCCACTTTTGTCCTGTTCTTCTAGTTTTGTAGGCAATATCTTCTTCTGATATTGGGCTGTGAATTGGGTCTTTGATCTCTTCGTGTATGCGAAGCTGCATCTTTTTGTTCTTGAAAATTAAAGAGGCTACGCCTCCAGTATTTTTATGGTGAATGCCATTGATGTAAAATTCATAATAATCACCTTCCAGAAATCGGTCGTCATTAATTTCGGTTAGAAAGAACAATACGTTTTCAGATGGGTTGTAGGCCACTTTATAGCGCGCTGAAAGGTCTTGAATTCCCTTCAAAGGGTTTCCAAAATTCTTCTCAATGGAAATCCATTCCTCACTCTGCCAATCCGAATCTCTTGCATCAATCGACTTACTTTCACAGGGGTATGCATACGCAATTTTTCCATTATGTGCATTTAAGGCGAAGACTGCCATGAAAAGTAGAAAGCTTAAGATTTTCATTATTTACGTTTGGATTTTAGGAGGATATCACCGCTCGTGGTTTCAAATCTAAACTCAGCAGCACTTGAGCCAATTTGAAAAGACTTTCGCATGCGACCGTTCTTTTTGTATTTAGAGTCAACCTCAAAATCAGAGGTGAAGGAGCCGTCCCCAGCTCTTTGAAAAACCGTTCCAGAAAAATCTTCAGGGTAGGTAGCTTCAATAAAGCCGCTAACCGTTTTATAAGATGAGTTTCCTGTGGGTACCTTATTGTAAATCGCCTTAATACTACCACTTATGGTTTCGGCCTTCGTTTCTCCACTTACATTTTCCATAGTGATAGAACCAGTGATATGTTTTGCGGTTATCCACTTTCCTGAAAGACCGCTTATAGAAATGTCTCCACCATTTACATTCTGCACGATGACATTGGTGTTTTCAGGAATTTTTATGGTATAGTCCATACTAAATCTATAGTCAAAGCAGGGTTGGCCGTTACAATTCTCACTATAGCTAAACTCATTTGTTTCGGTATTAAACTTTGAATATGGGGAATCAAGGTAGAGCGCGAATGATTTTTCGCCGGTATTCCTTCCCAATTTAATCTCCTTCACACCTTTATTAATCTGTGCCTCAGAAGGAGCATTTATAGTTTTTATAGCCGAAATTTCAATAGTATTTTCCTTGTGCCCTTCGATAGTGATTTTGCCGGTGATGTTAGCCAGTATCAAGGTGTTATCATCACTTTGAGTTTTAAATGAACCTTCTACAAGTATTTCCTCAATGTGGTCATAGCGATAGGTATAGTTATCCTCTAGCAAAATGTCATCCCCTCCTTTATTGGTGCCATTGAATGATAGGGCTAAACTGAAAATGGGAAGTAACATTAAATACTTCCAAATGGATTTCATGGAAGATTTTTTAGTGTTCATCATTCGAATTCTCCTCTCTAAAATGGTTTGGTTATAGTTATTGGTAAAGCTTAACGGCTGTTGGTTCACTGATACTTTGAGTAAACTCATTTCATAAGATTCTTGTTCAGCGCCGTTTTCAAGCATGGCGTCGTCGGTCTGAAATTCAAGATTATTGTGAATTGCCTTTCTCAGCAACCAAGAAAATGGCCAAAACCAAAAAAATATGAGCAAACTCTCAGCAACAAGTTTGTCAACATAGTGCCTGCTTTGGATATGGAACTTCTCATGCTCAAGAATCTGCTGATAGGTTTCATAGTTGTAATGAGAAGGATTTATGTAAATAGAATTAAAAAAGGAAAAAGGAGGAACGTTCCCTATAAGTTCATAAATGCGAAATGGACCATCTTGGATGAACTCCAACTTTTTTGAATTTAATCGCAATTGAATTAATTGCACTAAAAAAGTGATGAAAAAAACCGCTACTCCTGCAAAATAAATCCAATAAAATATTAAAATAAAAGGAACCTCATTTTTATTCTCAATTAGTGGCTTACTTGTAACCTCATTACCAGATAATGTAATATTGGTGCCTTCTTGAGATTTAACTTCGTGAAAGAGTCCTTCTGGTGTGATGAACTCTACCAAATTTTGGGAACCACTTCTAAAAGACCAGCTTGCCGGCACCTCGGCAAATGGGAATGTGATAGAAAACAATACCATCGTCAAGAGTACATATCTATTCAATTTGAAAAAGGTTTCTTTCTGCAGAAACAACTTGTAAATGAAGTAACTTAAAGAAAGTAGCAAAGAGGTGTGCAACAAAAAATTAATCATTTACTTTTTAGATTTAATTAGTTGAAGTATGCGTTTTAGATCTTTTTCAGAGATTTTCTCGTTTTCAGCAAAATGGGCAATCATTTTAGAATACGATTTATCAAAGTACTTGTCCACCACAGAATTTACCAACGAATTTTTATAGGTCTCTTCGGAAACAACTGGGTAATATTGAAACGTCTTACCATAAGCTTTGTGGTTTAAAAACCCTTTCTCCTCTAAAATTCGGACCATGGTAGCCACTGAATTGTAGTGCGGTTTAGGGTCAGGAAGTTCTTGGACTACCTCCTTGACAAATGCCTTGTTCAACTTCCAAAAAGCCTGCATTATTTGCTCTTCTCGTTTAGCCAATTTTTCCATTATTATTCTTTTTATATGCTAAATATATTATTAATGAATTAGTTATACAACTAATTCATTAATAATATAACTATTTAATTAGTTTTAAAATTATGATCTACTAGTTATTTTACTTGGACCAGTTCTGTTTTAAAATTGCCTATCATTCATAAAAAGATATGTATCAGGAAGTAAGAAGCTATTTTACCAGCATTAAAGTTTAATTAATAAACAAAAAAGTGGTTTGTAGAATGTTAGAGGAAGGTCATCTAGGTTTTGAGGGTGGAATGAAGGCCCGAAAATATGTTTCACTTGCAAAAACATCCAAAGCAACAGCCACCAGGGATTTGTAAGACCTAGTTGCAAAAGGTATTTTCAAACCTATTGGAGGGGGTGGAATTACTAGATATGGAATAGATCTATAACATTAAATGAAATTTTAATTTCGTTTAATTCAAGATGTGTCATTGTCATGACAATCTTGCTTTTGCTCCCGATGGTTGCAAAAGAAAATGAAGCATTAGGAAATCACTTAGCACCAAGAAATGAAAAAGCGAGTGAAACAAAGTTTCACGCTGCAAGCCCCAAGTCTTACCAGGAATTAATACTACTGAGTGAGGTAAGGTGAGACCTATAGATGGATGAAGGGTTTGCTCCAAACTTTTACAGTTTTTATAGGAGATTTAAGGGGTTTTGCGCCAAACTTCTAAGATTTACATATTTATAATTTCACTTCTAACCTTCTTTGAAATAAGGGTTTGGAGGAAAAATGTGTTGTCCTAGCGTCGCTTTAGCGCGCGCTACCCTCTTGCTATTCAAAACCGCTTCTTTGCAGTCGCTGTTTCGAATACCTTTGGTATATAGTAGGTTTGCACCCAATCCGATTTTTTCTTTACGCTTATCTTCCTGAATACTAAAAAAATCGAACAGGAACCATGTGCAAAAGTTAGGGGTAAGAATTTGGGACAATTCTAGCTTTCAATGCAACCTTCGTCTTTTGGATTGGAAATTTCAGCTGGTTTTATCTTTTCTTTTAGTCGCTCCATTTCCTCCGCAATTTTGCTATCAAGAACTTTCGCGTAAATCTGAGTTGTCTTTAAAGAACGATGTCCCAACATTTTACTGACTGTCGAAATTGATACTCCATTTGACAACGTCACTGTAGTTGCAAATGTATGCCGTGCTAAATGTGTAGTGAGATTTTTATTAATTCCACAGACATCGGCAATCTCCTTTAGGTAGGCATTGGATTTTTGATTGGTCAATACTGGCAAAACGCCTTTTCCATCTAATACATAAGGATAGTTACTATACTTAAGAATAATTTCTTCTGCTGGAGCCAACAATGGTATACTACTTATAGTTTTAGTTTTTTTTCTAGGCATTTTAATCCATCTATCCCCATTGACCCCAATTATGATATGTTCATGTTTCAGTTGTTGTACATCCGAATAGGCTAGACCTGTATAACAGCAGAAAACAAAAACATCCCTTACCAAATCAAGACGTGGTAAAAAGGATTTCTTCTCTCGAAGTGTGTCCAATTCGGCTTGGGTCAGATATTGCTTTTCCTTTGTTTTCCAAGACGCTTTCCAATGAAAGAAGGGGTCTTTGATGATCCATTCATTAGCTAGTGCAATCCTCATAATCTTTTTGAAGTTCACCACATATTTTATGGCGGTGTTATGCTCACAGTTTCGTTGAGACTTCAAAAAGAATTCTAATCCAGTAATAAACTTATGGTCGACCCTACGAACTGGAATATCATTTCTATGGTAGTTTTGTATGATGTAGGCCGAGACGTGCTTATAAGCTGCCATATAGCGTTGTAACGTCCCTTTGGTAAAACCTTTACCTAATAGACTTTCAATTTCATCATTATGCTCTTGAAAGATTTCAAGAAGCATATACTCTTTACCCTCTTTCCCCAGATAAATATTCTTTATGATAGCAGCTGAAATATGCTCTCGTTCTTTTAGCAACGAATCGTAAATGTCGTAGAGCCTATTCTTGACATTATCCAGAAATCGATTGAAATTTGATACCTCGGTAGTTGTTCCCCTTAACTTTCCGCCACGTGAATCCCACCGTTGTTCATCTATGCGACGACCTAAACTGAACTCACCACGCTTACCATTAATGGTTATACGGACATAAATCATGACCATTCCGTCATCATTTCTTTCAGATTTTTTCGGGTAAAAAAGGATGTTCATCTTTCCATACATAGGTGCGGGTTTTAAATCCTCACCAGAAGGTACGAAAAACAAATGTTAAAATTTCTTTGTAAAGTATTCTTTAACAGTCAATTACAGTGATTTAGGTGTGGGTTTTTGGAGGGGTAAAATACGCACCGATTTCCGCACTTTTTATATGATATTATATGGTGACTTTTGATATTATATAAAATGAAAAAGCCTGTAAATCATTGATTTACAGGCTTTTTGTAAAATTTTGAACAATTTCTAGCGGTCTGGACGGGACTCGAACCCGCGACCCCCTGCGTGACAGCCTTTTAATTCCTCTATTTTTTTAAATCAAAAATCATTTAACATATTGATTTGTAGCGTTTTAATAAACTTTGATGTTATTTGATATCATACCGTTTTAAGAAAAAGATCGCAAAAAGTTTGCAATTTTTATTCGTAACTTAAAGGAAAAAGCGGATAAAAATGGCTAAAATTAGTCTCATATTAGATACCAGAAAAAACTCTAAAAAGGGTGATGGAACCTACCCCATTTCCTTGAGTATTTACCATAAAAAAACAAGATTTATCAGTCTAGGTTATTCTACTTCTATTTTAGGATGGGATGAATCCAATTGCAAATTAAGAAAATCCGTAGCCTGTAACAAGAACCATAAATGTGAAGAAATTGATATGGAACTTGAAGATAAATTGTTCCAGGCAAAATATCTTTTAAGAGAACTTGGAAGTAGCATTCAGCTATTGGATGTTAATGGATTAATAGAATTGATAAAGAATCGATGGGACGACAATATCACTTCTGAAATTAAAAAAAAAGTTGAAAATAATATAACCCTTCGTGAATGGGGAGAGGTTATCATAAATAGAAAAAGAAGTGCCGATAAACCAGGGACTGCAAGATGGTATGAAACTGGGGTACTCGCAGCCGAAAAATTCAATAAAGGAGAAACTGTAAAACTTTACGACATAACGGTTTCATTTTTACGAAATATTGAAGCTTTTTACTTGGGTAAGGGCAATAGTAAAACTACTATAGGCATTCATTTAAGGGCAATAAGAGCGATATATAATTCTGCAATTGAAGAAGACCAGTTCGTCCCATTGAAAAATCCTTTTGAGACCTATAAAACACCTACAGCAGGACGTTCGAAAAAAAGGTCAAGAACCAAGGAAGACATCAACAATATCAGGAACTTAGAATACCCAAAAGAATCCATCCTATGGCATGCAAAGAACTATACCATGGTAATGTTCTATTGCAGGGGTATGAACTTTATTGACCTTGTTCAAGTCAAAGTCGAACACATTACCCAGACCCATCTTTATTATGGAAGAAGCAAATCGGACAAACCCTTAGCGATTAAAATCGTACCTGAACTTAGAGAAATACTGGATTATTACTTGGTTGGCAAACAACAAAAAGAGTATCTCTTCCCTACAAATTATGATGGAAGTACAGAGCATTACCAAAAATATAAGTCTCAAAGAAGGAGAATGAACGAGCGATTGAAAATCATCGCTAAAGATGCAGGGATTGAGGGAACGTTTACCACCTATTATATCCGTCACACATGGGCGACCATCGCAAAGTATATGGGGATTTCAACGGAACTCATCAGTGAAGCTCTAGGACATAGTTCCCTCAAAACCACCCAAGTCTATCTTAGGGATTTTGATAATGAAGTTTTAGATGAAGTCAATGCAATGGTGGTTTCTTAATTTCCATCTGTTTTCAAAGGAAATCTCTAAATCATCTTTTATCCCAACAAAACTCTAATACCTATTAATCAGAGGGTCCCTGGTTCGAGCCCAAGAGGAGTAGCCCAGTGAGAAAAGGCCTTTCGATTTCTCGAAAGGCTTTTTTTATGTTCAAAAAGTGCTGATTAGGTCGAATATTCGACCTATCTATACATAGAATCAGAAATTACAAATAAATTAAAACAATGTATTGAAACCAATTAAATAGAAATATCATTCCTAATAAAAATGAATAATCAGAGGGTCTTTTAAAAGTGAAATAATTTCATTTTATGAATGATTAATTTCCTTAGAATCTAATATCTCAACCCGTAAAATAGGATAAAGATTCTATCTCCTGTTCAAATCGAAAACAGAATGAAAAAGACGCTTCAGAAGTATTACTGGAACTTAAAAGAATTTGCTAAAATAGTAAACAACCAAAAGAGCATTTCCAGTTATGTTGCGTGCCATAGTTTTGCCAATAGGCTTAAACAAAAAGGTATTCCCATTTATATTATTAGTAAATCGTTGGGTCATAAAAACTTAGCTATCGCTCAAGTTTAATTGAAACAACTAGATACTGAGGAGGTGGATAGGGCGATGGAAACTCTTTTTTAGCTTATTTGAAAAACTATATAATAAATCAACGTGAACTATAATTATGAATGACCAGGATCATTACATGATAAGTTTTCATAAATGACTATTGATAGACAAATCATGTCCCCAAAACCTCATTTAAAAGTACTCTTCTGAATAAAAAAGATTAAAGCTCCGATATTAATAAATAATTCACCCTTTCTTCAAAAATCGATTGATCAATATGATTTTCAACATTTGAAAACAATTCCATCAATTCATGAGAATGTTGCGTTCTTTTTTTGGTTACACTATCAAAATATACAAACTTTACCCAGTAAATCGCTTTTAACTCTTTTTCATGGGCATCCCACATTTTCATTTCAACCGACAATGTACTGTTAGTGCATTTGAAAATTTGGGATTGTATAATCAGTTCCTCCATTAAAAATGCAGGTTTGATATAGGCAATTTGATTGTTAGCAACGACCCAGTTCTTTTTGGTGGTTATAAAATGTTCGTAAACATTAAGGTCGTAACATTCCAGTACCTGATCTTCTCTTGCATTCATAAAATAATCAAGGTACTTGGAATTGTTGAGGTGATTAAATGGATCACAATCTTGAAACCTTACCTTGACTTTGCTTTTAATAATTTTATCCATTTACAAGTACTCTGTTTTGATTACAGTTAAAATCGTTTACACATCTGTTCCAGAAGATTGAGAAGTCATAAAATATCTTAGCTTAAGACTTAAAGTGTTTTCCCAACAATACTGCCCCAATATCGCCGTCGTTTTTAAAGGATAGGTATAAAAGATAGGGAGCTAAAAATATTATTCCACCAACAAATGCAACCAATCCCAATACTACACTGGCAGCAGAAAACTTCTGGCGCCACATGGTCCATAATCCTGACAACAACAAAAAGCTTGTGAAATCTGTATTGAATTGCCCAGGCCAGGTAAATTCTGAAATATCTTTAACAAAAATTGATAACAGGTTCCAGCCATGGCTCGTTCCAGTATAAAGTGTGTAGATTAAAATATTGACCGATAAAATGACTAGTAAAACACGGAATAACTTCATTATAATTAGTACTAATAAAATTTTATTTTAAGTAAAATTAATACGAAATATTGCCTAACTCTGTACGCCACCGTACAATATCCACAAATCAATAAATTTTTAGGATATAATTCCATTTATGAAGCCCAGCTACAGTCTATATATCAATTTCTGTATTGTCTTTTGGGAATGGACAATCAAATACCTTTTAGGAGGTATTTGAAAGAACAGAGAAAGTAGCATAATGATTAATAACCGGAACTTATATTTAGAGCAAAACCTGTCCTAAAAATTTGGGGGATGCTCAGTAATTGTACCGTGTGTAATTAATATGTCCTCATTTGGAGAATTTTCAATAATCTGAGCAATAGCGTTTAGGTCATAATCTGTGATGAACCTACTGTCTTTTGAAAAGACATTCTGAATAAAATAGTTCTCAAGTAATTCGGAAATAGATACAGTAGTACTTGACGATGCTTTATTCTCATTGTCATACTCCAAACCTTAAATAGTACCACCAGTTGTTATTATTTGTATCATCCTATTTTTACTTTAAAGATCTTTTCATCTCATCTTGGTAACACCAAGCAAATTTGGACCACGGCTTTGGGAGAATGGATGTCACCACTGGATGACCAGTTTCTTCATAATGCTTTTGTGCGTGTTTGTTTGGTGATGAATTGCAGCATAGCACTACACCACAGGCTTGACATAACCGCAAGTGGTTCCATTTGCCATCTATTTTTACGCATTCTTCACAAACTTTCTTTTTCGTGGTTTTAAAATCCACATCGGTCAGGTGTTCGCAGTATGTTTTTGAATCTTCCATACCTACCTAACTACTGACTTTAGTTTCAGCCAAATATTGGTGTATCTGGCTTATGGCCATTGACCCTTCACCAACGGCAGAGGCAACTCGTTTTACAGAGCCTTTTCTCACATCTCCTACAGCAAAAAATCCCGGTATGCTCGTTTCTAATGATTGAGGCTTTCTATTTTCAAAAATGGGGCATTGTATCATCGCATTATCGGCAACATCCGGTCCTGTATAAATGAACCCTTTTGGGTCGGTAGAAATAATTCCACTCAACCATTCTGAACAGGGTTTGGCCCCAATGAAGGTAAACAGGTTAGAGATGCCTAAGGTTTGCTTTGTTCCTTTGGTGTTTAAAACAACCGATTCCAAGTGATGTGTTCCAATTAGGTCGACAACATTTGTTTCTTTGTGCAAAGTGATATTGGGAGCAGCAATAATTCTTTGTACCAGATAATCACTCATTTTAGTCCCTAAATCATTTCCGCGTATTACGATATGAACCTCCTTAGCGTGTTCAGCCAAGAACAATGCTGCTTGACCTGCTGAGTTACCGCCACCTATAACACCAATTAGTTCATTTTTACAAGAAACCGCATTCATTCCCGTAGCTGAATAAAAAACACCACTTCCTTCAAATTTTTCAATATTACCTATTGGTAATTGACGGTAGTTCGCACCAGTAGCGGCTATGACCGATTTGGCTTTTATTTGCTTTCCATTAGATGCATAGAGTGTAAAGTAATCTCCATTGTACTCTAACTTTTCCGCTCTGTACGGAATGGAAATATTACATCCAAATTTTTGGGCTTGTATGTATGCTTTATTGGCGAGGTCATTACCTGAAATGCCTGTTGGAAATCCTAAATAATTTTCAATTTTTGAACTTTTTCCAGCCTGTCCTCCAGGGGCATTCCCGTCTATAGTGACTACAGTTAAGCCTTCTGATGCGGCATAAACACTTGCCGCCAATCCTGCTGGGCCAGCCCCCACGATCAATACATCATAAAGGTCATCTCCAAACTCCATCAATACGCCCGCTTGTTTTGCAAGTTCCAGAATAGTTGGTTTTCTGCAAACCTCTCCAGCAGGATTTAATAATATGGGTAGTTCATCTTCCTTAATGCTAAAACTATCTAATAGTTGCAGTGCTTCTTCTGAAATATCGATATTTAAAAAGGTATGCCAAATGTGATTTTTCTCCATAAAATCACGAAGTGCATACGTTTCTTTGGAAGATTGGGAGCCAATCAGTTTTATTCCACCGCTAAATTCATTGAGCATTGTTTCTTGTCTTTGCAAAAAAGCACTCAAAAGCAAATCACTAATATCACTATGCTTAGAAATTAGGTGTTGTAATTTGTCGGGTTTTATACGCAGAAGTGTTGAACCTTTAGAAGCATATGCATTGAATTGTGCTTTTCTACTTGAAAGCATACTGTTATCTCCAGTAAATTCATTTAAACCGTGAGTAACAATGACTTTTTCATTATAGCCTTCATCTTTTACGCAGACTTCTCCGCTCAACACTACAAAAAAGTCATAGGAATTATCGCCAACTTGGAACACAAGTGTTGATTCTTCAAAGGTTTCAATTGTTCCATATTCCTTTAGAACATTGATTTGCTTTTGGGTCAATATAGGAAATCGTGGGTCTGTCATTGTAGCACTATTCAAATTTTTTCAATTCACTTTTTAATAAAAGCATTTAGTTCTGAAATGGTTGGATTTTTAAGATGATTTTTGCCTTTTATGACCGTTGGAAATTTAAGCTCCCCATTATACAATGCTCGCACACGCAACTCTGCATCTGCATCATTTTCAACGTTGAAATCATCAAACGCTATCCATTTTGACTGCAAATAATTTCTTAGGGCAGTAGACTTCAAGCACCAACCTGTACCATACAATTGTAATCTTGGTTCAGTCATTTTTCTTTATACGTTTTAAAATTTTTGGCTGTATTTTTTCGGCATTGCTTACAACAAATGGGGTAACTGACATTAATATGATGGATACCGCTAAAAATATTTGATAGTTGGTGTCGGAGATCAATTCATATTTGAGTCCGCTTTGAGCCAAAACAAAAGAGAACTCTCCAATTTGGGCGATTGAAAATCCAACTGCCAAAGCTGTTTTCCAGTCTAGTTTCATTACGCGCACTGCGAGTATTCCTGCAATTGCTTTAACCGCAAATGCAAAGACCGTCCAGAATAGAATCCAATGAAAATCGGTTATAAAAATTTCGTAGTTTAAGAGCATTCCCATTGATATAAAAAAGAAAGACATAAAAACATAGCGAAAAGGGAGGAAACAGGAAATGGCCATGTGGTTATACTCTGTCTCTGCAATAATCAATCCTGCGATAAATGCACCCAATGCTAAAGAAAGTCCAAGCTCTTCAGTTAGTAAAGCGATACCTGTTACGATAAATACAGTGGCAATCAAAAACACTTCTTGACTTTGTATTTTCATGACCACTTTTAAGAAAAATGGAATTATGTATCTGGCTAATAAATACGAAATACCGCCCATAAGTACTAACTTACCTAAAAGCCAAAGTAAGGCAGTTAACGGATTGTCACCAACGCCTGCCAATATGGGCGTAAAAAGCATTAATGGCACAATCATTATATCTTGAAAAAGTAATACCGCTAAAATGAATTTACCGTGGGGTGTTGCAATTTTGTTGCTATCTTGAAGCGTTTTGACTACGATTGCGGTGCTGCTCAATGCGTATAAAAACCCCCAGAATACACTTTCTTGCCAACTAGGCCTCATCAATACCCATATAAGTGCAGCGGTCAATACAATAGTAAAAAACACTTGTGCACTACCACCACCTAAAACGTATTTTTTAATTTTCTTTAAGTTGGTAAATGAGAATTCGAGCCCCACGGTAAAGAGCAATAAAATAATGCCAATTTCTGCATACACATCAACTTCTTTTATATCTGTAAAATGGCCCGTTGTATTAGGACTAAGCAATATGCCTGTTATTAAATATCCGATGATGTATCTAATCCTTAGAAATTTACAGATAATTATAACCGCAGTAGCTACTCCAAAAATGGCACAGATGTTTATAAGAATGTGATGTTGCATATAATACTCTATGTTAGGATTGTCTATAGCTCAATGTCAAAGATGGATACATATCAATTTGATATTTCAACGTTTCAATTGATGCGCTTTCCTGTTTTATCCAAGGTCTTCCCTTTGGATTATAAAATTCTGAAGAACTTTTTACATATTCACATACGAGCATGCATTTTTTAGGTTTCCATACTACCTTAAAATCTCCTTTTAAATACTTATACCTTTTCCAGTCCTACGATTTTAATACATCTCTAATATCATCTAGCTTTTTGAACATTGTATTTGCAAATGGACAAAGCGGAAGAATTTTTAAGTTCTTCTCCCTGGCCATTTCAACAATCTTATAGAGCAACTTTTCACCTACTCCTTTACCATTGTATTTTGGTTCTACTTCGGTATGGTCTATAATAATAAAATCACTCCCAGGAATTGAATAGCTCATCAACCCTGCTTTTTTTTTGTTTTCCCGAGCTATGGCAAAACCCTTGTTTGCCCGTTCTCTAATTTCTATTTCCATTGGTTAGCTTAATGCTTTATATTTTAGTTTTTGAATCATCTCAATATTTAACGGGTCCGCGTATGCGCCGTAAGCATCTACAAGTAAACCTTTCAACTTAAAAGAATCCGAAGAAATTGCAAATAGAATAGAGGAATCATCTGGATTAGAAGCTCCTTCAAACCGATGCATCTCATCGATTTCAAATTGGTCTATATACATTTTATAATCAAGAGATTTACATTCAATACAGTCACTTTGTAGATTATGGTCTTCTATATATCCTCTTTTTTGTAAATCTGTTACGGCCTCTGATAGTGTATCGTAGTTCATTTTAAAATTTTATTTCGGCGGTTAAGACAGTATGAAAAAGAGTGTCATCTAAACTACTTTCTGACAAGAAATTACCTGGGAAAATTAGATTCGTTTCTAATTCAAGATTAATAAAGTCATTGATTTCAATTCCCCCGATGGTTCCGATTTGGTGACCGATGAATCGGTCATTATTAGTAGATGGGTATTCCAATATAAGAGGGGGACTATACACCCCATCTTGCCTTGAAAAACGCCAAAATGCCACATAGTCCAATTCTATAGAAAAAGCTCCTATAGAGGTGTTTATATAAGGGTGAATATCAATAAGGTTAGAAGGTCCAAAACGGGCAACCCTACCAAAATAAGCACCTCTAGGGTAAAGACCATCAAAAGTATTTAGTGTGCTATCAGAATTGCTTGAATCTCCACTTATGGCTTCGGTCTTGATACCGATGATGCCATCATCACCTAAAATACCAAGAGGGTGTTCTACATTAAAGGAAGCCGTCCAAGCACGAATACTTTGGTCTCCAAAACTTCCCGTTTGAAACACAAACTCATTGTTAAAAGTAAACTTTTTCCACGTTCCAAAGTGACGTAACCCTATGGAAAGTCTATTGTCGTCGGCAGTTCCTAAATTCCAAGTTTTATTCTCTTCCTTTTTATAAAGGGCGTAGATATCTGTATTCGTGTTTGTATTCCAATTTTGCGTCCAATACAAGGCCGATACCGACTCTTTAAAGTCGAGCATATCATTGTCAAACACACCTTCTTTCAATTGCACAGGAACAGCGTAGAATCCGGTTATCCGTGTTTTTGAATTATTGTACTGAAGTTGTGCCATATCAAATGACAAACGCACATTTGGCCCTTCTCTAATATCGATTAGACGGCCGCTTCCCAAACGCATGTTTTGACGACCAACCAGAACATTCCAACGAGGGTGGAAATGATAACGTACAAAGAATTGATTGAAACTTAGCTCATCTTTTTCAACAGGAGAAATCTCTTCTTTACTTGCAATCAGACTCGAATTTAGTTCTGCAAATAACTCAAATTTATCAGATACCTTTAAATGGGAATACAATTGAAACCGGTTTAAAAACCAGAAGTCATTTTGGTCTTCCTCGCTGGAAAATTGTTCGTTTACAAAGCCTTCTGTTTGA
Organism: uncultured Croceitalea sp.; assembly: GCA_947499565.1. Lineage (GTDB taxonomy): Bacteria > Bacteroidota > Bacteroidia > Flavobacteriales > Flavobacteriaceae > Croceitalea. The sequence goes on from CANMOV010000002.1 coordinate 223,519, forward strand.
AAACGATAGCTTCCTCCAAAACTCAAAATTGTCTTATCTGATAAATTGATTTCTTTTATGTTTTGATAAAAGTTTTTCGGAGCATCTCGGTCTATGTTTATTTCGTCATTCTGCCGTAATAAACTAAAGTCATACGTATTGCTTTCGTCTTGAGCATTTAAGGAAGCAAAACAAAATAAAAGCCCTATGAAAATCCAAAACTTCATTATTAAAATCTTCTAATCATTAATACCCCAGTTATTAAAAAAGCTACCCCAATGAAGCGTTGCCAATTGATATGTTTTGTAGGAAGACCTAGCAGTCCATAATGATCAAAAACCAGTGAAACTACCATTTGCCCGGCAACAACAAGAACAAAAGTGAGTGCCGTACCCAATTTTGGGGCCAAGATGATTACAGCTGCAACGTAGAAAGCACCTAGGATCCCAGCCGTCCAAACAACTAGGGAAACCGATTTGGTCTGCGACATTGTCGAAAAATCGAATTTTAAAATCAATAAGTAAATAAATAACCCAACGGTACCTATCAAGAAAGAGGCAAAAGCGGCAAAGATCGGTTGGTGTACCGATTTTCCGAGCTGTACATTAAGTCCTGCTTGTAATGGTAAAACAGCCCCTGCGGCAATGGCCAAAATTATTAGGAATATTTGCGCTTTCATTTCATTTTTTTTAAGAATTTATTATCAAGTGAATTACGGCCCGGGCCTAAATATAGTAAGAGCATGAAGGATAGTGAGTACATTAAAGGCACATCCTTGACCGGCCAAGGGTCGTTAAAATGAACTATAAAAAAGCCAGAGAGGGTAATGCTCAATATAGGTATTATGGCCAACCTTGTAAATAAACCTGCTATTATAAAAATTGGGCAGACCACATTGGCAAAAATGGCAAAATAAGTACTGAATTCAGAGCCAAAGCCAAAGGGGTCAGGTATATGTTGTAACGTTTCTTCAAAATGTAATATTTTTTTCAATCCGTGCGTATTCAAAAGCGATATAGCTAATACGATTCTAAAAATCAATAAGCCCATACTGGTTCTTTCAAAAGAGAGGTGCGTAGCTAAAAGTCGTTGTATAGTTGTTTTCATTATAATGCTTTTAACAAAATATTTATATCCTTAATAAGCCGTTGTGTGTCTTTTTTGCTCAGGCCATCGTAATACCCCCTAACATGCCTATTCTCATCCAATAGCACAAAAGTACCGTCATGAATAAGGTTCAATCCGTCAGCAATACTATCATCAAAAGCGCGCACTTTATGTCCTTTTGCATGTTCAAAAATGCGTTCACTATCTCCGGTCAGCAATGACCATTTTTCGGTGTCCAATCCATGGAAATCTGCATATGATCTTAATTCTTTTGGCGTGTCGTTTGTAGCATCAATAGAATATGAGATGATAGCTAGCTCGTCCACTTCCCAGAAATGATCTTGAACCATTTTTAAATGATTTGTCATAACTGGGCATATGGTGGGGCAGCTAGTAAAAAAGAAGTCGATTACCTGTATTTTACCCTGAAATCTTTTATCAGTTACTCTTTGCCCCGCCTGATTTATAAGATTGAATTTAGGTGCCTTAAAATATAGTGTGTCCCCGGTTGTTTTATCAATTGAAAACTCTCCAAGAAAAGGCAGCGACTCTTTTTGATCGTTATCATTTTTGATAACACTGTTCGCCAATACCAAAATACAAACATAAAGCAACAAAAAAGTAAGACTGATTTTCTTCATTGCTAAACGGTTAGTTTCAATGAAATGTTTTCTAGTCGCAATTTCTCATTTGGTATATTCCTGTTTGGCAGTGGAGTTGGTTCAAAAATTACCTGAATGTCCTTTTTGGCCTTGATGGCTTCGGCAATCTCTTTTTCAATTTCAATCTGCAGGTGCACCCCGTTTTGTAAAAACATGGCATCCAAATCTAGAATGGGCAAGATGGTAAAGGTGCCCGTATACCTGCTTTGTTTTACCCCATCTTTGTCATATTCAAAATAAACCCTGGCACAATACGCATGATAAGGAATTTGGGCACGTTCAAAATGCAGGATAACATGGGTGCGTTCTTTATCATTTAAATCGGCATAGATTTTATCTGCTTGTGAGGTTTTCAGGTTCAAGGGCGCAATGCAGTCCCTAACGGATTCTTGTCTAATTGGTTGATCGCTGTGCTCCAAAGGATTGGAAAATGTTGGATTGAAATCGAGATTTTCAAACCGATATCCCAAGTCCTCAGTATTAAGTAGTTCTTTTATTTTAAAGGCTACCGGTGTACCGTTGCCATCGGTTGCATATAACCTCTTCTCCAACCATTCTTCGGTATCGGGCAGTTGATAAGAAGTATTATAGTTTCTCCAAGCATCCCAAATACGATCACAATTTCCGTGGTGGCCATAGAAAATGGGTTCAAACCCAGACTCTGTAAATGTTGCCATTTGACCCCCGATCCAATTATGGATATTATTATGGAACGTCTGCTCGGCTATGCCATCCAATTGTGAGTTACCACGTTTTTTGGCTGCAGGATATCCTCCAAAAGTCTTATAATCCGATGCCCTAAATGCAGCACCTACATTGATAAAATCCTTTGGTATTTCGTCTTCTGGACCTACTTCTCTGGTTCCATTGAATAATGGATTGTCCGATCCGCCCCAATAATGCCCTGGTATTTTCCTATCCTTTGTCCAATCCCAATAATGAAGGGCCAGTTTGGGTTCACCAACGGCTTTTTGCAGCTTCTGCTCCATGGACCATAAGTAAAGACGATGCCAAGGCCATACGTACCAATTGTAATGTACTTGGTTTGAGTAAATACTCATGGCACAAAAGGTGGTATGTAACATACAATGTGCCTGCCATCCACTAGGGTCTAAGGGCGAAATCTCGGATCGTTTTCGAAGAATTTTCACCGCATCCTTGAAAAGTTGAATTTCTGGGTCATTTGACGGTAAATCGGCTATGTTCTTTCTGACTACGATACTTGAACCACCCGAGGTCAAAGTCTTTTGTTCTTCTTTTTTTTGGGCACAACCAGTAAGACCAACTATTGGAATACTTGAGGCGCCAATTGCTGTTAGGCCTGCTAATTTTAGAAAACTTCTTCTACTATCAGGGTTATTCGTTTCATTCATAATGGTGGTACTTAAAAAGGATAATCGTTTTAAAAAAAGGGAAGTGTTCTAGTCACCCAAAATCACTTCCCTCTTCAATACAAAACCAATCAACCTATCATTAGGCTTTAATGAACTGTAGGTCTACTATAAGTTTTACGGTGTCACTCACTACAATACTGCCTGCCTCAGTGACAGCACTCCAAGTAAGATTAAAATCCTTTCTATTAATACTTCCTGTTACTTCAAATCCCGCTTTGGTCTGTCCGTAGGGATCTACCGCAATGCCATTGAAGTCAACATCCAATTCAACCTCTTTGGTCACATCTCTTATGGTCAAATCTCCAACCATTGTGCTACCGTCAAAAGATTTAGATTTGAAGGTCATTTCTGGGTATTCGGCCGCATTGAAAAAATCATCTGATTTTAGATGCCCATCTCTATCTCCATTTTTTGTGTTGATAGAATCAATTTGCGCCGTAAAGTTGAAATTTGCATTGGTGAAGTTGTCATTTTCAGTTTCTACCGAAGCATTAAAACTCTCGAAATGCCCTGTTACGGTTGAAATCATCATATGCTTTACCTTAAAGCTGATTTCTGAGTGTGTTGCGTCTACGTTCCATGTTGTTTTTACTGCTGTTTCCATTTTTCTTTTTTTAAATGATTTGATTTATTTAGATTGATAGCCTCCAAAGTATTTTACTGGAGACCAATTAGGTATTACTTCGGGCAATGAAGGATTCATCGCCTCGTATTCTCCACCGGCATACACTACTTTTCCATCCACAATGGTGAGTACCGATTTCAATGATTTAATCTGCTGTTCTGGAACGGTGAAATAGTCATCCGATAGCATGGCAAAATCTGCATACATTCCGTTTTCTAATGTGCCTTTAACGGTTTCTTCATTTGATACCCAGGCACTTCCTTGCGTATATAGATGTAGTGCTTCTTCACGGGATAATTGATTGGCTTCTTCAGCCAGTTGAAAATCGCCAACGGTTTTACCTGTTACCAACCAGTATAAGGCTGGCCAGGGGTTATAACTTGCTACCCGTGTACCATCTGTACCTGCGCCAACAGGAAGTCCCATTTCAATCATCTTTTTAACAGGCGGGGCTTGTTTTGCTTTTTCAGCACCGTAACGCTCTACAAAATATTCACCTGCATAGGCCATACGTGCTTGAATGGCAATACCACCATTCAATGCCTTAATTCGTTCAAGGTCTTTTTCTTGTACTGTTTCAGCGTGGTCAAAAAGCCATCTTTTTGACGCTAGTTTACCATTGGTCTCTTGGTTTACTTCTTCAAAGACATCCAACATATTTGCAATGGTCTCACCATACGTGGCATGAATTCTAAATGGCCATCCATTATCAACGTGCAGGCGAACAATACGTTTCAAGTCTTCTCTCCACGTTGGTCTATCTCTATTCAGCATCGGTTGTGGAGCAAGGAAGTTTTCAAAATCACCCGCACTCCAAGCTAGAAATTCGCCGCCACCTTCTAATTCATATCCGTGGTCTAAATGAATCTCGCCGTTGTGACCAACTTCATTTGTTGCCATCCATTCTGTAAATTCCTCGTATTCTGCTCCCTTGTTTTGTGGAAACAAATAGTAGGACAAACGGATGGGCATTTCACCAGCATCAGCCAAAGCTTTAGTACCCGTATAATCTTTAGGAAATTTATGTCCGCCACCGCCTGCATCGATTCCACTGGTAATGCCAAAGCTGTTCAATTCACGATAGAATTGCTTTGTGCCATTTTCCATTTCTTCTTGGGTCAATGGTGGAAGGCTTCCAATTCTAGCATATAAAATGGTAGGGTTAGGTTCGGCTATCAGCACACCTGTAAGTTTTCCGTCCGGTCCTTTTTCGAACCGTGAACCTTTTGGAGCTTCAGTATTTTCGTCAATCCCTAGAAGGTTTAAACCAGCTTGATTTAAATATCCCTGGCTATAAAGGAAAAGGACGTAGGTAGGAACATCTCCCGTGGCTTCGTTGAGTTCTTCCATAGTGAACAGTCTCTTTTCTTCAAATTGGAAGGGACTCCAGCCACCAATAACACGTACCCATTGTCCTTCAGGCGTTCTGGCAGCTTGTTCCTTCAACATTTCAAGCGCACGCTTTAAGGTCTTTACACCATCCCAACGTACTTCCGCATTAAAGAATCGTCCTCCACGAGTTAAGTGTAAATGGGAATCATTTAAACCGGGTATGACGGTTTTACCTTTAGCATCTATAACGGTGGTACTATCATTTGCATAGGCCAAAATTTCTTGCGACGTACCTACTGATAAAACTTTACCATCCTTTACGGCAATTGCCTCTGTGATTGTTCTTGCACTGTCCATGACCGCGACCTTTGCATTGGTCACTATAAGGTCAGCTGCTATGGTGTCTTTTTGCTGACATGCAACCAATACCAAAAGAACAGTAAAAAGTGAAAATATTTTTTTCATTTTTGGTAGTATAAAAGGCCTCCTTACAATTAAGAAGGCCAAGGTTATTACTTCATCTTTTTAGTGGTCGCTTGGGTTCTCTTTCATCCATTCACTCATTGTCTTGATGTAATCTATACCAAGCCCGTATGCCCCACCATAACGTTTTGAAATTTTTACCACCTCCATGTACTTATCACTACGTGCCCAGTCTCTATGGATTTCCAATAAGTACTGCAATGAAGTAATTGGTTTTACCCCAGCTTGAATCATTCTGGTTATTGCCATATCATGAGCTTCTTGAGAAGTTCCGCCACTGGCATCGGTAACGACATATACGTCATACCCATCTTCCAAAGCTGATAACGAGGCACTTAGCGTACAAACCTCCGTCCATAGACCTGCTATGACCAGTTTTTTCTTCCCTGTATCCGCTACTGCCTTAACTACCCTTTTATCTTCCCAAGAGTTCATTGTTGTACGGTCGATATAATCTTTTTCATTTGGAAAATATTCTCGTATTTCTGGAAAAACAGGACCGCTAAACGATTTTTCGGCAACAGTGGTAATAATGGTAGGAACCTTGTATAAGGTAGCTGCTGCTGATAAAAGCCCGGTATTGTTCCGCAACTCTTCAATAGGTTGTGATTCTACGGCAAAAGCCATCTGGCTTTCATGGTCAATCATAAGCAACGTATGGTTTGTCGGGTTCAATAATTCTTTTGAAGCATTGGCAGGGTCATTGTTTGGGTTTGGATTGTACATATCCCATTGTGCAAATGACACGGTACTGATTAAAAGTGCAACGATTGATAATTTAATTGTTTTCATGGTAAATTGGATTTTTGTCTTTTTTGACGTTTATATTTAATTTGTTAATTGATTGTTTATTAATTCATAGGAACTTCCATTAGAAGAAGCTCAGTATCGGTGTCCGCTTTGATGTCCAAATGGTCAACATCCCAAATACCAAAACCGTCTCTTTTGTTCAGAGCTTGTTTATTAATAGTAGCATCACCTTTTAATACAAAGGCGTACACTCCATTTCTTTCTGCATTTTTAAGTTCATACTTGAGTGATTTCCCTTTGTCGAGGTTTGTCATACTGAACCAAGCATCTTGATGGATCCATACCCCTGCGTCTTCTGGGTCTGGCGATAACACTTGTTGTATCTTGTTTTTGCGCTCTTCCGTCGTTAAGGTGATTTGATCATAGCGTGGTGTGGTATTCTTTTGATTTGGAAAAATCCATATTTGAAGAAATTTTACCTTTTCATCCTTATTCTTATTGTACTCCGAATGGGTGATGCCCGTTCCAGCACTTAAAATCTGTATATCACCAGATTTTATGACGGCCGTATTGCCCATACTGTCTTTATGCTCTAAATCACCCTCCATTGGTATGGAGATGATTTCCATATTTTGGTGCGGGTGCGTTCCAAAACCCATTCCGGGAGCAACGACATCGTCGTTTAAAACCCGTAATACACCAAAATGCATTCGTTCTGGATTGTGATAATTGGCAAAACTGAAGGTATGTTTTGATTGCAACCAACCATGGTTGGCATCTCCTCTTGTACTTGCCTTATGAAGGATTGTATTCATAGTTTTATATTCTTTATTAGGTAAATGATTATAGCCCAGTTTTTCAACTTCTTTGGGCTTTTGATTTGCTTTTGCCAGCGAGGAAAGCCCTAGAACTGAGAATGAGCTTCCCTTAACCGCTTTTTTTAAAAATTCTTTTCGTTTCATGTAATACTGATTCACTTTCACTTTCTTATAAGCTAACGCTATGCCAAGAATTTAAATAATTGAAAATCAGATATTTAATTGAATTTGGATCGTTATTAAAATGCTATTTTTATAGAATATTCTATTATTTGAGAAAATAAAACGTATTTTTTATGCTAGAAATCGAAAGAATGGAATCTGAATTACAAGCGTCAAACGTAAAGGAATGGATGGTCGAACATTTACCTTATGAGGTAATGTGGATAAATGAAGGAGGGAAAATCATTTACGCGAACAGGAAATTTTGTGACCGATTAGGCTACAGAAAGTCCGATTTAAAAGGGCTTTACATCTTTGATATCAATACTACTGCCACCAAGGAAAGTTGGAAGAATCATTGGGAACTAGTGAAAAAGGAAAAGATCCAACACTTTAAGGAGACCCATGTAAATAAAAGCGGCAGATTTTATGAGGTAGAGGTTTTTGCACAATTTTTCTCAAATAATAGAAATGGTTTAATCTGTGCTATAGTTCATGATATTACCCAATCCAGTTTTTACAAGAATTTGATGGATAGCACGGAAACCATCGCCCATGTTGGCGGCTGGAAACTAAATCTACAAGACGGTTCATTGATTGCTACTAAGGAGGCCATTCGCATGTTCAATGTCGATGATACCGATGATTTACGACCGGGTGAAATCATCCATTATTTTAAGGATACTGAAAAGATAAAAAGCCTGCTCCGAGGAGTAATTCAAAAAGCGGCTCCCTACGATGAAATCTTAGAAACAAATGAAAGCCCACCTAGATATATAAGAGTAGTTGCAAAGCCAGTTCTTAAAGGCGATAAAGTGTTTAAGGTTTTAGGTATATATCAAGATGTGTCTAGTCAGCAATTCAAAGAAAAAAAGCTACAATTCTATAAGGAAATAATCGATAATACGAACGACTTAATATATGCATATAATGTAGAAGGGCAGCTACTACATTACAGTAAATCAGTTAGTAATCAGCTTGGTTTTACCCCTAAAGAACTCAATGGATTTAGTATCTATGACCTAGACCCTAACATTACTGAGGATTGGTGGAAGAGTCATTTTAAAGAAATAAAAGATAAAGGAGCGTTACGTCTTGAATGGTTGATAACCCGCAAGGATGGCACCAAGTTTCCTGCAGATATAACGGCCAATCACTTATACTACCACGGACAGGATATCAACTGTGCGGTTGTGAGGGATATTACAGATCGAAAAATGAGGGATTTAAAACTCTATGAGGCTTTGGAGGAAATCAAATCATTAAAAGAACGGTTGGAAATTGAAAATGAATATTTACAAGAGGAGATTAGCGGGAAAATCAATTACGGAAACATCATCTGTAAAAGTGAGGCATTTAAAAAAGTATTGGAAAAGGTGGAGCAAGTATCACCTACCGACACTACTGTATTAATAACGGGTGAATCGGGCACTGGTAAAGAATTAATTGCAAGTGCCCTGCATGCCAACAGTAAAAGAAATGAAAGGCCGTTAATCAAAATAAACTGTGCGACCCTGCCTAATGAACTTATAGAAAGTGAATTGTTCGGTCATAAAAAAGGGGCGTTTACGGGTGCAGTAAATGATAAGATAGGCAAGTTTACCTTGGCAGACGGAGGAACTATTTTTCTTGATGAAATAGGAGAAATGCCCATTGATTTGCAACCTAAACTGTTACGCGTATTGCAGGAAGGCGAATATGACGAATTGGGCGGGACTAAAACCGTAAAAGTGGACGTAAGGGTGATAGCCGCTACTAATAGGAACCTTGAACTTATGATAAAGGAAGGCAGTTTTAGGGAAGACCTATACTATAGATTAAACGTTTTTCCAATCTACAATATTCCTTTACGGGCCAGAAAAGAAGATATTCCCTTACTGGCACAATACTTCTTGGAAAAGTATGCGGCAAAGGCTGGAAAAGCTTTCAAGCGATTGTCAAAAAAAACGGTCGAGCTTTTGTTGAATTATAATTTTCCAGGAAACGTTCGCGAGTTGGAGAATTTAATTGAACGTGCGGTAATTGTTGAAAATGGGACCACGCTCAAACCAGGTGAATGGATACCTAACAGAACTGCTGAAGTCGTCAATGATGAGTTTAAATCTTTTGAAGCCATGCAACGCGACTACATTATATCAGTTTTGAACCATACCAATTGGCGCGTCAGTGGAACAAGGGGCGCTGCCACTATTCTAAATATGAAGGATAAAACGCTTTTTGCTAAAATGAAACGGTTGGGTATTGAAAAAGAAATACGATTAAAAAACAACTAATAACAATTAGGTTTAACTAGAAAAAGTAACAATAGACCATGAACAACGAACTTACACTCCCTTGGATATTGGAAGGATACAGACTATTTGCCCACGAGGGACCCAAAGCCTTGAAAATAGAAGTGATGGCAAAAAAAATGGGTAAGAGCAAATCCTCCTTTTATTATCATTTTATCGATATGGAGCTCTTTATACAAGCATTGCTAGACTATCATCTTAGTAGGGCTGAAATTATCGGTGAGCGCGAAAGGCAATGTAAGAACGTTGATCCCGAGTTATTCAAATTACTTATTGAAATAAAAGAAGATTTACTTTTTAGTCGTCAATTGAGAATAAATAGGAGAATTGTAGCTTATAAAGAATGTTTTGAAAAGGTCAATGAAATAATAGGAGATGCTATCGTCATCATTTGGTCTGAAGCTATAGGTTTAAACTACAACTCTAATGTGGCGAAATTAATTTTGGGCCTTACTATGGAGAATTTCTATCTTCAGATAACCCCAGAAACCCTATCCTACGAATGGTTAAGGGGATATTTGGAAGATGTCAAAACAATGATAACAGAATTCCAAGATGCTGAGAAAAAGAAAAACCACTAGTTATGGCGAATTTTTGATATGAATAATAATTGATTTTACATCAATATTTTAATTGACTCTAAATTTTTTCTAAAAAACAATCCATTTATACGTTAGCCGCTCTTTTTGACCCTATGTGTAATTCTACGATTAGTTATTATTACTTTCCTTTTTAAGCTTACTGTAGCAGTATCACTTAATCCCAAAGCAGGACATATAGAGATTGTTGAATCGGTTATTGTATAGGTGAAATTAGCCGTTGAAAAACCAGATGCTCCATTGTAAGTATAGGTAACCAAGCCATTATCTGCATCGTCTATTGCTACAGAGCCAACAGATGGCTGTGTTATACTTACTATTGAAAAATCCTCTCCATCTGGTTCTGAATCATTTTCAAATAAGTTAAGTTGTACAGAAATCGAATTATTATTAGGTACATATATCAAATCATCGACAGCGTCCGGTGGGTTGATGTTTTCGAGGACTTCGGCATCGGTCGTAGATAGGTTATAATTATTGGGATTTGCAATTTCTATAGGCCTAGCTATGATTGTCGAGGATAAGCGAGTAAATCCTTCCATTGAATCATAAAAATTTGGATATCTAACTTCTATGGTGTATGTCTGATCTTCTCCTAAAGGTAGTCCGAAATGCACTTTTTGAGGTGTTTGGGTCCCATGCCCATAAACACCATTGACCTGTCGTAATCCACTAATAATATTTCCAGAACAATCCTTAAGAATAACATTAGTTCCAATCGCAACTCGTGCTGGATTTCCCCCGGCAGAACCATTGGCACCTCTATCTTCTGTAACATCAACAAAAAGATGATTTGTTCTATTAGCTAAAGGTAAATTGTTTATAAATAGCTGGTTTCCTGAGTTATGGTTAATATTCATGTAAATATCTAAATCTCCATCATTATCAATATCGAGCATTGTAACGCCTTCACCATTTCTGTTATTAAAAGTTTCAGAATCAAGAAGGAATGTCATTTCAGTGCCACTTCTAATGACCCCAGGTGCGGGTGTTGGACTGTTTAGTTGATTAATATAAAGATAGCTTCTACTGTTTCCTACAAATAGAATATCTATATCCCCATCATTATCAACATCCCCTCCAGCAAGGGCATCAATTCTGCCGCTCGAAAAACCTCTATCAGTATTACTTGGTTGGGGTAATCCGGGAAAAACGTTATTCATGGAAAACCAAGTTCCATTACCATCGTTCCTAAAAATTTGAGTTAATCCATTCTCAGTCCAAACGGCATCTAAATCACCATCATTGTCCAAATCCCATAGGGCATTGCCTCCCTTATTGGCGTTTGCAGCTTGTGCCAAATCAGAACCATTTGTAAAAACCCCTCCTTGATTTAAAAAGAAATCGTTTTCATCTCTTTTTCTCATAAAAATATCCACCCACCCGTCATCATTGACATCTGCGGCAGTACCATAGTCCCCGTCAGTAGCAAATTGGTTAAGACCAAACTGGATATTAGGACTACCGGTTTGATCTGTAATATGAGTAAACAAACCTGATGTTGGTGGGTTTACCACGGCGTGTGTAACATGTGATATGTAATTATTTCTAAGTAGTTCTATACCATGATTATGGTTATCAAAAAAAATGTCCAAATCTCCATCACCTTCAAAATCAAAAAATCCAGCTCCTTCAGCATTCATAGGGTTTACTCTTAATGTAGAGGAGTTGTTGGCTGAAATAGTAAATGGTTGAGTACCCCCAACTCCATCACCAAAAGTCCCTGTTGGATTTTGCAGGAAAATTTGAATTAAATTAAACGAATTCATCATAAAATCTGGCTTTCCATCTCCATTCAAATCACCCCAGATTGCTTGCCTTTCAGCTCTAGCATTTAACATTCCCGGCACTAGAGTGGGTTGAACATTGGTGAAAGTTCCATTCCCATTATTACGCATTAAGTGATTTCTAACAGAATTACTGTTTAGCAAAACCAGCACATCCAAATCTCCATCTAAGTCATAATCAGCCCAGGCATGTCCGCCATCTTTGGAAGAACCAATATTCAAGTTGTAAGAAGCTGCATCCTCCGAAAATGTAGTTTGAGCATTTAAGGTATTTCCAAAAAAATAAAGGAGCAATACAGCATAGAGAAAAATTTTATTAAACTGTTCATCCATAAATTTCATCAATATTACTCTCAATCAATAGGAGTTTATAAAGTAAATGATTAGTTATTCCAAGTACTAAAAAGATTTTAACCTTGTTAAACAGAATCTTCATAAGTTATGTGCGAAATAATTGAGCAAATTTTAACACCCTTTGCAAGGTTAACTAATAAAACCAAGTTATAGTAGACGGTTCCGTACAATGACTGCAAACAATAATCGCAAAATAGTATTCTTATCCAAACTGTTCGTTTATAGGGTGATTACCCAATAGAATTGAGCTAAACTTTAAAAAAAGAGGAGGTATAATCGAACTCATTCATTGGATAAAGTTTAATAGAAAGGACACATAAATCTAAGGGTGGATTATTCTCCATTTCATCTTAAATGTCATGAATCAGGTTATTAACTATATTCGATACCTGGTGAAAAAACTGTTTGAAATCGTATTTGCACTTTATACCCTAAGTATGAACTATGAAAGCACGGGCTTTAGGTAGCAGCTTAATTTGAAGGGGGCACCTTTCAAAAATTAAGTGTAAACCCTCACAAATAAGTACACTTTATTTGACTAGAAGGTTTAGTTTAAAACCTTGAGTTATTCTTGGTGTGTGCAACGAAAGCTTCAGCATGTTCATAACCACCTTGCATACCCCTAAATTCTTCCATTTTACCATGATCACCGGGATAATATTGTTTAATATTTTGACTTGAATGCACAAAACAGGCTTTATGCTTTATATCAATTACTGAGGTGATATCCACAAAATCAGTTGGGTTGAACGTTTGTGTTTGCTCTCCGGTAAGGACTTCGTAATAATAAAAGTTTGGACGGTTCTCCATTCCAAGCCAAGCATCGTAAGTAAGGATAGAACAGATTCGATGGTCCCTATGGGCATCAATGGGCCAATGTGTAAATAGTAAATCAGGTTTTTCGGCCTTTAGGAATTCACTCATTTGGAGATAAGCCTCTTCGTTCACAACTGTACTTCCATCAATTTGCCCTAAAAAGAAATACTTCGCCTTTAAAATTTCGCAAGCCTTTTTGGCCTCTATTGTTCGGATTCTTGCCGCATCCTCATGGGAAACTCCATATATTCCTGCTTCACCTTTTGTTAAGTAACCAATGGTGACCTCATGGCCTTCATTTGTCATTTTTGCAATTAAACCGCCGCAGCCAGTTTCAGGGTCATCAGGATGGGCGCCGGTTACAACAATTTTTAGTTTTTCATTATTCCTTGAAACGTAAAAAGGAGCTCCAAACATAGAGAACCCAATTCCCGTAACCCCTTTTTTTATGGCATTTCTTCTCGATATGTTTAATGTCTTCTTAATTTTTTTATCAAAGTATGTTAGTATTTCAATTTTCTGTTTCCAACGAATGGATTTTTAAAGTCCCTATTTCAATCAAAAGCGGAAATAAAACACTAAAGTTGTGGAAATTAATTTTAATGTAAAAATATATTTACATTTTAAGATATTGTATACGCTAGTGTCCATTAAGCTAAAGGCAATTCAATTTTTACCATATTGTTTTACAAAATTCAAACAAAACGATTATGTTTTGAATGATAGTTTATAAATCAAGTCTTTGTCCAACTTATACCATTTGCCAACTATGAAATTTATTAATTTAGGAAATTGGTTTAGTAGTTTTTAAAAGGGCTGTTTTACAAGATATTTTTTAATTTGGCAGGGTATAGTCTACCTAAAAAATCAATGGTTGTATCAAGAAGTTTTAATAGTGATTACATCACCTTTATTACCAATTCTAGTAGAAGACCAGAAATGAGATACTAGGATGATAAAAGATGACCGTTTGTAAGATTCTTGCTAATTGTGCCCAACTTCTTTTAAACCCATATGATAATCTACACTATATAGAAGTAAGAAATCTGATTGTTCCCAAGAAGGATACAATTCTTTCATTATATGATTTGCTTCATCTTTAGATTCTGATGTATCTATCGTTGATTCGAAGTCAGATATATACTTCAAAACAACATCAAATATTTTGGCATCTGAGCTACTTCCATGACCAGGATATATAATCGTCTCAGTAGTTTCATATTTCTCTTTAAAATTTCGAAGTTCAGATTTCCAATTTGCAATATGAGCTGAATCAACGCCTTGTCCAAGCCATAAATGAACTCCATTATAGCAAAAATCTGAAGTAAAAAGAGCATTTAAATCCTTAGAGTAAACAGTTGTCAAGTGTTCGGCTTCGGTAGGTTTATAGTCACTCTTTAATTCTAAAGTTCCTCCTCCATTTAATGTAAAGGTATTTGAACTCAATATGTTTATCTGATTTTCGTAATCAAAACCTGATGGATTTTTATCTGACTGTGGTTTTAAATTCGGCTCACCGTCTAACCAACCGACACTTTCCATCCATTTGCTAAAACCAATGATATCTTTTTTGATTTCTTTAGTTGGAACCACTATTTCCGCATTAGGAAATTCTTTTTTTAAAATATCCATTCCTATATAATGGTCGGGATGACCATGAGTAATTAGGATATGGGTAAGGGGCAATTTTTTTGTCTTAATAAATTGGGCTAATTTTTTAGCATCCTTTGTGCTTCTTAACACATCCATGACCATTAATGATTTGCCATTACTAAAAAGATAACTGTTTACAGAAGCTTCTTTGCCTTTAAATACTTCTACTGATAGCTTATAATTTTTAATATCGCTTTCTTTTTTGCTTTTTAATTGACAAGAGAGTATAGTTCCTGATAAGATTGTTATTAGAAAACATCTAGATAGTTTCATAAAGTAACTTAGTTTTTAATTATAACTTTGTTTGGCAAAGTAATTTTTTTTCTTTTGATGAAGAAGGCATTATTTTATTTCTGGTAACCTGCAAGTAACCACAAAATGAGATACATATATAAAAACCCTGAAAATTGCCCTGTAACAAAAATAATGTCGGTGCTAGGTGGAAAATGGAAGTTTATTATCCTTTACATCATTAGGAAGTCATCAAAACGTTTTGGACAAATTAATCAATTTATCCCTAGCATTAGTAATAAGGTTTTGACAGAACAATTGCGAGAACTAGAAGATGATGGAATTATAGAGAGAAGAGTTTTGACAGATAGAATTCCAGTCAATGTGGAATACAGTTTAAGTGAAAAAGGAAAAAAATTAATACCTCTTATAGAATTAATGGAACAATGGGGAGAGAATATTTACTAATTGCATACAACAGTTCTATAAGATTACTATTGCGCATATATCTATTTTAGAAGTAAAATAATATCAATTACCTATTACTCTCAAGGATAAGATAACCTAATCGTATAATATGCTCTTACAAATATTTGCAGCGTGATAATATTGAGTTACGAAAATTGAACACTACTATAAGCATATCTAAACCATCAGATAATAGAACTAATTGAGGAAAAAGAGAAAGCTCCGAAAAAAGTTAGTTTTAGAAGACTCATTGAAATTCGTCATTACTTCAAACCCATTCTTTTTTGAATAAACTACAAATAATATATATTCAACGTCTAGTCTTCAGCTTTCTTTTGAACTGCGGCCAACACCGTGAAACCTCATGCGTCCAAAATCTCATTCGTATTATTGCCTTTAGTATTGCTATTTTCATGGACATTTGGGCTGGTTTGGATTCGTATCTTGAATTTGGAAAAGTAGACCTCCGCGACTAAATGATCTTTAGAGGAATAAAAAAAAAGCGCAGGCCAGAGACCTGCGCTATCATTTTCATAGCCATACAAAATTCCTCAGCATGTAAACACCAACCTATCAATGAAAAAACCAGTCCATTCGTATGGCCAGAAAATTGTCATTACATTTTGGCTTCCATTTTCGCCTCTGCAATAACATTCCCAACCATCTCATTCAAACTCTGGTCAATGAACCCGAAGAACTGCTCTTTGGTCATCTTGGGGTTTTCCATGAACTCCTCGAACTTGGAGGTCCATACGATCATCGATTTATTGTACCCGAGATCCACTACGTTCCAGGTATTGACCATTCCTTTGATTGGTACGCCTTCTATAACGGAATAACTGTAAGTTCTATTGGCATCGCTGTAATCCACAATGTTCTCCTTAAAGAACCCTTGGTTGTCCGGAGCATAACATACTCTTTGTCCACCTACGTCCTTTGGCCCTTTCCATTCCAATCTTG
This sequence comes from uncultured Croceitalea sp., assembly GCA_947499565.1. GTDB lineage: Bacteria > Bacteroidota > Bacteroidia > Flavobacteriales > Flavobacteriaceae > Croceitalea. Next base: position 239,990 of record CANMOV010000002.1, read on the forward strand.
CAATACCCTTGGAATAGTTCTGGATCTCGTCCATTTTTCTTAGGACCGACCATACCGCATCCGCGGAGGCATCCACCACTTTGGTATACGTTTTGTTGGCATCGGCACTTTGGGCCTCAACATTGCTAAAGCTTAAGGCAAATACAAATGTTACTGCCAGCGAAAAAATTGATTTTTTAATTTTCATCTTGTTTCTATTATTTAATTGTTATTTACTATTTGAAAAATGATTTTAGGTTTACCGATATACCGCCTCGGTATCGAAAAGGCCATCTGCCAGAGGCGCAAAAGGTTCGTCCACATCAGTTACTGCCAATTGGTTGGTAAGGTTTGACATGACCTTTGCCCCGATGTTGGTAATGACCTCTATCGCCTGAGCCTTGTCATAACCTGCCGAAAGGAAATTTTTGAGCACTTTATCGGATACCCTTCCCTTTCCCCTGTACACGTCAAGGGTAAAGGAACGGAGGGCATCGAATTTTTCATTTGGGATGGTATCCTCGTTCCGGATGGCCTCAAGGTCCTTTTGGTCCGACCCGAAGAACGCTCCACCGGCCATTTGGTGGCCCGAGGTACAATATTTGCACCTGTTCTCGACGGCCACGGTCATTTGGATGATGTTGTGCTCCTCCGGGGTCAATGTTCCATATGTTGCCAGTTGCAATTGGGTCAGCCAATAGGAACGCAGAGCTGCCGGAGATGCGCTCAGGACCTTTGTAAGATTGGGCACGAACCCGAAATTTTCCCTGTACCAATCAAAAACCTCTTTTACCTCTTGGGGCTCATTGGGCAATTCGTCCATCTTAAAGCCCCTGCTTGTTTCTTTCATAGTCATTATTTTGTAAATGTTACCTCGTAATCCTTTCTGATTTCCTTGATCTTCTTGTTGAAAGGGGTCACCTGTTCCCCAGTCTCCACATAGTGCTTCAATCCCTTTAGGTTGTTGGCCAAGCTCTTTTTGAAGCTTCCCTTCATCATACCGGTCATAAATGCGGGCTTTCCGCGGAACTGCATGAGATAGGAGGCCGTGGAGGTTCCATTGCCGTTGTCCTTTACACGGTAATAGGCCTGGGTGTTGTCTGCGTCCAAGGGAAACTTGGCCCCATCAAGAATAATGTTCCGCATTTCCATTTTTTTCTCGTCGATGTCCGCTATCCTTTCGTGTACCCATCTTGTACCATTGGCATTGAGGTCACATTTTCGCTCGGCCCCTTTTACACCGGATAGGGAGCCGTTCTCGTAATTGGCGGCATAGATATAGGGAGACCAATTGGATATGGCCCCATAGTCCCGTACCATGGCCATCCAGACCTTTTCGGCCGGGGCGTCGATATCGATTGCCACTTCTATCGATTTGTACCTCTTGTCCATGTTCTGGGCCGAAATGATGAGCCCCGCTGTCATGAACAACATTAAAGCAAGTGTCTTTTTCATGATTTGATTTCTTTAAATAGATTTTAGTTACTCCCTTTTGATACCCCATGCAAAGAGGTGTTACAGAACTAGGCCGCCTTTTTGGAGAGTTTTAACAGTTCCTTTTCCTTTTCGGGACTTGGGATGCCCCTTTCCACATAATGTTTGAAGTCCTGGATGACGCCCTCAATGGTCTTGTTCAGCTTCATTTTCATCATTGGGCCCATTATGATTCCCATAATCCCCTTGGTCTCCATTTTCAGGTGCATGCTGACCTTGGTCCCGTTGCCAAGTTCCTCAAGATTCCATGTATTGATGGCAGAGGAAATGAAACCGGGAAAACCTTTCACGACCTCGTAGGACAGCACGTGGTTCTTATTATCGAACATTCGGATCTCTTCCTGTATGGTTCCGAAACCGGGCACTTCACAAGTACGGTTGTTACAGCTGGCCCCATCGAAGATGGGCTGCCCATATCCCTTTGAATGGTCCAGGCCCCTTGCCCATTTGTAGGCATTGCTGAACTGGTTTCCAAGAACGTCCCAGGCTTCCTCGATTGGTCTGTCCACGGTCAACTCTTTGAATATTTCCATAGGTTTAAAATTTAATAGTTGTCCCTTTGATGCAAAGAGTGACCATGTGTTACAAAACAAAAACCCGAAGAAACTATCTTCGGGCCTTTACTAGGGTTCAATAACAAGTTAGTTGAGTTCAAAAAAATCAAGAAGTTCCTTGTCCCCCAGTATTTCATCCAAAACTGTAGTGCTGTCAAAATTGTCCTTGGCAGGAACGTCGCGCAATAACCGCAAATGCTTATGGTCCACGATATCGGCGACCAGGTCAAGGTTCTCTTCCACATAGTCAGCGACTTTTTTACGATAGCCGACATTGAACATGTGCTTGTCATCGGTCAAATATCCCTTTTGGTGCATGGCCTTGGTCTTTTTGGCACATCGGCAGGGGTTTTTTGGATTCATGAGCCCGCATTTGTCTTGCATAAAGTTGATGATGTCCTTTCTGGCCCTGTGGAGTTTTATTCTGTAATTCTGCTTGGAAAGATCAAATATCTCGGCACCGGTGTTATGGTCGGCACCAAAGGTCTCGCCAACGATGAACAACAACCGCTGTTCCCTTGTCAGGCACATGATCATGCCCGATAGGCACTTGTAGCGCAATTCCTTGATCTGTTCCTCTAGCTCCCTTTCGTCCTGCTCGCCAATGACGGCGTTCTCGATAGAATCCAATCGCTCCCCTTGGTCCTCGAAGTTGGTGAACTGTTTTTCCCCTTTCCTTCGTTTTGATTGGAGAAACTCGTTGAACACGATACGGTATAGCCATGTTCTGAACTGGCTCTCAAATTTAAACTGTGATAGTTTGGTGATGACCTTGATGAGGGCCTCTTGTGTAAGGTCCTCCGCATCCATTGGGTCAAAGGTGAATTTCCAAGCAACATTGTAGATGTAGGGCCGATGTAATTTTATCAATTCGTTCAAGGCGTGCTTATCGCCCTTAAGGGAGGCCCTGACCAATTCAATGTTCTGTTCTTCCGAATAGTTTTCGCCTAATGGGTTCATTCATAATATTTTTAGTTTAGATGCATTTTGGACCGCGGTGTTACAAAAGTGTATTCCACTGGACCATTTCATTTTCTTGGGAGAACCCAAATCGGTCATATCATCGCTTCTGACATTCATTTTAAGATAGAAAAAAGCATTGACATCCTTTAAGACTGTGAAGCAAAATTCCATCGAATTTGTAACACCATACCAAAATTGGAATCAAAGCGGTAAACATAACATTCAAATAAAAACTAAAATTATGAAATTGACAACGTATTTCGCCATGGCCGCTATCCTGTTCATGGGCTGTAAAAAATCCGAAAAGAACGGTGATATGGAACAGGACATGGATATGAATGAACCAAACACCGAAGTCTATTCCATAGAGGAGGATGCCCGGTTGACACAGACCCTTATCATTGATGCTAGAGCGGACAGGGTATGGGGTTTGTTGCGAGAACTGGATGATGTGGACAAGTACTCCTCGACCATTGCCAAAGTGGAATTTACAGGGAATAAGGGGGTCGGCGGTGAAAGGTTGTGCACTTCTGTCGACGGAAAAGGGTTCTTCAAGGAAAAGATAGTGGCCTTTGATGACAGGTTCCGAACTTACTCCTATTCCTTGGTGGAAGGGGTTCCGGTTAAGGGCATGGTGAACACCTTCAAAGTGGTGAACCTTGGCTACGGCAAAAGTGCGCTCATATGGTCATCAAACTTTGAACAGTTTATGGAAAACCCCAATATGACGGAAGATGAGTTTATGGCCTTTATGGACTCGGCATCCAAGGAGACATTGCAAAAGATAGGTGAGGCCGCCACTTCCACTCCAATGTAAGGATATGCTAATGGGCAAGAGGTTATTGACCGTTTTACTTTTTTTTCTGTTATTGGGCTTCTGGACCTCACTTGGAGCCCAACAAGAGGATTGGACATCTTTGCGCAGTGAGGTCCTCGGGCTATCGGTCGATGTGAAGATTTACGGTACTGGTTTCAATAGGAGTGAAAAGCCCATTGTTTACCTGACGGATGGCAGAAAGTTGCTCGATAATGGGGCCATGGATATCATACTGGAACTGACAAAGAAAGGGTTGGTTCCTGAATCGATCTATGTGCTGGTTAGTACTATTGATAGGTCATCGGAAAAGGACCTGCGCAACCAGTTCTTCTTCTGTAATCTGGACTATCTAAGGTTTTTCGAGTCGGAACTGGTTCCCTTTGCGGAAGCCAAACATGGGGGCCTTCGGACTCCTTCCGAAAGAAGTTTAGTGGGTATTTCCTTTGGTGGACTCAACGCCGCCTATTTTTCGGCCAAGACCAACATTTTTGGAAACTATGCCCTGCTCTCGCCCGTGACCTATCCCTGTAAAGGTGTGATTGCCGATATATCCTTTTCAACTGGTAAGGACCTAAAGATTGTCCTATCCACGGGCAAGAACGATGCGGAGCGCTATGTGGACGAACTGGAAGGGATGTACAGGTCAAAGGGCCATACCCTGTCTACCATTGAGACCAACGGGCAACATGACTTTGAGAACTGGAACGGACAATGGAAACATGTGTTGGGCTTCCTGCTAACAAAATAAAGGGTTCTGATTGAAGGGGATTTTTACAATTCCTTCAAAATTTATAAGGAGTGAAATATTTGACCGGGGCCCATATTCAAGGCCCAATACATTTGGTCCGAATTGGGATAAGCGAAATCCTCCAGTTGTACGTCAGCCTGGGTAAAATCAAAAGATTCTCCTTTGATGATTCTTTCAGTACCTGCAAAGTTAGTTTATCGACTTCCACATTTTTAAGCATGGTTACAGACCTTTGCATAATAATCAAAATATCAGAAGATAGATCTATTGTCCAGGGAGTTAAGGTTACGGTTTTTTTGGCCAGTAGGAATTCAAGGAAAGAACTTTGTTTTGCCAATCGAGCATTTCAAAATATGTACTGCCTTTTTTTAAGACCGTTTGCGAATAACTGGTTATGGGACTTAAATACCCGACTGGAAAAGCATAATGGATAAGTAAAACCTTTTGAAAGGAAAATAATCAATTAATGACTAATAAAAGTCTACAACAGCGTTGCTAAAATGGAAAAATCAATTTTGTTCCTTCCGGATATTTCAGGTTTTACAGAGTTTGTGGAAGAGACCGAGGTAAACCATAGTCAGCATGTGATAGCAGAACTTTTGGAAATCCTCATCGAGTCGAACATTGCTGGGATGGAACTGGCTGAAATAGAAGGGGATGCCCTTTTCTTCTATTCCGAAGAATCGATACCCTCCCAAGAAATCCTACTTGCCCAGATCACCAATATGTTCACCGCATTCTATAGCCACCTTGACCTGTTCAGGGAAAATAGGATATGCCCCTGCAATGCCTGTGCTAAGGCCCCTGATCTTAAACTCAAGATCATTGCGCATTGTGGGGAGGTCGAACACATAGTTGTGAATGGAAAACGAAAGCCTTTTGGCAGAAAGGTCATTGAGGCCCACCGGCTTCTGAAGAACACGGTTAAAGATGACAGCTATGCATTGCTCACGAAGGAATTGGCTCAGGAAGTGGACCTGTCGTTTTATTATTTCAGTAAGGTTTTTCATTTCAAGGAAGGTGAAAACGAATATGACGGGAAGAACCTGGAATATATTTATTCATTGATTGATCCCCTGAAACTGAATCTAAAGCCTGTTCCCACAGTAAAGACTTTTGTGCCGGATAAAAGTCCCAATCTTCATTTGCAACGGCAAATGAACCGTTCGGCGGCAAAACTACTTTCGTTGATTATGGACTTTTCCATTCGCCCACAATGGGTAAAAGGGGTAGATCGATTTATTTTTGATGGGAATGAGGTAAATCGGGTGGGTACGCAACATCTTTGTGTGATCAATGGGAAAAATCTAAGTTTCACCACTATAAAAAAAGCGGTAGAACCTTCGCAGTTGGTCTATGGTGAGCATACAACCGATGCCAGTCCTTTCAAACAGTACTACCAGATTTATATCATCACCCCCATATCCGATATTGATTGCAAGCTTGAGGTAGAGGTTTATTGGACCATGAAATGGTCCATTTTTGGGCGGATACTGGAACCTTTGGTAAAAAGAAAAGTGAGAGGAAACATTTTGGAATCTTTGGAACTCTTGGATGCCATTTAATCCAATGGAACAGGAATATTCGATTATTGGGATTGAAGTATATCAAAATCTGTCAAACCTGAAACAAAGATTTATATTGACCATTAAAACGGCCAAGAGAAGAAACGTTTTAAAAAAATAGGTGGGGTCTTTTTAAGCGTTCATTTAAAAGTACTCTTCTGAATAAAAAAGATTAAAGCTCCGATACTAATAAATAATTCACCCTTTCTTCAAGGCATCCCTTCTTGATATATTTGGGTTCATCTTAATTTCAAGAATATAGTTAATTACCTCTATTTATATTTAATGGCGGCACTGGATTATACACCAATATGCTTTTAATATTTATGATTGTCTATATCCAACAAGTACCCTTTTCAAATCACCCTTTTCCTTAAAAATCAGAAATAATACATAAGGCGCAAAAACAATGATTCCCAAGATACTGGCAAGAATTGCCATTAGTATGGAAGAAGTAGTGAATTTATTCCTCCAAGCAATCCATAAAGCCGAAAGAATTAAATAACAATTGAAATCCAAGGTAAATTGTCCCATCCATGTGAGAGAAAAGACAAACTCTTGGGCCCTTTCCAGAAAATTTCCACCATCATTTTTTATGGCTATCGCTGTATAAATGAGTAAGCCCACTGTCTGAACTATCAGTAATCCTTTCAAGAAGTATAGTTTATTAGTTGTTTTCATTTTTTGCTTTTGATTAAATAGTAAAATATAAGAATATGACTAACCGTCATTATTGGTAGTAATACTGTAGGAACATACCAAGCAGCATCCATATAATTTGCTAAACCTGCTTCGGTTGCTCTAGTCATTGTCATAATTTGGTCAGCGAATCCTATAATGTTCAATATCCAAACTGAAGTAATGGCCAATTTCGAATTAGTATTTAGCAAAATAAAAGCGATAACAGCGCAAACAGCTGTTAACCAATCGCCAATGGCAATATGCTGGGCAAGTTCGATAGGAATGTTTTTTGAAGTAACTACTGGTGAGGCCGCTACTGAAACACCAATGTAGCGAAACATTTGAGGTATGACGAGTAAGATTAAGAGCGTCTTTTTTGAAAGTTGATTGAGTTTTGGAACTATAAGAAAAATGGACAATACTAACCAAACTGCGTAAGCCGTAAAAAGCTGTGTCAAGAATATTTGAGTTATGTTCATCCGAGCATCTTTTTAATCTGTTCAGCCACCAAATATGGTTTTTGACGTGGCACCCAATGTCCGCAATCCTCAATCATCACTACTTTTCCACCCAATCTATGTGCATATTCTTGTGTAACCAAAGGGTCTTGTTTACCCCATAAAACTGTTGTTGGGATTTCTGTAACCACTTTTTTGAACTTATCTTCCCAACCATCATAATAGTCAGGTGCAGTCATTTTTTGAAATAGCTTTAAAAGACTTCTCCTTGCAGTTTTTGAAAGTCCTTTAGCAACATTGTTAACATCAACTTCTGCTAATTCAGGAAAGTCTTTGCTGAAGCCCATTTTAAAAAAAGTATTGTTAACGAAGAACATAAATATTCTTCCCCATATCTTATGTCCCCATATTTTGGCCATTTTGTGCCATTCGAAATTCCTATCTGCCACAGTATTCATAAGAAGAAGTCCACTAACCTCTTCTTTATGCTCACTAGCCCAAGCCAAGGAGAGAATAGCACCAATGTCATGACCAACAAGTAGTATTTTTTCACTGGTATGCTTGTTAATCAACCAATCACTTAAATAGTTCACTTGGGAACGGATGGTGAAATCAAAATCATTGGAAATTTTGCTAGTAAGACCAAAACCAGGTAAGTCCATGGCCAGACATTGATACTCATCGAGTAATTTAATAACAGCATTCCATTCTTCTTTATGGTCCGGTCCGCCATGTAGGAATAAGATAGTATCTTCTTTTTTCATAATTCATTTTTTTGCGGGCAACCATAGCGGACCTACAAAAGATAATAAAACAAGTATATTCCAAACTGCATTAGACGCATGTCCACCAGCTATGGAGCCTGAACTGTCCAGAATAAACCAAGAGCACAAACCGATTAATACACATTTTCTGACCATTTCTGGGGCCTTATCGTAAACAAATACAGAAAGGCACCAAATCGTTACACCATAACCTAATAGAAAACCACCTAATAGTGCGGATAATAGGCGAGCGGTACCATCATTTAGAGATTCCCTATCATCCAATGGCCAACTGAGTATATCAAGAGTCCATCTTGCCATTTCAGCAGTTTCTGGTATAGTCCCAAAAAAGCAAATGGGACCAAAAAGAGCGACAAGGAACCCCGTAACTTTTAAATACTTTTTATGAAATTTATGGGTTCTATATCTTGGAATTTTCATGTATAACCACCTGATTAAATAGCTCTAAATTAAGTTAGAATCATGAGAGATTCTGGACGTTACCGTACAATGGATTTAGAGTAGTCCTATTTTTTTAGCATTGGATTTTTCAAAATGCGAATAAAACTATAAGGTGTTGAATCGTAGCTTATAAATCAAATCTCTATCCGATTTATGCTACTTATCAACTCTGAAATCCATCAATTTTGGATATTAGAATAGCAGTTTCCTAAAACAGTTATTTTATGGGACTATTTCGTTCAAGGACTTGATAACTAATACTTTCTTGAATCTCCCTATAACTCGTTTGCCTTGTTCAACGTTTTATTCCCCTTTTTAAAGCGGCCTTAAGATTCTTCTTTTCTTAGTCTTCCTTACAATTGGGGTATCTTCTTGGTTCTCCTCAATCTAGCTGTCCAGATTCTTGAATGACATCATTTTGGATGGCTCTTTTCATAAAGCCTTTGGACTTCCTCTTGAAAATATCTATATGTAAGATATGCTTCATTAATGTTCTTTTAAATGCCCTCAATTATTGAGATAGCTATGTATTTTTTGAAGTGTAGGTAAAAATTATCCTTACATTACATTTTCTTCCACTTCCTTGATTTAGAATTTCACAAAAACTATTTTCTAATTCACCTATCACCCAAACACAGTTCCCTTTTTTTCGAAAGCAAAACAACAACATCCGTTCATGGACAACGGCATAAACCAGGACCCCGCGCAATGCCGGGCTCTCTTATTTATACGTCTTACCAAGCCCAGATATTGTGACCCGTACAGCATCAAAAAAAGGGTAACAGCGATAGGCACTATGGGAAGTAAATCAAAAACAGAAATCATGAAATCATACAAAATCAACAAAAAGAAATTGGAAAAAAGGTTAAAAAAACAAAAAAGGGAAAACGCTCAGGATATAATAAGTAAATCACTTCTAAAGGCTGTTCGAGGGTCGGACAGCGCAATATTAAATTTTTAAACAATTGAGTTATGAGTCATCTAAGAAACAAAGTGCAATTAATCGGAAATGTAGGAAACGAACCAGAGATCACAATTCTGGAAAATGGTAAAAAAGTCATCCGTTTTTCATTGGCAACAAACGAGACCTACAAAAATGCCAAGGGCGAAAAAATTCAAAGCACCGACTGGCACAATATGGTCGCATGGAACAAGACCGCAGAAATTATCGAAATGTATGCAGCGAAGGGAAAGGAGATTGCCGTAGAGGGAAAACTGACCACAAGAAGCTATGAAACTAAAGAAGGCGAAAAAAAGTATATCACCGAAGTAATTATAAACGAGGTGCTTCTTTTAGGGAACAAGAACGAAAACAAAGCAGCGTAATTGTAGATGTAAACAAAAAGAAAGAGGGCGCACACTAACCACAGTATAGCCCTCTTTTTTCATTATCACTAAACTTATAAATCAATGAAAATGAAAAACAAAGTTAATGAAATACAGGTTCGCTATAAAGAACAAATTCCTGCTTGTTTTTGGGAACAGATAAGCTCTTCTAAAGATGCGGCCGAACTCCTTTTTAAAACATGGGACAAAGGCACTATCGGATTTCAGGAATCCTTTAAAATATTGTTATTGAACAATAGCAATAAAGTAAAAGGTATCTATCAAATTTCACAGGGTGGAATTACGGGAACCTTGGTCGATATCAGAATCCTTTTTGCCGTCATTTTAAAGAGTCTTACCGTAGGAATTATTCTGACCCACAACCATCCAAGCGGAAAACTACAAGCTAGTCAATGTGATAAACAGATTACAGATAAAATCAAGGAAGCTGCTAAAGTTTTTGATGTGAAACTTTTAGATCATATTATCATGACCCCCAATGGTAAGTATTACAGTTTTGCCGATGAAGGTCTGCTATAAATTCAATTCGTATGGACATCAATATCGATATACCGTTCCGTTTGAATTTTAATCATCTGGACGCAGAAACACAGGATAAACTTATGAAGCAATCCAAGAAAGAAGTAGAACGGAAATGCGGTACAGAAATGAAAGCATACGCCAAAGAAAACCATCTGGATTATCAGGAAATTTTAGAAGAAGAAGCCATCAAGAATCTCTACCACTACAAATTCAAGTTCGATTTCTAAAGAAAGAAGGTTTTGACAAATGGGGCGACTTGTAAAAGTTGCCCTTTTTCTTTTCCAAGAAAGTGCAACAGCTTTAAAGATTCGATAAGGAATCCTCAAAAATAACTTATCCAGTTTCTTAAAATCATTGAATGCATCTGTATTGGAAACAAGAGCCTTTACCTTGAAGTAAAGGTATTCTGGATTCGCCCTGCGGGGCGAAACGGAATAGCAAGAGGATAACACGCTAAAGCGGTGTTATGCGATTTGATTTTAATCTCAATTAATTGAAAATAAAAGGATTACGTAATATTTGAAAGGTCCATTATGTAAATAGACGCTTCAATTTTTACAGTAAAAGCCTCCAAACCACCTGAATTGATTGAAAAATTTTACAGTAAAATGGAACGTAAAAAGACCTATTCATACCAATATGACAATATCACTTTAAAAACTAAAGTGGGTATCAGGTTCAGACGTTTTTCAAAGAAAATAGCCCGTAACCATTCGGATACCATCAACACAATTTTAGACTTTTTTGAATGGCATAACTATTCCCCACACCAACGTTTTGCCAAGGATATCAATGCCAGTGTCGAACTTAACCGCAAGCGTATCGAGGCACATATCGCCATTTCAAAGTCCATCGAGAAGGCCCACAATATTCCCTTGACCACTATTGAAACTATGCTCAAATCCCTCTTTCAAGAGGAGCTCAAAATGGATGAAATTCCCCTTAAAGATTTAGAAGTAATCCAACCAAATGACAGTAAGTCCAAAAAGGAAAAGACCACCGTTTCAAAAATCAAACACGATAGAACCCAACGAAAATTGAACGAGGTCAAAGAACGATTGCACTATGTGCTGAACCAAATTGAACCGGTCAGCAATCGCTTCGGAAAGGACTTCCTCAAAATAGAAATTACAAGAGAAGAATGGGCGCGATTCAAACAATTAGCAAAAGAACAATAATATGTATATCACCATCACACCACAAAAATTAGGACAGACCTATTCGAACAGCGTAACGGATTATGTCGATTATTTGGAGAAAGAAAATGAAGGTTTGGAACCTACAGACCAAGAACATTTTTTTAACCAATCCGAGGATCAGGTTTCTAAAGAGAAAGTCATTGCTGAAATCGATAATAATACGGCCAAACTGAAAAAATCAGAACCTAAATTTTATTCAATCATCGTAAGCCCTAGCCAACGGGAACTCAAAAAAATAGCCAATAAACATGATGCCCTTAAGAAGTATACCCGAGAACTGATGAAAGCTTATGCGGCATCCTTCCATCGTGAACAACCTATTACCGTAGACCAGATTAAATACTTTGCTAAGATTGAACGCGAACGCACCTATCGCGGGTTTGAAAAAGAGGTGTTGGAAAACGCACCTTACCGAAAACGCATTGCCAAATTGGAGAACGATATCCGAAAGGTCATGCGAGGGGAATTGGAAGGGAACATCAAGGACATTCAAGCAGAAATCAAAAAACTGCAAAAGGAAGCACCCCACCAAATCGATGGTCAACTCATCACAGTTGGGATGAGGAAAGCGGGAAATCAATCGCATATCCATATTATCGTCAGCCGTAAAGATGCCACCAATACCTTTAGCCTTTCCCCAGGATCAAAATACAAATCTTCTGAAGTGGAACTACACGGCAAAAAAGTAAAGCGGGGTTTCAATCGAGACCAATTCTACGAAAAATCAGAACAGACATTTGACAAACTTTTCAACTATAACCGAAACTTTGTGGAAACCTATAAGGGCAAAAAGACCTTCGTCAAAAACCCCATATTGTTTCGAATATTGTTGGGTAATCTGCCTACCAGTGAAAAGGCAGTTGCTTTAAAACTATTATCCAAAACAGGAATACGTATTCCGTCTATTCCAACCAATAGTGCACAAATAGCACTTAAAACCTTTCATCGATTGCGAAGGGGAATGAAACGAGCCATAGAAGCTGGCTCAATAGGAATCTAAAAATAGAATCATGGAGCAGTTAAATCATATTACGATCATAGGAATCTTACTTCTGGGAAGTGGGTTAAGTTTTGCTTTAGTACGTCTTCTCAAATCCGGCTTTTATCTTAACATATTTTGGATTGTAGTGGGATTGTTTTGGCTTTGGATAAACTCCCATAACATAAAACAATTTGTTTATTTTCTCTTAATCCTTGGTTTGCCTTTACTATTTGTCAATATCATTTGGTTTGTCTTTTTTCCTAAGGGTGAAAATCAAAATACTGGAAACCGTTACAGCGTTCTAATGCAAGTCACCAAAGGCAAGCTGCTTTTGAAAAATATCCGTCGTGGAATTGCCATCATCGGGGCTGCAGGGAGTGGTAAAACAGAAAGTGTGGTCTATCCGTTATTGGGTCACTTTAGCCAATGGAACTTTAGTGGAATCATCTACGATTATAAAGACTTTGAAATTACAGAGATGGCATATCCCCTATTCAGTAAAGGCAATATTCCCTTTCGAATTATTTCCTTTGATAAGATTTATTCTAAGGTCAATCCCATTGCACCAAGATACCTCCCCGATGAAGAAAGTGTCAACGAAGTTTCTCGGGTGCTTGTAGAAAACCTATTGGAGCAAAAAGATAATAGTATGAATGCTACTACACGCTTTTTTAATGATGTGGTGGAAGGTTTAATTGGCGGAATGATTTGGCGGTTGAAAGCAGATTTTGAAGACTATTGCACCTTACCCCATTTGATTGCAATCTATCAATATTTGGATACCAAAGGCTTAATCAAGTTCTTATCGGCAAATACCACCTCTAAAGCGATGGCGGATGCATTCATTAGTGGTACAGGCTCGGAACGGCAAACAGCGGGAGTCAAAAGTACTCTGGCCAATGCCTTTAAAAAGATTAGCACCCAACGCATCTTTATGGCCTTGTCCAAAGATGAAATCAATTTGAATATTAACCACCCCGAAAGCCTGGGCGTAATCGCTGTGGTTAATAACCCTAAAATTGAAACCTCATTGTCTCCTGTAATTGCAACAATCATTCATACGATTACCAAACAAATGAGTATCCGAAACCGAAATCCTTCTTTTCTGTTAATGGAAGAAGCAGCTACGCTACGATTGCTAAACATGCATCGGATACCAGCCACCTTAAGGAGTTATGATATTGCCACCGTTTATGTGTTGCAGGACAAGATTCAAAATGACATGATGTATGGACCAATGGCAAGTAAAGCGATTCTGAGTAATCTCTCCTATCAGTTCTTTGGAAAAGCAAATGACCCCGATACCGCAAAGTATTATGAACGCTTTTTTGAAATTGTCAAAAAGGAAACCCTTAGTGTGAACAAAGGATACAACCTCAATTTTGATACCCGAGTTACGAAAGGGGAACGGGAGGTTGCAAAAACACGTGCGGAAGTTTTTTACAGATTACCACAAGGTGGTTTTGTGGTATTGGCAGATGGTAAGGATAAAAAGGTGCAGTTCAGAACTCCTCAGATTGTAAGACAATTGCCATTACCAAAAGAAAATTCAAAGAAAGAACTGCAAGAGAATTTTGAGCGAATTCATAAAGAAGCTATAGAGCTCATTAGTATAATAAGTTAAGTAACGAATCCTATCTCTAAATGGTAATTTTAAAGAGGCAAGTCGTTAGTACTTTTTGCGATTGTTGTTTTCGAATACCGCCTTTCTAACTATTTCAGCTTTTTCTTTATCAATATTAGTAAGATTTACAGCTTTACTTTCAACGAAGTCTTTTGATAAAACATCAACATCACTTTGAGTTAAATAATTCTTGTCTTTTAACTTCCGAAGAATGGATGAATAGCGATTAGATATAAAATCTTTATCTAACATTTTTGATTGATTCTTTGATTTGGTCCGTCTAATATAATACAAACTTTTTACGCTTCCATAGAAAGTGATAAAGTTCATATTAGAATTGATTTTTATCGGTTTGGTTGGCATTTAATCGTTTAATTATGCTTCTGGGGTAACGTTTATTCAAACCTTATTTTAAATGTTTGGGGAAATCCATTTTACCTCCCAAAACTCGGACGATAAAAATTCCATCTTGAATTATATAGTAGAATATTACATGTGACTTAAACCTAAAACGAAGTAGCATTTGATTCTTTATGGCTACATATCTTCTTCCTAAGTCAGGATTATCGGCCAGTTCGCTTAAAATTTTCTTTAAACCATCGGCATACTTTAAAGATTGACTTACCCCAAAATTCTCAATAGTGTATAAAGCAATAGACTTTATATCACCTTTAGCTTTGGCACTAATTACATACTTACTTTTCGCCATCGTGTTGGCTTATGGCTTCTTCCCAAATACTGTCTATGGTCGCATCAGAAGGGCCACTTTCAATGCCATCAATCAATGCTTCGTTTAAGTCAACAATACGTTTTCTTCGTTCTTGATCTTTTCGAATAATATCCCTGACGTATTCGCTATCGTTAGTGTAGAAGCCTTGCTCTATCAAGCTTTTGACATAAGCATCTTGCTGTTCCGTAAAGGTTATGGATTTTCTTATTACCGCCATAATGAACCAATATTATTAATAATGGTTCAATTTAAACAATAAATAGGAATAAAACAACCATCATTTAACTCTTTACTAAAGGTGCAATTTGTAAAGAGTGTAAGTTTTTGTGAATCTTATATAAAAATGACATATGCAGATTTACAGTTTACTATATTAAATACGTATTATTCTAAAGGCTGTTTTAAATCTGCTAATACAGATGTGTTTTTCTGAATAAAACAACTCATAAATGACTATTTTGGTTTATAAAAAAATGGACTTACAAACATTTAAAAAATGACCTTAATAATATCTTGGATTGGAGTAGATGATAAAAAAGAAGGTAAAAAACCGGCGTCTCTATATATTGCTTCAGATAGCAGATATAGTTGGGGAACTTCCACTAAATATGATTATGGAATTAAAGTTTTCGGTTCTTCTCGATTTCCTGAGATTTTTGGATTTTGTGGAGATGTCTTACTCCCAAGTATCATCTTGGGACAACTATTGCCGCAAATTGATTCAGGTATAATTCTGAATGATGCAGATAAAGGAATTGAAAAAAATGATAAAATATTCGATTTTATTTCCACATCAATTGAAAATTACCCGAAAGAACAATCAACTGGGTCATTTACAATTTTGCACGGAACAAGAAGTGGTAAGGAATTCTCTTGTTTTAAAACAATTTTCAATAAGGTTAATGGTTTAAAAAATGAACAGATTGACCTTCCCAAAATTTCCACTAAGATTTGCAGCGAAGGTTCTGGAAAAAAGGAGTTCGATAATCATTTTCAGGAATGGGAAAAGGAACGTCATAACAATTACCGGACAAGTAGAGGGGTTTTTCATTGCTTAAGTAGAACATTAAAAACCATTAAAGACCCAATGACGGGTGGCTTACCCCAAATTGTAGGTCTTTATAGAATTGATAATTCTAGACTATTTGGAATTGTTGAGAACAATAAAAAGTATATTTATGGTAAGGAAAGTTCAGAAGATATTAATTCGAACCGAATTGAATGGAGAAATGAAAATTTTGAACGAATGAATCCTGAAACACTTAAAATATTATCTGGAGCCCAAAGGCAACCAATATAAGAAGCAACTCCCTAACTCTCCACTAATTTGAATACATTAAAATGGGAGGGCGAGGTGCCTGGTAACTTGGCAGGAATGCCAAGTTTACCATTAGGGTTTTAGAATCCACCGTGGTGTAAATAGATAGCACACTCATATCGAAATGAGAGGCCCTGGGGCAGAGCCAGGCGGATTTTAAAAAGTAACGTTGGCGATTACCTATATTAAATATAAAAAGTTAGTAAACAGATAAGAATATAGAAACTTGACGAAGTCAATTAATTTATTATTTCATTATTTAACATTGACAATTCCAAAAAGATTACAAAGCTCTCGAATAACTCTTTAATATTGGATTCTTCATCGTAAGTATCGACCAATTTAGGAAGATTTCCAACGAAGTAGTATAAGCTTCCAAAACTGTTAATGCTGTTTATTTTGCCAAGAGTAGCATTATAAAGAATATGTTTTAGGTTTTTAGCTACGGTTTCTGTTGAATATAATTTGAAGATATCCAAATCTTCAAGAGCGGCATAGTTCCCGTTTAAATGCCCTGAGACTTCGACTACGCTTAATTTTTTTTCAATTATCAATTCTTTATCACTTGAGTCTAACATACCATGTTTGTACCTATAATCACTTGAATTTGACTTGTGGACATCTTCTTCGTAAGGCAAGATAGTTATGGCACATTTTTTTAACTTCTTCAGTTCCTCTGCATCCTTAGAAATACGGATTTTATATTTGAAAAATTTCAGGTCATCTAATAACTCCTCCCACCTTGAGGAATAAAAAACATTTGCAATGTCTTTAAAGTCCACTTCTTTATTAAATCTATTATGCTTCCACAATGTGTTTACAGCATAATTGAATACCCTTTCAGGGAAAGCACTTATATGTTTCGGAGGTAAATTAAACCATATGATATTCAAATCATCCAGATCAAAATACTTCATTACTTTATCAATTATAGAGGGAGAATGAATGCTTATGTAATCAGCTAATAAATGTCTAATTCCTTTTTCTGACATATTTTGAGTAAAGACAACTCTTTTAATTGCTGTTTCCTCATCGATTAATCCATTTTCCTCAAATACTTTTAAGGCAACATGCATATTGATAACTGTATAGTCTTTTCTGCGATAGTACATGCTCCAACAGTCCAATACTTTCGATATCTGTTTTTATTTCTTTTTCTAACGATAGACGTAAATAATTCAAAATATTTACCGACATGTCAAAAGAACCAATTGAACTATTCTCTTTTACATAGTTTTTTAAATTGAGATTGAGATATGGATTTTTTTCAGGAAGTCTACCCAATGCTAATAAATTCTTCTTTACATCATTCAACACCCAATGGGGGTATCGCCGTTCAGAACTTTGCCTATGTAATATTATTTCCAACGCCCTTATTCCCTCATTTTCATCAACATTTATAAATGTATCTATACAGTTTTGTAACTCTAATAATGATTCATCTGATGTTTTATATATATACAAATTGGTAAGAATATGAGTTAAATATTCTCTCCAATTGAAATCATCTTTTAAGTAATAGTCTATTGAGTTATTTAATTTTACAGGCTTTGCATGTTTTAAGAAAAAATGCTTTTCGGTATAAACATCTTTTTTTAATCCTTCTAAGAAACGAGTTGTACTATAAAGTGAGTCACTTGTTATATTGTAAAGCAAAGAAGGGTCATTTTCGAGAATGTAGTTAAACATTCCAAACAAGTACTCAGAGCTCGTTACATCTTCAGTTGTGTATCCGTTATAGAATAAGCATTTCGAGTATGTATACAAAAATTGGTTTTGAGTTGATATATGGTCTCTAATAACAATATTGATTATCAAGGATAAATCGTAATAGTCAATGACTTCTAATTCTGAGTGTGGAACATCATTTAAAGCTTCTCTAATTTGGGTGTAGAAAGCTCTTAAAGCTTCAAAATCGATACAATCTTTAACTATCTCCTTAAAAACTTTTATCGAAGAAAACTGTTTAATAACCTCTAACTTCATTTCGACCTCAAGGTCAAAAAAAGAGAACCTTGACATAAATCTTTTTTCTTTCCTAGCAAGGGAATTATAAACCAGATTATTTACACTTTCTTTCCTTTTAGAAAAATTAATGTTTTGTTCTTTTAAATACTTATTCAAACTATCATGGAATAGGGAAATTCTGTTTAGCCGCTTCTCAAATAAATATGGATAAGCTGCAATGAATTCATTTAGGCAATCAAAAAGTTCATCTGATAAAAACAGATTTAATTCTGATTCCATGAAAAAGCTTTGAGAGGTTAGGAATAAAGTAAGTGCCGTTTTAGTATTTACATTTATAAGTATTTGGTCGTAGTAATCCTCAACCCCTTTTAACTTTTCAATATTTGGAACATTCTTAAAAGTTTTAAAGTGTTCTCCAATAAACCTAACTAATATGGGGTATCCGTCAGTTATATTGTAAATGTTACTGCAAATCGTATATTTTTCAATATGGTAAAGTTCATTAAGAACTTTTCTGGTTTCCTCCTCGTTCCAGTTTGTTAGAACCTGTTTTTTCCAACTTAAATTAAATTTTAAGGGTCTTGATAAAACTATCACTTTACATTCGATAGCAAGTTTATTTAAAAATTCAATAAAATGCTTTAAATCAGTATTATTATAGTTTTCTACATGGTCTAACCCATCCAGTATAAATAGCTGTTTATTACTCTTTATTTTACTAATTATTTCAATTTCATTTCTGTATACATAATCATTGAAAAGCTTTTTTGAAATATCAGATATAAAGTTTGAATATATCAACCTTGCTTTATAATCTTTATCTTGATTTGATAACCAGAATCGATAAACAAAGCTGTTTTTATAAATAGAGGATAAGGTATTGACATAGTGGCTTTTTCCAACACCCGGTTTTCCTTCGATGTGAAGGATATTTGAAAACTCTAAATGTCGTTTGCCGACGTTAATCGTTTCTTCTAAAAGCTTAGTATCAAAAACCTTTATTATTGGTAGGTCTTCTCTTTTAATCGATAGTACTCTATTATCAAGACATTTTTTAAAGAATTTGTCAATTATAATTTTTCTTATTTTATTGCTTTCATACAATTTATCAATTACTTCATCAGCTTCTATTCTTGATAATGATATTATATAGAGGTCATCTGTCTTGCGAGCTGAAAGTCCTAAGAATTTACAATTAGATTCAATATCAATCTTCTTAAAAACAAGGACATTGAAACCACTATCAGATAATTTATGTTTTCTGCCTTTTATAAATACTTCGTTTTTGGATATCTCCAAATCATTTAAGGCGATTTTATCAAAATCTTTAATTTGACAAAAGATTAGATTTCCTTCACTTAAAATCCTAACGTCGTCGAAATTATGATTTACATCAGCTTCAATATCCAATGATTTGAACTTTCTTTCAACGTCCATCATTACTAAAAACAAAAAGGTAATTTGTTCCTGATAAGTGTATCCAGTAAGCGCATTTTTCGATGGTCTCATTTTCATAATTGGAGCTTTACTTTTTAGTACTTAGGCCATGGATTATGCGACTTACAATCGTTTTTGAACTTGCCGAATTCTCTGTTCTTAAAAATTTTCCATAACCAAGCCATCGAAGCCATTTAATTAATCTATTTATCCCCCTATTATTTCTTAGACTATAAATAGCATTAATAATCCTCCATGGTTTAGAAACAAATACCCATCTACCATTTACAAAACACCAAACACTAAAAGAGACCCCACCAACATTTACAGAATAAAAACTAACGTTTTTTTGAAAACAATCAAATTCCTTAAAGGCCATCGACATTCCACCAGGAAGTTGATCAACTTCTTTTTCAATATCATCAACCGATGAAACACAGACCTTAATAGCACCACTTATTTTTTTTGGAGTTGCGATGCCATTCGAATTAAACGTTTCGCCGTGTAACAGATTATAAAAGTCACTTACTTCCCTGTATATATCATTGCTGAAGATTTTTCTAAAATCATGAAGATTAGGTTGAGCATGAAAAAAAATCATTTGTTGATCAATCTCGGGGTCATTAAATTGATTAAAAAAAGCGTTTATTTCGGCCTTGGTCGGTTCTCTATCTAAATAAGCGTTATGACTTCTAAATACTTCAGCAGAATAGTACTTTTTTCCGATTTGAGGATACTTTAACATGAAACTTAGAATTTCAGAATGGCCCCAATGCTTGACTTTCATATCTATTTTAAGGGAGACTTCTTCCAACCAGGACATTCCGTGTCTTGTGAAATTATCCGGAGTAACCAAAATCCATTCATCCATGTCTGAAAAACTCTCAACGGCTTTAATCAAAGATTTCTTTATATTTATTTTTTCTTTTTTAGGATTCCCTTCAAAGAACCTGTATTGTAGGCCAATTTTCTTCAAACCCCTTTCCATTATTGCATCGACGCCTTTGAAATCTCCTGCTGAATCAGAGTATGATTGAAAGTGATAATCATATAGCTGAGAATCTTCAAATAATAATTGATTCATAGCTCTTGCAAATTCTTGACCTCCCTCACTCCCATGATGGATAATTTTAGAAAGAGACGGTATATTTGGAATTGACATTGAATTTTATTTTTTGATAACCTACTTAGTTTTCAAATAAGATAAACCAGAACAATTTTTGTGTTAAGTCAGTATGAAATGCTAACTAAAAAAATTCGTCCGCTTTATTTCGTTGAAAGAATAAATTGGTAAATCCGTTTCATTTAAAAATTTAATGGGTAGCTGATATGATGATATTATCATTGATACCACCCTATAAACCTTCTTCCTTAGTCCAAATTTTTCTATCACTTTATCTTGGTTTTCGCTGAGCCATGAATGACGCCGAATATGTTTTGGCACCTGAAGTGTCACATAGTTTTTTAAATCTCTTTGAAAATCATACATGATTTTGGCATGCCTTGTGTTTTTGCACTCTAATGAATAAATTATTCTTTTATCCTCATCAAAAGCAAGAATATCTATATCACCGTAGTTTTTATCCGCTGTCAAGGTGCCTTTTGGTTCTATTTTAACTTCAAAAGGAACGATCTCAAGACTAGTATTTTCGTTCAGCCATTTGAAAACAGAGTTTCTATAATTCCGCCCCTTGATATTATTTCTTTTGGCGATTAAATTCAAAACACCATAATGTTCCGGATCAGTTCTTAAACTTGCATTTGAAAATTGGTAAAATAAATTTCCCGCAGATTTTATCATGAAACGGGCACCCCATAAAAACTTTGTTCCTTCATTAGGAATATCAATTTTAATCAATGGCTTTCGTAAAAGGGATAGTTTTCTGTTATATCTCCAAGGGAAAATCTCTGGCATCTGATATCCTTTAGGAGCCTTATCGATTTTCCCTCTACTAGTTAATGTCACAACTTTTAAATAGGCCTTAATCTTTTCTTCTGTGAATGAGGTTTCCTTATTGATTAAATCAATGAATTCTTTTTCGGCTAAAAAGCAGAAGGACTTTTCATGAGACAAACAATACTCGGCCAAAAAATGTGAGATAGAATAGATCTCCGGTAACGCTATTCCCCACTCTGTAGAGAAAACTTCATCGACGTTGTCATAATATGTTGAACTGGCTGAATCCGTTTCAGCATCATATTTTACAGAGAAGTTGTCTTCGAAATTATTCACATAATCCAATAGTTCATCTTGATTATTCGCGGTATTGTAGTTAGTCAAAACATTCGTGTAGAACTCCTTGTTTATTCCCAATCGGCCAGATGGCAATAACCCTATCTTTGGATCATCAATATCAAATCGAATGGAATCTTGGACGGTTCCGAAATATATCATCTCCTGGACAAGAGCTAGAAGATAATCCACGTCATCATTGTTAGGTCGTTTACTTCCATAGTATGGTTCTGCAACAGCAAACTCGATTAAACACCTTAATGATAATCCAACGTTGACAATATCCGCTTCGGTCTCCTTATATTCCTCATTAATATCTTTATACTTCTCAAAACAGGCAATCCTCGCTGGTATGTACAATTTTCTGTACTCCTGGTGCTGCACTATTGCTTCGTGTTTAAACAATAAAAACTTGAGGAGCTCAAATGTATCATACTTTTTTAATTCCTTTCTTATTTCTTTGATTATTGCATTTACACAGTCTACAAGCATTTTAATCTTGCTCTCTTTGCCCTCGATTTCCTCTGGTATTGAGTCATCACTAGAGACCCACCCCAAAACGTTCTCCAAAACGTAAGAACAATCTGATTTAGAAATATATCTGACATTTGGAATATTTCTATTATCAATTAACAGGTTGTTCTCTGAAATTGCAGTAAGTATCATTTTAGCTGGACCAAGTGGTATTGAATCATTAATACCCAATAAAATCTCTTCTTCATCAATAAATGGCTTTTTATAAATTTCCATGATTCTAGAAATACTTTCCAGAATTACTTTCATTAACTCTCTCTCTCCATGATTATCCTGTCGATGCAACAACTTATGGAACGAATCTGGGATATTGATGATTATTTTACCAATTTCCGTTTTGAGTTCGTATTCAATATTGTTATTCTCGTTGGATTCATTTTTTTTCTGATGTTCCAAACTGAAGAATTCCTCACTTATCGAAATTGATATTTCAATAGGGCCATCAAATTCATACGAAATATTCTTAGATTGAGAAAGCTCGTTTAACCAGAAAGCAACCGCATCGACAAAATGCTTGGAGTGGGGGTTACTTTTATCATTTTCTATTATCCAAACTGGAAATCCAAAACCCTTAAATATTTTTTTGTATTCCCCAAGAAATAGCTCTTTTGATAGATAAATCGGGCCGTAGGTATCTGTTTTGAATACGGGAGTATATCCGAAGCCTCTTCCCTCCATGTACCTAAGCACCCCATGTTTGTCCGTTTTAATATTGTCATCGATGATAATATTACCTTGAATAGAAAAATCGAAAAACACACCACCATATGCCTCATCACTTGAAAAAAAAGAACCATGGTTATATTCATAATGAGAGTAGTATGTCAGTATTGAATAACCCGGGCCTATGCTTAGACCCTTGTCTAATGCAGCTTTAAAACTTTTTGCATATTTCCATAATGATAACTTATCAAGCTTCCACTTACTTGTAATTCTTTCTAAATCGAGATTACCAGTCACAATAACATTATCAGCCTCCTTGATGTCTGTTAGTCCTAAATACTGCGGTTCTAGAGTAGTGTAGGTGGACATAATGAAAATTGCAAAATACCGATAATCATCATCCTTTATAGCATCTTTTACCACCGATAAAACTTCGTTTGCTCGATCTTCCAACTCAATACCATCATCTCTATTGGGAAGTACATTGACGTAAGCAATTTTGTTTTCGTCAAATTGCCAAAACGATTCTCCTTTTAGAACCTTGATTTTGGAACTTATTTTTTTGTCCAGATCAGTTCTCGACCATCCCATTTTGACCAGTTGAATTTTTGTGTCCCTAATAACATCCGAATCAAATAGATTCACTATTTCATGTAAACAATTACTGCTCTTTAGAGTGTTAATGATAAAATTGTCAAGCGCATACATTTGTGAGGTTGGCATTGCCAGATAGTATCTATCCTCATATTTGATAAATGGTTTAAATAAAAGTGGGTTTTTGTCATAGTTTTCAATGTCAATAGTGTTGTTCTCCCAGTCAAATAGGAATTCATTTATGACATCATTCTCGATTTTTAATTTGTCGTAAGTTGTCTGTATTTCATGGGCGGAAAATGAAATAGCGCTTTTCCCTTCCTTAAAGGCGGCTTCTTCTGGAAAATATAGTTCCTCCCCTTCCCAAACAGGTTTCATATATCTTTCCAAACCGTTCTCCGTTGCAATTTGATTATAGATATCTAACATGAAGAACATTGCAGTGCCAATATTTTTTTTTGCCTTTTTAGGGACTTTGTTATTTTCAAGCAGGACTATACTTGATATTTTTTCCACTATTGCAGTACTATCTATTACGATTCCTGGGAACACAATATTGTTGCCATTCATGAAGAGAAAATTCTCTGTGAAAGATGTCTCGGGTGGGTCTTCTCTATGATCGTTTGGGAAAAACTCTCTTATGGCATTTACGGTTCCATCGTAGTTTATTTCATCTTCAATCTTATTTAAGTTATTGATTATATGACTTTGTATAATTTCTAACCTTAGATTTTTGCTATGATTTTCAGGAAAAAGTTGACTAAAGGAAATTAGTTCCAATAATTCTATTGTGTTCTTTTTCTTGAGGTATTGTATGAATTCTTTCACGAATCTAAGATACTATACCTTGGTAAATAAATTAGTCCCACAATCTTTCAAAGCGTTTACTAGCCACACGAGTATATTGAGCGGTATGTTTAGGATCTCGATGGCCAAGGTAATCTTGAATCAAGCGAAGGTCATAACCCAAATTGGCCAAATAAAACCCACAAGAATGACGAAGGGTATGTGGATGTACATTATCAATTTTTGCGTTTACTCCTACTGCACTCACAATATATGACACTGCTTGACGGGTCAGAGGTAATCCTCTTTCGCTCACAAACAACCATGGTAATTTATCTTTTCGAGAATTTAGATAACGCTTAATCGCTCTAAGCTCATCTCCAGAAATTGGATGCTCGGTAGACAACCCACCTTTCAATCTGTTTATCCATACTCTAGAATCTTTTAAGTTGACATCTGATTTCTTCAGTGCAACTGCTTCACTAACTCGAAGACCGTGATGGTACATCATCAACAGTAAAAGATAATTCCGCTTTGGGTATCTTGTCTTTTTTGAAGCTTTTAGAAAAATTTTGATTTCGGAATCACTTAAGTAGTTCTTACTCTTCTCATGGAAATTTGTGGTCTCTTTTTGAGAACTCTTTACATTACGCCTTTTAGTCATAGTAATAGAATTAGGGTTAAACTCCCTAAATTATAATCAAAAAAAGCAGTACTCTTTACAAAATCCGCTTTTTGTAAAGAGTTACAAAGTGTTTATGGCCTTCTTTTCAGTATTAACTCCCTATTCCCATGCAATTCTTTAAGGTTCAATTGCAATTTTTCATCATCCGCTAACGTAAACTTAGAAATCACATAAACAAACCTCGAAGTTTGGGAGTGTTTGGTTTTGTCTGGCATTTTATGGATATAAACTGGCGTAAGTGGTACGGATTGATAAGAAGCTTTAAGTTTACTATTGCCACTAACTATAGCTACTTTTAGATAGTCAACATCGAAATCAATTCCTGATTTATTTTTGACCTCCAATTGTAAAAACACCAAATCTTCATAATAGACCATATTCGTAATACCAAGGGATAGTTCATTTTTTCGTTTGACCATATTCTTACGCTCCGGTTGTTCCAATAGTTTGGTACAAGAAGCTTCTAAAAACGAAGTATCGTATTTCTTCTTTAATACTTTTTTGACCTTTGGCTGAATACTATCCTGAACAATGGGCTTTTCCCTCTTATGTTCATGACCAATACTTTCAGTTATGGTAACAAATCGGTTCAGTTCTATCAAAGCATCTGAGTATTTGATGATATAAGAATAGACTTTGCCATCAGTGGTCACTACCAAAAGATTGCTTGGCTCACCTTTCGTAGCTTTTAATAATCCTAGGGGTTGCCCCAGCTCCCGACTATAGGTAAAAATAAAGTTATCAGAACCAACAATCCCCTGACGGATATTGTTTGGAAAAAAAAGTGCCAAGTTCATTTTTTCATTGGCATAGATGGTATCCAATTTTTTGTTTTTCCGTGCGTACGCGGCAAGAACGGTCAATGTAAATGCTAGTGTCAGTATTCGAGTTTTCATAGTCCAATTTTTTAAGATTAATACTTGCTACTGCTTTGGTTTTAAAATAAGCCTGTAGTTATTGTTTATGGTAACCTTCACATTACGGTTATTACGCTGGAACACCCTTTTGATCCCACTTACCTGTGGTACTCCAGGGATATTGATGTCTTGAACGGCATCGCCCAAAACTTGATTAACCGCATCACCTCTAAAACTGTTTTTGATAAAGATGCCTTCCAAACCGTCCGCAATGTCATAAGCTATAAGTTCTACTGGATTGCCTTCGATTGAGCTCACCACTAAAACCACGCGATTAGGCTTAAATTTCACGATACCGTAAAGCACCGTATTCTTTTTGATTTTAATTTCCTGTAGGACTGCCTGGCTTGTAACCCGCATTTGTAATCGGTCATTTGCTTTTACCGTCTGTTCCCCATCAATTTCAACTTTTAATGACTCACCTGTTTCCTCCGCCGATAACTTTGGACTTACCGCAAAGAACAGTTGATGTTCAAGACTCATTTCCAATAAATTGGGTATCTCTTCTATTTTTGAGGTTTTCTTTCTTTTTTTTCTCGCCTTGGATATGGGTTTAGCCCTATTGGGTAGAGAATCACTAGCGTATTTGATACGCCCTAAACGATAAATACTATCTATCATCCGCTGTTTCTTTTTATCCAGAAGCCCATCATCATAAACTCCCGTTTCATCCAATAAGCGTTCATCATAAATACTTGGGGCTATCCTTTCCTTTTCCTCTTTTATGGCATCTACTGCCACTTTTTTAGAGGAATATAGTTCTTCCGTTTCCACCAGTTCAGGTACTTGGGTCTGTTGGAGTTCATCCGTTTTTTCATCGTCACCTAGTACTAGTATACTATAGCCAATGATGAAGACCACGACCAATCCAATAACCGAGACGAACACTACTTTTTTCTTATCCATTTTCATAACCAATTCATTTTGAGTTTTATTCATTCTTTTATCACTACCTTTTTTAAAGAGTTTTCGAAATAATCCGTGATTAACAGCCCATGGGTGTTTTTTGGATAGCTCCTATCTATCGTAATCAAAGCTCCTGTAGAAATAAGTTCATAATGATCCATAACGGCACCTCTTTTTATTTCAAAAGTCGTCACTGTTTTAAACCGATAGGGTTCGATATTCAAATCCAGTTGTGATTCCACATTTACTACCCTTTGCACCAAGGAATACTGCAGAATCCTATTATAGACCCCTTCCGCCTTTTTTTGACGATAGACATTATCCACAGAACTATTGTCCAGCCAAAGGGCTTTCTCCAAATTGCTTTCGTAATTACTACCATCGATTCCATAGAAGTAATTATGGAACAAGGAAAGATGCGCCATGGCCTCTACTTCCAAGTTCTCTTTATGGGATACCAATTTTAAAGGAATGACCGAGCCATCCGTGTTGACCGCAAAAGCACTGTTCATCGCTTTTTGGTACATATTAAAGACCATGACCACAGCGAACGTACTTGAAAGTAATGCGGTTACCGTGACTGTAATCGTAATGTAACGGTTCAATTTTAGAATATCATAAATGTTCTTATAGGGTAATTTCATGTGTTTTCTCTTTAAATAATTAACATCATTTATAAACTTTGCTAATAGGTATTAGCCGCTGAACAGTCTTAGTGTAAAGGTGATAGCACGTTTATACAGCTTGAACTTTAAGAAGACTATAAAACCAATGGTTGCAGCTTCCACAAGTATCTTAATGGTATTGTTATCAGTTGGACCACCCCAAAGGTTTGCCCAGAAGTTCGCATTGATTTCCGCATAGAGCTGGTTTACAAAAATGTTGACCAAAAAGAAGGCGGGCACCAGCATATAGACCGCAGCATATAACTTAAAGAAGTTATAGGCCATGTTTCGAAACTTCTCAAATACTGCCAAGCTAATAACCAATGGAAAGAAGACCTGCATGATTCCCAACAGAAAATACCGCTCTGCAAGAAATAGGGGATAGATAAACAGGTCTATTATCCAAAGTACCAGGCCTACAAAAAAGCTAAGCATTTTAATCCCGAACACGGGGGTCACCAGAGCCTCATATAGCAATGCCCAAGCCTTTCTGGCGGCATCAAAAGCACCTACATCCTCTTCAATAGGAATGTCCTGTAACTGCAGAGGAATCAATGCAGGGGCAGTGCCTCGATATTGCCCTTCCACTGCAACCAATATCCCATCAAAGAACCCCAATATTTGGGTAGAGAAGATGACCAACAGGACAATTGCAAAATTCTTGGCCAATTCTCCAGGCGAGATTCCCCAAGAGTAACCTTCCCTGTCGGCAACGCCCTCATTATATTTCTTAAGAACATTTATCAAAAAGAAAAGTACGGCAAGCACCTTTATTCCATTAATAGTAAAGGTCGCGAAGTCGGTTGCTTTGATTGTCTCAAAGACCGCATCCACATATTCAAGGCCAATGCCCAAGGGAATCATCAAATTCATTTTTTAGTAATTTGTTTCTCTATTGTTGATTCTGTTCTGCATTTCCCGAAATGCAATGATATCATTATAGCGTTGTGTCTTACGCTCAATTTCCATGACCATTTCAATAGATTCTTTTTCCCGTTCTTGGATGACTTCCATTCGCTCTGAATCTGTTAATTTCAAGTGACCACTTGATAAAATCTCATTGATAAACTCAATATCCGCCATGGAGTTTTCGATAATACTATTGAAGGACTCAGATACCCGTTCTACTTCTTCAGGTCTGATATAGGGTGAGTTTAGAATATTCCTTAAATCTTGACGCACCATAATATACAGGCGTTCATTGTTCCGAATGATATCCCGTACCGCTTTGAGTTGGCGCACTACATTACTGACCTCCTCGATACGTTCCTTTTGTTCTTTTAAAAACTCCACGGTCTTTAACAGCTCTGAGGTCTGTTTAGCAGATTCCAAAAGGCTTTTTGCCATGGAGACAAAATTGGTGTTATCATAAACCGGCATCCCCTGGGCCGCAGCGCGGCCGGGCAGAAAAAAACCGATACTTGCGATTGTGATAATTATCAGGATTCTTGTTTTCATGATTCTTAAATTTTATGATGTCAAAAGCTGACATTTTGTGAAACTTCTTTATTTATTTTTGGCGGCCTTTCCCATTAAGAATTCCTTGATGGCGACCTCCATATTTTGGTGTTTTTTAAAAAGGGCCATTATGGCCTCGTTGTCGGAGCCATCGGTGAGGTATGCCGCGAATACTTCCGGAGGGACTTCCAAACGGTAGATGTTGCTCTCCTTACCTATTTTGATGAACATCTCCGTGTATTTTCGTTTTCCTGCAAGGTCATTCCGTATGGATTTCAATTGGTTCAGGTCATGGCTGGACAGGTTCAACCGTTTGACCAGTTCATCATAGCCCTTTTCATTGTTCAAACTATAAATCACCTGGGTGTTTTCCAGAATGCTCGCAGAGGTCGAATTATCGGGAAGCTGGTTGATGGACTGTAAGATGATACCAATGGCCCCTTCTTGTTTCCGAATGGCCTGATAATAGAATTCCACGCTCTCCAGTACGTTTGGAAATTTTAATTGCTTGGCAAACTCATCAAAAAGGATGATGCCCTTTTCCTCCTTGTTTCTCCAAATAGTGCGTTGGATGGCCGTTTTGATGAGCTTGAGCATGACCGAAAGGATTTCCTTATTGTCCTTTACCTCGTCCAATTCAAAAACAATCAATCGCTTATCCTCGATTTTGTAGGACTGGTCCTCACTGGTCTCAAAAAGGAAACTGTACAGGCCGCCCTCGACATATTCCGAAAGGATATGCAGGAAATTGGTGATATTGAAGTAAGGGGCATCAATACCCAATTTTTGCAAAAGATGCTCCCTGTCACTTTTTAAAAATTGATAGAAGCTTTCCAAAGAATGGTTTTCGGAAACTGACTTGTAATAGTACTGCAATATCTTTTTTAGGGAAACCGACTGTGCCTTGGTCACTTTTAGGTCGGATGCCATAAGCTCAAAGAGGAACACGGACAGGTCCTCCAATTCTTCGGGACCCATATTCTGGGAGTCCGTTGTAAAGAAGGGATTGATACCGAGGTTCTTCCCACTTTCATAGCGCAGTACGGCATATTGTTCGGGATACAGCTGTGCGAACTTGGTATACGAACCCCCAAGGTCAATGATGACCAAGCGGACACCCATTTCAAAATATTGTCTTAGGATATTATTGGCCAAGAAGGATTTCCCTTCCCCCGTTGGGGCGAAAATGGCAAAGTTTCTGGCCTTTATCCGTTTCTTCTTTTCATCCCAGACATCTTTGAGGACGGGAATGTTATGCTCACGGTCATTGAAGATGATACCGGTATTATCGGACTGGTAATTGGTGTTGTTGATGAGCAGGCAAAGGGCATGCTTGATATCGGTAACATAAAGGTCCTCGTTCGAAAGGTTAGAGGCAAAGCCGAAGTACCCGTTCAAAAAATAGTTCTTCCGTTCTTCGCTGCTTGGGTAATAGGGAACGATATCGAGTTCCTTGAACTCCGTTTTTATATTGGCAGCGATTTTCTCCAGTTGTTTTTCCTCCCGGTTCCAATAGAGAATATTTAAATGCCCCCTAATGATCATAGAGCTGTCGTCATTGTTGATCTGGTCTTGGATATGTTGTATTTTCTTTAGGATGACCTTGTTCTGTGAACCGAAGTTGGAACTCTTGTTGAGCTCCTCTATTTTCTTGTCCAATAGTTTTCTCCATTTTTGTTTGTCATCCAAATAGATGATTTGGTTGACGATATGGTTTTCGTTCAACGAAAGCCCAAGTCCATCAATAAAGCCCTGGTGGAAACTAAAATCATCTGAAGTGAAGCGTTCATTGGTCTTACTCGTCTGAACCTTTTCCCCGAAACAGCTTTCACTGTTGACGGCCAGCACATCAAAATGATGTTCTCCAATCTGGATGTTCTGTTTTCCGAGTTCAATGGCCGTATCAAAACCTTCATTATGCCCATTGAAATAACTTTGGGTCAAATCCATGATCTCATCGGGAATCAACGGAATTAAGGAAACCTTTCTGCTATTATTAATAAAGGAAACCGCATCATTGACGGCCGCTTTGAACTGTCTAAGGTTTTCCGGGAGTACCTCTGGAACTTTGGCATCAACTTTACAGAAGGGATTGACGTACTTGGCGTTGTTGAGCTGCTTGTTCTTGGTCAGGGTAAAGAATAGATACCCATGGTGCTCCATATATTCCTTTCCCTTGAAATACCTATTGGTCGCCTTGGACAAAAAGGTGTCATTGGGCAGGTTATCTGCCGTAAAGGCCTTTTTGAAATACTCGTCTTGCTTGTGGACGACCGTACCTACAGGTAGGGTTTTGAAAGCTTGGAACCAGGTATTGTGCAAATCCTCAAAGTCCTTTTCCGATAGGGAATAGATTTCGGGAAGCTGCACTTTATAACATGCCACGACATTCCCGTTGTTACAAAACAATAGGTGTTCCTTGATATCGGCTATGGGATGGTATTTAGAGATATTGATCTTCGACATGGTTCAGGATATTATCTTTTTTATTACTGATGCTTTTTGGGAACTTACTCTGTAGGACGATGTTCTTGATACCCCTGTTCATTTTGTTGAGCCCAATGAACAGAGCGGCATTCCAAATAAAGAGTGCCAGTACCATAAACAGACTGAAAGAGAAAATGATGATGAGCAATGAGGCGACAACGGACACCATCAAAAGGGCAAAGAGCGATATGGGTAGTCCCCATATCAATGCCCCCTTACGGATATTCCTATATACCTCGTACTTTTTCATTGAATCTACTTTTTTAAAATGGCCACTGTGAGGCTTACACTACGATTGAAATGAGATAGCTGAAGATGCCTACAACGGCACCGGCGATGAGTACGAAAACAAGCACCCTTGTAATTCCTTTTTTGAGGTCGGCGTTCTCCCCAAAGAAGTGTCCCGCGTTGAACAGAAAACCAATCAAGAAGATGACCCCGAGAATTATGGGAAAAATGGTACGGATGGTATCCGAGACATCGTTTACGGAATCCTCGATTCCCCCAATCTGGGCGTAGGCCCCCATGCTTGAAAGTAATAGGGTAAGTGTAAGTTTTTTGACTTTTTTCATAATGATAGAATTTGTGGTGACGCTGTTATGGCCACCGGGTTCAATAATTCAATGTCCGTTTGGACCTGTTATCGAATATAGAAGCGGATGGTGCTTTTTGGGAGAGGATTCTCAAAAATTAACTTGGAACAGCGTTAATTTTTGATGGAAGTTTATGGTTTTTGAGGATTCCTTGAATATTGCGCAATGGACAATTACAATAGGGATAAGCCATGAAAACATTTATCAATACCATCATAATCATATCCGTTCTATGCGGTATGGTAGTTTTTGCTCAAAATGATGACACCCTTCAAAAGGTACTGGTTATCGATGCTGGTCATGGGGGAATCGATTCCGGGGGAATCGCCAAGAATGGCATTCTGGAAAAAGATGTGGTACTGGACATAGCAATAGCTATGGAACACTGGAACAAAGAACTGTTGGATTCCAAATATAATATCTATCTGACCAGAAGCAGTGATACACTGATATCCTTATCGGATAGGACCAAAATGGCCAAACATATCAAACCGGATATTTTTATTTCCCTGCACTGTAATCACGCACCAAATAAAAAAGCGAATGGAGTAGAGGTCTATACCTATGGTAACGAAAATATATCGCTTGAACATGGACATCATATATTGACGCAGTTAAGTTCTAAACTTGGTTTTAAGATGAGGGAACCTAAACGAGGAAATTTTCAAGTGCTCAGAGAAGCACATGGAAAGTATCCCGCCCTGCTTTTGGAGCTTGGTTATCTGTCCAATATGGATGAATCCGGTTATCTAATCGATAGGAAGAATAGGAAAATATTGGCACTGGCTATTCTGATGGCTATAAAAATCTAAACAATGAAAGAGCTTTTGATTGAAATTGTAAAGAGTGTAGCAAGTATTGTTTTCGTAGTATTCAATGCAATGAAGGATTTCTTGATTAGAGATTGGAAAGTAAAATAGTTTAGTATATAAGTTGCCAAAATATTAATTATAGGTGAGATTTGGCGAGTTATAAAAGATTGTATCTACAAGTATTTCATCAACTATTTATAGTTCTTCTACTAAAAAATTGTACCCCATAATGTATCTCATAAAACGTCAATAAAGGGGACTACAAAAAAAGACCACGAATAGGACTCCCACTAAAAAAGTTTTTTATGAAACATGTTAAATATTATTATGAAAATAAAAATAGTGCTAACTTAAATGGAGTAATTAATTAAGGAAACAAATGACCTTTTTAACGTTTTATAATGCTGTTTTAAGTGAAGTAAATTCTTCTGCCGATTTACCTTTTCCAATTGAAAAGGCATTGTACAATAAAGGCGATATCATTACAAATTATCACGAAATAGAAGATTCTGTCTACTTTATTAACAAGGGAATAGTAGAATTGAGTATCAAAAGTTATATGACCGAAAAAATTATTGATTTCTTTTTTGAGAAAGAAATGGTGGCTAGCCTAACTTCTTTTTTGATTCAGGCTGAAAGTGATGTAAGATTGACCGCATTAATTGATTGTGAACTGGAAATGGTAAAATACCAAGATTTAATGCAGGCCTATAAACATGATTTAAGCATCAATAAATTTGGCAGAAAGATTATGGAAGGGGCCTACATCAGAAAATCTAACCGTGAAAAGGCCTTATTGACTAAAACTGCTGAGGAGATTTATGCCGAAATGTTTAAAACCCATGCACGCTATATTTCACAGATTCCCGTGAACAAAATTGCCAAGTATTTGGGGATACACCCAGAGAGTTTGAGCAGAATTCGCAAAAAAATAAATTCCTAACATAGGTCAAGTCCATTTTTTAATATAAGATTTCATGTGTAACTAGTTTTGCATCAGATTTTTAAAAACTAGAAATATGGAAAATTTCATCAATCAACTGCCCACACCGTGGGTTATTTTATCAGACCCAATCTCCATAATAGTGTACTTTATTTTTGGAGGATTATTTTTGTGGGAAACGTTGTTTCCTGCAAGAGAACTGCCCAAAATCCATTTTTGGAAGCTAAAAGGGCTATTATTTTTTTTAGCCTATATGCTTTTCACGACTTACATCCCGCTTTTATGGGATGGGTTTCTTGCACCATACCAATTACTAGACTTAAGCTTTTTAAGCCTAGCAATACAAGTAGTTTTAGGTATCTTACTTTTTGAACTGGTACAATATGGTTGGCACATAAGCATGCACAAATCCGACTTTTTGTTTCGGGTATCTCATCAAATGCACCATAGTGCTGAGCGTTTGGACGTGCCAAGCGCATTTATGTTCAGCATTAACGATATGATTGGTTTGTCATTGGTCGGTTCCATTAGTTTTACTTTGGTAATGGGATTATCGCCACAAGCCATTACAATAATCATACTCTCTTTAACTTTTTTAGGTGTTTTCCAGCATGCAAATATCAAAACACCAAGATGGTTAGGATACATTATTCAAAGACCAGAAAGCCATTCTTTGCACCATGCTAAAGGAGTACATCGCTATAATTACACCGACTTGCCCATTATTGATATGCTTTTCGGAACGTTTAAAAACCCAAATTCTTTTCAAGAAGAAACGGGATATTATTTAGGAGCATCAAAAAGAATACTAGACATGTTGATGCTTAAAGATGTTACTTCAAAACCAAAAAAGTGATGAAATATCAAGGCAAAACAAACTGTTTTTTGGTTGTGCTCATTTTATGCCTACTAGCGCTTTCATGCAATAAAGAAGAAGATATCTCAAAACCTAGAGAAGATACTATTTTCTATCTACCCTTAATAGTTCATGTGTTACACAATGGTGAGCCTATTGGTAAGGGCTCAAACTTATCAAATACTAGGATTAATCATCAGATAACCTTACTCAATAATGATTTTAGAAGGAAAATAGGCACAAGGGGTTACAATGAACATCCAGACGGGGGAGATTCTAAAATTGAATTTGTCTTAGCTAAAAAGGACCCTAACGGTAAAGCTATTGACGGAATCAATAGAATAAATATGACCTTAATGGAAGTGGAACCAATTGGATACAATCAAAATCATTATGCGCAGTATGCATATTGGAATTCCAATGAGTACATAAATGTCTGGCTTACTCCTTTACCAACTGAATTAGATTGTGTAGTACTAGGGATTTCTTCAGGGCCCGATACTGATTTGCCAGGGACAGAGTTTTTATCCATACCAAAAGAAGGTGATGCTGAAGGGATACTAATAAACACAGTACATTTTGGCGAATCAGATTTAAACTGTCATGCAAATTTAGGAAGAACATTAACTCATGAAATGGGCCATTATTTAGGTTTATTACATACATGGGGGAATGGTGTTTGTGAAACTAATGACTTTTGTGAGGATACTCCAGCAGAGAATAGTGCAGTTTTTGGCAGAAATTCATTTTTGGGTTGTGATGGTGAAGAGATTATGATTTCTAACTATATGAATTTTAGTGATGATGCGGTCATGAATATTTTCACTAATGACCAAATTAAAAGAATGCATTACGTTTTAAATAATCATGAAGGTAGGCATGCTTTATTATCTAGAAGTGTTATCGGGGAGTGAGTCTTAATATGAAATTTATCTAAAGGAATTAAAGGTCATGTAATAGTATTATGCCACTTCTATAAAATTTTATCGTCTTTAAAAATCATCATCAAAAAACCTTATAAATGAAATTAAAATCAACTATAGTAGTGCTGTTATTTCTGTTGACAACACTGATTAGTAATGCTCAAAATATCGAAAACAAAATTGACAGTTTTATTGAAGAAACTTTAAACCAGTTTAGCGAAATACCTAGCTTATCAATTACTGTTGTTAAAGACAATCAACCAATTTTCACAAAAACCTATGGATATACGGATGTAGATAACAGGATAAAATCAACAACTGAATCAGCTTACTATATTGCTTCTGCAACTAAGTCTTTTGTTGGACTGGTAGCTGCACAATTAGAAGAAGAAGGTGTCTTAGATTTAAATACATCAATATCCCAATTTGCTCCAATTAAAAATTTTAAAGACACCTCTCTTTTTGAGGGGGTAACCATCACTGATTTGCTATCACATACCAGTGGAATTAGAAATGGACTTTTTACATGGCGATACGCTAGCATTGGAGATTACACAACCCAGGATATGATTCAAATTCTGGAGGAAAAAACGATATCTCTTAAAAATGACAAATCATACCGCTATGACAACTTTGGATACAATTTACTAGACCTTATTTTATCTCAAGAATATGGTTTGGCCTGGAAAGAATTATTAAAAGACAAGATATTTAAAGCCCTTGATATGCCAAATACTACTGCTTATATCTCAAAGGCTAAGAAAGAACGATGGAATATTGCACTTCCGTATACATCAATCAATGATAAGAGGAAACCTCAATTAGCATTAACACAAAAAAATGATATGACTTTTCAAGCTGCCGGTGGAATGCTTATGTCTATTAAAGATGCTCAAAAATGGTTGCTAATGAATATGAATAGGGGGCAATTAAATGGCACTCAATTCTTCTCTGAAACTGTTGTGAAGAAGTCACATGCTATAATTGCAGATTCAAAAAGTAACGGGGATATTTTTACTAATGAAGGATATGGTTTAGGATGGAACAATGCTAAATTTAAAGACCAAAAAGTACTATACCATTTTGGGGGGTTTGATGGTTATTTTGCTCATATTTCTTTTTTACCTGAATCGAATATCGGAATTGCTGTTTTTGCCAACGAAAGCCATTTTGGTGATAATGTATCAAATTTGATCGCAGCCTATATCTATGACCTACTTCTAGGGAATGTGACCCAACTATCAGATTATGAAAATGAAATTGAAAAAGTAGTAAATAGGGTTGAAGATATACAAAAGAATTTTGAGCAGGACAGACTAAACAGGGCCAATCGAAAATGGACATTGTTGCATGATTTGGAAAACTATGTTGGTAAATATGGAAACAAATATGCAGGGAGTATAAATGTTGAAACTTTTGATGAATCGTTAAAGGTAAACTTAGGTATTTCAACAGCTATTGCGAGTCCATCAACTAAAGATGATTCCATAAGGGTAGAATTTAGAAATGGCCACGGGTCGGATATTTTGTTTATTTCAGATAATAATGGGACCATGGCATTAGTATATGGGGGCAATGTTTATTTAAAAGAGTAATATTATTATGAAATCAAAAATCTATTTTGAAAAATAATAAAAGGATGAAAAAATTATTCTTTGTATCATCGTTCTTGTGCGTCAGCTTTGTTTTTGATAAATCTGAGCATAGTCCTATTTTTGAAAAATCTGAAAGGTTTAATAAAAAAGCGTTAGAATATTGGATTGCGTTAACAATTGGCAAAATCGCTAAAAAGAAAGTTCAAATAATGAAAAGATTCCGCCTTAATATAAATAGTCTTTGGGTCATTGGGTTAATGCTGTTGAATTTCTTTTGTATAGGGTGCAAGAGTAATATTCAGCCTCTAAGACTTGCAACATATACGTATTCTACAAACAATAGAATAAGCAATCTAAAACCACTTTCAAGAGAATTGGAAAAGGTTTTGGAAAGACCGGTTCAAATAAAAAGTTATCCAGATGTTATATCGTTTATTGAAGGAATAAAATCTGATGAAGTTGATATTGGTATGATAAATACTTTAGGATATTTACTTTTTTCTTTAGACAATAAAAATATGAAACCAATAACCACTTTAAAAGTTAGAAATAATGCTATCGATAATTACAAAACTGTCCTATTAGCCAATAATGAAGTTGTTGAAGATTTAGAAACTCTAATGGAAAATCATAGTAATTTGTCCATGATGTTTGTTGCAGAAGGTTCGACTTCTGGCAATCTTGTTCCTAGATTACTTTTAAGTTCATTGGGCATTAAATCTCCTGAAAATCAATTTAAAGAGGTAAAATATGGAGGTAACCATACTACTACCTTTAATAAATTGATAGCAGGAGAAACTGATATTTGCGCTTTTGGCAGCAACGAATACTATAAACAAATTCAAGCAGATTCAACTCTTTTAAACACTCATAAGTTGTTATGGGTTTCAGAGGAGATTCCTTTAGGCCCGGTGTTATTGAATAATAACATTAATCAATTGGATAAAAAAAAGATTACAAATTTATTTTTGAATTTGCATAAAGATAATTTTGCTGCATTACAGTCTATAAAAGAAGGTTGGTCTGAAGCAAAACAAGCCGAAAAGTTCTATCCAATTTCAGATGGGTATTACGATGATTTTAGAATGATTAATGGTAATAAAACGGACCTACTAGAAGTTTTAGATTTTTTCCAAAAAGCCAACAATGACTAGTGCTTTCAGGAAGCAATGGTCATAATGTACATTTTTACAATTATTTTACGACTTTCTTTAGAGACCTTGAAAAGGAACCTTTTAAAAGACTTTTATTTCTTTAGCTTGGTTTTTACTTTGGATTTTAAATCAAGCACTCTTTTTAAAGAGGTTCTGCACAGTTTTTGGTTTAAAATTGGCCCAGAGCAAAGGATGTTCACTTGCCGCATCTCTTTCGTTCCGCATACTATCATAAGTATCCCATTGTGGCCTTTTCAGTGGCCACAAAGCCTTTCGGTTCATGCCGCAATTGTTGATGTTCCCAAAAAGGCTTGGTGATGCCATTAGGTAGTCCCGTTGTTTAATGTTCACACCCATTCGGTAGGCACCCATTCTAAAATAGCTCGAATCCGAACCAGAATCTGGAAGTACATCAAAAGAACCATGCTTTACAATATCCATTGCCTCTGTATCCATAATCGGAGAAATAATCTTGGAATAAGATGCCGCATTAAAGGTGCCGGCGATAACAATGTGGTTGAATCCCTTGGCTTTTAGCCCTTCATAAATCTTGGCCACAAATTCGGCCTGTTTACGGAGATTTATATCAGTTCGATGTTCATTGGAAAACTGACAGTTCAATAGGTATAATGTCCTATTTTCTGGGGTCTTGATTTTATACTTGATAAAATCAGTATCAAAAACTAGATTTCCATTGGCATCTCTTTCATTGGCATAAGATTTTATATTGACTAAACGATAGTCCTTTTTTAATAGCAGACCCATTCCAAGGTTCAATGTACCATTTCCCTGTAGATGGATGATTTCATGATAACATGGTTCGGGTGTATCCTTGAACATATGGTCGTGGAACTGTAAAAGGGAAGCCCTGTTCTCCACCTGTTGCAACAGCAGGATATCCGGGTCGGTCTCCAAAATTACCTTGGCTTTGTTGATAATGGATTCCTTGTTGATGGGCACGGAATTCAATCTTGTCCAACCGTTCCAATCGGTCCTATAGGATGCCCTTGTTTCCATTACTTTTATGGTCGACCTCGCATGAAGGCTCCCGTCCATATTGGACATCGACAATTGTGTTCCGTTCCTTGAATCATGAAAACCTAAAAGGTCTGCAAGTTCACGCAATCGCCTAAGATGGTCAGGAGTCTTTTTGGCTTTGAAGAACAGCTTCTCAAATTCTTCGCTCCAAATTTCACATTTGGTCCCATGCTCGAGTTTCAATAGTTCCGTCGAACGATGGAAAAGGTTCTGGATGTTATAGGTCGCTATTTTCATGCCGCCCTTCTTTTAAAGTCCAGTTCATTGCTTTCCAAGATTTCGTTTATCTTTTCCTGGTCATAATAGATAATACCGCCAAGTTTGGAATAGGGGATGGTGCCATTTATTCTAAAGTTCTGTAACGTGCCCGGACTGATTTCAAGTTTATTCATCACCTGCGCCGATTTAATCCAATGGTCGATACCCACTTTTCCATCTGTGATTAGAATATCCTTTATCTCCTTTAGAAGTTTGGTTCTAAATTCTTCGAGGTCCTCTGTGGTAATAATGTTCGCTGCCATAATCCATTTGTTTAAGTTCAAAAGGTGTTTATTGTTTTACAATGCACCAGTTTGAATCGTTTTGAACAAATGTGGCCAATCATTTCAGAAATAATTCACCAGTAGACCCGACCTCCGGTCAAAATTTAACATCTACAGGTAAATTTTATGAAACCTCAAGCATCTGAATCGTTCATCCTATCCTCCAATCCTTTGGAAAGGTCTTCCATGAACTTTGTCCTGCTTTTTTTTCTACGTCGGATTTCCGAATAGATTTTATAAACGTCACCAGGGTTATGGTTGAATGCCTGTCGAAGTACTTTGTCGATAGCTGATATTTCAGCCTTTCCATAATTGACGGCACCAACACTTGCCAGGGCATAAACAAGCTCTACATATGCCGTATTGGACAGTGTCCACTCTAGATTGCTTTCTGAAAAATCATAACAAGGGTTATTTTTAGAATCAATATTGATTAAACGCTTTTTTAAATAACCAATCAATCTTTTATTGGCAAACAACTTGGCAAGTAATAAATCATGTGATGTACAAAAATCCCTATCACGATAATAATGTCTAGAATATGTAATATTCACATCTTTAAAATAAGCTCTGGTAAAATAATTTTCATCCAAGTGTGTTTTATCCTGTTCAATGTATTGAACAAAATCAAGGTTATATCTAAAGAACCTATTGATCTTGTCCATCTTTTTTTGGATATAGGCCTTCTGAACTTTTTGATTACCCAATGGAAACTGAATCTCAAAAGAGCGCAGTTCCGAATAGTAGACCAAATTGGATAAAGGAACTTGTTTTATCGTTTTGAAAAATTCAATTCCCTCTTCTATGTTATGAAAAGCGTGGTTTGAAATTTTCTTTTTGAAATGATAGATAACCTCACGGCATTTGGATAATGATAAGTCGCACATTTTAATGACATGCGAATTTTCTAATCTGATGGTTTCCAATTCTTTTAATAGATTTTGAGATAGTAGTTTTAATTCCATAAGCTGACCTTTTTAACACTGCATACATCAGGTTAGCTACTTATAGACTGGGGCTCTTCAATCTTATTTATTAAATCAGGTCACTTCTATAAAATTTATAACAATAATTATGCCTTCTTTTTATTGATTATTAAGATACCCTTCTATTGTAGTCATATCAAATGATAATGAGTAGAGCATAGACATGAGTTAGTAAAAGTCTCTTAATAGGTGGTTTTTAATATTAAATATGTGAAAATGGTGTAATTCGAAGGTCGAAATGTTAAATTTTCCATTTTAACAAAAAAGATCGCAAAAAGTCTGCAATTGTTTGAATAAAAAAAGCCCCCACATCTGTGAAGGCCTTTGTTTACTGAGCGGTCTGGACGGGACTCGAACCCGCGACCCCCTGCGTGACAGGCAGGTATTCTAACCAACTGAACTACCAGACCAATGATTTTATCTTTACGACTCCTGCAACAGCGGGATTCAAATCTTGTTCAAATTGCTTCTCTCAAAGCGAGGGCAAATATACACTCACTTTTTCTTTTGAACAAACAAAATTTTCAATTCAATTGAATTTTTGTCGTTCCGTCATGAATGTATTCATGATTTTTGAGAAACCTGAGCGTACATCAACCTCCACATACTTGATTTTATATTGCGAACATTTTAATTTTAAATTATTTAAATAACTCTTTACTTTATTTGAATAAGCGTGCTTAATGTTTTCCGCATAAACATCTATATGCTTGCCAGTTTCAACATCAACAAAGCGTTTAGGAGAATTATCAAAGTCAAAGTCTAATTCGTGTTCGCTATCTAAAAGATGAAATAAAACCACCTCGTGTTTGTTGTACTTTAAATGGCGAAGTGCTTCAAACAATTGTTCTTCTTCCACTTCATTTTGAAACATATCTGAAAACAGAAAAATTAAACTTCTTCTATGAAGTTTTTCAGCTATTTGGTTTAGATAGTGGTATGTTTTGGTTTCTTTAGCTGGATTTGAATCAAGGGCAATCGAGTTTAGTTTATCTAGCAACATCTGAAAATGACGTTCACTACTTTTCTCATTAACATAAAAATTGTAATTATCAGAATAGCTACTTAAGCCTACAGCATCTCGTTGCTTTTTTAGAATATTCATAAGGGCAGCAATGGCCATTACCCCAAAACCTATTTTATTTAAATTATCTAGAGATAAATTTTTAATTTCTGGATAATACATAGAAGCAGAATTATCCAGAATCATATGGCATCGTAAATTGGTTTCTTCCTCGTAGCGTTTTGTATACAGCTTATCTGTTCTTGCAAACAGCTTCCAGTCTATATGCTTAGTACTTTCGCCAGTGTTGTAAATTTTATGTTCGGCAAATTCAGCTGAAAAACCATGAAATGGACTTTTATGGATACCACTAATAAAACCTTCTACCACCTGTTTGGCCATAAGCTCAAGGTTGTTAAATAGCTTTGCTTTATTTAGTTCTGATTTAATGTCCATTGGAAATCTAAGATAAAATAAAAAGGTCTGGCAATTGCCAGACCTTTTCTAAAATTTAACGATTACTAGTGACTACAATAAAGCATCAATAGCATCTGTATAGACTTTCTTTGGTGATACACCTACTTGGCGACTTACAATTTCACCAC
Source organism: uncultured Croceitalea sp. (assembly GCA_947499565.1). Taxonomy (GTDB): domain Bacteria; phylum Bacteroidota; class Bacteroidia; order Flavobacteriales; family Flavobacteriaceae; genus Croceitalea. The sequence continues at coordinate 282,580 of CANMOV010000002.1, forward strand.
CTTTAAATACTAATACCGTAGGGATATTACGCACACCGTATTTAGCTGCAAATTGCTGATTAGCATCTACGTCTACTTTACCTACAACGGCTTTGCCATCATACTCCGTACTTACCTCGTCTATGATTGGACCAACCATGCGGCAAGGGCCACACCAAGCTGCCCAAAAATCTACTACTACGGGTTTATCACTTTTTAAAACAACTTCATCAAAAGTTGCATCTGTTATTTCTAGTGCCATGTTTTATCTATTTTCTATTATGCAAAGTTAGTCAAATATACTCCTGTTTCCTTACGGGGTAAGCATTCGTTTTCATTATTAATGTATTAGTAAAACTTATACTAATTGAGCTTATAATGAACCTCTTGCTCTTCTAGCGTATGTAATAATTCGCTGGTGATGTTCACTTTTTGTTTTCTGCTGGATAAACTCAGCTTTATTTCTTCTTCCATTTCATAAACTACAAAATTCAAAGGATGACTTCCTTTATGCGAACGAATGGTATCCTTTAAAGCCATGATGCGTTTTTCTTGCAATGCAGAAATATCCAATTTAATGGTTAATTTCTTGGCATAAGAGTCCATTACATCTTGTAATTGCTTAAAATCATTATACTGCAAGCGCGGGTCTCCTTTTTTGCCAGTTTCTCTATTGGTCCACCCTTCACGAATAAAAACTTTGATGTAGGCAAAGGAATTAATCATTAAAAAGTGTCTAAACTTTAAGTATTCCTCGCCAAATATGCGAAACTCATGGGTGTCCGTATAATCCTCTAAAGTGAATGCCGCCCAACCTTTTCCGTTTTTAGAAATGCGATGTTGCACGTCTGTAATAACACCTGCAAAAGAAAGCTCACGATTTACATAGCCGTTTAAATCATCTTTAAAAACAGATACACTAGTATTGCAAAAGGCTGTGATTTCTTTTTTGAAATCATCCAAGGGGTGACCGGAAAGGTAAATACCAACAACTTCTTTCTCACGACGTAGTTTTTCCATAGTGCCCCAATCTTCACAGGGTGGAACAACAGGTTCCGGAATTTGCACCTCACTAGAATCTCCAAATAAACTTACCTGAGAAGAATTCTCGTTTTCTTGAAATTTAGCACCGTACTTAATTACTTTTTCTAAGAAAGAAACCCCTTCACCTTCATCATGAAAGTATTGTGCTCTTAGGGTGTCTCCAAAAGAATCGAATCCTCCGGCAACTGCCAGATTTTCAAAGGCTTTTTTATTCGCTGCGCGTAAATCGATTCGTTTTGCCATATCAAAAACAGATTTGAAATGGCCATTTTCTTTTCGCTCTTCTACAATAGACTGCACTGCAGAACGCCCCACTCCCTTTATTGCACCCATACCAAAACGCACGGCATAGTCTTTATTAACTGCGAATTTGTAGAAAGATTCGTTTACATCTGGTCCCAATACATCTAAGCCCATTCGTTTACATTCTTCCATGAAAAAGGTTACCTGTTTAATATCGCTCATATTGTTAGACAATACCGCGGCCATATATTCGGCAGGGTAGTGGGCTTTTAAATATGCAGTCTGATAAGCAATGTAGGCGTAACATGTAGAATGACTTTTATTAAATGCATACGACGCGAAGGCTTCCCAGTCTTTCCAAATTTTCTCCAAAATTTCTCTTGGATGGCCATTCTTTTCGCCACCGTCCAAAAACTGTGGTTTTAATTTTTGGAGTAAGGCAAATATCTTTTTACCCATGGCCTTTCTTAAAACGTCTGCATCACCTTTAGAGAAACCAGCAATTTTCTGAGACAAGCGCATCACTTGCTCTTGATAAACGGTAATACCGTAGGTGTCTTTAAGGTATTCCTCCATTTCTGGAAGGTCATAGGTAATTTCTTCGTCTCCATGTTTACGGGCAATAAAACTTGGAATGTATTCCATTGGACCTGGACGATACAGCGCATTCATGGCAATAAGATCATCAAAAACAGATGGTTTGAGATTTTTCATATGCTTCTGCATCCCCGGTGATTCATACTGAAATATCCCTACCGTATCACCTCGTTGGAAAAGTTCATAGGTTTTTTCATCGTCCAAGGGGAAATCATCTGGCACCAATTCCTCACCCGTTCTTGCCTTCACAATTTTTACAGTGTCTTTTATAAGGGTTAAGGTTTTTAATCCCAAGAAGTCCATCTTTAACAATCCAGCATTTTCAACAACGGAATTATCAAATTGGGTTACATATAAATCGGAATCTTTGGCTGTAGCTACGGGTACAAAATTGGTAATATCATCGGGGGTGATAATTACCCCACACGCATGTATTCCCGTGTTTCTTAGTGAACCTTCCAACACCCGAGCCATGTTTACAGTTCTGCCTTCTAAATCATCACTTTCAGAAATGTTTAGAAGCTCGTTTACTTTTACCAAATCATCAGCTCTGAATTTCTTTTTTAAATCTGCATCAGATTGTCCAAAGATTTTACCCAGTTTGGACATGGTAGGAATCAACTTTGCAATACGATCAGCATCGTTAAGGGGCAAGTCTAATACTCGTGCGGTATCTCTAATAGAAGACTTGGCAGCCATAGTGCCGTAAGTGATAATTTGCGCAACTTGGTTAGCACCATACTTATTAATTACATAATCCATGACACGACCACGCCCTTCATCATCAAAATCAATATCAATATCGGGCATGGAAACCCTGTCTGGATTTAAAAACCGCTCAAAAAGTAAATCGTATTTAAGCGGGTCGATGTTGGTGATTTTTAAACAGTAGGCGACAACCGAACCTGCTGCAGAACCACGACCTGGACCAACAGAAACATCCATATTTCTCGCTTCCCGTATAAAATCTTCAACAATTAAAAAATAACCTGGATACCCGGAATTTTCAATGGTTTTTAACTCGAAATCGATACGTTCTCTAATCTCCTCAGTTATTTCTCCATAGCGCTCTTCCGCACCTTTGTAAGTTATGTGTTTTAAATAGGCGTTTTCCCCTCGTTTACCTCCATCAGTACCATCTTCTTCAACTATAAATTCTGCTGGAATATCAAATTCTGGAAGTAACACATCTCTAGCTAAATCAAAAGGTTCCACTTTAGCAACCACTTCGTTTAAGTTGGTAATTGCACTAGGAATATCTTTAAATAAAGCCTTCATTTCATCAGAAGACTTAAAATAATATTCTTGATTAGGCAAACCGTAGCGATAGCCACGACCGCGGCCTATTGGTGTTGTTTGCTTTTCCCCATCTTTAACACAAAGTAAAATATCATGTGCTTCTGCATCTTCCTTATTGCCGTAGTAGGTGTTGTTGCTAGCTACTAACTTTACTTCATGTTTTTTAGCGAATTCTAATAGCACTTTGTTAACACGGTCTTCATCTTCTTGTCCGTGCCGCATTATTTCTAGGTAGAAATCGTCACCAAATTCTTCTTTCCACCATAGCAAAGCTTCTTCTGCTTGTTTTTCGCCTACATTTAAAATTTTACCGGGAACTTCTCCATAAAGATTTCCAGAAAGTACAATAACATCTTCTTTGTACTGTTGAATTACTTTTTTATCTATTCTGGGAACATAGTAGAACCCATCTGTATAAGCAATAGAGGACATTTTGGCCAGATTGTGATAGCCGTTTTTGTTTTTTGCCAACAATACAATCTGATATCCGTAATCCTTTACATTCTTATTGGTATGATCATCACATACAAAAAATTCACAGCCTAAAATGGGAGTAATTTCTTTTGCAACTTCTGGTTCCCCTTTTTCTAAAGCTTCTTTATTCTTTTCTTTGACTGCTTTATTATGTGCTTTTACTTCTTTTACAAAATGAAAGGCGCCCATCATATTCGCATGATCCGTTAAGGCAACAGCAGGCATTTTAGCATCTGCAGTTTGCTTTATCAGTTCTTTCATGGACATGGTAGACTGTAAAACAGAAAACTGGGAATGATTGTGTAAATGCACAAATTCAGCCGCTGCTAGGTCTTTTATGTTTTCATCTAGTTCTTGCTCCGAAATTTCTCCGGTATCCTTTTCCCAAAGGGAATCAGCAATTTTTTTAGAAGCTTTTTTTAGATTTATGTGCTTTAAGCCAATTAATGTTATCTCCGCTGGATTTGCTTCTGAAAAATTCTCGAAGTAATCTGGCTGGACATCCAGCTGTTCCTTGGTGTATTGCTTTCTGCGGATAAGCTCTAAGAAACAACGTGTGGTAGCTTCAACATCCGCAGTGGCATTGTGAGCTTCTCCAAAAGCTTCTCCAAAAAGATACTCATGAAGTTCTGTAAGTGTAGGGAGTTTAAACTTTCCACCCCTACCTCCAGGTATTTGACATAGCTGTGCTGTAAGTTCTGTACAAGTGTCTAAAACAGGTAATTCTTGCAGAGAATTCTCAACACTTTCTCTATGGAATTCTGCTCCCATAATGTTAACATCAAAACCTACATTTTGCCCTACTACGAATTTTGCTTTGGAAAGCGCATTATTAAATCGTTCCAAAACTTCATTTAAAGGAATCCCTTCCTCCTCAGCAAGGGCGGTAGAAATGCCATGTATTTGTTCAGCTTCAAAAGGGATGTTGAAACCTTCTGGTTGTACCAAATAATCTTGATGTTCTATAAGGTTGCCCAGTTCATCATGCAATTGCCATGCAATTTGGATACAACGAGGCCAGTTGTCTGAATCAGTAATAGGAGCATCCCAGCGTTTTGGTAGCCCCGTAGTTTCAGTATCAAAGATGAGGTACATAAATTATATCATTTTAAAAACCACCAATTCGAGTGATTTTGAATAATCAAAATTATATTGAGAATAGGTCCAGTAAAGTAGGTTCCCTATACATTCCAAATCAAGTTCAGAACACTTTAACTCACGTTAATTTTACTTGCTAATAAGCAAGGATTAAAAATACCTAAAATGCCTATTTTGGAAAAACAGAGTTGTAAGGAGTTATTAACGAATAAAAAATAACGAATTGGTATTGTAGAATTCAGGTTTTAATGTATTTTTGCACCCACTTTAGATACGAATGAGTTCGTTTTGAGCAATAAAGAGATTCCCACTTCCGTGGGAATGTATTAATAATCAGGGTCGGGCACCCTACAAATTAATGTGATATGCCAGTAAAAATTAGATTGCAACGCCACGGTAAAAAAGGAAAACCATTCTATTGGATAGTTGCTGCAGATTCCCGCGCTAAAAGAGACGGTAAATTTTTGGAGAAGTTAGGTACCTATAACCCTAACACTAACCCAGCTACGATTAATCTAAATGTTGATGGTTCTGTACAATGGTTAAGCAATGGAGCACAACCTACAGATACAGCTAGAGCAATCTTGTCTTATAAAGGTGTTATGATGAAGCATCACTTATTAGGTGGTGTTCGTAAAGGAGCTTTTACTGAGGAGCAGGCTGAAGAAAAATTTAATGCTTGGTTAGCGGAAAAAGAGAAATCTATTGCGGCTAAAGTAGATGGTTTAGACAAGGCTCAGGCAACGGCAAAAGCAAAAGCGCTAGAGGCTGAAAAAGAATTTAGTGATAAAAGAGCTGCTGCTGCATTACCAGAGGTTGAAGAGGCTGCAGAAGAAGTAATTGAAGAAAGCGCACCAGTTGTAGAGGAAGTTGCTGCTGAAGCTGCAGAAGCAGTTGAGGAAGTAAAAGAAGAAGCTGTTGAAGCTGCTGCTGAGGTTAAAGAAGAAGCTCCTGCTGAAACAGAAGTTAAAGCTGATGAGGCTGCTCAAGAAGCGAAAGAAGAAGAATAAAAGTTGCCGACAATGCAAAAGGAAGATTGTTTCTACCTAGGCAGAGTCGTTTCAAAATATAGTTTCAAAGGGGAGGTATTAGTTAAAATTGATACCGATGAGCCAGAGATATACGAAAACATGGAATCAGTTTTTGTTTCAATAGGAAACAATCTGGTTCCATTTTTTATTGATAGATGTCGTCTTCATAAATCAACATTGCTGCGTATCGATTTTGAAGAAGTAAAGGACGAGTCTGCAGCTGACAGAATTTTAGGTTCAGAATTATACCTTCCGCTAACAATGTTACCTCCACTAAGCGGCAATAAATTCTATTTTCATGAAGTAATTGGTTTTACTTTAATGGATGAAGTTCACGGAGATATTGGAACTATTCAATCCATCAATGATTCTGCTTCCCAAATACTTTTCGAAGCCAAGAAAGATGAAAAAGAACTATTGATTCCTATGACAGATGATATAATCACCAAAGTTGACAGAGAAACGAAGACTATTCATGTTAACTGTCCGGAAGGTTTGGTGGATTTATACTTAGGATAAAATATCAAATCTTAAAATCCAAATTCCAAAAAGTTTAGCTATGGCGAATGAAAAAGTTTATGATTTAGAGGAGAGAACTTATTTGTTTGCAAAATCTTGTCGCTTACTAATTAAAAAATTGCCTAGTACAATTTCAAATATAGAAGATGGAAAACAACTGGTTCGTTCATCAGGTTCTGTAGGAGCAAATTATATAGAAGCTAATGAAAAAGTGGGCGATAAAGATTTTAAGTATCGCTTAAAGATTGCTAGAAAAGAAGCAAAAGAATCTAGATATTGGCTTAGGTTGTTGAAAGGATGTAATGAAAAGTTTGATAAGGAACTAATACTTTTGATTCAAGAAGTTGAGGAGTTACGTAAAATCCTTTCCTCAATAATCATTAAAACAAAATAGTTGGAATTTAGAATTTAGTTATTGGAATTTGTGAATAAGCAATTTCGTTTTAAACAGTTTATAATTCAACAAGATCGGTGCGCTATGAAAGTTGGCACGGATGGTGTTTTGCTTGGCGCTTGGGTATCCATAAAGGATACACCTAATTCTATTTTAGATATTGGTGCAGGGACTGGGTTAATAGCTTTACAAATGGCCCAGCGCTCCTATGCAGAAACCGTTGATGCAATAGAACTAGATGATGAGGCCTATGAGCAATGTGTTGAGAATTTTGAAGCTTCGCAATGGTCAGACAGACTTTTTTGCTACCACGCAAGTTTGCAGGAGTTTACAGAAGAACTAGAGGAGACCTATGATTTGATAGTTTCAAACCCACCTTTTTACATAGAAAATGTTACTAGTGGTGATAAATCGCGTGATAAAGCGAGACAAAATTTATCGCTTCCCTTTAAAGAGCTTTTAGATGGCGTTAAAAAATTACTTTCCAACGAAGGAGACTTTGCTGTCATAATTCCTTTTAAAGAGGAGAAAAATTTTCTTAAACAGGCAATTACGTTCGGTTTGTATGTTAACCGAATTACACATGTAAAAGGAAATCCAGATTCCGAAATTAAAAGAAGTTTATTGCAATTTTCATTTTATGAGACTACTATTCAAAAAGATGAATTGGTAATCGAAATAGAAAGACATCAGTATACAAAAGCGTATCAAGAATTAACTGCCCCTTTCTATTTGAAAATGTAACAATCGCAATTCGAAATGTTACATATCATTAGTACCTTTGGTAAAATTTTTTTGAATGAAACCAGATTTATTTGAAGCTCCTGATTATTACAATCTAGATGATTTACTTTCTGAAGAACATAAATTGGTTCGCGATGCGGCGCGCCAATGGGTAAAGCGTGATGTTTCTCCAATTATTGAGGACTTTGCACAAAAAGCAGAATTTCCAAACGAAATTATAGGAGGACTTGCTGAAATAGGTGCTTTTGGTCCGTATATTCCAGAGGAATATGGAGGAGCAGGTTTAGATCAGATAAGCTATGGTTTAATAATGCAAGAAATAGAACGTGGGGATAGCGGTGTTAGATCCACGGCTTCTGTGCAATCTTCCCTAGTGATGTATCCTATTTTTACTTATGGTACAGAGGAGCAACGCAAAAAATATTTGCCAAAATTGGCTACTGGAGAATGGATGGGTTGTTTTGGTTTAACCGAGCCTAATCATGGATCAAACCCTGGTGGTATGGAAACCAAGTATAAAGATATGGGGGATCATTATTTGCTAAATGGCGCTAAACTTTGGATTTCAAATTCTCCCTTTGCAGATGTAGCTGTAGTATGGGCTAAAAATGAAGAAGGGAGAATACATGGTCTTATCGTAGAACGTGGTATGGAAGGTTTTTCTACTCCAGAAACTCATAATAAATGGTCTTTGCGCGCATCCGCTACTGGAGAACTTATTTTTGACAATGTAAAAGTGCCTAAAGAAAATTTACTTCCTAATAAATCTGGTTTAGGTGCGCCTTTAGGGTGTTTAGATTCTGCACGTTATGGAATCGCTTGGGGTGCAATTGGTGCTGCTATGGATTGTTATGATACAGCACTTAGATATGCTAAAGAACGTATTCAATTTGGTAAGCCAATAGCTGCATTTCAATTACAACAAAAAAAATTGGCGGAGATGATTACCGAAATCACAAAAGCACAACTACTGGCTTTTCGTTTAGGGCAATTAAAGAATGAAGGTCGTGCAACCACAGCGCAAATCTCTATGGCTAAACGGAATAATGTTGATATGGCTATTACCATTGCTCGTGAAGCAAGACAAATGCTTGGAGGAATGGGTATCACAGGGGAGTACAGTATTATGCGCCATATGATGAATCTGGAAAGTGTAATAACCTATGAAGGCACTCACGATATTCATTTGTTAATTACTGGAGCGGATATTACTGGACATCAAGCATTTAAATAAAAACAATTCCAAATGAGAAATTACTGGTTTCTATTACTTTTTATCTTCATTTTTTCTTGCAAAACAGATGGTACTAAAGAATCTAAATTACATGTAAACAACGGAACCAGTAAAATTGACAGTAGGCAAAGTTTTATTGGTATAGAAGAAAGATTAGGCCAATTATTTGTAGATATTCAATTGAGTGAGGTTTTTGAAGACAGTAAAACTTTTGTTGATTGTACCGCAAAGTTCCCTTATGATACTATTATTTCAAAATATCAAAAAGAGAAGAAATTTCCAGATTTTAATCTTAAGAGTTTTGTTCTCGAAAATTTTGATGTTCCAGTTTCCATAAGTTCAAATTTTAAATCTGATGCTTCACGAACACCAACGGAACATGTAGCGGCTTTGTGGCCAGTTTTAGAAAGAGCTTCTGATACCGTTTTAGCGGGAAGTACTTTAATACCTATGCCGAAACCTTATATAGTTCCTGGGGGTAGGTTTAGAGAGGTTTATTATTGGGATAGCTACTTTACCATGCTAGGGTTGGTAGAAAGTGGAAGATTGGATATTATAGAGGATATGTTAGATAATTTTTCTCATTTAATAGAAGAAGTTGGTCATATTCCTAATGGAAATAGAACCTATTATATAACACGTTCTCAACCACCGTTCTTTTCTCAAATGGTAAAATTAATGGCTGAGCAAAAGGGAGATATTATCTATGAAAAATACAAAAAGGCGCTTAAGAAAGAATATGAGTTTTGGATGAAAGGAAATGATACTAATGAGCATGCCAGTTATCATTGTGTAAAGACTTCTGAAGGAATTGTTAACCGTTATTATGATTTAGGAAATACACCAAGACAAGAATCATATAGAGAAGATTATTTACAAGTTCAGGATACAGATGGGGGAGAGAAAATGTATAGAGATTTGCGCTCGGGTGCAGAATCCGGTTGGGATTATTCTACAAGATGGTTTGCAGATGCTTCTACTATTGAAACTATTGAAACCACAGACATTATTCCTGTTGATCTTAATGCTTTATTGTTTGGACTTGAAGACATATTGCTTAAATGCTATCCAAACGACAAAGATTTTAGTGATCGCTTAACAAGCAGTATGCAATCTAGAAAACAATTTTTAGATGTTTCTTGTTGGAATGTTGTAGATGGGGTGTATGAAGATTACAATTGGAAAAAGAAAAAACAGACTAAGGTTAAATCCTTAGCGATGGCATATCCTTTATTTTTTAAAATGGCATCACAAGAACAAGCGGATGCTGTTGCAACATATCTTAAAAAGCATTTTTTAAAACCTGGCGGAGTTACTACAACATTAAACCATTCTGGTCAGCAATGGGATGCACCTAATGGTTGGGCTCCTTTACAATGGATTACGATACAGGGTCTAGAAAATTACGGACATAGTGATTTAGCAAAAACTATAGCAGAAAGATGGGTTACCGTAAATGAACGAGTGTATGCCAATACAGGTAAGTTTGTAGAAAAATACAATGTAGAAGATATGACCTTAAAAGCTGGTGGTGGAGAATACCCAGTACAAGATGGTTTTGGCTGGAGTAATGGCGTGTACTTAGCTTTAAAAGCCTACTTAGTTAAGAAGTAGTTTTTTAAAAGTTACCTTTTCCGGATTTTAGGTGTTTTGTTTTTAAAATAGAGGATATATGACAGCTAAAAATCGAAGAACTTTTTTAAAACGTTTAGGTCAAGGCGCTTTAGGCTCAATGACATTGCCAGCTTTTGGAAATACGCTTTTAGAAAGTTGGAAAACAGAAGGACTTTCTACTGGGAACACGAATTCTGAGGCATATTGGGAACTCGTAAAGTCGCAATTCAATATTGCAGAGGGTCTTTCCTACTTTAATAATGGGTCTTTAGGAGCATCATCAACAAAAATTCAGCAAGAAACACAAGGATTTAGAAATTTATTGGATGGCTTTCCTTCTAAATATATGTGGGGAGGCTGGGCAGATGAAAAAGAATCTGTTCGTGAAAAGGTTGCGGATTTATTTGCCGTTAGTAGTGAAGAAATAGCATTAGTTCATAATACCACGGAGAGTATGAATCTAATTGCACGAAGTTTTGATTTGCAACCTGGGGATGAAGTAATTTTGGGAAATCATGAACATGCTAGTGGCACTATTCCTTGGGAGGTATGGCAGGAAAGTAAAGGAATAAAATTGGTTAGACCAGAACTACCTATTTTACCAAAGAGTGTGGCTGAGTTGACTTTGGCTTACGAAAAGGCAATCACGTCAAAAACCAAAGTAATATCTATGTGTCATTTGGTTAATACAAATGGAATGCTACTGCCAGTAAAAGAAGTATCGAAAATGGCACATGAAAAAGGTGTTTTGGTTGCTGTTGATGGTGCGCAATCTGCGGGTATGTTTACTATTGATTTAAAGGATTTAGAGTGCGATTTTTATGCTGCCAGCTCGCATAAATGGTTGTTTTCTCCGAAAGGGGTTGGTGTTTTTTATGCAAAGCAAGAAAGCCAGCAATATCTTAAACCATTGATGGTCGCCCGTGGATATAAAGACAAGAGCATACGGCGTCTAGAAAATTATAACACACGAAACTTACCGGAAGTTTTAGGCTTGGGAGCATCTATAGATTTTCATAATACAATTGGTGATGCAGTGATACATCAACGAAGTTTTGAACTAAAATCTTACTTCCGTTCCAAAATAGAGAACGATAAGCGTTTTACATTAAAAAGCCCAGCCTCGGATTCGCTTTCTGCAGCAATTCAAGTTGTGGAGGTTAATGGAAAAGAAGTTAAAGCGGTTAAACAGAAACTTTGGGATGATTATGGAATTGATTGTAGGCCTATGTCTAGCCATGGCTTAAATGCACTTCGTTTATCTTTTGCAATTTATATTACTAAAAAAGACATCGATTATTTGGTAAGTGCCTTAAAGGAAGTGGCGGTATAGTCGTATTAAGACTTTACTTTTTCAACTTTTACTTTAATAGATTTGCTAATCGGCGTTTTACTTCTATCCGCAAAGTGATTGTAGGGTACTAAAACATTAGTTTCTGGAAAGTAAGCACCCAAATTTCCTCTTGGAATATTATAAGGGACAATCAGAAAATTACGAGCCACTCGTATTGTGTTGTCATAATTACTAGTGATGTTTACTACATCAAGCTTTTTTAAATGAAGCTGTTTCATATCATCTTCATTTACAAACAATACTCTACGTTCATTGTAGACTCCTCTGTATCTATCATCTAAACCATAAATAGTGGTGTTAAATTGGTCATGGGAACGAATGGTCATCAGCATAAACTCATCGTCTTTTAAATCATGATGCGGTACCTTGTTTATGGTCAATTGTGCTTTGCCATTTGGTAATTTGCTAAAATCTAACTCTCTAACATTATTTGGCAAATAATAGCCAGCTCCAGAAGAACGTTCCTCTGTTTTATCAAAACCTTTAACAACTTTGTCAATATATTCCCGGATTAAGCTATAATCGTCTCCTAAGGTTTTCCAATCCATAGCATGTTTGCCATCAAAATACGTATGAGCCAGCCTTGCGATAATTTCCGGCTCACTCATTAAATTATCTGAAGCAGGTTTTAAAATACCTCTGGATTGGGTAACCCTGCCCATACTATTTTCAACGGTGAATTTTCGTTGCACACCGTTTTTCATGTCTTTTTCAGAACGCCCAATAGTTGGAAGTAGTAATGCTGTTTTTCCAGTTACTAAATGTGTTCTGTTTAACTTGGTACTCACCTGCACCGTAAGTTCGCAATTTTGTATCCCTTTTGCTGTATATGTTGTATCTGATGCTGCCATTAAAAAGTTCCCTCCTAGGCACATAAAGACTTTGGCTTTTCCTTTATGCATAGCTTTCATGGCTCCTACGGTATCAACCCCTTCTTCACTTGGGGGAGTAAAACCAAGATGTTCCTTTATTCGCTTGTTCAAGTCTTTATTAACAAAATGCTGAATACCTACAGACCGGTCTCCTTGCACATTGCTATGACCACGCACGGGACATGTTCCGGCGTTAGGTTTTCCTATTGCCCCTTTTAAAAGCAATAAATTAATATATTCTCTAATGTTTTCTACACCGTTTTTATGTTGTGTAAGTCCCATTGCCCAGCATACTACTATTTTAGATTTTTTAGCTAAGAGCTTAATGGTTTTATTAATTTCTTCTTCGGATATGCCACTTTGGGATAAAAGTTTGGCTTCATCATATTTTTCTAAATCTTGCAGCAATGCATCATATCCGTCTACGTATTTTCTGATAAATTCATGGTCAAAAACGTCGCTAGTTATAGTGTCTAGCGCTGCTAATCGTTTTAAGATTAATTTTATTAATGGGATATCTTGATTAATATTTACCTGTAGATGAATATCAGCAATATCCTCACCACCGTTTACTAGTCCTTTAATATTTTGGGGGTTTCTAAAGTTGACCAAGCCAGTTTCTTCCAAAGGATTTATGCTGATGACCTTTCCACCATTTCGTTTGCATTTTTCTAAAGCCGAAAGCATTCGAGGATGATTGGTGCCTGGATTTTGACCGGCTACTATTACAACTTCCGCTTCATATAAGTCTTCTAACTTTATAGAACCTTTTCCAATCCCTAAAGTTTCACTCAGTGCAACGCCACTGCTTTCATGACACATATTGGAGCAATCTGGCATATTATTGGTTCCAAAGGCGCGCGCGAACATCCCATATAAGAAAGCTGCTTCATTACTGGAACGACCAGAAGTATAAAAAATAGCTTCATCTGGAGAATCTAGCTTCTTTAATTCTGTAGCAATAAGTTTAAAAGCTTCTTGCCAGGTAATTGGTTCATAATTGATACTGTCTGGTTTAAGAACCAAAGGTTCAACAAGTCTTCCAAATTTATTTAGTTCGTAGTCGGTAAGTAGCGAAAGTTCCTCTACAGAATATTTTTGAAAGAAACTTGCATCTGCTTTTGTAGTGGTTGCTTCATCTGCTAATGCTTTGGCTCCATTCTCGCAATACTCACCAATTTTTGAGGGTTTTTCTGGATCTGGCCAGGCACAACTAGGACAGTCGAAACCGTCTTTTTGATTCATTTCCAATAAAGCTTTCATGGAACGAGTAATCCCCATTTCTTTAAAACCATGTCGTAAAGCTTCTTTAATTCCTAATAGGCCAGCAGCATGTGCCACAGGTTTATCTAACCTGATTTTTAGTAATTCTTCTGACCCATGTACAGATATATTTCTCTTGAACTCTGCTGACATTTTTAATTATGAATCTTTGGATTAGGATAATTATCCGACTGGTCTTCAATGGTGTTATCTAAACATGTAAAATCTTTTTCCAATAGCAGAGAGAGTGTGTTGCCGGAAGAGAGCTTTTGAATATGTTCAAAGCCAACAATGGCATTGGTATACCAACCTTCAATTTTATTTTTTGGAATATGGAGTCTTATTTCGCCTTCAGAAAATATTGCATTCATCTGCTTATGGTAAGAACTAACTTCAATTGCATATTTAAAACTGTTAGATTCAAAACACGTATATTCTTCTATAGCCCCCTTTTCTGTAAGGTTTTTAACCTCGGTTTGAGTAAGCCGAAAACGAATGGAGTTTCCTTTAATGCGAATTTTCATTAGGTATATTAAACAATTACCATTCTAAGGTAATGGATTCAATTTAAATTTTTTGAATCAAAAACTTTTTTACTTGTTTTCATATCCGCATAACGTGGATCTTGGATATAATTTTCTTTTTGCATTTTAATGACTTCAATACTTAGAAATCCAAATTCACTAACTACCTTTCCGTAAAAACGATAAATTCCCTTGCCTCTAAATTTATATTTTGCAGCAACTGGAGGAAAAAGAACGGTATCAAAGACTTCCCCATTTTGGTCCAATAACGTTGCAAAATGCATTCGTTTGCCTGTATGTGTACTTGTGTTTTTTACAGTAATTAAGTACCCATAAATATCAATCTTGTTGTTTAGATAGTCTGGTAAGTTTTTTTGCCCATTATTATTTTTTGGAGTTTCTACCAATAGCTTAAATGGACTGCATAGTGGAAAACCCAGAAGCTCCCATTGTTCAAAAGCGGTTTCTAGATAGGTTGTGTCTAATGGGGGGATTTTAAATTTCCCGTTCCTAGCGGGAAATAGTTTTGGATGCTCTATTCTTTTTTTCTTACCTAGCATTAGATATGCTTTCCATAGCATTTGATGCTTATTAATTCTAGTGAACCGGAAGGCATTAATCCGTACTAAAATACTTAATTGCTCCACAGAGAGAATTACTCTATCAACAAAATCTTCTAAGGATTTAAATTTCCCATTAGTCTGCCGTTCTTTAAGAATACGTTGTATTACTCGTTCCTCTAAATCACGCAAATACATAAATCCTAGGTATATATTTTTATGATGAATTATGTTAGCGCCATAGCTTTGATTAATACATGGTGGGTGTATAGTTGCTCCTTGCATACGGGCTTCATGAATGTAAAATTCAGGACGATAAAACCCGCCTCCATTATTAAGTACAGCTACCATATATTCTAAAGGAAAGTAGGTTCTAAGAAATAAACTTTGATAGCTTTCTACAGCATAAGAAGCGGAGTGTCCTTTGGCAAAAGCATAACCTGCAAAACTGGCAACTTGATACCATATTTCATCAACCGTTTTTTCTGGATATCCTTTTTTGATACAATTTGCTCTAAATTTTTCTTTAACCTTTTCAAATTCCGCACGTGACCTAAACTTACCGCTCATACCACGCCTTAATACATCTGCTTCTCCTAAATCTAAATCTGCAAAATGGTGGGCAACCTTAATCACATCTTCTTGGTAGACCATTACTCCATAAGTATCTGGCATAATGTCTAATAATACAGGATGTGCTTTTTCTTGAGCTCTACCTGGATTTCGATGACGTAAAATATATTCACGCATCATACCGCTTTTTGAAACTCCAGGTCTAATTATAGAACTGGCAGCAACCAGCCCTAAATAGTTATCTACTTCCAGTTTTTTTAGCAACATGCGCATGGCAGGAGATTCTACATAAAAACATCCCATGCATTGCGCAGTCTTAACTAAGTTATTAATATTAGGGTCTTTGTAGAACTTATTTACATCATGGATATCAAAATTTGCTTTATTTGGTTGATTGTATGCTACAATTTCTAAGGTGTCTTTTATTTTTCCAAGCCCCCGTTGTGCTAGAATATCAAATTTGTATAGTCCAACATCTTCTGCGATAATCATGTCAAATTGAATGGTTTCGAAACCTTTTGGAGGCATAAAGGTTGCTGAAAACCAGTTTAATGGTTGTTCGCTGATAAGAATACCACTGGCATGAACACTTACATAATTAGGTATTCCATGTATAAGGTTTCCATACTTTAAAACCAATGCGGCTACTTTGTCCAATTTTGACGATTGAAATTGACCATTGCTCAATGCATCAATTTCTTCCTTTGGAAGCCCAAATACTTTTCCTAGTTCTCTAATTGCTCCTTTTTGTTTAAATGTTACATAAGTGCCAACTAAAGCAACATTTTTAAATCTACTAAAAATGTATTGCGTCATATGTTCTCTATCACGCCAAGAAAAATCAATGTCAAAATCTGGCGGGTTAGCTCTATACAGATTAATAAATCTTTCAAAATACAGGTCTAGTTGCATAGGGTCAACATCAGTAATGCGCAACAAATAAGCCACAATACTGTTGGCACCACTTCCCCTCCCTACATAGAAAAACCCTTGTTCTCTGGCATAACTTACTATGTCCCAATTAATTAAAAAATAAGAGACAAAGCCCATCTTCTTGATCAGGTGCAATTCTTTGGCCAAGCGTTTTTTAATGTCTTGTGTTATTTTGGGGTAGCGATAAGAAAGTCCATCTCTACAAAGCTTTTCAAGAAGCTCCTGGTCTTCTTTTTGAGAATTTCTATAATACCGCAAATTTTGAGGTTGTCGGTCTTTAGAAAAATCAAAATGTATTGTACATTGATTAAGTAAATGGATAGTGTTCTCTAGAATAAATGGGAATTCGGAAAATGCCTTCGCTAAATTTTCAACAGCGTACATTTTTTCTTCTTCATCTGCTTCTTCATTTTTATTTAGTTTGCTAAGTAAAACATTGTTATCTATTGCGCGCAATAGACGATGGGCATTAAAATCGCGTTTATTTCTAAATGTTACGGGCTGCTGTACCACTAGTTTTTCATCTAACTTTTTTAGTCTGGAAAAAGGCAAACGGCGCAAATCTTTTATTGAAATACCAATGAATTCATGATTCAAAAATTCATTTTGTTCATTGAGCAATACTTTTTCGAAAGGATAAATGATAAAAGCATCTTTAAAAATGGGTGCCCGTTGCGGAATTTTAGTTTTATGGTGGAGATGATGAGATAAAAACCTATTCAATTCTTCATATCCTTTATTATTTTTTGCAATACCAATAAAACATTGGTCAGCACCATTTCTAAAGTCAATCCCCACAGCAGGTTTAATATCATGTTCATAAGCCTTTCTAACAAAGTTTAAACAGGCTGAGGTGTTATTTATATCTGTGAGCACCAACTGTTTCACATCATTTTCTTGAGCAAGTTGTAAGAGTTCTATTTCGGAGAAAGTTCCAAAACGAAGACTATAATATGTGTGACAGTTTAAATACATTTATTGTTTGCGATGTGCTAATACTACAGGGGGTTGACCATTAAAAGGATTATGCATTCTGCCAATAGTTTTGGCACCCATGGCTGAAGCACGGAGTACGCAGCGCTCACCAAAACGATTACGTACGTAATCCATAGCTTGGTATAGGTTTAAAGCTTCTTGCGTATCTTCAAAAAGATTTATTTGATAATTGCCAGATACTAAATGGCTAAAACGAATTCCAATTAACCGCACTAGCATTCTTTTGTTATACAATGTCTTAAACATGTCCAAAATCTTTGGAATTAGAATATGATCTGCACTGGTATATGGAATTCGTAATTGTTTTGAATACGTATTGAAATCAGAATACCTAATCTTTACTGCGATACATGCCGTTAATTTATCACCACGTCTTAATTGATAAGCTAAATTTTCGGTCATTGCCATTAGAATTCCCTTTAGTTTTATAACATCAATAGTATCCCTGTCAAAAGTGCGCTCTGTTGAAATCGATTTTCTGTCGCAAAATGGAACAACTGGCGTATGGTCGATGCCGTTAGCACGTTTCCATATAACTTGTCCATTAGCGCCCAAAACACGTTGCATAATATCCATAGGCATTTCTTGTACAGTTTTTACTTGTCTAATACCTAAATTTCTGAGGGTTTGATAGGTTTTGTCTCCTACCATAGGAATTTTTTTAATGGAGAGTGGAGCCAAGAATGGTTTTTCCAAGCCAAAGTCAATTTTTAGTTGATTGTTTGGTTTTGCTTCATTAGTAGCAACTTTGGAAACAACCTTATTTACAGATAATCCAAATGAGATGGGAAGACCGGTTTCTTTTATAATCTTTTGTCGTAACTCACTTGCGTATTTGTAGGAGCCAAAAAATTTGTCCATTCCAGATAAATCGGCATAAAACTCATCAATGCTTGATTTTTCGAAAACGGGAACTTTTTCTTTGATGATTTCCGTTACCACATCAGAATGTTTGCTGTAAGTACCAGCATTACCGCGAATGACTACTGCTTCTGGACAAAGTTCTTTAGCCATACGCATTGGCATACCAGAATGTACTCCAAACCCTCTAGTCTCGTAACTACATGCAGCTACTACGCCTCTATCGCTAGTGCCACCTACTAAAAGTGGCTTGTTTTTAAGTTCTGTATTGATAAGACGTTCTACAGAAACATAAAAAGTATCTAAGTCTAGATGTAAAATTGTTTTTTTCATTAGCTAAAAAAGGATAGCTAATTTATGGAATAATTCCTATAAAATGGAATAATTCCAATTATATGTATTTGATAATATTGTTTTTTGGAAGTCCTGTTCTATAATTATATTCTCTTGGTAGAATATTAAAAGCTTTAGTATCTTTGTCTTGTTGTGTTGTGTTTCAATTCAACATTGAATTGAAACTAGGTATTGCATTATAATGCAAACCAATGAAAGGCTTTCCTTATGGGAGGCTTTTTTTGTGCGTAATTTTTCACTTTAAGCAACTGCTACTTCAATTGGAATCGAAAAGCCTTAAAAGTTTCATTTTTTAAATGGGTCTCGACTTCCTAGCTGTATAGTGATAGACTAATGCTCAACCTAACTTAAAAATAAAGATTATCTATTCTTTAGCTTATATAGCGTTTTTGCAAATTCCGTTTTAATGTTATGATACTTTTGAGGGTTTAAACTCATTTTTCCATAAGCAATGCTGCCTAGTTGCATTGTGGCATCGGTAGCATAAACAATGGTTGAGGTTAAGTTTTTTAGAGAAGTAGTACTTAATAAAGGAGCAGAAGCGTCTATAATACATGCGTTTAGATATTCACCTACTTTAAAGAATGCTGTATTGTAATTATTCATAGCTTTTCTGCCAGTTATAGTCGCCATTTCTATAGCATATGAACCGCTATCTTGTTGTTCATTAGAATAATAGGTGTTTCTTTTATGAGTAATAAGGCGTTGGCCATAATCCAAAATACGTAGTTCTTCTAATGGATTAATTCCTATGTGACTGTCTGTACCAATACTCCATTTTCCGTTAGCGTTTTGGAATTTAGATAGCGAGAATAATCCATCTCCTAAATTCCCTTCGGTACTTGGACATAATACTACATTAGCTTTATGCTTTGCGATTCCTAGCAATTCTTTTTCATTAAGATGGGTAGCGTGTACTAAGTGAAAGCGGTCATTTAAATCTATATTTTCTATGAGCCATTCCACAGGTCTTTTTCCTAAATAAGCTATTGAGTCATCTATTTCTTTAAGTTGTTCGGAAACATGAATATGAAACGGCATATTTTGTGGTCCTGACTTTGCAATTTCCGCAATATTAGATGGTGCGACACCACGCATAGAATGAATACCAATTCCAATATTTGCATGTTTATATGCTTTGCAGGCAATTTCACTTGCCTCTAACAATTTTTGGTATTCATCAATTGTTGATGAAATAAATCTACGTTGTCTTTTATTAGGTTCTTGTCCAAATCCTCCTTTTTGGTAAAAAATGGGGATTAAGGTAATACCAATACCTACTGTTTCTGCAGCAGCAATTAATCTACTACCCATTTCTGCAAGATTCGTATATGGTATTCCATTTTTATCATGATGTACATAATGAAATTCTGCCACATTAGTATATCCATGTCTAGCCATTTCTGCATATAGCATCGTAGCAATAGCTTGCATTTGGTCAGGATTAATAGTTAGTGCTAATTGATACATGGCTTCTCTCCAGCTCCAAAAATCATCTGGGCTCGTGCCATTACCTATATGTTTTTCAGTAAGACCAGCCATTCCATATTGAAATGCATGGGAATGTGCGTTTTGAAAACCTGGAAGCGCAAAACCATTAATTTCTGTAACATCTTCTAAAGGTTTATCTTGAGAGATATTCGTGATAATACCGTTAGCGTTTATGCTTATATAGGCGTTTTCTAACCATCCCGTATTTAGAAGTATCGCTTTAAATTGATATGTCTTCATAATGCAGATTGCATGGTTTTAATTAGGTTTTTAAAAGTGGTTTCTAATACAACTTGCACCTTTGAAGCTCTTTCCCTATTATAAGTGATTTCGTTATCATCCATGTATAGAATTTTGTTCATTTCTAACTGTAGTGTATGGATATTGTTACTAGGGTTGCCAAAGTATCGGGTGATATGCCCTCCCTTAAAAGGAGTATTATGATTAACGTTAAAATCACTAGACTTTAATTGGCTTAAAGCAGCATCAATTAGCACTGAATTTGCGGTTTTAGTATCATTATTTCCCAAAATCATATCAGGGAAAGGCTCTTTTTGAATTGTACTTACTTTATGGCGAATGGAATGTGCATCCCATAATAAGACATGCCCAAATTGTTTTTTGCGAGCTGTAATCAATGCTTCTACTTTATTGTAATAGGGCCAGTAGTATTCTTTTAAGCGTCTGTTTTTTTCATCTTCATTAGGTTCTAAATCTTGTGATTTATAAATCTTGTTTCCAAAGAAATCTGTTGTAGGGGTATTGGAGGTTATAAGTCTATTGTCATTGTAAAGAGGAACACTCTCAGGGTCTCTATTTAAATCTATAACCCATCTGCTTAAATTTGCTTTAATAAGTGTAATGCCAAGCGAAGGTGCAAAATCATATAGCTTATGAACAAACCAATCTGTGTCATCCAGATGTTTTTGGAGTCTTTTATTGTAATGTTTTTTAATGGTCTTGGGAAATTTAGTTCCCGCGTGTGGAACACTAATAATAATTGGGACTGGAGTTGTAGTAGGTTTCGTTATTTTATATAGTTTCATACGAAGGAGTTATTAAATTAAATTATTTAATAACTCATCTTCTACCAAATTAGGCAGGGTGACTTTTAACTGTGGTGTTCGCTCCATTTCCCTCTTAATAGCAAATATGGCCTCTTTATTACGTGCCCAACTTCTGCGAGAAATACCATTGTTTACATCATAAAAGAGCATATTTTTTAGTCTCCTACTAGCTTCTTCTGAACCATCTAATAACATTCCAAATCCGCCATTTATTACTTCACCCCAACCAACACCGCCACCATTATGAATGGACACCCATGTTGCTCCTCTAAAACTATCGCCGATTACGTTATGTATGGCCATGTCTGCAGTAAATTTACTGCCATCATAAATATTACTAGTTTCCCTAAATGGAGAATCTGTTCCACTAACGTCATGGTGGTCACGACCCAAAACTACAGGGGCAGAAATAGTTCCATTTTCAATAGCATGGTTAAAAGCTTCTGCAATCTTTATTCGGCCTTCTGCATCCGCGTATAAGATTCGCGCTTGTGAGCCTACGACCAATTTATTTTGTTCGGCTTCCTTAATCCAAGTAATATTGTCTTGCATTTGCTGCTGAATTTCTTCAGGAGCAGTTGCTTTTATTTGCTCCATTACTTGAAGCGCAATGGCATCAGTCTTTTTTAGGTCTTCAGAATCTCCTGAGGTGCATACCCAACGGAAGGGGCCAAAACCATAATCAAAACACATAGGGCCCAATATATCTTGAACATAAGAAGGATATTTAAAATCAATCCCGTTTTCTGCCATTACTTTGCCACCTGCGCGGGATGATTCTAATAAAAATGCATTTCCATAGTCAAAAAAGTAAGTTCCCTTTTCACTATGCCTATTTATGGCATCTACTTGTCTTCGTAATGATGCTTGAACTTTCTCTTTATATGCTTCAGGGTTTTCAACCATCATGATATTTGCTTCCTCAAAGGAGAGTTCAATTGGATAATAACCACCTGCCCATGGATTGTGCAATGAGGTTTGGTCAGAACCTAAATGGATATAAATAGCTGACTCGTAAAATTGTTCCCAAACAGTAACAACATTACCAATAAAAGCAATGGAAACAACCTCATTGTTATGAATTGCTTTTTGGGTTCTTTTAATAAGTTCATCTATATCAGAAATGAGTTCATCTACCCATCCTTGCTCATATCTTTTAATTGCAGCCGAAGGATTTACCTCTGCACATATGGTGATGCATCCTGCTATATTCCCAGCTTTTGGTTGAGCGCCACTCATACCACCAAGGCCGGCTGTTAAAAATACTTTACCATTAGGAGAATCTCCTTTATCTAAAACTTTTCGAAAAGCATTCATGACGGTGATTGCGGTGCCATGAACAATACCTTGAGGACCTATATACATATAGGAGCCTGCTGTCATTTGTCCATATTGGGTAACTCCTAAAGCATTATATTTTTCCCAGTCATCGGGTTTGGAGTAATTAGGAATCATCATACCATTAGTGACGACGACTCTTGGGGCTTCCTTTGATGATGGAAAAAGTCCCATTGGATGCCCAGAGTACATATGTAATGTTTGTTCATGGGTCATTTCTGCCAAGTACTTCATCGTTAGTAGGTACTGTGCCCAGTTTTGAAAAACTGCCCCATTGCCCCCATAGGTAATTAATTCTTCAGGGTGTTGCGCTACAGCCGGGTCTAGATTATTTTGAATCATAAGCATGATAGCTGCACCTTCCTTAGTCTTCGCAGGATATTCTAGTATTGGTCTTGCATAAATTGCATAGTGTGGTTTAAACCGATGCATATATATTCTGCCATAGGTCTTTAATTCGTCTGCAAAATCAACGCCCAACTCCTGATGCCACGCTTTTGGGAAGTAACGTAAAGCATTTTTAATTGCTAGTTTTTTTTCTTCAACAGATAGAATCTCTTTTCTTTTTGGAGCAGGGTTTCCATCTTTGGGATATGTCTTTTTTTCTGGAAGCTGACCAGGAATTCCTTGTAAAATCTGATCTTTAAAGCTATTTTCTAAAACGGTTCCCATCTTACTATATTTTAGTTCCATTCTTCCAAACGGCATTTGGTTTTAATTGTCCTTGATGGTATGTAATTTCTTTGTAGTCTGCTACTGGGAAAGTGATGAAATCCGCAATTTTCCCTTCTTCCAAAGCACCTCTATCTTTTAGTTCTAGTGCCGCTGCTGCGCGATACGTAATACCTGCCAACACTTCTGCATTAGACAGTTTTTCAAACGTACCAAGTATAGTTGCCTGGGTTAACAAATCACCCATAGGTGCTGAACCTGGATTGTGGTCACTTGCAATCGCTAATGCTCCACCGGCATCTAGTAGCTTTCGTGCGGGAGTAAAATCACACCCCAGTCCAATTGATGCCCCAGGCAAGGCAACGGAAATGGTATTGCTTTTTGCTAAGAATGCAATCTCATTTTCTGAGCTTGCCTCTAAATGGTCTGCGCTAACAGCATTGTAATGTATAGCTGTTTCACTACCTCCTACAGAAAACTGATCGGCATGAACTGTTATACTAAACCCCATAGCCCTTGCTTTTTGGAAATAGGGGGCAATATCTAAAGGAGAGAAAGCACTTTCTTCAATAAAGGCATCAATCCTATTAGTTAGATTTTCAGACTTTAAAATGGGGAATAGTTTTGAGCTTATTTCTAAAAGATAATCTGATGCCGTACCTTCCCAATCTTTGGGTTTCATATGTGCTGCTAAACAAGTACTTATTAAATCAGATTGGGTTTTAGTGTTAGCTTCTTTAATAGCGTTAAGCATTTTTAATTCTTCAGCTACGGTAAGGCCATAGCCACTTTTTACTTCTATTGTAGTAATGCCAGATTTTAAATGTCTTTCTGCACGCCTAATAATTCCAGTAACCAATTCCTTTTGAGTAGCTTTCCGTGTTTTGGTAACAGTATCCCAAATTCCTCCTCCAGCTTTTGCAATTTCTAAGTATGATTTTCCAGAATTACGCATTGCATAATCGTTTGCTCTTGAACCTGCAAAGCAGATATGAGTATGGGCATCTATGAATCCAGGAATACAAACAGTTGCACTCGGAATATGTTCTATTTCAATATCATCTGATTTTAGGTCATCAAATTTTCCAATAGCATTTATTTTTCCATCTAAGACTAAAATTCCTGCATCTTCAATGACTGTAAGCTCTTCATCAGCTAAGGCACCTTTTTGGGGCATACCAGCCATGGAAAGTAATTGCGAAAATGGTCCTACTAATGTTGGTTTTTTCATATTAGAAAATTTCAAATTGTTCTTGGTGCTTAGTTTCCCAAGTTATGTTGTTTTCTTGTATCGTAGCTTCGACTAGTTGCGTAATATGCCCATTTTTAACAATGTTAATGGCAATTTCAATATCATCTGCAAATACGCGGTCTTTTTTAGCAAAGCTGACTTTAGTTCTTACAAATTGATGGATTTTATCCAATAAAACACCAGATTTTAATGGTTTTCTAAACTCGAATGCTTGGGCAGCTGTTAGTAATTCTATTGCCAATATCTTCTCAACATTTTCCAAGACTTGAAGTGCTTTTCGCCCACTTATGGAGCCCATACTTACATGATCTTCTTGCCCTAAAGAAGTTGGGATGCTATCTGCACTTGCTGGAAAGCACAAACTTTTATTTTCACTTGCCAAAGCAGCAGTTGTGTACTGTAAAATCATATAACCAGAATTAATTCCGGTATCATCCATTAGCAGCTTGGGAACTCCTGGGCTATTGCCTTCCAATGCCAAATAGATTCTACGGTCAGAAATATTGCCTAACTCTGAGGCTGCTAAGGTGGCATAATCTAAAACCATTGCTATGGGCTGTCCGTGAAAGTTACCTCCACTAATCGTTAATTCATTATTGATAATAACAGGATTATCTGTAACGGAATTAAGTTCTGTTTCTATTAATTCTTTAAGGTGTAACCAGGTGTTTCTGGATGCGCCATGTACTTGTGGGATACAACGAAGGGAATAAGGATCTTGCACACGTTCACAATCAATATGGTCTTCTAGAATTTCGGAACCTTTTAGTAAAGTTCGTATTCTACCGGCAACATGTTGGTTGCCTTTAAAGGGTCTTAATTCATGAAGTTCTTTAAAAAAAGGTTTGATAGAACCTTGCAGACCTTCTATCATCATCGCGCCAATAATATCAGCTTGTTTTAAACAAGAATTAAGTTTTTCTACCACTAGAACCCCATGAGTAAGGATAAACTGTGTTCCATTAATTAGCGCAAGACCTTCTTTGGGACCTAATTCTAAAGAACTGAGATTGGTTTTAGCAAAAAGCTCAGAAGTCTCGATTTCTTCTCCCTTAAAATATACTTTCCCTAAACCGATTAGGGGCAAAAAAAGGTGTGATAAAGGAGCTAAATCTCCAGATGCACCTACAGAACCTTGCGAAGGAACTACTGGGATAGCATCATTGTCTATATGCCATAGAATTCGTTTTAGCGTCTTTAATTGAATGCCGGAATATCCTTTTGCCAAAGCATGTATTTTTAAAATCAACATAACCTTAGATAATTCCTTACTAATAGGTTTGCCTACACCCACGCTATGACTCTGCAAAATATTCGTTTGCAGAGTTTTGGTTTCTTCCTTGGAGATTTTGGTTGTGCATAAAGGACCAAATCCGGTATTAATGCCATAAACAGGTTCATTCTTTTCTACGATGTCTGCGACAATCTGAGCACTCTTGCTTACCTTTTCTTGTGTCTTTTTTGATAAAGTCCCTTTAGTTTTGTTACGTGCAATTGCAAGTGTTTTACTCACGGTCAAGTTTTCTTCACCAAATTGGAAATTGTTCAATTGCTCTTTCATAAGTAACGTAGGTTTTATTGTACTATAAAAGTAAAAGCTATATTTGATAATTACCAATACTATTTTTAGTACTATTTAATAATTATGAGTTATCAAATTGAATTAAGACACTTTAGCTATTTTTTGGCAGTAGCAGAAGAATTACACTATAGAAAAGCTGCGGAAAAGTTGTTTATTTCTCAGCCAGGGCTAAGTACACAGATTAAACAGATGGAGTCAATTTTGGGGGTAAAACTGTTTGAGAGAGATAAGAAAAAAGTTAGTTTAACTGCCGCTGGTTCTTTTCTAAAAGGAGAAGTGGAATTTATTATGAACCACTTGAGTCAAACTAAAAGACATTTAAAACTTATTGATGAGGGGCATTTAGGTGAAATACGTATTGGGTTTTTAGGTTCTGCAATGCAGAAAGTAATACCAAATCTATTATTAAGTTTAAAAGATAAATCCCCGGAGGTCCATACAAGTTTAGAAGAACTTACCAATCATGCTCAAATTAGCGCCTTGTTAAAAGATAAATTAGATATCGGTTTTGTGCGATTGGCAAGGGTCCCTAGTGGATTAAATATTAAACCAGTTTTTAGAGACACCTTTTCACTTGTTGTACCAATTGATTTTCATATTGATGAACGAAATTTTATGGGAATGCATCAACTGGCTAAAAATGACTTTATTTTGTTTTCTCAAGATTACAGTTCGTTATACTATGATACTATAATGAGCATATGTGAAGATGCAGGCTTTACCCCAAAAGTTTCCCATAAGTCGGTTCATGCACTAACCATATTTAAATTGGTAGAGAATAGATTAGGAATATCTATTGTGCCAACTGCCTTACAATATGGTTTTAAAATGAATGTAAAATTTATTGAACTAAAAAAAATAAAACAAAAAGCAATCCTTTCCGCCGCATGGAAGTCTGATAATAGAAATCCCGTATTACAGCAATGTCTAAATGCACTTTTTGATTGAAGATAGTGGAAAACCGTCAGTTCGAGTTTTTTGTTAAAAAAGTATCGAGAACAAGGTTTTTAGTTTTGAAATTCTTATTCTCGATACAATTTTCCGCACTTTGCGTGGAAAATTACTCGAATTGACGAATTTCGTCGAGCAATTAATTTTACCGCGATAATAAAGTACTATGATTTTTGACCTCATTAAGAAAAGAAGAAGCGTTTTTCCTGTCCAATATAATAGTGAACCCATTACTAAAGAAACTATAGAAAAGTTGCTTGAAGCGGCCAATTGGGCTCCAAACCACAAGAAAACGGAACCATGGCGTTTTAAGGTCTTACTAGGAGATTCTAAGGCCAGATTAGGAGAATTTTTGTCAAGTAAGTATCAAGAAGTTGATGCCAAGCCTAAACAAATAAAAATTAAAAAACTACAAGAGAATCCAAAAAAGGCCGGCGCCATTATTGCTATTTGTATGCAGCGCGATCCAAATGTAAGCTTGCCAGAATGGGAAGAAATTGCAGCTACCGCTATGGCTGTTCAAAACATGTGGTTAGCAGCAACAGAATTAGGAATAGGTTCCTATTGGAGTTCTCCGGGATTAATAAAATATATAGATGAATTCTTTGATTTAAACAATGGAGAAAAATGTTTGGGCTTCTTCTATTTGGGCTACTCAGATGAGGAAATCACCCAAGGTGTACGTGAGCCTATCGCAGATAAAGTTGAGTGGTTTACATAATAGCAATGTCACTTCGAGTGAATTTTTAGCGAAGTGATTAAAATTTATATCGAGAAGTCTCTTAGTTCTCGATACATTTTTCTTTTTTTTCATAAAAAAGAAAATACTCGAACTGACAAAAGTACTTGTCTAACCAAACGTAAATAATTCAGGACCATACTCTATAGCTTTCCAAATAAAAATCCCTAGGTATATAATTGCAATAACGAACTTCATAAAAGTTCCTGTTAAAAATCCTAGGAAAGATCCAAATGCTGCTTTTAGAGCCGTTTTTTGATCTGCCTTATTGGATAGTTCTCCAACCAATGCCCCAATAAATGGCCAAATTATTATTCCAAAAGGTCCTAGAACTGGAAAAATTATAGCGACTAGTAAACCTATAATAGTACCTATCATACCCGCTTTACTGCCACCAAATTTTTTAGTGCCAACAGCAGGGATTATATAGTCTAAAATAAAAACAGCTATTGCTACCACTAAGGTTATTCCCAATAACCACCAATCATCTGGTACTGCTTTAGTCAAGTAAAGTAAAAGTAAACCTACCCAGCTAATAGGTGGTCCAGGGAGTACTGGTAAAAAACTACCCAAAATGCCAATTAGCATTAACAGGAACCCAATAACAAGTAGTACAACATCCATAGTATAATTTCTGTCTATTAGACAAATTTACATTGGTTTTGTTACAATAGGTAATGACAATCACATCATTTTTGAGCTAAAACAAACAAACATGAAATCCATTTTAACGCAGAGTAAATTCGCTTAAAAATCGTAGTTTTAGCCAAATTCTAAGGGCTCTCATGCGTAAGTTATTGTTCTTATATCTTCTTGGGTTTTTATCTTCTTGTAACTACTTTCAATCACAAGAAAAACAAACCAATCAATTAGTTAACGATAAGTTGTTAGCGATTGACTGGAATGATGTTGATGCATATCCACTATTTGAAGATTGTGATGAGAATGCAATCAAACAAGTGCAGAAAGACTGTTTTCAAGAAAACATGTTAAAATACTTTTCTTCTGCATTTGGAGATATGGAGTTTGAGGTTGAAAATGATATTAACGATACCCTTTATATTGATTTTTTAATAGACGAGCATGGTTTTATGACGGTGCTGGAAATTCAAGAAAAAGACAATGTTAAAAAAGTGCTACCCCAATTAAAGGATGAACTTTCTAAAAGATTAAACGATTTAACTACGGTTGCTCCTGCCCTTAAAAGAAGTACGCCAGTAAGTATAAAATTTAGATTACCACTCTTAATAAACACCACAAACTAAATTGGCTAAAGAGAGAATCATATTAGGGATAGATCCTGGGACAACCATAATGGGTTTTGGAATCATTAAAGTGGTAAATAAAAAGATGGAGTTTATACAAATGAATGAACTGCTTCTTAAAAAGTATAATGACCCTTATACCAAACTTAAACTTATTTTTGAGCGTACTATTGAGTTAATAGACACCTATCACCCAGATGAGATTGCAATAGAAGCCCCTTTTTTTGGTAAAAATGTGCAGTCGATGCTTAAGTTAGGGCGTGCACAAGGGGTTGCAATGGCGGCTGGCTTATCTAGACAAATACCAATAACGGAATACCTTCCCAAAAAAATAAAAATGGCAATTACAGGTAACGGAAATGCTAGTAAGGAGCAAGTTGCCAAAATGCTACAGGGAATGTTGGGACTAAAATCATTACCTAAAAATTTAGATAGTACAGATGGGTTAGCAGCTGCCGTTTGTCATTTTTACAATGAAGGTCGCGTTGAGGTTGGTAAATCTTATACTGGCTGGGAAGCATTTGTAAAGCAGAATCAGAGTAAAATCAATAAACAATAAACAATTAGCAATGAAGAAAAACCCTCTTGCTGATAAGTCTTATGATTTTACTTTGAAGATGCAGATGAATTATCGAAGATTATGTTTTCAATTTTGAAAACTACCAGAATATCAAAGTAATTGTTTATTGTTAACTGAACATTGTCATGGCAGGTATCTACATTCACATCCCTTTCTGTAAACAAGCCTGTCACTATTGTGATTTTCATTTTTCTACCCAAATGGGTAAAAAAGAGGTTATGGTGAATGCCCTTTTTAAGGAAATTGCACTTCGAAAAAATGAATTTAGAGGAGAAGTTGTAGAAACCATTTATTTTGGAGGAGGAACACCATCTGTTTTAGATACTGTCGAAATAGAACGCTTAATAACATCTGTGTATGATAATTATCAAGTTATCGATAATCCAGAAATCACTCTGGAAGCCAATCCGGATGATTTATCGGAAGAAAAAATTAATCAATTAGCAGAAAGCCCAATTAATAGGCTGAGTATTGGGGTACAATCTTTTTTTGAAGAAGATTTGAAGTTGATGAATCGTGCGCACAATGTTCAAGAGGCTGAAAACTGTATCCTTAAAGCTAAAAAATACTTTCAAAACATTTCGATCGACCTTATTTACGGAATGCCTAATATGACCAACAAGCGTTGGGAACAAAACATTCAAAAGGCAATTTCATTCCAGATTCCCCATATTTCCAGCTATGCTTTAACCGTAGAACCAAAAACTGCACTGGCAAATTTTGTAAAAAAGGGATTAGTAAAACCAGTTGAAGATGAGGTTGCCCAAGCCCATTTTACTGTTTTGAATGATACATTAACCAATGCTGGTTATAGTTGCTATGAGATTTCTAACTTTGGAAAACCAGGCTATTTTTCTAAGAATAATTCTGCATACTGGCAGCAAAAAAAGTATATCGGTATTGGACCTTCTGCACATTCTTTTGATGGTATAAGAAGAGGGTGGAATATTAATAATAATCCAAAATACCTGAAAGCAATTGAGAATAGTGAGCTTCCTATGGAGGTAGAAGTCTTATCAAAAACAGATAAATACAACGAATATGTTATGACTGGTT
This sequence comes from uncultured Croceitalea sp., assembly GCA_947499565.1. Classification (GTDB taxonomy): domain Bacteria; phylum Bacteroidota; class Bacteroidia; order Flavobacteriales; family Flavobacteriaceae; genus Croceitalea. The sequence goes on from CANMOV010000002.1 coordinate 313,133, forward strand.
TACGAACAATTTGGGGGGTTTCTTTATCTAAAATCGCTACAGCATATGGTAATAAATACAAGGATTATCTTTTGCAACAGGCAGCTAAATATATTGAGCAGCACTTATTGTATATAGATAACGATACTTTACGAGCAACAAAAAAAGGCAAGTTTTTGGCAGATGGAATCGCTTCGGATTTATTTATGCTGAATTTAAAGTAGTAAATTGTCATTCCTGTATTTTTTTACCCAATTATGTCACACTGAGCTTGTCGAAGTGTCATAAATGTTAAGAGTTGGAATCTTAACTATAATACATTCCTATTTATCTTTGGAATGACAAAAAATTAATTTTGATTGCTACTATAAAATACAAGTCGGCTAGTTATAAAATAGATTTAACCAATCCGTTGGATATTTCTATTCCGTTAAGAGGAGATGCATCTGATGTAAATGCATGGTATCTGGATGCACCTAAAATTCAACCACATCAAGAAGATGGTTTTGTAGGTAAAGTATCAGAAGGGGCATGTGTAAATTTCAATAATATCTGGTTTAATCCACATTCACATATAACACACACAGAATGCGTGGGTCATATTACCGAAGAATTTTATTCTGTGAATCAGAATTTAAATCAGTTCTTTTTTCTAGCCGAATTAATTACTGTAGCCCCAGAAAAGTATGAGGAAGATTTTGTGATTTCCAAAAAACAATTGCAATATGCATTGGGTAATAAAAAAAGAGAAGCACTAATTATTAGAACACTCCCTAATTTAGCGAATAAAAAAAGTACGCAATACTCGCATACTAATCCACCTTATTTGGTCGAAGAGGCTACAGTCTATTTAAGAGATAAAGGAATAGATCATTTGCTAATAGACCTACCATCTGTAGATAAAGAAAAGGATGATGGGGTATTAGCTTCACATAATGCTTTTTGGGATACACAAGGTAATATTAGAACTGGAGCAACAATTACTGAGTTTATCTTTGTAGAAAACACAATTGAGGATGGAAAATATTTTTTAAACCTTCAAGTAGCTCCATTTGAGAATGATGCTAGTCCAAGCCGCCCCGTATTGTATAAAATACTCTAGAATTTAATTATGACTCCAATTGTCTGGGTCATCATTATCATTTGGTGAAAGACCTAGAATATCACCTTTGGTATTAACCCCCAAACCAACTACAGAGCGATTTACATAGTTAAAATAGCTTACTACTTGGTTTATTTCCAATATTTCCCCATCAGAAAAGCCTACTTTTCTAAGCGCTTCTATATGTTCTTGTGAGGTCTTATGAGCCTCTAGAGTTAGTCTTTTAGTATAATAAGCTCCAACAAGCCATTTAGCATCTAAATAATCTTCTAAGGCATCGTTTAATATTGCGTTTTTATATTTTTTGGCTTCAATATCGTTATCCAATAATCTAGAAAATCCTGCAAAATGATGTTCAAAACAGTAATCGCATTTATTTAAATAACTGGCATAAACTCCAAGAGCTTCCAAATACCATTTTGGTAGTGAATTTCCCGAATGATGCAAGACACTTTTATAAAGACTCATATGCGCTGTTAAGGTGTGCGGTCTAAGGCTATGTATCGTAAGCACATTGTCTATAGTATCCTTAGGTCCTTTTATGCGGTTATATATTTTTTTTAATTGCCCAGTTGCTTTGCTATACGGAATGGTGTGTATCCAACTCATATTTTTTCATTAGATTGTGAATCAATGTAAAAGTAACATGTATAATATTTAGTAATGAGGATTTTAATCAAATTAGAAGAGTTTATGCTTCTACTTTTAGGCTTTTATCTTTTTATGTTAATGGATTTACCTTGGTGGTGGTTTTTTGCCTTACTGCTAACCCCGGATATTGGAATGTTAGGATATTTAGCCGGAAACAAAATAGGTGCTTATTCTTATAATTTGTTTCATCATAGAGGTTTAGCTGTTGTCCTTTATCTGATCGGAAGGAGTTATTTAAATTTACCAGCATTAGAACTAGTTGGAATTATTATTTTTTCACATGCCGCGATGGATAGGGTTTTTGGTTACGGTCTTAAGTACGAAAAAGGATTTAAATTTACCCATTTGGGCGAAATAGGAAATAAGAATGGATAGTTTAGTTGAAGTGGTATTAGGACTCGTACTTGGTGCTATTCTAATGTACTGGCTCTATAGCATGTTTACAAAAAAGAAACGTAGAGAACTAACAGAGCATCAATCCACAGTAATTTTAAATAGAATTAAGAGCGTTTGCAAATTGGTTTCTGTTGAAGGAGATTTTGCTGAAATCTATAGATATGAAAATATTAAGGACGGATTTATGAGTATTTTGAGTAGCAAGAAAAAAGCACTTGTAGTAATTAATGCAAAAGCTCAAATAGGCTATGATCTTAAAAAAATAAAAATGTCTTCAGATAAGGAAAGAAAAAGAATAGTCCTTACCGAGTTTCCAGAGCCTGAAATTTTATCTATTGAACCAGATATTCAGTTTTATGATGTAAAAAATGGGCTTTTTAATTCCTTTTCCCCAGATGATTTAACAAAGTTGAATCAAAATGCAAAAGAGCATATCCGAGAAAAAATTCCAGAAAGTGGTTTAATAGATACAGCAAAGAAAGAAGCCTTACAGGCAGTTCTTTTAATTGAAAATATAGTAGAAACTATAGGTTGGAAATTAGATTATTCTGCTTTAGAGATTAGTAATAGAGAAAAACAATTTTTAGAAAAGTAATAAATGAAAAGAGTAATTTGCACTTTAGTAGTTCTTGGACTTTTAACCACATCTTGCAATCAAAAAAATGATAACATGAAAACCTTTGATGCTGCTTTTGCGCATACAGTATATTTCTGGTTTAAAAACCCGGATAATCAAGAACATCGGAGAACTTTTGAGACTTCACTTCAGAAGTTTTTAACGAACTCGAAATACGCAAAAACTAATTTTATTGGTACGCCACCCAAAGCATCTAGGGATGTCGTTGATGGCTCATTTACCTACTCTTTAATTGTAACTTTTGAATCTGCAGAAGCACAGCAAAACTATCAAGAAGAGGAAGCGCATCTTATTTTTATTGAGGAATGCAAAGATTTTTGGGATAAAGTTGTTGTGTATGATTCTAATGGCATTTAAAAACTATGTTGGTTTATAGAAACGCCAATAAGAATGATGTTGAATCTGTAGCGAAGTTGCATGCTAAAAGTTGGCAGGAAAACTATAAAGATTCATTTAGTCAAGATTTTTTAACTAATAAAGTCTATGAAGATAGAATTGCTGTTTGGACTTGGCGATTAGAAAATCCACAAAAAAATCAATCTGTAATTTTAGCGGAAGATAGCGGGCAACTGGTTGGGTTCATATGTGTTTATTTTGAGCATGATAAGAATTATGGAACCTTGTTGGACAACCTTCATGTTAATTCTAAATCTAAAGGAAAAGGAATAGGAACAAACTTAATAAGTAGGATTGTTTCTGATATGAAGACAAAAGGACTAACAACGGGATTATATCTTTGGGTTCTGGATAACAATATTTCGGCAATAAAATTTTATGAGAACTTAGGAGGTTTAATGATAGAGAAGGTTGAAGGAAGTGATATTGGAGATAAATCATTTTTAAAACTACGCTATTTTTGGGATAATATAATGCCCCTATCATCAAAAGTTGCGTCTAAAAAAATATAAATGAATATTGAGGAATTTAGAACATATTGCATAACTAAAAAGGGAGTGACAGAAGAATTTCCTTTTGATGAACATACACTAGTTTTTAAAGTAATGGGCAAAATGTTTGCGCTTATGGCATTAGAACGGAAACCTCCTCAAGCTAATCTTAAATGTGACCCTGAAAAAGCCCTTACACTTAGAGAAGAATATGATGGTGTAATTATTCCAGGCTACCATATGAGCAAAAAGCATTGGAATACGCTTTATTTAGAACAATTAGCCCCAGCTTTTATAAAAGAACAAATAGACCATTCTTATGACCTAGTAGTGAATGGTTTAACCAAAAAACTTAAAGAAGAATTGAGGAATCTCACCCTGTAAAGAAAACCTTAGTTTCATATTAATGAGTGTTCTTTAAAATACCATACAATCAAAATCTTGTAGAACCATTGAATACCTATCTTTGAATTTTTTAAAGAAGCAATGCAAAAACTTGTTGAGTTCTATAGTGATAATCTTAAGCAATATGGTAATGAGGGTCTTAAGATTCAAAATAGATTAAAGATTCTTTCCTATTCCCGCCTAGGGATGTTTTTAATAACAGTCTTAGCAGTTTATTTGTTATGGTTTGATGCTCAAATTGCTACCATCGCTGCTTTTTTAGGAATGGGAATTTTTCTCTTCTTAGTTAAGTATTATGAGGATGTTAAGGAAAAGTACCGTTATACGCATGCTTTGTCTAAGATAAATGCAACGGAGCTAGATGTATTAAAATATGATTTTGATACCCTATCTGATGGTGCTCAATTTATAGATGCCAACCATGATTATAGTCAGGATTTAGACCTTTTTGGGCAAGGTTCCTTTTTCCAGTATTTAAATAGAACAAAATTAAGTGAAGGAACAAATTTTTTAGTAGCACTTTTAACTAGTAATGATGCAGAATCAATAATTGCTAAACAAGAGACTATAGATGAGCTAGCAAGAAAAGCCAAATGGAGACAAGATTATACTGCAAAGGCAATGCTCATTAAATCTAACAGTACCACAGAGGAAATTGTTAATTGGTTAGAAAAATATATACCGTTTGTGCCAAGAGTAATGCGCTATTTGCCTTTCATCTTTTTAGGAGTAACTGTGGCCCTTTGCTTTCTTATATTTTTAGCCTCTTGGTCGTTTTCGTTTCTCATCTTGTGGATAGTAATTGGTTTAGGAATCACCAGTTTTTATTTTAGAAAAATCACGCATTTAGCAACAAGAGCTAATAAAGTTAAATCACTATTTAGGCAATATTCTGGTCTAATGGTTGCTATTGAAGAAACCAATTTTGAGAGTGCGCAATTAAGGTTTCAAAAACAAAGGTTGCTGGCAAGTGATAAGAACGCTTCGGTAAGCATCAAAAAGTTTTCAAAACTACTGGATGTTATGGATTACAATAACAACGTTTTCTATGCCATTTTTGGTAATGGATGTTTTTTAGGGGCCTTACGTACTGCTTACCAAATTGAAACTTGGATTAAAGATTATAAAAATGAAGTGTCTAAATGGTTCGAAGTAATTGCATTTTTTGATGCCTATAATAGTTTAGGTAATTTTTCCTTTAATCATCCACTTTATACCTATCCAATTGTTCAAAACGGACCAATATTACTTGCATGTAAACAAGCTGGTCACGCTATGATTCCTGCAGATAAAAATGTTAGGAACGATTTTCAAATTAACCAAGAGAGTTTCTTTATTCTTACGGGGTCTAATATGGCAGGGAAAAGTACTTTTCTAAGAACAGTGGGTTTAAGTATTGTAATGGCAAATATGGGTCTTCCTGTATGTGCTGAAGAATGCTATTATTCGCCAACTAAACTGATGACAAGTATGCGAAGCATAGATTCTTTAAGTAAAGGAGATTCCTTTTTTCTTTCCGAATTAAAACGGCTTCAAAAAATAATAACTGCTTTAAAGAGTAAAAGTTATTTTGTATTGTTGGATGAAATTTTAAAAGGTACCAATAGTGTAGATAAAGCAGCAGGATCTAAAAAATTTCTTGCAAGATTAGTTAAAGAGGGAGCTACTGGTTTAATCGCTACACATGATTTAAGTTTATGTGCTACTGCTGAAGATTTTAAACAAGTTCATAATTACTACTTAGATGCATCTATAACGAATGATGAACTCTATTTTGATTATCTTTTAAAGAAAGGAGTTAGTAAAACAATGAATGCTTCTTTCCTTTTAAATAAGATGGGTCTTATTTAGTGTTTTTAGATGTCTTTTTTTAATATCCTAAATTATGCTTAGCACATAGTTTTTTCGCTTCATCTATACTTTATGATTTTTGAACTATTCTAAAAAATACAATTTAGTTATTGGTGGTATTTTTCAGAAAATCTAAGTGTTATGAAAATTAAAAAGCATAGAGCAAAGACTAAAAAAAAAGAAAAGCGCTATTTGGTTTTTATCAAAGAAAAAGGTACAGATTCAAATTATCAAATATGTGATTTAATCGTTGGGAAAGACGAATTTATCATCTATTCCCATACACCAATGTGCATTTAGTTTAGTCCTTTAATCTGGGTATTGTGAAAAGAATTAGCTTGCAGGCGCATAAGTTCTTCCGCTTTCTCTTTTTTGTAGCGATATAATTCTTCTTCAGATTTTATGTCTTCATAAATTTCTTGATTCATAACCGCATCTGTAGACATCAATAATTTTCGTTGAGCCACTTTTTGAGTAACCCATGTTGCCACAACACTCTCTTGTTCTTCAAACTTATAATCGTATTCTCCTTTTGGAGCTAAAAGCTTGGCAATTATTGGAGCCGTTTCAATGGCCAAGAATAATAAGAAGATAAAAAATGAAGGCAACCATGGTAACTTATTTAAAGCATTAATACGTGCCATAAGACCATCAAAACCATCAATTACTGGTTGCGAAGTATTTACTGCTTTATTATAATCGGTGTTTAAGGAAGCAATTTGATTTTCAATGGCTGCTATTTTTTCGCCATTGGTTTGTTTTAATTGCTGCAGTTCTGCCAAGTAAGCATCATGCTTTTCACGTTTTTCTGCATATACTGGACCTTTTCCTAGCAATTTTGTTCCGGCCGTTCCTTCAGCTTCTGCAATGTAAGTGTCATAAAGCGCATTGGTTTCTGCTTCTTTTTGTACTATTTCATTTTTTAAATTGGAAATATCTTGGTTTAGACCCGCTATAGTTGGAGTGTATTGCAATGCTAGTTGTTCTTTGTTTTCCAGCGTCATTGCATTCTTTTCCTCTAGTAAAACCTGATTAATTTCTTTTTCAAAAATTTTCATCTCTAAAGGTTTAGAGATTACAATTGCAATGATTATTGCTAGAATTATCCTAGGAGCAGCTTGTAGCAATTCGCTTTTAAAACTGTCTCTTTTTTTAATTGTGGAAACAATATACCTATCTAAATTAAAAATGAGTAGTCCCCAAATAAGCCCAAAGAATATGGAAGTATAAAGATTGTCAAAAACGGTATAAAGGGCATAACCACTTGCTATAAATGCCATTACTGCAGTAAAGAAAACGGTGGCGCCAATGCCTGCATATTTATTGCGTTCGCCATTGGAACAAGTTTCTAGGATGTCTGTGTCCGCTCCAGAACAGAAGATAAAAAATCGTTGTAACATGATAGTGTTCGTTTTGGTTTGATAATAATGTCATCTGAGCATAGTTAAAAGATTATGGTTCACTACTATGCTCAAGACGAGTTGTTTATTAGAACGCAAGCATTCTTAATTTGTTACATAAAAAGCCTTCAAAATGAAGGCTTTAACAGTGATTTATGATAGTTTCAAAAAAAAGAGAATGACTATTTATGCTTTTGTCCAAAAGTAAACTTTGGGTTTTCCATTTTTTGTGCCAATTGTTTGCACACGTTCTATATTATCATTTTTAGTTAGCCATAATGCTTTTTCTACAGAAATAGGTTCGTCATTATAGAAGAACGAAGCCTCTTTTTCTATCATTTCGGTTAAATCTATAACCGAATTTGGGTTGTTATTTTTATTGCGATTTTGATAGGAAACTTTACTTAAATCTGCCAAAACTATTGCGTATTCATCTTCTGTATAATCTTCGGTGGTAACCTGTATGGATTTATTATTGTTTAAAAGTTGGTGTGCTTTGGAAGAAGTTATTTTTTCACCGTTGAAATAGAATGTTGGATTCTTTTTTTGCTCTTTGGATAATAGTATTCCTTGTCTATCAACTTGTTCGCCTTCTTTATTAAAGTAACTAGTGACTCCATTTTTGGTACTATAAAACAGTTCTTTACCATTTACTTTAATATTGCCTGTCTCTAGATTTATACCAGAAGATTTTTTTTGTGCTAAAGGTTTGGTGTATATCCTCACCTCAGGAGTTTTTGATTTATAGGGGAAAGTTTCTACCCGATTATAGACTTTTTTAGCAATTATCGATAAAGCTTTTTTTGAATCAATATACTTGTTGTCTATATAAAAATTAGCATTCCTTTTTTCAAGCTCCATAGCATATTCTAAAAGCTCATTTCCCTTTTTAGTTGCCTTACCAATTTTAATGGGCTCTTTAGAAATTCTTACCTGCGGATTCTTAGAGCTACTTTTTTTAGTTGAAATATTTAGATTTTTGTTTTTCTTTATTAGCTCAATTGCTTTATCAGAAGAAATTTTCTTTCCTTCAAAATAGAAGGTAGCCCCTTTTTTAGCCATGTCAATTACATGGTCTAATGGGGAAGGAGGTGTTGGTGGAGATGGAGGAGCTGGAATAGCATTTACTTGACCTTTTATGACTTTTGGACTAGGAGGTTGTGGAATAGTAGTTGCTTGGCCATTTACTACTTTTGGACTTTCAGATGATGGTAGAGGAGCATTAGGACTATTAATTGCTTTAGGAGCTGGCGGTGGTTCAGGAAAATCCGGAAAAGGCTCGGCGTCTGCTTTTTGCTTGTCAGACATAATACTGTAGATATATTTTAACTGCTCTACGTCTTTCATCGAAATACGCATATCATCACGTGACATTTCGTTGTATTTTTTTGCTAGCGAATTATATGTCTTCATTTGCTCCCTTGAAGCTCCTTTTTGAATGTTTTTTTTCTGAATGGAGTTTGCAGTACTCCTTTCATTTTCAATAGCATATGGCGTGTTTCCTTTTGATAAATTAACTACTTGTTCGTCTGTAACTAGCCTATGAAAACCATAATCCATTAAACTATTGTAAAGGAACCAAACTTCTTCTCTAGCTACTTCTTCAGCGGATTTAACATGTATATTTATTATTTTCCTTCTAGTCTCTGATGAAATATCTTGATGGAGTGTATTGACTATTTCAACTAAATTAACCCTATTGGCTTTTATTCCGTCAACTAGGTAACTACCATCTTTAAGAATAGTTATTTCAATACTTCTAGCGGTATGATCTAAATTTATCGAGTTAGCTATACTGGTTGGTTTAATAACTTCTTTGGTAGTGCTAAATGCAAATAATAGGAGTGCTAATAGGGGCAGAACTAAAATACTTCGCAGTAGAACTGCTTTTTTTGATGTGTGTGTTTTCATGACTTTAAATCGTTTTTTGATTGATGAATAATTAATGGCATTTGCCATTTTAACTGACTGATATTTCTCTAAACTATCCTGTGATAAATAGGATAATAGCGTGTTTTGATAATTACTTGGAGAAATAGTTTTCTTTATAACTGCGCTATCTGCTAAAAACTCATGATTTAGTTTAATACATTTTTTAAAGAAAAAGATTAGTGGGTTAAACCATAAAATCACTTGTAAAAATTCTACAAATAGCACATCTATACTGTGGCGCTGTTTGGCATGAATTTCTTCGTGCAGCAATACCTCTTTTGGGATGCTACTAGCTTCAAACTTTTCTTTGTTTAAAAATATATACTTAAAAAAAGTATGTGGAGGTAGTTGCTCTAATAACAATACTTTAATACTAAAACGTTCTTTAAGTTTGGGATTTCTCCGAATTCGATTCAATATTTGAAAAAGGTTTCTTAAAAATCGAACTCCAAAAACAGCCACCCCTACACTGTAAACAGACCAAGCGATTAAATACCAATTTATAACGTCTATATCCCTTGCTGGAGTTTCGGTGACGATTGGAGTTGAAGTTTGTACAAACGTGGTGGTATTGTTGTAAGTGGTTAGTGCGGGTTCTACATACTCGACGAATACCAAACTAGGAATTACAAAAGATGCAACCAATGCTAACATTAGATAGGATCTCTTGAATATATGCATGTTTTCTTTCTCTAGAAGAAGTTTATAAAAGAGTAAAAATATGGCCATGCAAGCCGCAGATTTTAAGAGGTAAATAAGCATGTTATTTTCTTTTAATTTCTTGGTCTATCAATTTTTTTAAAGCTTCTAATTCCGCCTTGCTCAAATCCGTTGATTGCGTAAAGAACGACGCAAACTGACTTGGACTATCATTAAAAAAGTTTTTAATGAGTCCGTTTACATGTTTGGAAAAATAATCTTTCTTTTTAACCAAAGGATAGTATTCTCTAGAGCGTCCAAAACTTTTGTATGCGACAAAACCTTTGTCAGACATACGTTTTAATAATGTCGCCACTGTTGTTGTGGCTGGTTTTGGTTCTTCATATGCTTCTAGTAAATCTTTCATAAAAGCCTTTTTAAGCTTCCATAAAATATTCATAAGTTCTTCCTCGGTTTTTGACAACTGCATTCTCTACAAGATTAGAATTAACTCTACAAACATAGAGTAAAAATTTCAATTCTACAAATGTAGAGTGAATATTTTTCCAAATGGATTAAGTTTGCACCCATAAAATAAGTCTATATGAGATTATTAGAAGACCTAATAAATAGGAGTGGTAATAGCTGTGAGTTATGCGGAGCCACGGCTAATTTATCAATTTACGAGGTGCCACCTGTATCTACTGGTGGCCTAGATGGCAGTCTCTTGACTTGTGATACCTGCAAAAGTCAAATCGAAGACCCCGAAGCTATGGATGCCAATCATTGGCGCTGCTTAAATGATAGTATGTGGAGTGAGCACAATCCGGTGAAAGTTGTTGCTTGGCGAATGTTGTCGCGTCTTAAAGCGGAAGGTTGGTCACAAGATTTATTGGATATGATGTATCTAGAAGATGATACTTTAACTTGGGCAAAAGCAACCGGGGAAGGGCTGTTGGAAAGTGAGAAGGTAATCCATAGCGATGTAAATGGTGTTATTCTGGAAAATGGAGACAATGTTGTTTTGGTAAAGGACCTTAAAGTAAAAGGTTCAAGTATGGTGGCTAAACAAGGAACAGCAGTTCGTCGTATTTCCCTAGATAGAGAAAATGCAGAATATATTGAAGGAAAGGTTGGTGCCCAACAAATTGTGATTATCACAAAGTATGTAAAAAAGATATAATCTAATACTCGGCAGAGGGGCGTGGATTATCGGTTATATAGTGTGCTTAATAGAATCTCTTAAACCCAAATAGTTTGAGAATTAAAGTCTAAAACGATAGTTTTCTGTCATTGAACTACAGTAAAATAAGATTTTAACTAATATAACCATATCTAAGATTCACCTTAACCTAGTTTAGTTGGAAACAAAAAACTAATTAATATGAATCATTTAAGCAAAAAACCGTTAAAAGGATTAATAGTATCAACTTCAGGAACAAAACAACATGAATTTTGTGATATTGTAATTAACGAAGAAGAATTAGTATTGTATTTAATAGAGCCTTTTTCCAATTTTAGTTAATAATTGTTTTTGTGTTGAGCTATGCTTTATGTAGTTCTACAAAATATTTATAGAAATAAGGAATGGTTTCAATACCCTTTAAGTAATTCCATACTCCAAAATGTTCATTTGGTGAATGGATGGCATCGCTGTCTAAACCAAAGCCCATTAAAATGGTCTTGCTTTCTAAAACTTGCTCAAATAATGCCACAATAGGGATACTCCCACCTGTACGCTCAGGAATTGGTGTTTTGCCAAAAGTAGCTTCATAGGCTTTTGCTGCGGCCTTATATCCAAGACTATCCATATTGGTAACATATGGTAATCCCCCATGGTGCGGAGTAACTTTTACTTTAACCCCTTTTGGGGCAATGGACTCAAAATGTTTGGTGAATAACTCCGTAATTTCATCCGGCTCTTGGTGTGGTACTAATCGCATGGATATTTTAGCATAAGCTTTACTAGCAATAACGGTTTTAGCACCTTCTCCTGTATAGCCACCCCAAATACCATTTACATCTAATGTAGGCCTTATAGAGTAACGTTCAGAAGTGGTATAGCCTTTTTCACCTTGCACATCGCCTATGTCCAATGCTTTTTTATAGTCTTCTAAATTAAAAGGAGCTTTTGCCATTTCCGCACGTTCCTCGGCAGAAACTTCTACCACCTTATTGTAAAAGTTTTTAATGGTAATATGATTGTCTTCATCATGGAGAGAAGCAATCATTTTGCTCAAAACATTTATTGGATTGGGTACAGCACCTCCATAAATTCCCGAATGCAAATCTCGATTAGGTCCAGTAACTTCAACTTCAACATAACTTAAACCACGCAATCCTGTCGTAATCGAAGGTACATCATTAGCTATCATTCCCGTATCGGAAATTAAAATAATATCGTTAGAAAGTTTCTCTTTGTTGTCTTCCAGAAAATCTGCTAAACTATCACTACCAACTTCTTCTTCACCTTCAATCATGAACTTAACATTGCAAGGTAGTTCATTATTCTTAATCATAAACTCAACAGCCTTAACATGCATATACATTTGGCCTTTATCGTCACAAGAGCCACGTGCAAAAATCGCTCCCTCGGGATGTAATTCTGTTGTTTTTATAACAGGCTCAAATGGTGGAGAATCCCAAAGTTCCATAGGATCTGGTGGTTGTACATCATAATGACCATATACCAATATAGTTGGCAAACTCTTGTCAATTATTTTTTCACCATAAACAACGGGATGCCCTTTGGTTTCACAAATCTCGGTATTCTCGCATCCAGCTTCTTGAAGGGATTTTTCTACGAATTTAGCTGTTGTTATTACATCTTTGGAATAAGCAGGATCCGCGCTAATAGATGGTATTTTAAGCAGCTCAATTAGCTCATTCAAAAATCGTTCTTTGTTTTCGGTGATGTAATTTTTTATTTGAATCATGTAATTTTTATAGGAAGTTAAAATTACGAAAAGAAGTTTTTAATTATTGCTATTTCACAATTGGAAAATTGATTTATATTTGCAGTCCTTTTGCGGGCGTGGTGGAATTGGTAGACACGCTAGACTTAGGATCTAGTGCCGCGAGGTGTGAGAGTTCGAGTCTCTCCGCCCGCACAAAAGGAAAAGCTTCTTGGAAACGAGAGGCTTTTTTTATGCCAAAAGGTGTTTGGTTATGAAACTGGGAGAGACGAGAAGTTTATCCTGAGCGAAGCCGAAGGGGGTCTCTCCGCCCGCACAAAAGGAAAAGCTTCTTGGAAACGAGGGGCTTTTTTTATGCCAAAAGGTGTTTGGTTATGAAACTGGGAGAGACGAGAAGTTTATCCTGAGCGGAGCCGAAGGGAGTCTCTCCGCCCGCACAAAAGGAAAGGCTTCTTGGAAACAGGAAGCTTTTTTTGTTTAGGTACAACATAGGTACAACATTTTACTTTTTTTAAGAACTAGATTGATATTGATAACCATTACTTTCATTTGGCCTCAAATCATATTCTGAATTACTTCGATTAATAGATTTTACGATACTACTCTTTTGTTTTAGGGTTAAGAGGGAGTTTATTATCGTACAATATACTCGTAATTTAAACTTGCAAAATGTTTCCATCAAAAGACTACGGCATAAAGCCATCGCTTTATTCTTTGCTTATTTATTCCATTTCCTTTTGAGCCAATATTTTATCTTCTGCTTAAACTCTTCTTTTTTATTCTAACAGACTGATGTATTTTGGAGGAGATAATAAATATTCTCCTAAGCTTTTAAGAGCATAAACTGTAGACTGGTAAGAATTAGTTTGATGATTAGCATTTGAGGTCTCTTGATATGCAAAATGTATACTATCGAGTTGTTGTCGATTTAATATGGAAACTATAGTATCAAAACCATTTTTCATTTTTTCATTTTCGGAATCGCCAATGCTCATATAAATAAATTTATTTTGAAGTTTGTTTTGGTCAATAAAAGCTTCTACTTTTTTAGCAATTAATATATCTTCTCTCCAAAATGCCGGGCTATAGCATATATAACCATTAAATAGCTGAGGTTTCTCTAATAAAGCATATAATGTAAAAAGCCCACCTCTAGAGTTTCCGCTTATAGTTTGAAAACCATTTGTTCTATAATTTTTGTTGATAAATAGCACTAACTCATTCTCTATAAATTCTAGAAATTTGTTGCCATTACCGTAATCACTGCCTTTATCTTCTATATCAATTTTCATATAATGAGGTGTAAAATCTCTACTTCGATTACCACTTGTATTTGGAATACCAACAACAATTGCTTCTGGAAAAAGTTTGACTTTGGATAGTAAGTCTACTTTTTCTGCTGTATGAATATCCTGAGAAGTACCATCAAGGATATAAAGTACAGGATATTTTTTAGCGGTATCTTTCTTGTAACTTTCTGGTAAATGAACAATGACTTTCCTTTCTTCACCCATCTCTTTTGAATCTATTTTTGTTTGTATTACTTCATCACCATATTTGTTGTTTTGTATAGAATATTCTATTGCTAATCCAGTAATTATTACAGATATTATTGTAGTAACAATAATGATAAGTGTGATTTTTATTTTATTTTTCATTTGTAACTCTTTCTAGGTTTTTTATAAACAAATCTTTATTGGCTAAACAATATTTTTTAGATAGGGTCACTGCTTTTTTATAAGCTTTTTTAGCTTTTTTTGTGTCTTTTATTGTTTCGTAATACTCGCCCAAACCATCCCAAGCATTTGCAGATTTTGGGAACATTTCAGTGGCCTTCATAAAATATTTTTTAGATTTTGATGAATCAATTTCTAGAAAGAGGTAAGCCAACCTGTTTAGTAAGTCTTCAGATTTAGGGTTTTCCTTAACGGTCATAGAATCTAATAAGTGTTCAATTTCAGCTGAACCATTTTTGTCTTTATGGATATTTACCATTTTTATGAGGTAACTTGATGAAGGGAATATTGGATAGCTCGCATTTTTAGACATAACCTTTTGGTAATCTTTAACTGCTATTTTGCCTCCTTCTTCATTAAAACTGCTAAAATCTTTTAAACTAGGTAATATCACTCTGTTACTTTTATTGAGATTTTCCTTTTTATAAGCTCTATAAGTATTGCTAATTAGCTTCCAGGGGTTTAGAGGTGTAGTATTTGATAACATGATTATTGTAGTACCATCATCATTTAGCATAATATAGCTAGAATAATTATTTACTCTTCCTCCATGCGCATAAAACCTTGCTTTGGGTATATAACGTAATACTTCAGGGTCATTTCTAAACCATCCATAACTGTAGCCGTTTAGAATTGGTGTAAATATTTTTTCAGTTAGCTCTTTGTTAAGTAATTTCTCATTTTTTAAGGCATTTACTATGCTAAACAAATCTTTTGCATTTGAATGTATTCCCCCAGCAGTATATGTATTAGATTGATTTCTATTTGAGAACTCCCTATATCTACTTTTTTTGACTTTATAATTTTTAACTAAATTTTGTTCTATAAAATTATTATCGCTAAATCCCGTATTTTTTAATGCAAGTGGTTTGGCTATTTCGCTTTCAATGAGTTCTGAAAAAGTTTTATTCGTAACTTTTTCAAGAATAGCACCTAATAAAATATAACCCAAACTACTGTAGTTGAATTTTTCATTTGGAATAGACACCAACCCTGTTTTATTTATTAATTGGGAATATTCATCAGGTGTAAAAATAGACTCAAAAAATGCCTCTTGACTCTCAATAAAAGGCACTAAGCCGTTATAATGTGATATTCCTCCAGTGTGAGATAGTAGATTATGAATGGTAATATTTCCACCTTTTTTCTTATCAAAATATGGCAAGAATTCGGTAATCGATTGGTTTAATTTAATACTTCCTTTTTCTACTTCTTTTAGCACTAATAGAGCAACGATTGGCTTGGTAACGGATCCTATTAAAAATTTATCATCAGTTTTTAAACCGTTTTTTGCTTCTAAATTAGAATAGCCATATGCTTTGCTAAAAACAATACTATTGTGATTCGCAATTAGTACAACACCATTAAAGTTCTCCTTAATTCCATTTGTTCTACCATTTGTTGAATATTCGGTTAATAATGAGTCTACATTCTGAGCATCAACACTCGCGAATGATAAAACCCATATTGTTATAATTTTAAATATATTATGCATGTTTTAAGATTTATTTCAAAAGTATCTTTCAAATAACAAGGAATAAAAATTAGTTGATGAGAGAAGGTGTTTTTGGATTAGAAGCCCTATTTTTTTGATTAAACATACTTATTCCAAAAAAGTAACCGTTAAACAGAAAAATATAGACGTTCATTAAATTTTCAGAACTTGGTGAAATCAATTTGATACTTTTGGATTGATGATAAAACTCGTAAAAGCATATTGGTCAATTTTCTTAATGCTCGTATGTTTAATTATAGCATTGATCTTAGGACAAGATGCCGACATAAGAATTAACTTATCTCTATTAATCCTAATTATTTTTGGCTTTATCTTTTTTATTCAGTGGTTCTTTGTCAAAAGGAGGAATTTAGAGTTAGAAAAAATCAATGTAAGAGCTGAATTAGACATATTAAAAAACCAATTAAATCCGCATTTTTATTTTAACACTCTTAATAATTTATATGGTTTAGCAAAAAGGAAATCAGACAAAACCCCCGAGGTAATCATGAAGCTTTCTGAAATTATGAGATATGTGATTTATAAAGGAAAAGAGAGTAAAGTTACTATTGAAGATGAAGTCAATTATCTAGAAAATTACCTAGAACTTCAAGAAATAAGAATTAATAAAACTATAGATATCAATTTTGAAAAGAACATCTCAAACATTGAAGCCTTAATTTCACCACTTCTGTTGATTACTCCTGTTGAAAATGCATTTAAACATGGAGTTGATAGCTTAGTAAATGATGCCTTTATACGCATAGCACTCCAGGAAATTGATAATGAATTAATTTTTGAAGTAAAAAATAATTTTGATACAGATGAACATAATAAAGATAGTGGGATTGGACTAGAAAATTTGAGGAAGCGATTAGAATTACTCTATAGAAATAACTATACACTAGAAATTTCAATTAATGAAAATGATTATGTGTTTAAACTAAAAATACATTTATAAGATGAAGTGTATACTAATAGACGATGAGCCAATTGCACATAATATCATTGAAGATTATGTAAAGGAAATAGAAGGATTAGAAATTTTAAAAAGCTTTTATAATGCTATTGATGCAGCTACTTATATAAACGAACATAAAGTAGATATTATATTTTTAGATATTAAGATGCCTAAACTTAAAGGGTTAGATTTTGTTAAAACTATAAAAAACCTACCAAGTATTGTGGTAACTACGGCTTATTCGGAGTATGCTTTAGAGAGTTTTGAACTTCCTATAACAGATTATTTATTAAAACCATTTACTTTTCAGCGCTTCTTTAAAGCCTATACTAAAGTATTAGGTAGTCGAAATAGAGATGAAAGTTCTCTTAATAATCAAGAAGGTCTATCAGGAATTTCAAAATCTATTTTTTTGAAAGGAGACAAAGAAATTCATCAAGTAAAACTATCTGATATTTGCTATTTAGAAAGCTATGGTGGATATGTAAAAATTTTTTTAAATAACGAGACCTATTTGTTAATTCACCGAGCTTTACACTTTTTCGAGACGAATTTAGATAATAATTTTATAAGAATACATAGGTCTTTTATCGTCAATAAGGATTATATAATAAGTATTGTTGGTAATAGAATTAATCTTGAGATTAAAAAATTACCAATAGGTCAAACTTATAAAAAAATATTGCGGGAACTTTATGAATAAAAGTCTCTCTTCGTCAATTTATATGTAGTTTTTGAATCATTAAATTAACAACCTCAACAAGTTTATTAGGTGCTGTTGATTAGCCCTACACAATAAAGGACGAAATGGATGCTTTTGTTGTAAAACTGGATAGCAAAGGCGAAAACAAACAGATACCAATTGACAAATATTCAGAGAGAGCTAGTAGCCAAAAGAATCAATTTCAATTGAAAAGCACTTCTATTTTTAACTTGACTATAACATTTATTAATACTTTATCGATTATTTCTTAAAAGTCATGGATAATTAGATTGACTTGGCAGATAAATTTTTCATAAATGTTTTAAAACAATACCTTTTCTTTCTTAAACAAGTATTTACAGTATATGAAGTATTCCTTTGCAACAATTTTACAATGGGTCTTTTGGATTATCCTGTTATTTTTCTCCTTATTCTTTTTAGGTATTATGACTCAATCCGGCTCGATAGGTCATAGTGAGATAACTCATTTCATAAAATTAACACTTAGTGTTGTTATTGTACCTGGAGTGTTCTCGTTCTTCATGTTTTATACTTATTTATTTAAAAAATATTTACAAAACCAAAAGGTTTCAACTATAATTATATATGGCTTATACTTCGCATTAATTTCTGCAATAATAGGTAACCTTATGCTTTATATACTGTTAGATTTTAATTTAATATGTCATAGAGATACGAATTTTATATCAACCCCTATTATTGCATTTATAAGTTTATTATTTGGTTCCGTTGGATTCATTTTTAAAGGTTTTTTTACTTGGTCTAAAGAAATAAAACTTAAGGAAGAATTAATTGAGAAAACACATAAAACAGAAATGGCTTTAGTAAAATCTCAATTGGATCCTCATTTTTTATTCAATACCATTAATAACATTGATATTTTGATATTAAAAGACCCTAAAGAAGCATCAAATTATTTAAACAAGCTTTCCGATATAATGAGGTTTATGCTTTTTGAAACTAAAACAAATAGAATCCCATTGAATAATGAACTTCGTTATATAGAAAAGTATATTGAACTTCAAAAAATAAGAACATCAAATACAAACTATGTAAGTTATTTTGTAGATGGAAATCCGCAGGGAAAGTATATTGCCCCTATGGTATTTATACCTTTCATAGAAAATGCTTTCAAACATTGCAATAATAAAAAGTTGAAGAACGCAATTGCAATTGAAATAGGAGTTACAAATAAAATTATAACACTAAGGTGTACTAACAAATTTAATTTATATCAAAAGAAGAAATCTGATAACCATGGCTTAGGTAATGAACTAATCGAAAAAAGATTGAATCTAATTTATCCAGATCAACATACCCTACATATTACAAAAACTAATAATGAATACATTGTAACTTTATCCATTCCAAATGAAAAAATATAAATGTGTTATTATAGAAGATGAACCATTGGCTTTAGAAAGAACCAAAGATTTTGTAAATCGAGTTTCTTTTTTAAACCTTAGCGGGACATTTGATAACGCATTAGATGGTTTGGAACATTTGAAAAATAATGACATAGATATCCTTTTCTTAGATATTCAAATGGATGAAATTACAGGTTTAGAGTTACTGGAATTAGGTAGTATTAACTGTCAGGTTATTTTTACTACTGCTTATCAAGAATATGCATTAAAAGGCTATGAGTTAAATATCACGGATTACCTTTTAAAACCCTTTTCTTTTAATCGCTTTTTAGTAGCAGTTAACAAAGTTGTTGAAAATTTATCAAATAAAGTTTCTTATCAAAGCATAGAATTCGTTTTTATAAAAACAGAAAATAGACTCGAAAAAATAATAATAGATAGTATTCTCTACATAGAAGGAATGAGAGACTATCGTAGAATTTTTACGACAGATAAAAAAATTATGACCCTACAGACCTTTAAAGAATTAGAACAAATTTTACCATCAAATATAGTGTGTAGAGTTCATAAGTCGTATATGGTTGCACTTAATAAAATTGATACTATAGAGCGCAACCGAATAAAAATTTCAGACAGGTTAATACCAATTTCTTCTACATATAAGGATACATTTCTTCAAAGAATAGGCAATAAATAGTCTTTCATTACAGTAGATTATTGAGTTAAAGTATCATTTTTGCAGATACTTTTTTACCAAGAGCACATAATTTATAGTGATTAGCTCAAAACAAGTTATTGAGCCAAATGGCTATTTTATCGACTCAATGTTCAGTTTCACAAATTCGTTTTGTTTATAACTCTAATTTATTAGACTTTTCCCATTCTTAACAGCTATGGTAACTACGCTGACTAGATTAAGTATGTTTTTTGATATAACTAAAAAAATAAAGACTCTAATACTTTAAAATCATTTAGAATGAACTTAATAAAAATAAATTTCATGTTACTACTGATTACACTTTTTTATAATGTTTCTTGGGCGCAGGAGGTTGATTCACCCATGAAAACTATTGCCGCGGTTGATATGGCTGCACTGGATCTTCCCAGTACTATTATTAAAGCTGCGGAACAAATGCCGGAAAGATATTATACTTTCCGACCAACACCCGAGGTTCGAAGTTTTGGAGAGTTGATAGCCCATGTAGCTAAATCGAACTTTGTGATGTGTGCTCTTGCTAAGGGGGAAGACTCTCCAATGCTAGATGTAGTTCCTACCAAAACAGCTGCCCTCAATGCTCTTAAAAAATCTTTTGATTATTGCGCGAAGACAAGAAAGAATATGACCCAATCACGAAAAGAAACATTTGTCGAATTCATGGACGGCAATCATTCTGCAGGAAATGTTCTTGATTTTACGATTTTCCATTCCTTACAACACTATGGCAATCTAATTGTGTATATGAGATTAAAGGGGCTAGTTCCTCCAACTTCGCAACCAGGAAGCCCAGGAAATTAGCACTAAATCAACTCAATAACAATGAAGCAAATCTAAAAAGATGAAATCAACCAAAAAAGATGCAAGAATTGCAGGTCTGTTGTATTTGATTACGGTACTAAGTGGAGTTATTAGCCTTGTGTATGTTCCTTCTGAACTAATAGTATGGGATAACGCAGCCGAAACTTATAATAGTATTGTATCAAATGAGTCATTGTTTAAATTGGGCATACTAAGCGATGTGATTTTGTACACCACTTTTATATTCTTATCGCTAGCGCTTTACAAATTACTGCGAAGAACGAATGAGAATATAGCAAGAACTATGGTCATTCTGGTATTAATAAGTGTTCCTATCTCCTTTGTAAACCTTATTAGCAAATTAGACATACTATCTCTTATTAATGAAGCTGAAGTCTTGAAACATATAGACCTCAATTTGCAATATTCACAAATGATGGCACTTTTAGAATCCCATAACAACGGTATTCTTCTAGTTGAGATATTTTGGGGTCTTTGGTTATTCCCTTTCGGTTATTTAGTATATAAATCTGGGATTATACCAAAAATAATGGGGGTGTTTTTGATGATAGCTTGTTTTGGCTATCTCGCAGATTTTTTGGGTTATTTTCTTTTTCCGGAAGATTTCGGAGAAACAGTAATTCCGACAATCTCAAGTATCTCTCAAGCTTTAGGTGAAATGGGAATTTGCCTATGGTTATTGATTATGGGTGCTAAAGAAAAGAGTATATTATGATTTGATATTATTACCACGTGACATTTCAACTATCTAAAGATGGTATTCAATCAACAAAATTCAATGAGAATAAATATGGATACAAAAAAGACAAAAATTTTAAAAAATACGAAGGTTGATATAAAAATTAGACTAGCAGCCTTATGGCTGGTATTCATGTTGCTCTACATATATACCGATTTTTATAAATTATATATGCCTGAAAAAATACAAGGAATTATGTCTGGAGTAATAGATGGCTTTGAAGTTACTCAGATGTCACTTTTACTTATTGCAGTAGTTACCATAATTCCTGCGTGCATGATTTATCTTTCATTAATTCTAAGGGACAGGGCCAATCGTCTTCTCAATATTATTTTGGGGATATTTCATTTAATCATCGGGGTTATAAACCTTATAGGGTCTACATGGCATTTTTACATATTTTATGGAATTTTGTTAGTGGTTGTTGCAATTCTCATAATCCTGAATGCATGGAATTGGCCGACTGAAATAGAAAACGATAACTAATGTAGTTTTGCTAAACATTTTCAATTAAGAAGAGCCAAGTAAAGAGTATATTTTTTAAAAATTTGGCTTATAAAAAGACAAAACAAACCTATGAACAAAAGAATTATACTTATCACTTTTATTTTTTTGATATACTTCAACTCATATGCACAAAACAATGGAAAGGACAATATTGTTGGCACTTCTTTCTCTATTCAATCAGAAATAATGAATGATGAAAGGGAGTTTCAAATCTACTTGCCAGATAGTTATACAGATTCTGACATAGAATATCCTGTACTCTATATTTTGGACGGTCAACGATATTTTTTACACGGAGTGAGCCTTCAAAAATCTTTTGTGGAATTTAAGCAAACACCGGAGTTTATCATTGTAGGTATTTCAAAGAATCCTTCTGATAGAAATAGAAACTTTAGTGTTAATTCAAAGAAGTATTTAGAATTCTTAAAAAAGGAAGTTATTAAGCATATAGATGATAAATATAGAACCTCTAATGAACGAATGCTATTTGGTTGGGCATATGGAGGAGGTTTTACTGTTGAGGCAATGATAACCGAACCAAGTTTGTTCGATGCTTATATTGCAGCGAGTCCATTCCCTTTAGAGGAAAGAATACATAAAATAGATAGCCTTTTTAAGGAAAACAAAAACCTAAATAAGCTATTGTATTTTACATCTGGAACAAATGAAGGGGTCGTGAAGCAAGGAACCAAGGATTTAAATATTCTTTTAACAAGCAATGTATCAAAAGTAACGAACTGGACTTTTAGGGAGCTTCAAGGTGAAGAACATAGGTCTACACCATTTATTACATTATATCATGGAATTAAAAAACAATTTAGCTATTATCCAGAATTACAATTCAATAATCTTGAAGAATTTATGGATACAGGAGGAATTGATTATGTATATGATTATTATCAAAAGCGAGCTGAAAAATATGGTTTTCCGAAAGAATTATCGGATTGGACAATGTTCAGTATTACTAGAAATGCAATAAGAGCTAACAACTTTGAGATATTTGACTCTTTGGTCGAAGAATTTAAAGCAACCAAATTTATTGGCAGGTTACGAGTAAGCAGAGCTTGTTCAATTGCAGGATTCTATTTAAAAAATAAGCAACATGAAAATGCAATAGAATTATTTAAACTGATTGCTGACAAGCATCCTACCTCTGAAAGACCTTTGAATGGATTAGGAGATGTATACAAAGAATTGAAACAGAAAAGAGATGCATCTAGGTATTACAAGAAGGCAAAAAAGTTATCTCAAAGTGAATCTAACTGAAAATTAACAAAGGCTAACTAAGTGAGTAAAATTGTTAGCAGTAATAAAAACCACTTGGGAAATGAGTAGCATTGAAAAGAATAAAATAAAAACTATGAGTATAGTTTTTGCCCAATTAATTTACGGTGTAGTGATTAGAACTAAAATGAAATGCCAGCAATGAATATAAAATATAGCTTATATAGGCTTTTTGAAAGGTTTTCTTGTAATTGCTTAGAACGCAAAAAATAACTTTTGACTCCCTTCAATTTATTAAAATGACAAAAAGAATATTTATCCCTTTACTAATAATTCAATTTTTTTTGAGTAGCACTTATTGCAAAGCTGATGGCTTTGGATGGCATTTAATCGAAGTTGATTATAAGGCTATTGAAACATTTTCCGAAGTAGCTTCCCCAGAACGGATAGCAAGGATTGTGAAAGAGTTGAACGATTACTACCTAATGGAACTCGTTGGAGAGGATGAACGAATTCTTCATAAGAAAATAATCAACGAAATTTTCACAAATGGGCTACATTATAGCAAACTAAGTTTTGTCGAGGCCATAGCGGCAGATCAAATATTTAGATTCTTATTTTCTGCGGAATCTCCGATACCGGAAATTGTCATTGAAGACCAAGGGTTTTATGTACCCACCTATTGTATGACAGATATCATTCATGCTGCAAGCACAGAAATGAAGATAATTCCATTACTTAAAAGAGGTCGAAGATTTAGATCCCAAAAATCAATCGAGTGTCAAGAGAATTCATTCAACCTTAAAAAGGAAATTGTTGCCCTCAATGGCAAAAGACTTTCCGAAGATGAGGAAAAAAGAGTAGCAGACGTACAAACAAATCTAGCTCAAAAAGAAAAAGAGAATCCTTGTTACTATTCTTATTTGCTTTTGTCACCCAAAGAAGTCAAAGATCTTGCTTCTGAACTTGAAAGAATAAAAAACAAGATAGATTTTTCATACGATGATGAATGCTTCTTTAAGGATTTTTTCGATTCAATTAATATAATAGCAGAAAAAGAGAGCGGACTCCTCTTGTACACTGTTGACTAATAATCTCGGTAATTAGCCATATTGACCTCAACTCCGAATAATAAAGATGAAACTTTGCGATTAAAACTCAAGATATGAAATGCAAGAAAACCTTACGGCTAGGGCAAATCTCGGCTACAGAAATATTTTCATTGAAGTTCTTAAACTTATGTTTCCTCGTTTTAATCGCATTTGAAATCCAAGGGCAAGAACTAAATCCAAAAATCACATTCTCTACTTACTATGGAAGCACTGGAACTGATGATGCAGATGTTGTTACTGTAGATCACATGGGAAATACTTATCTCGGTTGTCATTCGACTTCTAAAGATTTAATTGGTGCTGACCAACACCCTTATACTATTAACGGAGGGATGGACGCATTCATAGTAAAGGTAAACAATGAAGGAACCGATATAGGTTATATAGTTCAAATGGGAGGAAAAGAATGGGAAGCCATACAAGGAATTATATCTGACCCTGAGGGTAACATATATGCAGTAGGTACTACCTATTCTCCTGATTTTCCAATTCATAAAAACGGGTTTCAGACAACTTTTGGTGGAAAAAGTGATGCTTTTGTTGTCAAGCTTAATTCAGAAGGAAAAGTAATATGGTCAACATTTCTTGGTGGAAGTGAAAATGAGGACGGAAGAGGTATAGCCCTTAATGAAAAAGGGAATATTCATATTGTTGGTCGTACTGCTTCTAAAAATTTTCCAGTTACAGACAAAGCAATCCAATCAAAGTCTGCAGGTGGGATAGATGCATTCATTACAACCCTCAATTCTAATGGCGAAATGGTTAGGTCAACCTATTTGGGGGGAAAAGGAGATGACATTGGTTTCTCCATAGATATAGACAATACTGGTCAACTATATGTTGCTGGCACAACCAATTCTATTGATTTTCCCATTAAAAATGCAATGCAAGAAGAAAATAATGGTGGAAATGACGTGTTTTTGGTAGTAATTGACATGACTGGAACAGTTATTAGTTATGCAAGTTATTTGGGAGGCAAAGGAACGGATCAACTCTACGATATAGATATCGATTCTTCAGGTAACGTATTTATTTTAGGAGTTACGGACTCATCTAACTACCCTACAACTAGAAAAGCTTTTCAATCTAATTTTGGAGGGGTTAGAGATGCTTTTATTACGAGAATAAATTTGCAAAAAAGAGAGATGGTATATTCGACTTATTTAGGAGGTGAAAAAGATGACAACCCTAGCAGTCTTCAAGTCAGCGAGAAGGGAGATGCCTTCATTGTAGGGAATACTGCTTCTGAAAATTTTCCTATAGTCAATAGTCAAGAAATCAACATTAGTGGTAGCCATGACGCATTTATTGCCTGCCTAAACTCAAATGGATTATTCCTTCATTATTCCACTTTATTCGGTGGAAGAGGTAAAGACTTTTTTGAAGGACTAGCCATTGGATCCGATGGCTCAATAACAGTGTCTGGAGGATCAAATTCAATTGATTTTCCAATAATGAACCCTATTCAAGATACTTTTTTGGGTGGTCGTTTTGATATGATTGTTACACGTTTTGTAATTCCAAATAAAGAATAATTTTATAGAAAAGTATGCATCACAACTACACCATACACAAACCGTTGTAGCCAATTTGAGAAAACCCTATTATGAAAAAAATATTTTGTCTTTTTATAGTCCTAATTTTTTTCTCTTGTCAATCAAACTTGACTGACAAAGCTCAAGATCCTATAAACAAGATTGTAATTGGAGAAAGGTACAGTATTACTTCTGCTGCACTTGCTGAAGATAGAGAGGTGTTCATCTCTTTACCATTGAATTATAAGCGAAACATTCATAGCTATCCAATCATTATAGTAATGGATGCCGAATATTTATTCGAAATCACAAATTCTATAGTAAAAATCAAAACTTCTAGAAATGAAATGCCTGAAAGCATTGTTGTCGGAATTCCAAATAATACTGGAAAACGTTCTGATATGGCATTAGAGTTAACAAAAAAAGATGGACGAAAGTTTTTTGGTAACAACGGTGGTAAATCCAAAGACTATCTGGAATTTTTCAGAAAAGAACTTTTCCCTTTTCTTGAAAAAAATTATCGAGTCAATTCTAGCAATACAATTATAGGTATGTCGCCAACCTTTGGTCCAGTTCTAGAAGCTTTATGGTACGAACCTAATTTGTTCAGTGGTTATATTATTCTTGCGGCAGAATTATCCTTAAAAACCGTTTCAAATAAAACAGTAGCAGAAAAGGTACTTACCTCACTTCAAGACACTCTTCATACCGGAGCTTCAATTTATATTGGAAAGGCAGGAAAAGATATGAAAAGAAGGCCTAAGGAAGAGGCTGAAGCTTTTTTTAAACTAAAACAAGCATTAGATTCAACAGCAAACTATAGAATAAGATATAAGGTTGAAATACTCGAAAATGAAGACCATTATGGAATGTCCATAACTGGAATTCAACATGGTTTGGAGACTATATATCCGATAGATTTATGGGACATACCATATAGAGATTTCTGGAACTCTGAAAAACCGGCAAATGCAATAAAATCTTTTTATAACAATCTTTCTAAACAGTATAATTTTGAAATTATACCTCTTGAAGATTCGTTTTATGCAGCTCAAACTTTATTAGGCACTATAAGGAGATTGGAAAGACAAGGTCGAATGAAAGAGTTGAAGGATGTATTAAATTTGGCGATTACATATTATCCGAATTCAGAAAAATTAATCAATTTAACGTCCGGCACAAAACAAACTGGTAACAACGGAATTAAATAACAGAACGCAATTGTCCTGCAAGTAGCGACGCAACGGAACGTGAAAAATGGGATTAAATATTATAAAAATGGTTTGTAACAACATGAATAATTAAATACTTCTGAATTTTCCGTAGCTAATCATACACGAACCGTTGGCAGTAATATCAAGACCAAACTAAAAATAATGGAAAAGCATAAAATTATATCAGCAGTTCATCTTTTTTTAATAGATAAAAGTGACAAAATTTTAATGTCAAGAAGATATAAAACAGGTTATGAGGATGGAAATTATAGTGTAGTTGCTGGGCATATTGAAAAAAATGAGACCGTGAAACAAGCAATGATGAGAGAAGCCAAAGAAGAAGCAGGAATAGATATTAAGTTTGAAGATTTAGAAGTAGTCCACGTTATGTATAGAAAAGCAGAAAACGAAACTGATTCAGACAGGATAGACTTCTTCTTAAAGTCAACCAAATGGAAAGGTGAAATCGAAATAATGGAAAAAGAAAAATGCAATGATATGCGTTGGTTTGGTTTTGACAAACTACCAAAAAATATTGTTCCATACATTAAAAAATCGATAATAGAATTTTCTTCAAACTCTTACTTTTCCGAATATGGTTGGCAATAAATCAATCTTGGAATATCAAAATATAATTTGGGACTGGAACGGAACACTTTTGATTGACAATTGGGTTTGCGTAGAAATAGTAAACAAACTTTTAAAAAATCACAACCACAACCCATTAGACTTGACCACCTACAAAAACATTTTTGGTTTTCCAATAATAGATTATTACTAGAAAATAGGAATTGATTTAAAAAAAGAATCTTTTAATAAGTTAACCTAAAAATGTGATCAAATAAATTCTAATGCATTAAGAGCTAATAAAAATAGAGGGTTAAAGTATGCCCAATAACTCTAATACAATACATACTGGTATTGCTACCAAAATAGCGACTAAAGCGAAAATCATAAGGCGCAAAAAGCCGTCTAAAAGACCAGTTCCCGTTGATGCTTTTTCTGACATAATCATATAGTTTCCTTCAATGTACATAATTAATCCTCAAAAAGATACTAAAAGTATATGCTTATTCGATAAAAAGCGAGGTTTTATACTTGTTTTACAACTAATTGCTATTGATAGTTTTATTTTTTTGAGCCGCTCATTTTCTTAGCCAATTCCTCTAAAGAGACCCCTTTTGTCTCTGGCATTAAGAAAATTACAAATAGTAATTGCAATACCATCATTACAGAAAAGAAAAGAAAAATAGGCCAAGGATTATCTTTAAAGATACCAATTTCACTATCTAAAAATGTTGGGGTCAATAACGTGATTAGCGCAGCAAACACCCAATGAGTACCCGTGCCCCAAGATTGCCCATAGGCCCTAACCTTATTAGGGAATATTTCTGAAATAAATACCCAGATAACAGCACCTTGTCCAACGGCATGTGAAGCAATAAAAACTAATATGAAGATTAGTAGAAGAATTGAACTAGCTCCACTATAAAAACACCACCCTACCATAGCTAAGCTTAAAATGTAACCGATAGAACCAATATATAACAACTGTTTTCTACCTAGGCGGTCTATTAAAGCTATGCCAACAAACGTAAAGATTAAATTAATTACACCAATTGAAATTGAGCTAAAAAGAGATTCACCAGATGCAAGACCTGCTCTTTCTAAAATTTCTGGCGCATAATATAAGACAAAATTTATTCCGGATAGCTGATTAAAAAAGGCCAGTAAAAAAGCTAAAAACAATGGTTTCTTATATTTTCCAGAAAAGAGTTTTTCTTTTTGTTCATTAACAGATTCGTTAAGAGAATTTTTTAATTCTGATAACCTGTTTATTGCCTTATCTTTCTCTAAACCTAATTTGTTAAAGGCATTTAATACAGCCGATTCTTCATTGCCATTTAATAATAACCATCTTGGGCTATTTGGAATTTTAAGCACCATTATGGTGTAAATTAAAGCAGGTAAACCTTCAATACCAAGCATCCAACGCCATGCCATATCTGCAGAGAAAAACAATCCAATAAGATAGTTAGAAATAAAGGCGATTAGTATCCCGAATACGATATTGAATTGATACATAGCCGTTAACCTACCGCGATTACTTGCTTTAGAAATTTCTGATATGTAAATAGGGGCAGCTACTGATGAGGCGCCAACACCAACACCACCAATAAATCTAAAAAACGAAAAACTGTAGGGTTCAGTGGCTAAAGCAGAACCTAAAGCAGATAAAAAATAAAGTACGCCTATCCAGAATAGGGTCTTTTTTCTGCCTAATTTGTCACAGGGGATTCCTCCAAACAAAGAACCCAAAACGGTTCCCCAAAGCGCCATAGACATTATGAAAATTCCGTGAAAAGTAAACAGTGTTTCTCCCAAAAACCAATTGGTTCCCCACAACTCTTTAATAGGTTGATTGGCTCCGCTTATTACCACTGTGTCAAAACCAAATAAAAAGCCCGCTAAAGCAGCGGTTAAAGAAATTCTAAGAATACGTTTATCCATGGTTAGTTAGTTTGCTTAAAACTAACAAAATTTAAAGAACCCCTTTAATGTGTTTTAAAATTCTTGAGGTTGCCCCTTTATTAGATTCAACATACTGCGAGTTTATTTGCCCAGTAGAAAGCAATACATTTTTATTTTCAAGAAGCTTGTTTATCCTTCTAGAAAACTCTTCTTTGGTTTTTATACTGATTATACCACCTCTTTCAACCAATTGTTCAGCTTCTTTAAAGCTAGTGTAATTAGGACCTATTAAAATGGGAGTGCCAAATACAGCCGGTTCTAGTGTATTATGTAATCCAGTTTTGAATCCTCCGCCAACATAGGCGATGTTAGCATAACTATAAATCTTAGTGAGTAAACCAATGGTGTCAATTAGTAAGACATTGTAATCTTCCAATGATTTATGCTCGACCTCAGAGTAACAGATAACTTTTTTTGTGATACTATTTTTTAAATTTTTAATGTGTTCTTCTTTGATATTATGCGGCGCAATTGCATATTTTATTTTCTTATCCGATTTATTAATGAAATCAACAATAATTTCTTCATCTTGTGGCCAACTACTACCTATTACAAAACAAAAATTATGTTGTTTAAAGTTGCTCATAAAAGCAAGGTCATTGTCTCTACTCAGAATTTCTGAAACGCGGTCAAATCGCGTGTCACCACTCACCGAAACATTAACGAAACCAAAATCATTTAAGAGTTTTTTTGAGTTTTCATCCTGTACAAAAAGATGATTAAATGTACCTAGGCTTTTGCGCATAAAACTTCCATACCATTTAAAATAGACTTGTTTTTTTGAAAATAAAGCAGATACTAGAAATGTTGGAATTTCCTTATTTTTTAGAGCATTTAAGTAATTAGGCCATATTTCATATTTAATAAATAGCGCCATTCTTGGGTTTACCAATTCAATAAACTTATTTACATTGGTGATAGTATCTAATGGTAGATAAGTTATAATATCAGCGCCATCGGTATTTTTTTTTACTTCATAACCAGAAGGTGAAAAAAAGGTGAGCAAGAATTTATAATTGGGGTAAAGTATTTTTAGTTTTTGTAGAATAGGGAGCCCTTGTTCGTACTCTCCAAGAGAAGCTACATGCATCCAAATTACATTGTCTGTATCGACCAAAGATTCCTTTAAAGTTGCGAATACATTTTTACGCCCATCTACAAAAAGGTTGATTTTTGGTTTAAAAAAGGCTATCAGTTTTAGGTGAAACCAAGCAATATGAACCAAAAAGGAGTATAAGGCACGCACAGGAATAAGTTTATGCTAAAATACATTTCTTACGGGAATGGAGATTTACAGCTGCTTAATTTATTAATTTTGTCACCTAACTTATATCGATGAAAAAAATTCAAATGGTTGACCTTGGAGGTCAGTACCAAGGAATAAAAGAGCAAGTAAATTCATCAATCTCCAATGTACTAGATTCTTCGGCATTTATTAATGGTCCAGAAGTTCATGCTTTTCAAAAAGAATTGGAGGAATATCTAAATATTAAACATGTTATCCCTTGTGCTAATGGTACGGATGCCCTACAGATATGTATGATGGGACTGGGTTTGCAACCAGGAGATGAGGTTATTACGGCAGACTTTACTTTTGCAGCTACCGTTGAGGTCATAGCGTTACTGCAGTTAACCCCAGTTTTGGTAGACGTAGAGCCAGATACTTTTAATATTGATATAGCTGCTATAGAAAAAGCAATTACTCCAAAAACAAAAGCGATAGTTCCAGTGCACCTTTTTGGCCAATGTGCGAATATGGATGCTATTATGGATTTGGCAGATAAACATAATTTATTTGTTATTGAAGATAACGCGCAAGGTATAGGAGCTAAACATACTTTTAAGGATGGCACTAAAAATATGTCCGGAACTATTGGTCATGTAGCTTCAACTTCGTTTTTTCCTTCAAAGAATTTAGGTTGTTATGGTGATGGAGGAGCAATTTTTACTAATGATGATGATTTAGCACATACCATACGTGGTATGGTAAATCATGGAATGTATAAAAGGTATCATCATGATGTAGTTGGAGTAAATTCTAGATTGGATTCTATTCAAGCTGCAGTTTTAAGGGCTAAGCTGCCCAATTTAGATGAATACAATAGGAAAAGGCGGGAGGCAGCACAAAAATATTCTTCGGCATTAAAAAATCACGAACATATTTTAGTCCCAAAAACCGTTAATGGTTGTGATGGAATCTGTGATACTTGTGATTGTCATGTATTTCACCAATATACCTTGCGAATATTAAATGGAAAGAGAGATGAGTTGGTACAACATTTAAATGATAATGGAATTCCATGTGGAGTATATTATCCAATTCCTTTACACAAGCAAAAAGCTTATGTTGATGAACGTTATAATGAAGCAGATTTCCCGGTAACCAATCTATTGGTAAAAGAAGTAATTTCTTTGCCAATGCATACGGAATTGGATAATGAGCAGATAGACTATATTACTGCAATGATTATCGAATTTGTTAATCGATAACGTGTTTTGAACATATATTTGATGCTCTTTTAAGAAGTTATTATGAAGATTCTTGTTACTGGAGGTTTAGGTTTTATTGGTTCACACACAGTTGTGGAACTTCAAAATAAAGGTTTTGAGGTGGTGATTGTAGATAACCTATCTAATGCTTCAGAGAAAGTTATAGACGGCATTATTGCTATAACCGGAAAAAAACCCCTATTTGAAAATTTTGATTTAAGAGATAAACCAAAAGTTGAAGACTTCTTCTCCAGGCATAATGATATTGAAGGGGTAATTCATTTTGCGGCTTCAAAAGCAGTTGGTGAGAGTGTGGAAAAACCTTTGCTATATTATGAAAATAACCTTGGGGTATTAACCTACATCCTTCAAGAGCTATCAAAAAAAGGAAGTGCAAATTTTATATTCAGTTCCTCATGCACGGTTTATGGGCAGGCGGATAAAATGCCTATAACTGAGGATGCTCCTGTAAAACCAGCAGAATCTCCTTATGGAAACACAAAACAAGTAGGAGAAGAAATCATACAAGACACTTGTAAAGTTACACCACATATATCTGCAATAGCATTGCGCTACTTTAATCCTTTTGGAGCCCATCCAAGCGTAGAAATAGGAGAATTGCCTAGCGGAGTGCCTCAAAATTTAGTGCCATTTATTACACAAACAGGTATAGGCTTACGTGAGCAACTTTCTGTTTTTGGTGATGATTACCCTACAGCAGATGGAACTTGTATTCGAGATTACATTCATGTGGTAGATTTAGCTAAGGCTCATGTGGCAGCACTACAGCGTTTAGTAAATGATGAAAATGAAGAAAATTATGAGGTTTTTAACCTTGGAACGGGAACAGGGAGTTCCGTTTTAGAGGTTATTAAAAGTTTTGAGCGAGTATCAGGAAAAAAACTAAACTACAAAATTGTGCGGAGAAGAGCAGGGGATGTAATTGAGGCCTATGCCGATACTACAAAAGCAAATGCAGTTTTAGGCTGGAGAGCGGAATCAACATTAGATGAAGCTATGAAATCTGCCTGGGACTGGGAACAAAAAATAAGAAGCTAAAGTATATGAATTCTAGAATTGAGCCCAACCAAAGTGTTGGGCTTTTTTATTTAGTACTTTTAAAGAAATAAATTAAACCAACCAGAAATGAAAAACTTAGCGCTCCTTTTTTCCCTCTTTTCATGTTTTTTAATTACAGCTCAAAAAACCTATTTACAATGTGGGGCAATTATAGATGTAGCGTCCGGGAAAACCTTATCGGATAAGACAATTGTTGTTTCAGGAAATACAATTGAAGCTATTAAAGATGGATTTATAGGTGGTTCAGTAAATGATGAGGTTATAGATTTAAAAGATAAAACTGTGCTGCCAGGTTTTATAGATATGCATGTGCACATGGAATCGGAATTTAACCCTCAGGTTTATAT
Source organism: uncultured Croceitalea sp. (assembly GCA_947499565.1). Lineage (GTDB taxonomy): Bacteria > Bacteroidota > Bacteroidia > Flavobacteriales > Flavobacteriaceae > Croceitalea. The sequence goes on from CANMOV010000002.1 coordinate 346,527, forward strand.
AAAAAGATTTACTAATAATGATGCAGATGTGGCATTTGAGTCGGCAGTAAATGCAAAAAAGACTTTACTAGCTGGTTTTACTACAGTTCGTGATTTAGGAGGTTCTGGTGTAAATATCTCACTTAGAAATGCGATTAATAAAGGTTTAGTAGTAGGCCCACGCATTTTTACTTCTGGCAAGGCATTGGCAACTACTGGCGGTCATGCCGACCCTACAAATGGAATGAAAGCAGATTTAATGGGTGACCCTGGACCAAAAGATGGGGTAGTAAATTCCCCAGCTGATGGTAAAAAGGCAGTGCGTCAGCGTTATAAAAATGGTGCAGATGTTATAAAGATTACTGCGACGGGAGGCGTTCTTAGTGTGGCAAAAAGCGGTCATAATCCACAATTTACTTTAGAGGAAATAAAAGCCATTACAAGTACTGCAAAAAATTATGGAATGTCTGTCGCGGCGCATGCACACGGGGATGAAGGAATGAAATTAGCAATTATTGGAGGTGTAAGTACCATAGAGCATGGCTCTTTTATGAGTGAAGAGACTATGGAATTAATGATTAAAAACAACTGCTTTTTAATACCTACCATAAGCGCAGGAAAGCAAGTGGCTGAAAAAGCAAAGCAACCTGGTTTTTTCCCTCCAGTAGTCGCTAGAAAGGCTTTAGAAATTGGACCTATTCACCAAGAAACAATGGCTAAGGCCTACAAAAAAGGGGTGCCAATGGGTTTTGGCACTGATGCTGGAGTGTTTCCACATGGGAAAAACGCCATAGAATTTGGCTACTTATTAGAAGCAGGAATTCCATTAAAAGAATCGCTCAAAGCAGCTACCATTATTAATGCTAAGTTATTAGGAATGGATAATTTAGGACAGCTTAAAAAAGGATTTATTGCAGATATCATTGCAGTAGATGAAAATCCATTTAAAGACGTAACTACTTTAGAAAGCGTAAATTTTGTTATGAAAGAGGGTAAGGTTTACAAACAGTAGTTATACTTAGAGAGGCAGTTGCAGAAAATGGTATTTGAGCTATATTGATGGATAAGTTTCGATTTAAAAATACTATTGAAATTCTTGAAGAAGCTCAAAAACTGGGTCTTTTTGAAAAGTTACTAACGCAACTTGAAAAAGATTTTGAATTGGCCAATGTAGAATGGCACCCTTTAAGTCCTATTTCTTTCGAATCTTTGGTAACCCAGCTTCAGGAAAAATTCTATGTTTTATTGTTAGAAAAGTTTTCGGATTATCTTAATTTGTTATATGTTATTGATGTTCCAGAAAAAGAGTTTAAAGAAATAAAATCTTCTGATGTGGTTGAAATTTCTAAGGAAGTCAGCTTCCTTATATTAAAAAGAATATTTCAGAAAGTCTGGTTGAAAGCTAAATATGTGTAGAAGGTAATTTAAATAATTAGTTATCCTTCAATTTTAAAGGAGTTCAGTAAAACTACGTCTTCATTTTATTGTATTTTTGATAAAATTTTGCTTAAGAATTTTCGACAGTTTACTGTATGGATAAATATTCGTTTTTAAACGCAGCACATACCGCTTTTTTTGCGGAGTTATACGATAAATACACTAAAAGCCCAGACAGCGTTGAACCTAGCTGGCGTGCATTTTTTCAAGGCTTTGACTTTGGTTTGGAAAGTTCATTAGATGAGCTGGATATAGCTACTTTAGAAAATGGGGGAGTTGCCATGGTAAATGGTCAACAAGTTGAAATCCCACAATCACTTCAAAAAGAGTTTAATGTTATTCGCTTAATAGATGGGTATCGTTCGCGTGGGCATCTCTTTACAGAGACAAACCCCGTCCGTGAAAGAAGAAAATACGAGCCTAACCTTGATGTTACCAACTTTGACCTCGCCCAAGAGGATATGGATACCGTATTTGATGCAGGTAATATTATTGGTATTGGCGCAAGCAGTCTTAAAAAGATTATTAAGCATTTAGAAAGTATTTATTGTGATGCCATTGGTGTTGAGTATATGTATATACGCACGCCTGAACGTATCCAGTGGATTCAAGATTGGCTTAATGTTAATGATAATCACCCAAACTATTCTGCTGACGAGAAGAAGAATATTCTAAGAAAATTAAATGAAGCAGTTTCTTTTGAGGGTTTTCTTCACACTAAATATGTAGGTCAAAAACGATTTTCATTAGAGGGTGGTGAATCTTTGATTCCTGCTTTGGATATGATTATAGAGAAAGCTGCTGATGCTGGAGTTAAGCAGGTGGTAATGGGAATGGCTCACAGAGGGCGTTTAAGCGTGTTGACAAATATTTTTGGCAAATCTCCTAAAGATATATTTAGTGAGTTTGATGGTAAAGATTATGAGGAAGCCATTTTTGATGGCGATGTAAAATACCATTTGGGATGGACGTCTGTTCGAGAGACAGATTCTGGCAAGATTATGAATATGAACATTGCACCTAACCCATCTCACTTAGAAACTGTAAATGGTATTGTAGAGGGTATTACTAGAGCAAAACAAGATAGTTCACATCAAGAAAATAATTCGGAAGTACTGCCAATTCTTGTACATGGAGATGCAGCTTTTGCAGGACAAGGCGTTGCTTATGAGATTATTCAGATGGCACGTTTAGATGGTTATCAAACAGGTGGTACCATCCATATTGTGGTGAATAATCAAATTGGTTTTACCACCAATTATTTAGATGCGCGTTCATCTACCTATTGTACAGATGTTGGTAAAGTGACACTTTCTCCAGTTTTACATGTTAATGCTGATGATGCAGAAGCAGTTGTACATGCTGCAACATTTGCGTTAGAATATAGAATGCGTTTTAAGCGTGATGTTTTCTTAGACTTATTAGGGTATAGAAAATATGGTCATAATGAAGGTGATGAGCCTAAATTTACACAACCATTACTTTATAAATCAATATCCAAGCATCAGAACCCAAGAGATATTTATGCTCAGAAATTAATTTCTGAGGGTGTTATCGATGAATCTTATGTGAAGCATTTAGAAGAGGAATACAAGAAGAATCTTGAAGAAGATTTAATGGATTCTCGTAAAATAGAAAAAACACGTATTACACCATTCATGGATGATGAATGGGAAGGTTTTAAGCAAAAAACGGAAGATGCGATGTTAAAGCCTATTGATACTTCTTATGATTTATCTAAGTTGGATAGCGTAGCTGCTCGCATTACTAAATTGCCAGAAGGCAAGAAGTTTTTAAGGAAATTAGAACGTTTAGTTGGCGGTCGTCATAAAATGTATTTCGAAGATAATAAGCTAGATTGGGCCATGGGAGAGCTACTAGCCTATAGTTCGTTATTAGAGGAGGGCTATGATGTTAGAATGACTGGGCAAGATGTGGAAAGAGGTACTTTTTCGCATAGACATGCTGTTATTAAGACGGAGATGCATGAAGAAGAGGTAACCTTGTTAAATGAACTTGGCGACCAACAAAACGGGAAATTCCATATATACAATTCACTTTTATCAGAATATGCTGTCATGGCATTTGACTATGGTTATGCAATGGCTAGCCCAAATACCTTAACTATTTGGGAAGCACAATTTGGGGATTTTAGTAATGGTGCACAAATTGTGATTGATCAATATTTATCTTCAGCAGAAGACAAATGGAAACTTCAAAATGGTTTGGTACTATTATTACCGCACGGTTATGAAGGACAAGGAGCGGAACATTCTTCTGCTCGTATGGAACGTTACTTACAACTTTGTGCAAAAGACAATATGTATGTTACTGATGTAACTACACCGGCAAACATGTTTCATTTGTTAAGACGTCAAATGAAAGCAAAGTTTAGAAAGCCTTTGGTGGTTTTTACCCCAAAAAGTTTACTTAGGCATCCTAAGGTGGTTTCAACCAAAGAAGAGTTGGCAAACGGAAGCTTCCAAGAGTTAATAGATGATGAAAAAGCTACTGCTGCAAAGACAAAATCTTTAGTCTTCTGTACGGGTAAGTTTTACTATGATTTATTAGCTAAGAAAGAAGAATTGGGTAGAGAAGATGTAGCCTTAGTAAGGCTAGAACAATTATTCCCTATTCCTGCAAATGCAATGCGAAAGCTTATTAAAAAATACAATAAAGCTGATGAAATTGTATGGGCCCAGGAAGAACCAAGAAACATGGGGGCTTGGGGTCATTTGTTAATGCATTTGGATGAAGCTAAAAACTTTAGGGTTGCTTCAAGAAGATTTTATGGAGCGCCTGCAGCAGGCAGTGCTGTGCGTTCTAAAAGGAGACACGAACAAGTTATAGCATATGTCTTTGATAAAACCAAGGACAATTTTAAAATAAAAAAATAAACAAACTCGAAATAAAGGAAAATAAGATGATTTTAGAAATGAAAGTTCCCTCACCGGGAGAGTCTATAACCGAAGTAGAGATTGCAGAATGGTTGGTGCAAGATGGAGATTACGTTGAGAAAGATCAAGCTATTGCTGAGGTGGATTCAGATAAAGCGACTTTAGAACTTCCTGCTGAAGAAAGTGGAATTATTACACTAAAAGCTGAGGAGGGCGATGCCGTTGCTGTAGGTGAAGTAGTTTGTTTAATAGATACGAGTGCAGAAAAACCTGCAGGTTCTGATACAAAGACAGAATCAAAAGCTGAAGAGAAAAAAGAGGCCCCTAAAAAGGATACTGCTAAACCAGTTGAAGCTAAAAAAGAAACTTATGCTTCTGGAACTCCTTCTCCAGCAGCTAAAAAAATATTAGATGAAAAAGGTATTGCTTCTTCCGCTGTAAAAGGAAGTGGTCGTGATGGTAGAATTACCAAAGAAGATGCTGTAAACGCTGTTCCTTCTATGGGAACACCTACTGGAGGAAGTAGGGGAGAATCACGTTCTAAATTATCAATGCTGCGCAGAAAAGTAGCCGAACGTTTAGTGGCTGCTAAAAATGAAACAGCAATGTTAACCACTTTTAACGAGGTGGATATGTCTCCTATTTTTGCACTACGTAAGGAATATAAAGAAACATTTAAGGCAAAGCATGGCGTTAGTTTAGGCTTCATGTCTTTCTTTACTAAGGCAGTGGTGCGTGCACTAGAAATGTATCCAGCAGTGAATTCTATGATAGATGGTAAAGAAATGCTTTCCTATGATTTCTGCGATATTAGTATTGCGGTTTCAGGTCCTAAAGGATTAATGGTTCCCGTAATTAGAAATGCAGAAAACTTAACTTTTAGAGGGGTAGAGTCCGAGGTTAAACGTTTGGCTATCCGTGCTCGTGAAGGTGAGATTACTGTTGATGAAATGACAGGAGGAACTTTCACAATAACTAATGGAGGTGTTTTTGGTTCTATGTTATCTACACCTATTATAAATCCACCACAAAGTGCAATTTTAGGGATGCATAATATTGTAGAGCGACCAATAGTAAAAGATGGAGCAGTAGCAATAGCACCTATTATGTATGTGGCACTTTCTTATGATCATAGAATTATAGATGGTAAAGAATCGGTTGGCTTTTTAGTTGCTGTTAAGGAAGCATTGGAAAATCCACAAGAATTGTTGATGGATGATAATGTGACTAAAGCCCTTGAATTGTAATACTTTTTTAAAAGTAACGTATGCTAAAGTAAAAACTACAGTGAATACAAAAGTCATTTTTTGTTCAATTTTTTTTTTTAGTTGCAAACTCTGTAACTGCTCAATCAAGAAAAGTAAGGTTTGTAAATAAAGTTGGTGATACCTTAGTAGGCTACGGCCGTATTTTTGAGACTGAATACGATGAAATTTTCGAATTTAAAGAAACTCCACTGGCTAAAACCAAAAAATATTATTTGTATAATATAGATTTTCATGAGTTTTTTGATAAGGACGATTTCGAACTTGATGAAATAAGAATAGGAGGAGGAACTGAAGGTGTTGTTTCTGCAAGTGTTCTGTATAGAGGTAAAGTTAACCTTTATATGCATGAAATTAAACATCTGTCATATGCAGACTTTGGAGTAAATGGAATAATTCATCGCGGCGGTGGTACTAGTCAAAATTACTATATAAAAAAAGATAAAGACCCTGTTCCTGTATTTGTCTACGGTAAAAGCACTTTATCCTTCGGGAAAAGTTTCAGAAAAACTGCGATGGAATATTTTAAAGATTGTGATGAACTTGTTGAAAAAATAAGAAAAAGGGAATTCAAACGTAAGCATTTAATAGAAATTGTCTATTTCTACGATAAAAAATGTAATTAATAATTATTTCAACTTTAAATACAAATACTTTTTATTATAGTCAATAATTGCTTTACCTTTTTTTAGGATATCCGCACCTATGATTCCATCTACAGGGAGTGCTTTATGAGCAGTAAGTGCCTCATTAACATGTACCAGGTCAAAAAGCACTATTTTTTGTTTCTTTTTTTTCCAATTTCCGAGTTGCACTTTGTTTTCGTTGGAAACTAGAGTTTCCATCTCTGTGGCTCCAGCTCCGGCAGCCTTTACTTCGGATGCTTCAGAAACAAGCTTAAAAAATTCAATTTTATCCATTCCAATACAGGTATTAGAAGCGCCGGTATCCAAAATAAAGCGACCAGAGACACCATTGATTTTTGCCGAAACTTCAAAATGATTAGTTTCAGTAAGTACCAAGGGTATTCTAGTGTACTTTTTTGTCTCTAGATATTTTTTTAGTGATTTCATTTTTAAATTAAATTTTCACAAGGGATGTCATCCTTAGCTTATCGAAGGATAATAATATTGTTAAAGATAAACTTATTTTTGCCAGATGATTATAACAGATACGCATACGCATTTATACAGTGAGGCCTTTGATGATGATAGAGATGAAATGATTACAAGAGCTATTGGTGCAGGAATAAATAGATTCTTTATTCCAGCTATTGATTCTACATACACACAGTCTATGTACAAATTGGAAGAATCATATCCGGACAATATATTTCTAATGATGGGGCTGCACCCTACACATGTTAAGGAGAATTTTTATGAAGAGTTAAAACATGTAGAAGAACAGCTAGCAAAGCGAAAGTTCTATGCAATTGGCGAAATAGGAATTGATTTGTATTGGGATAAAACCTTTTTAAAACAACAGCAAGAAGCATTTGTAGCTCAAATACGATTGGCAAAAAAACATAAGCTTCCTATAGTAATACATTGTCGCGAGGCTTTCGATGAGATTTTTGAAATTTTAGAACAAGAAAAAAATCAAGATTTGTACGGAATCTTTCATTGCTTCACAGGGACTATCGAACAAGCTCACAAGGCGATTTCCTATGGAATGAAATTGGGGATAGGAGGTGTCGCTACTTTTAAAAATGGAAAGATAGACCAGTTTTTAAACCAGATAGCTATAAAACATATTGTATTAGAAACGGATTCACCTTATTTGGCTCCTGTTCCGTATCGCGGGAAGCGTAATGAAAGTTTGTACATACTACAAGTATTGGAAAAAATGGCTTTAATTTACAGTTTAAGTCAGACAGTGATTGCAGAAATCACAACAGAGAATTCTAAAGAAGTGTTTGGCGTTTAGATGTAAATAATGGAAAAAAAGGCGAATATATTATTGATTTATACCGGCGGTACTATAGGTATGGTTAAAGATTATGAGAGCGGTTCGTTAAAAGCTTTCAATTTTAATAAACTCTTAAAGCATATTCCTGAGTTAACACAATTGGATTGCACAATAAATAGTGTGTCTTTTGAAACCCCGATAGATTCTTCAAATATGAATCCTGCCTATTGGGTCGAGATTGCTACTCTAATTGAATCAAATTATGAAGATCACGACGGTTTTGTGGTATTGCATGGAAGTGATACTATGAGCTATTCTGCTTCGGCCTTAAGTTTTATGCTGGAAAATTTAGCAAAGCCTGTTATTTTCACTGGGTCTCAGTTGCCAATTGGCGACCTAAGAACAGATGCTAAGGAGAATTTAATAACATCAATTCAAATTGCCTCGCTACAATCAAGAGGTAGACCAGTTATACGTGAAGTTGGCTTATATTTTGAATATAAACTGTATCGAGGAAATCGCACCACTAAGATTAATGCAGAACATTTTGAAGCATTTAGCTCACCAAACTATCCGGAATTAGCTGAGTCTGGAGTTCATTTAAAAATTAATTCTCCTTTTCTGTTAGACTTGAAAGGGAGAAGAAAGAAATTAAAGGTTCATAAAAATATGAGCAGTCATGTAGGTGCATTAAAATTGTATCCTGGATTAAGTAAAGCCATTTTAGATGCAGTATTGGATACAGAAAATTTGAAAGTTTTAGTATTGGAAACTTATGGTGCCGGTAATGCACCAACTGAAGAATGGTTCATTAATAAGTTAAAAAACACAATAGCTAAAGATTTACACATAATTAATATAACTCAATGTGCAGGAGGTAGTGTTGCCATGGGGCATTATGAGACAAGTGAATTGTTGAAAAAGATACAACTTGTTAATGGTAAGGACATTACATTTGAGGCTGCAATAACAAAGGCAATGTATCTTTTAGGTAGTGGAGTTTCAGATAAGCTGTTTAAGACTATTTTTGAGACCTCTTTGCGAGGGGAAATGCAGTAAAATTAACGGCGCAAATTTCTTTAACTAATTATTTTTTTGTTTATTGGGCGACCTAACTATGAAAATAGAGAGGTGGCCGAGTGGTCGAAGGCGCACGCCTGGAAAGTGTGTATACACCAAAAGTGTATCGAGGGTTCGAATCCCTTCCTCTCTGCTGAATAATAAATTTTTTAATTACTAAATTTTTATATCTTTAACATTATTAACTAACTAAATTTAAGTTTGAACACGATGAAAAAAATATCCTCTTCTCTGGCTGTTGCCGGAATGTTTATTTTAGGTACTACATCAGCTATGGCTCAAGAAGAAGCTGCTGAAGCAAGTAAAGGTTTTACCCAAGTATTGAAAGAACAGTTCATACAAGGTGGGCCAGCTTTTATGGGTATCGTACTATTATGTTTAATTTTAGGTTTGGCAGTTGCAATTGAGCGTATTATATACCTTAATATGGCAAGTACCAATTCTTCTAAATTAAAACAACAAGTTGAAGACGCCTTAGCATCCGGTGGTGTTGAAGCCGCAAAAGAAGTTTGTAGAAATACAAAAGGTCCAGTTGCTTCTATCTATTACCAAGGTTTGGATAGAGTTGGTGAAGGTTTGGATTCTGCAGAAAAAGCAGTCGTAGCTTACGGTGGTGTTCAAATGGGTCAATTGGAGAAAAACGTTTCTTGGTTATCTTTATTTATTGCAATTGCACCAATGCTTGGTTTCATGGGTACGGTAATAGGTATGATTCAGGCATTCCAAAAGATTGCAGCTGTAGGTAACTTAAGCGCATCTTTAATTGCAGGTGATATTCAAGTTGCATTATTAACAACTGTATTTGGTTTAATTACTGCAATTATTCTTCAAATTTTTTACAACTACATTATTGCTAAAATCGATAGTATCGTAAATGATATGGAAGACTCTTCAATCTCTTTGATTGATATGTTGGCTGCCCATAAAAAGTAATTGATAACATTTAAAACTATCGAATCATGCAAAAAATATTAAAAATTGTATTAATAGTTGTTGGTGTTATTGCTGCTATCATGAGTTTCTTTATGATGCCAGCAAAGGATGATCCGGAAGCTATTAATAGCATAGGAATAAATATTATGTTCCTGCTTACATGGGTTCTATTGATTGCTGCTGCTGTGCTAGCCATCTTTTTTGGACTTAAGAAGATGATGACGACACCAGGAGGTCTCAAAAAAGCGTTATTTGCTCTTGGAGCTCTTGTAGTACTATTCATAATAGGATATGCTTTATCCAGTGGTGATGAAGCAAATGCAGTAGTTAATGCATTTGAAGGAAAGGAAATACAACCTACAGCAAGTACAGTTAAAACTATAGGAATGTTGTTGAATGTATTCTTTGCTATGACAGTCGTAGCCGTTTTATTAATGGTTTGGCCAGGAGTTAAGAGACTAATAGGAAAATAAAAACAGCACACTATGCCAAGAAGAAAAGGAGCACCAGAAGTTAATGCTGGATCGATGGCGGATATTGCCTTCTTGTTACTTATCTTTTTCTTAGTTACTACAACTATTGAAACTGATGCAGGACTTGATAGAATGTTACCGCCAATGGAACCGCCGGAAGATATTGATGTTGTAATTAAGCAGAAAAATATCTTTACAGTTAATATCAATAGGAATGGTCAGCTATTGGTAGAAGAAGAGATTATGGACATCAAAAATTTAAGAGAAGCTGCCATTGCATTCTTAGATAACGGTGGTGCGCCATCAGGGAGTCCAGAATATTGTAACTACTGTAAAGGAAAGAGAGATGCTAGTTCATCGGATAATCCAGATAAAGCGATTATTTCTCTTAAAAACGATAGGGAGACAAAATATAGTACTTACATAACAGTTCAGAACGAACTTGTTGGAGCTTACAATGATTTGCGTAATCGTGAGGCACAACGTTTATTTGGTGCAGATTTTGTTACTATGGAGTCAGAGTATTTGAATCCAGAAACACCTAGTAGTGTAAGAGACGAGCTTAAGGATAAAGTAAAAAGAATTCAAGAGTTGTTTCCACAGAAACTATCAGAAGCTGAAACTTCTAAGAACCAATAAAAATATCTAGATGTCAAAATTTGCAAAAAAGAAAGATGGTGAATTGCCTGCGGTTTCGACGGCTTCACTTCCTGATATTGTATTTATGTTATTGTTTTTCTTTATGACGGTTACCGTAATGAAGGATAGCTCTATAATGGTGGAGAACACATTGCCAAACGCTACAGAAATTAAGAAGTTGGAAAAGAAGGATCGTGTGATTTATATTTTTGCCGGAAAACCAACAAAAGAATATTCTAATGTATATGGTACGGAAACTAGAATTCAATTGAATGATAAGTTTGCCAGTGTTGAAGAAGTAGGTTCGTACATTTTAGCAGAACGCGCTAAAAAGCCTCAAGAGCTGCAGAATGTATTAACTACAGCCTTAAAAGTAGATAAAGAAGCTAATATGGGCTTAATATCAGATATAAAGCAAGAACTAAGAAAAGTAAATGCATTAAAAGTGAATTATACCACTTTTGAAGGCGATGCTTTTAATAACTTGCAATAAGTAATAGAACTAAAATTTAGTTTAAAATGCCTTGAATTAAAATTCAAGGCATTTTTTTTGTAATGACTTCTTCACTTGATATTTTTTCACTCATTCAAATAGACTGTTCACTCATTTAGACTTTTCTCTCCATTTAAATAATAGGTTATTGTACTATGAATATGATTAATAATCTTAAGTCTAAATACAATACTACATGTCAAAAAATAGAGAACTACCAGAAGTAAATGCTGGCTCCATGGCCGATATTGCATTCTTATTACTCATTTTTTTCTTAGTTACCACTACTATAGAAACTGATGCGGGATTAAATCGCATGCTTCCGTCGGGAAGCGATAGAGCAGATGTTAAAGAAAAAAACTTATTTAGAGTTAGCTTAAATTCTAATGATGAACTTTTAGTTGAGGATGAATTAATTGAAATTCAGGATTTGCGAGAAAAAGCAATTGCTTTTTTAGATAATGGTGGAATTGCAGAAGGAGATGGATACTGTAGTTATTGTAAAGGAGAAAGAGATGCCAAATCATCAGATAACCCTCAAAAGGCTATTCTATCATTATCAAATACTCGTGGGACAAATTATGGGGTTTATGTTGCTGTTCAGAATGAACTTGTAGGAGCCTATAATGAATTGCGTGACCGAGAAGCATTACGATTGTATAATATTTTATACACAGACCTCCTAACAGCATATAATACTTCTGAGTTGCTTAATGCTGATAAACGAGTTCTTAAAGAACAAATAGAAACAGTTAGGAATCTATTTCCACAAAAATTATCTGAAGCAGAAATAACCGCTAATTAGTAAACAAATGATAAACATTAATAGAAAAAATAAAAGTAAGCTTCCGCAAATTTCAACTGCATCGCTACCAGATATTGTATTTATTTTATTATTCTTTTTTATGACAGTTACAGTAATGAAGAATACAAATCTACTAGTTGAGAATACATTACCTAACGCAAATGAAATTGAAAAACTAGATAAAAAAGATAGAATCATAGAGATTATTGTTGGACAACCCATAAAACAATACGCTGGTGTCATTGGAGCTGAACCTAAAATTCAATTGAATGGAAAATTTGCTCAAGTTGACGAAGTTGGCTCGTATGTATTAGCAAAGTTGGCTGAAAAGCCAGAACATCTTAGAAGTGTAGCCATTATTTCTCTAAAGATTGATAAACAGGTTAGCATGGGCATAGTGTCAGATATAAAAGAAGAATTACGTCAGGTTAGGGCTTTAAAGATTAATTATACCACTTTTGAAGGCGATGCTTTTAATAACTTGCAATAAGTAATAGAACTAAAATTTAGTTTAAAACGCTCCAGATTTAAAATCTGGAGCGTTTTTTGTTTTATTTTGCGCTATATGTGGAATCGAACTTTAGTTGCTTTTTTAATTTGCATCCTATCAATTGATAATTTACAAAGTCAAGATAGCACAAATGTGCCCAAAGATGCAGATTCAAAATATTTAGAGGATCAATTTTATGCTGGCTTAGCCTACAATGTTTTATTAGATAAGCCAAATGATGATGTTATCCAAAGAAATTTATCTTATGGGCTTCAATTGGGTTTTATTAAAGACATTCCGATTAATACAAAACGGAATTTCGGTTTTGGCTTAGGAGTGGGTTATGGAACCAATTCTTACTATAGCAATATTATTGCCGAAACTGCTTCTTCGGATATTAATTATAGACTCCCAATTGAAAGTGACAGTTTAAATAGAACCAAGTTTGAAACACATGCTATAGAGTTTCCTTTTGAACTTAGATGGCGAACCTCTAATGCAACAGATTACAAATTTTGGCGAATTTATGGAGGCATTAAAGCTGCATACTTATTTTCTAGAAAGTCAAAATTTATAGCTGAAAACACAGAAAATAACCTAAGTTTTAGGAATGATGATATTTCACAATGGCAGTATGGCTTAACGCTTAATTTTGGGTATAATACTTGGAATGTACATTTATACTATAGCTTAAATACGCTATTGGAAGATGCAACTATATCAAGCGGCGAGCAAATTAATATACGCCCTCTTAGAGTGGGTGTTATCTTTTATATTCTATAGCCAAAACTTAAAGAGAAGTAATTGGGAAAAGGCTCCAACTATAAACCCAATAAGTAATTCCGGGATTGTATGTGCCTTTAAATAAAGCCTAGATGTTGCCACAAGTCCACTTAAAAGTGTAATTGTTCCTATGGCTAGTGTAATATTAATTTCAAAATGGATGCTCAGTCCAATAAAAAATAGCAATAAACTTCCCATTCCAAGCAAATGGATACTTGTCTTAAACTTTAAAAAGAGTAGCACTAATATTGCAATTGATGCAGTGAGTAATCCAACAAAGAAAAAGTAAAGTTCATTAATATAATTTTGAGGGATTACTTTATATAAAATCATTAAGTAAAGGCCAATACTAATTAATAACGGGTATTTACGCTCTTTTATAGATGGGGCAAAGATTGAAGTAATGAGCCTTAAATTCTTTAGAATAAGGAAGAAGATAATTGGGATAATTACCGTTAAAATAAAAATGGGTAAAATATTACCGCTTTGTTGTTCTAATGAGCTATAAGGGGCTAGAGCAAAATAAGCAAGAGTACCGCCTATTGGAACAAAAAGTGGATGGAAAATATAAGATATTAGGCGCAGAAAAAGTCGCATTAGATTTGTTTTCTAAGCCTAGCAACTGGTATACCAAGTTGCTCACGATATTTGGCTACTGTTCTTCTAGCGATAGGATAACCTTTTTCCTTTAAAATTTTTGCTAATTTATCATCCGTTAATGGTTTCTTTTTCTCTTCTTCACCAATGACTGTCTCCAGTATCTTTTTTATTTCTCTTGTAGAAACATCCTCACCTTGTTCATTCTTCATTGATTCAGAGAAAAACTCCTTTATCAATTTTGTGCCATAAGGTGTGTCCACATACTTGCTATTTGCAACTCTTGATACTGTGGAAACATCCATATGAATTTTATCTGCAATATCTTTTAAAATCATAGGCCTTAGCTTGCGCTCATCACCAGTTAAAAAATATTCCCTTTGATATTCCATTATAGTATTCATGGTAACAAATAAAGTCTGTTGCCGCTGTTTTATAGCATCTATAAACCACTTTGCAGCATCTAATTTTTGTTTTATAAAGATTACGGTGTCTTTTTGTGACTTGGACTTCTCCTTAGCATCTTTATAGCCTTGCAGCATGTTACTATAATCTTTAGAAACATGCAATTCAGGAGCATTGCGACCATTTAAAGTTAATTCCAGATCGCCATCTACTATTTTTATAGAAAAATCTGGAACAACATGCTCCACCATTCTATTATTACCTGAATAAGAGCCGCCTGGTTTTGGGTTTAATCTTTCAATTTCTCCAATAGCCTCTTTTAGTTGGTCTTCGGTAACATCATATTTTAAAATGAGTTTTTTGTAATGCTTTTTAGTAAACTGCTCAAAAGACCTTTCAAGAATTGTAGTTGCTAACTCTATAGAAGGCGTAGGTTCTTTTCTTTTTAATTGAATAATTAAACATTCATCTAAAGTTCGAGCAGCTACTCCTGGTGGGTCCAATTCCTGAACTATTTTTAGAACCTTTTCAATTGTTTTTTCTTCTGTATAGATATTTTGGGTGAACGCTAAATCATCCATTATATCTGTTAATGGTCTTCTTATATAGCCACTTTCATCTACACTACCTACAAGAAATTCGGCAATAGCCCATTCTTCATCCGATAAATAAACAGTGTTTAATTGACTGATAAGATATTGATTGAAAGACGTTCCAGCCGCATAGGGAACACTTTTTTCATCATCATCAGCACTATAATTACTGGTCTGTGTGCGATATTCAGGAATTTCATCATCACTTAAATAATCGTCTATATTGATGTCTTCCGCAGAGATAGATTCACTATCTATAGTATCATCAAAGGAATCGTCATAATCATCATCTAAACTTTCATTTTCAGCTTTACCACTTTCTAATGCCGGATTCTCCTCTAATTCTTGTTTTAATCGTTGTTCAAAAGCCTGTGTAGGCAATTGAATCAACTTCATCAATTGAATTTGTTGAGGCGATAATTTTTGTGAAAGCTTAAACTGTAAATGTTGTTTGAGCATATAAGGTCTTCCTTACTTATAAAGTTAAAGAATTCAATTTAAAAAGCTGCGTTCTGCGGTGTTCTTGGAAAAGGAATTACATCTCTAATATTACCCATGCCCGTTGAAAACTGGACTAACCTTTCAAAACCCAGCCCAAAACCACTATGTACGGCTGTTCCAAATTTTCTTAAATCTAGATACCACCACAACTCTTCTTCTTCAATACCTAAATCTGCCATTTTTTGTTGAAGCACTTCTAAACGCTCTTCACGCTGAGAACCTCCTACAATTTCTCCAATACCAGGAAAAAGAACATCCATTGCGCGTACAGTTTTTTCGTCTTCATTTAAACGCATGTAAAATGCTTTAATATTCGCAGGATAATCAAACAAAATCACGGGGCATTTAAAATGTTTCTCTACTAAGAAACGTTCATGCTCGCTTTGTAAATCTGCACCCCATTCATTAATTAAAAACTTAAATTTCTTCTTTTTATTAGGTTTAGAGTTCCTTAGAATTTCAATTGCTTCTGTATAGGAAACGCGTTTAAAATTATTATCAACTACAAATTTTAATTTTTCAATTAAAGGCATTTCACTGCGCTCAGCTTGCGGTTTAGATTTTTCTTCATCTAATAAGCGCTTTTCTAAAAATTGTAAATCGTCTTGGCAGTTTTCTAATACGTAGTTAATGACCCACTTTATAAAATCTTCAGCCAAGTCCATATTCATATCTAAATCATGGAAGGCCATTTCTGGTTCAATCATCCAGAATTCTGCTAAATGGCGAGAAGTGTTTGAATTTTCTGCTCTAAATGTAGGGCCAAAAGTGTAAACTTTGCCAAGTCCCATAGCATATGCCTCTGCTTCTAATTGTCCAGAAACAGTTAAGTTAGTTTCTTTTCCAAAGAAATCTTCTTTATAATTTATAGCACCATCTTCATTTAGTGGTGGATTCTTGGCATCCAACGTTGTTACTCTAAACATCTCACCAGCTCCCTCTGCATCTGAACCTGTAACAATAGGCGCGTGGAAATAGTAGAACCCGTTTTGCTGAAAGTAAGTATGAACGGCATAAGAAAGCACAGAACGTACCCGCATAACTGCAGAAAAAGTGCTAGTTCTAACTCTTAAATGTGCTTTTTCGCGTAAAAATTCTAAAGAATGTTTTTTTGGTTGTATAGGGTAAGTATCTGCATCTGCACCACCAAGTATCACTAATTTAGAAACCTGTATCTCTACTCGTTGTCCTTTACCTTGACTTTCTACTAAAGTGCCAATTACATTAATTGCAGCACCTGAAGAAATACCCTTTATTAATTCTTCATTAAAGTTTTCAAAATCTATAACACATTGGATGTTATTAATTGTTGAGCCATCGTTTAATGCTATAAAGCGGTTGCTTCTAAAGGTTTTTACCCATCCATTAATTTCTACTTCTTGTGAAGTAGGTTGAGTGGCAAGCAATTCTTTGACAGAAGAGAGTTTCATTTTTAAACGTATAAATTAGGGATCAAAGATAGGTTTTTGACTAAAGAAAGCGAAGTCTGAAAATCGTTATTTGCTTCCGGTATTCTCGTCTTCCTTGGGCAAAATATTTATTTGCGGCTTCTTTAATACGTTCTTATTGGCAATATTTTTCTCCAACGAAAGTAAAAGTGAAGGAAGTAAAATCAAATTAGACAACATTGCGAAAAGCAAAGTTGCTGATACTAAGCCACCTAAAGCTTTTGTTCCTCCAAAACTGGAAACGGTAAAGACGGAAAAACCAAAAAATAGTACGATAGACGTATAGAACATACTTACTCCTGTTTCACGTAAGGCATTGTAAACTGATTTTTTTATTTGCCAGCGATTTGCTATCAGTTCTTGTCTATATTTAGCTAAAAAGTGAATTGTATCGTCCACAGAAATACCAAAAGCTATACTAAAAACTAAGATGGTAGATGGTTTTATAGGAACGCCTAAGTAGCCCATGAGACCTGCTGTAATAACCAAGGGTAGTAAATTAGGGACTAGAGAAATTAATATCATTCTAAAAGAACGGAATAAGTAAGCCATAAATAATGAAATAAGCCCAATGGCTAAGGCTAATGATAACAATAGATTTTTTACTAGATATTTTGTGCCTTTTAAGAATAATAATGCTTTACCAGTAATAAATACATTATAACGTTCCGATGGAAATATTTTTGCAATTGATTTAATTAAATCAGCCTCTATTTCTTCCATGCGTTCTGTCTTAACATCACGCATAAAAGTGGTCATACGAGCCGTTTGCCCTGTAGAATCAACAAAGCTTTCTAATAGATTTCCATTATCCGCAGATTTTCTAGCAACATCCATGATAAAGGTATTTTCTTGAGATGTTGGGAGCTGGTAATATTTAGGGATTCCATTGTAAAATGCCTGCTTTGAGTACTTTACCAAGTTGACTACGGAAACAGATTTAGAAAGCTCAGGGGTTTCACTAATCTCAGTAGCTAATTGGTCCATTCTACGAAGTGTAGCAGGTTTTAAAATACCGTTCTTTTGTTTGGTGTCAACAACAACTTCAACAGGCATAATACCGTCAAACTCTTCCTCAAAAAATCTTACGTCTTCTACAAATTTGGTGTTCTTGGGTAAGTCTTCTATCCGACTCCCCGTAATTTCAATTTGATAAATACCAACAATACTTAGAACTAAAACTATGACAGATGTAATATAAACTGCAATTCGATTATTTCTAACAATACGTTCCATCCAATTGACAAACAAATCAATCCACTTTTTGTTTAAGTGCTTTAAATGCTTAGTCTTAGGTAAAGGCATAAAGCTATAAAGGATTGGTATTATTAGTAACGAAAGCATGAAAATGCAAAGAATATTTATGGAAGCTACAATACCGAATTCCTTAAGTAAATCGCTATCCAAAATAATAAATGTTGCAAAACCCGATGCCGTGGTTACATTGGTCATTAAAGTAGCATTTCCAATTTTGGAAATTACACGCTGCAACGAAAGTGCCTGATTCCCATGTTTTTTTACTTCTTGCTGATATTTATTGATTAAGAAAATACAATTTGGGATTCCGATAACAATAATTAATGGTGGAATTAAAGCGGTAAGAATTGTGATTTCATATTTGAACAATCCTAATATTCCAAAGGCCCACATTACGCCTATGATTACAACAAACATGGAAATAAAGGTGGCTCTAAAACTTCTGAAGAAGAAGAAAAAAATGATTGAAGTAACTAGTAAAGCTCCTAAAATAAAGATCCCGATTTCATCAATAATAATTTTGGAATTCCAAGTTCGTATATAGGGCATTCCCGAAACACGCGCATCTAGACCAGTTTCCTTTTCAAAATCATCTACAAGGCCTTCTAGATCATTTAGAATAAATTCATTTCTAACCGGTTCGTTAAGAATATCTTTATCCATATAGACCACCATTCTAACGGAACTACTTTCTTTATTAAAAAGTAAGTTTTCATAAAAAGGAAGGTCATTGAACAAATGCTCTTTTATGGCATTTACCTCTTCTACAGTTTTAAGGTTAGATGTAATAAGTGGTTTTAGAAAAAACTCTTGCTTTTCATTGTCTTTTACCAGCTCCTTTAAATTATCTGTAGAGATAACAAAATCGGTTTCTGGGATGGCTTCAAACTGTTTGCTAAGTTTGTTCCAACGATTAAAATTTTCTGGTAGAAACAGCGCGCTATCTCTTACAGCAAGCACAATTGCGTTGTCTTCCTGGCCAAATAGTTTTACAAAAGCTTCATACTGCACAGTTTCTGGATGGTCGTCGGGTAGAATATTTGCTTCGGTATTGGAAAAACGCATATTTTTCCACTGCATCCCTAGAAAAATGGTAGCAGTTAGAAGACCAACTAAAATTAATATTCTGTTGCGAAGGATTAATCGTGCAAGACCTGACCAAAATCCTTGAAAAAGCTTTTTTAGCATTCCAAATTTATTGTTGGCAAAGGTAGAAAATCATTGCTTGTGTACCTAGGGAAAGGCTTGAGATATAATAGTAAAAGATTAAACCTTCATAATCTCAACTTCTTTAGCGTCAAGAGTACTATCTACTTTTTTAATATAGGTGTCTGTTAGTGTTTGAACGTCAACTTCAGCATTGGCCAGTAAGTCTTCAGAAATATCTAATTTTTTTAATTCTTTATTGGCTTCTTGGCGTGCACTTCGTATACTTACTTTAGCGTCTTCAGCTTCAGATTTTGCTTGCTTTACCAACTCACGTCTTCTTTCTTCGGTTAACGGAGGAACGTTAATGATAATCATTTCGCCATTGTTCATTGGATTAAATCCGATATTGGCATTCATGATTGCAGTTTCTATCTCTTGAAGTAAGCTTTTCTCCCAGGGTTGCACAGAAATAGTTCTAGCATCAGGAGTGTTTATGTTAGAAACTTGAGATAATGGAGTAGGAGAGCCATAATACTCTACCATAACCGTAGATAGCATTACAGGGCTAGCTTTACCAGCACGAATTTTTATAAATGCTTTTTCCAGGTGAGACATTGCTCCATCCATGCTTTCCGCAGTACTGTCCAGTATAAATGTTACCTCTTCGTTCATAATCTTATATTTTTAAGTTCACAACCAATTTTTGTGCCAATATTAAACGTTGACAAGAGTTCCAATGCTCTCTCCAGAAACTATTTTCATTAGGTTTCCTCTAGTATTCATGTCAAAAACAATTATTGGAAGTTCATTTTCTTGGCTTAAAGTAAATGCTGTAGTATCCATTACTTTTAGTCCTTTACTAAGCACTTCTTTAAAGGAAAGGTTGTTAAACTTAGTTGCATTCTTATCTTTTTCTGGGTCAGCAGTATAAATTCCGTCTACTCTTGTACCTTTTAAGATTACATCGGCCTTAATTTCGATGGCTCTTAAAACTGCTGCAGAGTCCGTCGTAAAATAGGGGTTGCCTGTACCGCCACCAAAAATTACAACACGCCCTTTTTCTAAGTGACGCATAGCTCTTCTTCTAATAAAAGGCTCTGCTACTTCATTTATCTTTATTGCAGTTTGCACTCTAGTTTCTACACCTTGAATTTCAAGAGCGCTCTGCAAAGCCAAACTATTTATCACAGTTGCTAACATACCCATATGGTCTCCTTGCACACGGTCCATTCCTTGGCTTGCCCCTGCAAGTCCTCTAAAAATATTTCCGCCCCCAATTACGATAGCTAGTTCAACTCCTTTGGTCATTACGGCTTTAATATCTTCTGCATATTCAGCAATTCTTTTCGGGTCAATACCATATTGTTGGTCGCCCATTAAAGCTTCACCACTTAATTTTAAAAGAATTCTTTTGTATTGCATCCAGCACTTTTTTGAAATCCGAACAAAAATAATCAAAATAATTTTTGGCGTATAAGGTCGAATAGCGGGAAATTTTGGGTTATTGAAAATAAAAAATCATAGTTTTCTGTAACCTTTTTTAAAAAGTGCAGTTTACCCTTTTGAAAACCATAAAAACCTAATGCAAACATTAACCGACAATGCATTGATGCTAAAAGTGAAATCTGGAGATATTCAGAAGCTAGGTTTGCTATATGAGCGGCACAAAAAAAGGTTGTTTGGCTTTTTCTATAATATGAATTCAGATGCTGCTTTAAGTGAAGACTTAGTGCAAAATGTATTTATGAGGATACTTAAATACAAACATACTTTTACTGGTGAAGGTTCATTCGTAGCATGGATGTTTAGTACGGCTAGAAATGTCAACTACGATTATTATAAAAAAAGTAAGAAAACAAATAATGAATATCAGATTTCTTCAGTGGAATATAAACTTGACGACGGTATAAGTATGGAAGAATCATTAATGCGCAATGAGGAATTGAAGAATTTGAAAAAAGCAATGCACAAAATGGCTCCTGAGAAACGCGAGATTTTAGTGCTCAGTAAATTTAAAGAATTGAAGTTTAGTCAAATAGGAGAAATTATAGGTTGTAGTGAGGGTGCTGCAAAGGTAAAAGCGCACCGTGCTTTAAAGGAATTAAGAACCATATACCTACAATTAGAATCAATATAGTTATGGAACAGGAGGAATTTGAGCGTAAGGCAATAGAATATATTAGGGGAGATATTGGCGAGCAAGAGAGAATAGCATTTGAGGCTTACTTGGAGGGAAACCCCAAGCAAAAAATGGAGCTAGAAGGACTTATGGAAGTGTGGTCCCAAACAGATAAAATAACCACCCCTGAGCCATCTGAGCAAATGGATATTAGGTTTTTTGAAACATTAAATGCCGCTGTAGATAAGAAGGAGATAAAAAAGAGTAAGGGCTTTAATGGTCTTTTAAGCAAGTTTAAATTTTTATGGAGTCCACAATTTGCTTACGGCATAGTGTTACTTGGAATTGGACTTTCAATAGGATATTTTTTTAATACTGATAAAATAAATAATCAAGTAGATGCCAATATAGCGTCTAATAATGAAGCTAAGGAAGTGCGAGAAAAACTGGTGTTAACATTATTGGAACAACCTTCTGCCAATAAAAGACTGCAAGGCGTTAGTGAGGCTAATAAGTTTGATAAAGTAGATGAAACAGTAATTAATGCGCTATTGCAAACGCTAAATAAAGATAGTAATGTAAATGTAAGATTAGCTGCCATTGAATCATTAACCAATTATGTAGATAACCCGGCAGTAAGACAAGGATTAGTGCAATCTATTCCCAATCAAGAGTCCCCAATTGTACAGGTGACTTTGGCAAACTTGATGGCTGCATTGCAAGAGAAGAAATCCGTAGAACCATTTAAAAAGTTATTGCAAAATCAAAAATTGGATACTACGGTAAAAAAGAAAATAGAAAGTACAATTCAATCAATCATATAGTTTATTTATCAATCAGCTCATAATGGGCAAAATCAAATTACGAACAGTCCTAAGTTGTAGGGCGTAAAATTTAATCAAATGAAAAAAACAATTCTAACATGCCTACTTACGGTTTTTACTGTAGTACATTTTGTTAACGCACAAAGGCCAGCGTTTAAAGAACAAATAAAAAAAGAGATTGCTTTTGAAAGTAGTAGTAAACAAAACACCTTGATTCTAAATAACATTTTTGGATTTGTTAAAGTAGAAGGTTATGAAGGGAATCAAATACAGCTTGTAGTTGATAAAAAGATTACCGCTGATAATACCACAGATTTAGAGACTGGTAAAAAAGAATTGCTAATAAAGGTGCTCAAAAAAGGCAATAAAGTAGTTGTGTACCCAAGTGCACCTTTTATGAAATTTGATCAGGATAAGTTTCAATATTATTGCTGTAATCAAGAATATGAAGAACCAGCTTATGAGCATCAAACAGATTTTACTTTAAGGGTCCCAAAAAATATCAAATTGGATATTAGTACTGTAAATGATGGCGAATTAACGATTAAGAACATGCGCGGCGATTTTATAAAAGCCAATAATGTTAATGGAGGCATTTCTTTAATAAATATTACTGGACAGACTAAAGTCCACTGCATTAATGGTGAGGTTAAAATATCCTATGCTGATAATCCTAAAATTTCATCCAAATATTATTCACTAAATGGGGATATTAATGTTACTTATCAAAATACATTATCTGCGGATGTTTCTTTTAAAAGTATGAATGGAGAACTGTTTACCGATTTTGATATTCAAAAACAGTTTAACAGAACGAGTAAGTCATCAGAAAATAAGAAAACAAAATTTAAATATGAGTCAAAGCCAGTTGTTCAAATAGGTAAAGGTGGTATTGATTACGATTTTGAAACACTTAATGGCAACGTATTCATCAAAAAAATATAACAATCATGAAAAATTTAAAATTTATAGCAGTACTAGTTGGTTTATTAATAGCACCCATATTAAGTGGTCAAGAGAAGAAAATAGATTTGTTTACAATTCCTTTAAGTAACCCAGGTAGTTCCGGGGTGTTAGAGGTGGATCAAATTTCAGGTTCGATAACTGTGGTGGCTTATAGTGGAAAAGAAGTAATAGTGAAGGCTACGGTTCATGAAGATGATAAAAAATGTCAGGATTGTGAGAAAAAAGGAATGAAGAAAATATCTGGTTCTTCTTTAAATATTTCAGCCGAGGAAAATGATAATGTAGTAAGAATCCATAACGAGCTATGGAATAATAAAACTGATTTTGATATTAAAGTGCCTACCAATTTTTCATTAAAGTTAGAAACAATAAATAACGGTGATATTTATGTTGAAGGGGTAAATGGAGAAATGGAGATTAGTAATGTAAATGGTAAAATTACATTAAAAGGTGTTAGTGGCGCTGTAAGTGCAGATACTACTAATGGGGAATTAATTGTTGATTTTAACAGTATAACCAGTGGAGCGGATATGGCTTTTAGTAGTTTTAATGGTAATGTAGAAGTTACTTTTCCAAGTAGTCTAAAAGCTAATGTTAAGGCCAAATCTGATATGGGTGATGTATATACCGATTTTGATATGAATGTTTCTGAAAACAAACCTGAAGTAGACCGTAGTTCAAAAACCGGAACTTATAAAGTTAAGGTGGAACAATGGGTAAAAGGAAAAATAAATGGTGGTGGACCAGAGATGATGTTTAAGACTTTTAACGGTGATATAATGATAAAATCTAAATAGTCTAAAGACAGCTGTAAAACAAAAAACCCTGACCATTTGGTCAGGGTTTATAAATTTATAACGTTACTGTTATCCTACTGTAGCGCGTTTAAAGTCTGTAACAGAAACATCACCATGAGATGCAACGTATTTTGCAACATTAATTTTCTCATCTTTAATGAAATTCTGATCTAATAAACACTGCTCTTGATCTAAAGTAGTATTGTCAGAAATAAATCTTTCCATTTTTCCAGGAAGAATTTTGTCCCAGATTTGTTCTGGTTTTCCTTCAGCTTTCAATTGTGCTTTCGCATCTTCTTCAGCTTTAGCCAAAACGTCATCAGTTAATTGCGCCATGGAAATATACTGGGGAACATTCTTAAGTGTTTTTCCTAAACGACCAAGCTCTATGTTGTCTTTTTCAATAACAGCAATTCTAGCTTCAGTTTCTGCCGCAACAAAATCAGCATCAAAATCTTTATATGATAAAGTAGTAGCCCCCATAGAAGCAACTTGCATTGAAATATCTTTTGCTAAGACATCAGCGGTATCCACAGCTGCAGATAAACCAACTAAGGCTGCAATCTTGTTGATATGAACATAACTTCCCACGTAAGGAGCTTCTAATTTTTCAAAAGAAGTGATGTCTAGTTTTTCACCAATAACACCAGTTTGCTCGATCAATTTGTCAGCTACGGTCATTCCTCCAAAATCTGATGCTAAGAATTCCTCTTTAGTAGCATAATTTAAGGCCTTTTCTGCTAGTTCGTTTGCTAAGGCAATGAAGTTTTCGTTTTTTCCAACAAAATCTGTTTCACACCCTAATACGATAGCTGCACCAACAGTTTTGTCAGCATTTACTTTTGCTATCGCTGCACCTTCAGAAGAATCTCTATCTGCTCTTTTAGCGGCAATCTTTTGACCTTTCTTGCGAAGGATTTCAATTGCTTTATCAAAATCACCATCTGCTTCAACTAATGCATTTTTACAATCCATCATTCCAGCTCCGGTAGCTTTTCTTAATTTATTTACTTCAGCGGCTGTAATCTTTGCCATAATTCGAATTTTTTATCTTTCCGCAATAGCGGTTATCTTTTTTAAATTGTTGTTTTAGACTAATGTTAAATTACTCTTCAGAATCTTCAACACCACCTTTAGTGTTGTCTTGCCATTCTTTAAGCTCTTCCCATTTGCCATCTGCAGCCATTTTGGCTTGTTTTGGCCATGAAGCTGGCTCTAAGTGTGCTAATCTTGGGCTAGCATCTGTTAGAATAGTTTTTACTGCATCTGGTTTAGCTTTTGCTAAATCAGCATAAGTTGCAATACCAGCAGCAACTAGAGCCTCAGCAGCTTTTGGTCCTATACCTTCTATTTTGGTTAGGTCATCTGCTTTCTTTGCTTTTGGAGCTGCCTTCTTTTTTGGTTTTTCTTCAGCAGGAGCTGCTTCAACTTTTTCTTGAGCTGTCTTTTCAGCTTTTGGAGCTGCTACTTTCTCTTTTGCTTTAGGTTGTTCTTTACCTTCTTTATCTCCTTGTTTTTCTGCTTTTCTGTCTGC
Organism: uncultured Croceitalea sp.; assembly: GCA_947499565.1. Lineage (GTDB taxonomy): Bacteria > Bacteroidota > Bacteroidia > Flavobacteriales > Flavobacteriaceae > Croceitalea. Next base: position 371,899 of record CANMOV010000002.1, read on the forward strand.
TAGACCTTCAGCAACAGCCTCAGTTACAGCACCCATAATTACCTCAATAGACTTTCCTGCATCATCATTTGCTGGAATAATGTAATCGATAGGTCTTGGGTCAGAGTTGGTATCAACAATTGCAAAAATTGGGATTTTCAATTTTTGTGCTTCTTTAACGGCAATGTGCTCACGCATCGTATCAACAATAAAAATTGCACCAGGTAAACGTGTCATTTCAGAAATTGAACCCAGGTTCTTTTCTAGTTTAGCACGCAAACGGTCCACTTGCAAACGTTCTTTTTTAGACAGGGTTAAAAAAGTACCGTCTTTTTTCATACGATCAATCGCAGCCATTTTCTTAACTGCTTTACGAATGGTAACAAAGTTAGTTAACATACCACCTGGCCATCTTTCTGTGATGTATGGCATATTTACATTAGCAACTTTTTCAGCAACAATATCTTTTGCTTGTTTCTTAGTTGCTACGAAAAGGATTTTTCTTCCAGACGCTGCAATTTTCTTTAAGGCCTCATTAGCCTCATCTAATTTTGCAACTGTTTTGTAAAGATTGATAACGTGAATACCGTTACGCTCCATGTAGATGTAAGGAGCCATATTCGGATTCCACTTTCTTGTAAGGTGTCCAAAATGCACACCTGCTTCTAATAATTGTTTTACTTCGACTTTCGCCATTTTAAATTTAGTTTACGTTCTTTTGAATTAGCAATGATAAAGTGGTATCCAAAACTTAGTTAAGGAAGCCTTCACCATTTAGATGCTAAACTAACTGCGCCCTAAATTAATTTCAGGGTCTCCAGAAACCGCTATGATTTTTCAACTGCGGCTATTTTTAATTGTTTCTACCATTAGGTAAAAACTTTCAATGAACTTTGTTAGAAAATATAATAAAGGCATCCTGGAAAAGGATGCCATATAATTTGTGATTAACGTTTTGAGAATTGGAATTTCTTACGAGCTTTCTTCTGACCAAATTTCTTACGCTCTACCATTCTTGGGTCTCTAGTTAACAAACCTTCTGGCTTCAGTATTAATCTGTTCTCAGCATCTATTTCGCACATTACTCTTGACAATGCTAAACGAACAGCTTCTGCCTGACCAGTGATTCCGCCACCGTATACATTTACTTTAACATCATAGTTTCCTTCAGTTTCAGTAAGTGTAAAAGGTTGTTTTACTTTATATTGTAAAGTAGCTGTAGAAAAATAGTCTTCTAGCTTTCTTTTATTAACGGTAATGTTTCCTTTTCCTTCAGAAACATATACACGAGCTACAGCTGTTTTTCTTCTTCCGATTTTATGAATAACGTCCATCTATTTGTAGTCGTTTAAGTTAATTGCTTTAGGTTTTTGAGCTTCTTGCCCGTGCTCAGCACCAGCATATACCTTTAGGTTTCTAAATAAATCAGCACCTAATTTGTTTTTAGGAAGCATTCCCTTAACAGATTTTTCAATAATTCTTTCGGGTTGTTTCTCTAATAACTGAGAAGCACTAGTTGAACGTTGACCGCCTGGATAACCAGTATATCTTAAATAGGTTTTATCTTCCCATTTGTTACCGCTCATTTGAATTTTCTCTGCGTTGATAACAACTACATTGTCACCACAATCTACATGAGGAGTAAAGTTTGGCTTGTACTTTCCTCTTAGTATTTTGGCGACTTTAGAAGCCAATCTACCTAATGTCTGTCCTTCAGCATCAACCAATACCCATTGCTTATCAACAGTAGACTTATTGGCAGAAATAGTTTTATAACTTAATGTATCCACTTCTCTAAAAAGTATTAAATTTTGTAATCGTTCCCAAATAATGGGGTGCAAATGTACAATTATTAGATTGAATTGCAAATGGTTGGGAAAGAATATTTTTTAATTTTTTGAATCATAAAAATGTATTGGAAAAAGAGGGAAAAAGGAATTTGTTAAAAAAAGATTAAAAATTGTTTTTACTGTAACTGTTCAGGATTAGGTGAGTCTTTACTACACATCTAATCAAAAAACAAAACATTGTGAGAAATCCAACCTTTCTTCTTGCTTTAGTTCTGTCCTCTTGTTTTTTAACTGCTCAAGAAGAAACAGAACAAGCACAGGACACTACAGGAATAGTACCAAAAAAGATTTACGTTACAAATCATGTTGGTTCCGAACCATCGCCAACAATTGATGGTTTGTTGAATGATGAAGTTTGGAACAAAGTAGAATGGACTGGAGACTATATTGAAAATCAGCCCGATGAGAATACGCCTCCCAGCTATCAAACAAAATTTAAAATTGTCTATGATGATAAGAACCTATATATAGGTGTACGTTGTTATGATGCTGAACCAGATAAAATAATTAAAAGGCTATCCAGAAGAGATGGTTTTGAAGGAGATTGGGTAGAGTTTAATATAGATAGCTATCATGATAAACGTACCGCATTTTCATTTACTGTTACTGCTGCCGGTGTAAAAGGCGATGAATTTATTTCAAACAATGGGAACAACTGGGATGGTAGTTGGAATCCTATTTGGTATACTAAAACCAATATTGATAATGAAGGGTGGACGGCTGAGTTGCGCATTCCTTTAAGTCAATTAAAGTTTGGAAGTTCGGAAAACCAAGTTTGGGGCTTACAGTCTACAAGAAGATTCTTTAGAGCAGAAGAAAGGTCCCTGTGGCAGCGCAAGCCAATAGATCAGCCAGGTTGGGTAAGTGAGTTCGGCGAATTGCATGGGCTTAAGAATATAGAGCCGCAAAAGCAACTTGAAATTCAACCGTATATGGTAGCTAGTGGTGAAACCTACGAAGCCGAAGTTGGAAATCCTTTTAGAGATGGTGATGAAACAAATTTAGCTGTTGGTTTAGATGCTAAAATTGGAATTACTAACGATCTAACTTTAGACTTAACGGTAAATCCAGATTTTGGACAAGTTGAAGCTGACCCCTCAGCAATTGCACTTGATGGATTTCAAATTTTCTTTAGAGAGCAGCGTCCATTTTTTGTAGAAAACAAGAATATTTTTGATTTTAATGTTTCTAGATCTCAAGCTGGTAATACTTTTGGGTCAGACAACGTTTTTTACTCAAGGAGGATAGGTAGAAGTCCCCAAGGCTTCCCTGATACTAGTGATGGAGAGTTTGTTGAGATTCCTGACAATACCCAAATTATAGGTGCTGCAAAGTTTAGTGGTAAAACAAAAGATGGCTGGGCCATTGGAGTTTTGGAAAGTGTAACCGCTAAAAAATACGCAACAATCGATAATAATGGAGAGAGAAGAAGAGAGGTGGTTGAACCTTTGACCAACTATTTTGTTGGACGGGCTCAAAAAGATTTTAATGATCGCAATTCATTTATAGGAGGGGTTTTTACCGCTACCAACAGAGATGATTTGACTGAAGGTCTTAATTTTCTTCATAAATCAGCTTACACAGGCGGATTAGATTTTAAACATCAGTGGAATAATAGGGATTGGTATTTTGGAGGCAATGTAATTTTAAGCCATGTAGAAGGTAGTGAAGAGGCAATACAAAATACCCAACAATCCATTACTAGGTTATTTCAAAGAGTTGATGCGGACCACGTTGAAGTTGATGAAGATAAAACAGCATTAACAGGTTCTGGTGGTAACCTTCAAATTGGGAAAATAGGCAATGGCCACTGGCGTTTTGAGAGTGGAGGAACTTGGCGTTCTCCGGAGTTGGAGCTAAATGATATAGGTTTTCAACGGCAGGCAGATGATATTCGTCATTATACATGGGTGGGATATCAGACTTTAAAACCAGATAGTACCTTTAGAAGGGTGGGGATAAATTATAATCATTGGAGCGCGTGGGATTTTGCAGGCAATCATAATGAACTTCGATTTAATACGAATTCATGGCAGAATTGGGCAAACAATTGGTTTTCAAATGTTGGATTTAATTACGCCCCTGTTAGATACTCAAATTTCGCTTTACGCGGTGGGCCAAGATTGCGCTTAACCCCAGAAGTTACCTTTTGGAATAGTGTTGGTACAGATGGGCGTAAAAAAATGAGATTTAATTTCTTTCATAATGGACGTAAGGCACTGGACAATTCTATTCGAAGATATTATGTTGAATTTGGGTTTAGATACCAACCTATAGATGCCTTAAGGATATCAGTATTTCCAGAATATAGTATTAACAATGATAAGCTTCAATATATAAGTAATATTGATACTGATGACGGGGTTCGTTATTTGAATGGGCAAATTGAACAAAGGACTTTAAGTATGTCCGTTCGATTGAATTTTAACATCAATCCTAACCTAACAGTACAATATTGGGGACAACCTTTTATTTCAAGAGGGCGTTATTCCAATTTTAAACATGTTACCAATGCTACGGCAAAGAATTTTGAGGATCGTTTTTTGCAGTATAATACTAATCAAATTTCATTTGCGGATGATTCTTACAGTGTTGATGAAAATTTAGATGGGGTAACGGATTTTAGTTTTGGAAACCCTGATTTTTCTTTTGTGCAGTTTCGGTCAAATTTGGTGGTTCGTTGGGAGTATATCCCAGGCTCTGAAATCTTCCTAGTATGGTCCCAAGACGTATCGCAATCGGGCAATCCAAGTGAAGGACTTCTTACTAGCTTAAACGATAATATTTTTGGACAAAAACCACAGAATATCTTTCTGTTGAAGGCAACATATAGATTCGTGTTTTAACAGTAATAGTGTTAATTAAAATTTAAACTAAGGGCTCCAATCATGGAAGCCCTTTATTTTTGAGTATTCATCAAGCCAGACCAATTTTTATTATGCAAAAAACGTTCGTAGTAGTTTTTGCTTTTTGCACTTTTTTTTGTGTAAAAGCGCAAGATTCAATCCCTACAGTTCCTAAACTTATTTATACAACTGAACCCCTAAAAGATAATGTTGTGCCTGTTATAGATGGCACAGTAGATGACCAAGCTTGGGGTTTGGTAGATTGGTCTAGCGAGTTTATTGAGAGAGAACCAGATGAGAATACCCCACCAAGCGAACAATCAAAATTCAAAATTCTTTATGACGATAAGTTTCTATATGTCGCCTATAGATGTTATGATTCCAATCCAGAAAAAATAGAAAAACGCTTATCTCGGCGAGATGGTTTTGCAGGAGATAGAATGGCTATAATTATTGACAGCTATCATGATAAAAGAACAGCATTTTCTTTTACAACCACAGCTGCAGGTGTAAAAGGTGATGAATTTGTCTCTCAGAATGGAGATAATTGGGACGATAGTTGGAATCCTATTTGGTACACCGCATCAAATATAGATAGCGAAGGATGGACAGCTGAAGCTAAGATTCCTTTCAGTCAATTAAAGTTTGGAAAAGCAAAAGAACAGATTTGGGGATTACAAGTAACGCGCCTATTTTTTAGAGAACAGGAACGCTCCGTTTGGCAACGAGTGCCTCAAGATGCTCCTGGTTTTATAAGCGAATTTGGTGAGCTTCATGGACTTATAGATATTGAACCACAAAAACAGTTAGAGATACAGCCATTTTTAGTTAAACAGTATGATACCTATCCTGCTGAAACTGGCAATCCATTTAGGGATGGAACAGATTTTAGATTAAATGGCGGGTTAGATGCTAAAATTGGAATTACCAATGACTTAACCTTGGATCTTACTGTAAATCCAGATTTTGGTCAGGTTGAGGCAGATCCTGGAGCAATAGCTCTTGACGGGTTTCAAATATTTTTTCAAGAGCAACGTCCATTTTTTGTGGAGAATAAGAACATTTTTGATTACGAATTTGCGAATGGCAATGATAATGTTTTTTATAGCCGTCGTATTGGTAGAAGTCCACAAGGCTTTCCAAGTTTAAACGACGGAGAATTTGTAGATGTTCCCAATAATACTACCATTTTAGGAGCAGCTAAGTTCTCAGGAAAAACAAAAAATGGATGGTCCATTGGATTGTTAGAAAGTGTTACTGGTAAGATGTTTGCGGAAATAGATAATAATGGACAACGCAGGGAAGAATTGGTAGAGCCTTTTACCAATTACTTAGTTGGGAGATTGCAAAAAGACTTTAATGAACGTAACTCTTTTATAGGAGGAATTTTTACCGCTACCAATCGCAAATTGGAAGCTAATCTAGAGTTTTTGCATAAAGCGGCATATTCTGGAGGTATAGATTTTCGTCACAGCTGGAAAAATCGAAATTACTTTATAGAAGGTAATATTGTAACAAGTCATGTTACCGGAAGCCCAGAAGCAATTTTAAGAACACAAGAAAGTCTTACACACTTATTTCAACGTACGGATGCGAGTCATGTAGAAGTTGATCCAAATAGAACATCGCTAACAGGTACTGGGGGTAAGATAAATTTTGGAAAAGTTGGTGGAGGTAATTGGCGTTATGAGACTGGGGGATTCTGGCGCTCTCCAGGGTTAGAGTTGAATGATGTTGGTTTTTTAAGGCAAGCGGATGATATTAGACAATTTGCTAATCTTCAATACCGCTTTTTAAAGCCCACTAAACTTTTACGCACAGCTAATTTGAGTGTTAGGCAGAGTAGTGCTTTTGATTTTGAAGGCAATTACAATAGAATTCAATATGATTTTAGAGGTTTTATCAATTACGCTAATAATTGGTTTACGGAAGGTGGCGCAACCCATAAGCCTCGCATATTTACGAATACGACATTACGTGGGGGGCCTCGCTGGCGTTTTTCAGAAGAGAACTTTTATTTTGTTTTTGCCGGTACTGATAGAAGTAAAAAGTTTAATGCTACTGTAGGGTATGTAAACAGCCAGGCCAAGCAAGATAATTTTTCCTTAGTTAGATATGTATTGCGAACACGGTATCAACCATTTGATGCTTTTAGTCTTTCCCTAAACTTTGAATATGAAGAAAACCCCAGCAAAACACAATATATAACTGAAAGAGACTTTTCTGGAACACCTCGTTATATTTTAGGGGAAATAGATCAAAGGACTTTTATTACCACACTTCGTTTTAATTATAGTATTAATCCAAATTTGAGTATTCAATTTTATGGACAGCCTTTTATTTCGAGAGGAACCTATACCAACTTTAATTTTGTAAATAATTCTATTGCCAAAGATTTATCAGAACGTATAACAATTTACAATCCAAATCAAATTTCGCAATCAGTAGAAGGTAATTTTCTTATTGACGAAGATTTAGACGCAAATACGGATTATGAGTTTGATAACCCCGATTTTTCATTCGTTCAATTTAGATCTAATTTGGTGATGCGATGGGAATATATACCTGGATCAGAGGTTTTTCTAGTATGGTCTCAAGGAGTTACTGGATTGGGTGACCCAGCTGATTCTTTAGGGCGCACTTTAGATAATCAAATTTTTGGTCAGAAGAGAGATAATACATTTTTGCTTAAAGCTACTTACCGATTTGTCTTATAGTCAACAACTTAGCCTAATACACTATTACTTGCTTTTTTTCGTTTCTAAACCGTAAGAGTTAAAAAAATCAAACATGAAAAAAGGGATAACTGTAATTATAGTGCTATTGTTTTTGGCTGGTTGCTCAACCGATAGTGAGAATAATGAAATGCTAGAAACTTCGGCATTAGTTGGGACTTGGAATATGACCGACGTCCGTTTTGAGGAAGACCCAAATGATACATCTTTAAATTTAGCAGATGAAATTGTAGACCAATTGGCAGATGAAAACTGTTTTCTAGTAAGTTTTACATTTAATGCTGACGGTACCGTATCTTCTGAAGATAAAGTGAATTTTATTCAGGTGAATGCTGGCCCAATGGGATTAGATATTCCTTGTCCTGAAGATAGTGTGGTAGAAACAGCGCAATGGTCTTTGGAGGGAAATCAACTTACAATTACTGGTGACAACCAGGAAGAAACCATAACGATTCAGCTAGAAGGTAATACCTTTGTTATTGCAGGTGCTGATATTAATGCTGAAAATTATACAGGAGCTGAAGCTGTCTTTACAAGACAATAAAGCTAGCGTCGAAAAGAAGTTTTTAAGCTCGTTGATTTGTCAACGAGCTTTATTTTTTTAGGGCCTTAATTAAGGCTTCATTTGCTTCTTGAGTACCAATAGTGATTCTTACTTTTCCTGGAGCACCAAATTGAGAAACTGGTCTTACCATAATTCCTTTCTCCATAAGCATGTCTGTAAACTCAAATTCCGGTAGAGGAGGGTCAACAATAAAGAAATTACCTTGTGAAGGCCAGTATTTAATTCCTAGTTTAGCAAACTCATTTGCTAAATAGTTTCGCCCTTCCTGTACGGTTTTGACGGTTTTAGTAACAAAAGAAGTATCGTTTAAAGCACCTATTGCAGCTTCAATTGAGGTTATTGGGAGCAAAAAAGGTTTGTGGATTTGGCGAATATAATTTGCAATGGTTGCTGTAGCGTAGCAATATCCAATTCGTTGCCCGGCTAAGCCATAAGTTTTTGAAAAACTGTTTATTGCAACTATGTTGTGACCTGCTTTTACATAAGGAAGACCTGAAATATAATCTTTAGCATCCGCAAAATGGCGATATACTTCATCAAACACAACAACAATATTCTTGGGAATTCGATTAAAGAAATCGTCTAGAACCGATTTTGGTATATACGTTCCAGTAGGGTTATTTGGGCTAGTTAAAAAAATGATTTTAGTTTTTTCCGTAATGCCATTCAAAATCCCTTCTATATCTAAGTCGTAACTTGGATAAAGCAAAGGAATATCTACCTGTTTTGCACCATACCATCTCGAAAAAACAGCATAGGGTAAAAAGCATGGATTAGAATAAATTACTTCATCACCCTCATTGATAAAAGCTCTAAGTAGCATATCAATAATTTCAGAACCACTATTTCCACAAATGAATTGATCCACATTTAATTGTCCATCAAAATCTTTTACCAAAGCTTCACGCAAACGAATGTCTGTTTGATCAGGATAAACAGCAATATTTTTTGCCGCTTTTAATAATGCTTCTGTTGCCTTAGGGGATTGTCCTAAGGGATTTTCGTTTGATGAGAGTTTATAAATTTTCTTTCCATGAGAAGCTGGAGGGTTTTTACCACCTTGATAAACTTTTTTTGGCTTTAAATGCGATTTGAATATCGATTCAATAGTATTACTCATTAATCAAATTTTTCTGCATGGATAAGAATGGCTAAAGCTTTTCTAGTATCACCTATTTCTAAAGTTTCTTTTGCTAAAAGATGCAATTCTTTACGACTATTCATGGATTTAATCGCATTTATTGCTATCATGGCATCAATTTCTTGCTGACTAGGGAGTTCTTCTACATTCCCTAGACGGCCTAAATTATTTCCAGTTAAAACGGTACTGTTTTTTATGCTCTCTGGAAGTTTGTCTACTCCAATACCTTTAGTCCTAATAGGTTTTGGAATTTCAAATAAGGAGTCTCCGCTGGAACGAGTATACCAACTACCTCCCATGCGTCCTACCAAATCTAATTTGTAGGTGTCTAATTGACCATTGGTAAGGTAAGCTTCATTAATGTGAATGAGTTCTACTTTAGCTAAAATTAAATTTCCTGCCCCAGGCGTATCTGCGAGCTCAATTACTTCCGTCACAGAACATTCAAAAGCAACTGGGGCTTCGCCCACTCTTGGTGGTTTTACTTTTTCACTAGGAACTTCTGTAAGCCCAGCTTTTGTAAATTCGTTAATGCCTTTTGCATATGCAGTGCTGGACAAAGACATTTGCTCAACAATTGGATAGTTCACAATATTAATTACTACCTCAGGAACTTCTTTTACATTTTGATGCGAATGTTTTAACGAATTATCACGACCGCTACGAGCAGGAGAAAAGATTAGTATTGGGGGATTAGAGCTAAATACATTAAAGAAGCTAAAGGGACTCAAATTCACATTTCCTGCGGCGTCAATGGTACTTGCAAAACAAATAGGTCTAGGTGCTACTGCTGAAAGTAAATAAGCATGAAGCTCTGGTTGCGGAATTGAAGTTGGATCTATGGTTTTAATCATTAATCTGTTTATTTTATAGGTAGAATTTTTGCTGAAACTTCTCCAAAACCAACTCTTTTTCCATCTTTTTCGGCGAATCCTCTCATGCTAACGGTATCTCCGTCATTAATGAATTTACGTTCGGTACCATCTTTCATTTTTAATGGTTTTGTGCCCATCCAAGCTAATTCCAGCATAGAACCATAGGAGTTCTCATCTTTGCCGGAAATTGTACCAGAACCATATAAGTCACCAATGTTAATATTACATCCATTAACAGTATGATGTGCTAATTGTTGTGCCATATTCCAATACATATATTTAAAATTTGAATGGCAAACTGTTTGCTCTTCACTGCCTTCCGGAGTGATGCTTACTTCTAAATTAATATCATAGTTTCTATCACCTTGATACGCTAAATAAGGAAGCACAGCAGGCTCTTGTTTTGGACCAGAAACTTTAAAAGGCGCTAATGCTTCTAAGGTAACTATCCACGGAGAAATGTGCGAGGCAAAGTTTTTAGCTAAAAAAGGACCCAACGGGACATATTCCCATTTTTGAATATCGCGAGCAGACCAATCATTAAGTAACACTAGGCCAAAGATATAGTCATCAGCTTCTGTAGTGGAAATAGCGTCTCCTAGATTCGTATTTTTTCCAGTGATAAAGCCCATTTCTAGCTCAAAGTCAACTCGTTGTGATGGTCCAAAAATAGGTTGGTCTGAGCCGTTAGGAATAGTTTGTCCTTTTGGTCTGTGGACCGCTTCACCGCTAACCACAATGGAACTTGCTCTTCCATGATATCCTACAGGAATATGTTTCCAGTTTGGTAGTAGGGCATTAGCTGGGTCACGGAACATTTTACCCACGTTGGTAGCATGCTCTATACTCGAGTAAAAATCGGTATAGTCGCCTACATAAACTGGCATGTGCATTTGAGCATCTTCTTGTTTTACAAAAAGTTCTGGTTTTCCTGTCAATATGGAATTTTCATCTTCTAACCAGATTTGGATATCTCGCCTTACTTTTTTTGTGATTCCCTTTCCAAGGGAAATGAAATCATTTAGTGTTTCTTTTTCAAATACCGCAGTGTTGAATTCGAAAACATCTAATTCTGCAACAGCAGACAAATCAAGAATATGCTCCCCAATAGCTACACCAGCTCTAGGACTACGGTCTTGTGTTGAAAATATCCCGAAAGGAATGTTATGTATGGAAAAGTCTGAGTTTTCAGGTATGTTTATAATCATTTTTTTCTTCATTGTCTGCTCGAGCGCAGTCGAGTGCTATTCAAAATTTATTCCTTCCTCTTCTCGACTGCGCTCGAAATAACGGAAGGAGTTCCATTTAAAAAAGTTTACTCCACCCAAGATTTGTAATACTTGCCATCATCAATTTTCATGGCATTTTCAGTTAATTGTAAGGGCTTAAAAGTATCAATCATTACCGCCAGTTCTTCTGTTTCTTTTTTACCAATACTTGCTTCGTAAGTTCCTGGGTGTGGCCCGTGGGGAATACCTGCTGGGTGCAACGAGATATAACCGGGGCCAATACCTGTTCTGCTCATAAAATCGCCATCAACATAATAAAGCATTTCATCAGAATCAATATTACTATGGTTATATGGCGCAGGGATTGATTTTGGATGGTAATCGTACAATCGTGGACAAAATGAGCAAATTACAAAAGCACTCGTTTCAAAGGTTTGATGTACTGGAGGTGGTTGGTGTACACGGCCAGTAATTGGTTCAAAATTGTGAATGGAGAATCCATAAGGGTAATTATAGCCGTCCCACCCAACAACATCAAAAGGATGTGTCGCATACACTAAGCTATGCAGCATTCCTTGCTTTTTAATTTTCATGACAAACTCACCTTTTTCATCATGAGCCTGTAAATTTTCGGGAAGTTTATAATCCCGTTCACAAAACGGAGAATGCTCCAGCAACTGACCAAACCAATTACGGTATCTTTTTGGAGTGTAAATAGGATGAAATGACTCGGCATATAGAATGCGATTGTCTTCCGAATCAAATTCAATCTGATAAATCATTCCTCGCGGAATAATCAGATAATCCCCATATTCAAAAGAAATATCTCCCAAAAAGGTTTTTAAGGTTCCGGTTCCTTTATGAATAAACAACATTTCATCTGCATCAGAATTCTTATAGAAATAAGAAGTCATAGATTTTTTTGGAGCAGCCAATCCAATATGAACATCAGTGTTAACCAGCATGGGTTCACGAGATTCCAGAAAATCGTCTTTTGGTTTAACATCAAAACCAATTAATTTTCTAGATTTAATATGCTTGGCCTCTGCAATTTTTGGACTCACATCAATTGCCTCGCCTATTTCTTTTACCTGCGTTGGCCGATGCACATGGTACAACAATGATGACATGCCGTCAAAACCAATAGTGCCAAATAGCTGCTCATAATACAAACTACCATCTGGTTTAGTGAACTGTGTATGTCGCTTCTGCGGAAATTGTCCGAGTTTATGATAAATCGGCATAGTTAAAAGTTTAGATTAATGCAAAGTACCTCTTAGTTGTTGCTCAAGCTCAATGGCCTCAAATAGTGCTTTAAAGTTACCTTTTCCAAACGATTGTGCACCTTTTCTTTGAATAATTTCGAAGAACATAGTGGGTCTTGGCTCAATAGGACGGGTAAAAATTTGTAATAAATACCCCTCATCATCTCGATCTACCAAAATACCTAATTCTTTAAGTGGAGCAATATCTTCATCAATTTTACCAACACGGTCGGTAACAGCCTCGTAATACGTATCCGGAATAGTCAAAAACTCAATGCCACGACTTCTTAAATCACGAACTGTTTTTATGATATCATCCGTAGCAACTGCGATGTGTTGCACACCTTCGCCTTCATAAAAATCTAGATATTCTTCTACTTGAGATTTTTTTGCACCTTCCGCTGGCTCATTAATTGGAAACTTTATTCTTCCATTTCCATTACTCATCACTTTACTCATTAGTGCTGTGTATTCTGTAGAAATATCATTATCATCAAAAGAAAGAATATTCACAAAGCCCATTACTTTTTCGTAGAATTCTACCCAGTGGTTCATTCGATCCCAACCTACATTGCCCACCATATGATCAACATATTTAAGACCAGTTGGAGCAGGGTTGTAATCAGGTGTCTCCCAAGCGGTATAACCAGGTAAGAATATTCCATTATAATCTTTGCGCTCCACAAAAATGTGAACAGTTTCACCATAGGTATAGATGCCAGCACGTACTACTTTGCCGTTTTCATCCTCCTCGGTAACTGGTTCCATATAGGATTTAGCACCATTCTTTATGGCAGTTTCATACGCGTAGGTAGCATCATCAACCCAAAGCGCAACTACTTTTACCCCATCTCCGTGCGTATCTATATGTTTTCCAATTTCGGTGCCGCTTTTTAGGGGAGATGTTAATACCAAACGTATTTTATCCTGAATGACCACATAGCTTTCACGGTCTTTAAGTCCAGTTTGTAACCCAGCATAAGCATAAGATTGAAAACCAAAGGCAGTTTTATAAAAATGTGCAGCCTGTTTAGAGTTACCTACATAAAGCTCAATATAATCGGTACCATTAATTGGCATAAAGTCTTTTGCATCTTCATGTAATTTGGGGATAGTTGTAGTTTCCATTCGATATATTTTTGTGATGATTTAAAATTATTGTTGTTAATGCAACAAAAATAAGTATTTTTGGAATACGAAAGGGTTTTGATGTGATTTTTAGATTAAAATTGTCATTTCGAAATGAGCGAAGCGATTGAGAAATCTAATTTTTGAGATTTCTCACATTCGTTCGAAATGACTAAAGGTTATTATGCTCAATCAAATAGATGAAATTTCAGGAATTGGATTGCACTTAGACTTAGTGCTAAGAAAAGTGCAGGATGCGTATTTGCGCAAGTTTCATGAGTTGAAACTGGACTTAACTATAGAGCAGTGGGTTATCCTATATCGCATTTATCAAATTGGTGAAGATGCTTCGCAGTCAGATATTGTAAAATCTAATTTTAGGAATAGAGCCACTACGTCTAGAGTAATAGGGAAACTAGAAAGTAAAAGTTGGATTGCTAAATCGCGATTTGATGGAGATTTAAAACGATTTAAATTAGAACTAACACCAAAAGGGAAAGAAATCATTGCAACGATTGAACCGCATGCCAAACAACTCCGAAAACAAGCGATAAAAGGCTTAGATGCTTTAGAATTTGAAACTTTTCTAAAAGTACTAGATCAAATAGGGGATAATTATCAAGAGTCTAAGTAGTTCATATCGTTTACTGCGACAATATACCTACGAGTTTTCTTAACTTAAATAGGTTAAAATAGCATATAAATTGGAAAAGTATGTTGTTTTCATTAGGCTTCTATTATTTCAATTTTGCAGGTTATTAATTGAAAATTATTTCAATATGAAAAAGTTAAAGCATTATCCAAGTGTTTGGCAAGTAGCTCCATTTTCAATGGAAATGTTTGCTCATTTTGAACAAGAAGCACGTTTGAGAAAGCAAGAAACAGAAATAAAAGAACAAAAAATTAAGAAAGAAAAGAAGCCAAGATTTAAACTAGCTTTTGGATGGTAATTAAAAAACATAAGTAAGATAAAAAAGGCATCTACATAGATGCCTTTTTTATCTTAATGCGCTTCTAGCCAATTTTCACCAATCCCAACTTCTACATCTAAAGGCACTGCCATGGTATAAGCATTTTCCATTTCGGATTTAATGAGCGTTTTCATTTCTTCCAGCTCTGGTTTATAGCAGTCAAAAACCAATTCATCATGCACCTGAAGTAGCATTTTAGTCTTATAATTTCCTTCAGCTAGTTTTTTATGAATATTAATCATTGCAATTTTAATGATATCTGCAGCGCTTCCTTGTATAGGGGCATTAACTGCATTACGTTCCGCTGCTCCACGAACCACTTGGTTACCTGCATTAATATCTTTTAAATACCTGCGGCGTCCTAAAACTGTTTGTACATATCCATTATCGCGTGCAAAATCTATTTGCTCACCCATATAGTTGCGCAGTTTGGGATAAGTTTTATAATAGGTTTCTATTAGCTCTTTGGATTCTGAGCGTGTTAAATCTGTTTGATTGCTTAAGCCAAAGGCGGAGACACCATAGATAATTCCAAAGTTTACCGTTTTAGCATTGCTACGTTGTTCTCGAGTAACTTCGTCTATAGGAACATTAAATACTTTTGAAGCGGTAGAAGCATGAATGTCTTCACCATTTTTAAAAGCTTCAATCATGGTGTCCTCTTCGCTTAACGCTGCAATAATGCGCAGTTCTATTTGTGAGTAATCTGCAGCTAGTAAAACATAGTTCTCATCACGAGGCACAAATGCTTTGCGGACTTCACGCCCTCTCTCGGTTCGTATCGGAATATTCTGTAGATTTGGGTTGTTGCTGCTTAGCCGTCCTGTGGCGGCTACGGTTTGCATATAATCCGTATGTACACGTGCTGTTTTGCTTTCTACCTGTTCCGGTAAAGCATCAACATAGGTGCTTTTTAGTTTTGCTAGCCCCCGGTAATCCAATACATTTTGAATAATCTCATGGTCCTTGGCTAAATAAGAAAGTACATCTTCTGCTGTAGAATATTGACCAGTCTTGGTCTTTTTAGGTTTATCCACCAGCTTCATTTTATCAAACAAAATTTCTCCGAGCTGCTTAGGAGAACCAATATTAAATTCTTGACCGGCAGCTTCATAAATACTTTTCTCCAAATCTTGAATATCATTATTCAAATCTGTAGAAAGTGAACCTAAAAAGTCTTTATCTAAGTTGATTCCTTCGCTTTCCATATCCGCCAAAACACGTAAAAGTGGAACTTCTATTTCCTCGAATAATTTTTCTGTTTTTGCTTCGGTAAGTTCCGGTCTAAAATGATGCGCTAATTGTAGGGTTATATCCGCGTCCTCAACAGCATATTCTGTTTGCTTTTCCAGAGGAACATCACGCATAGAAAGCTGATTTTTTCCTTTTTTGCCAATTAGTTCTGTTATAGAAACTGGCGTATAGTTGAGGTAAGTTTCTGCGAGAACATCCATATTATGTCGCATATCTGGATTTATAAGATAATGCGCTAGCATAGTGTCAAAAAGCTTCCCTTTTACCTGAACACCATAGTTTTGCATTACCTTAATATCATATTTCAAGTTCTGACCAATCTTTTCAATGGACTCAGACTCAAAGAAAGGTCTAAGTTGCTCAATGAGTTCATCCACCTGTTCTTTTTCCTCAGAAAAAGGCACGTAAAAACCACTGCCTGTATTCCAGCTAAAAGCAATGCCTACTAATTCTGCTTCTAGGGGATTTAAAGAAGTAGTTTCTGTATCAAAACAAACAGCTTTTTGTGCCATTAATTTTTTAAGGAAGAGGTCCATTGCTAAACCTGGTTGTACAAGCTGATAAAAATGAGAAACATCCTCAATTTTATTTCTGCTATTTACATCTTTAATAGTTGCAGGGGAATCTGAGGGATTAGCCCCAAAAAGTGAAAATTGGCCACTACCAGCAGCTTGCACTTCCTTTTTTGTTGGTTCAGTATCGGTTTTTTCTTCTGTGGGACTTACCTCACCAGAAAATAACTTAATAAATTGGTCTTTAAGTCTTCTAAATTCTAGTTCCTCAAAGATTTCCTGCACCTGCGGGCCATCTGGGTCACACATCTCGTAATCATCCGCTTTGAAGGTAACGTCGCAGTCTAATTTAATCTCTGCTAATTTTCTGGAAAGACGACCGAGCTCCGCATTAGCCTCCACTTTCTCCTTCATTTTGCCTTTTAGCTGGTCTGTATTTGCTAAAAGCCCTTCCATGTCTCCAAACTGTTCTAAGAATTTTTTGGCTGTTTTATCACCAACTCCCGGTAAACCTGGTATATTATCACTAGCATCACCCATCATTCCCAAATAATCAATAACTTGTTCTGGACGTTCCACGCCAAAGCGTTCTTGAATTTCTGGAATTCCCCAAATTTCTATTCCGTTTCCCATTCTAGCCGGACGATACATAAAAATGTTTTCCGAAACCAATTGTCCAAAATCTTTATCAGGCGTAACCATAAAGACTTTGTAGTTTTCTTTTTCAGCTTGTTTTGCAATTGTCCCAATTAAATCATCCGCCTCATAACCAGCCAACTCCACGATGGGAATTTTCATTGCTTTCAAGATATTTTGGATATAGGGGACAGCAATTTTTATAGCATCTGGTGTTTCATCCCTATTTGCTTTATAAGCTTCAAATAATTCGGTGCGTTCTACACTGCCTCCTTTATCAAATGCTACTGCTAAATGGTCTGGTTTTTCTCTTTTGATAACATCAAAAAGTGAATTCATAAATCCCATTATGGCAGAGGTGTCCATGCCTTTAGAGTTAATTCTTGGGTTTTTTATTAAGGCGTAATACCCACGAAAAATTAAAGCGTAGGCGTCTAGTAGAAAGAGTCTTTTTTGGTCAGACATGTTTTTTAGTTGTCAGTTAATAATTAGAAAAATTGACAGTTTTTAAAAGTAGAAAAAAAGATTCAAGAACCTAGAAATCTTGGGTCTAAAAGTGAAGTGATTTTAGGACTTCTTATAAAAGCTTTCTACTAGCTTGTTTTCATGGCCTTTTTGAGAATATTCCCGATAAGTAAATCCGGGATGTATGCAATAGCCCCCTGTCTCACCATTTTTATTTATTGCGATAAAACCAATTTGAAAATCTTTTCTATCCTTGTTTTTGGCCATTATACGCTTAACGCCTTCCTCACAAGCTTCTTGTGGCGATTTTCCCTGCCGCATTAATTCCACAATTAAAAAACTACCCACGGTACGCACCACTTCTTCACCTACGCCAGTTGCGGTAGCACCTCCAACCTCATTATCTACAAAAAGGCCAGCACCAATGATAGGGGAATCTCCTACACGTCCAGCTAATTTATACGCCATGCCGCTAGTAGTACATCCGCCGGCGATAGCTCCGTTTTTATCAATAGCCAACATTCCAATAGTGTCATGATTTTCAATATTTATGGGAGTTTCGTATTGGGACTTTTTTTTCCATTCTAGCCATTCTTGTTTCGACTTCTCGGTTAATAAATTTACTTTTTTAAAACCTTGCTCGTAAGCAAACTGTTCTGCACCCTTACCTGCTAAAAATATGTGAGGAGTTTTCTCCATTACCTTTCGGGCTACGGAAATAGGATTAGCTATGTTTTGCATTGCCAGTACTGATCCACAATTTGCATCCTTATCCATAATACAGGCATCTAAAGTAACGTTTCCGTCTCTATCTGGTCTTCCGCCAGTTCCAACGGTTTGGTTGTCCACATCATTTTCCTCTACCATTACACCCTGCTCAATGGCATCTAAAGCACTGCCTCCGGAATCTAGCACTTGCCAAGCCTTTGCCGATGCATTGGCAAAATTCCAAGTACAGATAACAATCGGTTTAATAGCTTCTTGCATTGTTGCAATCTTATCCGTTTTTGTATTGTCTTTGCAAGAGGCAATAATTGGTGTTGCCATTATACCAGCAGTACTTAAGCTAGATTTCTTTAAAAACTTACGTCTTTTCATATTTTTCGTTTTTAATTGAACCGTCAATTCGAGTGTTCAACTTAGTTGAACGTATCGAGAATAAGGTTAAAAAAGGCCACTGGTTCTCGATACAAAATTCTTGTAGAATTTCACTCGAACTGACGTAGCTTTACATATAATTTTCAAGTACCTAAATATAAGACTATGCTCATTGAAGTTTGTGCGAATTCCTTAGAATCTGCTTTAAATGCTGAAAAAGCTGGTGCTGACCGGATTGAGCTTTGTTCGGAGTTAGGTGTTGGCGGAATTACACCTTCTTTTGGGTTGATTTCTGCAGTTAAAGAAAAATTAACAATTCCTATTCATGTATTAATTCGCCCTAGAAGTGGTCATTTTACATACACAGATACCGAATTTGAAGTGGTATTAAATGATATAAAATTTTGTAAAAAAATTGGTGTTGATGGAATTGTATCTGGAGTTTTAAATGCGGATGCTACTCTAGATATAGCAAGAACTAAACAACTGGTTACACTATCTAAATCGTTACATTTTACTTTTCATAGGGCTTTTGACTGGCTTCCGAATCCAAAAGAAGCCCTACAGGAGTTAGAAGCTATAGGAGTAGATACGATTTTAACTTCCGGAAAACACTTAACAGCAGAAAATGGGATTAATTTGTTATCAGAATTAAATACGGTTGCTAAAAAAAGTATTATAATGGCAGGAGCGGGTGTAAATCAAGGTAATGTAAATAAGTTTAGTGAAATTGGTTTAAGAGCTGTGCATCTTTCTGGGACCACTTTTGGGAATGAAGTTTCTATGAATCGTAAAATACCTATGAACTCTCAAAAACACTTAGAAGAACATCAAATTGCTGTAACTAATGTGGACATTATTCGTCAAATTGTTCAGAGCGTTAAATAAATTCCAAAAGCTGCTCGTACTTTTTTCAGAAAAAATAGCTTTGTAAAAAAATATACATGTCTCGATTTCTTATCATTTTATGCATTATTTATATAATTCTTGCTGTCTATGGCTTTCAAGGATTTAGAACCTTGTTTAAGAATCAGTGGGTTCAAATAGGGTACGTTGTTCTGTTTCTTGGGGCTTTGTCTCTTTTTATAATTAAAGTATTGCAGTATGTTCCTGGAAAGGCGTTGCAGTCAGGAACAGCTATTGCCGGAGGGGTATTCTTCTCTTTTCTAATGTTTGCATTAGTGCTAGGCTTTTTTCTTTTAATGGAAGATTTAGTGCGTCTTTTCACATTTGGCTACAATAAAATTAATGGACTAGCAGAAGGAAATACCAACTATTTTCCTTCTCGGAGGAAGTTCGTGAGCACAATAGGTTTAGGCTTAGCAGCATTACCATTTGGTGCGTTGTTGTATGGCATGTATAAAGGGAAGTACAATTATAAAGTTCTTAAGTATGAATTGGAGTTTGATGATTTGCCAGATGCTTTTGATGGTTATCAAATAACTCAAATTTCCGATGTGCATAGCGGAAGTTTTGATAATCATAAGAAAGTTGCTTACGGAATTGATTTAATCAATGAGCAAAAAAGTGATGTGATTTTATTCACCGGTGATATGGTAAACAATAAAACAGAAGAGATGGAACCTTGGGCAGATTTGTTTGCTACATTAAGTGCTAAAGATGGTGTTTATTCTGTTTTAGGGAATCATGATTATGGAGATTATATTGGTTGGGAGAGTGATGAAGCCAAAGAAAAGAATCTACAAGAATTGAAAGACCTACAGAAGAACATGGGTTTTGACCTGTTGTTGGATTCTCACAGATACCTCGAAAGGGATGGTGAGAAAATAGCATTGCTTGGTGTTGAAAACTGGGGTAGAGGAAGATTTAAAAAAGCTGGAGATTTGGAGCGAGCAAAAAAGGGTATACATAAGGATGACTTTAAAATTTTGATGAGCCATGATCCTTCCCATTGGGAGGATGTTGTTATTAATGACGATTACCATTTTCACTTGACTTTAAGCGGACATACCCATGGGATGCAGTTTGGGGTGGAGATTCCAGGATTTATAAAATGGAGCCCTGTAAAATGGCGCTACAAATATTGGGCTGGAGTATATAAAGAATTGGGACAATTTATTAATGTGAATAGAGGTTTTGGGTTTATTGGATATCCTGGACGCTTTGGAATTTGGCCTGAAATTTCGGTCATTACCCTAAAAAAGAAAGGTTTAACGTGAATTTAACCTTAAATCAGGGTTGTAAAGCATTGACTTGATGCATTACTTTAACAAATTTTCTTACTTTTGATTCGAAACATAACCTATTTGCCATGTCTAAATTTGGTGAACTTATAGACTTACATATTCCAGTATTATTAGATTTTTATGCTGACTGGAACGAACAATCAACTTCAATGCATCCTGTTCTTAGGGATGTCGCTGCAGCACTTGGTGACAAGGGCAAGGTAATAAAGATTGATGTTGACAAGAATAAAGAACTTTCACAAGCACTTCGCATCAAAGGACTACCCACCTTAATGATTTATAAAAAAGGTGAAATGGTTTGGCGACAAAGTGGTGAGCAAGATGCCAATACGCTTATTGGTATCCTTAGTGAATACACTAGCTAGAGATTTCTATTAGTAAACTACCTCGATGTAGGTATACCAGGCATTCGTTTGAAAACAAACTTTTAATTTCGAGGCAAGCCTCGGGGTATTATACCCTTTGGCGGTGCCAATAGAATTTCGTTACGTCACTTTTATTCGTAAAGACTAAGTGAATATCCTATTGTTGCTACTCAATTAAAGAACTATCTTCAATTGCCGGAATGGTATCTAAAGGTATGGTATCTTGCATATCTGGGTCATCACTAGGCGGTTCACTTAAATATTCTTGGTCTTCTTCTCCAATAAATTGCGTGAATTTATCAATGTACTCATTGAAAATTAAAGTCTCCTTTTCTGCAAAATCCCTGTCACGATTCCTAATTAGAATGTCGATATTTCTGCGGTAGGCTTCCATATCTGTAAGAATATCATCAATCTTATTGTATTGCTCGTCTAAAGGAATACCTGCGTAATATTCTAGGCGTTCTTGGTAAACGGTTCTAAGCTTTCCAAAAAGTTCACGTGCTTTCTGTTGATTGCCAACTTTATAATAACCGTCCACAAAAGGTTCTACAAAAGCATAAAAACCATAGTGTTCAAAGGGTACATTGGTCATGGCAATATTAATGGTCTTTTTGGCTTCATCAATTTTATTTTCTGCCAACTGTGTTTCCATTAGACGCGCTAAATTACCTCTAAACGAGAGTCCTTGCGAACGGGTTTGAGGGTCATGATAGATATCTGAACTTGCGGCATTGCCCCATTCCCAACCGTCTACAATGTCTTCCATTAAATCACTATCAATACGACCCATTTCATATGGACTTTCATTTTCAGTTTTAATAGGGACTAATTTGTATACAAGACCATCTAATTGTAAATAGTCTTTCATCCAAATATATTCTGCATTATCAAAACTTCCGCCGGAGAAATAGATAGGCCTTTCCCAATTGTTATTGGCGATGATATCCAACATTAAAATACGGTTTTTGGGTAACGCACTTTTTGGAAGTTCAATATCTATATAATCTAAAATTAAATCGGCATCTTTTTGCTTTACCAAACCGCTTGCTAAAACATTCTGCTTGTTAACCGGAATTCGGATTTTGTTTGTAGGATAATAAACAATATCCAAATTGCTTTCAGAGTAAGCATTTAAATCTCCGCCGCCTTTTTCTACAATAAATCGGAATTTTGTCTGTGCGTTGTCACTTTCTATCCAATTCATAAAATCTTTAATGCTCCATCTGCTTTCTGAAATGGCCTTGCCAAATACTTCATCAACTTTTTGATAGTATACCGCATCTCTTGTGCCATAGCTATACTTATTATGAGTTAGTTGTGAAGGTATAGGGTCACTCTCATAGGCTTTTCGTTTCATTTGGTCTATGTACCAATCAGTAGCGAAAAGACTGGTATTTACTACACGAACGTCTGTACGGTATTCTTCAATTTCTTGCACATACCATAATGGAAATGTATCATTATCACCAATAGTAAAGAGAATAGCTCCAGCATCTTCTTGACAAGATGCTAAATAGGCTTTTGCAGTTGAATTTGCGGTATATCTGCCAGAACGATCATGATCATCCCAATTTTGGTATGCCATTAATAAAGGAACTGCTAGTATGCATAAAACGGTAACTACCGGCGCAGATAACTTAGGTTTTAATAATTTTTTAACCTCTTCAAAAAGCCCATAAACACCTAAACCAATCCAAAGTGCAAAAATATAGAATGAACCAACCAAGGAATAGTCTCTTTCTCTAGGCTGAAAAACATATGGATTTGTATAAAATTGAATTGCAATACCCGTGAACATAAAGAAAACAAAGAATGCCCAAAACTGTTTTGGATTTCTAGAGATTTGAAAAACAAGACCTATAATTCCTAAAAGCAAGGGCAGAAAGAAATAGGTGTTTCTTGCCTTGTTATCCAAAACATCACTTGGAAGATTCTCTTGGCTGCCTAATCTTAAACTATCAACAAAAGGAATCCCACTGAGCCAATGTCCATTATCATCATACCTTCCTTGTACATCATTTTGTCTTCCAACAAAATTCCACATAAAATAGCGCATGTACATATAACCAAATTGGAATTCGAACATGTATTTAATGTTCTGTCCTAGCGAAGGGGGTAAAACTTCTATATACTCACTAAAGCTTCTTAAAAACTGTATGTACTGTTCGGTGTCAATTTCTCCTTGTGCATTTAATTCTCTAAACTGTTTTACGGCATCGCGTAATTGATTGTCAGAAATATAACGTGGTTTTATTTTAAAATCCAATCGGTCAAAATAGCGCATGTAGTTTTCCGCATGTTGGTCACTCCACAGTCGAGGTAAAAGACCTACATGTTTGTCATTTGGTCCCTGTAGTGCATTTTTGTACTTATTTACGATTACGTATTTGCCAAGCTTTTTATCTTTCTCGTATTTAGGTTTATCATCTTTATCTTCTCCCGCAGGAGCAAAAGTATCTGAGTAGTATGCGCCATAAAACGGACTTTCCACACCGGGGTATTGTTCTCGATTGTAATATGCTAATAAGGAACGTGCATCCTCAGGGTTATTTTCATTAACTACAGTTTGCGAATTTGCTCGTATTGGCAACATTAGCCATGAGGAGAAGCCAAGAATTAAAAACATAAAACATAGCACAATGGTATTTGCTGTTTGGTAGTTGTTCTTTCTTGTATAGCGAAGTGCAAAGTAAAAGACTCCAATGAAGAGTAGTCCCATGATAATAGAACCGGAGTTAAACGGTAAGCCTACTTCATTAATAAAGAACACTTCACTCCATCCAAAGACTTTAAGTACATAGGTCAATGAAAATTTATAAACTAACATCAATATGGCTACAACAATGATATTGGCTAGCAGAAAATTCTTGACCGTGGTCTTTTTGTATTTCTTAAAGAAGTATAGTAAACCTATGGAAGGAATTGCTAAAAAGCCCATAAATTGAATTCCAAATGTAAGTCCTACCACAAAACAAATAAGGAGTAGCCATCTATTGCCTCTAACATCTTCAAGGGTGTCTGTCCATTTTAAGCCTAACCATAGCAATAATGCCATTATTAAACTGGCCATAGCATATACTTCCGTTTCTACGGCATTAAACCAGAAACTATCAGAAAAAGTAAAGGCTAGAGAACCTACTAGACCGCTTCCTAGAACAGCAATTGCATTGCTGTTCGATAGACTTGCTTTTTTAACAATTAGCTTTCTTGTTAGATTCGTAATGGTCCAGAACATAAAAAGTACTGTAAATGCACTTGAAACTATAGAAACTGCATTAACCATTAAGGCTACCTTACTAGTATCACCAAAAGCAAACATGGAAAAGAATGCTCCAATCATTTGCAATAAAGGTGCCCCAGGAGGGTGACCAACTTGAAGTTTTGCTGAGGTGGTAATATATTCCCCCGCATCCCAAAAGCTACCAGTAGGTTCAACGGTTAAACAATAAGTTATAAATGCAATTGAAAAAGCAACCCAACCTAAAATGGTGTCCCATTTCTCAAATTTTTCTGCAAACATGTAGTACGTACTTTACGAATTGGGGCGAAATTACCAAATAAAAAAGAGATGTATAGGCAATTTTCAAAAACCTTTAACATGAATATTGCTTAGTTTTAGTTCTAATTGTGACGAATTTATTTGGCGAAACAAAAGTTTGTTTTAAATTTGCACCCTCTAAATACCGAATGCAAGTTTGGTTAGAGTAGGCACTGGCCCATGGTGTAATTGGCAACACTCCGGTTTTTGGTACCGTCATTCAAGGTTCGAGTCCTTGTGGGCCAACAAAGTTTAACTAATTCCGATGTCTTTTTGATGTCGGATTTTTTCTTTTTAAGAATAGCTTAAGACGAGAAGTTTATCCTGAGCGTAGTCGAAGGGAGTCCTTGTGGGCCAACAGAATAAGCTAAAAATCCTGACTTAATTGTTGGGATTTTTTGTTTTGGTGTTCAATTTTGCAAACTATATAATTCATTGTATATTTGCACCACTGAGCGGATATTAAGTATTCATGAGGGGACTTCGAGTCCCCTCTTTTAGTACTAAGATTTATGTTTAAGGATAAGGTTACAGCGCTTTTAAATAAAGCATTAGAAGAGAACAAATCACTTTTCTTAATAGACTTCACGATAGATGGAGGTAATAAAATAAGAGTGATTTTGGATGGTGATGAAGGTGTAAATCTTAGCGATTGTATGGCAGTTAGCAGGGCTATTGAACATAATTTGGATAGGGAAGAAGAAGATTTTTCTTTGGAAGTTACATCAGCTGGCGCAACAA
Organism: uncultured Croceitalea sp.; assembly: GCA_947499565.1. Taxonomy (GTDB): domain Bacteria; phylum Bacteroidota; class Bacteroidia; order Flavobacteriales; family Flavobacteriaceae; genus Croceitalea. Next base: position 397,302 of record CANMOV010000002.1, read on the forward strand.
CGCCGCTAGTACTTCCCCGACAGTATAAAAAGAATATTGGTAGAAAGTTAGAAGTTAAGACCTTGGAAGAAACATTTGAAGGCAATTTAACTGCTACTACAGAAGAGTCTATTACCCTAGAGTGGAAGGCTCGGGAACCTAAACCAATTGGTAAGGGTAAGCATACGGTTCAGAAAAAGGAAGAAATTGTTTTTTCTGATATAAAAGAGGCAAAAGTTGTATTAAAATTTTAAATGTAGACCAGAATGGAAAACATGGCGCTTATTGAATCCTTTTCAGAGTTTAAGGATGATAAGTTTATAGACAGAGTAACGTTAATGGCAATTTTGGAAGATGTATTCCGAAATGCATTAAAGAAGAAATTTGGTTCTGATGAGAATTTCGATATCATTATTAATCCGGATAAAGGGGATTTAGAGATATGGAGAAACCGTATTGTTGTTGAAGACGGTGAAGTTGAAGAGCCTAATGAGGAGATTTCATTAACAGAAGCTAGGAAAATTGAGCCTGATTTTGAAGTTGGTGAAGATGTTTCTGAGGAGGTAAAACTGATGGATTTAGGAAGGCGTGCAATTTTAGCACTTCGCCAAAATTTAATTTCTAAAATTCATGAACACGATAATACAACCATATACAAGCAGTTTAAAGATTTAGAAGGAGAAATTTATACGGCTGAAGTACATCACATTCGTCACAAAGCAATTATTTTGTTAGATGATGAGGGTAATGAAATTATTATGCCTAAAGAAAAACAGATTCCTTCAGATTTCTTTAGAAAAGGAGATAATGTTCGCGGGATTATTGAAAGTGTAGAGTTAAAGGGTAACAAGCCAGCTATTCTAATGTCTAGAACTTCGCCTAAATTTTTAGAGCAATTGTTCTTTCAGGAAATTCCAGAAGTTTTCGATGGTTTAATTACTATTAAGAAAGCGGTTAGAATTCCAGGGGAAAAAGCAAAGGTTGCTGTAGATTCTTATGATGATAGAATTGACCCAGTTGGAGCTTGTGTTGGTATGAAAGGTTCCAGAATTCATGGTATCGTACGTGAATTGGGTAACGAGAATATAGATGTTATTAACTGGACGGGTAATCCTCAGTTAATGGTAACAAGAGCATTAAGTCCAGCGCGCGTTTCGTCGGTTAAGCTTAATGATGAAAAGATGACGGCGCAGGTTTATCTTAAGCCAGAAGAGGTTTCTAAGGCTATAGGTCGTGGAGGTCATAATATTCGATTGGCTGGTCAATTAACTGGTTATGAGATAGATGTATTTAGAGAAGGTGTAGAAGAAGACGTAGAATTAACAGAATTCTCTGATGAAATAGATGCTTGGATAATAGAGGAATTTAAGAAGATTGGTCTAGACACTGCGCGTAGCGTACTAGAGCAAGATGCTGATGATTTGGTAAAGCGTACTGATTTAGAAGAAGAGACGGTAGCAGAAGTGGTGCGTATTCTTAAATCAGAGTTTGAAGATTAGATTATATTTGCACGAATTATAAAGGAATAGGAAACTATTTATGGGAGGAAATCCAACAATACGATTAAATAAAGTTCTAAGGGAATTGAATATTTCATTAGACAGGGCTGTTGATCATTTAGCATCGCAAGGACATGATGTTGAAGCAAGACCAACAACTAAAATCACTGATGAAGTATATCAGGTGCTGTTGGATGAATTTCAAACAGATAAGAGTAAAAAGGTAGCTTCAAAAGAAGTTGCAGAAGAAAAGCAAAAGGAAAAAGAAGAACTTAGACTTCAACAGGAACGCGAACAAGAGGAGCGCAGGCTAGCAAGAGAAAGAAGGCAAGCTGCTTCCGAAGAAGTTATCAAGGCAAAAGCAGAACTTTCTGGACCCAAAACGGTTGGTAAAATCGATTTAGATAAAAAACCAAAAGTAAAAGAAGAGACTCCGGAACCTGAAAAACCAAAAGCAGAAGAAGCTCCTAAAGAAGTTAAAGCTGAACCAGTAGCTAAAAAAGAGGTAAAAAAAGAAGCTCCGGTTAAAGAAACTAAGAAAGAGACTCCTAAAAAAGAAGCTCCAGTTAAAGAAACTGAACCTGAGGTTGAAAACGCAGAAGAGAACGCTGCTCCAGAAACTATTGAGACTCAATATAAGAAGCTATCTGGTCCTAAGATTACAGGTGATAAGATTGACTTAACTAAGTTTCAAAAACCTAAGAAAAAGAAAGAAGAGCCTAAAAAGGCTGACGCTAATGCTGCTGCTGACCGTAAAAAAAGGAGAAGGCGTATTGTAAGTAATAAAAATACAGGCGGTGCTCCAAGGCAAAAAGGTACTGGTCCAGCTGCTAATCGTGGAAGAGGCGGTCAAAGACCAAATTCAATTCCAAAAGTTGAGCCTACAGAGGAAGAAGTACAAAAGCAGGTTCGAGAGACATTGGAGAAACTCCAAGGTAAATCGAATAAAGGGAAAAAAGGAGCTAAGTATCGAAGAGATAAACGAGATCAACACCGTCAACAGACAGAGAAAGATCTTGAACAGCAAGAATTAGAAAGTAAGCTATTAAAAGTAACGGAGTTTGTTACTGCTAATGAGATGGCCACTATGATGAGTGTCTCCACTACAGATATTATTTCTGCTTGTATGTCTCTAGGGATGATGGTGACGATGAACCAACGATTAGATGCAGAAACACTTACCATTGTTGCGGAAGAGTTTGGGTACGAGGTAGAGTTTGTTACAGCAGAAATAGAGGAATCTATTGAGGTTGAAGAAGATAAGGCAGAAGATTTAAAGGAGCGTGCGCCAATTGTTACCGTAATGGGCCACGTAGATCATGGTAAAACTTCGCTTCTAGATTATATCCGTGAAGAAAATGTAATTGCAGGAGAGAGTGGTGGTATTACCCAGCACATTGGGGCTTATGGGGTTACATTAGAGAATGGACAAAAAATCGCATTCTTAGATACTCCTGGTCACGAGGCATTTACGGCGATGCGTGCTAGAGGTGCTCAGGTTACAGATATTGCTATTATTGTTGTAGCAGCAGATGATGATATTATGCCGCAAACAAAAGAGGCTATCAGTCATGCTCAAGCTGCGGGTGTGCCAATAGTATTTGCAATTAATAAAATTGATAGACCTACAGCAAATCCCGATAAGATTAAAGAAGGATTGGCACAAATGGATTTATTGGTAGAAGACTGGGGTGGTAAAATACAATCTCATGACATTTCTGCTAAAACAGGCGAAGGTGTTAAGGATTTACTTGAAAAAGTATTGCTGGAGGCTGAGTTATTAGAGTTGAAAGCGAATCCGGATAAGTTGGCAAATGGAACTGTGGTTGAGGCATTTCTAGATAAAGGTAGAGGCTATGTTTCTACTATTTTAGTGCAAGCAGGTACGCTTAAGGTTGGAGATTACGTTTTAGCTGGAACTACTAGTGGTAAGGTGAAGGCGATGCAAGATGAGCGAGGTAAAACTATTAAAGAAGCTGGACCAGCGACTCCGGTTTCTATATTAGGTTTAGATGGCGCTCCACAGGCGGGAGATAAGTTTAATGTGTTGGATGATGAGCGAGAAGCAAAAACTATTGCAACAAAACGTTCTCAATTACAACGTGAGCAATCTGTAAGAACACAAAGACATATTACGCTTGATGAAATTGGTAGACGTATTGCGTTAGGTGATTTCCAAGAATTGAATATTATATTAAAAGGTGATGTTGATGGTTCGGTTGAAGCATTAACAGATTCTTTCCAAAAACTATCTACAGACGAGATTCAGGTAAACATTATCCATAAAGGTGTTGGTGCTATTACAGAATCTGATGTATTGTTGGCTAGCGCTTCTGATGCAATTATTATTGGATTCAATGTACGACCAATGGGTAATGCCCGTGAAATTGCAGATAAGGAAGAAATCGATATCAGAATGTATTCTATCATCTATGCAGCCATCAATGACTTGAAGGATGCGATGGAAGGAATGCTTTCTCCTGAAATTAAAGAAGAAATCACAGGTACTGCGGAAATTAGGGAAACTTTCAAAATCTCTAAGATTGGAACAATTGCTGGGTGTATGGTAACCACTGGTAAAATCTTTAGAAACTCTCAGATTAGATTAATACGCGATGGAGTGGTAATTTTCACAGGTGAACTTGCTTCTTTAAAACGTTTTAAAGATGATGTGAAAGAAGTTGCCAAGGGTTATGACTGTGGATTGCAGGTTAAAAACTACAATGACATCAAAGAATTGGATATTGTAGAAGCATTCCAAGAAGTAGCAGTTAAGAAAAAGCTATAATCTTTAAGAATTAATTTTTTGAGGTAAAAGAAATGCGTTGGGGTATTTCTTTCTTACCTTAATAAGTCTACGTTGTGCTTCCATTTTTGTTTTAAACTTCCCTAATCTAACTCTATAGGTAGGTTCTTTAAAATCAATTTTTGAAAACCACCCTGGGAAATCAATATCAACTTTAGATTTTAAATTTTGAGCTTCTTGGTGTCTCCCAAAACCAACCTGAATTTGGTAGTAACCAGAATTGGTATTTGCGTCTTTATAGATTTCTACAAGTTGGTCAATTTTAGGGTCTTGTTCAATCGTTATTGTTCCTTCTTGGCTAAAGCTGAAAAAGGAAAAAAGTAATAGAAGTATTGTTAGTATAGGGGTTTTCATGTGTTGTGTGTTATAGTGTAACTGTCATTAATACAAATGTAATTTTTTCTCTTTTAAACAAATTACATTCACTTTATTTAGAATGTTTATAAATTAGATATTATAAATCCCTTAACATTTTAAAAAACCAAGCTGTGTCGTATTTTTGTATCCAATTTGAAGCACGCTAGAGCTTAACTCTCACAGTATCAATAGGAAATATCGTGCCAAAATTCTGATAGCAATTAAGATAATATGAAACAGGTTTTGAACCGCATTCAATTTTCAAGTTTTTTTAGCCTTAGTCTACTATTAGTTCTCCAACTAATTTCATTTTCAACATATTCTCAAGAAGATGCTACCACCGAAGTTGCTCCTGCTGAAGAAGCTGCTGATTTGGGAGGCGACCCTGTTGAGGGAAAGAAAATTTTTAATGTCAATTGTGCATCTTGTCATGCTTTGGATAGAAAAATGACGGGCCCTGCATTACGTAATGTTGAAGCAAGACTTGCAGAAGATGAAGGATTAGACAAGACATGGTTGTCTGCTTGGATAAGAAATAGCGCAGGGGTTATTGCTTCTGGTGATGCTTATGCAAATAAGATATACAACGAGTACAATCAAACGGCAATGACGGCCTTTCCTACCTTGTCGGATATTGATATTGATAACATCTTAGCTTATACGGCTGCTCCTGCACCCGCGCCAAAAACTGCTGTAGTTGCTACTGGTAATGGTGGAGGTGAATCTGGCAATGGTGGAGTCTCAAATGAAATAATTTTAGGTGCTTTAGCTTTAGTTTTTGGCTTGCTTGTGATAATGTTGTTTTTAGTGAACAATACATTGCGCAAAATTGCTGAAGCTAATGGAGTTCAAGTTGTAAAAGATGCTGCTGAGAAAAGAACACCAATTTGGAAAGCATTTGCTCAAAATCAGTTTTTAATATTCTGTACGGTAATTGTATTCTTATTAGGGAGTGCGTATTTTGCATATAGCTGGATGTCGCAGATTGGTATAGACCAAGGGTATGCTCCAGTGCAGCCTATTCATTATTCTCATAGAATACATGCTGGAGTAAATAAAATTGAATGTCAGTACTGTCACTCTTCTGCAAGAGTGTCTAAACACTCTGGGATTCCTGCATTGAATGTTTGTATGAACTGTCATAAATCAATTTATGAGTACAAAGGTCCTGTTGATGGTCCAAGTGCAGATGATTTGGCGGCGGGGTATACCAATGAATTCTATACTAAAGAAATAAAGAAGTTATACAAAGCTGTTGGATGGGATGAGGAAAGTCAGCAATATACTGGAGAATCGCAACCTGTAGAATGGGTTAGAATTCATAACCTTCCAGATTTTGCTTATTTCAATCACTCACAGCATGTTACTGTTGGTAAGATTGAATGTCAAACTTGTCACGGTCCAGTTGAGGAGATGGAAGTAATGTATCAATATTCTCCTTTAACCATGGGTTGGTGTATTAACTGTCACAGAGAGACTGAGGTTCAAGTGGCGGATAATGCATATTATGAAAAAATTCATGAAGAGCTTTCAAAGAAGTATGGCGTAGAGAAATTGACGGCGGCTCAAATGGGTGGATTAGAATGTGGTAAGTGCCACTATTAATAAAAAAGAAGTTATTTCAATAAAGCATATGGCATCAAACAAAAAATATTGGAAAAGTGAAGCGGAGTTAAATCCGAACGATTCCATTGTTGAGACGCTAAAACAGAACGAGTTTACGGAGCAAATTCCTGTTGATGAGTTTTTAGGCGATAAAGAAACGTTGTCTGAATCATCTACAAATAGAAGGGATTTCTTAAAATATGTAGGCTTTAGTACAGCTGCTGCTTCTTTGGCAGCATGTGAAGGGCCGGTACATAAATCGCTTCCTTATGTGGTTCAACCTGAAAATATTGTACCAGGTGTAGCTAATTATTATGCTACTGCAATTGCTGATGGATTTGACTTTGCTAGTGTTTTGGTTAAAACACGAGAAGGTCGTCCAATTAAGATTGAAAATAACGATAGGGCTAAGGTTAACGGCGGTGCAAACGCAAGAGTAAATGCTTCCGTTCTTGGTTTATATGATAGTACGCGGATCCAAGGACCCACTGCAAATGGTGAAGCTATATCTTGGGAGGACTTAGATAATAGAGTAAAAGGTGGTTTAACTGCTGCTAAAAACTCAGGAAAGCAAATTGCTTTGTTGACGCAAACCTATGCAAGTCCATCAACTCATAAATTAATTGAAGAATTTACTGCTGCTTATGGTAATGTAAACCATGTGGTTTATGACGCTATTTCGGAAGATGCGGCTTTAAATGCTTTTGAAGCAGCTTATGGCGAAAGAGCTTTAGCTGATTACCACTTTGATAAAGCGGAACTTATTGTTTCTTTCGCAGCAGATTTCCTTGCGGATTGGCAAGGTGGTGGGTATGATTCTGCTTATTCGAAAGCAAAAGTGCCACACCATGGTAAAATGTCTCGTCATATCCATTTAGAATCAAACATGTCTCTTACGGGAGCAAATGCTGATAGAAGAGTTCCAATGAAACCATCTGAGTTAAAGGTTGCTTTAGCAAAATTGTATGGTAAATTAAATGGAAGCAATGTTGCTGGGGGGAGTTCAGATATCGATGCTGTAGTTGCTCAAATTGCCAAAGAGGTAAAGAAAGCTGGAAGCAAAGCAGTCGTAGTTTGTGGTTTGAATGATGAAAATGCTCAAACGGTAGTTTTAGCTATTAATAAGTTGTTGCAAAGTGAGGCTTTTGATACAGAAAGCCCTAAATATATTCGTCGAGGAAGTACGGCTAAAGTCAATAAGTTAATTGCTGATATGAAAGCTGGACGTGTTGGTGCTGTATTGATTGATGGGGTTAACCCAGTGTATTCTTTGCCAAATGCTTCAGATTTTGTTGAAGGATTGGGTAAAGTAGGATTGTCGGTGAGTTGTTCTTTTAATAATGATGAAACAGCGCAAGCTGTAGGTTCTATTGCTGCTGCCTCTCATTTCTTAGAGTCTTGGGGTGATTTAGAGATGAAAAAAGGACATTTTGCTTTAATGCAACCTGCTATTCGAGAATTGTTTGATACCAGACAGTTTCAGTCTTGTTTATTAACATGGATGGGTAGTGATAAAACATATTACGAGTACATCAAAGAGAATTGGACAACTTCAATTTTAAATGGTGCTAGTTGGAACAAAACATTACAAGATGGTGTTTTTTCTATGCCTATAGTTTCAAATAGTGAGCAAACTGCTGCAACTACTGCTTCCGTTTCTGATGAAGAGGCTGAAGAAGTTTCTTCCGCCGTTCCAATTGCTTCTGCAATTCGAACTTTAGCAAACACAACTTCTGGAGATATGGAGTTGCTATTGTATTCTAAAGTAGGGATGGGCGATGGTAAACAAGCTAATAATCCATGGTTACAAGAATTCCCTGATCCTATTACTAGAGTTTCTTGGGATAACTACATTACTATTTCCAAGGCTGATGCTGAAGGGAAATTTGAAAATTATAATGTGGCTAATGGTGGATTAGACGGTAGTTACGCAAATGTAACTGTAGATGGTACCACTTTAGAAAATGTTCCCGTTATCATTCAGCCTGGTCAGGCTAAAGGAACTATAGGGCTTTCCTTTGGATATGGCAAAAGTGCTGGTATGAAAGAAGAGATGCAGACAGGTGTCAACGCATTTCAATTATATAAAAACTTTAATAATGTGCAGTCGGTTTCAATTTCTAAAGCCGAAGGGATACATGAATTTGCTTGTATTCAATTGCACAATACCTTAATGGGGCGGGGGGATATCATCAAAGAAACTACTTTGGAGATTTTCAACACTAAAGATCACCACGAATGGAATCCAATGCCGGAGGTTTCTTTAAATCATCAAGAAACTCCAGTTACCTCGCCAGAGGTAGATTTATGGCAAGAGTTTGATCGTTCTATAGGACATCATTTTAACTTATCAATCGATTTAAATGCGTGTACCGGTTGTGGTGCTTGTGTTATCGCTTGTCATGCAGAGAATAATGTACCGGTAGTTGGTAAACAAGAGATACGTCGTTCACGTGATATGCACTGGTTACGTATAGATAGGTATTATTCTTCGGAAGACACTTTTGAAGGGGATAATGAGAAGAAAGATAATTTAGATGGACTTTGGGGTGATAATGGTTCTTTAGGCGGTTTTGGTGAGATGGAGAATCCATCTGCTAATCCTCAAGTAGCATTCCAGCCTGTAATGTGTCAGCATTGTAATCACGCACCTTGTGAAACTGTTTGTCCTGTTGCTGCAACAGCGCATTCTCGTCAAGGTCAGAACCATATGGCGTATAACAGATGTGTAGGTACCAGATATTGTGCTAACAACTGTCCTTATAAAGTAAGACGATTTAACTGGTTCTTATATAATAATAACGACGAATTCGATTACTACATGAACAACGATTTAGGAAAGATGGTTATCAATCCTGATGTTAACGTACGTTCTAGAGGGGTAATGGAAAAATGTTCTATGTGTATTCAAATGACGCAAAAAACTATTTTGGATGCTAAAAGGGACGGTCGACAAGTTAAGGACGGAGAATTCCAGACTGCTTGTTCTTCTGCATGTAGCAGTGGAGCTATGGTATTTGGAGATATTAATGATAAAGAGAGTAAAATAGCCGAGTTAAAAGAAGATGATAGAATGTACCACTTGTTAGAGCATGTAGGAACAAAACCAAATGTGTTCTACCATGTTAAAGTGAGAAATACAAACGAGGCATAACCAAAGAATAAGCAAGAAACTAGAATAGATATTATGGCGCATTACGAAGCACCTATACGAAAACCCCTGGTAACTGGCGATAAAAGCTATCACGATGTATCTGTTGATATAGCTCGTCCTGTAGAGGGAAAGGCCAACAAACAATGGTGGATAGTTTTTTCCATTGCTTTGATAGCATTTCTTTGGGGTATCGGTTGTATCATATATACCATTTCTACGGGTATTGGAGTTTGGGGTTTAAACCGAACCGTTAACTGGGCTTGGGATATTACTAACTTTGTTTGGTGGGTAGGTATTGGTCACGCAGGAACATTAATTTCAGCAGTATTGTTACTCTTCCGTCAAAAGTGGAGAATGGCGATTAACCGTTCTGCGGAGGCTATGACAATTTTCTCGGTAATCCAAGCAGGTCTTTTCCCAATAATTCACATGGGTCGTCCTTGGTTAGCATATTGGGTATTGCCAATTCCAAACCAATTTGGATCTCTATGGGTAAACTTTAATTCTCCATTGCTTTGGGATGTATTTGCAATTTCTACCTATTTATCTGTTTCATTGGTTTTCTGGTGGACAGGTCTATTGCCAGATTTTGCAATGATTAGAGATAGAGCTGTTAAACCATTCCAGAAGAAAATATATAGTCTATTAAGTTTTGGGTGGACTGGTCGTGCAAAAGATTGGCAGCGTTTTGAAGAAGTTTCATTGGTATTAGCTGGTTTAGCTACACCACTTGTACTTTCTGTGCACACCATTGTATCTTTTGACTTCGCAACTTCGGTCATTCCAGGTTGGCATACCACTATTTTTCCACCTTACTTTGTTGCTGGTGCAATTTTCTCTGGTTTTGCCATGGTGAATACACTTTTAATCATCATGCGTAAAGTGTGTAGTTTGGAAGACTATATCACAGTGCAACACATAGAGTTAATGAATATCGTTATCATGATAACAGGTTCTATTGTAGGTTGTGCTTACATCACTGAGCTGTTTATTGCGTGGTATTCTGGTGTTGAATATGAACAATATGCATTCTTAAATCGCGCAACTGGTCCTTATGCATGGGCATATTGGGCAATGATGACTTGTAACGTATTTTCCCCTCAATTTATGTGGTCTAAAAAACTGCGTACAAGTATTATGTTCTCCTTCTTTATTTCTATTGTGGTAAACATAGGAATGTGGTTTGAGCGTTTCGTTATTATTGTAACCTCTTTGCATAGAGATTATTTGCCGTCTTCATGGACGATGTTCTCACCAACATTTGTAGACATCGGAATATTTATAGGTACCATAGGATTCTTCTTTGTACTATTCTTATTATACTCTAGAACATTCCCTGTAATTGCGCAAGCTGAGGTTAAATCTATCTTAAAAGCATCTGGTTCTAAGTATAAGAAGCTAAGAGATTCAGGTAAGCCCTTATATGAAATGCCAAAAGGCACTGTAAAAAAAGCAACTCCTGCTCCTGCGGTTGAAGGGAACAAAGATGAGAAGGTTTCAGCTTTAATGGATAAGCTAGGTTCTTTTAATCCAGAAACAGATACTGCAGATGAGCTACAAAAAATTAAAGGAGTTGGTCCTCAAATGGAACAAGTCTTAAATCAAATTGGAATATTCACTTTTGCTCAGGTGAGTAAAATGACAAAAAGTGAATACGATTTATTGGATTCGATTACTGAAAAGTTCCCTGGTCGTGCGCAACGTGACGATTGGGCTGGTCAGGCGAAAAAACTAAATAATAAGTAATTATGGCATCAAAAGTTATACATGCAGTTTACAACGACGATGACATATTGATGCATGCTGTCAAAGAAGTTCGTGCAGCTCATCATCATATAGAAGAAGTCTATACACCGTTTCCAGTGCATGGTCTAGACAAGGCTATGGGTCTTGCAGATACACGTATTGCCATCACATCTTTTATGTATGGTTGTTTAGGATTAACGGTTGCAATTGTTATGATGAATTACATCATGATACAAGATTGGCCTCAAGATATTGGTGGTAAACCAAGTTTTAGTTATTTGGAGAACATGCCGGCGTTTGTTCCTATTATGTTTGAATTAACAGTATTCTTTGCAGCTCACTTAATGGTTATTACTTTTTATTTAAGAAGTAGAATGTGGCCTTTTAAAAAAGCTGAAAATCCGGACAAGAGAACTACAGATGACCTTTTTTTAATGGAGGTTGGCGTGCATGGAAATGAAAAGGAATTAAAAGATTTATTGCTTAATACCGGAGCAATTGAAGTAACAGTTACAGAAAAGGATGAATAGCATGAAGCAATTCGTAAAAATAGTTTTTGCAATACTACTAGTTGGTAGTGTGACTTCTTGTGCAGACAAGAATTCACCTAATTACCAGTATATGCCCAACATGTATGAAGGTGTAGGGTATGAAACTTATGCAGGAGTGGATAACGGTTTATTTCCTGAAGGGACTGAAGCTATGCTCCCACCTGCAAATACGATTTCAAGAAACTGGCTGCCATTTGAATATGACAATTCACCTGAGGGTAAAGAGTTGGCTAGAGCAATGTCTAGCCCTCTTGATTCTTTAAATACAGAAGAGAATTTGGCAAAAGGAGCTGAGTTATATGCTGTTTATTGTGCTATCTGTCATGGAAACAAAGGTGATGGACAAGGATGGTTAGTAAAGCAAGAAAAGATTTTAGGTGTTCCTAGTTATGATGATGTTGCAAGAAACATCAGTGTGGGTAGCACCTATCACACTATGTATTATGGTCTAAATTCCATGGGTTCTTATGCTGCTCAATTGAGTAGTGAAGAGGAACTTTGGCAAGTTGCCGAATATGTAATGAAATTAAAAGGAGACCTTTCAAAATAAGAAAACTATAATGAAGTACACGTTTTCAAATAGATTAAAAATTGGTTCCATTGTCTTAATGGTGGTTGGTGCAATTTGCCTTATTTCTGGATTTTTAAGTGCTCCAAGTACTGTGGAAGAAGCAAAAGAAATGGTGGCTGCTGCTCACGGTGATGGACATGGTGGTGGTCACGGAGAAGAAGCTTCTCATGGTACTGAGCATGAGGAGGACTATATGGAAAAATCTGGGCATACTGCAACAGCAGATAGTCATGGTGATTCAGATGCTACTGACAAAAACCATGAAGCTGGGCATGACGCTTCACATGATGAGCATGTATTACATCAACTACAAAACAGACCATGGTCTGCTTTATATGTTGCGGCATTCTTTTTCTTTATGATTTCATTAGGGGTATTAGCCTTCTATGCAATTCAAAGAGCGGCACAAGCAGGTTGGTCGCCATTGTTGTTTAGAGTGATGGAAGGGATTACTTCTTATATAGTACCAGGTGGAATTATAGTATTTGTTATATTACTTTTATCTGTGTTGCATATGAATCATATGTTCACATGGGTAGACCCTGAAGTTGTTGCACATGATAAGTTGTTGCAAGGAAAAAAAGGGTATTTAAATCCTACGTTCTTTTTAATAAGAGCGGCTATCTTCTTAGGAGGTTGGATTGCCTATAGACAATATTCTAGGAAACTATCACTAGCACAAGATCAAGCTGATGATAATTCTAATTTTAAAAAGAACTTTAGAGTTTCTGCGGCATTTTTAGTGTTCTATTTAATCTCTGAGTCTATGATGTCTTGGGATTGGATTATGAGTTTAGATCCGCATTGGTTTAGTACATTGTTTGGTTGGTATGTATTTGCTAGTATGTTCGTTTCTGGGATTACTACAATTGCATTGATTACTATTTACTTAAAATCTAAAGGATATTTACCAGAGGTAAATAATAGCCATATTCATGATTTGGCTAAGTTCATGTTCGGTATTAGCATTTTCTGGACGTACTTATGGTTTAGCCAGTTTATGTTGATTTGGTATGCTAATATTCCTGAAGAGGTAACTTATTTTGTAACTCGTATAGAAGATTACAAGTTGCCATTCTTTGGTATGTTGGCAATGAACTTTATTTTTCCATTACTTGTATTAATGAATAGTGATTACAAACGTGTCAACTGGTTTGTTGTTATGGCAGGGATAGTGATTTTATTTGGACATTATATGGATATCTTTAATATGGTAATGCCTGCTACTGTTGGTGATCAATGGTATTTGGGTGTTCCAGAAATTGGAGGAATATTATTTTTTGCTGGGTTATTTATTTATTACGTATTCAATGCTTTAACAAAAGAAGAATTGACACCAAAACGTAACCCATTCATAGAGGAAAGTAGACATTTCCATTACTAAAATTCGAAAGAGAAAGTAGTTAAAGAATGACGACATTATTAATATTAACAGTTCTAGTTTTAGTGGCCATTGCAATCTGGCAAATGGGCAAAATATTTGAATTGTCACAATTGAAAGCTGACGCTTCAAGGGCTCAAATAGCTAATGATACAGATAATAAGAATCAAGGATATTTGCTGTTTGCATTTTTGATTTTTATTTATGCAATAACCATTTTTAGCTTTGTAAAATATTCTAAATTTTTATTGCCAGAAGCGGCTTCAGAGCATGGACCAGGATATGACCAATTAATGTGGGTTTCATTTGCTGTTATCTTTTTTGTGCAAACCATTACGCAAGCCTTATTGCATTATTTTGGATACAAGTACAGAGGTGAAGAAGGTAAGAAAGCATTGTTCTATGCAGATAATGACCGTTTAGAGTTTATATGGACAATAATTCCTGTAGTAGTACTAGCTGGTTTAATCATATGGGGTTTATATTCATGGACAAACATCATGGATGTAAATGAAGATGATGACCCATTAATTGTTGAGTTATATGCACAACAGTTTAATTGGACTGCAAGATATGGGGGTGCGGATAACGTCTTGGGCGATGCAAGTGTTCGTTTAATAGATATTAATAGAGCAAACGTAATGGGTCTTGATGAGGCTGACCCAAATGCAACAGATGATGTTATTGTAAAAGAATTACATATACCAGTAGGTAGAAAGGTAAATTTTTACATGCGTTCTCAAGATGTTTTGCATTCAGCATACATGCCGCATTTTAGAGCGCAAATGAACTGTGTGCCTGGTATGGTAACAGAATTTTCATTCACGCCTACAATTACTACAGAGCAAATGAGATTAAACCCAGAAGTGGTTGATAAAGTAAAGAGAACAAATGTTATTAGAGCTGAAAAAGCTGCTAAAGGGATACCTAATAACGACCCATGGGAGTTTGATTACATTCTACTATGTAACAAAATTTGTGGCACATCACATTACAACATGCAGATGAAAATTATTGTAGAGACTGAGGAAGAATACAATGAATGGATGAAGAGTCAGAAAACATTTGCAGAAACCGTTTTGCCTGTTCAATAAGATAAGGCTAGAAAAAGAAAAATAATAAATTAAAAAATTATTCGATTATGTCTGCAGTAGCAAACGCACAAGTTGACGATCACGCACACGATGATCATGGACATCATCATAAAGAAACTTTTGTAACCAAATATATCTTTAGTCAAGATCATAAGATGATTGCTAAGCAATATCTTATAACAGGTGTTTTGATTATGGGCTTTATAGGTATTGCAATGTCATTGATGTTTAGAATGCAATTGGCATGGCCGGGGGAATCTTTTTCGATTTTTGAAGGATTGTTAGGAAAATGGGCTCCTGAAGGAGTAATGGATGCTGATGTTTACTTGGCCTTGATAACCATGCACGGTACCATTATGGTATTCTTTGTGCTTACAGCTGGATTGAGTGGTACTTTCAGTAATTTATTAATTCCATTACAGATTGGTGCGCGAGATATGGCATCTGGCTTTTTGAACATGCTTTCTTTTTGGATGTTCTTTGTGTCTGCAGTAATCATGGTTATTTCCTTATTTGTTGAGGCAGGACCGGCAGCTGCAGGTTGGACTATATATCCACCGCTTAGCGCATTGCCTATGGCCCAACCAGGTTCTGGTATGGGTATGACCCTATGGTTGGTATCAATGGCTATTTTTATTGCATCATCCTTATTAGGTTCTTTAAATTATATAGTAACAGTAATCAATTTACGTACTAAAGGAATGTCTATGACAAGACTTCCATTAACAATATGGGCGTTTTTTGTAACAGCTATTATAGGTGTAATTTCTTTCCCAGTATTGCTGTCAGCGGCTTTATTGTTAATAATGGATAGAAGTTTTGGAACTTCATTCTTCTTATCTGATATTTTTATACAAGGAGAGGTGTTACATTACCAAGGTGGTTCACCAGTATTATATGAGCACTTATTTTGGTTCTTAGGACACCCTGAAGTTTATATCGTACTATTGCCGGCTTTAGGTATTACTTCTGAAGTAATGTCTACTAATGCTAGAAAACCAATTTTTGGTTATCGTGCAATGGTGGCCTCAATTTTGGCAATTGCTTTCCTTTCAACTATAGTTTGGGGTCACCATATGTTTATTTCTGGAATGAACCCATTCTTGGGGTCCGTATTCACATTTACAACATTATTAATTGCTATTCCTTCGGCGGTAAAAGCATTTAATTACATAACCACACTCTGGAAAGGAAACCTTCAGCTCAATCCTGCTATGTTATTTTCTATAGCATTGGTATCAACTTTTATTACAGGTGGACTTACAGGGATTATTCTTGGGGATAGTGCATTGGATATTAATGTTCATGATACTTATTTTGTTGTAGCTCACTTCCACTTGGTGATGGGTATTTCAGCATTGTATGGACTCTTTGCAGGTGTTTATCATTGGTTC
Organism: uncultured Croceitalea sp.; assembly: GCA_947499565.1. Taxonomy (GTDB): domain Bacteria; phylum Bacteroidota; class Bacteroidia; order Flavobacteriales; family Flavobacteriaceae; genus Croceitalea. The sequence goes on from CANMOV010000002.1 coordinate 413,439, forward strand.
CCTAAAATGTTCCAAGGACGTATGATGAATAAGAACTTGGGCTATGTCCACTTTTGGGTGACTGCAATATGTGCCTATGGGGTTTTCTTCCCTATGCACTTTGTTGGTATGGCTGGTGTTCCTCGTAGGTATTATGAGAATACAGCATTCCCTATGTTTGATGAGTTAACTGATGTTCAAGTACTAATGACTGTATTTGCATTGATAGCCGGCGCTGCTCAGTTAGTATTTGTATACAACTTTGTAAGAAGTATTTTCTACGGAAAGAAAGGACCTAAAAACCCTTGGAAGTCTAATACATTAGAATGGACAGCAGAAGTGAAGCATATCCACGGTAACTGGGATGGTCCAATTCCTGAAGTACACCGTTGGGCGTATGACTACAGTAAAACGTATGAAAATGGAGAATACATTATAAAAGGTCAAGATTATGTGCCTCAACATATTCCGTTACAAGATGATGAAGAGGAGATGAATCATTAAATTTTCTCTGTTTATAAAATATAAAAAACCCAACTTTTTAAAGTTGGGTTTTTTATTTGGTTAATTTGGCATAGATTTTTCTTGTTATCTTAAGCAAGATGACTTTTTAGAAAAAGTGTGTCTAAATTTTAGAATGAGAATTAACTTTAAGAATATGAAAAAACTAGTCATTATTATAGCAGTATGCCTTCCTATTTTGACAACTGCACAGCGCAAACCTAAAATTAAAGGAAATCGCTCTGTAACTGAAGTTAGAGAAGATTTGCCCGCATTTAATGCGGTAGAGTTAAATGATAATTTAGATATTCAATTAAAAAAATCTTTTGGTGAGGGTTATGAAATTACCGCAGATGATAATTTGATTGATGTTTTAAAATTTAAAGTAGAGGATAGTACTTTGGTAATCTCTTCGTTTTATACGATTACTTCCAAAAAGAAACTGGAGATTACCGTAAATTACAAGGAACTAAAGGCTATTACGCAACGTGACGGAAGAATAACAATGTTAGATGTATTATCCACGGATAATTTATATGTAAATACTTTTGGGCCTTCAAAATTGTCATTAAAAGCAAGTGCTTTTATTGCCAGTTTAAATATGGAAGACAACAGCAGTGGAGATTTTAACTTAGATGTAGATTCTTTAAATGTAAGCCTTAAGCACCGATCAGATGCAGCTATTTATTCCGTTAGTAGTGCTAAGAATATAGAATTATTAAATACGGCATCACTGGATATGGAAGGTACTACTGATTCCTTGAGCCTAAAAATGTATAATAATACCAAATTTATTGGCCAAAAGCTGGAATCAGGTACTGCTAAAATCCAAATTGAAGAATCTTCTAGTGCACGTATTAATGCTTTTCGAGAATTAGAGCTTAAATCCAGGGGTAACTCAAAAACCTATCTTTATGGAGACCCTAAAATTACAATCTTGGAATTTTTAGATACCTCGCAGCTTATCAAAAAAGAGAATTAATTTGCAATAGGCGCAGTAAGAAGGTGCTCTGGAATTCCAAAGCCTTTCACTAAAGAGTTTGCATGTGGTCTAAGTTCTGTGCTCAGGCGTTCTACGCGTTGTCGAATCGCTTTTGATTTTGTACTACTTAAATAACCTTGCTCTAGATACCAAGTTGCATCTTTCCTGATTATGGCTAGTCCATGTAAGGCTCCCAATTGATATATTAAATCATTGTACTTTCCTTCAGGAACCGTAGCCGCAAACTCGTAGTACCATTTCATTGCTAACACCTCACTATATGCTTTTCCCACTTCTAATAAATGAGTTTGTACTTTTAAGAAAGCTTGATAGCTTGGAACTCCTTTTTTAATGTAACCTCTAATTCGCATAGCTGCCGTATCTGTAAGTCTTCGTAATCTATAATCTAGGGCATGTAGATGAAACTTGGGATTATAGAGGTGAGTTTTGTCAACCTTATTTGAATAGGCAGGGTTTATTGTGGCTAGCTTATCTGAAAATCTAGTCCTTAACAATTTAAGTACGCTTACAAAACCACCTGCATTTAGCTCCGATTTAAAATCAGAGAGTACTCCTTTTGCAGCTAACTGCAGGAGCACGGTATTATCACCTTCAAAAGTGGTAAAAATATCAGAGTCATTCTTTAAATCGGCAATTCTATTTTCTAATAAATATCCTTTTCCACCACAAGCTTCTCTGCACTCTTGAATTGCCTCGGTAGCAAACCAAGTAATACAAGCTTTTAACCCAGCAACTTGGGTTTCTATCCTACGCTTATCGTCTGAAGTGTTTTGCGAGTAGTTGTCCATTGCTCGTTGTAAAACGATATGATATACATAGCTCGTTGCCACCTTTGGAATCAAACGCAGTTGATGCGAAGGATAGTCTAGCAATAAATCTTCTTGAACCTTTAAAGAATCATTAAACTGCCTTCTTTTTAAAGCATGTTTAATAGCGATAGCAAGAGACATTTTTGCTCCTGCAAGCGCCCCTTTTGCAACACATATGCGCCCTCCGACCAATGTTCCTAGCATGGTGAAAAAGCGCTTATTGGAATTTTTAATTTCGGATTCGTAGTTGCCATTGAAATCAATTCTTCCATATTTATCCAATAAATTTTCCACGGGCACTTTTACTTGATTGAACCATATTTTTCCATTGTCAACACCATTCAATCCTAATTTATAACCATTGTCTTCTATGGTGATTCCTTCTAGTGCTTTGTGATTTTTATCCCGAAGTGGAACCAAAATAGCGTGTACTCCTCTATTTTTACCATTGACTATTAGCTGAGCAAAGACACTAGCCATAGTGGAATGCAATGCATTACCAATGTATTCTTTATTGTCATTTTTCCCTGGAGTATGTAGTACTAAAGTTTTGTCTTTATGAATGTAAGTGGCCGTAGTTTTAACACCACGAACATTACTACCATGTCCCGTTTCAGTCATCGCAAAACAACCCAATAAATTGGCTTCTCCAGTTTTTTTTAGATAGCGGTCATGATGACGCTTACTTCCTAAACTTTGAATACTTCCGCCAAAAAGGCCAAATTGAACTCCAAACTTTACAGCTAAACTTCCATCCACGAACATAAGATGTTCAAAAATTGAAGCATAGTTCTCAATACTCCCAACACCGCCATAGTTCTTTGGATAAGCAAGGGCACCGTAGCCATTAGAAGCTAAAAGTTTTAATTGCGATAAGACTCTAGCACGTGCTCTTTCTTTATCTGTTTCAATATCCCATTTAAATGAATCTTGTTTTAGAAAGTTTCTAAAGGAATTAATTTCTTTTTCAAATTTTTGATTTAGAAGTTTATCAATTTCAATTCCACTATAATAATTAGAAGAAGGCTGTTGAATTACTTCAACATTAAAAAGGTGGTTATAATGATTGGGTTGAATACCAAGATTAAGCTCTATTGTCTTTAGTTGTTCATTACTATCACAGGAATCACAATAGAAATTTGCAACTTTCCTTGAAAAGGATTCAAGAGGATGTGCTTCGCTTTCTATAAGTTTGGCACTACTATTAGTTATTAGTTGTTGCCATTGTTTTATTTCCGAATTTTTAGGAGGATTGGATTTGTCCAACCAAGAATTCAGGTGTTTTTTATCATCAGTAGTTAAAGAATCATCTTCTTTTATAGCTGTTTTAACCACTTCAATTTCGGAGGCTGATAATAAGTCATCAGACCAAATCACATAAAAGAAAGGAATGTAGGGTAAAATACCATTGCTGTAATTAGTTGCATCCATACAATGAAAATACAATAATTACTTATAGAATTAATTGGTTTTGCATTTGAAAATCTTATAGTCTAATTGCTTTATATTTGTTAGGTATGAATGAGAATCTTGACCCAACACCTGAAAACTTTTCACAAGAAGAGCTTGATATAGAAAGAGCCTTGCGGCCAATCACGTTTGATGATTTTACAGGTCAAGAACAAGTGCTGGAAAACCTGAAGATTTTTGTACAAGCTGCTAACCAGCGTGATGAAGCGTTAGACCATACTCTTTTTCATGGCCCTCCGGGATTGGGAAAAACAACGCTTGCACATATTTTGGCTAATGAATTAGGAGTAGGAATAAAAATTACTTCGGGACCGGTATTGGATAAACCAGGAGATTTAGCGGGCTTATTAACGAATTTAGAAGAGCGCGATGTTCTTTTTATTGATGAAATTCATCGGTTAAGCCCTATTGTAGAAGAATACTTGTATTCTGCAATGGAAGATTACAAGATTGATATCATGATTGAAACTGGACCAAATGCACGTACAGTTCAGATTAATTTAAGTCCATTTACTTTAATTGGAGCAACAACGCGTTCAGGTTTATTAACAGCACCTATGCGTGCTCGTTTTGGCATCCAAAGTAGATTGCAGTATTACGATACCGAATTATTATCTACAATAGTGGAGCGCAGTGCTGATATATTAAAAGTTCCAATCACCAATGAGGCGGCTATAGAAATAGCAGGAAGAAGTAGGGGTACCCCAAGAATTTGTAATGCACTTTTGCGAAGAGTTCGGGACTTTGCTCAGATTAAGGGTAATGGAAGTATTGATATGGACATTTCTAAATTTAGTTTGAAAGCATTGAACGTAGATGCTCATGGTTTGGATGAAATGGATAACAAAATTCTAACCACGATTATTGATAAATTTAAAGGAGGTCCGGTAGGAATAACAACATTGGCTACCGCAGTTTCTGAGAGTGCAGAAACGATAGAAGAGGTATATGAACCTTTTTTAATCCAACAAGGATTTATAATGCGAACACCAAGAGGACGTGAAGTAACGGAGTTAGCTTATAAACATTTGGGTAGGATTAAAGGAAATACCCAAGGAGGATTGTTTTAGTATTAATCAAAATATATACAACAAAAAAACCGAGGCCAATAGCCTCGGTTTTTTTGTTTTCAAGTCAAATTATAGTTCAACCTAAAATTGCATTTTCATCTGAAAATTTCTTGTAACTAAAATAAATCGCGGTAACAGCAAATAGTATTAATGAAACTAGCATTGCTGCATACATTCCAATATTTATAGTGCCTGCCATAATCTCTTTTACGCCTAAACCAATATTAAGGACAGGAATAAATACAGTTGCCCAAGTAAACTCAATACCTGGCATTAAAGCCATAACTAATGGAATAATAATTAATATTATGATTGGAGAGGCTTTACTTTGAGCCTCTTTAAAGCTTTTTGCTCCTGCTACCAAAGAAATTATTAGTCCGGCTAAGAATAGCGAGAATGGAATTAGCAATAAGAGAATCATTGTAATAGACTGCGGAGTCAACATTTCTGTAAGCGCTACCTTAAAATTATCTGGAATATCCTCAATAAAGTTTAAACCTATAATTAGCCCTGTTAAATTTAATAGTGCAGGAATAAATCCTAATAAAGAAGCTACTATGGCCTTACCCATTAACACTGAAAATTTTGACACAGGTAGGGACAAAGTAGTTTCTATGGTCTTACGTTCTTTTTCTCCTGTAACTAAATCAATAGCGGCCAGTAAACACCCTCCCCACATGGTTAAAATAAAGATATATGGAATAAAGCCACCAATTCGTTTACCTATCAATTCTTTTTGTTCGCTTACTTCAATATAAGATTGTACCATAGGAGTCATTTTCTCTACAGGGACTTGTAATTGTGCAATACGAGTATTCTTTAGTTCGCTACTATATGCTGTTAACAGTTTAGATACTCTTTCATTTACATTGTCTTTGGTACCATTACGGTGTATTTTTACCTCGGCAGTAGCGAGACTATCCATTTTTTGCTGCCAATCTGTTGGAAAAACTAAGGCGGTTTGTATGGTGCCATCGTTTATTAAAGTCTTAAAGTCTTGAGGTTCGGTATACGTGGTAATTTGGTTTAGGGTATCACCTTCAACCAATTGCATAAATTCGGTAGGTGCATTTAGCATTCCTATTTTAATCTTTTTTTGTTGGTTACTTTCAGATATCATTTGTGATACTTTAATGCCTCCAAACATTAATATGGGAATCAACAAAGTAGGTAACACAATAGAATTAATAATGGTTTTCTTATCTCTTAGAAGCTCCGTAAGCTCTTTTCTAACTATTATAAATAAATCTCTCATCGTTATGCTTCTTTTACGCGGTTAATGAATTCTTGAGTAAGGTTTTCAGCTTTCATTTCTTTTTTAAATTGATCAAAAGAATTGTTGAAGATTATGGAACCTTTATTAATGATAGCGAGATCATCACATAACAAATCAACCTCACTCATAATGTGTGAAGAGAAAATTACCGTCTTATTGTTTTCTTTGGATTCTCTTATCAAGTCTATAATACTATCAGCTGTAATAACATCAAGGCCAGAAGTTGGCTCATCAAAAATTAGCACTTCAGGGTCATGAATTAAGGTTCGCGCAATGGAAACTTTTTGTTTCATACCTGTACTCATCTGTCCTAACTTCTTTTTACGAAATTCATTAATACCTAGTTTTTCAAAAAGGTATTCTTTTCTAGCTTTATATGCTTCCTCTGGAAGTCTGTATAATTTACCGCAGAAATCTAAAGTTTCATCAGGGTTTAATCTTTCGTAAAGCCCAGTGGAACCAGTTAAAAAACCAATGCGTTTTTTAACTTCATCGTTTCCTTGTGAAATATCTACATTATCTACTACAGCATTTCCTGATGTGGGGTTAATAATACCTGCAATCATTCTAAGCGTAGTTGTTTTACCTGCTCCATTTGGTCCTAAGAGCGAAAAAATTCTACCAGGCTTACATTCAAAAGAAACATCGTTCACTGCATTTACAGTAACGGTCTCTTTTTTAAACCCTTTTCCAGTTTTTGTGGTAAAGGATTTAGTGAGATTATTTATTTGTATCATGTCGTTGGTTTAGAAGTATACACCTGTTAGTAACAAAAACTAAAAAATGTTACATAGCATAAGTGGAATAGTTTTTTAAGTATGACTTTTCAGCGTCAGATAAAGGTTTCTTTTTGGATAATTGTATTTTAGCTTGCTCCTACCTAGGTTGTATGATTTCAAAGAAAGCATATTCAGAAATGATAAAAGAAGAAGCCAAGCGCCTCGGTTTTTTATCATGTGGTATTTCTAAAGCTGCCTTTTTAGAAGAAGAGGCACCCCGACTGGAAAAATGGCTCAATCAGAATATGCACGGCGAAATGGGGTATATGGAAAACCATTTTGATAAGCGTCTAGATCCAACCAAACTGGTAGAAGGTTCAAAATCGGTCATTTCTTTATTACTAAACTATTATCCAGAGAAGGAGCAAGTTGATAACACTTTTAAGATTTCAAAATATGCTTATGGGCAAGATTATCATCATGTTATTAAATCCAAGCTGAAACAATTGCAAGAATTTATTTCAGAAGAAATAGGTGAAGTTAATGGGAGAGCATTTGTAGATTCAGCACCAGTCTTGGATAAAGCATGGGCAGCAAAAAGCGGATTAGGTTGGATAGGTAAGCATAGTAACCTTTTAACACAACAAGTAGGTTCTTTTTATTTTATTGCTGAATTGATAGTGGATTTAGAATTGGCATACGATTCTCCCGTAACGGACCATTGTGGTACCTGCACCGCTTGTATAGATGCCTGTCCAACGGAAGCTATTGTAGAACCCTATGTAGTTGATGGTAGTAAATGTATTTCATATTTCACTATTGAATTGAAGAATGAAATTCCAACAGAATTTAAAGGAAAATTGGATGATTGGGTCTTTGGTTGTGATGTATGTCAAGATGTTTGCCCCTGGAATCGATTTTCCAAACCACACCAAGAACCTTTATTTAATCCTAACCCAGAATTGCTCTCTATGACAAAGAAAGATTGGGAAGAAATTACTGAAGATGTTTTTAAAAAAGTATTCCAAAAATCAGCGGTAAAGCGAACTAAGCATCAAGGCCTAAAACGAAATATTGATTTTTTAAAGTAATTGATGTTCAACGAAAACGTTTTCGTTGCTGAATTCTCTTTTTTCAAAACAAAAAACTGCTAAAACTTTAAAGAATATAGTATATTCAAAGGATATATTTATAAAGGGATAGTAGTCCTTTATTTTATCTTCTAATCCAGACTAACTATGAAAATTACGAAACCAAGATTAAGCTTCTGGCAGATTTTTAATATGAATGTCGGATTTTTAGGAATCCAGTATAGTTTTGGATTGCAGCAAACAGCTATAAATCCCTTATTTCTCTATTTAGGAGCAACTGAAGAAATGCTTCCAATATTAAATATTGCAGGACCAGTGACAGGTTTGGTAATTCAACCAATTATCGGAGCAATATCTGATAAGACCTGGTCTCCAAAATGGGGAAGGCGAAAACCTTTCTTTTTGATAGGTGCAATTATAGGTAGTTTGTGTTTGTTTGCATTTCCAACAAGTCCAGTTTTATGGTTTGCCGTAGGATTATTATGGATTTTGGATGTTGGTAATAATATGGCAATGGAACCATACAGAGCCTTTGTGGGTGATAAACTTCCAGAAAAGCAATTAAGTTTAGGTTACCAAATGCAAAGTCTTTTTGTAGGTGCTGGAATCTTATTAGCTATGGGGTCCATCGTTGTGTTTCAAAAAGTATTTGGAGCAGAAACTATTTCAGGTGATGGTGTAATCCCAACTTGGATGTACTACTCTTTTTGTGTAGGAGGTATATTATCAATTTCCACGGTATTATGGTCTGTTTTAAAAACGCCAGAAATACCACCTTCAGATGAAGAGTTGATTGAAATTAATGAAGCTAAAAGTAAACCCTTCGCAAAAAGACTTGCTCAACCTTTTAATGAAATAGTAAATGCAATTAAACAAATGCCAACTTTTATGTGGAAAATTGGGGCAGTATATCTATTTCAATGGTATGCACTGTTTGTGTATTGGCAATATATAACACCCTTGTTTATGAAAACAATGGGTTTTGGTATCTCCGAAGCTGCATCGCAATCTGCACAAATGAGTCTTACATACAATATTGTTACCATGGTTGTCGCACTTGCATTAGTGCCGCTAACACTTAGGTTTGGAGGTAAAAAAGTATATGCATACAGTCTTATAGGTGTTGCAATTGCTTTGTTTTCAATACCTTATATAGATGATATGAAGCTTGTTTTGCTGCCAATGGTGCTATTCGGTATTGGTTGGGCGGCAATGATGGGTATTCCTTATACCATGGTTTCTAAAGTTGTACCTCAAGAAAGACGGGGAGTATATATGGGTATCTTAAATATGATGATTGTAATTCCAATGGGTATTGAAACTTTAACCTTTGGCCCCATCTATAAATACCTATTGGGAGGTAGTGCAATAAATGCTATTCTTTTTGCCGGTGTATTCTTCGTGATTTCTGCAATTTTAGCGATGCGATTAAATGTTTCAAAGGCTAGTGACTAAATTTTACCGCATGTCTATGGGATTGTGACAATTTAAACATCCTTTTACTTTTACGGATTATTTAAGTAGAATACCCTTAAATTTACGCACTCCAAACTTAATATATGAGTAAACAGAAACAACGTCGCGAAGCTTTAGTTTATCATGCAAAACCTCAGCCTGGAAAGATTAAAGTTGTACCAACTAAACCGTATGCTACCCAAAGAGACTTGGCACTTGCTTATTCGCCAGGAGTAGCAGAACCTTGTCTGGAAATTCATAAAAATAAAGAAGACGTTTATAAATATACCGCCAAAGGCAATGTAGTTGCTGTTATATCTAATGGTACTGCGGTTTTAGGTTTAGGTAATATTGGTCCAGAAGCATCAAAACCCGTTATGGAAGGTAAAAGCCTTCTCTTTAAAATATTTGCAGACATTGACGGGATTGATATAGAGTTGGATACTGAAGACATTGATAAATTTGTTGAAACTGTAAAGATTATTGCGCCAACTTTTGGTGGAATAAACCTTGAAGATATTAAAGCGCCAGAAGCTTTTGAAATTGAACGAAGATTAAAAGAAGAGTTAGATATACCTGTAATGCATGATGATCAGCATGGTACAGCTATAATTTCTGCGGCAGCTCTTTTAAATGCCCTTGAACTCACTGAAAAGAAGATAGAAGAAGTTAGAATAGTGGTTAGTGGCGCTGGTGCGGCGGCAATTTCTTGCACTAGATTATATAAGGCTTTTGGAGCAAAGGCGGAGAATATTGTGATGTTGGATAGCAAGGGTGTTATAAGGAAAGATAGAGATAATCTTACTTCCCAAAAAGCAGAATTTGCATCTGCTAGAGCTATTTCTACTCTTGAAGAAGCGATGGTTAATGCTGATGTTTTTATAGGCTTATCTATGGCAAATATTGTTTCTCCTAAAATGCTTAAGTCAATGGCAAAGAACCCCATTGTATTTGCCATGGCAAACCCTGACCCAGAGATTGAATATGATTTGGCTTGCAGTACGCGAGATGATATTTTAATGGCTACAGGTCGATCGGACCATCCTAATCAAGTAAATAATGTTTTAGGCTTTCCTTTTATTTTTCGGGGGGCCTTGGATGTAAGAGCTACTAAGATTAATGAAGAGATGAAGATGGCCGCAGTATTAGCTTTAGCCGAGCTTACAAAGGAGCCTGTACCAGAACAAGTAAATATTACCTACGATACTACCAGACTAACTTTTGGTAAGGATTATATTATTCCTAAACCATTTGACCCTAGATTAATAGCCAAAATACCTCCTGCAGTTGCAAAAGCTGCAATGGAAAGTGGAGTGGCTAAGGCTCCAATTATGGACTGGGATAAGTACGAAGAAGACTTAATGCTAAGGTCTGGTAACGATAATAAAGTAGTCCGAATGCTGCATAACCGAGCTAAGGTAAATCCAAAACGAATTGTTTTTGCTGAGGCAGAGTTGATGGATGTTTTAAAAGCAGCTCAAATTGTATACGAAGAAGGTATTGCAATACCGGTTCTTTTGGGCGATAAAGAAATTATAAACAGGAATAAAAAGGAATTAGAGTTTGATGCCGATGTAACCATTATTGATCCACGATCAGAAGAGTCCAAAACGATAAGAACAATGTATGCGGACAAACTTTGGCAGTTACGCAAGCGTAAAGGAGAAACACGTTATAGTGCTAAGGTAAATATGGGCAAGCGTAATTATTTTGGTTCAATGATGCTTGTTGAAGGAGATGCAGATGGAATGATTTCCGGTTATTCCAGAGCATACCCAAAAGTGCTAAGACCTGTTTTTGAGGTTTTAGGCAGGGCAAGCGGTGTAACAAAAGCTTCAACGGTTAATATTATGATTACGGAAAGAGGTCCTTTGTTTTTAGCAGATACCTCAATTAATATTGATCCAAATGCTGAAGAACTCGCAGAAATAGCTCAAATGACAGCTAATGTTGCCTCTACATTTGGTTTTGATCCCGTAGTAGCAATGTTGTCCTACACCAATTTTGGTTCATCAAACCACAAACAAGCGCAAAAAGTTCGTGATGCAGTAAAGATTCTCCATGAAAGAAACCCAGATTTGGTTGTAGATGGAGAAATTCAGACAGATTTTGCCTTAAATCAAGATTTATGTCATAATAATTTCCCTTTTTCAAAATTAGCAGGGCGAAAGGTTAACACCTTAATTTTTCCAAATCTTGATGCGGCCAATATCAACTATAAATTGCTAAAAGGTCTTAACAATGCTGATTCCATTGGACCAATTATGATTGGACTTAAAAAATCTGTTCATATTTTACAATTGGGTGCCAGTGTAGATGAAATGGTAAATATGGCAGCTGTAGCTGTAATAGATGCACAGGAACGCGAAAAACGTAAGAAAGCTAAAATGGGAAAAAGTAACTCGTGATAGCATGAAAAATTATAAAACTATATGATTACCCATCTAAAAGGAAAATTGGTTGAAAAGAACCCAACTTACGTTGTAGTTGAATGCAATGGAGTGGGGTATTTTTTAAACATTTCCTTACATACTTTTTCACAGTTACCATCAGAAGAGAATATTCAATTATTTACGCATCTTCAGGTAAAAGAAGATTCCCATACCCTTTTTGGTTTTTCAGATAAAGCGGAACGTGAGATTTTTAGATTATTGTTGTCAGTTTCTGGAATAGGAGCAAGCACAGCAAGGACCATGTTGTCTTCATTAAATCCTGCTCAAGTTAGGGATGCGATAGCAAGCGGAGATGTTGCTACAATACAGGGAATAAAGGGTATTGGAGCCAAGACTGCGCAACGGGTTATCTTAGATCTTAAAGACAAGATTTTAAAAGTCTACGATATTGATGAAGTTTCACTACAATCGAACAATACAACTAAAGAAGAAGCGTTATCTGCTTTAGAGGTTCTTGGTTACACAAGAAGACAGTCTGAAAAAGTTGTGGAAAGAATACTTTCTCAAGATTCCTCGCTGAGCGTTGAGGGCATTATTAAGTCCGCGCTTAAAAATTTATAAGTAGTTTGAAGATAGGGGTAATATCATTTCTTAAATCCATAGGATTTAGGAGGCTTTTCTTTTGTATAGTATTTCTTGGTGTCGCTAATCTCTCGACAGCACAAGAGACCAATGAGCAACCGATAGATTCTGTAAAAACAGGGTTTGAAATTGGAAAACTCGTTTTGGAAAACCCTGACAGTATCATAGCAAAATACTCATATGATGCAAAAATAGATCGCTACGTTTATAATGAAACCGTTGGAGAGTTTAATATTAACTATCCATTATACCTTACTCCAGAACAATATTTTGAATTGGTTCGAAAGGAATCAATGAAGTCCTATTTCAAAGAAAAAATTGACGCCTTCACAGGCAAAAAAGAAGGCTCAGAAGAAGCTAGGAAAAACTTACTTCCAAATTTTTATGTAAACAATAGCTTTTTCGAATCCATTTTTGGAGGAAATACAATCGAAGTTATTCCGCAAGGTTCTGTCGCTATGGATTTAGGAGTTATTTGGCAGAAAAATGATAATCCAGCACTATCTCCAAGAAACCGTACGAATCTTTCATTAGATTTTGATCAGCGTATTAGTTTAAGTATGCTCGGTAAGGTTGGTGAAAGATTACAAGTAACGGCTAACTATGATACTGAAGCTACTTTTGATTTTCAAAACTTAGTCAAATTAGATTATACTCCAACGGAGGATGATATTCTACAAAAAATAGAAATTGGTAATGTAAACATGCCTTTAAATAGTTCCTTAATTACAGGAGCGCAAAGTCTATTTGGTGTAAAAACGCAATTGCAATTTGGCAGAACAACAGTTACTGCTGTATTTTCAGAACAACGTTCTCAAAACAATACCGTGGTCGCTCAAGGGGGGGGGACATTAAATGAGTTTGCACTTACTGCATTGGATTATGATGAAGACAAACATTTTTTCTTAGCACAATATTTTAGGGATAATTATGATGATGCCTTGTCTAACTACCCTTTTATAAGAAGTCAAGTGCAAATAACTAGACTAGAAGTTTGGGTAACCAATAGAAATCAACAAACATTAAATGTTAGGAATGTAGTTGCTATACAAGATTTAGGTGAAGCGGTGTCCGAGCAAACTAGAATTGGAAACCAAGGTGGAGCACCAGCGGGGTTCTTTAATACCTCTTCTGCAAATGGACTTCCGCAGAATAATGCAAATGATTTTGATCCAGAATTAATAGGTGCTGGTGGCGCTTTAACAAATTCAATTCGTGATATAGCAACCGTAGACAATGGTTTTAATGTGCCAGGATATGTTGTAAATCAAGGGTTTGATTATGCTATTCTAGAGAATGCTAGAAAATTGGAACAAGGCAGAGACTACCAATTTGATCAGCAACTTGGTTATATATCACTAAACCAACGTTTAAGTAATGATGAAGTCTTAGGTGTTGCTTTTCAATATACCTTTAATGGTCAGGTCTTTCAGGTAGGGGAATTTGCCAATGGTGGTATAGATGCTACTACGGTTTCTGGAGGCGTAAATCCTATTATTGAGAATAACACTTTAATATTAAAATTACTGAAGAGCAATATCACCAATGTAGATGATCCAATTTGGGATCTAATGATGAAGAATATCTATGCTACGGGTGCTTTTCAGTTAAGTGAGGAGGATTTTAAATTGAATATTCTTTATTCAGACCCAACACCTCGTAACTATATAACTCCAGTAGATCCAAATGCAGGATGGCCTGAAGGATTTGAAGATAGAATATTGATAAACATTTTTAATCTTGACCGACTTAATATTTATAATGATGTACAACCCGGTGGAGATGGATTTTTTGACTATGTGCCTGGTATTACAGTAGATACGCAAAGTGGTCGTATTATTTTCACCAAAGTAGAACCTTTTGGAGAATTTCTATTTGAAGAGCTTGGTGGAGGTACTTATGATGTAGAAAATGACCAAGGTTATAATGTGAACCAGCAGCGTTATGTATTTAGAAATATGTACGCAAAAACTAAAGCGGCTTCATTACAAGATGCAGAAAAAAACCGTTTTCAACTAAAAGGTCGTTATAAATCACAAGGAAATAATGGAATACCTATTGGAGCATTTAATGTTCCCAGGGGTTCTGTGCGCGTTACCGCTGGCGGGCGTCAATTACAGGAGGGAATAGACTATACCGTAAATTATACGGCAGGAACTGTGCAACTTTTAGACCCAAGCTTGGAAGCTTCAAATACTCCTATTAATATATCTGTAGAAAACAATGCGGTATTTGGACAACAAACCAGAAGGTTTACGGGAATTAATGTAGAACATAAATTCAGTGAAAACTTTGTTTTAGGTGGTACGCTATTAAACCTTAATGAAAGGCCGCTTACTCAAAAAGCGAATTTTGGAGTAGAACCAGTAAACAATACTGTTTTTGGATTAAATGGAAACTTCAGTACAGAGGTTCCTTTTTTAACGCGTTTGGCAAATAAGCTCCCAAATATAGATACGGATGTCCCTTCAAACATATCTATTAGGGGTGAAGTGGCTGTTTTACAACCTAATTCCCCGAAAAATGCAGATTTTCAAGGAGAAACGACAACGTATTTAGATGATTTTGAGGGAGCGCAAGCATTAATAGATATTCGTTCTTCTCTTGGTTGGTCATTGGCTAGTCCGCCATTAGAATTTACACCCGGAGGTCAGCTAGAAGGGAGTACCCCAGAAGACCCTAATAATTTATTAAATGGTTATGGTAGAGCAAAAATGGCCTGGTATACTATTGATCCTATTTTTTATACAAATCAGCGTCCAGATGGAGTAACAGACAATGATATTTCATTGAACCCAACGCGAAGAGTCTTTATTGATGAGGTTTTTCCTCAGGTCAATATTGCTCAAGGACAGACCACAGTTCAAGGTACTTTAGATGTAGCATACTATCCTAACCAAAAAGGGCCATATAATGCAAACCCTAGTTTTGGAACGGAACAGCCTAATGAGAAGTGGGGTGGTCTAATGCGGTCTTTAAGTAGTACCAATTTTGAACAGTCGAATGTGGAGTTTGTTCAGTTTTGGGTGTTAGATCCCTATGTGGATGGGATTACGGCAAATACAAATGCTGGTGAATTGGTATTGAATTTAGGCAATATTTCTGAAGATATTTTAAAGGACGGAAAGAAACAATATGAGAATGGGTTACCAGGAGTAGGTAGTAATGACTTAACGGCGCCAACATCTTGGGGTGAGGTGCCCGCTACGCAATCTTTAGTGTATGCCTTTGATGCAGACGAAGCTAACCGAAGTTTACAAGATTTAGGCTATGATGGATTGTCAAATACTGAAGAAGCCGCCATCTATAATGGTCCTGCGGAAGATCCGGCGTTGGACGATTTTACCTATTATTTAAATAGAGAAGGTGGTATTTTAGAAAGATATATAGATTTTAATAATCCAGATGGAAATTCGCCTGTAGCGGTAACGAATACAAATAGAGGCTCTACTACTTTACCTGATGTGGAAGATATTGACCGTGATTTAACAATGAATACGGTAAATAGCTACTTTGAATATCGTATCCAAATTAGACCTAATACAACTATTAATGATCAGTATGTAACAGACATTAGAGAAGGTGTAACACCCGAACTTCCAAATAATACACAATTAAATAGGAGGTGGATTCAGTATAAGATTCCATTAAGTGATTTTACAAATGCGGTTGGCGGCATCGCGGATTTCCGTTCCATAAGCTTTATGAGAATGTACCTTACAGGTTTTACAGATGATGTAGTGCTTCGTTTTGCAACTTTGGACTTGGTAAGAGGAGATTGGCGTTCCTATACAAATACATTACAACCTGGTGTTGATGATATTCCTGCAGATGATGGCACCATAACAGATGTTAATGCTGTTAATATTGAGGAAAATGAACAACGTACACCAATTCCTTATGTTTTACCACCTGGAGTAGTTCGTGAACAATTGAATAATAATAACACCATAATTAATCAAAACGAACAGTCGTTATCATTTGTGGTTGAAAACTTAGAATCTGAAGATTCAAGGGGTGTATTTAAAAATGTAAACATAGATGTTCGCCAATATGAGCGCATAAAAATGTTTATGCATGCGGAAAAAATAGTTGATAGTGATTATTCTAATGATGATACACCGCTAGTTGGATTTTTAAGAATTGGAACGGATTTTTCTGAAAACTTTTATCAGATAGAATTGCCACTACAATTTACACCTTTTGGTTCTGGAACAGCTGAGGATATTTGGCCAGAAGTAAATGAATTTAATATCGCACTGTCGGATTTGAATCAAGTAAAATCTTTAGGTATAGCAAACGGAAGCCTAAATGATATTAATTATTATGAGGTTATTGATGGAGAAGTGGTTCCAGTAGGAGAATTTGCACCAAGAACTTTGGGTAGAAACCGAATTGGAATAAAAGGAAATCCGTCTTTAGGTAGTATTCGTAGTATGATGATAGGTGTAAAGAATGATGATGATTTACCTGCAAGAGGAGAAGTCTGGTTTAACGAATTGCGATTAGCCGGTCTAGATAATAATGGAGGATGGGCTGCAGTAGCAGCTATAGATGCTAACATGGCAGATTTTGCAAATGTGACAGCAACAGGAAGCACAAGTACTTCAGGTTTTGGATCTATTGATCAAATGCCGAATGAAAGGCTTCGTGAGGATGCTATGGCTTATGATGTGGTTACTAATGTAAACGTGGGACAACTATTCCCTAAAAAATGGGGACTTCAAATACCCTTCAATTATGGGATAGGGGAAACCTTAATTACTCCAGAATTTGACCCTGTCTATGACGATTTAAAATTAGATGATAGAATTGCTGCTGCACAAACACCAGAAGAAGCTGAAACTATATTAGAGCAAGCTGAGGATTATACAAAAAGAACAAGTATTAATTTAATTGGAGTACGTAAGAACAGAGGGGAAGAAGCAGAAGAGAATTTTTATGATATTGAAAATTTCACTTTTAATTATTCCTATAACGAAACAAATCATCGTGACTTTGAAGTAGCAGATTTACAAGACCAAAATGTAACCACAGGTTTTGTATACAATCACAATTTTAAACCGGCACCTATAGCACCATTTGCTAAAAACGACTCACTACTTACTGGAAAATACTGGCAATGGTTAAAAGAGTTAAATCTTAATCTATTACCTACAAGTGTTTCGGTAAATGCAAATTATAACCGTTCTTTTAATCAACAACGTTTTAGAGATGTTCTTGAACCCGGGGTAGAAGCATTGGACTTACCATTATTGCAACAAAGAAATTATTTGTTCAACTGGCAATACGCTCTAAACTACAGTTTAACCAAATCACTAAGGGTAAATCTAACGGCATCAAATAACAATATTGTACGTAATTATTTTAATATAGATGACGACCCAGATTCTGGTATTAACCCAGATTTTGATTTATGGGATGGTTTTTTTGATATTGGAGAACCCAATAGGCATTCACAACAAATGCAGGTAAACTATAAGCTACCTTTTGATAAAATTCCGTTCTTAAGTTTTATAGATTCTGAATATTCCTACACCAGTAATTTTGATTGGCAGCGAGGAGGAGATGCATTAAGAGAAGTGGCTGGAGAAGATATTAATACGGTACAAAATGCAAATACGCATAACCTTATCATGAATATGCAAATGCAGGGATTCTATGATTTAATAGGTTTAAAAAAGAGAGATGGTAAGATTGCTCCTGCAAGAGTTAATCCATTGGCAAGAACAGATAAAGCGGGGAATCCATCTTCAAATACACAAGATGAAAAACCTAAAAAGAAATCAGGCAAAGGTTTTAATACCCTTGTGGACATATTAACTATGGTAAAGCGTATTAATGTGAACTATAGTGAGAATAATGGTAAAGTGCTTCCTGGTTATACACAGTCAATAGGTTTTATAGGAACTAGACGACCTTCTCTTGGTTTTGTTTTTGGTAGTCAAAGAGATGTTCGTTTTGAGGCTGCAAGAAATGGATGGTTAACTACTTTTCCAGAGTTTAATTCTCAATATTTAGAAAATACGAATAAGCAGTTGAGTATTGTGGCAACGGCACAACCTACTCAAGATTTAACTATTGACCTAACGGCAGATAGACGTTTAACCACTAATTATCAAGAAAACTTTCAGGTAAATGACATTGGTGCTGGGGAACTGGAATACGAGAGTTTATTAGGTAATAATTTTGGAAATTTTAGTATTTCTACAATGATGATTGGCACTGCGTTTGGCAAAAGTGATGAGTTTGATTCTGAAACTTTTGAGGAGTTTAAGGCAAATAGGATTACCGTTGCCAATAGACTTGTAGCAGATAGAAATCAGAATACTGGAAATGTTGATGCTGAAGGATTTCCAGAGCGCTACGGAAAAACACAACAAGAAGTATTACTTCCCGCATTTTTTGCGGCATATACGGGACAAGATGTTAATCGTGTTAATTTAGATGCATTTAGGGAAATACCTATTCCAAATTGGAATATAAAATATACGGGTCTAATGAAGCTTCGTGGGTTTAAAAAGAAATTCAAACGTTTCTCTCTGAGTCATGGATACCGCGCTGCTTATAGTATTAATTCTTTTCAGACCAATTTAGAACGTCAGAATGGAACTATAAATGCCGAGAATGGCGATTTCTTGCCCGAGAATATTATCAACAATGTAGTTTTAACGGATGAGTTTAGTCCCTTAATGCGAGTGGATTTTGAAATGAAAAATTCACTAAGCGTTTTAGCTGAAGTTAGAACAGACCGAACACTTTCATTGAGTTTTGATAATAATCTTTTGACTGAAATTAATGGCAAGGAATATACCGTTGGGTTGGGTTATCGTTTCAAAGATGTGAAGTTTGTTACTAATATTGGGGGGCAAAAAACACGTCTAAAAGGTGATTTGAACTTAAAAGCAGATTTATCACTACGTGATAATATTACAATCATTAGAAATTTAGATATAGATAATAATCAAATCACTTCAGGTCAAAATTTATGGTCCATTAAATTCACTGCAGATTATGCTTTGAGTAAAAATTTAAATGCATTGTTCTTTTATGACCATTCTTTCTCAAAATTTGCAGTTTCTACAGCATTCCCTCAGACTACAATAAACACAGGGTTTACGCTTAGGTACAATTTTGGGAATTAGGATAATTCGTTCCCTTAAAATCTAGTTTAAATTTCTTTGAAAACTAGTATTTATTCTCATACATTTGTTTGCATATCAAAATAGCATTCAAATGAATATACCTTCGGAATTAAAGTACACAAAAGACCATGAATGGGTTAAGATGGATGGTGACGTCGCGACCGTTGGAATTACCGATTTCGCCCAAGGAGAACTTGGTGACATTGTATATGTTGAGGTGGAAACCTTAGATGAAACTTTAGATAAAGATGAGGTTTTTGGTACTGTAGAAGCTGTAAAAACTGTTTCAGATTTGTTTTTACCACTTGCTGGAGAGATAATTGAGTTTAATGAGTCCTTAGAAGATGAGCCTGAAAAGGTAAATTCTGATCCTTATGGTGATGGCTGGATGATTAAGATTAAAATAAGCGATGAATCTCAAGTAGATGGATTATTGAGTGATTCAGACTACAAAGAATTAGTAGGTGCTTAAAAAGCATTTATATACCATTTTATTTGTAAGCTGGGTAATGTTTATTACATTACTCAGCTTATTTTCTTTTTCAGGATTTGATAATACTATTGGGATAGCCATTCCGCATATGGATAAAATCACACATTTTACTTTTTACACGGTTTTTGTGGTTTTAGGTTATTTCTTCTTAAAAGAGAGGGGGAAAGGGGCTTTTAAATCTCAGGAATCCTTACTTAAAATAATCTTTGCGGCTATTATCTATGGCATATTTATTGAAGCTTTGCAGTATGCAATGCCTTTTGGAAGAGCTGCTGAATTTTTTGATGTTTTAGCTAATAGCGCGGGTGCAATTTTTGGCGGTTTACTCATTAAAAAGTACTTTTCACTCAGTAGGAAGTTAAAATGACTCATTTTAATTGTCATTTTATCGAATTAATATTTAAATTAGCAAACACTAAAATCAAATTAATATGGAACCAAAAAAGAATCCAAAAGCTGATGTAGGTAGAAATAGTAGTCTTTACTTTGTAATTGGACTTGCTGCGGTTATGTTATTGGTTTATGGAGCTTTAGAGTATAAAAACTATGACGACGATGGCGGTTATGATATTAGCTTAAACGTTGAAGATCAGTTGGATGAAGAGGTGCCGATGACAGAGCAGATTAAGACTCCGCCACCGCCACCGCCACCAGCTGCACCAGAGGTAATCGAGGTTGTAGAAGATGAAGAAGAAGTTGAAGAAACTGTAATTGAATCTACTGAAACGAGCCAAGAAGAAGAGGTTATGGAAGTAGAGGATGTTGAGATGGAAGAAGTTGATGAAGATATTTCTGTTCCTTTCGCAGTTATTGAAGACGTTCCTGTTTTTCCTGGTTGTGAAAGAGCAAGTAATAAAAAGCAATGTTTCCAAGAGCAAATGCAAAAACATATTCGTAAAAACTTCCGTTACCCAGAGATTGCTCAGGAAATGGGTGTTCAAGGGCGTGTTAGTGTAGTTTTTGTGATTCAGAGAGATGGTAGTATTGGTAATATTAGAATGCGTGGGCCTGATAAAAATTTAGAAGCTGAAGCTATGCGTATTATTAAAAAGCTACCTAAAATGACTCCAGGTAAGCAAAGAGGAAGAGCTGTAAAAGTTCCATTCAGTATTCCTATTACCTTTAAGTTACAATAAAAACAATTGTAGAAATAATATTAAAAAAGGCTTGATTTTTCAAGCCTTTTTTTATTGCCACAAACCAAGCTAATTCGTTGCAAAAGAACATACTCAGCAGTATCTTTGTTGGCTAATAGCTTTTGTGAATGAAGTCCGCTATAGGCACTATTAAAAATTCTAATTTATCCTTAGTTCTTAATGATTTTAAAGAAATCACTAAAGTTAGGTTGGCTGTTAGTGTGGTGTTCTCTTCAATAGCGGGTTATTTTCTTGGAGCTTATGAGCTACAATGGTCTGCTATTTTACTTTTGGCTTTTGGGGGTTATTGTATGGTCGGTGCTTCAAATGCTTTTAATCAGGTGATTGAAAGAGATTTGGATGCTTTAATGAAACGAACACAAAACAGACCCATTCCAGCAGGAAGAATGTCGGTTAATAGTGCAATGGGAATAGCTATTGTATTAACACTATTAGGTGTTTTATCACTTTATGTGCTAAGCCCTAAAACAGCAATGTTTGGTGCAATTTCAATCTTTTTGTATACAAGTGTTTATACACCACTAAAAACAAAAACACCGCTTTCCGTCTTTGTTGGCGCAATCCCAGGTGCTATCCCGTTTATGTTAGGATGGGTCGCCGCTACAGATGATTTTGGTATTGAACCTGGCACGCTTTTTATGATTCAGTTTTTTTGGCAGTTCCCCCACTTTTGGGCTTTAGGATGGATGTTAGATGAAGATTATAAAAAGGGCGGATTTAAAATGTTACCCACGGGTAAAAAAGATACAGGGACTGCATTGCAAATTATTTTGTATACCATATGGATGATAGTAATCTCTGTAATGCCGGTATTTGGATTTACTGGAAGACTTCATTTATCTATGCCTGCCGCTATAATCGTTTTTTTAATGGGTCTTGCAATGCTTATTTTTGCATTCAAATTATATGAGAAAAGAGATAATAGGGCTGCTAAAAGTTTAATGTTGGCTAGTGTAAGCTACATTACCTTAATGCAAGTAGTTTATGTAATTGATAAATTTATTTAAGTAGCTATATGGATTTAACGCAGGGTACAGCAAAAGAAAAGCAGGACAGGTCTAAAAAAATGATGCTGTGGTTTGGCATTATTAGTTTAATAATGGCCTTTGCTGGTTGGACAAGCGCATACATCGTAAGTAGTAAGCGAAAGGATTGGTTAGATAATATAGAATTACCACAAGCTTTCTTTATAAGTACTTTCTTGATTATTTTGAGCAGTATAACTTATATTTTGGCAAAGCGAGCAGCCAAGCGAAACCAACAAAAGCAAGTGACAAATTATTTACTGGCAACTTTGGTGTTAGGAGTAAGTTTTATTGTGCTTCAATTTATTGGTTTTTCACAGATGTTGGAAACTGGCTATTATTTTACAGGACCAACAAGTAATATTAAAATATCATATATTTTTCTAATTGCATTTGTGCATATTTTGCATGTTGTTGCAGGTTTAATTTCTTTATTAGTAGTTATTGCGCAACAATTAAGAAAAAAATACACACCCGAAAATATGTTAGGATTAGAATTAGGTGCTACATTTTGGCATTTTCTGGATATTCTATGGGTGTATTTAATAGTATTTATGTTTTTTGTAAAATAAATCGCTTTTGAAAAAGTTTTCAATCCAGAATATCTTTTTCAATACAGCAAAAGATGTAAATTTGCTAAAGTTTTATTAAAACGACTTTTTTATGGATACAACGGCGACGACCGGTACTGAAGAAAACGTTTGGGGTGGAGGAAATAAACCTCTAGGAGCCAGCTATGGTAAATTAATGATGTGGTTTTTCATCGTTTCTGATGCGCTAACTTTCTCTGGTTTTCTAGTAGCTTACGGATTTTCAAGGTTTAAATTTATAGAAACATGGCCTATAGCGGATGAGGTATTTACCCACGTTCCGTTTTTCCATGGCAACTATCCAATGATTTATGTGGCCTTTATGACATTTATTTTGATTATGTCATCGGTTACAATGGTATTAGCTGTTGATGCTGGTCATCACATGAAGCAAAAGAAAGTAATCATCTACATGTTCCTTACCATTATTGGTGGGGCTATCTTCGTTGGTTCACAAGCATGGGAATGGGCAACATTTATTAAAGGCGATTACGGAGCTTTGGAAACAAAGGGAGGTCGTGTATTACAATTTGTAAAAGCTGATACAGGAGATAGAGCTGCAATAGCTGATTTTGCAACAGTCTTAAATGAGGATAGGATTGCAAATACAAGAGATAAGGGGGTTTGGTTTAATGCTGATGCAAATACGCTTACTTCACTTTCTCTTAACGAGGTGATTACTGGCTTTAAGGCTAATCCAAATATTTTAATACGTACGGAGAAGATTAATGAAGAAGGCGAAAAAACACTATTGAATAGAGAGCAGTCTTTACTTAAACTAAATGATGCGGTTCGCGTTGTTGAAGGAGCAAACCTTGTGCGAAATGAATATGGTAGTCGTTTGTTTGCAGACTTTTTCTTTTTCATTACAGGTTTTCACGGTTTTCACGTTTTCTCTGGAGTGGTAATAAACATTATTATCTTTTTTAATGTCATTTTAGGAACCTATGAAAGACGTGGGCACTATGAGATGGTTGAGAAAGTCGGATTGTACTGGCACTTTGTAGATTTGGTGTGGGTATTTGTATTTACATTCTTTTATTTGGTATAATTTTAAAATTCGCTTCCGGTTATATGGAAGTCTTTATAAAGATTACGCGATATGGCGCATGAGCATAAATTAGAAATTTTTAGAGGTCTTTGGAAGTTTAAATCAAACACTCAGAAAATATGGGGTGTATTGGCTTTTCTTACTTTGGTAACAACTGTAGAGGTGATATTAGGTATAATAAAACCAGAATTTTTGACCAAGACTTACTTCTTGGAGATGAAATTACTTAACTGGATTTTTATAATACTTACCCTAGTTAAAGCGTATTATAT
The DNA here is from genome assembly GCA_947499565.1 of uncultured Croceitalea sp. GTDB lineage: Bacteria > Bacteroidota > Bacteroidia > Flavobacteriales > Flavobacteriaceae > Croceitalea. The sequence continues at coordinate 437,580 of CANMOV010000002.1, forward strand.
TGCCTGGGATTTTATGCACCTTAGAGACGAAAAAAGTTCGTTAAGAAGAGCTATAGTCTGGACACCGATATTTCTAGTAGTATATCTAATTACAATATTACTTTTTGAGGCTACATATATTTATGATGTCTTTAAAAATGGATTTATGGCCTGGGATTTTTAAAATTCAGCCTTATAATAAAGTATAGTTAAAAGACGGTTTTTAAAGCCGTCTTTTTTATTTTTGCATAGTTATCAGCATATGAAAAAAGTCTTCGTTTTAGTAGTGCTATTTATACTTCCATTAGTGGCATACCTCTTTTTTGCTTCAGGAGTAAATAACTTTGGAAAATTGCCAATACTAACAGAATCTATCCCTGATATTACTGCCATTTCACCGGATCATACACTTGAAGATAATATTACAATTCTCGGTTTTTTAGGCAGTGACATTGAACAAGTAAAAGGGAATGTATTTAATCTAAACCAAAAGATCTATAAACGTTTTTATGAGTTTAACGATTTTCAGATGGTAATGATAGTCCCAAAGGGCAAAGAAGATAAAATTGCTTCTTTAAAAGAAGAGTTAGGACAATTAGCTGATGCAAGAAAATGGAATTTTGTTTTTGCTACCCCTGTTGAAATAAAAGAACTATTCAACGGATTAAAAACAGATTTATCTCTTGATGAAAATTTTGGAAACCCTAATGTTTTTATCATAGATAAGGATAAGAGTTTAAGAGGACGCGATGATGATGAAGACGAAGAGATTAAATATGGTTTTAATACGATTTCTGTTGCGGACTTAAATAATAAGATGGAGGATGATGTTAAGATTATTCTTGCTGAATATAGATTAGCCTTAAAAAAGAACAATGCCAACAGGAGCAAATAATAGTAAAAAATACACCTATGTATGGGTATCTTTAATAATACTGGTTTTTGGTATTATTTTTATTCCAAGGATAGTTAATCGACTTAAAAGCGGTTCGGTAGTTGACAATGATAGATTGGCAAATACAAATAGCTTGAGCAGTTTGTCATATATTACTAGTAATGGTAAAAAGCGGAAAGTTCCTGAGTTCTCGTTTATAAATCAAGATAGTACTCTAATCTCTAATAAAGATTATTTAGGCAAAGTATATCTAGTAGAATTTTTCTTTACAACATGCCCTACGATTTGTCCTATAATGACTCAGAATTTGTTAGAACTTCAGAAAACTTTTAAAGATGATGAAGCATTTGGAGTTGCCTCATTTACGATTAACCCAAGGTATGATACCCCGGCTATTCTAAAGAAATATGCGGGCAAGTATGGTATTACGGATAAGGATTGGCATTTAATGACTGGAGACCAGAATGAGATTTATGATTTAGCCAATAAAGGATTTTATATAGTTGCAAATGAGGAACAAGATGCTCCAGGTGGCTTTGAACATTCGGGTGCTTTCGCCTTAATTGATAAAGAAGGATATATCCGTTCTCGAACCGATCGTTATGGAAATCCTCTAATTTACTATAGAGGTACCATTACAGAACGACAGGGAACTAATGATGAAGGCGAGGCGCAGCAAATTACGATGTTAAAAGAGGATATTAAAAAATTACTCGCAGAATAGATGGGGTCGCAAAAGGCAAGTGAAAAAAAGATAAAAGTGTGGATAACTATTCTGTCAATAGTTATTCCGCTAGTTGTTGCGCTTTTATTCGGATACAAAATACCTAATGCTAAACCGCTTAGTTTTTTACCTCCTATTTATGCAGCAATAAATGGCTTAACGGCTGTATTCTTAATTTTTGCAGTTATTGCCATAAAAAATGGTAAAAAGAAGTTACATCAAAACTTAATGACCACCTGCATTTTGTTTTCTGTGGCGTTTCTAGTTATGTATGTGGCTTATCATATGACTTCAGATTCTACTGAGTTTGGTGGACAGGGAGCAATAAGATATGTTTATTTTTTTATTTTGGTGACGCATATAGTTTTATCAATAGCAATTATTCCATTGGTGCTGATTACGTATAGTAAGACCTACTTAAAGGATTTTATAGCGCACAGAGCATGGGCAAAATATACATTTCCTATATGGCTTTATGTAGCTATAACTGGTGTTGTAGTTTATTTAATGATATCTCCTTATTACCAATGAAGAAAAAAATAACAGTCATATTGTTAGTTGTACTTACTCTTTTTCCGGAACTGGTAGAAGCACAATGTGCTATGTGCAGAGCGGCACTTGAAAGTCAAACAGATACCAGTCAAGCAGAGGGAATTAACAATGGCATAGTGTACTTAATGGCAATACCATATATCTTGGTTGCGGGCTTATTTTTCTTTATTTATCGTAAGCTAAAAAGTAGAACTACAGCAGTTTAACATTTTTTTACGGAAAAAGTGTAACAAATAAGATTAACTTCAGTCTTATTGGTGTGCGTTAGCACATTCATCAATCATCAAAAAACCAACCCAATGTTTGACATCGAAAGATGGCAAGAGATATTTGACACCATTCGCAAGAATAAATTGCGAACATTTCTTACGGGTCTATCTGTTGCTTCGGGAATTTTTATACTAGTTATTTTATTAGGCTTTGGACAAGGCATGCAAAATGGCATTGAGGCAGAGTTTAAGGGTGATGCCGCAACAAGTATCTGGGTTTGGCCTAATAGAACAACGGTGGAATACAAGGGTCTCAACCCGGGTAGGCGAATTCAGCTTCGAAATGAAAATTTTGAAACTATTAAAGAAAACTCAGCTGTTGACTACGAAAAAGCATCTATACTATACTTCCCTAGAAATGTAAGAGTAGTCTACAATAACAATTTATTAGTCTACAATGTAGCTGGTACAAATGGTGATTTGCAGGATATAGAGAATGAATTCTTATCTGAGGGAAGGTATATTAATGAAGCTGATGTAAAAAGTAATGCAAAAGTCGCGGTTATAAGTAATAAGATTAAACGGGAGGTTTTTGCAGAATTAGATAGCCCAATAGGAGAGTATTTAACTATTTCTGGAGCTGGGTTTAAAATAATAGGGGTATTTGGAGAGCGCAGTGAGGATGAAGGAGAAGAATCAAGAATTTTTGTGCCAATTTCTACAGCACAATTGGCTTTTAATGGGGCAGATAAGATAAATAATATCAATTTTAAGCTTACTGAGTCTGATAATCTGGATGAAACCTTAGCGATAAATGAAAAAGCTACCAAAGAAATTCTCACCTATCTAAAAGCAGTACATGGAGTTGCTCCAGAAGATGAAAGAGCAATACGTATTTGGAATCCTATACAAGAAGCAAAACGATATTATGGGTTAACCGGAAATATTAAATTCTTCTTCTGGTTTGTAGGGGTTTGTACAATTATAGCAGGAGTTGTTGGAGTTAGTAATATTATGTTGATTGTTGTAAAAGAACGTACAAGAGAGATTGGTATTCGTAAGGCTTTAGGGGCAAAACCAATGGGTATCGTTGGAATGATTTTACAAGAATCTGTTTTTGTTACGGCAATATCAGGATTTGCAGGACTAATCTTTAGTATGACAATTTTAGAAATTGTTGGACCTAATGTAGAAATTGATTATGTGGTAAATCCATCAGTTAATTTTACCGTTGCCTTTACAACGGTAATTGTTTTAGTAGTTGCGGGAGCAATTGCAGGATTCTTCCCAGCGTGGCACGCTGCTAGAATTCATACAATAGAAGCATTAAGAGACGAGTAGTTATGTTTAATAAAGATCGTTGGAAAGAAATCTTAGAGGTGCTAACCAGTAATTGGTTTAGAACAGTGCTTACCGCATTTGGGGTTTTTTGGGGGATACTAATACTAATAATCCTACTTGCAGCAGGTAAAGGTTTGGAAAATGGTATTAAGCAGGATTTTAGTGGAGTAGCTACAAATACGATGTTTATGTGGACCCAGAGTACCACGATGGCTTATCAAGGTCTTCCAGAAGGGCGAAATTTTAATTTTAAACTGGAAGATGTAGATTTAATTAAAAGAAATGTACCCAATTTAAGAATAGTATCGCCAAGGAATGCGTTGAGAAGCCAAAGTGGAGTTGATAACGTTTTTTATGGAACGGAAAGTGGCTCCTATCGTGTTTTTGGTGATTACCCAGAGATTATTTTTCAAAATTCTATGTATACTGCTCATGGTAGATTTTTAAACCATAACGATATTGCTAAAAAACGTAAAGTTATTGTTATAGGTGACGGAATACGTAAAGATTTATATGAGGAGGGGGAAGAAGTTTTAGGAACTTATCTTAAAATTCAAGGAGTAAATTTTATGGTGGTTGGGACTTACAAAGAAAAATCTAGTAATGGCGGTAATCAAAATGCGGAGCGACAAATATATGTGCCGTTTACCGCTTTTTCACAGGCTTTTAATAGAGCAGATAATGTAGGTTGGATGGCTATTACTGCCAAAGATGGTAATTCCATTAGTAACCTTAAAGAAGATGTAATAAATACGGTTAAGCAAAGCAGAAAAGTTCACCCAGATGACGAGAGAGCAATTGGTTTTTTTGATTTGTATGAAGAGTACAATAAAATTGAAAGCCTTTTTACGGCGATGCGTTGGATTGCAATAATTGTAGGAACATTAGTGCTTATTTCTGGGGTTATAGGTATAAGTAATATTATGCTCATTGTAGTAAAGGAAAGAACTAAAGAAATAGGTATAAGAAGAGCTTTAGGAGAAGATCCATGGTCTATTAAGAAACAGATATTAATGGAATCAATTTTTTTAACCATTATATCTGGAATGTTCGGGATAATTTGTGGAACCTTATTTATTTATGGGGTAAATACGCTTTTAGATAGTGTAGGTCCCGTGGATATGTTTCTAAACCCAAGTGTAAGTGTTGGTGTCGTTACAGCAGCCCTTATTACATTAATACTATCTGGATTGCTGGCTGGCTTTATACCAGCACAAAGTGCAATTAAGGTGAGACCAATAGATGCATTAAGAACAGAATAATAAAAATATAGCTAATTATAGAGTTCTCCTTTTTGGAAACTTATGGGGTATAACCTCACAATTAAATCAATCAAGAATGAAAAAATCAGTAACCATTATCATCTTATTAGTCATTGTCCTGGGATTTGGCGGGGCTATGTATTATTTGTATCAAAAAAATTCAGAGGACCCAACAGTTTATGAAACTGAGCAAGCTTCAAAACAAACCATTATTAGAAAAACTGTCGCAACAGGGAGTATTTTGCCTTTGGAAGAAGTATTAATAAAGCCAAACATTTCAGGAGTAATAGAAGAAGTATATGTTGAAGGCGGTGATTACGTTAAATCTGGAGATTTATTAGCAAAAATTAAAGTAGTACCTAATTTAAATGCATTGAATGATGCTCGCAATGCAATTGATAATGCTAGAATAAATCTTGATAATGAAAAACGTAATTACGAAAGGCAACTATCAATTTTTGACAAAGGAGTTATTTCTCAAGCAGATTTAGATAGAGCTCAGTTAACCTATGATCAGGCAAAACAAGCATATAGAGCTGCAAACAAGCGTTATGATATTGTAAAAACAGGAACAACTAGCGGATATAGAAATGCGGCAAATACTTTGATTAAGGCTACAGTAAGCGGTATGGTACTAGAAGTGCCAGTTGAGGTTGGTAATCAAGTAATAGAGAGTAACAATTTTAATGAGGGTACAACAATTGCAGCAATTGCGGATGTAGAAAAAATGATTTTTGAAGGAAAAGTAGATGAGTCAGAGGTTGGCAAGATTAAGGAAAACCTTCCGCTTGAAATTACAGTAGGAGCAATAGAAAACCAAGTTTTTGATGCTGTGTTGGACTATATAGCTCCGAAAGGCAAAGAAGAAAATGGGGCTATCCAATTTGAGATTAAAGGAACACTTAAGAAGCAAGATACTACCTTTATAAGAGCTGGTTTAAGTGCAAATGCGTCCATTATTTTAGCAAGAGCGGACAGTGTTTTAGCCGTAAAAGAAGCTTTAGTACAATTTGATGAGGAAACCAAAAAACCATTTATTGAAGTGGAGAATGGAGACCAACAATTCGAAAGAAAGGATATCGAACTTGGAATCAGCGACGGGATTCATGTAGAAGTGAAATCTGGAGTTTCTACCGAAGATAAAATAAAGGTTTGGAACGCTATTGAGTCTGAAGAAGACAATAGGTAACCTTTTAACAAAATTTTTAAACTTTTCTTGTAACAAATCAGCAATTTGTAAGTCCTATTGAAACAGGATTTAGAAATTCTGTAATAGCTAACAAACCAATCATCATGATAGAAATAAAAGATCTTCACAAATCCTATAAGATGGGAAGCAATTCCCTTCATGTATTAAAAGGAATCAATTTTTCGGTAGAAGAAGGTGAATTAGTTGCCATTATGGGATCTTCCGGTTCTGGAAAATCTACCTTACTAAATATACTTGGTATGTTAGATGGTGCAGATTCAGGTGAGTATAACCTAGATAATGTTCCGATTAAGGATTTAAATGAAACTAAAGCGGCACAATACCGTAATAAGTTTTTAGGTTTTGTTTTTCAATCATTCAACTTAATAAATTATAAATCTGCAGTTGAAAACGTTGCACTACCCTTGTACTATCAAAAAGTAAATAGAAAAGTGCGTCAAGAAAAAGCGTTAAAGTACTTAGAGCAAGTTGGTCTTAGAGAATGGGCGACCCACTTACCAAGTGAACTTTCTGGGGGTCAAAAACAACGTGTTGCAATTGCAAGAGCAATGGCTGCAGAACCAAAGGTCCTTTTAGCAGATGAACCTACTGGAGCACTAGATAGTAAGACTTCGTATGAGGTGATGGATTTAATCCAAAAAATTAACGACGCTGGCAATACCATTTTAGTGGTAACGCACGAAGAAGATATTGCACACATGTGTAAACGTATTGTACACCTTAAAGATGGTGTTATTGTTGAAGATAAAAAGATAGAACAAGTAAGAGCCGAACAGTATGTTTGATAGAGATATTTGGCAAGAAATTTTCAATACTATAAAGAAGAATAAGTTAAGAACATTCTTAACTGGTTTTTCTGTAGGTTGGGCAATTTTCATTTTAGTTATGCTGCTTGCTTCAGTAAATGGAATGCAAAATGGGTTTACAGGTCAGTTTAATGACGATGCTACCAATTCTATTTTTGTACGACCAGGAAGAACTTCAAAAGCTTATGCGGGTTTTGAGGCCGGCAGAAGAATACAGTTTACAAATGAAGATTTTGAGTATGTTAAACAGAGTTTTCCAGATGATATAGAGTACATAAGTGGACGTTATTTTACAAGTACTTCTGCCCGATATAAAAGTGAAACGGGTTCTTATCCTGTTCAAGCAGTGCATCCAGAATTTCAAATTATTGAAAAAACCATCATAACTGATGGAAGGTATTTTAATGAAGCGGATTTTACCAATAAGGCCAAGGTGGCAATAATAGGAAGAAAAGTTGCCGAGGACTTATTTAAAAATGAAAACCCTGTTGGCAAATTTGCTGAACTGAACGGTCTTACATTTAGAATTATTGGGATTTTCATAGATGAAGGAGATGATAATGCAGAAAGAAGAATTTATGCGCCTTTATCTACATACCAACGAATTTATGGTAATACGAATTATATTAACCAAATTGCACTTACCTATAATCCAACATATGATCTAAGCAAAGCCTTAGAATTTTCTAGCCGTTTGGAAGATTTAATGAAGAGAAGGCAAAAAGTCTCTCCAGAAGACCAATCAGCAATTAATGTATGGAATTATGCCGAAGCTTTTGACGATATAAGCAGCTTTACAGCTGTTCTTAAAGCTATAGGTATTGTGGTGGGAAGTTTAATTTTAATAGCTGGTATTGTTGGTATTGGCAACATTATGGTATTTACCATAAAAGAAAGAACTAAGGAATTTGGAGTGCGAAAGGCTCTAGGAGCTAGACCAAGACAGATCGTTAATTTGGTGTTGCTAGAATCTACTTTTATCACTGCATTTTCAGGATTTATAGGTCTCCTTTTTGCATGGCTAATACTTTCTTTAATAGGACCTAGTATAGAAACACCTGCTTTTAGTAATCCATCAGTAAGATCTTCAACTGTAATAACTGCTACTATTATTCTAGTAATTGCCGGAATATTAGCAGGATTGCTTCCAGCTATAAGAGCGGCAAATGTAAAACCAATAGTAGCACTTAGCGATAAATAGATATGTGGTTATTTGATAGAGATTTATGGGTAGAAATTTTTCATACGCTTGGTAAAAATATGTTCCGAACATTTTTAACCATGCTAGGTGTAATTTTCGCAATGATTATTCTAGTGCTCTTGCTAGGTTCTGCAAATGGCATGAGTAATGGTTTTGATAAAGTTTTTGCAGGAACAGCATCAAACAGTTTATTTGTTTGGGGACAATCAACTTCAGAGCCGTATAAGGGATTTGAAAGAGGACGTAGAATACGATATAAGATTGAAGATGCAGAAATCTTAAAGAAACAAATACCAGAGATTGAAGTTCTAGCTCCACGTATTGAATTGGGAAATCATAGAGGTGTCGTTTCGGTTTACAGAAAAGGTCAAACAAGCGGATCTGCGGTATATGGGGATTATCCTGAAATTGATAATATTACTAAGAAGAAATTGGTTGAAGGACGTTTTTTAAACAATACTGATATTGAAGAATCTAAAAAAGTCTGTGTTATAGGTGAGGAAACTTATAAGTTGTTATTTGAAAAAGGAGAGAAAGCCATTGGGCAAGATATTCGCATTAACGGAGTTTTCTTTTCTGTGGTAGGGATATTTAAACCTAATAATAACATAAATATAGATGGTGAAAATGCGGTTTTTATCCCGTTCACTACTTTTCAAAAAGCTTTTAATTCTGGTGATAGAATGGGTTGGATGGCTATTGCGGTGGAACCTAACACTAAGGTTGCTTTTGTTGAAAAACAAATTAAGGATATACTAAAGAAAAAATACGATATACACCCAGATGATGAAAGAGCCATTGGCAGCTTTGATATGTCGGAAATCTTTAATAATATCTCGGCATTCACGGGAGTGTTAAAAGGATTCTCTTTCTTCGTTGGAATATTCACATTGTTAGCAGGAGTAATTGCTATTAGTAATATTTTATTAATTACTGTAAAGGAACGTACAAAAGAAATTGGTGTAAGAAGAGCACTTGGTGCGACTCCTAAAGTTGTTAAAAGACAAATAGTTGTAGAAGCAATTGTGTTAACTGCATTTGCAGGCCTTATTGGATTTGCTATTGCAGTGGGCTTCCTAGCTATAGCGAATTCATTATGGGGTAGCGGGGATGATTTCCCTTTTGTAAAGCCAATGGTAAGTATTCCTCAATTTACAATATCCTTTATGTTAATGGTAACCTTAAGTGTATTAATAGGTTTAATACCTGCAAATAGGGCTATAAGAGTGCGACCAATAGAAGCACTAAGAGAAGAATAATAAGAGACATAAATTAATTTAAATAACAATCAAACTACACGAATAATGAAAAAGTACTTAAAATATGGATTAATAGGAGCGGTATGCATAGGGATACTATTTGCCATTGCCTATTTTATGAAACAAAATAGCACTCCTGCCAAATTATACGAGACAGAGAAGTTAGAGAAAAAAGATATTGTAAATAAGGTGATTGTTACCGGTAAGGTAATTCCAGAAGATGAAATTAATATTAAACCTCAAATCTCTGGGATTATAGACAAAGTATATTTAGAAGAAGGTGTTGATGTTAAAGCAGGTGATCTTATCGCTACTATAAAAGTGGTGCCAAACGAGCAGGCTCTAAATCAATCTGCTGGTCGTGTTAGAAATGCTGAACTAGCATTAAACAATGCTAAGATTGAATATGATAGGAACAAAACCCTTTTCGATAAAGGTGTTATCTCAAGCCAGGATTTTAACAATCTAGCGTTAACATACAACCAAGCTGAACAAGAATTAAAAAATTCACGTGCGGATTACCAAATTATTAGAAGAGGTTCTGCAGGAGGTTCTTCCAGCGCAAACACGAATATTCGGGCTACTGTATCAGGAACAATTCTTGAGATTCCTGTAGAAGAAGGTGACCAAGTAATACAGAGTAATAACTTTAATGATGGTACTACTATTGCCACTATTGCAGATATGACTAGAATGGTGTTTGAAGGTGAAGTAGATGAAGCAGAGGTAGGTAAATTGAGTGTTGGAATGCCTTTAGAAATTAATTTAGGGGCTTTAGAAAAAGATAAGTTTAGCGCTAAGCTTAAGTTTATAGCTCCAAAAGGAGTAGAAGAAGAAGGAGCTGTACAGTTTAAGATTGAAGGAGATTTAGAAGTTAATGATAGTACTTATGTACGAGCGGGATATAGTGCCAATGCTTCTATTGTTTTAGATGAAAAGAAAGATGTACTTACCATAAAAGAGGCTTTGCTTCAGTTTGATAAGGAGACTCAAAAACCATATGTGGAAATTGAAATAGGAGAGAACGAGTTCGAAAGAAAAGAAATCGAATTAGGTGTGAGCGATGGTATTGATGTAGAGGTTGTGTCTGGAATTACAGAAGAAGATAAAATCAAGGTTTGGAATAAACTTGAAAAAAGGAGTGACGAAGACTCATAATTAGCCATCTAAACTATAAACCAAAAAATCAAAAAACGAATGAGACATAAGTTAACCTTACTACTAATCATAGGGACTATTTTTGCCATGAATGGGCAAATGAAGAAATGGACATTAGAAGAGTGTGTGATCTATGCAGTTGATAATAATTTAACAGTAACACAGTTTGAATTAGATTTAGAAAATGCAAAAATTGATGAATCTGATGCGATTGGTGCATTAATACCAAATTTGAACGGATCTACAACAGTATCTTCAAATACGGGTCTATCATTTAACCCTGCGACAAATGAACCTACTACAAGCACTATTTTTAATGTAAGTGCTGGACTAAGTTCTAACCTTACTTTGTTTGATGGACTTCGAAATTTTAAACGAATTCAAAGAGCAAAATTAAACGGTATAGCAAATCAATATCGTTTGGATGATATAAAAGATGATATCCGGTTAAGAGTAGCTAACGCATATTTACAAGTACTATCTAATAAAGAGGCTCTAAAAGTCTCTAAAGCTCAGTATGCGGTAACAGAACAAGATTTAAAGCGTACACGAGAATTGGTGGAATCTGGAGTTTCTCCAAGAGGAGATTTGTTAGAAATTGAGGCTACTGCTGCTAACCAGGAACAACAAGTTGTTAATAATGAAAGCTTGGTTTTAATTTCAAGAATAAACTTAGCTCAGTTGTTACAGATTACGGATTATGAAAACTTTGATACCGCAGAAGAGTCTTTTGATATTCCAGTCTCTGATATTTTGAACAATTCGCCAAAAGTGATTTTTGATAAAGCACTTGGTTTTAGAAATGACATCAAGTTCTCTGAAGCAAATGTTGATTTAGCTGACAAAGATTTAGAAATAGCTAAAGGTGCAAGGTATCCTACAATAACAGGTTTCTTTAACTATAATACAAGATACTCAGATCAGAATACCCCTTTAGGAGGCTTTTTTGACCAATTGTATATTTTTGATGGAATCTCTTACGGAGCTCAATTAAACGTACCAATTTTTAATGGCTGGAGTGCTCGCAATAATGTTAAGCGCGCCAAAATTAATGTTGATATTTCAAAGATTCAATTGGACCAGCAAAAACTAGAGTTAGAAACTAATATTCAACAAGCTTATGTAGATGTTAGTACTTTTCTTAAGGCCTATGAAGCCGCAGAAAAAACCTTAGATGCTAGAAGATTAGCCTATGATTATGCTAAGGAAAGATTTGATGTTGGTTTAATGAATTCGTTTGACTTTAGCCAAGCGCAATCTCGTTTAGATAATGCAGAAGCTAGTGTGGTAAGAACTAAGTATGATTATATATTTAGACTTAAAATATTAGAGTTCTATTTTGGTATTCCACTTTCATTAAACTAAGATTATCTTTGCGGTCGTTATGGCCAAAATAGTAAACATAGAAACTGCAACAACAAATTGCTCAGTAAGCATTTCCATAGATGGTAAAATAGTTAGTGTTAAAGAAGAAAATACCCCTAGCTATTCACATTCAGAGCAGTTACACCTATTTATAGAAGAAGCCTTGAAAGAGGCTTCTTTTTCATTTTCTGATGTGAATGCAATTGCAGTAAGTAAAGGCCCTGGTTCATATACGGGGCTTAGAATAGGTGTTTCTGCTGCCAAGGGTTTATGTTTTTCTTTGGATTTACCTTTAATTTCAGTCCCTACCTTGGAAAGTATGGCTAATCAGATTCAAGTTGAGCCAGATGAAGTAATCATACCTGTTTTAGATGCAAGAAGAATGGAAGTCTATTCTTGTGTTTTTGATGGTTTTCATAATGAAATCAGAGAAACAAAGGCGGAGGTTATTGACGAAAATTCATTCGAAGAATTTAAAGGTTATAAGAAAGTTCACATAATTGGTAGTGGTGCTGAAAAATGTGAAAAAACTTTATCATGTTCCAACTTTATATATCACAAAGAAGCTTTTCCTTCTGCTAAAGAAATGGTGTCATTAGCATATAAAAAATTCAAAGATTCCAACTTTGAAGATGTAGCTTACTTTGAACCTTATTATCTAAAGGATTTTATTCTTCAGACAAAAAAAGCCTAGTTTTTCATATTATGTACAACTCGTTGCGGGAATGGAATCTCAATTCCTGCCTCATCAAAGCGTAGTTTAGATTCTTCGTGCACATAAAACTTTGCTGGCCAGAAATTTTCATTTTTAGCCCAGAAACGTAATGATAAATTTACCGAACTATCACCTAGCGAACCCACATAAACTTCCGGAGCAGGCTCTTCTAAAATATGCTCGTTATCTGCGCAAATTTTGAGTAGTATTTCTTTAGCTGTTTTAATATTAGAGCTATAACCAATACCTACAGTATAATTTTCTCTTCGCAATGGTTCTGCATTATAGTTTATAACATTGCCATTAGAAAGAGCGCCATTTGGTATAACTGCTAACTGGTTGCCAAAAGTATTTAGTTTTGTATTAAAAATGGAAATTTCCTTTACCGTACCATCTACACCTTGAGCGGATATAAAATCACCTACTTTAAAGGGCTTAAATAATAAAATTAAAACGCCTCCAGCAAAATTTGCTAACGAACCTTGTAGTGCTAAACCTATTGCTAGTCCGGCAGCACCAAGCATGGCTACCAAGGAGGAAGTTTTTACTCCAAGTTGTGTTACTACAAGTACAAAAAGGATAATTTTTAAGGTGATGCTTATAAAACTTTGTAAAAATGTCTCCAGTGTTAGGTCATAGTCTTTTCGCTCGAAAAATTTACGGACCATTCGGTTTAAAAATTTAACGACCCATAGCCCTATGATTAATAGTAGTATTGCAATAACTAAATTGGGGAGTAGTTTCCATATCCAATCTATAGCATTATCAACATGCGCTTGTAAATCAGTCAATTCTTCCATAGTAGTTTTATAGTGATAATTTAAAGTTGATTTAATACCTCTACGGCAGATTTAACGGGTAATTTACAGGTACCTTCTATACAAACGTAGATTAATGTTTCACCTTCATTATACCTACTCTTAAGCAGGTCAATAGCTCCTTCTTTAGGTGAGCCAACTAAAATACTATTTGGTAAATAGTTCTTGGATATTTCTTTTCCTAAAGTTTTGTAATCTTCCCCAACTATTGCTATTTCGTGGAAATTGAGGTTTTCATAGAGAACTAAATGTAGCCAATTGGAATAGCCTTGCGCACTTTCATCAAAATTACCCTGTATAGTCTTAAGCATTTGATGTGCTATATTTCCGTAACCTTTGTTCATATATAGCTTATGTAGTTTTAATAAATTTTTCCCCATAATAGAGTTTGAAGCTGAGATGACATTGTCATTAGTTTCTATTGTTCTTCTAATTAGGGAGTCATCTTCATCTGAAGTAAAATAAAACAACTTGCTCTCTTTATCTTGAAAATGTGAAATGGCATAATCGGCTAATGCTTGTGCTTCTTCAAACCATTTTATATCAAAAGTGACTTCATAAAGAGAAATGTAAGCCTCTATAACTGTAGCATAATCTTCTAGAAAACCGTTGATGTTACTTTTACCTTTTTTATGATTTCTAAATAGACCACCATCAGTTTTCTTCATTTCTTTTTGAATGAATGTTGCATTTTTTAGCGCTATCTCCAAATAGGTTTCATCTTCAAGATAACGGTAGGCATCTACTAAACCTTTTAACATTAATCCATTCCAAGAAGTTAATATTTTATCATCAAGTCGTGGCTTTTCACGCTTAGAACGTTCTTCTTTTAAAATGTTTAAACTTTCATCAATTTTCACCTTTAATGATGCTAAACTGAGATTATGCTTTGTTGCTATTTCTTCATCAGATTTATCTCGTATTAATACATAATTTTCCTCCCATTCGCCATAGGAATTAATATTGAAGTAATCTTTAAACACTTCAAAATCGGAATCCAATAAATTCTTAATTTCTTCTTCTGTCCAAACATAATAGGCACCTTCTTCTAATTCACCAGTGTCATCTATGCTATCAGCATCTAAAGATGAATAAAACCCTCCATTCTCATCGGTAAGTTCTTCGAGCACAAATGCAATACTTTCTTCTGCGATTTTTTTATAAAGCTCATTTTTAGTAACCGCATAAGCTTTTGAGTATAAGCTTACCAACTGCCCATTGTCATAGAGCATTTTTTCAAAATGGGGTACATGCCACTTGGTGTCAACAGAATATCGGGAAAATCCGCCACCAACATGGTCAAAAACACCTCCGTAAGCCATTCTTGTTAGCGTTGTATTTACATATTCAAGAATTCTTTCGTCATTTTGAGAAGTCCCATAATGCAATAAGAAATCTATATTATTAGGCATCATAAATTTTGGAGCCTGTTTGTATCCTCCTAAAAAAGTATCAAAATAAGTGGACCAATTTTCCACCGCACCATTAAGTTGATTGATGGAATAACTATCTGTATCAGTTGCACTTTCAACAAGATTTATGGCTTGTATGCCTTTTTCTAAGTCCCTTGCATACCCAATAATTTTATTAGGATCGGTTTTATAGAGATCTGTTAATTGGTTTAAGGATTTTATCCAACTGTCTTTAGGTAAATATGTTGCTCCCCAAAAAGGCCTTCCGTCTGGTAAGGCTATTATATTAAGAGGCCAACCGCCATTACCTGTCATCATTTGAATAGCGTCCATGTATATTTGATCTACATCTGGTCGTTCCTCACGATCAATTTTAATATTAATGAAATTTTCATTCATCATTTTAGCTACTTCTTCATCTTCAAAACACTCATGCTCCATAACATGGCACCAATGGCATGCCGCATAGCCAATGCTAATTAAAAGTAGTTTGTTTTCGTCTTGTGCCTTTTTTAAAACTTCTGGACGCCAAGCTTCCCAGTTTACCGGATTATGAGCATGCTGAAGCAAATAAGGACTAGTCTCATTGATTAAGGCGTTGGTATATTTATGATTCATATTTTCCTTTTTTTGGGCACACCCATTCAATAAAAACAATAAAACTAATAGTACAGGAGCTATTTTTTGCATACTCATTTTTTGACATAAAAAAAGCGCCCAGAGATGGGCGCTTTTCAATTTGTAGCGGTATTATTTTACTTCAAAAGTGATTTTAACATTTACACGATAGTCACTAATTTTACCATCATCTACTGTTGCACTTTGTTCGTTTAAATAAACGGAACGAATATTTTTTACCGATTTTGATGCTTGAGCCACCGCTTTCGCGGTTGCATCTTCCCAACCTTTATCAGAATTTGCTAGTACTTCTATTACTTTTAAAATTGCCATAGTTAATGATTTTTAATTTTATTCAATTTAATAAATAAAAGAGAAGAAATTGCTTAAAGAAAAGTAAAAATCACCCGTTTAGGGCAACAACTTCATTTACTTTGTCCCCCATCATGTTTTTTAGCATGGTTTCTATTCCATTTTTAAGCGTAAATGTTGATGATGGGCAGCCACTACATGCGCCTTGAAGCACTACATTTACTGTCTTACTTTCTTCCTCATAAGATTGAAAAAGTATATTGCCACCATCACTAGCAACCGCTGGTTTTACATACTCTTCTAAAATATCTATGATTTGTTGTGAAGTGTTATCATAAGTAGCCTTTGCCGTGGTTTCTGATGTTTTTTCGGCCTCTTTGGCTAGCGCTCTTTCGGATACCACTTCTTTATCATTAGCTAAATATTCTCTAATAAATTCACGTATTTCCATGGAAATATCGGACCATTCTGCAGAATCATATTTAGATACAGAAACATAGTTTTTATCAAAAAACACCTCTTTTACATACGGAAAGTGAAAAAGTTGTTTTGCTAGCTCAGAATCTTTTGCCTCATCAATATTTTTAAATTCAAAAATTGCTGGAACAATAACTTTGTTAACAACATACTTCATTACGGCTGGGTTAGGAGTAACTTCAGCATAGACAGTAATTGCTACTTTTTTGGAAGTCTCTTCTTCTTTAACTACGGCTTCGCCAGCATTTAAATATTCCACAAGTTGTTGTGCTACTTCATCCTTTACGTCCTCCCATTGGACAATGTCAAAACGTTCCATTGCTATGAAGTTTCCGGAAATGTAAACAGTTTTAATAAATGGAAGGTAAAATAGTTGTTGCGCAAGTGGGGAATTCTTAGCTTCATCTATATTTTTAAACTCATAATTCTGCTTCACCAAAAAATGGTTAGCTTCAAACTTTAAAATAGCAGGGTTATTCGTTTCAATTACTGTTATATTATATTCTTTCATAGCAAAAATTTAAGCAAAAATACAAAGTAAAAACCAGCCAAAAAATATATAATAATGTGGCATTTATAACGTTATTTATTATGATTAATCATCTAGCAACAGAACACTTAGCCCCAAACACTTTATGAAACGTCTGCTATCACTCATGATTTTTGCCTTGTTTTTTTGTGCCGAATCTAATGCACAAGAAGGTATTCCAGTATATTTTGACTATTTATCTGATAACTATTATTTAGTTTATCCTTCCATGGCGGGCATTGGTGAAGGCGGTAAACTTAGGCTTACTGCTCGTAAACAATGGTTTGATGTAGAGAATGCACCAGCATTGCAAACATTTAATGCGAATTTTAGAGTAGGACAGAATAGCGGGATAGGTGGTATACTTTTTAATGATGCTAATGGTTTTCATTCTCAGTCTGGTTTTAAAGGAACTTACGCGCATCATTTGCAACTTGGAGGTGATTTTAGAACTTTAAATCAATTGTCTTTTGGATTAAGTGGTACCATATTGCTTAGTAGCTTAGATGAAACGGAATTTAGATCCGTAAACCCTGACCCTGCTGTTTCTGGAGTTAAAAACACGGCAAGTTATTTTAATATTGATTTAGGAGTGTCATATAATTACTTCGAATTTTACACACATTTCACAGTTCAGAATGTTTTAGCGACCCAACGGAATTTATACAGAATTGGTAGAGCTGATCCAGATAATGTTCCTGTGATTGATAATCTGAGAAGATATTTAATTTCTGCGGGATATGTATTTGGAAAAGGAAGAACTAGGATTGAGCCTTCGGTGCTTTTTCAATTAACAGAGTTTACAGAAGAAAAGTCTGTGGATATTAATGCTAAGGCATACAGAGATTTAGGCGATGATACTACCATTTGGGGAGGATTATCCTATAGAAGAAGTTTTGATGGGGCACAGTTTGTGCAAAACGGAACCTTTGGTGAACAAAGATTACAGCTTTTTACTCCAATTGTAGGGGTAAATTATAAGAACTTTTTGTTCTCCTATAACTATTCCTATCAATCAGGAGATATTCGCTTTGATAGCGGAGGATTTCATCAAATTACATTAGGATATGATTTTGGTCAAAGCAATGAAAAACGATACGATTGCTATTGTCCTGCCGCCAACAACTAAAAAAGCCCATCTTTACAGACAGGCGTTTTTAGTAATTTCCTTACTCTATTTATCCCACTTGTAGTTTTTCTTAGCAGCTTGATTTTTGATTGCAGTTAGCAACGCACTTTCAAGCTCACCTTTTTCTTCTTTCTGATTTTTGGCGATATAGGCTTCTCTTTTTTTATTTAATTCTTGAATTTCTTTTTGAATTTTAATTCGCTCATCCTTTTTCTCAGCGATATATTTTTCGATCTGCTTATCGGTTTTATCTTTTAATTCTGAAGGCAAA
Organism: uncultured Croceitalea sp.; assembly: GCA_947499565.1. Taxonomy (GTDB): domain Bacteria; phylum Bacteroidota; class Bacteroidia; order Flavobacteriales; family Flavobacteriaceae; genus Croceitalea. The sequence continues at coordinate 455,822 of CANMOV010000002.1, forward strand.
TCCTCTTTTTTAAGTTCAGACACTTCAAATTCAGAATCCTCAGCAGCATCTACCAAGTCCCAGCTAGAATTTTTATACAATCGAGAACTTTTACTTACTGCTCTTTTTAACGCAACACTTTCATTTAATTCATAAGCATTGGTATCTTGTTCTGCTTGCGCTGCTATTTTGCTAGCCCCAGCGTATCCGTAACTAATATAAGTTTTGTTCAGTTTAGAGTTTAATTGAATAATTACGTCATCGTAAGGTGAAGCAACATGCACAACTTGTCTGTTGTGATCAATCGCCATGTATTCACCGCCAGTTAACTCTGCACCATTCTTCCATTTACTACCCACACCTTGATCATAATTGCCACAGAAAATTGTATTAACAATTACATCTTTCTCTTTTGCTTGTGAAGTTGCATCTACATAGTTTAACTTACCCTGTGTAAAAGGTTCATTACCTGCAATAAAAATCATTTTAAGGTCATCTTCATTTTTCCCCCAATCCAATTGCTTTAAAGAGCTATTAATTACTTGACCACAAAACTCCTCGCCACCATTCGTAGTTAAAGAAAATAGTTTTTCGGATATTTCATCTAAATCGCTGCTAAAACCTATTACTTGTCTTATGTGACCTTCTCTAGAAGAAATATCGTCATTGCCGTATTCATATAGTGCTATTTGTAAACTAGGCCTAGCTTCATTACCACATCTGGCATAGGTAAATTCATTTACAATATCCCAAAGCTGTGCTTTTGCTTGATTTATTAACCCATCCATACTATTACTGGTATCTAGGAGCAAAGCTATTTTTACATATTGCTTAGCGGGTTTATCATCTTCGGATACTATTGCTTGTGCTATCAAAGGTTCATTTTTTGATTCTTCAGCTTTTAATTTACAACCATATGTAGTGCTCATTGAAAGCGCAAAGAATCCGATTGCGAATGCATGATTTAGTTTTTTCATTGTGATTTACTTTAAAATTTCTGGGATAAAGCTAGAATTAGCAATGCTAAAGAAAAACCTAGAATGAGTAAACAAGGTGTTTTAATGAGTGAGGTGTCTTTTCAATTTCGTGAAGCACGTATTTGGCCTATAATTCAAGCAATTTTAAGGGATTGGACATTTTTTAATACCAATGAAATCAACTAAGTTTACTTTGATTATTTTAAAAAATGTTTAAAAAAGTATACATACTATTATTCTTATTTGCTTCAGGATTAAACTGCTTTTCTCAGGTACGGAATCAAGTGTCTACTTTTGAATTGGAGGGCTACGTTCGTGGTAAGGAAGATTTTACCCCAATATCTGGAGTTCAGGTTTCTACTGATAAAGGGAGCTTTGCAATAACGAATGCCTTAGGTGAATTCAAAATAAATGCAAGTATTGGAGATTTATTAATTTTTGAAAGCCCTGAGTTTGAAACTGTGCGTCATCGTATAACTTCGGATGAAGAGATTGGCGTTCAGGTTGAGAACTATACGCCAGCCTTAAAGAATAAAAGTAGAAGTTCCAAAGTAGCTACTTCTAACTACAGCATGTATTTGGATTCTGCTAATTATTATAAGAAGATTAATATTCAAAAGAGTATTGATTTTGTTGCGCAATCTATATCAGAATTGGGTCGTAATGCGAATAAGACAGCACTAGTTAATTCACTTAGAACTCTTGGCGAAATTTATCTATATCATAAACAATACGATTTAGCTATTACTAATCTTAAGGATGCTCAAAAAACTCAGAAGAGCACTAAAACTGCACTGAGTCTTGGACTGGCGTATATTAAAACCAATGCTTTTAAGAATGCTCTTGAGGAATTAAAGCCATTAGTACGCGTAAGAAAAATGGTGCCCTATCAAAGAATACAATTGTATGAGCAACTTGGAGATTCACATAAAGGTTTAGGTAATATAGCGGAGGCATTGGAATTTTATCAAGAAGGTTTAAAAATTGCTCAAAAAAATCAGGTTTCTCCTAAAGTGACCGATTTAAATTCAAAAATTGCAGATACTTATGCCTTAGCAGACCGAAAAATTGAAGCTCAAGGTTATTTTGACAATTCCTTGGAACTCGCTAAAAAAGAAACTCCAGCACGGGCAATTCAAGAAAATGAAAAAGTTGCTGATTTTTATAATAGTTCTAGTCGTTTTGGAGATGAAATTAAATTAAGGAAAAAGAGTTTAAATGAACTACAGCAGTTACCAAAGAATTCGGTTGCTGAGAAAAAAGGAATTGTTGATGCAGACTCTATAACTTCTCAACGTATTAATTATAAGATAGCTAACGCTTACATTGCGCAGGATAAATTGAATGAAGCAATACCCTATTTGGAGAAAAGTATTGTGGAGGCGGATAGTGAAGATGATTTAATAGTTCAAAAAGATGCTACTAGAAAATTGTCTGAAGTGTATGAATATAAAGGTGATTTTGCTAAAGCATATACTACCTATCAAAATTATGTTGCTTTAGTTGATACTTTGTATATTAAAAAAGAACAGGAGATATCTAGAGCTACACGGTTAAATCGTGAAATTGCCACAAAGCAAAACCGAATTTCTAGCTTGGAACAAGAGCGGGAATTATCACAAAGCAAGTATAGCCTAGCCTTAACGGAACAGCAATTATTTGAAGAAAGTAATAAAAGACAAAAGTGGATTATTTATTCATTGCTTCTTGGGATGCTTCTATTTGCGCTAGCGGCATTCTTATACTACCGCAGCAATAAACAACAGAAATTGGCAAACAACTTATTGGCGCTAAAATCATTGAGGTCTCAAATGAACCCGCACTTTATTTTTAATGCGCTTAATTCTGTAAATAATTACATTGCCAAAAGTGATGAGCGAAATGCGAATCGATTTTTGAGTGATTTCTCTGTTCTTATGCGCACGGTTTTAGAAAATTCCGAAGAAGATTTTATTCCTTTATCAAAGGAATTAGAGTTGCTAGAATTATATGTAAAACTTGAGCATTCGCGCTTTCCAGATAAGTTTGATTATGAAGTAAACATTTCAGAAAATATAGATGTAAATTCTTTTGACATTCCGCCTATGCTATTGCAGCCTTATATAGAGAATGCTATTTGGCATGGTTTGCGCTATAAAGAAGAAAAGGGCTTCTTAAAAATTAATGTTGAACAGTTGACAAATACATTACTTCAAATTGAAATTTTGGATAATGGAATAGGAAGAAAGAAGTCAGCTACATTAAAAACTGAAAATCAGAAGAAGCAGAAATCAAAAGGAATGGGTAATATTCGCAAACGAATTGCCATTCTTAATACTATGTATGAGAATAAAGTAGATGTATCTATTTCAGATTTACGGGAAGACGAAACCGGTACAAAAGTAGTTTTAAAGCTTAAAAAAGATTAATGCAACTAAAAGCGATTATTGTAGAGGACGAAGCTAATAGCCGAGAGATTTTAAGAAATTACTTGGGTAAATATTGCCAAAATGTAAAACTTTTGGGTGAAGCGGCTACTATTAAAGAAGGGCTAGAACTAATAAAAAGCGAGAAGCCAGATTTAGTCTTTTTAGATGTAGAAATGCCCTTTGGAAACGCCTTTGATTTACTGGATCAGGTGCCAGAAAGAAACTTTGAAACAGTTTTTGTAACTGCTTATAACCAATATGCAGTGGATGCATTGAATAATCATGCAGCGTATTATTTGATGAAACCAATTAATATTGATGAATTGGTAAAAGCGGTTTCTTATGTAGTGGAAATAAAAGAAAGGGAAAATGCACTGGAAGGCAAAGTGCTAAAGACCAAACTTAAAAAAGCTGAAGGTAAAATTACACTTCCTCAACAAGATGGATTTCAAGTTTTAGATGTAAATGACATCTACTTTTGTAAGGCAGATGATAATTACACGGAGATTTATCTGGAAGAAAAGAGGATTGTAGTAAGCAAAACTTTAAAATATTTTGAAGAAGCCTTAAAGGAATTTTCATTTGCAAGAATTCATAAATCGTACCTAGTTAATGTAAATGAAGTTAAAAAGTATAAAAAAGGTAAAGGAGGTAGCGTAATATTATCTAACGAAAAAGAACTATCTGTTTCTGCATCAAAAAAGTCTGAATTACTATCTTATTTTAAATAAAGTATCAAAAACCAAAACATGTTAATTAAATCTGTAAATGGAAAATCACCAGAAATAGGTGATGATTGTTTTATTGCTGAAAATGCCACTATAGTTGGTGAAGTAGTTATGGGAAATCAATGTAGTGTTTGGTTTAATGCCGTAATTAGAGGAGATGTCCATTATATTAAAATCGGCAATAAGGTTAATATTCAAGATGGCGCAGTAATTCATTGTACCTATGAAAAAGCGCCTACTATAATTGGAAACAACGTTTCCATTGGTCATAACGCAATTGTACATGGATGTACCATAAAGGACAATGTATTAGTTGGTATGGGAGCTATTATAATGGACGATTGTATTGTTGAAAGTAATGCCATAATTGCTGCAGGAGCAGTTGTAACCAAAGGCACCCATGTTTCTCCAGGAACTATTTTCGCTGGAATGCCTGCTAAAAAAATTAAAGATGTAAGTCCGGAATTGAGCTCAGGAGAAATAGATCGTATTGCAAATGCATATGTAATGTATTCTGGATGGTTTAAGGATGATAATTAGAAGCTTAATTCTTTGAGTATATTCACGGATTAAGAATAAGATAAATCCTTATTTTTGGCCAACTGAACAGAACATTATGAAAGCATATATTTTTCCAGGGCAAGGTGCCCAATTTGTGGGTATGGGTTTAGATTTATACGAAAACCATTCCATAGCACAGGAACTTTTTGAACAGGCCAATGATATTTTAGGATTTTCCATTACAGACATTATGTTTGAGGGAACTCCTGAAGAATTAAAACAAACAAAGGTTACTCAACCAGCCATATTCTTACATTCGGTTATACTTAGTAAAGTGATGGGTGAAAACTTTAAACCAGATATGGTAGCAGGGCATTCTTTAGGAGAATTTTCGGCTTTAGTTGCAAATGGTGCTTTAAACTTTGAAGATGGTTTGCAATTGGTTTCTCAGCGCGCTTTAGCTATGCAGAAAGCATGTGAATTACAAGAAAGTACAATGGCAGCTGTATTGGGATTAGAAGATGCAGTTGTGGAAAAAATATGTTCTGAGGTTTCTGGTATTGTGGTTCCTGCAAATTATAACTGTCCTGGTCAACTCGTAATTTCGGGAGAAGTGGCAGCAGTAAATATTGCTTGTGAAAAATTAAAAGAAGCTGGAGCGAGAAGAGCGTTGTTATTGCCGGTTGGAGGAGCATTTCATTCTCCTTTAATGGAATCCGCAAGAGAAGAATTGGCTGCAGCAATAGAAAATACAAATTTTAGTGAGCCCAAATGTCCTATTTACCAAAATGTGACAACTACTGCCATAACTGTGTCTAATGAAGTGAAAGGGAATTTGATTGCTCAGTTAACGGCACCAGTAAAATGGACCCAGAGTGTACAAAATATGGTAAATGACGGAGCTAAAAGCTTTGTAGAAGTTGGTCCAGGAAAAGTACTGCAAGGCTTGGTTAGAAAAATTTCCAAAGATGTGGAGACCAGTTCAGGAATGGTGGAATAGCCTCTAAAATTGTTAATTATTGTAGTTTATCTAGCAAAGTCGGATTTAGTCTTTTAATGATCTGTAAAGCCACTATTTTTTAGTAATATTGATATCCCCATAACCAAACTTAAAATAATAGTATTTTTCTGACAATCAAGAAAATAAGAATGCGCTACTTAAAGAAAAACAGTTCTATAACATCATTTTTAAAAGTACTGATGTTATTTTTTCTATTTTCAAACGTTATTGGACTTTCAGCCCAAGATATTTCCGTCGAAGTTGTGGATGGAGATGTGCAAGAAGAATCTTCAAATCCGGGTAGTTTTCGAATTTTTATAACAGCTGGTTTTGTTGCGGGTACAGATATTACAGTTAATTATTCTATTACTGGAACAGCTACTTCTACTGATGATTATACCGCTTTATCTGGTTCTGCAATAATCCTTAATGGTGATGCTGATGTAATAGTAGCTATAAGTGGAATTGTGGACGATCCATTTATTGAAGGGAATGAAACAATAATAATTACGCTAAACAGCACCAACCCAGTGGTGCCAATTAATGGAAGTAACGATAACGCTACAATTACCATTTCAGATAATGATGCTGCAGGCATTGATGTAGATGTAACTACAGGGACTACTTCCGAGGATGGCGGTTTAACGGCGGATTTCCTGTTTACTTTAAGAAGTCAACCCACTGCAGATGTTACCATTCCCATAGACCAATATGATACTACAGAAACCTTAGGGCCAAGTGAGGTGGTTATTACTCCAACAGAATGGAATACGGGGGTCACTTTGACAATAACTGGAGTTGATGATGCTATTATTGATGGGAATGTTATTGATGATATACGAACAGGAAACCCAAGTTCAACGGATCCCAACTATAATAGTCTAGGAAATAATGATGTGCCTGATTTACAAGTTACCAATATAGATAATGACCAGCAAATCAGTATAGGTAATCGTGTACTATCCGAAGGGGATTCCGGGACGACGGATTTTATTTTTACGGTCAGTGTTGATGGTGGTGGCAATGCTGATGGTGATATAGATTTTGATTTTAACACTTCAGATGTTAGTGCTACTGCCGGAGTGGATTACACGGCTATAAGCGGAGGAAGCGGAACTATCGATAATGGTGAGAATAGCACAACAATCACTATTGAGGTAAATGGAGATAGCGATATTGAAGCAAACGAAGATTTTCGAGTTTTCATTAGTAACCCGATTAATGCTAACATTACAGATGATAATGGTTTAGGAAGAATATTGAACGATGATGGGGATACTATAAGTATCGATAATGTCAGCTTAACCGAAGGTGATAGTGGAACAACAGATTTTGTTTTTACTATTAGTGTTGATGGTGGCGGTGTGGCTGCGAGTAATATTGATTTTGATGTTAATACAGAAATTACTAATACAACAGCAACACCAGGAGTTGATTATATAGCAATTACTGGAGCAAATGGAACTATAATTGCTGGAGCGTCAACTACTACTGTTACTGTTTCAGTTAATGGAGATACCGATATTGAAACTAATGAGACCTTTAGAGTGCGTATAACCAATGCCACAAATGCTACTATATCTGATGCCGTTGGTATTGGCACGATAACTAATGATGATGTTGCTGCTCTTGATGCGATAAGTATTAGTGATGTTACGCAGGTAGAGGGTGATGCAGGTACGAGCAATTTTGTTTTCACGGTGAGTGTAGATGGTGGCGGCAATGCTACGAACAATATAGGATTTACGATAAACACAGCAAACGGCACAGCTACTGCTGGCACGGATTACGTTGCGATAGCAGGAGGAGCGGGTACGATAACCACTGGAACTCCGAGCACTACAGTAACGGTTGTAGTCAATGGGGATACAGATGTTGAGGCGGATGAGGGGTTTACGGTCAATTTAACCGCCCCAACAAATGCTACGATAACCGATGGTGTTGGAGCAGGTACGATAACGAATGATGACAGTTCAATTTCACTAGACGCTGATATTACTCTCGACGAAGGAGACGCTGGACCAACAGCCTTTACTTTTACAGTTAACCGTGATGGCAATATAATTAATGCGGCTACAGCCAGTTATGCTGTTACAGGGAGTGCTCCTAATCTTGCTGATGCATTTGATTTTGTTGGTGGAACACTTCCAAGTGGTACCATTTCTTTTCTGGCTACTGAAGCAAGTACAACGGTAGATATTAATGTCAATGGTGATATTGGTTTTGAACCTGATGAAACATTTACTATTACCTTAAGTGCGCCAAGTACAGGTTCAACAATCGGTACGGCAACTGCTATTGGTACAATAACCAATGATGATCGTCCTACAGTTAGTATTACCAATACTACTGATGGACAAGAGAATAGTGGTGGAGTTGTCACCAATGGAATTCTTACAATCTCTCAAACAAACGCAACTGCCTCAAATACAAATATTTCATATAATATAACCGGGACCGCAACTTCTGCAGTGGACTTTACTCCATTAAGTGGCATAGCCACAATAACCGCTGGGCAGTTTTCTACTAATATAGTAATACCCGTTCTAGAAGACGATATTGTTGAAGGGGACGAAACTGTAATAATAACATTAACAGGCATTACTTCCGGGGATGCAGAATTAGATGCAACACCAACTAATCGGACAGCAACAAACACGATTGTTGATGACGATACCGCTGTAGTTACGATTACAGATGTAAGTGGGCCAGAAAATGGAGGCCCTATAGTAGTTACCGCTTTGTTAGACAATGAGGTTGTTGGAGGGTTTAGAGTTGAATTGTCAACTGCAGATGGTACTGCCACTATAGCAAACAACGATTATTCTGCTATTACTAATCAACCATTGGTATTTACTGGAACTGCTAATGAATCCAGACAGTTTAATCTTATACCAACTTCGGATAATATTATTGAACCCGACGAAACCGTTAATGTTTCAATGGCTAATTTATCTGCTACCTCCCTGACAGTAGATATTTCTGATACTGCCATAATTACCATTTTAAACGATGACTCTTGCGCTGCAGGTGCAACAGCTCCAATTTTAGATGCTACAGAAGACACTGCGTTCTGCGATACTTTCAATAAAGATTTAGATGATTATACAACAAGTACGGCACCCGTTGGAAGTGCTTTAACATGGAGCACGAATCCAGACCCATTGCAAGATGGGGACCATATAATTAGCGTGGTTAATGTTGCAGACACGTACTATGGATTCTTTTATGATGCCATAAATGATTGTGCTAGCCCTACCTTAGAAATTACGATTACTGCAAATACAACACCTTCTCCAGGTACAGCAACAAATGCTGCAGCATGTAGTATTCCTGCAAATGGAGTTTCGGTTATAGATTTAGATGACCAATTAACTGGAGCGGATGCTGGAGGATGGTCTTTAGTTAGCGCTCCGGGCGGAAGTGCCACAACCATTAATGGAGCTAATCAAGTGAATTTTGCAGGTCAGCCAGATGGCACCTATATATTCAGATATACAACTACTGGCGCGGTGGCACCTTGTGCAAACCAAATAGAAGACCTAACCATAACGGTTTCACAATGTATTTTACCCTGTAATGCTGGCAATGCTGCACCTGTACTAGATACCACCCAGCCAATAGATTTTTGCGATACTATTAATATTGATTTAAATGATTATGTAACAAACACAGCACCTGCTGGTAGTGCTTTAACATGGAGTACCAATGCGGATCCATTACAAGAAAGTGCACACAGGAGTAGTGTAGTGAACGCTCCGGGTACCTATTATGGATTTTTCTACGATGATGTTAATGATTGTGCAAGTCCCACATTAGAAATTCAATTAACTATTAATATTACGCCAACCATAAATAGTTCTGTTGGTGGTGTGCGTTGTGGGCCAGGGATTGTTACTCTAAATGCTTCATCAAATCAAACAGGAGCTTCTTTAAATTGGTATAATGTGCCCACAGGTGGCGCAATTTTAGGAACTGGAAGTACATTTATTACGCCAAGTATAAATACCACAACTTCCTTTTATGTAGAAGCGACATCTAATGGTTGTGCCTCAGCTAGAACAGAAGTTATTGCTACTGTGAATGACCAACCTTCGGCTGGTACAGTAACAAATGCAACAGCTTGCAATTCGTCTACAAACGGAGGTGTGACTACAATAGATTTAGATAATGTTATAAATGGCCAAGACGCTGGTAATTGGATTTTCACATCGGGCCCATCGGGCGGCGCACCAGTAGTTGGGGGAGATAATATAGTTGATTTTGAGGGACTTCCTATAGGGGATTATGTATTTACCTACACTACAAATACTGCTGCCTCACCTTGTACCAATGAATCAATTGATGTCACTATTTCTGTACTAGAATGTGTTTTTGATACGGACAACGATGGTTTAACTGATGATGAAGAAGTAACTATTGGTACTGACCCTAATAACCCAGATACAGATGGTGATGGGATTTTAGATGGTCAAGAAGTGAATGTTGACAATACAGACCCACTCGATGATTGTGATTCAGTAGGGGGAATTCCTTTAGGTACAAGTGATTGTGATAATGACGGATTAACTAACGATGATGAAGTAACAAATGGTACTGATTCTAATAACCCAGATACGGATGGTGATGGAATTTTAGATGGTCAAGAGGTGAACGTTGATAATACAGATCCACTTGATGATTGTGATTCGGTTGGGGGAACTGCATTAGGCACAAGTGATTGTGATAACGATGGATTAACTACTACAGAAGAAACTGCTTTAGGAACAGATCCTAATAATGCGGATACTGATGGCGACGGTCTAACGGATGGTGAAGAAGTGCTTGTGATAGATGACCCATCTACCACAGCAGTTCCAGAAAATGCTACGGATCCTTTAGATCCTTGTGATCCATTTTTAACCCCAGATTGCAATCCCGAACCTATTGATTTGTTAATAGAGAAAAGTGTTGATAATGATAGACCATTATTAGGAGATAATGTTACGTTTACAATTTCAGCAACTAATCTAACTATGGATCGTGTTCTGGATATTACAATTAGTGATGTGCTTGTAACAGGCTTTATTTATGTCTCAGATACTGCTTCAAAAGGGGTGTATGATGCAACAACGGGTATATGGACAGTAGATGAATTAGTTGCAGAGGAAGTAGTTACATTAGAAATTACGGTAACAGTTGTTGCGTCGGGTTCGCTACAAAACATTGCAACATTAACAGGTTCTTTTCCTGAAGATGTAATACTTGCTAATAATGAAGCAATAGTTACAGTTCAGGCAGTTACGAGCCCTTGCAGTGATTGTGGAACTATATGCAATATGTTTTCTCCAAACCAAGATGGAACTAATGATTTTCTAATCCTTAATTGTGCTAACACGTATCCTAATAATTCACTTCAGATTTTTGATAGGTATGGTAATAATGTCTTTGAGGCTGCATCATATGATAATTCTTGGGATGGAACTTATAAAAATGGAGAACTGCCAAAGGGAACCTATTTTTATATACTTGATTTAGGAGATGGAAGTGAAATTAGTAAGGGGTGGATTCAAATAATAAGATAATCTAGAATGTTAATACGTAGTTTTTTAAAATATAAGGTTATCCTAGTCATTGGTCTCTATTGGAGTGGATTTTCTTTAGCTCAACGAGAACCACAGTATACACAATACATGTATAATATCGGCAGTTTTAACCCTGCCTATGTTAGTTCTGTGGAATCTTCTGAGTTTTCAGCCCTATATAGAGCACAATGGATAGATATTCCGGGAGCACCTAAGACACTTAGGTTTGGAGCAAATATCCCTTTGTCAAATGAAAAAATGGGTATTGGATTTAATGTAGTAAGTGATCAACTTGGACCATCATCACAGACTTATATTGATGTTGCATATTCCTATCAGGTTAATTTAAGTTCAGATTCCTGGTTGTCTTTTGGTCTTGATGCAGGGGGTTCTTTTTTAAACTTAAACTATTCGGATGGTAATTTTCAGAACCCTTCTGAACCATTGATAGGAGGCGATAATTTGAATCAATTCTATCCAATATTGGGCGGTGGCCTATTTATGTACGGAGAGAATTGGTACACAGGGATTTCAACACCAAATTTCCTTACCCTTGGTATTTATGATGAAGAATTAGAAGCTGTGATTGATAATAATATACAATTGGATTTTATTGCAGGTTATGTTTTTGAAATATCAGACAATACAAAGTTTAAACCAGCAGCTCTTATAAATTATATAGATCAAGGTCCAATAACTGTTAATCTTTCTGCAAACTTTTTATTCTTGGATGCATTTACTATTGGAGCATCATATCGCTTAGATAATGCAGTAAGTGGATTAGCTGGTTTTCAAATATCAAATACCATGTTTTTAGGATATTCATACGATTACAATACAAATGGATTAGGAGAATTTACAAATGGTTCGCATGAAGCCATTTTAAAGTTCTACTTTGGAAGAGAGGGAAGACAACGTAGTAAAAAGCAGAAGAATAATAAATTAAAAGGAAAACCAAAACAAGTTGATTCCCCAAGATTTTTTTAACCCCCATTTAGATGAGAGCAACATTCATTTTATTATTTATTTCTTGTTCAATCTGTTTTTCGCAAAAGAAGCAGTCTAAAGGAGATCGGCTATTTTTTCAATACGCATACAAGCAAGCTATTGTCTCTTATGAAGAAGATTTGGCAAAAGGCTATTTAGATATTGCTCAGTATTTGAACTTAGCAGATTCCTATTATCAAGTAGATAACTATAAAAAAGCATCAGAAACCTATTTGGATGTTCTTTCGAATGATATTGCTTTAGATTCAATAATGGATTCTCATCGCTTTAATAAAATGCTGCAAAGTTTATCCAAAACTGGTAATCAAAATAAAATAGATAGCTTGCTGAAATCCAACAAAAATGTGTTTTCCAATGAGCTACTAGAGAATGTGAAATTTAATGAAGAGTTGTTAAACTCAAATATTAGCAGTGATTTAGAATACCAAATATTTAACCTGAACAGTAATAGCCCTCAAGGGGATTTTTCTCCCGCTTTCTATAACAATAAACTTCTATTTACTAGCGGTAGACCCAAAACTAAGAAGCAAAAATACGCTCCTTCTGGACAAGCTTATCTAGATATTTTTGAAGGAACACCAGACGCTGTTGGTCAATTAGCAACTGCGACTATATTTAAAGAGTTAAAAGATTCTGATTTTCATAAAGCGACACCTTATTTTTCTAATGAATTAAGCAGCCTTTTATATGTTTTGTCAAATACAAGTGAAGGCGAGCTTTTGTTTGATGACAATGGAAAAAATGCTTTGGCAATAGGTATGAAGCCACAGAACGGAGAATTTAGATTTTTACTAAGAGATTTAAGTACTTCTTTTTATTACCCATTTTATGATGCAAATAGTGGCAAGCTCTATTTTTCTGCAAAACTTGATGATAGCTATGGAGGCACAGATATCTACTTTGTTTATACTAATAATGGACAAATTATGTCTGCTCCTATTAACTTAGGTCCTAGGGTTAACTCTCCAGGTAACGAAATAGCACCTTATGTTTTTGAGAATAGCCTCTATTTTTCTTCTGATATATTTTATGGACTAGGAGGAATGGATGTATATAAAACTAACTTTGAATCTGAGGATAGCTTTAGTATACCCGTAAATCTAGGGGGAGAAATAAACTCAGATAAAGATGATTTCGGATTTATAATAAAAAATAAAGGAGATGGTCTTTTGGGGTATTTTTCATCAAATAGAACTGGGGGAAAAGGAGATGATGATATCTATGGGTTTTTGGTAGATCAAAAGCCTGGACTTAAGACATTGACTCTTAGAGGCAAGATTAGTGAACCTTATGGTAATGAGAAAGTAATCGAAAATGCTGCTGTTAGGCTATTAAAAAGTGATGGTACCGTAATAAGTGAAATCACTTCAAATGAAGATGGTATGTATCGTTTTGAAATTCCTTGGAGAGAAGAGGTTATTCTGCAAGCTTCAAAAGAAAGATATTCTATGTATACAAAAAAAATGGTTGTAGTTACTGGTGATGAGCAAGAAACTACATTCGATGTGGATATCGGACTTTCTTTATATGATGATTTGGTAGAAGAAAAAGAAGGACAAACTGTTATTAAGCTTAGGAAGTTCTTTTTTAAAAAAAGCAAGAGTGCTATCACACCTGAAATTGCCATTGAATTAAATAAAGTGGTAGAAGCTGTAAATTCTTTTCCAAATATTCAGCTAAGGATTGAAACCCATACAGATAGTAGGGGAGGAAGCAGTACTAATTTTAGACTTACACAAGCCAGATCAGATGCTATTAAGAAGTATTTATTAGCTAATGGAGTTTCTGGAACCAATATTTTGTATTCCATTGGTTACGGTGAAGATAAAATTTTGAATAATTGCACTAATGGTGTGTTTTGTTTAGAATTGCTGCATAAGCAGAATCAACGCTCACTTATTGTTGTTCTAAATGACAATGTGCTTTTTCAATAAGATGAGTAATTAGGTCTCTAAAATAATACTATCCAGCAGTAATAAATTGAAAAAAATGCTAGAAATAGCATACCAATATATGAAAGCAATTTAAGGCCTTTGTTAGGTTGAAAATCTGCTTTTATATCTTTTCCAGTTACAGTTTTTAAATTCATCCAACCAATTATAGGGGCCATAACGAATGAAACAAAAGTAGCGAGGGCAACTAAACTTGCCATGTTTGCTCCAAAAGCTGTAATAACAAACCAGTTTATTAATGCTAGGAAAATAACTACAAATGCAAATGAGGATTTTTTGGTGAATACCTTGTTAGACGGGTATAACTTATTAATTACATCTAGGCTAACTCTTGAAACCGCATCATGCGCAGTCATACAAGTACTAAACATAGTAGCAAAGGCAGCAATTGCAATTAAAAAGTAAGCCCATTCACCAATATGAGAAGTGAAAAGATGAACTACCTGATCTGCAAAAGTTACTGCATTTCCACTAAGTTCTGTTCCAGTTCCATATAGTGTCATAGAGCCAATAACTAGAAATAAAATTGCAAGTAAAGCGGTAAGGATATACCCTAAATTAAATTCATTAAGTGATTCTTTAAGACTAGGTTTAGTTTTCATGGATTTAAGTTTTTCCATGCTCCACATGCTCACCCAACCAGAGGCTTCAACAGCTGTGGGCATCCAGCCAACTAACCCGATTAAAAATAAGATTCCTACTTCATTAAAAATTTCTGGGCCTTTGAAATTAGATATTGGTGGTACCTGACCTTTGTTTATTACTAAAAGCGTTGTAATAACTAATGCTATAAACAATATGGAGACAACTAATTTTAAAGAAATTTCAAGAAAACGATAGCGTCCAATAATTAAAACGGAACTTATAAAAATAAAAAGGCCTAATGCAACTAGGCTTAAGTTAACAGACGAAATTTTAAAAAGGTTTACAAATAGCCCAGCAGTAACTACATACAATGCAGCCAAAATGGTAAATATACTTACCAAGGTTATCAATGCGTAGAGCCAAAGATATTTTCTACCCATATTTAAGTACCCTTCAATTAGGCTTTTCTGGGTAACATTGGTATATCTAACACCAAATTCGAAAAAGGGATACTTTAAAACATTAGCAAGGACAATAGGAACAATCATTATCCAACCATATTGTGCACCGGCTTTAGTAGATAATACTAAATGAGAAGTACCTATGGCCATACTTGCAAATAAAAGACCTGGACCAAGGTTTTTTAGTAAGACTTTTAAAGAAGACATAATTGTAAAACCATCTATAAGTAACTAAAATAGCTTTTTTAAGGGATTAAAGAAATGTTATGTTAGTTTTGATTGTTAGAGAAACTTGTATTATGAAAATAATTTTAAAAATAGTCAAGGTAGTATTGTTGTTAATTATCTTACTAACTATGGTCTATTTTTTAGGCCCTAAAGTAGAAGAGCCAGACTTAAATACGGATCTGCCCAAAGTAACATCTAACTTGGTCGAATTGGAAGCTGAGATTAATAATAGAGAACTTCAAATTAAGAATATTAGACCAGATAATGAAGCTAGAATTATTTGGGCGGATACTATTCCTAAGAAAACGAAATACAGTATTGTTTATCTGCATGGCTGGTCTGCAAGCCAAGAAGAAGGTGATCCAATCCATTTAGAGACAGCAAAACGTTACGGCTGTAATTTATATCTACCCAGACTAGCAGGTCATGGCCTTGCAGAAACAGAACCTATGTTAAACTTAACTGCAGATGAAGTAATAAGCTCGGCCAAAGAAGCAATAGCAATAGGGAAACGATTGGGCGAAAAAGTTATTTTAATGGCTACTTCTACAGGCGGTACTTTAGCATTGCATTTAGCAGGAGGGGACACTGATGTAGCTTCTTTAGTCATGTACTCTCCTAATATTGAAATTTATGACCCTAATGCAAAATTACTTGCTAGACAGTGGGGTTTGAAACTTGCGAAGTTTGTGAAAGATTCTGACTATCATGAGTTTGATACTGATATAGATTTAAAGAACCAATATTGGACTACTAAATATCGTTTAGAGGCACTAACACATTTGCAAGCAATGGTGGATTATACTATGGTGCCTGAAACTTTTGAGAGAATAACACAGCCTACGTTTCTAGGATATTATTATAAAAATGATACTATCCAAGATAATGTGGTTTCCGTTCCGGCTATGCTTAAAATGTTTGATGAGTTGGGAACTTCTAATAATTTAAAAAGGAAAATTGCATTTCCTAATGTTGGAGACCATGTGATGACTTCCCATATTACTTCAAAAGATTTAGAATCTGTTAGAAGAGAAACTAATAAGTTTTTTGAGGAAATCTTACACATTGACCCTAAATAATCTAAACAGAGATAGTTGTGGATTTATTGAAAGTTTAAAAACCTCTGTTCACCGTATAATTCGCACATCAATCCTTTAAAATTTCTAAAAGGCTTATTTTTTTTGTAATATTCCAATCATGAAGAACCAATCAGACCATATTCTGTGAAACTAGCAAACTTCATTAAAAAGCTAGAAGAAGTAAATTCTCTCTCTAAGCATGAGCAATTAGTCCTTGGTATTATTGATGCTATTGATTCTAGTCATCTAGCTGTTGGTGACCAATTACCATCAATAAATACCATGGTTGATGAGGTTCGCTTTGCAAGAAAGACAATTGTAAAAGCATATGAAGAGTTAAAGGATAGGGGACTAGTAGAATCAAAAAAAACTAAGGGATATTTTGTAGTAAGTAATAAAACAAAGGTATTTCTTAAGATTGCTTTGATTATGTATTCATTTCAAAGGTTTCAGCAGGAATATTATAATGCGTTAAGAAGTGAACTTGGAGATAAGGTCCAAATAGATGTTTTCTTTCATCATAACAACGAGGAAGTGTTCCAAACGCTTTTTATGAATATTCGTGCGAAGTATGGCATGTATGTAGTAGCTCCGATAGAAAGTGAAAATGTAAGAAACCTATTAAAAACTTTAAGCCCGGAGAAATTAATAATTGTAGACCGTTTTTTGAATGTAGGTAGTGAATATACCTATATTACTCAAGAATTTGAAAATAGTACTTACACTAACCTTACCAATCTTTTACCCAAAATAGAAAAGTACAAAGAATTGGTGTTGTTCTTTAGAAATGACTTAGATTACCCAAAGGGAATTCTAGCTTCTTACCTTAAATTTCTAAAAGCCTATAATGTTAAAGGTAGTGTAGTTGAAAGTTATAAGAGCAATACTTTAGAAAAGGATGTTTTATACCTTTTTATTAGTGATGCGGATTTATGGCTACTACTCAAAGACTGTCGTAATATAGATTTAAGAGTGGGTAGGGATATTGGGGTTTTATCTTTTAATGACCACGTAGTAAAAGAAATAGTTTTTGGTGGTATAACCACAATATCTACCAATTTTAATGAAATGGCAGCTTTAACAGCGAACAACCTAAAAAGGTTGAATTATACTAAATCTGTAGTCCCTACTAATTTAATCGATAGGGAATCTCTTTAAAAGGCATATTTTTAATATGTTAAAATTATCGTTTGTTATTTTGAGATAATGTCAAATTATGATGCATAAATTTTGATATTAACAAAACTTTTATATTTTTGTATAATAGCATAGACTATCATAGCACAAGAAAACTAATCTAAACTCAATCTTTATGAAAAAAAACCATCTTAAAAAACTTTTGGTTTTATTGGTCTTTATTTATGCAAATATGGCATTTGCACAACAGACTGTTACAGGTACTGTCTCTGCTTTTGACGGACCTCTCCCAGGAGTAAACATTATTGAAAAAGGAACTACAAACGGAGTAACTACTGATTTTGATGGAAATTTTACCATCACAGTTGGTGATGACGCTATATTGGTTTTTAGTTACATTGGTTTTAAAACACAAGAATTAGCAGTTGCCGGCCAAACTTCATTAAACGTGTTGCTAGAAGAAGATTCAGCGTTGCTGGATGAAGTTGTTGTCGTTGGTTTTGGGTCACAAGCCAAAGTAGATGTAACAGGAGCAATTTCTCAAATTAAACAAGAAGAAATTAAACAGATTGTAAGTGCAGATCCTACTAATGCACTGCAAGGAAGATTAGCTGGTGTACAAGTGGAAAGTGGAGGTGGGCAGCCAGGTGCTCCTACCAACGTAATCGTAAGGGGTATCAGCTCATTAACAAACACCTTCCCGCTATATGTAGTGGATGGTGCTATCGTAGATGATATTACTTTTTTAAATCCTAAGGATATTATCGATATTCAAGTACTAAAAGACGCTACTTCTGCGGCTATTTATGGTACTAGAGCGGCAAATGGTGTTATTATTGTTTCTACCAATCGAGGGACTGCTAATTCTGCGCCAAAGGTGTCAGTAGATATACGTGGTGGAGCTAATACAGTTGCTAGAACATTAGACTTTTTGGATGGCCCAGAATTTGTTCAGTTCTTAAATCAGAGAAGTATTAATGAAGGACTTCCTGCTAACATTGCAGATAACGGAGTAAATACAGACTTTCAAGATTTATCATTAAATTCTGGAACTATACAAGATTTTGGTTTTAATATAACAGGAGGTGGAGAAGGTTCATCTTATTATTTTTCTTCTAATTATTATGATGAAGAAGGTATTGTTACAAGTGCAGATTTTCAGCGTATTAATATTCGTTTGAATAGCCGCTTTAATTTTGGAAAATGGAAGATTGAAGAATCTCTTTCCTACAACCAAAGAGACTTAAATCAGAATCCATTTTTTGGCAGCGGTACGTTTACTGCGCCGGTTGTTAGAGCTTCTGCACCAGAAAGACTAGGTGGGTTTGAGGCTATTGATTCTAACTTATTTGGTGGTTCTGGAGGAACTAATAATTATGCATTAGCACAATTAGTAGATGACCAAACTACGCAGCGTAATGTTCTAGGTAACTTTAAAGTAGAGTACGAAGTGATTGATGGTCTTACACTTGGTTTAAATTATGGTGTAGATTATCGTAATACCTATGTTAATTTTAGACGACCTCGCTTTGATATGAGCCCAACGGACGCTCAGGTTAATTTAAATGCTCTAAATGATCTGACAGAAGTGCGTGGTGAAATTTTATCCACTAACATCGAGCCAACTATTAACTATAAAAATAGTTTTGGGAAGCATGATATAGATGTGCTACTAGGGGGTGCTAGACAGCAGATAGATAACAATTCTATTGCAATACAAGCTGAAGGCCTGCCTTCGGATGACATTACCAATATAGCGGGCTTTACAGATGCTATTGTAAATTCTGGAGGGGGAAGATTTTTATCAAGAATTTTCTCAGTCTTTGGAAGGGTAAATTATAAATTCGATGATAAATACATTTTTAACGCCATAGTCAGACGAGATGCTTCTTCGCGATTTTCTTCAGAAGGTGATTTTAACAGTATTGTCTTGCCTGCGTTCTCAGCAGGTTGGGTAATTAGTAATGAGGATTTCTGGCCAGAAGATTCTGTTTTTAATTTATTGAAGTTGCGAGCAGGTTACGGTGAGTTAGCATCTCAGAATATTGGTGATTTCTTATTTCAGTCGGTGCTTAATCCAGCATCAAACGTGAGTTTTAATAATACGACAGCTGGTGGTTTTGCAATAACTTCTTTAGTAGACCCAAATATTTCTTTTGAAACTGCAGAATCTACAAGTTTTGGTTTAGATGCTGTTTTATTAGACAAT
Source organism: uncultured Croceitalea sp. (assembly GCA_947499565.1). Lineage (GTDB taxonomy): Bacteria > Bacteroidota > Bacteroidia > Flavobacteriales > Flavobacteriaceae > Croceitalea. The sequence goes on from CANMOV010000002.1 coordinate 475,638, forward strand.
ACACTTTCCGTAGGCATGGACTACTATGTAAGAAATAACAATGATGTTCTTGCTGCTGTAGCTGTTCCTTCTACCACTGGATCCGCTACTCCGGTAACACAGAACGCTGCATCGATACGTAACTCTGGTTTTGAACTACAAGCTAATTACGATTATGATACAGGTGGAGATTTTAAGTTCAATGTAGGTTTAACCTTTGCTACCTTTAGTAATGAGTTAACAGCGTTGCCAAATCCTTTAGTTGGGCCTTCTATAGATGAAGAAGGAAACACGCCTAATAGATTTGAAGTTGGACAACCAATTGGTTTTTTCTTTGGATTCCAAAACGACGGACTCTATAGAAGTCAGGGCGATATAGATAATGATCCTGCTTTAGCAAATGACCCAGAAAGAAGAGCCATATTACAGCCAGGTGATTTTAGAAGAGTGGATATTAATGGTGATGGCCAAATTAACAATGACGATAGAACCAATTTAGGATCTCCAATACCTGACTTTACTTATGGTATCAATTTTAATGGAACTTATAAAAATTGGGATTTTGGCTTAAATTTTAATGGAGTTCAAGGAAACGAGATTTATAACGCCCAATTATTTACAGGAACATTTTTCTTAGACGGAAATAAATTTGGTTTCTTAAGAAATGCTTTTGGATCTCCAGGAGCAGATAACGCAACTACAAATATTCCAAGAGCTTCCCTGCCAAATGCAGCTGGTAACCAATTACCATCAGATTTCTTTGTAGAGGATGGCTCTTATTTAAGGTTAAGATCTATTGAGATAGGTTATGATTTAACACAGGTGATTGATTTACCATGGGTAAGCAGTGCTCGTGTCTTCTACAACATGCAAAATGTATTCACAATTACAGGATATAGTGGCTATGACCCTGAAATTGGATCTACTCTAGTAGGTACAGGAGGTGGATTTTTTGGTTTCCCAAATAATACACCCCCAATTCTTGGTAGAGGTATTGATTTAGGCGCACAACCTAGACCAAGAACATTCATCTTAGGATTACAGGTATCGTTTTAAATTGTTTATGAATAATTAGAAAATTGACAAAATGAAATTAAAAACAAATAAAATTATGATTGTTACGCTATTGGCAGCCATGTTGGTTCCGCTAAATAGTTGTAACGAGGATGAGCTTCAAATATCCAATCCAAATACAGTATCACAATTGGCTTTCTTTAATAATGAAGCGGATTTCAGAGTTGCTGTAAATGGAATGATACACCCAATTACCGCAGTATTTTTCTGGGGTAGGGTCGTACATACGGGTCCGACTTTAAGATCAGATGCATTCAATGTAGTGCCTTTTGCAAATAATACAACCATGTCTACATTACAGGGTGTTCCAGGTGTTAGCCGATGGTCTGTTGATATGTTTCCGCAATTGTATCAAACTATATTTAGAGCAAATACTATTTTGGAAGAAGCAAATGATGAAAACTTACCCGCAGGTAACGGTAGGGATGAAGTGCTAGGACAGGCCTACTTTATGCGCGCTTTCGCAAATTGGTATTTAGCAGCTTTTTGGGGTAATGTTCCTTTAGTTTTAAGCACTCCTGAAAATCAAGATGAATTTTTTCCATCCGCTGCGACACAAACAGAAATTTTTAATTCAGTATTGTCGGATTTAGCGATGGCTGCAAGTATGCTTCCAGCTACATGGTCAGACAATGATTTAGGAAGACCAACATCTGGGGCAGCATTAGCGCTTAGAGGAAAGACTAATTTGTATATGGGTAATTTTGCAGAAGCTGCAACAGATTTAAGAGCTGTAGTGACCAGCGGAGTATATAGTTTACTTCCTGCCGAAGATTATGGGAATAATTTTAATGTAGTAGGTGAAAACAATTCAGAATCTGTTTTTGAATTACAGTTTGCTGCGCAAGATAATTTTGTATGGGGGTCAGATATACCACTTACGGGGTCACAGAGTAACTATATTATCGATTATGCACCTCCAACTTACAGCTTAGATAGAGGACACTATATTAATCCTCATATATTACAAACGTTTGAGGATAATGGAGATACCGTAAGAAGAAATGAAACAATAGCGTTTGATTATCCAGGTGCTACCGGATACGGTGGAACTCCATTCTTGGAAGATTTTGCAGGAGACATTGAAGCTGCAGGAGTAGCAGGAGTAGACGCTTTATTTACTCGTAAGTACGCAATGCTATTTGCAGGTACACGTGATCAAATTTCACCGTTTGGAGAAAATATTGGATTAAATTGGAGAATAATTAGATATGCTGATGTCCTGTTAATGTTGGCTGAAGCAGAAAATGAAAACAATAACGGAAGTGAGGCAATTACTCTGATAAACCAAGTAAGACAAAGAGCAGGTATTGCAGATTTAGCAGCCGGATTAACGCATGACCAGATTTTTGATGCCGTAGTTGAAGAACGTATTATGGAATTAACTGGTGAAGGCCACCGTTATTTGGATTTAGTGCGTTGGGGACTAGCTGAAGAAGTATTAGGAGTAGGTTCCACTATAGCAGGTGGAAGGCATCCAAAATCTTTGGCAGGAGAAAGTGCGGTTTTTACACCAGGGCGGGATGAATTAATTTGGATTCCAGTACCAGAATTGAACGCTAATCCAAATCTTAATCAAAACCCAGGTTACTAAACACAACCTTTTAATTATAAGTTTTATAGTTTGATTTAGTTTAAGTTCAGTAGTTATTGAGAGCCAAGTGATGTATAATTGCTTGGCTTTTAATTTAAAAGAGCATTTTTGCTAAAATGAAGATAATTTTCAAAATATTTTTTTGCTTCTATATAATTACGCTCATGATTTCATGCAGCAGTAAAAAGGATGAGAAATTATTCGAATATGTAGATGTTTCCCAATCAAATATTCATTTTGCTAATACGATAAGTATCAACGAAGAAATCAATGTTATAGATTTTCAATATTGTTATAATGGAGGTGGTGTGGGAATAGGTGATTTTAATAATGATCAGCTGCCAGATTTGGTTTTTACAGGAAATCAAGTGTCTTCAAAAATCTATTTAAATCAAGGAGATTTGAGCTTTTTAGATATTACCGAAAATGCCAATTTTCAAACTAAGGGATGGGTGACTGGTGTTTCTATAGTGGATATTAATGTAGATGGGCTAGATGATATTTACCTAAATGTAGGTGGTGCAAATTGCAATAATAATTGTAACAACTTACTATTTATCAATCAAGGGGTAAATGAAAATGGTATCCCTGAGTTTGTTGAGAAAGCAAAAGAATATGGTTTGGATGATGCCCAATACTCACAACAAACTGTTTTTTTTGATTATGATCTGGATGGAGATTTGGACGCCTATATTGTTAGAAATGGTAACGTAAAATTTGATAAGAATTCTCCAATACCTAAACGTTATTTTCCAGAGCATTTAGGTGATGTCCTTTTGCGTAATGATGACGCAGAGAATTATGGTCATCCAATTTTTGTAGATGCATCAGAACAGCTCCATGGAGCTGAAAAAGGTTTTGGACTTGGAGTGGGAATCAATGATTTTAATAATGATGGTTTAATAGATATTTACATCGCAAATGATTTTATCACTAACGACCTGCTCTATTTAAATTCTGGCTCAGGAGATAGCATTGCATCAAGCTTTAAAGAATCATCAGCTAGTTTATTGGCACACCAAACGTATAACGCAATGGGTGTGGATATAGCGGATGTTAATAACGATAGTTATCCAGATATTATGGTTTTGGATATGTTACCAACCAATTATAACCGACTTAAAACGATGGTGGGTTCCATGAATTATGATAAGTATGAGCTAGCACTTAAAAATGAGTATTCCCCGCAATACATGCGCAATACTTTGCAATTAAATAATGGTTTAGAAGGGAGTAACGAACTAAAGTTTAGCGACATCTCTTTCTTAACTAAACTTTCGCAAACCGATTGGAGTTGGGCTCCATTGTTAGTGGATTTAGATGCAGATGGGGATAAAGACATATTTGTTACTAATGGTTATGGTTTAGATATTACAAATCTTGATTTCATAAATTATACGCAACAGAATAATGTTTATGGTACACCTGAAAGTCGCGACAAAAAAATTAAAGAGTTGGTGTCTAAACAAGGTTCAGTAAGACTTCAAAATTTTCTTTTCGAGAATAAAGGAGATTTTGGTTTTAATGATGTTTCGACAAAGTGGAGTAAAGAGAAAACCTCGTTGTCCAACGGAGCTGCTTATTCCGATTTAGATTTAGATGGTGATTTGGACTTGATAGTCAATAATATTAATGAAAAGGCATTTATTTTAGAGAACAAGGCTTCTTCTAAAGAAAATTTCAACTACTTAAAACTAAAACTTTCAGGCACGGAAAAAAATAAGGATGCTATTGGAGCCAAAGTTGCCTTATGGGATAATGGCGCTACACAATCACATTTTCAATCTGTAATTAGAGGTTATCTTTCCTCAGTTGACCCTACAGTTTTTTTTGGACTAAAGGATAGTAAAATCGACTCTGTAGAAATTACTTGGCCAAATGGTCATAGCACTAAGCTTAAAAATATTGCTTCAAATCAGACACTAACAGTAAGTATTTCAGGTACCTCGGGAGTAAATATAGAAAACTCTGCGCAGGAGAATTTATTCGTTAGCAATACAGAACTATTAAGATTTAAACACCAAGAAAGTTTATCTAATGATTATATATCTCAGCAGCTATTACTCACACAGCACTCTAAAGACGGACCCTGCTTTGCTGCCGCTAATATTAATGGAGTAGTAGGAGATGAATTATTTATAGGAGGAAGTAAAGGTATTCCTAGCACTATTTGGTTTCTTAATGACCAAAATAAATATGTAAAAACTCAAAAATTAGATTCCATTTATGAAGATACTGATGCTTCTTTTTTTGATTATGATTTGGATGGTGATTTAGATTTATATGTGGCGAGTGGAAGCAATGAATTTAATAAAGGAGCTCCAGGTTACACAGATAGATTATATGAAAATTTAGGAGCTAGTGGATTTAAGTTAACTCAAGGGAAACTACCTAAAAATACATCTGCAACTAGTTGCATTAGACCCTGTGACTATGATAAAGATGGTGATATGGATATTTTTGTAGGTTCTAAAATTGTTCCCAAAAGTTATCCCGAAACTCCAAAAAACTATTTCTTAACTAATGAGAATGGAACTTATGTTGAAACTCAGATTGATGAGTTGTCCAATATTGGAATGGTAAAAGACGCAATATGGTCAGATGTTGATAACGATGGATGGAATGATTTGGTCCTTGTCGGTGATTGGATGCCAATTACAGTTTTTAAAAATTATTCAGGAGTTTTAAAGAAATGGGGTATTCAAATTCTAAATGAAAATGATCAGGCAATAACTTCTAGTGGATGGTGGCGGGCCATAAAGCAGGGTGATTTTGATAACGACGGCGATATCGATTTTGTAATTGGTAATCAAGGACTAAATAATTTCAGCAACCCTAGTCAAGAACACCCTATTTATATCTACAACAAGGACTATGATAAAAACGGTAGTATAGACCCCTTAATAGCCATTTATTATGATACTGATAAAGGTAAAGAGTTGATGCCTTTACATTCTCGTGATGATGTAATGAAACAATTGACGCTACTTAAAGATAAATACCAAAGCTATGGGCAGTTTGCTAAAGCAGATTTTAAATCCATCTTAAATATTAATCAATTAGCAGATGTATCATTAAAAGCTACAGTTTTTGAAAGCTCCTATCTTGAGAATCTTGGAGAAGGAAAATTTAGACTTACCTCGTTACCTATAGCATGTCAGCTTGCGCCTATTAATGCGCTATTTGTAAAGGATTTTGATGCCGATGGAAACTTAGATGTTTTGCTGGCAGGAAATGATTTTTACGCAGAAACCCATTTTGGACGATATGATGGTTTACATGGAATCTTTATGAAAGGAGATGGTGCTGGTGATTTTAAATCAATTTCATCTAAAGAAAGCGGCTTTTATGTACCTAATCAGGCAAGTCAGATAATTGAAATTAAGGATATAGAGAATAATAGTTTACTTCTTGTTGGTCAAAATAATGAGGATAGTAAGTTGTTTGAGTGGAACAAAAAAATAGCACAATGAGAAGTGTTCTAAAGGAAGTTAGAGAAGAAATCAGGATTGTAAAGAATAAAAATAAAGCCGATTTTAGTTTAAATAAAATTACGGAGCGTGATGATTTAGTAGTCTATAGGATGAATCTTCAATCCAATGAAGAATTTATTCCAGAGCCTATTGTTTTAGAATGGAAAATACCCGCCTTAAATGTAAAAGGAGTTTGGAAACCTACATCAGATTTTTCGAAACGTATAGAAGCAGATTGGGAATTAGAAAATCACGAATCTAGAATTTCTATTGATTCTCCCGTAATCTCTCTTTTTGGGAATGAAGATGAAAATGTATTATGTTTTTCATGTTCAAATGCAATAAACAAGATAGAACTTGGAGCAAAATACAGAGAGGAGGATGATCATGTCTATTGCACAATTATCCTTTTTACAGAATGTAAATATGCTATTTCTGATTATAGTATTGAAATTAGATTGGACTATAGGAATATTCATTTTTCACAAGCATTAAAAGAAACAGCAACTTGGTGGGAAAGTTTTCCTGCTTTAAAACCTTCTGCAGTTCCCGCAATAGCTAAAAAACCTTTGTATTCTACATGGTATCAATTTCATCAGAACCTGGATGAGGAAATATTACTTAAAGAATGTCATTTAGCCAAAGAATTGGGTTTTGAAGCTATAATTATTGATGATGGATGGCAAACAGAGGATAATAATCGCGGTTATGACTATACGGGTGATTGGCAATCTGAGCGTTTTGGAGATTTTGGCGCATTGGTGGAGCGTATGCAGGACTTAGGAATGAAAGTCGGTCTTTGGTATTCGGTACCTTTTTGTGGACGAAAGTCTAAGGCCTATCAAAAATTCAAAGGGAAATTCCTTACCGAAAATCATAGATGGGCTCCAGTCTTTGACCCTAGATTTCCAGAAGTAAGAAACTACTTAGTTAGTATTTATGTTGCCGCAGCGATAGATTGGGGCTTAGATGGATTTAAACTGGATTTTATAGATGATTTTAAAGCATATCCAGATACTTGTTTTAAAGCTAATCCAGAACGTGATTTCGCATCAATAAATGATGCAGTAGACGCTTTACTAACCCAAGTTAGTATTGAGGTTAAAAAAGTAAACCCGGATGTATTCATTGAGTTTCGACAAAAGTATACAGGTCCGGCAATGCGAAAATATGGAAACATGCTCCGTGCTTTTGATTGCCCCGGGGATTATACCATGAACCGAGTTAGAATAGCAGATATTAAAATGTTATGTGGTGATACTGCTGTGCATTCAGATATGGTTACGTGGCATTTTGATGAAACTGTAGAGAATGCTGCATTGCATTATTTGAATACGATGTTTGGTGTGCCGCAAATTTCCGTCATGTTACATGAGGCACCAATAGCACATTTAAATATGATACGTTTTTACACAGATTTCTGGAATAGGAATTCTGAATTGTTGCTTACCGGCAATTTTACCCCGACTTCTCCCATGTCCAATTACCCTATCAAAAAAGTCGAATCTAATAAAACTAGTATAGTTGGAGTTTTTGAAAATAACTTTATAGAACTGGAAACTCCTCATAATCAAATTGATGTTTTAAATGCAAAGCCTTCAAGAACTATAATTCTTGTTGCTAAACATAATTTTGGTACATTTAAATGCCAAATTTTTAATTGTGAAGGAATTCTTGTCGAAGAGAGGTCCTTTGACATAACAGTAGGGATTAATGCTTTAGAGGTTCCCGTTTGTGGTTTGGCTCAGTTAAGACTGATAACTAACTAAAACAACCAACACATGGGGACATTATCCATTATTTCTTTTTTAGGTTTCACATTATTAGTAGCAGGGGTAGCATGGTATGCTACGCGAAAAACAAATGAAAAATCTGCTGATGGTTTTTACCTTGGGGGAAGAAGCCTAGGAGCAATTACCATAGCAGGATCATTATTACTTACCAATCTCTCTGCTGAACAAATAGTTGGGTTAAATGGTCAAGCATTTAGCGAAGGGATACTTGTAATGGCATGGGAAACCCTTGCCGCCATTGCAATGGTAATAACTGCTATTTGGTTTTTACCAAAGTATATGAAAAAGGGAATTACTACAATCCCTGAGTTTATACAAGGACGCTTTGATGAGAATACAAAGGCAATCTTATCTGTACTATTCTTAATAGCTTTTGGAATTGTGTTGTTACCTACAATACTTTTTGCAGGGTCAAAAGCATTTATAACTATGTTTCAGTTACCTGAACTATTAGGTATATCCGAGACAGCATGTTATTGGATTTGTGTTTGGAGTATTGGTATAATAGGTATTGTTTATGCAATTTATGGCGGCTTAAAAGCGGTAGCTGTTTCAGATTTAGTGAATGCTGTAGGGCTATTAATAGGAGGTTTGTTAATTCCTTATTTTGGATTAACTATGATTAGTGATGATGGCAGTATTAGTGGTGGGTTAGTCAAATTATGGTCCGAGAATCAAGATAAATTTGATGTAACGGGAGATGTAACTTCTTCAATCCCAGTGGGAACTATTTTTACGGGAATGATGATAGCTCAAATGTACTACTGGGGAACCAATCAATCTATTTTACAGCGTGTGTTTGGAGCCAAAAGTTTAAAAGAAGGTCAGAAAGGAGTGCTATTGGCAGCTTTTGTTAAATTTTTAATACCGGTAATAGTAGTTTTACCAGGTATCATAGCATTTAATATGTTTGGGTCAGAATTAACAGATGCAGATGCTTCATACCCAGAGCTGGTTAGAAGAGTTTTACCAGGTAGTCTATTAGGTTTCTTTGCAGCAGTTTTATTTGGTGCTATTTTAAGCTCGTTTAATAGCTTGCTAAATAGTAGTGCAACTTTATTCGGTTTTGATTTATATAAAAAGTTTTTCAGTAAAGGCGCAACTGAGATACAAACAGTTACAGCAGGTAAACGTTTTGGACTAGGTCTTGCCATTGTGTCTATGTCTATTGCTCCATTCATAATTAATTTTGATAGCTTATTCTCATACATCCAGCAAGCACTAGGTAGTCTAAGTGTTCCTATTTTGGTTGTAGTTCTAGTTGGGATTTTGACTAAGAAAGTTCCTGCTTTAGGTGCAAAAATTGTTTTGATTGGTGGCGTATTAATGTATTTAATAAGCTTATTAATTATTGGACCTAATATGGTTAGTAGTGCACTTGCCAATGCAAAGGCAGAGGGTATTACAGATGTGACTCAATTAGCTGTAATTGAGGCCGAGGCCTATCCCCATTATTTACATATTATGGGAATTCTTTTTGTGGTGAATGTTGTTATAATGCTGGTAGTTGGTCTTATTAAACCTAAAACTGATATTTATGTGCCTAAAGTAACTGACGTTATTGATACTACGCCTTGGAAATATGCTTGGGTTGTAGGAGGACTAATCACCCTATTGGTATTGAGCACGTATTTAATTTTCTAAACCTAATTAATTTAAACCGAAGTGAAAGCTTCGGTTTGTTTTTATATTAAATGTAAAGTATATTTTCCATAAAGTAAAAAATATTATACTTTTAGACCTTTAAACTTTACTTTTGGTATTATGAAGGATATATGTGAGTCAGAACGTAGTAAGTTGCAACGCTGGGGTAAATTTCAATTACCTAATACATATAAGAAAATAGGATGGAGTATTGTTATTGGAACATTTTTGTTAATGATAGCAAAGAAATTTGTTGATGAACCAACATGGGTTAAACCTGTATTACGTAATGCTATGATTCTTGGGTTTTTAATAGTTTCAATCTCAAAAGAAAAGATAGAAGATGAACTTATGGCTAGCCTAAGAGCAACGTCCTATCGTTTGGCATTAATAATTGGGGTGTTATATGCTTTAGTGCAGCCTTATGTTACCTATGCAATTGAATCTTTATTAGATCCAGGAAATGCAGAGTTGGATAATGGATATTTTCAGGTTTTGTTGTACATCTTATTGGTTCAGATTTTATTTTTTAATGCACTAAAACGTAGTTCTTAAAGATGAAGAATAACTTAAAAGTGCAACGTGCTATTAAAGATTTGACCCAAGAAGATTTGGCTAAACTTTTAGGAGTTTCTCGCCAAACTATTAATTCTATTGAAAAAAACAGGTATGTACCCTCAACGGTATTGGCACTTAAACTTTCTAAAGTTTTTGAAATATCGGTTAATGCTATTTTCGAACTAGAAAATGGCGATTAGACAGGTTTAATTTTTTACTTTCTTAAAGTGTATTACCTAAGTTTATATTCCTTTTTAAACCCATTATTCACTTTTAAGGTCTAAAATTCACTTTTAACCATATTGTTGGTTTATTTTTAAGTAGTTGTGGCTTCATTTGTGGTATCAATGGGAACATTGTTGCTATGAAAGAAGCGGGTAAGTGTATGTTAGTACCTTGCCCGTTTTTATAGAATTAGAATATTAGAATGCGTAAGATAGTTAGTATTTGTATTTATGGATTGCTTATAGTTAGCTTGCTATCTAGCATTTTATGGGCATATAAGGCGTTTAATAGACCTGTGAAAACCGATGTTTCCATGGTGGAAAATGTGAGAAAAGTAAATACTGAGGAAATAATTTCTATGTTTAAAAGTAATGAACAGGAGGCAAACGCTACTTTTATAGAGAAGGTAATAGAAGTAGAAGGTGTAGTGAAAGATATTTCCTTTCTGAATGATAGACATACAATTTTATTGAAGAGTGAGAATTTTACCCAAAGTTTTGTAATGTGTGATATGTCGCCATTAGGTAACGATAAGATCAACAAACTAACTATAGGAGATACCATAGTTCTAAAAGGAGTCTGCAAAGGATACCTTTTAGATGTAATCATGTTAAATTGCATGCCAATCAATGAGAACACTAAAAACTAATATTGTAATTACACTTCTTTTGCTACACTTTGGACTAAGCGGTCAAAGCAAGAATCAAGTAATTTCTAGACAAGGACAAGTTTCTTTCTTTTCATACACGTCTGTTGAAAATATCGAAGCTACTAATAATCAGGCTTTAAGCGTAATAGATAAGAAGAATGGAGAAATTGCAGTACAAATATTACTGCGTGCTTTTGTATTTAAAAAAGCGCTGATGGAAGAACACTTTAATGAGAGCTATGTGGAATCTGATATTTACCCAAAGCTCATTTTTAGTGGAAAGTTACAAGATTTAGATTTTTCCAACCTTGAAGATTCTCCTAAATTTATAAAAGGTGAAATGGATTTTCATGGAGTGCAAAAAGAAATTGAGATAAAAACAAATGTTGAAACTGACAATGAAAACTTAATTCTTTATGGCACTTTTGAAGTTGCTATAGATGATTTTAATATTAAGGTACCACCACTTTTAGTGCCCAATATTTCTAAAGAAATACATGTTAAATTCAGATTTGAATATACACCATATGAAAAATAGAAAACAGTTAATTTTTGTTTTAAGCATGTTTTTATTCATTGTGTTTAATGCTAATTCACAGGATTTGCTTAATATTTTGGAGAAGGAGGCGCCTAATACACCTTTGTATACCCAAGCAACATTTAAAGCGAACCGAATACTTATAGGTCAATCTGTAGAAACCAGAAAAAAAGGGGTACTGGAATTTGTTTTAGGAACACGATATTGGAATATTCCTAATAATGATACTAGTCAAAGTTTTGGTGCGGATAGGTTTTCTGGTCATTTTGGTATGCAATACGCATTTACAGACAGGTTTACATTTGGAGCGGGGATTACATCTTTTGATGGTATTGTAAATGGTTTTGCTAAATACAGATTGGTAAGACAAACGGAAGACAATAAGGTTCCTTTAGGTATTACTTTAGTTCAAGGGGCATCTTACTTTTCTCGTGATTTTGCAATTTTTTCGTTGCCGCAAAATTCTTCAGAAAGACTGGCTTATGCAACTCAGGTAATTTTAGCTAGAAAGTTTAATAGGAATTTGTCACTACAACTTACTCCTACTTACATACATTCTGGGGTAAATCAACCTGTTCCAGATAAGAAAGACTTTTTTGCTCTGGGTTTTGGAGGTAGATATAAGCTAAGTAATCACGTAACTATTGCATCTGAGTATGGATACCTATTTGGTAGAGATGAAGGCGAAGAAGGGTTTAATCTTTTCTCTTTAGGTGTTAATTGGGAAATAAGTGACCTTATTATGCAGTTTTCAATGACCAATAGTAAGAGTTTTGATGATATTGCTAGTTATACACTAAACGCAAATAACTTTCATTTCCGTCCAGGAGGACTTCACATTGGCGTTAACGCAACTTATGTGTTGCATTTAAAGAAAAGGAAACCAAGGCCTAGTGAATAGTCTCTTAGCTATAAATTCAGCCATTGTTTAAACTCTGCAGCTTTATTTTTACCTATAATGATATCAATATCAGAATTTGGCTTAACAACTATTTTAAGTTGATTGTTCCCATAGCGGATAATTTTTTCAATAGCGCCGATTGCAATAATAAATTGTCTGTTTGCTCTAAAAAATATGGTATTATCCAGTCCAGAGTATAACTCATCTAAGCTGCTATTTGTGGTGGATTGTTTTCCATTAATATCAAGCACGTAAGTAATTGTATTTTCCGTGTAGATATAGGCAACTTCATTTATGGCTACAGGGAGCAACTCATTTCTTCGGTAAGTAAGAATTCTCTTTTTCTCTTTTTCTTTTATAACCTCCTCTGTTTTTATATGGGATTGCTTACTAACTTCCTTTTCTTGAGAAAGATTCTGATTCACTCTTTTTTGATATGCACCTAAATCATTGTTAAGTTTAGCTAAATTGATAACCTCACTTTCTAAAGCCTCATTTTTCCGTTCTATTTTTTTCTCATACAAACTGCCAATTAACCTAACGGTTATAACTGATGAAAGCACCATAACAAATCCCATAATACTAAAAATGGTGTAGAAACGATTTCGAACTTCTTTTAGTTGGGATGCTAGTTTTCCAACATTGGCATGGGCAGCTACAATCCAATCAGAATTTGGAACAGGATTAAGAAAGATAACTTCAGTCTTATCACGATTAGCTATGCCATAACTATCTTCAATTAAATCATAAAACTCATCAAAATTGACATCGGAATTCATTGATGAGGCAGAAGAATTTCCCTGAGGAATTTTAGATCCAACTTTTGTAATATCCGGGTGGCCTATTCTTTTTCCGGACCAGTCAAAAACTGTTATAAAACTGGTTTCGTTATTGGTATTTTGAATACTATTTTGAAGATTCTCTTGAATCTTTTGTGTTGGAATTTTAGCTTCAAATTGATTTCCTAATAAAGCAGCTATTTCTTTTGCCTCCCTTTTACTAGAAACTAATTGTGTGCTTAACATTTGTTCTCCACTAAGCCGTACAAAATATTTTGCTGCTACGCCGCCTATGATTACGAAAAGAATAGTAATGGCTAAAAAGGTATATAAATAAAGTCTGTCTTTTCGCATAATTTCTATTTTTTAAGAATAGCAAGGCATAAATATAAGCATGGTTGTTTTAATCATTCCATATGTCGAAGCATATGGGTAAGATTTACATGAAATTTTCCAAAGTAGTTGCTGCATAGGCTTTAGGGAAAACAAATTATGCAATTACTAATTCCGTTTTAAAGCCTAAAATTCCGTTTCACACAGTTTCCTTAATACGTACAAGGCTTTTGATAGTTCATTTGCATCACAAACAAATATTTAAATCTAAAATATAAATTATCATGAAAAAGAATTTTTTAAAAATGGCAGCGCTATCATTTCTTGTGCTAGCATGTTCAGAAGATGACACAATTCCGGAAGTACCTCCAGTAGATCCACCGGTAGCTACCGAAGCTTCTGTAGTATTAAATGAAGTTGAATATTTAGGTAATAGAGTGGAGATTTTTAATAACGGAGATGTTGTTGTAGATCTTGAAAACTATTTCTTATGTCTTGCACCAGGTACATACAGACAGATAGGTGCACTAGAAACTGAAGGCAATTTACAGTTAGGAGTTGGAGAATACCTAAGTGTTTCTTACGATATGCCAAATGAAAATGGAGGTTTAGGGTTATACATTAATAACTCTGGCTTTGGAGACGCAGCAAACATTGCAGATTTTGTGCAATGGGGAGCCGCTGGAGCAGTTAGAGAAAGCGTGGCAGTTACTGCTGGACTTTGGACTGCTGGAGAATTTGTTCCAGTAATGGGGAACGAAAATTACAGTATTGTTTATGATGGTGAAGGTAATGGCGCAGCTAACTGGGCTGAGACTACAACTGTAACTATTGGTGCAGAGAACGTACTTACAGTACCTGAAGAAATGAGAAGGTCTATTGTTTTTAATGAAGTACAGTTTGGTAACCTTAATCAAGTAGAGATTTATAATAATGGAGATGTTACTGTAGATTTAAGTTCGTATTGGTTATGTCTAGGTCCTGGAAGATATGCACAAATAGGTGGTCTTACACCTGTAAGTGGAACTGCAGAATTACCTGCTGGCGAATTTTTGGTATTACCATTTAATATGGATGATGCTGATGGTCTAGGTCTTTACTCAACAAATTCGTTTACTAGCTCAGATGCTATTGTAGATTTCGTACAATGGGGAGCAGCTGGTAGTCCAAGAGAAAATGTAGCTGTAGAAGCAGGTATTTGGACTGCAGGCGATTTTGTTCCTGCTGTAGGGCAATCTGCAAGTATTGAATATGATGGTGAAGGTGATGCTTCAACGGATTGGGCAGAAGAAGCTATTCCATCTTTGGGAGAGCCAAATGATGCAACAGCTAGAACAACAACATTCAGAGTTACGCTAACCAACGCTGCCGAAATCTTTAATGTTCACACTTTTAGTGAACGTATTAGAAACTCAGTGAACGAAGGCCCTGGAACTTTGAACCAAAACGGAGATCAGTACCAAATTCAATTCCAAGCAGTTCCTGGTACAAAGATTACACCGATTACGATGATGGGGAATAGTAACGACTGGTTTTTGGCTCCTGAAGATTTAGCGGGTATTCCACTTTGGAATGACAACGGTCAACCATTAAATGGAGTTGATATTGCAAGTGAATTGGTTCTTTATGATTTGGGTACTGAGGCAGACAATATTCCTTCTGCATTCCCTCCTGCTGGTGCAAATGTTGGTGATGCGGATTCTAACAGTACTATTCGCTTGGTAGATAGAGGCGGTAGGAGAGGAGATACCTATATGACTGCTGTATTAGATTACGCAGAAGGCACTAATGAAGGTGGTACATTTACGCTTACTATTGAAGCTGTAATGACTCCACAGGCAGCTCCTGATCGTGGTGCTATTCTTAGCGAAGTGCAATATCAAGGTACTGATTATGTAGAAATCTTAAATACAAGCTCATCAACGATAGATTTAAACAATTACTGGTTGTGCCTTGGTCCAGGTAGATATGCTAGAATAGGAACACTTACTCCTGTAAACGGTACTATTGACTTACCTGCAGGTGAAGCTGTAACATTGCCTTTTACAATGGGAGACGCGGAAGGATTGGGTCTATATAATACCAACTCCTTCACAGATGCAAACGCAATGGCAGATTTTGTACAATGGGGTGAAGCCGGAAGTGCAAGAGAGAATGTAGCAGTATCAGCTGGTCTTTGGACTGCTGGTGACTTTTTGCCAACAGTTGCGGCATCAACAAACAGTATCATTTCTAATGGTATTGCTTCTGGTCGTGATAATTGGACTGAAACTGCACGACCTTCATTCGGTTCACCAAATGGAATAGGTGCTTTTAACAACGGTTTTGTTGTAACTCCAGGTATTGTTGCATTACATGCTAATAATGCTCCGTTATTTGATTTAGATGAAACTGATAGAGGTGAAGGTCTTGAAGCAATTGCTGAAGATGGTATGCCAGGAGAATTGTTCGACTTTTACAGAGAGCAAGGTGGTAGCGGATTCTTACGTTTAACTTCTACGAGAACTGTTTTCTCCCCAGGTGTAGCATACGCTTTTAATGGTGAAAGAGACCCATTTGTACTGCAAGGTGAAGTAAACAACCCTACAAATGGTCTTGAAGAAATAGCTGAAGATGGCAATAACGCTGTAGCTCTTGATTACTTGACTAATCTTGGTATTCCAGTAGCAGCTAGTGACCAGACTTCAAATGTTGGTCCAGGTGAAAGCTTAACATTTACATTAACAGTACCAGAAGGACAAGATTTTAAATTAGGTTTCGCAACGATGTTTGTAGATACCAACGACTGGTTTATAGCATACAACAATGCTGGTTTCCCATTATGGGATGAAAACGGTACACCGGCTTCTGGTTTTGGAGCAAGTGAGAAATCGTACTTATTCGATTCAGGAACTGAGATTGACCAAATTACTGGATTTGGCGCTGATCAAGCTCCAAGACAAGGTGCACAAGGCACGGGTGCTGCAGATCCAAACAATCTTGTAAGAAGAGTAGGGCCTAGTTCAGGTACTTTCTTAACGGACGTACAATTTGGTAAAGGAGCTTATGACAACTCAGCTGGTGTTGTTTACGTTGGAGACCCAAGAGGAGGTTATAATGTTATTAGAGTAGAAATCCAGCCTCAATAGATTTTGCAAATAGTGTTTTTTGGTTGAGAAAGTCGGGAAGGTTATATCTTCTCGGCTTTTTTTTATACAGTAAAATTAGTGTATCAATTGTACC
Organism: uncultured Croceitalea sp.; assembly: GCA_947499565.1. Classification (GTDB taxonomy): domain Bacteria; phylum Bacteroidota; class Bacteroidia; order Flavobacteriales; family Flavobacteriaceae; genus Croceitalea. The sequence continues at coordinate 492,400 of CANMOV010000002.1, forward strand.
ATACTAAATGCCTACATCAAAAACTTTTTTTTAGAATCAAATCTTACCATTTAGAATTAATTATTTCCATCGGTTTATATACAACTACAATACAAATCGTACACTATTTCTTACAGAATATACAATAGAAGTCCTAATCAAAGGCTATACTTTGTAATTTGATACATGATTAAGACAGTACCTATCCTATGCTCCTAATTTTTAGGTAGTACAATCTTCCCCTATGTAAAGGTATTTTCTACTGTTCTCCCAGAAACATATTTATTTTAAATCTGCTGTGTACACTTTATACAGTACAAAAACGAGTATTATGAATTTAAAAAAATACCTGTTACCGTTCGTACTCTTATTGTTTTTAGTACTCCTTTTGTTTCAATCTTGCTACTCGGTAAGGCTTGCTAGTACTTCTGGGACACCCAACCCTGCAGCACCTATGGTACGCGATGATTATTACAGAGCTGTTGAGGTAACCGAATTAGATACTGTAATTACCATTGGTGTGGAGAATAAAGATTTTACCTACCTCATTAAAGTAACAGATTTATGTCCTACAGGTAAACTACATACCGTAGAATATAAGAATACGTTTGGAGCTTTGTTATTAAGCGCGGTCACTTTTGGCCGCAAGCGAAAAGTTAAGATTAAGTATGTCTGCATGAAAGAATAAAACAAAAGAGATGGCCAAAACAACAAAACTCACGCTAAGCGAATGGGACACGCTCCATAACAATGGACCCTTTCCACTAAAAATTTTGTACAAGACCAAATTAGAGTCACCGGCGTTAATGTCTTCAGATTTAGACAGGTATAATGATGCAGCGCAGGAAATACAAAGTCTTATTACTGAGGCAAAGAATAAAAACGAAGGCTTTAGGGCTTATGGTTCTGCTTGGTCTATGTCTAAAATAGCGCATCAAAAGGATCGTATGCATTTTAATGCTCATATGAACACCTACTTTTCATTCAGAAATCAAGATTTGCATGCACTATCTAGTTATAAGGCTGAAAACCTGTTCCTTTTTCAATGTGGTAATGTAGTCAAAGAAATCTCAGAGAAACTAGCTGGGCATGGTAAATCACTAAAGGCCTCAGGAGCCAGTAATGGCCAGACCATAGCAGGCTGTATATCAACAGGTGTTCATGGCTCTGGAATTAATGTAGGTTCAGTTCAAGATTATGTAGTGGGTTTAAACCTAATTATTGGCCCAAATCCAGGAGATATTGTGTATTTGGAACGCGATTCAAAGCCAGCCCTTAATAATGTCTTTGTACAAAAACTACGGTCAAGGGTAATCCGTAATGATGGATTGTTTAATGCTGCTCTGGTAGGTCTGGGCTCTTTTGGATTTATCCATGGTGTGGTTATTGAAGCGCAAAACCTATTCTTATTAAAACGGTATGTAAAAGAGCTCAAAAAGGACAAAGCTATTGAACTAGCTCAAAAACAAAATTTTAAAGACTTTGACGGTATCCCAGAAGAAGTAAAAAGTAATGGAGAAGCCAATCTTCCATATCATTTTAAGGTATTCGTTAATCAGTATAAGGATAACGGAAAGTATGTAGTAGAATTTATGTACAAGAAACCGTATAAATTAAATTATCCAGACCCATTTCCCATAATTAAAAAATCGCTTTATAGAGATTTAATAAATCTTGTGGTAGGAATAGGTGCTGCTGTACCTGCGAGTATCCCTGTATTTATTAATTTACTTAAGAACTCTATTCTTCCAAAGGTTGATGAAGTATCTATAGGAACATTGGCCGAAACATTTTGGGATGCACCTTATCAAGGCCCCGCTTTCGCCATTTCATTTGGTGTAAGCCATACCAATGGAGAAAAGGCCTTAAAAATACTCTCTAAGGTTAGTATAGATGAAGGTCCAGTACCAGGAATCTTTGCGATGCGATTTATTAAAAAATCTGATGCAACACTATCCTTTGCACGCTTTCCCATTACCTGTATGATTGAGATTGACGGGGTTTTATGGAACGAAAAAAAGAAGTTAGGTACGCTCAATGGCTTATCTAAAAAAATGATTGAGGCTTTGCAAAATGCTGCTATTCCTTTTACAATGCACTGGGGTAAAAATGCAGATTGGAAGTTTTCGGGCTTGGTAAATCATATGTATGGCGCGGATGCTAAAACGTGGCGAAAGTACCGCTGTTCTTTACTTTCAGACGATATGCAAAAATTATTTTCCAATGCCTTTTTAAAAGAAGTTAAGCTCGATAAAAAAGAACCTAGTGACCCACAATTGATTCAATCTCTTTTGTAGTAACACCTCAAACGCTTAAAATATGATGAAGAAATCACGATTAGAACTAGAATACGAGTTAAAGCTAACCAAGAAAATATTGGAACGAATTATAGAACTGAATAAAGACAAAGATCTAAAAACCCCAGATGAAAATGAAATCGATGCGATAGAGGATAGCCTAAGAAAAGAATTGGAACGTGAATACCCCAAGTATAAAATTCAGAAAAAATAATGCCATGAGTACGGACAATATATTATCCAATTTAGGACAGCGGATAGAAAACATTGTAATTAAGCAAAGTGCAGATGAAAAACGAGAAAAGAATAGGGGGGTCCTCGCAATGGTTTTTGTGATACTCTTTTTCTGCGTCATATTCGTAACCTTTATTATTGGGTATGCAACTGATGGTTTTGAAACTAATGATTACAAAGACTTGCTAACTACGGTTTCTTCAATTCTATCAGGACCACTTGGGTTTATCATTGGGTTTTATTTTAAGGAACGACAAGAAAGCGTTAGTAATACTGATGAAAGAGTAGCGGAATAAAAATTAATAACAAGCGGTATGGAAAACATGAATCTAAAAGATATTGTGGTTAGTATACGAGAGGTATGTTTAATAATAGTCTTTGTATTATTACTAGTCGTTCCTAAATGGGTAGATGAACGCCTTAAAGATGCAGGATTTAGGTCTTTAGATTTGGGAATTGCACAATGGGAAAATACGATTGAGGAATCCAAAAAGGAAGTGGAAGTTGTAAAACAAACTACTGAAACTACACAGCAACGATTACACGAAATTTCAACTAAGCTTGAAAACCTTACTACCAATGTTAATAATCCAGCAATGCTAAGACGTGAGGTTAAAGCGTTAAAAGTGCAAGTAGATAAGTCAGAATTAGAGTTAAATACTTCTAAAATAGAACTGCAAAAAAGCTTAAGTAATCATGATGTTTTATTGAAAGACATTAAATCAAAAAAACTCAATTAAAAATGATTAAACACTTTTTATGTGACTACGCAGGAAGGAAAAATAATATGTGTGGAATGGGAAATAATATCTTAATTAAATTACTTCTATAAGCTTCCCCTTTGATTCTGCATAGTCTATACCCCATTCCGTAATGCTCCTAATCACAGGAATAAAACTTTCCCCAAATTCGGATAATGAGTATTCTACTCTATTTGGAGGCTTTATTCCAAAAACCTTTCGCTCCAAAATGCCATCCGCTTGTAAGGCTTTCAGTTGAAGGCTTAACATTTTTTCAGTAATATCAGGCATTAACTTTTTTAATTGAGAAAATCGCAATTCTCCATTTCTTAAGTACCAGATGATGACACTTTTCCATTTACCTCCTATAAAATGTAATGTGGCATTGGTGCCACAATGAAAGATGTGTTCGTTTACTTGATACGCTTTCTGTTTTCCATCAACAATCATAACTAGAATCTTGACCTGTCATCCATGACAGTTATTGCATGGTAAAGATATTCAAAATATTTTTATACTGTAAAAAGTATAGTTATAGTAAATATGGGAGTTGTGTCAGACATCGTTGGATATTTTGCATTATTGCTTAATCTTTATTCCATGGCCGCCAAGGGAGAATGGCGTTTAAGAGTAATTTCCCTTATCGCGAACTGTATTTATATAGTTTATGGTATTCTAATACTGGCTAAACCTATTATAATAGGGTGCGCCATTGCAGTAGTCTTACATGGATACCGTTTGTACCAACTTAAAATTAAAACATATGGAACAGATACGATTGGCTAAAAAAGAAGATGCCATTTTCATAGCAATGCTAGGTCGAATAACCTTTACGGAGGCGTTTGGGCATTTATTCACAGATAAAATAGGACTAAAGAACTACTTAGATACCACTTTCAACGTTGATAAGATTAAAAAAAGCTTGGAGAAAGAGAATAATATGTATTGGATTGCTTTTGTAAATAAACTCCCTGTAGGTTATGCGAAATTAAAATTGAATTCAACGTCTCAATTTGTTGATGCCTTAAACGTTAGTCAGCTTCAAAAAATCTATGTCCTCCATGACTTTCTTTCTATGAAAATTGGAAAAAGATTGCAAAATCTTTTGCTACAAAAGGCCGCGGAAAGCGGAAGTGAAAAAATTTGGCTATCTGTATATGAAGGGAATAAAAGGGCCATTGGCTTTTATGAAAGAAATGATTTTAAAAAGGTGGGGACACATCAATTCAGTATAGGTAAGGATCATTTTCAATTTTGGGCAATGGAAAAAACACTAGAAAACATTTAATCGGGGATGGACAATAACAACTTTTTAAGTAAATGGGCTAGTTCTTTTTGCTCTTTTTTCGTCAAGACAGAGATGGAATCATGAGCTTCCTCAAAGCGAATTTCAATTGCTTTGTTTATAGTTTCAAGCCCTTTTTCGGTGAGTATTGCACGCTTAATACGCTTATCTTTTTCATCTGGTTTTCTATAAATAAGCCCCAGTTTTGTCAATCTGTCCAACAGTGCGGTCATAGCCCCTGAGGTAATTAAGACGGACTGCATTAGTTGGGTAGGAGTAAGTGCATAGGGATTCCCAGAACGTCGTAAAGTTGCCAAAACATCTAAGTCGGTATAATAAATACCCGTGTCTCGTAAAGCCAAACCCGCTTTTTTCTCCAAAATCTTACCGAGCTTTAGAACGCGTCCAACTACAGCCATAGCGGAAGCATCCAATTCGGATCTTTCGCTACGCCATTCTGCCAGTAATTTGTCTATAATATCCGGTTCCATTAAAAAGAATATAGACGAAAATAAGAAATATATCTTTATGTAAAGATAAATTGTATATATTTGTAAAGTATCTTGATATCAAGATATTTCATTAAATCAAAAAAACATGAAAAATTATGTAATCACTTTAGCGCTAATTACGCTGTTAGGCTCTTGTAACTCACAAGAAAAAAATGAAGTTATTCCTTTAGCAGTTAAGGAAACAAACTTTAATTATGAACCCACGGTACTCGCCCAAGACACTACAAAGCTGTTTATTGGAGAAGGGGATATTAATAGTGATACCGTATTGATTATTGCAGAGGGTGGTCCCCACAATCAATTGTATTTTGACTTTAGCGGAAGAACAGTATGGTCTGCATTACCAGACTTTTTCAGTTACTATCGAGCACATATTCATCAGGCAAACACACTAAACCCAACAATATACCATTGGAAAAATGAGTTCACGGAAGAAATGGCGGAACTGGAAGTGAACAACGAGGTTGAAATTCTTAATAGGACTATAAAGTATTTTAAAGATCGTAATAAAAAGGTAATAGTTGCGGGTACTTCTTGGGGTGCGATGATGATTCCTTACCATTTGACAACTAGCGAAAATCAAGCGGATAAGTATCTAATAAGCGCTGGGAGATTAGATCCAGCGCCTTTACAAGTAAAATATCATTTAAAAGGCTACAATTCAAAGTATTTGGAAGATGGCAAGACTTTAATATTTCCAGATACTACGAGGGTACGTAATCCCAACCGAGGAGAATACTACCATAAAATATCTAGGGTAAAGCAATTCATGAAAGGGGTATTGGGCAAGCATAGATTTACACACGAACTAGCAGATACAGATTTATCAAATGTCGTATTTGCCTATGCTACCAATGACCCTCAAATTGGAGCACTTACCGAAAACGAAATCAAGTTTTTAAAATCTAAGGGTGTGCCTATTTACACTTCAGACGGAGGACATGCAGGACCAGACAGACGAATTATAGAATTGGTAAAAGATGGAACCATTAAACTTTAATAAAATGAGCAAAATAAATATAAGGAGTACATTTTTTATACTATTGTTTCTTGGTGCATTCGTCTCATTGAGTGCCCAAGAAAAAGAGGCCTCCCATCAATATGAGACTCGTTTTGAGCGTATTGCTCAAGAACAGCTAGATGCCTACAATGCCAAGGATATAGATTCGTTTCTAAAATCCTATGCAGAGGATGTTAAAGTCTACCGTTTTCCAGATAGATTGCTTTATCAGGGAAAAGATAAAATGCGGGATACCTATAAACGTATGTTCGAAACTATACCAAACCTGCACTGCACTTTAGAGAATAGAATAGTAGAACAAAATGTGGTCATTGATAAGGAAAAGGTTCAATTGGGAGATAAAACGATCAGGGCCACCGCCATTTATGTAATAAAGGACTTTAGAATTAAAGAAGTCTATTTCATTCAGTAATAGTATGCACTTATACGATATACTAAAAAGCCGCAGACTTCATTCTCTCAAAGAAAAAGTCAGAATATTGTTCCCGGAATTTCTTATGCTTTTTTTGGCAGTTTTTCTGGGCTTTATAGCTGATAATATTAGAGATGGATTCGTTGAAAAAGGCATCGAAAAAGAGTATGTACAGTCCCTCTTGAAGGATATTGAAATCGATAAAGTAAAGATTCGTGAAACCATGTCCTTCAATGAATATCGTATCAAAAAATTGGATACGCTTTCAGATTTGGGTTTTACCTACAATCAACACAAAGATGATAAAGCCCTTTACATGAGTTATGAAGGCCTAAGTGGGGACCCTGTATTTTTTATTCCCAATGAGCAAACTTTAAGACAATTGAATTATTCTAGTGGCTTGCGTCTTTTGTCTAGTAAGGCTGTGGTGAGAGCTATATTGGAATACGATTACCGAAAACAAGAATTAAAAAGGCAACAAGAGGATTATGATTTTATTTACAAACAGACCTCCAATTTAGGCCTACGAATTTTTAACCAATTTCCTTTCAAGGCTAAAGCTCAGTATAGAAGACGGACCGGGCAGATAAGCACAAAGGCCATTACCCAAAAATTGCTTTCCAATGATACCATACTCATTAATGAATTTGCAAACAAGGTCTATATCTATCAAAGTAATGTGGAGTATTATAATATAATGTTAGAGGATGCATGGTTCAGTGCGGATAGTTTAACCAAGAAAATAAAAAAAGAATACCGAATTAATTAAAATAAAGATGAAGAAGATATTAATAGTAATATTGGCAGTAGCAATCGGTCAGTTTGTATGGGCTCAAGAAACCGGGAAAGATTCCTATACCATTCAGCGTTTATTAATCTATAACGAAAAAGGTGAGGTATTGCTAGAAAAAAATGATTTTGGCTGGATGACTCCAGCACTTCGTCATAATACTAAGGCATCCATAAAGCAAGGCTTAGCTCAGCTAGCTGCGGAATACAATCTTAGCATATCCAGTCCTAAGATTGCTGGCATCTTTATGTTTGTTCCTAATTATAAGCCCATTTCCCAATTTAGACAACATTATAGATGTAACAAGGTGGATGGAAGCCTTGTGGTTCCAGAAAACAAAGAAGATGCAAGATGGTTTACGATTAGCAAAGCTGCTGAGATGATATCTTTGCCAGATACAAAAGCACCTGTAGTAATAGGGGAGATGACAAAACAATTATTATATTATCCAGAAAGCCTCTGGGGAGGAACATTTGAATTGCGCAAAGATAAAACAGGTAAAATATCCCACACGATAATTGAAAACTACTATACGTTAAGGTAAATTCAGTTATTATGAATGCTAATTTCATAACCAGTTGGACATTTTAATGAAAATTTGTCTGTTCGAGTGATTTTTATGGACAAGGTTCAGAAAAATTGTATCGAGAATAAGGACTTTTTAGATTAAAAACCTTGTTCTCGATACCTTCCCTTGCAGCAGTCGAGCTTTTTCCTCGAAAAAAACTGACGGCTTTTGGCACCTATAATTACAAATTGTACAACCTATTAATACTACTACTATGTTGGAACTGCAGCCCGAATATTTAAATAAAATAGCGAATCAGTTAATTATAATAAACTCCTTATTAGGTGGGTTTTCAATTGCTGTTATGGCAAATTTATTAATAACAAAGAGTGAAGGTAACATTGGAGCTTGGCTTCTTAAAGTAAGTATCTTAGCGGCAGCTTTCTTTTTAATAACAGTTTTTGCAATGACCAAAATTGTTATGATGACAACAGAAGGATATCCAATTGATTTTGAAACTAGTGAACTAATTTTTCCAAAAATTGTTGGATTCGCTTCTTTTGTTTTAGGGATTGTTTCGCTTTGCGCGCTATTAGGACTTTCTGGTTGGAATAAATCAAGAGCAACAGGTATATTTTCAACTAGTGTTGGAATAGTAACCTTGGTTTTGATATTACTTAATCTATAAATCCTTATTTTCCTTTAATTTTTTTCTAAAACTTTCTCAGAAAAAGTAATGAAACCGAGCTCTTTTGCGAGGTTCATGAATACCTTTAAAAACAATAAATAAACACTTATTGCATGAACGGTGGTAGGTGGGGAAAATAATATGTGCGGAATGGTAGGCTTTTAGACTTGTATCCCAACTTCTTTAGCAGTTAATGCCATTTTCGTAATAGCAGCATATATAGTCTTAAATATGTTGTATTATTGAGATATTTCGATTGAGAAATGGATACATTTAAAACTATAGTGCCTAAGGATAAAGACTTATTAAAATGCATAGCATATTACTATTTCCACGAATCAAAAGATGAACATTTCAGTAAGGACATTGTTTATCACCCTCATTATTTAGTAGCTCTTAATGTATATAGTAAAGTTAAAATACAGTGGAATGAAAATGGGAAAACGTATTTGCCAATAAAGTCGGATGCAAAAGAAGTGATTCTGACCATAAATAACAAAACAAGCAAAGAAGTAAGATTAAGAGGTGCGTTTAATAAAATTGGAGTTGTTTTTAACCCACTTGGCATTAATCATTTTATTAATTATCCGTTAAATAAATTAGTAGAAAATAATAGAGCATCAAATTTCGATTATTTTGGAGATGATTTTTTAAACACTTCAAGATTGGTGTTCAATGAGCCTAGTTTGGTTGGTAAAGGAAATTTGCTAGACTCTTTTTTTAAAAATTATTTCAAAGAGTTTGAAGACAAACGTGTTACAAAAGCTATTGATTTAATTTTTAACTCTTCTAAAATGCCCAAAACCCAAGAACTTGCAGATTGTTTAGATATAAGCAGAAAAACATTATTAAGATTGTTTAAAATGCATTTATGCTTTTCCGTTGAAGAATTTAAATCGGTGGTAAAATTTAGGAGAGCACTATTATCTTATGAGGAAGCCATTAATAAGCCAGAGTTAAGTCATGTTGCATATGACAATGAATATTACGACCAATCAGATTTTATAAATCATTTCAAATCTATTACTGGTTTAAATCCAAGTAAATTCTTCTCTTCAATAAATAATATAAGCAACAATGGTACTTATTGGACATTCAAAAAAGATTAACATGTCTCAATTCTCCAATTCTTTCTGTTAGTTATTCTTTTTTTTTGTATTCAGATGTATTGTTTAGTAAATAAAAAGTAGATGCAGAAAGGATTAATTACATTATTTTTAATAGTGTTTGGCTTAACCATTTCCATAGGCCAGAATACAACCAAGACGCTGGATTCGGAAATTAAAAATCTATATAAATCTTTAGAGATACCTGGCTTTTCCGTAGCTATAGTTAATTCAGATTCCGTGGTATTTCAAAAAAGTTATGGCTATGAGAATCTGGATCAACACTTAAAATTTTCTGCCAAGAAAAGATTTAATATTGCCTCAATATCAAAGACCTTTATAGGTATTGGTATTATGTCACTAATAGAGCAGGGAAAATTTACCTTAGATACACCTATTAATGATTTGTTGCCATTTAAAGTGTATAATCCGAACAATAGTACTAAAATTACCATCAGGCATTTGGCAACCCATACATCATCTATTTTAGATAATGACATCGGACAGAAATCGTGGTACTTAGATGGTGCCTTAAAACTTTCAAAAAAGGAAGTTGATAGGGATACTTACAAGACCTTTTGCAGTTGGGCGGATAATACTCGAACAAGCCTTGGTGATTTTTTAAAATCATCTTTAACTAAAGAAGGAAACCATTACTCTAAGAAAAGATTCGCGAAGACGGCACCAGGAGATACATACGTATATAGCAATATCGGTGCAGCTTTAGCTGCATATATTATAGAATTAAAGACTGGTATGTCGTATGATGTATTCATAGAAAAATTAGTTGCAAAAGAATTTGGTTTCCCACCAAATGTATGGAAGCATACCTCAGAACAGCTTCCTACTAGCTATTTTCAGAATAAAATAGAAATTCCGACCTATCGTCCTATTTTGTATCCAACAGGCGGTATGATGCTTTCATGTGAAGAATTATCTCGCTATTTGTCATCTATGATTAAAGGCTTTAAGGGTGAAAGTAAAATTCTAAAGCCAGAATCATTTCAAAAAATGATGAACCTATCTGAAGGAAATGGTGTTTTTTGGGAATTAAAGGGCAATAAAGTTGGACATAATGGTGGTAATTATGGAGTTATATGTTTAATGAGTTTTGATAAAGAGACAGGTATTGGTAAGATTCTGATGACTAACATAAGTTCGTATGCTTCTGATAACATATTGAAACAAGTTGTAAAAATCTGGGGCGCAATATGAGCGTTTTTGTAGGTTAACTAGAATATTCTGAAAAATTTATTTACGGAGAGTTTCTCATATTTTGGTTCAAATAAATTTAATCAAACACTCGAAACAAAAAAACCAAAGCTTTTACCTTGATTTTTAGTCTATTGGTACTCAAGGCGGAAATTAGCTCCGCTGAGTCCCAGCTCAAACCTGTTGAAAATATAAAAGTCAATCATAGCTATGATTGCTTTCTTCGTTTTTGAACTTTATATAAATTATCATTTACTAAAGCTCTAAAACGAAAAAAGTCGCAACATTAGTTGCGACTTTTATAATTATTGGTACTCGAGGCGGGACTTGAACCCGCACGGACTAATGTCCATTGGATTTTAAGTCCAACGTGTCTACCAATTCCACCACTCGAGCCTGATATTGGTATCAGCATAAAAAAAACGCTGACAAGCAGCGTTCTTTTGAGCGAAAAACGGGATTTGAACCCGCGACCTCCACCTTGGCAAGGTGATGCTCTACCAGCTGAGCTATTTTCGCATTTTAAGGAACGTGCACTTTTACAAGTGCGGATGCAAATTTAATACATTTCTTTAAATCTAAAAGAATTTTTAAATGAAAAGATTAAACTTCCTTATCCAAAAAAGCATTGCTTTTTCCTAGTCATAATGCTCCAGCCGAGATCTAATACAAAGGTTCTACATGTTTTGAGTATTCATTGTTGCAAAAACTGTCAGTTCGAGTTTTTTCTTTAGAAAAAGTATCGAGAACTCTTTTGAATGAAGCTGGTGGGCAAAGCTTTTTAATAAATAGCAAGTTAAATTAATACTTAGAAGTTGGCTTTCTTGTCTGGTTACCTTCTATGAGACTCGTTTGTATTAGGTGATTGCTATTTCGACAGGCTCAATATGACATCGAGCGCTATGTGAGATAATAAGGTGCTATGAACTCGCTTTTTTCTTTTTACTAAGCAAGCGCTTAATTTCATTAAGCTTCATAAGCGCTTCTACTGGTGTAAGTGTATCAATGTCTAAATGAAGAATTTCCTCTTTAATTTCTTCCAATAGGGGATCATCCAAATTAAAGAAGCTCAGCTGCATTTCGTCTTGGGCAGCTTCTAGGTTAGTAGCTATTTCTTCACTCGAATGCGACTTTTCGAGCTTTTTAAGCATTTTATTGGCTTTTTGAACTACCTGCTGAGGCATTCCAGCCATTTTTGCGACATGTATTCCAAAACTATGCTCACTACCTCCTGCCACCAGTTTTCTTAAGAATAGCACATTATCTTTTAATTCTTTAACAGATACGTTGTAGTTTTTAATTCTACTAAAGGTATTTGTCATTTCATTAAGCTCGTGATAATGCGTTGCAAATAAGGTTTTTGCTTTTGAAGGGTGCTCATGGAGGTATTCCGAGATGGCCCATGCAATAGAAATCCCGTCGTAGGTGCTGGTACCCCTGCCAATTTCATCTAACAAGACCAAACTGCGTTCGGAAAGGTTATTCAAAATAGAGGCCGTTTCGTTCATCTCTACCATAAAAGTAGATTCCCCCATAGAAATATTATCACTAGCACCAACTCGGGTAAAAATTTTGTCTACAACACCAATTTTTGCCGAAGCAGCAGGTACAAAACTTCCCATTTGTGCCAGGAGCACAATTAATGCAGTTTGGCGCAAAATAGCGGATTTACCACTCATATTTGGCCCAGTAATCATGATGATTTGTTGGTTGTCTCTATTAAGAACAACATCATTGGTAATATAACTTTCCCCTAGTGGAAGTTGTTTTTCTATTACAGGGTGTCTACCATCTTTTATTTCTAAATCTGTAGAATCATTAAGCTCTGGCAGCGTATAATTGTTGTCTTTTGCTAATTGGGCAAAACCACAAAGACAGTCCAATTGCGCAATTAATTGTGCATTTTGCTGTACCTCAAGTATGTGTGCTTGCATCCAAACTAGTAACTGTTCAAACAGCTGCTGCTCTAAACTAAAAATACGTTCTTCGGCACCTAATATCTTTGCTTCGTACTCTTTAAGTTCCTCAGTGATATAACGTTCCGCATTTACTAAAGTCTGCTTGCGAATCCAGGTTTCTGGCACCTTATCTTTGTGTGTATTTCTAACTTCAATATAATAGCCAAAAACATTATTTGAAGCAATTTTAAGGGATGTAATACCTGTAGCTTCGGTTTCTCGCTCTAGCATTTTATTTAAATAATCCTTGCCAGAAAATGCCAAACCTCGTAATTCATCTAGCTCTTCAGAATAGCCTTCTGCTATAGTATGGCCTTTGGCAATACTTATAGGAGCTTCCTCATTAAGCATTTCTTTTATTTTACCTCGTAAAGTCTCGCAGGAATATAAATGTTCCCCAATATGTTGCAATGATGTATTTGCACTTTCTATGGCCAGTTGTTTAATGGGAACAACAGCTTCTAAGGAATTTTTAAGCTGAACTACTTCTCTGGGGTTAATTTTACCAGTAGCTACTTTGGAGATTAGACGTTCCAAATCGCCCATTTGCTTTATCCAATGCTGTAGTTTTTGAAGCTGCGTTTCTTCAACTTTTAAAAAGGAAACAACTTGATGTCGCTGTTGTATTTTTTTAGCATCTTTCAGCGGGAGTGCCAGCCATCTTTTTAACAAACGCCCTCCCATTGGGGAAATGGTTTTGTCAATGATTTCTAGTAAGGTAACTGCATTTAGATTGGTAGATTGATACAGTTCTAGATTACGAATAGTAAAGCGATCCATCCAGATATACTCTTCTTCAGCAATACGTTGTAAGGTATTTATATGCTGTAACTGGCGATGTTGCGTTTCAGATAAATAGTGCAAAATTGCACCCGATGCGATTATGCCATGCTGCAAATGTGCTACACCAAAACCTTGTAATGTTTTGGTCTTAAAATGATTAGTGAGGCTTTCATTAGCATAATCTTCTTGAAATATCCAATCTTCCAGAAAAAAAGAATGTAATTGATTGCCAAAAGCATCCAGAAAATCTTTTTTATGTGCTTTGGAAACTAGTATTTCATTAGGACTAAAATTCTGGATTAGTTTGTCTATCTGCTCAGCAGAACCTTCTGAGGTTAAAAACTCCCCCGTAGAAATATCCAAAAAAGAAACGCCTAGTTTATTACGCCCAAAATGCACGGCTGCTAAAAAATTATTGGTTTTGGCATTTAAGATATCATCATTTAAAGCAACCCCAGGCGTTACTAATTCTGTAACTCCACGCTTTACAATGCTTTTTGTTTGTTTGGGGTCTTCCAACTGGTCACAAATAGCAACACGCTGCCCAGCTTTAACCAATTTTGGTAAATAGGTGTTTAAAGAGTGATGTGGAAAACCAGCAAGTTCTGTTTTATCACCTCCATTATTTCGGTGTGTTAAGACAATTCCTAAAATTTGTGCGGCTTTAATAGCATCTTCACCAAAAGTTTCGTAAAAATCACCAACACGAAACAGCAATAAGGCATCAGGATGTTTGGTCTTGATGGTGTTATACTGCTGCATTAAAGGGGTGACCTTTTTCTTTTTTGTTGAACTCGCCAATGCTAAAAAGTTTAATTTTACCGAAAATAGGAACTCAGCAAGGTTTCTAAAACCATTGTTGATATTATAAGGCCAAAAGTGGATAAATTTATGCGTAAGCTTGCCAATGAGGAATTAGAACGTTTAACCATTGAAGATTATAAGAAGGCAAAGAAGACGCCACTAATTATAGTGTTGGATAATATTAGAAGCCTAAACAATATAGGCTCCGTGTTTAGAACAGTGGATGCTTTTTTGGTAGAAAAAATCTATTTGTGTGGAATTACTGCAAAACCACCTCATAAAGACATTCATAAAACCGCTCTTGGTGCAACAGAAAGTGTAGCTTGGGAGTATCGCGAAAGTACAATGGAACTGGTTGAAGAACTACAGTCCAAAGATGTTAAAGTAATTGCTATTGAACAGGCGGAAAATGCAGCAATGCTAAATGATTTCTCTGTAGAAGATAAACAAACCTATGCTTTAGTTTTTGGTAACGAAGTAAAAGGTGTTGCTCAGGAAGTGGTTTCTAAAAGTGATGCAGTCATCGAGATCCCACAATTTGGAACCAAACATTCTTTAAATATCTCGGTAAGTGCAGGGGTAGTAGTTTGGGATTTTTGGTCTAAACTAAATCGGTAAATATCAGTTCTAGCAAGGGTGAAAATAAAAAACCCCCAACTTGTAGGTCAGGGGCATAACATATAGTTTGAGTTAGTTAGTTTCTGTCTAAACAGGGTGCTAATAAAATAAAACCTTTCGTTATATCCAAATATTTTCTAAAAATTATCTTAAGACTTTAACTCAATAATACCGGTTTCTAGTTGTTCTAAGATAACCTCGTAATCCATTGAATTATCAACAAAATCAAGGGTTCCTAGGTCTATAAGTAGCGTGTTTTGATGTGGATGACTCTTAATAAAATCTAAATAACCACGGTTAATCTTTTCTAGATAATCGGGGCTAATATTCTGTTCATAGTCCCGTCCGCGCTTCTTAATATTAGCTAAAAGACGCTCAGTATTCTGGTATAAATACACATAAATATCAGGTTTCTTTACCTCATTGTACATAAAATTGAACACCTTTTTGTACAACTCGAACTCTTCTTTTTGCAGGGTGATTTTAGCAAAAATGAGCGATTTAAATATATCATAATCGCTTACCATAAACTTTTTAAACAAATCAAATTGAGAAGTGTCATCCGTGAATTGTTGGTAACGGTCTGCTAAGAAAGACATTTCCAAAGGGAAGGCATAGCGCGCTTGGTCTTCATAAAATTTGGGTAGAAAAGCATTGTCTGCAAAGCGTTCTAATACTAATTTTGCATTAAAATCTTCAGCTATTTTTTTTGCTAAAGTGCTTTTGCCAGCACCAATGTTACCTTCAATTGCTAAAAATTGAAGTTGAGAGAACAGTTCCGTTCTATTTTTATAAAAACGATACTCGGTCTTCTCCAACTTGTTTTTATCCTTACATTCTTGAAGAAGATTTCTAGTATCTTTTTTAAGTATAGGGTGGTAAAACTGAGGAGCAATATCCGCAAGCGGTTTTAAAACAAAATTACGTTCCGCCATTCTTGGGTGCGGAATAGATAAGCCCGCTCCATTCAGAATTAAATCATCAAAATAAAGAATGTCCAAATCAATGCTACGAGAAGCATAACCTACATCATTATTTTTTTTTCTTCCAAAACTTAATTCAATATCCTTTAGCTGCGCTAAAAGTTCAGATGGAGCTAAACTAGTCTCTAATAAGATGCAGGCGTTTAAAAAATCAGCCCCATCAAAACCTACAGCTCCATTTTCATAGACGGAGGAAGTTTTTTGAATAACGCCAACCTTTTTTGCTAGCAATAACAGTGCTTTTTGCAGGTTTAGGTACCTGTTTCCTAAATTACTCCCGATAGATAGATATGCCTTATTAAAGTCTTTCATATTGCCTTTGGCAAAATAACTAAAACATTTGAACAGATTCGCATAATTTAATTGTAACGTATTATATAAAAAGGAGACATATCTGCAATGGTTATATTTGTGACCGAATAAATTTAGTTAAATGAAGTTTTTAAGAAATTTACTTGCAGCTATTTTGGGCTGCTTGATTGCTTTTGGAGTATTATTTTTTATGTTTTTCGTTTTTGTCGCTTTACTTGGCAGGGGGGATGATACTGTAAAGGTTAAAGAAAATTCTATACTAGAGTTGAGTTTAAACCAGCCTATAAGGGATTATGAAGGAAAGGACGCAACTGATCCTTTTGCAGGGTTGTTTGAAGAAGGAGAAGGGTTAGATGAAATTCTACATACGATAGCAGTAGCTAAAAATGATGATAAAATTAAGGGGATTAGCATGACGACAAGCTTCCTACAAGCTGGGTTAGCGCAGACTCAAGAAATTAGAACAGCTTTACAGGATTTTAAAGCAGATGGAAAGTTTATTTATGCGCACTCTGATTTCTATACACAAAAGGTATATTATTTAACTAGTGTAGCAGATAAAATGTATTTAAATCCTCAAGGAGCAATGGACTTTAAGGGTTTAGCTTCTGAAGTTTTGTATTATAAGGATTTACAGGAAAAGACGGGTATTAAGATGGAAGTGATACGACATGGTAAATATAAGAGCGCGGTGGAACCTTATCTATCTAATACCATGAGCGAAGCCAATCGTTCTCAAATTAAAGAGTTGATAACTTCATTATGGAATAGTATGTTGACCGATATTTCATCTTCCAGAAATATTGATGTTGCTAATTTGAATATAATAGCGGATACCTTAGGAGGACGTACGCCCAAATATGCTGTGGAATCTGGCTTAATAGACGGAAATGTTTATTTTGATGAATATGAAGGCTTATTAAGGGAAAAGCTAGCTATTGAAGAAGATGAAAAGTTGAATTATGTAGATTTTGGTGATTATGTAAAAGTTGCAAGTAAGAAAACATTAAAATCGGGAGTAAATAAAATTGCAATTATTTATGCGCAAGGGGAGATTTTTTATGGAGAAGGTAGCAAAGAAATTATTGGACAGGGAGCTATAAACCGAGCTTTGGATAAAGCAAGAGATAATGATAATATAAAGGCGATAGTATTACGTGTTAACTCTCCAGGAGGCAGTGCCTTGGTTTCAGATATTATTTGGAGAGAAATAGAATTAACTAAGAAAATAAAACCGGTAGTAGTTTCTTTTGGAAACGTTGCCGCTTCAGGCGGATATTATATTGCTGCGGGTGCCGATAAGATTTTTGCAGAACCAACAACGATTACAGGTTCTATTGGCGTTTTTGGAACCATACCAAACATTAATGAGTTAGCGGCAGATATTGGCGTAAATGCAGAACAAGTAGGAACCAATAAAAATTCAATAGACTATTCTTTGTTTGAACCTATGACAGATGCCTTTAGGAGTCAGGTTCAAGAGGGTATAGAGCAAACCTATGACACTTTTTTACAGCGTGTAGCCGATGGTAGAAATATGTCTGTAGAAGCTGTTGATGAAATTGCTCAAGGACGTGTATGGAGTGGAGTGGACGCAAAGGAGCTAGGTCTTGTGGACGAAATAGGGAATCTAGATGATGCTATAGCTGCTGCTGCAGAAATGGTAGATTTGGATACTTATGGAATTCGAAAATACCCAAAATACAAATCCGACTTTGAAAAATTAATGGAGGACTTTGGTGGTGCAAAAGCTAAAGTAGGGGAGTCTTTTATAAAAGAAGAACTTGGCGAAGAAGCTTTTCAAATATTAAAAGAAGTAAAACAACTTTCGCAACAAAAAGGAGTTCAGGCAAGAATGCCGTTTACATTAAATATAAAATAGTGTAGCTTTGATTTGTCACACTGAGCTTGTCGAAGTGTACTAATAAAAGTTTTAAACATCCGTGAACCAAAAAGACAAAAGAATTGCTTTTCAGATATACCTGTATTTAGGAGCTTTATTTATTACGTCGTTAGTAGTGTCTAACCTAATTTTTCAAAAATTCTTTTATTGGAATCCTTTAGGGGATATAAAAGTTTTTGGGGCTTCTATCTTTGAAATTTCTGTAGGAATTTTGCCGTATCCAATCACTTTTTTAATAACCGATTTAATTTCGGAGATTTTTGGAAAGCGTAAAGCCAATCAGGTTGTAGTTGCAGGTATTTTTGCTTCTTTTTTCTCATTAGCTATCGTATATACAGCATCTGCAGTTCCTGCTACCGAATGGTCACCAGTGACCAATAGTATGTTTTCAGAAGTTTTTGGAAATACAATTGTTGCGGTCTTTGCTTCGATGATGGCTTATTTATTAGCCCAGTTTGTAGATATACAGCTATATCATTTTTGGAAAAAAGTAACTAAAGGCAAGCATCTTTGGTTGCGAAATAACTTTTCTACATTCTCTTCTCAATTCATAGATACCTTTACCGTAGTGCTGCTTTTATGCGCTTTTGGAGAGATTCCTTGGGAGCTTTTCTATGGTCTGGTCATCAGTGGATTTATTTTTAAGATTTTTATAGCATTTCTCGACACCCCTTTGCTCTATCTTTTCGTATATCTATTGCGAAAAAGATTTAACCTAAAGTTAGGGGAAGAAATAGTGCTGGATTAATGACTTTTTCTTTTTTTAGGTTTCTAAAGTATTTGTATGAAGAAAAGAGCTTTAAAAATAGTCGGAATGATCTTTTTAATACTATTAGGTTTAGTTATTGCCCTTCCTTTTTTTCTGGAGGGTAAAATTGCTGAGATTATAAAAAATAAAGTCAATCAGAATGTAAATGCAACTTTAGATTTTGAAGATGCTAATCTAAGTCTGATTAAAAGTTTTCCAAATGCTTATGTGGATTTACACAACACTTCTTTGGTGAATAAAGCCCCTTTTATTGGCGATACGCTCTTTTCTTCTGGTACTGTTGCCTTAAATATGTCTATAAAGGAATTGTTTAAAAGTGCTGATGAACCTATTGCAATCAAAAGTTTGATAGTAGACAATGCAAAACTTCATATAAAAGTTGATGCAGACGGAAATGCAAATTATGATATTGCAAAAGAAACTGAAGCCGAATCCCAGACTAAACCTGAAGAAGATTCCAATAACTTCACGCTAGCTTTAGAAGCATATGAAATAACAAATACAGCAATCATTTACGATGATTTTAAAAGCGGTATGCATTTAGTAGTATCAGAAATGAATCATTCTGGTACAGGGGATTTGTCTTTAGAACAATCAGAATTGCAAACCAAAACAGACGCCTTAGTTTCTTTTGAGCTGGATAGTACCAAATACCTAAATAAAAACAAGGTTTCTTTAGATGCACTTCTAGGAATAGACCTAAAAGCAAACAAATACTCTTTTCTAGAAAATAAAGCTTTAGTAAATCAATTGCCTTTGGTTTTTGACGGTTTTGTAAAAGTAAATGAGGAAAATCAAGAGGTAGATATCAGTTTTAAAACCCCATCTTCAGACTTTAAAAATTTCTTGGCACTAATTCCAGAGGAGTATTCCAAAAACATAGAAAGTGTAAAGACTACAGGGAATTTTGAAGTTAATGGGCAATTTAAAGGTATTGTAGATGAGAAGCATATTCCAACTTTTGCTATCAATATCAATTCAGAGAATGCATCATTCAAATACCCAGATTTACCAAAAGCGGTTAAGAATGTGTTTATAGATACACAGATAAATAATGAAACAGGCATTACTGAAGATACCTATGTAAACATTAATAAATTGTCTTTTCAGATAGATGAAGATCGTTTTAATGTAAATGCTAAGATTAAGGATTTATTGGGCAATACCAAGGTAAATGCCCACGCGGATGGGAAAATGAATTTAGCTAATATCTCAAAAGCATATCCAGTACCTTCAGGATTAGATTTGTCTGGTCTGTTAACCGCAGATGTTACTACCGCTTTTGATATGGCGTCTCTGGAAAACAAGAAGTATGCGAATACAAAGACCAGCGGTAAAATGGATGTAAAAGACTTTAAGTATAATTCTGAGGAATTAAAGAATCCAGTTATAATAAACACCGCAGCAGTAACTTTTAATCCAGAAACAGTTTCTTTAAATTCTTTTGATGGTAAAACCGGTCAGACCGATTTTAAAGCCACAGGAACTATTACTAACCTATTAGGTTTTTTATTTAATGAAGAGAATGTGGAAGGTGATTTTAAACTACAGTCGGACACTTTTGCTTTGAATGATTTTATGGTGGATGAAACCGTAGCGGAAGAAACACCCACAGAAAACCCAACCACAAGCGAGCGTATTAAAATACCATCTTTTTTAGATGCAACGATAGATGCAACAGCAACCAATGTACTTTATGATAATTTAAATCTTAAGAATGTTGTTGGGCGGTTAAAGATAAAAGACGAAACAGCTTTGCTTCAAAATTTAAGTTCAGATTTGTTTGATGGTAAACTAATCGTAAACGGCTCAGTTTCTACAAAGAGCGAAATCTCTACTTTTGATATGGCTCTGGGGATGGAAAGCTTTAAGATTGGAGAATCCTTTAAGGCTTTGGATATGTTTAAAGTGTTGGCACCAGTTGCAAATGCTTTGCAAGGAAAATTAAATTCTACCATAAAACTTTCAGGGAACCTAAAGGACGATATGACCCCTAATCTTGGAGCGTTAACAGGAAATGTTTTGGCAGAAGTATTATCCACCAACTTAGATACTAAAAATGCTCCACTGTTAAAAGCATTGGATGGTAAGCTATCCTTTCTGGACTTAGAAGCAATTGATTTAAAAGGTTTAAAAACGGCATTGTCTTTTGATAACGGAAAAGTAAAAGTGAAGCCTTTCGCATTAAAATATAAAGACATCGCTATAAATGTAGATGGTAGCCATACGTTTGATAGGCAATTACAGTACAAAGCTACTTTAGATGTACCTGCTAAATATCTAGGAGCTGAGGTGAATAATTTAATTGCCAAAATAGATGATAGTAGCCTTAAAGATTTAACCATACCAGTTATAGCTAATATTGGAGGCAATTATACAAGCCCAAATGTAACTACGGATTTAACTTCTGGAGTTTCTAAGTTGACACAACAATTGGTGGAAATACAAAAACAGAAACTGCTTAATCAAGGAAAGGATAAAACCAAAGATTTATTGGGCGGACTTTTAGGGAATAAAAAGAAAGATTCTACACAAACCGACTCTACCAAGAAAAAGGATGCCGTAAAAGATGCTGCTGGCTCAATCCTAGGAGGACTTTTAGGTAAAAAGAAGCAAAAGGATACGGTGAATTGACTCGAACGGTCTCGGCTATGAGTAGTTGCGTGGTTTAGTGATTAACTTTGCAAGTACACACCAAGTTGGAAATTCCGCAGGAATTTCCAAAGTAGGCGAGAAAAAGCATTTACTTATAGCCATTGTTATCAACTGGCTTTTTTACTTGAGCTTGGTTTCATATTCACTTAAAACGTTATAAATTTTATTTAAAGTAGGTCGAACTTCTTCGTCAAAATCCGTGTCCGTGTTTATTAAAATTATTTTACCAATCAAGCTTTCAGGATTAAAATACATATACGCCATAACACCTGGGTCGTAACCATTATAACCAATTCCCCGTTTCGAGTAATCCATAAAAATACCCGTGTTGGCATCAACTCCTTCTGGAAGTTGACTTTTAATCAATTGTTTTTTAAAAAGTTCATTATAACTTTCTTTGGTCAATAAACTTCCATTTCCTGAATAACCCTTAATTAACTCGGACAAATATTTTCCCAAATCGGTGCTTGATGCAATTAGCCCACTTGCAGGAAACCCAACCGTTGTATAATCCGCCAAAATTTGTTCGTTGGTTGCATATAATGTCGAACGGTTATTTGATTCAGTATTTTTGATACTCCACCTTGACGAGTTCATTTGTAAAGGTTTAAGTATGTATTCTGCGGTAAATGTTTGATAGGGAATTCCAGTTGCTGATTCAATTACTAATGCACATAAGTTTGACCCAACATTTGAATAATCAAATTTAGAGGATGGTTTATTTAGAGAATAACTTTCGCCATTGTTCAGGTTGCCTTTTTCCGTCAATAAACTTTCTAAAAAATTGGCAAGCGATATTTTAGTTTTAGGTTCATTGAAATACTTTGGTATCCCTATACCTTTTTCATGGTCTTTTTCGATGAGTATGTAATCGCTTTTCCAAAAATTATCTGAATCTGTTATTGAGGAGGTGTGGATTGCCAATTGTCTTATTGTAATTGGTATCTCTTCAAAATTGGGGTTTGCTACTTTGAAAGGAAGATATTTATTTACGGGTTCATCAAGATTAAGTTTGCCCAATTCTTGAGCTTTGAATAATGAAAGCCCAATCAAGGTCTTTGAAATTGATGCAATAGGTTGAACGGTTTGACTTGAATATGGTTTTTGGGTCTCGGAGTCTGCAAATCCAAATCCTTCATTATAGAGTGTCCCAATAGAATCTACCATTGCGACAGAAAAGCCAACTATTTTTCCGTTCTCGTTAATTTTGTCAATTCGAGTAGTCAATGAATCTTTAATTTCCGAATAGTCTTTTATATTCTTTTTTATTGAACTGTTTTTTTGTCCACAAGCAACTACTAAAATGAAAACTGATAGGACTAAGATTGTTTTATTCATTAAACTTTGTTTTATCTAGCTTGTTGGTAACAACTGTATATAGTTACTGGTAACTATATTTCTTTTATAGGATTACTATTTATTTCTTCAAAGCACCATAAACTAGCTCTTCCAGTTTTCCATCAATTTCTTGGTTATAAGGGGACTGCAACACCTGTCTTAACTGTATAAAAACTATCTTATTTGTTGGATCTATCCAGAAGGTAGTGCTAAAAGCGCCACCCCAACTATAGGTGCCATCTGGCCTAGAAGTTTCACCCTTAGCTACATGAAAACCGTGTCCAAAACTTCCGGTACCCCATGGAAATGTAATCGTATCTAACTGAGGTTTATGCATAGCTTGGGCAGTTTCTGGTTTTAGTAGTTGTGCCTTACCTAATTTCCCATCATTTAGCATCGCTTGGCAAAACAAAAAATAGTCCCTAGCCGTTCCAGTCATCCCACTACCACCAGATAGATAGGTTTTAGCCCCTTTAGTTGGGTAATTAGGTATGTAAAATGGACCCATATTGTCCGGAGCTTGCACAACTGTGCCATCTTGCCCAGTTAAAAACACTTTGGTTAGTTTTTGAGTAAGCGAATCATTAAAGAAAAAATCGAGCTTTTCTATTCCAATAGGTTCGGTAATATTTTCACGGATATAATCATCTAACTTCATCCCAGAGGCTACTTCTACCACGCGTCCTAAAACATCGGTATTAAGGCCATACATCCATTTTGCTCCTGGTTCATGCATCAGCGGTAAATCCCCTAATTTACTAGCTGTTTCTTCTATGGTTATAGGTAAGTGCGTACTCAAATCAGGAATTCCGTGTTTGGTTAGTATGGCACCATTTACAGGAGGGTTCATAAACCCGTAGGGAACCCCAGCGGTATGGGTCAGTAATTGCTTTACTGTTGGAATGTTCGTTGTTGAAGTACTAGTCCAAGTAGTATCAACTGGATTAAAATCCGTAAGCACCTCGGTTTCGTTAAATGAAGGAATATATTTCCCTACAGGGTCATCTAGTTTTAACTTTCCAGCTTCTACTAATTGCATAGCAGCAACGGATACAAGCGGTTTTGTCATAGACGCCATACGAAACAAATGGTCTTTGCGATAAGGTTCTGTTCTTGTGGAATCTGACCAACCCACTTCGGATTCATAAATAATTTTACCGTCTTTAGCGATTAGCGTAACTGCTCCTGGGTATTTTTTAGCTTCTACATATTCCATAACTAAAGCGTCAATTTTAGCAAGGCTATCTGTAATCATCCCCACTTCTTCAGGTGCAGCAAATTGGAATTTTTCTACTTCAACGATTTCCTTTTTCTCGGTTCTACAAGAAGCGAAAAGAAAAATGCTAAGTAATACTAATAATAATTGTATTGGTTTCATCTTTTTAGTTTTTAAATAAACCCTTTATCCACAGGAAGTTCGAAAGTATAACTAAAAGTCAGTTCGAGTGATTTTGAGGTACGAAAAACAGTATCGAGAACTAATTTAACTAAGAAATTCTTATTCTCGACCTGCCTGCCGCCAGGTTGGTACAAATTTTACTCATTTACAATCGTAAAATCCACTCGAATTGACAATTTTATTAAAACGTCCAACGAGTTAAAATACATTAGTTAATATCAATTCCAACAAAGTATCCTTCGCTACCGCGAACATTAAAGACAGTATTATCTTCAAAAATGAGGTACTGTCCTTTTATACCTTTTAGTACTCCTTCAAATGAGGGTGTTTTGTCCAAATTTAAGCTCTTCACTTTTTCAGGATATTGTAGCACAGGAAATTCTAAGTTAGTTTCCGTATTTGCCGTAATAAAATACTCGGCTGCCTCCTCTGGGATATGGTCTTTTAATTTATCTCGCCACTCCACCAAGTCTAATTCCTCAATTTCATTTTGCAGCATTTTACGCCAATTGGTTTTGTCACCTACATGATTTTTTAAAGCCACCTCGGTAATACCCGCTAAATACCGGTTTGGAACTTCAACAATTTCAATAGCTTCATGGGCACCTTGATCTATCCAACGGGTGGGCACTTGAGTTTTTCTAGTAACCCCCACTTTTACATTGCTAGAATTTGCTAAATAGACAATATGAGGTTGTAATTGTACGCGTTTTTCATATTCTAGATCCCGATCTTCTTTACCTAAATGTGCGGTACTTAATTCTGGTTTCATAATCCAATCTCCAGCAGCAGGAGTTTCATAAAAACAAGATTTGCAAAAGCCCTGGCGGTAAATAGGTTTGTTCTTACCGCAGCTTAAACATTGAAATTTGATAAACTCTATTTTTAAGGATTTATCTAAAGCCTGATTAAAATTGATGAAATCATTCTCAAAAACTAAAAAATACTGAATTGGATTTCCTAATTCGGTTTGCATTTTTCGTAAAACACCTTCGTATAACATTGGAGTGGATTCTATTATAAATAATATTGAAAATAAAAGCTATTTTAGCTATAACACCAAGCTAGAATTTAAAAGACTAAATATACCTAAAATGGCAATACCATTATTTAATTCTATTGCATCTTGGCTATTGAAAAAGCGCTATCATCAGATAGAACTTTTTTTAAAATACCCTGCAGATGTGCAAGATGAGGTAAGGCAGCAACTATTGTCCTATTCTAGCGAAACGGTATTTGGTAAACAACATGGTTTTGAATCAATCTCCACCTACAAAGAATTTTCAGAACGTGTACCTATTGTTAATTACGAACAATATGCAGATTTAATTGAACGTACCCGTAAAGGGGAGCAAAACCTATTTTGGCCTACAAATATCAAATGGTTTGCAAAAAGTAGCGGGACCACTAATGCTAAAAGCAAATTTATACCAGTAAGTTCAGAAGCATTAGAAGATTGTCATTATAAATCTGGTAAGGATTTGCTTTGCCTCTATTTAAATAATAATGAGAATTCGCAATTGTTCAATGGTAAGAGTTTACGTTTAGGTGGTAGTAAGGAGTTGTATGAAGACAATGGAAGTTTTTTTGGAGATCTTTCAGCGATTCTAATAGATAACATGCCACTTTGGGCAGAATATAGTAGTACTCCAAGTAATAAAGTGTCCTTAATGAGCGAGTGGGAGACTAAACTTGAAGCGATTATAGAAGAAAGTATAAAAGAGAATGTAACCAGTTTGGCAGGCGTGCCGTCTTGGATGCTGGTTTTACTAAATAATGTTCTAGAAAAAACTGGGAAAAACCATCTTTTTGAGATTTGGGAAAACCTAGAAGTTTATTTTCATGGAGGAGTAAGTTTTGCGCCTTACCGAGAACAGTATAAAAAATTACTCCCAAGAAGAAAGTTTAATTATTATGAAACTTATAATGCCTCTGAAGGTTTTTTTGGGATTCAAGACCGCAATAATTCTGAAGATTTATTGCTCATGTTAGATTATGGGATTTTTTATGAGTTTATCCCTATGGATTCCTATGGAAAAGAAACGCAAACTGCTATTCCTATTTGGGAAGTGCAAACTGGCGTTAATTATGCTATTGTTATTACCACGAACGGAGGGCTTTGGCGCTATAAAATTGGGGATACGGTTCGTTTTACATCAACAAATCCATACCGCATACGAATCACTGGAAGGACTAAGCACCATATAAATGCCTTTGGAGAAGAACTAATTATAGAAAATGCTGAAGAAGCTCTTGAGCAAGTTTGTAAAAAAACGGGTGCAGAAATAAAGGATTATACAGCTGCTCCCATTTTTATGAAAGAGAATGAGAAGGGTGCTCATGAATGGATAATTGAGTTTAGAAAGCAACCGAAGGATATTAATTACTTTACGGAGTTTTTGGATAATGCTTTAAAATCCCTAAACTCAGATTATGAGGCTAAACGCTATAACAACATTACCTTAAAAATGCCAGAAGTACATGTGGCAAGAGAGAATTTATTTTATGATTGGTTAAAATCTAAAGATAAATTAGGAGGACAACATAAAATTCCGCGATTAGCTAATGAACGTTGTTATGTAGAGGAACTGCTAGAAATGAATAGTTTGGTGGCTAAATAGTAATTCATGGGAATCTCCGATTTTTTCAACCTCTTTTTAATCATTGGAGCAGTACAGGGCTTTATATTCATTTTTGCTACTTTTTCCTTGCGCAAGAAGATTGAAAAACCAATTCTGTTCTTAAATCTTTTTGTTTTATTTCTATCTCTAAATAACCTTCAATCCTGGTATATTGATAGGCAAGACCTTGACGCCGATGTTTTGGATAGATTTATTACTATTCCGTGGTATATACTCATTGTGCCAATGTTTTATTCTTTTTTAATTTATTATTTACAGATCGAGCGAAAGAAAACCCCGTTAATTGTTGTTTCGATTACACTTTTCATAATAGCGCTTATAACTAGATTTTTATTGATTAATGCAGTGGATAATAATAGAATTGAAATTTCTATACTCAAGAAATATCATTTGGTTGAGGATGTATTTGCTTTTAGCTATTCTGTGATACTTTATTGTATGTCCATAAGCGTACTTAGAAAACACAAATCACTATACTCCCAAATATTGGTGTTTGATAACTTAAAATGGATTCATCTTTTTTTGAAACTAGGAGGAGTAGTCTTTGGCTTTTGGGTCTTAGCCATTCTGCTTAATAATTTTTCTAACCAAATTAGTGCTCCATATTCCTATTATCCGTTAAGATTCTTTTCAAGCATTTTAATTTACTGGGTTGCCTACCAAGCTTTCTTTCAATATAGGCTGCTAAAAGATAGAATTAAGCTAAGGCAGTTAATACAAAAGAGTAAATTTAAAAGTGATAATTTGTCCATTGAATCTGCCCCGAAAACAAAACTTACTTATCAAGAATTTGCGTTATATGTAAAGGAAAATAATTCCTTTTTAAATCCGCATTTGAGCTTAGAGAGCTTAGCTGCGGAACTATCTATTGGCGTTAGCACCTTATCCAAGGTAGTTAATTCCAAAGAAGAGAATTTTTCGGATTTTATTAATTCTCATAGAATTGAGGCAGCCAAAAAGTTTTTAACTACTGCTGATTTTGACAACTATACTATAGTAGCAATCGGTTTAGAATGCGGGTTTAATTCTAAATCTACTTTTTACACCGCCTTTAAGAAAAGTACTGGCAAAACACCATCCGAGTTTCGAAAATTAAACAAAACCTAAGTTGTCCTGTTTTTTATAAGTTGGATTTTTTCGGATAGTTGACTCTTTCATTGAATTTAGTTTTGAATAAAACCTTTTAAAACTAATGGATATGAAAAAATATTTCTTTGTTATTATAGTTTTTACACTTCTAAAAGTAAATGCTCAAGAAAACTCTTTTTATGGAGAATTGGGAGGGGCTGGACCAATTTTTTCGCTGAACTATGAACGGGAAGTCATTGATGATTCAGCACTTTTATTGCGCATAGGCCTAGGCTACTTAAGTACTTGGAGTTATGAAGGACTAACCATTCCTATAGGTGCTTATCATCTGATTGACTTAAATAAGGGAAATCATCTGGAGCTAGGTGGGAGTTATACTTTTGGATTGGGAAGGGATAATGATATTGGCACTGGTTTTTTTCTTCCAGCCATTGGTTATCGAAAGTATAAAGAAGGTAGGAAGGGTTTTTTTAAGATTACTTTTAACCCTGTACTATACAATGATGAACCTATTGAAGTAATTCCTTGGGGAGGAATTTCATATGGAGTTCGATTTTAAAGAGCTATACATAGATGGGGCCTCAGTTTTTTGTATTTATCAATAAAAATGACTCTTAATGAGACAGAAATAGTGGAAAAGGTACCAATTACACAATTTTTAAATAATCTACGAAAACGTTTTCGTAGGTTTATACCGTTCATCGAACAAATTTCTTAATTGAACAAATAAATAGGGATTTACGGAGTTATTGGTTGAAGTTTGTTTTAAGATAATTCCCCAATCTTTAAAACTTATACCAAGTAAAAATTTAAATTATGGCTGAAAAATTGATTATACTTTCTGATATGTGGGGAGTAAAAAAAGGGTTATGGATTACTTCTTATTTTGGATATCTGCAACAGTATTATGATATAACCTTCTATGATTGTCAACAATTAGCAAATATTGATGAGCTAATAAATACCAAAGAGAATTTACACAAAGCATTTATAGATGGCGGTATTGATACTGCTGTTGCACACTTGCTTAAGAAAGAAACAGAAGCTAGCCATGTATTAGCATTTAGTACTGGGGGAACAATTGCGTGGAAAGCTGCTTTAAAAGGTCTTCCAATGAAATCGCTTACTGCAATATCTGCTACTAGAATAAGAATGGAAGAAACTAGTCCTAAAGTTGACATGAATCTTATTTTTGGCGAATGTGATAAATTTAAGCCAGGAATGAAATGGGCTAAAGAAGTTGGAGCAGACTTAAATGTAATTCCTAGTTTTGGACATGAGTTATATTCTGACGAGAAGATTATTAGTGAGGTGTGTATGGAACTTTTACATAAAGTAACTCGTAAAGCGGTTTAGATTACATAAAAATATAGATTAAAAAAAAGAGCCCTTGTAAGGGCTCTTTTTTATATCTAAAAGTTGTCAAAAACTAGGAAACAGCTTTAAGCTTTTTAATAGTTTCATAAGAAAGCTTTTCTTCGGCATATGCCTTTGTTACCTTAAATTCTTTTTCTTCACTACTAGGTAAACTAAACATGGCATCTGTAAATACAGCTTCACATAAAGAACGCAAACCTCTTGCGCCTAGTTTATATTCTACTGCTTTTTCTACCAAATAGTTTAAAGCCTGCTCTGTAATGGTAAATTTAATACCATCCATGGTAAACAGTTTCTCATACTGCTTAATAATTGCATTTTTTGGCTCCGTAAGGATTGCACGTAATGTCTTTTTGTCCAAAGGATTCATGTGCGTGAGTACAGGAAGACGCCCAATAATTTCTGGGATTAATCCAAACTCTTTTAAATCTTTTGGAATAATATATTGTAAGATGTTTTCTTCATCTAGATTTTCATCAGCTTTAGATGCACTATAACCTACCGCTTGCATATTCAAACGTTTGGTGATAGCTCTTTCAATACCATCAAAGGCTCCACCTGCTACAAATAAAATATTTTCTGTGTTTACCTCTATAAATTTTTGGTCTGGATGCTTTCTCCCTCCTTTTGGTGGGACATTTACTACGGTACCTTCTAAAAGCTTTAGAAGACCCTGTTGTACACCTTCTCCGGATACATCTCTAGTAATAGATGGGTTATCACTTTTACGTGCAATTTTGTCAATCTCATCAATAAAAACTATTCCACGTTCTGCCTTTTCCAAGTTATAGTCAGCGGCTTGCAATAAACGTGTTAAAATACTTTCTACATCTTCACCCACATAACCAGCCTCCGTGAGTACTGTTGCATCTACTATAGCTAAGGGTACATTGAGCATCTTAGCGATAGTCTTGGCAATTAATGTTTTACCGGTACCGGTTTGCCCAACCATAATGATATTACTCTTCTGAATCTCAATATCATCTTCTTTACTCTTTGGTTGTAATAACCTCTTGTAGTGATTATAAACGGCTACGGACATTACCTTTTTGGTACGCTCTTGGCCAATAACAAAAGTATCTAGAAATTCTTTTATCTCCATTGGCTTCTTTAAAACCAATTCTGAAGAAAGATCGTTGTTCTTGGATTGTTTTGATTCTTCTGATACGATGCTATACGCTTGCTCAATACATCTATCACAAATATGCGCATCCAAACCCGCAATCAAAAGATTGGTTTCCGGTTTTTTTCTTCCACAAAAGGAGCATTCTAAGTTTTCTTTTGCCATATATAGCATTAAAGTTTACAGTACATTAACGCAAAAACAAGGGAAATGGTTTGTTGTACTGTATATAATTGGTCGAAATTACGATTTATCTCTTACTAAGATTTCATCTATCATACCATATTTTTTAGCAACATCTGCTTTCATCCAGTAATCACGATCACTGTCTTCATATACTTTATCATAGCTCTGCCCAGAATGTTTGGCTATAATGTTATAAAGTTCTTCTTTAAGTTTTAAAATTTCCTTTGCGGTAATTTCAATGTCACTGGCCTGACCTTGTGCACCTCCCATTGGCTGATGAATCATCACCCTTGAATGTGTTAAGCCACTTCTTTTTCCAGATTCTCCTGCACATAGAAGCACAGCCGCCATAGAAGCCGCAATACCTGTACAAATAGTGGCTACATCTGGTTTAATAAATTGCATGGTGTCATAAATGCCTAAACCTGCATACACACTTCCACCTGGTGAGTTAATATAGATTGAAATGTCTTTATTAGCATCCGTGCTTTCTAAAAACAGTAGTTGAGCTTGTACAATATTGGCAACTTGGTCATTAATACCAGTTCCCAAAAAGATAATACGGTCCATCATTAATCTAGAGAAAACATCAAAAACTGCAATATTCATTTGACGTTCTTCAATGATATTAGGGGTCATATTTGTTGGATACATACTACTTACAATTTGATCGTAGTACATGCTATTTATGCCTTGATGTTGCGTAGCGTATTTTTTAAATTCTTTTCCGTAATCCATAGAATTTTTTAAAGCTTATTATAATAAAAAACGGTTCTGAAAATTCGAATTTTCAGAACCGTAAAGATACATATTATTTAGAATGCTATTTGTAAGCGTCTTTTATAAAGTTATCGTAACTAACTTCTTTTACTTTAAGATTAGCCTTTTCTTTATAAAGGTCTAGTAATTTCTGACTCATTAATTGCTCAGACATTCTTTTAACCTCTTCTTGATTACCCATTACTCTAGTTGCCACATTTTCTAATTCCTCTTCGGTTGGACTTAAATGTCCGTATTGTGCCATTTGAGATTTAATGAAACCTTTTGCAAACTCCTTGAGCTCATCAAACTGAACTTGAAGATCATTTTCATTAATAATTCTACCTTCAATTAGTTGATATCGAAGTCCTTTTTCAGACTTTTCATATTCTTCACTGGCTTCATCTTCAGATAATGGATTTTCACCACTAACCTGAATCCACTTCTTTAGAAATTCGGTTGGAAGCTCAAATTTGGTCTCATCAATCAGCCTTTCCGTAATATCGTTTAAAAGTTTCTGGTCAGCTTGCTGTTCAAACTGTTTTTCAGAATCTTCTTTAATACGTGCTTTAAGCTCTTTTTCTGATTTGATATTACCTTCTCCAAAAAGTTTGTCGAACAATTCTTGGTTTAACTCAGCTGATTCCCTTTCATTTATTTCTTCAATAGTAAAAGAAACTTCTACATTAAGTTTTTCAGCTTTTTCTTTAGCAATACCAAGAGCAGATGGTAAAAGATAGTCTTCTTTAAATAAACCTTTAGTCTTTATACTAACTACATTGCCAACTTTTTTCCCAACTAAAGCATCAATAGCTTTCTTGCTTTTGATTTTATCTAGTTCTATAGTGGTTTTGTTATCAATTTCTTCAGCCTCGTTTTTAAATACACCAGAAACTTCATCGGTTTTGCCCGCTTCTGTCTTAGAAATTAGCTTACCGTACTGTTTTTGGATACGCTCTACTTGTTCATCAACCATTTTCTTGTCAGCAACAATTTTATACTGCGTAATGGCTTTTTTAGTTTTAAGATTCACTTTAAAGTCAGGTGCAAGGCCTAACTCAAATTCAAAAGCAAATTCATCGTTATCCCAGTCAAAACCATCTTGTTGTTTTGGTAGGGGATTACCTAAAACATCTAATTTCTCTTCCGTAAGGTATTTGTTCAAATTGTCCTGTAGCAATTTGTTCACTTCATCAACTAAAACAGCTTTTCCATATTGTTTTTTAATAAGCCCCATTGGAACCTGTCCTTTTCTAAAACCTGGAATATTTGCCTGTTTTCTGTAGTCTTTTAAAATAGTATCTACCTTCTCTTGATAATCATCTTTGGTGATAGCTACTTTTACTACTGCATTTAAGTCGTCTATCTGTTCTTTTGTAATATTCATCTATAGTAAACTGTTTGCTTTTCTAAAATGGTTGGCAAAAATACTATATTTTCGATTGGTTGCCAACTTTTTAAGCTGTTGAAAACCAAACTATAACTTAGCTGTTTGCATTTTGATGAAAATTCGTGACTTCGAGTGATTTTTGAAGTAAAAACGGATAAAAATTGTATCGAGAAGAAGAATTTTCAATTTGAATCCTCGTTTTCGATACTTTGCTTAGTGAAAAACTTGAATTGACAGTTTTACTAGAATTATTTTCCAAAGTAAACAGGTTATGATTTACTTTTTCTTATCCTCTTTTAAAACAGAAAACAAAATAGACTGGAGTAAGGAAAGTAAAAGGCTAAATATGATGGCCCAAAGTACTCCATTTACATTAAAACCAGTAATGAAATTGCTTGCTAAAAGAATAATTATAGCATTTATGACCAACAAGAACAGTCCAAAGGTAACTATAGTGACAGGTAGCGTTAATATGACCAAAACAGGTTTTACTATAAAGTTTAAAAGACTTAATACAACTGCGACAATAATGGCAGTACCATAGGTGTCTACGCTTACATTTGGAAGTATTTTGGAAAGTATGACGACAGCTACTGCGCTTAATAAAATTCGTAGGATGAGTTTCATAGTTAGGTATTTCTATAAAAATACAATTTATGATTTTAATCTTTTGCGGTTGGAAACAAACTAGTTGATTAATATTTCATCAACAAAAAGCCAACTTTTACCACCAGGAGATTGATGCCAAGAAGGATTTTTTAAAACACTTTCTACTTGAATACGAACATATTTTGTTGAAACTTTTGGCAACTCAATATCAAAGAAATCAATACTACTGTTAGATGATGGTTCTTGTTCAGGAAGCTTTACAGTATGCAAACGTTTAAAATTTTGCCCATTATCCGAAACCCAAATTTTAAACCCGCTTGGATGAAATATCCAATTAGTAGGAGCAGATAATGCTCCAACAGAGATTGATGAGATTTCTTTTTTATCTTTTAATTTAAAGGTTGCGCTAAAATGAGAAGCCTCATAGCCTAACCATTTACCATCTACAAAACGCTCACTACCTCTTTCTAAGTCGATTAATGTTTTTGCTCCTTTTCCTTGGTATTTTTCACTTGGTGCCTTGTTTAATACAATATCTTCATAGTCTATGGTGCTCCTTTTAAAATTTGTAATTACAACCTCGCTTTTACCCCAACCTTCTTTATGGCTTATAGCTTTTACTGTTGTTGTTTCTTTTAAGAGAAATGGTTCTGAATATTTTGTAGAAGTAGTATCTGGCTCTGAATTATCGGTAGTATAAAAAATACTTGCATTTTCAAATGAAGTAGCCATCTCTACTGCCAGCGAATCCTTGATGAAATTGGATTCTACAATTACTAGTGGAGGTGTTATTGCAGAAGCTGCAAAAATTTCTTTATTTATTTGATGAGCTACAAAGGTTGGGTTGTTTTCCGTTAATTGTGCAATTCCTTCATCTGTTATATTGGTTTGCCAGAGGTAAAGGTCTTTTAGGTTAGGCAGTTTTTTAAGTACGCCTATAGCATCATCAGAAACCTCGGTTGCATAAAGGTTTAAAGACTCGAGTTTAGCTAATTTTTGAATTTTGTCAAGTGTCTTATCCGTAATAGTCGTGTTCTGGAGTTGCAGCTTGGTAAGGTTCTCAAAAATTGAGATGGAACTTGCTAATGAATCTTGAAAATTGGAATGCCCCAAGTTAAGTTCCACAATATTCTCAGCATATTTTTTGAACCTTTTAAAACTATCTTCAGATAAGTCCTCCCTATTTGCAAGATTAAGCGAGTAAAGTGGACTTCCTTCTTCTAACGGGTAAAGCGAAATGCCAGCTAGTTTAATTGAGCTTAACCAGTCTTCATCCACTGGGTTTAGATCTTTGGCAAGTAGGGCCCTAATGGAAGTATCTTCTTCTAAATCATTTAAATAGCTTTGAATTTTTTTATTTCTTTCTAAATCGGAAGTAATACAATCAAAGCAATTATCATTTTCCATCCACCAATGTAAAAGTGCAACTTCATTATCCGTTAATTGTACTTTTCCTTTTGGAGGCATATGTTCTTCATCTTCCAAAGGCAATTGGACTCTATGCAAAAGCAAAGGAGTTTCAGAAGCAGACGAATCTAAAAGACTTCCAGATTCACCCCCCAATAGTAATTCTTGTTGGCCTGTAAGCAATAATTTTCCTTCTGTTTTTTTAGGATTGTGACAGCTTACACACTTGTTGTCCAAAATTGGCTGAACAATATCATTATATACCAGAGCTTTATTTACATCTTCAATTATAATTTTATTTGATGCAATATCTTTAGTTAAAAAACCTTCTCCATGGGTCATGTTTCCTCCCCAATGTCCTGCTATGGTCAACATTACCATTACTACCATGAACATGGGAAAGTATAGTTTAACTACAATTTTATTTTTGTTGTCTTTAGCAAAAAACAATAGTACCGCTATGACCGTCATACCAATACCCATCCATTTATGCCTAAAAAGTGCATCTTCGTCATAGGATCCGCTATCCTCTAGAAAAAGACCAGTTACAATTGATCCAATAGCACTTAAAACTCCAATAGCGATGGCAAATTTTATGATATTACCAATATCTTCTTTTGTTCTAAGGCGCTGATAGACTTCCAGCAGAAATGCGAAAATTAAGATACCTATTGGTAAGTGAACCAAAATGGGATGGAAATTGCCAATATTTATAGCTAGATATGTCATTGATTTATTCTACTAATATTTCATCTATAAAAAAGAATGGGATAGTTCCTTTGCCCTGATGCCATTCGGGAATATTCTCCATGGTTAATTGTAAATTTATTTCTGAATAAACACCTTGCTCTAGGGGAATCTCAATAAACTCTAATTGTGTTAATTGTGCACTATTTGGGCTTTTTAATTTTAAATCCCCAATATGTTTAGAATTAGAGGTTACTGCAATGGACTTTGGAGAAAAAATCCAAGAATTATGATCTTTTAAAGTACTTAATACAATTTTAGAAATTGGCAACTCCTTTTTTAAGTTAAGTTGGATTGTTGTTGTAGGAGATAAAAAACCTAACCAATAAGACCCATTTCTAAACTGAGTGCTCCCTTTTTTTAAATCCGTTAAAGAATTTATGCCAGTCCCTTTATAGTTAGCGTGAGGTTGCGGTGATGTAATTATCAAAGCATCTGAAATACTTTGGTTTATCTTAACCACTTTAGTAGATATTTGTTTGCTTGGCTGGTAATCTGGATGGAACACCTTGAAATTATAATTTCCAGTTTCATTTACTTCTAATGGGCCTTTGTAAATCGTTGAACTTTTCTCGACATTACCGCCATCGGTTGTATAGCGAATTTTTGCTCCGTCAACTTCAAAATATGCGGTAATGACTGTGGAATTTTTAAAAATGGTAGAGTCAATAACAACTCTGGGGGGAGCCAACTCAAATAATTTATTTTCAGCAAACTTTGGCTCAGAGTTTTGTTTACATGACCAAAAACCTATGCCAAACAGAAAAAGTAATATGAAATTGACTTTATATTTCATTAAACTCTGTATAATTTTATAGGATAGGTTTTTCCAGAATTCCATTGTGCAACGTATAGATTTTCATCATCATCTACGCAAACATCATGCGGATGTTGAAACACTTTTAGGGTTTGATACATTGGGCTTAACTTCTTTTCTTCATAACTTGGTTTACAACCCCCAGGTGCAGAAATAAGCCGATTTTCTTCATCTAAAATACTAATGAACCCAGTCCCTTCTGAACCGTTTCCAGACCAAATTGTGGCTAGGTAAACATTTTTGTCATGGATTACTGGTCTACAAATATAGGCTCCAGGTAAATCAATAGTGCTCAAATAGTCGCCATCCATACTAAAACGTTTTAATTTATTCTGCTGGCGAGCAGTTATTAACAATGTAGGATTTGCTGCATCGCGGTCATCTATACAAATACCGTGTGCATTGTTAAATAGATGGTCTTCCTCACCTCTTCCTCCAAATACATTAAGAAGCGCTCCTTCAGCATTGTAATGCATAATATATTGTTCACCATAGCCGTCAGCAACATAAACATCTCCATTTAGTGCTACTGCAGTCTCTGTTGGAATGTAGTTCTCTTTTTTAGCATATTTTCCAGATTCTTTAGGATATGGGAAAACCTGAATAACTTTTCCATCTATTGTGGTTTTTATTACCTCATGGCGTTTGTTATCAGCTATATAAAGTACATCTTCACCATTTTCAACGTTTAATGTTAACCCATGTGCACCAGGATAATCTGTTCCCCAGACTTCTATTAATTTTCCTGAGCGATCGTAAATAATGACATTATTTTTGGTGTGATTTGTTAGAAGAATAATCCTTCCTTTAGAATCCTGAACCATTTCATGGCAATCGTTAACTGGAAAAAAATTTGAGTTAAGTGCTCCCCACTGTAAATCTATTTTATATTGATGGGAGTTGTGGCCAATTACTGCATCCTTGTATGAAAACAAATGATTTGCATTTAATATTCCAGAGGCCAAGCCTGCAGTTGTTAAACTACTATTTCTAATAAAATTTCTTCGTTTCATTAGGCTAGCAAATCATTCATAATGTGCCCTTCAACATCTGTTAATCTAAAGCGTCTACCCTGATATTTATAGGTGAGTTTTTCATGATCAATTCCTAATAAATGAAGCATTGTTGCTTGAAAATCGTGAACATGTACAGGGTCTTTAACTATATTATATCCAAATTCATCTGTTTCCCCATAAACCACTCCTGGTTTTATGCCTCCACCTGCCATCCACATGGTAAAACATCTAGGATGATGGTCACGACCATAATTGGTGTCTGTAAGTAAGCCTTGAGAATAATTTGTTCTACCAAACTCCCCTCCCCAAATAACCAAGGTATCTTCTAATAAGCCTCGTTGTTTTAAATCCGCAACAAGTGCTGCAGACGCTTGGTCAACATCTTTAGCTTGTTTTTCAATAGCATTGGGTAGATTGTCATGTTGATCCCATCCCATATGATATAACTGTATAAAGCGCACATCTTTTTCTGCTAATTTCCTAGCTAACAAACAATTAGCTGCATAGGTTCCAGGAATTTTCGCATCTGCACCATACATTTGATAGATGTAATCTGGTTCATCATCAGTGTTCATTACATCAGGCACAGATGTTTGCATCTTATAGGCCATTTCGTATTGTGCTATTCTGCTTTGAATTTCTGGGTCGCCAAATTCATCATATTGCTTATCGTTTAACTCAGCTATTTTATCAAGAATATCACGTTTACTTTCTTTAGTGATTCCTTTTGGGTCATTTAAATATAAAACAGGGTCTTTTGCTGCTCTAAACTGAACTCCTTGGTGTAAGGAATGTAAAAACCCATTACCCCATAATCGGGTGTATAACGGTTGACCATTAGGTCTTCCTGAGCCTCTGGACAATAATACTGTAAATGCAGGGAGGTTTTTATTTTCGCTACCTAACCCGTAGCTTAACCAAGAACCCATGCTAGGTCTTCCGGGCTGTTGCGAACCTGTTTGGAAAAAAGTCACGGCGGGATCATGATTAATAGCTTCCGTAAACATCGATTTTACGATACAAAGCTCATCGACCATTTTAGCAGTATAGGGTAATAAATCGCTCACCCAAGTTCCATTTTTACCATATTGCTTAAAATCAAAAACCGAACCAGCTAAAGGAAAACTATCTTGTCCAGAAGTCATTCCTGTTAAGCGTTGACCATTTCTTATGGACTCTGGAAGTTCTTCGCCTCTTCTTTTTATTAATGTTGGTTTATAATCGAACAGTTCTAATTGTGATGGACCTCCACTTTGGAATAGGTAAATTACCCTTTTTGCTTTTGCGGCATGATGCAATACATCTAAAGTTCCCTGATTACTTCCAAAACTAGATTCTTTGGTAATTATACCATTTTCATCTTTTCTGAAAAAAGAACAGCCCATTAAACTACTTAAGGCAGCACCTCCAACACCAAGAGCGGATTTCCCTAAAAAAGACCTTCTGTTTAATAACAGTGAACGTTCATGTAAAATTTTCTTCTCACTCATATTATCCTCGGGTAATGGTTTCGTCTAAATTTAAAATGGTATGCGTAACTAAAGACAAAGCAGCAAGCTTATCTGTTGGAATACTTTCATCTGCTGTAAAATCTCCAATTGTTACATATTCAGCTGCACTAATTTCGTTTGAATTAATTTTACGCATCATATTATCGTAATGTTCAATAAGCATATTTACCTCGTCAGTATCCGGAAGGCGCGATGTCGCTTTTTGAAAAATATGAGTTATTTGCTCTTTGTTCGTTTTAGGGTATAGCTTATAAGTGTTTGCCGCCAATACTCTAGATGCTTCAATAAGTTGTGGGTCGTTCAACAAGACAAGTGCCTGTAGGGGCGTATTTGTTTCCTGTCTTTTTACAGTACATAAATCTCTAGAAGAGGCATCAAAGGTCATCATGCTAGGAGGAGGTACCGTACGTTTCCAAAATGTATATAAGCTTTTACGGTAAAGATCATTTCCAGTACTTTGTACGTATTGTGCAGTACTACCGCCGCCGCCGCCTGTAGTCTCTTCCCAAATACCTTCTGGTTGATAAGGCTTAACGCTTGGACCACCTACTTCTTTATTTAATAACCCGCTTACGGCAAGTGCTTGATCACGAATCATTTCCGCAGATAATCGAAGTCTTGGAGCTCTGGCTAAGAACGTATTTTCTGGATCCTTTTCTAATAACTCTTGGCTTATTTTTGAGCTTTGTTGGTAGGTTGAAGACATAGCCATAAATTTCAACATCTCTTTTATGTTCCAATTATCTTCTTGAAGTTTAAGTGCCAGGTAATCCAACAATTCTGGATGGGACGGTAATGCTCCTTGATTACCAAAATCATAGGATGAGCTTACCAATCCAGTTCCAAACATTCTTTGCCAAAGACGGTTTACGGTTACTCTCGCGGTAAGCGGATTTTTTGCATTAAACAACCATTTGGAAAGCCCTAACCTGTTTTTTGGCAAGTTTTCTGGAAAAGCTAAAACGGATTCTGGTGTATTAGGGTATACCTCGTCTGTTGGTTGATCATAAACACCTCTATTTAAAATAAATGCAGGTTTTACTTCCTCCCGCTCATACATCACCATTACTGGAATTTCTTTCTTCTGGGATTTTTGCAGATTTATAAAATCTAACACACCATCCACCTCTTTTTGAGTGATAGTGATATAAGGTTCAGGAGTTTCTTCTGGTAATGGTACGGTATTTTTTTCTTTGTTATTATTAAAGAAGCTAAAAAGCTCAAAGTGTTCTTTTTGACTTATTGGATCATATTTGTGATCATGACATCTTGCACATTCAAAGGTTAACCCTAAGAAAGCTGTACCAAAAGTTGTTAGTCTATCTTCAACATATTCTACGTGATACTCCTCAGGAATTGTTCCTCCTTCAAAAGTGATTTTATGATTCCTATTAAAGCCGGTTGCAAGTATTTGCTCTAAATTTTGTTCCGGTAATAAATCACCTGCTAATTGATACGTTACAAACTTATCATAGGGCATGTTTTCGTTAAATGCATGTATAACCCAATCTCGCCAGGGCCACATGGTTCTCTCAAAATCATCTTGATACCCATGTGTGTCAGCATATCTACTAATATCCATCCATTCAGCAGCCATGTGTTCTGCATAATCAATAGTATGTAAAAGTGAGTCTACTAATTTTTCATAAGAATTGGCTGAGCTATCTTTTACAAACGCATTTACTTGTTTTGGGTTTGGAGGAAGACCAGTTAAATCAAAGAAAACTCTACGAATTAATTTTTCTTTACTCGCTGTATTAGAAGGAGACAATCCATTAAACTTCATTTTGGAAAGCACAAACGCATCTATTTCGTTATTTGCCCAATCTTCTTGATTAATTGGTGATTCTTGTGGTTTGGGAGGTATAAACGCCCAATGTTCTTTATATTCTGCTCCCTGTTCAATCCATTTCTTTAAGATAGCTTTTTCAGTATCTGAAAGTGCTAAATTAGATTCAGGCGGGGGCATTAATAAATTTGAATCTTCAGAATAAATGCGGTCAACTAAAGTGCTTTGCTCCGGTTTTTTTGGAACAATAGCATAATGATCTTCCAGTTTACCCAACGCTTTGTATGCATCTTCGGGGGTGTTTAGTGATAAACCACCCTCTATAGCATTTTTATCTGGACCGTGGCATTTAAAACAACGATCGGAGATAATTGGTTTTACATCAAAAGTAAAATCTATTTTTTCTGGAATAGCACCTAAATCACTTTTTGATATTATTTTTTCAGTTGTACTAGGGTTTTGTTTACACGAGTATGATGCCATTAAAAAAATGAGCAGACCTAGGTGTAGTCTTATTCTCATTATTAATGCGTAAGTGCTTGAACAGTAGTCTAGTAAATGCATAAAATAAAAAAGCTTAACCAATACCTCTAAATTAAAGATAAATGGTTAAGCTTTTTATAATTATTCGACTAATGACTACTGCCCTTATATCAATGTAAAAAAATTTAATTGATATATAATCCTGTAAAATTAAGAGGATTTACAGGGGGCAAGTTAGAGCCATATTTGGCGTTTATTGCCTCAGTAAATGCAGTTGCAAGTATTGCATAACCGCGAGGTGAAGGATGTACTCCATCTAAAGAGAAACCACCACCAGTACCAAAAGTAGAAGTAACTACACTACCATCCGCTAATGTGAACCCACTTGTTCCTAACTCCACTAACAATGCATTGGCATCAACAAAAGCAATATCGTATTGAGTAGCTAGGGCTTCAATTGTTTGATTAAAAGCAATAACAGCATTGTTCGCGATTTCTTGCTCTTCTGGAGTTAGCACCAATTGGTCGTCTAAAGGCCATGTTACGCCATTTATAGCCAATTGCCCGGCACTTTCAGGTGGTAAGCCTAAACCTTGTAAGGTAGCAAAGGCTTCTTCATTTAGTTGAGCAATTTCTCCAATACTTGTTAATGTTAATAAATCATTTTCATTTGCTTGTCTAGCTTGTCCGTAAACAAAACCTGTAACTGTTGCAGTGGCAGCATCAACACCAAACATTTGAAGTGCTCCTGTTATTTGAGCAGATAAATCTGTAAGATTCTCATCCTTAATAATGACTGCACTGGCAGCATCGGTAGCAAATACAATTTGTCTTTCTGGAACACCCAAAGCAGTAAAAACTGCATTTAATCCAGCGAACTGTGCATTAAGAACAGGTATTTGTGGCCCAAAGGCAGGATTTGTTGGGTCTAAAGGATTGTAAGGTACCGTTGTTAAGAATGGTATGGTAGTAACATTAGGAATGTTGGCAATTACACCCTCAGCACCATTTGCCGTCATTGCTTGTAATACACCATTAATAGAACCAGCTACTACATTTACGTCAGAAATATCTGATCCTCCATAAGTACTTGGGTCTATATTTCCTGCTTGGTCAACACCAGCTCCACCGGCTGTTACATAGCCTAAAACATCATTGTTTCCAATCCACAGGCTAAAGAATGTTGCATTTTGTGCAGCAGCATCTCCTAAAATAGTTGCGTCTGGCGCAGAAGCGAAACGCACATAGTAAGGATTTGCAGTACTTCCAACACCAGCTACACTTCCATAGCCAGGAGCTAATAAGTGATAACTTTTTGCACCAGGTACACCCATATTATTAAAGGGACCTGATAAAACGTTAGAAACTTCGGTTGCACCTTGACCAGATACCGGTACTGGCGTAGGAGAACCTGAGGTGAAAGAAAGAATTAAGCGATTACCTGAAATAGGAGTTCCTCCTAAAGTAAGACCGCCTAAATCATCTGCCATAAAAGGGATATTAAACTCTCCACCACCTGCTAAAGCAAAGTTTGATGCTAACATATTGGGAAATGATGCAGCTTGACCAGATTGGAAAAGTGCAGCATCAGAGAAACCTGCTGTTAACGAATTTCCTATAGAAACATACTTTGAAAAGTCTGCAGAACCACTTGTAAATGTAATTGGGTCTGGAGGTGTAGGAGTGGTATCTGTAACAGTATCATCATCAGAACAAGAGACAAAAATAAGTCCAAACATAGAAAGTAGTGCGAGGAACTTTTTCATATAGATAAAATTAAAGTTAGTTTAAGTTAAATAAAGCGTTAATCGCTTATTTCCAAAACTATGTGAAAATTGTTATACATACAATAAAATGGCAAAAAAAATTATGCATGCATAATAAATTGCATCAAATTTTAACGATTTAGAAAATCCAAGGTCTTAGAAAAGAATTCTTTTGGATTTTCTGCATGTAGCCAATGGCCAGCATTTGAAATGGTGCTAATTGTAGCTTTTGGAAAATGTATTTTAATGGTATCAAAGTCGTTTTGCAGAATATATTCAGACTTATCGCCTCTTAAAAATAGTGTCTCTCCGGTAAAAGTGGCAGTAGAACTTATGTTTTCTCCTATTTCTTCCATTTTGTACTGTAAAACAGGCAGATTAAATCTAAGCCCAAGTTTTCCTTTTTCAACCCAATATAAATTTTTCAACAAAAATTGTCGGATACCCATATTTGAAATGTGACTGGCTAATGCATTATCCGCTTCACTTCTGGATGCTATTGTTTCCAAATTTAGCGCTACAAGACCATTGATAATCTCACTATGATGCGGTGGGTAGTATTTTGGAGCGATATCTGCAACTATTAGTTTTTCTACTAATTTAGGATTTGAACACGCAAATTGCATTGCTGTTTTTCCACCCATGGAGTGACCAATAAGGTTGGCTTTTGGAATGTTATGATTAGCCATATAGCTTTTAAGGTCATTGGCTAATGTTTCATAATCAAAATTTTCTGAATGAAAACTCTTACCATGATTACGCTGGTCTATTAAATGTACTTGGAAACCATTTTTAGCATAAAGATTTCCTAATGTCTTCCAATTATCAGACATTCCTAAAAACCCATGTAAAATTAACAATGGCCGTCCCTCTCCAATAATTCTTGAGTGTAATAATTCCATTATTGTAGCCGGTGTAAGTACATGTTTATTACATTTTCTAAGCCAAGGTATAGCGATTCGCAAATAAGCGCATGACCAATAGATACTTCAAGTAAATGGGGAACATTATCTTTGAAAAACTTAATGTTATCCAAGCTTAAATCATGACCAGCGTTAATCCCAATTCCTAAATCATGAGCTGTTTTTGCAGCATTGGTAAAAGGAATTATGCCTTCTTTGTTTCCTTCCGAAAATGATTTTGCAAAGCTTTCGGTATATAATTCAATCCGATCAGCACCAATTTTGGCTGCTCCTTCAATCATTTCTTCTATTGGGTCAACAAAAATAGAAGTACGAATACCGTTTTCTTTAAATACAGTAATAACATCCGTTAAGAAGTCCTTGTGTTTCATGGTATCCCATCCAGCATTGGAGGTGATGGCATCCTCAGCATCTGGAAC
This sequence comes from uncultured Croceitalea sp., assembly GCA_947499565.1. GTDB lineage: Bacteria > Bacteroidota > Bacteroidia > Flavobacteriales > Flavobacteriaceae > Croceitalea. The sequence goes on from CANMOV010000002.1 coordinate 536,759, forward strand.
TAAAGTTACTTGGGTAGGCTTTATGGCCAAAACCATGTCCACAAACTTTGGTATGGGATTCCCCTCAATATTAAATTCTGTGGTTACTACGTCTTTTAAATCATAAGCATCTTGATACCGTATATGCCTTTCATCTGGTCTTGGATGAATGGTAATTCCTTGACCTCCAAAAGATTCAATGTCTTTCGCAGATTTTAAAAGATTAGGAACATTACCACCACGTGAATTTCTAAGGGTGGCTAATTTGTTGATGTTGACACTTAGTTTTGTCATGAAATCTTTTGCTTTTATGATTGCAAAAATACAAATTGGGCACGCCTTTTGCAGTTTAAAATTAGTATTTTGCACAAGATTTAAAGGTATGGATTTACATAGTCAATTATTAAACAATTTGCCTGTATTTGAGGTGTCCCAAATGATGGGTAAGATTATTGATTTTTTCGATAAGACTACCTGTTCCCATGTTGCTATTACTGAAAATAATACCTTTTTAGGTGTTTTGCCAGAAAATGATTTAGCCTATTTTGAAGCTGATAAAAAAATTGAAGATTATCGTCATAACCTTGAAAATTTCTTTGTAACCAACGAAACTTCTTGGCTTGATGTTCTTGAAATTTTTGCGCGAAATGAAGCCAACATAATGCCTGTAATAGATGCAGATAAGCATATTTTAGGGTATTATGACCTAACAGATATTGTAGGCGTTTTTATTGGCACTCCCTTTTTTACTGAACCAGGAGGCATTCTAATAGTAGAGAAAGGAATGAAAGATTATTCCATGAGTGAAATTGGACAAATAGTTGAAAGTAACAATGCCAAACTTTTAGGCGCATTCATTACGGACAATCAAAATGATGTTGTGCAAGTAACTTTAAAAATTAGTTCTACGAGTCTAAATGAGATTTCGCAAACTTTTAGAAGGTATAATTACAATATACTTTTTGGAAACAGTGACGATCAGTTTCTGGAAGATTTAAAGAAACGATCAGCGTATTTAGACAAGTACCTTAATGTCTAATATATATCTTACCTTTTAGTATCTAAAAATAAAAGTAAATGAAAGTTGCGATTTACGGACAACCTTTTATTGGAAATGACATTTCTTGTGTGATTGAGCTGTTAGATGAACTTGAAAAAGTGAATGCGATAGTAGCAATAGAGTACGATTTTGTTAGGCTTATTTTAGAGGAGCACACTTTAAAAGAATACCAAACTTTTACCCAAGAAGATGGTTTAGATAATTCTTTTGATATGTTCGTGAGCTTTGGTGGGGATGGAACTATGCTAAGGGCCGTTACTTATGTGCGCGATTTAGATATACCTATTGTTGGCGTAAATACTGGACGTTTAGGGTTTTTATCAACATTTAAGAAAGAAGACGTACGAAAAGTAATAACCGAATTTGTAGCGGGCAGTTTTACTATTGAAGAACGTGGATTAGTTGAGATTTGTTTAGACCATGATGTAGAAGAATTTGGTGATTTAAATTTTGCTCTAAATGAGATAACAATAAGCAGAAAGGACACTACTTCCATGATAACTGTTGAAACGTATTTGAACGGGGAATACCTAACATCTTACTGGGCGGATGGCCTTATAGTTTCTACGCCAACTGGATCAACAGGATATTCTTTAAGTTGTGGTGGTCCAGTAATTGCACCATCTACTAAATCTTTAGTGTTAACGCCAATTGCACCTCATAATTTAAATGCCAGACCTTTTGTAATTCCTGATGACACAGAAATTAGACTAAAGGTTTATGGACGAGAAGAAAACCATCTAGTCTCTCTAGATTCTCGTATAGCTACAATACCAAATGAAAAGGAAATTGTAGTTAAAAAATCTGGATTTACTATCAAAATGATAGAATATAAGTCCGAAAGTTTTCTTAAAACATTACGCAATAAATTACTTTGGGGCGAAGACAAGCGTAATTGACCTTCTGGTAACAATAAAAAAGCACAAAAACAGTTTTAAAAGAGAACATTATATGACGGTGTTGCAAGACTTCTTGTAAAATACTCGTTATGGCAACAACTTTTGTTTTTTTATGAGAGTATTCTTTTTAATCTTTTTATTTGGAATAAGCACCTTAGGAGCACAAACCTATGAAGTTGGTGTTTTTGCAGGTGGTGCAAATATAATAGGCGATGTAGGAAGAACTAACTATATTCTTCCGTCAGGCATTGCTTATGGAGCATTGTTTAAATGGAATAAAAGCAAAAGATATGCTTGGAGAGCAAGTGTAACCAGAGGTTCTTTTACCGCGGATGATACTAAATCTAACCTTGCATCGAGAAACCAAAGGGCTTTTGTGGTTGAAAATTCCGTAACAGAGTTTTCGGCAGGATTAGAATTTAACTTTGTAGAATACAACCTTCATAAATTAGGTCCCGCCTTTACTCCTTATTTATATACTGGGCTTACCTATTTTAGGTATGATTTCAATTATATAGATGCACTACAAGTGCAAGATATTAACCAAAAAGATGGCGCTTTTGCTATTCCTATGACTGTTGGTGCAAAATATCGAATAAGTCAGTTATTTATTATTGGTGCGGAAATTGGCGCTAGATATACTTTTACAGATAATCTAGACGCTAGTAACCCAGAAGGTTCCAACTTTGAGCAGTTTAGGTTTGGAAATATTTTAAGTGATGATTGGTATGTCTTTTCTGGTATCACATTTACTTATACCTTTGGGCGCAAACCATGTCAAGATTGTTTTGAGTGATAAAACGAATTCCTTAGCAGAAATAAATCAAGATAGATTACCCAAACATATTGCCGTTATTATGGATGGTAATGGCAGATGGGCCAAGCAGCGTGGTAAATTACGCGTTTTTGGGCATCAAAATGGGGTGGAGGCAGTTAGGCAAACCGTTGAAAACTGTGCTAAACTAAAAATTGATTTTCTTACACTTTATGCATTTTCTACTGAAAATTGGAATCGCCCTAAGGTTGAAGTTCAAACTTTGATGAAACTTTTAGTGTCTTCTTTGCGTAAGGAGTTAAAGACCCTTAATAAGAATAATATTAGGTTAAACGCGATTGGAAATATAGATTCTCTGCCTAAAAAAGCTCACGATGAGTTAAAGGAGGTAATCTCAAAAACAGAAAAAAATTCTGGGATGACACTTACTTTGGCATTAAGTTATGGGTCTAGAGAAGAGCTGAAAACAGCTATAAAGGCTATAAGTATCAAAGTTAAAAATAATATAATTTCTCCCGAAAGTATTGATGAAACGATTATTAATACTCATCTTTACACGCATGATTTGCCAGATGTAGACCTGTTAATACGTACAAGCGGGGAGCATAGAATAAGTAATTTTCTACTTTGGCAAATTGCATACGCTGAATTATATTTTATTGACGTATTTTGGCCCGATTTTAACGAACATCATTTGGTAGAAGCTATTAAGAACTACCAAAATAGAGAAAGAAGATTTGGAAAGACTAGCGAACAACTCAATTAAAAAGATAAATACAATTACTTCCCATAGACTATTATTACTCCTCCTTTTTCTAACTACAACTATATCTTTTTCCCAAACTTCTTTTGAGGATGGTAAAAAGTATATACTTGGTGGTTTAGAAGTTACTGGTCTCCAGAGTTATAATGAGCAAACTGTAAAAACATATACTGGCCTTAGAGTAGGTCAGCAGATTACAATACCTGGTGATGAATTAAGTGCTGTTATTAAAAAGTTGTGGGGATTAGAGCTTTTTAGTGATGTGGCTATGTATCAAACTAAAATAGAAGGTGATAAAATCTTTTTGGAGCTTAATATCTTGGAGAGACCTACACTTTCAAAAGTTACCGTTTATGGGGTAAAAAAACGTAAAATTGATGAAATCATTAATGATACAGACCTTAAGAAAGGCAAGAAAATAACGGAGAGCCTAATAGCTAATACTAAAGGCTACTTAGAAAATAAATATAGAAAGCAGGGATTTTTAAATGCTAATGTAAATATCGCTACTGCTAAAGATACTACGGGCACCAACACTGAAAGTATGGTGGTAAACGTGAATAAGGGTGATAAAGTTAAAATAAAAAGTATTGCATTTGAGGGTAACGAAAAGGTAAAAGATAAGAGGCTTAGAAGAGCTCTTGCAAAAGCTAAGATTAAAAAGAAGAAGCTTGGTGCATTTTGGCAACGCTCAAAATATATGGATGAGGAATTTAAAGAAGGCCTTAAAAATGTTGTAGATGCCTATGCGGAAAAAGGATATCGTGATGCTCGTGTATTATCGGATACTTTTATTAAGGTTGATGAAAATAATATTGCTTTAAAAATTAAAGTAGAAGAAGGCAATAAATATTACTTTGGAGATATAGATTTTGTAGGTAATTCGGTATATACGGACCGACAATTAAGTCAAGTTTTAGGTATCAAAAAAGGTGATACCTATAATGGAGTGCTTTTAAAAGAGCGTATTGCGGATAATTCTAAGCCAGATGCTATAGATATTACCAATCAATATCAAAACAATGGATATTTGTTTTCACAGATTAACCCTGTTGAGGTTGCAGCAGTAAATGATACTATTGATTTTGAAATTAGAATTATAGAAGGAAAAGAAACTTTTCTAGATCATGTAACCGTAGTTGGTAATGATAAAACCAATGACCATGTAATATTTAGAGAGTTGCGAACAAGACCTGGTCAAAAGTATAGTAAGGATAATATTGTAAGAAGTGTTAGGGAATTAGGACAATTGGGTTTTTTCGATGCAGAACAGATTGTTCCAGATGTAGAGAATCCAGACCCAAATGCAGGTACGGTAGATATTAAATATAGTCTAGTAGAATCTGGATCTAGCCAAATAGAATTACAAGGTGGATATGGTGGAGGTGGTTTTATTGGTACTTTAGGATTATCTTTTAGTAACTTCTCGCTTCAAAATATCTTTAAAGGAGAGTCATACAAGCCAGTCCCAATGGGTGATGGTCAGACTTTTGCGTTGCGCTTACAAGCAAGTAGAACGTTTAGAGTATATAGTTTAAATTTTGCAGAACCTTGGTTGGGTGGTAGAAAGCCGGTGCGTTTTAACTTGTCTTTTTCACGAACACAACAATTTTCTTCAAACTTTAATAATCAGGGTCAGATAGATGTTGATAAAGACAGAGGCTTTTCTATAACCGGAATTTCTGCTGGTTTAGCAAAACGTGTACAATGGCCAGATGATTTTTTCACGATTTCTCATTCATTAGGTTATCAATTGTATGACTTTAAAAATTATAATATTGGATTATTCAATTTTGGTAATGGAACCTCAAATTCTTTAGCCTATACTTTTGGACTCTCAAGAAGTTCTCAAGGGCCAAGTAGAATATTTCCACTATCAGGTTCAAATTTCGAAATTACAGCTAAACTTACCCCACCATATTCATTGTTAACAGGTAAAGATTTTAAGAGCTTAAAAATACGAAGTGACGAAATTGCGGCTTCTGCTTCTGATGGAACTCCATTAACGACAGCAGAAACTAATGAATTACAATCAATAGAAGAAGAGCGTTTTAAGTGGCTTGAGTATTACAAAATAAAATTTAAGGGAGACTGGTATACACGCCTTGCTGGTAAATTGGTTCTTAGAACAAATGCAGAATTTGGTTTCTTAGGAAGTTATAATAATGATATAGGAGATGTACCTTTTGAGCGCTTTTTTGTAGGAGGTGATGGTCTAGGTAACTTTACATTAGATGGTAGAGATGTTATACAGTTAAGGGGGTATGAAAACAGTTCCTTAACACCATTTAGTGTAAACCCAATCACAGGAAGGCAAGAACAAGATGGAGGTACTATTTATAATAAGTTTTCAATGGAATTACGCTACCCATTAACCTTAAAACCTTCAGCATCTATTTACGCGCTATCATTTTTAGAAGCTGGTAATTCTTTTGGCAATTTTAATGAATTTAATCCGTTTGAGTTAAAGAGATCTGCTGGAGTGGGGTTACGTATTTTTATGCCGGCATTTGGTCTTTTGGGCATTGACTTTGGCTATGGATTTGATACTGATGCTAATCCAACTTCTATTGGTCCAAGCGGCTGGCAAACACACTTCATTATTGGTCAACAGTTTTAATTTAAAGAAAATAGGTCAAATTAGAAAGGGTTAATTCGCTCATTTTAAATGATTTCAGTATTTTGGCACGATATTTTCTATGTAAAAAGCGTAAGTAAAAATGAAGTTAAAAGTTCTTTTTTTCATAACTATCACTTTATGTTCCTTATATGGATTTTCTCAAAGAGGAGTTCGAATTGGATATGTAGATATGGAATACATTTTGGAAAACGTAGAAGAGTATCGTGATGCAACGGCGCAATTGGATACCAAAGCCCAAAAGTGGAAGCAGGAGATTGAGTTAAAGCAAAGCACTGTTGAGCAGATGAAGAAGGATTTAATGGCAGAAAAGGTGTTGTTAACTGATGAGCTTATTGCGGAACGAGAGGAAGAGATACAAATTTTAGAAACGGAGTTGTTAGATTATCAGCAAGATCGTTTTGGCCCACAAGGAGATTTAGTTTTGCAAAAGAGACTATTGATTCAGCCAATACAAGATCAGGTATTCAATGAAGTTCAAAAAATAGGTGCTAACAAAAAGTATGATTTTATTTTTGATAAATCAGCGGATGTTGTAATGTTGTATTCTCAAAAAAGGCATGATGTTAGTGACTTAGTTTTAAGAGAAATAGGCAGAACAAGAAAGATTAGTGCCTCAAAGAAAGACCAAAAGCTAAAAAATAGATTAAAAGAATTTGAAGCAGAAGAAGCAGAGGAGAATGAAGAAATTAGTGATGCTTTAAAGGAAAGACAAGATAAAGCGGCTGATACAAAGGAAGCAAGAGCAAAAGCTTTTGAAGCAAAAAAGGCTGAACAATTAAAGTTAAGAGAAGCGCGTAAAAAGGCTTACGAAGAGCGAAGAAAAAAATTATTAGAAGAGCGTGAGGCTAAACGTAAAGCTAAAGAAGAGAAAAATAATAAAGAGAAAGATTCAAAAGATGAATCTAAAGATTAAACACTAAAATTAAATTAACACTCGAATTAAAGTTACTCAGAATTATGAAAAATGTTAAGAAGATTGCTGTAGCACTAGTATTATTTGTTGCAGCTACGGGATTTGTAAATGCACAAAGCAAAGTTGCTCACATAAATGTTCAGCAGCTATTATCTGAAATGCCCGAAATGATTGCTGCACAAGCTGAGCTAAAAAAGTTGCAAGAGACTTATAGAGCGGATTTAGAAGGTTCAATGAAAGAAATGCAGAACAAGTATACCCAATATCAAAATGAAGCTTCATCAAAATCAGCTGAGGAGAACGAGAAGAGAGCTGTGGAGTTGCAAGGCTATGATAAAAATATTAAGCAAGCAGAGCAACAAGCAATGCAAGAAATGCAAAAGAAGCAGCAAGAGCTGTTTGCACCAATATCTGAAAAAGCAAAAAATGCTATAGATAAAGTTGCAGCTGCCTTAGGTTACGATTATGTAATTGATGCTAGCCCGGGATTAAGCCTTATCGTTTCTAAGGGTAAAGACTTACTTCCAGAAGTAAAACAAGAATTAGGATTTTAAGTTTTTAGAATATTATAAATTAAAACCATCTTGATGATTGAATCAAGGTGGTTTTTTTATTTTTGAATATGCAGAGACCCATAGGTATTTTTGATTCTGGCGTTGGAGGCACTTCTATTTGGAAAGAACTATACCAACTAATGCCAAATGAAAGTACTATTTACCTTGCGGATAGTAAAAATGCTCCTTATGGTGAAAAGGCTAAGGAAGAGATACTTCAGTTAAGTATAAAAAATACTGAGCTTTTATTAGAAAGAGATTGTAAATTGATTGTAGTGGCTTGTAACACTGCGACGACAAATGCGATAGATTATCTTAGAAAAAATTATAATATCCCTTTTATAGGTATTGAACCAGCTATTAAGCCAGCTGCTCTTCAGACTGAAACAAAAAAAGTGGGTGTTCTTGCCACTAAAGGCACTTTATCTAGTAATTTATTCTATAATACCTCCAAATTATTTGCCTCAGGCATTAAAGTATATGAGCAAGAGGGTAAAGGATTGGTAGAATTAATAGAAGCTGGGCTTTCAGATTCTAAGGAGCTAAAGAATCTTCTTAATCAATTTTTACATCCAATGTTGGAAGAGGGGATAGATTGTTTGGTTTTAGGTTGTACTCATTATCCTTATCTAATACCTGTACTGGAAGAAATACTACCAAAGGGTATTAGGATAATTGATTCTGGGCAGGCTGTTGCTAAACAAACACAATCCGTTTTAGAATCAAATGTATTATTGAATTCAAGTTCAGAATCCTCCCCAAAGAAGCTATTTTATTCCAATGCAAATCCCCTTTTGTTAAAAAAACTTGTTAATCGGGACGATATAGAAGTAAGTTACCTCGACTTTTAGTCTTTTCTTTTATAAGTCAGGTAGGTAAAGTCATATTCATGCCTATCATCTTTAGCATGATATTCTTCTTTAACCAATAACCATTCGTTTAAATTAACCTCTGGGAAGAAAGTATCAGCTTCTATGTTTGCATGAACTCTAGTAAGTTCAATATGCGTTGCCAATTCTAGAGACTGTTTATATATTTCGCCTCCACCAATAATATATGCTTGTTCATCATCTGTGGTAAGTGCGATTGCAGCTTTAATGGAATTAACAACAGTACATTCAAATTTTGGCAGATACTTTTTGTCCCTAGTAATTACAATATGTTCTCTATTAGGTAAGGCTTTTGGGAAACTTTCCAATGTTTTCCTACCCATAATTATTTTGTGACCTGTAGTTAAGCTTTTAAATCGCTTAAAATCATCTGGCAAATGCCATGGCAAATCATTATTAATACCCAATGCATTGTTTTCTGCAGCAGCTGCTATAATAATAAGTTTGCTCACACTTCTTTTTTTTTATTAAAGTTGGATATAGGAAAATCAGTATCAATTTCCTTTTGAATTTCAGCAATCCTAGCTTTTTGTTTGGCTACTAGTTTTTCTCGTTGTTTTCTTTCCCAAGCTGTACCCATAAATTTATGAGTCACAAATACGTTAAACAAATGCACTAAAAAAAGTAGTGCCCATACGGAGATTGCCCAAATGTACCAATCATAGGATTCCCATTGCTTAAATATTTTGTTAATCAGAATAATAAAAACGCTACCAATTAAGAAAATAACAAAATGTGAAAACAATCTTTTCTTCTGTTTTATTCTTTTTTGAGCATTCTCAAGCAATTCATGCTGCTCCGTATCAACATCTGACTTTGGCTTATTTTTTGAAAACATGTTTGCCTATCTTTAGACACAAAGATAACCGATTTAGGATTTCAAAGACTTTAAGATGGACCAAATTAGAAAACAGTTTCCTTTATTAAACCATTCTATTTATGCAAATACAGCGGCAACAGGTTTGCTTTATGATGATTTATTAGAATGGAGACAGGATCACGATTTAGACTATCTAATTGGCGGAAGTGATATGAAGGGGCAATCCAATAAAATGCATTCTGAAACCAGAAAAATAGTTGGTAAATTTTTTAATTGCCAAGTTGATAACGTTGCTCTGGTGCCAAACTTTACCATAGGGTTAAATTTTTTAGTTGAAGGTTTAAGCAAAAAGGAAAAGGTACTGCTTGTAGAAGGCGATTATCCATCGCTCAATTGGCCGTTTGAAAGTAGAGATTTAGATATAACTCATATAGCTATTTCTGAAAATTTTGAGGAGCAGTTGTACGATACAATTAAGGCAAAGGGGATTACGGTTTTAGCCTTAAGTATTATACAATGGTTAAATGGAATTATGGTTGATATGTCTTTTCTAAAAAAATTAAAGACTGATTTTAAAGATTTGGTGATTATTTCAGATGGCACACAATTTTTAGGAACAAGAGAATTTGACTTTTCTAACTCTGGTATTGATATCATTGGTGCAAGTGGATACAAATGGTTACTGTCAGGATATGGAAATGGGCTTATTTTGGTGAAAGAAGAAGTGAAGGAACGTTTTGCATTAGTAGCTAAAGGATATGGCTCCGGTAGAAATATGAAAGAATACAATCATGTAAGAACATTTTGCAAACATTTAGAACCGGGGCATTTAGACTCTTTAAGTTTTGGAAGCCTTGCTTTTTCTCTAGAATTTTTAAATAAGATTGGACTCTCTAAAATAGCGCAACAAAATATCGCGCTGAGTAATATGGCGAAATCGTCTTTTAATGAATTGGGTTTGTTAGAGGAAGTAGTGGCTAAACGTAATTATCATAGTACTATTTTCAATATAAAAGCAAATAAACAAGTGTTTGACAAGCTTTTGCAGAATGAAGTTGTTTGTGTACAAAGAGGAGACGGAATTCGAATAAGCTTTCATTTTTATAATACCATAGCAGAAGTAGGTAAAATCGTAAAGCTTCTTAAAAAATAACTGAAGGCTATCTTTTTGAGCAAAATTCTCCATTAAATTTATCAAAGTGAATAATACATCAAGCATATTTTATCAAATCGATAAATCGTATGTAACCTATTGACTTATAATGGTTTTATATATTGTTTTGCATATTAAATCACTTAAGAAAATTAGATTATCATGGCAATAAAAAAACAATACTTAAAGAGCAAGCCGGTTTGCAAAGTAACTTTTACAGTACCTGCGGAAGAGGCAAAGAAAGTAGCTGTTGTAGGAGATTTTAACAACTGGAATCCAAAAAGCAGTACACTTAAGAAATTAAAAAACGGAACTTTTAAAGGTACTTTTGACCTTCCAAAAGAGAATACCTACGAATTCCGTTATTTGGTAGATAGCAATTATATTAATGATAATGAAGCTGACCGTTACCAATGGAATGATTACGCAGGGACGGAGAACGCTGTTTTAGTAGTTTAACGCGTAAGTCTTATAAAAACAAAACCCAATGCAAGAGCATTGGGTTTTTTGGTTTAATAAAGGTATTTATTTTTCTACGGTAACCCCTTTCCAAAAAGCTACTCTTCCTTTAATTTGTTTAGCTAGCTCACTAGTTTCTGGATAATACCAAGCCGCGTCAGTATTAGTTTTTCCATCAACTTCAAGTGAGTAGTAAGAAGCCATACCTTTCCATGGGCAGTTGGTATGCGTTTCACTTGGTTTAAAAAATTCTTTTTTAATGCTTTCTGCAGGAAAATAGTGATTATTCTCAACAACTAGCGTATTGTCACTTTCTGCTATAACAGTATTATTCCAAATTGCTTTCATCCGATTTTCTTTTTAAAAATGTAGTTTTTGTAAAATTTATTTTCATCACTAAAATGATGTGTGATTTTAAGACCCGCTTCATTTGCTAGCCATGCAACCACATCATCGTCGTACTTTTGAGAGATTTCCGTATGTATAGTTTCCCAAGCTTTAAAGTTGACTTCTAAGTCCAATCCACTAATCCGTATGGCTTGTTTTTCTTTAGAAACCAAATAACTTTTTGCAGTGCCAGTCTCCGGATCATAAACCTCCCAGTGTATGAACTTATCTAAATCAAAATTACCATCCATTTCTTTGTTGATACGGGCAAGTATATTCTTATTGAATGCTTCCGTAATCCCAGTTTTATCATTGTAAGCATCCAATATAGCCTGCGGATTTTTCTTTTGATCAAATCCCATAAAAATTAAATCATCCTCATTTAATACTTCTTGCATGTTTTTAAGAAATGAAATTGCCTGCGGATGCAATAAGTTTCCAATATTAGAGCCTAAAAAAAGAATTACTTTACGTTTATTGCTGCTTTTGCCAATATCTGCCAGCGTATCAAAATAGGTGCCTTGTATAGTATTAATTTCAACACTTGGTAATTCTTTAGTAACAGCGGTTTCTAATTGGTCTAGTGCATTTTGACTAATATCAATAGGGCTGTAATCAAAATCAATATCTTTTTCTGAAAAATGGCGTAGGAGAATTTTAGTCTTTTTACCATCGCCAGCACCCAATTCAAAAAGGCTAAAAGGCTTATTGCTATTCGTAAAAATCTCGGCTATCCTTTCTTTATGATATTCCAAAATATGAAACTCGCAGTCAGTAAGGTAGTATTCTGGCATTGCCATAATATCTTGAAAAAGTTTATCACCAATTTCGTCGTAAAAATACTTAGAGGATAAAAACTTTGGTTGAGCTGTTAAACCATCATAGACTTCTTGCTCAAAAGCTGAGGTTAATACGGTAGATTTCTCTTGCATTTGTTTTTTGTCGTGATTATTTGGCTAACCTTAATCCGGTAAATTGCCATCTTAAATTTGGATGAAAAAAGTTTCTGTATGTAGGTCTAGTATGTTTTTCTGAAGTTGCTATTGAGCCACCTCGTAGAACTTTTTGGTTTACCATGAATTTGCCATTGTATTCCCCTAAAGCACCGTCTGCTTTTTGGTAATTTGGGTATGGTAGATAAGCACTTTCCGTCCATTCCCATCGTTTCCCCCATGGAAAATATTGCTGTGCAATTTCCCATTCAAATTCTGTCGGTAATCGCAATCCCTTCCATTGCGCATATGCAAAAGCTTCAAAATAGGCGATATGGGCTAAAGGAGCATTCATGTCTATTTTTTTTAATCCAGCATAGGTGTAATAATGCCACTCATTATCAATTTTGTGCCAGTACAGCGGGGATTTAATTTTATTTAAGCTTACCCAATCCCATCCTTCAGCATGCCATAGGTCAAATCTTTCATATCCATTAGCATCTATAAACGCAATAAATTCTCCGTTTGTAACAAGTTTATTGGAAATTTCATAGGCATTCAGGTACACTTTGTGCTTTCCTAATTCATTATCATAGCAAAATCCTTGGGAATTATGACCTACTTCATACACGCCTTCTTCAACAGAAATCCAATCTTGTTGATGATTCTCAACTGGATGGTCTAAAATTCTTTTGGAATATGCGGGAAGTAAAGGATTGTTTCCTAGAATATATTTGATGTCTGTGAGTAATAATTCTTGATGTTGTTTCTCGTGATGTATACCAATTTCAAGCAAGTCGTTTAAGGTTTGTGGTTGTTCAACTTCAAAGAGTTTTTTAACAGCTGCTGTGATATATTTTCGGTATTCGTAAACTTTTTTAACCGATGGGCGACTCATATTGCCACGGTCAGATCGTACTACTCTTTTACCTACAGTTTCGTAATAACTATTAAACACAAATGAGAAGTCCGCATCAAAAATTTGATAATTTTCAATATGCGGTTTTAAGATAAATTCTTCGAAAAACCATGTCGTATGGCCTAAGTGCCATTTTGGGGGACTAACATCAACTACTGGTTGTACTACATAGTCTTCAGTCTCAAGGGGTGTACAAATAGTTTCAGAATGTGCACGGGTTTCAAGAAAAAACTCCAAAAGGGAATCGGTAGCAATCATGTAAGCGATTTTACCTTAAAGATAAAGAAATGTCATCGGGAGGAAGGGCTAAAAATGTATTTTTTATGCCATCTGATAAATAGGTAAACTAAAACTAAAGGAAGTTCCTTCATTAGGCTTGCTTAGTACCCTGATACTAGCGTTGTGAAGCTCCATAATCTTTTTTACTATCGCCAAACCAAGTCCAGCACCTTCTTTATGTTCACCAGTTTTCGTCTGTCTATAACGTTCAAAAATTAAAGCCTGATTTTCTTGTTTTATACCTGGTCCAGAATCCTTGATAGTAATTTCAATATCTTCATTTTTTGGAGTTATTTGTACAATTACCTCACCATTTTCGGGTGTGAATTTTAGGGCGTTATCCATTAAATTCTGGATTGCTCTTTCCACTAACGAAATATCAGCAAATACGAGAGGGATTCCTTCGCCCATTTCCAGTTTTAATTTAATATTCTTTTGTTTTGCCAAAACATTATAGTTTCTATGTATATCGTTGGCGAGCTCACTTATCAAAAACGGCTCTTTTTGAGGTTCAATTTGATTGGCTTCTAGTTTCGAATATTCAAATAATTGCGAAATTAATTTTGAAAGTCTCTCCCCACTCTTATTTATAGTTTTTAAGTAGTCTGATCGTTCTTGTTTGGTTAAATCTTCATCCTTCATTTGAAGCGTTTCAATATAACCTTGAATAATAGAAAGAGGCGTGCGTAAATCATGAGAAATGTTGGCAATAAGTTCTCTTCGTAATTTTTCGACAGACTTAATTTTATCAATATCACTTAAGATTGTTTCTGCCATTTCATTGTAGGTAGTAGTCACACCCGCTAAATCGCTTTTATCAGCATCTTTAATTCTATATTCAAGATCACCCTGTTGAAAACGTTTAGCAGCAAAAACTAATTCGCGTAAGTTTTTAGTAAGATACCAAACGGATAAAATTCCAAGAATTGCTGCAAATAGTAGCGTTAGAATTGAAGTTCCTAAACCAAGTTTTAGCGCATAACTTTTAAAAAGATTATCGCGAGTAGTAAGGTATTCTTCCCCAGCTAAGATGATATATACATACCCTTCTTTGCCTCCTTTATTGAATTTTGCAGCTGAAAAAACTTTTTGATTAGCATTGTTTTTAGGGTCATCACCAAGAATATAACTTTCCCCATTGTTTGTTATATACTTCTTAATGGGAGCTAAGGCTACCTTTTTCTGATTGGTCTCTGGTGCATCATGGTCTAAAACTACAGAATACTGCACGTTACCGTCCATATCTAACAAATACACTTCTATTGCTCGGTTCACAGCCATCATATCATGCATAATGTCTCCAAACAATACTTTATTTATTGCTCCTGTGCTATCAATAGGGGAAGCATCAACAAATTTCTCATCAATTAAATCTTGAGCAAGATTGGCATGTAAACGTTGTGTGGTTTCATAGAAATATTGATTGGATAAATAAATAGTAGCTATGGTATAGCCTAAACCTGCCAATAGTAGAATAGCTAAAAAAGAAAGGGTTAATTTTTTTACTAACCTGTTAGAAAGTATACTATTGCTCATAATTCTTCATTGAATTTATATCCAACACCCCATGTGGTTAAAATAAACTTTGGATTACTCATATCCGGTTCTATTTTAGAACGTAAACGGTTTATATGGGAATTTACCGTATGCTCATATCCTTTAAAATCATAACCCCAAATAAGGTTTAACAACTTGGTCCGATCATAACTTTTTCCAGGGTTAGAAGACAAGAAAACTAGTAATTCAAATTCTTTAGGAGAAAGCTCAATCTTTATACCATCTAATATTACTTTACGCATTTCCACATCTACTGATAGATTGTCGAAGTGGATTACTTTTTCACCACTAGCGGTATTTACATCTTCCCTAACAGACATTTTCTGTCTTCTAAATATTGCCTTTACGCGTGCAATAAATTCTCTTACACTAAAAGGTTTTGTAAGGTAATCATCAGCTCCAACCTCAAGTCCTAAGACTTTATCAATTTCTTCAGACCGGGCGGTAAGCATCATTATTGGGGACTTTATATCATTAGCTCTAATCTTCTGGCATACTTCAATACCATCCATTTCTGGTAGCATAACATCTAAGATTATCAAATCCGGAACTTGCTCTATGGCTTTACGCAGACCATCATCACCTTGAGTAGATGAGTCTACTATACAACCTAAATCTTTCAAGTGTATTTCTAATAAATGAATGATTTCAGGGTCATCTTCAATAATCAATACATTTTTCATGCACAACGAATTAAAGGGTAAAATGTCACGGAAAGTTCACAGTTTAGAATTTAAAGTTGTGAATCCCGATTTATAGAGTCGGTATTATTTTAATTTTCTTGCATTAAATGGTTAAAATAATAGTTAAATAATTGAAAATGAGTGTTTAACAAAAGTTGAATTTTATGTGATACTTCTGTTACAAGTTCAAAGTTTCTTTGGGTAAACTTTAAACACTAGAAATGATGAACAACTTAAAAACAATTTTCGGTTTACTTTCTATGGGGATTATGCTCCTAGGATGTGAAGCTGAGAATGATGATGAAGGAGCGGTGACTTTAGATGCTGGCTCACTATCTGGAGGACCTTTTACATTTACTGTTGATGGCGAGCCAGACATGGTAAGTGGTATTACTTTAGATGATACCAATTTAACCGGAACTATACAGGGATATGTAATTACGGATGATTCTAAAAATATTTTGGGATTACCGCCAACATTAGCTGCAGTTGAAGGGGTGAATTTTGATGAAGCAGGAGCTGGCTCTTGTTACATTTACCATTTAACCTACGAAGAAGGTTTAACAGGATTGGCAGCTGGAGAAAATTTAGAAGATTTGGCAGGAGATTTTGACCTGTCTAATTTCTTGGTAGTTAATCGTAACGCTCTTAATGCTGGAATTTTAGCAGGAGGACCATTTGAATTTGCTGTGGATGGTGTGCCAGATATGGTAAGTGGAATAACTTTAGATGATTCAGAATTAAATGGAGATATTCAAACCTATGTGATAACTGATGATGCTAAAAACATTTTAGGTTTGCCTCCAACACTAGAAGCGGTTGAAGGTGTAGATTTCGATGGTGCCGGAGTAGGGTCTTGTTATATCTTTCACCTAACCTATTCTGGGGAATTAGCAGGATTAGAAGGTGGAAAGAACTTAGAAGATTTAGCAGGTAATTTTAATCTCTCTAATTTTTTAATGGTTAATAGAAGCGCATTGAATGCTGGGGTATTATCTGGAGGCCCTTATGAGTTTGTTGTAGATGGTATCCCAGATATGGTTAGTGAGATTTCATTAGACGATTCCGAATTAAATGGAGACAAACAAACTTATGTAATTACAGATGATTCCAAGAATATCTTAGGAATTCCTCCAACACTTGAAGCAGTTAAAGGGGTCGATTTTGATGGTGCTGGCGTTGGTTCTTGCTATATCTATCATTTAACATATTCAGCAGAGCTAGAAGGCTTAGAAGCTGGAAAGAATTTAGATGGGTTGACGGGTAATTTTGGTCTTTCCAATTTTGTCATAGTTAATAGAAATGCATTAAATGCAGGTGCATTAAACGGCGGACCTTATAATTTTGTTGTAGATGGTGTGCCAGATATGGTTAGCGAGATTTCATTAGATGATTCTGAATTGAATGGGGATAAGCAGACTTATGTGATTACGGATGATTCCAAGAATATCTTAGGGATACCTCCTACACTTGAGGCAGTTAAGGGGGTGGATTTTGATGGTGCTGGCGTTGGTTCTTGCTATATCTATCATTTAACCTATTCTACTGGTCTTGAAGGTTTAGCGGCTGGTAATAACCTAGAGGGATTAACGGGTAATTTTGACCTATCTAATTTTGTAGTGGTTAACCGTAATGCTTTAAATGCAGGAAAACTAGCGGGCGGACCTTATAATTTTGTTGTAGATGGTGTGCCAGATATGGTACAGAATATTTCATTAGATTCCTCTGAGTTAAATGGTGATAAGCAGACTTATGTAATTACGGATGATTCTAAAAATATTTTAGGAATTCCTCCAACACTTGAAGCGGTTAAAGGAGTGAATTTTGATGGTGCTGGAGTTGGTTCTTGTTACATCTATCACTTAACCTATTCGACAGATTTAGGTGGTTTAGAAGCTGGAAATAATTTGGCTAGCTTAACTGGCGAATTTGACCTTTCTAACTTTATAGTAGTTAATCGGAATGCTTTAAACGCTGGTAAATTAAATGGAGGACCTTATAATTTTGTAGTTGATGGAACACCGGATATGGTACAAAATATTTATTTAGATGATTCTGAATTAAATGGGGATAAACAAACTTATGTAATTACAGATGATTCCAAGAACATTTTAGGCATTCCTCCAACACTTGAAGCGGTTAAAGGAGTAGATTTTGATGCTGCTGGAGTTGGTTCTTGTTACATCTTTCATTTAACATACTCCACTGATTTAGAAGGTCTGGAAGGTGGTAATAATTTGGCTGATTTAACAGGTGAGTTTGACCTTTCTAACTTTGTAGTTGTAAATAGAAAAGCATTAGACGCTGGTGTCTTAAATGGCGGTCCTTTTGAATTTATTGTTGATGGTTACCCAGATATGGTTAGTGGAATTTATTTAGATGATACCAATCTAACAGGTAGCAATCAAACCTTCGTAATTACCGATGATTCTAAGAATATTTTGGGCTTACCACCAACATTAGAAGCTGTTGAAGGTGTAGATTTTGATGCGGCAGGTGTAGGTATCTGCTATATCTGGCACTTAACATATGAAGGAGAGTTAACTGGATTGGAAGCCGGTAAAAATGTAGCTGATTTAGAAGGCGCTTTCGATTTATCAAACTTTATTAAAGTTCGAAGAAAAGTACATTAATTCATTGAAAAAGAGAATTAAAGTGTGTTTTGTTTATTTTGTTAATATGAGCCCAGGCGAGAGTTTGGGCTTTTATTGTAATTTAAAAAAGATAGGGATTGAATAGGGTATTTTTACTGGTTTTCCATTTTGTTTGGCTGGTTCCATATCTGGAAGATACTGTATAATTCTAACTGCTTCTTTTTCTAGTATCGGATGAGGTCCTTTAGTCCTAATATTTGTTATTTTTCCATTTTTAGATATTGTAAATACAATTGAAACTTTTCCAGATATTCTTTTTTGTTGAGCCTCATTGGGGTATTTAAAATGATACTTAATGTGTTCTTGCATCTTTTTTTGAAAGCATATTTTTGCTTGTTCTTCATTTAAATTAAAACATCCAGGAAATCTTGGAATTTCTTGGATTAGGCCACCAGAATAGGGTGTTTTTAAAGGTATTTTTTCGAAAGTGGTTTCCCCATCATTATTGCGGACTACATATTTAAAATCAAATAGGTGTATAGATATGTGTGGTTTAGGTTTTCGATTGATGATACCATTAATAGATAATTTTTTAAAAATTGATTCGTACTTCTTGTTTAAGGACTTGTTAATTTTTTTGATGTTAATTCCAAAACCACTTTTGTTTTTATCAATTTGGTTTTGTGAATTAATAACTAATCTTCCGCCAAGTTTTAAAGTGTCTATTCCTAATTTTGCGAATTTAATTCTATTTTCAAAAAGAAATTTTGAGGTTTTACTTTCTAAGAATTCATAAAAGCAGGTTGCCTTATCATTAGTTTTTTCACAATTAGAGATTATTACTTGCTCTTGAGGAAAGTATTCAATTTGTTCTTGAGACATTCCTAATTGGGTAAATACTATAAAAAGTGTCGAAAAAATATACTTCATATTGAATTTAAACGGCCACTACCCCTTTTATATGTGGATGCGGGTTATAGTCCACTAAAGTGAAATCATCAAAAGTAAAATCAAAAATGCTTTTTACTTCAGGATTCAACACCATTTTTGGTAGTGGTCTTGGTTCTCGAGAGAGCTGTAAATCTACTTGTTCCATATGGTTGTTGTAAATATGTGAATCACCGAAAGTATGGATAAAATCCCCCGCTTCGTAACCACATACTTGCGCCATCATCATAGTAAAAAGGGCATACGAAGCAATATTAAAAGGAACCCCCAAAAAAATGTCTGCACTACGCTGGTATAGTTGGCAACTTAATTTACCATCAGCTACATAAAACTGAAAGAATGCATGGCATGGCGGTAACGCCGCTTTTCCATTCGCTACATTCTCAGAAAAAGAAACAGAAGTATCCGGTAAAACACTTGGGTTCCAGGCAGATACTAACATTCTTCTGCTATTGGGGTTGTGCTTTATGGAGTGAATAACTTCTTTTATCTGATCAATCTCCTCACTATTCCAATTACGCCACTGGTGTCCGTAAACTGGTCCTAAATCTCCATTTTCATCTGCCCACTCATTCCAGATACGAACTCCGTTTTCTTGAAGGTAGTTAACATTGGTATCACCCTTTAAAAACCAAAGTAGTTCATGAACTATAGATTTTAAGTGTAACTTTTTGGTGGTAACCATTGGGAAACCTTCAGAAAGGTCAAATCGCATTTGATAGCCAAAAACACTTTTAGTACCAGTACCAGTGCGGTCTCCTTTCTGGTTCCCGTGCTCTAAAACATGTTTAAGTAAATCGTGATATTGTTTCATAAGAAACAAAGGTAAAAGGTGAAAGGTAAAAGCAATAAAATGTTAGTTAGGATTTATTATATTTTATTAACGATGAGATTCGTTTTTGAAGACTTTGAATATCTCCAATAATTGGCGAAGCTACATTTTGATTTATAAATTCTAAATCTTGACAAAGAATAGTATGGGTTTCGAGTTCATAGCTTGAGCCTAAACTTATTTGAAGAAAACGAATAAAATCCTTTTGGGAATATTTAGAACAACCTTCTGCGATATTTGCAGGAATAGATATTACGGCACGATTAATTTGGGATGTTAATCCATATTTTTCAGAATCAGGGAGACTATTGGTAAGCTTGTAAGTTTCTTTTACAAGGAGTCTAGCATCTTTCCATACTTCTAACTCTCTAAAATTCCTCATGATAAACTTTTCACCTTTAACCCTTCACCCATAAACCCTAACTACCCTAAAATCATACCAGCAATCGTTGCAGAAAGTAGTGAGGCTAAAGATCCTCCAAGAACCGCTCTCATTCCAAACTCAGAAAGCGTTTTACGTTGCCCTGGTGCTAGAGAGCCAATACCGCCAATTTGTATGCCTATTGAAGCAAAATTGGCAAATCCACAAAGCATATAAGTTGCCATAATAACTGACTTATTATAGGTGAAGTGCGTTGCGTTAGCCATATTCTTTAGTTCTGCAAGTTGTATGTATCCTATAAATTCACTTGCCGCAAGTTTAATACCCAGTAATTGCCCCATAAGCATGGTGTCTTCACTAGAAACGCCAATAAGCCACATTAATGGAGCAAAAATAGTCCCTAGAATTGCTTCTAATGAGAATTTTTCATAAGCGGTATTGTTTGCAATCCAATTATTTAGAGAGGTCCAATCACCAACTCCATCTAATATTCCATTAATCATAGCTATAAATGCGACGAATACTAAAAGCATGGCACCTACATTTACCGCCAATTTTAAACCTTCTGTGGTTCCATTCGCTATGGCATCCAAAATGTTTGCACCTATTTTATCTTGAGAAACTTTTACGTCCGTATTAATCTTTTCGGTTTGCGGGTATAAAATTTTTGAAATTACAATTGCTCCTGGTGCTGCCATTACTGATGCTGCTAATAAATGTTTCGCAAAAATTAATTGTAACTCTGGATCATCACCACCCAAAAACCCAATGTAAGCTGCCAAAACAGCCCCAGCTACCGTAGCCATACCCCCAATCATGACCAAAAGGATTTCAGATTTGTTCATTTTTTCTAGGTAGGCTTTAATAAGCAGTGGCGCCTCTGTTTGTCCTAAAAAAATGTTCCCAGCAATGGATAGACTTTCTGCTCCAGATATTCCAAGAGATTTGGTGAGCAACCACGCTAAAGCTTTTACGACTTTTTGAATAATACCTAAATAAAATAAAACAGAAGTAAGTGCAGAAAAGAAGATAATAGTGGGTAATACCTGGAAGGCAAAAATATAACCAAAGGTATCCATATCTACTACCAGGCCTTCAAACAAAAACTTACTCCCAGCTCTTGTAAATTCTAATATATCAATAAAACGTTCGCCAATCCATTCGAATATAACTTGCACAAAACGAACCTTTAATACTCCCACGGCGATAATAAGCTGTAACCCTAAACCGATGCCTACCGTTTTCCAATTAATAGCGCGTCTATTAGCACTAAATAGAAATGCGATTAGCACTAAAACAAGCATGCCTAGAGCACCACGCCAAAGACTTGTAAAAGAAAAGCCTTGGTTGGGAACAACTTCTGGTATCGAAGTATCTATGGTTGTAGTTTCTATGGCAGTTTGTAAACTATCTATAACCGCAAGCTCTTGTGCGGAAATCTGGAAAGAGGTAAAACAGCAAAAAATGAGAATCCAAATTCCAGTTGATTTCATAAAAAAAGTATTGGTTAGTTACGCTTGGAAATTTCGTCACGAAGTTTAGCGGCCTTTTCGTAATCTTCGTTTGCAACAGCCTTATCAAGCTCTTTGTGTAGTTCTTCTACGGTCATTTCACGATAGCCACCACCTGCATCAGATTCAATTTCTACAGTTTCACCTTCTTGAAGTATTTCATCAACTACAATACTATCATCATTATCTTCTTCTTTATCCTTAGATGAAAATTTCAAGAAAATACCGGCTTTATCTAATATGGTTTTGTAAGTGAAAATTGGAGCGTCAAAACGTAAAGCTAATGCAATTGCATCACTAGTTCTAGCATCTATTATTTCTTCAACTTTTTCACGTTCGCAGATAATACTTGAGTAGAATACTCCGTCAACCAGTTTGTGAATAATCACTTGTTTTACAACGATATCAAACCTATCAGAAAAGTTTTTGAAAAGGTCATGAGTTAATGGGCGAGGAGGTTTTATCTCCTTTTCCAATGCTATTGCAATAGATTGAGCTTCAAAAGCACCAATTACTATAGGTAGTTTACGATCACCTTCAACTTCATTTAAAATAAGAGCATATGCACCATTTTGCGTTTGGCTGTATGATATTCCCTTAATTTTTAATCGAACTAAACTCATATATATATTGTAGAAACCAAAAAAAGGCTGTTCAAATAAATGAGGGTCTCATTCATATGAACAGCCCCTTAGAATGAGGCAAATTAACAAAAATTACGCGTTCTGTGCTTTAAATTCTTTTAATTTTTCAATGAGCTCTGGAACCACTTCAAAAGCATCACCTACTATGCCATAATCAGCTGCCTTGAAGAATGGAGCTTCTGGGTCATTGTTTATTACAACTTTGGTTTTTGATGAGCTCACCCCTGCCAAATGTTGTATTGCTCCTGAAATTCCAATAGCGATATATAAGTTACTTGCAACTGGTTTCCCTGTTTGACCTACATGTTCACCATGTGGCCTCCAACCTAAATCCGAAACTGGTTTTGAACATGCTGTAGCAGCTCCTAGAATAGCTGCTAGTTCTTCTACCATTCCCCAATTTTCAGGGCCTTTTAGACCACGACCTGCTGATACAACGATATCTGCATCTGCAATAGTTGCTTTTCCAACAACCTTATCAATTTCAATAGATTTTGCACCAAAATCATTATCACTAATAGCAGGCGAAAAATCTTCCACTGAAGCTGAAGCTGCATTTTCCACTATACCAAATGCGTTGTTAGATAAACCAATTACTTTGGTTTCGGAATCAATTTCTGTTTGTGCAAACCCCTTATTGCTAAAAGCAGTTCTTTTTACTACAAAAGGAGCTGTGCTTTCTGGAGCAGCAACCACATTAGGCACATAACCTGCATTTAACTTAGCAGCCAAAATGCCGCTTAAAAACCTGCTATCTGCACTTGAGCTTACTACGATTACTTTTGCACCTTCTGCTTCGGCGGCTTGAACAATGCAATTTGCATAGGCTTTCGCATTAAATGTATCTAACTTACTGTCAGAAACATTCAACACTTTTGTAACGCCATAAGTTCCTAAAGTTGCGCTGTCATCTGCATTAATAGCTATTGCAGTAACCTTAGTTCCCATTTGCTTTGCTACTTCGCTGGCATAAGAGGATACTTCAAAAGCATTCTTCTTAAATTTACCTTTATCGGATTCTGTATATACTAGTACGGACATGTCTTAAATTACTTTAGCTTCGTTATGTAATAGGCTTACCAGTTCACTCACATTACCTGCATCTACTAATTTAACAGGTCCTTTTGCTGCTGGTTTTTCAAACTTTTTGTCAGATGTTGGACTCGGAGCTTCTATGGGTTCAACAACGTTAAGCGCTTTTTTACGAGCCATCATTATACCTCTCATATTCGGAATTCGTAGATCACTTTCTTCTACCAATCCTTTCTGTCCACCAATTACTAACGGGAGCGAGGTTTTAATTTTTTCTTTTCCACCATCTATTTCACGTGTTGCAGTGGCTTCATTCCCATCAACTTCTAATTCGATACAGGTGTTGACAAAATTCATATCTAATAAAGTAGCTAAGATACCAGGTACCATGCCTCCATTATAGTCAATGGATTCTCTTCCTGCAATTACCAAATCATAACCACCGTTCTTTACAACTTCAGCAAGTTGTCTAGCAACAAAAAAACCATCTTTAGGTTCTGCATTAATACGAATTGCTTCATCGGCCCCAATAGCTAATGCTTTTCTTATTGTTGGTTCTGTTTGCGCGCCACCTACATTAGCGACATGCACAGTAGCTCCTTGTTTTTCCTTAAACCACATTGCACGGGTGAGTCCAAATTCATCATTTGGATTAATAACAAACTGTACACCATTGGTGTCAAATTTGGTGTCACCTTCCGTAAAATTAATTTTGGAAGTTGTGTCTGGCACATTACTAATACAAACTAAAATCTTCATATGTTTTTCTAAAATTTTACCCGCCAAAGATAGCTATTAAATCTTAAATTTACTATGCATGCATAATAAATAATGTTCTTTTTTTTAAATTTTACAGTATAACTATTCCTATATATTTTGCTATTTTTGCTTGCGTTTTTACAACGAATAAGACTCTTTAAACAAATATGAAGACACTACAATTTAGAGAAGCGATTTGCGAAGCCATGTCAGAAGAGATGCGAAGTGATGATAGCATTTATTTAATGGGTGAAGAAGTTGCTGAGTACAATGGTGCTTACAAGGCATCTAAAGGAATGTTAGATGAGTTTGGCGCAGAGCGTGTTATAGATACTCCTATTTCTGAATTAGGTTTTGCTGGAATTGGCGTTGGTTCGGCAATGTTGGGTAATAGACCAATTATAGAGTTTATGACCTTTAACTTCGCACTTGTTGGGATAGATCAAATTATAAACAACGCTGCAAAAATTAGGCAAATGTCTGGTGGACAGTTTGCATGTCCTATTGTATTTAGAGGTCCAACCGCTTCTGCTGGTCAATTGGCGGCAACACATTCGCAAGCTTTTGAAAGCTGGTATGCTAATTGTCCTGGTTTAAAGGTAGTTGTTCCGTCAAATCCCGCTGATGCTAAAGGGCTTTTAAAAGCAGCTATTAGAGATGATGACCCTGTAATTTTTATGGAGTCCGAACAAATGTATGGTGATAAGGGCGAAGTTCCAGAAGGGGATTATGCCATTCCAATAGGTGTTGCGGATATAAAAAGAGAAGGTACAGATGTAACTATTGTCTCTTTTGGTAAAATTATCAAAGAGGCATACAAAGCAGCAGATGAATTAGCAAAAGATGGTGTTAGCTGTGAAATTATTGATTTGCGAACAGTACGCCCTATGGACATTAACGCTATAGTAAACTCAGTGAAGAAAACAAATAGATTGGTGATTTTAGAAGAAGCGTGGCCTTTTGGAAATGTGTCAACAGAAATTATCTATCATGTTCAAGATAAAGCTTTTGATTATTTGGATGCCCCGGTAGTTAAAATAAATACAGCAGATACTCCTGCTCCTTATTCACCAGTTCTTTTGGCAGAATGGTTGCCAAATAGTGGAGATGTTATAAAAGCTGTTAAGAAAGTGTTATATAAATAGATAAGCACTTTTTGTAAGTTATATTAGCCTCGTCGACATAAGTTGATGAGGTTTTTTTTAAGGAATAGTTTTTGATAAGAAGTTACTTTAAAACCAAAATTACCGAGCAATTATAAACTAGCTACTAGCTAGTTATTCTTGTAATACCTATCAGAACATGAAAAAATTCCTATTTCTTTTATTTCTTTCCTTTATTTCTGTTTTAAATGCTCAAACAAAGGTGAGTGGTATTGTGCTGGATGATTTTAATAATCCTGTGGCATTTGCTAATATTATCTTTAAGGGGTCTTCCGAAGGAACAATAACTAACGATAATGGTCGCTTTTATCTAGAATCTGAGGAATCTTATGATACCATAATAGTTTCATTTATCGGTTATGAAACACAAGAAGTAAGGCTTGCATCAAAAGTTAATTATGAATTAGAATTAATTTTAAAAGAATCAGCCGAGCAATTGGATGAGGTAGTTATCTATACCGGAAAGCAATCCAAGAAAAATAACCCAGCTATAGCTATTCTTAAAAAGATTTGGGCTAAAAAACGCGAGAATGGTGTAAATAAGTTCAAAACCTATCAGTATGACAAGTATGAAAAGGTAGAGTTTGATTTGAATACCATTGATAGCTCATTGATAAAAAGTAAGCTCTTTAAGGGACTAGAATTTATTTTTGACGATTTAGACACTTCTCGTATTACAGGTAAAACCTATCTCCCCATGTTTTTGAATGAAGTATTTTCTAAAGTTTATGGAGATAACCGGCTAGAATTAAGAAAAGAAGATGTTCTAGGTAATAAGAACTCTGGTTTTGGAGGTAATCAAGCAATAACTGCGTTTGTTGAAGATTTATATACGGACTATGATGTCTATGATAATTATTTGAAGTTTTTTGACAAGAGTTTTACTAGTCCGCTCTCAAAAACTGGGGTTGACACCTATAATTATGTGCTTTCAGACAGCACATTTATTGATGATAAATGGTGTTACAACATTATTTACTACCCTCGTAGAAAGAATGAGTTAACTTTTAAAGGTGATTTTTGGGTAAACGATACCACATTTGCTGTAAAGAAAATAAACCTAGAGGTTACCAAGAGTGCTAACATTAATTGGGTAAAAGAAATTTATATAGAACAAGATTTTAATGTTGTAAATGATTCTGTGTTTTTGTTGAAACGTGATTATATGCTTAGTGATTTTGCCTTTTCCAAAAAAGAGAAATCAAGAGGCGTTTATGGAAAACGAACAACGGTTTTTGATAATTATGTTTTTGATAAAGAAAAAGGCGAGACCTTTTATAAATCAAAATCTGACCCTTATGACCCCAGAGTATTTTCACAGGATAGTACCTTTTGGAAAAACGCAAGGCTAGAAAGGTTAAATGAGGATGAAGCTGGAATTTTTCAGTTATTAGATACCCTAAAAACAGTTCCCAAATTCAATACCTATTATGATATTGTAAGTGTTTTGGGTTCAGGTTATATAGAGATTGATAAATGGAACCTAGATATAGGAGATATATACAGCACGTTTGGAATTAACGATGCGGAAGGTATTCGAGTAAGAGGTGGAGCTCGAACCTATTTTGGACAAAACGACCCATGGCGTTTAGAAGCGTATACCGCATATGGTTTTGATGATAAGAAGTTTAAACATGGTGCTTCCGGTAAGTTTTTATTAGACAGAAAGAGTAGGCTTATTATTTCTGGAGGGCACCGGCGCGATGTGGAACAACTAGGTCTTAGCCTTACAAGTACGAATGATGTATTGGGTAGAAGCATCGCCTCATCATCTTTAGTTTCTGTTGGTAATAATAATCGTTTAACCAATATTAATCTCTCCGTATTTAATGCAGAGGTAGAACCCATTAAGAATTTTAGGGTGCTAGTCGGCAGTTCTTTAAGAACCTTGAGCTCGGCGTTACCTGAAGATTTTAGCTTAGATTATGTTGATTTAAGTTCACCAACGGGTATCTCTTCAGAAATAAAACAATTTGATATAAACACTACTTTAATATATACCCCAGGGAAACGGACTATTGGCTATGGTGTAGAACGGGTAAATATAAATGATAATCATAGTACCTTGTTATTAAACTATACCAAGGGTATAAGTGGCTTTTTAGAAAGTGATTTTGACTATGAGAGATTGCAATTCTCATATACGCAACCATGGCAGATAGGTGGTTTTGGTCGCTTAACCAGTACTGTCGAATTAGGTAAAACCTTTGGTGAAGTACCCTTAGGGCTTTTAAGTGTTATACCTGGTAACCAAACAGTTTTCTCTTTGTATAAGACATTTCCGAATCTGGATTTTTATGAATTTGTAACAGATACCTATGCAACGGTACATCTAGAACATAATTTTAATGGAAGGCTATTTTCTCGAATCCCTTTTCTTAGAAAATTAAACCTAAGAGAGATAGTTGGTCTGCGTGGCGCTTGGGGACAGATTTCAGATGAAAATATTGCTTTAAGCGCACCTACTAATATCCCATTATTAGCACCAGATGACCAAATTTATTGGGAGTATTCCTTTGGGGTGGGTAACATCTTTAAGATTTTTAGGATAGATTTTAACTTCCGGGGCAATTATTTAGAAAACCCAGATGCTCGTGCTTTTGGCGTTACTGGTAGTTTTGGATTTAATTTTTAAGATTTTTCATAATTCCCCTAAAAGGAGAGGCCATTCTTCATACTATGTTAACCTTAACGGCGTTTGATAGGAGTATTTTTGCATGATAATTAGCAGCTATGAGTAAAGAGATGAAAGAAAATGTAACTTTTGATGTTTTAATAGAGATTCCTAAAGGGAGTAGAAATAAATACGAGTACGATTTTACTTTAAACAAGATTAGGTTTGATAGAACATTGTTTTCTTCAATGATGTATCCAGGGGATTATGGTTTTGTTCCTGAAACTTTAGCTTTGGATCAGGATCCGCTAGATGTTTTAGTAATGACTACGGAACCAACTTATCCAATGGTGGTAATGGAAGTAAAACCAATTGGAGTTTTTCATATGACAGATGAGAAAGGACCAGACGAGAAAATTATATGCGTCCCAGTTAATGATCCTGTATGGAGTAAGAAAAATGATTTATCCGATTTGAACCCACATCGTAAAAAAGAAATAGAACACTTTTTTAAAGTATATAAGGATTTAGAGGAAAAGAAAGTAGATACAGGTGGTTGGGGAGATGCAAAAGAAGCAATAAAGATTTATCATGAATGTGTAAAACGTTATGATGAAAGTGAACATAAACTTAAGCGTACTTTCATGATTTAAGTAATTATATCGAATTGATTTTAAGCATTCCACATTTTTTGGGATGCTTTTTTTATTCATACCTATTTTACTACATTTGCAGGCATTAAAAAATTCTAAAAAAACCTAATAATTAACTAAATAACTATGGAACAAATAGTACAATTTTTGCCAGCCTTTGGTGTTTTGGCGCTTATATACGTTTTTATTAAAAGCGGATGGGTATCTAAACAAGAAGTTGGTGACGCTAAAATGGCTCGTATTGCAAAGAATATTGCAGATGGAGCAATGTCTTTCTTAAAAGCCGAATATAAAATTTTAAGCATTTTTGTTGTAGCCGTTGCTGTTCTTTTATTCTTTAAAGGAAGTAATGAAGAAGGCTCTAACGGAATGGTAGCAGTATCATTTATTGTTGGTGCTATTTGCTCTGCTTTAGCTGGTTTTATTGGAATGAAAGTAGCGACTAAAGCCAATGTACGTACAACCAATGCCGCTAGAACTTCTTTAGGTAAAGCTTTAGAAGTTGCTTTTGCTGGTGGCGCTGTAATGGGTCTTGGTGTTGTAGGTCTTGGAGTTCTTGGTCTTAGTGGACTTTTCATGATATATAGCGGACAAGGTTGGGAGCTTGGTGAAGTATTAAATGTACTTTCTGGTTTCTCTCTAGGTGCTTCTTCCATTGCGCTTTTTGCAAGAGTAGGTGGTGGTATTTATACTAAGGCTGCGGATGTCGGTGCTGACCTTGTTGGTAAAGTAGAAGCTGGTATTCCTGAAGATCACCCGTTAAATCCTGCAACTATTGCAGATAACGTTGGTGATAATGTTGGTGATGTAGCTGGTATGGGTGCTGACCTTTTTGAGTCATACGTTGGTTCTATTATAGGTACTATGGTTTTAGGTGCCGCTTTTGTTGGTATGGATGTTTTTAAAGCGGATGGATTTGATGGACTAAGTGCTGTTTACCTTCCTTTAGTATTAGCAGCAATAGGTATTATCATGTCTATCATCGGAACTTTCTTTGTAAAAGTTAAAGATGGCGGTAATCCGCAAACAGCTTTAAACAT
The DNA here is from genome assembly GCA_947499565.1 of uncultured Croceitalea sp. Classification (GTDB taxonomy): domain Bacteria; phylum Bacteroidota; class Bacteroidia; order Flavobacteriales; family Flavobacteriaceae; genus Croceitalea. The sequence continues at coordinate 566,594 of CANMOV010000002.1, forward strand.
TGGTGAATTTGGTTCAGCTGGTTTAATGCTAGTTGCTTCTTATTTCATTATAACAAATATGTTGCCAGAAAGCTGGTCTTTTGGCGGTGGAACTTACGGAGCAATGGGTGTTTTCTGGGCAGTACTTGCAGGTTTAGTTGCAGGTCTTGCAGTTGGTAAGGTAACAGAATATTATACAGGGACTGGTACAAAACCAGTTAACTCAATTGTACGTCAGTCAGAGACTGGAGCAGCAACAAATATTATTGCTGGTTTAGGCGTTGGTATGATGTCTACAATGTTTCCTATCATTTTAATTGCTGCTGCAATTTTAGTATCACATCATTTTGCGGGTCTTTATGGTATTGCAATTGCTGCTGTAGGGATGTTGGCAAATACAGGAATCCAATTAGCAGTTGATGCTTATGGACCTATTTCTGATAATGCTGGTGGTATTGCTGAAATGGCAGAATTAGAACCAGAGGTTAGAGAGCGTACAGATAAGTTAGATGCAGTAGGTAATACAACTGCCGCAATTGGTAAAGGTTTTGCAATTGCTTCCGCAGCATTAACTGCTTTAGCTTTATTTGCTGCATTTATGCAAACAGCTAACGTAACCGCTATTGATGTTTCTAAACCAACTGTAATGGCTGGTCTGTTAGTTGGTGGTATGTTACCTTTTGTTTTCTCTGCACTTTCTATGAATGCTGTAGGTAGAGCTGCAATGGCAATGATTGAAGAAGTTCGTCGCCAGTTTAGAGATATTCCTCAATTAAAAGCTGCACTTGAAGTTATGAGAGCTGTTGATTCTGATATGTCTAAGGCTACAAAAGAGCAAAGAGAAACGTTTGATGCTGCTGATGGTGTAGCGGAATATGATAAATGTGTTGCTATTTCTACAAAAGCATCTATTAGAGAAATGGTATTGCCAGGATTATTGGCAATTGCTGTTCCTGTTGCTGTAGGATTCATTGGTGGTGCTGAAATGTTAGGCGGCTTATTAGCAGGTGTTACTACTTGTGGGGTATTAATGGCAATCTTCCAGTCTAATGCAGGTGGTGCATGGGATAACGCTAAGAAAACTATCGAAAGTGATGGTAAAAAAGGTAGCGATGCGCACAAAGCGGCTGTTGTAGGTGATACCGTTGGCGATCCATTTAAAGATACTTCAGGACCTTCATTAAACATCTTATTAAAGTTAATGTCTGTTGTTGCATTAGTAATTGCACCTAGTATTGCAATTAGTGCTGATAAAATGATGGCATATAATGAGGATAAGGCTGTTGGTACTGAGCTAGTTCAAAAACACGTGGAAAAGCAAGTTCGTGTTGAAATGAGCAATACGGCTGATGGTATGTTTAAAGCAGTAGTAACTACATCTTCTGAAATTAACGGTGAGAAAACGGAGGAAGTAAAAGAGTTTACTGGAGCTACTAAAGAAGAAGTAAAAGCAGCTGTTGAAAAATACAACAGTGCTATTTCTATAGAATAGTTTGGTAAGTCCTTCCAGGAAAACCCGGAAGGACTCCAACCAACCAACATAGACCTGCAAAGTTCACTTTGCAGGTTTTTTTGTTTACCTAAGACAAATGAGTCTATTGTTTTTAGATTTTTTAATGTTACACAGAGCCTGTCGAAGTGTATTACATTATCCTTCGACAGGCTCAGGATGACAATTCAAGTGACATCGTATTTTATTGTAACCTAAATGTAATGGGCAGACTAAACACAACTTTTGCGTTTTTACCTTGATGTTTGCCGGGTGTCATTTTTGGCAGCTTAGAAACTATTCTCTTAGCTTCTTTTTCTAAAACTTGATGTGGTCCACGCATTTTAAGGTTTTCAATTGTACCATCTTTTCCAATAATAAATTGAGTTGAAACCCTTCCTTGTATATTCATTTCCATAGCCAGATCAGGATATCTAATATTTTTATTTACATGTTTTGTCATCATTTTTTGAAAACATGCTTTCTTATCGATAGCATCTTCACATCCTGGAAATATAGGTACCTCATCAATTAAATCAATTAGAACTGTTACATCTTCTTCAACTTCTTCAAGATTTACGTTTGAAATTTCCATGATTTCTGTGTCCTGATTAGGGTCAATAGCTTCAATAATGGTTTCAATAATATCTTTGTCGTCATCCACAACTTTAATTTCCGGCGGTGTTATAATTTTTGGAGGAGGAGGTTTCATGTAGTGCACAGTAATAGGAACATCTTCATCAATGCTATCTAAGATATTCTGCGTAATCTCCCAATCTGGTTCTGAGTAAAAAGTCTTCCACTCTAAAGCGGTGTAAATTAGCCCAAGAATCAGAGTTAGTCCAATAACAAAGTAAAGACTGCTGTTTTTTTCTAGTTTTAGATGTTCTTTCTTTTTTGCTTCCATCGTATCAAATTTTATAGTTATACAATGAAAGTAAGCTGCATTTAAGCTCTAGAAAAGTTAGAATGAGGGAAGTGGTACTTTGGCTGAGGGATTGGTGTAACGAATAGATTTCTAATCGCTTAATGCTATCGAAATCACATAAATCTCTTAATTATACTATCTAAAGTACCAGAGAAACCTATAAGAAAAGAGGGTTTTGAACGAGGGAAAACTAGATTCTAAAACAATCCATGTATTTCTGCATCAATCTTATTGATGACTTTTCCTAAATCTTCGGGGTCATCAACAAAATTTAAGTCATCTACGTCTATGATTAAAAGTTTACCCTTCTCATAGGTGTTTGCCCAAGCTTCATAACGCTCATTTAAGCGACTTAAATAATCTATAGAGATGCTATTCTCGTATTCACGACCACGCTTGTGAATTTGATTTACCAGATTTGGGATAGAACTACGTAAATAGATTAGTAAATCTGGTGGTTGTACTAAACTTTCCATCAATTCAAAAAGACTCTTATAATTATTAAAGTCTCTATTGGTCATTAAACCCATCGCATGAAGGTTAGGTGCAAAAATGTGCGCATCTTCGTAAATGGTACGATCTTGAATTACCTTTTTATTACCTTCTCTAATCTTTAGTATTTGACGATACCTACTGTTTAAAAAGTAAATCTGCAGATTAAAACTCCAACGTTCCATTTGCGTGTAAAAATCATCTAAATATGGATTGTCTACTACATCTTCAAATTGTGCATCCCATTTGTAATGTTTAGATAATAAAGTGGTTAAGGTAGTTTTTCCTGCTCCAATATTTCCGGCAACTGCAATGTGCATGGTTAGGTGTTTTTTGGCTATTTATTTTAAAAACGAGGGTCTGCAATATACGAAGTATATTGAGTTACAAGAAAAAAATAAGTTGAAATGGAAGTAATGCTAACAAATAAGTTTGTAACCGTATCCTCGGACATTCACAATTTGAATGTTTTCATCTTTTTTTAGCTTTTTGCGAAGTTTAGTAATAAAAACATCCATACTGCGCGCGTTGAAAAAATCATCATCACCCCAGATTTTTTTTAGGATTAAAGAGCGGTCAAGAATTTCGTTTCTAGTTTCGGATAAATGAAAAAGGAGCTCCGCCTCTCTATGGGTAAGCTGTACCTCTTCAGTATTAAAAGTTAGTTTCTGCTTTGTGTAATCAAAAGTATAATTCCCAATTTTTATTTGGTCTTTTGTTTTCTTGAGTCTATTTCTATCCAAAAGGGCATGTATACGAACGATAAGTTCTTCCATGCTAAAAGGTTTTTTTAAGTAGTCGTTCCCGCCATGTTCAAAACCTTCTACAACATCTTTGGTTTGCGATTTAGCGGTAAGAAATATGATAGGTATGTGTTTGTCTTGAGCTCTAATTTCTTTTGCGAGAGTGAAACCATCCTTTTTAGGCATCATAACATCTAGAACTAAAAGTTCTGGTTTCTCTTTTACGTATGTTTTAAATGCTGTGTCGCCATTGTCACAAAAAAGTACTTTAAAGTTTCTGGTCTCAAGGCTCTCTTTTACAATTTGCCCTAATGCTAACTCATCTTCAGCTAGAAGTATTTTAATGGGTAGGCTCATAAAACAATTTTGAAGATGGTATTTGTGGTATCTGGAACTAAAGAGAGAGTGCCATTGTGTTTTTCAATTATTTTTTTGGAATAAAAAAGTCCAATTCCAAAACCTTTTACATCATGTCTGTTGCCAGTTGGGACACGATAAAATTTATCGAATATTTTTTCACGCTGATTTTTATCGATTTTGCCTCCATCATCGGCAACGGTTATTTCTATAGAGTTCAATAGGGAATTAAGGTTTACTTCAATAGTCTCTCCACCATACTTAATGGCATTATCGATAAGATTGGCAAGCGCATTTTCGAAATGAAAGGGATCAACTTTTGCAGTTAAAGTATTGCTATTACTTTTAAAAGAAATAGTTTTTCCGGGAGAAAGCATTTGGTATTTTTCTACTAGATTCTTTAAAACTAGTACTAAATCTATCTCCTCTGTATTAATAATAAGTTTATCACTATCCAAAGTCGCAGTTTCTAACAGTTTTTCTACCATTAAGTGTAGCTTTTTAAGCTGCTGTTCAGATATGTTTAAATAATTATCTGTTTTCTCTTTGTCATTAGCTTTATTAAAGTTTTTAATTCCCTCAATTGCTGTAGATACTGTTGCAATTGGTGTTTTAAACTCATGCGTGATATTGCTAATAAGATCATTCTTTATTTCTGCTAACTCTTTTTGTTTATTGATGATATGTAGTAAGTAGAATAAGCAGGCAATAATACAAGTAGCCAGTAATAATGATAATAAAATCCCAGTAAGACTTCTTTTAAGAATACTCATTGTTGGGTTGGAATATTGCAATTGTAGTTTTTGGTTAATTGGTAAGTATGTAGATTTTGAAAAAGTGGAAAGTGAATTTTCTTTTAGGTCTTTTATTTTAAAACTTTTAAAAAGGGAGTCGGCTTTAAGATGCAGTAGTCCATAGTCAATGCGTATCTTTTTTCTATCTAATTCTTGAAATAAAAGTGTATCTAACCTTTTAAAATCTAGAGAGTCCCTTTTTATAGAAATGGTTAATTTGTTTAGTAAACCAGAAATAGAAGTAAGACTATCTGGGGAACTTTTTCTATTAACTATAGAGACTCCATTTATTCTGCGTTCTGTAAAAGTAAAACCACTAGTACAATCTATTAACTTGGATGAATGCGTTAAATAATCGTCATGTTTATGGTTTATAGTGGTATCTATTTTTACTCTTGTTTTGGGATTGGTTGTCATATCCGAAAATCCAATCATTTGCAAACTAACGTTTGTAGAATCGCTATTCTCTTTTAAATCTATGAAAGAAAAGAAATCTGTTTTTGCAAAATCTGCATAGTAGGATTCGACGGCATTATCTAAACTTATTTGGACTTCATTAATAAGTCGCTGTTTATTGGTATTGTAGTTTTGGACATTCCAGTAAACCTGAATACCAATTGTTATCACGATTGTAATCGTGATAAAGTAAAGCAATGCTTTGTAGTGTTGCTGTTTCACATTGTAAAAGTAAGTACAAATAGTAGGCGTATTGTAATCGGTTAACACTAGTTAACACTGGTTAACCTTGTTTTTATAGATAGAGATTCAAATTTGTAGGGTAGATAATCACTAAAATAAAAACGATGAAAAAAAATAGTTGGGTTTTAGCTTTGACTTTTATTCTTATTTCAACTGGTTTGTTAGCACAAGACTTTACAGGTTTAGCTACCTATAAAACGGATATGAAATTAAATATAAAAATGGATAGCACGGAAACTAGTGCTAATCAAATGGACATGATTCAACAACAACTGCGTTTTGCCATGCAAAAGGATTTTGAACTTGCTTTTAATAAAACCGAATCCAATTGGAGAGAGCTTGAAAAGTTAGATAAACCATCGGGTAATAGCGGTATGAATGTGCAGGTTCGCATTGTAGGAGCTGGTGGCGGTAGTGACGGTCTTTTGTACAAGAATACAAAGACAAAAAAGACTGTAGAAAGTACAGACGCCTTTGGTAAGCTATTTTTAGTTGCTGACGAGCTGGAACCCGTTGAATGGGAAATGACTTCTGAAACAAAGCAAATTGGGAAGTACACTTGCTACAAAGCAATTTCAGAAAGAGAAATAACAGAAACGGTTTTTTCAGATGTAAATGGAGAAAGCGAAGAAAAAGAAGAAAAGCGTATGCAAACTACAACGGTTTGGTATACTCCCGAAATACCTGTTAATCATGGACCAGAAGGGTATTGGGGATTGCCTGGACTTATTTTAGAAGTAAATGATGGGCGAAGAATTATGATTTGTACTAAGGTGGTTTTAAATCCCGAGAAGCCTATCACCATAGAAGTCCCAACAAAAGGGAAAAAAGTAGATGGTGAAGAGTACGAAGTAATTATGAGAGAACAAGCCGAAAAGGTGAACAAGATGAATGGAGGGGGAAAGAAAAAAGGGCAACATTCTTCTTTTCAAATGCGTATAGGAGGATAAGTAAAAAGTAAACCTAGTTCATACAAAAACAAGCAATCAAAAAATGAATAGAATCATTATATCTCTATGTATAGGGCTAGGTTTCCTATGCTATAATGTAAATGCACAAAAGGTAATTTTAGAAGGTAAAGTTTCTGATAGTATTAATAATCCCTTAGAGTTAGCCAATGTTATAGCTATTAAAGAAAGTAATGGTGCCATAGCTTCTTATGGCATTACAGATGAAAAAGGAAGGTATAAGCTGAACCTAGATAAAGATAGCTTGTACTTGCTAAGAGCAAGTTATTTGGGTTTTGAGACTTGGGAAGAACAGCTTAAAGCTTCAGGGGATTTAAAGAAAGATATTGTACTCTCTGCTTCTCCAAACCAATTAGATGGTGTTACTGTTGTAGAGGATTTCCCTGTTACAATTTCTGGAGATACCATTACGTACAATACAGATTCGTTTACCACCGGAAAAGAAAAGAAGCTAGAAGATGTATTGGAAGAGTTACCCGGTTTTGAAATTAATGATGAGGGACAAATTAAAGTTCAAGGTAAGGATGTGAGTAAGGTTTTGGTGGAGGGTAAAGAGTTTTTTGATGGCGATACCAAAATGGCAACTAAAAATATTCCTGCGAACGCCGTAGATAAGGTTCAAGTTTTAAGAGATTTTAATGAGATAGGCCCTTTGCGTAGTGTTAATAACAGTGATGCTTTGGCATTAAATATTAAATTAAAGGATGGTAAAAAGAATCTTTGGTTTGGTGATATTTCCGCGGGTGTTGGGCCAGAAGATAGGTATTTAGCACATCCCAACATCTTCTATTATTCGCCAAAGTTTAATGTTAACTTCATTGGAGACCTTAATAATATTGGGGAACAGGCATTTACGTTGCAAGATTATTTTAGGTTTAGTGGCGGGCTTTCGAGTTTGGCAAAAAGGTCTGGTTCATCGCTTAATCTTTCTTATGATGGCATAGGTTTGTCCCTTTTGCAGAATAATAGGGCGCGGAATATAGATGCTAAGCTTGCAGCGCTTAATTTTAATTATAATCCAAATAAGAAAATTAGTTTTTCGGGCTTTGGAATTGTAACTGGAATAGATACCAGGTTATCCTCAATTTCACAACGAACCTATATAAGAGAAGATGGGGATAATAATGAGCTTTTAACATCCGATATTGAGCAAAAAAATACTTCAGGGCTTTTTAAATTTTCAACTACCTATACGCCAAACGCTAAACTACATGTGAATTACGAAGCTTTTGTGAAGAACTCTGATATTAATGATGAAAATCAATTAAATTCTACCTTTTCAAGCTTTAGCAATGCAATTAATTCAGTTAGAACACGAGAACCATTTTCTGTTCAACAAGTACTAAATGCATTTTATTCGAATAATGATAAAAATATTTATTCATTAGAATCAAACCATTTGTACAAAAGGCAGCGTCCAAATTATGGATTGCTAACGGAACAAATCCCTTTTTCAGGAAGCGTTCCTTTAAGTGGTGAAAGTCCTTTTGATTTATTTCAGGATAAGGAAATATTCACCAATACTTTTGATTTGGAATTTAATTACTACCGAGTATTAAACGAAACCAACCATATTAGTTTTAAGTCTGGCATAAGTTTAAATAATCAAAACTTAACTTCAGAATTAACAGAATTGGTAAATAATACTAGGGAGTCTGTTGGTTCTAATGATGAATATGTAAATGACATCGAGTTTAACTTTCAAGATATTTATTTTGGATTAGGTTATCGTGTAAAATTTGGAAAACTAACCGTGAGTCCAAGGTTAACCCTTCATAATTATGCAATTGATAACAGCCAACAGAATGAAGTAACCGATTTAAATAAAATTTTATTACTCCCAAGTTTAAATTCTAGATACGCGTTTAATAGCACACAATCCTTACAGTTTAGATATGCTGTGGAGGCGCAATTTCCAGATATTCAAAACTTGGTTGCAGCAAGAGAAGTAAGAGGTTACAATAGCCTTTTCACAGGGAATAGAAATCTAAAAAACGAGTGGTATCATAATGCTAGTCTAAATTATAGCAATTTTAGTATGTTTAATTTTACCACTATTTACGGTGGGCTTACCTATCAAAAGCGGTATGAGAGTATCGGGAATACGGTAAACTTTATTGGACTAGATAGAGTGTCATCTCCAATTAATTTAGATACTCCAAATGAAACTTTCTCACTATTTGGAACATTTGAGAAACGCTTTCCGTTATGGAAAACAAAATTCGAAAGTAGGCTGTCTTATAATAAGTTTAATACGGTTGTTAATGGGTTTACAGATTTTAATGAATCTTTTAACCAAACGTATAAGCTTGCTTTTGAGACACGATTTAAGGAGGCGCCAAATGCGGAGCTTGGTTTTAAAAAACAATTGAATAATTATTCTAGCACAGCTATTGAAAATACATTTATAACTAACAGTCCTTACGCTAATATTGAGGCTTATTTCTTAAAGGGATTTGCATTGACAGCGGATTATGAATACAATGATTATAAGAATAGGGATGGTGGAGTTAGCAGTACTTATGATTTTTTTAATGCGGCACTGTATTATCAAAAAGAAGACAGTAAGTGGGAGTTTAAAATTTCTGGAATGAATCTATTAAATACTACTAATATAAGACAAGACTCATTTTCCAACAATTTGATTAGTACTTTAGAATATGCTGTACAACCAAGATATTTTTTGGCTAGTATTAAATATGAATTGTAAGTAGAAAGGTATTTGATTCATTTTAAAACTGTCAGTTTGAGCTTTTCGTAGAAAAAGTATAGAGAACACATTTTTACAATAAAACTATTTTCCTATTTTTGCCCTTCAATTATGAGGAAGGATTTGACTGATTGCAACCTCAGTAAAAAATGCTAAAAAGTGGTGTAAACTTCTTTCAGCCTTTCCGTCAAATCTTCTGTATTATTAAAAAGAGAGAATGGCTTATTTATTTACTTCGGAATCTGTTAGTGAAGGGCACCCAGATAAAGTATCTGATCAGATTAGTGATGCGCTTTTAGATAATTTTTTAGCTTTTGATGCTGATAGCAAAGTGGCATGCGAAACACTAGTAACTACGGGGCAAGTGGTTTTGGCAGGTGAAGTAAAAAGCGATACTTATTTAGATGTACAAACTATTGCCAGAGAGGTAATCAACAAGATTGGTTATACCAAAGGGGAATACCAGTTTAGCGGAGATTCTTGCGGGGTAATTTCTTTAATTCATGAGCAATCGCAAGATATTAATCAAGGAGTAGATAGAGCAACCAAAGAAGAGCAGGGGGCAGGTGATCAGGGAATGATGTTTGGTTATGCCACTAAAGAAACCGAAAACTATATGCCTTTGGCATTGGATATTTCGCATAAAATTCTTCAGGTTTTAGCGGACTTACGAAGAGAAGGAAATCAAATTCCGTATTTACGTCCAGATGCAAAAGCTCAGGTAACCATAGAATATTCAGATGATAATGTACCACAACGAATAGATACCATTGTAGTTTCTACGCAGCATGACGATTTTGATGCTGATGAAAAGATGTTGGCTAAAATAAAAGCAGATATTATTTCCATTTTAATTCCTAAAGTAGTGGCTTTATTTCCTAGCCATGTACAGGAGCTTTTTAATGATAAAATCCAATATCACATCAACCCAACGGGGAAATTTGTGATTGGAGGGCCACATGGTGATACCGGTTTAACAGGACGTAAAATTATTGTAGATACTTACGGTGGCAAAGGAGCTCATGGTGGTGGTGCGTTTAGTGGTAAAGACCCAAGCAAGGTGGACCGCAGTGCTGCCTATGCGGCGCGGCATGCTGCTAAAAATTTAGTTGCAGCTGGTGTGGCAGATGAGTTGCTGGTCCAAGTAAGTTATGCAATTGGTGTAGTAGAACCCACTTCTATTTTTGTGGATTCTTATGGAACAGCCAAGGTTACTATGACCGATGGTGAGATTGCAGAAAAAGTAGCAAAGCTGTTTGATATGCGACCATTTGCCATTGAAGAACGCTTAAAACTTCGTAATCCAATTTATTTAGAAACTGCGGCTTATGGTCATATGGGTAAAAGCCCTAGTACGGTAACCAAGGTTTTTGAATCTCCTTATAACGGAAAAGTTGAAAAAGAAGTAGAATTATTTACTTGGGAGAAATTGGATAAAATTGATGAGGTAAAAACTGCTTTTAGTCTTTAGATTTTTTACAAAACAGTTGTCATCCTGAGCTTGTCGAAGGAGTATGCAAAAAAAATTTAATTTGTAGACAGTTAGAATCGGTTTTGAAAATAAGAATTTTGATAATCTAATTAGTTCTCGATACAATTTGCTTACACCAAATCACTCGAACTGACATTTTCTTTATTATTTCTTAGCTTTAAGCAATCAATACAATCACTATGAAGTTCTTTTCAAAATATGCTTTCCTTTTATTGCTCACAATTGCGATAGTTTCTTGTAATAAAACCACAAAGAAATCAGAAACTGCTGAGGTAGTTGATACCTATGTGCAGGACAATTACACTAAAAAAGAAGTGGATATTAAAATGCGAGATGGGGCAACCTTGCATACTACTATCTATTCCCCAAAAGATACTTCACAAGATTATCCTATTTTAATGCAACGCACACCATATAGTTCTAGACCTTATGGTGAAAACGAATTTAGAAAGCAGATTGGACCGAACATAAACTTGATGAAAGAAGGCAATATTATTGTCTACCAAGATGTGCGTGGCAGGTGGTTAAGCGAAGGCCACTATGAAAATATGCGTGCTTATATCCCAAATAAAACTTCCAATGACCAAGTAGATGAAAGTACAGATACTTATGATACTATTGACTGGTTGGTAAATAATGTAGAAAATAATAATGGTAATGTAGGCGTTTGGGGTATTTCTTATCCAGGGATGTATGCCACATATGCTACTATCGATGCGCACCCTGCGTTAAAAACATCTTCACCACAAGCCTGTATAGGAGATTTCTTTTTTGATGATTTTCATCACAATGGTGCCTATTTACTAAGTTATTTTAGGGCAACCTCATTATTTGGAACACCAAGACCTAACGGCGACGAACCAATAGATACGGCTTGGTACACACTACCAGATTTAAAAACCCAAGACCAATACCAGTTTTTCTTAGATGCTGGACCTTTAAAGAATTTGAATTCTTTCTTTGAGTATGATATTAAAGACCAAGCATCTTTGGCTCCAGATAATATGACCGATGATTATTTTTGGAATGAACTGAAAGAACACCCAAATTATGATGAACTGTGGCAGAGCAGAGGCTTAATTCAGCATTTAGATAAATCCAAATCCCATGTAGCTACCATGATTGTTGGAGGTTGGTTTGATGCTGAAGATTTATACGGTCCACTGGAAACCTATAAGAATATAGAAAAGCATACAGATGGTTACAATACGATGGTTTTTGGACCTTGGGATCATGGCCGTTGGGCTAGAAGAAGCGAACGAAATTTAGTGGGGAACTACTATTTTGGGGATTCTATTTCTACATTTTTTCAAGATAATATTGAGACGAAATTCTTTAACCACTTTTTAAAAGGTGCTGCGGATGAAAATTCTGGTTTGCCAGAAGCTTATGTTTTTGACTCTGGCCGTAAAGAGTGGAAGGAATATGATAGCTGGCCACCAAAAGGAGCTGAAAAAATGCGTATGTTCCTTTCTGAAAATCAAGAATTGACTGCGGAGAAAAAAGGAATAGCAGGACTACAATTTGTAAGTGATGTAAAGAAACCAGTGCCCTATTCTGAGGATGTAAAATCTGTGTTTACCCCAAGAAAATATATGACGGATGACCAGCGTTTTGCTGCACGCCGTTCCGATGTTTTGGTGTTTGAAACTGAAGCAATGGAAGAAGACCTAACCCTAGCTGGTGATATTATGGCAAATTTAAAGGTAGCTACTACGGGGGATGCCGCGGATTGGATTGTTAAAGTGATAGACGTGCACCCAGCAGATGCAGAAACCAATGAAGAAATGCAAGACCATTTAAAAATGAGTAATTATCATTTAATGGTGCGCAGTGAGGTGTTACGTGGTAGATTTAGAAATAGTTTCTCCAATCCAGAACCCTTTACGCCAAATAAAAAGACAGCGGTAAACATAAAATTGCAAGATGTGTTCCATACCATTAAAAAAGGGCATAGACTACAAATACAAGTGCAGAGTACTTGGTTTCCATTAATAGATTTAAATCCACAGACCTATGTGGAGAATATCTTTAAGGCAGATGAGGAAGATTTTAAAACCCAAACGCATACGGTATTTACAGATTCTAGTTTAGAGTTTACGGTGTTACAATAAAAAGAAGGTTTTAAAATACAGAGATACGTACCCAGTCTGGATGTATATCTCTGTATTTTACGTATATATTAATGAGTTGTAGCCAATACGAGAAAACCGAACTAAATGAGAAAAATATTAATCTTTATGGGAATTTTTTCATTCTTTGGATGTGGGGCAAAAGACCTTTCACCGAAAGAAACTGAATTAGTAAATAAGTTGGATTTTAATATCGAACTTATGAAGGAATTGAAAAAAGAAACTAAAAGTGAACTGATTCAATTACCAACAATCGACCAAGAAACCGGAGAAGTTTCTAATGAATATTATAGCGGAATTCACTCAAGCAGTTCGGAAGAAAAAGCGAACTCAATTGTAAAAAAGTTAAAGGAAAAGTTTAGAGCAAAAGGCTATTTAATATTCGTGTTTACGGGAGAAGAAGATTCCAAAAGTATCGGAGTAATTAAAGGAACAAATGACCTTGACATTTTACGTTATAGAAGAACAGATGGAATTAATCACGATTATGAAAATGAAGATATAGTTTCAAAAATATCGGAATGGAATGATAAATTCGGACTGACCGTTATTGGATGCGGAAGAGATTGGCTTGAATTAGCATTTAAGAAACTGCCTGCTGATTTAGATGCTTTTTCAGAAGAGGTTTATGAATTCTGTCCTGACTCGGTTGACCAAGGAGTTGGAGAAGTAGAAAATTTGAAATTAATGATTAAAGAAATGAACGGAATTTGGTTGTGGTGGGACTAAAAGTACTGGCTACAACAATGGCTATAATTCATTGTGGTTTTGTGCCATACCAAAATAAAGTATAAATCACCGGCTGATTTCTAAGCGGAATAATCCTGAGGATGATTCCACAACGATATCATAGCCGAGACCGTTATTTCGAACCGAACATTGGGAGTGTGAGAAATCTAAAAAAAAATTAAACCAAGTTGGCCATCTGTTTTTTCACATTGCGATTATGGTATAAGTCTTTTACCATTGCTTCATAAAGTGTTACAAAGCGTTCATTTTTAGATAAATCACCAAAAATTGCTTCTTGTTCTAAAAAACAGAGTGGGTCTTTTTGCGCGGAATTTTGCAAAACCTCTTTTTGGCTATCAATTACTTCTAATGGATGATTGTTAAGGTCGGTTTGTTTGTCAGAATAGTAGCACCATGCCGCAATCACTAAAGTACCAAGAGCTATGTTACCTTCATTGTCTAGGTTTTCCTTAATAGTTGGAATTAAAAACTTTGGAAGCTTTGCTGCACTTTCAGAACAAATTCGGCTTACACTATCTTTAATGTTCGGGTTGGCAAAACGTTCCCGTAAACTTTGCTTATAAGCATCTAAATCTATGCCTTCTAAGGTGTCCAGAACTGGAGTTGCCTCTAAATCCATAAATTGCTTTAGATATTCATTAAAAAGTGGGTCGTCTATACATTCATTAATGGTCTGATAGCCATGTATGGATCCAAGTATACCTAAGACAGAATGCCCTGCATTAAGCAGGCGGAGCTTCATTTTTTCATAGGGTTTTACATTAGGCACAAACTGTACTCCAACCTGTTCTAATGCCGGACGACCATTAGAAAATTCATCTTCAATAACCCATTGTATAAAGGGCTCGCAAGTAACCGGCCATTCATCTTTTAAATCATGATTTTTAGCTAAAAAAGAAATGTCTTCAGGAGTAGTTACAGGTGTTATGCGGTCTACCATACTGTTCGGAAATTTCACTTCTTTTTCTACCCATTCAGCCAATACGGGATTTAACTTTTGGGTAAATGCTAATAACATCTTTTTAGTTACATCTCCATTATGTTCGATATTATCGCATGACAAAATGGTAAAGGCTGGTAGTTTATTAGCTCTTCTTTTTTGCAAGGCTGCTGCCAAAAATCCATAAACTGATTTCGGATTTTCAGGATGTTTTAATTCTTCTTGAATAATCGAATTTTCAAAATCGAATTCGCCAGTAGCAGGATTGAAATTATAACCGCCTTCTGTTATAGTTAACGAGACAATTTTGGTGTCTTCATGGGCCATTTTATCAATAACAGATTGAGCGTCTTCAATAGCGAATTTGTAATCTACAATTGCACCTATTATATGAGGTTCCACAGTGCCATTAGGGTGCTTTGCCAATAATGAATACAGGTGGTTTTGTTTTTTTAGGATAGTACTGATATTGCGGTCTTCTTCTCGTAAACCAATACCACAGATACCCCAGTCAGAAACGTTAGTTTTTGTTGCAAGTTCTTGTAAATAATAAGCTTGATGTGCTCTATGAAAACCACCAACACCAATATGAACTATACCTGTTTTTAGCTTACTTCTATTAAAAGAGGGTTTTGAAATCTGGGGGTCTATTAAAGCTAAGTTTTCTTGATTTAAGTGCTGCATATTTTACTTTATTGATTTTCCACGTTGTAAATTCCAGTAGGCTGTTATAAAGTAAATTAATGTGCAAATAAATGCATATGTATAGAATGTTTCTCGATTTTCGATGTAGTTATTTTCATTAGAACTACCAAACAAGACATTAATAGCTAAGACCAATGTGAACCCTAATGAGATGATTGCGATTCCCTTCAGAATTTTAGAGAGTATAGTAACATCTCGTTTCTTTTCGGGTTCTTGAATGGCTTTAAGTTCTTGAAATTTTTCGATTTTCTCCTTTTGAAGTTTTTCTTTTTTGACCTCTTCCGAATATGCTTCTTTAGCACCAAATCTAGAAGCTAAAATGGTATAAATAAGTATGGTGAAAATCCAGGTTGGGATAAAGAGATAAAAGAAAGACATCACATTAAATGCATTTAAACCAAAACCAAAAACGAGTCCTGCTGCCCAAGAAGCCACAGCTGGAAAGCTAAAGGAAAGTTGTTTGTAAGAAGACCAATATCTTGTAAATCCAATTCTTGGGAAAATTTGATGTTCAGCAAAAACTATCGCTCCGACTGGTACAACTAATAATCCAGCATATGTCAGTAAGGGAAGTATTTGAGAAAAAACAAAAGGGAAACATGCAATTACTATAGTTACTAGGCCAACAATAAGCGTAGTTTTTTTTCTCGAATTGTTTGCAAAAATAGCTTGTGCCGCTAATCCCGCTCGATAAAGATTTGTTATTGCCGTTGTCCAGCCGGCAACAATAACGATAACAAAACCAGACCAGCCTAAGGCATAATAGGCTACATCACCAGGATCAAGAGCTACAATTGATTTTCCTAAAATTACTGCCGCTCCAGCACCCATAATTCCAGCTGCTATCCAGGCAACATAATGACCAAACATCATTCCTGTACTAGTTGCTAAACCATATATCTTCTTTTTCGCAAAGCGTAAAAGAGCCATATCAATAAGTCCAAAATGTGTTATGGTATTGGCTGCCCATGCGAAACCAATTACTTCTATTAAACCAATACCTGGCTCCCCATTACTATCTAATCCAGTCCAAATCGACTGATTACCCAGATTTATAAAGTCGCTCCAGCCACTAGGTAAAGTTTTATCGAGAACATCAATTGATAAAGCGGGTAGTAATACCATGGCACCACTAGTAAACATAACAAATAACCATGGTGCACAAACCCCAGAGAAGTCCGAAACAGCATTAAAGCCATAAATAGCAATAGAAACTACCACAATACCAACAGCTAAAACAATAAATACGAACCATAGATTAGTCGGATACCAATCTAGCTGGGCAGGAATGTTAAAAGCAAATCTCACCGCAGTAGAAGAAACGGTAATCATTGCGGCAGATATCACCGAAAAAATGATAACGTTGGCCCAATTATAAAGTTTAGTCATTGAGTCGCCCGCTATTTTGTTCAGATAGGTATAAAGACTTAGTCTTGTATCCACCGCTATAGGAGACGTAATAAATGTCCAACTTAGAACGGCTAAAATATTTCCAATTAAAAGGCCTAATAAAATATCCATGGTTTTTGAACCAAGAGCGACAAAAGTGGCGCCAATAACAAATTCCGTAGCGGCCACATGTTCCGCTGCATACAATCCGGCAAAGTGCGTCCAATCATGTAATTTGTGCTTTGCAACTGGAAGTTGTTCTTCATCTAATTGTTCTAGATTTTTAAAATCATCTGAAGTATTCATTATAAACGATGTTGGTTAGTTGTTAATTTCATAGTTCAAAATAGTCAGAACAATTGAGATAGCAATATTTTGAATAAGAGATATCCCACCAAACCACTAGACTTTTGTTAAATTTTCTACTTTTGTTAGGATTTTAAATTTTTCTGATGTTATATTTGTTCTAATAAGTTCAAACACGTATTGAATAGTTATCAAGAAAGGTGGAGGGATTAGACCCTTTGAAGCCTTAGCAACCCTTTGTTCTATGCAAAGAAGGTGCTAAATTCTACCTGCCAGAGGCAGGAAGGATAACAGTCATCGAAATTTTCTTTCGAATTACTTTCTTATAACTTTTTTGATTTTACCTAACTGCAATGTCGGCAGGCTAGGGTTTGGCTTTTATTATTCCTGCGAAGGCAGGAATCTATTTAAAAATCAGCACCTAAAAAAATAGAGGCGCACAAACAAGAAATCATGAGTGATCAAAAATTAGCAACAAACGCGTTACATGCAGGGCATGATACTACGCAAACAGGCGGAACAAGAGCTGTTCCTATTTACCAAACTACGTCTTACGTTTTTAACGATACAGACCATGCAGCAAACCTGTTTTCATTAGCAGAACTGGGTTTTATTTACACCCGGTTAAACAATCCTACCAATCAAATACTACAGGAAAGACTTGCTGCAGTAGAAGGTGGTGTAGGAGCGGTTGTTTTTGCATCTGGGACTGCGGCAATTTCAACAGGATTATTAACCCTGCTAAAAGCTGGAGACCATATTGTAGCTTCAAGCAGTTTGTACGGCGGTACATTTAATTTACTGAATGTTACCTTACCAAGGTTGGGTATTACAACTACTTTTGTAGATGCGTCAGACCCAGCAAACTTTGGAACTGCAGTACAAGAAAATACCAGAGCAATTTTTGTAGAATCTTTAGGGAATCCAAAACTAGATGTATTGGATTTAAAAGGAATTTCTAAGGAAGCTAAGGCGGCAAAAGTGCCATTTATTGTAGATAACACGGTGGCTACACCTGGATTGTTAAATCCAATTGAACATGGTGCAAACTTGGTAATTCATTCCTTAACCAAATACATTGGAGGACAAGGAAATTCCCTTGGTGGCGCTATCATAGATGCCGGTACTTTTGATTGGACCAATGGAAAATTCCCTGAATTTACAGAACCCTCTGCTGGTTATCATGGTTTGGTGTATAGCGAAGCCTTAGGAGCAGCAGCTTTTACCTTTAAATTAATTTTGGAAGGCTTACGTGATTTTGGTGGTGCGTTGAGTCCATTTAATGCCTTTCAGGTCATTCAAGGGCTAGAAACCTTGCCGGTTCGTATTAAGCAGCATAGCGCTAATGCGCTGGCTTTAGCTGAATGGCTGCAAGATAGAGAAGAAGTGGCATGGGTAAACTATCCAGGCCTTAAAGGGAGCAAATACTACGAATTAGCCCAAGAATACTTACCCAAAGGACAAAGTGGTTTGGTAACCTTTGGCGTTAAAGGTGGTTTTGAAACCGCTAAAAAATTGACTGATGCAACCAAGGTATTTTCGCTATTAGCGAATATTGGTGATACAAAATCACTAATTATTCACCCAGCGAGTACAACGCACCAACAACTAACAGAAGAGCAACAGGCTAGTGCTGGAGTTTCTCAAGATTTAATACGCCTTTCTGTTGGACTTGAAGATATAGACGATTTAAAGAACGATTTAGAACAGGCTTTCTCAACTATTGACAAGTCGGTTTTAGTCTAAAACTTTTCTGTCATATCTAGCGCAGTCGAGATGTTTTATTAGTTCTCGACTGCGCTCGAACAGACAGTAATTAAAAATGAAGAGATATATCACAGCAATGCTCCATAAATTAGAAATAAAGAATTATACCACTATAAGCGGTGTAAGTCTAGATATTACATTGTCTTACGAGCTATTTGGTCAACCCTTACATTCGGCACCAATTGTTTTGGTAAACCATGCCTTAACGGGAAACTCCAATGTAGCTGGGGAAAATGGCTGGTGGTCAGATTTAATAGGTGCAGGTAAATGCATAGACACACAAAACTATACCATTTTAGCCTTTAATATTCCTGGTAATGGATATGATGGTTTTGTAATAGAAAATTATAAGGATTTTGTAGCTGGTGATATTGCAAGCATATTTTTAAAGGGATTACAGCAATTAGAAGTATCCCGATTATTTGCCATAATTGGAGGTTCTTTGGGAGGAGGAATTGCATGGGAAATAGCTGCGTTAAACCCAACTATTACAGAGCATTTAATTCCCGTAGCATCTGATTGGAAGTCTACGGACTGGCTCATTGCCAATTGCCAGATTCAAGAACAAATCCTTATTAATTCTAGGGAACCTGTGCATGACGCTAGAATGCATGCTATGCTTTGCTATCGCACACCGGAATCTTTTAAGGAACGTTTTCAAAGAGGGACAAATGAGGAATTAAAAGTGTTTAATGTAGAGAGTTGGTTGTTGCATCATGGGAAAAAGCTACAAGAACGTTTTCAGTTATCAGCCTATAAATTAATGAATCAATTGTTAAAGACAATTGATATTTCAAGAGACGGTATTAAGGTGTTTGAAGCACTTCAAAATAGCAACACAAACATTCATATTATCGGCGTTAATTCAGATCTGTTTTTTACCGCTGAAGAAAATAAAGAAACCTTTAAACAATTAGCGCAAGCTAATAGTAATGTTACCTACGGTGAGGTAGAATCTGTGCACGGTCATGATGCTTTTCTAATGGAGTTTCTTCAACTTGAAAAACTATTAAAAGGTGTTTTTCAGAAAAAAGAAGAACGAAAGGGATTAAAGATTCTAAAATTTGGGGGAAAATCTTTGAGTAATGGTGAAGGTTTAGAAAGAGTTCTTCAAACTGTTGAGGATTTCCATAAAAAAGGAGAGCCTATTGGGGTAGTATTATCAGCTCGCCAAAAAGCTACGGATACTTTGGAAGGATTACTAGATAATGCCTTGAACGGAAAAGTTGATGAAAAGACACTTAAAAGTTTTGTGGAATACCAAAAGTTTGCCAGTGCTTCCATTAATTATTTTAAAGAACTGGAACAATTATCTAAACGTTTGGAAGGCGTTTCTTTATTGGGGGATTATAGTTTAAAAACTAAGGACGAAGTATTAGCTGTTGGAGAATTAATTTCTTGTAAGCTTATAGTTTCACTCTTAAAAGAGCGTGGAATTAAAGCCGTATTGTTGGATGCGCGAGAGCTTTTGCAAACCGATAGTAATTTTGGAAATGCTCAAGTTAACGAAGCGGTATCCAAGGCAAAAGTTGTGAAACGCTTTTCAGAATTACCAGAAGATACTGTTCCTATTATCACGGGGTTCATCGCAGCAAATGAGCATGGAGAAACCACAACACTGGGAAGAAATGGTAGTAATTACACCGCAGCACTCTTTGCCAATTATTTAGATGCCGAAGAAGTATTAAACTATACCCATGTAGATGGAATTTTTACTGCTAATCCAGACTACGTGAAACAAGCAAGAATCATTGAAAATCTTTCTTATGCAGAAGCGAACGAGCTTGCTAATTTTGGAGCAAAAGTGTTGCATGCAAAGACGATAATTCCACTTATAGAAAAAAATATTCCATTACGTATTCTAAATACATTTAATCCAGATTCTAAGGGAACTTTAATAAGTTCAAAAACCCAGAAAGAAGGCATAAAATCCCTTTCTGTAATAGAGAATGTGGCCTTAATTAACCTAGAAGGTAGAGGCTTGTTAGGCAAAGTAGGGGTAGATGCAAGGATTTTTACCACTTTAGGAAGGCACAATATTAATGTGAGCATTATTTCTCAAGGTTCGTCAGAGAGAGGTATCGGTTTGGTGGTAAGCTCGGAACAAGCTGTAGCTGCTAAAAAAGCATTGGATATCGAATTTGCTACAGATTATTCCTCGCAAGACGTAAATACCATAACCATTAAAAAAGATATCTCTGTAATTTCGATAGTTGGGCAAGACCTAAGTACATTTCACCATCCTTATAATGCTTTGATAAAGAATGGAATTGTTCCACTTTTATTTAATAATACAATCTCAGGTAAGAATATAAGTCTTGTGGTTGAAAACATCTTTTTACACAAGGCCTTAAATGTAATGCACGGGCAAATTTTTGGTGTAAGCAAACGTATTAACCTAGCCATCTTTGGTCATGGGACTGTTGGGGGAACACTTATAGACCAAATTTTAGAATCTCATAAAAAAGTGCAGAAACGTAAAGGATTGGATTTACGAATATTTGCCGTTGCCAATTCTAAAAAAGTAATCCTTAACTCAGAGGGCCTTCAAGAAGATTGGAGAAACAGTTTTGAGGAATCTGGGGTTTCTTATGGGTTAAATGATGTTGTCAGGTATGCTAAAGACCATCATTTAGAGAATTTAATAGCTATTGATAATACCGCTAGCACTGATTTTGTAAACCATTATTTTGATTTGATTAGTGGAGGTTTTGACTTGGTATCGTCCAATAAAATAGCAAACACCTTAGACTTTGATTATTACGAATTAGTTCGGAAGAACTTGGATAAGTACCAAAAACAGTATTTATATGAAACCAATGTAGGAGCTGGTTTGCCATTAATAGATACTATTAAATTACTACATCTTTCAGGAGAAAATATTACGCAAATTAAAGGAGTTTTTTCAGGTTCCTTAAGTTATATTTTTAATACGTTCTCGGAGAGTAGTCAACCTTTTTCTGTTGTTTTAAAAGAGGCCATGGATAAAGGTTATACAGAGCCAGACCCACGGGAAGATTTATCTGGGAATGATGTAGCTAGAAAATTATTGATTTTAGCTAGAGAGCTTGAACTGGAAAATGAGTTTTCTGATGTAGTTGTAGACAATTTAATTCCAACAGAATTGCAAGAAGTAAGTTTAGAGGACTTTTTAGCAAAACCTGAAATTCTGGATAAGAAGTTTGATAGCATTAAGCAAGCTCAGAAGGCAAATCATGTGTTGCGTTATGTTGGTGATTTGCATGGTGATTTGCAACAAGAGAAGGGAATATTAGCAGTAAAATTAATTTCTGTACCTAAATCTAGTGCATTAGGTCAAGTAGGTGGCGCTGACTCTATCATTGAAATTTTTACAGAATCTTACGGAGAGAACCCAATTGTAATCCAAGGCGCAGGCGCAGGCGCAGCTGTAACTGCAAGAGGTGTTTTTGGAGATGTATTACGAATAGCAGAAAAACTATAATGAGCAATAAACAATTTGAAACGGAGGCCGTAAGAACTCAGATAGAAAGAACACAATTCTTGGAGCATTCGAGTCCGTTGTATTTAACGTCTAGTTATGTTTTTGAAGACGCAGAGGATATGCGTGCTTCATTCGCTGAAGAAAAAGAACGAAATATCTATTCGCGGTATTCTAATCCTAACACATCTGAATTTGTAACTAAAGTTTGCAAGATGGAAGGAGCGGAAGCTGGCTTTGCTTTTGCCTCAGGGATGGCAGCAGTGTATTCTACTTTAGCAGCTCTGCTGGATAGCGGAGACCACATTCTATCTGCAGGAAATATTTTTGGCTCTACACATTCGCTTTTCACCACTATTTTTCCAAAGTGGAATATATCGCACAGTTATTTTAAGATTGATGATTTTGACTCCGTAGAAAGTCTAATCACCCCCAAAACAAAATTGATTTATGCAGAATCACCCACAAACCCTGGAGTAGATGTTTTAGATTTGGAAGCCTTAGGGAAAATTGCCAAAAAACACAATTTGATTTTAGTGATTGATAATTGTTTTGCATCGCCCTATTTACAGCAACCCATAAAGTTTGGAGCTGATTTAGTAATTCATTCAGGTACAAAACTAATGGATGGTCAAGGTCGCGTTTTAGCGGGAATTACTGTTGGTAATGCCGAGCTGGTTGACAAAATATATCGCTTTTCACGAATTACCGGTCCTGCTTTGTCGCCTTTTAATGCTTGGGTGCTTTCTAAAAGCTTGGAAACTTTAGCAATAAGGGTGGATAGGCATTGCGAGAATGCACTAAAACTAGCAGAGTTTCTTGAGGCTCATGATAAAGTGAATTGGGTAAAATACCCTTTCTTAAAATCGCACCCAATGCATGAAGTTGCTAAAAAGCAAATGAAAGCTGGTGGCTGTGTTGTAGCTTTTGAGGTTAAAGGAGGCTTAGTGGCAGGACAAAAATTCTTTGACGCTATAAAACTACTATCGCTCTCAGCGAACCTTGGTGACTCTCGTAGCATTGTTACGCATCCTGCTTCAACTACACACAGTAAATTAACAAAAGAAGAGCGCTTGGCTTCTGGAATTGCAGATGGAATGGTGCGAATTTCAGTAGGTTTGGAGCATATAGATGATATTATCGCAGATATAAAACAGGCATTGGGTTAGAAATTAACGAACACCATTCCAAATATCTAGATACATTTTCCAGTCATCACCTTCCTTTCTCCAGATGATAACATATTTGCCTTTCCAGTCAATTAAATCACCATTAGCTTTTTTGGTTTGTCCTTCGTAATAACCATAATCATAGGCTTCTGCTCCCATAATTTTGATTTCACTTTGAGTTATTTTATGATGGGTGATTGAAATGTCATCCGGGTGCTTCCAATAAGAAACTATTGCGTTAGTACCTTCAATAATTTTTGTTTGGTTAGGGAATATTTTTGCATCTGCGGTATAAGATTCACCAATCATTTTGTAATTATCATTAACTACATATTGAGAAAAGTCTTTGGTATTCTGCTTAATCTGTTCCAAATCTTTTTTACTTCCTATAAATTCTTGAGAGAATCCATTTAGAAAAGAAAAAAGAAGTACAGTTGTTATTAGTATAGATTTCATCTTTTTCAAATTTTAGTTAGAACGCTGTCTGTGAAATATCTTACTAACCACTTTCCATTCGCCATCAATCTTTAACAAGTTCATATAATCAATAAAGTAAAAATTAGTGTATTCAATTTTTAATTTTGCATTGGCTGCGTTTCCCGTAACATTAATAGCTTCGATACTTGTTTTTCTGTTTTGTTTGGATCCGGGTTTTATAGCATTCTTAAAAAACTCAAGGGCATTTACATCTTTGTAACCATTGCCAGAAATAAATTTCATCGTGGCATCTTTATGAAATGCTTTTTTAAGGGTTTCAAAATCATTATTGGTTCCTCCATCTAAATAATAGAATACTGTTTTTTCAATAAGTTTTCGGTCATTATTCTGCGCAATACAGTTTAAAGAAATTAAGAATGCAATTAGTGTTAGCGTAATAGTTTTCATGATTTGTTTTTTAAAGATGATTTTGAAGCAATTTAATAGGAATGCTATCAACAACATTGAATTGCATGGGAGAAGAACTACGGATTTATAAATCTGGAAAAACTATTTTAATCTAATCGTCTTTTAAATTTGGCAGGAGTAAGGCCTTTTATTTTCTTAAATGCACTGTAAAAAGTAGAGTTAGATTTAAAACCACATTCTTGTCCAATTGCTTCTAAGGTTAAGTGTTTCTTTAGTCCAATCATTTTTTCTGCAGCTTCTATTCGATATTCATTTAAAAAAAGAGAAAACCCTTTTCCAATGTTATCATTTAAAAATTGCGATAAGAGGTGCGGAGAAATTTGTAGTTCTTGCGCTACGTCAGAAAGTTTTAAATCTGGGCTCTTATACAACTCCTTGTCATTCATTAGAATATCTAATTGATTTGCAATTGATGCCGCTTTGGGAGCTCCAATTTTTTTATTAGTGTATTTAGCCCCTTTTTCATAAAAAGTGGAATTTTTATTTCTTTTAAAAAAACCTAAGAGTAATAGGAGGTAGAAAACAAATGAGAATGATAAGGCTCCAACAATATATGAAGTATATCTGCTGGTGAAATAAGCGACCCAAATAATAGTAACCCCTATAAATACACTAACTAGAAGCACTTCAAAATCATTAAGTTTTTTGTTCTTGGCGAATAGTTTTTTAAAAGTGTCTTTTAAATGAAACCCAGATATGATAATGTATAACAGCCATTGAAGATAAATGACTCTAACAAGGTATGGAGACCATAAACTTTTATATGCTTTATACGGAATTAGAAACCAAGTTATTGAAATAATTATGATGAAAGGAATTATGTGATAGTACCACATCTTATGATTCATATGAATTCCTCTGGTAATAGATACTGTATAAAGAAATAGACAGGGTCCGATTAAAAGACAAGCTGAAAGTCCAAGTTGAATGAATGCCTGAGATAAATCTGGATTAAAATGAAAGAAAACCGATTTGATAATACGAATGCTTAAAACAAACAATAAGGCACTGAGAAAATAATTTGAGTATGCTTTTTGCTTTGTAAAAAAAGCGAAATAGATACTTAGGAACAAACCATTAACGGCACCTAACGCACTAAACAAAAATAAAATTTGGGTGTCAAAGTTCATTTTTTACTAAAACATAAAGGCCAATATGATAGTTTAAGATCTTATTGAAAACCAATCTCTTGTATGCTCTTATGACTAACTTTTATGGCTTCCAAAGGTTCCATGGTAAATGTCTTGTCTTGTTCAACCATGTAATATTCCATTCCTGATTTTTCTTTTTCGGCAAGAATTCTGGCAAAGTCGATAGTGCCCTTTCCTACAGGTGCAAACTTGCCTTCCTCATCCATATCTTTAACATGCCAAATTTTAAATCGACCAGGATATTTTTCAAAATAAGCTAATGGGTCCGCACCCGCCTTGGTTACCCAAAACAAATCCATCTGAAAGTTAACATACTTAGGATTGCAATTTTCTAATAAATAATCTATTGGAACTACCCCTGTACTATCTTTTTTAAATTCAAAATCGTGATTATGGTAAAGTAGTTTTAGACCAGCTTCGTTAGCTTTTTCTCCCAATTCATCTAAAATATGGGCTAAATTTTTAGCACCACCAGTCATGCCCATTGTACTGGTTTCACTATCATAGGTGAAAAGACCCATTGGCGGAATAGGAACAACAAAATACATAAAACCAGCAGCTTTGGCGTCTGCCATTTCTGTAGCAGCGTTTTCTAGTGTAACGCTACTTTGATGGGTGCTAATTGGGTTTAGCTGTAGTTTTTGCAAGTAAGCTTTAAAATCTGCAGGAGACATATTATAATATTTTCCATCTTTATAACCTGCTGCTTCTACATTTTGGTAGCCAATTTCTGCTACAGTTTTTAAAGTAGTTTCTGTATCTTCTCCCATTGCATCCCTAACAGTATATAGCGCTAATCCGCCTACTTGTGATTCGCTTGTACATGAAATAATGGAGAATACTAGTATACAGACTAGAAATGTTCCTTTTAAAAATTGTTGCTTTAATGGTTGCATTAGAATATGAATTTATTTTCTAAAATTAGACTAATTTTTAAAACCTGAATAGGCTATAGGTATTGCCTTGTTAGAAACTGGGTTACAAACCACTTTGTCAATTTTGCCTATATTAGCTTAATGCTCTCCAAAAAAACAAAATACGGCTTAAAAGCACTTACCTTTTTGGCATCTCAGCCAGATAGAGAGCCAGTGCAGATAGCAGAAGTCGCTAAACAGGAAAATATTTCCCAAAAATTTTTAGAAAGCATTTTATTAACCCTTCGTAGAAATGGTTTTTTAGGCTCAAAAAAAGGAAAGGGTGGTGGTTACTACTTAATTAAAGAGCCAGAAGCTATTCAAATGACTTCTGTAATGCGTGTTTTGGAAGGACCAATTGCTATGGTACCCTGCGTTAGTCTTAATTTTTATGAAAAATGTGATGATTGCCCAGATGAGGGCATATGCACTGTGAATAAATTAATGCTTAAAGTACGAGACGCCAATTTAGAAGTATATCGTAATACTACTTTACAGGATCTTATTGCTTAATTAATTAGGATTGTAACTTTTATATTCTCAAATTTTGATCTTTCATTTTAGTAATCTATTAAAACTATAGGATTAAAATAAATTTAATCAAATTTTAGCTTTTTCAATTGAAATTTTGTTTTATGTTTGTAATTCCTATTAAATCTATAGGGTAATAAAATTATATGCAACTCTCTGAAAAGCAAATTTTAAATTTTAATAAACAGTTTAGGGGAATACCTCCTGAGGAAATAATTAGTTGGGCAGTAAATCTTTCGAGTAAAAGAATTGTCACTACAAGTTTTGGTAAGTATTCAGCGGTGCTACTAAGTACATTTCAAAGAATTGATCCCTTAGTAAATGTGATTTGGTGTGATACTGGATTTAACCTCCCAGAAACCTATGAGCATGCTAACTATTTGATAAATAGATATAACCTTAATTTGCACACCTATGTTCCAAAAGAGACTAGAGCTTATACTGAACACCGATTAGGTTTTCCGGGTTTAAATGAGCCAGGACATGAAGAATTTTCTGATATTATAAAGTTAGAGCCTTTTAGACGGGCACTGGAAGAGCATAAACCTAAAATTTGGTTTACAAATATTAGAATACGGCAAACTGCACTTAGGAGTACAAAGGATATTTTAAGTTTGAGTAAAGAGGGGATTTTAAAAGTGAGCCCCTTTTATTATTGGACAGATGATGATTTGGATGATTATTTAGAAGCTCACAATCTCCCCAAAAACAGCACTTATTTTGACCCTGTCAAAGCCTTAGAAAGCAGGGAATGCGGTATTCATTTGCAATAGTTGACATTTAGGATAGTTTAATCATTTTAATAATCCTATTAAATGGATAGGAAATATAGGAATAATGAGAAGCTTTAGAACAGAAATAGAGAACCCAGTAGTTGAGAAAGATATTCTAGAATTAGAACGTAAAATTCATGAATTCCAGGAAGGCAAATTGGATGAAGAGAAATTCCGTAGTCTACGTTTAGCGAGAGGTGTTTATGGCCAGCGACAGCAAGGGGTTCAGATGATACGGATTAAGTTGCCTTATGGTAAAGTTTCTTCTAAACAGTTAAAGCGAATTTGTGATGTGTCTGATGAATACTCTACAGGTCGTTTGCATATTACCACTAGGCAGGATATTCAGATACATTATGTAGACTTGAATAGAACACCAGAGCTTTGGGCGGAACTGGAAAAGAATGAGGTTACGCTTCGTGAAGCTTGTGGAAATACGGTTCGTAACGTCACCGCGAGTGAGACAGCAGGTATTGATGTTGATGAACCTTTTGATGTTTCACCATATGCACACGCCTTGTTCCAATATTTTTTAAGAAACCCTATTAGTCAAGAAATGGGTAGAAAGTTTAAAGTGTCTTTTTCTGCGAGTGATGCTGATACTGGACTTTCGTATATGCATGACCTAGGTTTTATTGCTAAAATCCAAAATGGAGTTCGTGGTTTTAAAGTGTTATTAGCTGGTGGATTAGGTTCACAGCCCAGACATGCCGATGTGCTTTACGAGTTTTTGCCATCTGATAAAATAATTCCTTTAATGGAAGGTGTTGTTCGTGTATTCGATAGATACGGTGAGCGTAAAAGTAGAGCAAAAGCCAGAATGAAGTTTTTATTAAAAGATGTTGGGTTAGACGGATTCAAAGAATTACTGGAAGCTCAACAAGAATCTATTCCTATCCATACTTTTCCAATAGATGCTGATAGCTATCCTAAAGTGCAAGTAGCTACGACTAAGGCACCAGAAGTTGAAATTACAGATATTAAAGCCTTTGAAAAATGGAAGTCTACAAACCTTGTTTCTCAAAAACAAGAGGGATATGTTGCAATTGGTATTAAAGTTTTACTGGGAGATTTCTATACCAACAAGGCAAGATTATTGGCAGATTTGGTTCAAAACTATGCAGCTGGAGAATTACGTCTTTCATTACGTCAAAATATCCTGATTCCTTTTGTAAAAGAAGAATTGATACCATTCTTTTATACTGAACTTAAAAAACTAGGTTTTGTAGAAGCAGGGTATAATAAAGCAGTTGATATAACGGCATGCCCAGGGACAGATACTTGTAATCTAGGAATTGCCAGTAGCACTGGTATTGCAGTGGAACTGGAACGCATAATTAAAGAAGAATACCCAGAATATTTAAGTAACTCAGATGTAGTTATTAAGATAAGTGGATGTATGAATGCTTGTGGGCAACATAATATGGCCAATATTGGATTTCAAGGGATGAGTGTACGAACCAAAGATAAGCTAGTAGCTCCGGCACTTCAGGTATTGTTAGGTGGCGGTAACATTGGTGATGGTGAGGGTCGTTTTGCGGATAAGGTGGTCAAAATTCCAAGCAAGAGAGGGCCAGAAGCACTTCGTGTTATTTTAAACGATTTTAATACTAATGGCAACGGCGCTTCTTATGCAGATTATTACGCTGATAAAGGGGAACATTATTTCTATAATCTATTAAAGCACTTAACGGATGTTGATAACCTATCCGCTGAAGATTTTATCGATTGGGGAAATACAGAAAAATATAAGAAAGAGATTGGTATTGGAGAGTGTGCAGGTGTAGTTATAGATTTAATAGCAACCCTGCTATTTGAAAGTCAGGAAAAAATAGAGAAGGCAGAGGAGGCATTAGCCGAAAAAAAATGGTCTGCAAGTGTTTATTATTCTTATACCTCTATGGTAAATTCTGCGAAAGCAATCTTAACTTCTGAAAAGGTAAAAGTGAATACCCATAACAGCATTATTAAAGATTTTCAAGAAAAATTTGTCGTTACTGGTAAGCTTTCTGTAGCAGGAGGTTTTGCTAACAAAGTACTTCAAATCAATGAAAATCACCCTACAGAAGTTTTTGCTACCAGATATTTAAAGGATGCTAAATCCTTTTTAGAGAAGGTTTCGGAATTCAGAAAATTAGAATTAGCTCATGCTTAAGCAAGGAAAACTTATAGTCGTTGGAGCGGGTCCGGGAGACCCCGAACTCATAACCTTAAAGGCAATAAAAGCGATAGAAAGTGCTGATGTATTATTGTATGATGCTTTGGTAAATGATGAGCTATTAAAGTATGCCCCAAATGCTGAATGCATATTTGTAGGAAAACGTAAAGGATGCTATACCTACCAACAAGAGCAAATCAACGACCTATTTGTGCAAAGAGCACATGAGGGTAAAGTTGTGGTTCGGCTTAAAGGGGGAGATCCATTTGTTTTTGGAAGAGGATCTGAAGAGATGGAGCATGCAGCAAATTTTGGAATTGAAACTTTGCTAGTGCCAGGTTTATCTTCAAGCCTATCAGTGCCGGCAATGCAGAATATACCCGTTACAAAACGTGGTTCATCGGAAAGTTTTTGGGTAATAACAGGAACTACCAAGGAGCATAAATTGTCAGATGATATTCGTTTAGCAGCAAAGTCTAATGCAACTGTGGTTATTTTGATGGGAATGTCAAAACTTTCTCAAATCGTTCAGCTTTTTAAGAATGAGGGAAAATCGAAAACCGCAATTGCCATTGTTCAAAATGGTACAAGAGCAGATGAAAAAATAGGTTTAGGTACTATTGAATCTATAGAAACCGAAGTAAAAAGAAAAGAACTCACGAACCCGGCGATTATCATTATTGGAGAGGTAGTAAAACACAGAGCCAAAATATTAGAAATTCAAAGAACGTATAAACAACCTGAATTAGAATTAGTTCGATAAAGCGGAGTAAATAATAATTGCAAAATGACCTTTTAAAGAAGAGGTCGAAAATGATTAAAATGATAAAAACAGATATACTAATTATAGGAGCAGGTCCAACAGGTTTATTTACCGTTTTTGAAGCAGGGTTATTAAAATTGAAGTGTCATTTGATAGATGCTTTACCACAACCAGGAGGGCAATGTTCCGAGATTTATCCCAAAAAACCTATCTATGATATTCCAGCTTTTCCAGAGATATTAGCAGGAGATTTAGTGAATAACCTAATGGAACAAATAAAGCCTTTTGAAGCGGGTTTTACTTTTGGAGAAAGAGCTGAAACTTTAGATAAGCAGGAGGATGGGTCTTACATTGTTACAACAAATAAAGGAACGCAACATCAAGCACCAGTTGTAGTTATTGCAGGCGGATTAGGCTCTTTTGAACCCAGAAAACCACCTATCGAAAATATAAAGGATTTTGAGGAAAAGGGTGTAGCATATATTGTAAAAGACCCTGAAGTATATCGTAACAAAAAAGTGGTAATTGCTGGTGGAGGTGATTCTGCTTTAGATTGGGCTATTTATCTATCAGATGTAGCATCTGAGGTTTCCTTAGTTCATAGGAGAAATGAATTCCGCGGAGCATTGGATTCCGTAGAAAAAGCTTCTGAATTGGCTAAATTGGGAAAAATCAAATTATTCACTGAAGCTGAAGTAAAAAGATTGTATGGAGACGATCAATTAGAGGCAGTCGTAGTTAAGCATAATGATGCGGCGAAAGGAGAAACTTACTTGGAGGTGGATGATTTTATTCCTTTGTTCGGACTATCACCAAAACTAGGTCCGATTGCACACTGGGGGCTTGAAATCGAAAAGAATGCTATTAAAGTCAATAATGCCAAAGACTATCAAACCAATATTCCTGGAGTATTTGCTATAGGTGATGTAAACACCTATGAAGGTAAATTAAAATTAATACTGTCTGGTTTTCATGAAGCTGCTGTTATGTGTCAATATGCATATCAACTAATTAATCCAGGCAAACGGTATGTTATGAAATATACTACAGTTGGTGGTGTAGAAGGCTTTGATGGAACAAAAAAAGAAGCCAAAAAGGAAGTGGTACAAAGTATCGCATAAATTTTGTTGTTAATTAATTAGCTAATAACCCTTTAATTTGGTGAAGATTGGAGGGTTTTTTATTTAAGAAAACAATCAAAAAAAGGCGTATTAATTTGTTTAAGACCAATCTGTGGCTTTAATTTGTATCTAGTTCATTAATAATTTGAATTGTTATCAAGAAAGGCGGAGGGAATAGACCCATTGAAGCCTTAGCAACCCTTTATCTGTAAAGAAGGTGCTAAATTCTACCCATTTGGGATTAGATAACCAAAAGAAAGACAAACCGTCTTACCTTTTCCTTACTTGATAATTACAACAATAAATTACGCTAAATGCGTAAATAATGTAATATGATTAAGGATTTACTACATCAAAAGATTTTAATATTAGATGGAGCTATGGGTACCATGCTCCAACGTTATAAGTTTACCGAAGATGATTTTCGTGGTGAACGCTTTAAGGATTGGGAGCATCCTTTACAAGGTAATAATGATTTATTATCTCTTACTCAGCCTGAGGCAATAGCTGAAGTACATCGTAAATATTTTGCAGCGGGAGCGGATATCGTTGAAACCAATACATTTTCAGGTACTACGATTGCTATGGCTGATTATCATATGGAAGATTTGGTTTATGAACTAAATTATGAATCAGCTCGCATTGCAAAGGAAGTTGCAAAAGATTTTACGACTAAAGAGCCTCATAAACCACGGTTTGTTGCAGGTAGTATTGGTCCAACCAACAAAACAGCAAGTATGTCTCCAGATGTAAACGACCCTGGCTTTAGAGCTGTATCTTTTGATGAATTACGTATCGCATATAAACAGCAGGTAGAAGCACTTTTGGATGGTGGGGCAGATATCCTTCTTGTAGAAACCATTTTTGATACCTTGAATGCAAAGGCCGCATTATTTGCTATTGAAGAGGTAAAGGAAGAGCGTACTATTGATGTTCCCATTATGGTTAGTGGGACAATAACGGATGCATCAGGCAGAACTTTATCTGGACAAACGGCAGAGGCATTTTTGATTTCTGTATCCCATATTCCAATATTATCTGTCGGATTTAATTGCGCCCTAGGTGCTAAGCAACTCGTACCTCATTTGGAAGTTATTTCTACAAAATCGAATCATGCAATTAGCGCACACCCAAATGCAGGTTTGCCAAATGCTTTTGGAGAATATGATGAATCTCCAGAGCAAATGGCAGCTCAAATAAAAGAATATGTAGAGAAAGGCTTGATAAATATAGTTGGAGGTTGTTGTGGCACCACTCCTGAGCATATAACAGCAATAGCTAATGTAGTAGCCGACTATCCCCCAAGGACTTTGTTCGTTGATAGTTAATCGTTTTTCGTTAATCGTCTAAAAGAAGAATTAATTGGATTATAAAGAATTAGATATTTGGGTTCAGGTAAGGAAATTGGTAAAAACGGTTTATGTTTTATCAAAGTCTTTTCCTAGAGATGAGCAATTTTCACTTAATTCTCAGATAAAAAGAAGCGTAGTTTCTATTCCATCTAATATTGCTGAAGGTTGTGGTAGGCAATCAAATAAAGAAACCATACATTTTCTGCATATTGCGAGGGGTTCACTTTTTGAGTTGGAAACACAATTGATTTTAGCTAGTGATTTGAATTTTATCTCATCGGATTTAAACACCATTTTAGAAGAAATTGAAAGAGTTAAAAAATTGTTGAACGGTTTTATTAATTACTATAAGAAATTATGAGAGCATTCGACGAAAAACGAAAAACGAAAAACGGACAACGTTTTTTAAAACTGTCAGGTCTAGAACCACTCGTTGTTACGCCAGAAAGCAATTTTATTAACGTTGGCGAACGCACGAACGTTGCTGGTTCTAAAAAATTCCTACGGCTCATTAAAGAAGAAAAGTTTGAAGAAGCGCTAGATGTAGCGCGCCATCAAGTGGAAGGAGGGGCCCAAATCATCGATATTAATATGGATGATGGACTCATAGATGGTAAAGAAGCAATGGTGAAATTCCTAAATCTGGTTATCGCTGAACCAGATATTGCCCGTGTCCCTATTATGATTGATAGTTCAAAATGGGAGATTATTGAAGCGGGGCTTCAAGTGGTACAAGGAAAGTGTGTTGTAAACTCTATAAGCCTTAAAGAAGGAGAAGAAGAATTTATCAATCATGCTAAATTGGTAAAGCGGTATGGTGCTGCGGTAATTGTTATGGCTTTTGATGAAGTAGGTCAGGCGGATAACTATGACAGACGTATTGAAATTTCAAGACGTTCCTATGATATTTTGGTAAATAAAGTTGGTCTTCCGCCAGAAGATATCATTTTCGATTTAAATATTTTTCCTGTGGCAACAGGCATGGACGAGCATAAACGTAATGCCATTGACTTTATTGAGGCAACTGCTTGGGTTCGACAAAACCTTCCACATTGCAGCGTTAGTGGGGGAGTTAGTAACGTTTCTTTTTCC
The DNA here is from genome assembly GCA_947499565.1 of uncultured Croceitalea sp. Classification (GTDB taxonomy): domain Bacteria; phylum Bacteroidota; class Bacteroidia; order Flavobacteriales; family Flavobacteriaceae; genus Croceitalea. The sequence continues at coordinate 600,624 of CANMOV010000002.1, forward strand.
TTTAGAGGAAATAATCCAGTGCGTGAAGCGATGCATTCTGTTTTTTTATACCACGCAATAAAAGCAGGGATGAACATGGGCATTGTTAATCCGACGATGTTAGAAGTGTATGATGACATTCCTAAAGACCTTCTAGAACATGTTGAGGATGTCATGTTGAATAGAAGAGATGACGCTACGGAAAAATTGCTTGATTTTGCTGAGACTGTAGTCGGTAAAGCCAAAGAAAGTAAAGTTGACCTATCATGGCGAGAAGAACCGTTGCAAAATAGAATTACCAGAGCTTTGGTAAAAGGTATTGATCAATATATAGAAGAAGATGTTGAAGAGGCGCGGCAAGCAGCAAAGAAGCCTATTGAAGTAATAGAAGGTCATTTAATGACTGGTATGAACGTAGTTGGTGACCTTTTTGGCAGTGGAAAGATGTTTTTACCCCAAGTAGTAAAATCTGCTAGGGTTATGAAAAAAGCAGTAGCGTACCTCCTTCCATATATCGAAGAAGAAAAATTATTGAACCCCGAAGCAGGTGATGCAGATGGAGCCGGAAAAATATTAATGGCAACGGTAAAAGGAGATGTACACGATATTGGTAAGAATATTGTAAGCGTGGTTTTGGCCTGTAATAATTATGAAATAGTGGATCTTGGTGTTATGGTTCCGCCTGATAAAATTATTGCTTCTGCTATTGAACATAAGGTAGATGTGATAGGCCTGAGTGGATTGATTACGCCGTCACTTGACGAGATGGTGCATTTGGCCAAAGAAATGGAACGCAAGAATTTTACGGTACCATTATTAATTGGCGGGGCGACTACAAGTAAGGCTCATACTGCAGTTAAAATAGACCCTCAGTATAGCCAAGCCGTAGTCCATGTGAATGATGCGTCACGCGCTGTTACGGTGGTGGGTGATTTGTTGCAGAAAGATACTTCTGCCGGGTATAAAAAATCAATTAAAGAAGACTATGATGTTTTCCGTGAGAAATTCTTGAAGCGTTCTGTTAAAAAGGAATACAAGACTATTGCTGAGGCAAGAGAAAATAAATTCAAGATAAATTGGAATACTACTGAAATTGTAAAACCAGCAAGGTTAGGAATTCAAATCATCGAAGAAATGGATTTGAATAAGTTGGTTCCTTTTATTGATTGGACGCCCTTTTTTAGAAGTTGGGAGCTTCATGGAAAATACCCAGATATTCTAGATGATAATGTGGTAGGCTTGCAAGCTGCAGATTTATTTGCCGATGCTCAGAAGATGTTGAAAGAAATACTAGATGAACAAAAACTCAAAGCAAAAGGAATTTTTGGTTTATTCCCTGCGAATTCAATTAACGATGATGATATTGAAGTTCAAGCAGATGAAGAATTTGTTTTCAGAACGCTTCGTCAGCAATTAAAACGACGTGAAGGAGTAGCGGATTACGCATTGGCAGATTTTGTTGCCCCCAAAACGAGCGGTAGCGGTAAGCAAGATTACATAGGTTGTTTTTGTGTCTCAACGGGATTTGGAACTACAGAATTAGCAGAAGCTTATGAAAAAGATTTAGACGATTACAGTTCCATAATGGTAAAAGCCTTGGCTGATCGTTTAGCAGAAGCTTTTGCAGAGTATTTACACAAGGAAGTACGCACAAAGCATTGGGGGTATGCTGCTGATGAAAATTTGGACAATGAGGAATTAATTAGCGAATCTTACAAAGGAATTCGACCAGCGCCTGGTTACCCTGCATGCCCAGACCATTTAGAAAAATTAACCATTTGGGAACTTCTTAAAGTTGAAGAAAAAATCGGTGTGAAGCTTACAGAGAGCCTGGCCATGTGGCCAGCTGCTTCGGTTAGTGGTTATTATTTTGGAAATGAAGAAGCTAAATATTTTGGCTTAGGAAAAATAAAAGCAGATCAAGTTGCAGATTTTGCAAATAGAAAAGGAATTAAACTAGAGAAAGCTAGAAAATGGTTGGCTCCTAATATCGTTGATGAATAAATATGAAGGTTACTGAACATATAAAGGAAGCAAAAGGAGAGACCTTATTTAGTTTCGAAATTATTCCTCCTGTAAAAGGACGAAGTATTCAAGAGTTATACGGTAATATAGACCCTTTAATGGAATTTAAACCTCCGTTTATTGATGTAACTACCTCTCGCGAAGAGTATGTGTATATTGATAGAGATGGGCTTTTGGATAAAAAGTTGACTCGTATGCGACCTGGGACGGTAGGAATTTGCGCTTCGATTAAGCATAAGTATGATGTAGACACGGTACCGCATGTACTTTGTGGAGGATTTACAAAAGAAGAAACTGAGTATTTACTAGTGGACTGTCACTATTTGGGTATTGATAATGTAATGGCTTTACGTGGTGATGCCATGCGAGAAGAAAAGTATTTTGAAGCTACTAAAGGGGGACATCCGTACGCTATAAGTTTGGTAAAACAAATTCAAGATTTAAACTGTGGGAAGTACTTGCATGAGGTAATAGAGACTGATGATTGTGCCAACTTTTGTATTGGTGTTGCAGGATACCCTGAAAAACATTTGGAAGCCCCTTCCTTAAAAACAGACCTAAAACGCTTAAAAGAAAAGGTGGATGCCGGTGCGGATTATGTGGTTACCCAGATGTTTTTTGATAATCAGAAGTATTTTGAGTTTGTAGATGCGGCTAAAGCCGCAGGCATTAATGTGCCCATTATTCCTGGGATAAAACCAATCGCTATAAAAAAACACCTGCAAGTACTGCCTCAGGTTTTTAGAATTGATTTACCCCAAGATTTAATTGATGCCGTTGATAATTGTAAAAACAACAAAGAAGTAAGGCAAGTAGGTGTGGAATGGGCAATTCAGCAATCTAAAGAGCTTAAAGATGCAGGCGTTCCTGTATTACATTATTACTCTATGGGCAAGTCTGATAATATTGTTTCTATTGCCAAAGAACTGTTTTAATATGGACTAAGGTGATTTGGATAATTGTAATATAAATCTAAGTAGTACTTTTACGTTTCATGAAGCACCTACTTCTACCCCTATTTCTAATACTATTTGTCTTTGGATTCGGTCAAGAATCGAAAATAGCAAAGAAATTTGTTTTAGATATAAGCCAGTTTAACGGCTCAATTTTATTACATAATACGGATATCGCGCACCTAATAACTGAACACCCCGGAGGTATTATTCTGGGCTTTAATAGAAAACGCTTTGGTGATGAGGCTTGGGAATCTGATTATGGTTACCCAGATACTGGTTTTACATTTGCCTATCAAGATATGAAAAACCCTATTTTGGGAAAGAATTACGGTCTTTATGCACATTATAATTTTTATTTTCTTAAACGAAATATTCAATTTAGAATAGGTCAAGGTGTGGCATATAACACCAATCCGTATGACAAGAACACCAATTTTAGAAATAATGCGTATGGTTCCCATTTACTAAGCTCTACAATGATGATGTTAAATTATCATAAGGAGAATTTAGTAGCGGGTTTGGGGTTTAAGGCAGGGTTTTCACTAATTCATTATTCCAATGCTAATTTTAAAGCTCCAAACACTTCAACCAATACCGCGGCTCTAAATTTTGGATTAACTTATGATTTAGATGGAGGTATAGCTTACGATTTTAAACCAAAACCAGCTAAGGAGAAAATAACCGAGTCTATTCGTTATAATTTAGTTTTAAGAGGTGGCATAAATGAAAGCGATGTTATCAATTCGGGTCAATATGGTTTTGTAATTTTATCAGGATATGCAGATAAAAGGCTAGGAAGGAAAAGTGCTATACAGCTGGGTACAGACATTTTTTTCTCTAATTTTTTAAAGGATTTAATTCGCTTTCAAAGCATTTCCTTTCCTGAATTAGATGTAGCACCAGACACAGATTTTAAGCGAGTTGGTGTTTTTGTTGGGCATGAATTGTTTATAAACAAAATGAGTGTTATTACCCAGCTAGGGTATTACGTCTACTATCCATTTGATTTTGAAGGGAAGGTGTACAATAGAATTGGTATGAAACGCTATTTTGGAGATAAGGTGTTTGGAAGTGTTACTTTAAAATCTCATGCAGCGGCGGCAGAAGCAGTTGAATTTGGAATAGGAATACGACTATGAAAAAGAGTATATTTTATATTAGTATTGTTATAACACTCCTTTCTTGTAATGGTGAGAATGCTCCAGATTGTTTCCAAAATGCAGGTGATATAGTTCGTGTTGAGGTTGAAGTTTCTTCATTTACTAATATTACTGTTTTTGAAAATTTAAATTTGGTTTTAAAACAGGGAAATGAGCAACGCGTAGAAATTGAAACGGGTGAATTTTTACTAAATGAAATTACTGCTGTAACAGAAGGGAATAGATTGATTTTGCGAAATGAAAATAGTTGTAATTATGTGCGTGATTATGGACTTACTTCTATTTATGTTACTTCTCCCAACATTCAAGAAATTAGAAGTAGTACGGGTTTATTAATTTCGAGTGATGGTATATTGAATTATCCAAATTTAAGTTTAGTGTCTGAAAGTTTTAATAATCCCGAAACTGAAACTACAGATGGCTCATTTGATCTAGAGTTGGCTTCTGAAACAGTATCTATAGTCGTCAATGGTATTGCCTATTTTAAATTATCCGGCACTACTACAAACTTTAATGTTACAATTGCTGCAGGAGATTCAAGAATAGAAGCACAAGATTTAAGTAGTCAAAATGTAAGCCTAAATCACCGTGGTTCTAATGATGTTTTTGTAAACCCTCAAATACGTATTTCAGGAGTTATTAGAGGCTATGGAGATGTTATAAGTTTTAATAGACCACCAGAGATAGAAGTTGATGAAATCTTTGAGGGGCAATTAATTTTTAGAGAATAATTTGTTATTTAGGGATTATTCTCTGTGAGATGAAGAATTTCTTTTGATTCTTTAGCTTTCTCAATATGTTAGAAACGACAAATCATACTGTGGATTCTTTATTTACTTATTTTAAAAATATTTTTTCTAAATCTAAACATGTAAAACCCATAGATGAATTGTTGGGAATAGAAAGAAGCGAAGCTATTCTGCACAAACTTGTTGCTGAAAAAAAAGTTTCTGGTATAGCGGTATCCATTATAAAGCATGGAGAAACTATTTTTCAAAAAGGTTTTGGTTATGCAGATATTGAAAATAAAGTTTTTGTCAGCCCAACAAGGACCATTTTCAGAATTGCGAGTATTTCTAAGTGTATAACAGGTCTGGCTTTTGGAAAAATGGTAGAAGAAGGAATTTTAGATTTTGATGATTCATTTTACAAACATGTTCCTTATTACCCTAAAAAGAAGTATGATTTTACGCTTCGGCAATTGGCAAGTCATACAGCAGGTATTAGGGCTTATAGAGGCAAAGAATTTGGATTAAATAAACCATATGATATAAAAGAAAGCCTAGAAGTGTTTCAAGATGACCCTTTAGTTTTTGAACCAGGTAAAAGCTATTTGTACAATAGCTTTGATTTTGTTTTACTTTCATTGGCTATGCAAGAAGCTAGCGGTATTCCTTTTGAAGAATATGTAAAAGAAAAGGTTTTGGACCCACTTGGAATGAAAAATTCCTTTCCACCTTCTTGTCACCCTGAGCTCGTCAAAGCATCAAATAAAAGACTGGTAAAGGGACTTCGACAAGCTCAGCCTGACACTACCTATTACACTAAAACTCCTATTGGTTTTAAAAAAGCATTGGAAGTAAATAACTTCTATAAGCTAGCTGGTGGAGGCTACTTATCTACATGTGAGGATATTGCCAAACTTGGTGGAGAGATACTAAGGCAGAAATTACTTAATACAGAAACGTATAAGGAATTGCTAACAGCGCAATTGGTTGATGGGAACTCTATTTATTATGGGCTGGGGTTCCAAGTGAGCGAAGATAAATACGGAAGGTCTTTTATGGGACATGTAGGGAGTAGTGTAGGTGCCTATTCCAATTTATTTGTATATCCTAAAGAAGAATTGGTGGTTTCTATATTAATGAATTGTACCGATACTAAAGTACAGGATGTTTTGGACGATTTGATAAGCAAATATTGAGATGATTTCAGAGGAATTACTAGAATCATACGGAGCATTAAAGAGAAGCATCGAAAAAGGCGAAGTACTTTTTAAAATAAATACCCAGCCGCGATTTTATTTTCAAGTGATTAGTGGCACAATTAAAATGAATAATTTTAATGAAGATGGTAAAGAATTTATTCAAGGTATTTTTTCTAAAGGAGATAGTTTTGGTGAACCTCCACTATTTGGAAATTTTACCTACCCCGCATATGCAGAAGCAGTAGAAGAAAGTTGCGTTTTACAACTTGATAAAAACAGCTTTTTTAAACTTTTAAAAGAAAATCCAGAATCACATCTAAATGTAACCCAAACACTTGCAGGTAGATTACATTATAAAGCAACAATGGCTGCGGAAATTTCTTCGGAAAATGCGGAACACCGTTTACTTAGGCTTATAGATTACTTTAAATATCATATTCACCAGTTTAAACCAGACATAAGGTATAAAGTGGAACTGTCTAGGCAACAAATGGCAGATTTAACTGGGTTGCGAGTTGAAACTGTAATAAGAGCCATTAAAAATCTAGAGAAAAAGGGAGAAGTTCTTCTTGAATCCCATAAGATTATTAGATAAAATCTTAGTAGTATGATTTAGGTCATAAAATATTGGTAGCAATCCAGAATACTTTTACTCCATAATTTAAAAACAATGAAAATTATGGAACTGTATCTTAAAAGCCTTAGAGAGTTTAAAAGTGGTGAACGTGGGTATTCTACGATTTTTATTATAATTCAAAGTTGTTTAGGCTCAATAGCTGCAATGTATATCCTAATAAATGGAACATCTATATTCCAAATGTTGCAATTGTTTATGGTAACAATTATTTGTATGATTTTTAATGCATCTATATTAGCGCAATTGCGCTCCAAACTTGTATTTAATTTATTCTTTATAAGTCTTATTGTTAGTACATTAGTATTGGTTATAAATTCCATCTAGAATGAGCAAAACCCTAATTCATAGTCGTAAAGAAGTTAGTTTATTGGTCAATAAATTCTATGAGAAGGTAAGAGAAGATGATGATATTGGTCATTTTTTTAATGAAACCATTCAAGATTGGCCAGAACATTTGGAAAAGTTGACCGACTTTTGGGAAACAAATCTATTTTTCGTTCAAAAATATAAAGCTAATCCTCTCCAAGTGCATGCAGATTTGGATAAAAAGATGAATTATACGATTTCCAACTATCACTTTGGTATCTGGCTGCGCCATTGGATTGAAACTATTGACACTAATTTTACAGGAGAGAATGCTGAAAAAGCTAAGCAACGAGCAAGAAACATAAGTGTACGTATGTTTATGACGATTTTTGAACAGCGTAAAAGCTAAAAAAATACATTTAAACCTATTTTTAGGTAATACATAGAAAAGCTAGAACTGCTTACGACAAAAAAAATAATTTTATGGCAAAGAAGTTATCCCATGAGAAAGTGTGCCATACTTTTTACATTACTAGTAATAGCCATTTGTTTATTCAAAATCAATACTTCTGATACTAAAGATGCTAATGAGAATATTACGCCAAAAGAGTTAGCTTCTATTTCCGAGAATGAAGGTATAGCTAAAAACTAATTTTTAGTCAAAATCTCCTCCTACTTGTTTTTGTTTTGTCTTAAGATTTTTATGAACTTTAAGCAAAACTTAGAAAATGAAATTAATTAGATTCCTTTTTGCTTTATTATTTATTAGCAGTTCTTTAACTGCTCAAGATGAAACAGATCCTTCTACTTTAATTTTGGAGTTTAAAGATGAAAGCTATAAAGAACTCACGCTTTCTGAATGGAAAAAATTTAAAAGCTTAGAAAAAAAGTTATCATCAATCAAAAAGCCAAAGACCAATCAAGAGTTGCAATTAAGAGGTTACGTCAGAGATTCTATTCAGATACTTGGTGTAAAGCTTATGGCAGTTAAACTATTAGAAGAAAGAAAGCTTTTAAGAAGGGATATCACTGAAAATACGGAATACTATTTGTCCCTAGTTGAAGAGCTTCGAGATAGTGGTATTCCTAAATCGGAATATCTTTTTCTAGAAGAAAAAATAGCTTATTTAAATTTGGAAACATTAGAAGAACAATTAATTAAGAGTAGATGGGCGGTTACTGCACTATTTGTCACATGTCTTGGATTAATTGGTATTGTTTCTTACTTAAGAAAGAAGCAACAAAAAGAGATTATACCTGAATTGAGTAGACAAGAAGTCACAGTCAGAAATCTGATAATGCAAGGCAAATCAAATAAAGAGATTGCGAATGAACTTTTTATTAGTTTGAGTACTGTTAAATCACATATTACCAACCTTTATGGTAAGTTAAACGTTGCTAATAGACAAGAATTATTTCATAAAGGCACGGGTGCTAGTACCTAATTCAGACCTAAAAATGCACTCTTAAGCTATTTTTCAAATTTACTTTGCCTCAAAACTTAGAGGTGTTGAAATTATTGGTTTTCATATTTTGCTCTATTTCGTGCGTAATAAATGCACAACAATATTTTAAGATAGAAGGTAATGTTATTGATGAGAATGGAAATGTAGTTTCTATAGGTGATGTGTTATTACTTAAAAAAGAGGGCAAGAACCTCGTAAAGTACACGACACTAATAGAAGGCAGTTTTTTGTTTGAGGATATTCCCAATGGAGATTATACAATCCAAATAGATGCGTTAGGTTTTGAGTCCTACACAGAAAATCTTGTACTCAATAAAAATGTTATACTGGCAATATCCTTAGAAGAAGGTGCGGTTAAACTCAATGAAGTAGCGGTCGTTGCAGCAAAAAACCCAATAGAATATGAAGCAGGAAATCTCAAGGTAGATGTCCAAAATAAGTATTTTTCTTCAATACCCGACCCAGTTGATTTGATGTCCCGTCTTCCAGGAGTACAGATTTCCGCTGATAGAGAATCAATTTCGATATTGGGTAAAGGGAATCCACTTATTTATGTGGGTAATCAACGCATCACTATGGATGAATTCATAGCATTACCAATTGATGGTATAAGCACTATTGAAATCATTAATAACCCGTCCGCAAGATATGAGGCCGAAGGTCGCGCTGTAGTCCTAGTAACGTTGAAAAAAGCATCACAAAGTGGTTTTCAAGGTAGTCTGCAAGAGACAGTTTCTCAAAAACGTAATTTCAATAATTATTTAGCTTTTAACTCTAGTTACTCCAAAAATAACTGGACTTTGCGTGGAAATTTGGGATATAATCAATTGCAGCAGTGGGAAAGTAATAGCTTTTTGTTTGAAATCCCTGAAAGGGAGGTTGTGGTAGATTACTTAGTACTTATCCCTAAAAATATAAGAGTACAGCTTAACGGAGGTCTTGGAGCTTATTTTCAGTGGAATGATACTGATTATATTTCGTTAAACGCTTCAGCTCGTTTACAGACGGATGATGCGCCTTTTTTTACAGATACGTTTATAGCAGATAGTGGTAATGAGGAGTTGATTAGAACCAATACCAATAACGATAATAGCAAAGATTATTACAGTGCTTCTTTTAATTTCAACAAAAAATTGACCAATAGCTGGAATCTTTTTTCAGGAGTTCAATATTCTGGATTTCGCCAGGTTTTGGATACGGAAATTAAAAACAGTACTGATAACTCACAATTTGATTTAGATCAAACAAGAGAACAAGAATACAGTATAAATTCTTTGGCATTTCGATTGGATTTGGAGAAGGCCATATCAAAAAATCTAAAATGGGAGTCCGGTCTAAACATTAGTAATTCCAAAGCGGATGCTTTCACACAAATTATAGCTCAAACAAGCCAAGATACCTTTATTGATTTTAAATATGATGAAGGTTTATATGGCACTAATAGTAGCCTTTCAGGAAAAATTGGTAAAAAAAATAACTTTGAACTCGGCCTGCGTATAGAGCATAATGAGGTTAATGGCGAGGTGCTTACAGAAGATTCGCCTGTTATTTCTAGATCTAACACCAATTTTTTTCCTAAAGCGAATCTCTCAGTTGTTATTGATAGCGCTCGGACCTTAAATTTAAATTATGCGAGAAGCATTAGAAGACCAGATTTCTCTAGGGCAAGTTCCATTACGGTTTTTATAAACCCATTTTTAGAAGGTTCGGGAAATATTAATTTAAGACCAACGCTGACGAACGAAATATCAATTAACTATCAAAAGGGAAATAAGTCTTTATTTTTTAATTACTACCAAAGTCAAAACCCAACTAATTTTACCATTTCTTATGATGCGCAAAATGACACTGGAGTACTTTCACCGGTAAATCTTGAAAAAGAGCGTGGGCTTTATGCGGGTGTCTCATTGCCCTATACCAAGGGAATATGGACTTCAAATAATACGGTAACCTTAAACTATAATCGTTTTATAGATAGTTCAGCTTCTTTTTCTTCAAGTAAGCCTTATGTCTATATGTATACCAATCATCAATTAAAGATAGCAGAGAATACGACCTTAGTTTTGGGAGCATGGGCGCTGAGCAGAAGACAAGAAGGCATCTTTAAAAGAAATGGTCTTGCGGTTTTTGAAGCTTCTTTATCAAAAACTCTTTTTGAAAAATGGGATTTTACAATTCGTTTTAATGATATTACGAGAGCGATGAACTTTGAAGAAAGTTATGCAGTGGATGGAGTAATAGCAGATGGAGTTTATTTTGGGGATGTAAGAGAAGTGGCATTTTCGTTGAAATACCGATTTGGGTCAAATACTACTCCAAATTTTAAAAATAAAGATGTTGATGAGAATATTGACAGAATAAAATAAAAGACAAAACTAGTTGGTAAGCTCAGTAAACAAACTCTCTAAATTTTTATTTTTTCTGCTCAATTGCAATGTTTTTAATTCATTATCATGAGCAAAATCAAAAACTACGGGTCGCATATCTTTAGAGGTATTAAAAGTAATTTCATAAACAAAACCACCTATGTTTTTTACTTTGTCAACATTTGGTAATTTGTTCAACAGCACTTCTTCAACACGGTAATCAAATTCTACCTCTATTATTTGCTGTTCTTCTTCACGTAAATCTTCTAGCTTTTTATCTGCAACTAATTCTCCTTTGTTAATTATAATAACGCGGTCACAAACGGCTTCAACTTCTTTCATGATATGCGTAGAGAATAAAATAGTTTTCTCTTTTCCAATTTCAAGAATTAATTTTCTAATTTCTATAAGTTGGTTAGGGTCAAGTCCAGTTGTAGGTTCATCTAAAATAAGCACATCAGGATTATGTAACAAAGCAGCAGCTAAACCAACACGCTGACGATACCCCTTAGAAAGCTGTCCTATTTTCTTATGCGCTTCAGAAGTTAACCCAGTTTGTTCTATAACTTCAATAATACGTTCTTTTGCAACCTTATAGACATCTGCATTAAATGCCAAATACTCTTTAACGTACATTTCTAAATAAAGTGGATTGTGCTCCGGGAGATAGCCAATATTTTTTTGTACGCTGCTTTTGGCTGTTTCAACATCGAACCCATTAATTTGAGCTTCACCAGAATCTGCCTTGTGATACGTTGTTAATACACGCATCATTGTCGATTTCCCCGCTCCATTAGGACCTAGAAAACCAACAATTTCACCTTTTTCAATTGAGAATGAAATGTCCTTTAACGCTTTTTGACTCCCGAATGTTTTGGTAATATTCTGAACCTTTATAGACATCCAAATGTATTTGAGTTCAAAAATAAGATATTCCTCTATGAGAAAATGATTTTCATATTCATAAAAAAAACAGAAATAATCCATTCTATCTTCAATAAACCTTTAAATTTTCATAAAAATTCAAAAAACTTAACCATTACCTTTTGATATCTCGATTGAATACTTAATCTTAGCTAAGAATTTGAACAATATGACAAAGACGTATTTCTGGAACGGTTTTTATTTCTATTTCTTTTTTAGAAGAGATACGGGACTGTTGTAGTGTACATTAAGTATAAAAACATTTAAAGTCCTGATATAAATCAGGACTTTTTTTTTGGAATGAATTTAAAAGTAGCCATACAAGGAATTAAAGGGAGTAATCATCACCAAGTAGCGAAAGACTTTTTTGGAGAAGCTATCGACTTGATTGAATGTTTGTCTTTTGATAATCTTATAGAACAATTAATCAATGGGAATGCGGATAAAGCAGTGATGGCCATTGAAAATTCGATTGCAGGAAGTATTATTCCAAATTATAATTTAATATATCATAATAACATCCACATTGTTGGAGAGTATTATTTAAGTATTCATCATAACCTAATGGTTAAAAGTGGAGTTAAAATTGAGAGTATTAAAGAGGTGCACTCCCATCCCATGGCGCTTTTACAGTGTAAAGACTTTTTTAAAGCATATCCAGATATTAAGCTAGTTGAAGATGTTGATACTGCAGAAACTGCTAAAAGAATACAAGAAAAAGAATTAGCTGAAATAGCGGCAATAGCCCCTGCTGTAGCTGCGGATTTGTATGATTTAGAAATTATTGCTCCAGAGATACAAACAATAAAGAATAACGCTACACGCTTTATAATTCTTAAAAAGCAAAATAAAGTAATTCCAAAGGAAGATATTAATAAAGCATCGCTACGTTTTATTACAGATCATAAACGGGGCAGTTTAGCAACTGTATTAAATGTGATGAGCGATTGCAATATGAATTTAACTAAGATACAGTCTTTGCCTGTAATTGAAACACCTTGGAAATATGCTTTTTTTGTTGATGTAACTTTTGATGCCTATGCAGATTTTGAAAAAGGGAAGGCACTGCTAAAGATTATGTCTGAAGACTTTAGGGTTTTAGGCGAATATAAAAATGCTTTAAAATCATGAAAACTGCGGATAGGTTAAAATCAGTTCAGGAATATTATTTCTCAAAAAAATTACGAGAAGTAAGAGGGTTAATAGCAGAAGGTAAACCTATTATAAATATGGGTATCGGTAGCCCAGATTTAGCACCTTCTGATATCGTTTTGGATACATTAAAGGATGCCGTTACAGACCCAGGCGCAAGTCAATATCAGAGCTATCAAGGTTTGCCAGAACTACGAGAAGCAATAGCCTCTTTTTATGAATCTAAGTTTGGTGTTGTTGCTAACCCAGCAAATGAAATATTGCCTTTAATGGGTTCAAAAGAAGGAATTATGCATATTAGTATGGCTTTCTTAAATAGTGGGGATGAGGTGCTACTGCCAAATCCTGGATACCCAACCTATGCTTCTGTAACTAAATTGGTTGAAGCGGTATCAAGAACGTATGATTTAAAGGCAGAAAATGATTGGTTTCCTAATTTGGAAGCACTCTCAAAACAAGATTTGTCAAAAGTGAAGCTAATGTGGGTTAGTTATCCCCATATGCCAACTGGAGCAACAGCATCCAAAGAGCAGCTAGCAAGACTGCTGACTTTCGCAAAAGCGCATAATATTTTACTAATAAATGATAATCCCTACAGTTTTGTATTGTCCAAAAGTCCTACAAGCATTTTAGGAATAGAAGGTGCAAAAGACCATTGTTTAGAGCTGAATAGCTTAAGCAAGACTTTTAATATGGCGGGTTGGCGCGTAGGTATGCTGTTGGGTAACAAAGAAAATATTAATGCTGTTTTAAAGGTGAAAAGTAATATGGACTCTGGTATGTTTTATGGAATTCAGAAGGGAGCCATAGCTGCTTTACAGAGTGGAACCGATTGGTTTTCAAGTTTGGATGAAATTTACAACCGAAGACGAAAATTACTTTTTGAGTTGGTAGAGAAACTTGGAGCTACTTATGACCGTAATGCAGTTGGGATGTTTGTTTGGGCTAAGTTACCAAAAGGGTCAAAATCGTCGGAAGCGTATATAGATTATCTGTTGCATACAAAAGATATTTTTATTGCACCAGGTACAATATTTGGAAGTAATGGAGAAGGATATATACGTTTTTCACTCTGTGTAAAAGAAGAAAAAATTAAAGAAGCAATAGACAGGTTTTAAACTATGAAAGTTTTTATAATCGGTATCGGATTAATAGGAGGTTCTTTTGCAAAAGACCTTAAGAGATTACATTCAGATGCTCAAGTTTTTGGAATAGATACAAACGAAGCTCACCTGGATAAAGCTATAGAACTGGGGTTAATTGATGAGAAATTGGATTATAATGCGTTACCAGATGCAGATATGGTGCTTGTAGCCATACCTGTAGATGTTTTGGTAAACGAATTGCCCAAAATCTTGGATGCTGTAGGCGAGGATACCGTAGTTTTTGATGCGGGATCTACTAAATCACTAGTATGCAAATCTGTTGAAAATCATCCAAAAAGGAGAAATTTTTTAGCCTGTCATCCAATAGCTGGAACAGAATTTTCAGGTCCAGAAGCCGCGATTGAGAATTTATATAATGGAAAAACAAATATTATATGTGAAGTTGAAAAAACTGCTTTTAAGCTTCAAGAAAAAGCATTGCAACTTTTTCAAGACATGGGAATGCGGATACGGTATATGAATGCAGATGCTCATGATAAACATATCGCCTATGTCTCTCATCTATCACATATTAGCTCTTTTATGTTAGGAAAGACGGTTATTGAGAAAGAGAAAAATGAACGCGATATTTTTGACATGGCAGGAAGCGGTTTTGAAAGTACTGTGCGTTTGGCAAAAAGTTCTCCTGCTATGTGGACACCAATTTTTGAGCAGAATAAGGAAAATGTAATAGAGACTTTACAAGAGTACATTTTAAACTTGGAATCATTTAAGAAAATGATAGAAGAGAATGATTTTGAGGCAGTTTATGAGGAAATGAACAATACAAATAAGATAAAACAAATATTAAACGGAATACCACTTACAAAATAGAATACACCTATGGAGAATACAAAGGAAATGAGAACTTGGTTAAATGATATGGCTTTGCCACATCCTTTAGTTATTGCTGGGCCATGCAGCGCAGAAACGGAAGATCAGGTGCTTAAAATTGGACATGAGCTCAAGGATACAGATGTTAATTATTATAGGGCAGGTATTTGGAAGCCAAGGACTAGACCTGGTAATTTTGAAGGTGTTGGGGCAATTGGATTAAAATGGCTTCAAAAAGTTAAGGAGGAAACTGGTTTAAAAACTGCTACAGAAGTTGCTAACAAAGCACATGTGGAGTTAGCACTGGAACATGATATAGATTTGCTTTGGATTGGAGCTCGTTCTACGGTTAGTCCTTTTATAATGCAAGATTTAGCAGATGCTCTTGAAGGCACAGATAAGATAGTTTTGGTAAAAAATCCTGTAAATCCAGATTTGGCTTTATGGCTAGGTGGTATAGAGCGATTGCATACTGCAGGAATTAAAAAGTTGGGCGCCATACATAGAGGCTTTTCTACGTATCAAAAAACAAAGTACCGTAATATCCCAGAGTGGCAGTTAGCTATTGAGTTTCAGAATAGATTCCCGGATTTACCATTAATTAATGATCCTTCCCATATTACAGGAAAAAGAGATATGATTTTTGATGTCTCCCAAACTGCGTTGGATTTAAATTTTGATGGATTAATGATTGAAACCCATACAGATCCTGATAATGCATGGAGTGATGCTGCTCAGCAAGTAACACCTAAACGCTTGGTTCAGATTATGCAAGATTTAAGAATTAGGAAAGAAACAGACCAAGAAGCCGAGTATAATGCAAAACTTAGCAACTTAAGAGCTCAAATAGATGTTATTGACAATCAACTGATAGAAACTCTTGGAGAACGAATGAAAGTGTCGGATGGTATTGGAAAGCTCAAAAAACAGAAGAATGTTGCTGTATTACAAACTAACAGATGGAACGCCATTTTAGGTAAAATGATACTAGAAGGGGAATCTAAAGGGCTCAGCGAGGAATTTGTTCTTAGAATGTTTAAGGCAATTCACCAGGAATCTATTAATCATCAAGAGAAAATTATTAAAGCGTAAACGTTTTATTCCATTGTAATAGAAAATGCCGTTTCCTTTGAAACGGTATTTTTTTTATTCAAATTGTAACAATTTAAGAAAGAAGACATCTTTCCTAAAACAAAACGCACTACAAATGAAAACGATAACTACACTACTATTTACTTTTTTTACACTTGCTTCTATTGCTCAACGAACTATTGATAGGGAAGTTGGAGAATTTAATGAAATTAAGGTTTTTGATTTAATAGAAGTAAACATGATTCAATCAGATGAGAATAAAATTCTGATTAAGGGAAGAAATGTAGATGATATTAAATGGGCAAATAAAGATGGAGTTTTGAAATTGCGTATGCAATTGGATAAAAAATTTACTGGTGAAGACACTTTTATCGAAGTGTATTATACGAACGTTGATATTATTGACGGTAATGAAGGTGCCCAGATTACCTGCAATGAGATGGTGAGCAAAAATAAGATTGAACTAAAGGTACAAGAAGGTGCTAAAATTACTATTGGAATGGATGTAGCTGTGGCTGAAATAAGAGCGGTAACAGGAGGAATTATTGAAGCTTCTGGTCTTGCAGAGAATCAAACAATAGTTTTAAATACTGGAGGGGTTTTTGAAGGTCGTGATTTACGAAGTTCCATTTCGGATGTGAAAATTTCTGCAGGCGGAGAGGCTGAAGTTTTTGCTTCAGAACGTATAGATGTAAATGTAAAAGCTGGTGGAGATGTTACAGTCTATGGTCAACCTAAGAAAGTAAATAAAAAAACATTTGTAGGTGGCAGAGTTCGCATGATGGACTAGTAATTATTGAATAAGAATAAATAAAAAGCCGCAATTTAAATTGCGGCTTTTTATTTAGAACAAACTTATTTTTTAAAAATATATCGGGTTACAAAAATGCCTTGCCCATCACTTTTACCCCCATCGCTTTCAACTGCGCTAGTAACAAAAGCCAGTTCCCAACCGTTAGTAGTCATATCATTAATCATTGAAGTTAATAAAGCATCATTGGCAGCAATATTTTGAAATCGAATTCCACCAAGATTGAAGAAATTTAGAAGTTTAGTTTCTTCAAAGTTTTTTACTCGAATATCACTTCTTTTAGATTTGTTTCTAGTATTATCCTCTTCAGTTTGGACGCTTGTATATTCCTTATAGTCTTTATCCTCAAGAGCATTAATAATACGAGACCTTCCTAAACCGCTAGATACAATTGACTCAACACTTGTTATCACCCTATATTCTTGAGCTTGCAAAGCAAAAGAAGAAGTGATCATTAGTAGTAATGTGAATAATAGATTTGTTTTCATAATAGATTTGTTTTTATACATATTAAATTTAAAGACAATTAAGATTAAAAATGGTTGCATTACCTTACAAAAAAAGCCTTTGATTTATGTTTCAAAGGCTTTTTATAAATATTAAATATTTTCTTTATTGGACTGAAAAATCAAATACAGACTGATTTTGTCTTCCTTGTGGTACTTGCCCTTGATATAAAAAAGCGTATTCTCCAGGCTCAAGAGAGGTAGGGGTAACTTTAAATTTGTTCCCTTCTATTTCTTCAATATCAAAACCAATAGCCAGTTTTGGGTCAACACCTTCACTACTAGAAATCCAGCTACTCTTGCCAGTAATTACTTCTCTAAGATTTTGTCTTTCTTTCACCTTTAATTTCACCAATACAAATTCATTAGGATTACTCGCTACTCTAAACCACCAGTTTAATAAACCACCATTTCCATTTCCTTGTCCGGTTTGTAGGTTGTCTACCTCGGTAGTCGCAGGATTAAAAATAAAGGTGAATTCAGGTCTGTCTGTTTTAATAACATTATTCGATTTAGTTCTTGGTAACCTTGCTTTCTGTTTGGAATTAATAAGTCCAGACACTAATTTTTGTGCTACTTGATTGTTATTGGTTCCAGAAAAGACAGCTGGCTGTATTAATTCATTATCACCATCCTCGTTTACAAAATAAATGCCAGTTTTTGATTTTGTGTTTTGTTTAGACTTTTCCATCACAAGAGAAAGTACTTCAGAAGAAGCACCTGCTTTCTTTAAAGCACCAAGTCCAGCAATTGAAGCATCAAACTTAACATCAGAAGTATATATTTTGTCGATAATCATAGAATCGTCAAAACCAAGCTCCATCATTTGGATAATACTTTCGTTAGTAATGACTTCTTGTGCAGTAACTGTGCTAACAAATGCACAAAGTAATAAGGTGAAGAATAGGTTTTTAAGTTTCATTATAAAGTTGATTTTGAATATTTAGTATTCAATAATACTATAAAAAGGAATAAAAAGAAAGTCGTTTCTTTGTTATTGTATGTATTGTTAATAATATAGTGTTGAATGCGCGGAACTGTGTATAAGTCTACTGGAAGTTGGTATACTGTCAAGTCTTTTGATGGCAATTTTCATGAATGCAGAATTAAAGGAAAGTTTCGTATTAAAGGCATTAAAAGTACTAACCCAATAGCCGTAGGCGATATTGTTTCCTTTGAGCTAGAAAAAAAAGGAGACGAAACTGTAGGTGTTATCCATGAAATTGAGGAACGTAAGAACTACATTATTAGAAAATCTGTTAATCTTTCCAAACAAACACATATTATAGCAGCAAACTTAGATCAGGTTTTTCTATTGGTGACTTTAAATAATCCAACAACATATACCAGTTTTATAGATAGATTTTTAATCACTGCAGAAGCTTATGAAATACCGGCAGTGCTGCTTTTTAATAAAATGGATTCCTACAATGACAATGAGAAAGCTGAAATTGATTATTTAACAGCATTATATAGAGATATAGGTTACACGTGTATCCAATTGTCGGCTAAAACAGGATTAAATGTAAACAGTGTAAAGGAATTGATGCTACAAAAGACTAGTATGTTTTCTGGTAATTCTGGAGTTGGAAAATCTACATTGGTTAATGCTATTGAAGAAGGATTAACACTTAAAACTGCCGAAATATCTGAACAGCATTTACAAGGACAGCATACAACTACGTTTGCCGAAATGTATGATTTGTCTTTTGGGGCTAGAATTATTGACACCCCAGGGATTCGGGGTTTTGGAATAGTGGATATGGAAGAAGCAGAGATTGGAGACTATTTTCCGGAGTTTTTCAAGTTAAAATCAGAATGTAAGTTCAATAATTGTTTGCATTTAGATGAACCAAAATGTGCAGTAAAAGATGCTTTAGAGGCCAATACAGTAGCTTGGAGCAGGTATCGAAGCTATGCGCAAATGGTTTTGGGTGAAGATGAAAACTATAGAATTGATATTCACAAAGAAAAGTAATGCGAGCAGTAATACAGCGGGTTTCTAAAGCAAGTGTTGCCGTTGAAGGTAATTTGATTTCTAAAATTAATGCTGGAGTATTAGTTTTAATTGGTTTTGAGGATGAAGATAGCACGGATGATATTACATGGCTTTCTAAAAAGATTGTGAATCTTCGGATTTTTAATGATGAAAAAGGAGTTATGAATCGTTCACTTGTCGAAACTAATGGCGATGCGATTGTAGTAAGTCAGTTTACACTCCATGCTTCCTCAAAAAAAGGGAATAGACCATCCTATTTAAAAGCTTCAAAACCGGATATAGCAATTCCTTTGTATGACAAATTTGTTAATCAACTAGAATTAGATTTGGGTAAAAAAATTGGCACAGGAATATTTGGAGCCGATATGAAAGTAGAATTATTAAATGATGGACCTGTTACCATTGTTATAGATACTAAAAACAAGGAATAAAGCATTTAGTCGATTTTTTATTTCTTTTTGTAAGAATTCCTTGATTTTTGTAGCTTTCCAAAACCGACCATTAACTACATGCGATTAATTTATCTAATACTATTCCTAACGTCGTTTTTTACATATTCTCAACACTCCCTTGATTACAGTTTTAATAGAATAAATAGGGAACTCTTAACTAATTCAGATGCTGTAGTGCGTTTTGATAAGCTCGAAATAGAAATTTCTACAATAGATAAAATGGTTTTTAGAGGCCATCAAGTAATAACAATATTAAACGAAAAGGGAAATTCACATGCTAGAATGATATTGGGATATGACAATGAAAAAAAAATACGATCATTAAATGCAACTATATATGATAGGAATGGGAAAAAGATAAAGGATGTCAAGAAAAAAGAGTTTAAAGATTATTCTGCGACAGATGGTTTTTCGCTATATACAGATAATAGAGTTTTAGCATTTACATACCTTCCTATTGAGTATCCTTATACAATCGATTTTAAATACGAAGCGCAAACTTCAGATACTGGAGCAATACCCTCGTGGTATTTTACATCAGATTATAATATAAGTGTTGAAAAAAGTGAATATACCATTCAATATGCTGTTCCAGATTTAAAACCTGTCATTATAGAATCTAATTTGGGTGATATTGATTTCCAAAAGAGTGTTTTAGATGATATAATAGTTTATAAAGCACAAAATATTCATGCGATAAATCAGGAAATATTGAGCCCCAGTTTTCAAAATATTGTTCCTAAACTTTTGGTGAGATTGCCAAAATTTAATTATAAAGGTGTTAAAGGAAGGATAAATTCATGGGAAGATGCTGGAATATGGATGGGTAAGCTTCTAAAAGGTCAAGATAAGTTGCCAGCAAATACCATTAATACCATAAATCACTTGGTAGGTGATGTAAAAGATGATTTGGAAAAAGCAAAAATTGTACATCAATATGTTCAAGATAATACTAGGTATATTAGTGTACAGGTAGGTATTGGAGGGCTAAAACCAATAAGTGCTATTGAAGTAGATGAGGTTAAATATGGAGATTGTAAAGGTTTATCTAACTATACGATTGCTTTACTAAAGGCTGTTGGGGTTGAGGCTTTTTATACAGTAGTAGAAGCTGGAAGCAATAAGGTTGATTTTTTGGATGATTTTGCAGATTTAGCACAAGGAAATCATGTTATAGTAGCAATACCTTATAATGATAAATATTATTGGATTGATTGTACCTCGCAGGTTCACCCATTTGGTTTTATTGGTGATTTTACGGATGATCGTAAAGCATTGGTAGTAAAACCCAACGGAGGGGAGTTAGTTAAAACTCAAGCCTATCTAGACAGCGTTAATTTTCAACTGACCACTTCCAAACTAAAGATTAATAGCGAAGGTTCTGTAATTGCTGATGTACAAATTAAAACTAAAGGAATACAATATGATTATCACTTTAATCTTGAGGATAAAAATGATGATGATGTTAAAGAATATTACAAGGATTATTGGGATAATATTGGAAACTTAAAAATTAATAATTATCAGTTTGTAAATGATAAAAAGAATGTGATTTTTACAGAAGAAGTGAAAATAACAGCATCTAAATACGCCACTTTTGTTCAAGACAAAATTATTTTTGAACCCAACTTATTTAATAATCATTCCTACATTCCTAAAAGATACAGAAATAGAAAATTGCCTTTTAAAATTCAAAGAGGATACTTAGATGAAGATGAATTCAAAATTAGTGTCCCTAGTAATTACGAGTTTGAGTCCATTCCAGAAGCTTTTGAAATTGATAATAAGTTTGGATTTTATAAAATTAGATTGGAGAAGCAGAATGAAGATCTTGTTCTTAAAAGGAAAGTCTTTATTAAAAGTGGTCTATATCCTAATACGGAATATGAAAGTTATAGAAATTTCATGCGAACCATATCTAAAAGAGATAGGTTAAAAATAGTACTAAACAAATCCATTAAACATAATAGAAATGACGAATAAATATTTTTTTATCCTTTTAATTCTCTTTTTTAATCAAGTTTTACCGCAGAATACGGAGTTCGGAGAAGTAAGTTTAAATGAATTAGAGGAAGAAAGTTATTTAAATGATAAGGATGCAAATGCTGCAATTTTATATAAAAAAATAGACACCTACCTAATTTCATCTGGAGGAAATAGTAGATTGGTCACTTATATACAAGAGCGAATAAAAATTTATAACAATGATGGTTTTGATTCGGCAACCAAAGAAGTTTATTTATTCAAGAATAGAACATCTGCAGAAAAGGTTCAAAAACTAAAAGCCTTTACTTTTAATTTGGTTAATGGAGAAATAGAAAAAACAGAACTTGAAAAGGATCAAATATTTGAAACAGAGTCAAGTTACTATTATAACAAGTTAAGTTTTACTATGCCTAATGTAAAAGAAGGTTCGGTAATAGAGCTAAAATACGAAGTTAGTTCACCATTTATATGGAGTATCGATTCCTTCGTTTTTCAATATGATATTCCAGTTAAAAAATTAGATGCAGAAATAAGGAATCCTAAAGGTTTTAATTTTAAAAAAACACCCAAAGGAAACATTTTTGTATTTCCAAAAACTTTTTCTAAAAGGGATAATAGAATTGGTATGGATGTAGTGGTGACAAAATACGCACTTAATAACGTGCCTGCTCTTAAAGAAGAGAGTTTTGTTGACAATATTGATAATTATAGATCTGGAGTTATGTTTGAGCTGATGTCAATAGATATACCTGGGCTATCTAAAAGCTATGCCAAATCATGGAAAGACGTTGCTAAAACTATTGGTAGTTCTTCAGATTATAAAAATGAATTAGACAAGACAAGACTTTTTACTGATAACGTAGAGAGTCTTATTTCTGGTATGAATTCTGACGAAGAAAGGATGAAAGTAATATTTAAGCATGTGAAAGAGAATTTTAAATGGAATGGAGTGGATGGAAAATATTTTTTAAATGGATTTAAAAAGACTTTGAAAGAGAAAAGTGGCAATGCAGCCGATATTAATCTTTTGCTTGTAGCTATGCTAAGAAATGCTGGTTTAGATGCAAATCCCGTTTTAATTAGTACTAAGGAAAATACCATTCCTTTTTTTCCAACAGTGGACAGATTAAACTATGTGATTGGCTACGTGAAAGCAAACGAAAAATCCTATTATTTAGATGCTACAAACAAGTTTAGTGATCTGAATCTCTTGCCGCTTAAAGATTATAACTGGAGAGGTATTTTAATTAACAATCCAGATAAAGTTTGGGCACTTGTAGATCTTAATACTCCAAAAACAGGAACTAAGAGATTTTTTATTGAAAGTCAATTGAAAGTAGATGGGAGTTTAGAGGGAAAGTTGAGTTCAAGGTTTTCAAATCATTTTGCAATGACTTTTAGGGAGTTTATAGAAGAGGTTGATAAAGAAAATTATGTTAGTGAGTTAGAAACTAAATTATCAGATATTGAAATATCTAATCATGAAGTAAAAAATATTGATGAGCTTTCTGGTCCGGTATCTGAGTCATTTGAGTTTTATCAAGATGCGGCTGCAGAAGATTTAGGGGGCAAATTATATTTAAAACCAATGTTATTTTTAGCAATGGATGAGAATCCTTTTAAATCGGAAACAAGAGATTATCCGATAGATTTCGGTTTCCCATTCAAAAATGATTTTGTTTTTAAAATAAAATTACCCGAAGGTTATAAAGTAGAGTCTTTGCCAAAATCCATAATGATGAAAATACCCAACAACCTAGGTATGTTTAAGTACAATACAAACTCACTAGATGGAATTGTAGATGTAACCGTTAGTTATAGTATTAATAAGGCGAGAGTTTCTACAGAGGATTATTTGTTTTTGAAGCAATTTTATAACCAGATGATATCCAAGGAGTCGGAACCTCTAGTTCTGTCAAAAATTTAAAACTAATTACAATTTCAAAACATAACTAAGACCCGAATTAAGAATTAGATTAAAAAATATGAGGAATATTGTTGTCTTACTAGTTTTAAGTTTTTGCACTTCCCTTCTTGCTCAAAAAGAAGCGGGCATTCAATTTGGAAGTTATAACCAATACGAGGAGGGGTTAAAGGTTTTTCAGCAAGACACTACTGCCGCAGCTGTTTACTTGTATGAATATGGTGATAATTACTTTGAAGTTAGAAATAACCGTGTATGGTTAATAACAAAATATCATGCTAGAATAAAAATCCTTAAGAAGGAAGGGTTTGACCAAGCTAGTGTTGCAATACCATACTACCATAACGATAGAAACACCGAGAAAGTTTTACATGTTAAAGCTATTACACATAATAATGAACTTAAAACTAGAGTTGAGAAAGAATCTATTTTTGATGTTAAGGATAGTAATCGTTGGTCCTCTAAAAAATTTACTTTCCCCAAAGTATCCATAGGTTCTATTTTGGAGTATGCATACGAAATTCAGTCACCATTTTATTATAATTTAAATGGCTGGAATTTTCAGTCAAATATCCCAAAAATATACACGGAGTACAATGCAAGAATTCCTGGGAATTGGTTGTATAACCGAACTTTAACTGGAGAATTAAAGTTAGATATTAATCAATCTAGTGTTACAAGAAATTGTTTTAGCGTTCCAGACCAGGATATACATGCCGATTGTGAAGATTTAACCTATATAATGAAAAATGTGCCTGCATTTAATGATTCTGAAGAGTTTATGCTTTCTAGTAAAAATTATAAATCAAGACTAGAATTTGAATTAGCGGAATACAATAGTTTTTATGGGGCAAAGGAAAAATATACAAAGTCATGGAATGATGTAGATAAAGAATTTAGACTTGATAAAGATATTGGACGACAACTTAGAAAAAAGAACTTTTTTGAAAAGAATGTTCCGGATTCACTTTTTATTGGCAGTGATATACTAACAAAGGCAAAAAATATATATTCTTTTGTTCAAAACCACTTTGTTTGGAATGGAGAATACGGTGTTTGGAAAGATAATAAAGTAAAAGATGCTTTCGATAATCGCAATGGCAATGCAGCAGAAATAAATATTACTCTAATAAATTTGTTGAATTCAGCAGATATTAAAACTGATATGATGTTGATTGGTACTAGACAAAGAGGATTACCAAAAAAGAATAACCCAGTAATGGCTGATTTTAATTACATAATTGTAAAAACTAAAATTAACGGCCAAGATTATCTTTTAGATGCTACCGACAAAACTACGCCTTTTGGGATGCTTCCCTATAGATGTCTTAATTACTATGGTCGGGTTATGGATTTTAAAGCGAAGAGCTATTGGCATGAGATTAATGCTGAAAAAGATAATAAGGTAATTATAAGAACAAGTGCGTTGTTAGACATGGAAAGTGGGAGTATTAAAGGTGTTTTTAATACTATTAACTCTGGCTATTACGCAATTAATAAGAGAAAATCACTTGCCAATGTTTCAAATCAAGAATACTTAGAAAAAATTGAAAATGATTATTTGAGTGATTTTTTTATTACTTCATATGAGCTAAAGGAATCACTTTCAAATAAAAAGAAAGTTATAGAGAAATTTAATTTTGAAATTGAGAATTTCTTACAGGATGGAGATATTTACCTAAATCCTTTCTTCATTAAGTTTTTCAATAATAATCCATTTACTTCTGCTAAAAGAAATTACCCAATTGATTTTGGGTATATAAGAAATAACAACTATTCCTTATCCTTAAAGATACCTGAAGGGTATCGGGTAAAATCATTGCCAGAAGCAAAAAATCTCGCATTACCGGAGAACTCTGGATTGTTAAGGTTTGAGTGTAAAGAGCAAGGTGATAAGGTTCTTAATGTATATTTTGATTTTAAGATTAATGCAACTCAATACAACAGCGAGGCTTATGAGTTTATAAAACTTTTCTTCGAAGAGGCTGTATTAGCGCAGACTAAATCTTATATTGTATTAGAGAAAGTTTGAATTAATAGATGAATATAGAAAACGCTCAAAAAGCTGTTGACGATTGGATAAAAGAACACGGTGTTCGCTATTTTAATGAGTTAACGAATATGGCTCAACTTACAGAAGAGGTGGGTGAAGTTGCCCGTATTATTGCACGACGTTATGGGGAGCAAAGTGAAAAAGAATCAGATAAGGGCAAGGATTTAGGTGAAGAATTGGCAGATGTTTTATTCGTTGTTTTGTGTTTAGCTAATCAAACAGGCATAGATTTACAACAAGCTTTTGATAAAAAGTTGGATTTGAAAACAAAGCGGGATCATGACCGTCACCAAAACAATAAAAAGCTTAAATAAACTTATCTTTGAGCTTTTATTTTCACCAATCTAACTAGGTAATTTTGAAACTTCAACTTTCCTCACCTTCAGATTCGCTATTAAACTCAGAAATTAAAATTACGGGGTCTAAAAGTGAGACGAATAGGCTTCTTTTGCTCCAGGCACTTTTTTCAAATATCAAAATAGAAAACCTTTCTAATTCAGATGACGCCCAAGTAATGGCAAAAGGTCTAAAGGTATCCAATGGAGAAGTAGATATCCATCACGCGGGTACTGCAATGCGATTTCTTACATCGTATTTTGCATCTCAAGAAGGTAAAGAGATTATTTTAACGGGTTCTGAAAGAATGCAAGAACGACCCATAAAAGTTTTGGTTGATGCTTTAAGAAGTTTGGGAGCAAAAATTGAGTATGTAAAGAATGAAGGGTATCCTCCATTAAAAATTAAGGGTACTTCCATCTCTGTTTCCAAAGTAAGCTTACCTGCAAATATTAGTAGTCAATATATTTCCTCATTATTACTTGTTGCACCTAACCTTAGAAATGGATTAGAAGTAGAATTAGTGGGAAAGATTACCTCTGTTCCGTACATAAAAATGACTTTAGCTTTATTGAACGAAGTAGGAGTAGAAACGCAATTTGAGGAAAATTTAATTAAAGTATATCCAAAGAAAGAAGTAGATAAAGCAAGATTAGTAGTGGAGTCTGATTGGAGTGCAGCAAGCTATTTTTATAGTATAGCAGCATTATCCGAAGTAGGTAGTCGAATTAAACTTTCAGCATACAAAAAGAATTCTTTGCAAGGTGATAGCATTTTAAGTGAAATCTATAAGGCGTTTGGAGTTGAAACCGATTTTTTAGAAAACGAAATAGTTTTAAGGAAAGTGCGTACAGCAAATGAGGCTATAAGCTTAGCACTTGAAAATGCTCCAGATATTGCACAAACTATTGCAGTAACATGCTTAGGTTTAGGGATTGGTTGCCATTTAACAGGTTTGCACACTTTGCCTATTAAGGAAACAGATAGGTTGGCCGCTATGAAAATAGAATTGGAAAAGTTAGGTGGAGAAACAACTATAACTGGAGAAAGCTTAACACTTTTACCATGCGAAAGTTTAATTAAGGATGTTTCTATTGATACCTACAATGACCACAGAATGGCCATGGCTTTCGCACCAATAGCTTTAAAGACTAACCTATTTATTAATGATGCTGGAGTAGTTTCAAAATCGTACCCTGATTTTTGGAAGGACATGAAAGTTCTAGGAATAGCAGTAAACAAAATCTAATTTTTGAATTAATTGCCCAATTCCTTGACAACCCCTATCTCCAGATTGTATATTTGCCGTCTTTGAAAAAAACCTAATAAAACCTCATGAAATTATCTAACTTCAATTTTGAACTTCCAAAAGAATTATTAGCTGAATATCCAGCAGAGAATAGAGATGAATCTAAATTGATGGTCATTCACCGTGAAACGGGAAAAATTGAGCATAAGATGTTCAAAGACATGATTAACTATTTTGATGAGGGTGATGTAATGGTATTGAACAATACCAAAGTTTTCCCAGCAAGATTATATGGCAATAAAGAGAAAACGGGAGCTCGTATCGAAGTTTTTTTACTTCGCGAACTAAACGAGGAACAACGCCTTTGGGATGTTTTAGTAGATCCTGCGCGTAAAATTAGAATAGGTAATAAGTTATATTTCGGCGAGGATGAAAGTCTTGTAGCTGAGGTAATAGATAATACAACTTCTAGAGGACGTACACTTCGTTTCTTGTATGATGGCTCTTATTTAGATTTTAGAAGAAAATTACGAGAGTTAGGTGAAACGCCTTTACCAAAATATATTAAAAGAGATGTTACACCAGAAGATGAGCAACGCTACCAAACAATTTATGCTAAGCACGAAGGGGCGGTAGCAGCACCAACTGCTGGATTACATTTTTCTAAACATCTTTTAAAACGATTAGAAATAAAAGGTCTAGATTTTGCTGAAGTAACATTGCATGTTGGCCTAGGTACTTTTAATCCTGTAGAGGTAGAGGATTTATCTAAGCACAAAATGGATAGTGAAGAATTGGTGATAGATGAAAAAGCAACGGAAATTGTTAATAGCGCTAAAACTAGAAAGAAACGTGTTTGTGCCGTGGGTACAACAGTAATGCGAGGATTGGAAAGTGCAGTATCATCAGATCATACTTTGAACACTTTTGAGGGATGGACAAACAAATTTATATTCCCTCCATACGATTTTAGTATTGCCAATGCTATGATTACTAACTTTCATTTGCCAAAATCTACTTTGTTGATGATGGTTTCCGCTTTTGTGGGCCATGATTTAATGAAAAAAGCCTACAAGCAAGCTATTTTAGAAGGATATCGTTTTTACTCCTATGGAGATGCGATGTTGATTATCTAAAGAATACTAACATTCTCACGAAAGTGTGAATCTAGAAAATCCCGATTTAATCGGGATTTTTCATTTCCTACCTTTGTTCAAGTGAAGCAAGATAAAAAAGACATACGAGCACTTACTAAAGATCAATTAAGAGATTTCTTTGTATCGCAAGGCGATAAAGCCTTCCGCGGTAATCAAGTATACGAATGGCTTTGGCAAAAAGCAGCCCATTCTTTTGATGTGATGACAAATGTTTCAAAGGAGACAAGGGATATGCTTCAGGCCAATTTTGTAATTAACCATATTAAGGTAGACCAAATGCAGCGCAGCTCAGATGGTACAATTAAGAATGCAGTTCGCCTTCATGATAGTTTAATTGTGGAGTCGGTTTTAATACCAACTGCAACTAGAACAACTGCATGTGTTTCCAGTCAGGTTGGTTGCAGTTTAGATTGTAAATTTTGCGCAACAGCTAGATTAAAACGAATGCGAAATCTAAACCCCGACGAAATTTACGATCAGGTGGTGGTTATTGACAATGAAAGTAGATTGTATTTTGATAAGCCTTTAAGTAATATTGTTTTTATGGGAATGGGGGAGCCCCTAATGAATTATAATAATGTTCTTAAATCCATAGATAAAATCACTTCTAAAGAAGGTTTAGGAATGTCTCCCAAAAGAATCACGGTTTCTACCTCAGGAGTGCCAAAGATGATTAAAAAAATGGCTGATGATGGTGTTAAATTTAACCTTGCAGTTTCTTTACATTCCGCTATTGATAAAGTGAGGACTTCCATTATGCCATTTAATGAGAATTTTCCTTTAAAAGATTTGAGAGAAGCATTGGAATATTGGTATGCTAAAACCAAAAACCGAATCACCTATGAATATGTAGTTTGGGAAGGAATTAATGATTCTCAGGAAGATGCTGATGCCTTGGTTAAGTTTTGTCGTTTTGCACCTTCAAAAGTTAATATTATTGAATATAACCCAATTGATGATGGCGAATTTCAACAAGCTTCTAGTAAAGCAATAGAAATGTATCAAAAAACTTTAGAAGCTAACGGAATTACGGTTACTGTTCGTCGCTCTAGAGGTAAAGATATTGATGCCGCTTGCGGGCAGTTGGCAAATAAGACCTAGTTTTAGCGTATATAAATCGCAAGTAACTTTTGGTTTACGACCATTTAAAGAACATTTTCACCTATCAACCTAAAACTAAAAGCTTTAAATATATCACGCTACTATTTTCCCTACTTTTGAAGTACAAACCAAACCGTCCAATCCAAGTTTTAATTGAAAATTGTAGCGCAAATACGTGAGCCCATTGAGCAAGAGATGGAACTTTTTGAAGAGAAGTTTCGGAGTTCAATGTCTTCTAAAGTGGCTCTTTTCAATCGAATTACTTATTACATAGTAAATAGAAAAGGAAAGCAAATGCGACCTATGTTTGTTTTTTTAACAGCGAAGCTTTTAAACAAAGGCGAAGTTGTAGAGAGAACATACACTGGTGCATCAATAATAGAGTTGATACATACAGCTAGTTTGGTACATGATGATGTGGTAGACGATAGTAATAAACGTCGCGGATTTTTCTCTATTAATGCCCTTTGGAAAAACAAAATTGCTGTTTTGGTTGGGGATTTTTTATTCTCTAAAGGTTTACTTACTGCACTAGAGAATAAAGATTATGATTTGCTAGAGATCATATCTAAATCTGTGCAGGCAATGAGCGAAGGTGAGTTACTGCAGATAGAAAAAGCAAGACGTTTAGATATTACAGAAGAGGTGTATTATGATATTATACGCCAAAAAACGGCACGTTTGATTGCTTCGTGTTGCAGCATGGGCGCTGCTTCTGTTAAACCAGATTCGCCAGAGGTTGAAATTTTTAGAAGGTTTGGAGAGTTATGTGGAATGGCATTTCAAATAAAAGATGATTTATTTGATTACGGTAGCGACCGAATTGGCAAACCAACAGGCATAGACATTAAGGAACAAAAAATGACGCTCCCGCTTATCTATGCTTTAAACAATAGTTCAAAAGACAAAAAGCGATGGCTTATAAACTCTATCAAGAATCATAATAAAAATAAGAAGCGCGTAAAAGAAGTTATTGCTTACGTAAAAGAAAAAGGTGGATTGGATTATGCAGTGACAAAAATGCTCGAATTTAAAGATGAAGCCTTGTCTTTATTGGATTACTACGAAGATTCAGAGTATAAAGAAGCGCTTATTTTAATGGTTAATTACGTGGTTGAACGAAAAAAATAATACTCCCAGACAACCTTTTTTATTTTATCCTCGTCTATATTTATAGAAGGCTCTTTTTAAGAGTTTAAAACAAACCGAGAACATTGAAGCTAATTTCATTTTATTCAAATGAAAAGCAATTGCTTAAAAGAGCAATTGCTTCTAATAGAGAAGCACAGCGCACTATCTATGAAAAATTTGCACCTAAAATGTTAAGTGTTTGTAGGCAATATATAAGGGATATACATTTTGCAGAAGATGTAATGGTTAATGGGTTTGTAAAAGTTTTTAAGAACCTAGAAAAGTTTGAACACCGAGGAAGTTTTGAAGGATGGATTCGTAAGATAATGGTTCGTGAGAGCATCTCTTATCTAAGGAAAAAACAATTTGTTGTCTTCGATGATGAGGTAGTTGAAAATAAAGAACGAGTTCTGGAAGAAACAACATCGGTTATAGATGTTGAACAAGTGCAACAATTGATTGATGCGCTTCCTGAAGGATATAAAATGGTTTTTGTCCTTTACGCAGTTGAAGGTTATAAACATTATGAAATAGCTAAAATGCTTGAAATAAGTGAAGGGACTTCCAAGTCGCAGTTATTTAAGGCTCGTAAGATGCTTCAAGAGAATTTAAAGTTAAAGGGAATAACAAAAACAGCTTCTCAATGAGCTGTCGCACTAAGCTCACCTAAGTGTTAAAGTAAGATTATGGATAAGTTAGAAAGACATATAAAGAGAAAGTTAGAAGAACGTAAAATTTCTCCAAGTAATGAAGCTTGGCAGCAAATAGAAGCTTCTTTAGGAACTCAAAGTAAAAAGACAAGAAAAGGGACTTATTGGTACGCTATAGCAGCTAGTTTAGTGGGTCTTTTAATTATCTCTATTGTATATTTTAATGCTCAGGATGCTAACAAACCAGGAATTGAAATAGTTGATGTTGAAAATATTGAGGACGGTAATCCCAAAAGTATAGAGCAAACTAAGATTGTAGTAGAAAAAGAAGAGGAAAATGGTTTTCAAGTAGATAAGAAAAATAATATAGTAAATTCCAATACTAATTTTATTGAAGAGGAAGTCATTAAAAAAGATAAAGGTTTAGTAATCGTGGAACCTTTATCTCAACAAGAGAAAGCTGTTAAAGACAATGTTGTAATTACAAATGCTGAGGATTTGATTATTGATAAAAAAGTTGAGGAAGTTCTCGCAACAGTAATTAGTTTGGAAAGTATGACGGACCAAGTTACAGAAGCAGAGATTGATTCACTTTTAAGGTCTGCTCAACAAGAAGTGCTTAAAGAACGCTTGTTTCAACAAGATGGTAAGGTAGATGCCATGGCTTTGCTCAATGAAGTCGAAACCGAGTTAGACCAATCTTTTAGAAATAAAATCTTTGAAAAATTAAAACAAGGCTTTTTTAAGGCCCGTACTGCCGTAGCTGACCGTAACAACTAAGTATTCATCAATCATTAATTTGCCTGAACTTGACCCCTTCTTTGTTGAAGGGGCTGGGTAAGGCTTGTAAAAATCAAAATCATCATGAAAAAAATTACAACAATTTTAGTAGGCTTAATGCTATTTTTTCTAATTCAGAATGTAATAGCTCAAAACAGCGATTATCAAAAGAAGGTTGAAATACTAAAGAAACAAAAAGAGAAAATCAAACAGCAAGAAAAGCAAGCCTTAAAATTGGAGATAGGAGAGATAAATAAACGTGTAGAACGCGGCTCTATTTCAAGTTCTGAAGCGGAAATCTTAAAGGCAGAGGTTGCCAAAAAGCGAGCATTAAATATTGATAATAGGTTAGCTATAATTGATAATAGGATAGCCTTGTTAGAAAGAAATAATGGTCTTATTTTGAATGATATAAGTGGAGATTCAAATGTGGAAGATCAAGTTAGAATAGGAATAGATGTTAATGGGAAACCATTTGAAGAGTTCTTTTTTAGCACTAAAAATTGGAAGCGTGATCTTAAATATGACCGACGTACCTATTCCGATTTTGTTATGGCTATTGGCTTAAATAATGCTATAATTGAGGGGCAGTCCTTAGATGATTCTCCCTATAAAATTGGAGGAAGTCGTTTTTTTGAGTTAGGTGTGCAATGGAGAACGCGTGTCTTTAGAAATTCTAACTTTATGCGTTTAAATTATGGTTTTTCGTTTCAGTTCAATGGTTTAAAACCAGATAATAACCAATTCTTTGTAGAGAACGAAGGGCAAACGGAATTACGGGAATTTGATTTGCAATTGCGAAAATCAAAATTACGAATGGATAATTTGGTTTTTCCAGTTCACTTTGAGTTTGGACCTTCTAAATTCCGAGAAACAGAGAAAACAATCCGGTATTCAATACACAAGCAATTTCGATTTGGTATTGGAGCTTATGGAGGGTTCAATATTGGTACACGCCAAAAATTAAAATATGATTTTAATGGAGAACGTGTAAAAGATAAATTTAAGAGAGACTACAACACCAGCGATTTAATTTATGGGCTTAGCGCATATACGGGAGTTGGTGGAACCCTACTTTATATAAAATATGATCTAAATCCAATATTTAAAGATGCAGCTGTGGAACAGCGGAATATTTCTCTGGGACTTCGGTTTGATTTATAATTAATTTGAGATTGCTTTCTTCATCTCAGGACTAAATTCCTCTTTGTAGAATACACGTTTACAATGGGAGCATTCCGCATAGCGGGATGTTCCTATTTTAAATAGTGGTATCCAAAACAAATGAAAATAATTCGATTGTATGACCGCATTTAATGTTTCAATTTGCAAACAATAAGAACAAGCCACATTTTGTAGTTTTTTCACAGTTTTCTTACCTGTTTTTGTTCCAAAGAAAAGAATCATTTATCTTAAGAGGTTTTAGCTATAAAAGTAATAATTTTAGAAGCTTATTTTTCCTGAAGGATATTTATGATTTCAAAAACAACCATAGACCAAGTATATGAAACCGCTCGTTTAGAAGAGGTCATTGGTGATTTTGTTCAGTTAAAGAAATCGGGCTCTAATTTTAAAGGGCTAAGTCCATTTTCAGATGAACGTACTCCCAGTTTTATGGTTTCACCAGTAAAGCAAATCTGGAAAGACTTTAGTAGCGGTAAAGGAGGGAATGTAGTCGCTTTTTTAATGGAGCATGAGCACTTTACTTACCCGGAGGCTATTAAATATTTGGCTAAGAAATATAATATTGAAATTGAAGAGACAGAACAAACAGACGAGCAGAAAGAACAGGCCAATGAGCGCGAAAGTATGTTTTTGGTTTCTGAATATGCCAGTAAGTATTTTATAGAAACCCTATGGGAATCAGAACCCGGGAAAGCAATTGGGTTAAGCTATTTTAAAGAACGTGGATTTAGTGACGATACTATTAAGAAATTTGGTTTAGGATATAACCCTAATGAATGGGAGGCCTTTACAAAAACTGCTTTAGAGAATGGATATCAATTAGAATTTTTAGAGAAGACGGGACTTAGCATAGTAAAAGAACAAACCCAAGGAGAGCGTAAAAAGTTTGACCGTTTTAAGGGCAGGGTGATGTTCCCTATCCATTCCATGAGCGGAAGAGTTTTGGGTTTTGGAGGGAGAATACTAACTAATGAAAAAAAGGCTGCCAAATACTTAAATTCTCCTGAAAGCGATATTTACCATAAGAGTAAAGTGCTTTATGGAATTTATTATGCCAAACAAGCTATAGCTAAAGAAGACAATTGTTTTTTAGTGGAAGGATACACAGATGTAATCCAGATGCATCAAAGGGGTATCGAAAATGTTGTTTCTTCTAGTGGAACTGCGTTAACACCTGAACAAATTCGGCTTATCAACAGATTAACAAAAAATATTACTGTTCTTTTTGATGGTGATGCAGCAGGACTTAGAGCTTCATTACGTGGGATAGATTTGATTTTAGAGCAGGGAATGAATGTAAAAGTTTGTTCATTTCCAGAAGGAGAAGACCCAGATAGCTTCGCAAAGAATAATGCTTATGAAGATGTAGTACTTTATCTAGAGGAAAACGCCAAAGATTTTATTCAGTTTAAAACATCGCTCTTAGCTGAAGAGGCGGCTAACGACCCTATAAAAAGAGCAGATACTGTTCGTGACATTGTAAATAGTATTTCTAAAATCCCTGATCAGATTCAGAAGGAAATCTATATTCAAGAGTGTGCTAAGATTATGCAGATTTCTGAAGAAGTACTGTATAATACGCTAGCTCAGATTGGCAAAAAGGGAGTCGCTGATGCCAATAAAAAACTAAAACAAGAGCAGAAAGCTTTTCAGGTTGTTAAGAATGAACAAACTACCGAGAAGGTAGATGTTCTATACGAGCTAGAACGGAAAATAATAGAAATGCTTTTGTTATACGGAGACCAAAAGCAGGAGTTTGAAGATTTAGTGTTAAAAGAGAATGAAGAAGGGGATTTGATTTTAGCACCAGAAATAGTTGAAGCTAGGGTATATGAGAAGGT
Organism: uncultured Croceitalea sp.; assembly: GCA_947499565.1. GTDB lineage: Bacteria > Bacteroidota > Bacteroidia > Flavobacteriales > Flavobacteriaceae > Croceitalea. Next base: position 635,754 of record CANMOV010000002.1, read on the forward strand.
TTATCTAGACCTTCAGGAAGATGAAATTGAACTTACCAATGAAAGTTTCCGGACCATTTATTACAAGTTGATAGAAGGTTTAAATGAAAATGAAGATTTTTCAATAAACACCTTTTTAGCAGAACTTAATCAAGACATTATGCAAGAAGTCTCTTCTATATTAATGGAAGAGGAACGTTACATTCTACATGACTGGGAACGAAAGGATATTTACCCGAAGGATAAGAAAAATGGAATAGCCCAATTAGTTGGTGAAACTATTCTCACACTTCGTTGTAATCTAATTAAAAACCGTATTGCCCACCTACAAAAAGATACGGAAGAAAATAGAAGCGAAGAGCATAAGGAGGTAGTGGAAGAGATTATGAATTACCTACAATTAAATAAATTATTAAACGCTAAATTAAATAGAGTACTTTCTTAAAAAAGAAAAACCCCAATAATTTGAGGTTTTTAATTTTATTTCAGGTTGCTTTTTAGTACAATTCCAAAGCCTTGGCCTGCTGTAGAAGGTCAACTAGATTGTCAACATTCAATTTTCGCATTAATCTTGCTTTGTAAGTACTCACAGTTTTTTCGTTAAGGTTTAGACCTTCCGCAACTTCTTTATTACGTTTTCCGCTAGCAAGAAGTTTTAATACTTCAATTTCTCTAGTAGAAAGTTTTCTAAAGAATCTTCGTGGTTTCTGAGAACCTTCATCAAAAGCTAAGCGTTGTGCTAATTCATTAGTAATAAACATGTTACCTTCACTAACTTTTTTGATAGCAGAAACAATATATTCTAAATCAGCTGCTTTAGACAAGTAACCAAAAGCGCCGGCACGAATACTGCTTAGTGCATATACGTCCTCAGATTGTCCGCTAAACATTAATACTTTAGCTTCTGGGTATTCTTGTTTCATTTTTCTTAAAGTGGCGATACCATTAATATCTGGTATGTCCATCTCTAACATTACAACATCTGGGGAAACTTTTTCTAAAGTTTCAAAAAGCTCAGATGTAGAAGACACATCAGCGACTACTTCAAAACCAGAAGCAGTTTCAAGAACTTGCTTAACTCCTAATCTTACCACTGGATGACTGTCTGCAATTAAAACTTTTATCATTATAGTTTTTTTAATTTGTTCAAAAGTATTAGTAGATAAATCCTTACAAATAACGCAAGGCAATATAACTAAATTGTGAGACAAATATGGTTTATTTTTATTAAAACCATAAAAATTTATGGTTTTTATTCGTTTTATTACGCTGATTTATAGTTGAGTGGTTGCTTTTAACGTTTCTGGAATCTCACAAACGGGTATAGGAATCATCTTATGTTGGTTAGCAGAATTTAATTTTTTATAGATTTTAAAGACTACTTTTTCTCTGTCGGAAAAGTCATCTTCTGTTTTTCCTAAATCATCCATGGACATTGCCCATTCTAATTCTGGATAACTCGCACCTATCTGATCCTCATCTGTTCTGCTATCTCCCCAAAGTCCATCAGTGGGTGCCGCATCTATAATCTCCTGATTTACACCTAAGACCCTAGCTATTTGGTAAACCTCAGATTTTAATAAATCTGCAATAGGACTTAAATCTACTCCGCCATCACCATATTTGGTGTAAAACCCAACGCCAAAATCTTCTACTTTATTGCCTGTACCCGCTACTAAGTAGCTTTTTAGGGCGGCAAAATAATATAATGAGGTCATACGGAGGCGCGCACGTGTGTTCGCTAAAGACATAAAACGTTCTTCTTCATTTTTAACTTTTGGAAAAGCTGCTACCAAACTATCAAAAACTGGAGTCAACTCAACTTTTTGCCTATTAACATTTTTAAAATTGGTCATTAGCCAGTCTATATGCCTATCTGCACGGGTAACTTGATTCTCTCCCTGATGAATAGGCATCTCTAAACAAAGTAAGTCTAGCCCAGTTTTCGCACAAAGTGTAGAAGTAACGGCGGAATCTATACCACCAGAAACACCTATCACAAATCCTTTGCATTTTGCTTTTATTGCATATTCTTTTAACCAATTAACAATATGTTCTATTACCTTTTCAGTTTGCATAGTTCTCTTTTAATGTCAAAAATTTACCTTTGTGCCTTGTAAAATTAAACCCTGAAAGATAAAAAATGAAGTTCTTACAGAAATACTTTCTCTTTCTTATTGGAACGGCGCTATTTTTTTCTTGTAACAAAGAAAATAAAACTGCCGAGGCAATTAGCAAAGTACAGGTGGATTTTGAGGTAGTACGATTTGATAGACTTTTTGCTGATGCCAGTTCTAATGATATTTCTGAACTTAAGGCTAGCTATCCCTATTTGTTTCCAAAACAATATTCAGATAGTGTATGGGAAGCTAAATTAACAGACACCTTACAAATAGAACTGGAAGATGAAGTTGATAAGGCATTTAAAAGTTTTGACGAAGAAACAGAAGGTATAACATCGCTCTTTAGACACTTTAAATACTATTTCCCTGGTTTTTATGCTCCTAAAGTAATTACAGTAATATCTGATGTTAACTATAATGACAGAGTAATTTTAGCGGATTCATTATTACTGTTGGGACTAGATAACTACTTAGGTAGAGAACATCATTTTTATGCAGGATTACCTAATTACGTCTCAAAAGGATTAGATAAAGCGTATTTGACATCAAACATTGCAAGTGCTTTAGCTAAGAAAGTAAATAAGTACCCTCGAAATCGGTCGTTTTTGTCACGAATGATTTACTATGGTAAAGAATTGTATTTGATTGATAAGCTGTTACCAAATAGCGAGGACTATCAAAAGGTAGGGTATACTAGGGAGGAGTTAGAATGGTCTCAAATTAATGAAGAACAGATATGGCGTTATTTTGTGGAGCAAGAATTACTGTATAGTACGGACTCTAGATTAGACCGTAGATTTTTAGATCCAGCACCTTTTTCCAAATTTGGTTTGGAATTGGATAGTGAATCACCTGGTAGGTTAGGGCGCTATATGGGTTGGCAAATCGTAAAAGCATTTATGAATAAGAACCCAAATATTACTCCAGTGCAATTATTAAGTTTGCCCGCGGATGACATTTTTAAGAAATCAAATTACAAACCAAAAAGATAATGGCGGTAGCTCATACTTCAGAAATAAGATTAAAAGTAGGATTAGATGAAAACCGAGTTCCAGAAGAACTTACGTGGTCAGCGGAAGATGGTGGTATAGATAATGAAAAGGCAAAAGCCATGATGCTATCGGTTTGGGATAGTAAAAATCAAGAGTCTTTAAAAATTGACTTGTGGACAAAAGATATGCCTGTTAATGAAATGAAAACTTTTTTCCATCAAACTTTAGTTACCATGGCAGATACTTTTATGAAAGCTACACAGGATGAAAAGATGACGGCAACTATGAAAGATTTCTGCGATTATTTTGCTGAGAAACTGGAACTAAAAAGCTAAGGTTCTCTCCTTGGGCATTTGAGGGTTTATGGATTGTAAAAAGTCAGCAGTTCGAGTTTTTTCCAGAGGAAAAAGCTCGCCCGCCGGACGGGCAGGTATCTAGAACAAGGTTTTTGAGCTAAAAATTCTAATTCTCGATACAACTTTTCTGAACATCGTTCATAAAAATCACTCGAATTGACAAATTTTTATCAAAATGCCTAAGTGGTTATGGTTCTTTAGTATAAGTATAGTGCCCAATTACTTTATAGTCAAACAAGCAGTCTTGTAGTACTTGTCCGGCTCCAATATTATGGACAATTAAATGTCTTTTGTTATCTCTTGATTTTTTGTTGCTAACTATTCCTATATGCGTTATTGCGCCGCCTAAATTCCAGCAAACTATATCTCCAGGGCTATAATCTTTAGGTTTATTAGATATAGATTTTACCTCACCAAAGCGTTCAAAGAAAACCATAAGATTTGGAACACGTCTATGGTCTATATTTTTATCAGTCTTTCGTAAACCCCAAATCTTGGGATATTTAGAAAAATTTGCTTTCATATCTTCATGGACTTCTTTTTGAAGGTCAATGTTTAATTTTCGATAGGCTCTTATAATTACATCTGTACAGACTCCTTTGTCTTTTGGAACGTCACCATTAGGATAGGATATAGCAAAGTAACTGGGGTCATACTTTACATTATCCTTGGTAAGCACTAAGGCAGAATCCGCTAGTTTATTATAAAAGCTATTCTGAGCGCTTAAACTAGAACAACTCAGAAGCAGTACGAGCGCATAGATGAGACAATTTCTCATACTATAAAGGCTTATTTCCTTGGTTAAATTGTCTTTTGTGTTCGCCTTTTAACTCCAAATCGTTTTCAATTTTAGCTTTGTTTGGTCTAAGGATAAAAAGATAGATAAGCAAAACTCCTCCAATAGTTAAATACAAAAGATTGCCTGTTTGACTGAACCATATAATGTTAAGGAAAGCGGGGCCTTCTATTAAGGCATATTGAATTAGAGAAGCCGATTGTAGCCCAGCTAATTTATCTCGTAGATGTTCTTTTTGTTTTAAAGGGTTTAAAAATAAGCGATAAATTACTTTACTAGCAAAAATTCCTGCCAGCGCAATTAGAGGGAAAATGTAAATAAAAATGTCATTAGTAGCACCATTTGCGTTAACCTCTGTATTTGCGTAAAAAAATGCTCCTGCTAAAAGTGGCCCCACTAATAAAGCAAAATGGATTATTGAAATTGTCTTAACTATTTTATTGGGTGTGCTAGTCATTTTATATAATAGTTTTTAGTACATGGTATTTGGATTAGCTGATTTTTCTGGAATTTGTTGAATGGCGTCCCAGTGTTCACAGATTTTTCCATTTTCATCAAACCTAAAAAAATCCATGGTTACATATTGGTCATTTCCAGGCCAAGTTTGGTGGGTATGCAAAGCAACCAAATCACCTTCTCCAATGCACCTTACAAATTCAATAGATTTATTTGGGTAGTCGCTTTGCATTCTTTCAAAATAGTCGATAAAACCTTGGAGACCATCTGCAACATCTGGGTTATGCTGAATATATTGGTTTCCAACATATTTTTCTATTGCAGCTTTAGGACTACCTTCATAAGCAGCTTTATAGAAAGCAATAGCGTTCTTTTTGTTCTCTTCAATGCTCATTAATTTGTTTTAAAGTACTAGTTATCTGATTAACAAACGCAACCTTATTATCAACATGGAGTACCAAAACCTTAAAGGTTCTCTTTATTCCATATAGGCCAGTTAAAGTATGCGCTTCTTTTAATCTAATTATTACATTATGACCTTCCAGTTCACCTAGAAAAGATAGTTTTCGTGTTTCCTTATCTAATTTAATGTCCTTTGTGAATAGCGCTATGGAATCAATTTCTTTTATGGCCACAACAGCTTCATTCATAATGCCGTATCGTAAATAAAGCATATCATTTTCAATTGTAATTGGTCTGTATAGCATTGATTTTAAGAACCCAAATAATTGAATAGCCGAATAAATACTTAGGATGCTTAATATCCATGCTGCGACAATATTCCATTTTGCAAGAAGTATATGAAAGACTACCGTCTCAACTCCAATTATAAATATAATTGCAACTAGTAAAGATATAGTTCCGCTGTTTTTATGATAAGAGAATTCACCTGGTTTAAATACTTTTTTTTTCCAATTGATAAAACCATAATAGAATACAGCTATCTCGGTTACAACGGGAGTTACCATTCCTTTTGGAAGTATTTCATTGCACGTGTCTTTTAAGTTTGTATAAAAGTCATATGAATGGGTTTTATGCTCTTTATAACGTTTTATAGCTTTCGATACATTATATAGTACAAAAGCTAGAATAGCTAATTCTATAATTGGAAGCACCCAAGTTTTAAAAAGTGAAAGATAGTACTGATTTTCTGCGGGTAGTATCAATGAACCAACTACAAGTCCAATAATTAAAAATGGAACTACGGTTGTTTTAGGAATAGTAGTCTTTCTTATAAGTAAAAAGTATATAAAGGGAACTGTTAACAACAAATCAATAGTTATTGCGATTGCTAAGGAGTCTTTATTGGCCATAAAAACAGATGATTTAGCAATAAGTATTAGTATTCCGATAAGCAAATTTGGAATTCCAAAAATGGTTAGAATTTTCTGAAAGTTTAAAGTTCTGTTCATTGGTTTGTTTTATTGCTTAAACCGATATTACTTATACACATTGCTAAACTGGTTTTATCTCTATTGAGTATTCATTTTTGTACTAGGGAATTGTGGTTTAATATATTGGATAATCCAATAGCCGAATATCAACCCAAGAATTGAGAAAATTATATCATTAGAATCAAATGTTGTATTGGTTCTAATATTTATAATGTTCAGTTCTTGCAATATAACGTATGCAGCAGCTAATGCGACAGCTATTATATAAAGAATTTTCGGTTTTATTTGGTGTTTTTTCAACCTGTCATTTATTAGCAAAATAATTCCGGTTAGCGTTAAGACTCCAATTATTGCCTCAAAAAAATTTGGTAAAGACAATAAAGTTATTTTGAAAAATTCAGGTGCTTTACTTTTCAGAACACCAGGTCTGATATATTTGAAAAAAATAAAAATAGGTATAATAACAAGTTCAATTCTAGCCAACTTCATTATATCCATCAATTTTTCGTTCATCACTTTTCTTATTGGCAAACGTTGCGTATGTATATGAAGCGTCGCGACCGAATGGGAGTTATGATTTCATACATATATGTGTTTTAGTTATTTTTCATTCTTATAAATTTTCCCACCTTTCATTACAAAATAAACATTTTCTAATAACTCAATGTTCTCCATAGGATTTCCTTTCACGGCAATTATATCGGCCCATTTCCCAACTTCGATACTACCCGTATTAGTATCTATTCCTATGAGTTCGGAAGCATTAATTGTTGCAGATTTGAGTATGTCAATAGATTTCATTCCTGCTTCTTTCATAAGCTTAAATTGCTCTGCATTTCTACCATGCTCAAATATCGAGGCATCTGTACCAAATGCCATTTTAACACCCTGGTTATAGGCATCTCTGAATTTATTTGCATAGTCATTATATAGTTCCTGATTCCCTTTATTTATTCCTTTGTCACTATTGTCTTCATTCGCCTCAATTAGGCTAACATATGCCGCAAGTAAGTCCATAACAAGAAACACTTTGTGCTCTTTCATTAAGTCTATTGACTCTTGATTTAAAAATGTTCCATGTTCAATAGAATTTACTCCAGCTTTGATGGCATTCTTTATGCCACCTGCACCATGAGCATGCGCTGCAATTTTCAATCCACGCTTCTTTGCTTCGTCTACAGCTGCATTCATTTCTTCGATTGTGAATGATGCAGCTCCAGGAATAGAGTTGGCAGTTCCAAAACCACCAGTAGCATTAATCTTTAATAAGTTAACCCCATTTTTTATCAAAATTCTTGCGCGCTTTCTTACTTCGACATCACCATCTACTGGATTCCCCGGATTGGGTTCAAGTTCGAATTGTGGCGCCATCCAATTTCCCCATGCTCCATGACCACCGGTCATAGTAATTGCTTTTCCACTTACATACATTCTTGGACCTACAATCCAATTATTGTTAATTGCATCACGTAAAGCAACATCGCTGTAAAAATATCCTCCTACATCTCGAACAGTTGTAAATCCAGCCAGAAGCGTATTTCTGGCATACAATGTTCCTAGTATTCCATAAGACGCAATAGGCAGTTCGTATACATCTTTAGTTTTATCGAAATAGGGATTGGTTAAGTGAGTATGACAATCTATTAGACCTGGAAGCAGGGTATATTCGGAAAGGTCAATATAGTCATCTAATTTTGATAAATCTGGGTTTTCGCCTATTTCAATAATTTTACCGTTTTGTATAGTTATAAGTACATTCTTTACAAGACGTTCTTTTTTTACATCAACTAAGTTGCTTGCAAACAGACGTTGAATATTGTCCTGTGCAAAGACGTTACAAGAAGATAAAATCCAAATGAATATAATAATCTCAACTTTTTTTAAATTTTCCATCATGTTTGGTTTAACGATTGCCAACACATAAATAAGTATGTAAAATACTGATTTATACGACTAGTATGGCATATAATGTCTGTATTTTTATAAAATGAAAAAGGCAACCTCCAAAGAAATTATATTTATATACAATGCCAGTTCTGGAGTAAGAAATGCTGTGTTAGATAGCATGCATAAAGTTTTTAGCCCTTCTACTTATGAATGTAAGTTGTGTGATATTACCTATGGTGTAATCTCTGAGAATAGAACTTGGAAAAAGTTTAGACAAAATAGTCTCCATAAAATGGTATTTCTTCACAAAGATGAATTTGCAAAGCAGTATGCGAGCAAGTTTGGCTATAAATTTGAATTTCCAATAGTGCTAGTAGCGGGGGATAATGGATTAGAAGTTTTAATTACTACACAAGAGCTTAATGAGTTAAAGACTTCCCAAGGGCTTATTAGGTTATTAAAAGAACGAATATAGCTATTTGTTCTGCTCAAAGAAGTCGCGATTTATACCATCTATATAAGCTAGTAAGGCTTCTTTGCCAGTTCTGTTTGCTGAGGAGGTTACAAAATGAGGAGGAGCTTCTTCCCAGATAGTATCTAAAAGCTGTTTTAGATAATTATCCACATATTTAGCTATAGCCCCTGGTTTTAATTTATCCGCTTTTGTAAATATTATGGCAAATGGAATTCCATTGGTTCCCAGCCATTCCATAAACTCTAAGTCTATAGGCTGTGGTTCGTGACGGATATCTACGAGCACAAAGGAACAAACAAGTTGCTCCCGCTTTTCAAAATACTCCGTAATGTATTTTTGAAATATCTTTTTGTCTTTTTTGGATACTCTTGCATAACCATAACCTGGTAAATCCACTAAAAACCAATTCTTGTTTATCTTAAAGTGATTTATAAGTTGGGTTTTACCTGGGCGACCAGATGTTTTAGCCAAGCTTTTCCTATCCACCAACATATTAATAAGCGAGGATTTACCAACATTAGAGCGGCCGATAAAGGCGTATTCTGGTAATGGCGCTGCTGGACATTTGGCGACATCTGAATTACTCATTACAAATTCAGCCGAAGTAATTTTCACATGTTTAAATTTTAGTAATTAATAATGAGATAATTATAAAATTAAGAACGTGCGTAAACCCTCCGTTCTCGCATTAAAAATTTTAAATATTCTCTTGCGAATTTATTTTAAAAATTTCTTAATGCTCGTTTCATAATGCTAGAACTTTCGTTTAGTGAGCCAAGCTTCTAAAATAGTATTGAATTCGTTAGGATGTTCCATCATTGGGGCGTGACCACATTTTTTAATCCAAAAAAGGTCTGAATCTGGCAGCAATTCATGGAATTCCTTTGCAACTTTTGGAGGAGTTACATTGTCATTTTCTCCCCAAATAATGCAAGTTGGCGTTTTCATTTTAGGTAAATCTTTTGCCATGTTATGGCGAATAGCACTTTTGGCAATAGCTAAAGTTTTTACCAGCTTCATTCTATCGTTAACTGTAGCAAAAACTTCATCTACAATCTCTTTAGTAGCCACTTCCGGGTCATAGAAAACATCTTGTGCTTTCTTTTTAATGAACTCGTAATCACCCCTTTTTGGATAACCATCACCCATTGCACTTTCGTAAAGACCCGAACTCCCTGTAATTACCAATGCCTTAACCATATCTGGAAACATTTTGGTGTGCAACAAACCAATATGTCCGCCAAGGGAATTCCCCAAAAGAATCACATCTTTTAAGCCTTTAAATTCTATAAAGCCCTCTAAAAACTTAGCAAAGTTCTTTACTGTAGTTTTTAGCATAGGCATATCATAGATAGGTAACTCGGGAACCAATACTTTATATCCCTTTTTAGGAAAATAATCGGTTACACCATGGAAATTACTTAGACCTCCCATTAATCCATGCAGGATAATTATAGGTGTTCCGTCGCCAATTTCAATGTACTTGTATTGGCCTTCAGAAATAATTTGGTTTTCCATCTAAATGAGTTCGGTCAAGAACGGCAAATATAGGCATTTCATATCATTCGGAATCTTTCATTTTAGAACCTGCTAAAGTGGAAAAATCAGTTTTTTGAATTGTTTTTTTCTAGTAAGAAGTTAGGATTTGTAATTTCTAGAGTGGAAAATTTATTAACAAAGTGGATATTTGTGGAAATTTCTGCAAATAAAATCTATATATTTGAGTTATTAATTATAATTAACACATTTTTAGTTGACTTCAATCGTCGGACAATACGAATGCAAAGCTGATGCGAAGGGAAGAATTAATCTACCTACTTCGTTAAAGAATAAGCTTTTTCCTTTTATAAAGGATGAGTTTGTGATTAAGCGCTCTGTATTTAAAACTTGCTTGGAACTTCATCCTAAAGTAAAGTTTGATGAAGTGATGCAGAAAGTGATGAAAAAGGGAGGTCGCGGAAAACAATTTGAGTTGTTTTTAATGAAGTTTACTGCTGGTCTAAAAGAAATTCCAGTGGATGAGGAGACAGGTCGAGTACAAATTCCAAAGAATTTAGTTGAGTTTGCGGGTATTGGTAAGGAAGTGGTGTTGAACGCTTCTCACGATAAAATTGAGATTTGGGATAAGGCAAAATATGAAGCGACGCTTGAGTCTATGTCTGATGAAGATTATGAAGCGATAGCGGAAAATATTTTTGATGTTGACGAGTGATTCGTACCATAATCCGGTGCTGTTAAAAGAGTCAGTAGACGGATTAAACATTAAAGAAAATGGAGTGTATGTGGATGTCACCTTTGGTGGCGGAGGTCATTCCAAGGAAATATTAAAAAGGCTGGGTAAAGAAGGTAAATTATTTGCCTTTGATCAGGATGAAGATGCATTGGCAAACACGATTGATGATGAACGCTTCACTTTGATTAATGAGAATTTTAGATTTCTCAGACAGTTTTTAAAGTTCTATGGCATTCTAAAAGTTGATGGAATCTTAGCAGATTTTGGGGTGTCTTCGCATCAATTTGATGAGGCAAAACGTGGTTTTTCAATTCGTTTTAATGCCGATTTGGATATGAGGATGAGTAAGAACAACAAGTTGTCTGCCTATGAAGTGGTCAATACCTATTCACAAGAAAATTTAGCAAAAGTATTATTTGAATATGGCGAGTTAAGAAATGCTGTAGCGATTGCAAAAACTATAGTTGATTCTAGAGGGGATACGCCTATTAAAACTACAGATGAATTAAAGTTGGTTTTAAAGAGGTTTTTGCCGCAAATGAAAGAGAATAAAATTTTGGCTCAAATCTATCAGGCAATTCGGATTGAGGTAAATCAGGAGCTAGAAGTGCTTAAGGAGTTTTTATTGCAAACTCCGGACATGTTAGACAAGGGTGGAAGGCTGAGTTTAATGAGTTACCACTCCCTAGAAGATAGATTGGTAAAAAGGTTTATAAGAGATGGGCAATTTGAAGGGGAAGCAGAAAAAGATTTCTATGGTAATACGAATACTCCTTTAAAAAAAGTAGGCGGATTATTAGTGCCATCAGCAGTAGAAATAGCGAGGAATAATAGAGCAAGAAGCGCAAAGCTTCGTATTGCGGAGCGCAAATAGGAGTGATTAGAATAAAAAGAATACTGAAACGAGTTCAGCATAAATGAAAAAAGGACTATTAGATATATTAAAAGGAAAGTTTTTAGTTGGAGCTGATGCTGCACCTAAAAACTGGCTTTTTTTACTCTTTGCTTCTTTTTTGGCTGCAATGATGATATCAAGCAGTCACCAGGCGGATAAAAAAGTGCACGAAATCTCTCAGTTGAATGAGGAGGTTCGTGGACTACGTAGTGAGTTTTTAAAGTACCGAAGAGATTTACAGCAATTAAGATTAGAATCTTCTTTAAAAGATGAAGTGGTAATGAAGGGGTTAAAACCATCAACGAATCCTCCTCAAAAGATAATCGTAAAAACAGAAAACTAAGTGGCAATAAAAGAGAAAAATATAATGAGTAGACTATACCTAATTGCTGGTGGTCTGTTTCTCTTTGCAATTGCTGTAGTGGTAAAACTCGTCGATATTCAAATGGTAAAAGGCCATACCTACAAGGAAATGGCAATGGCCAAGACAGAGAAAATGTTTACCATTCAACCCAATCGTGGTAATATTTATGCTGATGATGGTAGTCTTCTCGCTGCTTCTGTAGCGAAATACGAAATCCGTTTTGATGCGAATACCGTTAAGGAAAAAGATTGGACCAAAAACATAGGTCCATTGTGCGATTCTTTAGGAGTTCTTTTTGACAAGCCTTCATCGTATTATCGCCAAATGCTTAGAAAAGCTCGTGCAAATAAAAATGGTTACAAATTAATAGCACGTAATGTGGAATATTTGGATTATGCTAGGATGCGAAAGTTTCCTTTGTTTAGATACGGTCCAAATCGTGGTGGTTTTATGGAGTCGCATCGTGTGGTTCGCGAATATCCACTAGGCGGAATGGCTGCGCGTAGTATTGGTTATGAAAAAATAGATGATGAAGGGCATTTTACTAGAGTTGGGTTAGATGGTGCTTTTGGTAAAGATTTTTTAAGAGGTAATGAGGGTAAACGATTAAAACAAAAAAGTGCTGGTAGTGAGTGGAAACCTGTAGGGTTTGATAATATAGTAGAACCGCAAGACGGTCGCGATATTGTTACTACTATCAATACCAATATTCAAGACATTGCGCATCATGCACTGCTAAAACAACTAGAGTATTACAAGGCAGACCATGGCTGTGTTGTGGTTATGGAAACCAAAACCGGCGAGGTAAAAGCGATTTCAAATTTAGGCAGAACTAAAGAAGGGAAATACTACGAGAGATTAAATTATGCTGTAGGTGAGTCTCATGAACCGGGCTCTACTTTTAAATTAATGTCTATGGTGGCCGCTTTAGAAGATAAAGTGGTAGATACAAGTACAGTATTTGATACCGAAAAAGGAAGATGGAGAATTTATGATAGAACGGTAAGAGATTCCAAATGGGGCGGATATGGTAAAATTTCTATGGCAAAAGCATTTGCATTATCCTCAAATACGGCTTTTGCAAAAATGATTCACGAAAACTACAAAGAAAATCCCAAGAAATATGTAGACCGGCTTATGAACATGGGGCTTCATAAAGATTTGGATTTGCCTATTGTTGGTGAAGGACAGCCAGTTATTAGATATCCTGGAGATAAAGGATGGTCAGGAATTTCATTGGCTTGGATGTCTCATGGATATGAAGTTGCTATGACACCTATGCAAACGCTAGCATTCTATAATGCAATTGCTAATAATGGGGAACTTGTTAGACCACGATTTATCAAAGAAGCTCGAGTAGGGAATAAAGTTTTAAAAGAATTCAAGAAAGAAGTAATTAATCCTTCAATCTGTTCAAAACAAACGGTTAAAAAAGTAAGGCAACTTTTAAAAGATGTAGTTGAACAAGATTTTGGTACCGGTAACGGCTTGTACTCAAAGAATTTTTCCATGGCTGGAAAAACAGGAACAGCACAAAAGAATTATGTTGCCAAAGATCCTGACAAGCTGCAATACATATCATCATTTGTTGGATACTTTCCAGCTGATAATCCAAAATATTCGTGTATCGTAATCATTCATGAACCAGATAGAGAAGTGGGTATTTATGGAGCGGATGTTGCAGGGCCAGTTTTTAAGGATATGGCGCAAAAAATCCATACCATTTCACCAGTTGCAGATGAAGTTCAGCCAGTTAAAGCAGGAAGCGTTCAGATAGAAGAAGACTATAAGAAGTTTTATACGCATGCTCAGAAAGGATACCGAAAAATTCCCAATTTAAAAGGAATGTGTGGGATGGATGCGATAGCAATTCTTGAAAACTTAGGGGTAAAGGTAGAAGTGAACGGAAACGGAAAAGTGAAAGCACAATCTGTTGCAGAGGGTACAAATATTAATGAAGTAAAGAAGATAGTCTTACAGTTGTCATGAAGCTATTAAAAGACATATTATATGGCGTTAGTCTTGCTGCTGTGAGTGGCAATACTACTGTTATGATAAATCACCTTCATTTTGACTCCAGAAAAGTTGAAATGGATGATGTCTTTGTTGCCATTAAAGGTCTAATCACAGATGGGCATAAGTATATACAGAAGGCTATTGACCAAGGTGCTAAAGCAATTGTATGTGAGAAACTCCCGGAATTGTTGGTAAATGGGATTACCTATTTAGAAGTTGATAATGGTAATAAGGCTTTGGCAATAATGGCTTCTAACTATTATGACAATCCTTCTAAAAACTTAAAACTTGTTGGTGTCACGGGAACCAATGGAAAAACTACAGTAAGTACATTATTATATAGTTTATTTAAAAAAGCAGGTTATAAGGTTGGGTTAATTTCTACCATCAAAATTATGGTTGATGAAACTGAACATACCACTTCCCATACCACTCCTGACGCAATGGTTATAAATAGGCATTTGCATTTAATGAGTGAAGAAGGAGTGGAATTTTGCTTTATGGAAGTAAGCTCTCATGGAATTCATCAAAAAAGGGCAGAAGGCTTGCATTTTGAAGGTGCAATATTCACAAACCTATCTCATGATCACTTGGATTACCACAAGACATTTGCAGCGTATAGAGATACTAAAAAGCAACTGTTTGATGGGCTTTCTAAAACGGCATTTGCCCTAACCAATCTTGATGATAAAAACGGGATGGTAATGCTTCAGAATACCAAGGCCAAGAAATATACTTATGCCTTAAAATCATTTGCGGATTACAGGGGACAGATTTTGGAAAATCAATTAAACGGTCAATTATTAAAGATTGATGAGAATGAGCTTTGGTCAAAACTAATTGGAGACTTTAATGCATATAACCTTTTAGCCATTTATGCAACTGCTGATATTCTAGGATTGGAAAAACTAGAAATTCTAAGATTAATTAGTGAGTTGGAAAATGTGGATGGAAGGTTTCAATATTTTATATCGAAAGAGAAAATTACGGCTATAGTTGATTATGCCCATACGCCGGATGCGCTTAAAAATGTGTTGATTACCATCAACGCATTGAGGACTGGAAATGAAAACGTCATCACCGTAGTGGGGTGTGGTGGTGACCGTGATAAGTCTAAGCGTCCGGTTATGGGTCATATCGCTTCAGAAATGAGTAACCAAGCCATTTTCACTTCTGACAATCCTAGAACAGAATCACCGGAGGTGATAATTGAAGAAATGGAAGCAGGTGTAGAACCACAGAATGCGAAGAAGATTTTAGTTATAGAAAATAGAAAGCAAGCTATAAAAACAGCTTGCAAGTTGGCTTCAGCCAATGATATCATACTCGTGGCAGGTAAAGGTCATGAGAATTATCAGGAAACAAATGGAAAGCGTATCGACTTTGATGACTTTAAGGAAGTTAAAGCAGCGCTCAACAGTTTAAATAAATAATGTAGTAATGCTGTACTACCTTTTTGAATTTTTAGAACAACAATACCAATTGCCTGGAGCATCATTATTTCAGTTCCAGACGTTTAGAGCTGGTATGGCTGTGCTTTTTTCACTGTTGATTGCTATGATTTATGGTAAACGCATAATTCTCTTTTTACGAGCAAAGCAGATAGGGGAAAGTGTACGAGACTTAGGTTTAGATGGACAGAAAGAAAAGGCGGGTACACCAACCATGGGCGGGCTTATTATTATAATATCTACGTTAATCCCAGTATTGTTATTTGCAGATATTATGAATATCTACATTATTCTGCTCATAGTTACTATCATATGGATGGGGATTATTGGGTTTGTTGATGATTATATTAAAATCTTTAAGAAAGACAAGAAGGGATTAAAAGGAAGATTTAAAGTTTTAGGACAAGTGGTTCTGGGCTTAATTGTTGGTGCAACACTTTATTTTCATCCAGAAGTTACCATGAAAGAGAAGGATGGAACCATGATTACTCAGGATTTTAAGGTTGAAAGGGTAATTGGAAAAGAGAAAAAATCTACCAAAACTAATGTGCCTTTCTTTAAGGGGAATGAATTGGATTATGCAGACTTTATTTCATGGGCAGGTGAGGGATTAGAAAAGTATGCTTGGTTAATATTTATTCCAGTGGTGATTTTAATAGTTACGGCCGTTTCCAATGGGGCTAATTTAACGGATGGAATAGATGGATTAGCAGCAGGTTCTTCAGCCATAATTGTGCTTACCCTAGGAATTTTTGCACTGGTATCGGGAAATATTGAATTCTCAGCTTACCTAGACATTTTTTATATCCCAAGAGTAGGGGAGTTATTGGTATTTATAGCTGCATTTGTTGGAGCATTAGTTGGTTTTTTATGGTATAACGCCTATCCCGCTCAGGTTTTTATGGGTGATACGGGTAGTTTAACAATAGGTGGTGTAATTGCTGTAATAGCAATTATTGTTAGAAAGGAATTACTTATTCCGGTCTTATGCGGAATCTTCTTTGCAGAATCTATTTCAGTGATGTTGCAAGTGGGATATTTTAAGCATACCAAGAAAAAGTATGGCGAAGGCAAGAGAATATTTTTAATGGCGCCATTACACCATCATTATCAAAAGAAATCTTATCACGAAAGTAAGATAGTAACCCGATTCTGGATTATTGGGATTATGCTTGCTATAGTAAGTATTGTCACATTGAAAATACGATAAGATGGAACGGTTGGTAGTTCTAGGTGGCGGAGAAAGTGGCGTAGGAACGGGAATATTAGGGAAACAGAAAGGATATGAAGTTTTTGTTTCTGATAAAGGAGAAATAAAAGAAGAATACAAAAAAGTTCTTGAACATTTTGAGATTGAATGGGAGGAAAAGCAACATACAGAAGCTAAAATCCTAAATGCCAATTTGGTAATGAAAAGCCCTGGAATACCGGATAGTGTTCCTTTGGTAAAAAAATTACTAGAGAATGGCATTCCAGTTATTTCTGAAATTGAATTTGCATCAAAATATACAGATGCCACCTTAATTGGAATAACAGGTAGTAATGGGAAAACCACTACTACAATGCTAACCAATCACTTATTAAAAGCAGCTGGTTTGCATGTTGGAATGGCGGGTAATATAGGTGATAGCTATGCTAAAATGGTTGCAGAGAATGATTTTAGTCATTACGTGCTAGAAATAAGCAGCTTTCAACTAGACGGAGTGCTAGATTTTAAGCCAAAAGTTGCCATTATAACCAATATTACGCCTGATCATTTAGATCGGTATGATTATAAGTTTGAAAATTACGTAGCATCTAAATTCAGAATTACTAAAAATCAAGATGCGAACGATTACCTGATTTATGATGCAGATGATGATGTAATAGTAAACTGGTTAAAAGAACATCCAATTCAATCCAAATTAGTCCCTTTTTCCCTTGAGCGAGAACTGGAATGGGGGGCATGGTTAGTTAATAATGAAATAAGAATACATATAGAACCTAAAACATTGAAAATGAGCACAGATTTTTTAGCCTTAGAAGGGCAACATAATGTAAAAAACGCCATGGCGGCAAGTCTTGCGTCACTTTTAGTGAATGTTCGTAAAGAGACTATTCTAAATAGCATACAAAACTTTCAAGGCGCTCCACATCGTTTAGAAAAGGTGCTAAAGATAAATCATGTTGAATACGTGAATGATTCTAAGGCAACTAATATTAATGCAACGTATTATGCTCTAGAAGGGATTAAAAAGCCAATTGTTTGGATTGTAGGAGGTGTAGATAAAGGAAACGATTACAATGAGTTGATGCCTATGGTTCGTGAAAAGGTTAAAGCAATTATCTGTTTAGGGCTTGATAACTCAAGACTTATTGAAGCTTTTGGGAATGTGGTGGAACCTTTAGTAGAAACCTTTTCAATGGAGGAAGCAATTAAGGTCGCTTATAAAGTTTCAGAGCGAGGTGATACGGTATTGTTGTCACCAGCCTGTGCAAGTTTTGACCTTTTTAAAAATTATGAAGATAGAGGGAATCAATTTAAAGCAGCAATTAAAAAATTATAAGTAGTAATGTTGGCACTGTTGAGAAACTTAAGGGGAGATAAAGCGATTTGGGCAATTGTTGCCCTCTTGGCCTTGTTCTCATTCTTACCAGTCTATAGCGCCAGTACTAACCTGGTATATGTAAAGGACAGTGGTACAACTATTAGCCATTTGCTTAAGCACGGTGTTTTATTGTTTTTAGGTTTTATGATTGTTTATGCGGTGCATCGTATACCTACTCACTATTTTAAGGGATTAGTACTAATAGCAATGCCAATTGTATTGGTACTGTTGGGATACACTTTAACAGTTGAAACAAACATCGGAGGTGTTAGCGCTAATCGTTGGATACCAATACCTTTTATTGGGGTTAGGTTTCAAACATCCACATTAGCCACGGTGGTATTAATGATTTGGATTGCGAGATACTTAAGCAAGATAAGAGATACTAAAATCACTTTTTCAGAAAGCATTTTACCGCTATGGTTACCAGTTTGTTTGGTGGTTGGTTTAATTCTACCGGCTAACTTTTCAACTGCGGCTATTGTAGGATTTTTAGCATTAATCATATGTTTTTTAGGGGGTTACCCACTTAAATACCTTTTTGTAATTACGGGTACAGGAATTGTAATGGCAAGCATGTTTTTGTTTGTATTGTTTAATGCAACCGAATCATTGCCAGATAGAGCAGGAACTTGGAAGACTAGGATAGAAACTTTTATGCATCCAGAGGAAGCAAGCGCAGATGCTATGCGACAAGCTAATGATGCAAAGATGGCGGTAGCACAAGGTGGACTTTTTGGAAAAGGCGCTGGTAAAAGTGTAATGAAGAATAGTTTATCACAAAGCGAATCAGATTTTATATTCGCTATTATCATAGAAGAATATGGCTTAATTGGAGGTTTGGGGTTGTTGTTTTTCTACTTACTGCTCCTGTTTAGGATTGTAGTGGTTGCTAATTCTGCAAAAACAGTTTTTGCAAAACTATTAGTCATAGGGGTAGGATTACCAATAGTATTTCAAGCATTTATAAATATGGCGGTAGTAGTGCAATTATTTCCTACTACGGGACAACCTTTACCATTAATAAGCATGGGAGGTACATCTATTTGGATGACGTGTCTTGCTATAGGTATTGTATTGAGTGCAAGTGATAAAAAGCAAGAGGAGCTATTATCCTCAGAAATTGACGATACAAATCCTTTAGAAGTATTAAGTGGGCAATTATAGGTTCATACTTTCTGGAGGAGGTACGGGAGGGCATATTTACCCTGCCATTGCAATAGCAAATGAGTTGAAGCGAAGGTATGCAGATGCAGAATTCTTGTTTGTTGGAGCAAAAAATAAAATGGAAATGGAGAAAGTTCCTCAGGCTGGATATCAGATAGAAGGACTTTGGATAAGTGGATTACAACGGAAACTAACATTGAAAAATGTAATGTTTCCAATTAAACTAATTAGTAGTTTGTTAAGAGCACGCAAAATAGTAAAACAGTTTCAGCCTAATGTCGCTATTGGCACTGGAGGTTTTGCAAGTGGACCATTATTAAAAATGGCTGCTGGCGCAAAAATCCCTTATGTGTTACAAGAGCAGAACTCATTTGCGGGGATTACAAATAAATTATTGGCAAGTAAGGCAGAAAGAATATGCGTTGCTTATGATAATATGGGGCAATTTTTTCCTAAAGAAAAAGTACTAAAAACAGGAAACCCGGTTCGTTCAGATTTAATTGATATTATAGTTGACAAGAATGAAGCCTTAGCTTTTTTTGATTTAGAATCAAATAAGCATACGGTATTAATCTTAGGTGGAAGTCTGGGCGCAAGACGTATAAATCAACTAGTAGAAAAAGAACTAAACCTCTTTGATGACCAAGGTATTCAGGTCCTATGGCAGTGTGGGAAATTATATTATGATGAGTATAAAAAATATGATTCTAAAACTGTAAAAGTAAAGGCCTATCTAAATAAAATGGATTTTGCATACACCGGAGCTGATACTATAATTTCTAGAGCAGGCGCCGGTTCTGTATCGGAATTATGTTTGGTAGGTAAGCCAACTGTATTTATTCCTTCACCTAATGTAGCAGAAGACCATCAAACAAAAAATGCAGAAGCCTTAGTAAAAGAAGATGCTGCAATTTTAATTAGAGAGAAAGATTTGGAAACTGATTTTGAATCGGTTTTTAAGGAATTGGTTTCTTCAGTAGAAATGCAAAAGAGTTTAGCAGATAATATTAAAAAACTGGCTTTACCAAATGCCACATCTGCTATCGTTGATGAAATTGAGAAATTATTAAAATGAATTTGAAAGACATACATAACGTATATTTTATTGGCATTGGAGGCATTGGAATGTCCGCTTTGGCTCGTTATTTCAAATTTATAGATAAGAATGTAGCAGGTTACGATAAAACAAAAACACCATTAATTGAAGAATTAATGGAATTGGGAATTGACATTCATTTTGAAGATAATACAAGTCTAATTTCAGAGGTATATAAGAACTCAGAGCATACACTTGTAGTATACACTCCTGCCGTCCCTAGAAGCCATAGCGAACTTCAATATTATGTAAACGCTGGTTTTCAAGTTAAAAAGCGTTCTGAAGTGTTAGGTATTATTACAAGAGATACGTTTTGTTTTGCAGTAGCCGGCACCCATGGTAAAACTACAACATCTAGTATTCTAGCGCACTTACTAAAAGAAACACAGACTCCATTGATTGCATTCTTGGGAGGAATTTCAGAAGACTTTAATAGCAATTTTGTTTTAGAGGGTACAGAGTATTCAGTTGTAGAAGCAGATGAATATGACCGTTCATTTTTACAACTTTCTCCAGATGTTGCTTGCATCACTTCCATGGATGCAGACCATTTAGATATCTATGGCTCTGATGAAGAAATAAAAAAGTCTTTTAGAGAATTTGCTCAAAAGATAAAACCTAATGGAAAATTGTTAGTTCGTAATGGATTACCAATACAGGGTATTACTTACGGCTTGGATGATGCATCAGATTATTGCATCACAAATATTGTAATTGAACATGGCACCTACATATTTGATTTGAAAACTCCGGAAGAAACATTAAAAAATGTTCGTTTTAGTAAACCGGGGAAGCATAATTTGCTTAATGGATTAGCTGCTTTTGCAATGGCGGCGCAGGCCATTTCCCAGCCGCGCCGCTTAGCTGAAGCGTTAGCTTCCTTTAAAGGAGTGCAACGCAGGTTTTCTTATCAAATTAAGGAAGGAGACTTTGTTTTTATTGATGACTATGCGCAT
This sequence comes from uncultured Croceitalea sp., assembly GCA_947499565.1. Classification (GTDB taxonomy): domain Bacteria; phylum Bacteroidota; class Bacteroidia; order Flavobacteriales; family Flavobacteriaceae; genus Croceitalea. The sequence goes on from CANMOV010000002.1 coordinate 656,978, forward strand.
CACCCTACGGAAATAGATGCTGTGCACCAAGCGGTTTCTGAAATGCATCCAAATAAAAAGGTAACTGTTGTTTTTCAACCGCATTTATATTCAAGGACTCAAGATTTCATAGAGGGGTTTGCAGCCAGTTTATCAAAATTTGACACGGTTTTGTTATTGGATATTTATCCTGCAAGAGAAGAGCCTATAGCTGGAGTAACATCAACATGGTTGCTCGAAAAAATTGATAATTCAAATAAGAAATTAATAGAGAAGTCAGACTTGTTGTCTGCCATTATAAGCTCTAAACCAGATGTTTTAGTGACTATGGGAGCGGGAGATATAGGTCTTGAAGTTTCTAAATTAAAAAAAGAATTGGCTTATGCGAGTTAATTGGAATTACATAAAAATTACAAGTCTGATTTTAACAATTGGAGGACTTTATGGCTTCGCAGATCATAGGAGTAAACAGAAAAAAGTAGCTAATATTTCTATTAAGTTTTTGGGAGACAACAATTTATACTTAACTGAGGATTCGGTTAATAAATTGTTAATACAAAATTATGGGAGCGTAAAAAATAGGGCAAAAGAACAAGTAGTTTTGAATACCATAGAGAAGGTGATTAAGTCTAATCCTATGGTTGAGAATGCCCAAGTCTATCTCTCAATTGAGGGAGAGCTTATTTCTAAAATTGTTCAGCGTAAACCTATTGGAAGGGTTGAGGGAATCTCTAAATTCTATTTGGATGATACGGGAAATCGCATGCCTTTATCAAGGCATCACTCAGCAAGAGTGCCTATCATAACAGGTAAAATTACTGGGAAAACCCTAGAGGATGCTTATGTTATTTTGGAGTTTGTGAATGAAGATGATTTTCTTAGAAAGAATGTAATTGGAATTCATATAGAAGAAGAAGGTAAGTATCAATTAAAATTGAGAGTAGAGAATTTTGTAGTGAATTTGGGCGGTGTAGAAAATCTTGATGAAAAATTCAAAAACTTTATGGCATTCTATGTGAAAGCCGCAAAGGATAAGACATTGAAAAAGTACGCAGTAGTTAGTTTAGAATTTGAAAACCAAGTGGTTTGCACCAAAATATAAAGTATGGAACAGGGTAATTATTCAGTTGGGTTAGATATTGGTACAACTAAAATTGTAGCCATTATTGGAAAAGAAAACGAGTACGGTAAAATTGAAATTTTAGGTACTGGTAGGTCTAAAAGTTTAGGTGTGCATCGTGGTGTTGTTAATAACATTACGCAGACTATTTCTTCAATTCAACAAGCAGTTGAACAAGCTGAGGTTAATTCAGGCTTAAAAATTGGTTCTGTGGTTGTTGGTATTGCTGGGCAGCATATTAGAAGCTTGCAGCATAGCGATTACATTACACGACCAAATGCAGAAGAGGTAATTAACGATGAGGATTTAGATAAACTCTGTAATCAAGTTTATAAGTTGGTAATGCTTCCTGGTGAAGAGATTATTCATGTACTGCCACAAGAATATAAGGTAGATGGTCAGTCAGAAATAAAACAACCCATAGGAATGTATGGGGGTCGATTAGAAGCTAATTTTCATGTAGTTGTAGGTCAGGTTTCGTCTATTAAGAATATTGGTCGTTGCATTAAAAGTGCAGGGCTAGATTTGGCAAATATCACATTAGAGCCTTTAGCATCTGCTGAAGCTGTTTTAAGTCAAGAAGAAAAAGAAGCAGGAGTAGCTTTAATAGATATAGGTGGGGGAACTACGGATTTAGCAATCTTTAAGGATGGCATTATTCGTCATACCTCAGTTATTCCATTTGGAGGGAATGTTATAACAGAAGATATAAAAGAAGGTTGTTCCATTATTGAAAAGCAAGCTGAACTATTAAAAATGAAGTTTGGTTCTGCTTGGCCAGGAGAAAACAAAGACAATGAGATTGTTTCTATTCCTGGATTAAGAGGACGTGAACCAAAGGAGATAACACTAAAGAACTTATCCAAAATTATTCATGCAAGGGTAGTTGAGATTGTAGAACAGGTATATGTAGAGATAAAGAATTACGGTCACGAGGAACAAAAGAAAAAATTGATAGCAGGTATCGTATTAACAGGAGGTGGAAGTCAATTAAAGCATCTAAAACAGCTTGTTGAATATATCACTGGAATGGATACCAGAATTGGTTATCCGAATGAGCATTTAGCCGGAGATTCTGATGAGGAAATAGCAAGTCCTTTATATGCTACTGCAGTTGGCTTATTAATGAATGCATTGGAAACCAATGCTAAAAACGCTATGCCAGAGTTAGACCCTCAAGAGCAAGAGCTAGAAGGTGTATTAGTTGAGGAACATGCACAAGCTTCAGTTTCAGGAAATACAATGCATAAAGAACGCAAATCCATTTTTGATAAATGGTCAGAAAAATTGAAAGACTTTTTAGATAACGCAGAATAAAATATCATCAATAAAAAGAGCACCCATGAGTAAAAGCAACGAATTTGACAATATCGCTTTTGATTTACCTAAGAACAAAAGTAATGTGATTAAGGTTATTGGCGTAGGTGGCGGTGGCAGCAATGCCATTAATCATATGTTCCAAGCAGGAATTAACGGCGTCGATTTTATAATCTGTAACACAGATGCGCAAGCATTGGAAAATAGTCCAGTCCCCAATAAAATTCAATTAGGAGTTTCTTTAACTGAAGGTTTGGGAGCAGGTGCAAATCCAGAAGTTGGTGAACAGGCGGCTATGGAAAGCATGGAAGATATAAAGAGTATGTTGGAACATACTACGAAAATGGTATTTATTACTGCTGGTATGGGTGGAGGAACAGGTACGGGTGCCGCTCCAATTATTGCCAAGGCAGCAAAAGAAATGGGAGTCCTAACTGTAGGTATTGTAACAACGCCATTCCAATTTGAAGGTATGCCACGTTGCAAGCAAGCACAATCTGGTATCGAGAAATTACGTGATAATGTAGATTCTTTAATTGTTATAAATAATAACAAGCTCCGTGATATTTATGGAAACTTAGGGTATAAAGCTGGTTTCTCAAAGGCAGATGAAGTGCTTTCTACTGCCGCTAAAGGCATAGCAGAAGTAATAACGCATCACTATACTCAAAATATTGACCTTAGGGATGCTAAGACTGTATTATCTGATAGTGGTACGGCTATTATGGGTTCTGCAAATGCTTCGGGTTCTGCTCGTGCTAATGAAGCTATTTCAAAAGCCTTGGATTCTCCGTTACTTAATGATAATAAGATAGCAGGTGCTAAAAATGTGTTGTTGCTTATTGTCTCTGGTAGCCAAGAAATTACCATTGATGAAATTGGAGAAATCAACGATTTTATCCAGTTAGAAGCAGGTCATGGTGCTAATATCATCATGGGTATTGGTGAAGATGAAGCCTTAGGAGATGCTATTGCTGTGACTATTATAGCAACAGGTTTTGCAAGCGATCAACAAGATGATATTGTAAATACAGAATCAAAACGTATTATTCATACGCTTGAAGATGAGCAAAAGGCAGTGCATGACTTAACTGCTGAGAAAACTAAACCAAATTTTGACATTAATGTTTCTCTAGAGGAGGAACCAGTTATAAAACACCAACTAGAAGAAGAAGTTGAAGAGCCAGAAATTAAAGCTCCAGAATCTGATTTAATTGAAACTACAAATTATATCAGGAACTTTAATGTGTTTTATGAAGAAGTGGTTTCGGAGCCTGTTGAAGAAGTTATTGCCGAAAATCATGATGATGATTTTATCATAATTGAAGCAAAAAATATTTTAAATGATATTGAAGTTGTAGATCCAGAGATAGTTTCAGCTAAGGAAGAGGAAGACCAATTTGCTTTAACTTTTGATATGCCTATCAACAATGAAGATGAGGAGGCTGAAAAAGAGAATACAATCACTTTTGATTTGGGTGAAGAAGTAAAAGATATAGATGTAAATGAGTATGTAGAGGTTAACCCGGTAATTGACTATAACAAAGAGGGAGAGACACGCTATAACCTTGAAGAGTATATGGAGTTGGAAACACAATTGACCGGAGCTAGGTCGGTTGCGGAAACTCATGAGCCTAAGTTGGTGGAGGACGAATTAGTTTTTGAAAAGAAGACTATTAAAGCTGAAGCTTCTGCTGAAGGAGATGCGTCAAAACAAGTGGATCCTTTTAATAGCTCAATTAATGATCTATTGAAGGATAGGGCCGATGAGCGCAGAAAAAAGCTAAAGAACTTTAATTACAAGTTTCAGAATAACCGAAACAGTATTGACGAAATTGAAAAACAACCAGCTTATAAACGCCAAGGTGTTGATTTGGATGAAGCGCCAAAAGAGCAAAAAGTATCAAGGATGAGTTTGGGAGAGGACAGTAATGATGAAATTCAATTACGTTCAAATAACTCATTTTTACATGATAATGTTGATTAGTAGTGTTTAGTTTGCTTCCATTCTAATGGAACGTTTAAACCCGAAAGATGAAACATACTTTCGGGTTTATTTTTTATCTTCGCTGCCCAAAATAGGATGAAAATGAGTTTGCAAGAAAAAGTAATGACAGAGATGAAAGCAGCCATGAAAGCTAAGGATTCAGTTGCTTTAGAATCATTGCGTGCAATTAAATCTGCGATTTTATTAGCTCAAACTGATAAAGGTGCGGGAGGAGCACTTTCTGAGGAAGATGAAGTTAAATTAGTACAGAAATTGGTGAAACAGCGTAAGGATAGTGCAGCAATTTTCACGGAGCAAGGCAGGAGTGATTTAGCAGAGCCAGAATTAGCGCAAGTTGCTGTAATAGAAAAGTTCTTACCGGAACAATTAACGGAAGAGGAAATAGAGAAGGTGGTTGTCCAAACTATTGATAGCATAAGTGCATCTGGAATGCAGGATATGGGTAAAGTTATGGGTATAGTTTCTAAAGAATTAGCGGGGCAGGCAGATGGAAAAACCATTTCTACTATTGTAAAACAAAAACTTAGTTCTTAGAGGAAAATAAGGCCACGTAGCTCAGCTGAATACCTGCCTGCCGGCAGGCAGGGAGCATTAGTTTTAAAGTATGATGTTTTGTGTTTACGTTATAAAGAGTCGACTAGATGGGAGATTATATAAAGGGATGACCCAGAATTTGGAGCGAAGAGTGAGTGAACATAATGCAGGAAAAGTTAAGTCAACAAAAGGATATGCTCCTTGGGATTTGGCTTATTTTGAAAAATATGATTCAAGAGCTTTAGCTCGCGATAGAGAAAAATATTTTAAATCTGGTTCAGGAAGAGAATTTCTGAAACAAAAATTGGCCACGTAGCTCAGCTGAATAGAGCATTGGATTTCGGCTCCAACGGTCGGGGGTTTGAATCCCTCCGTGGTCACAAAAAAAAAAGAAAAGCTTCACGTCAAGTCAAATTTTCTTGAATTTGTAAGTGAAGCTTTTTTATGTTCAAAATGAATCAAAGACTTAGTTAATCCTTGAGTGCAATCTCAATAATCATTATTTAATTTAAAGAAGCAAAAAAGCTTTAATTTTTTAAAAAATATTCTGAGGGAGCTACCCCCATCAAATTCTTAAACGATTTATTGAAAGTTGTTTTTGAATTAAACCCAGCTTCTTGCGCCAAACCAAAAAACGTAAGCTCCTTGGCCTTGTCCGTTTTAGCTAAACTAATAAACTCCTTTATTCTATAATAATTTACAAAATCAAAGAAATTCATGCCAATACGCTCATTAAGTAACCTGGCTAGTTCCGGATTGCTAACACCCAACATGGAGGCCAGTTCTGCCTTCATGAGTTTGTTATTTAAATACGGTTTTTTAGCAATCATCATTTGTTCTAACTGTGTTTTTAATATGTCTAAATCTGTATTGTTCAGCTTGGATTGACTATATTTTTGAGTGTGATTAAAAGATTGAATTCTAAATAAATCTGGCGCTAGCATACCATAATAAGCGATAAAAAGAACGATAAAAGCAATTCCCAGCCAAATAAATTTACGTGCGTCACGCTCTATGGTTTCGTTCCCGAAAAGACTGGTTAGATAAATCCCAATCCAAACCAAGAGACAGATTCCGATAGCAATCAAAAAATTCAAGAAAAACTGCGTTTTAATTGTGTAACTCAATTCATTTTTGAGGCCGCTCCTAAATCGTAAAAATTGCCTTAAACTTAATACCCAATACACACAGTTAAACACTAGCCCAATGCCAACTAAAATACTTACAACTGTATATAGTTCTCCTCTTTCTATTCGAGCGACGATCACTTCATCAGAAGGAATCATAAAATAGAAGATAACTATCAGAATATAAACAATTCCTGGAATGTAATGAATCAAATCTTTGACTACAAACTTCCTACCGTTAAGAGAAGACTTTGTAAAAAGAAAAACCGTTGTTCCAAAAAGTAAAATAGCAAATTCAGATAAGGTGATAAACCTAAAATTAGCTCCAAATATTTGGGATACATATAATACACGCCCCAACAAACCAATGAATAGTACAAAAATCAAAAAGGCAATATAGCCGTTAATATTTTTTCGATTCTTTACAGAGAATAAGTACACCCCCAATAACAATAGGCTTTGGAAAAAGCCAAAATACACTAACTGATTTACCAATATTTCCATAACCAAAAGAAAGCTGGCAAGCTTAAAATAGCTTGCCAGCACTAATATTTATTTAATAATAAACTGGTTCACATTCTGAATTCCTTTTTCTCCCATTTTAAGGTTTTCTTTCTTAAATACTTCAAAGTCAGCTCTGTTGTCCCATTCGGTAAGAACTACATAATTTGGTTTGTACATATAGCCTACGGAAGACATTGCTTCATTTAATTCCAAAAGTACTCTCCCTCCTTTATTTTTGGCTTTTTTAAGCCACTCTTTTTTAAAAGTTAAAAAAGTATTACTCTCGTCTTCCCAATAGGCAGTGACTACAATAACTTTCTCGGGATTCAAATCAAAAGAGATGTCATTTCGCATCTCATAATAGGCAAGATAAAATGAAGACCACATGGCTCTACGTTGCTCATGAAAATCCGGCACCTGAGTAGTAATTTCATTCAGGAACTTTTTCCTGCTGGATAGGTTTATCCATTTACCAAAAACAAATGAACCTGGCTGAAGTCCACCTTGCGTGGTTTCGGCAATTGCAAGAATAGGTTGCGGCTTATATCCTGTTTTAAGGGCAAAGTCAAAAGCGGTTTCTTTATACCTAGGAAATAGTTTTCCCATTTCTGGTTTTCCAGTAAACAAAAGGATATCTAAAACTTCTCCTTTTTTAAAGGTTATGGTTTTTGATTGTGCGCTTGCCAATAACCCTCCAAGAAAAAAAGCTACAACTACTGGAATTAATTTTGTTCGTCTCATACTAAATTTTTTAAGTTTTAATTTCATGCAGCTAAGCTATATGGACTTGAAAATGTTACAAAAGAAAAGGACCTGAGATGGGTACGCATACAGTATACGTACCTATATCATCATATTCTAGAGGCTTTCGAGGCAAAAAATAATACGTCTAACGAAAACTTAGATAGTCTATAGTCAATATGAGTAAAAGACACTTATTCTTAAATTGATTTTAAAAATGGAAGCATATTATCTTTGTAGTTGTTTCCAATCGGGATTTCTAAACGTTCTATTTCGACATCGTTTTTAGTGTAGGCTGTAATTTTTTCACTATTCACAATGTATGAACGATGTAAACGAATAAAGCGATTATCAATACGTTTTTCAAAGGCGGAAATACTTTCTTTTACCTGAAGTGGCTCCCCCTCTTTAAAATGTATTTTGATATAATCTTTTAAACTTTCTATATACAAGATATCATCAAACACTACTTTGATTTGTTTTTTGGCCTTGTTTACAAATAAGTAACTGGTTTTGCTCAATTTTGTATGCGCTAATTGCCCTTCAATATTAGTTTGTTTTTGTTTGAGGAATTTTTGAATTGCTGAGAAGAAACGCTCAAAAAAAATTGGCTTTAATAAATAATCTAAAGCGTTCAACTCAAATCCGTCTACCGCATAATCTCGGTACGCAGTAGTAAATATTACTTCTGGTTTGTGAACCAAGTTCTTAAAAAAGTCTGTGCCTTTTAGCACAGGCATCTCAATGTCCAAAAACAAAAGATCTACTTTATTCTTGTTTAAGAATCCGCTTGCTTCAATGGCGCTAGAACAGGAGGCAATGAGTTTAAAATCAGGGATTTTCTCTAAATACCCTTCAAGTAATTCCCTTGCCAAAGGCTCATCATCAATAATTACACATTGATAACTCATACCAGCGCTAATTTTAGATTGGCAGAAAAGGTGGTTTTACCATTTTTTATAATGAGGTCGTACGCTTTAGGGTATAAAAGTTCCAATTGTTTCTTTATGTTTTTGAGTCCTATGGATTCTTTATTAGGCACATTCTCCGCAACTGTAGGTTTACTGTTTTCAACGCTAAAGAGCAACGCTTCATTCTTTTTAGAGATGTTGATATTTATATGTGCCTGGCTTATTTCATTAGCAACTCCATGTTTAAAAGCGTTTTCCACAAAGGTGAGCAACAGTAAGGGAGCTACTTTTTCTTGACCTGTAACATTTTTGCTGAACGAAATTTTAACCCTATCTGCATACCGTATTTTTTCTAAGGATAGATAGTTATCAATAAGCTCAATCTCTTTATCCAATGCAACATAGGGAGCATTACAACGATACAGGATATAATCTAAAATCTCGGATAGTTTCCGGATGACTTTTGGGGTGTCATCAGACTTTTTTAATGCTAAAGCGTATAGATTGTTTAAGGTGTTAAATAGAAAATGTGGGTTTAGTTGATTTTTTAACGCAATCAATTCTGCAGTTTTCTTTTGCTCATTTAACTTTAACAACCGTTGTTTTTCTGCATAAAGTTTTAGCACCAACAGTAAAAATGTAGGATATAGTAAATAGAGACTTTTGAATATGAACTCTCCAATATTCATTAGCCTTCCCATAAAAGAAGTATTGGTAAATCGCTTAATATAATTTACATAGGTTGCAGGAAAAGTTGGCTCAAAATAATACATGTAAATTGCCGTGCAAATCGCGTAAAAAGTAATCAAAGTTATGGCGATAGAAATTCCAAAGACAATTGTTTTCTCTTTGTGCAAAAGCTTCGGGATTAAAAATTCCAGAATTACAAAAGCCATAGCCATCTGCAATCCTGCTCTTATGCTAAATGTAACTACAAGTTCATACGTGTTGGTATAATACCAACTTGAGGTTGCGACTGAAAATATAAACGCCAATAGCCCAAAGACTAAGTATTTGAACTTAGAGACCTCTAGAAAATTCTGAATCTTTTGAAACATATAAATCCCTATTGCTCCAAAGGTACAAATCTATGTAGGGTGTTTTAAAAATATACTACGGATTACCATCAAACGATGTCAAAAACTAACTATCCGTAGACAAAAGCTTTGAACTTCTCATACAAGCCTTTTGGCACCGCCAAAAGCCGCTCTAACCACTACTTCTAAAAGATGAGAATGTTACTTCTAGTTTCACCTTAAAATCAAATAAAATCATAAAATGAAACAGTTTAAAAGGAATATTATGTCGAAGTCAAATTTACTAGCAACATCCTTAGTAATCTTATTCACGTCGTTCTCAATAACTGCGCAAGAATCCAAATGGACGATAGACCCAAGTCATTCTGCTATCAGTTTTGATATCTCTTACTTTAAAGTGGGAACAATAAAAGGTGTTTTTGATAGCTATTCTGGTTCTTTTATGGAAGAAAATGAAGTGTTAACAACAGTGAACATTACCATAGAGACAGCTTCTATAAACACCAATCAAAAGGACCGCGACAAACATTTGAGGAGTAGGGATTTCTTTGATGCTGAGTCATATTCTGAAATAAACTTCAAAAGCACCACCATTAAAAAAACAGGAGATAAAACTTATGAAATAAAAGGTGATTTCACCATGTCGGGTATCACAAAGTCTGTTGTTCTAAAAGGGATTGATAAGGGTAGTTTTATTCATCCAAGATTTAAAACCAATAACAGATTTATATCCGTTACAGGCAGTATAAACCGAGATGATTTTAAGGTTGGTTCCAACTACCCACCTGCAAAAATGGCCCTTGGCAGCGAAGTTCAATTGAACGCGGAAATTCATTTAATTCAGGATAAGTAGGAATGAGACAGCTATTAATAATATTATTTGGTTGCTTCGTTGCTATTTCATGCTACGGGCAAGGAAGTATTACAGGAGAAGTTAAAGACAAGAAAACACAAGAGCCTATTCCGTATGCCAATGTAGTTGTAAAATCAGGCGATGCCATTGTTACAGGAGGAATCACCAACGATACTGGTATTTTTTCCATAACAAAAGTGCCCTACGGCACCTATACTTTTGAAGTACAATTCATTGGTTATAAGACTGATATTCAATTGGTAACTATAGACAAGAATAATCGAAAGTTAGGTCTAGGAGCTCTTTATATTGAGGAGGATGCTGTTGCTCTTGAAGCAGTGGAAGTTACGGCGGAACGCTCCACTATTGAGCAAAAGATTGACAGAAAAGTTATAAATGTAGGTAAAGACCTTACTACTGCAGGAGCCTCGGCGAGTGATATTATGGGTAATATACCATCGGTCAGTATTACTCAGGACGGAGAATTGTCTTTACGGGGTAATGAAAATGTACGAGTTCTTGTGGATGGCAAACCTACCAATATTAGTTCTAGTGAACTCTTACAGCAGCTACCATCAACCTCTATTAAAACCATTGAACTGATTACAAACCCTTCAGCAAAGTTCAATCCTGAAGGTATGAGTGGTATCATTAATATTACCCTAAAAAAGAATACCAATTTAGGTTTCAATGGTACTATCAATACTGGTTTTACCTATGGTGAGCGTGCACGTTATAATAACTCCTTAAGTCTAAATTATAGAAATGGAAAAGCAAACTTTTATGGAAGTTATGGCAATAGGCTAGGTAAGGGGGTTACCAACGGATTCATTAATAGAACGGTAGAACGCACGGGTCAGGATATTTTGAGTATTGCTGACCGTACTTCTCACTTGTTGAAGTTTGGAGTGGATTACTACATCAATGAAAAAAACACCTTTTCCATATATACGAACCAAAACTTCTTTGATGCTGCTTTAGATGCGGAGCGAAATATTACAATTTTGGGCGCCCCAACTGCCAATTTCAATCAGTTTGATTTGACCAATAGAGATAATACTAATGCCACCTATAATGTTGATTTTAAGCATAATTTTTCTAAGGAAGGACATTTTATAGAAATCGAAGCAGATTATAACACCTTAAAAAGTGATACTAACAATGACTTTGACTTTACTGGGAATAGCCCTCTTGCGAATTACGATGAGTTAATAAACGATACGCGGACCAATACAACCATTAACTTAGATTATGTAAATCCGCTTTCTGATAACGCTACCCTAGAAATAGGCTTGGAAACTCGCTTGCGGCGCACTAAAAACACCTATGTTACGGATCGTTTCGATTTCAACAATTCCGATTTTAGGTATGACCGCGATATTCACTCGTTTTATACCACGCTCAGCCAAAGTCTGGGTAAATGGCAGTATAATCTTGGAATACGATTGGAAGATTATAATGTGGATACACAATTTAACGAGGTCTCCGAAGCGCCATTTAATTTCACTGACAAGCTTTTTAACGTCTACCCATCAGGGTTTTTAAAATATAGTCCAGGCGAGGAAAGTAAAAACTCTTATCAATTGAGTTTTAGCCGAAGGATAGACCGTCCTTCTTTAAATCAGATAAATCCTATTAGACAACTAAGTACACCGCAAGTAGTTATTACGGGAAATCCAAGTTTGGTGCCTCAGTTTACTAATTCATTAGAACTTAATTATAGTAGAAAATTGAGCAAAGGTAATTTTACGTTTGGGGGTTTTTATCGAAGAATCAGCGATGAAATCAATAGACGAGGCTTTTTTGACGAGGACAATCCTACGGTCTTGATTATTGATTATGATAATTTTAATAGCAATGATGCGTATGGTTTTGAATTAGCTATGAGCTACCGACCAACCACCTGGTGGAGCCTTAATGGTAGTTTTGATGTTTATACCAGAACCCAAAAAGGCTTTATTGAAGAAGAATCCGTAGAAGTGAGGAATTCCTTAATGAATCTAAAGCTGAATAATAGCTTTAAAGCTTCAAAGAACCTCACATTTCAACTATTTGCTTTTTATAGTGGCAGACAAAGTATTCTCCAGTATGATATAAAAGATAACTTCTTTATGAATGCTGGTGCGCGCTACAATTTTGCTAAAAACAAGGGTACTTTAAGTGTCAACTTTAATGATATTTTCAGAACGCAGCGTTTTGCCTTTGAGACCTTTAGAACCATTATACAAGAAGGCCAGTTTAAAACCGATTCACGTTCTGTGTATTTAGGGTTGGCCTATCGTTTTGGTAGTGGAAAAAATAAAAGTATAAAGCGGAAAAAAAGAGATAAGAACGAGAAAGCAGATAAGATTTTATAACAAAGATTTTTCTAAAATTTGGGTTAGTGTTTTTAAGATGCTCCTTATTCATTGCATTATGCAATGGGTAGGGAGCTTTTATACAATTAGACTTATTGGCTAGATGGAGCAAAAGCGCTACCAATCTGGAGTATAAATTAAAAATTCTTTAGGTATTTCTTCTTTCTCATACCTGACACTATTATTTTCATCTCCAAATTCTAGATAATGATCAGTACTTTTTTTTAATCTATTTTTTACAAACCCTCCTCCTTGAGCAGTTTCCAAATAAGTTTGTATGGTTAACTTCCCTTTTGAATACTTGTAAACGCCTATGGTGGCTTTTTTAGGGTTTAAGGAATTAAGACTAATATCATCGTAACTAAAAAACTCACCTACTTTGCCATCAGCATAGAATTTTAAAAAGTACTTATTAATATCTTTCAAATAAGTACTGTCCTTGCCTTCAATATTTAAAACAGAAACCAGCTTGTATATTTTGGTTGTGTCAATGATTTTATAGACTTCACTATTTGTATTACGTTTCATGGTAAATTTACAGCAAGCGAATCGCTTGCGGCCATAGTCGTTTCGGTATGAGACACAACTGGCTATTAGCAATGTCAGCATTATGATTACACCTGTTTTCAGTTTAAAATTCATAGCCTTTAATTTAAAAGTTAAATACAAAGACCACCTAAATTACTTGAGTGGTCTTTATATGAGAAATAATAAGGTGCTTAAATTATAACCCTTGTATAGAATCTAATTTTATTGTGACAATTTCAGAAATTTTATTTAACATCTCGCTGTTTCTATATAATTCTCCATGGTTGCGCACAGTTTCAATATAATCTTTGGTTTTTTTATACATTCCATTTCTATTGTAAACCATAGCCACGTATTCTGCATAGTAAAAATCATTTTTGGGATTTGCGCCATATTGTATAGCTTTTTCTAGATACTCTAATGCTTTTATATAGTCTTTTTTTGAGTAATACATTACAGACATGAACTCATAGCCTTTAGGTAGGTTTGGAATGAGTTCAGTACTTTTTTTATAACATTCTAATGCCTTGTCAAATTGGCCATTATAATAATAAGCCATACCTAAAGACCAGATAGCGGCAGCACTATCTGGATACATGTACACAACTTTCTGAAAGTATTCTTGAGCTTTAGGATAATCCTCTTCTACCAAGAGTGAATACTCCGCCTGCATTATATCTCGTTCTGATTTTAATCTTGATTTTTTGGATAGCTCATAAGCCTGCGTCACCTTTTCTTTATATTTTTCGGAGTCTTGCTCGTAAAAACCTCCCATTAAAAACCCACTCGGATAAGAAGGGTCCAACTTCATTACTTGAGATGCTAGCTCTTCAAACTCTTCCTTATCTCCATAGAAAAAGAAGTTTTTTTCCAAATCATTAAAAAGTTGGTGTACTTCTGGTACTTTTGAATCTACCGGAAGGGTAAAACCGTATGTTTTTAAATCTTTAGGCGCATATTTTTTAACAAACTCATCTTCTATTTCTCGATCTGTTTTTTGAGATTCACAAGAGAAAATACTAACTGCAATCGTAGCTAAAACTAGATTTTTAAGGATATTCATATGTATTTGATTTTAATAGATTTAAGTTAAGAATGCTTAATTTTTGGTATGACAAGGCACAACAAAATGGTATGGTGTTTAATCTAAACTATGCTGTTTTGAGTTTGACTTTTAAAAAAGTGGTCATTTATACCAAAAGTGTGGATAGAAAGGCACTTACTGACTATAAAATATATTTCAGACTTTGCATTAGTTTTGAGCAACAATCGAAATAACATTATGCTCATTGAAAATGGCCTATTTCCTTTAAAGCATCTAGAAACTCATTTTTATAGGTTCTTCCTATGGGAAGCTCATGACTTTGGATAAAAACTTGATTTCCTGATACTTTTTCAATTTTATCCAGATTAATAATGTGCGAACGATGGATGCGCAGAAAATTGAAAGGTTTCAACTTTTCAGACCAACTTTTCAGACTGTCTAAAACCAAAACCTCCCTTTCTGCTGAGACTACATTCACATAATCAACCTCAGCCTTTAAAAAAATTATATCCTCTATAAAAGTCTTGTAAAGCGTCTTATCTGCATATAGAAAAATCTGGTTTTTCTTTTCCTTTTTTTCCTTACTTAAAAGCATCTGAGCTCGCGCGAGTGATTTATAAAAGCGTTCATAAGAAAAAGGCTTTACCAAATAGTCCATAACGGCTTCTTCAAAGGCCTCAATGGCGTAGTTTGGATAAGCGGTAGTAACTATTACTAGTGGGGGATTGGTTAACGTTTTTAAGAAAGAGAGTCCATTTAATTCTGGTAGCTGAATATCCAAGAAAAGTATATCTGTTTGTTTTAGTTGCTCATTGGGGACATCCAATCCACTTTCATAGATGCCAACACAATTTAAAAACGGTGTTTTCTCTAGGTACCCTTTTAATAATTCTTGGGCGGCTTGCTCATCTTCTAGAATCAAACATTGCATCATAGTTCCAAGTTTAATGCTACTTCAAAAACGGATTCTGCTTCCTCAATTTTTAAACTATGTTTTTGAGGATAAAGCAGCTGTAGCCTTTCTTTTGTGTTTTTGATGCCAATACCACTTTCTTTCCAATCTACATCTATTTCTTCTATCGCTTTTTTACTAAAAGGATTCTTACAAGAGAATGTAAACAGATTGTTTTTTAATTGAATGTTAATTTCTATAATGTGATTATCTCCTTTTAAGATACTTGTATATTTAAAGGCGTTTTCTATAAAACCGACACATAACAAGGGGGCAATATGCATATCAGGTTCTTCAACTTCCTCCGAAAAGTGAACGATAACCTTGCTGGCTAATCGTTCCTTCTGCAAATGTATATAATCTTTAATGTGCTGTATTTCTTTGTGCAAAGCAACATGCTCACTCTGGCCTTGGTGCAAAACGTATCTGAAATTATCAGAAAGTTTAAGAATCAATTCTGGTGTTTTATCGTCTTTCTTTAATGCGTTTGCATATATTATATTTAGGGTATTGAACAAAAAATGGGGATTTACCCTTGCTTTCAAAACATTAATTTCTGCTTTTTGCTTTTCCTGTATGAGTTTATCAATCTGTAATTGTTTTTTGTAGGTATTCTTCACCGTGTAAATGGTAAAAAAAACAATCCCAAAACTTAAATAGGTTAGGGTATTTGCCACATAATGCAGCCAAAAATTACCATCTTCAGGATGAAATAACTGGTCCGTATAGCGATACCCTAAAGTGTTTAGAACAAAAACTATGATAACTACTGGAGTATACTTTGCTTTCTTGGCTTTTGGAAAAAACCATAAGTACAGAAAGTATGAAATCGTCATTTTAAAAAAGAGCGAGTTCAGTTCATGAAAAAAGCTCATAGGATACCCCCCATCTCTTCCCATGTATTTCACATAGGGATAGAAAAGCACCATACACCAGAGTAAGCCATGAAAGTAGGCTTCTGACTTTAAGAATTTCTGGTATGCAGGTTGACTTTCCATTTTTGTAAGGTACATGCTATTCGTATGAAATCACAATATCTTTGAACGCCGCTTTGGCAAAAATTACCTTTTCACCAGTAGTACCGCTAATTCTAAAAATAAGCTGCCCACCAGAGAAGGGGTTACAGTCTTCTACATCAAAATAGGTTTTATTGTCTAATTTAAACCACAGTCTGTTTTCCTTTTTTCCTATCTCAACATCGTACCATTGCCCTACTTTCATAATATTCTCTTTAAGGTTTTGGTAGAATCCCCTAAAATTAGGGTTTACGTTTTTAAAAAAGAAAGGTGTATTACCGTGCGAACTATTGTTAATGGTAAGGTTATAATGCTCCATTTCACTTCTCCAATTCCAAACCTCTCTTGGTGTTGCTGTATGAGCTGGTAATTGAAATCCTTCAACACCATCGTTCTGTGTAACGGAAAACAAAGTAATTAAAACAGTGGATTCAGACATCGCCTTAACCTTATAGGTTAATGTAAAATCATCTGCATATTTCTTTGGACTTATCATAAAATAACCATCAGAACCCTCGGTCTCCTCTACAATGAGTTCATCTCCTTGCACCGTGGTTTTTCCTTTATCAAAAGTTTGCCAAGTAGTCAATTCTTCCGGCGCTATTTGTTCTTTACCTCCATTGCTTTGTGCACAGCTAGAAATCATGGTTCCCAATAGCGCCAATACAATTATGTTAGTTGTTTTCCTCATTTTTTTATTTTTATAATTATTAATCTGTAGTACCACCATATTGGTAGTCTCTATCTTTTCGATTTCTTGTTTTCCCCTTATTTTGAAATAATTTATAGCTCGCGCTTACAAGAAAGCCAAAAGTTTGTGATTGAAATCGCCAAACCTCATTCTGCCGTACATTCTGTGTAACCACAGCTCTGTAAAATAAATTGTTATCCAATAAATCTATAATCCGCAAATTCAAAGCCAATCTGTTCTCTAAAAGCTTAAGGCGCACCGCTACATCTATACGGTTTCTAGGGTCTATAAAATCAAAGGTGTTCTGTGTTTTAAAATTTTGCCTGTAACTGACATCCGTACTTAAGGCTTTACTGATTTTAAATGTGTTCTTAAAAATTAGATTAGATGAATACGGTTTATCCCAAGTCAGAAAAATGTCTTGGTCTATAGTGGTATAGTAGTAATTGGCAGATAGTTGGCTGTTCCAGAAATCTGTTACTTTATAACTAATGTTGTTCTCTATGCCATAGGAATGTTTCTGCCCTATATTATCAAAGGCGATACTTAAAACACCTGCTTCATCAATATCTTGTAGCCGCTCAATAACATCAGTTCTGTACCTATAAAAAAGAGCGGATGAAAAACCAAATTTGCTTCCTTCATACTGATAATTAGTCTCGATATTTGTGCTAAATTCTGGACGAAGTGTAGGGTTGGCCACCCACTCAAAAAATTGGTTTCTAGATTGATAAGGATTTAAGTTTCTAAAATTAGGCCTTGAGACCCTTCTGCTATATCCTATATTTAATGTGTTTGACTCATTAATGTTATAGGATGCATGAAGGGAAGGGAACAGGTTTGAAAACCTTAAGTCTGTAGTTTGATTATTTGAAAGATCACTTGAGCTGGATCTTAAATTTTCATATCTGAGCCCAAATTGCAAAATTAGTTTTCCGGCAGTTATGTTTGTTAATCCATAGATTCCTAGTAAAGATTCATCATACTTAAAAATATTTAGGCTTGCTGATTCTTCAGCGGGATTTAAAAACAGTGAACTTTCCAAACTTCTTGCATTCCAAGAACCGCCTGCCTCAAGAAGTATAGTTTCCTTTATAGGTAAGGCATAATCCAGCGCTATTGCATTAAGAGTATTGTTGTTTCTACGTTCTTCATGAAAAAGAAGATTGTTGTCTTCAAAATCTATAGCTGGTAAAAAATTGTCATTCTTAGAAAATTGGTAATCTACTTCTAGAAAATGATTGTCGGTATTAAACTTCGTCCTATAATTACCGTTGATATTAACAATATCATGATTATGTTGTGAGTTACGGATGTATTCGTAATCTTCTCTCCCTGTTACATTGCTATAAGAAGTTGTATTAAAAAAACTATGGAAGTTATCGGTTTGGTCAAATCCTATGGAGAGCTCATTCTTTTCATCTATAAAAAAGTCTAGTCCAACATCTAATTTCCGGATTAGTCCATAAAAGTCATGAGGTGTAAAAAAATCTCTTGTATCTCCGTTTTCGTATAGCTGAGATATATTCTGTTTACTGTTCATTCCCCGCCCAGATTGCGATAAATTCCATCTAAAATTTAACCATGAAAAATTATAGTTCCCGTCAATACCATAATTGTAGCGCATAGTGCCTGTGCCTGCATTCAAGCTAGTGTTTAAGCCTTTGGCCTTATCCTTTTTAAGGACGATATTGATGATTCCTGAAAGACCATCTGCCAGATTTTTTGCGGAAGGAGAGGTAATAAGTTCTACTCTTTGAACAGAAGAAGCGGGTATCTGCTCTAATAATTCTGTAGCACTTAAGCTAGATGGCTTGCCATTAACTAAAAGGCGAACGTTACCGCTTCCTCTTAGTGATAAACTTCCGGTACCCAAATCGGTCTGTATTTCAGTGATTTGGTCAAAAGCTTCCAAGGTAGAAGCTCCTGATTGTTGCAAGTCTGCTCCTAGATTAATTATTTTCCGATCTATCTTTAATTTAGTTGTGGTTTGCTCGCCTTGAACAATCACCTCATCCAGTACTGATACACTTGGATTTAGCATAAAAGTGATCCGCCCAAAATCTTTAATGTCTGAACGATTTACAATTTCACTTTCGTATCCGATAAAGCTCACCTCAAAATGGGTGAACTCTTTAGTAATATTTATAGTAAATTTCCCGGATTCATCTGTTGTAGTACCATCTATCAAAGTACTATCATAGTACACGGCTACAGTTGCAAAGGCCACAGTTTCGCCCGAATTAATATTTACAACAACACCGCTGTATGCCTGTGTTATTCCATGTGTGTTAACAAATAAAACAAAAGAGAGGAAGACCAGAAGTTGTAATCGCATTTATTGACTTTAATTTCAACAAATGTGATGTAATGAGCTAAAAATCTTTGTTTTATTCTGTTAGTGTAGCGCTTCTTTCTGTTAATGACATTTATTTTGATGTATTCATATCATTTTTTAATATCTAGTTGATAAATGACGAATCGTTTTTATATGTTTTTGTTCGATTATTGCTCACGCTTTGTATGATTTACAATATTGATGAGTAATGAATTAATACCATTAAGCTTCGCTACATTACTATGTATATAAAAAGTTAATCTTCTCATAATTATATTAAACACAAATTAGTCAATATAGTAAACTACCAATTTTTCTTTTTAAGGTATAAATGATGAATCCCTAACGATTAGATTGGTTTTAATTTCAATAGTCTTAGTAATCATATCATCCTTAGGGTTTTCTATCTCCTCAATTAAATATTTTATTGCAGTTCGACCTATTTTTTCACCTGGTTGATCTACGGTTGATAATTTAGGACTAATTATTGTAGAATGAATAGAATTGCTAAAGCCTACAACTGCAATTTCTTCAGGGATGTTTACTTTAAATTTATGCAAAGCTTTAATTACACCTATAGCAGCACTATCCGTAATTGCAAAAATTGCATCTGGTCTCTTTTTTAGGCTAAGAAGTATATTAGCAAGCATTTTTCCTTTTTCTAATGAAATATCTTCTGTACTTAAAATAATTTTTTCATCGATAGGGATCTTGTGCTCGTTTAATGCCCTAAGATAACCTTGGAACCTTTTTTTTGAATTAAAAGATTGTTCCGTTTCTTTAATAATAGCAATTCTGGTTTTCCCCGTATTTATTAAGTGCTCCACAGCATAATATGCTGCTTCTTCTTCATTTATAACAACTTGTGTGCAAGGTATTTTATCTGAAACTTTGTCAAATAAAACCAATGGGATTCTTGAAGCTACCTCGAGTATGTCATCTATAGATCTGGTTTTTCTCGCTAAAGCCATTAAGATTCCATCTACTCCAAATTGAATCATGGTTTGTAACATTTCAGATTGTTTTTGATCATCATTCTTAGATTCGGAAATTATTACTCGGTATCCCAAAGTCTCACTTTCATCAAGAATCCCTTTTAATATAGTAGTAGTAAAATAGTGAGATATATTCGGCACAATTACTCCAAGAATATGTGTTTTATGACTTCTAAAACCCTTAGCAAACAGATTTGGCGAGTAATGTAATTTTTTTGCTAACCTTTTTACTTTATCACTTGTTGAAGCACTTATATCTGGATGATTATTAAGAGCTCTTGATACTGTTGAAATTGATAGATTAAGGTGATTAGCAAGTTCTTTTAATGTTGTATTCTGTTTTTTACTCATAAAATAGGAGTTCTGAGAGATTGAAAATTTTCGCAAACGTTTGCGAAAACGTTTGCATACGAATTTTACTAAATTATTGTAAAAATAATAGGAATATTAAAATAAATTTATTTAAAAATTACAAATATGTTATTCTAACTATTAAACCTGTTTAACTAATAACTAAATCATTATGAAAAATTTACTCTTTGCGATAATCGCAATTTTTGGTTTGAGTTCGGCACTAGCTCAGACTGAAATTTCTGGTAGTGTTAAAGATGTTTCTGGTATACCAATACTTGGTGCAAATATTTTAATCGACGGTACTTCAGAGGGAACAACTTCTGATTTTGACGGTAACTTTCTACTTTCGACAGATTTGTCAGGGACGCAAACGGTTCGTATTTCTTTTATTGGTTTTTCCTCATCAGTAAAAGAAGTAGAATTAAATGGAACACCTGTAATACTTAATATCGTTTTAAATGAAAGCGGTCGGCAATTGGATGAAGTAGTTATAACTGCTTCAAGTACTTTTAGGTCTCAAAAGCAGGCGCCTTTATCCATTAGTTCTAAAAAGATGGCCGCAATAACAAAACTATCTGCAAATAGTCAGGCAGATATTCTTAGGGATGTTCCTGGAATTACCGCAGAAGGTGGTGGTGGTGAAACAGCTACTAATCTATTTGTAAGAGGTCTCCCATCAGGTGGACAGTATGTATTTAATCCATTACAGTATGATGGTATGCCTTTAATGAGC
Organism: uncultured Croceitalea sp.; assembly: GCA_947499565.1. GTDB lineage: Bacteria > Bacteroidota > Bacteroidia > Flavobacteriales > Flavobacteriaceae > Croceitalea. The sequence goes on from CANMOV010000002.1 coordinate 678,118, forward strand.
ACATTTGGTCTTAACTCATCGGCACATGATGTATACGCAAGACCAGATATTGGTTTCAAAGGAGTTGAATTTGTGCGAGGTGGTGCGGCCGTACTTTATGGTTCTGGTTCGGTTGCTGGAATTATTAACTATACAAGTAAGACTGGAGATTCCAATCCTGGAAATATTATAAATGTTGAGTACGGAAGTAGAGGTAGATTAAAGACCGATTTTTACTCTGGCGGTAAACTGGGTAATGAAGATTCAAACACATTTTATGCATTTACAGGCTTTGTCCGTAAGGATAATGGCCCAATAGAGACAGGTCTTGATACTCGCGGGGTTCAATTTAGAGGAAACATTAAAAAGCGTTTTGAAAATGGTTCTTTTACTTTGCATGGTCAATTTATAAATGATAGAGCGCAATTTTTCTTGCCTCTTCCTTTACAAGGAGGGTCAAGAGAACGTATTGCTGGTAATGATGGTGAAGACGTTGAGCAATTACTTACGGGTGAATTAGCAGAAACCTCATTCTTAACCCCTGGCGGAGTATACAAAAGTCCCATAGAAGATGGTGTGTTTACCAAAGGGGGCTATCTAATGGGTGATTTTGTATACAATTTATCAGATAATACCACTTTTAAAGCTAAAGTAAAATACGCCGATTATCAACACAACTTTGCGTTATATGTTGGAGGAAATGGCTCTTTTGGAAATCCAATTACTCTTAATGATTATGTAGCTGCAGTTGCTCCTGGCAATACTGCTTTTGATGCTCAATACCAAGGAGGCGCAGGAAGCCAAATAAATGGTAGCGATTTGGTAGTTGAAAACTTACATGTAGATCGTTTAAGACCAATGACAGATTATTCCGGTGAAGCAAATCTTATTTTTAGATCAAATGATAATATTCATACATTTACCTTAGGGACATACATGGCTAGAACTGAGGCCGAGGATATAAATTACCAATATAGAGTACTTTCAGAGTTTAATAACAATCCTAGGTTGGTGAATTTAAGCTACACAGATGCAGGTGGCGCTAACGTTATTTATTCTGATGGTGGGTTATACAATAGAATAGGTATGACATCAAATAGATTCTTGGAGCAAAGCAGAACAGCTTTCTATATTACAGATGAAATGGTACTAGACCGTTGGAGATTTGATGTTGGTTTACGTATAGAAAATACTTCAGGTACTTTTAGCAATGGAGGTTTAGAGGAGTCTACAGTTTATGATAATACGGAATTAACAGACAATCTAAGAAATGTGAGATTTGCAGATGGTAGTTTTACTACTGCAACCATTGATGCAACTGATTGGGCAATTTCCTTAGCTGGTTTATATGAGTTAACAGAATCAACAAACTTATATGCAAACTTCTCAAGAGGGTTCTTTTTTCCTCAACAAAGAGGATTTGCTCCAACACCAGGAATTAGAGAGTCTAACTATGAAGGGGAAACTATAGTACAGGGAGAACTAGGAGCAAAGTTCGGTACATCTAGTTTTTCGGGTTCTGTTGCTGGATATTTTGTAAACCTGAGCGATCGTATTAGAATTGATCAAGCAATTTCTGGAGGGCAATTAGTTGATCAGGCAAGAAGCGAACAAAGTACAAGAACGTTCGGATTGGAAGCCACGGGGAAATATATTATTACAGACGCATTCAATATAAATGGAACCCTTACTTATCAAAACCATGAAATTACTACTAATGAAACTACAGATTTAGTAGCAAATACTACATCTACAATTAATGAAGGTAATGAAATTGGTAGACAGCCAAACTTTTTGGGTAGTATTAGCTTTAACTATGATGATAGAAAGTTTGACGCAAACTTTACATTGAACCATACCGGAAGTAAATTCACAGATGATTCTAATAATGTAGAATTAGACGCCATTACAATTGCGAGGTTAGGTGCTGGATATACCTTTAAAACTCAAGAAGTAAATTCACTACGACTAGGTTTATCTGTTTTCAATCTTTTTGATAGTGTGGGGCTTACGGAAGGTAACCCAAGAGCTGGGATTGCTGGTCAATCAGCTGATGGGGATTTCTTTTTTGGTCGACCAATATTACCAAGAAGACTTTTTTTGACAGCTACATTTAATTTTTAACTGCGAAAAATTAGTTTAAGTTAGTTTTAGTTCAATAATACATTGGCGGTGGAAGTCGCCAATGTATTTTTATATTTCATATTTATACTATGCAAGAGCAATTAATACAAAGGGCAATTACGGTTTTAGAGAATAACTTTCAAAAAGGAGGTTTTACTATTCCTAGTAAAGGATTATATCCTTTTCAATGGAAATGGGATTCTGGTTTTATTGCTCTAGGATTTGCACATTATAATATGAAACGTGCAAAAAAAGAAATTGAAACCTTATTGGATGCACAATGGGAAAATGGGTTTATACCTCATATTATATTTCATACGGATAGTGATACCTATTTTCCAGGACCGGATTTTCACCAGTCAAGCTTACATCCACAGGCATCAAAAAAAGTTCGTTCTACAGGGATGACACAACCTCCTGTATTTGGCTTTATCCTTCAAAAACTATATGAAATAGCAGAGGATAAGGAAGATATCTTAAAGTTTATTAGAACGCATATAGATAAAGTATACGACAATCATGTTTATTTCTATGAAAATAGAGATATTAATGATGAAGGTTTAGTTTATATCTATCATAATTGGGAATCGGGAACGGATAATTCACCCATGTGGGATGATATCTGGGAGACAATGAACCCTCCGGAATATACTTTTGAAAGAAGGGACACTTCTCATGTAGATCCAGCTCAACGTCCATCGAAAAGGGAGTATGACCATTATCTATATATTATAGATATTGCTAAAAAATATTTATACGATGATACTAAAATAGCTGAGCATTCTCCTTTTTTAGTTCAAGACCCATTGTTTAACGCAATTCTAATAAAATCTAATTCAGCCTTAATTCAGTTATACAAAGTTTTAGGTGGTAATGAAGATAAATTGAGCTATTTGAATGAACAGCAAATTAAAAGTAAAAAGACCTTAAACGATAAATTATATAATGATGAATTAGGAGCTTACGTGCATTACGATTTAAGAAAAAACATGCAGATACCTTATATTTCTTCTTCTTCTTTTTCGCCCTTATTCTCCGGAGCTCCAGATAAAGAAAAAGCGGAACGTCTTGTAAATACTATGATGACCAAGTTTGGTGATGAAGATAGATATTTATGTGCTTCATTTGACCCAACCCATGAAAGATTTGACCCAAGAAAATATTGGAGAGGTCCAGTTTGGATAAATTTAAATTGGATGCTTTATAATGGATTAAAGAATTACGGATACCAAGAAATTGCAGATAGGGTAAAGAATGATTCTTTACAGTTAATCGAAAAGTATGGTTTCTTTGAATATTTTGATTCTAGAAAATCAAATCCCGATTCTGAAAACAGTGGTTATGGCGGAGATAATTTTTCATGGAGCGCAGCCTTGTTAATCGACTTTTTGAAAGAGAAAACCTAAGAGATGTTATTTGATTTTACCCAAGACTATGTTTTAGAGAATGAGAGAGTAATTTTAACTCCTCTTAGTACAAATCATCGAGATGATTTAAAAAAAGTAGCTAAAGAAGCGCTAATCTGGAAGTACTTTTTGGGCAACTCTAATGGATACAATAAGATGGATGAATATCTTGCAAACGCATTGCAAGGTAGAGAAAATAGCAATTCATATTCATTTACAATTTTTGATAAGGAGAGAGAGCAATATGCTGGAAGTACTCGGTTTTTTAATTTTTCTGAAGAATTTAATACCGTTAGAATGGGTTACTCGTGGATAGGACAGAAATTTTGGGGAACTAGGTTAAATAAAAACTGTAAATACCTATTATTTGAATTTGCATTTGATACCATGGGTTTTGAAAGAATTGGTTTAGGAGCTCATTCAGAAAATATTATAAGCATTGCTGCTATGAAGAGTTTGGGGTGCAAGCAGGAAGGTATAATTCGAAATATTTTTCCTTCAATAGATGGAGAAGGGAGATCAGATGCAATTCTATTTGGAGCTTTAAAAGAGGAATGGTATGCCAGTATTAAAGATAATTTAAAGAACAGATTATGAATTACTTAGATTATATAATAATTGTAGTTTACCTTATTGGTTTTTTAGGAATAGGGTACTTCTTTAAAGAAAATAAAAGTTCTGGGGATTATTTTTTAGGGGGAAGAAGCATGGGTTGGTTGCCGTTGAGCTTATCTACAATGGCCACACAATTATCCGCAATTAGTTTTATTTCTGCACCAGCTTTTGTTGGGTTAAAAGAAGGCGGAGGACTGCAATGGTTAACTTATGAATTTGGTGTTCCATTGGCTATGGCTTTTTTACTAATAGCAGTTATACCCACTTTATATAAATCCGGAATTGTTAGTGTTTACGAGTATTTAGAAAAGCGTTTTGATGCATCTTCTCGACTGTTAATTAGTTTTGTTTTTCAAATAAGCCGCTCAGTTGCTACAGGTGTTATGGTTTATACAATGGCATTAATATTACAAGCAACTGTCGGGGTAGACTTTTGGATTTCTATTTTAATTATTGGAGTAATAACATTAGTATACTCATTTCAAGGCGGAATGAAAGCTGTTATCTGGGGCGATGTAATACAAATGGTGATTTTGTTTTTAGGAATTATCATTTGCTTAGTTTATGGAATAAGCGAATTGGGTGGGTTTGAAAATTTTCTTACCAATGTAGATCAGGACAGACTTACTGCTGTTGACTTTAGTAAATGGGGTTTTAATAACGCAGACGGAAACGATGAATTTGGATTTTGGCCAATGGTAATAGGAGGTTTTTTCCTATATGCCTCCTACTATGGAACAGATCAAACTCAATCACAACGCTTACTTTCTGCTAAAGGAATGCCTACTATTAAAAAACTATTATTGGCAAATGGGCTTTTTAGATTTCCGCTAACACTTACTTACTGCATTATGGGGCTTGTTTTGGGAACATTATTACTTCAAGATGCAGGATTTCAGGAAATGATGGATGCTACATATCAAGCTAATATAGGTTCATTAGAAGGTAAAAAAGCGGATTTAATGGTTCCTGTGTTTATCATAAACTATCTGCCAAATGGAGTTATAGGTATTTTAATTGTAGCTATTATGTCTGCTGCAATGTCTTCTTTAAGTTCTACCGTAAACTCATTATCTGCAGTAACTATGGAAGATTTTGTAAAAAGATTTAATCCAGGAATGACCGATAAAAAATACGTAATGAATTCCCGACTTTTATCGCTCTTTTGGGGCTTGGTTTGTCTCTTCTTTGCCTTTTTTGCTGGTAGTATAGAGGGAACTGTAATTGAGGTAATTAATAAAATTAGTTCTGTCTTTTATGGCCCGATTTTAGCGGCTTTTATCTTAGCAATTCTTACTAAGAAAACCCATGCAGTTGGCGCTAACGTTGGTATTATTGTCGGTGTTCTATTTAATATGTACTTATGGTTATATGTGCCAGAAGTATTTTGGTTTTGGTGGAATGCCATTGGCTGTTTAGTAACTATGTTGGTGGCAATCGTAGTTAGTCGCGTTGTTAAAAAAGATGTAAATGAAGGTTTAGAGGTGGTGTTTTATGCAGGTAAGAAAGAGCTCTTCATTTTGTTAAGCTTTTTCATCGTGATAATATTAGTTAGTGTTTCATTACCTTCATTATTCAGTTAATATCATCTAAAATGAAGTTTGTACTTGCTCCAGATAAATACAAGGGCTCCCTTACTGGAATGGAATTCTGTAATGCGGTTGAAAAGGGGCTTCGAATGATTTTTAATGATTTAGAAATTGTAAAAATACCTTTGGCAGATGGTGGGGATGGAACCATAGAAGTAGTTAAAAAATATTTGAATGCTGATTCAGTAGTAGTAAGCGTTTCGGATCCACTATATAGACCAATACGATCTGCCTATTTACTTTCTAGTAATAAGAAAACAGCTTTTATAGAAATGTCTGAAGCTTCTGGATACAAATTGCTTCAAAAGAGCGAATTAAACTGCATGTATACCACATCTATAGGCACTGGCGAGCTAATTGCAGATGCTTTAGATAAAGGTGTCGAAGAAATTATTCTAGGTATCGGAGGGAGTGCTACTAATGACGGAGGAATGGGAGTAGCTTCTGCATTAGGTTATGAGTTTTTAGATAAAAACGAGGATGTATTAAACCCCGTTGGAGAGAGTTTAGTTAGGGTAAAGAAAATCAATAAAAATAATATCCATGCAAGACTTGCAAAAGTAAAGTTTAGCGTGGCTTGTGATGTTGCCAACCCTTTTTATGGAAAAGACGGAGCAGCTTATGTATATGGTCCACAAAAAGGAGCAAACCCAAAAGAAGTGGCATCATTGGATATAGGTCTTAAGAATTTTGCAAACATTATTAAATCTGAACTAGGGTTTGATGTGCAAAATTTAAATGGCTCTGGAGCGGCAGGAGGATTAGGTGGCGGAGCGGCTGCTTTTCTGAACGCAACACTAAAATCTGGTATTGATTTAATTAAAGAAATTTCCAATTTCGATAATACGATTACCAATGCAGATTGGATTATAACAGGAGAGGGTCGATTAGATACACAAACCCTTTCTGGAAAAACTATTGCAGGAGTGTTAGCTTCAGCAGAAAGAAAAGGTATTCCGGTTGCGGCTTTATGTGGATCTGTTCTTCTAACTAAAGAAGAACAGGATAAGACAGGATTAAAATATGTTTCCGCTGTTTCTAAGGATACGGAAAGTTTAGAAATAGCTATGAAAAATAGTTATGAAAACCTGGTTCATGCAGCACATAGTTTTGGAAAAATAATTACCCAAAACAAGTATTCTTCCTAATTATTTATTAGAAATTTTGGTTTATTCGTTAGGGTTATTTTTTTCCTTTACCTTAACGGTGATAAGTATACAGATTATTTACGACGGAATAGTATCCAATAATTAGAACCAATCCAATGACTCAAAAACGTATTGAAATTGCCAAAATCTCTAGTTTAAAAGAAAAAGAGCCTGCATATGCCTTAGTTAAAAACACCGATTTAGTAATTATTAAACATGAATCTGGCATTTCCGTTCTTTATGGTAGGTGTCATCATAGAGGTGCGCTGTTAGCAGATGGTCATATTAGCGGTCATAACTTAATTTGTGGTGTTCATGGGTGGGATTACCGCTATGACACAGGTATTAGTGAATACAATAATGATGAGCAATTACATAAGTTTCAGGAATATGTTGAGGGAGATTCACTTCAAATAGATGAAAATGAGATTGTGGCATTTGAGTCTAAACATCCGCAACCTTTCGACAGAGATTCTTATTTAGGAACTTATGCAGATACACATCCTGAAGAAACAGAACCGTACACGGGTTATATAAAAGAATTAGCTGTAAATGGATTAAAAAATTTGGGACATCATGGATTTTCAGCATCAATGGGGGTTGATAGAAATACCCTCCCAAAATGGAGTGATATCCAATTTCTTCCTGCGCAATTAGCATCTAGGCCTTTATTAGACCATGAAGAGGTTGCTACAAAAGTAATTATTGGGCCAAAAGCAAAGAAGCCACTGGTTTTGGATATACCGTTATTTGTTAGTGATATGAGCTTTGGAGCGCTTTCTAGAGAGGCTAAAATCGCGTTATCTAAGGGATCGGAAATGGCAGGAACAGGGATATGCTCAGGAGAAGGTGGAATGCTCCCCGATGAACAAAAAAATAATTCAAAATACTTTTACGAATTGGCATCGGCTCAGTTTGGTTTTTCCTGGGACAAATTAGACAATGTTCAGGCATTTCACTTTAAAGGCGGGCAAGGGGCTAAAACTGGAACAGGAGGTCATCTACCAGGAAGTAAAGTGAGCAAGGAAATTGCAGAAGTTCGTGGATTAAAGGAAGGTGAGACAGCAATTAGCCCAGCCACCTTTCCAGATTTTAATGGAGTTAAAGATTTTAAAACATTTGCAGCGAAAGTAAGAGAACGTACTGGTGGAATTCCTATTGGTTTTAAGATAGCGGCAAGTCATATAGAAAAAGATATTCAGTTCGCCCTAGATGTTGGGGTAGACTATATAATTCTCGATGGTAGAGGAGGTGGAACAGGTTCCGCTCCGACTATTCTTAGAGATAATATAAATGTTCCAACCATTCCTGCATTAGCGAGAGCTAGAAAGTATTTAGATAAAGTTGGAGCAATAGATGTAACGCTTGTCATAACAGGTGGTTTACGAATCGCTGAAGATTTTGCAAAAGCTATGATGATGGGTGCAGATGCTATTGCAGTTTCTAATTCTGCTATACAGGCAATAGGTTGTTTAGGCATGAGAGCATGTGGTTCCAATAACTGTCCAGTAGGTATTGCAACACAGAAAGAATCTTTACGTAGTAGATTAATTATTGATTCTTCAGCAAAGCAACTTGCTAACTTCTTCAATGCTACAAATGATTTGATAAAAGTAATTGCGCGTTCCTGTGGATATGATGATGTTTCAAAATTTAATCATGATGACCTTTCTACTTTTAAAAAAGAAATGCATGAGCTAGCAGGAATTCCTTTTGCAGGAGTAAATTAAAAAAACCAAGTATGAGTGATAAAAAAGTAGTTTGGCATAAGGTTCTAGATAATAAAAAGGATTTGCCCGAAGGAAGAGTGAAGACTGTTACTGCAGCTCATAAAGGTATTTGCCTGACGCATTTTGAAGGTAAGTTTTCAGCTTTAGATAATCGATGTCCACATCAGGGAGGCCCTTTAGGAGAAGGCTCAATTGAAAATGGAATGTTACGCTGCCCATGGCATGGTTGGGATTATCATCCATGTACGGGAAATTCACCTGGTGGATTTGATGATGGTATAGAAACCTTTGCTATTAAAGATGATGGTGATTCCATTTATGTTGGGCTAGAAGAAGAGGCAGACCATCAAACAACGGTTTCAGATATTATGGTTGAAACCATGGTGAATTGGGGTGTTACTAAAGTATTTGGCATGGTTGGTCATTCTAATTTAGGGTTTGCAGATGCTATGAAGCGTCAAGAAGAAAAAGGAAATTTAAATTTTTATGGTATTCGTCATGAAGGAGCTGCGGCTTTTGCAGCTTCTGCATATGGTAAATTAACAGGCAAGCCCGCGGCTTGTTTCTCTATAGCAGGACCTGGGGCAACTAATATGTATACCGGTATGTGGGATGCAAAGGTGGACAGGGCGCCACTATTGGCACTTACTGGACAGGTAGCTACACAAGTAGTAGGTACAGGTAATTTTCAAGAGGTAGATTTGGTAAGAGGATTTAATACCGTTGCAGAGTTTAATCAGCGTGTCCAAAGTGATAGTAAACACGCAGAATTAATGTCTTTAGCAGTAAAAAATGCGATTTTAAAACGGGATGTTTCACATTTAACTTTTCCGGATGAAGTACAGGAGAAATTGGCAAAAGCTACTGCTACTGCGCAAACACCGGATAAGAGAATAACCCAAATGGAAATTGCACCGCCAAAAGAAGCGGTTAATGATGCTATAGCATTAATTAAAAAATCAAAACGACCAGTCATTATTATGGGTCATGGCGCAAGAGCACATAAAAAGGATGTTGTAAAGTTTGCTGAAAGTTTGAATGCGGCGGTTGTTACAACCTTTAAGGGGAAAGGTCTTATTCCTGATAACCATCCTCTAGGTGGAGGTGTTTTAGGACGTAGTGGAACTCCAATCGCTTCTTGGTTTATGAATGAAGCTGATTTGCTGTTGGTATTTGGAGCCTCTTTTTCAAACCATACAGGAATAACTCCAAAAAAGGCAATTATTCAAATTGACTTTGACCCTATGGCTTTGAGCAAATTTCATAAGGTTGAGGTAGCTGTTTGGGGAGAAATCTCAAGAACCCTGGAAATTTTTAATAGTGAACTTAAGGGACAACTAAATACAGAAGATCAAACAGATGAAATAGCAGCGCGTTGGAAAATCTGGAAAGAAGAAAAAGCTAAACGTCTTTTGGAGACTTCAGAAAAAGGAATTAGTTCTATTGCAGTCTTTGAAGCTATGAATGCACTTACGCCTGATAATGCGGTCATGTGCGTTGACGTAGGTAATAACGCCTATTCTTTTGGGCGCTATTTTGAGCCAACAAATCAGGATTTTTTAATGTCAGGATATTTAGGGTCAATAGGTTTTGCCTTACCGGCAGCTATTGGTGCTTGGACGGCAGTTGGCAATACACGACCTGTTGTTGCTGTAGCGGGGGATGGTGGCTTATGTCAGTATCTTGCGGAGATTACGACATTGGTAAAATATAAGATGCCTGTGAAATTAATTGTTTTAAACAATCATGAACTAGGTAAGATATCAAAAGAACAAAGAGCTGGTGAATTTGATGTTTGGAAAACGTCACTCTCTAATCCAAACTTTGCGGAATTTGCAAGATCTTGTGGTGCTTGGGGTAAAAGAGTAGAGGACCAAAACAGTTTACAGAAAGAAATGAAGGATATGTTTAAACAAGACGGCCCTGCAGTTTTGGAAATAATGACCGATGTAAACCTGATATAATGGAATTAATTATCAACGTTTTCTTAATTGTATTAGGACTGTACTTTGGTTTAGGTTTGATTTTTGGGCTGTATTTTGTTTTTATCGGCGGGACTAAACTAGATTCCTTTCTTAAGGATAGCAAAAAGATAGTTCGGTTACTTTTATTTCCAGGTGTAATAGCCACCTGGCCTTTTTTACTTAGGAAACTCTTAAATACAGAACAAGATGATAGCTAGCCAAAGAAAAGCGCATAAGTTCATTTGGTTGGGATTGTCCATACTAATAGCTGCTTTATTAGTTCTTGTAATCAAAGATTTAGATTTTTCCTCCAGCACTTTAGAAACACAGAAAGGGCTTCCATTTGAGGCTATGCGCTCTGAAAATAGTATTGTGCTCGTTAAGTTAAATGAACCATTAAAAACTCCTTCAGCATTGGTATATGAAATTAATGCGAATAAAGAATTGGGAGCAGTATTAGGGGAGTTAAACGGAAAAGGAGAATATAAGTTTACCTTGTCCAAAAATGCTGTTGGAATTACTGTAATCGATAAAATAAAGAATCAAAAAATCTATACAACTACTTTCTAATGGGATTAGATTACAAATTCGTATTGTGGAATAAGCATAAAAAGACTTATGACAAGTTCATTGCCTTAGGAATGGTTTTGTATTTGATATTGTTTTTTGTCCTAACGCTAGTAACCAATGCTGAGTTGACCGTTGAGACAATAATTATTAGAGCATTTGGGTCATTGGCAATTATAGTTTTGCATATTATTTTAATAATTGGTCCATTAACCAGGCTTAATCCTAAGTATTTACCAATTCTATACAATCGCAGACATTTAGGTGTAAGTATGTTTTTAGCTGCTTTAGTTCATGGTCTTTTTTCGATAATCAATTTTCATACTTTAGGAGATAAGAATCCAATTGTATCCATTTTTACTTCAAATATGGATTATGGTTCATTACATAATTTCCCTTTTCAAGTGCTTGGTTTTTTTGCATTACTTATACTTTTCGTAATGGCTTCAACAAGCCATGATTTCTTTTTGAAAAACTTATCTCCAAAGATTTGGAAACAGTTACATATGTTAGTGTATTTGGCATATGCCCTTGTGATTTTACATGTTTTTTTAGGCGCCTTTCAGCAGGAAACATCTCTTTTCACAATTGGTATTTTAATATTAGGATTTCTTATGATTTCTGGTCTACACGTAATAGCAGCATTTAAGGAAGGTAAAATAGATAGCGCTAAAGGAGAATTAGATAGTAATGGATGGTTAAAGGTTTGTTATACCGATGAAATTGAAGAAAGTAGAGCGAAAATATTTACTGTAAAAAATGAACGAGTTGCAATTTTTAAAAATGAAGACAAACTCTCAGCAATTCACAATGTTTGCAAACACCAAGGAGGACCTTTAGGAGAGGGCAAAATAGTAGATGGTTGTATTACTTGTCCATGGCACGGGTATCAATATTTACCTCATAATGGGCAATCACCACCACCATTTACTGAAAAAGTAAATACCTATGAACTTAAAGTTTTAGAGGGTATTGTATATATTAACCCAGACGCAATGGCTGAAGGTACCGAGGTAGCACCTATAGTATGTTAGAAATGGAAGAAAAAGAAGAGTTTTATATAGGTTATTTGGATGAAGTTGGCGAAAAGACCAAAAAAACATTGAAGCGTTTTGTATTCACTGCTTTGGGGTTGTTGCTGGTATGCGGGTTTTTATTTTCATTTTTCCAAAACCCTGCTGTAAACAGTTCATTTGACTTTAATAATCCAACCAAGGTTTCTGGAGTTTACCATGAATCACCGTATCCCATGTTGAGGGTTAAATTAGCGGATGATGCGTATAAAGATATTTTGCTTTTAGGATTTGGTAAGTTTGGCCCAAATAAATATCTAAAAGAGATAAAAAAGGAGACCAGTAGTTTGGTCGGTAAAGGTCTTACCATAGAAGGACAACTTATTTATTATAATGGGAAAACACTTTTGGAAATTGATGATAGTCAGAAAATAACGCTGAGTAATTCAAAAATGCAACCTATCACTGCGGCGACTCAATTAGATACTAAAGAATTAGAAGGTGAAATAGTAGACCCAAAATGTTATTTCGGTGTTATGAAACCTGGATATGGTAAAATTCATAGAAGCTGTGCAGCGCTTTGTATTTCTGGTGGAATGCCACCAGTACTGGTATCTGTTAATGAAAATGGTATGGAGGAATATTTTTTATTGACTAATTTGAAAGGAAACCCTATTCATCAAGACATACTACCATATATAGGACAACCATCAATGCTTACGGGAAAAGTGTTTGATCTAGGAGATTGGAAGGAAATGAGGATTGATGTTGCTCAAATAAGAAAACTAAATAGAGAATCTTCAATTTATTAAGATGAATAGAATTTTGTTGGCTTTTGTTTTTTTAATTGCATATGGTGGTTTTGCGCAATCCATAGACTATAATACTAAAAAAGGATATGTGGCAAAAGGCTATGATGTTGTAGCCTATTTTGATAATAAAGCAGTTGAAGGTAAAGATTCGTTTGTTACTACCTATGATAAAGTAAAGTTTAAGTTTTCAAGCCAAGAAAATCTTGAAGAATTTAAAAACAAGCCAAAGAAATACCTTCCAAAATATGGCGGTTATTGCGCATATGCGGTAGCTGTTTCAAGTAAGAAGGTACCTGTAAACCCTGAAACTTTTGAAATAAGAAATGGCGAATTGTATTTGTTCTATAATTCTGGGAAGAACAATACCTTAACACTTTGGAAAAGAGAATCGCCTGAAAACCTCAGAGTTAAGGCAGATGAAAATTGGAAAGAAATAAAATACCAGTAATTTTCTGGTTTTATAAAGAGTAATGTTAAAAGCTTTAAAACTTTTTGGTGCTGGTCTTTTGATTAGTTTTTTAGGTGCCTTACCCTTAGGAAGCCTAAATATTACCGCTTTTGATATTTCTGCTTCCCAAAATGTACAAAATGCACTTTTGTTTTCTTTTGCAGCTATTTTCATAGAGCTTGTTTATGTCCGGTTAACTTTATGGAGCAGCCAAAAAGTAAAGCTAGAAGGTAAATGGGTTTATTTCTTATTGTCTTTAGGAGTTTTACTTCTTTTTTATTTAGCAATATCTAGTTTTATTACTGCTATACACATTTCAGATATTGGTACTTCTTCATCAATACTGCCGAAAATAACCTCTCCAGTTTTATTGGGTTTATTGCTTAGTGCACTAAATCCACTTCAAATACCTTTTTGGCTTACTTGGAATAAAGTTTTGGAATCAAAAAAAATACTTAAGCACAATACCATTTCATTTGTAAACTATATGTTTGGTATAGGTACTGGTACCTTAATAGGGTTATTAGTATTTATTTTTGCTGGAAAGCAAATCGTAGCTAATTACGAGCAATATGCGCGCATAACCAATTTCTTGCTTGGTCTGCTCTACCTCGGTTTTTCTTTCTATCTTTTATTTTTATTAGTTAAAAAACGTCATCAATTTAAAATACAATAAGCTTATGTTTAACTCCTCAATTCAGACAATTGAGCAATTCAAAAATATATTGTCACAGATTTCTAAAGAGTGTTACGTATCACCATGTGGTGAACTTTCCGAGGCTACAATAGGGCAACACACAAGACATATAATAGAATTGTACCAATGTTTAATTGCAGGATACGATACTAATCAGGTGTGCTATGATAAAAGAGAACGAAATAAAAATATTGAAGAAAGTATTCCTTTTGCAATAACACAATTAGAAGCAATACAAGAAGGTCTAGAAAAGCCTAATAAAGAACTAAAAGTAAGCTATGAATTAGGTGAAGATGAGGTAAGTTTAAATTCAAACTACTTTAGAGAAGTTATGTATAATTTAGAGCACGCAATTCATCACCATGCTCTAATAAAAGTCGGAATTAAGGCGATGACTACCATCGTACTTCCAGATTCTTTTGGTGTTGCACCGTCAACAATACAGTACAGAAAGGTATGTGTACAGTAAGTTTTATTCCAAAGAAAGACTCTTTTATAATCACGTCTAATCGTGATGAGCATATCTCAAGGTCCCCAGCCTATCAACCAAAGACAGAAATTATTAATGGTGTTAAAGTAGTTTTTCCACAAGACCCTAAAGCGGGTGGTACTTGGTTTGCCATTAATGAAAAGAATGTTGCTGTTGTGCTATTAAATGGAGCTTTTGAGAATCATAAATCCACTGGTAACTATAAAAAAAGTAGAGGCTTGGTTGTCTTAGATATTGTAAGCCATAATAACCCGCAAGCATACCTCGATGAGATTAACCTAACCAATATAGAACCTTTTACCGTTATAGTAGTTCAACAAAATAAGTTGGTAGAATTAAGATGGGACGGTGGGGATAAGTTTATCAAATCATTAGATAGTTCTGAATGTTATATATGGTCCTCAACAACACTTTATAATAAAGTAGTTATTAAGAATCGTGAAGAATTGTTTTTAAAATTTCTTGATAATAGTGTTATAAATACGGCTTCTATTGTTGATTTTCATTCCAATAATCATCAAGATTTTCAAAATGGTTTTATAATAGATAGAGCAAGTGGTTTAAAGACATTCAGTGTAACCCAAGTGGTTTTAGAAAAAGAAAAAATAAGCCTAAAGCATATTGATTTATTGGATAATAATACCAATATGATTGAGCTGCCTGTAAATCAATTGATGAATCAAATTTGATGAGCACTATAGGATTAAAATGGCATAAGCTTACTCACTGGGAGTATTGGCCGTTTTGGGCAATATACTATCCTTTATTTCCTTTTTGGATATTTCTCTCTATAAAGGCTCGTTCTTTCTTCTTTTTTAATGCCGCCAATCCAACAATGGAGAATGGTGGAATGGCGATGGAATCAAAAAATGATATTTATAAGTTGATTCCTAATGAATACATACCAAGAACCATTTTAATAGAAAGAGAAACCGCAATAGAAGTTGTGGAAAAACAGATAGTTGCAAGTAAAATTGATTTCCCTTTCATTGCCAAGCCAGATATTGGAATGAAAGCTTTTGGAGTAGATAAAATTCATAATCTAGAGGAGTTACAATTATATGTTGACCGTACACCAAGTGATTTTTTAATTCAAGAATTAATACCATATTCTAAAGAGGTTGGTATTTTCTATGTTAGAATCCCTGGAGAAAAGAATGGAAAAATAACAGGTATCGTAGCTAAGGAATTTCTTTCAGTAATTGGTGATGGAGAAAAAAGCATATTAGAACTTATTAAAAATAACCCAAGAAGTCATTTTCAATTAAGTGCTTTGACCAAAAAGTTTGGAAGTAAGTTAGATGAAGTTTTAAAAGAGGGAGAAGAATTTATTTTGGTTCCTTATGGCAGTCATACTAGGGGAGCAAAGTTTATAGATAAAAGCGATGAAATTAATCCAAATCTTGAGAAGATTGTTAATACCATATGCACACGTATGCCAGAATTTTACTATGGTAGGTTAGATGTGTTATATGATAATTTCCCAGACCTTTCTCTGGGTCAAAAATTTAAAATTATTGAAATAAATGGGGCTGGCGGTGAGGCTACTCATGTCTATGACCCAAAGCATTCTCTATTTTTTGCATGGAAAGAAATTTTTAGACATTGGAACTATTTATGCAAAATCAGTATTATAAATCATAAAAGGGGCTATCCTTATTTAAGCTTTAAAGATGGGAGAGCTATGTTAAAGGAGAATAGTCTATTAGAAGAACAATTAAAATTGGTGTAAAATGAAATTTAAAATAACATTTATAGTAATCATATTTGGATTTACTTCTTTAATTGCACAGGATGTTTCAGATAAAAGAACAGATTTAGGTGTTTCAGTACAACTGTACCCTGCTGGTATTATCCCAACCGTAAATTTGGAGTACTATTTAGAAGAAAATGCCTCTTTATTATTTCGATTAGGACTAAATATTGTTGATAGACAGGACTTTAGTGATTTTAATTTTACAGAAGAAGGTACTGGTTTTGGAGGTTCAGTTGGTTATAGAAGACATTTTCCCTCAGGTAAAGGAAAGTTTATCGCGGGTCTAAACATAGATATATGGAGCCTGACAATAGATTGGACCGATGTTGGTCCAGCAGATGGCATAGTAGCTGGAAGCACATATACGCTAGTTATACAACCATGGTTGGAAGGTGGTTATTTTCTACCCATAAAAAACACAAAATCCCAAATAGGTCTCACATTAGGGTTTGGTAGAGAGATTAATGCTATCACCAGTGGTGATGAGGTGGAACAAGGGTTTATTGGTAGCGTTTCTTTACAATATAGCTTTAGACTTTAATTCTTAAGCTTTTTCGCAATAGTTTATGAAAAACAAATCTCGGTTTAGGTTTGTATTTTTTTTCCTAGTATTAGCTCATATAGGGTACACGCAAGAACCGCGACTAAAGTTTTTTGAGAAAGATCCTGATACTATTTTTTATGAAAAATACGCTCATAAGAAACGTATTCCATTGGGAATTAAGCAACAAGCTTATATTGCCCTTTCATACTACCCAGAACTAAAAGATACCCGAATAACATTTAGATTCCGAAAAAGGAAAACCCCACTTACATCAAGACCGCGTTTTTTTAGTGTCTTTTTACCAAAGCATAAACGTGCTTATGTGATTACTATTAGTACCAAAACTAAACCTGTATTAGCTCCAATATTATTTACGGCATTACCTTACAATGCTCAAATAGGAGTTCTAGGACATGAGATTGGTCATATTGTAGAATATAAAACTAGGAGTTCTTTTCAACTCATTGGACTTGCATTTAAAATTTCTAATTCGGCTTTTGCGGATAAATTTGAATTTGATACCGATGAGAGAACTATAGCCCATGGTTTAGGATATCAGTTATTGGATTGGAGTAAATATGTGAGACAAGCATTAGGTATAGCTGCTTGGAAAGGTGCAAATGAAAAATTAGCTAAAGGAAATCACCCGAAAACTAACCAGCGTTACATGAACCCAGAAACTATAGAAAAATATATAGCTACGTATACTAAGTATTCTAAAGAATAGCTAACGCTTAGCTTTTATAGTTTAGTTATTCAAAATTTAAAGAAACATTAAAGAATACTAACTTTTGTATAATGCGAGTGCTTCGATAAAAAATGCTAGGACAGTATTCTCATCAACTTCCAAGGCAGGTAAAATAGCACCTTTAAAACCATTGTTTTTCCACTCACCATGGGTTAATTTGGAAAAATTGTTTGTTGCTAATGCATTATGACCTTTATAACCACTTATATAAAAATAGTGGTTGTCTGAGACCGAGTCGGGAATTGCCATGCCAATACCAATAGATTTTCCAGAACCATTATTTAGTTCCACAAATGCACCTGTATCTAAGTGATGAGGCCAAATACGAATATCAGATTTCAATTTTTCATTACTTAAGAAGGCTGCTAGTGAGCTCTGAGCTAATATGCGTAGCTGCAACAATTCACTTAAGTCATTTAAGTTTGATAGCTCAAATTTAAAGTCATTTGATATCTTATAAGGTAGGTCGTAATGTAAATCGTAGCGATAAGCATTTTTAATGGAAGATGCAATGGCCATTTTTGAAATCCAATCAACAATTACATCATGAATTTTACCATCCAACGCAAAGGAAATTTTACCATTTTTGGAACCCCATTGCAGCGTAAAATCATCAAAGCTAAAAGCTAAGTAGGTTCCAGAATCCTCTAAATTCCATGTTCTTAATGTGTGGTCTTCCATAAAAAACCCAACATTAGTATGACTATCGTCTGAACGATGTTCTAAAAAACTTTTTCCAGCAGTTGCTAGGTACTGGGCAGCTAGGTGCAACTGTTTGTTCATATTGTTATTCATGATGTGATTTCTTTTGTGGTTTTTTGAGTAATACTATAGCACCGAGTGTAAAAAACTCGTCGCTTAATTCACCCGCTACACCTTTAAACTCTGCAAATAGCAGAACTCGATTTATACTATAATGAGCTCCAAAACCATAATTAAATCCGAAAGCGCTATGCTTTTCTACCTCTTCAGTATCCAATAGTAACCGCTCTTTTTCATTTGTATAATTAAATCCGCTTAAAGGATATACTCCAAACCGATGCGCTACTTCAAATACATAATGTGCGTTAAGATTAAGTTCAAAAAGGCTTGTTTCATAGCCAGGGTTAGACATTTGATAAGGAAACACTGAAATTTCTGGTCCAAAACAAAATACAGGACTAGTGCCAATGTATGCACGAATGTTGCCGCCAACTAAAGAAGAAGTGCCTGTAGGACCTAAGCCAACCATCCATCCTTCTTGTGCAGTAGAAACTATGGTGAATAGGAAAATAGTAAAAATTGAAAACAAGCGGAGTATATACATACCTAAATGTAGTGAATAGTTTAATTGAATGTTAAATAACTAATAGTAAGGGATTTACGCTCTAATATAGGTATGGTTCAAATGAGTTGTACTAACAATTCTACTAAACTGTACCTTTTTGCAATTCATCTACACTTAATTACCATTCGTCTATAGTAGTTACATTTTAGAATTTCAAGTAGCTTACTTTGTTCTTTCATAAAAATCGCAACCATGGATATTTTATTTATTGAAGATGACCAGGTTGAAAGAATGAAACTTCAGAGAACTGTTTCTAAACTTCAGCTAAAGCATAATATTACAGAAGCTAAGAATGGGGAAGAGGCATTAGAAGCTTTAAAATCTAATCCTAAACTACCAGATATCATTCTACTGGACCTAAATATGCCTAGAATGAACGGAATAGAATTTTTGAAAATTTTAAAAGCAGATGAAAGCTATAAATACCTGCCCACAATCATTTTGACAACATCTCAAAACAGAGCAGATTTACTAGAATGCTATAGGATTGGAATTGCTGGATACATTATAAAACCTTTAAAATATGGAGATTACGAGAGTAAATTAAAAAAAGTATTAGATTATTGGAACACCAATGAATTAGTAAAAGCGTAACAAAATATGGTTATTCACAACAATTTTCAAATAAAAAAGTAAATATATTCCTACATTTAAAGTAAATCAGTCAATATAAAATGAAAGGTATAGTATTTACAGAGTTTTTGGAGATGGTTGAATCCAAGTTTGGACTTGAGGTAACAGATGCTATTATCGAGGACTCAAATTTAGCATCTGAAGGTATTTATACTTCCATTGGTACATACGAGTTTAACGAAATGGTTAGCCTAATTACTAGTTTAAGTGATAAAGTTGGAATTGATGTAAATACTTTAATATATACATTTGGACATTACTTATTCAATAGTTTGGGCGCAGCTCATCCAGAGGTTATAAAAAGCTATTCCAATCCTCTGAGTCTTTTATACTCTATTGAAGACCATATTCATGTTCACGTAAAAAAGCTTTATCCTGAAGCTGAGTTACCTACCTTTAAAATACTGGAGAAAACAGAGAATTCTATTTCAATGATATATTCGTCCTCTAGGGGACTTTATCGTTTGGCACACGGCTTAATTGAAAAGTGTTTTGAGCATTTTAATAGTTCTGCACAAGTTACTTATGAACTAATGAAGGATGATGGGACCGAGGTGAAATTCGACATTGTTCAAAATGGATAGTAAAGAGGTACAACTTTTAAAAAAGGCTTTAGAGAGGCAAAAGAAAGCCCGAAAACAAGCAGAAAGAATATTAGAAACAAAGTCCAAAGAACTTTATGATGTTACCTATCATCTAAAGCAAGCTAACAACAAACTTGAAGGTTTATTAAATGTGAAAACTTCTTCATTTGAAGGAGCTTTTATCAATATTATAGACCCATATATTGTTATGGATTTGGAGTTCAATGTTATTAATATGAATGTTTCCGCTAAAGAATTTTTGGGTTATGATCATACAAAGGAAGATATAAATCTTTCCAAGTTGGTGCATAAAGACTACATTAACTATACTGCTGAATCCATTAAAGTATTAATGGAGGTTGGTATTTTAAAGAATTATCGGTCAAAAATTGTTCTAAAGGATGGTACAGAAAAATTTGTGGAAATAAATAGCAGTATCATTTATGACAAATCCAAAAAACCAATTGCCGCTCAGGGGATAATAAGAGATATTAGTCAAGAAAATGAAATAAAACAGCTGTTAGCGGAACAAAGAAAGCAGTTAGATATTATTGTTCAAAATTCACCTTTGGGTATTGCATTAACGATTAACTCAAAAATCATCAAGGCAAACCCAGCTTTTTCTTTATTATTAGGCTATTCCAATACAGAGTTAAAATCTCTTGAAATCATAGATCTATTTAAAAACAAGCAAGATGTTACCTCATTAGAATTTGTTCGAACATTAAAGTCAAAAGAAACAGATAATTTTTCAACAATAAATAATTTTTCAAAGAAAAATGGAAAATCAATATTAGCTAAAACTAATATTAGTACAGTTAGAGATAATCGTGGCGAGGTTGAATTTCAAGTAGCTATAATTGAAGATATTACTCAGCAAAAAATATTAGAATTACAAAAAGAGGAGTTGCTAAAGGATTTGGAGAATAGCAATCAAGAACTTCAAGAGTATGCACATATTGTTTCTCATGATTTAAAATCACCTTTAAGAAGTATCAGTGCTATTACTAGCTGGATTAAAGAAGATTATTATGAAATGTTAGATGATAATGGCAAGAATAATTTGAGTTTATTACAGGATAAAGTTGAATCCATGGATAAATTAATCTCCGGGATTTTAGAATATTCAACTGCAAATAGTTCAGATTTAAAAAACACGAAAGTTGATCTAAACAAGATAGTTGAGGAAATTAAGGAAAGTATTTATATCCCAAAAAATGTGGAAGTAATAATTCCAAAGTCATTACCTACAATTAAAGCAGATGGTACAAAAATGTACCAGTTGTTTCAAAATATAATTGGAAATGCAGTAGTGCATATTGATAAAAAGAATGGCTTAGTTGAAGTCATTTTTAAAGAGACTGAAGATTTTTGGCAGTTTTCAATTAAAGATAATGGCGTTGGAATAGCTGAAAAGTATCATAAAAAAATATTTGAAATTTTTCAATCAGTTGGAGAAAAAGAGAGATCCACTGGGATAGGTCTATCAATTGTTAAGAAAATTGTTGATCGTTATGATGGAAAGGTTTGGGTGGATAGTAAGATTGGTGCAGGCACCAATTTTCATTTTACCTTAAAGAAATTAATCTAGAAAGTCGGAAATATGAAATTTATTCAAGCTAAAAAAGAAAACAACTCAGCTTTTGAGTTTACGACACCGGTTTTGGAATTAGATAATCCTTTGGTGCTAGTTTTTGGTAATAGATTTATGCTACAGGATAAGAATCTTTATAAAGAAGTAAGAGATTTATTCCCTTCTGGGCATTTAGTTTTTGGAACCACTTCAGGAGAAATATTAGCTGAAAATGTTTTTGAAAATTCTATTGTAATAACGGCGATTGAATTTGAAAAAAGCAACTTTTTAGTTAAAACTAAGAATGTTTCGGATTTTGATAATGATGATGAAAAACTTGGAAAAAAATTAATAGCTGAATTTCCTACAACAGATTTAAGACATGTTTTTATAGTCTCTGAGGGGAGTACGGTTAATGGTAGTGCATTAATTAATGGTTTAGAGGAAAATAAAAATCAAGGGATAGGTCTTTCCGGGGGATTATGTGGTGACGATGCTAGGTTTGAACTTACTCTTGCTTCTTACAATGCCTCTCCAAAAGAAGGTGAGATTGTCGCAATTGGTTTTTACGGAGATACTTTGGAAATAACAAGTGCAAATTTTGGAGGTTGGACTGCGTTTGGCCCAGAAAGAGTCATAACAAAATCTAAGGATAATATTTTGTACGAACTTGATGGTAAACCAGCTTTAGACCTATATAAAAAGTACTTAGGTGACAAGGCAAAAGAATTGCCAAAATCTGCATTATTATATCCCTTGAGTGTTAGAACTACTGAAAATGAAGAACCCATTGTAAGGACTATTCTTAATATAGATGAGGAGAGAAACGCAATGATTCTGGCTGGTGATGTTCCTATAGGTTCTAAGGTGCAATTAATGATGTCGACAGTAGACGATATTGCCAATGGTGCTAATCACGCCGCAAAATTGGCAGTTTTAAATAGAAAAGATAAAGCAGAGTTAGCCTTATTAATATCCTGTGTAGGTAGAAAACTTGTTATGGATCAACGAACAGAAGAAGAAGTTGAAGAAGTTATCTCTGTTATAGGTGAACATGCTTGTATTTCTGGCTTTTATTCCTACGGAGAAATGGCGCCTTTTGCTGGCCAGGAAGCCTGCAAACTACATAACCAAACAATGACTTTAACCTTATTTAGCGAGTAATGCATTCTTTACTAAAAAGACAATTAAAAAAGTATTTGCCACGGCATCTTAAGGATGAGCGTGGAATAGATGTTTTTTTAGATACTATTAGTAATTCCTATAACAATTATGATGAAAAACTGCATATGTTGCAGCGGGCTACCGCGATTAGTTCAGAAGAGTTGTTTATTGCAAATAGAGCAATAGAGAAGGAAGCAACAAGACAAAAACAGATTTTGGATAGTTTGGAAGAAGCTATAACTAGTCTAAAATCCAATTTAAAGCAAGAGAGCGATTTTGAATATGATTTAAAGGATGAGTTTGATGCCAGTAAGTTGGCAAAGCATATTACTGGTCTTGCAAATAAAGTTGCAGATATGGCCAGCGAAAAGAATGTCCTTTTAAAGAACCTAGAAACGCAAAACGATTCTCTTAATAACTATGCGCATATTGTATCTCATGATTTAAAGTCTCCTATAAGGAATATAAATGCTTTAATGACTTGGATAATGGAAGATGAAAAAGAAAAATTTTCCGCTATCAGTAAGAATAATGCCATGCTAATATTAGAGAATCTTGAGAAAATGGATAAGCTAATAAATGGTATTTTAAGACATGCTACAATAGATTCCACAGAAGAGCACAAAACTACCTTTGAGTTACGCGATATGCTACAAGAAATAGAGAAAACTATTTATGTTCCAGATAATGTTACTATAAGATATGGAATTAACCTTCCTAAAATAACGATTGAGAGAAATAAGTTGGAGCAAATGTTTATGAATTTAATCCTTAATGCGATTACTGCAACAGAGCATCTTAAAGATGGACTTATTGTAATAAAATTCATTAAGAATAAAGATTTTTGGGAATTTAGTATTTCGGATAATGGTAAAGGTATTCCGTTAGAACACCAAAAAAGCATTTTTAATATGTTTAAAAAATTGGACACTAATAATAGTGCAACCGGCATTGGATTGGCGCTCGTAAAAAAAATAGTTAATTTCTACAAAGGAAAGATTAACCTTGAAAGTGAGGAGAATAAGGGGACAACATTTAATATTCAACTAAGCAAAGTAGCATAATGGAACAACCAAATTTAAATTACATTAAGGAACTGGCAGGCGGGGATAAAGAGTTTGAATTAAATTTTATCCAAATTCTTAAAAATGAATTACCTGTAGAAGTGGAGCAATACAGTAATTATATTTTAAATGATGAATTAGAGCTCGCTTCAACCGTGGTACACAAGCTTAAGCATAAGTTTAATATTTTAAGCATGGAGAATGCGTATTCTTATGCTGTAAAGTATGAAGAGGAGTTAAAGCAGGGCATAACGGAAATGGACTCAGAATTTAAATTAATTTTAAATCAAGTACTCGAGTACTTAACAACTTTATAGCCATGAATTGTATTATTGTTGATGATGAGGCCACAGCAAGAGCCATCGTAGAAAAATTATGTAATCAATTTTCTGAACTAGATCTTATTGACCAGTTTGATAATGCAATTGATGCGATTAAGTTTTTAAATCAACATCAAATCGATGTTATTTTTTTAGATATTCATATGCCTGGGTTTTCAGGAATTGATTTTGTGCAAACTCTAAAAAACCCACCCAAAATAGTTTTAACTACCTCAGATACAGATTTTGCTATTGCAGCTTATGAGTATGAAGCTATTGTAGATTATTTGGTAAAGCCAATAAGTGCTGACCGATTCGAAAAATCAATTCAAAAAATAAAAAATACATCAATACATATTCCTGTTGAGTCTAACTTAAACCCTAGAAGTGATGCTACTAACGGTGATTTGTATATTAATATAGACAGGCGCTTAATTAAACTGAAATTACATGAAATTCTAATAATAGAAGCGCAAGGGGATTATATAGTAATAAAAACTACAAAAACTAACTACCGAGTACATACTACCTTAAAAAAAATTAAAGAGAAACTTCCTAACAAGACCTTTCTTCAGATTCATAGGTCATACATCATAAACTTTACCAAAATAATTGATATTGAGGATAATAGTGTGCTTATAGAAAAAAGCGTAATTCCTATTAGCCGCTCTAATAGACCAGAATTAATGCGCAGACTCAACTTATTATAGTTTAATTAGGCTATAGTAGTCATTACTGTTTCTCATTCAGTCAAATCTGGATTAAAATAGTACACTTCACTTTGCTTTATCCCTGGTATATCAAATTCTTAAAATATAGATTGCCCCGTTCATCGACATAACCACAATAAAGAATAAAATAAACGTTATATAGTAAGATAAATACTACAAAATTATAGTAACCTAGGTTTTATGGGAAAATTTAAATTAAAATAATTTCCGCCTATAAAACTACTTTCAATCTATGGTATTGATAGATAGTGCTTAATAAAGGTAGTTGTCAACTTCATCTTAATCTTTAAATTATGGCATTACAAATTTCAGAAGCAAGAGGAGTGTTTTCTGTATTTGGGAAACTAAATAAAGGAAATGCAAAAATTTTAAAAAGGCATATGACTAACTTCCTAAATGCTACCGAAAAGGTGATATTAAATCTGGAACGAGTTGAACAAATAGATGAAATCGCTGCACGCACCTTGGAAAGTTTATATAGAAACGCATTGCAGAATAATACGATACTAATTATTCTCGGGAAACAAAATAAGAAAATCGTATCTACTTTGGAAGCCACCAACACTGCCTATATATTAAGCCCTAATCGTTGATTTACAGTACCTTATTTAGGCATAAGATTGTTTCTATAACAAAGCATTGATGCAGTATGCTTTTTTATTCCAACTTTATTATAGCCAAATATAGCTATGCTTATTGTTCAAGGATTGCCTCTATTATTAAAGGGGCGTGAATTCTTGAGTTTTCAATAAACCATTTATGAGTTTCCATCCCGCCACAGATAACCCCTGCAAGATATAGGCCTTTAATATTTGATTCCATGGTATCAGGATTGTAAGTTGGTAACAATTTATTATCCTTCGAAAGTTTAATTCCTAGTTTTTTTAGAAAGTCAAAATTGGGCATATATCCGGTTAAAGCAAGTACAAAATCATTCTCCAGTGTGACTTTACCTTCATCAGTTTCAATATCAATTTCCGTTTCCCTAATTTCTTTAACTGTAGCATTATAGTAAGCCTTAATACTACCTTCTTTAATCCTATTAATAATATCCGGGCGTACCCAATATTTTACACGTTGCCCTACCTCTGGACCACGAATGATTAGTGTAACTTCCGCGCCTTTACGATAACATTCCAAAGCCGCATCAATAGCAGAATTACTCGCCCCAACTATAGCAAGTTTTTGACTGGCATAAAAGTGAGGGTCATTGTAATAATGCGATACTTTATGTAAATCTTCCCCCGGAACATTAATTTTATTGGGCAAGTCATAAAAACCTGTAGCTAAGATAATATTCGACCCAACATAGCTAGATTTGGAAGTTTTTACAGTGAATTTAGCATCTTGCTTTTTCACTTTCTCAACACGTTCAAATAAGTTTATTTTTAACTCGTTCGAAGTTACGATTCTCCTATAGTATTCTAATGCTTCATTGCGTCTAGGTTTTGCTTCGTTGCTTATGAAAGGAATACCATCTATTTCCAATTTTTCGGAAGAAGAGAAAAATTGCATGTTTACTGGGTAATTAAACAATGAGTTTACAATGGGGCCTTTTTCAAGAATTAAATATGATAAGCCTTGTTTTTTAGCTTCTAATCCACAAGCAATACCAATAGGTCCACCACCAATAATAACGACATCAAAAAGCTCCATTAGCGAATTACTTCTTTGAGATTCTTAATGGTTTCAGTAGGGTTTTCACTTTTAAAAACAAAACTACCTGCGACTAAAACATCAGCACCAGCATCAACTAATTGTTTAGCATTATTTGCGTTAACACCGCCATCAATTTCAATTAAAGTAGCGGTACTTTTTTTATGTATTAGTTTTTTTAAATCAGCAACTTTTTGAAACGTATTTTCTATAAATGATTGTCCCCCAAAACCTGGATTTACGCTCATTAAACAAACCAAATCAATATCTTGGATAGTATCTTCTAGTAAACGGACCGAAGTATGAGGGTTAAGTGCTACTCCAGCTTTCATACCAGCATCTTTAATAGCTTGTAATGTACGGTGAAGATGCTTACATGCCTCGTAATGTACGGTTAATACGTCTGCTCCCAGCTCTGCAAAGGTAGTAATGTATCTATCTGGATCTACAATCATTAAATGTACATCCAAAGGTTTAGTTGCATGGTTTTTAATAGATTTCACCACTGGCATTCCGTAGGAAATGTTTGGTACAAAAACGCCATCCATTACGTCAATATGGTGCCAGTCAGCATCACTTTTATTGACCATTTCTACATCTCGTTGTAGATTTCCAAAATCAGCTGCTAGTAAAGAAGGTGCTATTTTTTTGCTCATTATCGCTTTGTATAGTGCAAAAATAAGGAAATGGTTTTTGGCTTGTTTACCAATTTAATTAATCTATAAATGCAGATTTGGAAAGAACAATAGGGTCACATCGCAATATCTGGCTGCTACACATTTTACATTGGTTATTTTCATTTAATTCACTTAGCGCCTTAAGTGTTGAAGGTTTGGGTAAATTATACTCGTCTGCTTTGCCATAATCTACTATATAGCCCATATCCTCAAAAGCGGCTATGGATAAGCGACTTATTGGATTTATGCCATTATCTATAAAACCAGTCATTAATTCATTGGCAAAAATTAATTCTCTCCAATGTCCATCACGAGTACCTTCACCACCTGTATTTGCTAACGGAACGCTGGTTAAGTTTTGATCATTAGCTAGCAGCTGATATTCATTTAAACTATTTGACCCATTAAAAGTTGGATTTCCTGTGCCTGAGCCCGAAATTAAATTCAAAAATCGGGATGACCAGAGTGTGCCAAAACCTAAAACATGTCCCATTTCATGAATGATAACATCCTTTAAGCTCATTTCTGCTTCTAATCGAGCTAAATCTGAGGTGTCAAATTGCATGATTCCAGTAGCAGGTAAAAAACTACCTGCTCTAAGTTGGGTTGGTCCTGCCTGACCTAGAATACCCAAAGCACCATCTATATTAACGGCTTGGGCATCAATACGGACATTTTCTATAATTTCTCCATTTGGCAACTGAACTCTTGGTAAATCTCCGATAATTAATTCTGACCACCTAGCACTAGCCTTAGCGAAAGTTATTTCTTGGCTAGGAGTTAGACCACCTAAAAATCGAATTTCAATTGTAAAGCTCATAATTAAGCGATTTAAATAAACCGTATTAATTATTTACGAACAAAAGATGCATCTAAGTCGTACAGATTAAAACTTTAACAGAATAGACTTAAGAACTAAATGTTATTTATTTGCCGTAATCCTTCATAAACAACAATGCCTACTGCATTAGCTAAGTTTAAGCTACGTATTTTTTGACTATACATGGGGATTTTATATAGCAACTCGGAGTTTTCTTGAGTTATTGATGAAGGTAACCCTACAGACTCTTTACCAAATACTAGAAAAAGCTCTTCTTCAAATTTAATATTCCAATGCTTTTTTGTAGCATGGCTAGTAAAGTATACTAACTTTTTATCGTGATGTTTGGTCATGAATTCATCAACACTTTTATAAGTATGGACAGAAAGATGCTTCCAGTAATCTAATCCGGCTCTTTTTAAGCGTTTATCATCAATTTCGAACCCAAATGGCTTTACCAAATGAAGCACACAGCCAGATGCTAAACTTAAACGTCCAATGTTTCCAGTATTCGTAGGAATTTCTGGCTCTATTAAAACAATATTAAAAGCCATTTAACTTTCTTTTGACTTTAGATGTAGGTATAGCTGTTCAACCTTTTCTCTGGCCCATGGTGTTCTACGAAGAAATTTTAAGCTAGACTTTATAGATGGATTACTTTTAAAACAATTTATGTTTATTTGATTTGCCAAATATTCCCAAGAATATGCTTGTGTGAGCTCCTCCATAATATCAACCAGTTTTATACCATGTAAAGGATTATTAGGTTGTTTCATTATTTTTTACTGAAGATGAACAATAAGATAAATGGTTTCATTTGTAATAAAACTAAGCCAAAAGTTTATAAAATGAAAAACTCCGGTAATCAGCCGGAGTTTATTCATCAATCAAAAAACGAACAGTCATGATAAACTGTTGTAGGTAACTAAATTACAATATTCTTGCCAAAAAAAAAATTTAAGCTTTATTTAACTGTAATTTCTTTGGAATTATCCCAAATATGTCTTCAAAATCTTACTTCTAGAAGTATGTTTTAACCTTCTTATTGCTTTTTCTTTAATCTGACGAACTCTTTCTCTTGTTAAATCGAAAGTCTCACCAATTTCTTCTAAAGTCATTGAATGTTGACCAGCGAGTCCAAAATACAAACGAATAACATCTGCCTCACGAGGAGTTAGCGTTTCTAATGCACGTTCTATCTCAGTTCGTAGAGAATCGTGCAGCAACTCTTTATCCGGATTTGGAGATTCTCCACTGCGTAATACATCATAAAGGTTAGAATCTTCACCATCGATTAGAGGAGCATCCATAGATACGTGACGCCCAGAATTCTTTAAAGATTGCTTTACATCTTCAACAGTCATGTCTAATTCCTTCGCAATCTCTTCAGGAGAAGGCATACGTTCGTGCGCTTGCTCTAAGAATGCAAAAGTCTTATTGATTTTATTAATAGAACCAATCTTGTTTAATGGTAAACGTACAATACGGGATTGCTCAGCTAGTGCTTGCAAAATAGATTGACGAATCCACCATACAGCATAAGAGATAAATTTAAAACCTCTAGTTTCATCAAAACGTTGTGCTGCTTTTATTAAACCTAAATTACCTTCATTAATTAAATCTGGTAATGTTAATCCTTGGTTTTGGTATTGTTTTGCTACAGAAACCACGAACCTTAGGTTAGCTTTTGTTAGCTTTTCTAAAGCAATTTGGTCACCAGCTTTAATTCGTTGCGCCAATTCTACTTCTTCATCGGCGGTAATTAAATCTACCTTACCAATTTCTTGTAAATACTTGTCTAACGATGCGGTTTCCCTATTGGTTACCTGTTTTGTAATTTTTAACTGTCTCATCTAAATTTCTCCTTCAAATTAAGTTCATAAGCTTGCGCTCATATAGTTATACGTAAGAAAACGTAAAAAGTTACAATTTGGTAAAATTTAATTCAATTATTTTTTGTAACTAAGAAGCCCTCACCTGAAATTTCAGGTGAGGGCTTACACTATTTTTGAAGAAAATAAAACTAATCTCTTCTTGGTTTTCTATCACGATTATCTCTTCCACCTCTGCGGTCGCCGCGATCATTTCTTGGTGGACGTTCTACATAACCTTCTGGTTTTGGTAAAAGCGCCTTGCGAGAAACTTTTTCTTTACGAGTACGTTTGTCTATTCCAAAGTATTTTACATCAAATACATCTCCAATGTTTACAACATCAGTTACATTTTCTGTGCGTTCCCATGCTAATTCAGAAACGTGAAGTAATACTTCATTCCCTGGAGCATCCATATACTCTACAACAGCACCAAAGTCTAGCATTTTCATAACTTTTACCTCATAAACACTACCAACTTCAGGCTTAAATAATATAGAATCTATCTTTGCCATTACAGCATCGATACCCTTACTACCTACTCCCAAGATTTCAACAATACCTTCTTCGGTAACTGGATCTTCGTTTATAACGATAGTCGTTTCAGTCTCCTTTTGCATCTCTTGAATCACTTTTCCGCCAGGACCAATTAAGGCTCCAATAAATTCGTTAGGAATACGTCTCGATACCATTGTAGGAGCATGCTCTTTTACTTCTGCGTTAGGAGCTGAAATAGTATCTGTCAATTTTTCTAAAATATGTAAACGACCATCACGAGCTTGTTTTAGTGCATTCACTAAAATCTCGTATGATAAACCTTTTACTTTAATATCCATTTGACAGGCTGTAATACCATCAGCAGTACCCGTAACTTTAAAATCCATATCTCCTAAATGATCTTCATCACCTAAAATATCGGATAAAACAGCATATTTCCCAGAATCTGAGTCAGAAATTAATCCCATGGCAATACCGGAAACAGGTTTTTTTAACTGAACACCTGCATCCATTAATGCCATAGTACCAGAACATACTGTTGCCATAGAAGAAGAACCATTAGATTCTAAAACTTCTGAAACTACACGAACTGTATATGGACAATCTTCCGGAACCATTCCTTTTAAAGCACGTTGTGCCAAATTACCATGACCAACTTCTCTACGAGATGTTCCACGGATAGGTCTTGCCTCACCTGTTGAAAAAGGAGGGAAGTTATAATGCAAATAGAAACGCTCTTCGCCTTCGTAAGATGGCATATCTATTTGGTTAGCTTCTCTAGAAGTTCCTAAAGTTACCGTCGCTAAAGCCTGAGTTTCACCTCTTGTAAAAATAGCAGATCCGTGCGTTGATGGTAAATAATCAACCTCGCACCATATTGGACGAATTTCATCAGTTTTACGACCATCTAAACGTAATCCTTCATTTAAAGTAAGGTCACGAACAGCAGCTTTTTCAGCTTTGTAGAAATATTTTGAAATTAATCCACCATATTCTTCTTGCTCTTCTTCAGAGAAAGTTGCTATAACTTCTTCTTTAATTTCGCTAAAAGCAGCACTTCTTTCGTGTTTTGCTGAACCAGCCTTGGCTACAGCATAAACTTTATCATAAGAAAGCGTATGTACTTTTTTAGCTAAATCTTCATCTTCTCTTTCTGGCTCATACTCACGAACTTCTTTCTTTCCAAAAGCTTCAGCTAGTTTAATTTGAGCAGCGCACTGCACTTTAATAGCTTCATGTGCAAATTTGATAGCCTCAGTCATTTCTTCTTCAGAAATCTCATCCATTTCACCTTCAACCATCATTACAGAGTCTGCAGAAGCTCCAATCATCATATCGATATCGGATTCTTCTAACTGTGTTCTAGTTGGATTTATGATGAACTCACCATTCACACGACCAACTCTGGCCTCAGAAATAGCACATTCAAAAGGGAAGTCAGACAATTGAATAGCAGCAGAAGCAGCTAAACCTGCCATTGCATCTGGCATTACGTCATCATCATGAGACATTAATTGAATCATTACCTGAGTTTCAGAATGATAATCTTTTGGGAATAGTGGACGCAGTACGCGGTCTACTAATCGCATAGTTAGTACCTCGCCATCGCTTGGTCTAGCTTCTCTTTTGAAAAAGCCACCTGGGTAACGCCCAGCGGCGGCAAATTTTTCACGATAATCTACAGTAAGCGGTAGAAAATCTACATCAGCCTGCTTGTAGTTAGATACAACTGTACATAGTAACATACATTTGCCAGATTGTACAACAACAGAACCGTGTGCCTGTTTTGCCAATTTTCCAGTTTCGATAGAAATTTCTCTACCGTCACCGAGGTCTATAACCTCTTTAAAAGTTTTTGGAATCATAAAATTGTGTTTGCCTTCTATAATTAAAAGGACTTGTTAAACATTTGGTCTACCGTCATCCGGACGGTCGGGTTGTGTTGTTGTGTTGACCAATGAAAAACTAAATGTAGCTTTTTGTGTTTGCCTTAAACTAGGTTTAAGGTCTTTATAAATATAGATACTAAAAACAAGTTTAGTATAAAAGTAAGGGGAAGCAAAAGCTTCCCCCCATGAAATTATTATTTTCTAATATTTAGCTCTTTAATAAGCTCACGATATTTTACAACATCTTTCTTTTTAAGATAATCTAGAAGACTACGTCTTTTACCTACCAATTTCACCAAAGAACGCTCTGTATTAAAATCTTTGTGATTCTTTTTTAAGTGCGTTGTTAAATGGTTAATACGATGCGTGAATAACGCAATTTGTCCTTCTGTAGAACCTGTGTTCCCTTCAGAACCGCCATGTTTCTTAAAGATTTTGGCTTTTACTTCTTTTGTTAAATACATTCCAATATTATTTTAAATGATTTTTATGTATATGACTGTTTTTCCAATCAGTCGGCAAAGATAATTCTTTTTTTAGAAGAAAAAATTTTAAAGCAAAATTAAACCTTTTCTTTTTTTATGTGTCATAACTACAAACGTTAAAAATTTGTTAGCGTTTAGATATGCAAGATTATACTAGTTTGTCTTTGCTATATCAATTTAGCCCTATTTACAAACATTTAAATTTAAAAAGATGAAAAAGAATTTTAAAAATAGTTGCTTATCAGCTATGATTTTGATAGCTGTTTTAAGTATTACCTCTTGCACCAATGATGAAGTTGCGATGGAAGATGAAATTATTGCAGAACAGATTATTACCGTGGCGGAATTAAAGTATAGCGATGAATCTGAAATGATTTCTGACGAAGTATCTACAATAGCTGAGGATATTTATGCTTCTGATGAAATTTTAGCTACTTCTAAATTCGACTACCGTTCAGATTATCTGCCTGATTGTGTAACTATCACTACGGTAATCACAGATACTACCAAAGAGAAAACTATTGACTTTGGTGAGGGCTGCGAATTACCTAATGGAAATGTACTTAGTGGAATAATCAATTTAAGTTATGAAAAGGATATGGAAATGGCATCTAAGACTTTAGCGCTAGTTCTAGAAAACTTCACCTTTAACGGAGTTAGTGTTGAAGGTGGCGCGGATATTCTTAGAGTGCGCTCGAATGAAAGTGGTAATCCGCAAGGAACAGTAAGTGCATCATTTAATGCAACATGGCCAGAGGGTGAAACAGCTTCTTTTACAGGAACTAGAACTCGAGAGTGGATTGAAGGTTATGGTAGTGGTTTCTGGGGAGATAATGTGTTTTTGATTACTGGCAAAAGAACATTTGTTAATAAAGCTGGTAATACCTTCGAAAAAGAAGTGATTTCTCCTTTACGAAGAGAATGGTCTTGTCGGTTTATCGTTAGCGGCGTATTAGAGATTACAAGAAATGATACTACAGCTAGTTTAGATTTTGGTGACGGTAGTTGTGATGCTAAAGGAATATTAACTTATCCTGATGGGACAAGTGAAGAAATTTTCTTGAGAAGATTTTTAAAAAATTAAAATAGTAATGTAAAAATTACAAAAGGGTTGGCTTTTATGCCAACCCTTTTGTTTTCTAATTTGTTATCTAATAATAGCCAATTAAGGTCTTAAACACCCTAGACTTGTCTAAGATTTAATAAAAGCCGAAAGTATTCTAGCTTCTAACGGGTTGATTGGTAATTAAATCTATATAGAGATTAACTTTGCTTTTTAAATCTCGGCGATGAGATATAAAATCTAGAAAACCATTTTCTTTTAAGAACTCTGATGTTTGAAAACCATCGGGTAAATCCTTGCCTGTTGTATCTTTCACAATTCTTGGCCCCGCAAAACCAATTAATGCTCCAGGCTCAGAAATATTAATATCACCTAACATTGCGTAAGAAGCCGTTGTACCGCCAGTAGTTGGGTCTGTACATAATGAAATGTAAGGAATCTTCGCTTCTGCCAATTGCGCCAATTTTGCAGAAGTTTTTGCAAGCTGCATTAAGGATAAAGCGGCTTCCATCATACGTGCTCCACCAGATTTTGAAATCATTAAAAATGGAACTTTCTTCTTCTTTGAAACATCGATTGCGCGCGCAATTTTTTCACCTACAACGCTTCCCATGGAACCTCCGATAAAGCTAAAATCCATACAAGCGATAACAAGATCTTTCCCCATTGATTTTCCAATAGCAGATCGTACTGCATCATTAAGTCCGGTTTTTGCTTTAGCGGCTTTTAAACGATCAGAATACTTTTTAGTATCCTCAAATTTTAAAGGGTCTTTTGAGTTTAACTTCTCATCAAGCTCTTGGAATTTGTTATCATCAAAAAGAATTTCAAAATACTCTTTACTGCCTATACGAACATGATAATCATCTTCAGGACTTACATAAAAATTTTTTGCTAGATCTTCAGATTCAACAATTTTACCCGTAGGGGACTTATACCAGAGTCCTTTAGGAGTGTCTTTTTTCTCTTCTGTTGCAGTCTGTATTCCCTTTTCCTTTCTTTTAAACCAAGCTGTCATAAAAGTAAATTTTTAATTAAAGGGTATTAACGTTGTTCAAATCTTCAAAAGCTTTCTTCAATCTGGTTACGAATGTTTTTTCTCCTTCACGCAACCAAACCCTTGGGTCATAGTATTTTTTATTCGGTGAATCATCACCATCCGGATTACCAATTTGAGATTTTAAGTAGTCAGTTTTAGCTCCCATATAATCTCTAATACCGCTCATAAATGCATATTGCAAATCTGTATCAATATTCATTTTTATTACCCCATAGCTGATACCTTCACGAATCTCTTCAACTGTAGAACCTGATCCACCATGGAATACAAAATCGATATGATTGTGTTCAACGCCGTATTTTTCAGAGATGTACTCCTGAGAATTTTTTAAGATTTTTGGAGTTAGTTTAACATTACCCGGTTTATAAACACCGTGTACATTACCAAAAGCCGCGGCAATTGTAAATTGTGGACTTACTTTGCTTAACTCTTCGTAAGCATAAGCTACTTCTTCAGGTTGTGTATATAATTTAGAATCATCAACATCGGTATTGTCTACGCCATCTTCTTCACCACCAGTTATACCTAACTCAATCTCTAAAGTCATACCCATTTTGCTCATACGCTCAAGGTAATTTTTACAAATTTCAATATTTTCTTCAATAGGCTCCTCAGAAAGATCAATCATATGAGAACTGAACAAAGACTTTCCAGTTTCCGCATAATGCTTTTCACTTGCATCCAATAAACCATCTATCCAGGGCAATAATTTCTTTGCGCAATGATCCGTATGTAAGATAACAGGTACTCCATATGCTTCAGCTAGGGTATGTACATGTTTTGCTCCGGCTACAGCCCCAGCAATAGCAGCTTTTTGGCCATCGTTTCCTAAGCCCTTACCTGCATTAAATTGTGCACCTCCATTAGAAAATTGAATAATAACAGGGGCATTTAAATCTCTTGCAGTTTCTAAAACACCATTTATGGTATCTGAGCCTATAACATTAACAGCTGGCAAAGCATAGTTGTTTGCCTTTGCATGATTAAAAATAGTTTGTACTTCTTTACCGGTTGCTACACCCGGCTTAATACTGTGAGACATATTTTGTTAGTTAGAGGTTTAAAACAAGAAACAAAAGTAATAAAATAATTAGGCTTAGAAAGGATAATTAATTCCTATGTTAAATACGGATTCATTAAGGTTAAAATCGGTAAACCACCTTTTAGAATCAATATTGGCAGGGTTATGTGTTTTAAAACCCAAATCAAATCTAAAAATGAAATAACTTAAATCATATCTAAGGCCAAAACCCGTTCCTAATGCAATATCTGTAAGAGAGTCAAAACCATTAAAAGTAGCTTCTGGATCATCTACATTGTCAAAAACATTCCAAATATTTCCAGCATCGGCAAAAAGAGCTCCTTTTATATCTCCTACAATTGGAAAGCGATATTCTAGGTTAAAGCCTAGTTTAAAGTTTGCTTCATTAAAATCGTTTACATTTTCTGTTCTTCCAGGACCTAAAGAATATACTTGCCAGGCTCGGTTATCATTTGCCCCTCCACCAAAATAACTTCTTACAAAAGGAATACTATTAGAATTGCCGTATGGAACAGCAAGGCCAAATAGACTTCTAAAAGCTATAACATTCTCCCTACCTAAATCCCAATGTTTTATATATTCTAAATCTGTTTTTACATATTGCGAATACGGTATGCCATAAACTAGCTCTTGCCCTTCATCATTTGTATTAAAAGGGATAAAGCTGGCAAAAGCAGCTAAAAGATTTCCAGCACTTTCTAATTTTAAGCGATATTGGTAAAAACTGTTATCATTTGTATCGGCACGATTATTTTTTTGAAATGTGAAATTAGAAGAAAAAATAAGGTTGTTTTCTGTGATACGATTTCTACGTTCATCAATACTTCTTACTTGACGAACTATTTCGTCATTTGCATCTGTGGTTCCATTTAAGATTGCTTGTATAAAACCCTGTGTGCCATCAGGTGTGTTTGGATTACCATCAGGTAATCTTAATACGGGGTTTGGATTGTCATTTGAACTTGTAAAAAAAGATGCTAATTCTGGAAAATTTTCAGGGCCATCAGCAGGATTTTCTATAAAACCGTCGAAAGCATCAGCAATACCATCCAAGTTTGTGTAGGTATTATTGTATACCCTAAAGAAGTTCTCTGCATTTGTATTTCTTACAAACTCAATATCTATTAATTCTAATGTGTTTTTTACAAAATCCGTAGGGGCCCAACTATAAGCTAAAGTAGTGTTTAATACTTGCCTATCTAAGCCTATATTTTGTTGAAAATTTGTACCAATAGATAATCTTGTACTTGGAACCATGTAATATGGTATCACTCTTTCCGTATTTATTGGAAACCATATTCGTGGGAAAGTTAGGTTTATGTCTCCACCAATCTCAGAAGTAAACGTCTCTTCCGATAAAGATTGGTCACTTAGAATACCTATGGAGCCTCTAACAGAAAAGCTTAGTGTCTCGGCTCCTCCAAAAACATTTCTAGCAAAAACAGAACCACTTAGAGCAGTACCAACAACTTGAATATCTGATCTTGAAACATCAAAATCTAATCCCAAAGAATATTTAGATCTTGCAGCTAGGTAAATATTGGTAATTAAGCGAGATTGGATAGTATCTTGATTAAAATCAATATTTGGGTACTTAAAGGTGTTTAAGTTGGTTATTTGCCGTTGAGTTCGGATACGATCTAGGTCTCTGTAAATGCTATCTTTCTCAAAAAAAATAGCATCTGTTAACGCTTCTGGTTTGTATCGTAATTTGTTTTTAAAGAAGATGGTATAACCCTCATGATCTATTGATTGTAATGAATCCTTATCCTGGTTGAAAATATAATCTGCATAAATATTTATTTTTTCAAAACGGTGTACTTTATACTCTTGCGAAGTTGTATTATCGTTTGTCGCAACAAAATTTTTAATGTTCATTTGAACATCCATTTTTTGATCATCTTTTAACTTGGTGGTATCCCTTAAAATGTCATAGCTAATAGAGCTCTCTTGAAAATTGTAAACGCCAGAGTTTCTAAAAATTGAAGTTAAACGTTGTCGTTCTTTATTAAAATTAGTTAAGTCGAATTGTTCCTTCTGCTTTACAAAAGAATTTTCAGTATTTAAAAGATAAAGTGAGTCTAAGTCTGAAGCTAAAATATTTGTTGATAAAGTATCTACAAAATATGGTTTGCCTAGGGTAATGTTATAATCAATTTCGGCTCTTTTCTTCCGTTTCTTTGGAAGAATAGCGTAGGCGGCTGTATTGTTAAAATAGCCTTTGCTACCATAATAAGCTTGTAAGCGTTCTACAGATTTTCTCGTTTTTGAAGTATCTATTATTGTTGGAGGTTCCCCCACACGTTTTAAAAAGTTACTATAGCCTTTTACAACAAAAGACTGTCCCAAGCGATTAACTTGTTTTTTAGATAAAAATGAGTTTAATCGCTTTTCTCTTTTCTCATTTTTTTGCAGCCAATTTTGGTAAGAAGAATCAGGATTTTCTTTAGCCAGGTTGTATAGGTTTAACCGCAATGGATAACCTAAAATGCTAGTGTTAGGTTTTTGTGAGATTAGGTTTTTAACCTCATCTTTACTCACTTTTATACTATCTGTATAAATTGTATTCTTAGTAAGTAAAAATTCCTCGTCACTTACTTTTTTAATTGTATTACAAGAAGATAAGATAAGCAGAAGCAAGAATACCCCTATTTTTGCTCTGAATTTACCAAGAACGTTTATTATCTTCATTGAGGTCAAAATTACATGATTTAACATGGTTAGCAAAAACCAACTGAAACTGATTAAGAGCTTACATCAAAAAAAGTACCGAAATGAACACGGACTTTTTTTTGTAGAAGGTTTAAAAGCAGTGAAAGAGCTTTTAAATTCCGATATAAGTTTATTTAAAGTTTTTTCAACTAATCCGATTAGTACAGAATTTAATGATATTGAACATGAAGAAATAGAGGAGGTAGACCTTAAAAAGATTAGTGCACTGCATAGACCGAATGGTGTTTTAGGTGTTTTTAAAACCCCAAAGCCCAAACGAATTGATTTTGACGATTGGGTTGTTGTTCTAGATGATATTAGAGATCCAGGTAATATGGGAACTATTATTAGACTTTGTGACTGGTTTGGAATAAAAAACTTGGTCTGTTCTAAAGAAAATGTAGATTGTTACAATCCAAAAGTCCTCCAGGCTACAATGGGCTCAATAGCAAGGGTAAATATTTCTTATACGAATTTAGAAGACTTTATAACTATGACCCCGTTGCCTATCTATGGTACTTTTATGAATGGAGATTCCATCTATAGCGCAGAACTTCCAAAAGCTGGAATACTAATAATTGGGAACGAAGGAAATGGGATATCTCCTAAAATAGAGGAGTTAATAGAAAAAAGAGTTACAATACCTCAATTTGGCAGTCCATCTACAGAAAGTTTAAATGCGGCAACCGCAACGGCTATAGTACTTGGAGAAATAAGAAGTAGAGGCTAATTTTTTTGACTATTCAAAAGTCAGATTGATGAAAATTCCCCGCGTTCTGGCAGCAAGAAGGTTTCCAGTCCAAGGGCTATTTGGGTCATCATCTGGAACTAACTCATTTGTTAAAGCAAAAACGCCTCGTATAGATGGTGTAAACTTGAAAAATTCTGTGTAAAAGTCAATACCAAATCCAAGTTCATAACCATAAACATTTTTTTTCATTCTAAAGGTACCACTGCTATTGTCATCTAAACTATCTTCATTTGCACCTAAATTAATTGCGGCATAACCCCCACCAATAATAAAAGGTTTAATATTATTAAAGCGTTTGGTACTAAGTTTTAGAAGTAAGGGAAATCGAATGTAAGTAGATCTTACCTCCCTGATAGCGTCATTTTCAGATGTAAAACCAGGAAAACCAAGAATGCGCTGCGAATACAATAAACCAGGTTCAAATCTTACATCTGCAAATTCATTAATTCGCATTTCGCCAATTAAGCCAACATTAAACCCATAAGTTTTATCAATAAGAATGTCTTGGCCAATATCATTTTCATATTCAAATTGAAAATCATATTGATTTACCCCTAAGTAGTACCCCCAATTTAAAAGGGCTTTATCTTCATTTTGAAGATTAATAATTGGATCTTTTCGAAACTGTGCTAGAAGACTGTTTGTAGCCATTACTATGACTAGCAAGACAAGTAAGTTTTTCATTTATTTATTTTGACGCTACGTATATAGTTGCAACCCCAAATGTTTGAGGTTTATTCTCTATACCTATAAACCCAATTTTGGTCAAAATATTGTTGAAAGCTTTGCCATGCGGAAAGATTGCGGCAGATTCTGAAAGATAATTGTAAGCAACCTTGTCTTTTGAAAATAACTTACCTATGGTTGGTAAGATGTATTTAGTATAAATCCTATAACCTTGCTTAAAAGGTGTTTTTGTTGGTACAGATGTTTCGAGTATTGCTAAAGTCCCTTTAGGAGCCAAAACCCTATAAATTTCTTCAAGCCCTTTTTCTAAATTTTCAAAATTTCTAACCCCAAAGGCTACTGTGATAGCATCAAAAGAGTTGTCCTCAAAATTTAGATTTTCACTATCACCAACTATCATTTCAATGGTGTTGTCTAATCTCTTTTCATTTACTTTTTCTATTCCTACCTCCAACATTCCAGTAGAAATATCTAACCCCACTATTTTTTTTGCACCTGTTTTTACCATAGCAATTGCTAAATCGCCAGTACCTGTTGCAATGTCCAAGATAGCATTAGGTTTAGCATTACCTACCAATTTTACTACCCTTTTACGCCATTTAGTGTCTATACCTAAAGAAATTACTCTATTTAAACCGTCATAATTTTTGGAAATAGCATCAAACATTTTAGTCACTTGAGCCTTTTTACCCAAATCAGAATTTTTATACGGAATTACTTTTTTTGCCATTTTGGAAATTGAAATGCAAAGATACAACTTGAGTCTACAGCCATACATATACTTAAGAAGCAAAATAAAATGTGTAATTTTGTCTCAAATTCAGAATCTGTCCCGGTATATGGGTGAAAGTCTTCACTTTTCAACAAACTATCTCTTTACTCATAGCTGCTCAATTAATAAAAGTTGATTATAGTTAAAAAAATCTTTTTGAGTAAATGAAAATAATCATTGCAGGAGCTGGCGAAGTTGGCTTTCATCTGGCCAAGCTTTTATCTTACGAATCGCAGGATATCACTTTAATAGATACGGATAAAGAAAGTCTTTCCTATGCGGATAACCATTTAGACATAAGGGTCTTAAAAGGTGATGCAACTTCGGTATCTGTGCTCCAAGACGCTAATGTTGAAAATTCCGATCTTGTAATTGGTGTTACCTCTTCTGAAACAACAAATTTAACCTTATGTCTTTTAGCTAAACAACTTGGTAGTAAGAAGACTATTGCTAGAATTTCTAATACTGAATTTGTTGATAACAAAGAACTTATCAAATTTGAACAATTAGGGATTGATGAGTTAATATCTCCAGAAGAACTGGCAGCAACAGAAATACAGTTATTATTAAACCAGTCCGCATTTAACGATACCTATGAGTTTGAAGAAGGTCTTTTAACCATGGTTGGTGTGTTTTTGCCCAAAACTGCTCCTTTTGTGGGTAAAATGGTTAAGGAAGCGGCAAATATTTTCCCTGAACTACATTTTATGCCTATTGCACTGCAACGGATGGGCACGCAATACACGGTTATACCAAGAGGTGATACCATTTTTAAGGAAGGCGACCAATTGTACTTTATTACATCTGCCGAAGGCGTAGATGAGTTATACAAGCTAATTGGGATGAAGAAAAAAGAAATCAAGAATGTTATGATTCTTGGTGGGAGCAAAGTAGGCTGTAAAACGGCACATTATCTCTGTAACAAAAGGTTTAATGTAAAGTTGTTCGAGAAGAATAAAGACAAAGCCTTTGATATTGCAGATACGTTACCAAATGCCTTAGTTATTAATGGAGATGGTCGTAATGTGGAGTTATTAGAAGAAGAGAGTATCGAATCAATGGATGCTTTTATTTCTGTTACTGGAAACTCTGAGACTAATATTATGTCTTGTCTTGTGGCAAAATCTAAGGGAATTAAAAAAACCATTGCTTTAGTTGAAAACATGGATTATTTTCAACTTTCACAATCTATAGGTATTGATACTTTAATTAATAAAAAGCTATTAGCAGCAAATAATATATTCAGATATATAAGAAGGGGAGAAGTCTTGGCTTTAACCCGATTGATTAATCTAAATGCTGAAATTTTAGAGTTTGAAGTAAAGCCTACATCATTAGTTAATGGAGAAATTATTAAAGAGCTCGATTTTCCACGTGATGCTATTATAGGAGGAGTAATTAGGGACGGAAAAGGAATAATCGCTTTAGGGGACTTTCAAATTTTGCAGGGAGATAAAGTAGTTGTCTGTTGTCTTCCAAAAGCAATTTCAAAAATTGAAAAACTGTTTTTATAATGGGACTTAATCTAAGGATTACTGTTCATATAATGGGTTTATTACTTCTTTGTAATGGGGGTTTTATGCTATTGGCAGCCTTAGTTAGTGGAATTTATCAAGATGGAGCAACTATAGATATAGCAATGGCTGCTATAGTAACCTTGATGGTTGGTGTCATGGCTATGTTTTACACTAGGGGTCATCGCAAAGAAATAAAGCGGAAAGAAGGTTATATTATAGTCACTTTTGGTTGGATTGTAATGTCACTTTCTGGCGTGCTTCCATATATTTTTTCTGGGGCTATACCTTCGATTACGGATGCATTTTTTGAAACCATTTCGGGATATACTACTACAGGAGCTTCTATTTTAAATGATATTGAAGTTTTACCTAAAGGAATTCTATTTTGGCGCAGCCTTACCCATTGGATTGGTGGTATGGGAATAATCGTGTTAGCAATCGCTATTTTACCATTATTAGGTATTGGAGGCATGCAACTATTTGCTGCTGAAGCGCCAGGTCCAGGAGGAGATAAGCTTCATCCAAGAATTACGGATACTGCTAAAAGATTGTGGTTTATTTACGTTGGTTATACAGTTGCAGAGACCATTTTGTTAAAGCTTGCTGGAATGTCATTTTTTGATGCCGCTAATCATGCGCTAGCTACGTTATCAACTGGAGGTTTTTCAACTAAGAATGCCAGTGTTGCATATTGGAATAACCAACCTTTAATCCAATATATCATTATAGTCTTTATGTTCTTGGCAGGGACTAATTTTGTAATAAGCTATTTTGCTTTTACCAAAAAAATACAACGCGTAATCAAAGATGAGGAGTTTAGAGTATATTCTTTTTTTGTACTAGGATTTACATTAGTTGCCTTTCTAATTGTGTTGCTTCAGGCGGATGTTCCTGTTTCCGATTACCATCCGCAAGTATGGGGTAAAACAGAAAGTTCATTTAGACATGCATTGTTTCAAGTTCTTGCTATAATTACAACTACTGGATTTGTTACCGCAGATTTTACCAATTGGACACCTTTCTTAACTGTTTTCTTTTTTGGATTGATGTTCTTAGGCGGTTCTGCAGGTTCCACTTCTGGAGGGATTAAAGTTATGCGGCATTTACTGATTATTAAGAATGGAATTTTGGAGTTTAAACGAACGCTTCATACCAATGCCATTATCCCAGTTAGGTATAATAACAAGACGGTGACAGAACATATCGTTTATAATATCATAGCATTCTTTGTATTGTATATGTTGCTTTTTATTATTGGAGCTTTGGTGCTAGCATTTTTGGGCCTAGATTTTGAATCTGCTGTTGGAGGTGCTGCATCATCATTGGGTAATGTGGGTCCTGCTTTAGGAGATTTAAACCCAGTAGTTAATTTTAGTGAACTACCAGCATTTGGAAAATGGTGGTGCGGATTCCTAATGCTCCTAGGAAGACTAGAACTATTTACGGTCTTAATTTTATTCACCCCTTTCTTCTGGAAGAGAACTTAAACTAAGAAATAGACATCTAAGAATTTCTTAAACTACCGCCTTAATTCTAGAAACTGCTTCTTTTATTTCATCCTGAGAGGCTGCATAAGAAATTCGTATTCCATTAGGATTTCCAAAAGCATCTCCTGTTACTGTTGCAACATTGGCATTTTCTAACAAATACATAGCAAAATCAGACGCATTGTTAATTTTAGTCCCATTTAAAGTTTTTCCAAAGAATGCAGATACATCAGGGAATACATAAAATGCCCCTTCTGGCTCATTACATTTAAATCCGTCAATACCATTCAATAATTCAAGAATCAATTCTCTTCTTATTTTAAATTCATCTATCATGTATTGCACACGATTCGGTGATTCTAATAGCGCCGTTATTACTGCTCTTTGCGCAATACAATTTGCACCACTTGTTACTTGGCCCTGTAGTTTGTTGCATGCTCTAGCAATATATGCAGGAGCTCCAATATACCCAATTCGCCAACCAGTCATAGCAAAAGCTTTAGCAACACCATTTACGGTTACAGTGCGGTCGTACATATC
The DNA here is from genome assembly GCA_947499565.1 of uncultured Croceitalea sp. Taxonomy (GTDB): domain Bacteria; phylum Bacteroidota; class Bacteroidia; order Flavobacteriales; family Flavobacteriaceae; genus Croceitalea. Next base: position 722,671 of record CANMOV010000002.1, read on the forward strand.
TTCAAACTGAGCCATAGATGAATGTGCAGTTACCCCATAATTAATATGCTCATAAATTTCATCACTAACTACTATAATTTGCGGATGTTTTTGAAGGACATCTGCAAGTGCTCTAAGTTCATCTTTGCTATATATAGAACCACTAGGATTACATGGAGAGCTATACCAAAGCATTTTAGTTTTGGGCGTAATTGCGGCTTCAAGCTGAGCGGCGGTCATTTTAAAGTCGTTTTCTATTGAGGTAGGTACCTCAACGGGTACACCATCAGCAAGCTTAACAATGTCACTGTAACTTACCCAATATGGGCAAGGTAAAATGACTTCATCACCTTTATTTAAGCAAACCTGAGCTACATTATACAATGCTTGTTTTGCACCCGTAGAAACTACTAATTGCGAAGGTTCATAGGATAGCTTATTATCTCTCTTAAATTTAGTGATAATAGCGTTTTTCAATTCTAAATAACCATCCACAGGAGTATAAGAATTGTAGCCATCATTCACCGCCTGTATTGCAGCATCTTTTATGTAATCTGGGGTATTAAAGTCCGGTTCTCCCAAACTTAATCCAATAATATCTTTTCCTGAAGCTCTTAGTTCTCTAGCCTTTGCGGCCATTTCAAGGGTTGCGGAAGGAGTTACGCTATTAATCCTATCCGAAAGTTGGTTGCTCATTAGTGTGTAGAATTTCTAGTATTGTAAGGAAGGCTGTTTTCCTAATTCTTTTAAGTGTTTGAAGTGCGAAATTATTGCTTTTCTAGTAGTTTTATACTCATTGTAAGGTAAATTAAACTCCTTAGCTGTTTCTTTCACAATTTTTGAAATTTTTGTGTAGTGCACATGACTAATGTTTGGGAAAATATGATGTTCTACTTGGTGATTTAATCCGCCAGTGAACCAATTAATAATCCTGTTTTTTGTACCAAAGTTTACAGTTGTAAATAATTGGTGTATTGCCCAAGTGTTTTTCATAGTACCGCTTTCATCAGGTAATGGAGTTTGCGCATCATCTACGATATGAGCTAATTGAAATACTACACTCAAGATTACACCTGCTACATAATGCATTATAAAAAAGCCAAGTAGTATTTGCCACCAAGGAATATCAACAAGAAGTAAGGGGAGAACAATCCAAATTGTAATGTAAAGTGCTTTAGTGACTACCAAGGTACTCCAGTTAATTACTGGACTCGGTAATTTTCCATAAGACAATTTACGCTTCATATAGCGATACATCTGCTGAAAATCCGTAGTAATTGCCCAATTGAAGGTTAATAATCCATACAAGAAAATCGAGTAGAAGTGCTGGAATTTATGATGTTTTTTCCACTCGGCATGTTTAGAAAATCGTAATATTCTTCCTGCTTCCATATCCTCATCATGTTCATGAATATTAGTGTAGGTGTGATGAAGCACATTGTGTTGAACTTGCCAGTTATATACATTTCCTGCAAGGATGTAGATACTACTGCCCATTAATTTATTTACCCACTTCTTATTGGAGTAAGCGCCATGGTTACCATCATGCATAACATTCATTCCAACTCCTGCCATTCCAACTCCCATTAGCATGGATAGCAACAAATAACCCCAAAAGGGTAGGTCAAGAGTTAGTATTAAAAAATAGGGCGTAAGAAATAAAGAAAACATTACTATGGTCTTCAAATGAAGTCTCCAATTGCCTGTTTTCTTTATTTTGTTTTCGTTAAAATATTGATTGACTCTTTTGTTAAGAGTTCTAAAAAACTGTGCGGAATCTTTTCTTGAAAATCGAATTGTATCCTTCTGCATCTTATAAAATTTTACGTTACAAAGGTAACTAAATTGGGAGTCCAAAAAGTTAGGGTTATACTAAAACGTCATTTGAGATTCTAAAAGTATTATTTTTGGCCAGTTTAACAAATAGGATGACCTCAGAAATCGTTTTTAAATATTTTACAAAGCTAACAGAAGTTCAAAAACAACAGTTTTTGCAATTGGATGCGCTTTACCAAGATTGGAATCAGAAAATTAATGTGGTTTCTAGAAAGGATATAGATGAGCTTTATATTAGACATGTATTGCATTCTCTTGGGATTGCTAAAATTCAAAAATTTAATGAAGGTGCAGCTATTTTAGATGTAGGTACAGGTGGAGGTTTTCCAGGAATACCGCTGGCAATTCTATTTCCTGAAACAAAATTCACACTAGTCGATGCTATCGGTAAAAAGATAAAAGTTGTTCAAGAAGTAATAGATGGTTTACAGTTAGCGAATATAACTGCACATCATTCCAGGGTTGAAGATTTACCTGGACAGTTTGATTTTATTGTGAGCAGAGCCGTGGCAGCAATGCCTACTTTTGTGCATTGGACAAAGGGAAAAATTAAAAAGGACTCTACACATGAACGTAAAAATGGAATTCTATATCTAAAAGGTGGTGATTTAACAGATGAGTTAAAAGCGTACAGAAATGCTCAGATTTTTGATTTACCAGAGTATTTTGAAGAAGACTTTTTCGAAACAAAAAAGGTAGTATACTTACCTCTAAAGTTTAAGGGATAAAAAAAGGCGCATATAGCGCCTTTTTTGTATAGGTTAAATTTTACTTACTCCATGGTGGAACAACTCCGTTAGAACGGGCATAAGCAATTAATTGCCCTTTATGTTCACCGTTGTGTTCCATCATAGCTAAAAGACCACCTAGTTTGTTCATTTTAGCAAAACCGAAGTCAACTTCAGTGTTTAAATCATCATTTTTAACCATCATGATTTTCTCTAATACAAACTCATTTGATTTTTTTAAGGTAGCGATAATATTTTCTTTACCAGTAATTTTGCCCAAATTCATCATATCTACATCTTCTGGTGGTGGAAAACCCATTTTCATTGCTAAATAATAGTTACCTCCTGCCACATGTAATAGTGCTTCTCCAACTGAATTAATGCCTTCTGCTGGTCTCCAGTCGTATTGGTCTTCAGAAAAGGCCTCAGCTAATTGAATTACTTGACCTTGATTGCCCTGTAAAACTCCTTGTATGGTAGCTTGGGCTAAATTGTCTTGTGCATATGTTACCACAACCAAGAGTAACATACATAGTGTTGTTAATTTTTTCATTATTTATAGATTAAGGTTATGCCACGAAACTAAAACTTAGCATGTCTTAAAAGTAATGAAAATCTTTAGGGATTTGTAATGCTAGTAGAAATGAATAAGAAAAATATTAGGTAAAAAACACATTTGCATATACTAGTCTGCACTTGTAAGCGTATTTTTTTAAACGATACCAAATCTTGTCAATTGTATTACCTAAACCAATAAATATGTTTCCTAGTGAGGTCATAATAAGGTAAATTTAAGTTAATGATAATTTATAAACAATTAATTAACGTTAAATTTACATTGAAATTGCCTTATTATTGAAGTAGAACAATTGATAAAGTAAAAAAACGCTTCTAAATAGCCTGAAATTGAGCTAGTTAGAAGCGTTTTAAGAATTAAATTAATATTTTAATTTATCCCAAAAACGGATAACGATAATCCTCTGGAGTCACAAAAGTCTCTTTAATCAACCTAGGAGAAACCCAACGTAATAAATTTTGAGCAGAACCGGCCTTATCGTTAGTTCCAGAAGCTCTTGCTCCGCCAAACGGTTGTTGACCAACAACTGCGCCAGTTGGTTTATCATTAATATAAAAGTTACCTGCACAATTTTGTAAAGCTTTAGTAGCTTGATCAATAGCATATCTATCCTGTGAAAGCACAGCCCCGGTTAGGGCATATTCCGATGTGCTATCAACAAGTTCAAGAGTTTTAGACCAATCTTTATCATCATACACATAAACGGTTACCACTGGTCCAAAAAGTTCTGTGCACATGGTTGTATATTTTGGATCATTTGCTATAATTACTGTTGGCTCAATAAAATATCCTTTAGATTTATCATAAGAACCACCTGCAAAGACCTCGGCATTTTTATCTGTCTTAGCTTGGTCAATGAACTTTGCTAGCTTATCAAAAGAACCTTCATGTATTACGGCGGTAATAAAGTTGCTCATATCTTCCGGAGAACCAGGCTTATTAAAGCTTTCTATGTCCTTTTTTACCAAATTTAAAATTTTATCGGCAGTGGATTTTGGCAAATACACCCTAGAGGCCGCACTACATTTTTGTCCTTGAAATTCAAATGCTCCTCTTGTAATAGCAGTTGCAACCTGCTCCGGTTTTGCTGTTGGGTGAGCTAGAATAAAATCTTTACCGCCAGTTTCCCCAACGATACGAGGATAGGTTTTGTAGGTGTGGATATTGGTTCCAATTTGTTTCCACAGTTCTTTAAATACATGTGTAGAACCTGTAAAATGTAGCCCCGAAAAATCTGGACTTGCCAAAACCGTATCAGTAATCATTACTGGATCACCCATTACCATATTTATTACACCATCTGGTAAACCCGCTTCCTTGAATACATCCATGATAACTTTTGCAGAATATACTTGGCTGTCACTAGGTTTCCAAACTACTACATTACCCATCATAGCTGCACTTGCAGGTAAATTTCCTGCAATAGCGGTAAAATTAAATGGGGTAATGGCATACACAAAGCCTTCTAAAGGACGATATTCCACTCGGTTCCAAATACCTTCAGCAGAATCTGGTTGCTCTTCATAAATTTGACTCATATACTCTACGTTAAAACGAAGAAAATCAATAAACTCACAGGCAGCATCAATTTCCGCTTGGTGAATTGTTTTTGATTGCGCCATCATCGTAGATGCATTAATTTTTGCTCTGTATGGACCGGCAATTAGTTCGGCTGCTTTCAAGAAAATTGCTGCTCGTTGCTCCCAAGTTAGGTTTGCCCATGTTTCTCTGGAGTCTAAGCAATTGGCAATGGCCTTTTCTACATGTGATTTTTCAGCAGTATGGTAATGACCAACAACATGTTTGTGGTCATGCGGAGGAGACATAGGTTTTGTATCTCCAGTTTTAATCTCTTCTGAGCCAATGTATAGCGGAACTTCTACTTGACTATTGTAGTATGTTTTATATTGTTTGAGAACAGAATCTCGCTCAGGAGTACCTGGAGCATAACTCTTTATAGGTTCATTAATTGCAGTTGGAACTTGAAAAAAACCTTTACCCATTTCGGAAAATTTAAGTGTTAAATATTTCCGGCAAAGGTAGTAAACCCCAATCTAAAAAGCGACTAGTTTAAGGCGAAAGGCGCAGCAAATTTAAAGGTAGGTACTTCAACCAAAAATTGCTCAGTAGAAGTTAGGTTTACCATATGGAAAAAGCCTTTCATTGCTCCAATGGGAGAAGCTAAAAGAGATCCAGAACTATAGGTGTGTGTCTTGCCTGGCTGAATCACAGGTTTCTTACCTATTACGCCTTCGCCATCTACGGTTTCCATTTCTTTTAGGGAATCAAAAATATCCCAATGACGTGCAGTCAGCTGAACATTTTCTTTGCTCTGATTCTCAATGGTAATGGTGTACCCAAATGCATAATGCATTTTGTAGTTTTTGAAGAAGGTTCCTTCAAAAGTGGTTTGAACGGATACTTTAATTCCTTTGGTTACTTGTGTAATCATAGTCTAATAGGTAAAAACACTCCCTATTCCTAATAGTAATACTGTAATTATCGCTAAAAAAGTAAATACCGAATTTAGAAATATGTATTTAATACTCGTTTTAAAAAATCCTTGGCCGTAGAATTTCCTCATGGCTTGAAACAGGTAAATTCCAAAAATTAGCAAGAATAAACCTGAGGTCGACCAATCAAAAATTGAGTCAATAATCCAGCTAAGGATGAGCAAGATAAATAATAACGATTGGTTGTGGAAACTAAAGATTAAATGATCGGTATAGGTGTATTTTTTACGGATGTACACCACAGAAATGAAAATTGTAAAGATGGGTAAAAAGAAAAATATGACAAATGGGAGCTTGGCAATAGTGTCATTTAACCAGCTACCAGGTTGTCGCCAAGCCCTTAAACTGCTTTTTGAAGCATTAAAAGACAATTTGGTATTCCAAGAATCATCGATGTCATATTTTGCCTTGGCATCTGCATAGCTGCTAATGGAATCTCTTCTCAGCATTGCAAAGAAAAACGCCATCTTGTCAAACGTACCACTATCAGAATCAGCTTTTAGGTTTTGATAGTATTTTTTTGGATTTGCATCTAGTAAGGAATCAGATTTTTTCTCTTTTAATTCTCGTTGTTTTATATAGTATTCTAAAGAATCTAAACCCTGCAGACCTTTATTTAACTCTGGGTTATTTGTTTTTATAGAATCTAAGCCTTTAAAAAGATTGTCTAGTTGTGCTTCGGATTCAATACTGTCCTTTTTTTGTTCTTCCTCGGTTTTATCATCATCAAATGTAAATGATAACGGACCAGTCTGTTTTATTTTTTCATCCAACTGTAAATCATCCAAGTTGGAAAAAGCACCTCCATAACTTACCATTAAAAAATATAAAAAGGCCAAGCTCAATAAAAAGCGAAAAGGATTGGTATATGAAATTCTTTTGCCCTTAATATAATCTTTAGTAATTGTGCCTGGTTTAATAAGCATTGCATAAAGCGTAGCTAATAATTTAGAATCATAATTCACTAAATTGGAAAGAAACTCATCAAAAAAATCTTTTAAGGTAAGTTTCTTTATGCTATTTGCTTGCGAACAACTTGGGCAGTATTTGTCGCTCATATCTAAAATGTGACCACAGTTTAAGCATTCTGTGCCTCTAAATTTAAGCTCGTAGCGCCCTTTGGTGATAAGACTTTTTTCTTCTCCCTTTGCCATTTGGTTGGTTCTGGGATTAAAGATAAATTAATTACTGATATTTCTAGAGTTTGCATTACCAATACCAATAATGCTATCATACATATCTCCAAAGTTTCGATAGTATACTAGGATAAGATAATTGTTCTCGGTAAAATGTGAGTTACCGGATACCCTATTGAGGTTTACAATACCTTCTTTATCTTTAGTTACATATTTGTAATTATAAAAACCTTGCTTAAAAGGATACATTAATTCCAGATTTCCAGTGTCTTGGTTATATACCATTTTGTTATCCTCACTTAACTCATAGTTATTAAACTTGCCAAATATATAAATGTCATCTAGACCCATTTCCGGATTGTAAGGGAGGCTAAAGTGTACTTTGGTGTATTCTGCTTCGCGCGAAACATCTTCTCCTTGTAATGTTCTAACGGCAAAATCACCATTGATATCAGGAAAATATGTGTATTCTCTATTATATCTGTATTGATTGGTAAAAAGATAATGGTTGTACAACTCCTTAAACTCAATTCTAGAAATCGCAAAAGTTGGGGCTCGTAAATCTTTGGTGTCAAAATTTAGATATTCATTACCACCATAAAAACTAGTCTCTTGGTCATATTTATAAACCAATTCATTACCCAATGTAAATTGAGGTTTAATATTGTAAATAGCTGTTGGCCAAAAGTAATTTTGAATTATGGCAACTTTAACCTCTTTTTTTGGATTTACAATTTCAAATCCTGACGTGTTAATGTTAAATTGGACTACTTGCTTTTCATTCAAAAAATTAAAATCTCTTGAGCGCTTTACATTACCGCCAACGGTTACCGCATTTTGATATATGATAAACCTACGCGAAAATTGTAATTTACCTTTCATATTATATATCTCTATTAAGTAATTTCCGCTAACTTTAAATTTAAGCTGGTCATTTGGTAGTGTTAATCTATAATTAGAGTAGGGCTGAAGCGTTGTTAAACTATTATCATAATCAATAATTCGTTGGTTATCTGTGCCAATAATATATTGTGATTTTAATAGTTGTGAAGGTGTCCAATCGTAATCGCAATGCACAATTTTAAAATAATAATCTTGTTCGCTTGCTGTAATATCATCAAATTCTAAAAGTAACTGTTCTCCTAGTTTAATTACAGGAAACTGATCTTCTGTTGGCCCCTTAAAAACAATAGTTTTTATGTTATAGGGCGGATTAACCTCTTCTTGCACTTGAGCTACAAGTGTTGAGGTGAAACAAAGCATCAAAAGCTGTTTAACAAAAAAGCGCATTCAAAGCATATTTAAAGGGTAAAGGTAAACAAAAAGCATGCCCAACAAATTTAGCTCGATGTATTGCCAATTTTCTAGTCAATTAATTATAATAATTATCGTTTTAGTAGTAAATTTGCAAGCAATTTTGTTAACGAAAGGTCCACACTAATATGTCTAAAGACATCCGAATTAAAAAAGGGTTGAACATCAACCTCATCGGGGCTGCTGAACAAACTACATCCAAGGCTGTTTTAAGCAATGTATATGCCCTTAATCTTGAAGATTTTCACGGAGTTATCCCAAAAATGTTGGTTAAAGAAGGTGCTGAGGTAAAAGCAGGGGAGCCTATTTTTTACAATAAAAACATTGAAGACATGCGCTTTGTTTCTCCAGTAAGTGGAGAAATCGTTGAAATTGTAAGAGGAGCAAGACGACGTATCTTAACTTTAAAGATTCTTGCAGACAAGGAACAAAACTATCATGATAATGCTACATTCGATATTGATTCTGCAGATGGGGAATCAATAAAGAAGGCTTTACTCCAGTCTGGTTGTTGGCCATTTGTTAAACAAAGACCATACGCAATCGTTGCTTATCCAGATGCAACACCAAAATCAATCTTCATCTCTGCATATACTACTGCTCCTTTGGCAGCAGACACAGATTATGTTTTAAGAGGTAAAGAAAAAGAATTACAAGCTGCTATTACGGCGCTTGCAAAAATGACACCAGGACAGGTTCATGTTTCCGTAGGAAATACAGAAACATCACCTTTTACTAATATTAAGGGTATTACTTTACATAAAGTTTCTGGACCGCATCCTGCTGGCCTTGTTGGAACGCAGATTAATAAACTTGACCCTATTAATAAAGGAGAAGTAGTTTGGACTGTTGCTCCACAAGATTTGATAATTATAGGAGAGCTTTTGTTAACCGGTAAGTTTAATGCGGAACGCACAGTTGCATTGGCTGGTTCATCAATAAAAGCTCCAAAATATTACACCACTAAAATTGGCGCTGAAATTTCTACCTTTTTATATGCCAGTGGTGTTAATGAAGATAAATTTCGTTTGATTAATGGTGATGTGTTAACCGGTGCTAAAACTACTCCTGAAGGTCATCTAGGTTTTTATAATAATACGGTTACTGCAATACCAGAAGGTGATGATTACGAATTCTTTGGTTGGAATAAACCTGTATTTAATAAAATATCATCTACAAGAGCCTTAACATTCTCTTGGTTAAACAAGAATAAGAAATACGATTTGGATACTAATACCAACGGGGAACATAGAGCTTTTGTGGTGACTGGTAGATATGAAGAGGTATTTCCATTAGATATTTTTCCATTACAGTTGTTAAAAGCTTGTATGGTTAAAGATTTGGATGAGATGGAGCAGTTAGGTCTTTATGAAGTAGCTCCAGAAGATTTTGCACTCACAGAATTCATATGTATTTCTAAGCAACCGCACCAGCAGATAATCAGAGAAGGACTCGATTTAATGTATCAAGAAATTGGATAAAAATGGGCATGAAAGAAAAATTACATCAGCTTAAATTAAAATATCAGGGTAAAAAAATGGCTCCTGCCTTTAATGCCCTTCATACCTTTTTGTACTCACCGAACGAAACTACACACTCTGGAAGTCACGTTCGCGCAGTTGACGATTTAAAAAGGACTATGAATACGGTAATCATGGCATTGGTACCCTGTTTATTGTTTGGTATGTTTAATGCAGGTTATCAGCACTATTCAGCAATAAATGGTTTTCCAGCGGAGTTCTCATTATTTGAGCATTTCCTTACTTGGGATAACTTTTGGCTAGGGGTAATTACCATTTTACCATTAGTTATTGTTTCTTATGGTGTTGGCCTAGTAATCGAATTTATTTTTGCAGTAATAAAAGGACATGAAGTAGAAGAAGGGTATTTGGTTACAGGAATGTTAGTGCCGCTTATTATACCTGTTGATACACCCCTTTGGATGCTAGCTGTTGCTGTTGCATTTGGTGTGGTTATAGGTAAAGAAGTTTTTGGAGGTACAGGAATGAATATTTTAAATCCAGCATTAACTATTAGGGCATTCTTATTCTTTGCGTATCCAACTTGGATGAGTGGTGATAAAGTTTGGGTGCATGATGCTGTAAATCTAGCAGGAACTGCTGATGCAATTTCTGGTGAAACAATTCTCGGTTATTTAGCGCAAGGCAATACAAGTGAATTCTCGTATTCGGTTTCGGATATGTTCTTTGGATTCATACCGGGTTCCGTGGGGGAAACATCTACTTTATTAATTCTGCTTGGTGGACTATTCTTAATCTTTAGCAAAATAGCAAGTTGGAGAATCATGTTAAGTGCAGTTATAGGTTCCTTAGTGATGGGTTTACTATTTAATGGTGCAGTGGCTTGGGAATGGATTCCGGAATACAGTAAATTTTACGGTTTAATGAGTTTTGATTTCTGGAAACACTTGATTGTAGGAGGGCTTGCCTTTGGTATTGTCTATATGGCTACGGATCCAGTAACGGGTTCGCAGACTAATAAAGGAAAATGGATTTATGGATTTTTAATTGGATTTATATCCGTAATGATTCGAGTATTTAATCCAGGATATCCAGAAGGCGTATTCTTGGCAATATTATTAATGAACGTTTTTGCACCTACTATAGATCATTATGTTGTTCAGGGTAATGTGAAAAAACGTATGAAAAGATTAAAAAACGCAACTATTCTTCCAAAACCTTCTGATGGTAAGGCTGAAGAATTAAAAGTAGAAACCGTTTAGCTATGGCAATTAATACAGAGAAAAATTCATATACCGTAATTTTTGCGGTAGTAATGGTAATTATTGTTGGATCTATTTTAGCTTTTTTGGCCTCTGGTTTACGACCACAAATAGATGAAAATGAACGTTTTGAAAAGCAACAAAACATCCTTTATGCAATGGGTGTTAGTGAAAATACTGAAGATAGTGGAGTTAATTTTATACCTACTACCAGTGTTGAAGAAGAATTTTCAAAATATATCAAGCAACAACTTGTAATTATTGATGGTAAAGCGCAAGAACAGGAAGAGGCTTACTTAATTGACTTAAAAAAGGAAATAAGTGCTCTTAAAAATAATGAGGAAGCTAGATTGCCTTTATTTATAGGAGAAAAGGATGGTAAAAAATTCTACATTTTGCCTATGTATGGTAAAGGACTTTGGGATGCCATTTGGGGCTTTATGGCTGTAAACGAAAGTATGACCGTTCAAGGAGTTTATTTTGATCACAAAGGCGAAACTCCAGGTTTAGGAGCCAACATAAAGTTGCGTTATTTTATGGATGATTTTACAGGAGAATCTCTTTTAGACGGAAATAGGTATGCTGGTATAGCAGTTGCAAAGGGCAATAATGACCCCTTAAACCAAGATAAAGAAGATAATGAGGTTGATGCGCTTGCTGGTGCTACAATTACAGGGAATGGTGTCTCGGCAATGATTAAAGAGACTTTGAAAATATACAAACCTTACTTAGAAACAATCAGAACTAATTAATATGGCGCTACTTTCAAAAAAAGATGCAAATCTTATATTAGACCCGTTAGCTGATAATAATCCAATTACTATTCAGGTATTAGGTATCTGTTCGGCATTGGCTATTACAGCAGAACTAAAAGCTTCTGTTGTTATGTCAATATCAGTGCTTTTTGTTCTTGGTGTAGGTAACGTTGTTATTTCCTTAATGCGAAATATTATACCATCAAAAATTCGAATTATTGTTCAACTAATTGTTGTTGCTACACTAGTAATTATAGTTGATCAGGTTCTAAAAGCTTTTGCTTATGAATTAAGTAAAACCCTTGCGGTATTTGTTGGTTTAATTATTACCAATTGTATTATAATGGGACGTTTTGAAGCTTTTGCCTTAGGTAATGGTCCTTGGAAATCGTTTTTAGATGGTATCGGTAATGCATTGGGTTATGGAGTTATTCTAATCATCGTTGGATTTTTTAGAGAGTTATTAGGTTCTGGAACTTTATTTGGAATACCAGTACTTGGAGATCCAATAGCAAAAACAGGATTGTATGCGACCGGATATGAGAATAATGGATTTATGATTATTCCTCCAGCGGCATTAATTGTTGTTGGGGTTATTATTTGGGTACAGCGTTCAAGAAACAAAGCATTAATTGAAGAAGCATAAATAAAAGATTATGTTAGAGCATGTAGAATTATTTTTTAAATCCATTTTCATTGACAACATGGTTTTCGCTGTGTTTTTGGGAATGTGTTCGTACTTGGCGGTTTCTAAAAAGGTAAGTACTGCGGTAGGTTTAGGAGCAGCTGTAATCTTTGTATTGGCTGTTACAGTCCCATTAAATTGGCTATTAGATCAGTATTTATTACAAGATGGTGCCTTAGCTTGGTTAGGTCCGGAATATGCGGATTATAACTTAAGCTTTTTATCTTTTATCCTGTTTATAGCAACTATTGCAACAATGGTGCAATTGGTAGAGATTGTTGTTGAGAAGTTTTCTCCATCATTATACAATTCTTTAGGGATATTTCTTCCATTAATTGCTGTAAACTGTGCAATTTTAGGAGGTTCTCTATTTATGCAGGCTAGAGAGATTCCTACTTTAGGATTGGCATTTAACTATGGGGTAAGCTCTGGTATAGGTTGGTTTTTAGCAATTTTGGCTATTGCTGCTATTCGAGAAAAGATTAGATACTCAAATGTTCCGGCTCCGTTAAGAGGATTGGGAATTACGTTTATAATTACTGGATTAATGGGTATTGGTTTTCAAAGCTTTGGAGGAATGTTAACTGGTGATAATGAACCGCCAGAAGAAACGCCACCTACCACAGCAGAAAAGATTGAAGTAGAGGAAATTAAAAAAGAGATTGAAGATGAAAAAGCAGTCTCTTATAACGAAGTTAAAAACAAATAAAAAATGATTTTAGCTACAAGTACAGCAGGTACTATACTAATTACAGTAGTTGCTTTTCTAATATTATTATTACTATTAGTAGCACTGTTATTATTTACAAAAGAGAAACTGTCTCCATCGGGCCCTGTAACATTAACTATTAACGGTGAAAAGAAAATAGAGGTTTCCTCTGGAGGGACCTTATTATCAACTTTAGGGAATCAAAAAGTGTTTTTACCTTCTGCTTGCGGTGGTGGCGGAACTTGTATACAATGTGAATGCCATGTTCTAGCGGGAGGTGGGGAAGCATTGCCAACCGAAACCCCACATTTTTCACGAAAAGAGTTACAACATGGAGCGCGTTTGGCCTGCCAGGTAAAGGTAAAGCAGGACATGGAAATTACCATTCCTGAAGAAGTCTTTGGTATTAAAAAATGGCCAGCTAAAGTTGTTCGTAATTATAATGTAGCATCTTTTATTAAGGAGTTTGTAGTTGAAATTCCTGAAGATATGGGTTATAAAGCAGGTGGTTATATTCAGATAGAAGTTCCAAAGTGCGAAGTGAAATTTGCAGATATGGATATCACTGCCCACCCTGAAGAGCATGAGACTCCAGATAAATTTCAAGCAGAATGGGACAAGTTTAATCTATGGCCTTTGGTAATGAAGAATCCAGAGCTGGTAGAAAGAGCATATTCAATGGCCTCTTTCCCTGCCGAAGGGAGAGAGATTATGCTGAATGTTCGTATTGCTACACCACCATGGGATCGTTCTAAGAATGGATGGATGGATGTAAACCCTGGTGTTGCATCATCTTATATTTTTGGCTTAAAACCGGGAGATGATGTGGTGATTTCTGGCCCTTACGGTGAATTTTTTATTAATGAGTCTGATTCTGAAATGCTATATGTTGGCGGTGGTGCAGGAATGGCTCCTATGAGATCACACTTATATCATTTGTTCAAAACTTTAAAAACAAATAGAAAGGTTTCGTATTGGTATGGAGGTCGTTCAAAAAGAGAATTGTTTTACTTAGACCATTTTTATCAATTAGAAAAAGACTTTCCAAACTTTAAGTTCTACTTGGCACTTTCTGAGCCAATGGAGGAAGATAACTGGAAGGTTAAAGAGAATATAGATGCACCAGGTGATGGTTTCGTTGGATTTATACATAATTGTGTTATAGACAACTATTTAAACCATCATGAATCACCAGAAGATATTGAGTTGTATTTCTGTGGTCCTCCATTAATGAACCAAGCAGTTCAAAAAATGGGTGAAGATTTTGGAATTCCAGATGAACACATCAGATTCGATGATTTCGGTGGATAAGTAATAGACAATTGTAATTTTATAGAATTAAATATTTAAGCCGATACCTAAAGTATCGGCTTTTTTATGCTGATGGAACAAAGGGAGCTTACAGAACAAGAACTGCATAATTTAGCCATGAATATTGTAGGCAAACAACTTGAAGAAAATGGCTATGAGTTTTTAGCTATTAATAGTGAATTAAAAAAGAACCCACAATTTGTTTGTACTAAAGAAAAGAAGTTGAGTTTTGTTGTAGTAAAAAGCATCGAATATCCTGGAGACCCCAAGGATATAGAATTCTTTAGAACAGACTTGAACAAGATGAGAGATCATGCTTTAAAGTTTGAAGCACGTACTTTTTATGCAGCAGTTGGTTTGGTTAATGCTAAGGATTATAACCGTCCAGTAAATTTAAACGAAGATTATATTGTAGACTATGATGGACTTGTTGAGATTAAGTAATAAAATGACGAGGAATTATATATTTTTTTTATTGACAGTATTGTTGCTAGGCTGTAAGTCAAAACCAAAATTTATAAAGAATCAAAATGTAGGTTCGGCATTAGGAACCACCTATTCCATAATTTATATTTCTAATCAGGAACTTAACTTTCAGAGAGAAATAGATTCTGTGTTCACCGTTTTTAATAATTCGCTTTCAACTTATCATCCTGATTCTGATATTTCAAAAATCAACAATGGTGACAGCACACTTGTGGTTAATCAAATGTTTAGAGATGTGTTTTTTCAAAGTCAAGTTATTAATGTCGAATCCAATGGTTATTTTGACCCTACTGTTGGTGTTTTAGTAGATGCTTGGGGTTTTGGACCAGGGAAGGCATTACATCAATTAGATAGTGTCCAGGTAGATAGCTTAATGCGATATGTAGGTTGGATGCATATAGGACTCAATAGAGATTATACTATTGCTAAAATGAAACCGGGAATTAAATTTGATTTTAATGCAATTGCTAAGGGATATGCCATAGATAGGCTCGGCAAGATGTTAGAAAAGCATAATATCCAAAACTATCTGGTAGAAGTTGGAGGTGAAGTTGTTGCAAAAGGAACTAATCTAATATCTAACAAACCATGGACCGTTGGAGTTGATGATCCCAATAATTTTATGAAGCGAGGAACAGCTGCTATAATTCATCTTAAGGATAAAGCCCTTGCTTCTTCAGGTAACTATCGAAAGTTCCGGATTGACCCAGAAACTGGAGAGAAATATGTACATACCATAAATCCAAAAACAGGTTATCCTAAAATTTCCAATATACTATCGACAACAGTTATTGCTGACTTCTGCATACAAGCAGACGGTTACGCTACCGCATTTATGGCAATGGATTTAGAAGACACCAAAATTTTATTGGAAGAAAAAAAGGGAGAATTGGAAGCTTTCATTATTTATTTAGATGAAGAGGGAAATACAAAAGAATTTATGACTTTGGGATTCGAAGAAATGGTTGTAAAATAATCACTTTTTAACCAAAGGAGTAATTTCCCCCTTTGCTAATCGATACTTATTTACTTCATCTATTGATAGTACTGATGTATAGTCAATTTCTTCGACGGTGAAACCTACATTTCTTAGTTTATTAAAATAATCCCTACCATAAATACGAACATGGTCGTACTGACCAAATATTTTGGCACGTTCTTTTTTGTCTGTTATAGAATCGTCTTCAAAAGTTTTATCTCTTTTTAAGTCCTGTGGTATTTGAAATATACCCCATCCACCAGGTTTGAGTACACGATATAGTTCTTCCATTGCTTTTGTATCATTTGGGATGTGTTCTAAGACATGATTACATAAAATCACATCATAACTATTATCATCGAAAGGAAGGTCGCAAATATCTGCCTTAACATCTGCTATTGGAGAATTAAGGTCGGTGGTGGTGTATTCAATGTTTTTTAGTTTTTTAAAACGTTTATGAAATGCCTGTTCCGGTGCAAAATGGAGTAGTTTAAAATTATCCTTAAAGAAACTAGTTTCATTTTGTAAATAAAGCCAAAGTAATCTGTGGCGTTCTAATGATAGGGTAGAAGGGGATAGGACTCCTTCCCTTGGATTTTCATAACCATAGGGTAAAAACTTACGAAACCCTTTACCGTCAATAGGGTCAATATATTTATTGCCGCTGTAATATAATGCCAAAATTGGGCGAACCCAATAGCTAATGGTTATGAGCCATGGTCTTGGAATTAAATTAAGGAAATATTTAAAAAGTTTTGACACTGTTAAACAGTTTTACTACTTCTAAATTCTTCTTCCTCATTAGATGTAATACCTAATGCATCATAAATATATTGAAAGGTAGAAAGTAGTTCCGGTCTGCCATTAATAAGAGCAACATCATGTTCAAAATGTGCACTTGGTTGATTATCCGCTGTTAGAATAGTCCAACCGTCTTTAAGTTGCTTTATTCTTTTTGTTCCCATATTAACCATAGGTTCAATAGCTACTACCATTCCGTCCACAAACTTTTTACCTCTTCCACGCTTTCCATAGTTGGGCATTTGCGGGTCTTCATGTAGCTCTCTCCCTAAGCCATGACCAACCAATTCACGCACAATACCATACCCGTGATTTTCACAATAGTTCTGAATAGCATAACCAACATCACCTACGCGATTTCCTTGTTTAAATTCTCTAATTCCAATATAAAGAGACTCCTTGGTAATTTGTAATAGCTTTTTAGTTTCTGCAGCTACCTCACCAACTTCGAAGGTATATGCATGGTCGCCGTAGTAGCCATTTTTTAGGGCGCCACAATCCACAGAAATTATATCACCTTCTTGTAAGACATCATTGTTTGGGATACCATGAACTACTTGAGCGTTTGGACTCCAATTTAGAGTGTTAGGAAAATCATACATGCCAAGAAAACCAGGTTCGGCACCTTGTTCTCGAATAAATTCTTCGGCTAGTTTATCCAGTTTTAATGGATTTGCTCCAGGTTTTACTTCTGAAGCTAACATCCCTAAGGTTCTAGAGACTACTAAAGCGCTTTCGCGCATTAATTCTATCTCTTCTGCACTTTTGATTTTAACCATAGCCGCAAAGATAAGAGGAATTGGATTAATTATTTGCGTTTCCCAAATACTATACCAAGGCTTTTTGGGTCATTAATTCTGGTTGGGAAACCCCCATCATTTTTAATATAGTAGGAGCAATATCACCCAAAACACCATCATTAATTTCATTAATATCCTTATCTACTAAAATTAGTGGAACAGGATTCGTGGTATGTGCCGTATTAGGGCTTCCATCTGGATTAATCATAGTGTCACAGTTTCCATGATCTGCAATAACTATGGTAGAATATCCATTTTCTAAACCAGAAGTAATAACTGCTCTTGCACATTCGTCTACAACTTCACATGCTTTAATGGCAGCTTCCATGCTACCCGTATGGCCAACCATATCTGGATTTGCAAAGTTTAAACAAACAAAATCTACATCACCTTTTTCCAATTCTGGAATAATAGCATCTCGTATTTCAAATGCACTCATTTCAGGCTTTAAATCATAAGTTGCTACTTTTGGAGAAGGACATAATATACGTTCTTCTCCCTCAAAAGGCGCTTCTCTTCCCCCATTAAAAAAGAAAGTTACATGTGGATATTTTTCAGTTTCGGCAATGCGAATTTGCTTTTTACCTGCTTTGGCGATTGTTTCTCCTAAAGTGTCTTTGATATTATCTTTATCATATACTACTTTAACTCCTTTGAAAGAATCGTCATAATTGGTAATAGTTACATAATATAAATTAAGTTTTTTCATACCATGTTCAAGAAAGTCTTCTTGATTTAAAACTTGGGTTAGTTCACGACCTCTATCCGTTCTAAAGTTGAAGAAAATAATTACATCATCTTCCTTTATTTGACCATCTTTATCCAGCACAATAGGTTCTATAAACTCATCTGTTTTGCCTTCAGCATAGCTTTTTTCCATTGCAGTAGAAATGTTCTCAGAGGTAGTGCCAATGCCATTTACTAAAACATCATATGCTTTTTTTACACGTTCCCAACGTTTATCACGATCCATTGCATAATAACGACCAATTACGGATGCTAAGTTGGTATTTTTAGCTGCACAGAATGTAACTAAATCTTCTAAGAAACCCTTTCCACTTTTAGGGTCAACATCTCTACCGTCTGTAAATGCATGTACAAAAGCTTTTTGGACACCATTGCTTTCGGATGCATTAATTAAAGCCTTAAGATGTGTAATATGGCTATGGACACCTCCATCGCTTACTAAACCAAGAAAATGGACTGCCTTATTGTTGGCTTTTGCATATTCAAAAGCATCTTTTAATACTTTCTCGTCTTTTAAAGTATCTTCTTTAACTGCTTTATTGATTTTTGCTAGGTCTTGGTATACAATGCGACCAGCACCTAGATTCATATGACCAACCTCACTGTTTCCCATTTGACCTTCAGGAAGACCAACATTCATTCCGTCTGTTAATAAATCCGCATTTGGGTATGATTTGTATAATGAGTCTACAAATGGTGTATTGGCATTTTCAATTGCTGAAACTTTAGGGTTTGGAGATTTACCCCATCCATCTAGAATCATTAAAATAACTTTCTTATTCATCCTATTAAATTGTGATTCAAAAATAGTGTGTTTTAAACGTGTGGGCTACTTTTTTTGAGGTTTTTGCATTGAGAATTCGTTAAAGATTTTATGTTAAAAATGAGAACCTTGTTAAAGTTTAGTTATATAAGTGTTAATCGTGTAACAAAGAGTTATAATGGGCGTCTATTTTTATATCAATTAAATCTATAATCAAATTATTAATCAAAAATTCATTCATCATGAAGAAAACAATCCTAACTATTGCTGTTGCAATTTCTTGCGCAGCAACTGGCATTTATGCCAATGAAACAAACAATGACCTAGTAGCTAATACTGAGGTGACAACTAAAGTTGAAGTAAGCTCTTTTTGTAAAGCAATTATAAAGGGAGATATTGAAACTGTTCAAAAATTAATAGAATTAGGGGAAGATGTTAATAAGAAATCTCTTGGTATGACACCTTCACATTTTGCTGCGCGATACAATAAGCCTGAAATTTTGCAGTTGCTAATTAATAATGGCGCTAATTTAAAAACAAGATGTGATAAAGGGTATACGGTTAAAAAGTATGCGGAATTATCAAATGCAATGGATGCACTTGAGGTATTAAAATCAGCTATGAAAGGATAAGGAGTTTATTCATTTCATCAAAAAACCCATTGCAGCGCAATGGGTTTTTTATTTACCTTATAGTGTTCAAGTAAAAGAGTAAATATATTTATCTAAATTTTTTAAAATTCAAAACCAGTAAACGCACGGTATAAAAATGCGTATAACGCCATAGATATCATAACTGCACAAAATGCAGAATATGCTTTTAATACGATGACCAAAAACTCTGGTTTGCAATTAGCAAACGCCTCAGAATAAAGGCTTTTAAAATGTGTAAGTGTCCCCATTAGTTATGTCTTTTGTTTTTTGAAACGACTTAGCTAATTAGGTTTAGGTGGTAAATGATTTGGTGGTATAAAGGTACAAAAATAGAACCAAAGTTGCTTTTTACTCGATGAACTTACAATATTATCGACCTTGATACTTTATAATAGCTTCTTTTATCTTTTCTATGCGATTTTCTGGGTCTGGATGTGTGCTCTGAAATTCTGGAACTCTGTTAGGACCCGCTGCCCCTTTCAAAATTTTCATGACTTTAATCATCTCGTAAGGGTCATAACCCGATTGAATCATAAATAAAACACCAAGTTCATCACTTTCTAATTCATCGCCTCTGCCATTGGTTAACAAGGTATTTTGCCCAATACCACCAACTACATTTCCTAAATCTCCTGCACCAACGGTTGCTCCCATAGTCGCAGTTCTCCAGAAGTCGCTATTTGCAATACGTTCAGCAGAATGCCTGCCAATCACATGACCAATTTCATGTCCTAAAACCCCAGCAAGTTGCGCTTCATTTAATTGCGAGAAAAGTGCATACGTAATAAAACATTGTCCTCCGGGTAATGCAAAGGCATTAATTGTTCTATCATCAGCAAGTAAATGAAAGTCATACTGATAAGGCGTTTCTCTGGCTACACTATTGTTTACTAATTTTTGACCAACCGCATCAACTAGAGCTTGCATCCGTTCATCCGGATATAGACCGCCATGCTGCTGAGCCATTTCAGGTGCGCTTTGCAAGCCAATGGCAATTTCTTGATCAGGATTCATAGTAATATGCTGTGACCTTCCTGTATAAGGGTTTTCTTCTGTGTTATTACATTTTTTTATGAATGCAAATGCTACGATTGCTACACCTATAAGTATTCGTATTTTCCAGCTACCTCTATTTCTCATTGCGTGCTAGTGTTCTAGTTTTGTGAAAGATATAAAAAAAGAATTATAACAAATCTTCGTTTATGCCTAGAATATTATTCTGAATATAGGTTTTTAGAAAGCCTGTTGTAAAGTGTTCACTTCCTTCAAATTCTTCTCTAATTAGTTGTCTAAAGATATTAACGCCTCTAAACTGCTCAAGCATTGGTTTAGAAAGTGGAGCATAACTATAATGCCACGGCTCATATTTAAAGCCTTTCCTAAAATAATCATCGGTATATACTAAATGATAACCAAATTCCTTTGCGTTTTCATCTAGCCATTTTTTAAATGCTTCAAACGGGCCACCCTCGCCAAATTTTTCTGGTACTAAAACATCTCCGGTTACTCTTGGGTATCCATCTATAATGTCAATATCTGTACCCCAATGATGTCTGCTGGTTCCAGGTATGGTAGAATATTCAATAATTTTATCTATGGCGTCCATGGGTTGCATGCCATCAGTCTCTGTGTACTTAATAAATTTTCTTTCGAAAATTGCTTTTTGTCTTTCGAAACTACGATAGCTGGAAATCATTTTTATATCAAAACCATCGCTATATGCTGCCTTTTTCATTTTAATAAAAGCATCATGAGCTTCTTTTCTAAGGTTAATTCCTTCACCAAACAATTCAATTTCTGCCTTGCCCATTAGTTCTTCTATGGAATATTCTGGGTCATTTATAGTAAATAAAGAAGGTATTGTTGCTAAGGCTAGGCCACTAGTACTGGTTTTCTTAATAAACGTTCGTCTTTGCATAATATATTGGTATGAATTACTTAGTTCAACTTTCTTTTTTCAAAAGCCATGCCACTAATGTTTCATTCCAAAGTTAAGAAGTTTATTAAAAGTATTTACTTATCTAAAAACAAGAAGCCTTGATAATTTAATTCTATATCAGGTAGGGTTACGATATAAAAATAAACTCCTTCAGGTAATCCTTGAGATTTATTAAGGACTAGATTATTTTGGTTAGAGAAACCATTAAACTCATCCGTATAGTTATCTTTTTCAAAAACTTTTTGCCCAAAACGATTAAAGATTTGAACATTATTGCTGCCTGCTTCCCCAAGGTTATCAATAACTAGAAAATCATTGGTGCCATCGCCATTTGGTGAGACAAAGTAATTTCCTAAAGTGGGATTGTTAACTGCAAAAGTATCTAGTGGTAAGGGAACAGTGCCAAATGTAATTGCAGCATAATCACTTGGAATAAATTTTTCTGAAACTAGAAAACCTTGATTTAAATCACCACTAAACGCAGTTTTACCAATAACAGTCCATAAATTAGAGGCTTTTGACCAACCCACAAGAATAATATCCTCAGCTTCAGTAGTATTACCAATGTTAGCTAAATCACTTTGTGGGTTCCAACTTAGGGTTATAGTAGAAGGTACATCCCCATGCAAGATCCAAAATTCTTTATCAGATATTTCTCCGATACTGCGTACCTTTTCATTTAAATCAAAACTTGTAGCAAGTGTTGGTGCATTACCGGGGTTTTGTCTTAAATAGGCGCAAATGGCTAGCTCATTATTGCTATCTGACTCTAATAATAGCGGACGTAGTTGGGTTGGGCTTCCTACTGGGAAAGAAAAAATAGATTTATTGGTAATCGCAGCAAAACCAGTAACTTTTGAAAAGTTATTTTCACCGGCAAAAAAAGCGTTATCCAAAAAGTTTAGATAAACAACTTCATTATTTAAATCACTAAATATATTACCCTCAACAAAATTTATATTGTTTGAAATATTTATAGTAGTATTTAAAAAAAGACCGTCTGTTATAAAGATTTCGGTGTCAAAAAAAGTGGGTGCAATAGAACCATCAATCTGTATAATATCTTCCCCATAAAAACCAACTAGACCAGAGGTGGTTTCAAAGTCACTATCATTAATGAGGTTGGTATGAAAACCTAGCTCTGCATTACCATGCAATTGTATATTTCCATTATTATACAATGCTGGTTGCGCGGTAGCTATAAAACCAATTAAGGAAAACGTTATGTTGAGAAGGTTTTTCAATTGACTACTGTTTTTTTAGTAATGCTTTAATTTCCGCTAAGTCTTTCTTTAAAGAATCCAATTCTTCTGCCAAAACTTCATTTTTAGATTTTAATGCTTCAATTTTCTTTTCCTGTTCTATGGTATGCAAGAACAATTCCTCTATTTTTTCAAGGTTTTTTAGGTTTGACCTACTTAGATTCCATGAACCACTTTCCTGTGCTTCCTGAGCAGATTGTATACCTGGTAGATGATTGTTTTTAATCAAAAAGGCTTCAATTGATTTCAAACTTTGGAATTCATATTTGGAGTCCAGTGCGGAAAAACCAGTAAAGTATTTTTGAAATACATAATCAGGAACAACAGCATTGCCATTAAGAAGAATATCAGCTTGAACACTCAAACCAGCTGTAGTTGTAATGCCAAGATTAAAATCAGGTATTATTTTTGAACCATCTATTGCAGCTGCGACACTAATATCTTCGTTGAGTATAGTAAGGTCGAGTATTTCTCCTGTAGTGACAGCATCATCCCTAATTTCAGATTGACCTACTGCATCAATTCTAATTTCTCCTGCATCAACCGAATCTGTTGCTAAGTCAGAGGCTGTTATTGAATTGTCTAAGATTGTTCCACCAGCTCCACCCACAATTGCTCCATCAGCTATGCTTAAAGCTGTCGCATTACCGTCTCCATTGATTGTTGCATCAGTTGTCACTGAACTAAATGCGGGAGCTGCCCACACAACATCGCCAACGGCGTCGGTTGTTAATATTTGTCCGTTAGTCCCTTGCTCAATTTTATCGGGAGTTATATTATCGTCTAAAATATCAGCTGTCTGTACCTGTCCATCGGCTATGTTTTCAGTGTTTATAGCGTTATCGGCAATTTTATCATTTGTGATGCCGTCAGCTGTTACTGATATCGAACTGGCAACAAGCGTTGCACCAGTTCCCGTTGCAACAGTTATTGAACCATCTGTTGCTGTAAGGTCTTGTCCAGTAATTGAATTTGCATCTATAACTCCCCATTCAACATCCGTACCAGCGGCGTTTGTTCTGAGCACTTGATTAGCTGTTCCCTCCTCAATTTTGGCAGGAGTTACATTATCGTCTAAAATATCAGCTGTCTGTACCTGTCCATCGGCTATGTTTTCAGTGTTTATAGCGTTGTCAGCAATTTTATCATTTGTGATGCCGTCAGCTGTTACTGCTATTGAACTGGCGACAAGCGTTGCTCCAGTTCCCGTTGCAACAGTTATTGAACCATCTGTTGCTGTAAGGTCTTGTCCAGTAATTGAATTTGCATCTATAACTCCCCATTCAACATCTGTACCAGCAGCGTTTGTTCTTAGTACTTGATTTGCAGTTCCGTTTAGTATATTCTCTACTTGTACAGCATCATCTGCAATTTTGGTATTGTCAATAGCATCAGCTGCTATGTCTGCGGTATTAATTTCACCATCAGCTATATTTTCAGTGTTTATAGCGTTGTCAGCAATTTTATCATTTGTAATACCGTCAGCTGTTACTGATATTGAACTAGCGACAAGAGTTGCACCAGTTCCCGTTGCAACAGTTATTGAACCATCTGTTGCTGTGAGGTCTTGTCCAGTAATTGAATTTGCATCTATAACTCCCCATTCAACATCTGTACCAGCAGCGTTTGTTCTGAGCACTTGATTAGCTGTTCCCTCCTCAATTTTGGCAGGAGTTACATTATCGTCTAAAATATCAGCGGTCTGTACCTGTCCATCAGCAATGTTCTCGGTATTTATGGCATTATCTGCAATTTTGGTATTGTCGATTGCATCAGCTGCTATGTCTACGGTATTAATTTCACCATCAAGTATTTTAGTCGAGGTAACAGCGTTATCAATAATTTCTATTGTACCCACAGCATTAGGCTCAATAGTTAAAACCCCAGCATTGTTTATTGTAGCATCGCCGGTCATTGTAACCCCTGTAGCAACGCCCGTAGCACTGCCCACGTAAATGTTTGTATTAGCTAAAGCGTTTGATGTAGCTATGGAATTATCTACATAATTTCTAGTTGCTGCGTCTTGTGCTGCGGTTGGTTCGGCTACGTTGTTCAATTGAAAACCTCCTACTGAAACATTTCCTGTTGCAGCACCAAACCCACTTAAGGGAATGTTGGTTTTATCAAGCTTAGCGTTTGTAATATTAGCATCAATAATTTCTGTTGTTCCCACGGCATCAGGTTCAATTGTCAGAACCCCCGTATTATCAATTGTAGCATCACCAGAAATAGTGCGTTCTTGTGCCAAATTTGTGGCATTACCAATATATATGGTACCATCAGTTAATGTCGCTAAACCACCTACAGCGTTATCTACATAGTTTCTATTCGCAGCATCAGTTATGGCCACTGGATCCACAACATTTAACAACCTATTACTTCCAAAATCAACATCAGTTGCTCCTGGCGCAAAACCACTTATTGGAATGGTAGGTTTATCTAATTTATTGTTAGTGATACTTGCGTCCAATATTTTGACATTAGTTACCGCATCGTTAATAATTTCTATTGTTCCAATAGCATTATCTGCCATTTTTTCATTGGTAATTGCATTATCCGCAACATCTAGACCAACGCTATTAAATAAGGCATTGTCTGGGTCTCCAGAAATTGTTAGTGTGCTTGCTGGTGAAGTTAGTGTTCCCGTCCCAGTTATTTCTGTTAAATCTACATCTAAAGAACCATCCGGCGCTTGTGATATTCCAACACCAGCCACATTAGCATCTATTTTAGAACGATCTACAGCATCGTCTTGCAGTTTAGAACTTACTATAGAACCATCTTGTATGTCTAAAAAACCATTGATACTAGAATCTACAATGTTAAAACCAGTAATTTCACCCACTTCTATATTTACATTATCGCCAGTTTCTGTAATTACAATGGTATTGTCATTATCTACTGGATTAAATACTGGATCAGTGCTAAACGTAACCACTCCTAAATCTGATAAGGATACCGAGACGGTATCTCCTTGGCTATCTGTTAATACCAACTCTTCCCCAACTACTTCAAAATCAGTATTAAAAATCCCCTCCTCGCAAAGGTTAGCCCAGGCAGTACCATCGTAGTAAAAAATACAACCTAAATCCGTATTGTAGACCAAGGCGCCTGGTAAAGGCGCAATTGTATTCATTTGAGCATCGCTAACTCTTGTAATAACCAGAACACGGCCATTACTTTCTAACTCTAATACAGAGGCTGCATCAATATTTTGCGGATTATTACCAATTTTAATTTGCGACTGAAGAATACTCATCGCAAAAATACCTAGCATCACACTAAAGAAATACTTTTTCATAAATAGGTTATTAATGAGGGGTGACTCATCCGCAAAAATAATCTAAACCAAATAGTCACCTAATTTTATACGTTCAAATACCATTGTGCTAGGCAAACGGAAAGAATCAACCTTTCGCGAATAAAAACATTAACAAAAGTTTACAGTAGCATTCCTTTTTTAAATGAATTTTAGCCACTTTCTTTATACCATACTGACGAATACCATTTATGAAAAACCCACTTTTATCCATATTCTTTTTCTTTTTTGCCCTATTAGTTTCTGCTCAAGACGATGGTAGGCAAATATTGAGAGGCCAAGTAATTTACAGAGGCAGTAATGTTGCTAATGAGAATGTTATTAATTCCAATACCGAAATGGCAACGATTACCAATGATGATGGCCGTTTTGCCATTCGTGTAAAGATTGGAGATCAATTGGTATTTACTGCAGTTAATTACCAACTAATGGTAGTAAAAATAACGCAAGAACTTTTGGATAAAAATCGGTTGGTGGTTGAAGTAAACGAAAAAGTTACAGAGTTAGATGAGGTGGTTGTTAGTCCAGAAAATCAGGAAAAGTTTCTTGAGGTTAACAATGAAAAATTTAAAGATTTTGAATATGAGATTGACCGAGGCACAGAGGTTCAAAACGTGGCACAATCCCAGATAGAACGGGGTATGAGAGATGGTATCAATTTCGTAAATATTTTTAAAGCTATTTTTAATTCTAAAAATAAAAATAAAGAGGATGAGCGTGAGCCCCTAAAGGTTAGTGATGTAATGCGACAGGTATATGATGATGAATTCTTTGTTTCAGATTTAAAACTTCCACAAGACAAAATAGATGCGTTTTTATTGTATTGCGATGATAAAATGGGTTCACAATCTCTCTTGCGTAAAGAAAATGAATTTCAGCTTATCGATTTTCTTGTAACGAACAGTAAAACGTTTAAAGCTACCCTAGAAGAAAAATAGCATTTTAGCTAAAAGTGAAAATTTGGGATTGACTACTACATACAAATTACAAGCTTTCCTTTTTTTATTAGTCACAATTTTACCATGCTTGGTTATTGCCCAAAGTACGAAGCAATTAACTGGTAAGGTTATAGCTAAAGATAAGGATGTTACAGGTGTTGTAGTTCAGAATATTACCACAACGAAGGCAACGATTACCGATGTGGATGGAAGTTTTATGATACAGGTAGCTATAAATGATACCCTAGTTTTTTCTGCTGTTCAGTTTAAGCGCAAAGTAGTACCGATTACTACCACTTTTTTTAATTCCACTTTTTTAACCATTCCGCTCGAGGAATTTGTAAACGAACTGCGAGAAGTTGTTGTACAGCCTTATAATTTATCGGGGAATCTGGATTCTGACTTAACGGGACTGCAATTGAAAAAAGATGTAAGTGCGGAGGCTCTTGGTTTACCCAATGCACATCAAAAAATTCCAACGCAAAGCGAACGTAAATTAAGACAGGCAACATTTGGCAAGTTTAATGTTGGAATGCTGTTGAGTCCGCCTTTAGACCCTATTATTAACGCAATTACGGGGCGGACAAAAATGCTTAAGAATAGAGTAAAAGTGGATAAAGCTTATGCCAGAACACAGCGTGTTCAAAATTTTTATGTGGATTCTATTTTTATGTCAGATTTAAAAATCCCATATGAAAAAATAGATGATTTTATGTATTTCTGTGAGGTTGACAGTGCTTTTCAGACTACTGTTGATACGCATGATAAATTAAAAATATGGGAGTTTTTAATTCAGAAAAGTGTTGCCTATCGTGAGAATAATGAGCTAGATTAATGAGGAATCTTCACTTTAAAACGATTCTGTTTATCGCATTTCTTCTTGCAAACTTCTCTTTAAAAGGGCAATCTTCTAAAATTAGTAAGGGTAAAGTAGTAGCTAAAGACAAAGATGTTACTGGAGTTGTGGTGCAAAATATCACTAATAAGAAAACTACAATCACCGATGTAAACGGCAATTTTTCAATACAAACTTCTTTGAATGATACTTTGGTTTTTTCAGCAGTTCAGTTCAAGCGGAAAGTAGTTCCTATTACCAAGTCTTTTTATAATTCAAGCTTTATAACTGTTCCCTTAGAGGAATTTGTAAACGAGTTGCGAGAAGTAATTGTGCAACCCTTTAACTTATCCGGTAATCTTAATTCGGACCTATCAACCATAAAACTAGAAAAAGATGTAAGTGCCGAAGCCTTAGGCTTGCCCAATGCTGATGTTCGAATTATTACTCAGAGTGAAAATAAACTTAATGATGCTGATCATGGTAAGTTCGCCTATTATTATGTGATTGCTTTAACTATAAATTTAAATAAAGTGCTAAATCGGCTTAGCGGAAGAACCAAAATGTTAAAAGAACGTGTAGCTTTAGATAAGCGATATAAAACTACCCAGAAAATCGAAGCTGCTTTTGTAGATTCACTTTTAGTTAACCATTTGAAAATACCTAGGGACAATTTCTATGAATTCATTCAATTTTGTGAATCTGATAGTGTTTTTTACAACTTGGCGAAAGGAAGCGATGAATTAAAACTATGGGAGTTTTTAATTCAGAAAAGTGTTGTCTATCGTGAGAATAATGAGCTAGATTGAAACTAAATGGCACAGCATTTGTATATCTTAATTATCTCTATTTTTGAATTATGAAAAAAAGTATTTTATCACTCTTAACGCTGTTTTTTGTACTTACTTCTTTTACACTTGCACACAAATTCTATGTGAGTGTTACCAATATTAATTACTCAGAGAAAACGGATGCCTTGCAAATTACGTCACGCATTTTTGTTGATGATTTAGAGGCCTTGTTAAAAGAACGCTATGGAATTGAGGCTAAACTGGGAACTGAAGAAGAAACTTCAATTGCGGATGACTACATTCAGAAATATCTTAAGACCAAGTTCGTACTGGAATTAAATGAAGAAACTGTCATGTATAACTACATTGGGAAGAAGTATGATAATGATGTTGTAATCTTTTATTTGGAAGTGCCAGAAGTTGGTTTTAAGGGATTAAAATCAATTAGTATTCAAAATGAAGTACTCACAGATTTGTATGAAGAGCAAAAGAATTTGGTACATATAAAATGGAATGGCAAAAAGAAAAGCTTCGTGCTCATTCGCGAGAATAATAAAGGAATGTTAAACTTGTAACATTCTCTTAAGGTTTCCTTAAAAAAGAAGTATTTTACAACGTCAAAAAATCAAATAAAAAATGAATAAATTAAAGTATTGTTTTGCTTCTATGCTGTTTCTTTTTGGAGCAGTTGCATTTACACAAGAAGTAGAAGAAAAGAAAGAGCGCGAACCTGGTCATACCAACCAAAGCAGGTTTAAGCAATTGTATGAAGAGTTTGCAACACCTAACACCTACCGTTCTGCATCTGGTGCTCCAGGTCCAGATTACTATCAGCAGCAGGCTGACTATAAAATGGATATTGAGTTAGATGATAAGAATGCAAAAATCTATGGTGAAGAAACTATAACATATACAAACAACTCTCCGGATGATTTAGAATTTTTATGGGTACAATTGGATCAAAATGTAAGAGAGAAAGATACCAAGTCTGCTTTACGTAATGGAAATGGGGTGAATTTTGCTTATAGAGCAGGTAGTTTTGCGCAAACATACATTACAGAACCTTTTGATGGTGGATTCAATATCCAAGAGGTTAAAGATGCAAACGGAAGACCTTTGTCCTATACCATTAACCAAACAATGATGCGTATAAATATTCCGCAAGCATTAAAGAGTGGGTCGCAAATGTCTTTTTCTATTAAGTGGTGGTACAATGTTCCTGATCACACTGTTAATCGTGCACGTTCAGGTTTTGAGTTTTTTCCAAAAGATGGGAATAGAGCTTATGTAATAGCACAGTTCTTTCCAAGAATGGCTGTTTATAATGATACTGAAGGATGGCAAAACCATCAATTCTGGGGTAGTGGAGAGTTTGCATTACCTTTTGGATCTTATGAGGTTAATATTACAGTGCCAGCAGATCACGTTGTAGATGCTACAGGTGTACTTCAGAATAGAAAAGAAGTATTTACAAAAGAAATGATGAAACGTTATGATCAGGCTAAAAAATCTTATGATAAGCCCGTTGTAATTGTTACACAAGCTGAAGCTGAGGCGAAAGAAGGTAGTTTTTCTGAAAAGAAAAAAACTTGGAAGTTTAAGACTGAACCGGGTAACTTAGTACGTGATTTTGGTTTTGCATCTTCACGCAAATTTATTTGGGATATGCAGGCGGTTAAACTTGCTAATAGAGATGTAATGGCGGTTTCATTATATCCAAAAGAAGGAAATCCGCTTTGGGAAGAGCAATCTACAAAAGCTGTAGCTCAAACTTTAGTTACGTATTCTAAGCATACTTTTGATTACCCTTATCACAAAGCTATTTCGGTTCATGCTAAGAATCAAGGAATGGAGTATCCAATGATTTGCTGGAACTATGGGCGACCAAATGAAGATGGGACGTATTCTGACAGAACTAAATATGGGATGATAAGTGTTATTATTCATGAAGTTGGTCATAACTTTTTCCCAATGATTGTAAATTCAGATGAGCGTCAATGGGGATGGATGGATGAAGGTCTAGACACTTTTATGCAGTATTTAGCTGAGCAAGCATTTGGTGAAAATTACCCAGATGTTATCTCACCAAATGACAAATACCCTTCGCGTAGGGGAGAGGCTGCAAAGATTGTTCCTTATATGGGTGGTGATCAGAGTAGAATATCCCCAATAATGTCGAATCCAGAGAACGTTTACCAATTAGGACCTAATGCCTATGGTAAACCTGCAACCGCGCTTAATATCCTTAGGGAAACTGTTATGGGCAAAGAATTGTTTGACCATGCTTTTAAAACATACGCACAACGTTGGAAATTTAAACACCCAACTCCCGAAGATTTCTTCCGTACTATGGAAGATGCTTCTGCCGTAGATTTAGATTATTACTGGAGAGGTTGGTTTTACACAACGGACTATGTAGATATAGGTGTTAAAGGAGTTAAAAAGTACTATGTTACTGGTGAAAAGACCAAGCAGATGGAGGAATACATGGCTGCTCGTAACTTAACAGATGCGGATTTACCACCATTGGTTTATTTGGTTGAAGAAGGTAGTGAAGATTACAACGAAAGTCTTAAAGGAAAAGCTCCATCGGAAGTTGCTCCAACATTAAAAGAGTTTATGATGGATAATCTTACTGCTGATGAAAGAGCTCAGGTTAAAGAGCCTAAGTTTTTCTATGAAGTTACTTTTGATAAGCCAGGAGGTATTCCAATGCCCCTAATTGTAGAGTATAAATATGCAGATGGTTCCACAGAGAGTGTAACGTATCCTGCAGAGATTTGGAGAAAGAACGATGATGAGGTGAAGCGTGTACTTTCATCAGAAAAGGAACTGGTAGGTATTGTAGTTGACCCAAAATTGGAAACTGCTGATATTGATACCACAAACAACTCTTGGCCAATTAAAGATGAGAAATCTGATTTTGACCAATTTAAGGAAAAGGTAAAAGGAAAATAATTTTTAAAACCTTCTAATATAAAGCCCTGCAAATCGCAGGGCTTTTTTTAGTTTACAAACAACTTCTCTTTATATTTGTACTATGCATTTTTTATTTATTAGCGGAGGGGAAATTTTCTTTATCATGTTTATTGTGGTAATGGTATTTGGGGCAGATAAGATACCAGGTATCGCCAAAGGTCTAGGAAAAGGTATGCGTCAACTTCGTGATGCGACTGATGATATTAAACGCGAGATTCAAAAAAGCGCGGATAAGCAAGGAATTGATACAGATTTTGCTAAAGACATTAAGAATAGTTTGGATGATGTAAAGAAAAATGTGGAAGAAGTTACCGGGGCTGTCAAAAGAGGAGCAAAATAGATGCTTGATAAACTACTCCAATGGGATAGAGATGCTTTTTTGTACCTCAATGGTTTAGGAATAGAAAAATATGATGTTTTTTGGTCTACAGTAACAGAAATAACTACTTGGATTCCGCTTTACCTTCTTTTTATTACTCTTTTTTTTTATAAGTCCTCTTATAAGGAAGGATTAAGAAAAGCATTAACATTCATCGCTTTAGCCCTATTTATTCTTCTTATTACGGACCTAACAAAACATTATATAGCTCGTCTAAGACCTAATAATGATTTGGAAATAAACACTTTGATTCGAATTTTAAAAAATCCTACAGATTATAGTTTTTTCTCTGGTCATGCTGCTAGCTCATTTTCTATTACCCTTTTAGTATTTCTTTTATTACGAAAAAAGTATAAATGGATAGTCTTGTTCTTTATTTGGCCCATTTTATTTGCTACAAGTCGTATTTATGTTGGAGTGCACTTTCCTATTGATATTTTAGTTGGGATGTTGATTGGTCTCCTTTCGGGGTTGTTATTTTATAAATTATACAAAATCTTTGAAAGAAGATTTGTCCAAAACCTACAAAACTCTGCATAGCGTAAGTCCATCACGGATAGGCAACAAAACCGTTTCGACCCTTGGATCTTCCTTAAGTTTTTTGTTATATTTTAATAAGACTTCGGTTGCTTTATCAGATTTTTGTAATGGTTCTATAACCTTACCCGACCAGAGTACATTGTCTGATAAAATAACACTTCCTGAACGACACTTTTTTATTACGGCTTCAAAATAAGCATCATACTGTGTTTTTTCAGCATCAATAAAAACCAAATCAAATGTTGCATCTATTTCTGGGATAATTGTGACGGCGTCCCCTAGGTGTTGCGTTATTTGTTTTCCAAATCCACTTTTATCAAAATACGTTCTTTGCATATTATAAAGTTCTTCATTTACATCTATGGTGTGCAATTGACC
The DNA here is from genome assembly GCA_947499565.1 of uncultured Croceitalea sp. Taxonomy (GTDB): domain Bacteria; phylum Bacteroidota; class Bacteroidia; order Flavobacteriales; family Flavobacteriaceae; genus Croceitalea. The sequence continues at coordinate 755,546 of CANMOV010000002.1, forward strand.
TTTTTTTTGCAAACCTTCCGCAAGGCAAATAGCTGAATAACCGGTATAAGTGCCTATTTCTAATATGGTTTTTGGAGCAGTTATTTTTGATAAAAGGCTTAAAACCCTACCTTGAAAATGACCTGTAATCATTCTTGGTTGAATTACTTTTAGATGTGTTTCTCTAGTAAGTTCTTTAAGTAATTTAGGTTCTTCTTCAGAATGTTGTTTTATATAACTATGTAGGGTGTCTGATAAAAAATGCATTTTTTGCTTTTGGTAAAATTAACCAAATAAGGATTATTTTCGTTGGACGAACGCTCACTTTTAGAATAACTACTAACCAAACTAATCCTTTTTGAAGTCACTATTCCTAATACTTTCCAACCCTAGGTACTTTGCTCCAGCTTTTGCGTTTACCAGCCTTAACATTTGGTTTGGTACTTGGGCAATTTATATACCATCTGTAAAAGATAAACTAGCAATTGACAAAGCAGATTTGGGTATTGCAATTTTCTTTCTTTCACTTGGAGTATTTACCATTTTTCCGTTGGCATCAAAAATAATTAATAGACTTGGTGTAGGCAGGGCAACGTGGTTAGGAATAACTTTAAATAGTGTATTAGCCTTATTTCCATTCCTTGTTTCCAATTACTATTTGCTTTGTACAGCGTTATTTTTTTTAGGAGCAGCAAATGGTCTTTTAGATATTGCTATGAATACCTTGGTTACAGAAATCGAGAAAGAGGACAAAAAGAATTTTATGTCTGCTGCTCATGGTTTTTTTAGCCTTGGAGGTGTTCTAGTAGGATTGGGTAGTTTTTTAATTCCATTAATAGGGAACCCCTTTATGCATATGCTATTTACGACACTCATCGTTTTTAGTGTTAATTTCTTTTTTAAGAAACATTACTGCCATATAAAGGCTGCCCCAATTGAAAAAGAACCTTTTAGTTTAAAATTATTTAAACCACTTTTAATTTTAGGGATTATTGGTTTTGTAAGTATGGGTAGTGAGGGGGCTATCATAGATTGGAGTGGACTGTACTTAAAAGAAATTACACTTGCTCCAGAACTGTTAATTGGAGTTGGGTTTTTAGCATTTTCTACCACAATGACCTTAGGTAGGTTTTTTGGAGATTGGATAAGTGCAAAAATTGGCTCAGTTAAAATTGTAGGAGTAGGAGCTATAATAGCTATGATTGGTTATGTATTTGTTCTTTCTGGAAATACACTTTTTGCAATTATTGGCTTTGCTTTAAATGGTCTTGGTTTTTCCGTTATGGTACCAGAACTTTTTAGAATTGGTGGGAATGTAAAAGGTGTTGAGTCTTCCCATGGAGTGGCATTTATTGCAGGGATTGGTTACTCGGGTTTTCTTTTGGGACCAGTGATTTTAGGTTTTGTTGCCGAAGAATTTACTTTAACAGCAAGTTTTTGGGGCTTGTTGGCTTGTGCTACCTTGGTGTTTTTACTGACCTTATTTTTAAGTAGAAAGAAAGCTGTTTAGTTTAGGTTCGATTTTACTTTAAACTCACTGCTTTCGGAACCTACTTTTCTGATAAAATGCTGCATTTCATCCGTTAATAAAAGTTGATTCTGACTAACCCAAAACTTAGCATTGTAAGGATAATTCAATTTAAATACATCTTTATTTTCGTTCACATTTTTACGCACTTTAAAATTTGCGAAATGTCCATATGATTTTAAAATGTCTTCAGATTCAAAAAAAGTTTGAAAAGTTTCTTCATTATTTTTTACTTCCACTAAAGATTTAATCTTTCCATTTTTTAAAACGTATTTGCCCGTTTTAGAATCTTTATCGAATACTATATTTTTTTCATATCGAGTCACTCTATATTGGATATCTTTTTTTTGTTTGAAATCAATATCTAGATGGGTTAGTTGATAGTACTCTAGAATAGCCTTGTCTTCTAAGTTTATTATATAATATCCACTGGTGTTTAACTTTTTGTTGTCTCCATTATAGGTGAATTCTACACGCACTTTTTTTTGCTCGTCAAAGTACTTTTCTTCTATTTCAAAGTCTTTTTGAACAATACTAATCTGCACCGTTTCTAAAAGAATTTGCTTTAGCGACCTAAGTCTAAAGTAAATATCGGTTTCATTTTCTGTAACATCTTTAAGACCAACTTTTCGCATATTTTGAACTTCAAAAACGAAATCTTTTTTTTCAATATCCATATTGCTATGGTAAAGTAGCGTTCGTCTTTTTAGCTTTCCTTGAATATCTTGTATACGTGTAATGTTACCATTATAGCGTAATAAAGACCTTATAAAAAACTGTTCTTTAAATTCTTCTGAAGGGTAGTTTTCGGGAACAGCTTTTCTAACTTGAGTAAACAATCTGTCTTTATTTGTTAAAATTACTTCAGATAGCTCAAATGTCTTTTGGTTTAGCAAAATGGTATCGGCAACTGTATCGAACGTCGTCTTTTGTGGTTCGTAGCCAAGTTTGTAAAAAGCAATGGAATCTTTTAACGACAACAAAAAATACTTTCCGTTTTCGTTTGTAATAGTATTGTCTGTGGTATTATAAACATCTACAAATTCAATAGGTTCTTTACTTTCAGCATCTAAAACTATCCCTAGTTTTTGATTTTGAGCATTAACAAATAAGGGTAGGAAGAGAAGGCAGAATAATTTTTTCAAGGTTTATTGGCTTTTATGGATTGCTATATCATCAAAAAAGAGATTGAATACACTTTCATCTTTTTTATGATCTGTTGCAATTATAATGCCATTATAGTTGTTATAGTTTTCCCAGGTGGTTGTCATCGAGGGTTCAGCCTGATTAGTTTTTCTGAATACCCACTCACGAATTAAATAATCATCCGCAAAATAGAAATCATAGGCATCTCCAGGAGTATAGCCACCTTCATTTTTATAAACAATAGTCAATTTATTCATAGGCTTTTTAGCTATTGGAGCCATTTCACCTTCAGAATGAGTGTATTGAAAATTAGCGGAATCCCAAATCAGGTTAAAAGGAGCTAACAACCAGTACCTATCATTAATAAAACCACCATTTGTCTTATATGCGATGCTATCCATTGTTTTTCTATTATAGGACAGTGTATCACCATTAGAAATTCTCGTTATATCATTGGTTTTTGGTCTCCAAACCCAACTTCTTTCAAAATGTGTGGAGTCACGATCAACATTAAATCTAAATGCTATTTGAGTGACATTTTTCCAGTTTTCAAAACCATGTGCATTTGCAACTTTCTCTAAAATTGAAATTTCCTTAACCTCTTTTATGAGTTCTTTTTTCTTATCAGATTTACAACCAATAGTTATTAATATTAGAAAAAATGAGCAAATTTGGAATAAAGGTTTCATAGTGTAAGCGTAGTTTTTTCAAATATAAGCGGTTTTTAGCCTATATTGAAAAATCGAAATTGGTTACTCAAATTAAAACTAAATAAAAGTGACTTTATTAAAACGTCTGTTTCTAATCTTAATAAACCAAGATAGAGGGTCATTGAAAGCAGACGACGCTTACAGTCAATTTACCGATGAAGAATTAGTGCAAAAGATTGTGGCGAACAATAATACACTGTTTTTTGGTGTCTTGTATGATCGTTATTCAAAAATGGTTTATAATAAGTGCTATGGTTTTGCAAAGTCAAAAGATGAAGCAGAAGATTTGACGCAAGATGTTTTTTTGATGTTGTTTGTTAAGTTGGCATCTTTTAAAGGACGGTCTAAGTTCTCTACGTGGTTATATTCTTTTACCTATAATTTTTGCGTGAATTATGTAAATAGAAATAAGCAGCGAAAAATGAGTGATAAGTCCATACCCATGGACGATGCAGAGTATAAGTTAACAGAAGAAGTACCAGATGAAAGTATTTATGAATTAAAAGCAAGTAAACTAGATAAGGCTTTACAGTTGATTGCACCTGAGGAAAAGTCTATTTTATTGCTAAAATATCAAGATGGGGCTTCTATTAAAGAATTAAGTGAAGTACTAGATTTAGGAGAAAGCGCTGTGAAAATGCGGTTGAAACGTGCTAAAGCAAAGTTATTAGAAATCTATAATACCTTATCATAGATGGCAAACGAATTTAAAAATCCGTTTAAGGAACTGGATAAAAAGTTACTAGAGGTACCTCCCGAGATGCGGCAAAAGGTGATGAACGATATCGCCATTGCAAAACTAATTATGGATATGGCTATTTTAGTAACATCCAATTATTCATCCCTAATTTCTGGACTATTTAAAACCAATAAGAGAAATTAACTTTCTTTGTAAAAATAAGTGCGAAAATGAACACATTAAACGAATTAGGCAATACCATAAAAGAGAGTTTTAAAAATCTGTTTTCAGATGCTGCCACAGCTCTTCCTAAAATAATTCTAGGTTTATTAGGAATTCTATTTGCGTGGCTGTTTATAAAAATCATCCTTTTTATTATTAAAAAAGCATTGAAAGCAGCCAAGATAGATGTGCTTTCACAAAAAGTTGCAGATGCAAAATTATTTGGAGATAAAGAACTAAAAATAGACCTGTTAAAAGTAACCTTAAATACCATAAAGGTATTGTTGATTTTGCTCTTTACCTTGGTATTGGCCCAAACATTAGGACTCACGGCTATATCCGATGGCATATACTCATTGTTGAGCTACTTGCCAACCTTGTTAACAGCACTAATTATTATCGTAGCGGGTTTATACCTTGCTACAATAGTTAAAAAATCTGTCCACCAATTAATGGATTCTATGGGAGTTTCAGGAGCTAAGGTAATTAGCGGTGGATTATTCTATTTGATAGTATTTTTTGTTACCATTACCGCTTTAAACCAAGCCGGTATTGATACCGAAATTATTACTAGTAATTTTACTCTGATTTTAGGTGCTTTTCTTTTTGCAATTGCCCTAGGATTTGGTTTGGGCTCTCGTGAGGTATTTTCGGATGTTTTAAAAATGTTTTATACTAGAAAGAATTATGCAGTTGGGGATAAAATTATAGTTGGAGATATAGAGGGCACTGTAGAAGCTATAGATAATATTAGCTTAACGCTTAAGACTAAAACTGGAAAAGTTGTTATTCCTATACGGGATATAGTTTCCCAGAACATAGAAATAAAATCATAATAAAAAAGCACCTGATTAAGGTGCTTTTTTATTATAAGGATTAAATAATATTATTTGGCATTAACAGATTTTCCTTTAATCTGAATAACAGGGAACTCTGTTCTACGATTTAATTCCAATTCTTCTGGAGAACAATCTTTCTTGCTTGTACATTCATTAATTGGCATGCGTTTTCCAAAACCTTTATAAGATAGTATGTGGTGTTTTGGTACCCCGTTTGCAAGCAGGTATTCATAAGTAGATTTTGCTCTACGTTCAGAAAGCGCATCATTATATTTATGACTTCCTACAGGATCAGTATGAGCTTCTAATTTTATAATCATATCTGGATAAGTCTGAGTCATTAATTTTACTACTTTATCTAGTTCTAATGCTGCATCAGGTCTTATGTTACTTTTGTTAAAATCAAAATAGATTTTATTTAAACCAGCTAATAACTTAACATCTAATATAGGCTCTAACATAATATCCAAAGTCTTTATTTTTGTTGCCCTACTAGTTTCTTGTGTGCTAAAAAATATGTTTTTATGAGGATGCGTTTTTCGGACAGCCTCAATCATGTAATTACGTTTTCTACTAATAAACATTTTGTACTTACCGTTGTCATCGGTCATTGTCTCGCCAACCTTTTCCTTAGTCTTTTGATCAAATAAGGCAATTGCGACATTGTTTAAAGGTTGATTATTAATGGCATCGCGTACAATACCTTCTACTGCCAATGATGGTGTAAACTCAAATTTGTAGATATCATCACTGCCTTTTCCACCTTTTCTATTGGAGCTTATATAACCATTTATTCCATTATCTTCAGCAAAAAAACCAAAATCATCTGCAGCGCTATTAATAGGTCTACCTAGATTAATAACATCAACAAAATTTCCGTCAATATCAATAATTGTTGAGAAGACATCTAATTGTCCAAAGCCTACATGACCATCAGAGGAAAAGAATAACTTTCCTTCAATATTAACAAATGGAAACATCTCATTTCCTTCTGTATTTATAATTGGTCCCGCATTTACCGGTTTCCCTATTCCACCACGATCATGTATTTCTGAATAATAGATATCTGTACCCCCATAGCCACCAGGTCTATCGGAAGCAAAATAAAGTCTTTTACGATCTGGGCTAACAGTAGGATGCCCCGTAGAATATAAATCACTATTTATTCTTAAACTTTTAACGGTTTCCCATTCACCATCTATAAACTCTGCTTTATAAATTTTAAGATTGTTGTCTTTTTGAAGTCCGTAACCTTCTTTATTTTGAAAATAATTGTTTCGTGTAAAATACATTACGGTATCTTTTTTATAATCTGTAGAAAAGGCTAAAGAACTTTCATGATATTTTGAATTAACATCTCCTTTTACAGCTTTTGGTACGGAACTCGTATTACCTTCTTCTACATAGAATAAATCCAACCAAGGTTCACCATTCCAACCATATGTTTTTTGTGAACCTTCATCTACTCTAGTTGATGCAAAATAAAGGTTTCCTTTATGTATGTATGCACCAAAGTCGCTCCCTGAAGTATTAAAGTGTAATTCCGAAACTTCATAGCGTTCTCTACTATTAAATACTACAGATGCAAAATTTCCGTCTTCCAGGAAACGCTTTACCCTTGAATCGTTCTTATTGTATTTTTTATATTTTCTTAACCATTTTGCAGCTTCATTGGTTTGTCCATTACTGTGTAATGCCATAGCATACTTAAAGTAATAATCAGTTGGAATATCTGCATTATTGATTACTGCTTCAAAATGCGGCATCGCTTTGTTGAAATCTCGAATCAATAAATAACATTCAGCTAATTGCTTGTGCGCATGACTTGTGTTGAAATTCCCTTCGAGCATATTTTCATAAAAAGGAATAGCTTTAGCATAGGAAAACTGACTAAAATAATAGTCTCCTTTTTTTTGAGCTCCATACTGAGCTGAAACTAATTGACTTGCTATGATAAACAACAATAGCAAAGTATTTTTGATTGTATTTTTCATTCTGTAGATTATTATTTCTTAGAAGTATCTTGGGGATTTAAAGATTCCAGCTTTACGTTCACCTAATTCAAAAATTAGAATAACTTCATGCGTTCCGCCAGTGTATGGTCTAAGATCACCAGTTGGTAAATCATATGCATAACCTATTCTAAAATCTTTACTTACCTGATAATCCATAAATGCACCAAAATTAGATGCATCGTTAAAGCGATAAGATGCTCCAAACCAGAATTTCTCATATCCTAAAAAACCTGCTGTAACATCATAGGTTGCTGGAGCTCCATTCGTAAATTTTGTTATCATAGACGGTCTAAACTTGAAGTCCAACGAAATGTCCACAACCAAACCAGCAATAGCATAATAGCTTAGCCTTTCTAATCCTACAAATTGTCCACTTCGTACATTAGATTTTACCAATCGAGGTGAAGAAATACCAGCGTACCATCTATCGGAACTTATGTACGCTCCAGCACCAAAGTTTGGTGTCCATTCATTTATAGGCCCTAAGTCTGGATCATTTATATCAATTAGAGGTCGAGTGTAATTCGTAAAACCACCTTTTAACCCAAATGAAAGATTAACATCAAAAGACAAAGGTACTGTATAGGAAAAATCTCCGTATACATAGTTTGTATCCTCAAAACCTAATTGATCGTTGATGTAAGATAACCCCAATCCAATTCTATCATTCCGTAAAGGGGAATGAATTGAAAAGGTGCTAGTTCTTGGATTACCGGCTAAGCCTGCCCACTGGTTCCTGTGTAATGCAGTCACATTTAATTTTTCTCTACTACCGGCGTATGCAGGATTTATAGATATGGTATTAAACATGTATTGCGTAAACTGCGGTAATTGTTGTGCCCCTACAACCGAAGTAAGCATAAGGGATAAAAACAATAGGATGTTTTTTAAAGTTTTCATTTGCAATAGGTTAAGTTTCTTTCGAACTAATCTTGTTTAAAATTAATTTGGGTTTAATTTCTTATACAAATTGACGAATTAACACTCAGAATCAACAATTTATACGTCTAAATCAAATTAAAAGTCGTTGTAGGAATAAAGACTCGTTCAACGGTTTTTTTCTTACGATGAAAGCCATTTTTCTATAGACTGATTAAATTATTGAGGGAATAAAAAAAGAGGACCAATTTTTATTAGTCCTCTTACTTTTACAAAGCAGTTCTATTTTGTTCCTAGGTATATATATCCGTTAAATGGTTTAAGGGTTATTCCTAATTCATTATCTGTCGCACTAATAATGTAATAGTACGTTCCAGAAGGTAGTACACCAGAAGAACCTACAGATCCACTAGGTGATGAGCCGTTCCAATCGTTACGGTAGTCTTTTGCCTCGTATACTTTATCTCCCCAACGGTTAAATATCTGAACGTCAAAAGTAAACTGACAAAACTCTACTCCTTTTATTTGGAAAGTATCGTTAACACCATCACCATTGGCCGTTACAGCCTCAGAAATTTCTATTTCTCCGCGACCACAAGGAACACAATCTGTATTAACTACGATAGTAAAGTCTACATAGTATTTACAATCTCCTTCAATAGAACTGTACGCTATTTTATATTCACCAGGTAAATGGTCAATTGGGTCAAATAGACTTCCATTTAGGATAACATTACCTTCGAGAACTTCAAAAGTGCCATTAGTATCAAATCCTTCTGGTAAATAGTTAATTAGGTCAATAGCCTCATCTTCAATACAGATGTCAATAGTTACTTCTTCCAATTGTGGTTGGAATACAAATATAATTTGCTCAAATGAAGCTGTATTGCCACAAGAATCTGTTACATCCCAGGTTCTAATCAACATAAAATCTTCAGAACCATCAGTTGCATCTTGTCTTACTTCATTAAAGACAACATCATAGTTACCACATCCACCCATGAATGTTAATTCTGGAACAGCTGGTATTTCTTCCCCACAAAGAATAGTTACCTCTTCATCATAATCACTAGCAGTTATTGGACCAGTAGGCTCAATAGTAATAATTTGTGTATGAGAAACTGTATTACCTGCACAATCGCTAGTTGACCAAACTCTAGTAACTGTATATCCGTTCATGCAATTAGCATCATTGGTAATAGTTTCTGTAAAGTCAACTACAATATTTGTGTCGCAATTATCAACTGCAGTAAGCGTTGCGGCATCTGGCACCTTGTTGCAAAGAACAGTCATGCTTTCTGGTAACTCCTCAACAAAAGTAGGAGCAACTGTATCTTCAACTGTAATTACCTGAGTATGAGAGATAGCATTCCCAGCACAATCAGAAGTTGACCAAGTTCTAGTTATAGTATATTCTGATGGGCAGGAATCGTCTTGACCCGTAATAGTTTCAACAAAATCAACAATTAAATCTGGCTCACAGCTATCTATAGCAGTTATGGCAGCTGCATCTGGCACGCTATCACATTGTACTGTCATATCCACAGGAAGTGCTTCAACAAAAGTAGGTGCAACAGTATCCTCAATAGTAATTACTTGTACATGCTCACGTACATTACCCACGCAATCTGTAATCGTCCAAGTTCTAGTGATAGTGTACTCTGTTGCACAAGCATCATCCTGTCCATCAATGGTTTCATCTAGAACTACCGTTATTGCACAGGTACTTGTAGAAGTTATGTCAGCTGGAGCTGGAATAGTATCACATGCCTCGATAGTGATATCTTCTGGCCATCCTTCATTGCCATCATTATCAATAATATTAACGGTAGCAGTATCATTAGTAAGGATGTTTATTAGTGTTGTTGAGATATCCGTAATGGTAACTGTAAAGTCTTCCGTACTCTCGATGATAACATCATCGATAATTGGGATAACAATAGTCTGCGTATTGGCATTAGCGCCGCCAAATGTAAGCACTTGCGTATCTGCAGGAACACCAGTATAATCGGCAGCATCAATAGCAGTACCATCAGTAGTGAAATATTCTACAGTGAATTCATCTTGAACATCTGCATTTAATACGACATCAAGTGAAACTGTACCAGCATCTTCATTAACATCGATACTAGTGATATCAAATTGTACTCCAAGTGATGGGTCGCTATCATTGTCTATAATATTAACAGTAGCAGTATCATTAGCAAGAATGTTTACTAGTGTTGTTGATATATCCGTAATGGTAACTGTAAAGTCTTCCGTACTCTCGATGATAACATCATCGATAATTGGGATAACAATAGTCTGCGTATTGGCATTAGCCCCACCAAATGTAAGCACTTGCGTATCTGCAGGAACTCCGGTATAATCGGCAGCATCAATAGCAGTACCATCAGTAGTGAAATATTCTACAGTGAATTCATCTTGAACATCTGCATTTAATACGACATCAAGTGAAACTGTACCAGCATCTTCATTAACATCGATACTAGTGATATCAAATTGTACTCCAAGTGATGGGTCGCTATCATTGTCTATAATATTAACAGTAGCAGTATCATTAGCAAGAATGTTTACTAGTGTTGTTGAGATATCCGTAATGGTAACTGTAAAGTCTTCCGTACTCTCGATGATAACATCATCGATAATTGGGATAACAATAGTCTGCGTATTGGCATTAGCCCCACCAAATGTAAGCACTTGCGTATCTGCAGGAACTCCGGTATAATCGGCAGCATCAATAGCAGTACCATCAGTAGTGAAATATTCTACAGTGAATTCATCTTGAACATCTGCATTTAATACGACATCAAGTGAAACTGTACCAGCATCTTCATTAACATCAATACTAGTGATATCAAACTGTACTCCAAGTGATGGGTCGCTATCATTGTCAATAATATTAACAGTAGCAGTATCATTAGCAAGAATGTTTACTAGTGTTGTTGATATATCCGTAATGGTAACTGTAAAGTCTTCCGTACTCTCGATGATAACATCATCGATAATTGGGATAACAATAGTCTGCGTATTGGCATTAGCGCCGCCAAATGTAAGAACTTGCGTATCTGCAGGAACACCAGTATAATCGGCAGCATCAATAGCAGTGCCATCAGTAGTGAAATATTCTACAGTGAATTCATCTTGAACATCGGCGTTTAATACCACATCAAGCGAAACTGTACCAGCATCTTCATTAACATCAATACTAGTGATATCAAATTGTACTCCAAGTGATGGGTCGCTATCATTATCATTTATTGTTCCAGTTGCAGTATTAGTGGTATTGCCATCTACAAAACCAATTCCTATGTTAGACTGAATGTTAGAAAGTACTACCGTAAAATCTTCGGTGGCTTCAACAATAGTATCATCTATAATTGGAATGTCAATGTCAAAAGAGCTAACTGAAGGCGTAAATGTAATAGTACCTGATTGTGCCGTTATATCACTGCCATTAAGTGCAGTTCCATTATTTGTTACATAATCTACAGTTACATTTTCCGATATAGTTCCTGTTAATGTTACGGTAAATCTGGCAAAAGTATCTGTGCCTTCGGTCACAATAACATTTGTATTGGTGAATGCGATACCCGTACCTGGAAGAAGATCATCATCGTTGATGATACCGTTAGCAGTACTATCATTGATAGGTACTAAAGGATTCGTAGTTGAATTTAAGACTA